>NZ_JAXLNY010000002.1:0-3276969 GCF_034321865.1 Vibrio sp. PBL-C16 | reverse complement strand
TCTTGGGCGGTATCAGCCTGTTATCCCCGGAGTACCTTTTATCCGTTGAGCGATGGCCCTTCCATTCAGAACCACCGGATCACTATGACCTGCTTTCGCACCTGCTCGAATTGTCATTCTCGCAGTCAAGCGGGCTTATGCCATTGCACTAACCTCACGATGTCCAACCGTGATTAGCCCACCTTCGTGCTCCTCCGTTACGCTTTGGGAGGAGACCGCCCCAGTCAAACTACCCACCAGGCACTGTCCGCAACCCCGATAAGGGGTCGACGTTAGAACATCAACACTACAAGGGTGGTATTTCAAGGACGGCTCCACGCAATCTAGCGACTGCGCTTCAAAGCCTCCCACCTATCCTACACATGTAGGGTCAATGTTCAGTGCCAAGCTGTAGTAAAGGTTCACGGGGTCTTTCCGTCTAGCCGCGGGTACACTGCATCTTCACAGCGATTTCAATTTCACTGAGTCTCGGGTGGAGACAGCGTGGCCATCATTACGCCATTCGTGCAGGTCGGAACTTACCCGACAAGGAATTTCGCTACCTTAGGACCGTTATAGTTACGGCCGCCGTTTACCGGGGCTTCGATCAAGAGCTTCGACCGAAGTCTAACCCCATCAATTAACCTTCCGGCACCGGGCAGGCGTCACACCGTATACGTCATCTTGCGATTTTGCACAGTGCTGTGTTTTTAATAAACAGTTGCAGCCACCTGGTATCTGCGACTCTCAATAGCTCCATCCGCGAGGGACTTCACCGTCGAGAGCGTACCTTCTCCCGAAGTTACGGTACCATTTTGCCTAGTTCCTTCACCCGAGTTCTCTCAAGCGCCTTGGTATTCTCTACCCGACCACCTGTGTCGGTTTGGGGTACGATTCCTTACAATCTGAAGCTTAGAGGCTTTTCCTGGAAGCATGGCATCAATGACTTCACATCCGTAGATGCTCGACGTCGTGTCTCAGCTTTAAGAAGAGCCGGATTTACCTAACTCTTCAGCCTACGCACTTGAACCTGGACAACCGTCGCCAGGCCCACCTAGCCTTCTCCGTCCCCCCATCGCAATTGTAAGAAGTACGGGAATATTAACCCGTTTCCCATCGACTACGCCTTTCGGCCTCGCCTTAGGGGTCGACTTACCCTGCCCCGATTAACGTTGGACAGGAACCCTTGGTCTTCCGGCGAGGAGGTTTTTCACCCCCTTTATCGTTACTCATGTCAGCATTCGCACTTCTGATACGTCCAGCATGCGTTACCACACACCTTCAACCGCTTACAGAACGCTCCCCTACCCAATGCACTAAAGTGCATTGCCGCAGCTTCGGTTTACTACTTAGCCCCGTTACATCTTCCGCGCAGGCCGACTCGACCAGTGAGCTATTACGCTTTCTTTAAATGATGGCTGCTTCTAAGCCAACATCCTGGCTGTCTGAGCCTTCCCACATCGTTTCCCACTTAGTAGTAATTTGGGACCTTAGCTGGCGGTCTGGGTTGTTTCCCTCTCCACGACGGACGTTAGCACCCGCCGTGTGTCTCCCGGATAGTACTTACTGGTATTCGGAGTTTGCAAAGGGTTGGTAAGTCGGGATGACCCCCTAGCCTTAACAGTGCTCTACCCCCAGTAGTATTCGTCCGAGGCGCTACCTAAATAGCTTTCGGGGAGAACCAGCTATCTCCAGGTTTGATTGGCCTTTCACCCCTAGCCACAAGTCATCCGCTAATTTTTCAACATTAGTCGGTTCGGTCCTCCAGTTGATGTTACTCAACCTTCAACCTGCCCATGGCTAGATCACCTGGTTTCGGGTCTATATCCAGAGACTGAACGCCCAGTTAAGACTCGGTTTCCCTACGGCTCCCCTAGATGGTTAACCTTGCCACTGAATATAAGTCGCTGACCCATTATACAAAAGGTACGCAGTCACAGGACAAAGCCTGCTCCTACTGCTTGTACGTACACGGTTTCAGGTTCTATTTCACTCCCCTCACAGGGGTTCTTTTCGCCTTTCCCTCACGGTACTGGTTCACTATCGGTCAGTCAGTAGTATTTAGCCTTGGAGGATGGTCCCCCCATATTCAGACAGGATATCACGTGTCCCGCCCTACTCGATTTCACTGAACACACGTCGTCAACTACGGGACTATCACCCTGTATCGTCGGCCTTTCCAGGCTGTTCGTCTAACGCGTGTAAAGCTTAAGGGCTAGTCCAATTTCGCTCGCCGCTACTTTCGGAATCTCGGTTGATTTCTTTTCCTCGGGGTACTTAGATGTTTCAGTTCCCCCGGTTCGCCCTGTTGAGCTATGTATTCACTCAACAGTAATACCTTATGGTATTGGGTTTCCCCATTCGGAAATCCCAGACTCAAATGGTTTTTACTACCTAATCTGGGCTTATCGCAAGTTAATACGTCCTTCATCGCCTCTGACTGCCAAGGCATCCACCGTGTACGCTTAGTCACTTAACCATACAACCCGAAGGAGTTTCGAGTTGATGTTCAAATCACCAAAGTTGTCTCTCATTATTTGAATGAGCGAGAGACATTCGATTTTGCCGGACTCATCTCTTTACCTTCATTTTTAGAAAAAATGAAAACAAAAAGCCAAGAACACTTGAATGTGTTTTTTGGTGTTTGTCTTAAAGACAAACATTGAGAACTTTACAAACAATCTATAAAATGATTGTTTTGTCAGCTTTCCAAATTGTTAAAGATCTAGATTTTCTGATGAAAACCATTTTTAAAGATTCTTTTTCAAGAACACTTAAAGATGGTGGAGCTATGCGGGATCGAACCGCAGACCTCCTGCGTGCAAGGCAGGCGCTCTCCCAGCTGAGCTATAGCCCCATCAAGGTGTCGATACTGTCGCCAATTCCTTGGGAAAGAAATTGGTGGGTCTGAGTGGACTCGAACCACCGACCTCTCGCTTATCAGGCGAACGCTCTAACCACCTGAGCTACAGACCCAGTATCGTCTCTTTACTTTATAAACCATATCAATCTGTGTGAACACTCATCGCAATAATCATCGTTTAAGGAGGTGATCCAGCGCCAGGTTCCCCTAGCGCTACCTTGTTACGACTTCACCCCAGTCATGAACCACAAAGTGGTAAGCGTCCCCCCGAAGGTTAAACTACCTACTTCTTTTGCAGCCCACTCCCATGGTGTGACGGGCGGTGTGTACAAGGCCCGGGAACGTATTCACCGTGGCATTCTGATCCACGATTACTAGCGATTCCGACTTCATGGAGTCGAGTTGCAGACTCCAATCCGGACTACGACGCACTTTTTGGGATTCGCTCACTTTCGCAAGTTGGCCGCCCTCTGTATGCGCCATTGTAGCACGTGTGTAGCCCTACTCGTAAGGGCCATGATGACTTGACGTCGTCCCCACCTTCCTCCGGTTTATCACCGGCAGTCTCCCTGGAGTTCCCGACATTACTCGCTGGCAAACAAGGATAAGGGTTGCGCTCGTTGCGGGACTTAACCCAACATTTCACAACACGAGCTGACGACAGCCATGCAGCACCTGTCTCAGAGTTCCCGAAGGCACCAATCCATCTCTGGAAAGTTCTCTGGATGTCAAGAGTAGGTAAGGTTCTTCGCGTTGCATCGAATTAAACCACATGCTCCACCGCTTGTGCGGGCCCCCGTCAATTCATTTGAGTTTTAATCTTGCGACCGTACTCCCCAGGCGGTCTACTTAACGCGTTAGCTCCGAAAGCCACGGCTCAAGGCCACAACCTCCAAGTAGACATCGTTTACGGCGTGGACTACCAGGGTATCTAATCCTGTTTGCTCCCCACGCTTTCGCATCTGAGTGTCAGTATCTGTCCAGGGGGCCGCCTTCGCCACCGGTATTCCTTCAGATCTCTACGCATTTCACCGCTACACCTGAAATTCTACCCCCCTCTACAGTACTCTAGTCTGCCAGTTTCAAATGCTATTCCGAGGTTGAGCCCCGGGCTTTCACATCTGACTTAACAAACCACCTGCATGCGCTTTACGCCCAGTAATTCCGATTAACGCTCGCACCCTCCGTATTACCGCGGCTGCTGGCACGGAGTTAGCCGGTGCTTCTTCTGTCGCTAACGTCAAACAACGCCGCTATTAACGACGCCGCCTTCCTCACGACTGAAAGTACTTTACAACCCGAAGGCCTTCTTCATACACGCGGCATGGCTGCATCAGGCTTGCGCCCATTGTGCAATATTCCCCACTGCTGCCTCCCGTAGGAGTCTGGACCGTGTCTCAGTTCCAGTGTGGCTGATCATCCTCTCAGACCAGCTAGGGATCGTCGCCTTGGTGAGCCCTTACCTCACCAACTAGCTAATCCCACCTAGGCATATCCTGACGCGAGAGGCCCGAAGGTCCCCCTCTTTGGCCCGTAGGCATCATGCGGTATTAGCCATCGTTTCCAATGGTTATCCCCCACATCAGGGCAATTTCCTAGGCATTACTCACCCGTCCGCCGCTCGACGCCGTTATCGTTCCCCGAAGGTTCAGATAACTCGTTTCCGCTCGACTTGCATGTGTTAGGCCTGCCGCCAGCGTTCAATCTGAGCCATGATCAAACTCTTCAATTTAAGATTTTGTTTGGCTCAATGAATACTGAACATTACATAAGTAATGTTTGAATTGACTGTGCTGAATCTTTCGATTCAATGGTCACTTCGTTTCATTGAAACCTAATTTGAAACCGAAGTTTCTAATTGGATTATCATCAACGAGTGCCCACACAGATTGATAGGTCTATATTGTTAAAGAGCTTGGCTTTCAGTGCCTTAGCACTTAAGCGAGGTGCGTATAATACGCTTTCCACTTTGAAAGTCAACATAAAATTCTAAACTTTTGTTTAAAACCTTATGTTGACTCGTCTGTATTCAGACAAGTCGGAAATAAAGCCTGGCGATGTTCTACTCTCACATGGGGAAGCCCCACACTACCATCGACGCTATTTCGTTTCACTTCTGAGTTCGGCATGGAAATCAGGTGGGTCCAAAACGCTATGGTCGCCAAGCAAATTCTTTAATCTGGAAAGCTGTTTTTTAATTCTCGTTCTTACACATTCAACGTTCTTTCATTGAGTCCATCAAAACCCCTTGGGTGTTGTATGGTTAAGCCTCACGGGCAATTAGTACAGGTTAGCTCAACGCCTCACAACGCTTACACACCCTGCCTATCAACGTCGTAGTCTACGACAACCCTTTAGGATACTTAAAGTATCAGGGAGAACTCATCTCAAGGCTCGCTTCCCGCTTAGATGCTTTCAGCGGTTATCGATCCCGAACTTAGCTACCGGGCAATGCGTCTGGCGACACAACCCGAACACCAGAGGTTCGTCCACTCCGGTCCTCTCGTACTAGGAGCAGCCCCTTTCAATTCTCCAACGCCCACGGCAGATAGGGACCGAACTGTCTCACGACGTTCTAAACCCAGCTCGCGTACCACTTTAAATGGCGAACAGCCATACCCTTGGGACCGACTTCAGCCCCAGGATGTGATGAGCCGACATCGAGGTGCCAAACACCGCCGTCGATATGAACTCTTGGGCGGTATCAGCCTGTTATCCCCGGAGTACCTTTTATCCGTTGAGCGATGGCCCTTCCATTCAGAACCACCGGATCACTATGACCTGCTTTCGCACCTGCTCGAATTGTCATTCTCGCAGTCAAGCGGGCTTATGCCATTGCACTAACCTCACGATGTCCAACCGTGATTAGCCCACCTTCGTGCTCCTCCGTTACGCTTTGGGAGGAGACCGCCCCAGTCAAACTACCCACCAGGCACTGTCCGCAACCCCGATAAGGGGTCGACGTTAGAACATCAACACTACAAGGGTGGTATTTCAAGGACGGCTCCACGCAATCTAGCGACTGCGCTTCAAAGCCTCCCACCTATCCTACACATGTAGGGTCAATGTTCAGTGCCAAGCTGTAGTAAAGGTTCACGGGGTCTTTCCGTCTAGCCGCGGGTACACTGCATCTTCACAGCGATTTCAATTTCACTGAGTCTCGGGTGGAGACAGCGTGGCCATCATTACGCCATTCGTGCAGGTCGGAACTTACCCGACAAGGAATTTCGCTACCTTAGGACCGTTATAGTTACGGCCGCCGTTTACCGGGGCTTCGATCAAGAGCTTCGACCGAAGTCTAACCCCATCAATTAACCTTCCGGCACCGGGCAGGCGTCACACCGTATACGTCATCTTGCGATTTTGCACAGTGCTGTGTTTTTAATAAACAGTTGCAGCCACCTGGTATCTGCGACTCTCAATAGCTCCATCCGCGAGGGACTTCACCGTCGAGAGCGTACCTTCTCCCGAAGTTACGGTACCATTTTGCCTAGTTCCTTCACCCGAGTTCTCTCAAGCGCCTTGGTATTCTCTACCCGACCACCTGTGTCGGTTTGGGGTACGATTCCTTACAATCTGAAGCTTAGAGGCTTTTCCTGGAAGCATGGCATCAATGACTTCACATCCGTAGATGCTCGACGTCGTGTCTCAGCTTTAAGAAGAGCCGGATTTACCTAACTCTTCAGCCTACGCACTTGAACCTGGACAACCGTCGCCAGGCCCACCTAGCCTTCTCCGTCCCCCCATCGCAATTGTAAGAAGTACGGGAATATTAACCCGTTTCCCATCGACTACGCCTTTCGGCCTCGCCTTAGGGGTCGACTTACCCTGCCCCGATTAACGTTGGACAGGAACCCTTGGTCTTCCGGCGAGGAGGTTTTTCACCCCCTTTATCGTTACTCATGTCAGCATTCGCACTTCTGATACGTCCAGCATGCGTTACCACACACCTTCAACCGCTTACAGAACGCTCCCCTACCCAATGCACTAAAGTGCATTGCCGCAGCTTCGGTTTACTACTTAGCCCCGTTACATCTTCCGCGCAGGCCGACTCGACCAGTGAGCTATTACGCTTTCTTTAAATGATGGCTGCTTCTAAGCCAACATCCTGGCTGTCTGAGCCTTCCCACATCGTTTCCCACTTAGTAGTAATTTGGGACCTTAGCTGGCGGTCTGGGTTGTTTCCCTCTCCACGACGGACGTTAGCACCCGCCGTGTGTCTCCCGGATAGTACTTACTGGTATTCGGAGTTTGCAAAGGGTTGGTAAGTCGGGATGACCCCCTAGCCTTAACAGTGCTCTACCCCCAGTAGTATTCGTCCGAGGCGCTACCTAAATAGCTTTCGGGGAGAACCAGCTATCTCCAGGTTTGATTGGCCTTTCACCCCTAGCCACAAGTCATCCGCTAATTTTTCAACATTAGTCGGTTCGGTCCTCCAGTTGATGTTACTCAACCTTCAACCTGCCCATGGCTAGATCACCTGGTTTCGGGTCTATATCCAGAGACTGAACGCCCAGTTAAGACTCGGTTTCCCTACGGCTCCCCTAGATGGTTAACCTTGCCACTGAATATAAGTCGCTGACCCATTATACAAAAGGTACGCAGTCACAGGACAAAGCCTGCTCCTACTGCTTGTACGTACACGGTTTCAGGTTCTATTTCACTCCCCTCACAGGGGTTCTTTTCGCCTTTCCCTCACGGTACTGGTTCACTATCGGTCAGTCAGTAGTATTTAGCCTTGGAGGATGGTCCCCCCATATTCAGACAGGATATCACGTGTCCCGCCCTACTCGATTTCACTGAACACACGTCGTCAACTACGGGACTATCACCCTGTATCGTCGGCCTTTCCAGGCTGTTCGTCTAACGCGTGTAAAGCTTAAGGGCTAGTCCAATTTCGCTCGCCGCTACTTTCGGAATCTCGGTTGATTTCTTTTCCTCGGGGTACTTAGATGTTTCAGTTCCCCCGGTTCGCCCTGTTGAGCTATGTATTCACTCAACAGTAATACCTTATGGTATTGGGTTTCCCCATTCGGAAATCCCAGACTCAAATGGTTTTTACTACCTAATCTGGGCTTATCGCAAGTTAATACGTCCTTCATCGCCTCTGACTGCCAAGGCATCCACCGTGTACGCTTAGTCACTTAACCATACAACCCGAAGGAGTTTCGAGTTGATGTTCAAATCACCAAAGTTGTCTCTCATTATTTGAATGAGCGAGAGACATATCGATTTTGCCGGACTCAATTTCGAATAATCACTGTAAAAGTGATATTCCCAAGAACACTTGAATGTGTTTTTTGGTGTTTATCTTTCGATAAACATTGAGAACTTTACAAACAACAATAAATTGTTGTTTTGTCAGCTTTCCAAATTGTTAAAGAGCTATGTTAGCTACAAGCTTGCGCTTGTGAACTATCAATCTGTGTGGACACTCATCGTGTATAATCATCGTTTAAGGAGGTGATCCAGCGCCAGGTTCCCCTAGCGCTACCTTGTTACGACTTCACCCCAGTCATGAACCACAAAGTGGTAAGCGTCCCCCCGAAGGTTAAACTACCTACTTCTTTTGCAGCCCACTCCCATGGTGTGACGGGCGGTGTGTACAAGGCCCGGGAACGTATTCACCGTGGCATTCTGATCCACGATTACTAGCGATTCCGACTTCATGGAGTCGAGTTGCAGACTCCAATCCGGACTACGACGCACTTTTTGGGATTCGCTCACTTTCGCAAGTTGGCCGCCCTCTGTATGCGCCATTGTAGCACGTGTGTAGCCCTACTCGTAAGGGCCATGATGACTTGACGTCGTCCCCACCTTCCTCCGGTTTATCACCGGCAGTCTCCCTGGAGTTCCCGACATTACTCGCTGGCAAACAAGGATAAGGGTTGCGCTCGTTGCGGGACTTAACCCAACATTTCACAACACGAGCTGACGACAGCCATGCAGCACCTGTCTCAGAGTTCCCGAAGGCACCAATCCATCTCTGGAAAGTTCTCTGGATGTCAAGAGTAGGTAAGGTTCTTCGCGTTGCATCGAATTAAACCACATGCTCCACCGCTTGTGCGGGCCCCCGTCAATTCATTTGAGTTTTAATCTTGCGACCGTACTCCCCAGGCGGTCTACTTAACGCGTTAGCTCCGAAAGCCACGGCTCAAGGCCACAACCTCCAAGTAGACATCGTTTACGGCGTGGACTACCAGGGTATCTAATCCTGTTTGCTCCCCACGCTTTCGCATCTGAGTGTCAGTATCTGTCCAGGGGGCCGCCTTCGCCACCGGTATTCCTTCAGATCTCTACGCATTTCACCGCTACACCTGAAATTCTACCCCCCTCTACAGTACTCTAGTCTGCCAGTTTCAAATGCTATTCCGAGGTTGAGCCCCGGGCTTTCACATCTGACTTAACAAACCACCTGCATGCGCTTTACGCCCAGTAATTCCGATTAACGCTCGCACCCTCCGTATTACCGCGGCTGCTGGCACGGAGTTAGCCGGTGCTTCTTCTGTCGCTAACGTCAAACAACGCCGCTATTAACGACGCCGCCTTCCTCACGACTGAAAGTACTTTACAACCCGAAGGCCTTCTTCATACACGCGGCATGGCTGCATCAGGCTTGCGCCCATTGTGCAATATTCCCCACTGCTGCCTCCCGTAGGAGTCTGGACCGTGTCTCAGTTCCAGTGTGGCTGATCATCCTCTCAGACCAGCTAGGGATCGTCGCCTTGGTGAGCCCTTACCTCACCAACTAGCTAATCCCACCTAGGCATATCCTGACGCGAGAGGCCCGAAGGTCCCCCTCTTTGGCCCGTAGGCATCATGCGGTATTAGCCATCGTTTCCAATGGTTATCCCCCACATCAGGGCAATTTCCTAGGCATTACTCACCCGTCCGCCGCTCGACGCCGTTATCGTTCCCCGAAGGTTCAGATAACTCGTTTCCGCTCGACTTGCATGTGTTAGGCCTGCCGCCAGCGTTCAATCTGAGCCATGATCAAACTCTTCAATTTAAGATTTTGTTCGGCTCAATGAATACTGAACATTCCTTTCGCTAATAAATAGCAGAAGTAATGTTTGAATTGACTGTGCTGAATCCGAAGATTCAATGGTCACTTCGTTTCATTGAAACCTAATTTGAAGCCTAAGCTTCTAATTGGATTATCATCAACGAGTGCCCACACAGATTGATAGGTTCTTATTTTTAAAGAGCTTTTCTAACATTTTCAGCAACTTAGTTGCTCGTCGTTAGGGGTGCGTATCTTACTTCACACCGTGAGAGAGTCAAGCATTTTTTTTCAAATTTCTTTTCTCTCAATTCCGACTCGCTGTGTGACTTTCGTCTCACTCCGTGTCGGTGGATGCGCAGTATAGGGAGTTGAGAAATTAGTACAAGCGTTTTTTGCAAATAAAAAACCAATCGGTCACAAATTAGCCAAAAGTGCGATATTTGCATATTTCTTCGTCACATTTGAGACATATCACAGCAATTGGTTGGAAAAACACCAACCATATACGTAAGATTCATGTGTCTATTCTGTTAATGGACAATCGATCTCTTTATCACTATGTGTAGTAATTAAAATGACGTCTAAAAAAAATCTGATTTTATGTGTTGGGCTGGCCATCGTTGGGGGAATCATTTTCTCTCAATTCATCATCCCACCAGCCTTGAGCTTCCTCATTGGTGTTATCGCTACTGCTTTTCTTTTTTCATTTTCTAGCAAAACACCTGTTCTTCAATCTTCGGATCCTGATCCTTCAACTAAAACGCTGTATGTCGGCAACCTACCTTATAAGGCCAATGAGAGTCATGTTCGCGATTTGTTTGCTGAATATGGACAGGTCTATGCGGTACGCTTAATGAAAGATAAGCGTACTGGAAAAAGAAGAGGGTTTGGTTTTGTAGTGATGGCTGCGGCAGATGCCAAGCCAGCTATCGCTAAACTTAATGAAAAGGAATATATGGAGAGAACGCTAAAAGTGAGAATTGCGAACGATCCTAAACATCCGGATGGTGGTAAACCTGAACAGGATTAAAACCTAGCTTCTTTAAACAAATGTTCAGTGCATCTTCCTGCCAAGGAGTTGCACTGGCATAAATCGACTTACTTCCCTCTTCTGTATCCTCAATTTCATCACTTAATAGCAATGCTTTTACTCGACGTGCAATCGCTGCGCCTGAATCAATTAAAGTAACGTCCCCACCCAAAGCTTGATGAATCTCCTCTTTGATTAAAGGGAAGTGAGTACAACCGAGCACCGCAACATCGACTTTATCGCGAAGGGGAAGCAGGATATTTGTCAGTTCGTCGAGAGAAACGCTGTTGCCTCGCAACTTCTCTTCGGCCATATCTACCAAGCGAGTTGATCCCACCAGCTCAACTGGTTTGCCTTGCGCAAAGTCCCGTATTAACTCGTGAGTATATTGGCGTGTTACTGTCGCCGGAGTGGCGATCAGCCCTACCCCTTTTGATGCTAAAAGCGATGCGGGTTTAATCGCAGGGACAACACCAACAACGGGAATCGATAAGTTTTCGCGTAAGGAAGGAAGCACTATGGTGCTCGCCGTGTTGCAAGCAATGACGACAATGTCGACTTGGTGTTCTTCGACTAATGAAGAGACCAGTTGGTTAACTCGTGAAATGAGTACAGCCTGATCGAGTTCACCATAAGGGTAAGCCTGATTATCGAATAAGTATAAGTAGTCTAGCTGGGGCAATAGGCGATGTATCTCTTGGAATACAGAAAGACCACCAACACCGGAGTCAAAAACTAGGACTTTTTTCTTACTTGCTACTCGCACGAGCCTTACCTAAAGAACAGAAACGTTGCGATCATACTGCGTAGATTTGTTTTGGCAATGCTTTAGCATGGTATCTTTGATGGCTGAATCTATCTCCAGATTCTACATCTCGCTTCGTCAACTCGATATGTCCTTGAAAAGATGACGAAGACGTAACCAATGTGTGAAATTCACCATTTTCCCCACAGGGATCAATTTGACTTGGTAATGACTCTATTAGGGCTTTGTCATACCAGCGACCACACCATTCTGGAGGGAGAACTCTTCCGTCGATGGTGATTAACATCGTTTGAATACCACGCTCTATGATTTCCATCGCTAGTTTTTCGCTGCTCTCCCCTAATAGAGGAAAGACGCATTCCCAGCCAACAGGTTCAATATAGCTGCGTCGGTAATCGGCAATGCCATTACAAAACATATCACCAAATGCGACAGCTTCTATGTTCAGACCACTACTTTGTAATGCATTAACGATGGTTGATTGATAAATGTCGTTACTCGGAAAGACTTCAGGCAGTTCGATAGTAATGAGCGGAAGCGCAAGTAAGTCTGCTTGCATTTGTACAACCTCAAGCGGAGTTGCTTGAAAAGGGACTTCTTTCCCTACGTAAGTCGTGTACAAACCGACAACTTGATAATTTGGATTCTCGTTAAGGCGCTCAAGCGTTAATGTCGAATCTTTACCGCTGGACCAACTGATCACCACTCGCTTGGGTTTCTTCATTCGATTTTCCACCACAAAATATTAAAAACCGCCCGAAGGCGGTTTGTGTTCATTCACGATTAGAATTCGTAGCCAACGTTGAGATAGTACGCTCGCTCTGCAGCAGGGTAACCTTTTGCCATCTCATACTCTTCATCAAGTAGATTATCGATACGAGCGCTAATAGAGGTCGACTCATTCGGATAGTAAGTCACTGCCGTATCAACCAACGAGTAAGAAGAAAGCGTAATATCTTGTGAAGGCCAAGTGCTGTAATCCACATCTGGACGCTTACCGACGTACTGATAGCTAACCGACCAATCCACTTTATCGAAGCTCACTAAAGCATTCCACTTATACATTTCTTTAGCGCGGCGCTGCAACTGATGCCCTTTATCGTCTTCAGCATCTTTGTAATCTGCACTCAACTGGTGCTGCACAATCCCTGTATCAAACTCAGCAACAAGCTCCACACCTTGGATATGTGTTTCACCATCGACATTCAAATATTTGTATGTGGTTGGATGGTAATCGATAAGATTCGTGATTTTATAGTCATAACCCGTGACGGACCAAAAAACGCCTTGGACATCACCGCTGAATGCTAGCTCCCAAGCATCTGACTCTTCCGGCTTCAGATCTTTCTCACCGTATGTTGGGTCATACTGTTGATATAGGTTTGGAGCCTTAAACGCAGTACCAAAAGAAGCTTTAACCCCAAACTCTGGCACAAACTGGTAACCAGCCGCTAAGCTGTAAGTGAACTCACTACCGTATTCTTCGTTATCATCAAGGCGAGCACTGCCCTCAAGCATTGCTTTATCAATACTGGTGGTTGCCATACCAAACAGAGCGCCATTGGTACGATCAAACGTTTTATTCGCACTCTTGTCTTTATAAGATTCGTTGCGCCAATCAATACCACCAGCAAACGTCGTATTGTTGTTTAGCAAGTAACTGTTGGTCCACTGGACATTTTGCTGCTCAAGTTCATCTTCAGTACCTGAGTGTTTGCCTTTTGCTTGCTCATAGTTCCAAGACTTCTGTTTCTGTGCCGTTACTTGTAGTTCTGACATCACATTATCAGACTGATACTTACCGCCCAGAGTGACAGAAAGATCTTCTTTTTCTGCTTCGTAGTAACCGCGACTGCCGTAGCTGCTGTCATATTGATAAACATTTTCGTAAGCACGTAGGTTACCAAATGCAGACCACTGGTCATTGAAGTTGTGCACGTAACCTAGCAGACCATTCTTTGTATCAAAGCCATGGCGATCGCTGTCATTAACTCCCGGTACAGGACGAACGTTATAACCATCATCACTTTCACTACCAAGCGCGATATTTAGCTGGCCGCTCTCTGTGACTTTAATACCAGATGCCACACTCAATTCCTGGTAATCTAAGCTGCCTAAACCCGCACTTAACTTCGTTCCTTCTTCGTCAGCACGCGCAATGGTGATGATATTGATCACGCCACCAATCGCTTCTGAGCCGTAAAGTGACGCACGCGCACCACGCACGTACTCAATACGTTGAACGTAAGTAAGTGGGATTTGGTTAAAGTCCACAGCGCCCTTCGCTGCTCGTGCAAAACGTACGCCATCAACCAGTACTAAAACTTGGTCGGAACTGGTTCCACGAACAAATAAAGACGCTAACTGACCACGACCACCATTTTGTGAAACTTGAATTCCGGTAAGGCGACGCAATACATCTGGTAGGGTTTTCGCTTGAATGCGATCGATGTCTTGTCGAGTAACTACTTCGACATCTGCCAACGTACGGCTTTCGGCTTGCTCAAAACGGTTTGCAGTAACAACGATGGTTTCGTCAGTGGAGGTTTCTTGGGCCTGTAGATAAGAGACAGGTGAAAGCAGCGATGCCAAAGTGATCGCCAGTGCGGATTTTCTCATTGTATTGTCCTAAATCGCGTAATTCCTTCCGAGCCCTGTCATCATGACAGTCCAGTGCTGTGGCTCAGTTGTTGGCAGGTATTCGGACTCAAGAGCACGGGTGTACCGCCTACTTGCTCGACTTCCCACATAAACTAATGCAGTGTCTGATGAGCGTTCGTTCTCTTTTACCGCTGCGCGTCAGTTCTGGATTCACACCAGATTCCCATTTCAGCCATCTAGATTGCTAGATAGCACCAACTTGAGGCAAATATTATTCAGCTATTGATTATTTGTCCAGCCAATATTGCCCTTAGAAGTTGTAACGTTTTGATTGATTTTGCTTTCTACTCTGCCTGTACGCACTATCTTTAAATCAATTCCAGTACAAAACTGGACATCCTATTGAGATTGAATAAAATCTGCGCTCTTAAATTGAATGCACCATAAAAGGTAAGATCATGGCTACTCTTGATGTAAACCCACAACGCTACCAAGAACAACTGGCTGAAAAAGTCGAACGTCTCACGGATATGTTCGCGCCATACAACATGCCAGAACTGGAAGTGTTTGAATCACCAGAGCAGCACTACCGCATGCGTGCTGAGTTCCGTGTTTGGCATGAAGGCGAAGATCTTTACTACATTATGTTCAACCAAGAAACTCGTGAGAAGTACCGTGTTGACCAATTCCCTGCAGCAAGCCGTCTGATCAACGACCTGATGCCGCTATTGGTTGAAGCGATGAAAGACAACGACTCACTACGTCGTAAACTGTTCCAGGTGGATTTCCTGTCGACACTAAGTGGTGAGATTCTGGTTTCACTCCTTTACCATCGCCAACTTGATGAAGAGTGGATTGAAAACGCGAAAGCCCTTAAACAGCGTTTAAATGATGAAGGCTTTAACCTAAACATCATTGGTCGCGCTCGTAAGATGAAGGTTGTCCTAGACCGAGACTACGTTATCGAGAAGCTCGATGTAAATGGTCAAAGCTACATCTACCAACAAGTAGAGAACAGCTTCACTCAGCCGAACGGCAAAGTCGCAGAGAAGATGCTGGAATGGGCTGTCGACTGTACCCAAGAAAGCACTGGTGACCTACTAGAACTTTACTGTGGTAACGGTAACTTCTCGCTGGCGTTGGCACAGAATTTCGACCGCGTACTGGCAACTGAGCTAGCTAAACCATCGGTTGTATCTGCACAGTACAACATTGCAGCAAACGAGATTGATAACGTACAAATCTTACGTCTATCAGCAGAGGAATTTACTCAAGCGATCGAAGGTAAGCGTGAATTCCGTCGTCTACAAGATGCAGGTGTGGATCTGAAGAGCTACAACTGCAACACGATTTTTGTCGATCCACCACGTGCTGGGATGGATGTCGATACTTGTAAAATGGTGCAAGGTTACGAGCGCATCATGTACATCTCTTGTAACCCTGAAACTCTAAAAGAGAACTTAGACATTCTATGCGAAACACACAACGTGACGCGTTTTGCTCTGTTTGACCAATTCCCTTATACCCACCATATGGAAGCGGGCGTGCTATTGGAACGCAAAGCGTAACCCACTGCGTCAAATACAAAAAAAGCGAGCTCAATGGCTCGCTTTTTTGTATTTGATTCGTTTTGCTTATTCCGCAGAAGTCTTCTTGCTGACAAAACCTAACTTCTTACCAATCCATGCGAGTAAGATCATTGAAACCATGATCGCAAAGAAGTTTGAGCCTGCTTCTGGGTATTGCGCCTTAATAAACGCAGAGTGGCCAAACGCACCTACGAAGAAACACGCCAAGCCAACTAATGGGATATCTTCTGATACCGGATTATTTAGGTACTCTTGGTAAAGAGCTTGTACAGCCAGTACGAGTGCAATCAATGGGAAGATTGAAAAAGACACTTCACTCATGGTCAACCATGACAACAAAGCATCACCACACATACCTGCAACCAGTGCCAAAATCAGCGTTTTCTTTTCAGATTTATTTCCATTCGACATTATTCTATCCCGCCTTTTAATCGGTTACGTTCACGTTCTTTGCGATACCAATAGGCCCCTTTGGCTATCATTCGCAATTGCATGATCAATCGCTCGGCGAGTTCATCGCGCTCACGTCGATCTAAATCTAAAGCTTCAGCCCCCGAACTGAAAACCAAAGTCACAGACGCTTCTGCTTGAGTATACGCCTCTTCTCTGGTCACGCCGGTGCTCATTAAATACTCGGTTAATTCTGCCGCAAAATGCTGGATTTCTCGAGCAACAGCGGTACGAAATTCAGCAGAAGTGCCGGAGCGCTCACGCAACAACAAACGAAAAACGTTCGGACTACTTTCAATGAATTCCATAAAGGTTTCGACCGAGGTACGAATTACGCTACCTTCTTTCACAATACGTTGACGCGCCTGACGCATCAGTTGGCGTAGTAGCAAACCGCCTTCATCAACCATGGTTAAGCCTAGCTCATCCATATCTTTGAAGTGACGATAAAAAGAAGTCGGTGCAATCCCTGCCTCTCGGGCGACTTCTCGCAAGCTAAGGCTGGAAAAGCTGCGATCCGCACTTAACTGACTAAATGCCGCATCGATCAATGATCGACGTGTCTTCTCTTTTTGCTGTGCGCGGATTCCCATCGATTTCATTCTTAACTTGCTCTTTTTCTGTAGGGTACAAGAGCCTCAATATAACGCAATTTGCTCCTACGGAGAAAGATATGTTGCTTCGCTCGCTCTGAGCGCCGAGAACGTTACTATTGGAATGCATCTAATTGCAATGTTCTCGATGCAATTTATAGACATACAACATACCAAATCACCCTTTTGGTCGATTCTGCGTGATCACTTCCACTCTCTAACAGGCATGACGTGTACCAATAGAGTAAATGAGTTAAAATCGCGCTAAAGCAATGTTAAGCAAATATAACAAGGAAGGCATCATGGCGCATGTTAATCACTATGACGTGATCGTAATCGGTAGTGGCCCTGGCGGAGAAGGGGCTGCAATGGGATTAACCAAAGCGGGACTGAATGTTGCCATTGTCGAGAAAGAAAGCAGTGTCGGTGGCGGTTGTACTCACTGGGGTACTATTCCATCAAAAGCACTGCGTCATGCCGTTAGCCGCATCATCGAATTTAATAGCAACCCGCTATTTTGTCGAAACAACACCAGCGTTCATGCAACATTTTCTGACATTTTAGGTCATGCTAAATCGGTCATTGATAAGCAAACTCGACTTCGTCAGGGCTTTTATGACCGTAACTCATGCACACTTTTGTTCGGAACCGCGCGATTTGTCGATAACTACTCAATTGCAGTGATGCAAAGCGACGGCACAGAAGAAATCTATTCAGCGGATAAGTTTGTCATCGCGACGGGTTCTCGCCCGTATCAGCCTAACGACGTAGATTTCTTGCATGAGCGTATCTACGACAGTGATTCCATTTTGAGCCTGAAACACGACCCTCGCCATATCATCATTTACGGTGCGGGCGTTATCGGTTGTGAATACGCTTCTATCTTCCGCGGCCTTGGAGTGAAAACCGACCTGATCAATACCCGCGACCGTTTGTTGGAGTTTTTGGATAACGAAGTGTCAGATGCGCTGTCTTACCACTTCTGGAACAGCGGTGTGGTAATTCGTAATGATGAGACCTATGAAAAAATCGAAGGCACAGAAGATGGCGTGATTATTCACCTACAATCTGGCAAGAAGATGAAGGCTGACTGCTTGTTGTATGCGAATGGTCGAACAGGTAACACCGATAAGTTGAATTTAGGTGCAGTCGGTCTGGAAGCGGACTCTCGCGGACAACTAAAAGTAAACCGTAACTACCAAACCGACATCGAACACATTTACGCTGTAGGCGATGTCATCGGTTACCCTAGCCTTGCAAGCGCCGCTTATGACCAAGGGCGATTTGTCGCACAAGCCATTACGAAAGGTCAGGCAGAAAACTATCTGATTGATGATATTCCAACAGGTATCTACACCATCCCAGAGATTAGCTCTGTGGGTAAAACCGAGCAAGAGCTAACAGCTGCGAAAGTACCGTATGAAGTAGGACGCTCTTCGTTCAAGCATCTAGCTCGTGCACAGATCGCAGGAAAAGACATCGGTAGCTTGAAGATATTGTTCCATCGTGAAACCAAAGAAATTTTAGGGATTCACTGTTTTGGCGAACGTGCCGCGGAAATTATCCACATCGGTCAAGCCATTATGGAGCAAAAAGGCTCAGCGAATACCATCGAGTATTTCGTCAATACCACCTTCAACTATCCAACAATGGCCGAAGCGTATCGTGTCGCTGCGTTGAATGGTTTGAACCGCTTGTTCTAATCTATGCTTCTTGATAGCAGACAGAAAAACAGCAGGCTTGGACCTGCTGTTTTTATATCAACATTGTGCTAGGAAGGTATCCTTGTGCCATTGGTAGAGAAAGATAACCCCTAAACCAATACCCCGCATCAACATAAAGCTCGTCATTGCAAACCACAGCGCGTGATTTTCCCACTCGGCGAACAAGTAAAAGACAACAAAGAAACTGCTAGTCGCGACAAACATGCTATTGCGCATGTCTTTGCCTTTGGTTGCACCGACAAAAATGCCATCCAATAGAAAGCACCACATCGACGCAAGTGGCATCACCACCAGCCAAGGTAGATACACCGCTGCTTGCTGTTGTACCGCCTCAATTGAAGTGATCATGGCGATCAACTGGGATCCCGCCAAACCAAAGAGCGCGGTCAGTCCTAAACAAATAACCAAACTCCAAAAGAAAGTGCCGACAAGCGATTCACTCAATTGTTGCCTATCTTTGGCACCAATCGCCTTCCCGACCATGGCCTCCATTGCGTAAGCAAAGCCATCCATGCCATACGAGATAATCATCAGGAAGCTCATCAGAACCGCATTTGTAGCGACAACCTCATCACCAAAGCTCGCACCTTGGAACGTCATAAAGCTAAAAGCCGCTTGCAGACACAAAGAGCGCAAGAAAATATCGCGATTCAATTTCACGAAGCGCCCTAAACCGTGTTGAGTGCTGGCTAGCAACTTTTGAGGTGATGGTAATTGTCTCTCTCGCCAGGTTTTCCAGACACACATGAGACCAAAACCCATGCCTGAGTAGTCAGCAATCACTGATGCCAGCGCAGCGCCTTCTACTTTCCACCCCAAACCAATCACAAACAACAAATCGAGGGCAATATTAGTCACGTTGGTGATGATCACCATCCACATTGGTGCTTTGGAATTTTGCGTTCCGAGCAGCCACCCCAACAACACAAAGTTCATTAGCGCTGCGGGGGCACTCCACACACGGATAGAGAAATATTGCATGCCGTAGTGTTTTACCTCTGCGCTGGCGTCACTCCAGCCAAAGATCAAATCAGCAATCGGGTTATGGGCAATAAGGAAGACTAACGCAAACAGCAGCGCCATAAGTGAGCCTTGCATAAACACCAAGGCAAGTTGCTTTCGGTCTTCACCGCCATAGGACTGCGCCGCCAACCCAGTAGTCGACATACGCAAAAAACCAAGCAGCCAAAACGTCACGCTGATCATGGTGCTGCCCAACGCAACACCACCCAAATACCAAGCGTGGTCTAGATGACCAATCACCGCAGCATCGACCAAACCGAGCAATGGAACAGTAATATTCGACAGCACCATAGGTATCGCTAAAGCTAAAACTTGGCGATGAACTTTTGGGTTAGATAAAGGAGAGAAGATTGAATTTGTCACAGGCACCTCATCAGTAAGATCGACGAGTGTACCTGAGCGCTTAACGACTAGCCAATTACCACTTGATGTGAACGAGGACTGGCGTGAGGCGATGCTTCAACATTGGAATCTTATTAAGCCAACGCTGCCAAGCTTTCCAACGAGAACAGAATCTATCGAATGGCGAGAAAGCTTTCACCCATTGTGCCCATGGTAACCATTGCAATATCTGTGCTGCAGGTGCTTCAAAGCCATGAGCATAACGATCAGAGCCAAGCTTTTGTCCCCACTTGGTTTCCGTTAAATCTCCTGCCAGCACCATACACAGTTCAGCAGAAACAAAATGTCGACCCAAGGTTTGAATAAATTTCGCGACTTGACGCTCTGTGCAATCGAGCAGTGCCATTTCACATAAAATGAGTACCGGTGCTTGCTCTGGAATAACTAACGTCTCTAGCCACGACATTTCATCCACACTGCCACAGCGATGTTCATAGCGTTCATTTTTGTGGAACAAGCGCTGACGCCATACCAAATTTTCCGTCACATCCAGCTCTATCCAATGGCAGCGTCCATTATCCAAACGATAAAAGCGGGTATCCAACCCCGCTCCGACATTGATTATCCAAGCATCGGGATACTGCTGTAAGAAGTGGCTAACCTGCTGGTCACAAAGCTGAGTCAGCGTCACGTGCAGCAATTGCTTCTGCGCAATATCACCACTCAAACAATCCGGCGCCATCTTACAGCTCAAACACGCTTTAGCAGCTATCGGATCGTACACCAAGCCATTGTCGACCATGCTTTCACGGCTACGCAATAACAGTGGCTTTAATAAATGGTTAGGAACTTGATGTTTAGACTGAGACATGGGCATTTCCTGCGCCAGAGAGAAAACATAGACATTAATAAAGATGATAATGAATATCAATTACATTATCAAGCTTATAAATTGGTCAAAACAAACAAGGTCAAGATGATAAGCAAGCTTTTGGAGGAGGTAGAAAAAGAGAAAAGAAGAGAAAAGACAAAACAGCCCAGATGAACTGGGCTGCTTAAATGCACTTACATCCAATCGGTATTACGAATAATACCAACGGCTAAGCCTTCTATCGTAAGGTGCTGAGACGTTAAGTCCACTTGAATTGGGGCAAACTCTTCATTCTCAGCATGCAGTAATATGGTTGAACCTTTGCGCTCCAAACGCTTCACAGTCACATCATCATCAACACGCGCAACGACAACTTGACCGTCTCTCACGTCTTGGGTTTTATGCACCGCGAGCAGATCGCCATCCATAATCCCGATGTCTTTCATACTCTCGCCATTTACACGAAGTAAGAAATCCGCTTGCGGTTTGAACATCGCAGGATCGACTTGGTAGTGCGCCTCTACGTGCTCTTGAGCCAGAATTGGCTCACCCGCTGCGACTTGACCAATCAAAGGCAAACCCTGCTCATCATTGGCTGCGTCTTCAAGCAGGATACGAATCCCACGAGAAGCGCCTGGAATAATTTCAATTGCTTGCTTACGAGCAAGCGCTTTTAGGTGTTCCTCTGCGGCATTCGCAGAGCGGAAGCCAAGCTCACGCGCAATCTCTGCACGAGTTGGTGGCATTCCGGTGTCATCGATTTTACTTTTGATCAAATCGAAGACTTGTTGTTGGCGTGGCGTTAACGGCTTCATGTCTCACCTGTCTTTTTATACAGTTAACTGTGAGTATATCCAGTAAATGCTCAAATGAAAACCCAATTGGTTGTTTTTTAATTTATTTGTGGGGAGCTTTCAGCTTACCGATTAAGTTCATTCTTTATTCGTTTAAAACACCGACTTTTCAGTTAATCAAGTCAAAGCAATAACTTAGGGGTTCGACTAATTTACAGCCAATAAAATTAAAAGGTTTGACCAGTTTCTGGTATCCTTGCAGCGCTTAAATTTTATCGCCTAGGCTTATTTCTATTGCCGTACTCATCTCTTTTTATAGAGAAGACATGCAAAGCGGAAACTGAAATAAGGTTAGGCCTGTTTGAATACCTATTGAGGCTGTGAACTTTATGTCTTCTGGACAATCATTTTCACGTTCATTACTAAAACTACCTTTATCGGTACTGGTAAAGGGCACCACAATCCCGTCGAACCCGATTGAAGATCTGAACATCGACCTAACTAAACCGATTGTATATGCCCTGCCGTTCCGCTCGAACGTGGATTTGCTGACACTGCAAAAACAAGCCATGAGCCTTGGTCTACCCGACCCGCTCAGCCCGCTGGAAATCAATGGCAAAACGCTGAACCGTTTCGTCTTTATCGCTGCGCGTCCAACTGTGATGAACAACGATAATGATGTCCCAACCGATTCTGTCTCTCTGTTCACTGACTTACTGGAACTGCACAAGCTGGATAGTGAGTTGGATGTTCAAATGATCCCTGCAACCGTGCTTTGGGGTCGTAAGCCAGGTAAAGAAGAGAACCAAAAGCCTTACCTTCAACCGATGAATGGTCCGCAAAAAGCCAAAGCAGTAATGGCGGCGGGACGCGACTGCTTAGTTCGCTTTAGTCCCGTGGTATCTCTGCGTTATATGGCAGACTCTCACGGTACCGACAGCGCAATTGCGCACAAACTGGCTCGCGTGGCGCGTATCCACTTCTCACGCCAGAAACTGGCTGCTTCAGGCCCAAACTTGCCACAACGCCAAGTGTTGTTTGCTCGTTTACTAAAATCTCCAGCTATTGAACTGGCGATTGCTGACGAAGCCAAGAGCAAAAACATCTCGATTGATAAGGCACGTAAAGAAGCCCACGACATCATGGATGAAATCGCCGCCGACTTCTCCTACAGTCTGGTGAAAAACGGCGACCGCATCCTGAGTTGGTTATGGACAAAACTATACCAAGGTTTGCACATCAATAACGCCTCGACTGTGCGTCGTTTAGCGCAAGACGGCCACGAAATTGTGTACGTTCCGTGTCACCGTAGTCACATGGACTACCTGCTGTTGTCTTATGTTTTGTACCATGAAGGCATGGTGCCTCCGCACATTGCGGCAGGCATTAACTTGAACTTCTTCCCGGCCGGTCCTCTTTTCCGTCGCGGTGGGGCGTTCTTTATTCGTCGTAGTTTTAAAGGCAACAAACTGTACTCAACCATTTTCCGAGAGTATCTAGCTGAGCTGTTTGCCAAAGGCTATTCAGTCGAGTACTTCAGTGAGGGTGGTCGTTCACGTACAGGTCGCTTACTGCAAGCGAAAACGGGTATGCTGGCTATGACCATCCAAGCAATGCTACGTGGTCTAAACCGCCCAGTAACACTAGTGCCGGTCTACATCGGTTACGAGCACGTAATGGAAGTAGGCACTTACGCGAAAGAGCTGCGTGGCAAACGCAAAGAGAAAGAAAACGCAGGGCTTGTACTGCGTACTCTGCGTAAACTGCGTAACTTTGGTTTGGGCTATGTGAACTTCGGTGAGCCAATTCAGCTCAACCAATACTTGAACGAGCATGCTCCTGAGTGGACGAAAGACATCGACAGCATGGGTGGTAACAAACCACAATGGATGAATCCTGTGGTCAACGACCTTGCTAATAAGATGATGACGCACATCAACGATGCGGCGGCAGCAAACGCGTTGACCTTGTGTGCAACCGCACTGCTTGCTTCTCGTCAACGTGCACTTTCTCGTGACTCGCTGATCAATCAGATCGAGTGTTACTTAAAGCTACTCAAAAATAATCCGTACTCAAGCACCTCCACTATCCCTACCGAAAGTGCTGAGGAGTTGGTCGATCATGCAATTTCGCTTGATAAGTTCGTGATTGAAACCGATAGCATGGGTGACATCATTTCGCTGGACCGTAGCCAATCGATCCTGATGACTTACTATCGCAACAACATCATTCACTTGTTCGCTCTGCCGTCATTAATTGCCCAAATGCTCATTCGTCAGCGCAACCTTTCGGTAGCCAAGATTCAAGCGAATGTCGCGCAAATCTACCCATTCTTGAAGAAAGAGTTGTTCTTAAGTTACCAAGAAGACGAGTTAGATGAATTGGTCGTTAAAACACTGCATGAATTTGCCGAGCAGAAAATGATTAGTCTTGATGGTGATAAGCTGGAAATCAATCAATCGAACAACCAGCCTTTGGTTCTGCTAGGTCGTACGATAACTGAAACGCTGCAACGCTACTCTATCGCGATGAACTTGCTTGTTGCTTACCCTGAACTGGGTAAATCGGACCTAGAGCAGAAGAGCCAAGATATTGCTCAGCGCCTAGGGCGTTTACACGGTATTAATGCGCCAGAATTCTTCGATAAAGGTGTGTTTACCGCCATGTTCAATACGCTCAAACAGCAAAAATACCTTGATAACGATGGTAACTGTGACACGAAGAAAACGCAGCAATTTGCACGACTACTGTTCACTCTGCTTTATCCAGAAGTGAAACTGACGATCGAAGAGAGTATTCACCAACTTCGGTCGTAACCGTTTTACCTTCTTCCAATAAGAAAAAAGGCATCCAATCGGATGCCTTTTTCTATTTCTTCGCTTACCAAAATGCGACCAGTAACCCTATCGCTATCACCATGCCAACATAATTGTTGTTAAGGAAAGCCTTAAAGCACAACTCACGCTCACGGTGACGAATTAAGTGCTGCTGATAAACAAACAATGACGCTGCAATCAAAAGGGTCCAGTAATAACTTTGTCCCAATTGGTAGAACTGCCCTAACCAAACCAACATCGCGAGTGTAATCAGTTGCAACACACCAATAATAAGCTTGTCATGACGACCAAACAGAATTGCCGTCGATTTAATACCAATCTTTAGATCATCATCTCGGTCTACCATCGCATATTGAGTGTCGTACGCAATGGTCCACAAAGCGTTAATGAGGAACAAAAACCAAACAATCAATGGTAATTCCCCAGTTTGTGCAGCCCAAGCCATTGGAATCGCCCAGCTAAAAGCCAAGCCTAAAAATAGCTGTGGAATATGAGTGTAACGCTTCATAAATGGATAGATGAACGCCAACACAATGCCAGCGAAGGATAGCTGAATCGTCAACGGGTTCATGGTCAGCACTAACAAAAACGAGCTGATACCCAAAACCAAAAATAATCCAATCGCCTCTTTTGCTGTCACTTTCCCTGATGGCAGTGGACGTTGCTTAGTACGCTTTACATGGCCGTCGACTTTGCGATCTGCAAAATCATTAATCACGCACCCCGCACTACGCATTAGGAATACCCCCAATACAAACACGATGAATACATCCCAACTTGGCATCCCTTGGGCTGAGATAATTAGCGCCCAAATCGTTGGCCACATCAGTAACAGTGAACCAATCGGGCGATCCATGCGCATCAGTTGCCAATATGCTTTGGCTTTTTCTGCGGACATTTACACTGTCTCCTTAGCGTAAACTGGTGAATTAGATAAGAATAACTCAGCAACTAGCATCGGTTTGTGATTCATCCACAACCTTGAGCGTCGCGCTAACAAACGTCCTTCTGGTACGGCTACCCATCCCATTTGTAAAGAGTCTCGCTCAACGTTATCTGCGCTGAACACTGTTAATCCTAATGGGATATCCCCTTGTTGAGCCAAATCATACTGCTGATCAACTAAGGTTGAGCGAGGAATCAATGTCCGCCCAATAACCCAGTTATTATTGTCACCGCACAAAATTACCTCTCTCAGTAAGCAATCTTGTTCGGACAATAACTGGCTTTCGTCCTGTTTTAATGTCGCTGCAGTGACGATCTGATTTTGTAGTAATTCTACCGTTAACGCTTGGCAGTGCTGTTTTAAACGACGTGACAAAGACCCTTGCTCTTCAAGCCAATGCTTGGCAAATTCATTTGGAAATTCGAATTCTTCGGGGTTTTGCCACTCTACTTCCAATAAAGAAGCAAGATAGAGTGATGTTGGCTGATTCATACTAGTATTCAATTGGAGGCTTTATGCGTACAATAAAGCAACAACTTACCGTCCATAGTAATGTATGTAACCGTAAGTTCCGTTATTTGTTATAGACGGCCCATTGTATCAAGACTGAAGCGATTCGAATATCGCGATCCAGAGAAAGAAAAGTTAGAAATATGTACAAACGTTATATAGCCCAAATTATTTTTGCGTTAACCATACTATTCGCCGCACCAAGTTGGGCTGAAACGGAAGAAGCTGGACCTAAGTTGGCATACTTTACCCTAGAGCCTGACCTCACTACTAACTTTTACACCAAAGGCAAAAAGTTAGGTTATGTGCAAGTGCGCATCGACATCATGGTAATGAGTCAACAAGATTTATCAGTTGTTGAGCATCACCAACCTTTGATTCGCGATGCAGTGATTGAATTATTGGGTAAGCAAACAGAAGATACGATTAAGTCCCTGTCTGGCCGAGAAGATCTGCGCAAAACCTTAGTGACGACCCTCAACGAAACGCTTTTGCCTGAAACAGGTAAAACCATCATTGCCGATTTGTTGTTTACAAAATACCTTTATCAATAAACCCAAATCCGTTTTGAACATAAAAAAAGACCGCTCTTGAGCGGTCTTTTCATTTCATCTGCTTTAAGCTTGCTGTTGGTATTTCATCTTGCCAGAATCAAACAACGCAATCGCCATCCCCGACAGTAGCCCAACTAAGTGAGCGGTGTTTGCAATCGCCATAAATGGCTGCACAAAACCAAGAACTAACCATACCAACATAAAGACGATGATTGGCTTAGGTAGCGTAAGGCCTAAATGTGGCAAGCGGTAACCTAATATCCACAAATAACCAAGCAGTGCATAGACCACGCCAGACAAGCCGCCGAAGTTAGCCCCTTCAACATAGAACTGGCCTGCCCCTGAAAGCGCTGCCGACACCACAAAGAGTTGCAATAGCTTACCGGAACCGAGACGACGTTCGATGTCGCCACCCAACTGCCACCACCATAGTAAGTTAAACACGATGTGAGTTACTGAAAAGTGCAGTAACGCATGACTTAGCCATCGCCACACTTGCCATTGTTGCCCCTCAAAAGCCGGGAAGTGCAACAACTTAAACACGCCATTGCCAAAGCCAAACATTTGTAACAAGTAGATGATGATACAGACTGTCATGATCAGCAAAGTCATGGGGCCAGCTTTCGCTTTGACCATGCTTATGATACTCGGGCTGGAATAATGAAATGTGCTCTTACGAGTATCGGCAACGTCCCACGAGGCGGCGCTGTATTTTGAATCAGACGGGTTAGCAAGGAACTGCTTAAGTTCGGCTTCCGCTTCTATTTCATGCTGGCTATCAGTCAGCCACAGCGCAAATTGCCCATCCCCTTCTGGCATCATTTCGATGTCAATTTGGCGAGAGGCCATATAATCAATAAAGGCTTGCGCCATACGTGGATTATTTAACGTTACCAATCTCTTCATTAACTTCTCACTATCGGTAGTTCTGCTCGATGCCAGGCTTCAAAGCCACCATCTACACTGTACACCTGTTCAAAGCCTTGGTTAACCAAATATTGCGCCGCACCTTGGCTACTAATACCGTGGTAACACATCACTAGAATAGGTTGTTCGAACTCCACTTCATCCATAAACGCAACGATCGTATCGTTAGTTAAGTGATACGCGGACTCCGCATGCGCAACGGCAAACGATTGAGGGTCACGGATATCTACAAGCTTCGCATCACCCTGCTCGAGCAGCGCTTGCGCACCTTGTACATCGATATGCTTAAACTGATCCATTTACTTTCTCATTGTCTTATTAATATACCCAAGCAACCTCGAACCTAACGTACTAATCAGCACCCGTGGTACAGCATAAAATCCATATTTGAAGCTGCTTGGGTATACTGCCGCTATTGTAACCTATCCAACGGCAAACTTAGACACATGGATAATCAGGGTTTTCAAAAGTGTACACATTCCAACCATTTGTGGATAAAGCTGTGAATTGCGTTGATAAAGTGTATTTGGATCTTTTGATCCACAATATGTAGTGATGATCCTGATCTAACTGTGTGTATATCTATAACTATCCCCAGATGGAAAAGTGCTTGAATCCCTTATTTTGTCCGGGTTTCGAACAGTTGATAAATAATTACTTCACAGAGTTATACACAGGTAGCACATAAAATCCGGATCGCAAACGCTATCGATTTTCGATCGACAATAAAAAAGCCGAGATCACATGATCTCGGCCTTCTATGAAAATCTTACTTTCAATTAGCAGTGGAAATTAAAATTCACCCACGGCCAATTTTAGTTTCTTCATTGCATTTTTTTCTAGCTGGCGAATACGCTCGGCAGAAACACCGAACTCATCAGCTAAGTCTTGCAATGTTGCTTTCTCATCATCTAACCAACGAGAACGCACGATGCGCTGACTACGCTCATCCAAACTCGCTAATGCATGACCCAAGCGATTGTTGGTGTGCATTTCCCAGTTGGCGGCTTCAATGTTGTCGGCCACATCAGACGATTTGTCTTCTAGGTATAGCATCGGCGCTGTGTAAGCGTTTGAACTGTCGTCTTCATCAGTTGGCATATCAAAGGTTGAATCCACCGCCGCTAAGCGTGATTCCATCTCGCGAACTTCAGAAGGCTCAACACCTAACTCGCGCGCAACGGTTTCCACTTCACCGTTGTTAAACCAACCCAAGCGCTTTTTCGACTTACGCAGGTTGAAGAACAATTTACGTTGCGCTTTAGTGGTCGCAATTTTCACGATACGCCAGTTACGTAGCACGTATTCGTGGATCTCTGCTTTGATCCAGTGGACAGCAAAAGAAACCAAGCGAACCCCTACTTCTGGGTTAAAACGCTTAACGGCTTTCATTAGACCGATGTTACCCTCTTGCACAAGATCCGCCATTGGCAAACCGTAGCCAGAGTAACCACGAGCAACGTGAACAACGAATCGTAGGTGCGAAAGAATTAGACCTTTTGCAGCCTCAATCTCACCTTTATAGTGTAATCGTTCTGCCAGCTCACGCTCTTCGTCTGCAGTCAGCATTGGGTAGCTGTTTACTGAGCGAATATAGCTATCAAGGCTATCTTGCGTGACTAGAGCCATCGGATACGCTTCTTTTGTCATTCAATTCCTCATCAATCTCTGATCTGGAGCATTACATTGCAATTTAGCTTCGATATCTTGAACTCAAAATGAACAAGTTTCAAGAAGGGGAAGCAATTATCCATAAACATTTGGTCTAAGCAAGGGTTCAAAATTAGCTAGTGCTAATGAAATCCAAGTAATAAGACCGCCATCACTTAAACTGGTTCAATTTCTTTTAAATGTCGTTGCGCAGAAAAGCGCGCCGCAATACATCCCAAAAGACTCCCAATGATGATTAGTAACAAAGATTCATCCCAACTTAGACCAATCAGGCGGAACTGGCTATCGTACAACGCAGCAAGGTCTTCCACCGCACTATTCATGACAATGGTCACTAAAGCCGTTACCAACCACGCAATAGTGGCACCTAACACGCCAAACCACATACCTGTGTACAAGTAAGGGCGCAGAATGAAACTGTCCGTCGCACCGATCAGTTTCATGGTTTGAATCTCTTCTTTATTCGCCAGCACATTAAATCGCAATGTATTGCCAACGATTAAAAATACCGCACCGAGCATCAGCACTGTCAGGGTAATGACAATAATACTCGCGAGAGTTTTGATGGCATCAAGACGCGCTAGCCAGTCTTCGTCAAGTCTCACGTCGGTCACATCTTGTTGCTCTCGAACGTCTTTGGCTAATGACTGAATATCACTTTTTAGCTCCGAATCTGGCGTAATCACCAACACACCAGGTAGCGCATAGCCACTTAAGAGGCTGATAGCTTGGTCGAACCCTGCATATTGGCTTAAATCAGATAGACCTTGTTGCGGTGAAATATACTCTACCTCTTTTACCAAAGGCCAAGTTTCAATTTGATCTTTGAGAACCATCACTCGCGCATCCGGCATACCTTCAACTAAGTAAGCACTAACTTGTGAAGGAGAAGCGACATCTTCCGCTGCCCCCGCAACGTTTTTCCCCAATAGATACAAACAAGCTGGCATGGCAAGTGCCATGGAGATGACCGCTAGAGTCAGAATGTTGCCTAGTGGTCGTTGCCATAAGGCGCTAAAAGAGGATTTAGCTTGTTTTGCGTGGACAGAGAAAAAACCATCGGTATTCGCACGCTTGGCACTGCGGCCTTTCCCCTTCTTTTGGGAGTGCTTGTTACCTGCCATAGTCTTCTACCTCACTTAGGAAGCCTTGGTTCAATTCAAAATGACGATACTGTGGGCGAGTGTTTACTAACCCCACATCGTGCGTGGCAAGTAGGATAGTCACGCCCGCACGGTTAAATTCTTCGAATAGACGCAACACACGGTTGGATAATTCTGGGTCAAGGTTACCCGTAGGCTCATCAGCCACCAGCAACGTTGGTCGATTAACCACAGCACGGGCAATACCGACGCGCTGTTGCTCACCACCAGAAAGTTGACTAGGTAGACAACGAGCTTTATCGAGTAAGCCCGTTTTATCTAACGCCGCAGAAACACGGCGTTTGATTTCGTTTTCAGAAATCGATTCGATACGCATTGGCAGAGCGACATTGTCGTACACACTGCGATCCATCAATAGGCGATGATCTTGAAAAACAATCCCAATATTGCGGCGCAAAAAAGGGATGTCTTTGCCTGGAATACGCGTGATGTCGTGGCCATTAAAATGGATTTTGCCATCGGTTGGTCGCTCTATCGCGCAGATCAATTTCAGCAAGGTACTTTTACCAGCCCCGGAATGTCCGCCTAAAAACGCCATTTCACCGCGCCTCAGGTGAAAATCGACTTTTTGCAGTGCTTGTCGACCACCTCGGTAAGCTTTGCTTACTTGCTGAAATTTGATCACCGTTGATTTCCTCTAACTCTTTTTATTCTTCACGACTAAACAGTGCGTCAATAAACTCTTGAGTTTCAAATGGACGCAAGTCTTCGATACCTTCACCCACACCAATGTAACGAATTGGAATACCGAACTGATCAGCAATAGCGAAAATTACGCCGCCCTTGGCTGTACCATCCAGCTTAGTCAAAGTAATCCCGGTTAGAGGGGCAACATCACTGAAAAGTTTCGCTTGGCTAATGGCATTTTGTCCTGTACCTGCGTCAAGCGTTAGCATGATCTCATGTGGTGCAGAGTCATCAATTTTCTTCATCACACGTACAATCTTACGCAGCTCTTCCATTAGGTTCGCTTTGTTCTGTAGACGACCTGCTGTATCAGCAATCACCACATCCACACCACGTGCTTTTGCCGCTTCAATCGCATCATAGATAACAGAGGCACTGTCTGCGCCAGTATGTTGAGCAATCACAGGAACATTATTACGTTCACCCCACACTTGTAGCTGCTCAACCGCTGCGGCACGGAAAGTATCGCCCGCTGCAAGCATCACTTTTTTGCCTTGAGTTTGGAACTGCTTCGCTAACTTACCGATGGTCGTGGTTTTACCCACGCCATTTACACCTACCATCAAGATGACGTAAGGCGTTTTGTTGCTATCGATTTCTAGTGGCTGTTCGACTTTAGAAAGAATCTCAGCCATTTCTTCTTTCAACAAACCATAAAGGGCTTCGCCGTCTTTCAGATCGCCACGTGTGGCTTTTTCTGTCAGGTTGTTGATGATTTTTGTTGTGGTATTCATGCCCACATCAGCAATAAGCAGTTGCTCTTCTAGCTCTTCAAATAAGTCCTCATCGATTTTCTTACCACTGAATAGACCGAAGAAGCCAGCACCAATATTTGCTTTTGTTCGGCTTAGGCTGCGTTTAAGACGAGCAAAAAAGCTTTCTGTTGGCTTTTCTTGTTCTTGAACACGAGGCGCGGCCGATACGACTTCTGGCTCCTCTGCTTCTGCTTCTGCTTCTGCTTCTGCTTCTGCTTCTGCTTCTGCTTCTGCTGGGGCAGCCTCTGATTGTTTCGCTTCTTCTTCAAGTTCTGGCGTTGCTTCCGCTTGCTCAGCAACCGCTTCGGTTTGCTGCTCTTCAGAAGGCGCTTCCACTGCTTCTTCTTTTACTGTTTCTTCAGTTTTTGGTTTTGGGCTTTGTTCTTCGTCACCAAAACCTAGCCACGAAAGTAATCCGCGCTTCTTTTTTTCCGTCATCTGGGGCTATCCTAGATTGTTCTTTTATCTATTAATGACTCTTTTTTGACAAGATTATTATCTGTCTAAAAAAGGCTAATGACAAAGTTCTGAAAACTTTCCGATTAGGTAATTCTAATCTTATTAGTGTTACACTCTGTCATCTTGAATATTCTGGGCTGTATCCAAGCTCCAAGCTCATTGCTTGGGCGATTAGATATAGTATCACTTTATTAGCGGTCAAAAAATCTATGGTAAGACGTCGCCAGCAAAACTCATCACAAAAAAAGCCAACAACGGGCTTTGTTCGCATTATTAGTGGCTTATGGAGAGGCAGAAAACTTCCTGTACACGATGCTGAAGGCTTACGCCCCACGACCGATCGCGTCAAAGAAACGCTGTTTAACTGGTTAGCTCAAGATGTACCACAGGCAAAATGTCTCGACTTGTTTGCTGGCTCTGGCGGCTTGGGATTTGAGTCAGCTTCACGCCAAGCAGAGCAAGTGACCATGGTTGAGCTAAACCCACAAGCTTTCCAACAGTTACAAAAGAATGTTGCCTCTCTTAACGCGAACAACATCCAAGTGGTAAATACCGACGCACTGAGTTTTTTGAAGCAACCGGGTTCTGCTCACCATGTGGTGTTTATTGACCCACCGTTTCGCAAAGGTCTATTGGATGAGACCGTGGCTCTGCTAGAACAAAATGGCTGGCTCGCGGAAGATGCGATGATTTATATTGAAACAGAAAAAGAACTCAATATTGCCGACTTACCAGAAAACTGGCAATTACATCGAGAAAAAACAGCAGGCCAAGTGAGCTATCGTCTGTACGAACGTACCTCCGCATAACGCCTCGATTTAAAAGGATACTTAAATGAAAGCACTAATTATGCTGGCCAAAGCGGCTATCGCCTTTGTTTGGTTAGTATTAATCCTAAATATTTTTATGCCCTTTCCCGGCAATGCCGCGATTGCGCTATACATCATGACCGCTTTTTTGTTCATCATGCACGGTTTACAAATGGCCATCTTCATTGGTGCATTTGGCGACAAAATAAAAATGAGCAGTTGGGAAAAATATTCAATCCTGATTTTTGGTATTTTTGCCCTACTCGATATTCGTCGTAAACACATGATGTAATCGCTCAGATACGAAAAAGCCGCTCTTGTGAGCGGCTTTTTTTCTGCGTTTTGTTCGTCACCCAATGTAACTTTTTACACCATCCAAGAACATTTGAGTGGAGATCATCACCAGTAACAAGCCCATTAAGCGTTCTACCGCCTTCAAGCCACGTTCACCCAACAAGCGATTAAAGAAGCCATAAAACATCAGTATAAAAAATGTTGCGCCCCACGCAATTACGACTGATGCTGACATTTCCAACATTTTCTCTGGATGTTGCGAAGACAGTAAAAGCAAGGCTGCAATCACTGAAGGGCCCGCGATCATAGGAATGGCCATCGGAACAATAAAGGGCTCCTCGCCTGCTGCCAGTCCAGTGATGCTGCCAGCACTCGGGAAAATCATCTTAATCGCAATAATGAAGAGAATAATGCCACCTGAAATGCTGAGCGTTTCTGGCTGGACATGCAAAAAACTTAAGATGCTTTGTCCTGCAAACAGAAACAGCATCAAAATCAGTAAGGCAAACAGTAGTTCACGAATCAATACCTTACGACGACGCTTGGGATCGATATGTTTGAGAATAGACAACACAATCGGCAAGTTACCGAGAGGGTCCATGATTAGAAACAGCATGGTCGCTGCAGAAAGAATGTCCATATTCTGGCCTCACCTAAAAAATGGCGGCCAGTGTATAGCAAACTGACAACATGAGTATATGACTGAGGGCGAAAACACCATATTCACCCTCGATCTTAGCCGCCGTTTAGTGATTGCAAACTCGCGCCATATTGACCACAAACTTACCTTCAAGCTCACGAATTTTGTCGCGCTTGAGCAAAAATGCTAGTAATGCATCTAAGTCTAGATCATTCAGTTTACAGGTGTGAAAGCGAACGCTAGCGCCAAAGTGCTGTGTGAGGGCTTCGCGATCCATTGGCGTTTCTCTAAGTAGGTTTAGCAGCTCGTGAGCATGGATTTCACTCATTATTGACTCCAGTTATTAAGAACAATGCGTTCAGTTTACTGAAATCCTCAAGAGCTGCTTTGACTTAAATTAGTAAATGATTGAGGCAACAATGAGGGCATGAGCAAAAAAGTAACTGCCACTCACCCACAAATAGGCGTGTTTCATCGGTTTTCGATAACCATGTATCGCGTATGCCAGCGCCGAATAGATCAGAACTAAGGTTCCGCTAAAGCCGATAGCATTGGCGTAACTCGGCACTTGTAACCAAACTTCACCGGCAGCCCAAGCAAGTTGAACCAGCATCATCCCCATGATCACAACGGGGAATACCAGAGAGTCGAGTTGAGGTAGCAACAAAAAGAACGCTACGATACTCGCTGCAAGCAGCAGGGCCAACAGCCACCAGACAATCTCACCATTAAGCTGCACCCAAAATGACTTGCTGTAGCATACCTGGGCAACCAGATAAGCCGTAAAATAGATTAGCTTACGAGTTTTAAACGAGTGCAGCGTATCTGCCACCATAGACACAATAAGCCCACCCGCAATCCAGTAGGTATATGTTGCGGATGCACCTTGAGTTAACACCAACACAAGAAGAAGTAGCAGAGTAAAGATTTTAAACACGAGGGATTGTGTCGGGTTAGCTTGCTTTGCTCCCAACACGGAATACACACCTGATAGCCCTATCGCCAGCCAACTCCACATGCAGTATACACCTTTTACTTAAACTCGCCGCTAGTCTAGGTAGACCAGTTTTGATGTAAAGACGCAATCTACGAAAGTTGGATCTCGCTAGCGATTCGAAACATTTTGTAACCCTCAGCCTACGTAATAATAAAGCCGATGAGCCTGAATGATGCCACTAAACATTGGGGCCAAGCTTTGCTCATCAGCCGAACCCATCAAATCACACGACACAATAACCAGCGCTTTCTAAAACTATTTAACTGAAAAACAGATAAGTGCTCCAGGTAAGCCGCCATTTCACAAACTGACGATTAAACCACCAGAATGTATGTAATGCAGGCAACAAGAATAAATAACAGACACAAAATAGAAAATAGTCTTAGTAGCACTCTAAGAGAGGAAAAACTACTGATGATTAGGGGTAAAAACTAAGAAAACTGACCTTAATTCAGTAAAAAAAACATCAGACAAGAAAAGTAAGTCAATGATAAATAAAATCATAATTTCAATAACAGATAAAAGTGCGGACTTCATAAACCATAAAATCACTAAACACTTTTGAAGCCCATATTTTCTCATAAGGTAAGAAAATCTCACTCCATGCTTTCGATTTGACGATGCAACCTCATAGCACATTTTTTAATTTTCTCAATTTTTGAGAAATACAGACAAAATAAAGACCCAACATACTATTCGAAACAAAAAACAATTACAAAGCCAACACCACAAACCATTTAACATTATAAAATCAAACACTTAAAAACAAAAAGGATAAAAACAAAACAATGTGAACACTTTAAATACAGGACAAAAAACATAGTTTCATTAGTCAGAATCACGTAAAACCAGACAAGTTAAGTGTGGTTTTTGAAAAGATTAACGAGCATATGTTGATCAAACCCCAAAAACAGTGCTATATTAAATTCATCGAGTTCATCAAAGATTAAGGGGTAGTGTTATGATTTCATCTTCTCAAAAACAAGGGCTGGTTATGATTGCAGTGGTTGTGGGTTTAATGACACTGCCAATGATGTACTAACCAAATGATTTAAAATAAAAAAGGACGCAAATGCGTCCTTTTTTATTTATCTGTATTGCTCTACTGAATGTGCTTAGACAAAATATCCCAGTGCATATAGTAGAAACCAAGAGCGGCCAGCGTAATCAACGTCATTAGCAAAATTGCTGTACGCCAAATAAAGCGAGAGCTTCTTGGTGTCAGCTCTTTTTCACAAGCATCACATGCCGCCATAAAGCCTTTACGATCATCCAGCTTGTAATCGTCTTCGTGCACCACTTTATTACGCACTGTCGCGATGAATCGAAGCTTTGCTATCACGTCATGCGGTAAACGTTCTTCACAACTATTAATAAGTTGGTGCAACCCTTTCCCTTCTGCATGGTACTGAGTACGCAAAAGTTTTTCGATCGTTCGGGTACGCATGACTACTTTTTCAATATCTGACATCGTAACCCTCCTTACCAGACCCTTCCTATGTTCATTATTTTTATTCTTCTATAAATTTAGAGCTTTTTCGAGCCGTTAAGTGTAATTTTACTTTCAATTTGTGCCCTTGAGCTCATATAGCCTAACAAGTGAAAGCCGCTTCGTTCAGCTTTAGTGACTTCGCTTGCAGATGAAGCGACGATTTCATCGCGCATCATTAAGATAAATCGTGAAGTGCGCCGAATAATCTCCATATCCCTTTCATTAGATTATGAATAAGTTACCTCAACTCATCGTTTCGTCAGCGAGTTCTGTAGAATGGGACCCGATAAAACATTGGAGGTTAATATGCCAATCTCACTTATTGTCGCCCTATTCGCCCTTATTGCCTTGGGCGCTTGGGTGTTTTTCCGTTTTTATAGTAAGCACTATGTGGGCGAAGACGCTCCAGAGCAAAGCGCGCAGGTAACGGTTTTAGATAAACAAGCGATAGACATACCAAACGCACCACCAGGTCAAGACGATCAAGAGTATTGGATTTACGTTCAACGTGGTTCTATCGGTCCAAAGCGTGAATTCCAAATTGGAGTGCATTACTACCATGCACTCAATCCTGGAGATAAGGGAACACTGACCTATCGCGGCAACAAGTTCCTTCACTTCGCTATCAAACGTTAAGGCAGTAACCAACGAGTCTTGGCAGAACGAGAAAAGAGATAGCTCATCGCCAAGGCTCCAGCTCCACTTAGAACGATCCAGACTGGAATCACCCACGCAGGATGTCCTGTGTACCAACCGAACTCTTTCATCGGCCATAAGAAAATAGGATGAAGTAAGTAAATCCCTAAGCTGTGCTGACTGATCACACTTACCACTTTTTGTACTTTTGGTGATAAGCCTTCACCAAAGTAACGCCCGATCATAAAAATCATCGAAGCTGCTAGAATCACATTCAGTGTTTTATAAGAGAGCCAGCGCCCAACCGTATACTTCTCCGCCTCTAAGCTATTTGTCACAACCATCGTAAAGGTCACTGCCAACGCCACGAGTCCTAGCCCAACAAATAGGGTCACCATAGAGCGATTCAAAGGTACCTTTTGAAATAAAACATACCCCAGTGGAAGGTAACCCATATAAAGCCACATCTGATTACTCCAAGGGCCATCAATCTTGAACAAGAACAGTGTGCTGGTGAAAAGCCAAAATGCGAGATAGGTATACAAGACGTTGTCATCCACGTTGCGTACCATCCATTGAAACAGCGGAATCACAAAATACAGTGGTATAAAGTAATAGAAAAAGCCGAGATGGTAATACGTTGCGTGGAATGGGCTATTGCTTAATACCTCTTTTACGGTTTCAAAATCAAAGCCTTGAGAAGTCCAACCTGAAAGGTATGCATAAAACATCGACCAAATAAGGAATGGAACTAAAACTTTGCCCAAACGCCTTTTGATATAATACTTACCGTCAAATGGTCGAGTGTCACTGAGCATTAGCGCTCCGGTGATCAAAATAAAAACTGGCACTGCCCAGCGGGTTACGCTATTCACGCCTACCGCTGTCAGCCATTGGTCAAATGGAATCACTCCTAACTCATTTCGATACGGTGCCAAGACGTGAATGGCGATCACTGCTACCGCTGCGAAACAGCGCAATAAATCAAAAAACAGAACCCTTTCTCTCATACCTTTCCCTACTTTGAGTCGCTTATCGTTTATAGCATAGGGTAAATCTCAACCAGTGAAATGGTTAACAATCTGTTTTTGCTTATTTTTAACTCAACAATGACCTACAACGGGGATTTCATCACCACTCTAATCACTTAACGAGAACCAAAAACCAAGCATCAGTATTCACTCTCGATGCCAAACCGACACAATCTGATTACAGCAAACGGCGCATAAGAAACAAAAATGGCTCCGATTTGGAGCCATTTATACCATCTACAGATAGCGATACTGGGGATAGTTACGCAGTAGCAACATCAGCTTTTGGCAACTTAATTGAAATCAGCGTCGTCAGTGCCAAGAAAGCAAAAGAAACCCATAAGCACGCTGCAAGACCAGCCTCTTGGTAGATCCAACCCGATAATACCGTGCCAATCAAACGTCCCACCGCATTGGCCATGTAGTAAAAACCAACATCCAACGAGACGCCATCGCCTTTAGCGTAGCTCACTATCAAGTACGAGTGCAGCGAAGAGTTAATGGCAAACACAGCGCCAAAAATCATCAAACCTACCACAATCACCAATTCAGGCTGCCAACCGATTTGCACACCATAAGCAATACCAGCCGTAATTAACGCTAGGACTCCTGCCCACACCAATGCTGCACTACCATCAGGCACACGACCTTGCGCTTTGCCAGTAATACGCGGCGCAAAGCCTTGCACAAACCCATAAGCAATGACCCACGCAGCGAGAAAGCTACCAACCCACAAGTGATCCCAGCCAAACACGCTACCAAGATAAATAGGCAGAGCAACGACAAACCACACATCACGAGCACCAAACAAGAACATGCGAGCTGCGGATAAAATGTTTATCGATTCAGACTTGGAGAATATTTGGCGAAACTTAGGTTTACTCTTTGCTTTACCCATGTCCGCTTCTAGCCAGATCATGCTGCAAATAAACACTAATGTAAGTACACCCGCCATAATAAACATCGAGTTTTGAAAACCCACCCAAGACAGCAGCAAGCCACCAACAAAAAAGCCCGCTCCTTTGAGTGCATTCTTCGAGCCAGTCAAAATCGCTACCCATTTGTAGAGCGCACCTTGCTGCTCGTCTGGTACTAGCGTTTTAATCGCGCTCTTAGCACTCATTTTGTTCAGATCTTTGGCAATCCCCGACAGAGCTTGCGCTGCCATCACCCAAGCAATGGTCAGCCATGCATTTGGTACTGCGAGCATCAGCAACGCAAACACTTGCATCGCTAAACCAATGTTCATGGTTTTATTTAGGCCTAACCTTGCGCCCAACCAACCACCAACCAGGTTTGTCACCACACCAAAAAATTCATAGAAAAGAAACAGTGAGGCAATAGCTAACGTGGAATAACCTAAGTCATGAAAATAGAGCACCACCAGCATACGCAGTGCGCCATCGGTCACCGTAAAGTTCCAATAGTTAAACGTCACTAACATGTACTGACGAATACTTTTGCTTAATTGAGAAATCATATTGACCTCATATGTACAGCGATAGAAGCATTTAGATCATCATGTTCTAAATACTTCCTAACCTGTACAGCAACATTGACCAATACAATGTTGCTGTGATTTTCAAAAAATGCCCCAACATCAATAAAAAGCAAAATACACCTTAAAAACAATGCATTAGTTAATATTAATGGCTTTTTTTGTAAACAGTCGTATCCTGAAGAAGCTCGAATTTAGCTTTTGGATCATAATGAACCAAAAGCTATTTAAGCTGATCAAGCGTCTTGAGCCACGCGTTCGATGTACTCAACTTGCACAGGTTTTGTAAATGCACCAGGGCGCAATGCCTGCACTTCTCGCACGATATCTTCTAACTGCCATTCCTTTTCTAGGAGTAGGTGAGCAGCGAACAAACCTGTGCGCCCCGAACCACCCATGCAATGCATCGCAACTTTGCCACCTTGAGCAAGAATCGCGTGCAGTTCCGGACTGGCTTGTTGCCACTTCGTCGCAAATTCTTCATTTGGTGCGCAGTCGTCTTCAATCTCGATCTGGAACCATTTCATACCCAGTTGCTGAGTGGCTTCACCCAATGCAGAGACATTCTTCGCAGCTAATTCACTATCATCTAATGCAGTAACGACCGCTTGAACACCCTGCTCTTTCAACTGTTCTAACGACGCATGCAAATCGACACCTTTCGTTCCTGGGCACGGTGTTAAGATTAAAGCACCGGAGTCCAAATCTAATTGCCATGTAGGATGAGACATTGTGACCCCCTTTTAAGCCAAACCAACGTTACGAACCAGCTCTGCTGTGCGCGTTGCATAACCCATTTCGTTATCGTACCAAGCGTAAATCTTAACCATACGAGAACCCACAACCATGGTTGATTGCGCATCAACGATGGTTGAACGTTGGTCGCCTTTATAATCGATAGAAACTAAAGGACGCTCTTCGAAGCCAAGGATGCCTTTCAAATCACCTTCAGATGCTTCTTTTAACAGTGCATTCACTTCTTCTGCTGTGGTATCACGCTTCACATCAAAAATGATGTCTGTTAACGATGCGTTTGCTAGAGGTACGCGAACCGCATGACCATTAATTTTGTCTTTTAATTCTGGGAAAATTTCGACAATCGCCTTCGCGCTCCCCGTCGTGGTCGGGATAAGGCTCATGCCGCATGCTCTTGCACGGCGTAGATCTTTGTGTGGCGCATCCAAAATAGTTTGCGTATTCGTCAGGTCGTGAATGGTCGTAAAAGAAGATTGTTCGATACCCAATTTCTCATGAATGACTTTAACCACAGGTGCGATACAGTTAGTCGTACACGAAGCTGCTGTCACGATACGATGTTTTTCAGGGTCGAAAATATGGTCGTTCACGCCCACCACAATGTTCGCAATACCTTCTTCTTTCACAGGTGCGCTTACCACGACACGTTTCACGCCTTGCTCTAGGTATTTGTTTAGGAATGATGTTTTGCGATGTACGCCTGTCGCTTCAATCACAACATCACAATCAGACCAGTTCACCGCATCGATATCGCGTTGTTGAGTCGTGGCGACACGCTTGCCGTTGATGACGAGCTCACTGCCTTCGACCTGAACTCCATGATGCCAACGACCTTGCACTGAATCGAATTCTAATAAGTGACCAAGCGTAGCGGCGTCACCTGCGACATCGTTGATTAACACAAACTCCAATTCTGGCCAATCAAATGCCGCTCGCAGCGCTAAGCGACCAATTCGGCCAAAGCCATTAATTCCTACTTTAATTGTCATAGTTTTACCCTCTAATCTTCTACCTTGAATCTCTATTCGCTGTTAACAGCAAGCCTCACGACTTTTATCGTGTAAGCGTGTGATGTCGTCTTGGTATTCCTGCTTCAAACAGTTTGATGCCACTAAGTCTTCAATTAACTTTCGCATCCAACCTGGCAATTGCTGTGATAACTCGTAATACACCCATTGCCCTTGGCGTTTATCCACCAAGATGCCACTGGACCGTAACTGAGCAAGATGACGAGAAACTTTCGGCTGGCTCTCTTGCAGAGCAAACGCCAAATCACCAACGCAAGTTTCACCTTCACGGGCCACGAGCATTAAACAACGTACGCGTGTTTCATCGGATAACAGCTTAAAAAACTGATGTGGAAGCATAATGAACATACCTATATATGGATATGCGTATATGTTTATTTAATTAAGATATATCGTCAAGAGGAAACCGTCCATCGTCATAAAAGTTTCACATCTAACGAACAGCTTGATTGTAAAGAGAGAGATTCAAAGAGATAAAAGATAAGACACGAAATTATGCAGTCGCGATGCTTTGACTCCAGCGAACCGCTTCACCTAAGGAGAGCTTCACTTCCTCTAAAGGCAACCCCAATTGCATCGTGATTTTTTCAACCCCTGACCAATCGGCACGCTCGTAGCACTCTTCAAGGGAAATAAGTGCACCATAAACCCCTTTGCGATGTAATAGCGCTTGTTGTACTGAATGACTAAGCGGTAACTGCCTAACTAAAGATTCCACCGAAAGATCCAGCAACGCATCTAGAATCGACAACAAACCAACCATGAAACCTTGTTCGTTGAGATGAGAGAATGGCTGATAGCGCGACATCAATTGGCAAAATTGAGCTCGTTGCAATGAAAGGTGATACAGCTCTCGAGGTTTGTTACTGGAGATATACGATGCCACAACCAAAGAGACAAACTGCTTAAGGTTATCCTGGCCAAGATAAATCAATGCCTGACGAAAAGAGCTGATTTCGACAGCCAAATTCGGCGCTTGCGTATTTACAAAACGCAATAATTTATACGAAAGCGCGACATCTTGCGTAATGATGGACTCGATACGAGTAAAGTCAGGCTCAGGAGCACAAACTTCACGAAACAGTTGCAATGCCAACACTTGCTCAGGACTGACGTATTTAGTCTGCGAGACGAGTGGCTTGCTAAAAAAATAACCTTGGAAAAATTTAAAGCCAGCCGCTTTCGCTTGCTCAAATTCTTCTGCGGTTTCAACACGTTCTGCTAAAAAGTGGTATTTGACGCGTTTGGCAAGGTGTGTTTTGACCAGTTCACAGGCCTTTTCGAGCCCCATCGCCATAATGTCGAGCTTCACAATATGCACATATGGCAAAAAACGACGCCATTCTGGTGTTAGGGTGAAGTCATCCAAAGCGATCAAGTAACCTTCTCGATAAAACTCACGAATCGCATCAAGAAGCTCATCCGTAGGTTGGCACGTTTCCAACACTTCGATGACAATTTTGTTTTTCGGCAAACTGCGCGGCAAACGTCGCACCAAGCTTTGATGAGGAAAGTTAATAAAGCATCTTGAAGAGGCAATCACTGGGTTAGTGCCCAGTGATAGGAAGTTTTCGACGATCAGCCGGTATGTCGCTCGATTTGAATCAATATGTGAAGGGTATGCGTTACTCTCCCCGTCTCGAAACAACAATTCATAACCCAGCGTCTGTCTTTTTCGGTTAAAGATCGGCTGGCGAGCGACATACGTTGTATTCATGCTAAAGAAGGACCTATAAATGGCTTATGACTTTGCAGCTGCTAATAATGCACCACAACCCATGAACATTGAACCGAATACTTTGTTTATTTTTCCCATGATTTTATCGGAGCGAATAAAGCGTCCCATTTGTGCTGCCAAGCTCGTGTAACCCAACATTACACACGCATCAATCACGACCGTAGTGACGCCAAGCACCAACAGTTGCGTGATTTGGTCTTTTGCCGGGTCAATAAACTGCGGGAACAACGCCACCAGAAAAACAATCGATTTAGGGTTGGTGAGGTTAATTAACACTGCCTTGTACAACAGCGCCGTGCCTGACATCTCGTTGTGGTTTTCAGCTGCGACTAAGCTTGATGTGTCGCGCCATTTCTGAATCCCCAGCCAAACCAGATAAGCGGCACCAACCCATTTAATGACAGAAAATGCGGTTTCTGACTGCGCGACAAGCGCACCAATACCCGCCCCCACCAGCGCGATGTGGATAACTAAACCAATTTGTAAGCCAATAATGGCACCCAGTGATTTACGGGTACCGTAACTCAAACCATTACTGATTGAGTTCACCGTGCCAGAGCCCGGAGCCAAACTAAAAACGATTGCTGTTACTACATAAGCTAACCAGACATGGGTATCCATTGCATTTCCTCACTAATTCTTCGATGATACATCGCGTAAACAACGTATCTTCAGGTAATCAACTAATGGCGACTAACCATTCACCTTTGACTTATACTCAAGAGACATTATTTGAGCAAGCAATTGGTGGTCCGATCGCAGCACTTTGGCAAACTCGCCAAGAGGGCTTTGTTAAAGGGACTGAGAAAAAGAACATTTACTGGTGCAAGCTAACCAACCCAGAGCATAAAAAAGCCGTGCTCATCGTAAATGGACGCATTGAGTCTTCCTGGAAATACCAAGAGCTGTTTTACGATCTCTACCGCCAAGGTTTCGATGTCTATTCCTTTGACCACCGCGGACAAGGTTTATCAGATCGTTTATTATCTGACTCAGATATGGGTCACGTCTATGACTTTACTGATTATATTGATGATATGGACATCGTCGTAAAAAAACACGACCTTAGCGAATATCAACAATGCTTCATCATCGCGCACTCTATGGGCGGCGCGATCGCGACACGTTACCTGCAAACTCACCCAGAACACCCTTTTACTGGTTTGATTCTAAGTGCGCCCATGTTTGGCATTAACCTGCCATGGTACCTATCACCAATAGCGATTCCGGTCACACAAATTATGTCAGCGGTATCAACTTTGCCACGCTATGCACCAGGACATCAGGCCTACTTCCCTAAGCCCTTTGAAGATAACCCACTTAGCCAAAGTTACGGCCGCTACCAATGGTTCCGAAACCTATATACGGAAAAACCGGAACTGCAAGTCGGTGGGCCAAGCACTCGCTGGGTTTGGCAAGGGCTCATGGCCGCTAAGCAGTGCTTTTTATTAACTCGCCAAGTCAAAATACCAGTCATCCTAATCCAAGCCGGAAACGATCGGATTGTTAGCAATCTCGCGCAAAAGCGTTTTATTGATAAATTGCGGAAAACCAACCCGCACGCGGAGCTGCTTTCTATCGAAGGCGCACAGCATGAAATCTTGTTCGAGACCGACAAGTATCGTAATCAAGCGCTCGATGCGATTTTCCGCTTTATGAATGACCCTAAATCGCCATCAAACGAACAAGCACAATAAGAACTCTAGGCGACCATTTCACGACTAAGATTAAAGAGGAAATGTCTACACATCGATTTACCCTCTTTTTCATCCTCATTTTGGCGTACACTGCTTGAACTTGGCTACTTTGACACAGTGTTTAACCGCATAGTGCTACGAGCCCAAGTTCCCCCGCATTCGGAGCAGTACGATCTAGTCAGTCTGCTGTACTCCGTTTGCAATTCACCTGTTCCACACTATCCAAACCGTTTACGAGGACTTCATGAGCACATCGCTACCTTGCAAAGAGATCACCAAAATCGTTGCCTCTGATCTGGATGGCACGTTACTCGCACCAAACCATCAGCTCAGTGCTTACTCAAAAGAGACGCTAAAAGCGCTGCATGAAAAGGGTTATACCTTTGTCTTTGCAACCGGCCGTCACCACGTAGACGTTGCGAGCATCCGTCGCCAAGTTGGCATTCCAGCTTATATGATCACGTCGAATGGTGCCCGAGTGCATGACCAGGAAGATCAGCTAATGTACAGCGAGAATGTCCCTGCGGAACTGGTACAAGGCGTGATCGACACGATCAAACATGATCAAGAAATACTTATTCACATGTATCAAAATGATAGCTGGTTGATGAACAAGGATGATGAAACGTTACGTGACTTCCACGATGAATTCACTTACGTCTTATTTGATGAAGACCACGCCCCAACTGACGGTATTGCGAAAGTTTTCTTCACGCATCCAGGAGAAGACCACGAACGTTTGGTCGTATTTGAAAACAAACTACGTGAGCAGTTTGGTGATAAGCTGAACATCGCATTTTCAACGCCTTGGTGTTTGGAAGTAATGAGCGCTGGCGTGTCTAAAGGTCATGCTCTTGAAGCGGTAGCGAAAAAACTCGACCTCACGTTAGAAAACTGCGTAGCATTTGGTGATGGCATGAATGACGTAGAAATGCTGTCGATGGCAGGTAAAGGGCTAGTTATGGGTACATCACACGAAAAAGTGATGAAAGCTCTACCAAATAATGAAGTAATTGGCAGCAATGCAGAAGATGCGGTTGCACACTACCTACAAGAACACTTGCTGTAAGCTTCAATACTCCAAATAATGAAGGGCTGCACATTCGCAGCCCTTCTCTTTTATCGCTGACTTGGCAGCTTCTCTTTGCCAAGAATCGCGTCCCATTCTTCTTCTGCCACGGGCATAATCGACAAGCGATTTCCACGTTTCACCAACGGCATGTTCTCAAGTTCTGGCATCGCTTTCATCACCGACAACGGAATCACTCGCGCCGTTTTACGTACAAACTCTACATCCACCATAATCCAACGCGGGTTGTCTGGGTCTGACTTTGGATCGTAATAATCGCTTTCGGGATCGAATTGGAAATGATCGGGATAGGCTTCTCTCACAACTTTAGCAATACCTGCCACGCCAACATGTTTACAAGAAGAGTGGTAAATCAGGACTAAATCGCCCACCTTCACTTGGTCACGCATCATATTGCGCGCCTGATAATTACGAACTCCCTCCCAACATGAAACCTTTTGGGTTCGAAGCGTGTCAATAGAAAAGGTATCTGGTTCAGTTTTAAATAACCAATATGCCATAATGCCATCCGATGCCGATTGAGTAACAATAATGAGGAAGATATAACATGAAGGCTTTGAAAAACCCAGTGGCGCTTGCCACCCTGCTGGTTCTGCAAGCATGTAGTTCACAGCCGCCACAATCTGGTGCCGCTGACCCAACCTCTCCACCTGCAACCTTAGATAAGCCTGAAACCATTCAACCTCAAACTTTTATGCTGCGCGGAAAAGTGATCGTCGGTCACGAGAGCCAATACATCATGCCTTGTGGCAGCGACAAGCAATATTGGTTGCAACTGTCACCACAGCAAATGCAACGAGCAATTCAGTTAAATAACGAGCCTTACCAGACCATGTATGGCGAGGTTATCGGCCATCTCAACCCACCGGGCATCGATGGGTTTTCTGCTGATTTCGATGCTAACTTTGTCGTGGAACAAGTGAACTTCCTCACAACGGAAAATCCAAACCGTTGTCAGCAACCAAACAAACCAACTCGCGTGTTTGGTAATGAGCCTTCTTGGTCGGCAAGCTTTGAGGCTAATGGACTAACATTCCAGCAAATCGGCAAACAAACCACAAAATTAGCGATTAAAAGCAGTCAGCTTCAACCTCGCCAGCGCACTTATCAACTACAAGATGGTGAGCTTCGCTTAACAGAAAACCTCTGCTCAGACACAATGAGCGATTCTTTGTATGGCTGGAAAGCAACACTAAAACATGATGGCGAGACGTATCAAGGTTGTGGTATGGCTGCAAACGTCGATGCAACGCTTGGTTGGGCTAATACCTATGTCGCGACCTCAACTCAATCACAAGGTTTTGAAGTACAAATGACCTTAAACCCAGACCACAGCGCCACAACAAAATACCGTTACGCCAATGGACAAGCACCATTAATCGAGCGTGGTTACTGGCAACAGTTAAGTCCGTCTCAGGTTCAAGTTGTCATGACGCATCATCAACAGCAAAGGCTAATGTCAGAGCGACTGTTTACTCGAGAAGGCAATCAGCTCAAAGCGACCAAAGAAAAAGTCGGTAACTTAGTATACCCAATCGCCGATGGTGGTTTAGTCCTTTATCCTGCCACCGTTCGTGATGAAGGCATCATGCAACCAGCCGAAAAACGCACCAACAACCCCATCGGTAGTGCTGACGTCCCTTCTAGTGCAGAGTTTGATTCAAAAGTAGATGCCGCGGTGCGCAACTACTTCTTTATCCATCAAACCAACCCCAACAATAACCAATACCGTTGGCTAACTTACGACCTCAACAGCGATGGTAACGAAGAGCTATTGGTACAGTTGGATTGGTGTGGTTCCGGTGGCTGTACATTGCTAATATTTGAACATCACGAAAAGGAATGGCGCTTTAATAGCCGCATTACACTAGTGCAAAGCCCGATTATGCTCGGCCAACAAACCTCTCATGGTTGGCGAGATCTGATTTTTAATGTCAGCGGTGGCGGAGCTAAAGCGGCTCAACATGTGATGCAATACACTGGGGTTAGCTACCCACTCAACCCAAGCATGGCGCCAACGGCAACGCCGAACCAAGTCAGTGGCGTGCGTCTGTTCTCTGATGGGATAAGCCCGGTGCGAGAAGGAGTTCGTCTGTAATGTCACAACCGTGTCCAACCTGCGGTTTTCAATTCAATTGTATGTGCTCGCTAATGCCGAAACTTAACAGTGAGCACAACATCCTGCTGTTAATGCATCCGAATGAACTGAAGCGTGATACTAATACCGGCCAGCTACTAGAGCAGTGCCAACTCAGCATTGAGCGAGTAATCTGGGATCGCAAACAGCCACCAGCAGAATTACTCTCTCTATTAGCTGATCCGTCGCGGTATCCGGTGTTGCTCTTCCCCTGTGAAGAAAGTATCACACTCGAAGATGTGGTACTCCAAAGCCAGCAACAAACCAAAACTCCGCTGTTTATTATTTTGGATGCCACCTGGCAAGAGGCGCGCAAGATGATCAATAAGAGCCGTTGGTTAGAAGGTATCCCTGCTATGGGATTGTCTGCGTCGGCGGACTCACAATATCAGCTGCGACGCAACCAACAACAAGGCAATTTGTGCACGTTTGAAGTCGTTGCACATCTGCTCGGGCAACTTGGAGAACAAAACAACCAACAACAAATGCAGCGCTTTTTTGCCCATTACCTATCTCTGTTTCAAGCTGAAAAGAGTGGACACGCTCTTAAGCGTTAAACATTAAACTCAGTAGAAGAACCAAACAAAAAACGCAGCCTACGCTGCGTTTTTTACGACAAGAAGTTTCACGTGAAACATCATTAAAACAGTCGAGTCGGCTCGCCAAGATAGTAACCCTGCAAATAATCCACCCCCATGTCTTGTGCAATGGTGCACACCTCCTGATTGTGGACGAACTCCGCCACCGTCTCCGCGTTAAACACCTGGCACAAACGCACCAACTGGGAAGCGATCTTGCGCTGTTTTAAGTCTTTATCAATATCACGAATCAAGCTGCCATCGAGCTTTATGACTTCTGGCTCCAACTTCAGGATTTCATCGATATTCGAATAGCCGGACCCAAAGTCATCAACAATGATACGCGCCCCTAAGCTTCTAAAATGACTGCACACTTCTATCATTCGGCCGTAGTCTTTGATCTGCTCAGATTCCAGCACTTCTAAACCAATTCGCCTTGGGTCATTTAGCTGGCTAATTTCATGCTCTAAAAGCATTAAAGTTTTATCACTGAGCAAATCTTGCGGCGATAAGTTTATAGAAAAGTCACCTTGCTTATCTCGCATATAATGCAACGTAGAATGAATCATGTGCCGACTTAGTCGAGTGTAAAGATGCGTATCAGAGATAATTGGCAGAAAACGCCCTGGCGCAATCACCGTTCCATCGGCTTCCAGAATACGAACCAAACATTCTTGGCTTGCCAATTTGTGGCTACCCGCATGCACAATAGGTTGGCTATAAGTGATGATATTCTGTTTGAGAATGGCTCTACTGACGCAACTTAGCCATCCAAGTTGCTCTTTACGCACATCCTCACTGACTTCAATATCTTTCGCATTACAGATATGGGTATTACTGCGTACACCAGAGCGCCTCGCTTCGATGCCTTTGAGTAAGAGCTCATCCACTGAAGCGGATGGAAAGTCTCGACGACTCACTAAGCCGCCGCATAGCGAGATAGAAAGATAATCTATTTCACGTAGGCCAATTGGCTCAAAATTAGTTTGTTCTACCGCATCAGCAAAACGCGTAAAGTGCTGTTTGATGGTTTCGCTGCTTTGGTCAGCTTTAAATATGAATGCCCACTCACCAACCCCAATACTATAAAGCTGCAAAGCCGTTGGCATGCCGAAACGCTTTCGTAGTCGATTCGTAAAGTGCATTGAGAGATCTTTGAGTAATTGATCTCCCACTCGGTAGCCATATTTTTCGTTGATATGACTAAAGTTAAGTAGCTTTAGAGTCAACAAATGCTCATCCAAATCGATGTTACTCAGCCGCTCTTGCAATGCGACCCGGTTTTGTAATCCCGTGCGACTGTCGCGTCGATAGCTTTCTTGTAACTTGCGCGTTTGGCGATCGAGTTGATATCCCATATGCGCGTTCATATGGTTGAGATCGCCGATCGCATTTCGAATCAAGCTAAACAACGGTGAAATAGAGGAGCTAACGGGCGACTTAGGCAAGTTCAATGTTTGCACTTCGTCTCCCTCTCGCATCGCTAAATACGTCAGGCTGTGATGAAGAATTTCGGGCTGACCAATACCACCATGCAGTTCCCCCATACAGTAACTACCAAACGTCGTCGCAATATCTTTGAAGGCTTGGACTTCGTCGCTGCTGTCAATAAAGTCTAACCGTGACGCGCAGTTAAAAATCATCACGACTTCAGGTTGGTGCATGGCTAACTCAACCACACCATGCCGCACTTGCTCGAGCGTTAACGAGGGATGGTTATAGCAAAATTGCACTTCGTCACCAAGACACCAGGGCCTGTCGAAGCTCATACTGCCATCAGCGTGCAGCTCCGTTACCGTACAAACTTCCTTTCGCCCTAAGCTTTCTCGATACAAAGGAAAGCTGAGCAGTTGACTCAGCGTCACGTCATGGCCATCCGCCAAGTAACGCTTGTATACGTCCAGCGCTTTCTTCTCACCTAAACAATACAAGCGCGTTCCTTTTGCATGAGTGACTTTGTGTGGCATGCCAATCGGGTTCCACTCCGAATACGCATCAGTCCATAGCTTCAAAGTATCACTGTGCAAAGCTACGGCAACCACAGCGTTATCGTAAACTCGGTTTTGATATAGCACCCAGCAGCCATCGTCAATACTCTGCGCCAACCCTCCAGAAATCACTACTTCTTCACTGGCGAAGGTTTGAAACAAGGGATAGTCACGTCGTTCAATTTGCACAGCAAAGCTGAGGATTACCTGTGAATTATGCTGCATTAGAAGAGAGCGCTTGAGCTCCCCGCCATCAATGTCAGGGGAGTAAGAGTATGTTTGTACCGCAGAAGTCAGCGTGGTTTGCTCAAATTCAATCACACTCACTAGGCAACCAGAGGTAAATATCTCCCCTTCCAGAATCACATTACGCGTACTATGCCCCATAACATGAGCATTCGGCAGCGACGACAAAACGGCGTCTGCAAGTGTGGTCGTAATTTCGCGCGATTGCGTCGACAATATTTGTACTAAAAATTGTTTATCTGAGGAAGTCGGAAAAGTGACTAAAAAGTCATTCAGTTGACTGACATCGTGAACCAGTTTTGAAAAAGCTCGCATGGACCTACCACTGCCGTAACACTATCTTCACCACGACGTGTGGCGTTACTATTTTTATTTAATAGAGAATAATTTACGTGGCTTTGCGCTGCTTTTCTAGACACAAAATGAGATTAGAATGGATTAATGCGAAAGCAATTAAAAAAGTGTGAGTAACGGCTGCAAACTATTGATTTCAATATCAGGTAAAGTACGTGTTTTTGAATGGTTAATAACATTTTTATTCATATCATTAAACCAACAGGCTGCAAAACCAGCCAACTTTGCACCATGCACATCCGTGGTTAGATGATCACCGACATGCAGAATATTCTCCGCAGGAATATCCAAGAATCGCTTCGCTTTAGTAAACATATCGGTTGCGGGTTTCGCCAATCCATCTGGTCCTGCTTTAAGTACCTGTTGGAAATAAGGCGCAAGATCGATGCGGTCTAAATCCACATTACCGTTGGTGATTGCTACCAACGGGATGTGCTGCGCGAGTTCCTCCAGTACATCGAGGCTTTGCTGCGGCACTTCAAAACGGTTACGCCAGTCCAACGCAACGTCTACTGCGGCTTTCGCGGCGGCATGTGCTGCGTCTTCGTCGTAGCCTACTTGGGAGAAGGCTTGCTGAAGTTGCACTAAACGCCATAAAGTGACATCGCTCTTCAGCTCGGGTTGTTGCTGCACAACTCGCTGTTTGAGAGCAAACCAATCCGCTTTGTTCATATGAGCAACCGCTGGATGATGGTGCTTGAGCCAAGATAGCAACTCACGCTCCATGCGAACGATCACAGGATAGTTGTCATAGAGGGTATCATCTAGGTCAAAGGTCATTGCCTTAATAGGCTCGATACGGCGATAAAATTTCATACTTCGGCTCACTCCCCGTTCTTTTTGCGTGCGCGTGGGTGGGCTTGGTCGTAGGCTTGCGCCAAATGTTGGAAATCCAAGTGCGTGTAGATTTGGGTCGTCGAAATGTTCTCGTGCCCTAAAAGCTCCTGCACCGCACGTAAGTTATTGCTTGATTCGAGCATATGTGTCGCAAATGAGTGACGCAATTTATGCGGACTAATATGGCTTGCGACAGACTGTTTCTGCCCCCATTCAGCCATGCGCTTTTGCACGCTACGATGCGAAATACGCGTTCCGAGCTTAGATACAAACAAGGCGGGCTCACCTGGAGCGGCTAAATCACCACGAACGCGTAACCACTTCCCAACCCACTCGGTTGCCATCCCAGAGAACGGCACTTTACGTTCTTTATCGCCTTTACCAATAACACGAAGCTCACCACTACGCAGTTGTACGTCACGTACATCCACACCCACCAACTCAGCCAAACGTAAACCGGCGCCGTACATCAGCTCCATCATGGCGCGATCGCGCACAGCCAGCGGGTCGTCCTCGTTGACTTCAAGTAATTGGCTCACTTCGTCAACATCGAGGTTTTTGGGCAACGGGCGTTTTTTACGAGGTGCTGAAACCCCTTTGGCTGGGTTAGCCGACATCTCGCCACGCAGAATAAGGAAATCGAAAAAGCTACGCAGCGATGAGAGGCGCGTTGCCAAACTGCTGGCTTTCATGCCTTCTCGCATGCCCTTACCTGCTAATTGGCGCACCCAACCAGCATCCACTTGAGACCAATCTTTGAGCCCCATTTCAGCTAAGTGCTGCGCCATAGTTTCTAGCTGCTGTTTGTAATTGCGCTGAGTATGTAGGCTAAGCCCCTTTTCGCTTCGTAAGAATTCATAGAAGCGCTCAAGAGGCTTTTGCAGACTATTTGGCAGAGGAGTGTTGGGAGTTGTCGTCATCGTAACTTTGCCATACCAGTGTTTGAGCGAGATGTGCCACTACTAATGATAGGTGACGCAAAAACAAGGTATCCATATCTGGCTGAAAATGGCCGCCATCTTCACTAGAAAAAGCAAGCACGCCCAGTGTTTGCTGTTTCACGAGCGGCAGTACCACATAGGAACCCATTTCCGGCACTTCCATGTTGCCAAACAAAGCTTCACGATCTACTTTGCGAAGACGTCCTAAGTACGCATCTTTGCCATTTAAGTGAGTGGTCGCAAAGCGTTGATAACTTTCCTTACTCAATTGAATCGATGCGTCGCATTGACTAAACAATCGAACAAACGCACGTAAGCCCAATGCTTTGGCTTTATCTTCGATAGAATGAATGACTTGTTTAAAGTCACCACACTTTAGAATCTGCCCCTGCAAATCCATAAATTCGTAAAAGGTGCGATCATTGTTCGCCGCAAGCGACATTAGTGTAGTGATCTCTTCCTCTAACTCTTCAATGCGCTGACGTTGGCGATTCATTTGGATGTGTACCAAAGATACCGCGCCTAAGTCTGAGTGTGGGAAAGATAAACGATCCACAAGCTCCGGACGTTGCACAAAAAAGTCTGGATGATCTTTGAGGTACTCGGCCACTACTTCAGCCGTTAAGGCATCTGCTTCTACTTGAGACAAACCGTTTCCTTTTTCTTCAACTAGCAAGATAATTGACCATCAAATACATGCGTTGTAGGTCCGGTCATAAACAACGGCTTGCCAGGGCCTTGCCATGCAATTCGCAATTCACCACCAGGTAGAGAAACCTTAACGTTTTCATCCAACAAGTCCTGCAGAATCCCAACCGCGACTGCCGCGCATGCACCACTACCACAAGCTTGTGTTTCTCCTGCGCCTCGCTCATAAACTCGAAGACGAATATGGTCACGGCTCACCACCTGCATAAAGCCAGCGTTGACGCGCTCTGGGAAACGCTCATGCGACTCAAGCAGCGGACCGAGAGTTTCCACTTCTGCCGTATCCACATCGTCGACCACGGTCACTACGTGCGGGTTACCCATGCTCACAGCACCACAAAACAAGGTATTGTCGCCTGCTCGCATGATGTAAGTTTTCTCTTTTTGCTTCGCTTTGAAAGGAATTTTGTTCGGTTCAAACTCTGGCACGCCCATGTTGACCGTCACTTCCCCATCATCTTCGATGTTGAGAATCATCTTTCCTTTCTTGGTGCTCACGCTGATGCTGTATTTATTGGTCAGCCCCTTCAAACGAACAAAGCGGGCAAAACAGCGTGCACCGTTACCACACTGTTCAACTTCACTACCATCGGCATTAAAAATCCGATAATGGAAGTCGGTTTCAGGGTCGTAAGGGGCCTCTACCACAAGCAATTGGTCAAAACCAACGCCAGTATGACGATCCGCCAAGCGGCGGATCAGGTCTTGCGAGAAAAACACGTTCTGGGTAATACAGTCGACGACCATGAAGTCGTTGCCCAAACCGTGCATTTTGGAAAAGTGGAAATGCATTTGTTGTGTGTTACTCCGGTAGAATCTGTTCCAGCTGCCACAAACTGGTCAGCTCCTCACGCTGGCGAACTAAGTGGCTTTGTTTACCGTCCACCATCACTTCTGCCGCTCGGGTACGAGTATTGTAGTTCGAAGACATCACAAAACCATAGGCACCTGCTGAACGAACCGCGAGTAGATCACCTTCTTGCAAAACGAGTGCGCGATCTTTACCCAAGAAGTCGCCGGTTTCACAAATAGGACCAACCAAGTCGTAAGTCTGAGCTTCACCCTTTCGCGGTGAAACTGGCACAATATCTTGCCATGCTTGGTATAGCGCAGGACGCATCAAGTCGTTCATTGCAGCGTCGATAATCGCAAAGTTTTTATGCTCAGTATGTTTTAAAAACTCAACACGCGTTAGCAAGATACCTGCGTTCGCAGCAATTGCACGGCCTGGCTCAAAGATCAGCTCCAAGTCTTGGTGATTTTCAAGACGGCCTAGTAACGCTTTGGCGTAATCAGAAGGCTGAGGTGGTAATTCATCACGATAGACCACACCCAAACCGCCGCCGACATCAAGGTGACGAATGTTAATGCCTTGTGCTTTTAAATCATCAATCAGAGCTAATAAACGGTCTGTCGCGTCGATAAATGGGTCTATATTGGTCAGCTGAGAACCAATGTGGCAGTCGATGCCTTGCACATTCAAGTTCGGCAGGCTTTGCGCGAATTTATAAACATCTGGCGCACGATCAAACGCAATGCCGAATTTATTATCGCGAAGACCAGTCGAAATGTAAGGGTGTGTTTTCGCGTCGACATCTGGATTGATACGAAGAGAAATTGGTGCAATCACACCAAGCTCACCCGCAACCTTGTTCAAACGTTCTAGCTCTGGCTCAGATTCAACGTTGAAACATTTGATACCTAGCTCAAGAGCGCGCTTCATCTCTGCCGATGTTTTACCAACACCAGAGAAAACGACTTTTTTCGGATCACCGCCTGCGGCAATCACACGCTCAAGTTCACCACCCGACACGATGTCAAAACCCGATCCCAAACGCGCTAGCGTGTTCAATACGCCTAAGTTTGAGTTGGCTTTCACCGCGTAGCAAACTAGGTGAGGATGCTGACCCACAGCACTATCAAACGCCTTCCAATGGCGCTCTAGCGTGGCTCGAGAATATACGTAAAGAGGAGTGCCATATTGCTCTGCAAGAGCTTGAAGTGGGACGTCTTCGGCCCAAAGCTGGCCATCATCCTGATAGTTGAAGTAATCCAAAATTCGCTTCCCTTATTTTATTCGACTGCTGAACCCTAATTTCACCCTAAGGTGCGGTTATTTATTGTGATTGCTCATTCTGTTGAGTGTCATCTGGAATGTATAGTGAGCCAGACTGACCACACCCCGCTAAGGTCGCGGCAACCATCACAAACAACACAGTAACTAATTTTTTCATTTCGCATATCGTGATTATTGAATCAATGCCCCCTATAATCGCACCACACTCAGGAAAAGCAATAGGATAGACGGATGAACGATACTGAATTTCATCAACTGGTGGATGCGCAGATGCAAATCATCGAAGAATCCATCGATGATTCAGGCGCAGACATTGATTACGAAGTCACTGGCAACGTAATGACATTGGAATTTGAAGACCGCAGCCAAATCATCATTAATCGCCAAGAGCCGATGCATGAGATCTGGCTAGCGTCCAAATCTGGTGGTTTCCACTTCAAACTTATTGAAGGTCAATGGACCTGCTCAAAAACGGGTATGGAGCTATTTGAAATGGTGAAGCAAGAATGTGAAAAGCACGCGGGCGAAGCCATTGATTGGGCATAATTCTGGTCAATCGTCACCAAAACAAAAAGAGCACCGAAGTGCTCTTTTTGTTTATTGATACGGGTTTAATTACGCGTTCACAGTTTTGGTCGGGCGACTCGGTGAACAACCGTCATTACGGTAAGGAATGATATACGCATTCCCCTCTTCAGGGTGAATAATTTGATAGTACTGAGGCAGGTTAAAGTTAATAAACTTAGACGCGACGCGACTATCGTCTTTTACCGACGTGTAGAAGCTGTTTACAGACGAAATCATTTCATCTTTAGAGCCGCTAAATTGGTGATACACTTCCACTTGATTTGACTCATCCAACACATAAATATTGAAGCCATCTTCGTTATCTTCAAAGAAGAACTGCACCAGACCTTCACTGGCAAACCCATCCACCGCTTCAGGCATTTGATATTCTTGCTCACGATCGAGCATTAATAGCGGCGAGCCTTTGAGTTTGTTAGTGGAAATGCTGCGGTAGAAATCGATGGAATTTTCTAGCTTCTGCACCGACACACCACGACGTTCAAAGAACAACCCATAAGTCTGGTTACCAAGACGCATCGCTTTAAAGCGGCGGCGTTTCTCTTGCTCTACTGGTTTCAAGCGTAAGTCGATACATTCAGCTAAAAGCTGGTAAACCATATTACGCATCACACCACGCATGTTCTTCGCATAGCAGAACACATCCACTGATTCTGGTGGCAACGCATCTTGGTGCATTTTGCCCAAAATGGTTTTCAGTGCATCCAGCATCGCCGTTTCCCCTTTGAAATGCAGCGTACGCACTTCATGCCAAGAGTTACGGTAAACAAGGTCAACACTGCCGACTAAATTTTTATGTTCTGGACCAAAGCTAAAAATATCGGTGTTCTTAACATCCACTTTCAACGAACGACCAGAAAGTTCAGACGTCGGATCATTTTCAAAGTTGATGAACATCGCAAGCTGGCTTATTTCACAAGGACTCGCTAGCGCCTGCATAGATGGACGACGCTTACGCAACGCAAAAGTATTTCGTAAGTCACTCACCATTTGGTAAAACTTATCAATATCTAGCTGCGCTTCACGTACCACGGCATGTAAACGAGTCGATTCAGTGATCAAGCCATTGAAGAATGCCCAAGCAACCAACTTACTCAAGTATTCATGATGTTCTAAGTATGGCTGCCCCAAAATGCGGTGCGCAATAAGTGGTTGTTTATAGAGGTACCAACCAGACTTGTTCACTCCCCCTTTTTTCACTTCGATAAAGCTCAAGTCAGGCTCGTGCAGATCAGGTGAAATCTGTGGGTTTAGTAACGTTACTTTGCCCGGCAATACTTCAAAAGCAGCGTAGAGTTTACGGGCCAAAATACTGATGTCTTGCGGACTGATAGCAGAAGTGATGTCGTTACGACGCGCAAATTGAATCAAGTTACGGTAGCTTTGCATCAACGCATCCAGCAATGCATGATGTACCACCTTTACTTGTTCAACCTTCCAATTACGGCGGTCATCGAGCTCTGCAACGACACTGGAATCCCAATTCCATTTTGCAATCATATCGCTCAGTGCTTCACGACGCCAAGCTACTGAGCCAACATTCGGCTCACGAGATAGTTTTTCATGGGTTTTGAGATAGAAACAGCGACGCACTAAATCCAAACGTGTATCGTCTTGAATTCGCTCTAAGTAACGGGTTACTTTTTCCAACATTAAGTAGTACGCATCCATGCCATAGAGATCAGGCTCATGGGCAAAGAAACGACGTTTAGTGTCGATACTTAACAATTGAGTATGCGGGTATTCCCACGAGTAAGCTTCTAGCAAGATGGCTTTTAATACCGATTTGTAGGGAGAGTCGATGCTTTTGTATAACTGCCACAAGTTCGAGCCGAAGTATTCTTCAGCAGGAATGCAGTTCAATTTACCAAAGTCGATCCATTCACTACAGTCGATGTAACCATCACTGCAAAGTTGAGAAACGTACTCGTCGTAACACTCTTCCATTTCTGGCGGCACGATTTGCCATAACAAACGCTGTCCGGCAATGCGCACCGCACTACGATAGAATTCATCTAGCAAAAGTAAGTGCTGAGATGAACCACAGTTATCACCTGTCATCTCCTCAGAATGATTGCTTCTAAAGCGCTCTTTATCCATTAAGAAAAAGTTCGCTTCCACGCCTTTGCTTTGTGCCCAATCCGTGATGAGTAGGCATTTATTGGTCAATAACTCGCGTTCGTCACAACCCATCTCTGGAGAAATACACACCCAAATATCCAAATCACTGGAAGTACTTTGACCAATCGAGGAGGTACTGCCCATGGTGTACAAACCCAATATAGCGGGCTTTTCTACCGTCTTGAGCGGCTGACCAATGGCAAGTTGAATATCATCTATGAATTGTTGCTGAATGCTATTTAGTTCAAGCCCATGCACACCAAACGGGACATCGGCATCATAATAGCCAGGAATTACAGGATGGTTGTAGTTCAACAAGGCAGGAATCAAATGGAAGACTTGCTGGCTTTGCGAATCCATAAGCGCCAGCGCGCGATCAACTCGCTGCTGATTCAAATTATCTAGTCGCTGGATGATTTTTTGGGTGTAAGCCTGCAAGGGGAATTCCTTGGTTGAACAATCACGAAAATCTGCTGACGTTTTAAACCAAAATGGCTTAAAAACGTGATCAATTTAACACTTTTATTGGTGCGGGTAAAGCTTCACGCCCGCGTATCACTCTGGATACAAAACCATACTTTAGTCACAAAATTAATCGCGCGGTAGTGTCGCTCTTATTACCTATTACTAATAATAGTCCTTAGCCTAATTGAGAATCCAGTCACACTATTTTCATAACGTCATGTAATTCCATTCATAGCCTTCAGAGATAACGAACTAACAGTAAGCATTTCTTGATGAGAATGGTAGGATAAACCCAAATCCAAACAGCATTGAGAAGATCATGACACAATCCACACCGATTCGCATTGCAACTCGAAAAAGCCCTCTTGCTTTATGGCAAGCTTACTTTGTTAAAGACGCCCTTCAAGCCGCTCACCCTGGCTTGGAAGTCGAGTTAGTAACCATGGTGACCAAAGGTGACGTGATTTTAGATACACCACTAGCAAAAGTTGGCGGCAAAGGCTTGTTCGTAAAAGAGCTTGAAATCGCGATGCTAGAAGGACGTGCAGACCTCGCCGTTCACTCAATGAAAGACGTACCCGTCGATTTCCCAGAAGGCCTTGGCCTCGTGACCATTTGTGAGCGTGAAGATCCTCGTGATGCCTTCGTCTCTAATACCTATAGCCACATTGATGAGCTCCCTCAAGGTGCCGTGGTTGGTACTTGCAGTTTGCGCCGTCAATGCCAACTGAAAGAATATCGTCCGGACATCATCATCAAAGAGCTTCGCGGTAATGTGGGCACTCGCCTTGGTAAGTTAGATGCGGGTGAGTATGATGCAATCATTCTTGCTGCGGCTGGCCTCAAACGATTGAAGCTTGAAGAGCGCATTCGTAGCTTTATCGAACCAGAGCAATCACTACCAGCGGTAGGCCAAGGTGCTGTCGGTATTGAGTGCCGCCTTGACGATGAAAGACTGCTTAAGCTGCTTGAGCCACTTAACCACCAAGACACCGTAGACCGCGTTTTGTGTGAGCGCGCAATGAATCTGACCCTAGAAGGCGGCTGTCAGGTACCTATCGGCAGCTATGCCCTGCTAGACGGCGACAACATTTGGCTACGCGCATTAGTTGGCGAACCAGATGGCAGCGAAATTGTTCGTGGTGAAATTCGTGGCCATCGTAAAGATGGCGAAGCATTAGGAGTGCAGCTAGCCAATGAGCTGCTAGATAACGGCGCTCGTGAAATCCTAACTAAGCTGTACGCAGATCACGAATAACCATGGCAGTGTTGGTCACTCGGCCGGGAGAGCAAGGCAGCGCGCTTTGCTCTCTGCTCGAAAGGCACGGCATTTCCGCATATCACCATCCTCTGATCGACATTGTCGCCGATCTCACGGACACGCACCTCTCTAAACATCTACATCAAGCTCAAATTGTTATCGCTGTTAGTCGACATGCAGTGCAATGTGCACAGCAAATCTTAGCCAGCAACGGGATGTCATGGCCGAAACAAGCTATTTACCTTGCCGTTGGTCAAAAAACAGCACACTATTTAAGCAAATGTACCCAACAGAAAGTACACTATCCCCAAGTCAGTGATAGTGAACACTTATTGCGACTGCCAGAGCTCAACAATGTGGCACAACAACAAGTTCTTATCCTTCGTGGTAACGGCGGAAGAGAGCTGATCAAAGATGCATTGGTGAGGCGTGGCGCAAAAGTTCACTATAGTGAGACTTACAAGAGAGAATTCATCCCATTCGATCCAGTAAGCTGTATCTCACTATGGAAAAACCTACAAATTAACCAGATTATTGTCACCAGTGGTGAACAACTGGATTATTTGTGCAGCCAATTGACGTCGGAGCAATTGACTTGGCTTAATCAACAAGAGTTGTATATCCCCAGTCAGCGTATCGCTGACATCGCAATTCAAAGGGGGTTCACTCGCGTGAGATGCACGGGAAGCGCATCCAACCAAGAATTACTGGCGGCTCTCCAGCCCTAGCTACACAGGATATAGGCATGACAAGTAAAAATAACGACCAAAAAAATAACGATAAAAACCTTTCCGAAGAAACCTCATCGGCACCGCTAGTCGAAAAAACCACATCGCAGCAGGATGCGGACCTTAAAAAAGAGCAACCACAAGCGGCCGAGCCCCCAAAAACAGCAGAGCCAACCAAAGTCGAGTTTGAAGAAAAACAAGGTAAACGTGGTGTCAAACTAGGTACGGTCGCTATCATCTTATCGATTATTTTTGGCGGTGGCCTCGCGTACAAGCTGCATCAACAGCAAGCCGATTACCAAGCGCAGATCGCCCAACTAAAAAGTCAGCTAGAAAGCACTCAAGCTTCCATGAAGCAAGAACTCAGCCGGGTACAAGAAGAAACCATCGAGAAAGCAACAACCGTGACACACAAAGCGGAAGTGGTACTTGGACAGCAACAGAAGAGCATTGAAAGCTTACAGCTCGCCGTTGCCGATGTGAAAGGTCGTCGACCAAACGACTGGCTATTAGCGGAAGCCGATTACCTTGTCAAATTAGCTGGTCGTAAATTGTTCTTAGAGCACGATGTAGAAAGCGCGACTCAACTGATGGAAAGTGCAGACCAACGCATTGCAGCACTGAATGACCCTAGCCTCGTCAAACTACGTAAAGCAATGGCGAACGATATCACCAAACTTCGCACGATCCCGCTAATTGACCGTGATGGATTGGTACTACGCTTAACTGCCCTACAACAGCAAGTAGACAAGCTCCCTCTCGCCAATGCACTGCTACCTGAAGCTGAAGCCGTAGAAAACACTGAAGTGTCTGAAGATATCGCAAACTGGCAAGATAACTTAATGACCTCTTTGAAGGACTTTTCAGAAAACTTCATTACCTTCCGCACGCGCGATGGTAACGTCATTCCACTGCTTTCTCCTGAGCAACACTTTTACCTGAAAGAAAACATCAAAGCCAAATTGGAAACGGCAATAAAAGCGGTGTACCAAGAACAAGGTGAAATTTACACCACATCTCTAAAAACAGCCGACAAATGGGCATTAGCTTTCTTCAACCAAGACGATAATTCTGTTAAAGAGTTCAACAAAACGGTTAACCTACTAAGTCAGCAAAATATTCAAGTGGAATACCCAACAAAACTGCAAAGTCAGTCTCAACTATCAGATGTCATCCGTGAACGCCTACGTCGTGAAGTCACAACGATGACAGGCATGGAGGATAAGTAATGTTTCGTCTTATTTTCCTATTTGTTGTACTAGGCGCAGGACTATTTGTTGGCACCCAGTTTTCTGGTCAGCAAGGCTATGTACTCATCTCCATTGCCGAGAAAACGATCGAGATGAGCGTAACGACATTAGTGGTTTTCGTTATCGCTGCACTCGCAGGTCTTTTTCTGCTTGAGTACCTGATTAAGAAGTTAGTTTATGCTAGTTCTACAACATGGAACTACTTCAGTGTTCGCAAAATGCGCCATTCCCGCCGATACACCAATGAAGGCATTATTAAACTTCTAGAAGGTGACTGGAAAGGTGCTGAGAAGAAAGTAACTCGCTGGGCAAATCATCACGATATGCCGCTGCTTTGCTACTTGGTTGCGTCTGAAGCCGCACAAGGCCAAGGTGATAAAGCAAAACGAGATCACTATCTAGCGCTAGCGAGCCAACAAGAGAACGCCCATCTCGCAGTAGAACTGACTCGAGCGAAACAATTTATCCGCGACAACGAGTTCGAGTCCGCTTTCGATACCTTGCAATCGTTAAAAAGTCAGTATGCGAGTAACTCTATTGTATTGAACTTGCTGAAAACAACGTACATGCAGCTAAAGTTGTGGCAACCTCTTATTGACCTCTTGCCACAACTAACCAAAGCAAAACTCATCACGGAAGAAGAACATGCAGAGCTGATTCAAAAGGCGCAGTGCGGCTTACTCCATGAAGTAGCGCAACAACAAGGTAGCGAAGGGCTAATCTCCCATTGGAATAGTCTCTCACGTAAAGTGAAACAAGACACACCCCTCGTAGCCTGTTTTGCTCGAGAACTCATCACACGAAAAGCTGATGCAGAAGCCTTTACCGTGCTAAAAGAAGCATTAAAAAAACAACCTGCCCCAGAGCTTTATCAACTTCTGCCAGATCTAAACCTGCCAGATACCCACCCTGTCGTGGTCTTCTTAGAGGGCGTAGTGAAGAAAGAACCGGATAACGCCGCTGCCCATAGCGCATTAGCGCACTTCTATTTCCGTCAAGAGAAGTGGCAAGAAGCCCAAGATCACTTTGAGATCGCCTTAAAGCTTCGCTCTGACGTCTCTGACTATGCATTCCTAGCAGACACACTAGAGAAGCAAAATCTAACCAAAGCTGCTCACGAAGTCTCTCGTAAAGCTCTCACGCTCGTCCAGAACGACTAAGTAGCAGTCATCTAACCAAGCCGGCAGCTTACTGTCGGCTTTTTTATTGCCTGCTACTAACCCTTTAGTCCTTGGTCATCAAGATGTTTATCAAATTCATTGGCTCCCAAGTAGTGCCCGACTTCCTAGTAACTCACTATCGTTTCACTTTCACTCTTCTCTTTTGACTACTCTGATCCTGTCATTCCAGCAGAATCCAAAACAATTTTAAAAGATGCAGGAATACGTAACTTTAGCCTGTAGAAGTATGGTTTTAAGACGTAGCTAGATTTAGGCAATAGAGCACGCGCGTCGCTAGACTGAGTAAAACAAAAAGATACATCAGTGAAACAGTGACTATTTGAGTATGCTTATTTGTTCGGTCTATCCCGTAAAAGGGGCTAGAGAAGCAATGGTAGTGCTTTAAGAGAACAATAAGGCAATATATGGTTCAACAATCTCCAACAACCTTATCGGGACAGCATGCAGTGATGAGGATGAACAGCGTTAGAGGCAACTGCACTTCTTAGCAAAAATCAAAACGTCACAACCAATACCGATACCAATATTACTTTGTCGAAAAGTAGATCGCATATGGAATTGATTTTTGGCAAGCATAGATAGAGTAATAAAGATGTGCGGAAATGAAAAAAGCCTCGCTATTTCTAGCGAGGCTTCTTAATAGTGGCGGAGAGATAGGGATTTGAACCCTAGATACGCTATTAACGTATGCCGGTTTTCAAGACCGGTGCTTTCAACCACTCAGCCATCTCTCCACAAATTGTCATCAACAGATTAGTACACTGATGATGTTGTTACTTGTCTATGCAAATAACGATGTTTAAAGCCTGGCGATGTCCTACTCTCACATGGGGAAGCCCCACACTACCATCGGCGCTATTTCGTTTCACTTCTGAGTTCGGCATGGAAATCAGGTGGGTCCAAAACGCTATGGTCGCCAAGCAAATTCTTTAATCTGGAAAGCTGTTTTTTAATTCTCGTTTTTACACATTCAATGTTCTTTCATTGAGTCCATCAAAACCCCTTGGGTGTTGTATGGTTAAGCCTCACGGGCAATTAGTACAGGTTAGCTCAACGCCTCACAACGCTTACACACCCTGCCTATCAACGTCGTAGTCTACGACAACCCTTTAGGATACTTAAAGTATCAGGGAGAACTCATCTCAAGGCTCGCTTCCCGCTTAGATGCTTTCAGCGGTTATCGATCCCGAACTTAGCTACCGGGCAATGCGTCTGGCGACACAACCCGAACACCAGAGGTTCGTCCACTCCGGTCCTCTCGTACTAGGAGCAGCCCCTTTCAATTCTCCAACGCCCACGGCAGATAGGGACCGAACTGTCTCACGACGTTCTAAACCCAGCTCGCGTACCACTTTAAATGGCGAACAGCCATACCCTTGGGACCGACTTCAGCCCCAGGATGTGATGAGCCGACATCGAGGTGCCAAACACCGCCGTCGATATGAACTCTTGGGCGGTATCAGCCTGTTATCCCCGGAGTACCTTTTATCCGTTGAGCGATGGCCCTTCCATTCAGAACCACCGGATCACTATGACCTGCTTTCGCACCTGCTCGAATTGTCATTCTCGCAGTCAAGCGGGCTTATGCCATTGCACTAACCTCACGATGTCCAACCGTGATTAGCCCACCTTCGTGCTCCTCCGTTACGCTTTGGGAGGAGACCGCCCCAGTCAAACTACCCACCAGGCACTGTCCGCAACCCCGATAAGGGGTCGACGTTAGAACATCAACACTACAAGGGTGGTATTTCAAGGACGGCTCCACGCAATCTAGCGACTGCGCTTCAAAGCCTCCCACCTATCCTACACATGTAGGGTCAATGTTCAGTGCCAAGCTGTAGTAAAGGTTCACGGGGTCTTTCCGTCTAGCCGCGGGTACACTGCATCTTCACAGCGATTTCAATTTCACTGAGTCTCGGGTGGAGACAGCGTGGCCATCATTACGCCATTCGTGCAGGTCGGAACTTACCCGACAAGGAATTTCGCTACCTTAGGACCGTTATAGTTACGGCCGCCGTTTACCGGGGCTTCGATCAAGAGCTTCGACCGAAGTCTAACCCCATCAATTAACCTTCCGGCACCGGGCAGGCGTCACACCGTATACGTCATCTTACGATTTTGCACAGTGCTGTGTTTTTAATAAACAGTTGCAGCCACCTGGTATCTGCGACTCTCGTCAGCTCCATCCGCAAGGGACTTCACCGTCGAGAGCGTACCTTCTCCCGAAGTTACGGTACCATTTTGCCTAGTTCCTTCACCCGAGTTCTCTCAAGCGCCTTGGTATTCTCTACCCGACCACCTGTGTCGGTTTGGGGTACGATTCCTTACAATCTGAAGCTTAGAGGCTTTTCCTGGAAGCATGGCATCAATGACTTCACACCCGTAGGTGCTCGACGTCGTGTCTCAGCCTTAAGAAGAGCCGGATTTACCTAACTCTTCAGCCTACGCACTTGAACCTGGACAACCGTCGCCAGGCCCACCTAGCCTTCTCCGTCCCCCCATCGCAATTGTAAGAAGTACGGGAATATTAACCCGTTTCCCATCGACTACGCCTTTCGGCCTCGCCTTAGGGGTCGACTTACCCTGCCCCGATTAACGTTGGACAGGAACCCTTGGTCTTCCGGCGAGGAGGTTTTTCACCCCCTTTATCGTTACTCATGTCAGCATTCGCACTTCTGATACGTCCAGCATGCGTTACCACACACCTTCAACCGCTTACAGAACGCTCCCCTACCCAATGCACTAAAGTGCATTGCCGCAGCTTCGGTTTACTACTTAGCCCCGTTACATCTTCCGCGCAGGCCGACTCGACCAGTGAGCTATTACGCTTTCTTTAAATGATGGCTGCTTCTAAGCCAACATCCTGGCTGTCTGAGCCTTCCCACATCGTTTCCCACTTAGTAGTAATTTGGGACCTTAGCTGGCGGTCTGGGTTGTTTCCCTCTCCACGACGGACGTTAGCACCCGCCGTGTGTCTCCCGGATAGTACTTACTGGTATTCGGAGTTTGCAAAGGGTTGGTAAGTCGGGATGACCCCCTAGCCTTAACAGTGCTCTACCCCCAGTAGTATTCGTCCGAGGCGCTACCTAAATAGCTTTCGGGGAGAACCAGCTATCTCCAGGTTTGATTGGCCTTTCACCCCTAGCCACAAGTCATCCGCTAATTTTTCAACATTAGTCGGTTCGGTCCTCCAGTTGATGTTACTCAACCTTCAACCTGCCCATGGCTAGATCACCTGGTTTCGGGTCTATATCCAGAGACTGAACGCCCAGTTAAGACTCGGTTTCCCTACGGCTCCCCTAGATGGTTAACCTTGCCACTGAATATAAGTCGCTGACCCATTATACAAAAGGTACGCAGTCACAGGACAAGCCTGCTCCTACTGCTTGTACGTACACGGTTTCAGGTTCTATTTCACTCCCCTCACAGGGGTTCTTTTCGCCTTTCCCTCACGGTACTGGTTCACTATCGGTCAGTCAGTAGTATTTAGCCTTGGAGGATGGTCCCCCCATATTCAGACAGGATATCACGTGTCCCGCCCTACTCGATTTCACTGAACACACGTCGTCAACTACGGGACTATCACCCTGTATCGTCGGCCTTTCCAGGCTGTTCGTCTAACGCGTGTAAAGCTTAAGGGCTAGTCCAATTTCGCTCGCCGCTACTTTCGGAATCTCGGTTGATTTCTTTTCCTCGGGGTACTTAGATGTTTCAGTTCCCCCGGTTCGCCCTGTTGAGCTATGTATTCACTCAACAGTAATACCTTATGGTATTGGGTTTCCCCATTCGGAAATCCCAGACTCAAGTGGTTTTTACTACCTAATCTGGGCTTATCGCAAGTTAATACGTCCTTCATCGCCTCTGACTGCCAAGGCATCCACCGTGTACGCTTAGTCACTTAACCATACAACCCGAAGGAGTTTCGAGTTGATAATCAAATCACCAAAGTTGTCTCTCATTATTTGAATGAGCGAGAGACATTCGATTTTGCCGGACTCAAATTCCAAGAACACTTGAATGTGTTTTTAGTTGTATTCATAAATGAATACTTTGAGAACTTTACAAACAACAATAAATTGTTGTTTTGTCAGCTTTCCAAATTGTTAAAGAGCTAGATTTTCTGATGAAAACCATTTTTAAAGATTCTTTTTCAAGAACACTTAAAGATGGTGGAGCTATGCGGGATCGAACCGCAGACCTCCTGCGTGCAAGGCAGGCGCTCTCCCAGCTGAGCTATAGCCCCATCAAGGTGTCGATACTGTCGCCAATTCCTTGGGAAAGAAATTGGTGGGTCTGAGTGGACTCGAACCACCGACCTCTCGCTTATCAGGCGAACGCTCTAACCACCTGAGCTACAGACCCAGTATCGTCTCTTTACTTTATAAACCGTATCAATCTGTGTGAACACTCATCGCAATAATCATCGTTTAAGGAGGTGATCCAGCGCCAGGTTCCCCTAGCGCTACCTTGTTACGACTTCACCCCAGTCATGAACCACAAAGTGGTAAGCGTCCCCCCGAAGGTTAAACTACCTACTTCTTTTGCAGCCCACTCCCATGGTGTGACGGGCGGTGTGTACAAGGCCCGGGAACGTATTCACCGTGGCATTCTGATCCACGATTACTAGCGATTCCGACTTCATGGAGTCGAGTTGCAGACTCCAATCCGGACTACGACGCACTTTTTGGGATTCGCTCACTTTCGCAAGTTGGCCGCCCTCTGTATGCGCCATTGTAGCACGTGTGTAGCCCTACTCGTAAGGGCCATGATGACTTGACGTCGTCCCCACCTTCCTCCGGTTTATCACCGGCAGTCTCCCTGGAGTTCCCGACATTACTCGCTGGCAAACAAGGATAAGGGTTGCGCTCGTTGCGGGACTTAACCCAACATTTCACAACACGAGCTGACGACAGCCATGCAGCACCTGTCTCAGAGTTCCCGAAGGCACCAATCCATCTCTGGAAAGTTCTCTGGATGTCAAGAGTAGGTAAGGTTCTTCGCGTTGCATCGAATTAAACCACATGCTCCACCGCTTGTGCGGGCCCCCGTCAATTCATTTGAGTTTTAATCTTGCGACCGTACTCCCCAGGCGGTCTACTTAACGCGTTAGCTCCGAAAGCCACGGCTCAAGGCCACAACCTCCAAGTAGACATCGTTTACGGCGTGGACTACCAGGGTATCTAATCCTGTTTGCTCCCCACGCTTTCGCATCTGAGTGTCAGTATCTGTCCAGGGGGCCGCCTTCGCCACCGGTATTCCTTCAGATCTCTACGCATTTCACCGCTACACCTGAAATTCTACCCCCCTCTACAGTACTCTAGTCTGCCAGTTTCAAATGCTATTCCGAGGTTGAGCCCCGGGCTTTCACATCTGACTTAACAAACCACCTGCATGCGCTTTACGCCCAGTAATTCCGATTAACGCTCGCACCCTCCGTATTACCGCGGCTGCTGGCACGGAGTTAGCCGGTGCTTCTTCTGTCGCTAACGTCAAATAATGCAGCTATTAACTACACCACCTTCCTCACGACTGAAAGTGCTTTACAACCCGAAGGCCTTCTTCACACACGCGGCATGGCTGCATCAGGCTTGCGCCCATTGTGCAATATTCCCCACTGCTGCCTCCCGTAGGAGTCTGGACCGTGTCTCAGTTCCAGTGTGGCTGATCATCCTCTCAGACCAGCTAGGGATCGTCGCCTTGGTGAGCCCTTACCTCACCAACTAGCTAATCCCACCTAGGCATATCCTGACGCGAGAGGCCCGAAGGTCCCCCTCTTTGGCCCGTAGGCATCATGCGGTATTAGCCATCGTTTCCAATGGTTATCCCCCACATCAGGGCAATTTCCTAGGCATTACTCACCCGTCCGCCGCTCGACGCCGTTATCGTTCCCCGAAGGTTCAGATAACTCGTTTCCGCTCGACTTGCATGTGTTAGGCCTGCCGCCAGCGTTCAATCTGAGCCATGATCAAACTCTTCAATTTAAGATTTTGTTCGGCTCAATGAATACTGAACATTACATAAAGTAATGTTTGAATTGACTGTGCTGAATCCGAAGATTCAATGGTCACTTCGTTTCATTGAAACCTAATTTGAAGCCGAAGCTTCTAATTGGATTATCATCAACGAGTGCCCACACAGATTGATAGGTCTATATTGTTAAAGAGCTTGCTTTGCGAGAAGTTTTTCTCTCAAAGCGGAGGTGCATTCTAGCGATTTAATTGACAGTGTCAAACACTTTTTAAATTTTATTTTTCGTAGAAGCTTTCACCTCTCCGACCCTGCTGAAGCCTTATCGCGTCTGCCGTGTCGGTGGATGCGCATTATAGGGAACTCAGATCCGTTCGCAACCCTTTTTTGAAAAAAAATGGAAAAAAATGACTGTTCGATGACTATTTCATCAAAAAAGCAAAAAAGAGGGTAAAAAACCCTCTTTTTCTGCCTTAAAAGCCGTATTTAAATGAATGCGTACGCGTCTGCGAACATACGTTCGCTCTTCGCTTTCTTGTTCTGAGTGAACTGTTCACGTGCTGCGCCAGCCATTTCAAAACGACCTGCAATATAGATATCGTAGTTTTCTAAGCTTTCGAAATCTTCAGCTACAGCTTGTAGCACGTTACCAACTTTACCTTGCCAGTCTGCAGGAGCTTCTTCTACTACCGGCACAAAGTGAACATTGGCAAACTTGTCGGCAATCTCGACCAGTTCGTCTTTAGCATAAAGCTGGCAGTTATCGCGCGCACCCCAATATAAATAGATAGGATTGGTTTTATTCTGCGCTACGCAGTGATCCAGAATCGAGCGAACGTAACTGAAGCCTGTACCACCAGCAATTAATAATAATGGGCGTTCGCTTTCTTCTTGAACCCAAGCATCGCCATGTGGCGCATCAATTTCAATCTGACCATCAGTTTCAAGCGCCGCTTGCATTGCTTCGACAACTTCTTGTGCATAAGCGTTGTGTTCCGCCGCACCGATGTGCAGTTCAAGTTCACCTTCATGACGACAAGGGCTGCTTGCGATAGAGAAAGGACGTTTGTCTTTTTCACCCATCACCACCATTAGGTACTGACCCGCTTTAAAAGGCACTGGTGATTCTGGATGAAGAAGGATTTGGTAAGTATTACAAGCTAACGGCTGAATAGACTTTACTTTACATTGGATGGTCATGGTGTTCCTCTCGCTTACTCGTCAAAAGTAAGCACTAAATTACTTTCTGTATAGGCTTGGCAAGGGAATATCCAACCTTGCTGTTGCTCTTTTTCGGTTAGCATCGGTTCGAGGTGATAGCTCACCTCGCCCGTTAGCTTTTTACACATGCACATGGCGCAAGCGCCAACTTGGCAACGGTGTGGGAAGCGAATATTGTTGTTGAGCGCAGCTTCCAACACCGTCTCCCCTTCTTTTACTTGGAATGTAACGTCCATTGGTAGAAGGTGGACTTGATGACTCATAGAATACCTAACTGGTCCCAAATCTCATCGACTTTAGCCACAAGTTTAGGATCTTTTTTGATAGGCGTACCCCACTCGCGCGTGACTTCAGATTCGAACTTGTTGGTCGCATCCAGTCCTAATTTGGATGAACTCTCAGTCTTACCAAGCACTTGAATCGTGTCTCTATCTGGGTCCATTCGAGTTGTCACCGCCCAAATGATGTCATTCCAATCTCGTGCATTAACGTCATCGTCGCACAAAATGATGAATTTGTTATCCGTGTACTGAGCAAAGAAGCCCCATAGATGTTCCATCAATTCTTGGGATTGACCAGCTTGGTCTTTCTTCATAGTCACGACAGCAAATTGGTTGTTTGCTGTAACTGGAAGATAGACGTCAACAATCTCAGGGCGTTGCTGTTTCAACTCATTTAGTTCTGCTTCGGTAATCGCTTTGCTGTCTCGCTCAGTGACCTCGGTTCGCGTCGCCAGCTCGGCATCCCATTTAATGGTCGCATCCAAGCCCATTTTGGAGCCAAGCCCAACCACTGGTGAAGCAAAGTCGAGCGAGTCGATTGGCGTGTTATCTATCATCAAGGTATCACGTACAGGATCCATATGCTCTGACATGGCTTTCACGACATCATTCCAATCTCGTGCGTTTACCGATTCATCGCACACAATAACAAACTTGGTATACATGAATTGACGTAAGAAAGACCACACGCCCATCATTACGCGCTTGGCATGTCCTGGGTACTGCTTCTTCATGGTGACGACGGCCATTCGGTACGAACAACCTTCTGGCGGAAGATAGAAGTCTTCAATCTCTGGGAATTGCTTTTGCAGAATAGGCACAAACACTTCGTTTAATGCCACACCCAATACAGCTGGTTCATCTGGCGGACGACCTGTGTAGGTGCTGTGATAAATAGGGTCTTTACGCATAGTAATGTGCGTAATAGTAAATACGTGGTGCTTTTCTTTTTCGTTATAGTAGCCAGTGTGGTCACCGTAAGGACCTTCATCAGCAAACTCGTTCGGGTCGATATAGCCTTCCATCACGATTTCCGCGCTCGCTGGCACTTCCAAATCGTTGCTGACTGACTTCACGACTTCCGTTTTGCTTCCACGTAGCAAACCTGCAAATGCGTATTCCGATAGCGTATCTGGCACTGGTGTTACTGCGCCAAGAATGGTTGCTGGGTCTGCACCAAACGCGACCGAAACTGGGAAAGGTTTACCTGGGTTGGTTTCCATCCAATCGCGCAGATCAAGCGCACCACCACGATGGGCTAACCAACGCATGATGATTTTGTTCTTGGCAATTTTCTGCTGACGGTAAATGCCTAGGTTCTGACGTTTCTTATTTGGACCTTTGGTTACGGTTAAGCCCCAAGTAAGCAGCGGCGCTACATCTTCTGCCCAGCAGCTCATTACCGGAATTTTATCCAAGTCGACTTCATCACCTTGCCAAACAATGTCTTGGCATGGTGCTTTACGTAAACGCTTAGCCGGCATGTTCAATACTTGTTTGAACACTGGCAGTTTTTCTAAAGCGTCTTTGAAGCCTTTTGGTGGCTCAGGTTCTTTTAAATAAGCCAGCAGCTTACCGACTTCTCTTAATTCTTTAACATCTTCACGTCCCATACCGATTGCGACACGCTCTGGTGTACCAAACAGGTTAGTCAAAACAGGTACGTCGTAGCCGATTGGGTTCTCAAACAACAGCGCAGGTCCACCAGCACGCAAGGTGCGGTCGCTGATTTCTGTCATTTCATAAGCGGGATCGACAGGGTGAGTGATGCGTTTAAGTCGACCTTTCTGTTCTAGGTGGTCGATAAATTCGCGTAAATCCTTAAAACTCATAGGCCTTCATGCTGGCTGATTAAACTGTCCGCAGTATAACAAATAGGAGGACGCTAAGATCCTCCTATTTTGTGTGGGTATGTGAGCCAGATTACTTTAATACTTGTTCAATCTGCCGAGTCTTTATCTGATGGTTCGAAGATACTAACTCTTCCAACCAGGTTTGATGCCCTTGTTGAGCAAGCTCTCGAGCAACCATGGTTGCTTCTTCTGATAACGCCATTTTTCTAACTAGAAACTGCTTTACTTGCGGAGATAGAGGGTTAGATTTTGTAAGTAGACTAATAGCTTCTGGCTTGAGTGATGGGTTAACTGTGGCATTCATCAATTGCTGAATGGAAAAAACGTCTCCAACCGCAGCTAAACGCTCAAGCTCGGACTGGCTGTTGTAATCGGCTTTCATCCGCCAGAGTAAGTTGTACACTTCCTCATCCTGACTAACTTGTGCCAACCTGACTATCACGGCCGTCGAGGGTAACCAACTGGTCACATTTGCTTTGGTTAACTGGGCCGTTAATGCAGCAAGCGCGTTGGGTGATAAACTGTCTAACTCTCGAATCAAAAGCGCTTCACGCGCTTGAGCTTGTTGAGATGGCCCTGTAAGCCATTGCTTTAAGTTAAGCTCTCTTCGTTCAGCTTGTAAGACAAAGTCCAAGGTACTTTGGTCTTGTTTCCAACGCTTAATCAAGCGACTCGCAATAACGGGAAAGTTAAAAGCGGGTACACTAAATTCATACCCATCACCTCGCTCTAACACTTGATAAGTCGGGGTCATACGGATCTGGGACTCAACAAACAGAGCCATTCGAGGCGTGAGAATCACATCTTGCTTTTCAAGCTTTTCCAACAATTGAAAGCGCACCACCTCTTGTTGAGGCAAAGCAAGTCGATCAAGGGCAAATTTAAGCGAGTCGACTTCATCTCTGACAGCGTAATCAAGCAGTTCAGAGACTTTAGTCTGTATTTGAGTATCCTGAAGCCACTGTTCTACTACAGACTCATGCATTTCCTTGGCAGATAATGTCGCAGGTAGAGTGATAAGTGACAAGCTCAGGAGTAATGACGACAACATTCCTTGTTGCATGTTAACCTCCCGATAACATTTCCTTCATTCTGATACTTCTATCGGGAGAAAGCAATAAAAAAGCCACCGATATACGGTGGCTTTTCGCAGAATGACTATTTGAGACTATTGACGACGCATCGCATCGAAGAACTCATCGTTGGTCTTCGTCATCGCTAGCTTGTCGATTAGGAATTCCATTGCGTCGATTTCGCCCATTGGGTGAACAATCTTACGCAGAATCCACATCTTCTGTAGTTCGTCAGTCTTCGTCAGTAGCTCTTCTCGACGTGTACCTGAGCGATTGAAGTCAATCGCAGGGAATACACGCTTCTCAGCAATCTTACGGTTCAAGTGCAGTTCCATGTTACCTGTACCCTTGAACTCTTCGTAGATAACTTCATCCATTTTAGAACCAGTATCTACTAGTGCCGTTGCGATGATAGTTAGGCTGCCGCCTTCTTCTACGTTACGTGCAGCACCGAAGAAACGCTTAGGACGATGTAATGCGTTTGCATCCACACCACCTGTTAGTACTTTACCTGATGAAGGCACTACGGTGTTGTAAGCACGAGCTAGGCGAGTGATAGAGTCAAGCAAGATAACCACGTCTTTCTTATGTTCAACAAGACGTTTTGCCTTCTCGATTACCATTTCCGCTACTTGTACGTGACGAGATGCTGGCTCATCGAAAGTCGACGCAACCACTTCACCTTTAACTAGGCGCTGCATCTCAGTTACTTCTTCTGGACGTTCGTCGATAAGAAGAACCATCAACTCACACTCTGGGTGGTTGTACGCGATGCTTTGCGCGATGTTTTGCAGAAGCATTGTTTTACCCGCTTTAGGCGGAGCAACAATCAGACCACGTTGACCTTTACCGATTGGCGATGCCAAGTCTAAAACACGTGCTGTAATGTCTTCTGTTGAACCGTTACCACGCTCCATCACCATGCGCTCATTCGCATGTAGAGGGGTAAGGTTTTCAAATAGGATCTTGTTACGGGCGTTGTCTGGTTTATCGTCGTTAACGGTATTGACTTTTAGAAGGGCAAAATAACGTTCACCGTCTTTTGGTGGACGAATTTTACCAGCGATAGAGTCACCAGTACGTAGGTTAAAGCGACGAATCTGACTTGGTGATACGTAGATATCGTCCGGACCCGCAAGGTATGAACTATCTGCACTGCGTAGGAAACCAAAGCCGTCTTGCAGAATTTCCAGAACCCCATCGCCAAAGATGTCTTCGCCGCCTTTCGCGTGCGCTTTTAAAATCGCGAAGATGATGTCTTGTTTTCTTAAGCGAGCTAGGTTCTCTAATCCTAAGCTTTCGCCCAGTTTTACAAGGTCAGACACAGGTCTGTTCTTCAGTTCGGTAAGGTTCATGGTGGTGGATTCTTGTTTAGTCAAAATAAGATCTGTTTTCTAGTTAAGATGGATTTGGTCTCAGGATCGACCAAGAAGAGAAATTTGTTCAATTAACGCGCGATAAGTTAGCACTAATTAGTATTCTAGTCCAGAGTTAGAAAAACAAAACCGTGCATTGTAACTTTGCACGGTTTTATCTGTAATCACTTGGTGATTATAAGTTTGCGTCTAGGAACTCTTTTAGTTGAGTTTTAGACAGAGCACCTACTTTCGTTGCCGCTACGTTACCATCTTTAAATAGTAATAGCGTTGGAATGCCGCGAATACCAAACTTAGGTGGTGTACCTGCGTTATGGTCGATGTTTAGTTTACCGATAGTGAGTTTGCCTTCGTACTCGTCTGCGATTTCGTCCAAAATAGGAGCGATCATTTTACAAGGACCACACCATTCTGCCCAAAAATCCACTAGAACCGGGCCTGCAGCGTTGATTACATCGTTTTCAAAACCGTCATCAGTTAGCTGCAAAATCTTATCACTCATCTTCCACTCCAATGTGTTTTTCGAAACTGGTTGGATGATAACCAGTAATTAGATGCCCTATTGGAATGTATTTACTTTCGTATTGCAAGCTTTAGCTGATATTCTATAGCCATGAAAAAGACGCATATCACAGAGCAAAAGTTCGCCGATTTGGGCTTAAAGCCCCAAGTTATTGAAGGATTGGACAAAAAAGGGTTCGAATTTTGTACCCCTATCCAAGCCTTGGCGTTGCCGGTCCTGCTCACCGGCCAAGACATCGCAGGCCAGGCCCAAACGGGTACTGGTAAAACGCTCGCGTTTCTTACTGCTACGTTCAACCACCTTCTGACGACTCCGGAACATGAAGGTCGTAAGCCTACACAGCCACGCGCAATTATTATGGCGCCTACACGTGAGCTCGCTATTCAGATTTACAATGATGCAGAATCATTAACTGAAAGCACAGGTCTAAAAACCGCTCTAGCTTACGGTGGTGAAAGCTACGACAAGCAACTTGCGAAACTGCAAGACGGCGTAGATATTCTGATCGGAACAACAGGCCGTATCATCGATTTCTACAAACAGCGCGTATTTAACCTCAACAACATTCAAGCTGTTGTTCTGGACGAAGCCGACCGCATGTTCGATCTTGGCTTTATTAAAGACATTCGCTTCTTGTTCCGTCGTATGCCTGAGCCAAAAGAGCGTTTGAACATGCTGTTCTCAGCAACGCTGTCTTACCGCGTTCAAGAACTGGCATTCGAACACATGAATACTCCTGAGCATGTCGTTGTCGAACCAGAACAAAAAACTGGCCACCGTATCCAGGAAGAGCTTTTCTATCCTTCGAATGAAGACAAAATGGCGCTGCTTCAAACACTAATTGAAGAAGAGTGGCCAGATCGCGCTATCATTTTTGCCAATACCAAGCATAAGTGTGAATCGGTTTGGGGTCATTTGGCTGCCGATGGACATCGTGTAGGCCTTCTTACTGGCGATGTACCGCAGAAGAAGCGTGAGAAGATTCTTGAGCAATTCACCAAAGGTGATGTCGACATCTTAGTTGCAACTGACGTTGCAGCGCGTGGCCTGCATATTCCTCAGGTAACGCACGTTTTCAACTACGACCTTCCTGACGACTGTGAAGATTATGTTCACCGTATTGGCCGTACTGGTCGCGCTGGTGCGAGCGGCCATTCGATCAGTTTTGCTTGTGAAGAGTACGCGGTTAACCTACCAGCAATCGAAGAATACATTGAGCACACAATCCCAGTTTCAGAGTACGATTCGTCGGCACTGATTCAAGATCTACCGGCTCCGATTCGTATGCGTGCACCACGCAACCAACAGCGCCGCACGAATACTGGCGGTACCCGCTCTGGTTCTGGTAACCGTAAGCCGCAGGGACGTCGTCCACGCCAACCGCGTCAATCGGCACCAAAACAATCGTAATAGGAAACTGAGTTCGTTTTATGAGTCAAGCAGGATCATCACCGCTATATGCCGCCATCGACCTCGGGTCGAACAGTTTTCACATGCTCGTTGTGCGTCACATCGATGGCAGCGTTCAAACAATGGCTAAAATTAAGCGCAAAGTTCGTCTAGCAGCGGGCTTAGATGAACATAATTCTCTTAGTATGGAAGCTATGCAGCGAGGATGGGACTGCTTAAGTCTATTTGCGGAACGCTTGCAGGACATTCCTAAACAAAACATTCGCATCGTCGGTACTGCAACATTACGTACCGCGACCAATGTAGATGTGTTTTTAGAAAAGGCTAACCAAATTCTAGGCCAGCCTATCGAAGTGATTACTGGTGAAGAAGAAGCTGCCACTATCTATAAAGGTGTCGCTCACACCTCTGGCGGTAGTGGTCGTCGCCTTGTAGTCGATATCGGTGGAGCAAGTACCGAACTGATTATCGGTGAAGGTTTCGAAGCCAAAGCACTGACCAGCTTAAAAATGGGCTGCGTGACTTGGCTTGAAAACTTCTTTAAAGATCGCCAATTGAATGCTCGTAACTTTGACGCGGCAATTGAAGGAGCGAAACAGACCATCCAGCCGATTTTAGAACGTTATACAGAAATTGGTTGGGATGTGTGCGTTGGTGCATCAGGCACTGTTCAGGCATTGCAAGAGATAATGCTGGCGCAAGGCATGGACGAAGTAATCACTCACTCCAAACTCAAGCGTCTACAGAAGCAAGCCATGTTGGCCGACCATTTAGAAGAGCTCGATATTGAAGGCTTAACACTTGAGCGCGCATTAGTGTTCCCTAGTGGCCTCTCTATTTTGATTGCCGTTTTTGAATTGCTTGAAATCGATGCTATGACACTGGCTGGCGGCGCACTACGCGAAGGCTTAGTGTATGAGATGGTTGAAGAGCTTCGTCAAGAAGACATTCGTGCCCGCACTATCGCTAGCGTACAAAATCGTTATCAGCTCGATCACCAATACGGTGAACAAGTCGCTAGTCTGGCACACACGCTTTTACAGCAAGCTGGAGGCGATGAGTGGATTACAGAGCCTCAGGGCAAGATATTACTCGAGACCGCCGCAAAACTGCATGAAATTGGCTTAACTATCGATTTCAAAAAAGGCGGAGAGCATAGTGCTTACTTGCTGCAGAATTTGGATCTGCCTGGTTACACGCGCGCGCAGAAGTTCTTTATTGGTGAAGTGGCTCGTCGCTATCGCGAACAACTCACTTCTTTACCTGAGCAGCATGCATTATCAGGCTCAAGTGCCAAACGAGTATTGAGACTGTTGCGTCTTGCGGTTCTGCTCAGCCATCGTCGCAATCCTGATCTAGAGCCAAATGTGACTCTAACAGTTGAAGGCGACAATCTAACGTTACACATTGATGCGCAATGGCTAGAGAAAAACCCACTGACTGCGGCTGAGTTGGAAATTGAATCCAACCGTCAGACAGACATCGGCTGGCCGTTAAGCGTCGTAGCAATATAATCGATCACTTCTGTCATAACGTATTAAGCCCAGGCGTTCGCTTGGGCTTTTTTGCATCTACTTCCCCTACAAAACGTGCTGCCCAGCAAAAATCTCAGCTTCTCCGCTCTACATCGAAAAACAGCCATGCTTTATTGATAAACACAATTTAGCCAACCAAGATGCACCATCATGAAAACCGTTTTAATGACTGGCTTAACTGGCACCCTCGCCCCAAAAGTCGCTCATCAGTTTCACCTACGCGGCTGGAACATATTGGAGTGGAATCACCACCAAATCTCACCAGATGATCCAGAGCAAAGTGAACAATTTTGGCAGCAACACCACATCAATGCGGTGTGCCATATGGCGATGGGAAGTGAAGAGTGGGCAGCGTGGCTTGGTGAGCAATGCAAACGCCACAATATTCCTTACCTCTTTGTCAGCACAGCAATGGTATTTGATGCCACAAAAAACGGGCCTTATGGCATCTTTGAAGAAAGAAACACCCAAGATGATTACGGCAAATACAAAGTTCGTTGTGAAGATGCAATCTGGCAAGCAAATCCAGATGCGATGGTTGCTCGAATTGGTTGGCAGCTCCATCACCAAGCAGAAGGCAATAACATGTTGGCGCATCTCGACCGCCAATATGAAGAGAACGGCGTTATTACCGCTAGCACGGCTTGGTATCCTGCGACTTCTCATATGGACGATACTGCACTCGCCTTTTTGCAGCTTATTGAGCGGAACGAAGCCGGTTTATATCACCTTGATAGCAACTTAAAAGATAAGTGGAATTTCTACGAACTCGTTTGTGCACTCAAACAGCATTACAACAAACCATGGCAAGTGCTGCCAAGCAATGACTATCACCATGACCAACGTCTAACAGATGAACGAATTGCCTTGCCGCCATTGAGTGAACGTTTCACCAAGCCAGAGCAAATCCAGCAAGCCGGCATCATAGGAATCAACTGGGGACGCACGCACATTCCCCACTATCGAAACAATGGTGTATCGGTCACAACGTTATGCGCCAACCAAATAGAACCGCTTCAGCAAGCGTGCAGTGAAGAAGCAATCCCAAAGGCAGAAACGAACATCAGCGCACTCAAACTACTTGATGTCGTGACCATCGCGACACCTGCGCATACTCATGCAGAGATCATAAAGACGTTAGGTTCAACCAAGCTTATCTGTGAAAAGCCATTGGTGGGATTGAATTCTGACATAACTCACTGGCAGCAACCGAACGCCAACCTATTGGTTAATTACGCCTTTGCTCAGCTTAATACCGCCAAGACGATAGAGAAGTGGCTCACTTCGCAAACCCAACCTTGTGTGGTCAATCTAGTCACCCAAGTTAACCTACCGGGCACCTTCACGCTCAAAGAGTGGTTTCTTGAAACTGCCAGTCACCCTATATCTTGGTTGCTGCACTGCTTTGGAGACTATTATCAATCGACACTGGTTGAGGAAAACGGCCAACTGATCGTTGATCTGCAATGTGGCGACCACCAGCTAAGGTTTGTATTTGAACTAACAGGTGAACCGGGCATCGAGCACAATCTAACGATTCAATCCAACCAGACCTTAACCAGCAAAGGCTACTACCGTGTCGGAGAAAAATGGCGTTTCGAGCCCATTCTCGTTAATGGCAACGCGATAAATGATGGAGAGTACAGCGAGTCTGATTGCTGGCAGGACGCCAATCAACGCAGTGTCGGTTTGATGTTGGCGATGTTCAATCAAAGCATCAGCTGGGATAACGGCCTGCAACTTGGCGCCTTCGATGCGCAAAAAGCCATTTTGATTGAGAAGATGCTCTGTTAGCCATTTCACCAGCGAGCTTCCTCTACGTGCCGTACCTTCGATTAAAAGGTCTCACTCGGGACCTTTTTTACTGCTCATTTTTACCTTCGTACAGCTCAGGAAGCTTTTGGACACCCATGATCTAATTGCTCCCCACGCTGTACAAAACCCTCTAAATCCCAGTAAGCAGGTACAAAAAAGCCGCTTGATTTAAGCAAGCGGCTTTCGGGGTTCCCACTGATATTAAGACTGAACGCTTGTCGTCACCTTAAAGTCAGGGTTCACCGCAGTCAGCTTCTTAATTAGGTAATTCAGTAATACGCCGTACATCGGAACGAACAAACCAAGACTGATAATCAGTTTGAAGCCGTAATCCACCAGCGCGATTTCCGTCCAATGCTCTGCCATAAATGGATCTGGGCTTTGATAGAACGCAATGGCGAAGAAAGCGATGGTATCAAGTGCATTACCGAAAAGCGTTGAACACGTTGGTGCCACCCACCATTGCTTCATTTGACGTAGGCGGTTGAACACGTGCACATCCATGATCTGACCAAGTAGGTACGCCATGAAGCTAGCAATCGCGATACGAGCAACGAATAAGTTAAATTCCCCTAGGTGACCAAAACCTTGGAATTGACCTTCGAAGAACACCACCGATAAGAAGTAAGACACTGCCAAAGCAGGCAACATCACTAAGAAGATGATCTTACGCGCCAACTGAGCACCGAAAATACGCACCGTTAAGTCAGTCGCTAGGAATATAAATGGGAAAGTGAATGCGCCCCAAGTGGTATGGAAACCGAAAATAGTAAACGGTAGCTGAACTAGGTAATTGCTAGATGCAATAATGACTAGGTGGAATAGAACCAGATAGATAAGGGCGTTGCGCTGCTGCGCAGGGGTAAAGTTACTCATGCGATACCTTTTTAGTTTGGTTTGGGGGTGAGGGAACCCAAATCGAGTCACTGAATAAAGTGGCTCTTACCAACAATGTAAAATGAAAAATAAACTGGCTTGGCTCTTTCTGAGCGAAGCGGTGGGCGATTATACATTAACCACTTTTCGCCGCAAGTCGTCTGTTTTACGCAAACGTTTGAGCATAAAAAAGGGTGTTTCATGTGAAACACCCTTTCAAGAAAAGTTCTATTTTTAGAAGCCGCGTTGAAACAATCCTGCGAGATAATCCAACTCTTCCCTGCTCTCTTCAATCGCTAACGCTTCAAACCAAATCGCTTCGCTGTAATGCTCTGCTTTCATAAACAGTCGGCAACCTTCAAAGTCGATCAGCCAAGAGTGAATGTCCGCATCCCACTGCTTTTCCACCACAGTAGCAGAAAGCAAACTAACTAAACGCTCACCTAAAGCAGGAAAGCTATCAAGGTCAAAGCTCGGCGCGGTAATGATTAAGCGCCCTTCTTGTGGCATGTAGTCCGCTAAGCCAAATTCCTTTTGCATCTTGGTTCCTTATCCGTGGTGAGTAATGTGTTCTTGAATCAAATCAAGGAATGGATCGGCGTACTTCTCTAGTTTGCGCTGACCAACACCGCTGACTGCCAGCATTTCGCCGTAAGACGTTGGCAGAATTTCCGCCATATCAATCAAAGTTGCGTCACTGAAGACCACGTATGGTGGCAAACCATCTTCATCAGCAATCGACTTACGCAGCTTACGTAACTTAGCAAACAGCTTTTTGTCGTAGTTCTTGCTGGTCAGTTTATCTGACTTCGCCGCACGTGCTGCGGTGTCTAAACGTGGAACCGCTAACTCTAGGGTCACATCGCCACGCAAAAGCGGACGTGCCTCTTCGGTTAATTGCAGCGTTGAGTTACGCGTGATGTTTTGAAACAACAGCCCTTTGTGGATTAACTGACGGAAGATACTCACCCAGTAATCGTGGCTGTGGTCGCGCCCTATCGCGTAGGTAGAAATCTTATCGTGCCCGTTTTCACGTACACGAATGTTTTGCATGCCACGTAACACTTCTACCACGTAGCCCATACCAAAGCTCTGATTAACACGGTACACACAAGACAACGCCTTACGTGCTTCTTCTGTTGCATCAAAGTGCTTCGGTGGATCTAAGCAAATATCGCAGTTGCCACATGGCTTCTCACGATACTCACCAAAGTAATTCAATAGCACCTGACGACGACAAGTCTGCGCCTCAGCAAAGGCACTCATCGCATTCAGTTTGTGGGTTTCCACCTGCTTCTGTGGACCATCGTCTTTCTCATCCAACATACGGCGCAGCCAACTGATGTCCGCTGGGTCATACAACATCATCGCTTCTGCAGGTAAACCATCACGCCCTGCACGACCCGTTTCCTGGTAGTAGGATTCGATATTGCGCGGGATATCAAAGTGAACCACAAAGCGCACGTTTGGTTTGTTGATGCCCATACCGAATGCCACGGTCGCCACTACAATTTGGATGTCATCACGTTGGAAAGCTTCTTGAACGTAAGCGCGCTCATCAGCGTCCATACCTGCGTGATAACCAGCAGCACGAATGTGGTTGTTGCACAGCTTCTCGGTCACCATCTCAACTTTCTTACGGCTACCACAATAGATGATGCCGCAGTTACCCTTTTGGGTTTCAAGATAACGAACGATTTGCGAAACCGGCTTGTGCTTCTCAACTAAGTTGTAGCGAATGTTAGGACGGTCGAAGCTGCCTAGATAAACCTCTGGATTATTCAGTTGCAGACGCTCAAGAATATCTCGGCGCGTTGCATCATCCGCCGTCGCCGTCAGCGCCATAAATGGCACATGGGAAAACTGCTGCTTAAGTTGACCAAGCGCGGCGTATTCTGGACGGAAATCGTGTCCCCACTGGGAAATACAATGCGCTTCATCGACAGCAATCATCGATAGCGGCAAGTTTTCCAAGCGCTCAATGAAATCACGCATCAATACGCGTTCTGGCGAGACGTACACCAACTTAAGATGACCAGTGTGCATGCGGTTATACACGCTGAGCAGTTCTTCACGAGGCATGGTCGAGTTAATGCATTCAGCCGCTACACCGTTGGCTTTAAGCTGGTCCACTTGGTCTTTCATCAGCGAAATAAGCGGAGAAATCACCAAAGTAATACCAGAGCGAACCAAAGCAGGGATTTGATAACACAGCGACTTACCGCCACCAGTAGGCAGGATAACTAAGCTGTCGCGACCTTCTATCGCAGCGTCAATCACCAACTGCTGACCATCACGGAACTCTTGGTAACCAAACACATCCTCCAACACACGTTGAGGCGTTACAGGCGAATCAGATTGTTCGGCTAACAAGGTCGAGGTCATGAAAAGTCTCAGATTGGGTCTTAAAAAAGAGGTGCTTATGCATACCACTGGCACACAAAGTGAGGGCACATTGTAATGGGGTTTCATGGTGAATAAAACCGCAAATTGTTAGGTGTTTCGCATCACGACTCGTATACTGATTTTCTGCTCTATAAAACACACAATTAGGTGACACTTCATGACACCAGAAGACGAACAACAACGCGCGCGGCAAGGTATCTTGCTAGCGATTGGTGCGTATACCATGTGGGGCATTGCGCCGATGTACTTTAAGTCCATCGCACAAGTATCTCCTTTGGAAATTTTAAGCCACCGAGTGATATGGTCTTTCTTTTTGCTTGCTGCACTCCTCCATTTTGGCCGTCACTGGCGCTCGGCTTACCACATCGCGAAAGACAAAACGAAAATCGCTTACCTGATCGCAAGTTCCATGTTAATTGGCGGCAATTGGTTGATTTTCATTTGGGCGGTAAACTCGAATCATATGCTCGACGCCAGCTTAGGTTATTACATTAACCCACTGATCAACGTCTTACTCGGGATGGTATTTTTGAGAGAGAGACTGCGTAAATTACAGTGGTTCGCGGTTGTATTGGCAGGTTGTGGCGTACTCGTTCAACTGATTGTATTTGGCTCCGTACCTGTTGTTGCGATGGCGTTAGCAATGAGCTTCGGCTTTTATGGCTTATTAAGAAAGAAAGTCAGTGTCGATGCAAAAACTGGCTTGTTTATCGAGACATTACTTCTACTGCCAGTGGCCGCTGTTTATTTGCTTTTTATTGCCGATACACCAACCTCAAATATGCTTACGAATCCACTTACGTTAAATAGTTTGTTGATCGCGGCTGGGGTTATAACAACCCTGCCACTGCTGTGCTTTACGGGTGCAGCAACAAGACTCAAATTATCGACTTTGGGCTTTTTCCAATATATAGGCCCAAGCTTAATGTTTTTACTTGCAGTATTGATGTATGGCGAACCCTTTACCATGGATAAAGCGATCACTTTCGTCTTTATTTGGGGAGCACTAGTCGTGTTTAGCTTTGATGGATTACGTAATAACCGTCGCTCACGCCGAATCGTTCAGCCACAGTGATCGTTTTTTACAAGACAAGTTAGAAATTGCCAGATAAGCTTGGTCATAATGTGACCAAGCTTTTTTTGTTTAATGGAACATATTCAGTACTACGCAACCGACCATGACAACTTGAGTCTAATAGAGGCGAAATACCAGAAATTTGCTTTTCAAAGGCATTACCATCTGGATTTTCATCTCGGCCTGATCACGCATGGTGCGCAGAAGTTCCAATACCAAGGTAACAGCCACCAAGTTGGTCACGGGCAAATTGTGATTATGCCGCCGGATGAGCTGCACGACGGGCAATCTAAGCTCGAGAGTGGCTACGAAGTAAATGTGTTTGCGATCGAACCTCATCTATTGAGCGATCTGGCTGATCTTAAGCAAAACGGTCAAATAATACACTTCAACGAACTGATCATCTCGGATCCGCAGATATTTTCACAACTTAGTAACTTACACGGGCTGCTTCGTCGTGAAAACCTCAGCCAACTCACCAAAGATTGCCTTCCTTTTGAAGGATTTAACCAACTTTTTGATCGCTACGGATCGCTTGAGCGACAAAAAGTGGTGCCGCTAGGAAACCAATCGCTTGGGACGTTAAAAGATTACCTAATGGCGAACCTTGGCCAAGCAGTGCGTTTGGATTCACTTTCAGAGCTGTGCCAACTGAGCCCAACTCAGTTCCAGCGCCACTTTAAAGCGCAAACTGGCATGACGCCTTATGCATGGTTCGCACGCCTGCGCCTTGAACAAGGCATGAAGTTACTGCAAGCTGGTCAATGTGGTACCGACGTCGCTCATCAAATCGGTTTCTACGATCAAGCGCATTTCAGCAAAGCGTTTAAGCAGACCTACGGCGTTTCCCCTTCTCAAGTAACTCGTTAATTTCATTTACCGAGAAAGCTGTCAGTTTTTTACAAGCGCCACAGGTAACTTGCCACGACAATAGCCGCATTGGTTATATTTGAGATGTGTTATGAATGAATCCACCACATTGCTGACGCTCGCCAGCATTCACTTTATTGCCCTAATGAGTCCCGGTCCGGACTTTGCGCTGGTCGTACAAAACGCGACGCGTCATGGTCGTCAAACTGGCTTGTACATTGCGTTGGGGTTGTCTGTCGGTATTTTGCTGCACTCTTTGTTTAGCCTGACAGGCGTGAGTTATATCGTCCACCAGCACCCAGTGTTGTATTCGGTGGTGCAACTGCTCGGTGGTAGTTATCTGCTCTATTTAGGTATTGGTGCATTGCGCGCAGTGATCTCGATGATCAAAAACCCACAGGCGGATCAACCTAAGAAGCAAAACAACCTAGTGATCAGTAATAAGCGTCAGGCATTTGCGAAAGGATTTGCGACCAACATTCTTAACCCGAAAGCCTTGGTGTTCTTTATCAGTTTGATGTCGAGCTTAGTCCCTGCTGGCATGTCGATTACTGGCAAAGGTACTGCCTTGGTCATCCTGTTTGGCTTGTCGCTATTCTGGTTCTCTAGCCTTGCATGGATGCTGTCGACACAGCGCTTACAGCGTAAATTACAACAAGTGGGTATCTACATCGACGGTCTATGCGGCGTGGTATTTACTCTAGTGGGCGGCAGTATTCTATACCAAACTATCAATACTTTTATCGGATAAAGTACTGATTTAAAAGCGTAGCACAATCGACATTTCTAAGATTGCTGACTCGACGTGACTCTCCATAACTGCCAAGCTCAAAGCACAAAACTGGCAACATGGAGAGTCATCATGCATTGGACGTTCAACCGACTCGTGACCACGGGTCTTTTTCTTACTTCCCCACTCGTCTTATCTACCTCAGCCTTTGCTAACCAAGCAGCAGATGCGGTTGCACCGGAGCACAGTACTGGCTTCGAGCAAAAGCAATTGGTCAAAGCCAAAGGTTATATGGTCACAGCAGCCAACCCACTTGCAACCCAAGCCGGGGCAAATGTTCTTGCACAAGGGGGCAATGCTATTGATGCCATGGTTGCCGTACAATTGATGCTGGGCTTGGTAGAGCCGCAATCATCAGGTATTGGTGGCGGTGCCTTCTTAGTGTATTGGGACAGTGAGAAACAAAAACTGACTACGTATGATGGACGCGAAACCGCACCGCTCGCCGCAACGCCGAAACTCTTCCTAGATGACAAAGGACAACCACTGCAATTTTACGATGCGGTTGTCGGTGGGCGTTCCGTTGCCACTCCTGGTACAGTGAAACTGCTGTGGGACACGCACCAGAAATACGGCAAGTTGGAATGGAAGAAGATAATCCAACCCGTGATTACCTTGGCTGAGCAAGGTTTCGAAGTCAGTCCTCGCCTCGCGAGTCTGATTGAAAAAGATGCCAAGCGCCTATCTCGCTTCCCTGCGACTAAGGCTTACTTCTTCAATCCAGATGGCTCACCAAAAGCCGAAGGCACGTTGTTGAAGAACCCTGAATACGCGCAAACTCTGACGGCAATTGCAGAGCAAGGGGCAAAAGCTTTCTATCAAGGCGATATCGCCACAGACATCATCAAGACAGTACAGAATGCACCGGGCAATCCTGGCGTATTGGCACAACCTGACTTTGATGCGTTCCAAATCAAGCAACGTGAGCCGGTTTGTGCGGCTTATCAAAGCTATGATATCTGCGGCATGGGACCACCTAGCTCTGGCGCATTGACGGTTGGACAGATTCTCGCGATCACCGAGCAATACGATCTTAAAGGTTGGGGAGCCGAAAGCGCGAAATCATGGCAAGTGATCGCCGATGCATCGCGCCTTGCGTTCGCGGATCGTGGTAAATACATGGCTGACCAAGATTATGTGCCAATGCCAACCGAAGGCTTGCTTGATAAAGATTATCTCAAACAACGTGCTGAGCTCATTCAAGTCGGTAAAGCCTTGAGTAAGGCTGAAGCCGGTAATCCTCCTTGGTCGCACGCCATGAACTTAAGCATGGACCAATCGATCGAGCTGCCTTCCACCAGCCATTTCAATATCGTCGATAAGCAAGGCAATGTGGTTTCAATGACAACAACCATCGAGAACGCCTTTGGCTCACGCTTGATGGTACGCGGCTTCTTGCTCAATAACGAACTGACCGATTTCTCTTTCCGCACGCATCAAGATGGTGTGCCAATCGCAAACCGATTAGAACCGGGCAAACGCCCACGTTCATCTATGGCACCAACCATTATGATGAAGGATGACAAGCCTTACATGGCAATTGGCTCACCGGGTGGCAGCCGCATCATTGGTTACGTCGCACAAGCCATTATCGCCCACACGCAATGGGATATGGACATCCAAAGCGCGATTAATCAGCCACGATTGCTGAACCGTTTTGGCACCTTAGATATTGAGCAAGGTACCGCCGCAGAGGGCTTACAGCCTGCTCTGGAGAAGATGGGCTTTAAAACCGATGTTCGGGATTTGAACTCTGGTCTGCATGCGATACGAATAACAAAAGACGGTCTTGAAGGCGCTGCGGATCCAAGACGTGAAGGTGCCGCTATCGGGCAGTAAGAGTCTTTCGCTCGACCCCTTGTGCGAGATCTCTCACAAAGGGTTGAGCAAACCTCTCTTTTTTAATGGTAAAACCGTACAACAAATATAATAAGCCATTGAATTTAATACTTATGTATCTTTTTTGAACGCTAAGAGTGTAAAAAAATGTGAGATTAGCCCGTTGTTGGAAATCGTTAAACACGTAATATTAAACCTGTCGGAAGGATGCTGACACGGAACAGGAAACACCACGGACTTGGTGAACTTCAGGAAGAAGAAACGGTTATTCAGGATGAATAGTCAGGCATGGATTGCAAAATTGGACATTGAACGGAATCAATAGTGACTAGGATGGTTGCTACTAAGGACGGGAAATGGACACCTCTGGACGAGGCAAGGATTTGAACATCAGGATGATGTCAGGGACACCGCTCAGGGAACAAGTGATGAGAGCTAACGAGGATAGTTAGCAGACCAGGATAAGGTCACTAAGGACACCGCTAGGAAGGCGACGTAAGGATTAAGCTGACGGATTCAGCACACTATCATGGATTAGATGCATGGAGCACTCTTAGTAGCTGGATTGCTGCGAGTAAGACTATAACCCCGATGGGCGCAAGCCCTCGGGGTTTTTCTTTGCCTAAAGTTTTTCTCAGTAGATCTGCTGAAAACAGGCATTCACCCACAACGCCCACCTTTCACTTCAAACGGCATCGTTAAGTCGCGCTTTTGTACTCCATTTATCATTCCATTTTTTACTGCGTTAGCGACACCAAAACTGCACAAACAAAAAGAGCCGCCGAAGCAGCTCTTAAGTTGATGAGTTTTGGTCAAGCCTTACAGTTTCTCTAGTCGTGCGTAAGCAGTTACCAACCATTTGATGCCTTCACCGTTAAAGGCAATCTGTACACGGCTCTGTGGACCACTGCCTTCGAAGTTGATGATGGTGCCTTCACCAAACTTTGGATGCATCACACGAGAACCTAGCGTAAAGCCGGTTTCATTAAAGCTCTCTTTCACAACAGTTTGGCTAAATCGACCACTGCTTGAAGGACGGCTAACTTGCGCCTTCATTCGTACTTCATCTAAACAAGTTTCTGGCAGTTCACGGATAAAGCGAGACGGTTTATGGTATTTATCCTGACCGTACAAACGACGCATTTCAGCATAAGTGATGTACAGTTTCTGCATCGCACGGGTCATGCCTACGTAACACAGACGGCGTTCTTCTTCTAAGCGCCCTGCTTCTTCTGCCGACATTTGGCTTGGGAACATGCCTTCTTCCACACCGACCATAAACACCAATGGAAACTCTAGACCTTTCGCACTGTGTAATGTCATGAGCTGAACCGCATCTTCAAATTCGTCCGCTTGTCCTTCGCCCGCTTCTAGTGCTGCGTGGGTTAGGAATGCCGTCAGCAGTGACATGTCTTCGGCTTCTTCTGGTTTCTCGAATTGGCGAGTTGCGGTCACCAATTCCTCCAAGTTCTCAATACGTGCCTTAGACTTTTCGCCCTTCTCTTGCTCGTACATCGCGAACAAGCCCGAGTATTTAATCACATGGTCAGTTTGGTGATGCAGCGGCATCTCTAAGGTGTCGTCTTCTAGCGCGGTGACAAGCTCGATAAAACGGCTCAGAGCACCAGCAGCGCGACCAGCAAGCACCTTCTCGTCCAACATTGCCACACTCGCTTCCCACATGGTGCAACCACGATCACGAGCCGCAAAACGGATGGTTTCAAGCGTCTTATCACCCAAACCACGCGTTGGCGTATTCACCACACGTTCAAACGCCGCATCATCGTTACGGTTGGCAATCAGACGCATGTAGCTCAAGGCATCTTTGATTTCCTGACGTTCGAAGAATCGCATGCCGCCGTAGATACGGTAAGGCAGACCGGCTTGAATTAACGCTTCTTCCAGAACACGCGACTGGGCGTTGTTACGGTAAAGCATCGCAGCGTCATTCAGAGCACCGCCCTTGTCTTGCCACTCTTTGATTTTGTTCACCGCAAAACGGGCTTCATCTAATTCGTTGTAAGCGCTGTAAACCGAGATGGGCTCACCGACCACGCCATCCGTCCACAACTCTTTACCCATACGCTCGGTGTTATTCGCAATCAGGGTGTTAGATGCTTCCAGAATGGTCTTGGTTGAACGGTAGTTTTGCTCAAGACGAATGGTATTTACGCTTGGGAATTCGAGCGTAAACTTCTCAATATTCTCGACTTTTGCACCACGCCAACCATAAATCGACTGGTCGTCATCACCTACGATCATCACGTGACACTCAGGACCCGCCATCATACGTAGCCAAGCATATTGAATGTTGTTGGTATCTTGGAACTCGTCCACCAAGATATGCTTAAAGCGTGCTTGGTAGTGTTCACGGACGAACTTGTTATCACGCAGTAGCTCATGTGCGCGCAGCAAGATTTCCGCAAAATCGACTAAACCAGCACGGTCACACGCCTCTTGGTAAGCGGTGTACAACTGCAGATATGTCTTGGTCACTGGATCATGGTACGCATCAATGTGCGACGGGCGCAGACCTTCGTCTTTCTTGCCGTTAATCCACCATGCCACTTGGCGTGCTGGCCATTGCTTCTCATCGAGGTTTTGCGCTTTGATCAAACGCTTTAGCAGACGCTGTTGGTCGTCACTGTCGATGATTTGGAAATCTTCCGGTAGCTTGGCATCAAGATAGTGTGCACGCAGAATACGGTGACAAATGCCGTGGAAAGTACCATTCCACATACCGCCTGCACTGCCCATCATTAGCTCTTCGATACGTCCACGCATCTCTGCCGCCGCCTTATTGGTAAAGGTTACCGACATGATTGAAAACGGAGAAGCTTGCTCGACCGACATCAGCCAAGCGATACGGTGAACAAGAACGCGTGTCTTACCACTTCCTGCGCCAGCAAGAACGAGCAAGTTTTCTAGAGGTGCTGCAACAGCTTCACGTTGTTTATCGTTCAAACCGTCGAGTAATAGAGATGGATCCATCATGATGAGAGCTACTGGTTATTTATACATAAAAACCGATTATAACCTAAACAACCTGGTGCTGTTTAGACAAAACTTGATAAAAAAATTGATGTTTTTTTGCCCAACACATCAATTAGTTATACCTATTTGACCCTGCAAACCCATTTACTTCAGAAATTTTTCTGAAAGTTTTTTAGCCAGTTTCCTATCTTTTAAGTTAAGCAAGTTGATAACAAAAACGCCAAAACAGGCGATTCATCTTGCCAACTTAAAGTAAAGGAAATCATTCAGAGGAATTTATTATGAAAAAGTCGAATCTAGCTGTTACTGCTGCTGTTACTGGTCTTCTAGCTCTTGGTGGCACAATGCTAACTGCAGCTCCAGCTGTCGCTGCTGAAAAAGAAAAGTGCTATGGCGTTTCTAAAGCAGGTAAAAACGACTGTGCAACAAAAAGCAGCTCATGCGCTGGTACTTCTAAAGAAGATAACCAAAAAGACGCATTCGTAGTCGTACCAAAAGGTCTTTGTGACAAGCTCGCTGGCGGTAGCACTTCTTCTTCATAATCTTTTATCGCTAGCTATTGTGAGGATGCGTTGACGCTCAACCAACGCAAAGCCAAGACGCATCCTTCTCTTCCCGCACGATTTGAAAAGGAGTTTCACGTGAAACACCACACCTTCCACGACCTTGTTGGAGTTGGATTAAGAACCCCTCACCTCGATTACTTTAGCCAAAACCAACCCGAGTTGTCTTGGTTAGAAATCCACAGTGAAAACTATTTCCAACCCAATGCAACAGAGCGCCATCAGCTACAAACGCTTCGCGAGCAATATCAAATTAGCTGCCACGGTATTGGTTTGTCGCTAGGCTCGGTGGAACGTGTTAGTCAAAAGCATCTTGCGCAACTTAAAGCACTGATTGGCTCAATCGACCCAATCCTTGTTTCTGACCATTTAAGTTGGAGTGAAAACGGCGGTCACTACTTTAATGACCTGCTTCCACTTCCGTATACGGAAGAAGCGCTCAACGTGTTCACTCGTAACGTGAATGAAGTGCAGAATTATTTGCAACGCGAGATCTTGATAGAGAACCCATCTAGTTATGTGAAGTTTCAACATTCGACCATCAGCGAATGGGAGTTTCTTACCGAAGTGCAAAAGCGCACTGACTGTCGTTTATTGCTCGATTTAAACAATGTTTATGTTTCGGCGTTCAACCACGGTTTTGATTGCGACACATACCTAGATGCGATTCCAGCCGACAAAGTGGATGAGATTCACTTGGCAGGTTTTATCATCAAACAACTCGACAAAGGTGAGATATGGATTGATACCCATAGCCGCCCGGTTAGCGATGAAGTTTGGCAGTTGTTTTCACAGTGGACAAAAAAACACGGTCCACGTCATACGTTGATTGAATGGGATTTGGATATCCCCGCGCCAGAAGTCTTATTAGGAGAAGCACAGAAAGCATCGCAACTACTGTTGCAAGGCACACTTCCAAGTGAACAAAGCGAGCCAAGGAAGGCATCATGAATCTAGCCACCTTACAAAGCCAGTTTGCTAAAGCCCTGCACTATCAAGCGCTCGGTGAAGACTGCGATATTGCCAGTGATGAGTTTACCGCTGATGAACGCATACAAATTTACCGCAATAACTTTATCGTCAGCTTAAGCGAAGTGTTGTCCGCGACCTACCCGATGGTTGAAGCGCTGCTTGGTGAAGAATGCTTTGAGCAGATAGCTCGCCAGCATGTTCTTTCTTACCCATTAAAAGAAGGAAATGTGGTGCATTATGGCGAAGGCTTTCAAGACACCATCATGCAGTTTAGTCAGGTGATCGCACAAGCACCTTACAGCCCTGAAGTCGCACGCTTCGAGTGGCATATCGACCTAGCTCGTCAAGTACAGTATGAACAATCCAATGCAGCGGAATTAAAACCGCTTGCGTTACTTGGCGAAGTGAGTGAAGAGCAACAACCCGCTTTAGTCTTACACCTTAAAAAGGGCTGCCGCAACTTTGACTCCAACTACGCAGTATTCGATCTATTTAGCACGATTCAAACTGGGCAATTCGAACAACTTAATATCAACCAATTACAGCAAGGTGTCATCTCGATTCAAGCCAATGGAGAAGCCTTGTGTCACGCACTCGATGCCGATGTGTTCCAACTGCTGCAATGTTTAGAGCAGAAGCAGAGTTTGAGCGAAATACCTGAAGTTTTACTCGCTCATCTCAATCGCATCATGGCACTCGATATTGTTGACGGCTTTACATTGCAATCAATCTAAGGAGCACTCTATGAAGGATACGGTTAAAAACTTAGTGAATCGGTATGACGATTTAATCAGTACCTTACAAGCAGCCTTTGTCCCTTTACTACTTCTCTTTTGCCGCTTTTGGGTTGCTTGGGTGTTCTTCAATTCAGGACTAATCAAAATCTCGTCTTGGGATAGCACGTTGTACTTATTTGAGCTGGAATACCAAGTGCCAATCTTGCCATGGGAATTGGCGGCTTATTTAGGTACGGCTGCGGAGTTGGTTCTACCGGTGTTCTTGGCACTGGGATTGATTACCCGCCCGATGGCAGCAATGCTGTTTGTGTTCAACATCATCGCAGTGATCTCTTACCCACTGTTGTGGGAGAAAGGTTTTTATGACCACCAACTTTGGGGATTGATGATTCTTATCGTAATCGTATGGGGGCCAGGACCGCTGTCTTTGGACCACATCCTGAAAAAGAAAATGACGAGCTAAAAAAATCCCCGCATCATGCGGGGATTTTTTATTATTTATTCAAGTAAGCCAGTAGCTCTTCTGCTGAGATACCTTGCTGAGCGAGGTCTTTTGCCATCTGCTCGACTTGTTCATCTTTGCGTGACTCAATCACTTGCTGAAATTGGTACACGATATCACGCAAAATTGGCAGAGGTACTTGTTTAGCCGCACTACGAATACGCTCGGAGCTTTGATTACCCAGCTCATTAAGCAACTTGCCAAACATCACCTTTTCTGGTGAATCTTCCATTTGCTCTAGAATACGAGCCATTTCATACGTGGTTAACGACATTACTTTTTGAGTTCCGTTATGGTGTCAGGAAAAGTCTGAGTGACAAATATACACGCCTTACTTACATTGGAAAATACTAAATTACACTGATTTACGCTTTCGCAAAGCTCGAGTGCCAGTTCTTCCCTGCTTTTGTAAACAGAACGACCAACGCAGGTAATAGGACCCACATATGAATTGCAATCAAGGTTTGTGGATCCAGAGATAAGCGTTGCAGTGTACCCACCAACAAACCAGAGCCACTCATTTGGAACAATCCAAGCAGTGCAGCTGCCGTGCCCGCCTTATCACCAAACGGTTCTAACGCTTTCCCTGCCGCTGCACCCAGAATGAATGCAAAACCTACAGAAGACATAAAGATAGGTAACATGAAAGAAAGCGCGGTATTCTGACCATTCATCACTAGCATGATCACACCTGCGAGACCCAGAGTTGAGATCCCGGTGACCAAGGTGTTGTGAGTTCCAACGCGCTCCATGAACTTAGGCGCCAGCATACATGCCGCAATGTTTATCACCGCATTCACACCAAACCAGAAAGTGAATTCATTCATCGACAGCCCCATCCCCGTCATCAATACCGACGGTGCTGAGGTAACGTAAGCAAGAATAACCGCCATCGCCATCAAGCATAATGACGCATGGAAAACAAAAGATGGTGTGCTAAGCACTGCCCAATACCGACTAAGCTTAAACACGGCTTGCTTTTCTGTTGACGGGTTAGTCTCTTTCATCATGAAAAACATCAATGATCCAGACACCACAGCAAAACCCGCCATAAAGCTAAAGTTAGCACGCCAGTCAAATTGCTGAGTTAACCAGCTACCTAGAATTGGAGCTAAAGCCGGAATGAAACAAATCGCACCGTTAAGGTAGCTGATCATTTTGCCGCTTTTTTCCGGGCCAAAGATATCGCGAACTGTTGCAAAGGCTGCTACCGATGTCGCACACGCACCTAAGCCTTGTAGCAGTCGGGAAACCAACATCCACTCAATATTTTGAGCACTCCACGCCAATAAAGCGCTCATCGCGTAAATGGTGATACCGCCCAATGCAACAGTTCGACGTCCGAGTTTATCTGCTAAGGGACCTGCGAATAGCTGACCAACACCCATAGCAAATAAGAACCAAGTGATCGTGTCTTGTGCTAGCGCATTATCGACCTGAAAAGTGGAAGCAATAAGAGGTAAAGCAGGTAGATAAATATCAATCGCTAAAGGACTGAAAAGAACCAAAAGGGTCAATAACGCCATCTGTTTTTTACTATTAGAAAACTGGCTAGACACACAACACTCCGAATTGGATAAAGAACTTTGGGTAAAGCTTAATCATCTGATGATATGAATGGAAATGATGTATAATCATGAGCATTATTCCTCAGAGGAAATTCACTGTGAACGTCGAAAAACTGGCTCGTATCGATTTAAATCTATTGGTCTGCTTTAAAGTGCTGATTGAAGAGTTAAATGTTACTCGTGCGGCCCACCGATTGTGCTTAAGCCAATCCGCCGTAAGTAAATCACTGGCTAAACTGCGCATTCAATTTGATGACCCGCTTTTCACTCGAAACTCACATGGATTAACACCTACGCCGCGCGCATTGTTTCTTAAACCGAAACTGGATCTGTTGATAAATCAGTTAGAAGTGCTGACTCAACCCGAAGAGTTTTCTCCGCAAAGCAGCGAATACCGTTTTCAAATAGCAGCGGTAGAGAGTGTCTACCCTCTCATTCTACCCCATTTCTTACCGGCGATTTTTCAACAAGCACCTGGCGTGACAATCAGCACACACCCGTGGTCGGATAATACATTTAAAATGCTTCAACGCGGCGAACTGGATTTAGGCCTAACTGGAAAAGATATCGATATAAACGATGCCAAGCTGACTCTTCAACCACCCGATGACATTTGCGAGTTGGAAATTTATCGTGATTACCAAATGTGCATCATTCGCAAAAACCATCCTGCGCTAAAACAACCTTGGAATCTGGAAGCCTATCTCGCCCTACGCCATGTACAAGTACGCTGTGATGGCAACGACCGTTGGTTGCTGGATTATCGCCTTGCAGATATTGGCGCCGACCGCGATATTGCCGTCACCGTGCCCGACTTTAACAGTGCCGCAAGTTTATGTTCATACACCGACTTTATCTTTACTGCGCCAAGTCATTTTGTGCAACTTGCGGCCAAACAGCTTGATTTGGTCGTGCTGCCACTACCGTTAGAATTCCCACCTATGGCTTACACTTTATTCTGGCACCGAGATAGAGAAAACGACCCTGCATTAGGCTGGCTACGTACGATGATCACACAAAAAACCGATCACCTTAGATAAAAACACCGCACTCAATTTGCGCTTAGCGGCTAAAATGAGTAGCTTAACTGTTGTAGTCCTTTTTGGCTCATCTATGGCCTAGTTGTACTCCGACTCTATTGAAGTGATTGCGAACCTCAATGGAATCGTAAACTGCATGAAGCAGATGGAAACAGCTCCCACACCTGAGCATGAAGGAGCGGTAATTTGAAGGAATAACACAGATGCACAACGATACCCAAAGCCGCGTGAATGCAATTCGCGAATGGCTAGCACAACATAATATTGATGCCCTACTTGTCCCACATGAAGACGAGTACTTGGGCGAATACGTACCAGCGCACAACGAGCGTTTACATTGGCTAACTGGCTTTACTGGTTCTGCTGGTGCTGCGGTAATCACCAAAGACAAAGCCGCTATCTTTGTTGATGGTCGCTACACAGTACAAGTAACAAAGCAGGTTCCTGCTGATCTATTCGAATACCGTCACTTGATTGAAGAGCCTGCACTAGATTGGATTAAAGACCATCTTGCAAATGACGCGTCTGTGGCAATCGACCCTCGCATGCACAACTCTGCTTGGCTAGACATGGCACAAGCAAAACTTGCAGGTACCCTTGAGCTTAAGATTCTCGATAGCAACCCAATTGATGAACTGTGGCACGACCGCCCTGCTCCTGTGGTTTCTGATGTTCGCCTAATGGCAACAGAAACAGTTGGACAATCAAGTGAAAGCAAACGCCAAGAAATCGCAGAGCTCGTGAAAAAAGCCGGTGCAGACAGCGCAGTGATCACAGCACTTGATTCTATCTGTTGGTTGCTCAACGTTCGTGGTCTAGATGTCTCACGTCTACCAGTTCTTCTTTCTCACGCGATTCTGCACTCAGACTCAAGCGTGGAATACTTCCTAGATCCTGCTCGCCTACCTGCTGAGTTTGACGCTCATGTTGGTGCCGGCGTGACGGTTCATCACCCAGAAGCATTGCAAGCACGACTAGAAAACCTAACTGGCAAGAATGTACTGGTTGACCCTGCGACAAGTAACGCGTGGTTTAAGCTGGTTCTACAAAACGCTGGCGCATCTGTGGTGAGTAAAGCTGATCCATGCCTAATGCCAAAAGCAGCAAAGAACGCTGTTGAAATCGCAGGCATGAAAGCATGTCATATCCGTGATGGCGTAGCGATGAGTAAGTTCCTTTCTTGGTTAGATGCTGAAGTCGTTGCGGGTAACCTGCATGATGAAGCGACGCTGGCAGACAAACTGGAAGCGTTCCGCAGCGAAGACCCGACACTTATGGATCTTAGCTTCGATACTATCTCGGCAGCAGGTGGCAACGCGGCGATGTGTCACTATAATCACGAGAACCAACCTGAACCTGGCAAGCTAGAACTGAACACACTTTACCTAGTGGATTCAGGCGGTCAGTACCTAGATGGCACGACAGACATCACGCGTACCATCGCGATCGGTCAGCCTTCACAAGAGATGATTAAACAATTCACTCTCGCGCTAAAAGGCCACATCGGTGTTGCACGTGCACGTTTCCCGAAAGGCACACGTGGTTACCAAATCGATACGCTAGCTCGTCAGCACCTGTGGGCGGAGGGCTACGATTACGATCACGGTACTGGTCACGGTGTTGGTCACTTCCTAAGTGTTCATGAAGGTCCAGCAAGCATTTCGAAGAAGCAAATCGACGTGCCTCTAACAGAAGGCATGGTGCTGTCCAACGAGCCAGGTTACTACCGTGCGGATGCGTTTGGTATCCGTATCGAGAACCTAGAGCTTGTTGTTGAAACCCCAACTAACGGTGACTTCCCTGTTCTGTCATTCGAGTCGCTAACACGCTGTCCAATCGACAAGCGCAACATCAATGTTGATATGCTAACTCGTCCAGAGCTTGCTTGGTTGAATGATTACCATCAGAAGGTATGGGATGAGATCAGCCCACTTGTTGAGGGTGATGTGAAAGAGTGGCTTCGTCAAGCAACGCTACCAGTAGCACACAGCTAGAAGCTAGAAGCTAGAAGCTAGAAGCTAGAAAAAAGTAGAGGGTTGATGTTTTGCATCAACCCTCTTTTCTTTACTTATGTTTCACGTGAAACATAACGATGACCAGTGTCTTTATTTGCTGATTAACCAGAATACGCCGAGTGCCAATCTCGCCATACAGGATCAAAGCCTTTGGCTCGAATCATATCTTCCACAGAACCAGCACTTCGCTCATCACTGATCTCAAACTGCTCGAGTTCAACATCATCCATCGCATAACCACCCGGCTGAGTTTTAGATGCAGCAGACATACTGGTGATACCTAACGGTAATGCATTGTCTCTGAACTTTGGTGATTCACGAGTCGATAATGACAACTCCACTTCTGGATTCAACAAGCGATAAGCGCAGATCAACTGCACAAGCTGTTTATCCGTCATGACTGATTTGGGTTGGAGCGCGCCCTTACAAGGACGTAAACGTGGGAAAGAAATTGAGTAACGAGTCTGCCAATATGTGCGCTCAAGATAGTCCAAGTGCGCTGCCACATAAAAACAATCTGTTCGCCACTCTTCCAACCCTATTAAAGCACCAATACCGATCTTATCGATGCTCGCCTTTGCAAGACGATCGGGTGTATCCAATCGGTATTCAAAATCCATCTTATTGCCACGCAAATGGTGCTCGGCGTAAGTCGAAGGGTGATACGTTTCTTGATAGACCATCACCGCATCCAAACCCAATGTCTTGAGCTCAGCGTATTCGTCTTGATCAAGTGGCTGTACTTCCATCGCTAAATAGTTAAAGCGCTTCTTAATCATCGGCACCATTTCGCGGAAGTATTTCATGCCCACTTTGGTTTCGTGTTCGCCAGTCACCAGCAATACGCTATCAAACTTCATGCGCTTGATTGCTTCGACCTCTGCAACCACTTCGTCCCGATTCAAGGTACGACGCTTGATTCTATTCTCCATCGAGAAGCCACAATAAGTACAAGCATTGGCACACAAGTTAGAAAGGTACAATGGAATGTAAAGCGACATGGTATTACCAAAGCGCTTACGAGTTGCCGAATATGACAGCTGCGCCATTTGCTCTAAGTACGCTTCAGCCGCTGGTGAAATTAGCGCTTTAAAGTCTTCCAAATCACGCTTGGGTTTATTCAATGCTCGCTCGACGTCTTTTGCCGTTTTCGCATAGATAGACATCGAAATGTCATCCCAATTAAGCAGCTTAAATTGTTCAACGAAGCTCATGTTTTCCTCGCTTAATAGCTAAACCAATCTAGGACTAAAGCTCATCTAGGAATGACGTCAGTGGACTCGACGCAACCGCATGAGAAACCTTACCTGCAAGTCCGGCTTCATAAGCCATACGCCCCGACTCTACCGCCAACTTAAATGCTTTCGCCATCGCAACGGGATCGCTCGAAGTCGCAATCGCGGTATTAACTAGCACGGCATCCGCGCCCATTTCCATCGCACGCGCGGCATGTGAAGGAGCACCAATACCCGCATCAACAATGACAGGAACATTAGCTTGGTCGATGATGATCTCTAGGAAATCGTGAGAAACTATCCCTTTGTTGGAACCAATCGGAGCACCCAATGGCATGACAGCAGCGCAGCCAACCTCTTCCAATCGTTTACACAGAACCGGGTCAGCATGACAGTAAGGAAGGACAATGAAGCCTTCACGAACCAGCTGTTCAGCGGCTGCAAGTGTCTCAATTGGATCGGGCATCAAGTACTTCGGGTCTGGATGAATTTCCAGTTTTAGCCAGTTAGTACCCAACGCTTCTCGCGCCAGTTGTGCAGCAAACACAGCATCTTTAGCATTCTTTGCTCCTGATGTGTTTGGCAATAAGTTCACACCCGCTTTTACTAGAGGCAGCAAAATATCGTCTTGTTGGTCATTCACATCCACACGCTTCAACGCCATGGTCGCAAGTTGAGAACCCGATACTTGAATCGCTTCTGCCATTAATCGGCTGCTGGCAAATTTCCCTGTTCCCGTGAACAGTCTTGATTCGAATTGTTTATCACCAATTTTAAGCATCGACTTTAACCCCCTGCGATCGCTTGAAACAAAGAGATGCTATCTCCCTGTGAAAGAACTGTGCTAGCCCACTCACTGCGTGGCACAACATTGTTATTAATTGCAAAAACACAGCCCATTTCAGGCAGCGCAAATTGACTAATGATTTGCTGTAGATTCGACTCACTGGCAACTTGATGTGACTGGTCATTGATGACAATAGTGATCACATCTAAGTCAGCAGCGGTCATTTGTGTTGTTTGTTGTTCTGATAACGTCATTGCTTCCAACTCTCTTAATTCTGCCCATTACTCACAAGCTAAATCTGAGCACACACTTGGCACTGTTTATCTTTGCTTATCGCCATGGTTTGCCATTGCAGTTTCAACCCATCAAACAGATGCAACTTGGCAGTCTCGACATGAAACTTTCCCGTCGCCAGTTTTTGAATTGCTGCTATCGCTTGGTAGTTACCAAGTGTGCCGACCACCGGACCGACGACACCGCTCTCACTGCACTTTTGCGTTTGCGGTAATTCGTCGAACGGATACAAACAGCGGTAACACGCTTTACTCTGCGCTTCTTGTTCACTTGGTGTTTGGTAATCAAAGACAGCGAATTGCCCTTGCCAACCAATTGCCGCCGCCGAGATGAGCGGCGTATTTTGCTCGAAACAAACTTGGTTAATTAGCTGACGCGTTGGCATGTTATCGGTGCAGTCGAGCACCACATCCGCTAGCATCACCTCAAGCTGAAGCTGTGCTTTGTCTAATCGCTTATTGAGGGCACGAATTTGAACCATAGAATTAAGTTCAGTAAGTTGCTTTACAGTCGCTTTTGTTTTCGCAACTTGGAGGTCTTGTTCACGATAAATGATCTGACGTTGTAGGTTACTGCTATCAACTTCATCATCATCAACCACAACCAATTTACCAACACCCGCTGATGCCAAGTACAAACTCGCTGCGCTCCCTAACCCACCACAACCGATGATCAGCACATGCGATTTACTCAAACGCTCTTGCCCAATTTCGGCAATTTCAGGCAGAGCGACTTGGCGCTGATAGCGAAGGAACTGCTTATCCGTGAGCATGCTCGCCTCTCTTGGTATCCGCCAACTCACTATTCTGATCAGTGAACGTTAGCTGTCTTTCCTTCATCAGTTGTGCGAAGAACTCGATGGCCGATTGAGGTGATTCTGCCAACGTAATAGCACGCACTACTGCTAAGCTAGAAACACCTGTTTGCCAAACTTGGTCAGCATTAGATTGGTCAATGCCACCAATCGCGACCGTCGGAAAGCCAAGCACATAGTCACTACCTGCTTTGTCTTTTACGGGACGGAAAACCAACTCTGTGTTTCCGTAAGGAATGCTATCAATCAGCTTTTGATAAAGAGACAAGCGCACCAAACCTTGTGGTTTCGATGGCATCTGTTTTGTGGTGGTTGGGAAAATATGCCCTAGCGCGATGTAACTAGGATGAATTTGTACGATGCGCAGTAGCTCATAATAACCATGAGTAGAAAGACCAAGACAAATGCCGGCTTTAGTTAGCTGAGCCAAATTCGATTCTTCTATGTCTTCTTGTCCTAGGTGAACACCATAAGCGCCATGCTTGATTGCCAACTGCCAGTAGTCATTTATGAACACTTGTGCTTGATACTGACGACCTAGCTCAATTGCTCGAATGATCTGTTGTTCTAAATCGGCTTGTTGTGGGTTCTTTATTCGCAGTTGAATAGTGTTGATGCCTAGTGGCAGTAGACGCTCAATCCAAGCAACATCATCAACGACTGGATAGAGCCCTAGACTTTGCTTAGTTAGAGTTGGAAAGCTAACGCTCTCACCTTGTGCAGACCAACCAACTTGAATACCTAGTCGGTTATCCTCCAGTACAGGTGTGGGGAAATCATCAAATTGGTCAGCCCACTGAGTAGATCTTCCCTCGTTAAGGTTGCCATTCAACAGTGTTTCACGTGAAACATTCGCTTGTTGAGTTAGCATTCCTCGAGCAAGTGTTAACGCATCTTCGATAGGAAAATCGAGTACTGTCAGCGTTACTATCCAAGCAAGGTGATGTTCAGGATCGAACATTGCGTTGAGTTTGGACTTAACGGAAAGCGCTCTCACTTCGTTGTTAATTGGGTGACGCCAGATATCAAGCTGAAGCACTTTCTCCTTTTTATCGGATACCTGAGTATCAGCAATACCAATATAAATCGCTTTCGACGGTTGCTTAGCACACGCTTCTACCGACAAAGCAGAGCGGTAATAGAGCACAAATGAACTCTCATTCTCAGAGTCATAACCATTAATAAGATCTGTCGTTATGCGTGTGGTCTGTTGGTCGCGAACAAGCTGAATAGATTGAGTTGGGCTCACACCCAACTCAATGTCTTCGATGCTAAAACCCTGTTCTTTCGCCAACAACAAACATTGCTGAACTAAACCAGTCAGTTCAATCAATGATGACGGAATAAGGATTTTGCTCATTAGTCACTTACCTCGGCATGTGCTGCTGGGTGGTATAGCTCGGAACCTGACTCTCTAAATTCTTGCGATTTCTGACGCATCCCCTCAAGAGGATCATCCAGCATTTTGATCGATATAGCTTGGTCCGCAGCAACTTGCTCAGTGTCTTTCGCATACTCTCGTACCTCTTGCGAGATCTTCATCGAGCAGAACTTTGGTCCACACATCGAACAGAAGTGAGCAACTTTGCCGGACTCTTGAGGCAAGGTTTCATCATGGAAAGCACGAGCAGTATCTGGGTCGAGCGACAAGTTAAATTGATCTTCCCAACGGAACTCGAAGCGAGCTTTAGAAAGCGCATTATCACGAACTTGAGCGCCAGGGTGCCCTTTCGCTAAATCAGCGGCGTGCGCAGCAAGCTTGTAAGTGATCATGCCTACTTTCACGTCTTCTTTGTTTGGTAAGCCAAGATGCTCTTTAGGAGTTACGTAGCAAAGCATTGCACAGCCATACCAACCAATCATGGCAGCGCCGATGCCTGAAGTAATATGGTCGTAACCAGGAGCGACGTCTGTCGTCAGCGGACCAAGGGTATAGAAAGGAGCCTCATGACAGTGCTCTAACTGCTCTTCCATGTTCTCTTTGATCATATGCATTGGAACATGACCAGGACCTTCGATTATCACCTGTACGTCGTATTCCCACGCTATCTTGGTCAACTCACCAAGAGTGCGAAGCTCTGCAAATTGCGCTTCGTCGTTAGCATCGGCTACCGAGCCAGGGCGCAGACCATCACCAAGAGATAGTGCGACATCGTACTTAGCACAGATTTCACAGATCTCTCGGAAGTGGGTATATAAGAAGCTTTCTTGGTGATGCGCTAAACACCATTTCGCGATGATAGAACCACCACGAGAGACGATGCCAGTAACGCGTTTTGCAGTCATTGGCACATAACGAAGTAGTAAACCGGCATGGATAGTAAAGTAGTCAACGCCCTGCTCTGCTTGCTCAATCAGGGTATCGCGCATCACTTCCCAGTTAAGGTTTTCCGCAACACCGTTCACTTTCTCAAGCGCTTGGTACATTGGCACGGTACCGATCGGAACCGGACTGTTACGTAGAATCCACTCGCGAGTTTCGTGAATATTGCGTCCAGTAGAGAGATCCATAACGGTATCGCCACCCCAGCGCGTCGCCCACACTAGTTTCTCTACTTCTTCTTCAATCGAAGAAGTGACCGATGAGTTACCGATGTTGGCGTTCACTTTGACCAAAAAGTTACGCCCAATGATCATTGGTTCGGATTCTGGGTGGTTGATATTAGAAGGGATAATAGCGCGACCTTCGGCGACTTCTTTACGCACAAACTCTGCAGTAATGTCCTTTGGTAGGTTCGCACCAAAGCTTTGACCCGGATGCTGTTGATTCAGCACTTCATCGCGATACTTGGCACGCCCCATGTTTTCACGCAGCGCGATATATTCCATTTCTGGGGTAATAATACCTTTGCGAGCATAGTGCAATTGGGTCACACAATGGCCATCTTTGGCACGTCGAATACGTGGTAGATTACCGTAACGAAGATCGTCTAGTGTTTCGTCTTCTAAGCGTTCTTTGGTGTACACCGAGCTTACTTCATCAAGTAGCTCAGTATCGGCACGCTCTTCAATCCACCCTTCTCTCAGCTTAGGTAAGCCGCTATAGAGGTCTATGGTGTGCTCTGGATCTGTGTATACACCCGAGGTATCGTAAACGCGTACTGGCTCATTAGGCTCGAAAATAGGCGCTTCTTTTGTGCCTCCAATAAGGCTATCGGCGAGTGATATTTCACGCATTGGCACACGAATATCTGGACGTGAGCCTTCTACGTAGACTTTGCTTGAATTGGGGTACGGTTGTACCGAGAGTGTATCAATGAACTGTTTTGCTTCCAGTCTCGCTTGTTTGCGACTCGACATAGCATTTTTCCTTGCTTTGTTATACTAGATAAAAAGTAATTGGATAAAAATGCTTGGCGGATAGATGCGACAAGAGGAGTCAAATTAAGGCTAGTTAAAGCTTACGATATTTGCCTGTAACAACATTCGACTTTTGATAGATCAACCAGAAAGAACTCCGGTGTGAATATCTTCTCTTGTTCCCTTCGCAGATTCTAATCTGATCAGGTTCAACGGATCCCGAATTAACGGTCTCAGCCTTATGGCACTCCGACAAGTGATGTCAGTATATAAAAACGGCTTGGTGAAACCAAGCCGACCTGTTCAATTTTTAACTACTTTGCTAGCTGCGCATCAATAATTGAAAGCCTATCCACGCAGCTGAAATACTTAACACGACATTCAACAATACGTTCAACCCCATCTTAAAGAAAGCGCCCTGCTGCATAAGCAACACATTATCCATCGAGAAGGTGGAAAACGTCGTTAGTGCCCCTAAAAAACCCAAGCCAATCACTTGTCGCCAAGGTTCCGTTGCCAAAAGTTCATTATCGAAAGCTGCTATCAATAAGCCCATCATAAATGAGCCAACAACGTTAACGGTTAACGTACCATATGGAAAACCACGCCCCAATAAAATGACACAAAGTTCAGAAATTAAGTAACGAGAACATGCACCAAATGCACCACCCAATGCAATAAAACCCAAAACGGATAGTTGTCCCATAATTCCCCCAGAAAAGTTAATGGCGACATTGTAATCAAATTTACGGCAATAGTGATTATACAATCTTAGAATTCAGCAAAGTATAGCGCTTAAAACTTATCAAGATTTTAAAAGTTACAGGAGTCACTTTACTTCAATGTAACCCATCAAACCCGTCTTCATATGTTCAATTACATGACAATGGTACATCCAACGCCCTGGGTTATCTGCAACAAATGCCGCTTTCGCACTGCCGTTTTTTCCAAGTAAGACCGTATCGGTATGAAACGGTTCGTCGAGTTTTTTGCCATCTAACTCAAGAACCGTAAATGTGTGTCCATGAAGATGAATAGGATGATGATATTGGGTGACGTTCTTTAGGTTGAAGATATAGGTTTTTCCCATCTCCAATGTTGAAAGCGGCGCTGGAATATTATCTTTGCTCATTCCCTCCCAAGCCCGTTTGTTCATCAGCCAGAATTGGGGGATCGCTTTGCCCGATTTATCAGCAGGAGTGATCGCCCCCTCCCACTCAAACACATAATCGATTTGCTCTGCATTTTTCAAATCGAGAGCTGGCACAGGGTTGAGAGGTAATAAAGGCAGTTTCTGGTTGTTCGACAGATCAGACTCAACAACGTCAAACTCGCACAAAGGGAATGGGAAGCGTCCTTTCATTTGACGCACATAAACACGTTTTCCAGCCTTTGGAGCAATCAATCCGACATCTAACCTCATTCCTGGACCAATTTTATGCTCAGTGAGCTTGTAAGGCGTTTTAACAGGGTTACCATCAATAGCGATAACCCAAGCCTCTGCACCTTCAATAGCGATCGGGTAAGTAATGGTGTTATCGACATTAGCAATTCTTAATCGCGTGGTAGCATTCTGCTTCAGCGTATAAACAGGTTCATGCACACCATTGACGCTACTCCACTCTCCGGGAGTCCCCATACGAGCGCTCAAGCGCGGTACCATAAGGTTCTTCCACTGACCTTGTTTGTCTAAATGCCAATGCTTTAGAACTATTTCCTGTTCTTCATCAAATAGAACAGGCTCAGCCTCTTCAACGATAATTAGCCCAACTAAGCCCATACCAAGTTGCTTAACGCTATTCATGTGGGGGTGATACCAAAACGTGCCTGCATCTGGCGGTGTAAATTCATAAACGAATGTTTCACCCGGCATGATAGGCGGCTGGCTTAAGAAAGGTACACCATCCATTTCAATAGGGATTCGCAAGCCATGCCAGTGGATTGTAGTCGGCTCTGAAAGCTTGTTAGTAAACCTAATTATAACTTTCTCGCCTTGGCGACAACGAATCGTAGGCGCTGGAATCGAACCATTAAATGCGAGTACGTCTGTGTTAAACCCAGGGATCAATTCTGCAGTAGAAGGCTCTGCAGTGATATCGTATATATATTGCCTCTGCTTATTAGTGCTCCTAGATAGAGAACATGCAGGTAGAACGGTAAGCGCGGAGATTGCTAAGGATGATTGAAGAAAGCGTCGACGAGATATATCCATACATAGTTACTCATTAATCCAGATCGGTTGAGTGTAACTAAATATAAATAGTGATTCCCCTTTATTATTAAAATTTCGGGCCACTGATCATTACAGCTAACTGTAGTTTCGTTCGTTCAGTAGATTAAATGCTGCCAAAGTACAGCAGAAAGCCATACTTACGGGATAAGAGTAGAAATAAGCTGTAATAATGAGAAGAAACCAGTTACAAAAAAGGCTCTGACCTAAGTCAGAGCCTGATATGTGGCAGGGGTGGAGAGATTCGAACTCCCAACACGCGGATTTGGAATCCGCTGCTCTGCCAATTGGAGCTACACCCCTATAGAATTTTCATATTCTAGATTTGACAAAACCTCGCATAAGCGAGGTTGTCGATATTAAGTGGCGGAGTGGACGGGACTCGAACCCGCGACCCCCGGCGTGACAGGCCGGTATTCTAACCAACTGAACTACCACTCCGCAGTGGTATCACTCGCTTTAATAAGCAAGCGTCCAAAATTTAAAGCCTGGCGATGTCCTACTCTCACATGGGGAAGCCCCACACTACCATCGGCGCTATTTCGTTTCACTTCTGAGTTCGGCATGGAAATCAGGTGGGTCCAAAACGCTATGGTCGCCAAGCAAATTCTTTAATCTGGAAAGCTGTTTTTTAATTCTCGTTCTTACACATTCAACGTTCTTTCATTGAGTCCATCAAAACCCCTTGGGTGTTGTATGGTTAAGCCTCACGGGCAATTAGTACAGGTTAGCTCAACGCCTCACAACGCTTACACACCCTGCCTATCAACGTCGTAGTCTACGACAACCCTTTAGGATACTTAAAGTATCAGGGAGAACTCATCTCAAGGCTCGCTTCCCGCTTAGATGCTTTCAGCGGTTATCGATCCCGAACTTAGCTACCGGGCAATGCGTCTGGCGACACAACCCGAACACCAGAGGTTCGTCCACTCCGGTCCTCTCGTACTAGGAGCAGCCCCTTTCAATTCTCCAACGCCCACGGCAGATAGGGACCGAACTGTCTCACGACGTTCTAAACCCAGCTCGCGTACCACTTTAAATGGCGAACAGCCATACCCTTGGGACCGACTTCAGCCCCAGGATGTGATGAGCCGACATCGAGGTGCCAAACACCGCCGTCGATATGAACTCTTGGGCGGTATCAGCCTGTTATCCCCGGAGTACCTTTTATCCGTTGAGCGATGGCCCTTCCATTCAGAACCACCGGATCACTATGACCTGCTTTCGCACCTGCTCGAATTGTCATTCTCGCAGTCAAGCGGGCTTATGCCATTGCACTAACCTCACGATGTCCAACCGTGATTAGCCCACCTTCGTGCTCCTCCGTTACGCTTTGGGAGGAGACCGCCCCAGTCAAACTACCCACCAGGCACTGTCCGCAACCCCGATAAGGGGTCGACGTTAGAACATCAACACTACAAGGGTGGTATTTCAAGGACGGCTCCACGCAATCTAGCGACTGCGCTTCAAAGCCTCCCACCTATCCTACACATGTAGGGTCAATGTTCAGTGCCAAGCTGTAGTAAAGGTTCACGGGGTCTTTCCGTCTAGCCGCGGGTACACTGCATCTTCACAGCGATTTCAATTTCACTGAGTCTCGGGTGGAGACAGCGTGGCCATCATTACGCCATTCGTGCAGGTCGGAACTTACCCGACAAGGAATTTCGCTACCTTAGGACCGTTATAGTTACGGCCGCCGTTTACCGGGGCTTCGATCAAGAGCTTCGACCGAAGTCTAACCCCATCAATTAACCTTCCGGCACCGGGCAGGCGTCACACCGTATACGTCATCTTGCGATTTTGCACAGTGCTGTGTTTTTAATAAACAGTTGCAGCCACCTGGTATCTGCGACTCTCAATAGCTCCATCCGCGAGGGACTTCACCGTCGAGAGCGTACCTTCTCCCGAAGTTACGGTACCATTTTGCCTAGTTCCTTCACCCGAGTTCTCTCAAGCGCCTTGGTATTCTCTACCCGACCACCTGTGTCGGTTTGGGGTACGATTCCTTACAATCTGAAGCTTAGAGGCTTTTCCTGGAAGCATGGCATCAATGACTTCACATCCGTAGATGCTCGACGTCGTGTCTCAGCTTTAAGAAGAGCCGGATTTACCTAACTCTTCAGCCTACGCACTTGAACCTGGACAACCGTCGCCAGGCCCACCTAGCCTTCTCCGTCCCCCCATCGCAATTGTAAGAAGTACGGGAATATTAACCCGTTTCCCATCGACTACGCCTTTCGGCCTCGCCTTAGGGGTCGACTTACCCTGCCCCGATTAACGTTGGACAGGAACCCTTGGTCTTCCGGCGAGGAGGTTTTTCACCCCCTTTATCGTTACTCATGTCAGCATTCGCACTTCTGATACGTCCAGCATGCGTTACCACACACCTTCAACCGCTTACAGAACGCTCCCCTACCCAATGCACTAAAGTGCATTGCCGCAGCTTCGGTTTACTACTTAGCCCCGTTACATCTTCCGCGCAGGCCGACTCGACCAGTGAGCTATTACGCTTTCTTTAAATGATGGCTGCTTCTAAGCCAACATCCTGGCTGTCTGAGCCTTCCCACATCGTTTCCCACTTAGTAGTAATTTGGGACCTTAGCTGGCGGTCTGGGTTGTTTCCCTCTCCACGACGGACGTTAGCACCCGCCGTGTGTCTCCCGGATAGTACTTACTGGTATTCGGAGTTTGCAAAGGGTTGGTAAGTCGGGATGACCCCCTAGCCTTAACAGTGCTCTACCCCCAGTAGTATTCGTCCGAGGCGCTACCTAAATAGCTTTCGGGGAGAACCAGCTATCTCCAGGTTTGATTGGCCTTTCACCCCTAGCCACAAGTCATCCGCTAATTTTTCAACATTAGTCGGTTCGGTCCTCCAGTTGATGTTACTCAACCTTCAACCTGCCCATGGCTAGATCACCTGGTTTCGGGTCTATATCCAGAGACTGAACGCCCAGTTAAGACTCGGTTTCCCTACGGCTCCCCTAGATGGTTAACCTTGCCACTGAATATAAGTCGCTGACCCATTATACAAAAGGTACGCAGTCACAGGACAAAGCCTGCTCCTACTGCTTGTACGTACACGGTTTCAGGTTCTATTTCACTCCCCTCACAGGGGTTCTTTTCGCCTTTCCCTCACGGTACTGGTTCACTATCGGTCAGTCAGTAGTATTTAGCCTTGGAGGATGGTCCCCCCATATTCAGACAGGATATCACGTGTCCCGCCCTACTCGATTTCACTGAACACACGTCGTCAACTACGGGACTATCACCCTGTATCGTCGGCCTTTCCAGGCTGTTCGTCTAACGCGTGTAAAGCTTAAGGGCTAGTCCAATTTCGCTCGCCGCTACTTTCGGAATCTCGGTTGATTTCTTTTCCTCGGGGTACTTAGATGTTTCAGTTCCCCCGGTTCGCCCTGTTGAGCTATGTATTCACTCAACAGTAATACCTTATGGTATTGGGTTTCCCCATTCGGAAATCCCAGACTCAAATGGTTTTTACTACCTAATCTGGGCTTATCGCAAGTTAATACGTCCTTCATCGCCTCTGACTGCCAAGGCATCCACCGTGTACGCTTAGTCACTTAACCATACAACCCGAAGGAGTTTCGAGTTGATAATCAAATCACCAAAGTTGTCTCTCATTATTTGAATGAGCGAGAGACATATCGATTTTGCCGGACTCATCTCTTTACCTTCATTTTTAGAAAAAATGAAAACAAAAAGCCAAGAACACTTGAATGTGTTTTTTGGTGTTTATCTTTCGATAAACATTGAGAACTTTACAAACAACAATAAATTGTTGTTTTGTCAGCTTTCCAAATTGTTAAAGAGCTATGTTTCTTCACAAGGAAGTTACATTTTCTAAAGACTTTCAGAGTCAAAAATACCAACCAGTATCAATTGCTTGTTCTGGTTTGGACGTTTTATTCCAAAAATACTTAGAGAATGGTGGGCGATACCGGGCTCGAACCAGTGACCCCCTGCTTGTAAGGCAGGTGCTCTCCCAACTGAGCTAATCGCCCACATTGTTTTGATTTCCGTGGAAGGAAATGGTGGGTCGTGCAGGATTCGAACCTGCGACCAATTGATTAAAAGTCAACTGCTCTACCAACTGAGCTAACGACCCAATGGTATCCCGTAGGGGAGTCGAACCCCTGTTACCGCCGTGAAAGGGCGGTGTCCTAGGCCTCTAGACGAACGGGACACTAAGTGAACATCTTGGGGGATGTTCTATCTCTTAAACTTCATAAACCGTATCAATCTGTGTGAACACTCATCGCAATAATCATCGTTTAAGGAGGTGATCCAGCGCCAGGTTCCCCTAGCGCTACCTTGTTACGACTTCACCCCAGTCATGAACCACAAAGTGGTAAGCGTCCCCCCGAAGGTTAAACTACCTACTTCTTTTGCAGCCCACTCCCATGGTGTGACGGGCGGTGTGTACAAGGCCCGGGAACGTATTCACCGTGGCATTCTGATCCACGATTACTAGCGATTCCGACTTCATGGAGTCGAGTTGCAGACTCCAATCCGGACTACGACGCACTTTTTGGGATTCGCTCACTCTCGCAAGTTGGCCGCCCTCTGTATGCGCCATTGTAGCACGTGTGTAGCCCTACTCGTAAGGGCCATGATGACTTGACGTCGTCCCCACCTTCCTCCGGTTTATCACCGGCAGTCTCCCTGGAGTTCCCGACATTACTCGCTGGCAAACAAGGATAAGGGTTGCGCTCGTTGCGGGACTTAACCCAACATTTCACAACACGAGCTGACGACAGCCATGCAGCACCTGTCTCAGAGTTCCCGAAGGCACCAATCCATCTCTGGAAAGTTCTCTGGATGTCAAGAGTAGGTAAGGTTCTTCGCGTTGCATCGAATTAAACCACATGCTCCACCGCTTGTGCGGGCCCCCGTCAATTCATTTGAGTTTTAATCTTGCGACCGTACTCCCCAGGCGGTCTACTTAACGCGTTAGCTCCGAAAGCCACGGCTCAAGGCCACAACCTCCAAGTAGACATCGTTTACGGCGTGGACTACCAGGGTATCTAATCCTGTTTGCTCCCCACGCTTTCGCATCTGAGTGTCAGTATCTGTCCAGGGGGCCGCCTTCGCCACCGGTATTCCTTCAGATCTCTACGCATTTCACCGCTACACCTGAAATTCTACCCCCCTCTACAGTACTCTAGTCTGCCAGTTTCAAATGCTATTCCGAGGTTGAGCCCCGGGCTTTCACATCTGACTTAACAAACCACCTGCATGCGCTTTACGCCCAGTAATTCCGATTAACGCTCGCACCCTCCGTATTACCGCGGCTGCTGGCACGGAGTTAGCCGGTGCTTCTTCTGTCGCTAACGTCAAATAATGCAGCTATTAACTACACTACCTTCCTCACGACTGAAAGTGCTTTACAACCCGAAGGCCTTCTTCACACACGCGGCATGGCTGCATCAGGCTTGCGCCCATTGTGCAATATTCCCCACTGCTGCCTCCCGTAGGAGTCTGGACCGTGTCTCAGTTCCAGTGTGGCTGATCATCCTCTCAGACCAGCTAGGGATCGTCGCCTTGGTGAGCCCTTACCTCACCAACTAGCTAATCCCACCTAGGCATATCCTGACGCGAGAGGCCCGAAGGTCCCCCTCTTTGGCCCGTAGGCATCATGCGGTATTAGCCATCGTTTCCAATGGTTATCCCCCACATCAGGGCAATTTCCTAGGCATTACTCACCCGTCCGCCGCTCGACGCCGTTATCGTTCCCCGAAGGTTCAGATAACTCGTTTCCGCTCGACTTGCATGTGTTAGGCCTGCCGCCAGCGTTCAATCTGAGCCATGATCAAACTCTTCAATTTAAGATTTTGTCGGCTCAATGAATACTGAACATTACATAAAGTAATGTTTGAATTGACTGTGCTGAATCCGAAGATTCAATGGTCACTTCGTTTCATTGAAACCTAATTTGATACCGAAGTATCGAATTGGATTATCATCAACGAGTGCCCACACAGATTGATAGGTCTATATTGTTAAAGAGCTTTCCTGTTGAGCTTTGCTCAAAACAGGACGGCCATTTTAGCGAGTTAAAGTTTAGTGTCAATCACTTTTTTCAAACTTTCTTCAAGCGTTTCCGCTTGGCTAATTTGGCTTGCTAACTTGGCTTCTTACTTTCGAAACTTAAGCTTCGAAGCGTTGCCGTGTCAGCGAGGTGGCATTATAGAGATTGCGATCACATTGGCAAGCCCTTTTTCTCGTTTTTTTTGATTTTTTTATCGTTTGGGTGTTTTTTATTCTAAAAGGCGAGTTTTCACTACTATTCTACCTCCATACACCCTGTAATCGCCCTGAATAAGGAAAAAAGATGAGCTCAATGAGAAGCTACAAAGGTATAAAGCCTGAACTTGGTGAGCGTGTTTACGTTGACCCAACCTCTGTTTTAGTCGGTGATATCCGAATTGGCGATGATTCTAGCATTTGGCCATTGGTAGCAGCGCGAGGCGATGTAAACCACATTCACATTGGTGATCGAACGAATATTCAAGATGGCAGTGTTTTGCATGTCACCCATAAGAACGCCGAAAACCCAAACGGCTACCCATTGATTATTGGTAATGACGTTACGATTGGCCACAAAGTGATGCTGCACGGTTGTGAGATCCACGATCGTGTTTTGGTTGGTATGGGAGCTATTGTTTTAGATGCTGTTGTAATTGAGTCAGAGGTGATGGTCGGAGCAGGCAGTTTAGTGCCACCTGGGAAAGTATTAGAAAGTGGCTACTTATATGTTGGAAGCCCAGTAAAACAAGCTCGCCCTCTATCAGAAAAAGAACGAGCTTTCTTGCAAAAGTCTGCCAACAACTATGTGCAGAACAAAAACGACTACTTAAATGAAGTAAAAGACTTGAACTAAAACCCTGTTAACCGATGATGATATGGCCTTCTTCGTTGAAGGCTTCATCTTCTATTAGCTCTTCAGCCATTTCTTCTAGGTCGAATCGGTAATCAGTAAACACTTTAATTGCCGCTTGCTCAGTTTCAATCAGTGAACCACTGAGCTTTTCTAACTTTTGTTTCGTCACAAAGCACTCTATTAGTGCGCCTGATTGTTGCGCCGAAAAGTTTACCGATTGTGATACTTCATCCCATGATTGAATATCTGGGAATAAGATGGATTGATTCATCGCTTATTGACCTTCAAGGTTCTTTCTTAGTTCTCTGAGAATTTGTTTGGCACCAGGACGTAAGCCACGCCAGAGCATAAAGCTTTCCGCAGCCTGCCCAACTAACATTCCAAGACCGTCATACGCATGAGCGGCACCATTCTCTTTTGCCCATAAGTTAAAGCTCGTCACCCCTTTGCCATAAATCATGTCATAGCTTGTACTGTTAGCGGCAAAGATGGAGGATGAAATAGTCGGCAGTTCACCACTAAGAGAAGCGGATGTGGAGTTAATGATGACATCATACTCTTCATCAATACTTGCTATCTCTTTGGCGAGGATAGGACCGTGAGAGACAAACAGCTCTGCAAGCTCCTGTGCTTTACTAAAGGTACGGTTGGTAATGGTTAAAGAGGTCGGCTTTTGATCAAGTAGTGGCTTAATAACACCACGAGCTGCACCACCAGCGCCAATAATTAGGATTCGCGCGCCTTCCAATACAACCTGATGCTGAAGCAGATCTTGCACTAAACCTGCACCATCAGTGTTGTCACCGATGATTTCACCATCGTCTAACTTCTTGAGGGTATTTACCGCGCCTGCTAACTGAGCCCGTTCTGTCAATCGACTAGCAAATTGATAAGCATCTTCTTTAAATGGCATAGTGATGTTGCACCCCTTGCCACCTTCAGCAAAAAACACCTTCGCCGCGTCAATAAAACCATCAACAGGTGCACTTTCTGCGGTGTACACCAAAGATTGATTAGTTTGACGAGCAAACAAGGTGTGAATGAATGGCGACTTACTGTGTCCGATAGGATTACCAAACACGGCATAGCGATCGATTTGCTGGGTCATTTCCTTACCTTTGTTCCTTACTTAGATATAGAGAAAACAGGGCCACCTGATTACAGATGACCCTATCACTATCTATCTATATAGAAAAGGAGATTCCGTGCTTACCACTCTCGGGGCGTTAGGTATCGCTCGTAAAGTTCAGCTTCTGGCGATCCCGCTTCTGGCTCGTAGCAGTACTCCCAGCGAGCGAGCGGCGGCATTGACATCAGAATCGACTCAGTACGCCCACCACTTTGTAAACCAAATAAGGTACCACGATCATACACTAAGTTGAACTCTACGTAACGGCCGCGACGATATAGTTGGAATTCACGCTCACGCTCACCATACTCGATCTCTTTACGACGAGAAACGATCGGCAAGTAAGCCTGGCAATAGCCTTCACCGACTGCTTTGATGTAAGCAAAACACTTATCAAATTCCCACTGGTTTAGATCATCAAAGAACAAACCGCCAACACCGCGAGTTTCATTACGATGTGGTAGGAAGAAGTATTTGTCACACCATGCTTTATGCTCTTGGTAAACATCGTCACCAAATGGCGCACAAAGCAGTTTTGCAGTGTCGTGCCATGATTGGCAATCTTCTTCAAATGGATAGAACGGCGTTAGGTCAAAACCACCACCAAACCACCAAATTGGGTCTTCGCCATCTTTTTCTGCAATAAAGAAGCGGACATTGGCGTGTGAAGTCGGTACATAAGGGTTTTTAGGGTGAATAACCAAAGAAACACCCATCGCTTCAAAACGACGACCCGCTAGCTCTGGACGATGCGCTGTCGCAGATGCTGGCATTTCTTTCCCTTCCACATGCGAGAAGTTCACGCCTCCCTGCTCGAAAACAAGGCCATCACGCATAACACGTGAGCGCCCACCGCCACCAAGACGTTCGCCCGGTTCACGATGCCATGCATCCTCGACAAAGACGGCCTTTCCATCTTCTTGTTCTAACTGCTGACAAATGGAGTCCTGAAGTGACATCAAGAACTGCTTTACGGCGTGCTTATCGATCGCTGACATACGTTATTACCTATTACGTGAAACCTAATGATGGCTGGCTAGCAGGGTTAACCCTGTCTTAATATTTGTGAAGTTTTGGCGTCACGAATCTCGCTGGGTTTATCACGACCGCTGGTCTCGCCACGAAGAATGGCGACCAGCTTATCACCCAACTGCTCTTCGACTTCTTCCGTGGTCATACACGGTGGTAAGCCGGAAAGATTCGCGCTGGTAGAGGTTAACGGCTTTCCGAATGCATTACACATTTTTTGCACCAAAGGATGATCAGTCACACGAACCGCAATTGAATCAAACTGCCCTGAAACCCAGTTGGATACTTTATCGCTCGCTGGCATGATCCAAGTGTATGGGCCTGGCCAAGTGGCATGAACAGTCTGTAATTGTTCTTCAGTCAACTGAGATTCATCAATATAAGGCAAGAGCTGATCATAACTTGCCGCGATGAGAATCAGCCCTTTTTCTACCGGACGCTGCTTGAGCTCTAATAGCTTTTGAATTGCTTCTGGGTTATCTGGATCACATCCGACACCAAAAACCCCTTCTGTTGGATAGGCAATCACTTCGCCTTGCTTGAGTGCGTTGAGCACTTGTTCAAAGTTATCCACCGATTACTTCCTATTTGTTTGACTGTGTTGTTTTCACTAAGTGTACAAATATTCATTCTCAGACACTAAAGCAATTTTTTTATAAAATGTATCAATAGCGCCAACAACAAGACGCAAACGTTTGCTTGAGATAAAAATCCCCGTATAATGCGCACAAATTTATAGCTCACCTAATTTTTGCAGCTTAAAGGAGTTTGAGATGAAAGTCGGTATCATCATGGGTTCTAAATCCGATTGGCCAACCATGAAACTAGCAGCGGACATGCTAGACCAATTTGGCGTGCCTTACGAAACAAAAGTCGTGTCAGCACACCGAACTCCTCAATTACTGGCTGACTACGCCAGTGGCGCAAAAGAACGCGGCATCAAAGTTATCATCGCAGGCGCAGGTGGTGCAGCCCACCTACCAGGTATGGCGGCGGCGTTTACTAGTTTGCCAGTGCTTGGGGTTCCCGTTCAGTCTCGTGCACTGAAAGGTATGGATTCACTGCTTTCTATTGTACAGATGCCAAAGGGAATTGCGGTTGGTACATTGGCGATTGGCGAAGCGGGCGCAGCAAACGCCGGTATCCTAGCAGCGCAAATCCTAGGCACTCATGATGAAAACATCATGGCGAAGGTAGAAGCATTCCGTAATGAGCAAACGGAAACAGTTCTCGCAAATCCAAACCCTGCAGAGGATTAATCAGATGCATGTACTGGTTCTTGGTGCGGGTCAGTTGGCTCGTATGATGTCTCTGGCTGGTGCGCCACTGAATATTCAAATTTCAGCTTACGATGTCACCAACGGTGATGTCGTTCACCCTTTAACTCAACAGGTACTTGGCCATGGTTTGGAAAATGCGATTACGCAAGTTGATGTGATTACTGCCGAGTTCGAGCATATTCCACATGACGTGCTCAAGGTTTGCGAAGCGAGCGGCAAGTTCCTACCAAGTACGCAAGCCATCAAAGCAGGTGGTGATCGCCGTATTGAAAAAGCACTGCTTGATGATGCCGGCGTGCGCAACGCGAAATACTACGTCATTGAAACTCGTGAAGACTTTGACCGCGCAATTGAACACGTTGGTATGCCAATGGTTCTGAAAAGTGCATTAGGTGGTTACGATGGTAAAGGCCAATGGCGCTTAAAAGAAGCTTCTCAAGTCGACGACATTTGGACTGAGATGGCAGAGTGCATCGCGGCAACACCAACTCAAGCGATTGTTGCTGAAGAGTTTGTTCCTTTTAACCGCGAAGTATCACTGGTTGGTGCTCGAAGCAAAGATGGCAGTGTGGAAGTGTACCCTCTGGCAGAGAATGTTCACACCAACGGTGTATTGAGTCTTTCTACTGCGATTGATGCGCCAGGGTTACAGGAACAAGCAAAGCAAATGTTCACGGCAGTCGCAGATAGCCTAGATTACGTTGGCGTATTAGCGCTTGAGTTCTTTGATGTCGATGGGGCACTTTTAGTGAATGAGATTGCTCCACGCGTGCACAACTCTGGTCACTGGACACAGCAAGGTGCAGAAACGTGTCAGTTTGAAAACCATCTGCGCGCAGTGTGCGGCTTACCATTAGGTAGTACGAAATTGGTTCGTGAAACCTCAATGATCAATATTCTTGGTGAAGACACACTACCAGATGCATTGTTATCAATGGATGGTTGCCACCTTCATTGGTATGGCAAAGAGAAACGTGCAGGTCGCAAGATGGGACACATCAACGTGTGTGGCGACTACCCAGGAGAATTGCACCGTAGGTTGTGCGCCCTGGCAGACATCTTAGACCCAATAGCTTTCCCAGCCGTGCAAGCGTTCGCTAAACAGCCTCAACACTAACGTTTGGCAGCAAAAAAACAAAAAAGGGTCGCACGATGCGACCCTTTTTAATTCCTTTGATGTATTTACCCTTGCTGGGTGTGCTGACACTTACGATTAGCACATTGCAATTTCACACCACTGGCAAGTTTCTTCTCCACCAACAGAGTAAAACCACACTCTTCGCATCGCCCCTTGACCGGAGCAAGGTTCACAGCAAATTTGCATTTAGGGTAGTTATCACACGCGTAGAAGGTTTTGCCAAATCGGGTTTTACGCTCAACCAAATGTCCTTTGCCACATTCAGGGCAAGCGTGTTGCTCTTGTGACTGCGCCTCTGGCTCTGGTTGATTAATCGACTCAATATGATGACAAGCCGGGTAGTTACTACAACCGACAAACATGCCGTAGCGCCCTTGGCGGAGTACCAACTCATTGCCACACTCAGGACAAGGCACACCCAACTCTTTCACGATGTGCCCATCATTGCTGTGTAGCGGTTTAATGTAATCACAGCTTGGGTAATGGTTACAGCCGAGAAATGGGCCATGTTTTCCGTGCTTGAGAGTCAGCTCACCACCACATTTTGGACACGGCTCGTGCTCCAAAGCGTGTTCATGGGCAGAGAAAAGGGTGTTGTCGATTTTACTACTCATACTTACCGTTTCGTGAAAAACACACAAAAAGACAAGCTCGCGTTTATTCTAGTTAAACTCAAACTTGCCCAGATGGTTAGTGAAGAATCCCTTGTTCCTTGGTGTACAACAGCTCTTCCATTAGCGTGTAAGCGTTTTCGTTGCCAGGCACATTAAACAGCACCATCAGAATGATCCATTTGAGATCTTCAAGCTCAAACTCACTCGTTTCTAATCCCATCACTCGGTCAATCACCATTTCGCGAGTTTCTGTGGTTAACACATTGATTTGCTCGAGAAACAATAGAAATCCTCGGCATTCCAAATCTAAACGCTGCGTCTCTTTCGCTGTGTAGATACGAGTTGATGACGAAGCCATGCAAGTCGAGATTGCAGAAGAGGTGTCACTTTGCTGCAATGCGGCAAGCTCTTCTAACCAGACAAGGGCTTTGTAGATATCTTTTTGTTGGAAGCCTGCACGAAGCAACTCTTCTTCCAACTCGTCTTGTTCGACCTGTAACTCTGCATCGCTATGGATGTAGGTTTCGAATAGATACATCAGTATATCCATCATCATAGCTAGCCCCTCCCCTTTCGAATATAGCCACCTGAAACCGCAACGACATGCCCAGAGAGTTCTAACTCTAAGAGCTGCATCATGACTTCTTGGACAGGTATATGGGTCCTGTTTGCAAGAATATCAACCGGTGTAGCTTCACTTCCTACGTTAGCTAACAGCTGAGGAAATGGCAATTCTTCTTCATCATTTAACGTAGAAAATAAATCGGTACTCTGATTAATAGACCAATCAAGCAAGGACTGTATTTCATCTAAGACATCTTTCGTCTTTTCTACGAGGCAAGCGCCATGACGTATCAACTGGTTTCCACCGCAGGCATTGGGGGCATTGATTGACGCTGGCAGAGCAAATACTTCTCGACCTTGCTCAAGCGCGTAACGAGCTGTAATTAACGAGCCGCTCTTTTTCGCCGCCTCGACGACCAGTACACCAAGCGATAATCCACTAATAATACGATTACGACGCGGGAAGTTTTCTGGGCGCGGCTTGGCATTAGGCCGAAACTCAGACACCAAAGCCCCATGTTCAATAACACGTTGCGCTAAACCACGATGACGTGCCGGATAAATATTTTCTAAGCCAGATCCTAGCACCGCAATCGTCTTACCACCCGCTTGCAACGCACCATCATGCGCATGACCATCAATGCCTAAAGCGAGACCACTGGTGACAATAAAATCGTGCTGAACAAACTCTGCAGCAAACTGACGTGCATGCTGTAATCCATCAATACTCGCATTTCGACTTCCAACCATCGCGATTTGTGGCTGAGAAAGACAAGCAGGGTTTCCTTGAACAAAAAGTAGAGGTGGCGGTGCAACGATTTGTTTGAGCTGAGGTGGATAACACGGGTCAGTCAGTGTCAGGATATGATGATTTGTAGAAGCCTCAAGCCAGCTTAAACAAGCATCGACTTCTTTATCTGTTGAAGCCCAAGCTTGAATTTGCTTAGTTGTTAACCCAAGTTGTTGTAGCTGTTCAGGAGAGAAGTTTACGATGTTACGTGGCGTGTCTCTTGCCAGTAGCTTATTCATTTTGACGCCGCCAATGCCTGGTAAACAACTCAGTTTTAACCAGGCAGCGAGATCATCGTTATTTCGTCGATTCATCGATGGTTAATTCGTCCGCCAACGGTGACACCACCGAAATATCTTGGTTAATGGGTTTCGTACTGTTAGTGATCAGTGCCAAGCTAAAGTACTCATAAGGGCGAATGACCAGCAACTCACCAACTTTGCTTTGAGGCAAAGTAATTTTCTTATCAAGCACGCCAAACTCTTTCTTGAACTCATCGCCGTCTTTGTAAACTGGGTGCGCGTCTTCTTTTAAATCAAACACACTGCCTTGCTTCAGATTGTCTGACGTGCCTTTATCAATCACCACAACTTGGTTAGTTGAACTAAAGCGAATACCTTCGATATTACCTAGCAACTTTGCAGAACTGCCTTGTGGCGACGGCAGCGGATAGAACGTTGTTGTGAAGTCAGTATTCTCAACCGATTGATTTGGCAACGCGATATCGTTACGTAGGATTTCTTGCATTTGCGATGTAAGCTTCAAACCTGAATAATCACTCGAAGCTTCAACGAGCTCGCCTTTGGCAATCAAACGCAGCGCGGTAATCTCTTCGGACACATCGTCACGCGAAAAGGTAGCTACTGGTCGGTAAATAGCCCAACCTGTCGCGGTCTGATTGCCATTGATATACAGCACATCTTCTGCAGTCAGATACTTACTGCCTTTGCTGCTACCCATCACTTTTGCAGCATTGTTCAACGAATCTTTATCTAGCAACCGATCCGATTTAAGGTAAGGCATCACCAAACCTTCCGCAACGGTTGGTACGGCTTTCTTTTCTGTGATGCGAACTTTCGGGCTCAGCTTCTTAACCGGTTTTAGGCTCAACACGGGCTGACCGTTAATCCACACCAAAGACAGCTTGTCTCCGGGATAAATTAAATGAGGGTTATCGATTTCCGGGTTTACTTGCCATAAACGAGGCCACAACCACGGGCTATCTAAGTACATGGCCGAAATATCCCATAGCGTATCGCCCTTCACGACTACATACGTTTGTGGCGCATCATCTTTAACAGTCAGTGGGTTCGCATCCACATTTGCTACAGCGTTGAAAGAGAAAAGTAGCGGCAACGTAACACTGGCAACGTTGCGGAAAATTCGATTCATGACCCTCGTCCTTGGTCTATTAAGCAGGAACCAGAATGGAAATTGGTGCAAGGATGCTGTCATTTAGGCTATAAAATGTCTAGAATTGAGCCAACAAGGTTTGTGCTGTTTCGGCACAGTTCAATATTTCGAGTGAATATGTCTGTATTACAAGTATTAACATTCCCGGATGATCGCCTGCGCACAGTCGCAAAGCCTGTTGAAGCGGTGACCCCTGAGATTCAAAAAATCGTCGATGACATGATTGAAACCATGTACGACGAAGAAGGTATTGGCCTTGCTGCAACGCAGGTTGATATCCACAAACGTATCGTAGTGATTGATATTTCAGAAACTCGCGATGAGCCGATGGTGCTAATCAACCCTGAGATTCTGGAAAAGCGTGGCGAAGATGGCATCGAAGAAGGCTGTCTGTCGGTACCAGGTGCGCGCGCACTTGTGCCTCGCGCTGCAGAAGTTACCGTTAAAGCACTGGATCGTGATGGCAAAGAGTTCACCTTTGAAGCCGACGACCTGCTAGCGATTTGTGTTCAACACGAGCTTGATCACCTACAAGGTAAGCTGTTCGTGGATTACCTATCGCCACTGAAACGCAAACGCATTCAGGACAAGCTAGCGAAAATCAAACGCTTTAACGAGAAGCAGCAAAACGCTTAATCTCGAACCATACCAATTAGAAGGAAGTCTACCTTGAGTCAGTCTTTACGAATTGTCTTTGCAGGTACTCCGGATTTCGCCGCCCGTCACTTGGCGGCGTTGTTGTCTTCGGAGCATGAAGTCATCGCGGTTTACACAAACCCAGATCGTCCAGCGGGTCGTGGCAAAAAATTGGCTGCGCCACCAGTAAAACAACTGGCGCTAGAACACAATATCCCGGTTTACCAACCTGAAAGCTTTAAGTCCGACGAAGCGAAACAAGAACTTGCCGATCTGAACGCCGACCTCATGGTTGTCGTGGCGTACGGTATGCTGCTGCCACAAGCAGTTCTTGATACCCCTAAACTGGGTTGTATCAACGTACATGGTTCTATCCTACCTCGTTGGCGTGGTGCGGCTCCAATCCAACGCTCTATTTGGGCGGGCGATGCAGAAACTGGCGTAACCATCATGCAGATGGACATCGGTCTCGACACTGGTGATATGCTGAAGATTGCAACTCTGCCAATCGAAGCGACAGATACCAGCGCTTCAATGTACGAAAAATTGGCTGAGCTTGGTCCAGAAGCCCTGATTGACTGCCTAGCAGACATTGCTGCGGGTAAAGCAGTGCCAGTGAAGCAAGACGATGAGCTAGCGAACTATGCGAAAAAACTCAGCAAAGAAGAAGCACGCATCAACTGGAACGACGATGCGGCGCACATTGAGCGCTGCGTTCGTGCATTTAACCCATGGCCAATGAGCCACTTTGAGGCGGCAGAAAACAGCATCAAAGTATGGCAAAGCCGTGTGGCAGAGCAAACCAGTGACAAGCCAGCCGGCACCATCGTGCAAGCAGATAAAACCGGTATTTATGTTGCGACAGGCAACGGCGTACTGGTGCTAGAGCAACTGCAAGTTCCTGGCAAAAAAGCCATGTCAGTTCAGGATATTCTGAATTCGCGTGCGGCTTGGTTTGAAGTTGGCACTCTGCTGGTTTAAGCCATACTAGGGGTTATTATCCCCGATTATACGAACTTTTAGAGGGCAGAGATGCCCTCCTTTACTTTAAGGTACTCATCATGAATGTTCGCGCTGCGGCTGCTAACGTCCTGTATCTTGTCGTCGACAAGGGCCACTCACTTTCAAGCGCTCTTCCAGCGGCTCAACAAACGGTACGACCTCGTGACCACGCTCTGTTACAAGAGATCTGTTACGGTGCGCTACGTTACCTACCTCGCCTAGAAATGATCGCAAACCAATTGATGGATAAGCCGCTAAAAGGCAAACAACGTGTATTCCATCACCTAATTCTGGTTGGTATTTACCAACTGAGCTTCATGCGTATTCCTGCGCACGCAGCAGTCGGTGAAACGGTTGAAGGCACTAAAGAGCTGAAAGGTCCTCGTCTGCGTGGTTTGATTAACGCGGTATTGCGTAACTACCAGCGCAACCAAGAAGAACTCGACCAAATGGCCGTCAGCAACAACGCTGGCAAGTACGGTCACCCAAGCTGGTTACTAAAACTGCTGCAAGAGGCCTACCCAAAGCAATGGGAAAGTATTGTTGAAGCGAACAACCAAAAAGCACCAATGTGGCTGCGTGTGAACCATCAACACCACACTCGTGATGAATACCTTGCGCTGCTCAAAAATGAAAACATTGATAGCACGCCACACACAGAAGCAATGGACGCCATAAAATTGGCCACACCATGTGACGTGATGAAGCTACCTGGTTTTGATAAAGGTTGGGTTTCGGTACAAGATGCGGCGGCGCAGCTTTCGATCAACTACCTAAAACCACAAGACGGCGAACGGATTTTAGATTGCTGTGCTGCGCCAGGTGGCAAGACTGCGCACATTCTAGAGCGCACGTCGGGCAGTGAAGTGGTCGCGATTGACTGCGACGACACACGCTTGAAACGTGTGCATGAAAACCTGAAGCGTCTCAACCTTCAGGCAAAAGTGGTTTGCGGTGATGCGCGTAATCCACAAGAATGGTGGCAAGGCGAGCAATTTGATCGCATTTTGCTGGATGCCCCATGTTCTGCGACTGGCGTGATTCGTCGTCACCCAGACATCAAATGGCTACGTCGTGCAGACGACATCGCCGCATTAGCAGAGCTGCAAAGTGAAATTTTTGATGCCATGTGGACGCAACTGAAGCCCGGCGGCACCATGGTTTACGCGACTTGTTCAATCATACCGCAAGAAAACGTGGAGCAAGTAAAAGCGTTTTTAGCACGTACCGCGGATGCGCAACTGCTGGATTCTGATCCCGACCAGCCTGGTCGTCAAATTCTACCAGGCGAAGAAGATATGGATGGTTTCTACTACGCAGTGCTAACTAAGACACACGCGTAACAGCATGCTAAATAGGGCGATTGAAGTGATTTCAATCGCCTTTTTCAGATACGAGAAAAGAGTATGAAGATCATTATTCTTGGTGCAGGTCAGGTTGGCGGCACACTGGCAGAAAACCTAGTGGGTGAAAACAACGACATCACCATCGTCGACAATAATGCCGACCGACTGCGTGAATTGCAGGACAAATACGACCTACGTGTGGTCAATGGCCATGCGAGCCATCCAGACGTGCTACACGAAGCTGGCGCGCAAGACGCCGATATGCTCGTCGCAGTAACCAACACTGATGAAACCAACATGGCCGCCTGTCAGGTCGCGTTCACTCTATTCAATACCCCAAACCGCGTTGCGCGTATTCGCTCTCCAGAATACTTGGCAGAAAAAGAAGCCCTGTTTAAATCTGGCGCTATTCCTGTTGATCACCTTATCGCACCAGAAGAACTCGTCACGAGCTACATCGAACGTCTGATCCAATACCCAGGCGCGCTGCAAGTGGTGAGTTTTGCTGAACAGAAAGTCAGCCTAGTGGCGGTGAAAGCTTACTATGGTGGCCCGTTGGTGGGTAACGCGCTGTCTGCTTTGCGTGAGCACATGCCGCACATCGATACCCGTGTGGCGGCGATTTTCCGTCAAGGCCGTCCGATTCGCCCACAAGGTACCACCATTATTGAAGCCGACGATGAAGTGTTCTTCGTTGCAGCAAGTAATCATATTCGCTCAGTGATGAGTGAGCTTCAGCGCCTAGAAAAACCGTACCGCCGCATCATGATTGTTGGAGGGGGTAACATTGGCGCAAGCTTGGCAAAACGCCTAGAGCAAACTTACAGCGTGAAGCTGATTGAGCGTAACTACCAGCGTGCAGAAAAGCTCTCTGAGCAACTAGAAAACACCATCGTGTTCTGCGGTGATGCGGCAGACCAAGAGCTTCTCTCGGAAGAGAACATCGACCAAGTCGACGTCTTCATCGCGCTGACCAACGAAGATGAAACCAACATCATGTCTGCAATGTTGGCAAAACGCATGGGCGCTAAAAAAGTGATGGTGCTGATCCAACGTGGCGCTTATGTAGACCTGGTACAAGGCGGCGTAATTGATGTAGCAATCTCACCTCAGCAAGCCACTATTTCAGCCTTGCTAACGCACGTTCGTCGCGCTGATATCGTAAACGTATCCTCACTTCGCCGCGGCGCTGCGGAAGCGATTGAAGCCGTCGCTCACGGTGATGAAAGTACATCTAAAGTGGTTGGACGTGCGATTGGAGATATAAAGCTTCCACCTGGGACCACCATTGGTGCTATCGTTCGTGGCGAAGAAGTTCTTATTGCCCACGACCGTACGGTCATCGAGCAGGATGACCATGTGGTGATGTTCCTGGTCAACAAAAAATACGTATCAGACGTCGAAGCGCTATTCCAGCCGAGTCCATTCTTCCTCTAGGATTTTCCTATGGTCAACTTACGTCCCGTACTGTTTGTTATCGGGCTGGTTTTATCCAAACTGGCCCTGTTTATGTACGTGCCGACTTTGGTCGCTTTCTTTACCGGTACGGGGGGGTTCCTCGATTTCGCCCAAGCCGTTGTGATCACGCACCTTGCCGCCTTCATCTGCCTAACGATAGGTCGAACCGCCAAGTTCAAACTCAGCGTACGCGATATGTTCCTCATCACCAGTTTGGTTTGGACCATCGCGAGTGCGTTTGCCGCCTTGCCATTTGTGTTTATCAACCACATCAGCTTCACCGACGCCTACTTCGAAACGATGTCGGGTATCACCACGACGGGCTCAACGGTGCTCAGTGGCCTAGACAACATGGCGCCGAGCATCTTGCTGTGGCGCTCTATTTTACAGTGGCTTGGTGGCATTGGTTTTATCGTGATGGCGGTAGCAGTGTTACCTATGCTGAATGTCGGTGGTATGAAGCTATTCCAAACCGAATCATCAGATTGGTCGGATAAAAGTAGTCCAAGAGCGAAAACGGTCGCCAAAAACATCGTAGCGGTTTATTTGATGCTAACAGGCTTATGTATTTTGGGCTACTTGGTCACCGGCATGAACCTGTTCGAAGCAATCAACCATGCCTTTACTACGCTATCGACGGGTGGATACTCTACATCTGATGGGTCAATGAACCACTTCTCTAATGGCGCACATTGGGTGGCCACTACCTTTATGTTCTTAGGTGGTTTGCCGTTTTTGCTCTTTATCGCCGCATTACGTAAACGCCGTATTGATGTGTTGGTTAACGACGCTCAAGTTAGAGGATTTGCGTACCTGTTCGTATTCTCTAGCTTAGTGATTTCAGCTTGGCTAGTGATTCGAGATGGGTACACCATTTTGGATGCCCTGCGAGTGTCGATGTTTAATATTGTCTCTGTCGTCACCACAACTGGCTTTGGCTTAGAAGACTTCACCGCATGGGGCGCATTACCCACTACTCTTTTCGCATTCTTAATGATGGCGGGAGCATGCTCAGGATCAACGTCTGGCGGGATCAAAATCTTCCGCTTCCAAATTGCAATGACGCTGCTAAACAAACAAATGATGAAGTTGATTCACCCTTCTGGGGTGTTTGTACAGCGTTATAACCAGCGACCGGTGAATGATGATATTGTTCGCTCAGTGGTGGCATTTGGCTTGATGTTTTTTATCACCATTATCTTTATCGCGGGTTGTTTAAGTGCTCTTGGCCTCGACCCTGTGACCAGTATTTCTGGCTCAATCACCGCCGTTGCCAATGTTGGCCCTGGTATGGGCAGTGTGATTGGCCCGACAGGCAACTTCGCGCCTCTGCCCGATACTGCCAAATGGCTCTTAAGCTTTGGGATGTTAATGGGCCGCTTGGAAATTCTGACTATTCTTGTACTGTTCTTTCCTGCGTTTTGGCGCCGCTAAGCAGACTCTAATTAAAAGGTATAACAATGAAAACATGGATTACTCTGGCGACCCTACTTGCCGCCTCATCCACATACGCCGCCGAGGTCATCACTTTAGCCGATGGTCGAGAAGTGAAGTTGAACGATGACTTTACCTGGGAGTACGTCATGAAAAAACCGGCGCAACAAGCGACGGAGACACAAACAACAGCAAGCGTAGTTGAAACAATCGCAGCTCCTGCGATTGCGACAATTCCTGTGGTAACGAAAACCGTTGGCACGACCGTAGTGGTAAACGCCAAAAAGCCAACCATGCAGCTATCAGATTCAGGTGTGGATATATTGATTGGTTCAGCAAGCTATCAAAGCGGTGAGCTTATTTTACCTACATCAATCACTAACCAAAGCTCTCAATCTGTCATTCAAGTGGAAGTTGAGGTGCAAGTGTTTGATATGTCTGGTCAGCAACTGGCAAAAGAAAACGTGACGGTTTGGCAATCCATCAAGCGCATGGCGGATACCTACCTGCGACCACAGCAAGCGGAACAAGGTAAGAGCATTAAATTGGCTGTACCGCAATCACAGCAATACCAGTTTTCTGCCAAAGTGCTAGAGGTAAAAACTCGCTAATACGTGTTTAATATTCTTTGTTGAGCCTATCGGCTAGATAGGCTCAACAAAGTAATAAATCGCAAAGAAATGGCACACGCAGCCAGCCAAAACAAAGCCGTGCCAGATCGCATGGTTAAAGGGAATGCGCTTCGCGACGTAGAAGATTACCCCTAGTGAATACACAATTCCACCAGCAGCAAGCAGTGTAAGTCCGCCGACATCCAAGTTAATAGCTAATTGATAAATCACAATCAGCGATAACCATCCCATCACCAAATACGTCATCAAAGAAAGCTTTTTAAATCGATAGACGAACGCAACTTTCATGATGATGCCAATCAACGCAATGCTCCAAATAACGATCATCAACCCAAATGCTAGAGGTGTTCTTAAGCTGACTAACAAGAAAGGGGTATAGCTGCCTGCTATCAAAAGATAAATAGCACAATGGTCGAAGGTTTTTAGCCAACGTTTCGCTTTGGGATGAGGGATCGCATGATAGAGCGTCGAGGCCAAAAATAGCACGATAATACTCGCTCCATAAATCGCCATACTGGTAAGCGTTAAAGTGTCAGCTTGATGGTCTATGGCTTTAACTAACAGCAGTATCAAGCCAACAATACCAAAAATCATCCCTATACCGTGGGTGATGGTATTGGCCAGTTCTTCACGTTGACTGTATTGAGGTTTCTGCAGCTCGGACATCAATGCGCCTATACTAGAGTTTGAAATTTGCTCTAGTATGGCACATTAGGCTTACACGTGTAATCTTAAATTAAGACTCATGAACGGCAGTAGTTTGATCGAGATAATTGAGTACCAGTTCGCCAACTTGATCTGGCTTAGTCGTGGCAGGAATGGTCAGCTCTCGCTTGAGTTTGCCACTACCCAGTAAGCTCGCGAGCATGCCACCTTGCCCCTTGCGTGTGCGGTCAACTTCAAACCACAACTTGAGCTCTTGCTCACTGCGGTGGGCAACAAATTCTAATTCGCGCCACACGCCGTGGTAAGGTCCGTCGGTTGGCACCAGTTCAAACTCTTGCACAAATGGTAGATCGAATCCTTTCACTTCCTCGCATTCCACCTGGCGAATTCGTAAACCTTGCGCTTCAAATGCAGATAGTACCGCATCCATCAGTGGATCAGGTCGAACGGTGAGGATGTCTTTATCAGTCGGATCCAAAGCAGCGGCAACGTCTAAGCCGGTTTCTAACCATACTTTGGCATCACCAATGGTGATAGGCGTGTTCCAAGGCACATCGAGCTTAACATCGAAGGTACGCTCTTCGCCGGAATGGATGGTAAATGCGTAAGGGAGACTCCACTTAGCAAGCACATGAGTTTGAGGTACTCGGCGCATGCTGTGTCCTTCTCGCGCACCACGGTCATCAGGGGCTTCTGCGATGTAGCGGCAACAGAGTTTTAAATCAATGTTGTCGATCGCTTGTTCAGTCGCACCACCATATACATGGATAGACACATCCACACTTTGACCTGGGTATAGCACGTCTTGGTTTAAGATTGAGTCGACCTTCGCGCTCCCAATCCCAAAACTGGCAAGTGTCTTCTTCAAAAATGACATAGGCACCTCCTTCATCGAGATCTCATACTACTACTGCTGATCGTGGGATCAAACAAAAATTGCCTCGAACATCGCGACAAAATGACAAAATCTAAACAATTCAATTGCTCAACTATCGACCAATTATTACAAGGATGCTAATCTTACACTTGATATGCATGCATATCGGTATTCCTGACTCATTAACTGGATTGGCGAGAGCCAGAAGAGTGATTCTTCAATCTTGTTGGAGCCTAGCTCATAATGATTCAGGCCATTACATCGGCAATGGATATGCCTGACAGTTAGGTAAATTAATGCGCCCAACAACAGTCAGGTTCGCACACACTAATACTAGTGCAATGCGCCGCCGCAGTGGCTTTACTACTGCACCAAAGGCAAAGCAAGTTGCGCCAGCAATGACATTGGTTGAGAAGACAGCAATGATGTCGAGTGTTCCGGCCAAAGTTATCAAAGCAGCTTAATCAAAAGCGCGGCGCCAGCTGCGCTTTTTTCTTTGCACGCAACTCATAAAACTTCAAAGACTTAGAACAAACCACGGTGAAAGAGATCGTTTTTCCTATTTGGTCTTAGCAAAGCAATTTGGTACCTTTACTGCTAATTACACCTATAAATTCTGTGGAGAAAGAAATGAAGTGTCATCGCATTGAAGAGCTGCTTGAGCTACTAGAGCCTGAATGGCATAAAGATCAGGAGCTGAACCTATTGCAGTTCATCGTTAAGCTGGCAAAAGAAGCAGGCTATGAAGGAAAGCTAGAAGATCTGACCGACGATGTACTGATCTACCACCTTAAAATGCGTAATAGCAGCAAAGATGAAATGATCCCTGGACTCAAAAAAGACCAAGAGGACGATTTTAAAACGGCGATCCTACGCGCTCGTGGCATCATCAAATAACCAGCTCAACAGCCAGTATTCTTTAAGCGACTCTCTCTGTGAGTCGCTTTTTTATAACCAAAGTTTTTAGTCCCACAATTGGTTATAACTGTTCAGCCAATTATCAGGTTAACTGTACTGATTTTTGTTGTTAAACATTGACTGCGTTAAAGAAAAGGAATTGTTATTGATTGTATAATCGCCGTTCATCAGTATTTACTAAAATAATTATGTCCGGTCATGATTTATGATAAGGACGAAGTAGCAATGTCATCGAGCGACATCAATAGAAATGACGCCGTACATTATAAAAGCCTAAGAAGGATGAGTGCATGAGTCAGGATAAGATCGATATCAAAGATGTGACTCCTAAAACCTACAACCCTAAGACTCATAAAGGGAATGGGGATCGGTTCAACCCAAGTAATCGCATCTATGTACGCGAAAGCAAAGGGACTTACCAGAAACTGCGTCGTTACGGTGGTTGGTTCTTACTGCTTCTCTTCGCTTTGATACCGTGGATCCCTTACGGTGAACGTCAAGCGATCTTGCTCGACATTGGCAACCAGCAGTTCAACTTTTTCGGTACCACATTGTATCCGCAAGATCTTACCCTACTCGCCTTGCTATTTGTGATCGCGGCGTTTGGGTTGTTCTTTATTACCACCTTCTTAGGTCGAGTTTGGTGTGGCTATCTCTGCCCACAAACCGTCTGGACCTTCATGTATATCTGGTTTGAAGAGAAGCTCGAAGGTAGTGCCAATAAACGCCGCAAACAAGACTCCAATAAGCTGACGGCGAATTTAGCGATGCGTAAAACCGTCAAACATATAGCTTGGTTTACCATAGCGCTCGCCACTGGTTTTACTTTTGTTGGCTACTTCGTACCAATGAAGCAATTGGTTATCGACTTTTTCACCTTTAACGCCAACTTTTGGCCCGTCTTTTGGGTAATGTTCTTTGCCATTTGTACCTATGGTAATGCTGGTTGGATGCGTTCCATCATGTGTATTCACATGTGTCCTTACGCGCGCTTCCAGTCTGCCATGTTTGATAAAGACACCTTCATCGTTGGCTACGATGCAAAACGTGGGGAAAAACGTGGCCCACGTCCGCGTAAAGCCGATCCAAAGCAACTTGGTTTGGGTGATTGTATTGATTGTGATTTGTGTGTGCAGGTGTGCCCAACAGGTATCGATATTCGTGACGGCTTGCAGTATGAATGTATCAACTGTGGCGCCTGTATTGATGCGTGTGACAACACCATGGATCGCATGGGTTACGAGAAAGGCCTAATTAGTTACACCACCGAGCACCGCTTATCGGGTAAGAGTACCAAAGTCATGCGTCCGAAGCTGCTAGGCTATGGTGCCGTACTACTAGTCATGGTCGGTCTTTTCTTTGCCCAAATTGCAGCGGTAGACCCAGCCGGCATGAGTGTTATTCGCGACCGTAACCAACTGTTCCGCGTTAATAGCTCGGGAGAAGTAGAAAACACCTACACCCTCAAGGTGATCAACAAAACTCAGCAAGTGCAAGAGTACTCGTTGGATGTTGAAGGGCTATCCGATGTAAGCTGGTATGGTAAGCAGACAATTCAGGTCCAGCCAGGTGAGGTATTGAACCTGCCAATGAGTCTTGGTGCCGATCCTGACAAGCTAAACTCTGCGATTACGACAATTCAGTTTATACTCACCGATAAGAGCAACGAATTCACCATTGAAGTGGAAAGCCGATTTATCAAGAAGCTATAACTTCGATGACTAATGGAAAAAGGCTCAGTAATGAGCCTTTTTGTTTATATGTCCCAAAGTATGTTTAACTTTGACGCCCTTACCCCAGACTTTATGTGGTACGCGTTAGAAAGCATCGGCGTTCGCGCAGAATCAGGCTTTCTTCCCCTCAATAGCTACGAAAACCGTGTTTATCAATTTACTGACGAAGAGCGTCGTCGTTATGTCGTCAAGTTTTACCGTCCTGAACGTTGGAGCAATGAACAGATCCAAGAGGAGCACGACTTTACTTTAGAGCTGATTGGCAATGAGATCCCCGTCGCACCACCTGTGCGCATCAACGGTGAAACCCTGCATCACTATCAAGGCTATGCTTTTGCGCTGTTTGATAGCGTGGGTGGTCGCCAATACGAGGTTGACAATTTAGATCAGCTCGAAGGTGTAGGGCGTTTCCTTGGCCGAATCCATAAAGTCGGCAGCCGCCAAGCCTTCCAACATCGCCCTACGATCGGCTTACAAGAATACCTGTATCAACCAAGAGAGATTCTGCAAAACGCCAATATGATTCCAATGCACTTGGAGAACAGCTTCTTCAATGACTTGGATATGCTGATCAAATCAATTGAAAGCCACTGGCACGAAGGCTTCAATATGATTCGTTTGCATGGCGATTGCCACCCAGGCAATATTTTGTGGCGAGATGGCCCTATGTTTGTTGATTTGGATGACGCTCGTAACGGCCCTGCAGTACAAGACTTATGGATGCTACTGAACGGTGAACGCCAAGACAAACTGATACAGTTGGATATTGTTTTAGAGGCTTACCAAGAGTTTTGCGACTTTAATCCTGCAGAATTGAAACTAATCGAGCCACTTCGCGGTCTACGAATGGTGCACTATATGGCATGGCTAGCAAAACGTTGGCATGACCCTGCATTTCCTCTCGCTTTTCCATGGTTTAATGAGCCAAAATACTGGGAAGGTCAGGTCCTTGCATTTAAAGAGCAGATCGCCGCTTTAGAAGAAGCACCGCTGTCTTTAATGCCTCAATGGTAAGTCAGGCCAAAAATTCAAAAATGGAGATATTTCGATGAAAAAACTGTTCGCACTGTTTTCTATGCTGATGTTAAGCCTGTCGGCACATGCAGCGCAATTCAAAGAAGGTGAACATTACAAAGTATTGGATCTTGAGGCATCAAAAAAACCTCTTGTGACGGAGTTTTTCTCTTTCTACTGCCCGCACTGTAATAGCTTTGAACCAGTTATCCAGCAACTGAAAAAGCAGTTGCCAGAAGGTACTAAGCTATTAAAAAACCACGTTTCTTTCATGGGTGGCAACATGGGCCCATCAATGAGCAAAGCCTACGCAACGATGGTTGCACTAAAAGTGGAAGACAAAATGGTGCCAGTGATGTTTAACCGCATCCACAATCTAAAGAAAGCACCACGTAATGATGAAGAACTTCGTCAAATCTTCCTTGATGAAGGTGTAGATGCGAAAAAATTCGATTCTGCATTCAAAGGCTTCGCGGTTGATTCAATGGTTCGCCGTATGGACAAGCAATTTGAAAACAGCGGTCTAACCGGCGTTCCTGCGGTTATCGTTAACAACAAATACCTAGTTCAAGCACAAAGCATCAAAACGATGGATGAGTACTTCTCTCTGGTGAACTACTTGCTGACACTAAAAAAATAAGCACATCGATATCAATCAAAAGGGGAGCACATCGCTCCCCTTTTGTTTACTTGTAAATCTCTTGTAGTAACCGATCTTTTTCTTGCCACACATCACTCAGCCATTGCTGAAATTGCCGCTTATAGGGCTTATCGTTGAAGTAATCACCGAGCACTCGTTCATCAACGGGTAACACATTCACACGCACAACCACCTTGCCCATTCGACCCATCAATAAATCCTTGAACGGTTTATGCGTATTTTCTGGGTACGCCAACGTAACGTCGATAATGCTCTCGAACTGTTCCCCCATCGCCGCTAACGTGTACGCAATCCCGCCCGATTTTGGTTGCAGCAAATATTGATAGTTTGCTTTACTCTTACGCTGCTTTTCTTCGGTAAATCGGGTTCCTTCGACATAGTTAACCACTGTGGTTGGAGTGTGTTTGAATTTAGCGCACGAGCGACGTGTCGTTTCTAAATCTTGACCTCGCTTATGAGGGTTGCGGATCAGATACTCTCGCGAATAGCGACGCATAAATGGCATATCGAGCGCCCAACACGCCATCCCGATGAAAGGCACATACAGCAGTTGTTGCTTGAGGAAAAACTTCGGCATGGGAATACGGTCTTTAAACACGCAGCAAAGCACAACAATATCTGTCCAACTGAGATGATTACTGATCAGCAGATACCACCCGTCTTTTTTAAGCGCTTCACCGCCCTGAACATCCCACTCAACACGGTTAGATACCGCCAGAATGCACGCATTAACGGTAGCCCATAACCACATCACCTTATTGGCACAAGCGGTCGCTATCGCTTTTAGCTTTACGCCAGGAAGCAATATTTTAAATACAGCGATAACACAAATTGCGAGTGAACAAACCGCAGAATTGAGAATCACAAAAGAAGCGTTAAAAAAAAATAACAAATATGCCAACATGATAGTCAAACAACAGTGATAATGTGTGAAGAATAAAACAGCGTGTAATTATACTGCGCCTTTGCCACATTGGAACATGCGTGGGAATGGTCAGATTTGTTACCGCAACCAATATGTGCACCACTCATTCGACAACAAGGAGATAACGAATGAAACCAAGGCTACTTCTCTTGCCTTTGGCCTTTGTCGTCAGTTCTGCTCAGGCTCAACTCGCTGAAACCGCAGGTTTTGGCGGTGAAATTTCGCTGAATGCCGGATTCATATCATCAGAATCCAATTTCAATACAGAAAATAGTAACACCATCGATTCTCTCGATAAGCGTGCCGATAGTGACAGTTCCGTTATCGCTGCACCGCTAGGGAGTGTGACATACACCTTTGGTAGCCGACTCAACCACCAAGTTTACGCCGGTACCACACGCTCAGATGTCGCGGTAGGTACACTCGCTTTTCAGTTGGGCTATCAACACGAGCTACAATCTGGCACCGTGATCGATGTTTCCTATCTGCCGACGGTACTCAAAGGCGAAACTTGGCGCAACCCTTATCAAGTAGGAACCGCACGTAAAGAGACGGATGTTGACGGCAATGCGTATCGCTTTCAGATCAAAGGGTTAATTGATAAGAACTTCAACCTTGATCTTGCTTATGCTGATAAAGACATCGAGCAGGAGGAAGTGACAGACCGCTCACTTGCTCGCGATGCTAACCTTTACTATGTCAAAGGCGACTATCGCATTCCACTCAACCAAACGTCTATGTTGCAACCCGCTTTCACCTACATCAATCAAGATGCCGACGGTAAGGCGGAGTCATTTGATTCGTACGGATTTGACATTAGCTGGTTTAAATTTATCAACCGCCATCGATTGGCTCTCACCGCGGGTTACGCATGGAAAGACTATCAAGCCGCTAGCCAAACTTTTGCTAAAACACGAAATGACGACACCATCAGCCTATTTGCGGCCTACGAATATCAAAACGTATTTGACTGGCAAGACTGGTCGTTCATTTCTTTAGCCGGCTATAGCCAAACTGACTCGAATATAACGTTTTATGAGGAGAAAGAGTACCTATTGTCGCTTGGTCTCAACTACACCTTCTAACGTCCTTCATCGCAACAAGGTGCTTACAACACTTGTTGCGATGACACTTTGCTGTCTATACCGCTTGCGCCGTAAGCTGTTTCAGTAAACGGTCCATCGCTCGATACCCAAGTGCCTCAGCCAAGTGCGTTCGTTCAATTTGCTCCGCCCCATCCAGATCGGCGATTGTTCGCGCCACTTTGATAATACGATGATACGCACGAATCGAGAGCCCTAAACGATGCAAAGCGGTTTCAAGAAACTCAGCATCACTCTTATGCAAGGGACAAAACGCCTCAATTTCTCGACTACCTAGCAGTGCATTGACCTTACCACTGCGGTTTAGCATATTGTTACGCGCATGGCTCACACGCGCTTTTACGATAGCAGTCGGCTCACCGCGATCACCTCCTTCTGCTAATGTCCCTTTGGGCAAAGCTGGGATTTCTAAAGACATATCAAAGCGATCTAACAGTGGTCCAGATAATCGACCAAGGTAGCGCAAAATAGCTTGTGGATTGGTGCGCGCTTGATTGCCTTCGTAATATCCTGTCGGGCTTGGGTTCAATGCTCCAACTAATTGGAAGCGAGCCGGAAAGCGTGTTTTACCTTGCGCTCGAGAGATAATGATCTCGCCAGATTCGAGCGGTTCGCGTAACGAGTCCAGAACTTTACGATCAAATTCGGGCATTTCATCGAGAAACAATAACCCGTTGTGGGCTAAAGAGATCTCCCCTGGTCTGGGTACCGAACCACCGCCGACTAATGCCGCCATTGAACTTGAATGATGCGGAGAACGAAACGGACGCGACTTCCAGTTATGCTCATTAATTTCACTCTGAGTCAACGATGCCACCGAAGCGGTTTCCATTGCTTCTTCGTCACTCATTTCCGGTAATAAGTCACACAAACGCGAAGCCAACATCGTTTTTCCAGTACCTGGCGGGCCAAGGAAAAGTAAGTTGTGGTTTCCAGCGGCAGCAATCTCCAGTGCTCGCTTACCTTGTTGTTGGCCAATAATATCTTGTAAGTCTCGACCATGTTTTTCGATCGTTTTTCGCTTAGGCGTTTGAAAAAGATTCAGTCGATGTTGACCACAAAGCTCGGCACATACTTCCAGTAATGATTGGGCCGATTTATGTTGTTCCTTCCCCACCAGCGCCGCCTGATCGCCATTCACATGTGGGACGACCAAATGACGTTGAATCTTACTGGCTTCCAGCGCAGCAGGCAGCACACCTTTTACAGGTCTCAGACCACCAGATAGTGCTAACTCACCCACAAATTCGTAGTTTTTGAGCTTATCTGTCGCGATTTGCTCCGAAGCGGCCAAAATTCCCAATGCAATAGGAAGATCAAAACGTCCTCCCTCCTTGGGTAGATCTGCCGGAGCCAAGTTCACGGTGATCCGCTTAGCAGGAAATTGAAAGTTAGAATTAATGATCGCACTGCGTACGCGATCTTTGGACTCTTTTACCGTTGTCTCTGGCAAGCCTACTAAGGTAAACCCTGGCATGCCGTTGCTGATATGAACTTCTACACTAACCGATGGCGCTTGCACCCCGACGCTTGCTCGACTATGAATGATTGCCAGCCCCATACGTTCCTCAATTTTTTTGAACACTCTGTAAACAAATGTTTTATCTAGTTGGTTATGTTATATACCGCGTCCCAATTGAGAGTTAATGTGAAAAAAGAATGACTTTTTGCTTGTCATGCAGCGGAATTGTGTGATACCACTAATGACGCAAACAATTTCGTAGAACATTACACAACATTTTTTAACGAAAAAAGAACGACAGACAGATGAACCTTTTCGCTTATATCAACGCACTGCTAGCCCTGATTATCGTGGTCATTATTGGCACCGCGCGGGGTATTGTGGGCGAAAGGTAACCACAAATTACAAAAAACCCCCGCACTGAAAAGTCCGGGGGTTTTTTTACAACTACAAGTTGTCATCTGTCTAACCCTCGGACAGTTTAACGGGAAGAATGGGAGTGCACATGAAGTGCAATAAATATGGCAATCGCTACGAGCCACAACGTAGCAAAGGAGGTTTACGATGACTGGTGCACAACTTGTCGTAGCCGCTTTAAGACAGCAAGGCATCGAAACCGTTTTTGGCTACCCCGGCGGGGCCATCATGCCAATCTATGATGCTTTGTATGACGGTGGGGTGGAACACATCCTATGCCGTCACGAGCAAGGGGCCGCTATGGCAGCTATCGGGATGGCTCGTTCCACTCAAGACGTTGCTGTGTGCATGGCAACTTCTGGCCCAGGAGCCACTAACCTTGTTACCGGCCTTGCCGACGCTTTCCTTGACTCCGTACCTCTAGTTGCCATCACAGGCCAGGTTGCTAGCTCTCATATCGGTACCGATGCATTCCAAGAAATGGATGTGATCGGAATGTCCCTAGCCTGTACTAAGCACAGCTATCTCGTGACCGAAATTGAAGATCTAGCTCCGACACTTGCCGAAGCCTTTGAGGTCGCAAAAACCGGTCGTCCGGGTCCAGTCATTGTCGATATCGCCAAAGACGTTCAACTCGCTCAAGCACCCACAGACCTTCTTCCTCCATACATAGCACCAGCAATCGAAGATGTCAGCGCTGAAGATATCAAACGTGCGCAAGATGTGCTGGCAGCATCTACTCGCCCAGTGTTGTATGTTGGTGGTGGCGTGCAACTTGCGAAAGCAACCGATGCAGTACGCGAATTTCTTCGCTTAAACCCAATGCCTGCAGTTAGCACATTAAAAGGTCTCGGTACCATTGAACGCCATGATCCTCACTATCTTGGTATGTTGGGTATGCACGGCACCAAAGCCGCCAACCTAGTGGTTCAAGAAGCCGATCTATTGATTGTGGTTGGCGCGCGTTTTGATGACCGTGTGACGGGTAAGCTCGACACGTTTGCACCAAATGCGAAAGTGATTCATATCGACATTGATGCTGCGGAGATTCATAAACTGCGCCACGCCAACGCACCATTACGTGGCGACATCAACACCATTCTTCCTCAGCTAGAGCTGACTCAAGATATTTCACCGTGGGTTCATCATAGTGAAAGTCTGCGCAGCGGCTTTAAGTGGCGTTACGACCACCCGGGCGAGTTAATCTACGCACCGCTATTGCTTAAACAACTGTCTGACATGATGCCAGATAGCTCAATTGTCTCGACCGACGTCGGTCAGCACCAGATGTGGGCAGCGCAACATATCCAGCCACGCGAACCACAAAATTTTATCACTTCTGCTGGCCTTGGCACCATGGGCTTTGGCTTGCCAGCGGCGATGGGTGCTGCAGTCGCACGTCCTGATGATCAGTCTATCCTTATTACAGGTGACGGTTCATTTATGATGAACGTTCAGGAATTGGGCACGCTGAAGCGTCGTCAGATTCCAGTGAAGATTGTCCTTCTTAATAACCAACGTCTTGGCATGGTTCGCCAATGGCAGTCATTGTTCTTTGACGGTCGCCACAGTGAAACCATTCTTGATGACAACCCAGATTTCGTGATGTTAGCAAAAGCGTTCGATATCCCGGGCAAAACCATCACCAAGAAAGAAGAAGTCGAACCTGCTCTCAAAGAGATGCTAGCGAGTGAAACTTCTTACATGCTTCACGTTTTGATTGATGAAGAAGAAAACGTGTGGCCATTGGTGCCACCTGGCGCATCAAACAGTGATATGTTGGAAAATACATAGGAGACAATCGCATGGACAGATATTTACTCGACATCAAAGCCGATGACAAACCGGTACTGTTGGAGCGCGTTCTACGTGTGATTCGTCACCGAGGTTTCGTGATCAAACAAGTCGCTGCTACGCAAAACCACGAAAGCAAAGTAGCCAGCGTCGAGATCATCGTCGACAGCGATCGACCAATCTCGTTTTTGATCAATCAAATAGAGAAGTTGTGGGACGTTCGTAAGGTTGAGGTGCTAAAAATCCGCAACGATGAACTGCCAAATCACAACTTACAACAACACGTAAGTGCATAAGGAAGGCAACAAATGGCAACGAAAACTGCAGATTTCATTTGGTTTAATGGTGAGATGGTTCCATGGGCAGAGGCGAACGTTCACGTTCTGACTCACGCAATGCACTATGGTACATCCGTGTTTGAAGGCGTGCGCTGTTACAACACACCAAAAGGCCCAATTGTCTTCCGTCACCGTGAGCATGCACAACGTCTAAAAGATTCTGCCAAGATTTACCGCTTTCCGATCCCTTTCTCTGTAGAGGAAATCATGGAAGCGACCCGCGAAACACTGCGCCAAAACAAACTCGACAGCGCTTACATTCGTCCATTGGGTTTTGTCGGTAATGTTGGCTTAGGCGTATGTCCACCAGTTGGCACTGAGATGGATCTAATCATTGCAGCATTTCCTTGGGGCTCTTACTTAGGCGAAGAAGCGCTAGAAAAAGGTGTCGATGCGATGATTTCAAGCTGGAATCGCGCTGCGCCAAACACCATCCCAACTGCGGCTAAAGCAGGCGGTAACTACCTATCTTCACTACTGGTTGGTGGTGAAGCGCGTCGTCACGGTTACGACGAAGGTATTGCGCTAAGCGTAGATGGTTACCTATCGGAAGGGGCTGGTGAAAACATCTTCGTTATCAAAGATGGCGTAATCGCCACACCACCAGCAACTAGCGCGATTCTACCGGGCATCACTCGTGACTCGATCATGACAATTGCACGCGATAAAGGCTACGAAGTACGTGAAGCGAACATTGCTCGTGAAGCCCTTTACCTTGCCGATGAAGTCTTCATGACAGGTACTGCGGCTGAGATTGTACCAGTGGCAACCATCGACAAGATTGAAGTGGGCACTGGTAAGCGCGGCCCTATCACTAAAGAACTACAAGCAGCCTACTTTGGCCTATTTGACGGCACCACGGAAGATAAGTGGGGCTGGTTAGACTATGTGTACCCAGAACAGAAGTAAGAAGGATTAGGAAATGCCAAAATATAGATCAGCTACCACCACACATGGTCGTAACATGGCGGGTGCACGAGCACTGTGGCGTGCAACGGGTGTGAAAGAAGAAGACTTCGGTAAACCAATCATCGCCGTTGTAAACTCGTTTACTCAATTTGTTCCGGGTCACGTACACCTGAAAGACATGGGTCAGCTTGTAGCACGCGAAATCGAAAAAGCTGGCGGTATTGCGAAAGAATTCAACACCATCGCGGTTGATGATGGTATCGCAATGGGTCACGGCGGCATGCTGTATTCACTGCCTTCACGCGAACTGATCGCAGACTCAGTAGAATACATGGTCAACGCGCACTGTGCCGATGCCATGGTATGTATCTCTAACTGTGACAAAATCACTCCAGGAATGTTGATGGCATCTATGCGTCTTAACATCCCTGTTATCTTTGTTTCTGGTGGTCCAATGGAAGCGGGTAAAACCAAGCTTTCTGATCAGATCATCAAACTAGACCTTGTAGATGCGATGATCCAAGGCGCGGATCCAAAAGTGTCTGATGAGCAAAGCGAGCAGATCGAACGCAGCGCATGTCCAACGTGTGGATCGTGTTCAGGCATGTTCACTGCAAACTCAATGAACTGTCTAACGGAAGCACTGGGTCTTTCTCAACCAGGTAACGGTTCTATGCTGGCAACGCACGCTGACCGTGAACAACTGTTCCTTAATGCAGGTCGTCGTATCGTTGAGCTGACTCGTCGTTACTACGAGCAAGATGACGAATCAGCACTGCCGCGCAACATCGCTACGTTTGATGCGTTCGAAAACGCAATGGCACTGGACATCGCAATGGGCGGTTCAACCAACACCATTCTGCACCTACTTGCCGCGGCGCAAGAAGGTGAAGTGGATTTCGATATGGAAGATATCGATCGCCTATCACGTCAAGTACCACACCTATGTAAAGTGGCACCATCTACCCAGAAATATCACATGGAAGACGTACACCGCGCAGGTGGCGTCATGGCGATTCTTGGTGAGTTAGATCGTGCAGGTCTTCTACACAATGATGCGCGCACCGTGCTTGGCCTTTCGATGAAAGAGCAGCTGGCGAAATACGACATCATCCAAACTGAAGACGAAGAAGTACTTAAGTTCTACCGCGCAGGTCCTGCGGGTATTCGTACTACTCAAGCGTTCTCACAAGATTGCCGCTGGGATCGCCTTGATGACGACCGTGCGGAAGGTTGTATTCGTACTATCGATCATGCCTTTAGCCAAGAAGGTGGCCTAGCCGTTCTATCAGGCAACATCGCATTAGATGGTTGTATCGTTAAGACTGCTGGTGTGGATGAGAGCATTCATAAATTCACTGGCCCAGCCGTAGTTTTCGAAAGCCAAGAAGACGCCGTAGAAGGCATCTTGGGTGGCAAAGTAAAAGCAGGCGACGTGGTTGTTATCCGTTACGAAGGCCCTAAAGGTGGTCCGGGCATGCAAGAAATGCTTTACCCAACCACTTATCTAAAATCGATGGGCCTTGGCAAAGAGTGTGCACTTCTGACTGACGGCCGTTTCTCTGGCGGCACATCAGGTCTGTCAATCGGTCACGCCTCTCCTGAAGCAGCAAACGGCGGTGCAATTGGCCTGGTAAAAGAAGGCGATATGATCGCAATTGATATTCCAAACCGTTCAATTTCACTCCAAGTGTCTGAACAAGAACTTGCTGAGCGCCGTGCAAAACAAGACGAACTAGGCTGGAAACCAGTTGACCGCCAACGTGAAGTTTCCTTTGCACTCAAAGCGTACGCGAGTATGGCAACCAGTGCTGACAAGGGTGCAGTACGAGACAAGTCGAAGCTAGAGGGCTAGCAATGATGGAAGCTCAACCCGAAAAACAAGTGAACCAAACTGGCGCAGATTATCTGCGCCAAATCCTTCGCGCACCTGTTTATGAAGTAGCAACAGTGACGCCACTGCAAGAAATGCCTCGTTTATCTGCACGTATCGGGAATAACGTGCAGATCAAGCGTGAAGATCGCCAACCCGTACACTCGTTCAAATTGCGCGGTGCATACAACATGGTGGCGAGTTTATCTGAAGCACAAAAAGCCGCTGGTGTCATTGCAGCATCGGCAGGTAACCACGCTCAAGGCATGGCGCTCTCTGGTACTAAGCTAGGCATCAAGACCACCATCGTGATGCCCAAAACCACACCAGACATCAAAGTCGATGCGGTACGTGGCTTCGGTGGCAATGTAGTGCTGCACGGCAGCAACTTTGATGAGGCAAAAGCGGAAGCGGAACGCCTTTCTGATCTGCATGGGTACACATTTGTCCCTCCTTTCGATCACCCACTGGTGATTGCAGGTCAAGGCACCATAGGCATGGAAATGCTGCAGCAAAATGGTCACCTTGATTACATCTTCGTCCCTGTCGGTGGTGGCGGTTTGGCTGCCGGTGTTGCGGTACTCGTGAAGCAGCTAATGCCAGAAATCAAAGTGATTGCGGTCGAGCCAGAAGATTCTTCATGCCTCAAAGCGGCATTGGATGCAGGTGAACCAGTAGTATTAGACCAGGTCAGCATGTTTGCCGATGGCGTTGCAGTAAAACGCATTGGTGAAGAGACGTTTCGTCTATGCCAAAAGTACATTGATGGCCATATTGCAGTCTCTAGCGATGAAATCTGCGCAGCAGTAAAAGACATCTTTGAAGACACCCGTGCGATTGCAGAGCCTTCTGGCGCGCTTGCTCTGGCGGGTTTGAAGAAGTTTGCTGAGCAAAACAAACTGCAAGGTAAGAATTTAGGTACTGTGCTGTCTGGTGCCAACACTAACTTCCATGGCTTACGTTATGTTTCTGAGCGTTGCGAGCTTGGTGAGAAACGTGAAGGTTTGCTTGCCGTCACCATTCCTGAGCGTCAAGGTGCCTTCTTTGAGTTCTGTAACCTCATTGGCGGCCGCGCCGTAACGGAGTTTAACTACCGCTACAACGATGACGCATTGGCAAATATCTTTGTCGGTGTGCGTTTGCAAGGCGGTCAGGAAGAGCTAGAACATATCATTCACGACTTACGTGATGGTGGCTACCCAGTGGTTGATTTGTCTGATGATGAAATGGCGAAGCTGCACGTGCGCTACATGGTTGGTGGTAAGCCGTCTAAGCCGCTTAAAGAGCGCCTCTACAGCTTTGAATTCCCAGAATATCCGGGAGCGCTACTCAAGTTCTTAAGCACACTCGGTACTCATTGGAATATCAGCTTGTTCAACTACCGTAACCACGGCGCTGACTACGGACGTGTTTTATGTGGTTTCGAGTTAGATGAAAGCGATTTAGCTCAGTTTTCTGCACATTTACGTGAACTTGGCTATCAATGCAAAGACGAGACAGACAACCCATCGTATAAGTTTTTCTTGTCATAAAACGCCACATTTCAAATATATCAAAGACAACACCTCGCATTAGCGAGGTGTTTTTTATGACTGTAACCAATCTTTATGTAGCTGATTAGGCGACCCAAGATAGTCCACCATCCACTGGATCAATTTATGATTATCATCTTTGCGCCATACTAAGCAGCAGTGACTGAGCGGTTTATCATCCGGCATGACCTTCTCCACCAGCACACCATCATTGATTAAGGGTGTTGCAATATGACGTGGCATGTAACCCACGCCCACCCCATTTTTTAAACATTCAATCGCACTATACCAATTGGGCAATAATAATCGGCGCTGTTGCGGATAATGGCCAGTATGGCGTTTTGGCAGCACGTTCGAAGTATCATCAAGACAGATCGCCGGAAATTGACTCACAAACTCTTCAGTAAGCACTTGTTGTCTAACGCAAGGATGAGCGGGTGACATTACAAATGCCCAATCTAATACGCCCATATCTTTGACTTCAAAATCTCCCCCAACGGGAACCGCAGATGTCGCGCCAACGACAATGTCGGCTCGACCTTGTGCTATGGCTTCCCAAGAACCATTGAAGACCTCCATATTGATCTGCAATTCAGCAAATTCAAACTCGCGATAAAAATCTTCCACCAAAGGTTTGAGTTTTTCTAACTTCACCACGTTATCTAAGGTCAGCTTTAACGTGCTTTTCCATCCTTGAGCCGCTCGCCGCGTTTGTGCTTTCACCTCTTCCATTTGACGCAGCAAAGAGCGCGCCTCGGCCATAAAAAGTTCACCCGCTGGAGTTAGCTCAACTTTCCTTGGTAAACGTCGAAACAGCACCACATCTAAATCTTGCTCGACCTGCCTTACTCCATAGCTGATGGCTGAGGGGACTTTATGCAATACCTCAGCCGCAGCGGTGAAACTGCCTAAACGGGCAACCGTATCCAGCATTTCCAAAGACGCTTTAGAGAACATGATTTAACCTTTCAAAAAATTTGATTGATAACCAACAATTTTAGCGTTTTATTTTCTCAAAATCGAAAAATAGAATAATAAGGTAAATAAATCAGGGTTGGCGCCAACTGATGTTGATTAAAAAATGATTAAATAATTTGACTGGTTGAATCATGAAAATCTCAAAACTACAGCTCATTTATCTGGCAGCATTATCGATGCTTGGCTTCGTTGCTACCGATATGTATCTGCCAGCATTCAAAGCGATGGAAATCGACTTTGCAACAGGCCCTGAGCAAATTGCGCTCTCTTTAACGGTATTCCTCGTTGGTATGGCGATTGGCCAACTAATGTGGGGATTGGCATCCGATAAATTTGGCCATCGTAATACACTCGCAGCCGGGTTGGTGCTATTTACTATCGCGTCATTCGGTTTGGCTTTCTGTGATCAAGTATGGCAACTACTCACACTGCGCTTTATCCAAGCTATCGGTGTGTGTGCACCAGCCGTGATCTGGCAGGCTATGGTCATTAAGCGCTACTCAAGCAGTAGCCAACAAATTTTTGCGACAATCATGCCACTCGTCGCGCTATCACCAGCACTAGCACCTCAATTAGGGGTTGTGTTGGCAGATAACTTCGGCTGGCACAGTATCTTTATTACGCTAACACTAGTTGGCGTCTTTTTGGTCTTTGCGACCATGGCACAAAAAGACGAGAAAGCAGAAATCAAACAAACCAGTATGTCTGCCGACATCAAAGCGCTGCTGAGTTCTAAAAAATACCTTGGCAACGTGTTTATGTTTGCGACGGCTTCAGCTGCATTCTTTGCTTACCTAACTGGGATGCCAGAAATCATGGCGCAACTGGGCTACGAAGCAAAAGATATTGGTTTGAGCTTTATCCCACAAACCATCGCGTTTATGGCTGGTGGCTACTTAGGTAAAGTAGGCGTTCGAAAATTTGGTGATGAAAAGGTTCTGCGCCAACTGATTGGCCTATTTAGTGTCGCGGCATTAATGATTTTCATTGCTTCACAGTGGGAGCTGTCATCGATTTGGCCTATTCTTGCGCCATTCTGTTTGATTGCCGTTGCTAACGGCGCACTGTACCCAATCGTGGTAAACCGTGCACTGGCCAGCGCACAACAGAGCCCTGCAACAGCAGCAGGTCTGCAAAACAGCCTGCAAATCTGTGTAAGTAGCTTCTCAAGTGCATTGGTAGCCGCAATGGCAAGCCAAGCTCAGATGGTTACTGGCATCGCAATCATCATCTGTATGGGTGGGCTGTGGATGGGATACATTCTGTCGAATCGCGAATTATCCAAGCACTTTACGACTCCTGACAACGCCCGAGTCGTGAGTGAAGACGAACTTTAATCGTTCTGATAATAAAAAGAGCCGCGCAATGCGGCTCTTTCTGTTTATAAGCTTTTCAACCCCCATTTCTTGGCAGTCTGCTTAAAAAAGCCTTGAGTCTTTTTCAACTCTACCCAGTGATTGATGTAATTAATCCATACTTGATCGTCTTGCGGCAACAACATAGCAATTGGGGTTGGTTTACGCGGTGCGGTCACTGGCACTATCGCCAACTGTTTAAACTTATCCACCAACGTCGCTGCTTCCACATTGGACGTCACCGATACATCGGCCCTGCGAGCTAGTAGTTCTTGGAAGTCGCGCGCTGGCGCTTCAATAACAATATGCTGAGCAGACGGGAAGAACTCTTTCACCATTTTTTCTTGTACCGTACCTAACGTCGCCGCGACTTTTACTTCTGGTTTATTAAAATCTGCCCAATCAGAGAATTTGGCGAGATCTTTCTTTTGCACCACAGGTACAAAGGCAAGGTAGAAATACGGCTGGCTGTATCCAGCTACTTTCGCGCGCGACATGTTCAGAGATGCGCTGCCAGTAATATCGTATTTGTTGGCGGTAATGCCATTAACTAGCGTCTTCCAATCCGTGGCTACATACTCCACTTTTACACCGAGATCTTTAGCAAGTTCTGTTGTTACATCGATATCGAAGCCACGATAACTGTTTGTCGCAGGGTCTTTCATCGTCATCGGATTCCAATCTCCCGTCGTTCCAACTCGGAGTACGCCATTGTCTAAAATGGATTGAAGACGGCTTTCAGCGTGAGCGACTTGAGTCGCAGCAAGCAAACACATTCCTAGCACTAGTAAAATCTTTCTCATTTTTATTCCCTTAAAAATAATGACCTTATACGGTTTAATAATTAACCTTTATTAGAGCTCTACTGATAACATAGCAGCAACAAAGGAAGTTTTTTAGTTAATTCAGGGAGTAAATGTGACGTTTCGAACTCTATGGCTGTTTTCACTGCTATTACTCACTGGTTGTTCAGATTATCAATGGGGCTGGTATGTACTTGACCCTTCGACGGATCAAGGGCTCACCAATCTAAAGTTTTTAATCGCTGGGTTTAATGACACCATTCAGGTATCACTCCTCAGTATGTTATTTGCGATGAGCTTGGGTCTGATCGTTGCGTTACCCGCTCTGTCGGACTCTGCCTCTCTGAAGTGGATAAACCGTATTTATGTCGAGGTGATCCGTTCAGTGCCAGTTTTAGTCTTACTACTTTGGGTGTATTACGGCATGCCTACGCTATTGGATGTCTCACTCAATCACTTTTGGGCGGGTGTTATTGCACTGACTATCGCTGAGAGTGCGTTTATGGCGGAAGTGTTTCGCGGTGGGATACAAGCTATCAGCCGTGGCCAGCATGAAGCAGCTGAGTCTTTGGGCTTAAGCTATTGGCAAAAGATGCGCTTGGTAATTCTTCCCCAAGCGTTTCGGCAAATTCTCCCACCACTGGGTAATCAATTTGTCTACATTCTCAAGATGAGTTCTTTAGTCAGCGTGATTGGTTTAAGCGATCTCACTCGCCGTGCTAATGAGCTGGTGGTGAATGAGTACTTACCCTTAGAGATTTATACCTTCCTCGTTTTGGAGTACTTGTTGCTCATCCTATTTGTATCTCAAGCCGTTCGTTGGCTCGAAAAACGTATTGCCATTCCTAGCTACTAGCGATGAAGCCTTAGCTAGAAACAACAAAGCCGCTCTTATTGAGCGGCTTTGACAATATAGCGATAGAGTGCAGGTATTGCTTATTTCTGTTTTACAGGACGCTGCCAGCCAGTAATTTTGCGCTCTTTGACGCGAGTAATTACTAACTCACCTTCTTCAACATCTTTTGTTAGTGTCGTGCCTGCACCGATGGTTGCGCCATCAGCGATAGTGACAGGCGCCACCAGCTGGCTATCAGAACCAACAAAAACATCATTACCGATGATGGTTTTAAACTTGTTCGCACCATCGTAGTTACAAGTGATAGTACCTGCACCGATGTTAGTACGTTGGCCGATCTCTGCATCACCTAAGTAAGTTAGGTGGTTCGCTTTTGAACCTTCTCCGATGCGCGCATTTTTCACTTCAACGAAGTTACCCACATGGGAATCGTTACGCATTTCAGCACCAGGACGAAGGCGAGTAAATGGACCAACCGTACATTCTTCACCAACCGTTGCACCTTCAATCACACTGTAAGGGCGAACGATGGTGTTGTCGTCGATTTCACAATCTTTCAGTACACAACCCGCACCGATAACCACGTTATCACCCAGTGAAACTTTACCTTCGACGATAACATTCACGTCGATTTCACAGTCCATACCGCACTGTAACTCACCACGCAAATCAAAGCGTGCTGGATCGCGTAGCATGACACCTTGCTCTAGTAGCTTCTGAGCTTGCATTGACTGGAAAGCACGCTCTAGACGAGCAAGCTGTGCGCGGTCGTTGACCCCTTCCACCTCAATGGCATTGACTGGGTGTACTGCCTCAACGGCACGACCTTCATCGTGTGCAGCTGCAATAACGTCAGTTAGGTAGTATTCGCCTTGTGCGTTGTTGTTGTTTAAGCCAGACAACCAACGCTTAAGATCCCCACCAGTCGCAACCATCACGCCAGTGTTGATCTCTTTAATTTGTTTTTGTTCTTCTGTTGCATCTTTTTGCTCAACGATCGCCACAACAGGACCATTCTTACGGATAATACGACCATAGCCTGTCGGGTTATCTAGAATCACTGTTAGTAGTGCAATACCGCCAGTTGGCTGTGCATCTAATAGGTTTTCAATCGTTTCAGCTGAAATCAGTGGAACATCACCGTAAAGCACCAGTACTTTTTCATCGTCTTCAAACTTCGGAGACGCTTGATCAACCGCATGACCTGTCCCTAACTGCTCCGCTTGAAGCACCCAATTTACAGGCTCTTCTGCAAGAGTGGTTTGCATTTGATCACCACCGTGACCAAAGACCAAGTGGATGTTTTGTGCGCCAAGACCTGTACATGTATCGATAACATGTTTTGCCATTGGCTTGCCTGCCAAAGTGTGTAGCACTTTAGGCATGTTCGAATGCATACGGGTACCTTTACCCGCTGCAAGAATCACAGCACTGAATTTCATTGATAACCTATTGACGTTTTATGTTAATTGGCCGTTATTTTAAACAGCTCTTTTAAAATAGTTAATGGAGTAAGGTAAATTTCCAACTAAAATTAATCAAAAAGGCGACCAATTGGCCGCCTTTTTTCATGCAACGTTGCTAATTGAGCTTAGCGACGCTTTTTTGTCAGCTCGATAACTCGTAGCTGAGCAATGGCTTTAGCCAGTTCACTGGCCGCTTGTGCGAAGTCCATGTCACCATGCTGATTCTGGATTTGCTCCTCAGCGCGGCGTTTGGCTTCTTCTGCCTTCGCTGCGTCTAGCTCTTCACCACGGATAGCTGTATCAGCTAGTACAGTCGCTGTACCAGGCTGAATCTCTACCATACCACCAGAAACATAAATAATTTCTTCGTGGCCGTGCTGTTTCACAATACGCACCATACCAGGCTTGATAGCGGTCAGCAGCGGTGTGTGACCATGGAAAATACCAAGTTCACCTTCGCTACCGGTCACCTGAAACGTTTCAACACGACCAGAGAAGATTTTCTTCTCAGCGCTTACTACGTCTAGGTGAAAGGTTATTGCTGCCATATCGCCTCCTAGTTAGCCTTATAGCTTCTTCGCATTCTCAATAGCATCGTCGATGCTACCGCAGTACATAAATGCCTGCTCAGGAATGTCGTCGTATTCACCAGCTAGTAGACCTTTAAAGCCACGTAGAGTCTCTTTTAGAGGTACGTAAATACCAGGGTCACCTGTAAATACTTCTGCTACGTGGTAAGGCTGAGTTAGGAAACGCTCAATCTTACGTGCACGAGATACAACTTGCTTATCTTCTTCAGATAGCTCGTCCATACCTAGGATAGCAATGATATCTTTCAGCTCTTTGTAGCGCTGAAGAGTCTGCTGAACACCACGAGCAACTTCGTAGTGATCTTGACCTACTACTAGTGGATCAAGCATACGAGATGTTGAATCTAGCGGGTCGATCGCAGGGTATAGACCCATTGCAGCGATGTTACGGTTAAGTACAACCGTTGCATCCAAGTGCGCGAACGTTGTTGCTGGAGACGGGTCAGTCAAGTCATCCGCTGGTACGTATACCGCCTGTACAGACGTGATAGAACCTGATTTCGTTGACGTGATACGCTCCTGAAGTACACCCATCTCTTCTGCAAGAGTTGGCTGGTAACCTACCGCAGAAGGCATACGACCTAGTAGTGCTGATACCTCTGTACCTGCAAGTGTGTAACGGTAGATGTTATCAATGAACAGTAGTACGTCACGACCTTCGTCACGGAAACGCTCTGCCATTGTTAGACCAGTCAGTGCAACACGTAGACGGTTACCTGGTGGCTCGTTCATCTGACCGTAAACCATCGCTACTTTTGATTCTTCAGGCTTCTCAACGTTTACAACGCCCGCTTCCTGCATCTCGTAGTAGAAATCGTTACCTTCACGAGTACGCTCACCAACACCAGCAAATACTGATAGACCTGAGTGCTGTAGTGCGATGTTGTTGATAAGTTCCATCATGTTAACGGTCTTACCTACACCTGCACCACCGAATAGACCGATTTTACCACCCTTAGCGAATGGACAAATTAGGTCGATTACTTTAACGCCCGTTTCTAGAAGTGCAATTTCGTTTGATTGCTCTTCGTAGCTTGGTGCACTACGGTGGATAGAGTAAACCTCTTCCGCACCCACTTCACCACGCTCGTCAATCGCGTCACCTAGGACGTTCATGATACGACCTAGAGTTTTAGTACCTACTGGTACTGAAATTGGAGCGCCAGTGTTAACCACTTCTACTCCACGACGTAAACCATCAGAGCTACCCATTACGATACAACGAACTACGCCACCGCCTAGCTGTTGTTGAACTTCAAGAACTAGACGCTCTTTTGAGTCCGTTACGTTTAGAGCGTCATATACACTAGGTACATCGCTCTGTGGGAACTCTACGTCGACTACCGCACCGATGATCTGTACGATCTTACCTGTAGCCATCGTTAATCCTCTAAACTATTTCGTTTTACCTAAGCTTAAACCGCAGCTGCACCACCAACGATTTCTGATAGTTCTTGTGTAATCGCAGCCTGACGGGCTTTGTTGTACACAAGTTCCAAATCGTCAATCAAACTGGTTGCGTTATCCGTTGCAGCCTTCATCGCAATCATTCGAGCCGCTTGCTCACAAGCAAGGTTCTCAACCACACCTTGGTATACCTGAGACTCTACGTAACGCACTAATAGCGTATCCAGTAGAGGTTTTGGTTCAGGCTCATAGATGTAGTCCCATGAATGCTCACGCTGCATCTCTTCGCTGTCCGATTTAGGCAAAGGTAGCAATTGATCGATCGTTGGTTGCTGAACCATAGTATTTACAAACTTGTTGAATACTACATATAGACGGTCCAGTTCACCTTCATCGTATTTCTTCAGCATTACGCCAACAGAGCCGATTAGGTCTTGTAGGCTTGGATTATCTCCAAGACCAGAAACCTGTGCCGCAACTTTTGCGCCACCATGTTTAAAGAAAGCTGTTGCTTTTGAGCCAACAACGGCTAGCTCAATCTCAGCACCTTTCTCTCTCCATGCTTGCATGTCTGTAACGGCTTTTTTGAACACGTTAATGTTCAAACCACCACACAGACCACGGTCTGTCGAAACGATGATGTAACCAACACGTTTAGCTTCACGCTCTTCTAGGTACGGATGACGGTACTCTAGGTTTGCGTTAGCCACATGACCGATCACTTTACGCATTGTTTCAGCGTATGGACGAGAAGCTTCCATTGCATCTTGAGAACGACGCATTTTTGAAGCTGCTACCATTTCCATCGCTTTCGTAATTTTCTGAGTGCTTTTAACACTACCGATTTTATTACGTATCTCTTTTGCGCCGGCCATCGTTACTCTCCGTTAGTTGGTGGCAGAAACTGCCACCGACCTAATTACCAAGTTTGGGTTGCTTTGAAGTCGTCAGTCAGTTTCTTCAACTGAGCTTCGATTTCATCGTTGTAAGCGCCAGACTTGTCGATCTCAGCTGCTAGTTCAGCGTATTGACCGCGAGCGTACGATAGTAGAGCCGCCTCGAAATCTAGAACTTTGTTAAGTTCTACATCATCAAGGTAACCGCGCTCTGCCGCGAAGATAGTTAGAGCTTGGTCAAATACAGACATTGGAGCGTACTGCTTCTGCTTCATTAGTTCTGTAACTTTTTGACCATGGTCTAGCTGTTTCTTCGTTGCGTCATCAAGGTCAGAAGAGAACTGAGCAAATGCCGCTAGTTCACGGTATGCAGCTAGTGCTGTACGGATACCACCTGATAGTTTCTTGATGATTTTCGTCTGAGCTGAACCACCTACACGAGATACTGAGATACCTGGGTCAACAGCAGGACGAACACCAGCGTTGAATAGCTCAGTTTGTAGGAAGATCTGACCATCAGTAATCGAGATTACGTTAGTCGGTACGAATGCTGAAACGTCACCTGCTTGAGTTTCGATGATAGGAAGAGCAGTCAAAGAACCAGTCTTACCTTTCACTTCACCGTTAGTGAAACGCTCTACGTACTCTTCGTTTACACGAGCTGCACGCTCTAGTAGACGCGAGTGTAAGTAGAATACGTCACCTGGGAATGCCTCACGGCCTGGTGGACGTTTAAGTAGTAGAGAGATCTGACGGTAAGCTACCGCTTGCTTAGATAGATCATCGTAAACAATCAGTGCGTCTTCACCGCGATCGCGGAAGTATTCACCCATCGCACAACCTGCGTAAGGCGCTAGATATTGAAGCGCTGCAGATTCAGAAGCTGATGCAACTACAACGATAGTGTTTTGTAGTGCGCCGTGCTCTTCTAGTTTGCGAACAACGTTAGCGATAGTCGATGCTTTCTGACCGATTGCTACGTAGATAGAGAAAATACCAGAGTCTTTCTGGTTGATGATCGCGTCGATCGCCAGTGCTGTTTTACCAATCTGACGGTCACCGATGATAAGCTCACGCTGACCACGACCGATTGGGATCATTGAGTCAACTGACTTATAACCAGTTTGCACAGGTTGGTCTACCGATTTACGGTCGATTACACCTGGTGCGATCACTTCTACAGGCGAAGTCATTTTCGCTTCGATTGGACCTTTACCATCGATAGGCTCACCCAGCGTGTTTACTACGCGGCCTAGTAGCTCTGGACCAACTGGCACTTCAAGAATGCGACCAGTACCTGTAACTTTCATGCCTTCCTTAAGGTCAGCATATGGGCCCATTACAACCGCACCAACCGAGTCACGCTCAAGGTTAAGTGCCAGTGCATAACGGCCACCCGGTAATTCAATCATTTCACCTTGCATCACGTCCGCTAGGCCGTGGATGCGGATGATACCATCGCTTACCGATACGATAGTACCCTCGTTGCGAGCTTCACTAACAACTTCGAAAGATTCGATACGTTGTTTGATCAGATCGCTAATTTCCGTGGAATTAAGTTGCATGCTCCAATCCCCATTAAGACTGCAATGCATCGCTCAGGCGGTTCAAACGACCACGCGCTGAGTCATCGATGACTAGGTCTCCGGCTCGAATAATAACCCCACCAAGTAGGGTCTCATCTACACTGCAATTCAGCTTCACTTTGCGTTCAAGACGCTTTTCAAGTTTGCTGCCAATGTTTGCAAGTTGTTCATCAGAAAGCTCTGTTGCTGAAATTACTTCAACATCAATTTCTTTCTCATGTTCTTTTTTCAGAGTAAAAAACTCTTTACAAACATCAGGAAGGGCCGCTAAACGACCATTCTCAGCCATTACCTTCAAAAGGTTTTGACCGTGCGCATCAACTTGCTCGCCGCAAACTGCAACAAAAATTTCTGCCATTTTGTCAGCAGAAACCGAACCCGTTAGTAGTTCGTTCATTTGTTCGTTTTTGGCCACTTCAGCAGCAAAAGATAACATTTGGCCCCATTGGTCCAACTGGTCTTTCTCTAAAGCAAAGTCGAAGGCTGCTTTAGCATAGGGGCGTGCGATAGTAGTCAAATCAGACATATGCGCCCCCAGACTTAAAGTTTTGCAGTAATGTTGTCGAGAATATCTTTTTGCGCATCTTTATCGATAGAACGCTCAAGGATTTTCTCAGCACCAGCTACAGCCAGAGTAGCAACTTGTTTGCGCAGCTCATCGCGTGCACGATTGCGTTCAGCTTCAAGTTCTGCTTCTGCTTGCGCTAGGATTTTCTGGCGTTCTGCCTGAGCTTCCTCGCGAGCTTCATCAAGAATTTGAGACTTACGCTTGTTCGCTTGTTCGATGATCTCAGTTGCTGTGCGCTTCGCTTCTTTCAATTGATCAGAAGCGTTGGCTTGTGCTAGATCCAAGTCTTTCGCAGCACGTTCTGCTGCTTGAAGACCATCAGCAATTTTCTTCTGACGCTCTTCGATCGCTTGCATCAATGGTGGCCATACATACTTCATGCAGAACCACACAAATAGTGCGAACGAGATTGCTTGACCTAGCAGAGTTGCGTTTATGTTCACAACAGCTACCCCTCTATTTGGACTTAGTGTTAATCAGTGACAAGCGATAATCGCCCGTCCCGAGTTAAAGGTGATTAACCTAGTTGACCAACGAATGGGTTTGCGAAAGTGAATAGTAGCGCGATTACGATACCGATCATTGGAACCGCATCAAGTAGACCCGCGATGATGAACATCTTAACTTGTAGCATAGGAGCCATTTCTGGTTGACGTGCAGCACCTTCTAAGAATTTACCACCTAGCAGTGCGAAACCAATCGCTGTACCAAGAGAAGCAAGACCGACGATAATACCTACGGCGATTGCAGAAAAGCTCAGTAAAGTTTCCATTACTATCTCCAATTTATAGTTGTTGGCTTAGTGCCCAAATAAAAAGCTTTAAAAAAATTAATGATCAGGATCTTCGTGTGCCATTGACAGGTAAACAATTGTCAACATCATGAATACGAAGGCTTGAATCGTAATAACCAATATATGGAAGATTGCCCACGGTAGTGAACCCATCCATTGTAAGTACCATGGTAGCATTGCCGCACAAAGAATGAATACAACCTCACCCGCGAACATGTTACCGAATAGACGCATACCAAGTGATAGAGGTTTCGCTAATAGCGATACCACTTCAATTAGTAGGTTAAACGGAATCATCAGTGGGTGATTGAATGGATGTAGTGCAAGTTCTTTTGCGAATCCACCTAGACCTTTTACTTTGATGCTGTAGTAAATCATCAATGCAAAAACGCCTAGAGCCATAGCCATGGTGATATTCACATCAGCAGACGGTACAACCTTAAGGTAAGGAATACCTAGCCAATGCTCTGCTGGGTATGGTAAGAAGTCGATAGGAACTAAGTCCATCACGTTCATCAAAAATACCCAACAAAAGATAGTCAGTGCTAAAGGCGCGATCAGTGGGTTGCGTCCATGGAACGTGTCTTTGACGTTATCGGCGACAAATTCAACGATCATTTCTACAGCACACTGAAGCTTACCCGGTACACCCGCTGTTGTTCTCTTTGCTACTTTGTAAAAAATTCCGAGGAAAATTAAACCAGTAAACCAAGAAAAAAACAGGCTATCGATATGTACGTTCCAGAAACTTGTCTCCGACCCTACTAAACCCAACTTGTATAGCGATAGGTTAGAAAGGTGGTGGGCAATGTAACCGGACGATGTTAGCGCTTCACCTGGCGCAGCCATAACTCATCCTATTTTTTGTTGTTAATGAATAGCACTGGTGCACAGATATTAATACCTAGTACCAGCAAATAGGTTAGTTTGAGGGGAACAAGTTCCACCTGCATATACATGTAGGCAACATAGAACAGTGCAACCGTGATGAGAATTTTCAGTACTTCACCCGTATAGAAGGAAGCAGCGATGCGCTTGGCAGCGCGAGCTCCACTAAACATGAAAGCACACAGCGCGAATACTGCATTGGCAACAACAAAAATGCCTCCGCCAATCAGCGCTGAAAATCCCCAGTCAGGATTTATGGCTACCGCCATTCCTGCTGCCACAAAAATAACCGCGCCAGACTGGATCATTAACAATTGCCTTGCGAGCTCTCGTCCTGGTCTAGCTAACGCAGCTACCATGTATTCGTACCTCTAGTAATATCCACTTCGCACTTAACTCTCTGTGCTGGGAAATTGGCGAAAATTATACGTTCAGTTCAACGTAAAGCAATTCGATTGCATCAAAAACTTACAGTTTTGTTTACAAAACGACAACTTTCGCACAAAATTCGATTAATTCGATTAATTGACCTAAATCAATTATCTCATCTAGGCCTCAAGCTTGGCAATTAGTTGGTCCAATTTGTGAGGCTCATCAAGACTTATCGTCAATTTCGCTTTTCCGTTTGCAGAACGGGTCAGAGAAACTTTTGCATCAAGCAGCTGACTCAATTTATGCGACATTTGCTCGGCTTCGGTATCCTCTTGTTGCCCTTTTTGCTCATTTTGTGGGGCTAAGCACTTTTTTACTAACTGTTCGGTTTGGCGAACAGTCATTTGCTTCTTAGCCACTTGTTGAGCAACTTCGACTTGCTGTTCGCCTTCTAACGCTAACAGAGCTCGAGCATGACCCATTTCCAATTTTTTATCTGCAACCAGACCTTTTACATCTGCTTCCAACTGATTCAGACGTAATAGGTTACTCACCGTCGTTCTTGATTTACCAATCACATCGGCCACTTGCTGATGTGTCAGCGTGAATTCATCTTGTAGACGTTCAAGCGCTTGGGCTTCCTCAATCACATTCAAGTCTTCACGTTGAATGTTTTCAATCAACGCCATGGCGATGGCGGCACGATCTTCAACTTTTTTCACCAAACACGGCACGCGTTTTAAACCCGCCTGCCTTGCAGCACGCCAGCGGCGCTCACCTGCGATGATCTCAAACTGACCACTTTCGACCTGGCGAACCACGATTGGTTGAATAATGCCTTGTGATTGAATCGAAGCCGCTAGTTCTTCTAGCGCTTCAGGCGCCATATCTTTACGCGGTTGGTATACGCCCGGTTGCAATTGACCAATCGCTAAATCGGTTAATTCACCGTCTGCCGATAATTCTTGGCTATGCGATGCAATATGCTGTTTTTCACGAGCAAACGAACTGGTCGACAATAACGCATCCAGTCCTTTTCCGAGACCACGCTTAGACATGGGATTGAATTCCTTAGGTTAGAGTTAAACTGGGATTTCTTCGCGGCGGAGCATTTCGCCCGCTAGAGCAAGATACGCTTTGGCACCTGCGGAGTACTTATCGTAGTACATTGCTGGCTTACCGTGGCTTGGCGCTTCAGCCAAACGAACATTACGCGGAATGACAGTACGGTAAACTTTATTCCCAAAGTGTTTTTTAAGTTGATCGGATACTTCATTCGATAAGCGGTTGCGTGGGTCGTACATGGTACGCAATAAACCTTCGATTTTGAGGTTTTCATTCACAACAGCCGCTAACTTGCTGATTGTATCCATAAGAGCAGTTAAACCTTCTAACGCAAAGTATTCACATTGCATCGGCACCAGCACAGAGTCAGCTGCCGCCATCGCATTGATTGTAAGAAGGTTTAGAGAAGGAGGACAATCAATAAAGATGAAATCATAGTTATCGCGAACTGACGACAATGCATTTTTTAGACGCACTTCACGAGCGAAAACTTCCATCAATTTGATTTCTGCCGCGGTTACGTCTCCGTTCGCCGCGATCAAATCATACTTCCCTGTTGTTTGGGTACAAACGACTTGATCGAACGGTGTATCTTCGACCAAAAGATCGTATGCGGTGGCGTCGACCATATACTTATCCACGCCACTGGCCATCGTAGCATTGCCTTGCGGGTCGAGATCGATCACCAAAACCTTGCGCTTTGTTGCCGCCATCGAAGCCGCTAAGTTAATGCACGTTGTTGTTTTGCCGACCCCACCTTTCTGGTTGGCGATTGCTACAATTTTACCCACGATTACCTCGCTAATTTTCCTTGCGCGATAAGATTACTAGATGACGATCACCTTCCAACTCAGGAACAGCCAAAGATATGATCTCTGTCACACTGCACCATTCAGGAAGCTGATCCATTTCATCTTTAGGGTGCTGTCCTTTCAGCGCTAGAAACACCCCGTGCTCTTGTTTCGGCAAATGGTGGCACCATTCCACCATGTCTGTCATTGAAGCAAAAGCTCGACTCAAAACGCCATCAAATTTTTCTTCAGGCTGGAATTCTTCGACGCGACTTTGAATTGGTGTCACGTTTTTCAGCCCTAATGTGTGCACAACTTGCTTGATAAAACGGATGCGTTTGCCAAGACTGTCGAGCAAAAAGAAGGTTTTCTCAGGGTTCATGATTGCCAAAGGGATGCCCGGTAACCCCGGACCAGTACCAACATCAATGAAGCGCTCACCGGGCAGGTGTGCGCTTACAACGATACTATCAAGAATATGTTTCACTAACATATCAAGCGGATCACGTACCGATGTTAAATTGTACGCTTTGTTCCATTTATCGAGCAGTTCGACATAACCAACTAACTGCTCTCGTTGCTGTTCTGACACTTCCAAATCGGTTTTCGCGATCAGTGAATCCAGCTTTGTTCGCAATGCGCTCATTATTCTTCCTCACCTTTCTTCAGCAAACCATGCTTTTTCAAGTGAACAAGTAGAATAGAAATTGCAGCAGGCGTAATACCAGAAATGCGTGATGCAATACCGATGCTCTCTGGTTTGGCCTCGCTCAGTTTAGCAACGACTTCGTTTGATAAACCTTTTACATCGCGGTAATCCAAATCAGCAGGTAACTTGGTATTTTCGTGACGCAGTGATTTTTCGATCTCTTCCTGCTGACGCTTGATGTAACCATCGTATTTCACTTGAATTTCAACTTGCTCAGCCGCTTGCTGATCTTCAAGAGCAGGAGCAAACGCTTCAAGTTGCGTCAGTTGCGAATAAGTGATCTCTGGACGACGCAGAAGATCCTCACCACTCGCTTCACGGGCCATTGGGGTTTTCAGCAGCTTGTTCAACTCGTCAACACCCTCTGACTTCGGATTCATCCACGTTGCTTTCAAACGCTGACGCTCCGTTTCCATATTGTTGATTTTCTCGTTAAAGCGAGCCCAACGAACATCATCAATCAAGCCTAGCTCGCGCGCTTTTTCCGTTAAACGTAAATCGGCGTTATCTTCACGAAGTAGCAGGCGGTATTCCGCACGAGAAGTGAACATGCGGTACGGCTCTTTGGTACCCATGGTCGATAAGTCATCAATCAACACGCCCATGTAAGCTTGGTCACGACGTGGGCTCCAGCCTTCTTTGTCTTGGCTAAACAAGCTTGCATTTAGACCGGCCATCAAGCCTTGCGCTGCGGCTTCTTCGTAGCCAGTCGTGCCATTAATCTGGCCAGCAAAGAACAAACCATGGATGAACTTCGTCTCGTACGTTTGCTTCAAATCACGTGGATCGAAGAAATCATATTCAATCGCATAACCTGGGCGAACGATGTGTGCATTTTCAAACCCTTTCATTGAGCGCACGATTTGTACTTGCACATCAAATGGCAAGCTGGTCGAGATACCATTAGGGTATAACTCGTGCGTGGTTAGGCCTTCTGGCTCAATGAAGATTTGGTGGCTGTTTTTGTCAGCGAAACGCATCACTTTGTCTTCAATAGACGGACAGTAACGAGGACCAATACCTTCAATCACACCTGCGTACATTGGACTGCGATCCAAGTTACTGCGGATCACATCGTGAGTTTGTTCATTGGTGTGGGTGATGAAACATGGAATCTGACGCGGATGCTGTTCACGTTTGCCCATGAACGAGAATACAGGCGTTGGGTTATCACCGTGCTGAGCTTCTAGCACTGAAAAATCAACAGTACGAGCATCAATGCGCGGTGGAGTACCTGTTTTTAAACGATCCACGCGGAACGGCAGTTCACGCAGTCGATCCGCTAATGCGATCGATGGTGGATCCCCGGCACGACCACCAGACGAGCTTTCCATACCTATGTGGATCTTACCACCAAGGAAGGTACCCACGGTTAGCACAACGGCTTTCGCATGGAAGCGAAGTCCCATTTGAGTTACCACACCAACTGCGCGATCTTGTTCAACAATCAGATCATCAACTGATTGCTGGAACAACGTTAAGTTAGGCGCATTTTCTAATGCATTACGAACGTACGCTTTGTACAGAGCGCGATCGGCTTGAGCTCGAGTTGCTCGTACTGCAGGACCTTTGGAGGCATTTAGTGTACGAAACTGAATACCTGCATGGTCGATGGCTTCAGCCATCAAACCGCCCATAGCATCTACTTCTTTTACTAAGTGACCTTTACCAATACCACCGATCGCCGGATTACAAGACATCTGGCCTAATGTATCGATGTTATGGGTAAGGAGAAGCGTTTTTTGTCCTGTGCGTGCAGATGCGAGCGCGGCTTCCGTTCCTGCGTGTCCGCCACCGACAACAATGACGTCAAAGTTTTCGTGATAAAGCATGAACTGACCTCAGGTATTCAAAGGGATTTAATGGACAGATAAAGGAGCCGTATTTTACCTGCTTTATGCCAGAGAGAAAAACGTTTTCTCGTTTTATCCGTTTTAAGCTTCAAGATAAATATATATAAGATCTATATATATGATCTTTTATTAGATCTACTATTAGGATCGACCGTTTCTGTGGATAACCTAAAAATGATCAACAAGATCATGGATCTTCTTTGGATCATATCTTGTGATCATGATTGGATCAGATCGAGGATTACCTGGGATCAAAAGTGGTAGTTATACACAGGGGGTAAAATTGATCAAAGTTGTTATTGGGATAACTAAAGGAAAATCACTGGATCTTATTGTAGTTATCCACAGTCTGTTTGGTTGGTTTTTGAGCGGTTAAACAAAATAATTTGGTGGGAGTTATTCACATGGGAGAAAACAGAGCCGAATTTCGACTCTGTTGAAGGGAAAGTCGTGAGTTTAAAAACGTTCGATATTCTCTTTTAACCACATCTCTGCGGCGTTTTCTGGCACATCATGGCTCAGTACATCGATTTTAAAGCAATCTGCGAGAGGGGTTGCACCAATATCCTCTAACAAATCATAAGCGTGTTGACCAGCGGCACAGAACGTATCGTAGCTAGAGTCACCAATCGCAATCACCGCAAATTTTACATCAGTCATTTTTGGCGGTGTATTTTGTAATGCTGCGATAAAAGGTTGGATATTATCAGGATACTCACCAGCTCCATGTGTAGAGGTGATCACCAACCACGTACCTTGATTTTCGATATCACAGAGGGAAGGCTGGTTGTGGATCGTTGTTTCAAATCCATTCTCGTTGAGTAGATCACTCAGGTGATCCCCTACGTATTCTGCGCCACCTAACGTGCTGCCTGTAATAATGTGGATCATACTTCTTCCTTATTGAATGCGACGGCTAAAGCTCATGGATGGCTTGCCGTACAAAAAGAAACGCGGTGTGAGTTAAGCTCAGCACCGCGCGTTCGATTATTTACTTCCCGATACAGAATGAAGAGAAGATTCGTCCCAGTAAGTCGTCAGAACTGAACTCACCGGTAATCTCATTGAGATGTTGTTGGGTGATGCGTAGCTCTTCAGCCAATATTTCACCTGCCATATAGCCTTCAAGCTGCTCCTGGCCTATTTGAAGGTGCTGTGCGGCACGTTCTAATGCATCGAGATGACGACGACGAGCCATAAACCCACCTTCACTGTTGCCAGAGAAACCCATACACTCCTTGAGATGATCGCGCAGAGCTTCAACCCCTGCACCAGTCTTCGCTGACAAACGGATAAGAGTAGGGTTATTGACGTGGCAGATCCCCATATCTTCACCCGTTTGATCCGCTTTATTACGGATCACAGTTATGCCAATGTTGTCTGGTAGGCGATCCACAAAATCTGGCCAGATATCTTTCGGATCGGTGGCATCGGTTGTCGTGCCATCCACCATGAACAACACGCGGTCTGCTTGGGCTATTTCATCCCACGCGCGTTCGATACCGATTTTCTCTACTTCATCGGAAGCATCACGCAAACCTGCAGTATCGATGATGTGCAGAGGCATGCCATCAATATGGATATGCTCACGCAGTACATCACGCGTAGTTCCTGCGATGTCGGTTACGATTGCAGACTCTTTACCCGATAGCGCGTTCAGCAGGCTTGATTTGCCCGCATTTGGACGACCCGCAATCACGACTTTCATCCCTTCACGCATAATAGCGCCTTGGTTAGCTTCTTTGCGCACCGCATCTAGGTTGTCGATGATGGCTTGTAGGTCACCAGCCACTTTACCGTCGGCCAAAAAGTCGATCTCTTCTTCAGGGAAGTCGATGGCTGCTTCAACATAGATACGCAAATGAATCAGCGACTCAACTAAGGTATTAATGCGGCCTGAAAATGCGCCCTGTAAGGATTGCAGCGCCGATTTTGCTGCTTCTTCAGAACTGGCATCAATGAGGTCTGCAATCGCTTCGGCTTGAGCTAAGTCGAGTTTATCGTTCAGAAATGCGCGTTCAGAGAACTCACCAGGGCGAGCAGCTCGAATACCATCTATACCTAGAATGCGTTTTATCAGCATATCCATCACGACAGGGCCGCCATGGCCTTGCAGCTCAAGTACGTCTTCACCTGTAAATGAGTGTGGGTTAGGGAAGTACAGTGCGATGCCCTGATCAAGCACAGTGCCATCTTCTGACTTAAACGGCAGGTACTCTGCGTAGCGGGGCTTTAGTGTTTTGCCAGTGACTTCTAACGCCACTTGGTTGGCTTTAGGGCCAGAAACTCGAATAATACCGACACCGCCACGACCAGGCGCGGTCGCTTGAGCGACAATCGTATCTGTAGTCATAATTTTGCCTTTTGAGCTGGGCTATAGGGAAGATACCTAGGGAGCCATCACAATTAATTAGCTGAATTGTAATCAGCCAAAAACAAAAAGGCGACCTTTTGGCCGCCTTTCTCAATCATTTCCTAAAAGGTTACTTGCTGTGTAAGCCTTTTTTCTCTAATCCTTTGTAGATCAGAGTTTGCTGGATAAGCGTTACGATGTTCGACACCAACCAGTACAGAACGAGACCTGATGGGAAGAACAAGAAGAAGAAGGTAAACATAACCGGCATAAAGGTCATGATCTTCTGCTGCATTGGATCCGTTACCGTTGTCGGGCTCATCTTCTGGATTAGGAACATAGACGCACCCATCAATAGTGGCAGGATGTAGTAAGGGTCCTGTGCTGAAAGGTCATGAATCCAACCGAAGAATGGAGAGTGACGTAGCTCTACCGATTCCATTAGTGCCCAGTAAAGCGCGATGAAAATAGGCATCTGTAGGATAAGAGGTAAACAGCCACCTAGTGGGTTCACTTTCTCTTTCTTGTACAGTTCCATCATTTCTTGGCTCATGCGCTGACGGTCATCACCGATACGCTCACGCATTGCTTGCAGCTTAGGCTGTAGCATGCGCATTTTCGCCATAGACGTGTATTGCGCTTTTGTTAGTGGGTACATTGCACCACGAACGATGAAGGTCAGACAGATGATTGCCACACCCCAGTTACCAACAAAGCTCTGGATGAATGAAAGCAACATATGAAGAGGCTTCGCAATGAACCATAACCAGCCGTAGTCCACTACTAGGTCTAGGTTAGGTGCCACTTCTGCCATTTCATCTTGCAGTTTTGGACCAACCCAAAGTGTTGCTTCAAACTTAGCCTGATCGCCTGTTGCGATAGTTTTGTTCGGCATACGAACGCCGATGTCGCCTAGGTTGCCAATTACACGAGTGTATAGGTTAGTACCTGGTTCGTTACGTGGGATCCAAGCTGCGGCAAAGTAGTGCTGAATCATTGCTGCCCAACCTTGGCCATCGGCTAGGTTAAGAGACAGGTTGCGATCCTGCATATCATCAAAGCTGTACTTCTTGTAACGCGTATCTTCTGTTGAGTATGCGCCACCACGGTAAGTAGGCATTGTGATGCTACCACCATCGTCCATTAGGTTTTGACGTAGGTGAGCGTACATACCAAATGTTGCGTTGTTGCCTGAGTTGTTCACTACATCGTATTCAACATTAAGCGCGTAGCTGCCGCGTTTAAAGATGTAAGTTTTGGTGTATTCGATACCGTTTGCAGTGAATGTCATCGGAACGCGAAGTTCATCTTGACCGTCAGCCATTGTGAAGCTGTCTGCACTTACGTTGTAGTGAGGGCGATTTGTGCTGCTCAAGTCGATACCTTGAGGGCCCACTAGACCGCTTTGAGCGATAAATTGGTGACCTTGAGCGTCTTTAAGCAGAACAAAGGAATCTGATGAATCTAACTCAGCAGAGTATTCGTTAAGGTTGGCATGTACCACATCGCCACCAACGGTGTCGATCGACAGAGTTAAAACATCAGTCGTTACTGTGATAGTTTTTGCAGAAGCTTGCTGTTGACCAGGAACTGGGTCAAGTTCATCAGCAAAAGATGGTGCAGGTAGAGTGCTGCTTGATTGAGCCTGTTCAACTGCTTGAGGTTCTGGATTCTTTGCAACTTGCCATTGTTGAAACAGCAAAAAAGAAACCAGGGCCAAACCGATGAGCAGGATATTACGTTGAGAATCCATCGTTAGTTATCTCTGTCTTGTTTTTGGACTGGTGGAACGGGGTCATACCCCCCTTCATTCAAAGGGTGGCATTTTAATAGACGTTTGCCTGATAACCAACATCCTTTTACAAAACCGTGAGCTCTCAAAGCTTCTAGCGCGTAAGTGGAACAGGTTGGTGTGAACCGGCAACGAGGACCAATCAAAGGGCTGATAAACCAGCGATACAGATAAACGAGCCCAATGGCTATCCACGTGAAGGGCGAGACAGGCGTTGCCATAGCTTATCAAACAACTTAAAAATTTCCTCATTGCTTAAATCTTGCGCGCTTTTCTTTGCAATCACAACAAAATCTTTGTTTGGAAGCTGATGTTGATTGTTACGAAAGCTTTCACGAGCCAAACGCTTAAATCGGTTACGACCGACAGCCGTTTTGATTTGCTTTTTGGGAACCGCTAAACCTAATCGTGGGTGAGAAAGTTTGTTATTGCGAGCAATGATGGTGAAATGAGGCGAGCCAGCTCGATGAGCTTGCTGGAAGACGTTTTGATAATGCTCGGGAGTTAACAAACGTAACTCCCGATTAAACGCGTACGTGTTCAAAATAAACTAGCGATTATTTTGATAGGCGCGCACGGCCTTTTGCACGACGTGCGTTGATAACTTTACGACCGTTCTTAGTTGCCATGCGAGCACGGAAGCCGTGAGTACGCTTGCGCTTTAGAACTGTAGGTTGAAAAGTGCGTTTCATGATAATTACCTTTACTGATCAGTAGTTTTAGGTTCTTGTTAAACCCGGCGTGGGTATTTGCTTTCTTATATAAAGAAGCTCTTTATATAGAGAAGGACAACCGACGCCTCTCAACAAAGAGGCGGAATTGTAATCACACTCACATAATGTGTCAATGACTCAATGAGTACGAAATTCCGGCCGGGCGATTATACGTAGTGTGAGTAAAATCTCAAGGATCAATCGATCCTGATGCTTGATCGTTACTCTATTCCTACTTGGTTAAGGAATTTTTTCAAACGAGGATCTTGTGGATTATCGAAGATATCCTGTGGAGAACCTTGCTCAACGATATTGCCTTCCGCCATGAAGATCACTCTATCAGCGACTTCTTTCGCGAATTGCATCTCGTGCGTCACCACCAGCATGGTTTGATGCTGATTAGCTAACTTCTTCATTAATGAGAGAACTTCACCGACCCATTCAGGATCCAGCGCAGAAGTTGGTTCGTCAAACAACAGCAGTTCTGGTTGCAGCGCCATCGCTCGGCCGATACCCACACGTTGTTGTTGGCCGCCAGACAATGCCGCTGGATAACTATCGCCTTTATTCCCAAGACCGATGTCATCCAGAATTTGTTGCGCTCGTTTGAGAGCATCGGCTTTTTTCCAACCTCGAACGGTCACTAGACCTTCGGCAATGTTCTGACGCGCATTCATATGGGCAAACAGGGCATAGTTTTGGAACACAAAGCCAGTTCGACGACGCAGCGCTAATACTTCGGCTTTAGTGTGTTTTTGAGTATCAACGGAGATGTCATCTATCGTGATACGACCTTCATCTGCCTGCTCTAGAAAGTTCACCGTACGCAGCAAGGTTGATTTACCCGTGCCACTTGAGCCGATAATCACGATGATCTCACCTTGCTTAATATCGAGGTCGATGCCTTTCAGCACTTCAGTCTCACCAAAACGTTTGTGAATATTTTCTAACTTAATCATCGTACGTACGCCTTATTCAGTTTTGCTTCTGCCCAGATTTGTACGCGAGTCAGAATCACCACCACGCCCCAGTAAATAAGAGCAACCGCAAGGAAAGCTTCAAAGAAACGGAAACTTGATGAGGCTTCCATCTGTGCTTTCGCCATGATTTCGGCCACACCAAGCGTGAAAGCGAGAGACGTTGACTTGATCATATCGATGAAGTAGTTCATCAATGAAGGCAGTGCGACACGCGTTGCTTGAGGTAAAATCACTCGGCGCATTGCTTGGGATGTCGTCATACCGACCGATAAGCTCGCTTCCATTTGGCTGCGATCAATGCCAATAATGGCGGCACGAATACTTTCCGCCATATAAGCGGCAAAGTGCAGCGTTAAACCGATAACCGCTGCTGAAAAGGCGTCGATACCGACCATCAATGGAAAAATTTGCGGTAAGCCGTAATAAAGCAGGAAAAGCTGAACCAACAGTGGGGTGCCACGGAAGAAGCTGATGTACAGTTGGCTTAATTGATCCAGAACTGGCAGTTTAAATACGCGAATATTGGCTAAAATGACGGATAAAATCAGCGAAAACACCAATCCCCATGTCGCCATTTCCATGGTTGTGCCAAGATATTTCAGCAATATCGGCAGCAGTTCCAACATGTAATTAAAGTCAAATCCCATACGGCTTACCTAAAGGCTAGAGAAAAGAAAAGGTGGAAAACAAGTTCCACCTTTACGTAAGTTTATTTTAGTCCGAGAGTGATACCACTTTGCGGCCTAAAGTACAAAGAGTTCTTATTTCGTGATGTCAGCGCCAAACCACTTCACGGAAATTTTCTCTACTGTACCATCTGCGCGCATCTCAGCCAGTGCTTTGTTTACTTCTTCTTGCAGCTTACGACCTTTCTCGTTGTCAACGAAAGGCCATGCGTTTTGAATGGTCTCAAACGGTTCGCCTGCCAATTCCAGAGGAAGGCCAGTTTTCTTAATCAGCTCTAACGCAGAAAGACGATCCATTACAAACGCGTCTGCACGACCGAGCGCCACGTCATGTTCGATACCTGTGTCGTACGTTTTAATGTTGATCTTGCCGTCTTTGTCGTATTGACGCAGCAGTTGCTCAAAGTTAGAGCCTAGGTTCACCGCAACGGTTTTGCCCGCAAGATCGTCAACACCTTTGATGCTGTCGTTGCCTTTACGCACGGTAATTTGTGCGCCATCTACAACGTAAGGGTCAGCAAATAGGTATTTAGCTTTACGCTCATCAGTCATGGTGATTTGGTTGGAGATCGTATCGATACGACCAGTTTCTAAAAGACCAAATAAACCAGAGAAGTTGGCTGTTACGTATTCGATTTTGTAATCGTTACGTTTACCGATTTCATCCCACATGTCGACTTCAAAGCCTTGTAGCTTGTCTTGCTTTACAAAAGTAAACGGGAAGTAGCGACCTGACATACCAACTTTGACTTCAGTAGCGGCTTGTACGGTTGCTGCCGACAGTGCAATGGCTGCAACGGCAACCTTAATCCAGTTTTTCATAATACATCTCCATAATTTTATGGTTGGAAATACTACTGTTAGTTAGCTCAATTAAATAAATAACCAAGAGCAATAACCTAGACCTGTGAGTTATTAGATAATAGAAGAAGAATGTTAAATGTGACGAAAATGCGAACTGAACCTAGCGAAATGATCGACAAAATCAACATTGGGAATAAAATAATACACAGACTTATCACCAATCGCTCGATCTTGTGAATTTTGCCCAATTGTGGATCGTTGTGTGGGCAAATTTGGGGCAAGGTGTGTTGATCTCATCAAGTTTGCAGAAATAATTGTGAATAACTTGGATCTTATTCACTGGATCGTCGATCAATCGCTGGCGATCTTGGTTATCAACAGGTAAAATTGCCAGTCTTTTCCGATAATTCAATTACTCAGTGGGGGCACCGTGTCATCTTCGCTTTGGCTGCAATGTTTGCAGCAGCTTCAAGAAGAGCTACCAGCTACAGAATTCAGCATGTGGGTTCGTCCGCTACAAGCGGAGCTCAATGACAATACTCTCACTCTATTCGCGCCAAACCGCTTCGTGTTGGACTGGGTGCGTGATAAGTATCTGAACAATATTACTCGCTTACTGCAGGAATACTGTGGTGGCGACATTCCTAACTTACGCTTTGAAGTGGGGAGCCGACCTGTCTCTGCTCCAAAACCAGCGCCGACACGTACGCCTGCAGATGTGGCTGCCGAGTCATCTGCACCTGCGCAATTACAGGCGCGTAAGCCAGTACACAAAACCTGGGATGACGACGCTCAAGCGATTGCGGCTATCAATCACCGCTCAAACATGAACCCAAAACACAAGTTCGACAACTTTGTTGAAGGTAAGTCGAACCAACTGGGTTTGGCTGCGGCGCGTCAGGTATCGGATAACCCAGGTGCAGCTTACAACCCACTATTCCTATACGGCGGCACGGGTTTGGGTAAAACCCACTTATTGCATGCGGTGGGTAACGCGATTGTGGATAACAACCCGAACGCAAAAGTGGTCTACATGCACTCAGAACGTTTTGTGCAAGACATGGTGAAAGCGCTGCAAAACAATGCGATTGAAGAATTCAAACGCTACTACCGCAGTGTGGATGCACTCCTTATCGATGACATCCAATTCTTTGCTAATAAAGAACGTTCGCAAGAAGAATTCTTCCATACCTTCAACGCACTATTGGAAGGTAATCAGCAGATCATTCTAACGTCTGACCGTTATCCTAAAGAAATTAATGGCGTTGAAGATCGTCTTAAATCTCGCTTTGGTTGGGGTCTTACTGTTGCGATCGAGCCGCCTGAGCTTGAAACGCGTGTGGCGATCTTGATGAAAAAAGCCGAAGATCACCAAATCCACCTTGCTGATGAAGTGGCATTCTTCATTGCCAAGCGTCTGCGTTCGAACGTTCGTGAGCTCGAAGGTGCACTGAACCGTGTTATCGCGAACGCGAACTTTACTGGTCGTCCAATTACGATTGATTTTGTTCGTGAAGCGTTGCGCGATCTGCTTGCTCTACAAGAGAAGCTGGTGACGATCGATAACATTCAAAAGACCGTGGCGGAATATTACAAGATTAAAGTAGCGGACTTGCTGTCTAAGCGTCGCTCTCGTTCTGTTGCGCGTCCTCGTCAGCTGGCCATGGCGTTAGCAAAAGAACTAACCAACCATAGCTTGCCTGAAATTGGCGATGCGTTTGGGGGCCGCGATCATACGACCGTACTTCATGCTTGTCGCAAGATTGAGCAGCTGCGTGAAGAGAGCCACGACATTAAAGAAGATTACTCTAACTTGATTCGCACCCTGTCTTCGTAATCGGTTAGAATAACGGTATTCTAAGCAAATCATTTATTGAGCTGACAGCGTAAAGAGCCAAGCATGAAATTTACCATTGAACGTAGTCATTTAATCAAACCGCTACAGCAGGTTTCGGGCGCTTTAGGTGGCCGACCAACTCTGCCAATCCTGGGTAACCTACTTCTTAAAGTAGAAGAGAACGTATTGTCGATGACGGCAACCGATCTTGAAGTAGAGTTAGTAAGCAAAGTGACGCTAGAAGGTGATTTTGAAGCGGGCAGCATTACCGTTCCTTCGCGTAAGTTTCTCGATATCTGTCGTGGTTTACCGGACGATGCGATCATCACATTTGTATTAGAAGGTGATCGCGTACAAGTTCGCTCTGGTCGCAGCCGTTTCTCGTTGGCAACGCTTCCTGCGAACGATTTCCCTAATATTGAAGACTGGCAAAGTGAAGTGGAAGTATCACTGAGCCAAGCTGATTTACGTACGCTGATCGACAAAACTCAGTTCTCGATGGCGAATCAAGACGTTCGTTACTACCTCAACGGCATGTTGTTTGAAATTGACGGCACCACGCTACGCAGCGTAGCGACGGACGGCCACCGTATGGCGGTATCGCAAACTCAGCTAGGTGCGGACTTTGCGCAGAAGCAAATCATCGTGCCACGCAAAGGTGTGCAAGAATTAGTAAAGTTGATGGATGCGCCAGAGCAGCCCGTAGTACTTCAGATCGGTAGCTCCAATGTTCGTGCTGAGGTGAATAACTTTACTTTTACCTCTAAGTTGGTTGATGGTCGTTTCCCTGACTACCGCCGTGTATTGCCTCAGAGCACCAATAAGACACTAATAGCAAGTTGTGACGAGTTGCGCCAAGCCTTCTCTCGTGCTGCTATTCTTTCCAACGAAAAATTCCGTGGCGTGCGTGTGAATCTGGCTGATACTGAAATGCGCATAACCGCGAATAACCCAGAACAAGAAGAAGCGGAAGAGATGCTTGATGTAACCTTTGAAGGTGACGCCATCGAAATCGGCTTTAACGTAAGCTATGTGCTTGATGTTCTGAACACGTTGCGTTGTGAAAATGTACGAGTGTCGATGTCGGATGCTAACGCTAGCGCGTTGATTGAAAATGCCGACGATGACAGTGCCATGTACGTGGTGATGCCAATTCGTCTATAAGCCAACTGAATGCCTCTTTCTCGTCTCATCATTCAGCAGTTTCGAAACATTAAAGCCTGTGATATTGAGTTATCAGCAGGCTTTAACTTTCTTATCGGGCCGAACGGCAGCGGTAAAACCAGTGTCTTAGAAGCGGTTTATCTGCTCGGGCATGGCCGCTCATTCAAGAGCTCTCTCACCGGACGAGTGATACAAAATGAGTGTGACGAACTGTTTGTTCATGGTCGTTTTTTGAACTCGGATCAATTTGAGCTACCTATCGGCATTAATAAGCAGCGTGATGGCTCAACAGAGGTTAAAATAGGCGGTCAATCTGGACAAAAATTAGCGCAGTTGGCACAAGTTCTGCCTCTGCAGTTGATACACCCAGAAGGGTTTGATTTACTGACAGATGGCCCTAAACATCGTCGTGCGTTTATTGATTGGGGCGTGTTTCATACCGAGCCCGCTTTTTATCAAGCATGGGGAAGGTTCAAGCGCCTGAACAAGCAGCGCAACGCGTTGTTGAAAACCGCCAATAGTTATCGTGAGCTCAGTTATTGGGATCAGGAAATGGCAGGATTGGCTGAAAACATCAGCCAATGGCGAGCAAGTTACATCGAGCAGATGAAAACTGTCGCAGAAACTATCTGTCAGACATTTTTGCCAGAATTTGAGATCCAATTGAAGTATTATCGTGGCTGGGATAAAGACACTCCATACCACGAGATACTAGAAAAGAATTTTGAGCGTGATCAGGCATTGGGATACACCTTTAGTGGCCCAAACAAAGCTGATTTGCGCATTAAAGTGAACGGAACGCCCGTTGAAGATGTTCTGTCACGCGGTCAATTAAAACTCATGGTGTGTGCATTGCGTGTAGCGCAAGGGCAACACCTGACAGAGATGGCCGGTAAACAATGCATTTACCTAATTGATGACTTCGCGTCGGAATTAGATAGCCAACGTCGCAAGCGTCTTGCTGACTGCTTAAAAGAGACGGGCGCACAAGTATTTGTAAGCTCTATCACTGAAAGCCAAATCGCCGATATGTTGGACGATAACGGTAAATTGTTTCATGTGGAACATGGCAGGATAGAGTCAAACTAGAAGAGAGAAACTCATGTCTGAAAATTACGATTCATCGAGTATTAAGGTACTGAAGGGTCTGGATGCGGTACGTAAGCGTCCAGGAATGTACATCGGCGATACGGACGACGGCACCGGCCTTCACCACATGGTTTTCGAGGTGGTGGATAACTCAATTGATGAAGCGTTGGCAGGTCACTGTAAAGACATCGTTGTGACAATTCATGAGGATAACTCGGTTTCCGTTAGCGATGATGGTCGTGGCATTCCAACAGAAATCCACTCTGAGGAAAATGTCTCTGCAGCAGAAGTAATCATGACGGTTCTTCACGCGGGTGGTAAGTTCGACGATAACTCATACAAAGTATCGGGTGGTCTTCACGGGGTAGGTGTTTCAGTAGTAAACGCACTATCAGAGAAAGTTGAGCTAACGATTCATCGTGGTGGTCATATCCATACGCAAACCTACCGCCATGGTGAGCCTCAAGCGCCACTAGCCGTTGTGGGTGATACGGATAAAACCGGTACACAAATTCGTTTCTGGCCAAGTGCCGAGACGTTCTCTAACACTGAGTTCCACTATGACATTCTGGCGAAACGCCTGCGTGAACTGTCATTCCTGAACTCTGGTGTGTCGATCAAATTGGTTGATGAACGTGAAGCGGACAAACATGATCACTTCATGTATGAAGGTGGTATTCAAGCGTTCGTTGATCACCTAAACACCAACAAAACGCCAATCATCGAAAAAATCTTCCACTTTAACTCTGAGCGTGAAGACGGCATTTCAGTTGAAGTGGCGATGCAATGGAACGATGGTTTCCAAGAGAACATCTTCTGCTTTACCAACAATATCCCACAGCGTGATGGTGGTACTCACCTTGCTGGTTTCCGTGCTGCGCTAACACGTACATTGAACAGCTTTATGGATAAAGAAGGTTTCTCGAAGAAAGCGAAAACAGCGACTTCAGGCGACGATGCGCGTGAAGGTCTAACTGCGGTTGTTTCGGTGAAAGTGCCTGATCCTAAGTTCTCAAGCCAAACAAAAGACAAACTAGTTTCTTCTGAAGTGAAATCAGCTGTTGAGTCTGCAATGGGTGAAAAACTGTCTGAGTTCCTGATTGAGAACCCGACAGAAGCGAAGATGGTTTGTTCGAAAATCATCGATGCAGCACGTGCACGTGAAGCTGCGCGTAAAGCTCGTGAAATGACGCGCCGTAAAGGTGCACTAGACCTAGCTGGCCTTCCAGGTAAACTTGCAGACTGTCAGGAAAAAGATCCGGCACTCTCTGAACTATACATAGTGGAGGGTGATTCGGCAGGCGGCTCCGCAAAACAAGGCCGTAACCGTAAGAACCAAGCAATCCTACCGCTAAAAGGTAAGATTCTTAACGTAGAAAAAGCACGTTTCGACAAGATGCTATCTTCTCAAGAAGTAGCAACACTGATCACCGCACTAGGTTGTGGTATCGGTCGTGACGAGTACAACCCGGACAAGCTTCGTTACCACAACATCATCATCATGACCGATGCCGATGTCGATGGTTCGCACATCCGTACGCTACTGTTGACCTTCTTCTACCGTCAAATGCCAGAGCTTATCGAGCGTGGCTATGTCTACATCGCTCAGCCACCACTATACAAAGTGAAAAAAGGCAAACAAGAGCAGTACATCAAAGATGAAGAAGCGATGAACCAATACCAAGTATCATTAGCTCTGGATAATGCATCGCTACACGTAAACGCAGAAGCACCTGCACTGGCTGGTGAAGCACTAGAGAAGCTTGTTCAACAGTACAATGCGGGTATTAAACTGGCGGAACGTATGAGCCGTCGCTACCCAAGTGCTTTGGTAAACGAGTTGATTTACACTCCTCGTCTAACGCCAGAGCAATGCCATGACGCATCAGTTGTGGAAGCGTGGACGAAGCAGCTTATTGAGCAGCTGAATGCGAAAGAAGTGGGTGCAAGCCAGTACAGCTACGAAGTTGAGCAGCACGAAGAGCTAGGCTTAAACTTGCCTAAGATTGTGGTTCGTACTCACGGAGTGACGCACGAACATGCAATTAGCATCGACTTCCTAAACTCGAAAGAGTACGGCAAGTTGGCTGATCTATCAGAAGCACTTGATGGACTTCTGGAAGAAGGCGCGTACATCAAACGTGGTGAGCGTACTATGCCAGTGGCAAACTTTGCAGAAGCGCTTGACTGGTTAGTGAAAGAGTCAATGCGTGGCTTAAGCCGTCAGCGCTACAAAGGTCTAGGTGAGATGAACCCAGACCAACTTTGGGAAACCACCATGGACCCAGAAACTCGTCGTATGATGCAGGTAACGATTGAAGATGCGGTAGGCGCAGATCAACTGTTCACTACGCTAATGGGTGACCAAGTAGAACCTCGTCGTAACTTCATCGAAGAGAACGCACTGAAAGTAGCGAACCTAGACGTATAACGACACTGTTCGTGATAGTAAAAAGCAGCGAGAAATCGCTGCTTTTTTTGTTTTACCACCAGCTAAAATCGCCACTTTCTGCCAAAGCTGATGTTTTTCTGGTACTAACTGCCAACAACCCGATCAAGCCTGCCATTTTATTTCTGTTTTCTTTTTTTCTCGCCATTTTGTTCGCTTGAGCGTTTTTGCTTTCTTTTTTCTGCTCGCTATAGTGCTGAAGAACTGATGAATAAGGAGACTAAGAAAATGGTGATGATTTTCCTGAACTAAGCCGGAAGTGATGCACTTCCGGTTCAATGCACTGAATTTATTTGTAAGACAAGGCATTAAGAAGGAAATAATCATGTTTGAACGCTGGTTCTCGGCGTACTGCTTGGCGCTGCGAACTTGGTGGTTAACCAGTCGCTTTTTAACCTATCAATCACCACTAAGGTTGTTATCGCTATTTGAAACCTGCGAGCAACAAGCCCATTGCCGTAACCGAGCTCGTATTGCGGTTGGAGACACGGTTCGCTTAGTGGATGTTGAACGCGCCTATCAATATCGCATGACATTGGTCAGCTCGCGCAAGGGGCAACCCATGACAGGTATGCTCGCGGTCGATTCTTATTTGGGGTCTCGACTGTTAGGTCGAGCTAAAAATGATGCGCTCGAAGTGGAAATTTTTAATCAGCGACGCTGCTTTGTGATTACTGAAATTGTTCATCAATCGCAGCCACCAGCTCAGAAAATGCTGTGTGGTTGTCTGTTGTGCCAATAAATAGAGGTGAAGTCATGAGTAAGAAAGAAAAGAAACAACCGCAGTTGAGTCTAAAAGAAAAGCGCAAACTAAAGCAGGAAAAGGCGGCAGAAAAGGGCGTTGTAAAAGCGCGTAAATCCTCCCGCAAGTAAAGTGTAGATTGAGCCCTCCAGAACGGCGGGCTTTTTATCACTGATCGCGAAGTGATGAGGAACTAAGCTGTTCAAGGGGATAGTGGATGCTTTAAAAATTTTTTATTTTTTCCCTTGAAAGTCATTTTTGACGACCTTATATCTAGTTGTGAAGAGGGTGACTGGCTTGCTAGAGACTAGAAGACCAGCCCTCTGGAATCGCTAAAACGAGATCGCTCAGAAGAGGATATGGCGTTTTGGCACACAACTTAAACCTTTAGATTCAATATCATGTCTCCGAGCCAAACCAAGGCCAGTGGAATGATAAGAATCTCTTAGTTCGGCGTTGGTTTTTGCATAAACACGCCAGTAGGATGAAACTCATCTGAACTAAGACTATTGCTTAATTAAGAGGATAGATTTATGCGTAATGTAGACTTCTCACCACTATACCGTAATGCAATTGGCTTTGATCGTCTGCTAAACCTGATGGAAGCGAATACAGCGAAAAATACTTCTGGCGGTTACCCTCCATACAACATTGAGCAAAAAGACGAGCACAACTACCGTATTACTATGGCCGTTGCTGGCTTCTCTGAAGACCAACTCGATCTGACTCAAAACGAAAACATGTTGATTGTGAAGGGCGAACGTAAAGCCGAAGAAGGCAAAAACTATGTTTACCAAGGTATTGCAGAACGCGATTTTGAACGTAAATTCCAGCTAGCGGATTACGTAAAAGTCGTGGGTGCATCAATGGAAAACGGTCTGCTTCATATCGATTTAGTTCGTGAAATCCCTGAAGCCATGCAACCACGTAAGATTGCTATCGGTGGTAACAACCTGATTGAGAACAACTAATCAGTTAACCACCCGGTTATAGAATGAGAAAGAGCGCCATATGGGCGCTCTTTTTAGTTTGGGGTTTTCAAATCCGCTATTTTAAAGCCGTAATTTCAAAGAGAAGAACGGCTGAGTTCAATCCGTCTATTTACCTTCGCGGTAAGCCTTTTCCACTTCTTCAGCGATAATCGCAATGCCTTTTTGCATCATCTCATCATCTTGAACGTAGTTCATACGCAGGCATTGGTGCGCGTGATCCCACTCGTCTTGCTGACCAATAAAGAAATATTCACCAGGGACAATCAATACGCCACGCGCTTTCAAGCGTTGGTACAGTTCCATTGTTGTGATTGGCAGTTCATCAAACCATAACCACAAGAAGATAGCGCCTTCCGGCTTGTGGATGCGGAATCGCTCATCGGTAATTGCTTGTTGGAGCAGTTCAACCGCACGTTGTGATTTTTGCTTGTAGAACGGCTTAATCACCTCTGAACTCAGTTTAAGAAGATCGCCTTTGCCAATTATATGGTTTGCCAGCGCTGGACCAACACTGCCCGGCGCTAGGCTGATGATGCCGTTCATATTGGTTAACGCTTGAGTGATTTCTTCACTCGCAATCACAATGCCACAACGCACGCCCGGCAAGCCAAGTTTAGATAGGCTCATGCATAGGATGGTGTTTTCATTCCAGAACGGTTCGACATCTTCAAAGATGATGTTCGGGAAAGGTAGACCGTAGGCGTTATCGATGATCAGTGGGATGTTGTTCTCACGTGCTAGCTTGTCCAGCTTACGTACTTCTTCGTCTGTCAGTACATTACCCGTTGGGTTGGTTGGACGAGATGCACAGATTGCCGCAACAGAGTCGTCGACGGTTAGCTGCTCAAAATCGACGTGGTATTTAAACAGACCGTTATCTAACAGCTCGATTTCTGGGTGGTAAGAGATAAAGATATCTTTATCAATGCCAGCATCACCATAACCGATGTATTCAGGAGCGATAGGCAGTAGCACTTTCTTGTGCGAACCGTCTGGCTGTTTACCTGCCAACAAGTTGAACAAGTAGAAGAAGCCACTCTGGCTACCGTTAGTTAGGCTGATGTTCTTTTCGGAAATATCCCAGCCGTAAGTTTCACGGAATAACTGAGCTAGCGCTTTGACGAACGCGTCTTTACCCTGCGGGCCATCGTAGTTGGCAAGGGCGGCGACGAGCTCCCCACTGGCGAGCATTTCCTCACTGGCTTGGTGAAAGTAATCGAGCATGGCAGGAATGGCGGCAGGATTACCTCCACCGAGCATGATGGCACCTGGTGTGCGCAGACCATCATTCAAATCGTCCATTAACTGCGTAATACCTGAATACTGATTAAATTTTTCACCAAACTTTGAGAACTGCATGCTGACTTATACCTAATTCATTGTGATTGCTTTGTGTATGTTTATGCCGATGTTTTATCGGCTTATCGAGTAATCCTTGACCTTACCTCAATGTGTAATTAACGCAAAGTGTGAATTAAGCCGAAAAAGAAAAAAGTGCGTCATCAGACCAGAGGAACGAGACAAAAGGACAAAAACAGCAATAAAAAAGGGAAGCTTATGCTTCCCTTGCTGGTGGAGAGAGTGTGATTTACTCACCGGTGTAAACAATCAGCACCTTGTCGTCTTGGTATTGGCGTTCGAACGCGTAGTAACCTTCTTGGTTGCGAGTGATGTGCTTACCTTGAGCTACCGCTGGGTGGCGTTTACGGAATTCGCCCAACTTTTGCCAATGTTGCAGTAGATCCTCACGCTCGCCATGAATCTTATCCCATGGCATATCTGAGCGTGTGCCTTGGTGGGCGTCTGAACCAGTAATGCCAAAATCACGAGCTATCTCATCACCGTAATAGATCTGTACTGCACCGGGAGCCAGCATCAGTGCATTTGCTGCACGTGCTTGGTCATCAAAGCTGCGGCTGCGCGCTGACCAAAACAGTTGTGTATCGTGTGAAGACAGGTAGCTCAACACGTTGAACTCAGGATCGGTATTGATGCGTTCTGCATAGCGGCGGTAATCATTATCAAGTTGAGCGAAACACTTCAGCGCTTTTGGTGCTACGTCAGATTGGAACTCGAAGTTGATGATGGAATCGAAGCCGTTATCGAAATACGGGCTTTTCACCACGCTGTGTGCCCACACTTCACCCGTCATCCAGAAAGGTAAGTCATCCAAGGCTTTGTCCGGGTTGTTTTGCTTCCACTGGGCAAGCGCTTGGGTGGTGCTGGCTTTCAGCTCTGCCCACGCTTCCATTTCAACGTGTTTTGCAGTGTCGACACGGAAGCCGTCAATGCCGTAGTCACGTACCCAATCGGATAACCAGGTAATCAGGTGTTCACGTGGGGTTTGCAGCTCATCTTGCGCATTGGTGTCTTTATTGCGGAAGAAGTTTGGTAATCCGGTTTTCTGAGTCGATTCGGTTTTGAGATCCGGTAGGTAGTTCAAAGACATGGTGATGTCGTTGTAGCCCGGAGCATCGTAGTCGCCAATGTCGGTGCGAATCCAGTCTTTGCCCCACCATTTATCCCACGCTTCGCTATCACCGTATTTGATGTAGTCGTTGAAGCTGTGCCAGCTTTGTCCTGATTTTGGCTGCCAGTCGGTCCATTTTTCACCAAGGACTTGTTTGGCTTCTTGGTCATCAAGGTAAAGCTGACCAAATCCGAATTCCTGCATGTCTGCTAATGTCGCATAACCTGTGTGGTTCATGACCACATCCCAAATCACGCGGATACCTTTCTTGTGGGCGGTATCGACGAAGGTTCTGAGTTCATCTTCGGTACCCATGTTGGCATCAAGCTTGGTCCAATCTTGGTGATAGTAGCCGTGGTAGCCATAGTGCTTAAAGTCGCCTTTATCGCCGCCGCCAACCCAGCCGTGGATTTGTTCCAGTGGTGACGTTATCCAGATAGCATTCACACCAAGTGATTCGATGTAATCGAGTTTTTTCGTCAGACCCGCTAAGTCACCGCCGTGGAAGGTACCAATCTCGTATTTTCCGTCTTTGTTGCGACCGTAGCTGTTGTCATTGTCTGGGTTGCCATTGTAGAAGCGGTCGGTCATGACGAAGTACACCGTTGCGTTATCCCAGCTGAACGGTTTATCGGCTTGCTGTTCAACTTCTTCTAGCAGCAATAGACCTTGGCTCATAGGACCCGGCTGCATGGTGACGCTGCCGTTGGCGACTGTGGCTTCTTGTCCGGTTAAGGCATCGCGAACGACAGTGCCATCATTAAAGGTTTGAGCAACATTGATGGTTTTTGGCGCGTCAGTTGCGACAGGGCAAGAGTAGGTGATGTCCTGACTCTGTTTTGGTTTGATTTTTACCGTTAGCTCGTTGGTGGTTGGGTTGAGCGTAAATTGATAGGTATTGGCTTTGAAGATGCGCAGCGGCATTTGTGCATCAGTGGCGCAGTTATCCATTTTTAATGGACGATTGAACTTGATGCGATCTTCTTCTGCTAGGGCAAAGCTACTGCCACAGCTTTGCTTGCTGTCAGCAATAGTAAAGTTATAACTGCCTTTTTCGAGTTTTTGCTCGGCGACAAGTAAGCCTTGTGAGTTTTCCTCAAAAACAGCGGTGTCATCATCAACGCTTAATACGATGGCATTTTCTGGTATCTGGCTGCAGGCGCTCAGTAGACCGATAGAGAGTGCGAGAATTGTTTTTTTCATTGTGTCCTTCCCCCGAATAAACAGTCCAGTTATAGCAAAACTGTGCCTCTACAATCCGAGCTCTACACCAACAAGTTAAACGCGTCTCACCCTACAAATTTTCGCCTTGTTCACAAAATGAATAATAAGCGTCACCTTCATCGGTTTGAAGGCAACAAAAAAGGGAAGCATCTGCTTCCCTTTTACTTATTTCTTAATCACTTCGAAGAGTAATGAATTACTTTTGAAGCAAAGAAATGTCTGCGATCTGTAGGAACAGGTTACGCAGGTTGTTCAGTAGTGTCAGACGGTTCTTCTTAAGTGCTTCGTCGTCTGCCATTACCATTACGTTATCAAAGAACGCATCAACTGGTTCACGTAGGTCTGCTAGCTTGCTTAGGGCTTCTTGGTAGTTACCTGTAGCAAATGCTGGCTCTAGCGCTTCTGTCATTACTTCAACGCTTTCTGCTAGTGCTTTCTCTGCGTCTTCTTGTAGAAGTGCTAGGTCGATGTCTGCTGCTAGTTCGCCGTCGAATTTCGCTAGGATGTTACCTACGCGTTTGTTCGCTGCTGCTAGAGACTCTGCTGCTTCTAGTTCACGGAAGTGAGAAACCGCTTTAACTCGTTGGTCGAAGTCTGCTGGTTTCGTCGGACGACGAGCTAGAACCGCTTGAATGATGTCTACGCTGAAGCCTTCGTCTTGGTACCAAGCACGGAAACGACCAAGCATGAACTCAATCACGTCTTGTTCAACGTTGTCGTTGGTTAGGCGGTTGCCAAACAGTGACTTCGCTTTCGCAACTAGGTCAACAAGATCTAGGTTGTAGCCGTATTCAACGATGATACGCAGTACACCTAGAGATGCGCGGCGTAGTGCGAATGGGTCGCTGCCTTTAGGCGCTTGACCAATACCGAAGATACCGACGATAGTGTCTAGTTTGTCTGCCATTGCTACAGCAGTTGAAACGCCGTTAGATGGCAGTTCATCACCTGCGAAACGAGGCATGTATTGCTCGTTCAGTGCGACTGCAACTTCTTCTGCTTCACCGTCGTGGCGCGCGTAGTGCATACCCATCACACCTTGAGTATCCGTAAATTCGAATACCATAGAGGTCATTAGGTCACATTTTGCTAGTAGACCAGCACGCTTTGATTTCTCAACGTCAGCACCGATTTGTTCTGCAATGTAGCCAGCAAGTTCAGTGATGCGGTCTGTTTTGTCTTTGATCGTACCCAGTTGCTTTTGGAAGATCGCTTGCTCTAGTTCAGGAAGACGGTCGATAAGCGGACGCTTACGGTCTGTGTTGAAGAAGAACTCTGCGTCAGCAAGACGAGGACGAACCACTTTCTCGTTACCTTCGATTACGTAACGAGGTTCTTTTGATTCGATGTTCGATACGAAGATGAAGTTAGGTAGTAGCTTCTTGTTTTCGTCATAAACAGGGAAGTACTTCTGGTCACCTTTCATGGTGTAAACCAACGCTTCAGAAGGTACTTTTAGGAACTCTTCTTCGAACTTCGCTGTAAGTACTACTGGCCATTCAACCAGAGACGTGACTTCTTCTACTAGGTCATCTTCTAGATCAGCGATACCGCCAACTTCTGCTGCCGCTTTTTGTGCGTCAGCTAGGATGATGGCTTTACGTGCTTCGTAATCTGCCATAACTTTACCGCGCTCTTCTAGGATTGCAGGGTATTGCTCAGCAGAATCGATAGTGAACTCTTGTTCACCCATGAAGCGGTGACCACGGATAGTGCGGTCAGAAGCGACACCAAGGATCTCGCCTTCGATTAGGTCGCTGCCCATCAGCATGGTTAGCGTTTTCACTGGGCGGATAAATTGAGTCGTTTTGTTACCCCAGCGCATTGGTTTTGCGATAGGTAGGTTTGCTAGTGCTTTCGCTGCAAGTTCAACGACGATCTCAGTCGTTGGCTGACCTTTCACTTCTTGTTTGAACAGTAGCCATTCACCTTTATCTGTAACCATGCGCTCTGCTTGGTCAACAGAAATACCACAACCGCGTGCCCAGCCTTGAGCCGCTTTGGTTGGGTTGCCTTCCGCGTCAAACGCTGCAGAAACCGCAGGGCCACGTTTTTCAACGATTTTGTCTGATTGGCTTTCTGCTAGTGCCGCGACTTTAAGTGCAAGACGACGAGGAGCCGCAAACCATTTCACGCCTTCGTGAGCAAGCTCAGCGCTTTTTAGTTCTGCTTCGAAGTTTGCTGCGAATGCTTCAGCTAGTGTACGAAGTTGCGTTGGTGGTAGCTCTTCTGTACCTAGCTCGATTAGAAATTCTTTTGCCATGTTCTCTACCCCTTACGCTTGTTCTTTCTTACACATTGGGAAGCCAAGAGCTTCACGCGATGCGTAGTATGCTTCTGCTACTGACTTAGTCAGATCGCGAATGCGCAAGATGTAACGCTGACGTTCAGTTACTGAGATCGCTTTACGCGCGTCTAGTAGGTTGAATGCGTGACCGGCTTTTAGAATGCGCTCGTAAGCAGGTAGTGGCAGTGGCTTTTCAAGCTCAAGCAACTCTTTACACTCTTTCTCACACTGCTCGAAGAAACCAAATAGGAATTCAACGTCTGCGTGCTCGAAGTTGTAAGTCGATTGCTCTACTTCATTTTGGTGGAAGATATCACCGTAAGTCACTTTGCTGCCATCTGGTGCGATGTTCCAAACTAGGTCGTAAACAGAGTCTACTTCTTGGATGTACATTGCTAGACGTTCGATACCGTAAGTGATCTCACCAGTTACTGGCTTACACTCAAGACCACCAACTTGCTGGAAGTAAGTAAACTGGGTCACTTCCATGCCGTTTAGCCAAACTTCCCAGCCCAGACCCCATGCGCCTAGTGTTGGGTTTTCCCAGTTGTCTTCTACGAAACGGATGTCGTGTACAAGAGGGTCAATACCAAGAACTTCAAGGGAGCCAAGGTACAACTCTTGAATATTGTCAGGCGATGGTTTTAGCGCTACTTGGAATTGGTAGTAGTGCTGAAGACGGTTAGGGTTTTCACCGTAACGGCCATCAGTAGGACGACGTGAAGGTTGTACGTAAGCTGTCGACATTGGCTCTGGGCCAAGCGCTCGTAGACAGGTCATTGGGTGAGAGGTACCCGCACCCACTTCCATATCTAGCGGTTGAACAATGGTACAACCATTTTGAGCCCAATAATCCTGCAGCGCGAGGATCATTCCCTGGAAGGTTTTGATATCGTATTTTTGCATAAGTCAGGTTCGCGCGATTCTCTTGTTACTCGTTAATTCGTCATCTATGCCGAGTTTTTCAACTCTAACAACGGCGATAAAGAGTAATTACGGTTGAATAAATTAACAATCTAGTATAACCAGATATTGAGCATGGGAGTAGAGCTAATCTTGATTAATTCGTGGGCGATTTTCTCCTTTAATGAATTTTTACCGCGTTATCTGCTGTATTTTTCCTAAAAGGGAGTTTTTGCCTGCTTTGGCTCTTGAGAAGCGCAACAAAGGTGGCTAGAATTGCGCCTGTCTTTGGGGAGTAGCTTACCTGATGAAGTTTCTGTTTCATCTGGTTCGTCCGTCAACATAATTGGTGCAAAATCACCATGGCGTTCGAGACTTGAAGCCTTTCAAGTTTAGCAAGACCTTAGACAAATCATCACGAACCGGGGTAGGGGCGTGAGGTTTGTCTTCGGTTAAAAATAATAATCCCTGCCCCAATGAGCATGTCGTGAGCGTTTTAGCTATTTCAATTACTACTGTAGCGTTAGCAGAAATTGGCGATAAGACCCAATTGCTATCTCTATTACTCGCAAGTCGTTACCGAAAACCAATCCCAATTATTGCAGCAATCTTTTTGGCAACTATTGCCAACCACGCTTTGGCTGCATGGTTAGGTGTGGTTGTCGCAGACTATCTATCACCTGAGATTTTAAAGTGGGTGCTGGTGGTCAGTTTTGTCGCGATGGCGGCTTGGGTTCTGATCCCGGATAAACTGGATGATGACGAGCAGATTTCTAATCGAGGCCCATTTATTGCCAGTTTTATCGCGTTCTTCGTTGCGGAGATAGGCGATAAAACTCAGATCGCCACTTCCATCTTAGGGGCGCAATACGCGGATGCGTTAAGTTTGGTGATTATCGGTACCACAATCGGTATGCTGCTGGCGAATGTTCCTGTGGTCCTGATTGGTAAATTGTCGGCCGACAAGATGCCTTTAGGGCTGATCCGTAAAATCACCGCATTTTTGTTTATTGCTTTGGCAATAGGGGCTGCACTGTTCTGATTTTTTGCACGTGAAATGATGTGAGTTATCAATCATTAGTGGCGTGCTGCGCGAGTTCAAACTCTGACTCTAAATCGTTCCGTTGCGTGACGGATGACATATAAGTGTCATACTTGTCATGGTAGTTTAATGGTGTGAATGATAGCGAGAGGGCAAGTTTATGCTTACACGTTACATGGGGATGTCCCCGAAGAGTCAGAGTTATTTATTCACTTTTGGTTTAGCGCTGTGTTTACTAGCGATGGTGCTAACTGATATGTGGTTACCGATTGTAGCAGGATCGTTCGTTCTTACTGGATTGACAGTAGAAGCGTGGATTCGTGTCGCTCACATCATTCCTATGCATGAAGAGATGCGGGCAATGAAGAAACAACTTAACAAGCTCCAATCAGAAGTTCGCACACTCGAATACGACGAATAAACAAACGGCAGCCAATATAGGCTGCCGTTTTTAGTTCGACCAGATTATTCCAATCCTTTCTTGATCAGGTACTGATACGGAACTTGCTCCGTTTGTGCCGCAACTAACTGGTGGTCCATAAAGCGGCAGAAACTCGGAATGTCTCGAGTCGTGGATGGATCGTCTGCTTTGACCAGCAAAATCTCACCATCTTGCATGTTGCGAATTGTCTTCCTGACCATCATCACTGGCTCTGGGCAGCGCAGTCCTTCCGCCTCTAATGTCTTGTTTGCCAGTTCAGGATTAAAGCTCATAGTGTGATTCTCGTAACTAACTGAGCGTTGAATTTTACTTTCGTTGAAAAAATATTCAATAACCACTTGGCAAATCAAATTTTTTGTTTTACCTTAAATTAACAATTTGGTAACAACTAGCAAGGGAGAGGCAATGTTAACAGCGTTAGACAGACTTACGATTTACTCAGTGCTGTGCTTTATCTCGTTTTGTGCATTGGTACTCAGGACGCCAGCTGACACCTCTTTGACGCCTCTAGTAGGCATGGTTGCCACTATTATTGGGATTTGGATCGAGATGCGCAGATGGTCTGGCGCATCTGAGCAAGAAAATTAGCGCTTCTTGCTTGGATCAGAATGCTTTTAATAACGCTCACCTATTTTTACCGACACTTCATTCCGACACTATCCCCATTTTTCTTGGGCTTCCCCGCTGAAAGGCGGGATTTTTTTTGCCTGAAGAGTACAATTTACCCAAACACATACAAAATAAGTGGCTAATTCGTGGAACTGGAAGATATCTATCGCCGAGATTTAAATTTACTGGTTGCGTTGCGAGTACTGATAGAAGAAAACAGTGTCAGTAAGGCGGCAACACGTCTGAACTTGAGTCAATCGGCAATGAGTCGTGTGCTTGGTCGTCTACGTGACTTATTGGGAGACCCGCTGTTTACTCGTCAGGGACAGCATTTGATCCCAACTCAGAAAGCGTTAGAGATCGATCGCTCATTGGGCGAACCATTAGAGTCTTTACGTCAGTTGTTATCTCCGGTTGAGTTTGACCCATTGCAATGCGTACAGACTTTCAACATCGTGACCACCGACTATGCCATGCAAACAATCTTACCGTTCGCTTTGCCGAGAATTTACCAAGAAGCGCCAAACGTGTCTTTCAACTTCTTACCACTGCAACACGACCGTTTATCAGATCAGCTCACTTATGAAGGTGCAGACTTAGCGATTTGTCGCCCGACAGGCCCGGTGGAGCCTCTACGCAGTGAAGTGTTGGGGCGAGTGGGGGTGCTGTGTATGCTTTCAAAACAGCATCCATTAGCGGATAAAGAAATGAGCTTGGATGATTATCTGAGTCATCCACATGCCATGATCGCCATCAGTGATGGTGTTAAGGCACTGATCGAACAAGCTTTGATGGAGAAACCTAAGCGTAAAATGGTTCTGCGGGCTTATCATTTAGAAGCCGCATTGGCGATCATGGATACCTTGCCAATTATCATCACAGTGCCAGCGGACTTGGCGTATCTGGTTGCCGAGCGTTATGACTTGGTGGTGAAACCGTTACCATTCCAATTCACGCCGTTTGAATACTCGATGATTTGGCATGCGCGTTGCGAGCATTCTCCCGCTCAAGAATGGTTAAGAACGATTGTGCGTGAAGAGTGTAGCCGTCTGATAGCTAAACGTATCGAAGATATGGGACTGAACTGCTAACAAAAAAGAGCCAGCAATGCCGGCTCTTCGTCTGTTTACACTGAGTCAGTGTTTATAGCTTGATAACCACACGACCCGTTACTTGACCGTTGGTGATGTCTTCTGCATATTTTGGTGCTTCAGCAAGAGCAACTTCAGTACACGCTTGCTCGAAGTAGCTGTCTGGTAGTAGCTCGACCAGCTTTTCCCATGCAGCGATACGTTTCTCTGTTGGGCACATTACTGAGTCCACACCTTGTAGGCGAACATTACGTAGGATGAACGGCATCACTGTGGTTGGTAGATCAAAACCACCAGCAAGACCACAAGCTGCAACTGCACTGTTGTAATCCATTTGCGCCAATACTTTAGCCAGTACTTTGCTGCCTACAGTATCAACCGCACCTGCCCATACTTGCTTTTCAAGTGGACGTGCTGGTTCTTCAAATTCAGTACGGTCGATGATGCGGCTAGCACCTAGTTTTTCAAGTAGCGGGCCATTTTTTTCTACACGACCTGTCACTGCAGCAACTTTGTAGCCAAGCTGTGCTAGAAGCGTTACTGCGACTGAGCCTACACCGCCACTTGCGCCAGTTACAAGGATTTCACCATTTTCAGGTTTGATGCCTGCATCAAGCAGTGCTTGAACACATAGCATGCCTGTGAAACCAGCAGTACCAACCATCATTGCTTTCTTGCTGTCTAGACCTTTTGGTAGTGGTACTAGCCAATCTGCTTTTAGACGAGCACGCTGAGACATACCACCCCAGTGGTTTTCACCCACGCCCCAGCCAGTAAGGACAACTTTGTCACCAGCTTGGTAGCGGTCGTCTTCTGAGCTTACTACCGTACCTGCTAGGTCAATACCTGGCACCATCGGGAAGTTACGGATGATTTTACCTTTACCTGTGATCGCAAGACCGTCTTTGTAGTTTAACGATGAGTAATCAACGTCAATCAGAACGTCGCCTTCAGGCAGTTGTGTTTCATCGATTTGCTCGATGTTAGCGATAGTACGTTTGTCTTCTTGATTTAGAACTAGAGCATTAAACATAAGGTTCTCCGATTGTGCGGTAGCATGACTCTGGGTCACATGCAGCAAGATATCAACTGGTCTAAGTGTATGTCTTCTTTGTCTATGAATAAAATGAAACTTGAGCATTTAATGTATGCTTTTCATGCATATTTGATGTAAAACAAAAAGGGCGACATCAATTGTCGCCCTTAAGTGTAATACTAAAAATTTTATTATTAGTTCATTTGCTTATGATTGTTGGCTCGATCACTACAACAACGTCTTGAACTGTTATGGTCGTTCAAATACTGTCGCAATGCCCTGACCCAAACCGATACACATGGTGGCCAGACCGTATTTCGCGTCTTTCGCTTCCATTAGGTTGATCAACGTTGTTGAGATACGTGAACCAGAACAGCCTAGTGGATGACCCAATGCTATCGCACCACCGTTAAGGTTGACCTTCTCATCCATAACATCAAGCAGGCCTAAGTCTTTAGCACACGGCAGAGACTGCGCGGCAAATGCTTCGTTTAGCTCAACCACATCCATGTCTTCAATTGAAAGACCGGCACGCTTGAGCGCTTTTTTCGTCGCAGGTACAGGACCGTAACCCATAATAGAAGGATCGCAGCCCGCAATGGCCATGCCTTTAATACGTGCACGAATCTTCAAACCAAGCTCATTAGCTTTCTCTTCACTCATGATCAACATCGCTGATGCACCATCGGACAGCGCCGATGAAGTACCGGCTGTTACTGTACCGTTTGCAGGGTCGAACACTGGGCGAAGTTGAGATAGATCTTCAACGGATGTTTCAGGGCGAATCACTTCGTCGTAATCCAGAGTGAACAGTGTGCCGTCTGGTGCGTGGCCTTCAATTGGTAGAATTTCGTTTTTAAAACGACCTTCTACGGTTGCTGCGTGCGCACGAGCGTGTGAGCGAGCGGCAAACTCGTCTTGTTGCTCACGGCTAATGCCATGTAATTTACCCAGCATTTCAGCCGTTAAGCCCATCATGCCCGCAGCTTTTGCTACGTTCTTTGACATACCTGGGTGAAAGTCTACACCGTGGTTCATTGGCACATGCCCCATGTGCTCAACACCACCAATTAGGCAGATTTCAGCATCGCCAGTCATGATGGCACGTGTACCGTCGTGAAGCGCTTGCATTGATGAACCACACAAGCGGTTCACCGTCACGGCGCCAATTTCAATCGGCAGGCCCGCGAGTAGCGCGGCATTACGTGCAACGTTAAAGCCTTGCTCTAGTGTTTGCTGTACACAGCCCCAGTAGATGTCTTCAATCTCGCTTGGGTTCACTTGTGGGTTACGCGCAAGAATGCCTTTCATTAGGCGCGCAGATAGATCTTCTGCTCGTGTATGACGGAAAGCACCACCTTTAGAGCGACCCATTGGAGTACGTAGACAATCGACTACGACAACATTTCTTGTTTGATTAGTCATTTTAGAATCCCTCCTTAGATAGAACCTTGCTGTTGTGCACCGTAAAAGCTTTCACCTTTCGCCGCCATATCAATCAGCATTTGCGGTACTTGGTACATCGCACCTAGCTCGGCGTGTTGTTTTGCCATTTCAACGTATTCAGCAATACCCACGCTGTCTAGATAGCGGAATACGCCACCGCGGAATGGAGGGAAACCAAGACCATAAACCAATGCCATATCTGCTTCCTGCGGAGTCGCGATGATGCCTTCTTGTAGGCACAGCACCACTTCGTTGATCATTGGAATCATCATACGTTGAATGATGGTCTGATCGTCAAAGTCCTGCTTATCGGCACAAACGTCAGCAAGTACCGGTAAGATCGCTTCGGAGAAGGTTTTCTTCGGCTTACCTTTTTTATCTATGGTGTAGCTGTAGAAGCCATTACCATTTTTCTGACCATATTTGTCTGCTTCGAACAGTGCATCAATCGCATCACGACCTTGTTTACCCATACGCTCAGGGAAACCGTCAGCCATCACAGCTTGTGCGTGGTGCGCGGTATCAATGCCGACTACGTCAAGCAAGTACGCCGGTCCCATCGGCCAGCCAAATTTACGCTCCATGACTTTGTCGATTTTCGTAAAGTCAGCACCATCACGAAGTAGCATGCTGAAGCCGCCAAAGTATGGGAACAATACGCGGTTAACGAAGAACCCTGGGCAGTCATTAACGACAATTGGTGATTTGCCCATTTTCGCAGCATACGCCACAACACGATTGATGGTTTCATCAGAGGTGTGCTCACCACGGATGATCTCAACAAGAGGCATACGATGCACTGGGTTGAAGAAGTGCATACCACAGAAGTTTTCTGGGCGTTTTAGTGATTTTGCCAATAGGTTGATAGGAATCGTTGAGGTGTTTGAGGTGATAACGGTGTCGTCACCGACATGGGATTCAACTTCACTTAAAACTGCTGCTTTTACTTTCGGGTTTTCAACGACAGCTTCAACAATCACATCAGAGTTTTCAATACCTGCGTAATGTAAGCTCGGTGTGATTGATGCTAAAATACCCGCCATCTTAAAGCCATCAATGCGACCGCGAGATAAGCGTTTATTCAGCAGCTTAGATGCTTCAGTCATGCCTAGGTCGAGCGACGCTTGTGCGATGTCTTTCATCAAGACTGGCACACCTTTTAGCGCTGATTGGTAAGCAATGCCGCCACCCATGATACCTGCACCTAATACGGCTGCACGTTGCGTGTCTTTACTTGCTGACTTCGCTGCTTTTTTCGCAATGCCTTTGATGTATTGATCATTAAGGAATAGGCCAACGAGTGATTTTGCTTCTTCCGATTTAGCCAATTTCACGAAGTGCTTACGTTCAATGTCTAACGCTTCATTACGTGCAAAGCGAGCACCTTCTTCAATCGTGATAACGGCTGTCATTGGGGCAGGGTAGTGAGGACCTGCTTTTTGTGCCACCAGACCCTTCGCCATGGTGAAGCTCATCATTGATTCAAGCTTACTCAGCGTTAGCGGAGATGTTTTCTGTGCTCGGCGTGCTTGCCAGTCAAGTTTCTCGTTAATTGCAGAGTTAAGAGTTTGTAGTGCTGATTCGTATAAAGCATCAGTCTCTACAACTGCATCGAGTAAGCCAATTTTCAATGCTTCATCAGCTCGGCATGCTTTACCTTGGGTGATGATTTCCATTGCGCTGTCTGCGCCAATAACGCGAGGTAAGCGTACACAACCACCAAAGCCAGGCATGATTCCCAGTTTTGTTTCTGGTAGGCCGATGCTGGTGGTTTTGTCACCAATACGCATGTCTGTTGCTAGCACACATTCACAACCGCCACCAAGAGCGTGGCCTTTGATCACTGAGATGGTCGGAACGGGTAAGTCTTCTAATTTGTTAAAGATGCTATTAGCAAATTGCAGCCATTGGTCGAGCTCGGCATCCGTTTTAGCAAACAGACCTAAAAACTCGGTAATGTCTGCGCCTACAATGAATGCGTCTTTATCTGAAGTGAGCAACAACCCCTTGAGGCCTTGATGGGCAATGAGCGCATCAAGAGCTTTATCTAGCGATTCTAATGTCGCTAGGTCGAGTTTGTTGACGGATTTTGGAGAGCAGAAGCTTAGCTCTGCAATACCATCTTGTATTTCCTTTACCTGTAGGGTTTCGGCTTGGTAAATCATTGTCTATCTCCATGACATACAATCGTGGATTGTCTGTATACCTATTTCAACGACGCCGTGTACCTCGGCAAATAGGTATCGAGGAAGTCGTTTTATTTTTGTTCTGGTTTGACCAGTGAAGTTAGTTTGGATCGTAGATTGTCTAATTTCAATACATTTTTTAAACAAGTGTTTAACATTGTGCGCTGTGGCAGATCTTATGCGACGGGTAAATCACACTCGTGATAGACTTCAGGCAAATAGACCTGAATCCATAATCCTATGAATGACAAGCCTTATCTGATTCCAGCAGAGCTCGCTCAATTTGAAGAAGAAATTAAAAAGAGCGTATTCATTACTTATTTGGCGCACACGCCAAGTATCGAAGCTGCAAAAGCATTTGTTGCTCAAATCAAAGCTAAACACGCTGATGCTAGACATAACTGTTGGGGCTTTGTTGCTGGTCGCCCGGAAGATTCAATGAAATGGGGCTTTAGTGATGATGGGGAGCCGTCCGGAACTGCTGGCAAACCGATCCTGGCTCAGCTGTCTGGCTCTGGGGTGGGGGAAATCACGGCTGTGGTCACGCGATACTCTGGTGGAATCAAGTTAGGTACAGGCGGTTTGGTTAAAGCGTATGGGGGTGGGGTACAACAAGCGCTCAAGCTGCTTCAAACTATTGAGAAAAAAATAACCACAAAGCTCAGACTAACGTTAGACTATGGGTTTATGCCGATCGCACAATCAATCATGCCGCAATTTGGTGCGATAGAAGTCGAGGCTGAATACAGCGATCAGGTCGTATTAGTGGTGGAAATTGAGCTTCGAGAAGTGAGCGCGTTTACCCAAGCAATCATCAATAAAAGCGGGGCAAAGGCAATTGTCACTCCGCTAGACGGACAATAATGAAAAACAGGAAGCAACAGGGACAGCTTCGCTAGTCAATTTATCCATGCAATTTCGTTCAATTATTCGAATCGTCGGGCTACTGCTCGCACTCTTTAGTGTCACTATGCTTGCGCCAGCACTCGTTGCGCTGATCTATCGAGATGGTGCAGGTGTGCCTTTTGTCACGACATTTTTTGTTCTGCTGTTTTGTGGGGCCGTTTGTTGGTACCCAAACCGCAGGTATAAGCACGAGCTTAAAGCTCGAGATGGCTTTCTTATTGTCGTTCTGTTCTGGACAGTACTTGGCAGCGCAGGCTCGATCCCCTTTCTAATAGCTGACAACCCAAACGTCTCAGTCACGGATGCGTTTTTTGAATCGTTTTCTGCTCTCACTACGACCGGGGCGACCGTTATTGTTGGTTTGGATGAGTTACCTAAAGCGATTCTATTCTATCGACAGTTACTGCAGTGGTTCGGCGGTATGGGAATCATCGTATTAGCGGTGGCGATTTTGCCAGTACTTGGCATTGGTGGTATGCAGCTTTACCGCGCCGAGATCCCTGGTCCAGTCAAGGATACTAAAGTGACGCCGCGCATAGCAGAAACTGCTAAGGCGCTTTGGTACATCTATTTGAGCCTGACTATCGCCTGTGCTTCGGCTTTTTGGTTAGCTGGTATGACGCCATTTGACGCCATCAGTCACAGCTTTTCCACCATTGCTATTGGCGGCTTTTCTACCCACGATGCCAGCATCGGATACTTTGATAGTTACGCGATTAACCTGATTACGGTGGTTTTTCTGCTTATATCTGCATGTAATTACACACTGCACTTTGCTGCATTTGCATCAGGTGGCGTACATCCCAAGTATTACTGGAAAGATCCTGAGTTTCGCGCCTTCTTGTTTATTCAAGTGCTGCTATTTATCATTTGCTTTCTATTATTACTGAAACATCACTCTTACACATCGACATACGATGCTTTCGATCAGGCTCTGTTCCAAACCGTATCAATATCCACAACAGCGGGCTTTACGACAACAGGTTTTGCGGATTGGCCGCTCTTCTTACCTGTGCTGTTATTGTTCTCTTCCTTTATAGGTGGTTGTGCTGGTTCAACAGGCGGCGGCATGAAAGTGATCCGTATCCTGCTTCTTACCTTACAAGGTGCGCGTGAACTAAAACGTTTAGTCCATCCACGCGCGGTTTACACCATCAAAGTAGGTGGCAGTGCCCTACCACAACGTGTTGTCGATGCGGTTTGGGGCTTCTTCTCCGCATACGCATTGGTATTTGTGGTTTGTATGTTGGGGTTGATTGCAACAGGAATGGATGAGCTCAGTGCGTTCTCGGCGGTGGCTGCGACTCTGAACAACCTCGGTCCTGGCTTGGGAGAAGTGGCGCTTCACTTTGGTGATGTTAACGACAAAGCAAAATGGGTATTAATAGTTTCTATGCTGTTTGGTCGTTTGGAAATCTTTACCTTACTTATTCTACTTACGCCGACGTTTTGGCGTAGCTAAGGGGAAATCGTGGCAAAAGCATTATTTCTATACTCTTCCCGCGAAGGGCAGACTAAAAAAATTCTCCATTATATAGATGAACAACTTCCAGACTTCGATTGTGAGCTGGTGGATTTACATAATGTCGAGACGATTGACTTCAGCCAATACGACAGAGTATTGATAGGCGCCTCTATTCGCTATGGCCATCTTAATAAAAAGCTATACCAGTTTATTGAGCGAAACCTCAATCAATTGGAGCAAAATAAAGTGGCATTTTTCTGCGTAAACCTAACCGCTCGTAAAGAGGACCAAGGAAAGGATACACCTGAAGGTAGTGCCTACATTCACAAGTTCCTAATTAAGTCCCCTTGGAAACCAACGCTAATCGGTGTTTTTGCTGGTGCACTTTATTACCCACGTTATAGCTGGTTCGACAGAACTATGATTAGGTTCATTATGTCGATGACGGGTGGCGAAACCGATACGACCAAAGAGGTGGAGTACACCAATTGGGAAAAAGTGGCTCTTTTCGCAGATAAATTCAGAGAACTGTAGAAATAACGTGCTCTTTTGACCGCTTTTGATGCAAATTTATCCGAACGATAAAAAAATCAAAAAAAACGAGAAAAAGGGCTTGCCAATGTGATCGCAATCTCTATAATGCCACCTCGCTGACACGGCAACGCTTCGAAGCTTAAGTTTCGAAAGTAAGAAGCCAAGTTAGCAAGCCAAATTAGCCAAGCGGAAACGCTTGAAGAAAGTTTGAAAAAAGTGATTGACACTAAACTTTAACTCGCTAAAATGGCCGTCCTGTTTTGAGCAAAGCTCAACAGGAAAGCTCTTTAACAATATAGACCTATCAATCTGTGTGGGCACTCGTTGATGATAATCCAATTCGATACTTCGGTATCAAATTAGGTTTCAATGAAACGAAGTGACCATTGAATCTTCGGATTCAGCACAGTCAATTCAAACATTACTTTATGTAATGTTCAGTATTCATTGAGCCGACAAAATCTTAAATTGAAGAGTTTGATCATGGCTCAGATTGAACGCTGGCGGCAGGCCTAACACATGCAAGTCGAGCGGAAACGAGTTATCTGAACCTTCGGGGAACGATAACGGCGTCGAGCGGCGGACGGGTGAGTAATGCCTAGGAAATTGCCCTGATGTGGGGGATAACCATTGGAAACGATGGCTAATACCGCATGATGCCTACGGGCCAAAGAGGGGGACCTTCGGGCCTCTCGCGTCAGGATATGCCTAGGTGGGATTAGCTAGTTGGTGAGGTAAGGGCTCACCAAGGCGACGATCCCTAGCTGGTCTGAGAGGATGATCAGCCACACTGGAACTGAGACACGGTCCAGACTCCTACGGGAGGCAGCAGTGGGGAATATTGCACAATGGGCGCAAGCCTGATGCAGCCATGCCGCGTGTGTGAAGAAGGCCTTCGGGTTGTAAAGCACTTTCAGTCGTGAGGAAGGTAGTGTAGTTAATAGCTGCATTATTTGACGTTAGCGACAGAAGAAGCACCGGCTAACTCCGTGCCAGCAGCCGCGGTAATACGGAGGGTGCGAGCGTTAATCGGAATTACTGGGCGTAAAGCGCATGCAGGTGGTTTGTTAAGTCAGATGTGAAAGCCCGGGGCTCAACCTCGGAATAGCATTTGAAACTGGCAGACTAGAGTACTGTAGAGGGGGGTAGAATTTCAGGTGTAGCGGTGAAATGCGTAGAGATCTGAAGGAATACCGGTGGCGAAGGCGGCCCCCTGGACAGATACTGACACTCAGATGCGAAAGCGTGGGGAGCAAACAGGATTAGATACCCTGGTAGTCCACGCCGTAAACGATGTCTACTTGGAGGTTGTGGCCTTGAGCCGTGGCTTTCGGAGCTAACGCGTTAAGTAGACCGCCTGGGGAGTACGGTCGCAAGATTAAAACTCAAATGAATTGACGGGGGCCCGCACAAGCGGTGGAGCATGTGGTTTAATTCGATGCAACGCGAAGAACCTTACCTACTCTTGACATCCAGAGAACTTTCCAGAGATGGATTGGTGCCTTCGGGAACTCTGAGACAGGTGCTGCATGGCTGTCGTCAGCTCGTGTTGTGAAATGTTGGGTTAAGTCCCGCAACGAGCGCAACCCTTATCCTTGTTTGCCAGCGAGTAATGTCGGGAACTCCAGGGAGACTGCCGGTGATAAACCGGAGGAAGGTGGGGACGACGTCAAGTCATCATGGCCCTTACGAGTAGGGCTACACACGTGCTACAATGGCGCATACAGAGGGCGGCCAACTTGCGAGAGTGAGCGAATCCCAAAAAGTGCGTCGTAGTCCGGATTGGAGTCTGCAACTCGACTCCATGAAGTCGGAATCGCTAGTAATCGTGGATCAGAATGCCACGGTGAATACGTTCCCGGGCCTTGTACACACCGCCCGTCACACCATGGGAGTGGGCTGCAAAAGAAGTAGGTAGTTTAACCTTCGGGGGGACGCTTACCACTTTGTGGTTCATGACTGGGGTGAAGTCGTAACAAGGTAGCGCTAGGGGAACCTGGCGCTGGATCACCTCCTTAAACGATGATTATTGCGATGAGTGTTCACACAGATTGATACGGTTTATGAAGTTTAAGAGATAGAACATCCCCCAAGATGTTCACTTAGTGTCCCGTTCGTCTAGAGGCCTAGGACACCGCCCTTTCACGGCGGTAACAGGGGTTCGACTCCCCTACGGGATACCATTGGGTCGTTAGCTCAGTTGGTAGAGCAGTTGACTTTTAATCAATTGGTCGCAGGTTCGAATCCTGCACGACCCACCATTTCCTTCCACGGAAATCAAAACAATGTGGGCGATTAGCTCAGTTGGGAGAGCACCTGCCTTACAAGCAGGGGGTCACTGGTTCGAGCCCGGTATCGCCCACCATTCTCTAAGTATTTTTGGAATAAAACGTCCAAACCAGAACAAGCAATTGATACTGGTTGGTATTTTTGACTCTGAAAGTCTTTAGAAAATGTAACTTCCTTGTGAAGAAACATAGCTCTTTAACAATTTGGAAAGCTGACAAAACAACAATTTATTGTTGTTTGTAAAGTTCTCAATGTTTATCGAAAGATAAACACCAAAAAACACATTCAAGTGTTCTTGGCTTTTTGTTTTCATTTTTTCTAAAAATGAAGGTAAAGAGATGAGTCCGGCAAAATCGATATGTCTCTCGCTCATTCAAATAATGAGAGACAACTTTGGTGATTTGATTATCAACTCGAAACTCCTTCGGGTTGTATGGTTAAGTGACTAAGCGTACACGGTGGATGCCTTGGCAGTCAGAGGCGATGAAGGACGTATTAACTTGCGATAAGCCCAGATTAGGTAGTAAAAACCATTTGAGTCTGGGATTTCCGAATGGGGAAACCCAATACCATAAGGTATTACTGTTGAGTGAATACATAGCTCAACAGGGCGAACCGGGGGAACTGAAACATCTAAGTACCCCGAGGAAAAGAAATCAACCGAGATTCCGAAAGTAGCGGCGAGCGAAATTGGACTAGCCCTTAAGCTTTACACGCGTTAGACGAACAGCCTGGAAAGGCCGACGATACAGGGTGATAGTCCCGTAGTTGACGACGTGTGTTCAGTGAAATCGAGTAGGGCGGGACACGTGATATCCTGTCTGAATATGGGGGGACCATCCTCCAAGGCTAAATACTACTGACTGACCGATAGTGAACCAGTACCGTGAGGGAAAGGCGAAAAGAACCCCTGTGAGGGGAGTGAAATAGAACCTGAAACCGTGTACGTACAAGCAGTAGGAGCAGGCTTTGTCCTGTGACTGCGTACCTTTTGTATAATGGGTCAGCGACTTATATTCAGTGGCAAGGTTAACCATCTAGGGGAGCCGTAGGGAAACCGAGTCTTAACTGGGCGTTCAGTCTCTGGATATAGACCCGAAACCAGGTGATCTAGCCATGGGCAGGTTGAAGGTTGAGTAACATCAACTGGAGGACCGAACCGACTAATGTTGAAAAATTAGCGGATGACTTGTGGCTAGGGGTGAAAGGCCAATCAAACCTGGAGATAGCTGGTTCTCCCCGAAAGCTATTTAGGTAGCGCCTCGGACGAATACTACTGGGGGTAGAGCACTGTTAAGGCTAGGGGGTCATCCCGACTTACCAACCCTTTGCAAACTCCGAATACCAGTAAGTACTATCCGGGAGACACACGGCGGGTGCTAACGTCCGTCGTGGAGAGGGAAACAACCCAGACCGCCAGCTAAGGTCCCAAATTACTACTAAGTGGGAAACGATGTGGGAAGGCTCAGACAGCCAGGATGTTGGCTTAGAAGCAGCCATCATTTAAAGAAAGCGTAATAGCTCACTGGTCGAGTCGGCCTGCGCGGAAGATGTAACGGGGCTAAGTAGTAAACCGAAGCTGCGGCAATGCACTTTAGTGCATTGGGTAGGGGAGCGTTCTGTAAGCGGTTGAAGGTGTGTGGTAACGCATGCTGGACGTATCAGAAGTGCGAATGCTGACATGAGTAACGATAAAGGGGGTGAAAAACCTCCTCGCCGGAAGACCAAGGGTTCCTGTCCAACGTTAATCGGGGCAGGGTAAGTCGACCCCTAAGGCGAGGCCGAAAGGCGTAGTCGATGGGAAACGGGTTAATATTCCCGTACTTCTTACAATTGCGATGGGGGGACGGAGAAGGCTAGGTGGGCCTGGCGACGGTTGTCCAGGTTCAAGTGCGTAGGCTGAAGAGTTAGGTAAATCCGGCTCTTCTTAAAGCTGAGACACGACGTCGAGCATCTACGGATGTGAAGTCATTGATGCCATGCTTCCAGGAAAAGCCTCTAAGCTTCAGATTGTAAGGAATCGTACCCCAAACCGACACAGGTGGTCGGGTAGAGAATACCAAGGCGCTTGAGAGAACTCGGGTGAAGGAACTAGGCAAAATGGTACCGTAACTTCGGGAGAAGGTACGCTCTCGACGGTGAAGTCCCTCGCGGATGGAGCTATTGAGAGTCGCAGATACCAGGTGGCTGCAACTGTTTATTAAAAACACAGCACTGTGCAAAATCGCAAGATGACGTATACGGTGTGACGCCTGCCCGGTGCCGGAAGGTTAATTGATGGGGTTAGACTTCGGTCGAAGCTCTTGATCGAAGCCCCGGTAAACGGCGGCCGTAACTATAACGGTCCTAAGGTAGCGAAATTCCTTGTCGGGTAAGTTCCGACCTGCACGAATGGCGTAATGATGGCCACGCTGTCTCCACCCGAGACTCAGTGAAATTGAAATCGCTGTGAAGATGCAGTGTACCCGCGGCTAGACGGAAAGACCCCGTGAACCTTTACTACAGCTTGGCACTGAACATTGACCCTACATGTGTAGGATAGGTGGGAGGCTTTGAAACGCAGTCGCTAGATTGCGTGGAGCCGTCCTTGAAATACCACCCTTGTAGTGTTGATGTTCTAACGTCGACCCCTTATCGGGGTTGCGGACAGTGCCTGGTGGGTAGTTTGACTGGGGCGGTCTCCTCCCAAAGCGTAACGGAGGAGCACGAAGGTGGGCTAATCACGGTTGGACATCGTGAGGTTAGTGCAATGGCATAAGCCCGCTTGACTGCGAGAATGACAATTCGAGCAGGTGCGAAAGCAGGTCATAGTGATCCGGTGGTTCTGAATGGAAGGGCCATCGCTCAACGGATAAAAGGTACTCCGGGGATAACAGGCTGATACCGCCCAAGAGTTCATATCGACGGCGGTGTTTGGCACCTCGATGTCGGCTCATCACATCCTGGGGCTGAAGTCGGTCCCAAGGGTATGGCTGTTCGCCATTTAAAGTGGTACGCGAGCTGGGTTTAGAACGTCGTGAGACAGTTCGGTCCCTATCTGCCGTGGGCGTTGGAGAATTGAAAGGGGCTGCTCCTAGTACGAGAGGACCGGAGTGGACGAACCTCTGGTGTTCGGGTTGTGTCGCCAGACGCATTGCCCGGTAGCTAAGTTCGGGATCGATAACCGCTGAAAGCATCTAAGCGGGAAGCGAGCCTTGAGATGAGTTCTCCCTGATACTTTAAGTATCCTAAAGGGTTGTCGTAGACTACGACGTTGATAGGCAGGGTGTGTAAGCGTTGTGAGGCGTTGAGCTAACCTGTACTAATTGCCCGTGAGGCTTAACCATACAACACCCAAGGGGTTTTGATGGACTCAATGAAAGAACATTGAATGTGTAAGAACGAGAATTAAAAAAACGGCTTTCCAGATTAAAGAATTTGCTTGGCGACCATAGCGTTTTGGACCCACCTGACTTCCATGCCGAACTCAGAAGTGAAACGAAATAGCGCCGATGGTAGTGTGGGGCTTCCCCATGTGAGAGTAGGACATCGCCAGGCTTTAAATTTAAGAAGCCCGCTCGAAAGAGCGGGCTTTTTTGCATCTATAGAGTTTTAAAATTAGCTCACTTTATACCTAAAAAGTGTTCATCTAAGGTGCGATATACTTGCTCTCTGCAACCTTCCAAAAGGCTTTAACAAGCGGATTCTCCAGCTGAGTTTTGTTGCAGCAAACACCAAGTTTAAAAGGTTTAATTGGTAAGACTTTTAAACGATTTATCTTTTCTCTTACCGGACTGTTGTTGATTACAACATCAGGTGCGATACCTACTCCACACCCCAATGCAACCATACTTACGATGGCTTCATGTCCGGAGGTTTGTGCGTAGATCTTTGGCTTTATTTTCATTTGTTTGAGCCAAGTATTGGCCCTGTCCCTTGCCGTTCCTGCTTCTGGGAGTATGAATGGAATGACCGACCAGTCTGGTTTTTCTTTTTGTAGCTCTTCAGCAAACGCACTAACCCCAACAGGTACGATGACAGAAAGTGGGATTTCACTGATCGTTTCAAATGCGATTTTATTTGGCATCTGTTCTGACTTGGCTGATATGGCAATATCGGCTTCATCTGCTAGTATTTTGTCGATCGCTTGAGCTGGATCGCCGGTTGATAGTTTGAACTCAATGAAAGGGTTCTGAATACGAAAGTCAGAGATTAGCTCCGGAAGATGGCTGTAGCTTGCAGTAACAGAACAAAAGAGACGGATTTCTCCTTTCAATTCATCCTCGGTTCCCTTCAGGTGACTCTGATACTGCTGCCATTCGCCAAGAATCTTTAAGGCTACTGGGACTAGCTTTTTACCTTGGATAGTTAAATCAACGCTACGGTTGTCGCGTAAAAACAATTGTTGGCTGGTTTCCTCCTCTAATTTTTGTATCTGTCGGCTTAAGGCTGAAGGGCTAATATGCATTGCCGCTGCGGTCTTGGCGAAACTTTTACTCTCACAGAGATGAATGAAAAGTTGCAGGCTTTTGATATTCATTAAATTTTCATTTCCATGTTGCATAAATTGCAATAACTAATTGTGAATATATCACTTTAAGCAATCTCATGTCTGTTTTAGTATGAAGTTATTCGGTAAGGCAATTACTGACCTCAATGGAAGAATCTCAAAGGAGCACCCAGATGGCTAATTATTTCAATACCCTAAACTTGCGCGAGCAGTTGGACCAATTAGGTCGTTGTCGTTTTATGGACCGCAGTGAGTTCGCTTCAGAAGCGGATTATCTGAAAGGTAAGAAAGTAGTCATTGTAGGTTGTGGTGCTCAAGGTCTTAACCAAGGTCTGAACATGCGCGACTCTGGTCTAGACGTTGCTTATGCGCTTCGCCAAGCCGCGATTGATGAGCAACGCCAGTCATTCAAAAACGCAAAAGACAACGGTTTTGAGGTAGGTAGCTACGAAACGCTAATTCCACAAGCTGATCTAGTAGTAAACCTTACTCCAGATAAGCAGCACACAAACGTTGTTGAGACGGTAATGCCGTTAATGAAAGAAGGCGCAGCACTAGGTTACTCTCACGGTTTCAACGTTGTTGAAGAAGGCATGCAAATCCGTAAAGACCTAACGGTAGTAATGGTTGCACCTAAATGTCCAGGTACGGAAGTTCGTGAAGAATACAAGCGCGGTTTCGGTGTACCGACTCTTATCGCTGTTCACCCAGAGAACGACCCAAAAGGTGAAGGTTGGGATATCGCGAAAGCTTGGGCTGCAGCAACAGGTGGTCACCGTGCAGGCTGTCTAGAGTCTTCTTTTGTTGCTGAGGTGAAATCTGACCTAATGGGTGAGCAAACTATCCTTTGTGGCATGCTACAGGCTGGCTCTATCGTATGTTACGAGAAGATGATTGCTGATGGTATCGATCCTGGCTACGCTGGTAAGCTTCTTCAATACGGTTGGGAAACCATCACTGAAGCACTGAAGTTTGGTGGTATCACTCACATGATGGATCGCCTAACTAACCCTGCAAAAGTGAAAGCATTTGAGCTTTCTGAAGAGCTAAAAGAACTGATGCGTCCGCTATACAACAAGCACATGGATGACATCATCACCGGTCACTTCTCTAGCACTATGATGGCTGACTGGGCAAACGACGATGCAAATCTACTAGGCTGGCGTGCAGAAACAGGTGAAACTGCTTTCGAAAACTACCCAGAAACTGACGTAGAAATCTCTGAGCAAGAGTACTTCGATAACGGTATCTTGATGGTTGCTATGGTTCGTGCGGGTGTTGAGCTAGCATTCGAAGCGATGACGGCATCTGGCATCATTGATGAGTCTGCTTACTACGAGTCTCTACACGAGCTGCCACTTATCGCAAACACTATCGCACGTAAGCGTTTATACGAGATGAACGTGGTTATCTCAGACACTGCGGAATACGGTAACTACCTGTTCGCTAACGTAGCAACGCCGCTTCTACGTGAGAAGTTTATGCCAGCCGTAAATACTGACGTAATTGGTAAAGGTTTAGGTGAAACGTCTAACCAAGTGGATAACGCGACTCTTATCGCTGTGAATGAAACAATCCGTAACCACCCTGTAGAGTACATCGGTGAAGAGCTACGTGGTTACATGACTGATATGAAGCGTATCGCGGTGGGCGGCTAAATGACTCCATTTCGGTGTCGAAGGTGCTCGTTTACTATCGTAAAGTCCGCGCCTTCTCCTAGAAATGAAACCTTAATACAGCGTAATTTACTTAGTCTCAAGTAACGCAGTAGATAAACTCCAGGCAGACTGGAGTGATAAATACAAAATAAAACACAACATCTAATCAAAAGGCTTGGTCGCCGTTGACCAAGCCTTTTTGTTTTTAGCCGATTTATCTGCGCGCCGATAAGAAAAACGCTCCTTTGTGAGGAGCGCTTTGATACTTATTTTTCAGCAAGCTTTTCTTCAAGTTGCGCCAACTTCTGTTCCATTTCTGTTAGCTTTTGACGTGTACGTAGTAAAACTTGAGTTTGAACATCAAACTCTTCGCGACTTACAACATCTAGCTTGTTTAGCTGGCCTTGGATTACTTGACGAACTTTCTGATCGACATCAGAGCCCAATTCTTTTACAGGTTGAGGCATTGAGTCGTGAATCTGTTTAGCAATTTGCTCTAATTTCTTTGGGTCAAACATAGTGGCTAAAACTCCTTTTGATTTGTCCTCATTTTAAGTAAATGATACGTGAAAGTCGCCACTTAGATGGCAAAAAAGAGAGCGGCAATAAAAAAGGCCACCGAAGTGACCTTTTTGAATGCCTTAATAGCTTATCTGTTATCCGCTAATTCACGATGAGCTGCTTTCGCTTCGTCAACTCGCGCTAACTTCTCCAAGTCTTTGTCTTCAACAAATACTGGCAGAGGTTTGTGTTTTTCAGCTAGGTAGCTGTAAATCACAGGTAGTACGAATAGTGTGAACAGTGTACCGATTGCAAGGCCTGCAACGATGACGATACCGATACTGAAACGTTGCGCGGCACCTGCACCTGTTGCGTACATCAGCGGGATCAGACCTGCGATCATCGCTGCAGTGGTCATTAGGATAGGGCGAAGACGCACTTTCGCAGCTTCCATCACCGCATCAATACGAGACAGTTTATTATGTAACTGCTCTTCTTTGGCGACTTCACAGATCAAGATACCGTGCTTGGTTATTAGGCCGACCAGCGTGATCAAACCAACCTGCGAGTAGATGTTCATCGAGGCTGTACCCCAGGCCAATGCGATCAAGGCACCACAGATTGCCAGAGGTACAGATACCATGATGACAATAGGGTCGCGGAGTGATTCAAATTGAATCGCCAGAACGAGGAAGATGATCGCAAGTGCAAGACCGAAGGTTGCATACAAGGCACTACCTTCCGTTACAAACTGACGAGATTCGCCCATGTAATCGTGGTTATAGCCTGCAGGCAGCTTGGTTTGTGCAATATTCTCAAACCAGTCGATTGCGTCACCCATAGCAACACTAGGCGATGGTACTGCACCCACAGTCGCTGAGTTTAGCTGGTTGAAGTGTGGCAAAGAGCGAGGCTCAGCCACCACATCGATAGTAATCAGACTGCCTAATGGAACCGCTTTACCATCTACAGAGCGTACATAGTAGTTCTTCATCGATTCTGGGTTTAGACGCCATTTACGCTCAACTTGAGGAATCACCTCATACGAGCGACCATTCAGGTCGATTCGGTTTACATAACCATCTGCCATCATGGTGCTGAGAGTGATGCCAATGTCTTGCATCGTCACACCGTAGGCACCCGCTTTGTCTTTATCGATCTTGATCTTCATCGTTGCTGAATCGTAGTTCAAATCAAGGTCGGAATAGACAAACATTGGGCTACTTGCAACATCGGTTAGAATATCGCTAGCGATAGTAAACAAGCTCTCGAAGCTATTTGGTGTTGTAATTACAAACTGAACAGGTAGACCTGAGCCTGCACCTGGAAGCTCTGGCATTTGGAATGCAGTGACAGACATACCAGGCACACTTGATACTAGGCCACCCACACGTTTCGTGATTTCAGATTGGCTTGCCTCTCGTTCACTCCAAGGCTTCAATGTTGCTAGGCCAAACGCTTGGTTTGAGTTTGGTACACCATTAAAGACCTGTGCGTATTCCACCTCCGGTTGATCTGAGAGTATTTGGTTTACGTCATCCATGGTATTTTGGATATAGTCCAAGTTCGCGTTTGATGGGGCGGTACCCATCAGCATGACCACACCTTTATCTTCAGATGGTGCTAGTTCGCTAGGAATAAACTTGAACAAGACCGGTAAGCTTGCAAATACAATGATTGCAAACGCAATAACAACCGGACGATGAGCCATTACCGCTTTCAACATGCCTTCGTAACGAGTGGTCATGCCATCAAGGATATGGTGAACTTTTTGCTCAAACTTGCTTGGCTTCTCGTTCGCCTTCAGCATCTTCGAACACATCATTGGTGATAGTGTCAAAGCGATGATGCCGGATACGAATACTGAACCTGCCAGTGTCAAAGCGAACTCTTTGAACAATGAACCGGTGATACCACCCATCAATGCGATCGGTGCGTACACTGCACCTAGCGTCAATGTCATCGCGATAACTGGAACCGCAATTTCACGCGTACCAATGATTGCAGCTCGGAATGGTGATTCCCCTTCTTTGATGTGACGGTCAACGTTTTCTAGTACAACGATCGCGTCATCCACCACCAGACCGATGGCAAGCACCATCGCCAGTAGCGTCATCAAGTTCCAAGAGAAACCCATTGCCTGCATCACCATTGCCACACCAATCAATGAAAGTGGAATGGTCACGATAGGAATGATTACCGCGCGGAATGAACCTAGGAACAGTGTGATAACCACAAGTACGATGACCGCTGCTTCAAGAATCGTTTTGACTACTTCGTGAATCGATTCGTTGATGGCGATAGTTGAGTCGTACATTACGTTCATTTTGATGTTACTTGGTAGGTTGCGCTCAAGCTGAGGCAACAGTTCAAGTACGTCTGCTGCAATGTTGATTGGGTTAGCACTTGGCGCTGCGTTGATCGCCGCAACCACAGCTTCTTGACCGTTTGCACTTGCGCGATAAACGTCGTGACTCTTCTCTAGCGTTACTTTAGCGATATCACCTAGGCGGATGACATCCCCTTCACCAGTTTTCACGACCAATGCTTCAAGTTCAGCAACGTTTGATACCTGAGTATCTGCGCTACCGTTATAAAGCACGAACTCACCCGTCGCTTGACCGGTTGCAGATTGATAGTTGTTGGCGTTAAGAACGCTCATGACATCCGTAGCGGTCAACTTCAAAGCGCCCATTTTGGCAGGATCTAGCCATACGCGCAGTGCGTACTTCATACCACCATACAGGTCAACTTTGGACACACCGTTTACGGTGAACAACTGCGGGTTGATTACACGCTCAAGGTAGTCAGTGATCTGGCTTGAAGATAACTCGTCACTCGTAAAGCCGATGTACAGTACCGCCGTTGTCGAACCTGTCGACATGGTTACGGTTGGGTCTTCGGCTTCTTTTGGTAGCTGTGAACGTACCGAGTTGGTTTTCGCCAGAATGTCAGACAACGCCGCATTTGGATCAGTATTCAACTTCATGTTTACAGTAATGGTCGATTTACCCAGTACCGATTGCGAAGTCATGTAATCAATATTATCGGCTTGCGCTACCGCTTGCTCCAATGGCTGAGTAATAAAGCCTTGGATCAAGTTGGCACTTGCACCGTAGTAACTGGTGGTCACGGTGACCACCGTATTCGTCATTTCAGGGTATTCACGAACCTGCATTTTGAACACCGCTTGCAAACCAAGCAATGCAATCAAAAAGCTGATCGATACCGCTAAAACTGGACGTTTTATAAAAACATCTGTAAAGCGCATGATGCCTCCAACTTAAAGCATTGGTGTTTCAGCAGGTGGGGTAGTTGCATCGCTTTCGACAATGCTTACTTTCGCATGGTTACTCAAACGGACTTGACCCGATGTCACCACTACATCACCTGGCTTCACGCCTTCTAGAATGTGTGCGATATCTTTAGAGCGTTCGCCAACTTTTACCACATGCTGCTTAACGCGTTTTTCGCCATCTTCTTCTGTTACGATGTAAACATTGTCGCCATACAGCGTAAATGTGATCGCGGTTTGAGGTAGCGTGACCTGATTTTCTAATTTAGGCAGAATGATGTTTGCACGCGCGAACATACCACTACGTAGTTTGCCGTCACTGTTAGGGATATCCGCTTGAACTTGAATCAAACCACTTTGTACGTTTACAGCTGGTTCAATCGCAGAAATAGACCCTTTGAAAGGTTGGTCTGGATAAGCGTCAACAAAGATATCCACTTCTTGATCGATATTGATACGTGAAATATCGGTTTGTGGCACGGTGAAGCGCAAGCGCATCACGCTGGTATCTTCAAGGCGAACAATATCGGTGCCCGCCTGTAGGTACTGACCGAGGTACACGTTACGAATACCTACCACACCATCAAATGGCGCTTTGATTTCGCGTCGGTCGATGGTTGCTTTCAGGCTTTCAATATCCGCTTTTAAGGAGAAGTAGTTTGCTTCTGCTTCGTCATACGCTTCTTTAGAAATAGAGCCTTTTTTGAATAGGCCTTGGTAGCGTTTGTATTTCGCTTCTGCCGCTGGCAACTTAGCTTGCGAGCTCTTCAAATTTGCTTTTTCGACTTCAGAATCAAGCAACACTAATGGCTGACCCGATTTAACTTGAGTACCGGAATCAAACGCGATTTTATCGATAACACCGCTCGTTTCGTTCGCTACCGTCACGCCTTGGTTTGGCTCGATAAAACCAATTGCCTCGATGACTGGTACCCAATCCACCGCTTGCACTTCTGTCACGGTTACTGGGAACTCAGGTTCAGGACGGTTTGCCATGTATTCAGCGATCTTTTGTTGCTTAAATAAATTGAAACCTATCACGCTGCCGAACAAGAGAACGGCGATAAGTAACATAAAGAAAGTCCACTTTTTCATTCTATTAAGAACTCCAAGTTAGTGTTTAATAATTGCATCCCAACTGGCTTCAATAGCGGCCTCTAATGCCGTCTTATCCAGTTGATAAAATCCCAAAGCGTGTTTCCGAGCAAGTGCAACACTTGCCTCAAAACTTAATCCAGAAAGTACTTCGTTATCGAGAAGCTTGAATACTCCCTCGTCTTTACCCTGATTAAAAAGAAGATCTACTTGGGCAAACATTTGTCTCTCAAGTTCCCGAGCTTTGCTACTATTTGAACAGGGTAAAGACTCATATTGGACTCGGTTGCTGATCGCACTTAAGTTCGAGCTCGCTAAATTCCAAATATTGAGCCACATGGTTCGATAACGCTGTTTTAAAGGCATCTCTTCACTAACACCTAGTTGCACCGCAGTAGCAACACGCTTAGCAACGTTAAGGCGTAGTTCCTCTAAAAGATGTTCTTTATCTGAGAAATAACGGTAAATCGTCCCTGCTGCGACACCTGCCTCATTGGCGAGCTTTTGCATGGAAAGCCCTTGAAAACCAGATTCAGCAATGAGTTGTTCAGCAGCGACTAAGATTTGTTCTCGTTTATCTACAGCAGGGTTATCCTTCATAATGTCACCCTTTAGTGAATGAACGTTCATTCATTATAGCTTAAATACCCGCCATTTATGCAACAGAATATTGCACTTAATTGGTGTGAAAATTACAAGAAATCAGCATAGCTTTCACGAGGCCACCCCTTTATCATAGGCGCCACATTCATCACCCGCAGAGAATTTCTATGAAGCTGAACCCTAGTCAAGATGAAGCCGTGAAATACGTGTCTGGTCCATGCCTAGTGCTAGCTGGTGCTGGCTCGGGCAAAACTCGTGTTATTACCAATAAAATCGCTTATCTGGTTCAGCAATGTGGTTACAAAGCGCGTAACATTGCGGCGGTGACGTTTACCAACAAAGCGGCACGTGAAATGAAGGAGCGTGTAGGTCAAACGTTAGGGAAAGGTGAGTCTAAAGGTTTGATGGTATCAACATTCCACACTTTAGGATTGAACATCATCAAGCGTGAGTACAAGCATTTAGGGTTGAAAGCGGGCTTCTCACTGTTTGATGACCAAGACCAGCTAGCTCTGCTCAAAGAGCTTACTGAAAAGCAGCTTGATGGTGATAAAGATCTGCTACGTCAGCTTCTGAGTTGTATTTCCAACTGGAAAAACGACATGTTGACGCCAGAGCAAGCCAAAGCGCGTGCGCAAGGTGAACAGCAACAATTGTTTGCGTTCTGTTTTGATATGTACCAAAAGCAAATGAAAGCCTATAACGCGCTCGATTTTGATGACCTAATTTTGATGCCCGTTTTACTCTTACGTAATCATGAAGACGTTCGTCAGCGTTGGCAGAATCGTATCCGTTACCTACTGGTTGACGAGTATCAAGATACCAACACGAGTCAGTATGAGCTGGTCAAATTAATTGTCGGAGAACGTGGACGATTGACGGTTGTAGGGGATGACGATCAGTCTATTTATTCATGGCGTGGTGCGAAACCTCAGAACCTCGTGTTGCTAGGTGAAGATTATCCGAATTTGCGTTTGATTAAGCTAGAGCAAAACTACCGTTCAACGAGTCGAATCCTGCGTGCGGCCAACATTTTGATAGCTAACAACCCTCACGTCTATGAGAAGTCCTTGTTCTCTGAAATTCCTGACGGTGAAAAACTCAAAGTGTTGTTGGCTAAAAATGAAGAGCACGAAGCAGAGCGCGTAACGGGTGAACTAATTGCACATAAGTTCCTAAACCGTACCGAATATAAAGATTATGCGATTCTATACCGTGGTAACCACCAATCACGTTTGATTGAAAAGTCTCTGATGCAAAACCGTGTACCGTATAAAATTTCTGGTGGCACCTCGTTTTTTGCACGCGCAGAGATTAAAGACATCATGGCGTATTTGCGTGTTTTGGTTAATCCGGATGACGACAATGCATTTTTGCGCATTGTGAACACTCCGCGACGTGAAATAGGCCCAGTAACGTTAGAGAAATTAGGCAGTTATGCCAATATGCGAGGCAAGAGCCTGTTTGAGTCGAGCTTTGAAATGGGGCTCGAACAGCACCTAACGGGACGTGGCCTAGAAAACCTGCGTCGTTTCACCCAATGGCTAGTGGCGATTGCTGATCAAGCTGAGCGTGGTGATACCGTCGAAGCGGTTCGTTCGCTAGTTCGTGATATCCATTATGAAGATTGGCTATACGAAACTTCAGCAAGTCCGAAAGCCGCTGAAATGCGAATGAAGAACGTTTCTGATCTTTATTCATGGATAGTGGCGGACCTAGAGGGTGACAACTACGATCAAGAAGAGAAAACGTTAAAAGAAGTCGTTCAACGTTTGACCTTGCGTGACATGATGGAGCGCGGTGAAGAAGATGAAGACAGTGATGCAGTACAACTGATGACCTTGCACGCATCAAAAGGCCTTGAGTTCCCATATGTATACTTAATTGGGTCCGAAGAAGGTATTTTACCGCACCAAACCAGTATTGATGAAGATAACGTGGAAGAAGAGCGTCGCCTGATGTACGTTGGTATTACTCGCGCGCAACGTGAACTGACTTTCACTATGTGCAAAGAGCGTCGGCAGTTCGGCGAGTTGATCAAACCGACTCAAAGCCGCTTTTTGGATGAGTTGCCATTTGATGACGTTGAATGGGAAGTAAACAAAAAGCCAGTATCAGCAGAAGAGCGTATGGCGAAAGGTCAAGCACACATTGCCAATATTCGAGCAATGTTTAAGAAGTAAAGTAACCTTGTTCTCACTGACTAAAAACAAAAAGGCTTGCCAACTGGCAAGCCTTTTTCGTTGATGTCTTTACTTATAGACCTTCAATCATGTGGTCAATTGCTGCGATGATTTCATCGTCAGAACAGTCCATACAGGTTCCTTTGGCTGGCATCGCATTGAAGCCTTCTAATGCGTGCTTCACTAACGTATCTTTGCCTTGTGCAATACGTGGTGCCCAATCATCGGCATTACCTGTTTTAGGTGCGCCGTTTACACCAGATGCGTGACAAGCAATACAAAAAGTACCATAAACTGTGGCGCCATCACGTGGACCGGTTGGTTCTTCTTTCACTGGCTCAGAACCTGCTAGATAAACATCACCGACAGGTTGGATGCGTTCTGCGATCGCATCGTATTCAGTTTGGCTGATGTCAGAAGCTAAAGCTGCCGTAGAAAACGTTAAGGCAGCGAACAAAACGCTAATCATTTGTCGAGACATATCCATTAAACCCACTTCACATTCCCGAGGTAAGTGACTTACCTATTTATATAGTTAGAGTATTAATGCCGAGCAGAGAAATCATTAAATTCCACTGAATGGCATAGAATGATTAGACAACTTGGTTGCAGCTGTTAAATCAATGTAAATAATGGGTGATTATATCCCGATAACTTGTTGCAATAAACAACAAGTTATCCATGACAGGGCGTGAATCACATCAAAAATCCACTTTAACGGAAGATAACTGTCGAAAAAGAGACCAAACGATAAAAAAAGTAAAAAAAGTACTAGACGGCATAGTGTGATATCCGTATTATTCCACTCCGCCGATAGGGCATGCGCCCGTAGCTCAGTTGGATAGAGCGTTGGCCTCCGGAGCCAAAGGTCGAAGGTTCGAATCCTTTCGGGCGTACCATTGCCTCGGAGGATACATCGGTAAAAATCAGTGGTGGCTATAGCTCAGTTGGTAGAGCCCCGGATTGTGATTCCGGTTGTCGCGAGTTCAAGTCTCGTTAGCCACCCCATTCTTTCTTTTTTAGATTGAATGCGGTAGCATTGCTCCCAATCTTGATTCAATCAAGATAAAACATCGTCGGTGAATAGCGCAGCTTGGTAGCGCATCTGGTTTGGGACCAGAGGGTCGGGGGTTCGAATCCCTCTTCACCGACCACTATTTAGTTTATGGCTCGAATAGAGCGGTAAACAGCAAAAATTGATGGTGGCTATAGCTCAGTTGGTAGAGCCCTGGATTGTGATTCCGGTGGTCGCGAGTTCGAATCTCGTTAGCCACCCCATTAATTAAGGTGACTTCTTAGTTGAAGTGTCCTGTCTGATTTGAGAAAATCAGCAAATACAGTTCGGTGAATAGCGCAGCTTGGTAGCGCATCTGGTTTGGGACCAGAGGGTCGGGGGTTCGAATCCCTCTTCACCGACCACTATTAGAAAGCCTGCTTTTTAGCAGGCTTTCGTCGTTTTAGAGTTTATGATCTCGCTTGGACTGTATTAGTCGGTAATGTATCAATGGATTTGAACCCAAGTGGGGTTCGCCTGAAGTTAGAATTCGGCTCTTCACCGACCGCTATTTAGAGCCTCAGTCGAAAGACTGGGGCTTTTTTGCATCTCTCCTGAAAAGAATCGGCATTCCATTTCAATTTTTCCCAAAAGTGTACAGCTCTAGGGGCTTTTGACCACCTATGATCTAAATGCTTTTCGAGCTGACAAAATAAACCCCAGAGCAGTGTCTGGGGGTTTGTAGTTTTCTAATCCGCTGCTTTTATTGGGCGAGTGTTTTAAGGATTTCTTTTACTTCTACCGTTTTTTGGATTTCAAAACTTGGCGTTATATCCGTTGAGTTACTTGCGCCTGTCGCATTCACCCACACACTCAAAATGCCCATATTGTTAGCGCCAGCAATGTCAGCAGGTAAAGAGTCGCCCACGTGTAGAGCCTCTTCTGGTTTTACTTCGACCAAGTCGAGCGCTTTTTGGAAAATACTTGTAGCAGGTTTCTCTTCTGGCTCTTCTCCTCCCACAATAATATGGTCCACCCAGTTGCTCATTTGTGTCGCGTTTAATTTAGGGTGTTGAGAAAAAATCGGGCCGTTAGTGATCACGACGAGTTTGTAATGTTGACGAAGGTCGCTGAGCATTTCTTTTACACCAGGGAAGAAAGTGAACGCGCCCATACGTGCAGAGTCAAAGTAGTCTTGAGCTTGTTGAGCCTCTTTTGCAGTGATGCTGACGCCTTGCTCCGCCAAGATGTTTTGGATCAGGCCACAACGGAAAGCATTTTCATCGGGTAGCAGAGCCACAAGGTGAGGGAACTCAGCATTCAGCTTTTTGTATACACCCTGCAAGTAGCGCTGCAAAAACGCTTTTGGCTCGGTAACTTGTGGGTAGGTCTTATGAATCCAAGTTGTAAACGCTTGTCCTGCAACTTTATCGGCTTGTGACGTTGCACATAAAGTCTCGTCCATATCAAAAAAAATCGCTTTAAGCACAGGAGCTCCTTTTATTTACGGCTTGGCTTTGACACTGTTCATCTATTATCCCACTCTCAATTGTGTCGTAAAGGGTTAAAATCGGCGAGTTTTCTTATGACGTACGAATGAGGATAGCGGTACTTTCCTTTGCTTAGTCAATAAACCGCTTAAGTGGCGCATAATCTGCGTTGGAGCAGGATTTGTGTGGTTTTGCTGTTTTGTTCACGTTTTGACCGATCCTTTCTCTTCCTAAGTTTGGCTTTTTGTATTTGCCGACTATTTTATTAATAGTTTTTTATGTTGAAAAAACACTTTTTGCATATGATATTGTTTGTTAAATGTTAATAAATGCACATGAATAATATGGTTAATGATCTTGTTTAGCTCATGTTTACTTTTAGAGCATTTTTCTAGTTTTATTGGTGCATGACGCACAAAAATAGTGTGATATGAAAATGGTTAAATACTTGTTAATGCATTTTTATTCGCTAATTGTGCGTTTATTTAATGTTTTTTCGGCGGAATATACTTTAATTGTTGCTTTTTTGTGTGATTTTTGCCAAATTATTTCCGCATTAAGATTTCAGAGTATTATTCTGAATTTGAACGGATTCATTCAGGTGATGAATGGTGCCTTTGGCATGATTCGATACCACAGACAAGGCAGTAGAGGTCTGAAATGTCACTATTAGAAGTGAAAAACCTTCGTATTGAATACCCATCCCGACACGGCGTTCACGCTGCCGTGAAGTCACTTTCTTTTCATATTGAACGTGGTGAAATCGTGGGTGTTGTTGGCGAATCAGGTGCGGGTAAATCCACCGTTGGTAACGCCGTTATTGATTTGCTTAGCCCTCCAGGTCGCGTTGCTAGCGGTGATGTATTCTTGGATGGAGAAAAAATTTCTGGCCTATCACCAGAAGCGATGCGTAAGGTTCGCGGCTCGAAAATAGGTTTTATTTTCCAAGATCCGATGACCTCGCTCAATCCACTTTTTACTGTTGAGCAACAGCTGAAAGAGACGATCCACGCTAACATGAAGGTCTCTGATGAAGAGGCGTATCAGCGCGCGCTTTCTCTTATGCAGCAGGTTGGTATTCCTCAACCAGAAAACCGCTTAAAGCAGTACCCGCACCAATTCTCTGGTGGTATGCGTCAGCGTGTTGTCATTGCCATTGCTTTGGCTGGTGAGCCTGATCTCATCATTGCGGACGAACCAACTACGGCGTTAGACGTTTCTATCCAAGACCAAATCCTCAACTTGATCCGCGAGCTGTGTATCAAGAACAATGTCGGCTGTATGTTGGTTACTCACGATATGGGTGTCGTCTCCAACGTCACCGATCGCGTGGCGGTAATGTATCGTGGTGACTTGGTGGAGTTTGGACCAACAGCCAAAGTATTGGGCGATCCTGATCATTCTTATACTCGCAGTCTAATTTCAGCGGTACCACGTTCAGACAGAAAGCTAGATCGTTTCCCGTTAGTAAGCTATATCGAAGAAGCGGCGGAAATGGAGCCACTCGATATCAAGAACCACTGGTTAGGACAAAGCCAAGATGAGCGTGAGTACACTGGCCCGCTTTTGGACGTGAAGAACGTCAATCTTCGCTTTGTGACCAAAGACTCTTTGTTCGAGAGCCGCCGAGAATACGTGCAAGCATCTAATAATGTGAGCTTTGAAGTGCACGAAGGCGAAACCTTTGGTTTGGTGGGCGAGTCTGGTTCAGGTAAATCGACCATTGCACGTGTGATTGCTGGTTTATACCAACCTAACTCTGGTCAGGTGAAATTCGAGGGCATTGACCTGACCGCTTTAACCTCTGAGAAAGAGCGCCGCCCGATGCGTCGTCAAATGCAGATGGTGTTCCAAAACCCATATACTTCAATGAACCCTCGTATGAAGGTATTCGATATTATTGCTGAGCCAATCCGTTTCCATAAATTGACGAAAAACGAGTCGGAAACTCGCCAAATCGTGAATGACCTATTGGATCATGTTGGTTTGGGTCGAATGGCTGGGCTTAAGTACCCTCATGAATTCTCCGGTGGTCAGCGTCAGCGTATTTCTATTGCGCGTGCGTTGGCGACTCGTCCTCGACTTTTGATTTGTGATGAACCGACCTCAGCACTGGACGTATCGGTACAGGCACAAATTCTAAACTTGCTGAAAGATCTGCAAAGTGAGCTGAACTTGACTATGTTGTTTATCAGCCACGATTTACCTGTTATTCGTCAGATGTGTGACCGAGTAGGTGTGATGCAAATGGGTACACTTTTAGAAGTGGCACCAACAGAACAGTTATTCACGGCACCTCAACACGAATACAGCAAAAAATTGATTTCTCTGATGCCGGAGTTTACTGGCTTGCGAGAAGAGATCGAAACGGCATAAACCAAGCAATTCGCTTGGCTAACCTTTAGTCATAACAAAGACGCAAACACAACAACAAGGGATCCGTATCCCCGCATGAAGGAGTTATGCAAATGAAAACCATGAAAAGCAAATTAGCAGTGGCGCTAATGGCTGCGGGCCTAAGCTTTAACGCAATGGCAGCAGATATCAAAGTTGGCTATGCAGCTGACCCAGTATCGCTTGACCCACATGAGCAGCTATCAGGTGGCACACTGCAAATGTCACACATGGTATTTGATCCGTTGGTTCGCTTTACTCAAAAAATGGATTTCGAGCCTCGCCTAGCAGAAAGCTGGGAACGTATTAACGATACGACTGTTCGTTTCAAACTACGTGAAGGTGTGAAATTCCATTCTGGCAATACTCTAACGGCTGACGACGTCGTGTGGACGTTCCAGCGTTTACAAAGCTCTCCTGACTTTAAAAACATCTTCGACCCGTACGAAAAAATCGTCAAAGTTGACGACAACACGTTCGATCTTGTAACTAAAGGTCCTTACCCACTAGTGTTGCAAACCGCAACGTACATTTTCCCTATGGACAGCAAGTTCTACACGGGTAAAACCGCAGACGGCAAAGACAAGTCTGAACTAGTGAAGCACGGTAACTCATTCGCATCGACTAACGTTTCTGGCACGGGTCCGTTCATCGTGACATCACGTGAGCAGGGCGTAAAAGTGGAATTTGAACGCTTTAAAGATTACTGGGACAAAGAGTCGAAAGGTAACGTTGATAAGCTAACACTTGTTCCAATCAAAGAAGACGCGACTCGTGTAGCAGCGCTGCTTTCTGGCGGTGTTGACATGATTCACCCTGTAGCGCCAAACGACCACAAACGCGTTGAAGATGCTGATGGCATCGACCTAGTTACGCTACCTGGTACTCGTATCATCACGTTCCAACTAAACCAAAACAGCAACGAAGCATTGAAAGACGTTCGCGTTCGCCAAGCGATTGTTCACGCAATCAATAACGAAGGTATCGTGAAGAAAATCATGAAAGGCTTCGCAACGGCTGCTGGTCAGCAAAGCCCGGCAGGTTACGTGGGTCACGATGACAAACTGGTTCCTCGCTACGATTTGAAGAAAGCGAAAGAACTGATGAAAGAAGCGGGTTACGAAAACGGCCTGACGCTAACGATGATCGCACCAAACAACCGTTACGTGAACGATGCGAAAGTAGCACAAGCGGCGGCGGCAATGTTGTCTAAGATCGGTATCAAGGTTGATCTGAAGACCATGCCAAAAGCGCAGTACTGGCCTGAGTTCGACAAGTGTGCGGCAGACATGCTGATGATCGGTTGGCACTCAGATACAGAAGACTCAGCGAACTTCAACGAGTTCCTAACTATGACTCGTAACGAAGAAACCGGTCGTGGTCAGTACAACTGTGGTTACTACTCAAACCCAGAAATGGACAAAGTGGTTGAAGCTGCGAACGTAGAGACGGACCCTGCGAAACGTGCAGAAATGCTGAAGGGCGTAGAAGCGACACTATACAACGACGCAGCATTCGTACCGCTACACTGGCAAAGTGAAGCATGGGGCGCGAAGTCTAACGTGAAAGCGGCAGATATCGTTAACCCAATGGTAATGCCTTACTTCGGTGACCTAGTGGTTGAATAATCACGGTTAGTCGACTTTGAGGAGGGATGGATTTCCCTCCTCAACTTAAAGCACTCGACTCAGTTTTGTTTCAGTCGGATTGAGTTGGTTATTTAGACTGAATTTTCTCTCTAATTTAGAGATCTATGGATAGTTAAGGGGCAAGGAATGTTTTCGTTTCTGGTCAAGCGCCTGTTTCAGGCACTGATAGTGATGTTTGTGATCAGTTTGGTGGCGTTTGCCATTCAGGACAACCTGGGTGATCCGCTGCGTGAGCTTGTAGGTCAGTCGGTTTCGGAATCGGAGCGTCAAGCGCTACGCGACGACTTGGGCCTGAACGATCCCTTTATCACAAAGTACACGCGCTTTGTGGGTAATGCACTGCAAGGTGATTTGGGTACCTCATATTTTTTCAAGCGACCTGCGGTTGAGGTGATTCTCGACAAGCTGGTAGCTACATTAGAGCTCGTGTTTGGCGCGACGCTTATCATCATTGTTTTCTCTATTCCGCTTGGGGTGTACTCTGCGATTCATCCTAAGAGTGTTTTTACCAAATTTGTCATGGCGATGAGCAGTGTCGGTATCTCGATTCCGGTGTTCTTAACCGCAATCATGCTGATGTATGTCTTCTCCATAGAACTCGGTTGGTTGCCTTCCTATGGGCGAGGTGAAACCGCTAACGTACTCGGTTGGGAATCTGGCTTCTTTACCATTGATGGTATCAAGCACCTCATCCTACCTTGTATTGCGCTAGCGTCTATCATGCTGCCGTTGTTCATCCGCTTGGTGCGTTCAGAAATGCTGGAAGTTCTGAGTTCGGAATACATTAAGTTCGCCAAAGCAAAAGGTTTGAACTTACAAAAGATTTATTACCAACATGCACTTAAGAACACCATGCTACCAGTATTGACGGTAGGTGGCGTGCAGATTGGTACCATGGTGGCCTACACCATTCTTACTGAAACCGTGTTCCAATGGCCGGGCACTGGCTTCCTTTTCCTAGAGGCAATCAACCGTGTAGATACACCGCTGATCACTGCCTACGTTATCTTTGTTGGTCTGATCTTCGTGGTAACCAATACCATCGTTGACTTGCTGTACGGCATCATCAACCCAACTGTGAACCTAACTGGAAAAGGAGCTTAATCATGAGCCAATCAAATTTAACACCAGCTCCCGCTCCATCAGCGTGGCAGCGTTTCAAAGAGTCAGATTTTCTGTATTACTTCAAACGCGACAAAGTGGCGATGGCGAGTTTTACCGTCTTTATGATGTTCTTAGTATTGGCATTGGCTGCACCGATTCTTGCGCCAACAGACCCGTACGATCTGACGTCTATCGACATCATGGACTCTGAGTTGCCACCTTCGTGGATGGAAGATGGCGATGAGCGTTTTGTTCTTGGTACTGATGAGCAAGGCCGTGATATTTTATCGACCATTCTTTACGGTTCTCGTTTGTCTTTGACGATCGGCTTTTTAGCCGTCGGTCTTCAGTTGATTCTGGGTATCATCATTGGTTTGTCGGCGGGTTACTTCGGTGGTCGTATCGATAGCTTCTTGATGCGTTTTGCAGACGTACAGTTGTCGTTCTCAACCATGATGGTCGCGATCATCGTATCGGCCATTTTCAAAGCCAGCTTTGGCAGCGATTTTTACAGCCAATACGCGGTGGTGATGCTGGTGGTGATCATCGGTGTGGCTGAATGGCCGCAATACGCACGGACTATTCGTGCCTCGGTATTGGCAGAGAAGAAGAAAGAATACGTCGAAGCGGCGCGTGTGATGGGCTTTAAAGCGCCACGCATCATGTTCCGTCACATTCTGCCGAACTGTCTATCGCCAATCTTGGTTATCTCGACGGTACAGGTAGCGAACGCGATCATGTCGGAAGCGGCACTGTCATTCCTAGGTTTGGGTCTTCCTGTTGATCAGCCGTCACTAGGTGCGCTGATCAGCATCGGCTTTAACTACATCTTCTCAGGTGCGTGGTGGATTACTGCCTTCCCAGGCATCGTGTTAGTTACACTGGTTCTGGTTATCAACTTATTGGGTGACTGGCTACGTGATGTATTCAACCCGAAACTGTACAAAGGATAAGAATTTTCCCGCCAAGCGTTGTAAATTCGCTTAATTCCTTCCTAAACTGAGAGCCGGATGCAAATTCCGGCTCTTTTTTTGCTAGTTATTCTTTGTTCACATTTTTTTGGCGCTTTGCCGCCATAATGACCTTACCCACTAATTTAGAGTGAAGTGTATGGAAATGAAGAAGGCACAACACCCATCTCGTATCTTCCAAGCAAGCCTAGCTTTCGGCTTGTTGCTGGTATGCGCCCAGTTTTCTAGCCCAGTATCGGCGGAGGAGTTCCTTTGCCAAGCCACTCAAGCCAGCGAGAAAGAATTACCGATGCTTGAGAAAACGTGCCCAATTGGTAACGGAGTATGGGGAAAGAAAGTGCCGCAAGGAGGCAACTACCTCTACTGGATTCAATGCGGATTACTACCAAAGCCAATGTCACTCGCGAAAGCAAAGCCGCTTTACAGCAAGATTACGACCGACGTGTGGATGAAGCCTGAATCCAAAGGTTATCGCTGTTTGATTGGGCCTTACAAAGATCTGTCTGATGCGAGGGGAGATTTGCGAGGAGTCAAAACCTTGTCGAATTACAAAGAGGCGTTCATCCGAGTGGTTGGGAAAGGGACGAAACAACCAGTAACACCACCTACACCTAAATCTACTGTATCGTCGAAATCAGCCGCATCTTCGGTTAAGCCAACACCGACGGTGACCCCGAAACCCGCGCCAGTTCCTGCTGTGCGAGCTGATACCGACGCCTTTAAAGCGCGGGCAGAGAAGCCAGATACCAAGGCAAAAAGTTCGCGTGATAGCTCTTCGTCTACGCCTGTTGCTAAGACCAAAGCGAAGCCAATTGTCACTGGAAATGATGACATTGAAGTTCGGTTGAGAACTTCAGTACAGGGCAAAACGTACGTGGTCCCATATTTACTCGATCACCATAATCAGTTTTACATGGAACATGGTAAGCCGTGGAACCGCCTCAACTACGAAAACTCGCACAAAGTATGTCAGCAACTGGGTATGAACTTAGCTAACCCTGCAGAGTTTAAAGCGCTGAGGGCGTCTGGGGTGATGGAAAAAAATCAATGGCCACTGCAACTGCCGTATTGGGGCAAAGATAAGAAAGGTTTGTTCGCCGATCGTGAGCCCAATCAGCTCACCGGAACCTCATTATTGAACGTGGTGTGCGTGAAATAACGACTCAGATATTGCGGTCAAAATATAGAAGAAAGCCCCGAGTTCGGGGCTTTTTTGCGGTCTCAAATATTATCGCTATTTGAGTGGCGTTTCTTTGTGATGCGTTTGCTAACACGCTCTACCACTGATATTCATCTCATTATGCGAATTATTTTCACTGAGCTTGTCGGCAGAGAGTCTATTCGTCATAATGTTACTTGTAACATTACTGATAAATCACATATTTATGGCTCAACAGAATAAGAAAACTCGTACGACATTGCAGGATGTCGCAGACCAGGTTGGCGTCACGAAGATGACCGTTTCACGCTATATGCGTAACCCTGAATCGGTGGCAGAAAAGACTCGGGCCAAGATTGCGACTGCGATTGAAGAGATGGGTTACATCGAAAACCGTGCACCGGCGATGTTGTCAAAGTCCTCCAGTAAAGCCATTGGTATTTTACTGCCGTCTTTGTCCAACCAAATTTTTGCTTCCTTTGTTCAGGGCATAGAGATGGTGACCAAAGCCAATGGCTATGAGACGCTTTTAGCGCATTTTAGCTACGATGAGCTTGAAGAAGAGCGCAAGATCGCGTCATTACTCTCTTATCAAGTCGATGGACTTATTCTAACTGAAAGCCATCACACGCCGCGTACATTACAGATGATCAAAAATGCGGGCATTCCGGTGGTCGAAACCATGGAACTGCCATCGGAGCCGATTGATATGGCGGTTGGACTCGATCATGAAGATGCGTCGTACACCGTGGTTAAGCAGATGCTAGATACGGGGAAGCGTACAATCGTCTATTTTGGCGCGCGTCTGGATACGCGAACCAAATTGCGGATGCAAGGTTACGATCGCGCGATGACAGAAGCAGGGCTAGAACCCAAACATGTATTAACTGGTGATCATTCTAGTTTTTCTTTAGCGCATGATTTGCTCGAACGCGCACTGGAAACGCACCCAACGCTCGATGGGGTGTTCTGTACCAACGATGACATCGCAATTGGCACCATGCTGAGTGCGCAGCAACGTGGCATTCAAGTTCCACAGCAATTGGCAGTGGCGGGCTATAACGCGCTGGATATCGGTCAAACCATCAGCCCGAAACTGATCAGCGTTGATACGCCGCGTTTCCAAATTGGTGTAAAGAGCGCAGAGCTATTAATTGCGCGCCTGAAAGGCGAAACGCAAGAAGAAAAAGTCTTCGATATGGGGTATCAGATCACGTCGGGAGAGAGTGTTTAACTAATTGTTAACTGCTCTTTGTATTCGCTCATCAATGGTATTGGTAGGTTAGGGTATGGCACATCAGCTGGATGCATTGGATCTCAACTTAATGCGTTTATTAAAAGCCGTGGTGGAAAACCGCAGCATCAAGCTGGCCGCAATGCAGCTTGGCATTTCTCAACCGAGCGCCAGCCGTGGCGTGATGAAGTTGAAGCAAGTGTTTGATGACCCGCTTTTTGTGCGTAAAGCACATGGGGTAGAGCCATCACCCATGGCGATTCGTCTCGCCGCCGAGTTCGACAATATGGTTGCACCACTGGAAAAAGTGGTGCAAGAATTTGAAGTGTTCGACCCACTGCAATACCAAGGGCAGATTGCGATTGTAACTGACCCTTATTTGATGGATGAACAAGGGCAGCGACTGCTCACTGGTTGTCATCGAGCCTTTCCCAAAGCGCACTTTGCTTTTTCCAGCTGGAATACTTACTCGCACGATGAAATGTTAGAAGGCGAGCACGATTACTGCATTCTTGACCAAGAGACCGAGCTGTCGAAAGACATTTACATGCGCCCGTTATTCGTAGAAAAACGAGTGATTTTGGCGCGCAAAAACCACCCAACGTTGTCGAAAGTCAGCAATGATTGGGACACGGTGTCCAAACTACCACTCGTCTCTTTGCCTGCGCCTGCGTCATATAAACCGCTTTGTACCGTGGAGTCCGAGTATCGACGCATGGGTTATGAGCCAGTAGTGTTACTGAAGTCCTATAATTTGCGTTTGGCTTGCCAAATGTTGCAAGAAACCGACGCGATTATGTATGCCAGTCAAAGCTCGGCATTGTTGATGCCAGAACTCGCCTCTTACGCAATGCCACCCGTTAATCGTGAGTTTAGCCAGTTTGTTGTCTCTGGCGGTTTCCTTCAAACCAACCGCAACCATCCTTTGCACAGACACCTGCATAAAGTGGTGCGACAAACCCTCAATACGCCGCTGATTTTTACGCAGTGATGTCACTTTATGGCATCGGCTGAATGAGAGTAGATGCTTTAACCTTATCAATGTTGTGTGATTACATAGACAACTTACTTCTTAAGATATTCAAAAATGAATATCTCAATTACCTGTCTCTTTTTCCTACCCAGCGCTAACCTTATCTCAAATAGTCAGGAGAAGTGGCTCATTTTTATCTTTTTAACTTTTTGAATGTCGATACAGGTACGCGGCATTCACCATTCTCCGTTATGCATTTTTTTAATTTCTGATGGAGGATTAATCATGCTAGTTGCACGTCTATTTTTATTGCTCGCCATCGTTGCCGAAGTGGCTGGCACCAGCACTATGTCTCTTATCGGACAAGGGCACGGGTGGTGGGGCTACATCGTAATGTATGTGCTGATCGCAATCTCTTACTACTTCCTCGCATTTGCCGCGAAGAAAATATCTATCGGTGTGGCATACGCTGTCTGGGAAGGGTTGGGTATCTCGTTGATCACCGTGGTGTCGATCATCGCCTTTGATGCCAACTTAAACCATCAAGAGTTGTTTGGTTTGATGTTAGCTGTGGTTGGCATTGTGTGTGTGACCTTAGGGGAATCACATGGTCAGCCTAACGCCAAGAAAAATGCCGATAAACCGGCAAAAGAACGTTCATTTTCTACTAGTACAAGGTGCGAATCATGAGTCAATTTTTTACGATGTCATTTGGATTTGTCGTGATGGCTGCCTTGGTCGATATCATGGCCAATATGGCGCTGACACGCTCAAAAGGTTTTAAATATAAAGGCTGGGGCATTGCGGCGATTGTGTTGGTACTGACAGCATTCACGCTGTTGGCACAAGTGGTGAAAGAGATCGACTTAGCCATTGCTTATGCCTCTTGGGGTGCGATCGGTATCTTGGGTACCGCAGTAGGTGGAGCCTTGCTGTTTAAGCAGAAACTCAAACCAATCGGCTGGTTTGGTATCTTTGTGGTGATTGCTGCCGTCGTGGTGATGAAGACCGCTTGATGTAATTTAATGAATGCTAGATATCGTCATTCTGAGCAGCAAGAGACGAGCGTGATTCAGAATCTACCAACAAAAAGTGCAGTGGCAGAGGGGGTTTCTCTGGCTTCACAGCACGTTGATAGTAGATTCCTGCTCTCGCTTAGGCTCGTCGGAATGACGGATTCATTCGTTTTTTAGAAAGAACCGAGGCCAATCCCAACGCTCGTCATTCTGAACAGTGAGGGACGAGCGTGATTCAGAGTCTACCAACAAAAAGTGCTGTGGGAGAGGGGTTTTCTCTGGCTTCACAGCACGTTGATATTAAATTCCTGCTCTCGCCTAGGCTCGTCGGAATGACGGATTCATTTTTTAGAAAGAACCGTGATCAACCCCCAAAGTTTGTCATTCTGAACAGCGAAGGACGAGCAAGATTCAGAATCTACCAACAAAAAAGTGCTGTGGAAGAGGGGTTTTCTCTGGCTTCACAGCACTTTGCTATTAAATTCCTGCTCTCGCTTAGGCTCGCGATGTATGGACTCCCTCCCTCTGGAGGGAGCTAGAATTTATGGTGTCAAAGCCTAAATCTAAGGAGTCCATACATGAAAAAGTCTACTACTATCGCCATTGATTTAGCAAAGCACTCTTTCCAAGTTTGTAAGCTTCAAGGAAGCTCTGATGAGTTTAATAAAGTATTTACTCGCGAAAAATTAAAAGCTTGGTTAATACAACAACCTCCAACGACCGTGGTTATGGAGGCATGCTCTACAGCCCATTATTGGGGACGGTTCTGCTGCAACCATGGGCATTCGGTTTGCCTCATTGCCCCAAAATATGTCACGGCATATCGAACGGGACAAAAAACAGATAAGAATGATGCAACAGCGATTGCTGTTGCATCTCAGCAAGCTAACGCCCGTTTTGTCGCTTTAAAATCTATTGATGAACAGGCACTACAATCGATCGATAGAATAAGACAGCACTTAACCGATTCGATGACAGCGACAAGTAACATGGTTCGCTCCTTGCTTTCAGAGTTTGGCTTCAATATCCCCAAAGGACATAGCGCCTTTAAAAGGCACATTATTGAAATTCTGGAAGATGGTCAGAACTCACTTCCTGATATCTTAAGAGAGCACATAGCAAACGCATTTCATTTGCATGAGACCTTAGCAAAAAAGAGGGCAGATTTAGAAACGAGCTTAACCCAACACCTCAAGCACCATGATGCATGTAGAAAACTTGAAGCTCTAGAGGGCGTTGGTCCAGTCAATGCTTTAGGGCTTTATCTTTCGTTAGGAGCCAATGGCGGTAACTTCAAAAATGGTCGAGAGGCTTCGGCTTGTATTGGACTTACTCCAAAACAGCATAGTACTGGAGGAAGAGTTACCCTTTTGGGTATCAGCAAAAAAGTTGGACAGAAGAAGTTACGTTCAAGCTTGATACAGGGAGCGCTTGCTGTTGCGAAGGTTGTAAATAAACGAGAGCCAAGGAATGTTAAAGAGACTTGGCTCAAGTCACTGATTCAGCGTGCAGGGTTAATGAAAGCCGCGGTTGCTTTAGCAAATAAGACCACAAGAACAGCTTGGGCATTGCTTCATTATGGCAGTGAGTATCAAGTGCCTCTAACTTACGAGTAGTAAGTCAAAGACGTTATTTACATCTTGATATAGCGAAGAACAGGTAAGACCGACCTTGAAGAGCCAGATCATTCCTTTGGATTATTTCCGCGCTCGCGAAATGGCATCAAGGTGCGAATACATCTAGGGTCGAGTTAGCTACTCATTAAAACCCGAATATACGCATGCATCTAATCTATTCTCGCTAAACAAGTTGTAATAACTCGGGAGTCCATATACGGAATGACGGATTCATTCGTTTTTTAGAAAGAACAGAGGACAATCCTAAAGTTCGTCATTCTGAACAGCGAGGGACGAGCGTGATTCAGAATCTACCAACAAAAAGTGCTGTGGCAGAGGAGTTTTCTCTGGCTTCACAGCACGTTGATAGTAGATTCCTGATCTCGCCTAGGCTCGTCGGAATGACGGATTCACTTTTTAGAAAGAGCAGTGACCAATCCTAAAGCTTGCCATTCTGGACAGCGAGGGACGAGCGTGATTCAGAATCTACAAACAAAAAGTGCTGTGGTAGAGGGGGTTTCTCTGGCTTCACAGCACGTTGATAGTGGATTCCTGAGCTCGCCTAGGCTCATCGGAATGACGGATTCATTCGTTTTTAGAAATAGCGGTGGCCAATCTCAAAGCTCGTCATTCTTAATAGTGAGGGACGAGCGTGATTCAGAATCTACCAACAAAAAGTGCTGTAACAGAGGGGGATTTTCTCTTGCTTCACAGCACGTTGATAGTAGATTCCTAATCTTGCTTAGGCTCGTCGGAATGACGGACTCATTCATTTTTAAAAAGAACCGAGGCCAATCCCAACGCTCGTCATTCTGAACAGCGAGGGACGAGCGTGATTCAGAATCTACCAACAAAAAGTGCTGTGGCAGAGGAGTTTTCTCTGGCTTCACAGCACGTTGATATTAAATTCCTGATCTTGCTTGGGCTCGTCGGAACGACGAGGTCTTTCTTCTCGCCTTAAACAATAAAGCTTGCGCCTTCTTCTGCACTCGATACGTTTTGGCGGATCACGCTAAACAGACCTCGTCCCCAAGTTTGTTGGGTCGATTCGGTATCGAAATGAATCAACTCGCGACCAGTGGTGTCGCTTAAGTTGTTCAGTTCACCCGTTTGGCAATCCAGACGAATCAAATCACCGTTGCGCACCAAACCAATCGCGCCACCACGAATGGCTTCTGGAGAAACGTGAATCGCAGACGGAATTTTACCGGATGCACCAGATAAACGACCGTCCGTCACTAGCGCGACTTTAAAGCCCGCTTTTTGCACGTTCCCTAAAATTGGCATCAGCTTGTGCAGTTCAGGCATGCCGTTTGCCGCTGGGCCGTTGTGTGTGACCACAACGATGCAGTCTTTGTTCAGGTCGCCACGTTTGTACGCGGCCTCCACTTCGTGTTGGCATTGGAATACGATCGCTGGTGCCACAATCACGCGTTGCTCTTCTTTCACCGCAGACACTTTCACCACGGCTTTGCCTAAGTTGCCAGTCAATACGCGAGTGCCGCCAGTATTTTGGAATGTGGCGTCTGGTTTGGCGATCACGTCACCGTCTTGGCTGCCTTGGCACGATGTCCAGGTCAGTTGGCCATCGACAAGGCTCGGTAGCGTCATTTGGTCTTCAAATTCACCAAACACGGGTCTCACATCGCGATGCAAAAGCTCGGATTGGTTCAAGCGGTGCAATAACGCTGGCACGCCCCCCGCGTCTTGGAACGCGTTCATATCGGCTGGGCCGTTCGGGTAAACGCGAGCTAACAAAGGAACCACATCCGACAGATCGCTGATGTCTTGCCAGGTGAGCAAGATGCCAGCAGCACGCGCCACGGCGATCATATGAATGGTGTGATTGGTGCTGCCGCCAGATGCAAGTAGAGCGATGATGCCGTTGACCAAGCTCTTTTCTGTGACCACCTCGGCCAGCGGACGGAAGTGTGCAGAACCCGCCGTCATTGAGGCGATTTTCAGAGCCGAGTGATTGGTTAACGCTTTACGCAGTTGGGTATGGGGATGAATGAATGCTGAACCTGGCAGCATCAAGCCCATGGCTTCGAACACCAACTGGTTGGTATTGGCGGTGCCGTAAAATGTACACGTACCCGCAGAGTGGTAAGCGCGACACTCCATATCCAGCAGAGCGTCTTTGCCGACTTCTCCCGCTGCGTATTTTTGGCGCACGTCGACTTTCTCTTCGTTGCTGATGCCTGTTGCCATCAGACCCGCTGGCACAAACGCCGTTGGTAGGTGTGCGTAAGACAGCGCGCCCATCAGTTGCCCCGGTGCGATTTTGTCACAGATGCCAAGCAGTAATGTGGCATCAAAGACATTGTGACTCAAAGACAACGCCGTTGATTGCGCAATTAAGTCACGCGAAAACAGTGACATATCCATGCCTGCTTGACCTTGAGTCACCCCATCGCACATCGCTGGCACACAACCTGCGACTTGCGCTGTATGGCCGTAGTCCGCCAGCACTTTTTTGATTTGTGCTGGGTAGTCTTGGTACGGCTGGTGGGCGCTCAACATGTCGTTGTAGGCGCTGATCAGCGCGACATTGGCATGAGTAAAATCGAGAATATTTTTCTTTTCAGAAGAGCAAGATGCGGCGACTGCATGAGCTAAGTTACCACAAGATAAACCAACACGGCCTTTGCCAGCTTCGGCTTGCACTTCGGTGCGAGCAAGAAACGCAGCGCGCGCTTCACGGCTGCGCTCGGTCAAACGTTGTGTGACCTCAAGAACAACAGAGTGAGTCATTACGCCACCTCGATCGCTTGCATTTTGATTAGCTCAGCGGCAGAGCGTTCCACCACGTCGCTGATGTCTCCGTCGATACTGACGATCAGAGTTTGAGGCTCGTTGTCTGGGCGCTCTAGCGTCTCGAATTGGCTCTTCACCATGTTTTCTTTCATGAAGTGGCCTTTGCGCATACGCATGCGATTAAGGATCAACTCCATGTCGCCATCAAGGAACAGGAAGGTCACGTTGTCGTTGCCTTCGCGGATCTGATCGCGGTAAATCTTTTTCAGTGCTGAACAGACAATAATGCCGTGTTCGTTTTTGCTTTCTAGGCTGTACGCCGCATCACGAATGCGTTCTAGCCATGGCTTGCGATCATCATCGTTCAGAGGCTGGCCCGATGCCATTTTCTGAATGTTCGCTCGTGGATGAAGATCATCACCATCAATGAATTTACGCCCTAGCTTTTTCGCTAGATGCTCACCAATTGTGCTTTTACCACTAGCACAAACGCCCATAACGATGACACTACTACCAGCCATAACTTATCCTCATAACCAAATTTGCGCGTGATCTCAATTTTTGAATTCACTTTAAAATATGGGTTTATCTTATTCATGTTATCGGTAACATGTTACCGGTAACTGAAATAAATGTGAACCATAACACAAACAATAATTCTTAAAGGTGAACCTATGGAGCAATTAACCCAAGCCCCAGATCCTACGTTCCTACTGACGATTGCAGGCCTTGCCATTGCAGCGTTACTCGTTCTGATCATTAAACTGAAAGTCCATGCTTTTGCTTCCCTTACTATGGTGAGTTTAGGCACAGCAATCGCCACTGGCGTTCCTTCAGAGAAAGTCGTATCGACCATGATGGGCGGCTTCGGCGGCACACTGGCTTCCGTGGCATTGCTGGTTGGTCTTGGTGCGATGATCGGTAAAATTCTTGAAGTGACTGGCGGTGCGAAAGTGCTGGCAGACACTTTGATTGGTCGCTTTGGTAAAGAGCGCGCACCATTTGCTTTGGGCGTCGCTTCATTACTGTTTGGCTTCCCAATCTTCTTCGATGCTGGCCTTGTAGTGATGATGCCTATCATCCTAAGTGTGGCGGCTCGTTTTGGTGGCTCACCAATTAAATACGCGTTGCCTGCAGCTGGTGCTTTTGCGGTTATGCACGCGTTTGTTCCACCACACCCAGGTCCGGTTGCAGCGGCAGAATTCCTTGGCGCAAACATCGGTCTGCTATTGGTGGTGGGTATTTTGGTTGCTATTCCAACTTGGTACCTTGGCGCTTACCTATTTGGTTTGTACGCGGGCAAAAAATTCGATATCCCACTATCTAAAGCCTTCTTTAATGGCGAAGCGATGGTGGATGAGCGCAACGCACCAAAATTTGGCACGGTTATGACCATCCTTGTGCTGCCAGTCCTGCTAATCTGTTTGGATACGGTATTGAACACACTGGCGGTTGCGGGTGTGATTGATGGCAAAACGGCACTGGTTGAGTTCCTACGCATGCTAGGTAAAACCCCAGTTGCGTTGCTGATCACTTTGATTGTCTGTCTGGCTGTGTTTGCCAAAGACTACGGCATGGCAAAACTAGAAAAATTATGTGGTGAGTCATTGGCTCCTATCTGTGGTGTTATCCTAGTAACGGGTGCAGGTGGCATGTTTGGCGGCGTACTGCGTTCAAGTGGTATCGGTGATGCACTGGCTGACGTTCTTACAGATACAGGTATGCCTGTGATTGTGGCGGCGTTTGTTATTTCAACCTGTCTGCGTGTTGCTCAAGGCTCGGCAACGGTAGCGCTCACCACTACGGCAGCTCTTATCGCGCCAGTTGTGGCTGCATCAACAGGTTTGAGTGAACTAGACCTTTGCTTTATCGTAATCGCGATTGCGGGTGGTGCAACGGTACTGTCTCACTTCAATGACTCTGGTTTCTGGTTGGTATCTCGTTTGCTTGAGATGGATGAGAAAACCACATTAAAAACTTGGACGGTAATGGAAACGTTACTTGGCGGTATCGCGTTTATTATCGTCGCAACATTAAGCTTTATTCTTTAGAGGTTCCCCATGACAACACTTGAACAACGATTAAGAGATATCAAAATCGTCCCAGTTATCGCAATCAACGACGTAGCACACGCTCTGCCACTGGCAAAAGTGTTGGTAGAAAACGGTTTACCATGTGCGGAAGTGACATTCCGCACCGAAGCGGCGGCGGAGTCGATTCGCATCATGCGTGAAGCGTACCCAGAATTGTTGATTGGCGCGGGCACCGTTCTGACCACAGAACAAGTGGATATCGCGATCGAAGCGGGCGTGGACTTTATCGTTAGCCCAGGCTTCAACCCAACCACAGTGAAATACTGTCAGCAACGTGGTGTGACTATCGTACCGGGTGTAAACAACCCAAGCTTGGTTGAGCAAGCGATGGAAATGGGTCTGCGTACGTTGAAGTTCTTCCCTGCTGAGCCATCAGGCGGCGTAAACATGCTGAAAGCACTCACGGCGGTTTACCCAGTGGAATTCATGCCAACAGGTGGCGTAAGCCCATCCAACGTGGAAGATTACCTAGCGCTGAAATCGGTTGTGGCTTGTGGCGGTACTTGGATGGTGCCAACCGCAATGATGGACAACGGCGATTGGGAAGGCATTGCTGAATTGGTGCGCGCAGTTAAGTAAAACGCACAAACGGCTCCGAAATACCCCCGAACGTTAGAAAACGTGATACGAAAAAGGGTCATCAAGTTACTTGATGACCCTTTTGCTTTTTGGAATGAAACGGCTTTAGAAGTGATGCTTCATAAAGCGCTTAATAAAGCGAATAAAATCTGCTTCGGCTAGCTTCGCGCACTTCAATGTTTGGGCGTGAGACAATTCTACATCTCCCAAGCCTTCTGCCATGTTGGTGATCGCACACACTGCCAATACGGGTAAGCCGCAATGCGCCGCAGAAATCACTTCTGGCACGACCGACATGCCCACCACATCACCACCGATGATTTGCATCATGCGGATTTCGGCTGCGGTCTCAAAGTTGGGGCCTGTGTAAGAGACAAACACACCTTCATTGAGGTGAATGCCATTGGCTTTGCCGACTTCAAACGCTTCTGCGCGCAGGTCTTTGTCGTACGCATTGGCGAGGCTGAAGAATCTCGGGCCGTACTCTTCATCATTCGGACCGATCATTGGCGATTCAGGCATGGTGTTGATGTGGTCATGAAATACCACCAGAGAACCGACATCAATACGCTCAGGGCGAAGGGAGCCTGCCGCGTTGGTGACGAGCAGAAACTCACAGCCCAGCTTTTTAAAGGTGCGCACGGGCGTGGTCATGACCTTCATTGAGCCGTGTTCGTAGTAGTGACCGCGACCTTTCATGCACACTACGTCTACGCCGCCCATGGTACCAAGCACCAACTCACCAGAGTGGCCTTGCACGGTGCTAACCGGAAAGCCTTCGAGCTCTTCGTATGGAATGACCACTTTGTCTTGTAGCTCGTCTGCCAATACGCCTAAGCCAGAGCCTAAAATAAACGCCGCTTTAGGTTGGAAGTTTGGTTTGCGTTCGCGAATGGTTTGTAGCGCGCCGATTACTGGATCGTGATTCATGTTAGTCACCTTCTGGTTGTGTGTTGATTCCATTGTGTGACTTTCTGCGCTGGTTATCTTTGCTTTATTCGCTACTATCATCCTTAAAAAGAGGATGATGAAATTCGCTAGGACTCAATGCATGAAGTCAGAACCATTTGAGCGCGTGACGCTGAAGATGCTGCGTTACTTTTACGAGGTCGCACAAACCAAGCATTTCACTAAGGCGGCTGAGAATCTCAATATCACCAATTCGCCGTTGAGCAATCGCATCAAAGAGTTGGAAGAGGTGCTTAACGTCAAACTGTTTGAGCGTGATTCAAGAAACGTCATGCTGACGGAGGCCGGACGATTGTTGGAGTCCAAATGCCAACTGATTTTTCAGACCTTGGATGTCTCGCTCAATCAAGTTCAGCAAGTGGGGTTGAACCAGAGAAATATCTTGCGAGTTGGTGTGGTAAGTAGCGCATTTTGGGGCGGATTTGATCGTTTGTTACAGCGCTTCCATGCTGAGCATAGCACTTATCACGCCGACATTTTTGACCTTAACCCAGAGACGCAAAAGAAGCATCTGAGTGAGAAGAAAATCGATGTGGGCATTGTGCGTTTTGCTGATGCACTCAACATTTATCCGTATCAGTCGGTATCTTTGGGCAAAGATGTGTTTGTGGTGGCGGTGTCGGAGCAACATGAGTTAGCCAGCAAATCTTTGCTGCGGCTCCAAGATTTAAAGGCGTGTGAGTTTGCGTTTATGAGTTTGGCGAATTCTGCCTCGGCAAACTTCATCATCAATGCCTGTCTGCAAGAAGGCTTTTCACCCCATATTGGCAAACAAGTGGTGGAGCCAAGCACCTTGATGGCGTATGTGGCAAACAGCAATACCGTGACGTTGGTGCCGTCGACGTTTTCTCAGCATCATTGGCATGGGATTCGTTTTATCAAGCTGAAAGAGTCACTGCGTGCAGACTTGTGTCTGATTCATGACGGTAAGCAGGAGAGTGCTATCAAAGCCGAGTTTATTCGCACGTTATTGGAGAACGCGAGTTAAGCATGGGCTAACAAAAAAAGGTCACCCTAAGGTGACCTTTTCAAATGATTCGCTGAAATCAGCAATGCGATTAGCGCGTAATTAACGCATCGTTACGAACTCTTCAGAGCCCGTTGGGTGGATAGCCACAACAGAGTCGAAGTCTGCTTTGGTTGCGCCCATCTTCATTGCTACGCCGAAGCCTTGGATCATTTCATCTACCGTGAAACCGATGCCGTGTAGGCCAACAACCGTTTCTTCTTCGCCCGCACATACAAGCTTCATCTTACATGGTTGACGGTGCTTAGTAACAGCGGTGTACATCGCAGTAAAGCCAGATGTGTAGACTTTGATGTTGTCTTTGCCGTACTTCTTTTCTGCTTCTTGCGTTGTTAGACCGATAGTGCCGATTGGTGGGTGGCTAAATACCACAGTTGGTACTAAATCGTAGTCCATCTTCGCGTTTGGTTTGTTGTTGAACAAACGCTCAGAAAGTTGACGACCCGCTTTCACTGCTACTGGTGTTAGTTCGATACCGCCTTCCATGATGTCACCCACACAGTAGATGCCTTTCACGTTAGTTTCTTGGTATTCGTCTACCTTGATGTAGCCTTTTTCGTTCGTTGCCACGCCGGTTGACGCTAGGTTGATTGCGTCTGTCGCTGGGTGACGACCGATTGCCCAAATCAGTTGGTCAACGTTTTGGCTTTCACCGTTTTCTAGGTGCAGAGTTAGGCTGCCATCGGCTTCTTTTACCACTTCTTTTGGTACAGAGTGGGTGTGCAGTTTTGGACCTTCTGCGTCCATCACTTCAACCAACGTATCGATGATCATTGGATCGAAGCTACGCAGTGGTGACTCTTTACGTACGAACAGGTGCGTTTCTGTACCTAGCGCGTGCAGTACGCCAGCAATTTCAACTGCGATGTAGCCTGCGCCAACAACCGCAACGCGTTTTGGTTGCTCTGCTAGGTCGAAGAAGCCGTTTGAATCGATGCCGTATTCAGCGCCTGGAATGTTTGGAATAGTAGGACGACCACCAACCGCGATCAGGATGTGATCTGCTGTGTAGTGTTCACCGTTTACTTCGACAGTTTTTTCGTCAACAAACTTAGCAAAGCCTTTAATCACGTTTACTTTATTGTTGCCAAGAACGCGATCGTAAGATTGGTGAATACGACCAATGTACGCCTGACGGCTCTCAACCAGTTTGCTCCAGTCGAAACCTTTCACGTCGACATCAAAACCGTAATCTTCTGCGTACAGGTTCATTGCTTCTGCGATTTGCGCGCCATGCCACATCACTTTTTTCGGTACACAACCTACGTTGACACAGGTACCGCCAAGGTCTTGAGCTTCGATTAGCGCAACTTTCGCGCCGTACATCGCCGCACGGTTTGCAGATGCGATGCCGCCACTGCCGCCACCGATACAGATATAGTCAAAATGAGTCGCCATTACTTTCTCCAAGAGCTTATAAATTTTATCTGGTACATAGATAGATTGGGATGACCTTGTCCGAACTCAATGCCACCGTTATCCCACTATCATAAATCGAATTCGACTAATTCCTAAATGGGAAAAAGCGACAATACTTATGACAAATAGCGATGAGAGGCACAAAAAGAAGAATAAGCACGACTGGAGGGAGAAGGTGAGAGCATAAAAAAGCGCAACGAGAATATCGTTGCGCTTGAAGATATCGGTACTGAAGTGCTTACTCTGGCACAATCCAGTCCACTTTCCAGTGGCCAGTTGCTGGTGCGATCGCGCCTTGCAGGAATGGCAGAATCTCTTTCATCTGGCTTTCCAGTTTCCATGGCGGGTTAATCACAATCATGCCGGATGCCGTCATGCCGCGCTCGTTGGTATCTGGTGCAACACCTAACTCGATTTGCAGAATTTTACGAATGCCCAGTGTTTCCAAGCCTTCGATCATATCTTCGATGTCGTGACGGTTTACCACTGGGTACCAAATCGCGTAGATACCGGTTGCCCAACGTTTATGGCTCTGATGAATCGCTCGTACCACATCGCGGTACTCTTTCGCGAGTTCGTATGGTGGGTCAATCAGCACCAAACCACGACGTTCTTGTGGCGGTAAGCTTGCTTTGAGGCGTTGGAACCCGTCCTCTTTGAAGATGCTCACTTGGCGATCACGATGGAATTCTTGCTCTAACAATGGGTGATCGGCCGGGTGCAACTCGGTCAGCACCATGCGATCTTGTGGGCGGATTTGCGCGCGCGCTACACGTGGTGAGCCTGGGTAGTAACGCAGCTTCTCGCCGTTGTTGAGCACTTTAATGGCATCGATGTAGCTTTTGATGTCTTCAGGAATGCTTGGGTTATCCCAAATACGTGCGATGCCTTGTTTGTATTCGCCCGTTTTTTCAGACCATTCGTGAGTCAGATCGTAACGGCCCACACCCGAGTGGGTATCGTGATAAACGAATGGCTTATCTTTTTGTTTCAGCGCATCAAGAATGAGGCTTTGAACGATGTGTTTGACCACGTCGGCATGGTTGCCAGCGTGGAAGCTGTGGCGGTAACTTAACAAATTAAACTCTCGAAACACTCTTTGGCTGAGTGTGGTCTGTGATTTTCACTCTATGGCGGTATTATACTCAAGTAACTTAAAGATGTAGAACTTCCAATCAAATCTGTTCCTCTGATAAGGGGACGCTATTGAAATTTCTTTAAGTCACCCACACTTACTATTGGTAATCGAATTGAACTAGGTGAGTTTCTCGCACTCAAAAGGGTGTGAAATTTCATTTAGGTATAACAAGACTCAAGGACAGAGTAGCGCTGGTTGACTATATGATGGTCATCGCGGCATAGAGAAAGGGAACGGAGCTCCCCCAATCCATGTTGCTGGCTCGTCTGTAAATTGAGTTGGCCTATCTACACAAAATAGACAGGCAATCACAGAGTCAAAACACAAAAGGAATTATTCATGTCTAATCCTCTTCTGACGTTTACGGACCTACCTCCGTTTTCTCAAATTAAACCAGAACACATCAAGCCTGCCGTTGAGCAAGCGATTGCTGACTGCCGAGCAAAAACCGATGAAGTTCTACAAGACAACGCTCACCCAACTTGGGACAGTGTGATTGCGCCAATTGAAGAAGCGGATGATCGCTTAAGCCGCATCTGGTCGCCAGTGGGTCACATGAACTCGGTAGTGAACAGCGAAGAGCTACGTGAAGCTTACGAAAGTTGCCTACCAATTTTGTCAGAGTACGGCACTTGGGTTGGTCAGCACAAAGGGTTGTACGAAGCGTACAAAACCATCAAAGCGAGCGAAGAATTTGCAACGTTAACTCGTGCCCAGCAGAAAACCATCACTGATGCACTGCGTGATTTCGAGTTATCAGGCATTGGTTTGCCATCCGATGAGCAGCACCGTTACGGCGAGATCAGCAAACGTATGTCTGAGCTGAGCTCTAAATTCTCTAACAATGTGCTGGATGCCACCATGGGTTGGACCAAGCACATCACAGACGAGAAAGACCTAGCAGGTATGCCAGAATCGGCGCTGGCAGCAGCGAAAGCTGCCGCAGAAGCAAAAGAGTTAGATGGTTACCTAATTACGCTAGATATCCCATCTTACCTACCTGTCATGACGTACTGCGATAACCAAGAGTTGCGTAAAGAAGTGTACGAAGCGTACGTGACGCGCGCTTCTGATCGAGGTCCAAACGCAGGCAAATGGGATAACTCAGAAATCATTATTGAGCAGCTAAAACTGCGCCATGAAATTTCACGTATGCTAGGTTTCAATACTTACAGTGAAAAGTCGTTAGCAACAAAGATGGCTGAAACGCCGGATCAAGTGCTGGGCTTCCTGAATGACCTAGCGACACGAGCGAAACCGCAAGGTGAACGTGAAGTCGAAGAGTTACGTCAGTTTGCGAAAAGTGAGTTTGGTGTTGAAGAGCTGAACGTTTGGGATATCGCTTACTACAGCGAGAAACAAAAGCAGCACCTGTTCCAAATTTCGGATGAAGAACTGCGCCCATACTTCCCAGAGTCAAAAGTCGTGAGCGGTCTGTTTGAAGTGCTAAACCGCGTGTTTGGCATGACCGTTACTGAGCGCGAAGGCGTAGACACTTGGCATGAGTCCGTGCGCTTTTTCGATATCTTTGATGCTGAAGGCACACTCCGTGGCAGTTTCTACCTAGATCTCTACGCTCGTGAACACAAACGTGGCGGCGCGTGGATGGATGATTGTCGTGGCCGTCGCGTTACGCTATCTGGCGAGCTGCAAACGCCGGTTGCGTATCTAACGTGTAACTTCAACCGTCCAGTGGGCGACAAACCAGCACTGTTCACGCACGATGAAGTCGTGACGCTATTCCATGAATTTGGTCATGGAATCCACCACATGTTGACGCAAGTTGATACAGGTGCTGTTTCAGGTATTAATGGCGTGCCTTGGGATGCGGTTGAGCTACCAAGTCAGTTCCTAGAAAACTGGTGTTGGGAAGAGGATGCGTTGGCGTTCATTTCTGGTCACTATGAGACAGGTGAGCCGCTACCGAAAGCGATGCTAGACAAAATGCTCGCAGCGAAAAACTTCCAATCTGCGATGGGTATTTTGCGTCAGCTAGAATTCGGCTTGTTCGATTTCACGCTTCACACCGAATATGACCCAGAAGTGGGTGCGCGTGTACTGGAAACTCTGGCGAAAGTGAAAGAGAAAGTCGCGGTAGTTCCTGCGGTTGAGTGGGCGCGTTTTTCACACAGCTTCGGCCATATTTTTGCCGGTGGCTACAGTGCGGGTTACTACAGCTACCTATGGGCTGAAGTGCTGTCGTCAGACGCGTATTCTCGCTTTGAAGAAGAAGGCATTTTCAACAAAGAGACGGGCCTAAGCTTCCTGAACAACATCCTAGAAATGGGGGGCAGTGAAGAGCCAATGGAGCTGTTTAAGCGCTTCCGTGGCCGCGAGCCACAAATCGATGCACTGTTGCGCCATTCGGGTATTGCGGCGTAAATTGAGCAAAAAACATCAAGGCCAACCGAACGGTTGGCCTTTTTTGTACATTTTTTATAAAAAATTTTACGGATTTACGTTTCGGTTGATCGGGTTCTGCAACGATATCAATGTCTCCGTGGACTGAACCTCATCAATGGCTTGCAGCTTGTCGATCAGTACAAATTGCAGCTCTTCAATCGATTTGCACATCAATTTGACGAATATGTTATACGCGCCCGTGGTGTAGTAAGCTTCAACGACTTCGTCGAGCGCGTTGAGTTTTTCTAACGCGGAGTGGTAATCACGAGCTGCATTGAGGTTAATACCAATAAAGCAGCACACATCGTAGCCAAGCTTTTTAGTATTGATGATCACCTCCGTTCCTTCGATGATGTCCGCCGACTTCATCTTCTCGATACGCACATGGATAGTGGCAGGGCTGACATCGAACTGCTTTGCCATTTCTGCGTAGGGCGTTCTGGCGTCAGCCATCAGTGTTTTTAATATTGCGCGGTCAAGGTCGTCGAGTTTCGGCAGGCTCGCATTCATACTATGATTTCCGTTAGGGATAGAGTTTTACCTCCCTTTTATACTCATAGCGGATAGGATTCACAAGGTTTGGCAGGAGTAACTGCGGGTTAACTCCGAGCTATGGAGATAATGTGCAGCGTTTTCTGGTTATTGCCGCGCTATGTTGGAGCGCGTTTGCTACGGCCTCAGATCCGAAGGTGTTGGTCGTGCACTCCTATCATCAGGGTTTTTTCTGGACGGACTCCATACAGCGAGGCATCGAGCAACAGCTGGGCGATCGAGCGCTGGACATGCGTGTGCTCTATCTAGACTCGAAACGTAACCAGAGTGAGCAGTTTTTTGCACAACTAAAATCCTTATATCTTACGAAATTACGCAAAGAGCGATTCGATGCCATTTTAGTGAGCGATAACAATGCGCTTGAACTCATGCAGCGTTTAGCCCCAATCATCAAAGACACCCCAGTTATATTTAACGGCATTAATAACTACCATCCTTCTTTACATCGTTCTCTGAATGCAACCGGAGTCATGGAAGATGTCGATTTGGAAGCGAATCTCGCTCTTATTGAGCGCTTACATCCGAACTACACACAAGTTCTCATCGTCAGTGACCACTCGGTGACCGGTGAGGTGTTGCGTTATCAAATCGACAATTTTGTCCTCAAGTTCCCGCAATATCGAGACAAAATCGTACAACTTGTCCCAGACAGCATCATCGATCTAAAACAACAAGTCGCAAAACTGAGTTCCGATAAAGTCGTCTTGTTCTGGACCTATTACCGAGATAAACAAGGTATGGTTGGCAGCGAGCGTGACTGGGTTGGTGTCAACAAAGTCTCAAACGCGCCGCTGTTTATGGTGCATGACATTGGTTTGGGTCATGGCGCAGTTGGAGGGGTTATTCAAAGTGGTTATCGGCATGGTATTGAGAGCGCAGAGATGCTTGAGTTCGTTTTGGATAACCCTGATCAGCCTCTGCCTGCCGTGAAAAAAAGTGATTCTGAAATAAAGCTCGATTACCAAGCGGTAGCGCGTTGGGGATTGGGGGCTGAACAAGAGGTTTCTGCGGTATTTTTTAATAAGCCAATGAAGCTTTCTGAACGTTTTGCCAAGGAAATTCGCCTGTTTGGTAGTCTGTTTGTGGTGATGTCGGTGGTCATTTTGCTGATGGGTTATTATTTACAGCGGATGCGTCGCAGTGAGAGCGCTGCGCGAGAAAGCCAGGCTATTCTAGAGTCGATTTTCGATCAGAGCATGCAGTATATGGGCATTTTGGATGCCAACGGTGTGCTTAAATCGGGCAACGATCACCTTCAATCCTTACTTTATCACCAAGGACTGCGTTTAGACCGACCACTTTGGTTTCACCCCAACTGGAGTGAAAAAGCACAAGCGTTGCTTGAGGAGTATTTCCACGCGCCTCACCATCAAGTGTCGACGTTTGAAGCTGAAATTTGGAGTAAAGAACACGGCGCATTGGTGTTAGAAGTTTCGCTCAAGCCTTTTTCTCAGCAAGTAGGGAATCATAAGCAATACTTGTTTGAAGCGCGCGATATTACCAGTCGTAAATTGATGGAGGACAAGCTCTACCAACGTGAGTCAACCCTACGCAACTATTACGAGCAGCAGCCCGTGATGATGGTGACGCTTGATAGTAATAACCGAATTCAAGAAGTGAATCGATTTGCTCAACTACTTCTTGGCTACAAACCGATGGACATGCTCGGACATCGCCTGAGGGAGTTCTATTTTGATGACAAAGTGCTGTTCCCTCGCCAAGTGTTATTGCAACCCAACCAGCAAGTGCATGGTGTTTGGCGACGTGAAGTCGAGTATCGTCATGCAAATGGTCATCGTGTTTGGGTGCGCGAGAATATTCGTCCGCTGAGTGAATCTGAGCAACTGCTGATTGTGGGCGAAGATATTACCGAAACCAAACTGCTTTCCGAGAAATTGGAATACCAAGCTCGCTATGACTTACTGACGGGGACTTACAACAGAAACCACTTTGAACTAGAGCTTAAGACCGCACTGTGCGAAGTGGACAGCCATCGTCGAGTCCACGCCATGTTGTACCTCGACTTAGATCAACTAAAAGTCCTCAATGATACGGTTGGGCATGATGCAGGTGATGCGGCGATTCAATTCTGCGCAAGTATGCTGGAAGGCGTTCTGCCGTACAATTCCATCTTGGCTCGAATGGGAGGCGATGAGTTTGCGGTGTTACTCAAAGACTGTGACGAATATGGCGCCATCAATATTGCCAAACTGATCATCTCGACACTAAGCGAACACCTCTTTATTTGGGAAGACACACGCCTGTTCATCAGTTGCTCAATTGGTATCCGTATCATCGATCATACCGCTGATACGCCACAAATGGTGCACGCTCAAGCAGACTCTGCTTGTCACGCCGCTAAAGAGCAAGGCCGTAACCGCTATAATCTATTCAGCTTAGATAACGAAGAGTTGCAGCGTCGTCAGATGGAAATGCAGAGCGTCAATTTGGTGCATGAGGCATTGTCGAATCAACGTTTAGAACTGTTTGCTCAACCGATAAAAAGCTTACAAAAGCACGAGACTCAAATGTATTTTGAGATTTTGGTGCGTATTCGCAATGGGTACGGTGATTATGTTTCTCCTGCGCTGTTTATCCCTGCTTCCGAGCGCTACAACATTGCCCATTGGATTGATAAGCAGGTTATTACTCAAACGCTAGAGTGGTTTGAACAGCGTCCTGAGGTGGTTGAACAGCTTGGTCGCTGTTCGATAAACCTTTCAGGCCAATCTATGGGGAATCAAGAGTTTATTGACTTCTTATTGGACCGATTGGAAAGTTCGACTCTGCCGTGTGAAAAAATCTGCTTAGAAATCACCGAGACAGCAGCGATGAGTAATCTGGATCAAGCCATTGAGCTGTTTACCAAGCTAAAGTCTTTGGGTTGCATGATTGCATTGGATGATTTCGGATCTGGATTGTCTTCATTTGGTTACTTAAAGAAACTTCCTGTCGATATCGTGAAAATTGATGGCCTTTTCGTGCAAGATATCAACGTAAATGAAATGGACCGCGTGATGGTTCGTTCAATCAATGACTTGGCGAAGCAACTAGGCAAAGTGACGGTGGCGGAGTTTGTCGAAAATGACCAGGTCATGCAGCATTTGATAGACCTCGGTGTGGACTACGGCCAAGGCTACGGTATTGGTCATCCTAAGCCGCTTTCTGAGCTAGTGGAGCAACTGACGGTTGTATAACCTCTGCGTAGCAAGCTCAACCTAGCATTAATAGGTAACTTAGGTATACACTCAGCGCCAGTTACCTCGATTTTTATTGGAGCCTCCTTTTGCAACTGCAATTGATCTGTGAAAACCTGTCTCAACAATCTCATCTTGATGAACTCGCTGCGCGTTGGCGGCTTTCTCATACTGACGATAGCGATTTTGCTTTGGTGCTAACCACCGAGCGTCTGGAGCTACGTAAAGTGGATGAGCCAAAGCTGGGTGCAATCTTTGTGGATTTGATTGGTGGTGCGGTCGGTCATCGTCGCAAGTTCGGTGGTGGTAAAGGTCAGGCAATTGCGAAAGCGGCGGGGTTGAACAAAGGGGCAACGCCAACCGTGTTAGACGGCACGGCAGGTCTTGGTCGTGATGCGTTTGTGCTCGCCTCGCTAGGTTGTAAAGTGCAGATGGTCGAGCGTCATCCAGTCGTAGCGGCTTTGTTAGATGATGGCTTGGATCGAGCGAAACAAGACTCAGAAATTGGCACCTGGGTATCTGAGCGCATGTCGTTAATCCATGCTTCTAGCCATGATGCGCTGGAACAATTGGCGCAAGATAAAGACTTTGTCCAGCCAGATGTGGTGTATCTTGACCCGATGTATCCGCACCCAGAAAATAAAAAGAAGTCGGCGCTCGTGAAAAAAGAAATGCGCGTTTTCCAATCGTTGGTTGGCGCCGATTTGGACGCCGATGGTCTGCTAGAACCAGCCATGGCGTTAGCCACAAAGCGTGTAGTAGTTAAACGCCCAGACTATGCTAACTGGCTGAACGAGAAAAAACCGACCATGGCGATTGAAACGAAAAAAAATCGCTTCGATGTCTATGTTAAAGCATCGATGGCATAACTTCCTGACGGCTCAACTTTTCTTGTCACAGTATGGTGTATCGTGCTGTGACTCAGCCTCTCTTTCCTCGTCTCTATTGATAGTTTTCTCTTGCTAATTCCCTTCCCTGACTGTATATCTAACTAAGAATTATTATTATTTCACTTGTTGTGATGCGGTCGATAACTGGGAAGCTGGAGTAGTAGAATGGCTAAACGTTTATGTAAAATGAGTCGCAAACAGATCGCGGCAGAACTTGGTGATATCCATCGTTTAGTTGTCGCACCAAAATTCGTTTGTCGTTCTTGCGCACGCTCTTCATCGGCCAAAGATACCCTTTGTAAGCCAGCCGCAATTCCTCCACAAAAATGCCAAGACAAGCCATTGAGTGAGCAACAAGCATGTGGCTTATTGGTTGAAGCTCTGCCATCACAAGCGATTCCAGTGACCACTAAACAAAGCAACGAAAAAGCCGCGATTGTGAAGCGTGTTGTTGAGCGCGTGAAAGAGAAAAAACAAGCCGAAAAATCTCCGGAGCCAGTAAGACCCGACGCACCAGTATGGTTTGATTTAGCGGATAAAAAATCGCTCAAGAAAGCGAAAAAAACACTGAAAAAGCACTATAAGCAGCAAAAGAAGTTGCTAAAAGTGGCGAAAAAACAACAAAAGTTACTTAAGCGTCAGCGCAAGCTTGAAGCGCGCAATGCGAAACTAGAAGTGTTGCTGCCAACGCCACCTAATGCTTTGATGAACGCAATCTCACAAGCCAAAGTGCATTAATCAAACAAAAAACGCTCTCCAGTCGGAGAGCGTTTTTTATTGTCGAAATGTTTATAGGATTAGCTGCGTTACTTATTGGCGTAACTCATCTCTACACGCTTTTTCACCCAGGTTTCGTTAATCCATAGGGATAGCATGATGATCGCACCGCCAATGGCGAGTCGCATGACATCAACATCGCGGTTCCAAATCACAATGTTTACAATCAAGCCCGCCGGAACCAATGCATTGTTCATTACTGCCAGTGCCCCTGCGTTCACCATAGTCGCGCCTTTGTTCCAAGCAAAGTAACCAAAACCAGAAGCAATCAACCCAAGGTATGTCAGAATGCCCCATTGCGTTGTAGTGGTTGGTAGTTTGTCGAGGTTACCCATGAGCGCGAAAGCCACGGTTGCTACACAAAGTGCACCTAAGTAGAAGTAGCCAAACACGGTGTGTTGTGGCAAATCGACGGGTTCACTCTCCATGATATATTTGTAGCCCACCTGACCGATGGCAAAGCAGAGGTTTGCTCCTTGTACGACCAAAAAGCCCAGTAGGAAATCTTCATTAATGCCTGCAAATTTAATCCAGGCGGCACCAAATACGGCTATTGCTGCGGTAACTAAGTACCAAGGTGAAAAGCGACCTTTCAAGAAGTCATAGATTAGCGTGACGTAAATGGGTGTGAATACGGTGAACAGCAATACTTCTGGCACGGAAAGGAGCAAAAAAGATTGGTAGTAGAAGCAATACATCAAACCGAGCTGGAAGCCACCGACAGTCATCAGTTTCGCGATTAGGGATTTGCTAACGCCACGGAATTTCAAAAAGGGAATGAAAACCAAACTCGCCAGTGCCACGCGCATGAACACCGAGAACCAAGAATCAACCTGACCGGCGAGGTAAACGCCGATCAGGCTAAATGAGAATGCCCAAAGTAGGGTAACTGCGGATAGATAAGCCATGGATGAGAATCTTTATCAACAACAAATGTGCCCGCAGTCTAACCAAGTTTTATCGTTGCGCCAATCAGTCTTTTAGCGGTACGACCAGCATATCGACTGGTGAGCAGTTAATAAGCTGTCGAGTCGAAGATAGAATCTTGCTCCAGAAATCTTGGTGATGACCACAAACCACCAAATCGATACTGTAGTCTTGAATGGTATCGCACAGCTCATTACTCAAATCGCCACTACCGACTAAAGTATGGGCAATTGGGTATTGCGCATATTCTGCGAAGTTTGCCAATTGTGTGCGCGATGCTTCCATTGCTTGATGTTGCGCTTCTGCCATATTGATATCGATAAGCCCGGTGTAGAGTTCTGCGTAGTTCACGTCGATGTGAATAAAAGAGACTTTCGCATCCAGAGGTTTAGCCAGTGATACGGCTTTCTTAATCAACACTTTACTGTCGTCTGAAAGGTCGACTGCCACAAGTATGTGTTTGTAACTCATATTGCTATCTCCTTGTAAGGTCATAGTTTTAGATTAGCACCAACCCCAAAAAAAATTTGCTGAAGTGATCTCATATCGGTGCCGTAGGTACAAAGTCTTGTCTCAGTAATCATGTTATAGTGGCGTTATACCCAAGTGACTTTGATATGCTGAAATAAGCGTAGTGTTACTGACTAGAGTTGAAGTGAAACTTCGCCGTGTCTGCCAGACCAAGCTATTCTCGCAGCGTCACTTATTTCGAGGTTACTTGGGTATATTGCATGCACAATAATAGGAGTTAACATGCTGTCTCAAACTATGGTCGAACAATTGAATGAGCAAATTAACCTAGAATTTTTCTCATCCAATCTATACTTACAAATGAGTGCTTGGTGTGAAGACAAAGGTTTTGAAGGTGCGGCTGAATTTTTACGCGCTCACGCCGTAGAAGAAATGGAGCACATGCAACGCCTATTCACTTACGTGAGTGAAACTGGCTCAATGCCAATCTTAGGCGCTATTGATGCGCCAAAGCATGACTTTGCGAGCCTAGGTGACGTTTTCCGCGAGACATTTGAACATGAGCAAATGATCACGGAAAAAATCAACAAACTGGCGCACGTTGCATTTACTAGCCAAGACTACTCAACGTTTAACTTCCTACAGTGGTACGTGTCAGAACAGCACGAAGAAGAGAAGTTGTTTAAAGGGATTTTAGATAAGATCGAACTGGTAGGTGAAGACGGTAAAGCGTTGTTCTTCATCGACAAAGATCTAGCACAAATGGCGAAAGAAGGTTCATCTTCAATCATGGATGCTCCAGCTGCGTAAACGCGTTTTGGGACGTTGTAAGTAGCGGGTAAAGACGAAGTGTTGATCGTCTTTTTCTCTTGAGCATTGTTGAAGATGTAGGGAGGAAAAGATGATCAGTGGAGACACAATCTTATTTGCGCTAATGGTGGTAACTGGAGTTAATATGGTCCGGTATCTCACCGCTCTTCGTTCTCTAATTTATATCATGCGTGAAGCGCATCCGCTGCTATATCAGCAAGTTGATGGTAATGGTTTTTTTACCACTCATGGAAACGTCACCAAGCAGGTGAGGTTGTATCACTACATTAAAAGTAAAGAATATCATCATCACCACGATGAAATTTTTACTGGTAAGTGTGAAAGAGTGCGTGAATTGTTTGTTCTATCGACCGCGTTGCTCGGCGTGACGCTACTTGCGGCCTTCATTCTCTAAGAGTCAATAATCCAGAAGTTGTTCTGTCTGAGATTTTGCGGACATACAGAGCGCTTAGAGTTTAAGCGCTTTTCCCTTTCGGTATTTGTCGGTAGAATGTCGCGCCTAGAAAGCAAGGATGTGCAATGTGCACATCCTTTTTTATTTTGATTCGATACCAATCAGTCTAAGAGCTACCGATGAGTAAGAAATTTGATGTTGTTGTAATTGGCGCAGGCGCAGCAGGTTTAATGTGTGCTGCAGAAGCAGGCAAGCGAGGCCGCCGTGTTTTGGTGCTCGATCATGCTAAAAAGCCAGGACGTAAAATCCTTATCTCGGGCGGTGGTCGTTGTAACTTCACTAACTACGACGTTTCAGCTAATCACTATTTGTGTCAAAACCCGCACTTTGTTAAGTCGGCGCTCTCCCAATACACTAACTGGGATTTCATCTCGATGGTGTGTAAACATGGCATTGAGTTCGAAGAGCGTGATCACGGCCAGTTGTTTTGTGTCGATGCATTTACGGCCAAAGATATCGTGAAGATGTTGTTAGCTGAGTGTGACATGCCGAACATCGAGCAGCGTTACCAATGCGATGTTCATTCGATTGAAAAAATTGATGAAGGCTTTCGTTTGCATGCTGGTACTGAGGTTGTCGAATGTGAGTCTTTAGTTATCGCAACAGGTGGCTTGTCGATGCCAAAACTGGGAGCGACACCATTTGGTTATAAAGTCGCGGAACAATTTGGTCTTCGAGTTATCCCAACTACGGCAGGGCTTGTACCATTTACTCTGCATAAAGAAGACAAAGAAGACTTTGCTGAGTTATCTGGTATCGCGGTACCTGCGGAAATTACGGCTGAAGATGGCACCATGTTCAAAGAAGCCCTGTTGTTCACACATCGTGGGTTATCTGGTCCAGCAGTGTTACAGATTTCTTCATTCTGGCGGGCCGGACAAAAGGTGTTGATCAATCTTGTGCCAAACGATGATGTTGCTGAGTTATTAGAACGCAGTCGTGAGAAGCATCCAAATCAGTCACTCAAGAATACGCTTGCCAAAGTGCTGCCTAAGCGTCTGGTTGAAGTCTTAATTGAACGTAAAGAGCTAGTCGATAAACCGCTAAAACAGTTCAATCAAAAGGAGCTTGCGGCGATTGTGGAGCGTCTAGAGCATTGGGATATCGCCCCGAATGGCACTGAAGGCTACCGAACCGGGACATTCCTAACACACTAAGTTGTCAAAAAGTTAGTCAATACTACACTTTAGCTGTTGGTTTATATGCTTATTCCAACACTTTTATTTTGTTGGTTTTGATTGAATTAATGACAATAAGGTGTGATTGTGAAATATCATGTTAAAAATGGCAAACCTGGCTTTAACTACACTTGTGATCAAGGGGTAGGTCGATTTGCTTCCCTTTCAAAGTATCATCTTAACCTTCAAGACAGGGACGTGCTGTCTGATTTATTTATTCTCTACTGTGAAGGCAAAAGGTCTAAGACTTTAGAGTCTTGGCTTAAGCGTATGAACAGTACATTATATGCAGCACTTGAATATTTATGCATAGATCATTTACCTACCGATACAAAGGGATGGCGTGAATTAGTCAAGACTGCATATTCAATTACCCTTGTATCTAATGCTAATAAAGCACTATCAACGCGTGTAGATGAGTGGAATAAGAACCTTAGACCTTTTTTAATTTTCATTAAGGAGCGTGATGTTATACCTCCAAATATCATCATTCCAAAAATGAAAAAAACTGGTGAAGTAACTAAAAACAGTAGCTTGAATGATACTTTGATAGGTGAAAAACAAGCGGTTGAAGTTGAGCACACTATTAACAATGTCCTAGTACCAGTCTCATTGTCTAGAAATGATGCTGAATATCTTGATGAGTTCGAATTTGATTTAAAGAGAACACGGGATGTATTGCATGATAGTTTGATGAAATATTGGAAGGCTATCAAAACACATTATGACTTTGCTCAATCTTTGATGGAAGACTTTCCTAAGAAACACCCTATATTGTTGGAACGCTATAAAAATGGTGATCGGTATGATTACTTTTATGACAAGAATGATCTAGGTAAAAATGGTAAACCAAAACCTCCGCGTAGAAGAAATATAGCCAATCCAACGTCATTATTTGGCTCAATGCTGTTTATGTATGTAGTTGGTTCTGAATGTAATGGCATTCTCAATATACATGATCTTCCCAAAGTGAAGTTACCCAACAAGATATCTGATTCCGCAATCACAAGTGATGATGTTGTGTGTTTACCTGAGTTAGGTTTTGAATCTACCGATAATATAAGCCTATCTCACCGATTTGATTGGTGCTTCGGTTACCTGCGCAACGCAGACATTGGTTGCTTGATAGCGTTATTGATGATGCTTAATCCCAAGTTTACCTACATATCACTGCTGCAAGCTAAGGTAAAACATACAGATGGACAACCTTTACTGGAACTTGATGATTTAGGAGTATCTTTTTCTATTGAAAAATCACGTGCATCAGATATGAAAAAAGAACATCTTGATGACGTTAGCATAGATATATTTGAGTTTTTGCATGAAATTCGTGAGAAGCATCAACATCTGATAAAAAACAAGAAACAACATAACTTTCTGTTTTTGGCTTACTCCCAAAAGATAAAAGGGCTAGTAAATCCTAACTCTTGCAAGGTTAGTAAAATCATAACAGGAGTTGAAGATGCACGCTCAACTAAACGAGGGCATAGACGAATTCACCTATCAAGCCATTTTACTTCCTTACTTGATGTAGGGTTAGGCCCCGGTGCGCTAACTCACTCTAAAATTCGTGCAACTGAAGGTGTCTTAGAATGGTTTAGAACTGGTTCGATAACGTCAGCGTCTCGAGTTTTGGGAAACACTAAGAAAGTCGCACTTGAGCACTACATCCCAGCGCCTTTAATAGCCCAATACAATACAAGATTAGTTCGGCGATTTCAGAACTTGTTTATTCTCGCAGCTACATTTGAGGAGAAATACTGCCTTGAAGCTGTAGATTTTAATTCTTGGCAAGAAATCCATCGCTTCCTTATGACGATCCTTGAAGATGAAGATAATAAAAGCCCTCTTGTTGAGCATCTGCGTAAACTGTCTGTGGAAAGCATAGATGATGAGGTGAAAGGAAGTTTAGATGTTCCACTTTCTGAAAATACATTGACAGCACTTTACTTATATCGACTCGCAGCACTAAATAGTTCTGTAAGTTCAAAAGACTTGCTGAAGGTAGATGATGCTACGCAGTTATCACCACTTGCTTTTATTACACTTGCAAATCACCTCATAAATTCGCTTCCTGCGAATAAAGAGTCAAGTATAGCTGAAATGCATAAAAGAGCTACTAAGCAAGCTAGATTGTTACTTAGCAGAACAAACTGGGGTGATCTTTTTATATCAAAAGGGGAAGTGTTATGAAGCCTTTTAATTCTCTTATAGATTTAAATCGGGCACATTCAAGCGATGAAATTATAGATTTTCTTTCGGCGTTTGATGCTATAGATAGCTTTATTGAGACTGATTACAAGGCTAGGTGGTTGCTTTCGGATGTTCATGCTAAAAAGTGGATAATTCGAACACCAAAAACAGGAAAAAAGAATAAAGTAAAAAACCAACAGAGCTGTGAAAAATACAGCTATACCGTCAGCGTTAACTGGGCTAGGCAGTTACCAGATAGAACCTTTCTTACAGATGAAGTTAACCAATCGTTCTTGCACCAGTTACAAAAATGGTTCTTTTTAATAGTTGATGACCCTATAAATCAAGATACTATGGCATCAAAGTCTATCCAGGATGTGGGATCAAAAATATTAACATTTGTAAACTGGCTCTATCTTCACAAGGAAAGGTTTGAGCCCAATAAATACGGTCTTTCTAAGTTATCACAGTCAGATATAAAGCAGTTTTGTAAGGAAGTTATAAGCGGAGGCTCATTTGGTGCACTTCGTTTTGGTCATCGCTTTATGGCTGAAATCGGAATTAACTTGGATAGTCATACTGATCCTTTAAGTCTGGACTCTAGCACAGTAGAAAAAGCTATCTTGTTTTTTAAAACTAATGGGTTATATAAGGAAAATATCCAAGGAATAAAAGTAATCGATAGAAAGGAAGCATACAAAAATAATGCTCTTTCTAAGCAAGATGCTTATGGGCACTCTGGAACTTGGTTCTTTCGGCAGTTTGAGCCAGAGTTGCTTGAGCAGAATAATCAGGTGTTATTACCAGTCAATCAATACACTGATTTTCCATCCCATAGAACACCATTAATTAGAGATATAAAAAAAAAAGGTATATACAGATGCAGGCGCAGAACCGATTGTTAAGCTTTTTAAGAAAGGTTTTCAATACTGGGAAATGTTTAGAGAATTTTTGCCCAACCCAGACACAATAAGACTTGGGGAAATTTCTTCTTATATTTCTCGAAAAGCATCTCCCACCAGTCACACACCTTGGATACCTTTAGAAACGAGCTTGCTTACTTTAAATAAATCTATTGATATGATTTTAAATCATGCAGAGAGCATAGTTAGTTTTTATGAAAAGCTACTAGCTGAGCTTGAAATTAGAGGACATTTGGATAGAGGTAATAATTGTAAATATAAGAAAGTCGATGTATTGAAATCTATTTTACCTGATGAAATTAAAAAAAATTTTAATGTGGTAAGTTTTTCTCGTTTAGATGAAGAATTTAAGGGATTCTCGAAGAATAAAGCACTTGGTGAGAAGTCTGGATTATCTTTTGTTTGTTTGTTGGAAATATTGAAGGCATCTTGCTTTGTTTTAATCGCAGGACTAAAACCAATGAGGATGGAAGAGATAGTTCGTCTGCCATATAACTGCTTATTCTATAAGGGAGGGGATGGATACTGGATGGTTCATGACCTCATGAAGTCAGGCACTAATGAAGAACTACCTGAGACAGCCAAACCTATTCCCAAAATTACAGCAAGAGCAATTCAAACATTACAAAAAATCAATCAAATTACTCAAAAATTTGCTAATGAACCAAGTCAGCATGAAGCTAATTATCTGCTTTATCAGCTAAATACAGGTTCAAATAATAGACAGGGAAGCATTCTTGATTCTGACGCTATTATCGGAACATTAGAGCGATTTTGCGACTTCCATCAAACAACAGTCGATGAGTATGGTCGACGTTGGTATATCAACATCCATGAGATGCGTAAAACATTCCTTCTAACTTTCTTTTGGTCTTTTAAGCATTCATCAATCGATGCGTGTCGGTGGATCGCTGGTCATGCCGATCCTGCACATGTCCTTGCTTACATCGAGTCAAACAATCCAGGCTCAGAAATGACAGAGATAGAAGCTGATTACGCTCGTCAACAAATAGCGTATTTTCATGAAAAAAGTTCTTTGCTTGAAATGCAAAATACTGAGGAGTTATACCAACTTGCTTGTAAGCATTTTAGGGTTAAAGACTATACTTCAATTCCAGAAGATGAACTTGCAGCTTATATAAAGGTCCGTTTGAAAAAAGGTGACTTTTCTATTGTTTTTTATAGCGTTAGTGAGCGCAATGGGTTGATTGAAAAAGCAAAAGTTGCTTTTAGAGTTGTCAAAAAAGATGGGGAGAGCAATGATGGTAAATAAAAAAGCTCAGTCTGTCATTAACTTGTACAGTGAAATGAAAAAGGCTCTCTATGACAACGCTGATAATTATTCCTGGCTGATTTCTAAATGTGATAGGCAAGAAAACCTTGCAAAACTTAAGCGCAGGACAAAAGGAATTGAAGGAATGGCTCTGAACTCCTTCAAGAAATATTGTAAAGGCCATATTCAAGGTGAGGGAAACCTCGATGGCTATGATGTAGTTGACAACCTTAGAAAGGAGATCAATCGGAGACATAAAAATATGCCTCTAGAATCAAGTAATGAAGGATCAAACCTGACGCCACTAGAGGAAGCTAAGCAACAGATAGACAACCTACGCCGTAATCAAGCGGTTTTGGTTAGAGCTTATAACGATCTTAATCGACTGACTCTTGATTTGATAGCTAATTCGAACGGTAATCAACTCGAATACAGCAAACATAAAAAGCTATATGCAGATTATTTTGGCTTGAAGATAAAGGTTGATAATGAAGAGTAAAAAGCAACTATACACTTTTATCCCTGATGTTGAGTTTCCTTCTGTACTTCGCTTTGATGGGAACACCGGTGAAGTTTTAACGAATAAAGATATATCTAAAGGTGTTTACTTGTTTCATTGGCCAGATGGTACAACTTGCTTTCCTATTGAAATGTATCTTGCGTATTTAGTTTCGGAAAGAGAAGTAACCATCACCAAAGAAGATGGAGGAACAGTTGGTACATATGCATCTTCACTATCTCATCTCGCTCGTTACTGTTACCAGCACAATGTTGAGTTTTGGGAATTAACAACCTCGCATATCGATGAATTGATTAGCGAATTGGTCGCTGAGAAAAAGTTTGATGGGTTAACCCGTGCTCGAAATAATGACACAATCACACGCATTATCCTTCCTAAGTGTGTCGCCTTTCTAAAGTGGTTTCAAACAGAACATTGCCCTGCTCAATATCTGATTGGCGTCGATGCGCCTAAAAAAAGATACCAAATTAAGCTTAAAGTCGTTCAAAAAAGAGGTAGAAATGGGCGGAACTTTGGGCCGTCAGAAGTGTTCCCTACGAGTTTGCCTACATCTGCAAATAAGCCCAAAGCACCAATTGCAGCTTCGGTTATTAAGAGGTTATGGGATACATTGAATGACACTCGAGAGGAAATGCAACTCAATAGTCGTTTGTCCCAGCTGTTTGATAAGGAGGATCAAAAGGAACACCTCAACTATATGTATCACAGAAGGCGCATTCAACTTGAGTTGCTTGAAGCTACAGGGCTAAGGCCAAAAGAACTGGTTCGTATTCCCTATAGTTCAAATGTAGAACACATTGAAAGTGCAAGGCTCGAAATTCCTACATACAAACGTGAAGAGGCACGATTTCGTATAATTCCCATAGAACGTAGTGTTGCGATGAGACTTGATTTATTTATGTCTGTCCATCGTGAAAATCTCATAAATAGACTGTTGAAGTACGATCTGATATCTAATGAATCTGAGGTAGATGATATCATCTATTTGGCCCCAGATACTGGTAAGTCGGTAAAACAATCAGCAGCTTATATGGACTTTAAAAGGTTAAGTCAGCGTGCAAATATTGAGGTAAAAAACTGTCAAAGCATGTTTAGGCATCGCTTTGCTACCAATATGGTTAAGCTACACCTAATTTCTTTTATGGACAAGAATCCCTTAAAAAACCTACATAATTTTAATGACAAAGATTATGAAACAATTCTTAAAAAAGTAGCCACTTTCACGGATCACAAAGATCCTAAAAGCTTGAATGAATACATTGATTTGGCATGGGAAGAGCTTGATGTTTTTGAATATGCTTATGAAGTGAAAAATTTACATAGTCGTTTCAATGCCATTACCAAGCTAGTGAGTGACATGAGAAAGCAGATTAAACAACTAAAGTTGAATGAGGGTGTTTTAGAATCAACATTGTGTACGCTGGAGGCGATTGAACGAGAAGCTAACCTTTTGGTTGATAAAAATTAGTAAGAGCGTTATCAACCAAAACATCTTCGTATCTAGACAAGATAAATAAATTTGATTAAGAGAGTAACTCTCTAACAAACACGGTAGAATCCTTCTTTTAAATCTATCTTGAATTTACTGTGAGTGTGCAAAAAAGTCTATGGTACAGCATGATGTTATTGTGATTGGTGCAGGCGCTGCTGGTTTAATGTGTGCCTCTAGCGCAGGACAACGTGGGCGCTCTGTCCTTGTTCTTGACCATGGTAAACGTCCAGGTCGAAAAATTCTTATTGCCGGCGGTGGGCGTTGTAACTTTACTAATTATGATGTGACTGCCAAAAACTATCTAAGCCAAAACCCTCACTTTGTTAAATCAGCATTGGCTCAATATACTAATTGGGACTTCATTTCGATGATCTACAAGCATGGGATTGAGTTTGAAGAACGCGACCACGGTCAGTTATTCTGTGTTAATGAGCATGATTCGAAAGATATCGTAAAAATGTTAATTGATGAGTGTGATGAAACCGGTAATGTTAGTTACAAGTATCAGTGCGAAGTTACTAAAATTGAGCGTATAGTAGATAATTATTTTGTAGTTGAGACCACCAACGGAATCTTTAAGTGTAAGTCTTTAGTTGTTGCAACAGGTGGACTTTCAATGCCACGTTTAGGCGCGACTCCTTTTGGGTGGAAAGTCGCAGAGCAGTTTGGTTTGGGAGTAATAGCCCCACAACCGGCCTTGGTTCCATTTACTCTTGATGGCCGAGAAAAGGGTTTAACAGAGTTAACTGGAACAGCCCTACCAGTGCGTATTAGTTGTAATAACCACGAATTTTTAGAAGCTCTATTGTTCACTCACCGAGGTATTTCCGGTCCGTCAGTTTTACAAATATCTTCATATTGGAATCAAGGTGATATAGTTAAAGTTGACTGGTTGCCTAGCTTGAATATCCTTGACTTGCTTGAGCAAGCAGTAATAAATAATCCTGCTCAAGAGATTAAAACAACGCTGTCCAAAGTGTTACCTAGACGCTTAGTCGAGTACTTTATCGAGCTGAGTGTGTTTGAAAACAAACCACTTCGTCAGTTGAGCAGACGGGATATGGAGAGTATAAGTGCTGCTCTTCACTCTTGGGAAATAAAACCAAATGGTACCGAAGGTTATAGGACAGCTGAAGCAACCACTGGAGGGGTCGATACGGATTATTTATCTTCTAAAACAATGGAAGCTAAGAATGTTTCTGGGCTTTATTTTGTTGGAGAATGTGTTGATGTAACAGGCCATCTTGGAGGTTTTAACTTCCAATGGGCTTGGTCTTCTGGTTGGGTCGCAGGGCAAAACGTATAGAGCCTATTTCTCTTCAAAGTCTAGAAGGTTAGTATGTATCAGGTTGATAAGGTTTTGCTTATCAGCCTTACTCATTTTTGCAATCAAACAAACCAGCTGTGCTGGTATCCTCACAAAAAATAGTTTAACGGCACATTAAGTTCATCTGCATTTTTCTTAATGTGCTTATATCAGGGGTGTGCCTTCCCTTCTCATATTGATTCATTCGCGCACTCGCCGAACTTTCATAAATATCAACACGTATCCTCAGCTCTTTCTGAGAGTAGGAGAGTGGCATATAGGTCAGACTCTTACGTTAAGTATGGCCAGCAGACGTATATGCTGAGAGGAACTGCTTTTATCGAAAAAATTTTTAAATTACAGGTGGCTTAAGTGGTTTTTGGTCACAGATAAAAGTTGCAACAATATATAGCTAGTTTATGTCCACCTTCGAGCTAACTGATGTGGCAAGCTCACATTTGTCCAAGAGTGTGCGGCGCATTAATGGCAAACCTTGTCTTGATTCCTTCTCCAAGCTAAAAAACTTATCGCGCAGGTTGCGTGATGCAACTTGCGTGATGAGTTTGCTTTTATTTGTGGAAAAGAACAAGTAATAACTAAGTAAAGATATCGTTCCTATCAATCAGGTTTATAGTGTCTTTTTCTCTATGAGGTGTGTCCTCTAGACTAAAGCGCCTCCAACGCTTTAGGTGCTAACAGATTCCTGCACAAAATTGATACAAATTGGTTGAAGGGATATTGCTTCCTGCATTTTCTACATGCGATACCAAAATTTATGCATATTTTTGGTATCTATACTAAATTCAACGTTACTTTTGGTATTTGAGCTCAAATACGTGACCAGAAAAGTGTGAAATACCAAAACTAGAGTTAAATTTTGGTGTTGGTTTTAAATAGTAATACTTTGGGCAGCTCCTCCATTAAGATGTATGTACGCTAGACGTGCTGCCCCCTGGCGCTGATAATTAACACCATAAAAATTGATTCAAATATGTATTTTGGCGTTATACCACAAGGAGCACCCCAATGCGTGACCCTAAACGAATAGAAACTACGCTTTCACTTTTGAAGGAGCTTTGGAGCAACAATGCTGACCTTCGGTTCAATCAGTTGATGTATAACCTTCAACGAGAGTTTTCACTCGAGAACGGTGGTAAAGGTCAAATCACGGAAATCTCGCAAGAGGGTATTCAGCATGTTGGTTATGATCTCTTTTACATAGAAGATGACATTTTCATTCAATTTCTAGAGAGAAAGCTAACGCAACAACAGCGCTAGCTTTTGGCTGGATAACAAAACACCTTTGAAGGCTGTGAAAGAATTACTAGTGGTTACTATTCAGCGTGAACGGCCTTAGTAAATGCCACGCACATCTGTTGTATAGCATCACGGTGGACTTTCTTGGTATTGCGAGTACGATCCTCAATCACAATAACTCCACTCATCAAGAGAGTAACTGCTTCACGACGCTGTTGGCTGGAGAAGCGAATTCTTTTAGTTTGTTGTGTCATGTCGTATATCTTAGATGGCGAGCCGCATATTTGATCCGATGACGATGATAAGTAAATATAGCCTTGACATTGTTACGTGTCTACACTCACCTAAACAGGTTCAATAGGATGCGTCTTCGTTAGTTTAAAGTCCGTGATGTACCATTTTTTGTCAAAGCTCATCTACATCACTTAAGTTTAGGTTCGACAATTCGATTTTTTGCTAGTTCAGCTTGAAAGTTTTTTAGTTCCAGATACGACAAAGCCACAGGCAATACCTATGGCTTTGTAAACAGCTACAGAAGGTTTGTTATCCAAATAGAAGAGGGAACAAGTTCTGTGCTCAGCGTCGAGTGTTTTATCTCCAATAGAGGGAAAGCACCTAGATTAACTGTATGTCCTCGGTGGTCTGCTTTGCAACTAGGCCAAAGTTCAATTCGATACAATTATTTCTGTGCAAAATATGCACATTGATTATCAAGTAACGATCGAGTATTCCTCGTTAGTTGAACTGTTGCAGTTTTTGCAATATTTGCCTGAGCAACGAGAAAGCTCAGTGATTGCAGATTCTGCAACAACTCATATCTGCCCCATTGTGTGCCAGCGTCAATTGAGCCTGTTCCCTGATGCTCTGTCATATGGCTTAGTTTCGCTAGTACGTTTAACGTGGCTACATAAGCGGCTACTTCGTTGAGTCACGATGTTTATTCAGTGACTTTGGTAATTGTTGTTCAGTTGCCTTTAGGACAGCTATAATTTTCAGCTATTACTTAGTCGTTATTTGGTACTGGCTAACTCCAAGTAATGATTAGTCTTATCAGCGACAGGAGTTCACAATGAAAGTTTATGGACAAAAAACGATAGAGGTCGTTGTTGATCGACATTGTGATATTTGTGGTGTTAGCGTGATGGTCGATTCAAATGGTGTTCAGTTAGAAGAGGTTGGTGAACTGACTGCCAACTGGGGGGGGGCGGGTCAAAAATGGACGGCATTACTCACCACCTTGATATGTGTGAAAGTTGTTTTCAAGTTGCGCTATCTGCTCTAAAGGAGCATCGTCGAAGCATTGTAATGTTCGATGATGAGCAAGACCTTCCAGATGAAAACTTTGGTGTAGATTGCTCTCGTAGCACTAACTAGTGTGCAAAATATGTACTTTGCTTATCAATCAACTACCGAATTCTCGGCAGTTGGACTGTTGCAATAACTTCCATCTGGCCAAATTGTTCAACAGCCTGCTGCACAAATCCGTCTGAATCAAAAATGCTCCAAAATCGTTTAGAGTCAGTACCCTATGCTACAGAAACTCCATGTGTTTGCCCTACTAAAAGTAATCCCATCAATACCCCATAAATTCTAAATTATGCCATTTGTTTGACATGAGCATCAGTTGCGTATGTTCGATTGTGCTAGCCTCCAAAAAGTCAGCATTACACCACTTTAAAGGGGAAGTGGGCATTCGTACCTCACAAAATTTTATCCAACTATTTTTAGACAGTTAAAACAGCGTGGGTATCAGGCAGAATCGAAGCGGAACGAATATGGTAACTAAGAAGTTTGACCTAAATATAGATCGAATGCTTGAAAACTGGGATGTATTCCATGCAGTTCGGGAAATCATTGCAAATGCTCTCGACGAGCAGATATTGACTGACACAGAGGACATTATTATTTCACGTGATGACCGAGGTCATTGGTGCATAAGGGACTTTGGCCGTGGCCTTAGACACGAGCACTTCACGATGAACGAGAATCAAGAAAAGCTCGAACATCCCGGACTCATCGGAAAATTCGGTGTGGGCTTGAAGGATGCTCTAGCCACATTCGATCGCTTGGGCATCGAGACCCGTATCCGCTCTAAGTTCTGCGATGTCTCCTTCGACCGTTCTGAAAAACATGATTTCTCTGATGTCATCACGCTACATGCCTGTATCTCCGAACCGTCCGACCCTGCATTCGTCGGAACAGAATTCATCTTGAAAGGCTGTTCTACAGATGATATCGAGAAGGCGAAGCGTCTATTCCTGCGTTTTTCCGGTGAAGAATGCCTAGAGAAAAACCAATATGGAGAAGTCTTGCGGAAAGTGGGCAGGGTCTCTTTCATTTACATTAACGGTATCCGCGTCGCCGAAGAAGAAAATTTTCTGTTCTCCTACAACATCACTTCGCTGACGGCTGCTATCAAGAAGGCTCTCAATCGCGAACGAACGAATGTCGGGAGAACCGCCTACTCCGACCGAGTTAAGTCCATTCTGCTCGCTTCCTCTTCGGAAGCAGTTGCTAAAATTCTCGTCAATGACCTCGGTAATTTTGGGAGTGGCTTACTCCACGACGAAATGAAATGGACGGATGTCTCCGTTCATGCATCGAAGATCACCAATGCGTCGGGAAACGTCCTGTTCCTGACGGATGAGGAGATTATGAATGCTCCGCGTTTCGTCGAGGAAGCTCGGGCAAATGGGCGGCAAATAATCACAATCCCGAGTAACGTCAAGGAAAAGCTGTCGGGACAGGTTGATACTGAAGGAAACGTAATACAGGATTTAGGCAATTTCATTTCTGGGTGGAACGATTGTTTCGAGTTCAAATTTGTCCCACTAGAAAAGCTTTCACAGGCCGAAAGAGTGGTGTTTGGCAAGACCGGAAAGCTCGCAGATCTAGTCGGTGGACTTCCTTCGAGGGTTCAGTCGGTGAAGATCTCTGAAACGATGCGCCCCGAGACGGGGGGCTTCTCGGAAGCTAGGGGGCTTTGGACAGGTAAGGAAATTATCATCAAGCGCGACGAACTCGCTTCTGTCGAGAGCTATGCGTCGACCCTGCTTCACGAAATAGCTCATGCTCGAAGCGGAGAGGTCGATGTCACAATCGGTTTCGAACAAGAGCTGACCTCACTCCTCGGGATGGTTGCATCGAAAGCACTACTTACTATAGCTGACGAGCACACAAGAGCCCGATTACCTGAAACCCATACTTCATCGCCGCCCCCACAAACATCGAATCGAGACTCAACTCCAAAGAAAAAAGCAGGCTTTTGGGCAAGGTTTTTCGGCAATCCTTAGGGTAACGTGATAGTGCCCATCATCCATATTCATGCGCAGATTCTGATGAACTGTTCGCTGTACGGATGATTAGTTCATTGATTTAGGAAACTACGTTCTCCGTTTCCTCCAAATTCAGCGTATCCGAACAACATGGCTTAGGACACCTATTCTATTTAAGCTGTTTCTGCCCCCGCCCCGCTTTGACTCAGGTCTATCTGTTTTGAAACCTCCATGTCCAGAGGTGTTCTGACGAGACTTGTAACACAGAAATGCCCCATTTCGTGTTGGTTAGTTTATTAGCTGAGAAAGGTGAAAGCTGGATAACTCACTCTTTATACAAAACTTTTGTGTTAAGTGTGCGGAATATTGAGTATTCATCGATACTTAAACTGTGTCATGTGAGCTATTGTTTATCATTATATATAAAGGGTATAGTTGCGCATCTTTTTACGAGCTCTAATTAGAAACTATGGCAATCACAGCGAGAGAAGCATCAAAATTATTCAATAGCAATAAACTGGCAGCTTTAGCTGACGGTGATTATTCCTATACGGAAAAAGTGGCTAAAGAATTTTTGAATCAAGAAGTTAGCAAAAACGCTGTGTATGATATCTATGAGAATACCTATAAACGGTTAAGCCAAGAGTATCGTTCAGAATACTACTTTAAGAACACCCTAGCTCGTAGACGGTTACTGGGCCGTCATTCCTTAAAAACTGCAACAATGCTATCTGAATTCCGAGTTGGTAAGAGCAAAGCTGATTGTGTCATTCTTAATGGTAAATCTACATGTTATGAAATTAAATCAGAATACGACACGCTAAACCGCTTAGAAGAGCAATTGAATGATTACCTCAAGCTGTTTGACGAAGTCTATGTTGTGTGTTCTGCAAAAAACCTCGAAAGTGTTCTAAACACCGCAGATGAGAGGGTTGGTGTTCTGGAACTCACTCAACAGAACTATTTTAGTGAAAAGCGAGCTGCAACACCTAGAGTTAATCCAATAGACATTGATTTATTAATAAAATCTCTACGAAAGGAAGAGTATTTAGAGCTAGTTAAACGAAATACAGGAGAAATACCCTCCGTTCCAAATAGTAAACTAGTTAGCTTTTGCAAGTCAGCTCTCAAAACAGTAGATTCAGAGCTAATTGCAACAAGTTTCATTGAAGTTCTAAAGGAAAAACGTTTTAATGATAGCGACTTTTTAAATGCATTACCCAGCTCCTTGAGCAATGCAGCGATTAGCTATCAGTTTTCCAGTCACCAAATTGAGGCGCTAAAGAGCATATTCGGGACTTGTAAGGAGAGTAGATGTATTTCCCATACCTTAGAGGAAAGCAGTTTGAACTGACAGCTGTTAGAGAGCTATCTGAATTCCTTTCAACAGATTATTTTAGACCAATAATCGAGCCAGTAAGGCGCAATTTATCCCCCCTTGTAAGAACTGTTAAACACCTCAACGAGAAAGACTTCTCCCCACTTATTGTCATAAACCCTCAGGTCGGTGAATTTTATCATGATCATGAGTCTTTACTGAACGAGTTGGAAAGTAACGAACTTAACTACTTACCTTGCATAGTATTACGAGGGGGAGAATCAATTTCGGCACGTGAAAGTATAAGTCGGTTACAACAGCCTTTCGCAATACGCATTACGGAAGGGGTTGATCAAGAGGGTATAGCGCTCGCTCAAGGTGCGGATTTGGTCGTGGTTGACCATGACCTTCCACCGCTCGCCATAAATAAGCTCAACAATGTAGTCCTTCTTGGTGATTTTTTTCGCAAACAGAAAAGAAATGCGGACTACTTTAAAGAATCCTCATTTTCACACCTGCATGCAACATATTCATCTCAGAAAAACGTTATTGGCTTTGGTGATTATACAATAATAGGAAGTGAGTATAGTGAATCTGGTGGTCCTGCCTATGTGGTAACTATCCACGCATCGTATGTTAATGAAGAAATGTTTGATGAAATGTTTATCCGCCATTATTCGTCTACAGATGATGGAACACCAACTGACCCTGCTGGGAAGTTTGCAGAGGCATTAGCTAAATTCATAACTGAAGCAGATGAAGAGCCAAGCATTTTTTATCAATCAAGTGCACTAGATGAGTTCCGAAAGCTACATAGTAGCGGACACTTTCCTGGGCTAGGTCAGGTTAAAAAACTTTCGATGGAACATCACATTGAAACAGTATGCAACTATCTACAGGGTGAATAAATGGCCCAGTGTTGCTTAAATTGTTTTACAGATAGAGCCATCATCGAGCTAATACAAAGGGAGGGTAATATTACACGTTGCTCTTTTTGCGATTCAGATGAGGTTCTGTGTGTTGCTCCTGATAAGTTGACAGGTCTTTTTGAACTAGTGCTTGGTTGCATAGTTGAAGATGCTCTTGGAGACGAAATTCAAAACGTCTATGTTGATGAATTGAAAATAGTATCAGAAACTGTTCGGCGCCCTTATGAGCTATTTTCGCAAATAATGGGAGATGCATTTAACGAAAAAAAGTTTTCTCTTAATGAAGGAATTGTCGAGTATCAAGATGCGTGGATTGCTTTTAAAAATCACTTAATTAGAGAAAATCGTTTTTTTCCGAATAACTCTCTGTACGGAAAAATTTTCATCAACGAGATCAACAATGAAGAAGCAATAACAAAAGAAGCTGCTGTTTTTCTTCGAACGGTTGACGCTTTGAGTCGTCCCCGAGACAACGGTTCTATCTTTTATAGAGCAAGAGTTTCTGAGAGTGCTCTGGGAGCTCATGAAATGGGAAGTCCCCCACCCGAAATAGCTTCTGCAGGTAGGGCTAATCCTGTCGGCATTCCATACCTGTATGTTGCGGAAGACTTCGATACTTGTTGTCAAGAAGTAAGGCCAAACAATGGCGCAAAGATCTACGTATCGAAAGTTATAGCTGCAAAGGATTTGAAGCTAGTAGATTTGACTGCCCCAAAACAGAAAGTCGCCCTTTTGAAATTTGAAGAAGAAGAAATTGAACTGACACTGAAGTGTTTAAACCTTTTACAACAGTTTTCTGAAGAACTATCAAAACCGGTACTCCCAGAAAAATCACAATTGGATTACCTTCCAACACAGTTTATTTGTGAGTACCTTAGGACGATCAGCTCATACCAAGGAACCCAGTCGTATGATGGTATTGTCTTCAATAGCTCTTATGGTTCAGGACAAAACGTTGTACTATTTTCGGATAATACAGTAATAATCGAAGAGCCCACTGCACATACGGTTACTTCGGTTTCCGTAGAGGTGGAACAGGTTTAATTTGAATGAGATAGGATAGATAAAATTGTTATTAGTGAAGATACTCTCAGGTAATCTGTTAAATGCTATTTTTGGGGGCACAACTTACTTCTATCCATATGGCCGGTTCAGCCCAACCGTTCTGGGTTCCATCTTCTAATTTATCCATTTCTTTGTATCGAAACAACCTTACCGGTTGGTGATAATCTCTCTAATTCATTTCGTCCGCAAAATGTGTTCACAGTTGGCACTTCGTAGCACAGAAGTGCCCCAAAATCATTTAGAGCTAATGCTTATCACACCTTCAGAAGGTCGTACTTGCCCCAATTTTTATAATGAACCAGTATGTGCTTAGTTGACTAATTACTGGATTGCTCGAAGTCTATGGATATGGTGTCTATTTACTTTTATCCGATAAGCCTTTGGCGATCTAGCAGCCCAGATGCTTAGGATGCCCAAAGTGCATATTTCAAAAGTTAGAATTGAAAACTTCCGCAATTTCCGTGAATTGGAAATCAAAACAGATAGAAACATGGTGATTGTGGGAGAAAATAAAGTTGGTAAGAGTAATTTTCTCTTCTCACTCCGACTTGTTTTAGACCCCTCCTTATCTGACCTAGACCGATTCCTAAGTCTAGATGACTTTTGGGATGGATTAGGAGGAGACAAGTTAGGAAGTACAATCAAGATATCCTTAGAAATTAGCGGTATTGACCAATCACCAACGACCTTAGCTGCTTTGGCTGATGGCTTAATTGACATAACAACCCACACAGCGAAAATTACCTATGTTTATCAACCTAAAAACGGGGTGACGATAAGCTCTCTTAATGATTACGAGTACAATATATACCTTGGGAATACTGAAGGTATTCCTATAAATCGTTCCCTACGTCGCTACATACAAATGGAACTATTTCATGCACTGCGGGATTGTGAAAGGGAGTTGAATAACAGTAAGAGAACGCCTTTAAGAACATTTTTGGAACACGTTGGTGATAATCTTACTGAAGAACAAGAGGCTTCAATCCTAGCTGGATTTGAACAAACGCAGATAGCACTTTCTGGTGTTCCAGATTTAGGGCAAATAGAACAGAGTATCAACTCTATGCTCCAAACAATGGTTGGAACCAGACACGTATCTCCTGTTCAGTTGAAACTAGCTCCTCAAGACATCAACAAACTAATCAAGTCTCTTCAATTACTAGTTGATGAAGGAACTAGGGCAATCAATCAATCTAGTACTGGTAGCTCCAACATACTATTTTTGACGTTAAAGTTACTCGAGCTTCAGCACTCAATGAGGATTGGTGAACAAGAGTTTACTTTCTTAGCAATTGAAGAACCTGAAGCCCATCTTCACCCTCATGTTCAAAGATTATTGTTTGAGTATTTCTACAACTCAGAGGCAAACGTAAGTACCCTCCTTACAACACACTCACCACATATAGCGAGCTCAGCTCCAATTAATTCTCTGATCGTACTCAAAGAGTCATTGGATGGAGGCATGCCCTCGACAAAAGGATATTCTCTGGTTAACTCTGCACTATCCCCTGAAGACATAGAAGACATGAGTAGATACTTAACTGTCACACGGGGAGAGGTTTTATTCGCTCGTGGTGTAATTTTGGTAGAAGGAGATGCAGAGGAGTTTTTATTCCCAGAGCTAGCAAGAAAGTTAGGGTATGAGTTGGACAAGAAAGGAATATCTATCTGCTCAGTGGCAGGAACAAACTTTGAACCGTATGTAAAATTCCTATTGAGTATCGGTACACCCTTCGTAGTTATAACCGATCGCGATCCACTAGAACTAGAAGTACCATTAGGTGTCACTAGAATTGATAAGTTACTGAGTATTATTTTACAAAATCACACACTTAACAGTTCTGAAGCAACAATCTTGGCTCAGGGGCGAGTTAACGGAATCTTTACCAACACTCAAACGTTGGAAACTGAATTGGTAAGCTCACTAGACATGAAAAATATCGTTTGCGATATCTTACAGGAAGAGCATGGTTCCCGGCCGCGAGTAGGCCCAATAATCTCTTCGTGGAGACAAAACACTTCACCTGTAGATACGAACGCTATGCTTCGGTACATCAGTGAAATAGGTAAAGGAAGGTTCGCTAAGCGTTTGAGTAACCGACTACCTGAAGGGCAATGTCCAGAATACATAACTGCTGCTTTCGAGTACATTTATGAACTTACATAATATCCCCAGTAAATACAAAGAAGAAGCAGAAGAACTGAATACATTAGGTCAAAGAGATGTGTTCGATTCGACTGGGAATTGCGCAGTCATGGCTGGCCCTGGTAGTGGAAAGACGAAAACACTTGTCTTAAAAGTTGCCAAAATCATAGATGAAGATATCTCAGATTACGAGAGAGTTTCTTGTATTACGTATAGTCGACAATGTTGCAAAGAGCTTCACAACCGTCTTAAAAAAATCGGATTATCTTCTAGTGAGAACTTGTATATTGGCACGGTACACAGTTTTTGTCTGAGTCAAATTGTTGCTCCATTGGCGCACTTGACTGACTCAACATTACCTACTTCTTATAGTGTAGCAACCGAAGATCAGAGAAATGAAGCATTTAACTTAGCTAAAGAACTGGTTGGAGAAACAGTTCGATATTACAGCCAAAGTTTCATGGCAAGCTATCGTATGACGCACCTAGAAAGAGGGCCAACATTTAGCACGACTGATTCCAATTGCGCAAATTTGATAGAGGTCTATGAGGGGCTTTTAAAAGAAAGATGCCTAGTGGATTTTGATGACTTAATACTCATTAGTAGGCGCCTTATTCTGGAATGCAGTTGGATTCGAGATATTTTAAAAGCCAAATTCCCTGTTATCGTTATTGATGAGTATCAGGATCTAGGCAAGCCTTTGCATGACATGGTTATCGCTCTGGCCGAGCATGGTATACGAATTATCGCTGTTGGGGATATAGACCAGTCTATATATGGATTTACAGGAGCTCACCCAGAACTCCTTGAGCATCTAAGTGAACGTGATGATTTCGAAATAGTAGAGATGAAACTTAACTATAGATCGGCTCAAAACATCGTTAGCTTATCGGATGGGTTTGTCAGCCAAGCAAAGGGAATAATAGCCCATCACCAAGATAGAGTTGCAAGCATTACTTGTCATCTATGCCCAGAGGGTCTTGAGCAACAAATTGAACAAGCTTTAAGGCAAGCCCTGAGCATCACTTCAATAACATCGGATAGGGCACTTAGTGACATAGCGATTTTGTACCCCGATGCAAAAACAGGAGATCTTGTTGCAGCTCAAGCCTCACGGCTAGGTATTGTTTATAACCGTACAGACAACAATGCTCCTTACAGAAAGAACCCACTTACAAATTTTATTGAAGACTGTGCCTCATGGGTTAGTTACGACTGGCGAGCAACATCAAACAAAATCTTGTTATCAGAGTTAATTTCGACATTGATTAGCTTCGTGAAAAGCGATATTGATGACATAGACTCTTTAGTTCAAGGCTTTGTATCCTACCTATGGACAGTAAGAGGCAATGTGGAAGAAAGCTCTGCTTATAGCTTTGTTACCGAGCTAGTTAGTATTTGCTTTACTTTTTCAGCCCCTCCCTCCCACATGTCAGATGATTTTAAAGAAGTAGGAAAGATGACTCAGGCACTATCAAGTGAAGGTGCATTGCAGAATGTAAGCCTTACAGTGTTGGGTAATAACAGAGAGAAGTCTAACAAGTTAAATTTAATCACTTATCATTCATGCAAAGGTTGTGAATACGATATTGTTATTGCTATAGGCCTAGATAATGGTGTTTTTCCTAAATTGAAGTGGGACCAAGTTAATTACCAGTGGTGCTACCCAGATGACAAAGAGATGCAAGAAAGAAGGCGACTTTTTTTCGTTGCATTAACGCGAGCAAAACATGACGTTCATTTTTACAAATCTGAATTCTTTTTGACTAGTAGAGGTGACAGAAGGTATTACGGACAAAGCATATTTCTAGATGAACTTGCTAGTCGAATGAGCTAGAGGGAAGGGGCTTAACTTGCCCCCTCTAAAGCCTCTCTAAGCTTGTCGAGTACAAAGTTGACATTGGCAGACTTTAAGCGACAAACACCCAGCCTAGTCAACTCACATAATAACTCCAAACTGCCAAACTCAGCCTTAAATTTCACGCTATCAACCAAATACCGCTTATCTGAAATGATAGTAGTGAAATCATCTCTAATGTCTTTTATACCATTCACTGTGATTTTCGCAGAAGCACCCTGAGACACACGGATGCCATATGAGGATAATTGAGTAACTTCCAGAGAGTCAGCCGAACGCTCTAAGTAACCAACCCAACGCTCGGGGGCTACATTAACTTCAGATAGCACTAACCCTAAACCAGTCATGTCGTGTAGTTTGTTTAAAAACTTCCTTAACGAGCGAGGAGGGTTAGTGATGTACATATATTTAGAGTTCGAAGACCAGTTAAACTGACATGTGTAATAACTTACTGATTCAATCTCAGTAACCTCACCAAATGGGTCTTCAACCACACTTTGTTGGACTTGCTTCTCAACGTATTTACCTGAAAGCTTTGACGGAGTAGATGCAGAAAGCAAAAAGCCCAAACCAGTTTCTTCTGAATATTGTTGTTCCTTCATCAATCTTGACAGCTCGATGAGAGTTAGAGGAAGTTCAGAGTATAGCCATTTTGCTTTAATCATTACTTACACCTTCTTGTCGTATGCTTCAATGGTTTTGGCCAAAGCCTTCTCTGATGCATCTCTAAGATTGACGTTGTACTTCTCATTTTCATAAGGAGTCGCAGCTTTTCTGGTGACATTGTACTCGAGAGTTCTAGAGTTGTACGGATATAGTCCTCTAACGGTGTACATAAATTCCGTGCATAAGTCAGGTCGACCAAAGCGAGCCTCAAATTCCACTTTAGGCCCTTCATGAGCCCTATCTATTGCTGTCCAGATAATTTTGTAAATATAAAAGCCTCGTTTATGAAGCTGCTTAAATTCCGTTGAATCTAATACTCCATCTCCTGCCAGAGCTGCTTTATTGATATAGGAAGCTAATCTGGCTTCAACAGTATCATCCTCATCAAGCTCATCTTTCTCTTCCTGTTCCAAATGATAAACATCCACACTAGAAACATTATCAAAATCAAAGCCAGGAACATTGCGAATTAAGCTATCAAAGAATTCACTTCTACATGCAGCATTAGTGATAGATTGTAACGAAATGGTAAATTCTTCTAGCTCATTACCCGTATCTTTTATTACTTGCGCTTGAACAGCTTTTTTAAGCGTCTCAGAAATTTCTTTAGCTTTTTTTGTTGATGGAAGTTTCATTACAACCCCACCTTTACCTTTCTCTAGCTTTATTTCGCAAGTCTTAAGTGTGCGCTGACGCATCTCTGTTTTGGTGAAATCATGGTCAACATAACTAACTGTTAGCGTTGTTGTATCACCACTTTTAGTAACCTTTACAGAATCATCACCAATTGCGTTCAGATTCGCTTTTACTGCTGAACAAGCCGCTTGGATTTGCGCGTCCTCAATTTCTCCCTTAAGTTTAGAATGCGTTGTTTTGTCTTTCCTGTTCGGATTTTCTAGTAGCTTACCAATCCAGTTGAAATCAAAATAGCTAAGGGTCAAAGAGCTAATTTTTTCAATTAACGCATCTTTAGTAGTGCTGCTAGAGACTAAAATACCTCTTCCTCTTAGGAATAAAACTAACTCACAATGAGTAACTTTCTTGTGCTGTAAAGCGTCAAATATGTTCTTATCAGTAGGGATATAAATGGACGGGCCAGTTTTGAGTTTAGACATCTTCTCGCATCCCTATTTCCATTGGATTAAAGCAAGTTGTGAACTTAGTGATAGTTTCAGCTTCAATAGCCGCCATCTGCTTCTCACGGGCATCGTCATTGCCCCACATTTTTAGATACTCACGTTTTGCTTTCTCAAAATTGACTGAGGCATGCTTACTTGCATCAGTAAACCGAACTCGTATCGTGTAATCACTACTGAGCATCTGATAGTGCGACATAGCGTCGATAAGATAAATAAACTCATCAACCGTTTCCCCTGACTGGTGGTAATAGATGACAAAACCACTATCAAAGTCATCCCCCGATCGATGCTTGATAATTAACCAAGGTGATGTTAACGCTTCAACCGTAGCTGGCTTATCCCATTCGTCACCACAACGACGAGCACGAATCAAATCAGGGTAAAAGAAAGTGAAATCTTTAGGACTAGGGAAACTATCATCAGCCTTCAGCTTTTGCATATCACTTACGACGTCACAAAGACGTTTAATTAAGTGTGGCCCCATTACAATAATTTCTTTGTCTTCCAAAAGTGGGATCTCCCGAAAATCCACTCTTCCCATCAAATCAGAAAAGTCGTAGTCGTATTTATCGTCATGGTTGTAGATGAACAATAGCCCTGCAACATTCCCAAATCCCAAATCATCCAGAAGAAATGTATTTTGCCAACTTTCACTGATGTTTGCGCACTCAACAGACATTGCAAGTGATTTAAGAGCTTTTGAGACAGAACTTGTATTAATAGTCCCAGCCTTGTAACTCTTAAGGTCAGTGTTTAGATATTTAGTATCACCCGAGTATGGGTCATCATAATAAAACACAACATCTGACGGGTGAGTGGTTTTGCCATGATGCTCTGTCACACATTCCCAGTTCTCATCCTTTGGCAAACAAGTTTCCCATTTGAACCACTTAAATATGTCCTTGGAAACTAATTTTGCTAGCTTCTCTATATTTCCAGTTTCTGCCATTACTCATATTCCCACACAAGCAGCGCAATAAGATGCGTACTAAATAAGTTTGATAAGGTGATATTAATTCATTCTTAAGTTTGCAACAATTGACTTTGCGCAAAATATCAACACTGAACTGCACAAGCAGTTCTGGACGGCAAGTCTAGTGATTTACCATACCTGTAGTTAGTTATTCATTCATTGCTAATATTCAATTCTCCGAAACTGATTTCTGCCCCGAAATGAGTTACGTCAGTATGAGATCACACTTGCTCACATCACTGATGGCTTCAGCTTTCTCATCGCAGTAAAGTGTCCATAAGTCTTAGGCCATACCAGTTCCGAGTTTAAATCAATCGCCGATACGTTTTGTTGCTCGTTATGCGGAGAGTTAGTGTGTCAACTCTTATTCAAACTTCAAAGCTGTTCTATGAAGGTTAAAGTACTCATCGTACTCTCTCTATTTTCGCTGCAAGTGCTAGCACGCGGTTACCATTACTTTACGGAAAATTCCGCATCTGAAGGGGGCGTTGGATATTTAGAAGGCACCGCCGCAATTATTGGCCTTTTTTGTGCCTGGAAGTTATTGGAAGGGGCTGTAACCTTCTTTTGTGAAGCTCGTGGATGGAGAAAACTTGTATCTCCAGCTTTGGTCATAGGCTTGTTCTTAGTTAATGATGTCTCTAAGCAAAGTGAAACTCCAAGGTTTTTACACATATTTTTGTTGTTGGCTTACATTTGTGCCTCAATTTATATTTGCTCCAAGCTCTCTGAATCTAATAAAAGAAATAGATGAGCTTAGAAATCCCCCCTAATTGGCTAAAACCTAAGATGTTATGTCCTTAGTATTATTCAATCTGTTATTAAGCAACATGGCGCACAACAATTCCCTTTTTTCTTGCCCTAGTTCACGAGGAGCGGTAATTTGTATTACAGAATTCCAATAAGTTAGGCATGTGAGCGTCCTTATCCAACGGAAGGTAGTTGTCATACGTTATCACCGTTCTAATGGATTATATGTTTGACAACTTTTGGACTGTGTTAGGAATACTGCGGAAGTGACACTCGGCGGTGTCGATACTGATCACTTATCCTCGAAAACCATGGAATGCAAAGACATTAAAGGGCTTTATTTTATTGGTGAAGTGATGGATGTGACTGGTTGGCTAGGGGGCTACAATTTTCAGTGGTGCTGGTCGAGCGGTTTTGTTGCGGGGCAGTGGGTTTAATCAAACACCAAACGCAGCCTAACTGCATAAAAGATAAGATACAAAAAGAGCACTGAATAAAAGTCAGTGCTCTTTTTTGTATTCCCATAGCGAGTTACTCATCTTGATACTTTTCGAGTTTGTTATAGAGCGTTTTCACGCTAATGCCTAACTCCTGCGCTGATTCCGTTTTATTGCCTTGATTCTCTTCAAGGGTATTGAGAATGGCGGCTTTTTCTAGCTCTTCTAGCGAAACGCCCGCCGGAACAAGGTCTTCGATGCTGGTGCCTGTTTCCAATGGTGGTGTGTCGAAGATAAGGTGTTCATCTCGGATGGTGTCATCAGCCAAAATAAATGCACGCTCGATCGTGTGTTTGAGCTCACGGACATTACCTGGCCAGTCATGTGCAGCGATTTTTTGGATCGCAGAGTCAAGAATCGTTTTGGTTTTTGCCTCATTGGCGTTGCGGTGCGCGATAAAGTGCTTGGCCAGACCGACGATATCACCGCCTCGTTCTCGCAGTGGCGGTATCGTTAATGGGAAATGCGATAAGCGGAAAAACAGATCTTCACGCAGGAACTGCTCCTCAATGGCGATTTTAGGATCACGGTTTGTAGCAGCAATGATGCGAGTATTAGCGATATGAACTGTATTACTGCCAACTGGGCGATACTCTCCGGTTTCTAGCACCCGCAATAGCTTCACTTGATGCTCGATAGGCATCTCGGTGATTTCATCTAAAAATAGGGTGCCGCCCTCTGCCTGCTTAAATACACCTTGGTGAGTTTTATTTGCTCCGGTAAAAGCGCCTTTCTCATGGCCAAATAGTTCGCTATCAACCAATTCAGGGCTAATGGCACCACAGTTAATCGCTATAAAGGGCTGTTGTTTACGCTCACTCGCTAAGTGGATGGTCTGCGCCACCAGTTCTTTGCCTGATCCACTTTCACCGACAATAAGGACGTTGGCTTCTGTTTTAGCAACGCGCCTGATCATACGATAGAGCTGATGCATCGGAGAGGAAGAGCCGACCAAAAGACCAAATTGGTCAAGATCGCTGGTGGACACTTTACGCCCTTGATCTTGTTTGTGTTGATAGTATTGGCTGACTTCGCTCAGGGTGTCCGTCAGAATGGCAATATCAACGGGCTTTCTGTAGTGAAAAATAGCACCCAAGTTCATCAGCTTATCCAAGTTCTCGTTTGGAGCGCCTGAGCTAATGATGATCAAGTCCATATCGTAGATGTCTTCGATATTAGAAAGACGTTGATAATCTGCACTAGTAAAGTGGGCGACTTCAACAATCGCAACTTCCGGTTTGAGTTGTAGAAAATCTTCAATCCATTGGTCTGCGGCATCGATGTCATGCAGACGAAATTTGTTCAGTTCCTGGCAAGAAGCGACGGCATTTTTAAGTGATGGATCTTGTATTCTTAGAAACAGGCTTGGCATCGACATAGAAATGTCCTCTTTACTATGACAGAAACAATGTACGTGGATTATTCTCACTTCACAAGACAAAATATTGTCAGCATAGATTTAAGGATTTGTTCGGTATTTTTATGTTGTTAGCCCCTTTTTGATATATATCGGTGAGAGCCATCAGTAGATATTTCCTTTTGTTCAGATTTTTATTTTTAAAATAATAATTTTGCTATTAATTGATTCTGGGGAAATAGCCTTTCTGTTTTATCAGGTTATTTCGGCACAAGTGACGGAGGCTTTATCACCGATTAAAAATTACATTTTTTACGTGTAAATAATTCATGCTTATACTTTATTGCTCATCTCATTTTTACCTCTTTCCTTTATTAGTCACTTAAAAACAATGAGTTATAAAGTTGGCACATGGTTTGCTGCTAGGGAAGTGCAACGTCAATAAAGGAGAATTACCATGAATAACATCGCAGCTAAAATTGTACTTACGTCAGTTCTTGCTACTTCATCTACAGCAGTCTTAGCGAGTGATAAATGGGAAAAAGAATCCATGGACGCTTGGCTAGATGGTAAAGCTGAAACCACACTACTGCTAAACAGCAATCTCAACTCTTTTGATATCAATACCGATGTTGAGAATCAGGTCGTTACCCTTTCTGGTTCGGTAAACAATGATCTTGAAAAATCACTTGCCGAAGAGCTTGTTACTGGTCTTGATGGTGTGAAAAAAGTAAACAACGAATTGTCAGTAGTGAATGAAGGCAAGAAAGAAACTGATTCAGAAGCTTTAGCTACACTGACCGATTCTAAAATCACGACTATAGTTAAAACGCGCCTACTAATGGATACCAATGTGAGTGGTACGGATATTGATGTAACGACAGAACGCAAAACGGTAACGTTGGCAGGTAAAGTTAATTCAGATGCGGAGCATGATCTTGCAATTTCAATTGCAAATAACACCAATGACGTAAATAAGGTGATTGATAAGCTAGAAGTGGTTCAATAATAGCGAGCCGAGTGATTTAACCCACTTTTATTAGGAGGTAACACTATGGTTCGTTGGATGTTTATTTTTCTGGCACTGGCACTAATTTCTGCACTATTAGGCTTTACCGGTATTGCAGGAGCTGCTGCCTCTATCGCGCAAGTGATATTTTACCTATTCCTATTGTCATTAATTGTATCAATAGTGATTGTTCTGCTGGGAAGAAAAAACGTAAATAGATAGGAGATTCCATGCGACTTACGTCATTTATTTACCGTATCGCCGCAGTATTCGGTTTGGTGTTTGCGTTGGCAGCTTGTAGTGAAGAAGGGCCAATGGAACAGGCCGGCAAAAAGATAGATGAAGCCGCCGAAGAAACCCAAAATGCGATTGAAGATGAATGTGAAAACATTAAAGAAAACCTAAACGCTGAAGACCAAGACTGTTAGCCGAATTAGGTTAGGTTTTCTACGCATAGCTATGTAAGAGAGGGGCGGTCAATCACCGCCCTTCCTTTTGTCCCAATTGTTTACAATCAGGTAAGGAGTCAAAGATGAAAAACATATTTGATGTACTGAAAGAGAGTCATGAAAAGCAACGCCTTTTACTCGATGCTCTGATGGAAACGTCTGGAGATTCCCCTGCTCGTGAAGAGTTTTATCACAACCTTAAAGAGGAACTCGAACAGCACGCAGCGGCAGAAGAGCGGTTTTTCTACGCGCCTTTAATAGATAGCGATAAGACCATTGATCTCACTCGCCATGGCATCGCAGAGCATCATGAAATTGATAAAGTGATTGCACAGCTTGATGCAACCGATATGAGCTCGCCAGCGTGGCTCAACCTAATGAAAACCTTGCGTCACAAAGTGTTACACCATCTTGAGGAAGAAGAGCAGCGTTTCTTCCAGTTAGCCGGTAAGGTAATGACCGATAAGCAGAAAATGAAACTAGCGGATGGTTATGTTGAAGAGATGGCAAGCTAGGTAGAGTGTTGGACCTTTTCGTGCCATTTCGGCACGGGAAGGCACTCAATCAAGGCGTTTACTCAAGTTCATGTATCCAAGCTCAATCCCCCGCGTATTCTAACTTCCACTAAAAAGTGCACTCGCTGAAGGCAAGGAGAGCGAATGTTTATCATCAAATATTATATTCTTGGCGCTCTGATCAGTTTATTGGCCGCTATATATACGCCTCAAATTATCGTTAGTTTGCTGTTCTTGTGGATATCTCTTTCTTTAGCGTTGGTCAGCGTAGCCTACGTATTCGACATTCCCTCCATTTTTAGAAAAAACCAAGATGGCAAGATTGTCAGGTGGATTCGCTGGGCATTCATCCCATTTCTATTGGGGGCTAGAGCGTATAACGCCTGGGAAAGACGGCGTGATACAGTGCCTCCAATCCAAAAAGTCAGCGACAATTTATACCTATCTCGCCGTTTGTTTCAGAGTGACTTAGATTTTCTCGAATCCAATGAAATCTCTTGTATTGTCGATGTCACCGCAGAATTTGCAGGCCTTGAAAGTGCGATGGCCGACAAGCAGTTTCATTACCTTTCGATTCCGGTACTCGACCACAAAGCCCCGACGCTAGAGCGTCTTCGCCATGCGATTAACTGGATTGATACTCAAATCTCGTGCTCGCGGGCCGTGGTTGTGCATTGTGCGTTAGGGCGTGGTCGTTCAGTGTTTGTTGTGGCGGCGTATTTACTGAGCAAAGACCCGTCACTGACGGTTGAATCCGTGATGAAAAAAATCAATGACGTACGCAGTACCGCGAGATTGAATAAATTACAGATTAGGACGTTACGAGCGATCAGTGAAAAAGGCGTACTGGGGCTGGATCAATCCACTTGGATGGTGGTTAACCCTGTTGCAGGTGGCGGCAAATGGGAGGAAAACGAACAGCACTTGATTCGTGAGCTAACCAAAAAATATCGCTTGAGTATTCATCAAACCACCACAAACCTCAGCGCCGAGCAGCTAACACAACAGGCAAAAGAAAGTGGAGCTAAGCAAATCATCGTAGCTGGTGGCGATGGCACAGTAACAGAGGTGGCGAGCCAATTGGTGGATACCGACCTAAAACTCGGTATTGTTCCGCTTGGAACTGCCAATGCGTTATGTCATGTGCTCTATGGCGTTGGCGCAAAATTCTCACCGGTCGAAAAAGCGTGTGAAGCGTTGCTTGGCGGACACTGCCAACGTATTGATACTGCGGACTGCAATCAGCGGCTTATTTTATTGGTCTTAGGTATTGGGCTAGAACAGAAGATGATCGAGCACGCTCAGCGAGAAGAGAAAAATGTTTTTGGACAACTCGCTTACCTCACTGGCTTTTTTAATGCTGTAGTGGCGGAAGAAACGCAAGCTTTAACCGTTTCGTTAGACGCTCCCACTGAAGATGGAAACCACGACAAGAATACACAAACGCTTGAAGTCCATAGTTTTGTCGTTGCGAATATCGCTCCATTTAGTACGTTGCTTGCCCAAGGTGGTGATGCGCCGCAGCCTGATGATGGCAAGCTGCATATCACATATTTAGATAACACCGAGTCTTTAGGCGGACGTCTTATCGCATTGTCGGATCTGACATTAACGAGCGTAGGCGCACAGGAAGAATCGACACATTTTCAATACGCGACGGCTCAGAGCGTCACTATTTCTGCGAATAAACCGATTGAGTATGTGATTGATGGTGAACTGTATTCTGATGAGCAACTGGCAATCAAGCTGCGTCCAAAGTCATTGAACGTATTTGTTCCAAGCCAGAGACGTAAATCAGCTTCGCTTTAACACAGATAATCCGCGGATAACGCGCCATTTGCTTCGTATTCTACATGGCGCTTTTTCTGTGTTGTTTGATGATTTGGTGTGCGCCGTAACGTAAAAGGCTATTAAGGTCGCTGCGTAGATGCAGCGGCTTTTGTCTATCTGCACCTTTTTATTAGGTTGATTGGGGATGAGGGTTAAACAAAGTGAAGAAAGAAGGGCGAGTATAATTACTCACCCTGAGGTAAGTGCTTTTCAATTTCATCGTTTTCAACTTGTAAAGCAGCTAACCAATAAGAAACAAGTGCGGTTAAGTTGGTGTCGTCAATGGCTCTAAGCAGGGCTTTTAAATCATCTAACAGTAGTTTATTCATAAAATGCATTTCTTTGTAATTACCTAGCTCGGCAACGCCGTATTCGGTGGCATTTTCTGCAATGAATTGTTCACCATCTTGGTCGAAAAACAGCTTCGCCATCTTTTTGATCATCACTTTTTCTATTTTCACGAATCGATATGCCGCTCTTGCGAGTGTCATATGTGATTGCGGGTTAACGAGAGGCAAACACGTTTGGCGATGGTGTGTCATTTTTACGAGTAGCTCCCTTACTCGATTGTTATCCAATGTCATAGTGACCTCTTTATTTATGACTATTGTCGTGGGACATTTCTCGTGATGGTCATGTTAATGCGCCTGTGAGCTTGTCAGAAATGGCCAAAGCAAGTTGGCCATTTCTTTGATCAATACCGAGCTTTATTGTAAAGGCGACCACCAAGTTTTAGCTAATAAGGCTGATGCTGCTGAGTTTTTCTTTGCAGCTTTTTATATCGCTACGAACTTTCAGCAGAACCGAGTTATCCGCCTGCTCTGGGTGGGAAGTAATCAAATTCTCAATCTCTTTGAGTACCTTGCTTTCGACACCTTCAAGCTGTTCTAAATACATAGACTCTTTGTCAGAGGACACTTCCTTCATCACGTCGCTGTAGACCTCACGCGCCTTGATGGTGTAGGAAACCGGAGTGTCGTCGGCAGATTCTTCATTGTTACTTGCTAGAGAGTAGGGAGTGAGCTCAATGACTGCACGCTCACGTACTCTGAGCAGTTCTACCAACACATTATTCAAAGAAGTGTTGTCGATGTTCTCGATGGCCTTGTTGTAAATTTCATTTCCGCTTTCGATAAGCTCAATGATTGAGGCGATGTTTTCATTTTTCATATGCCACTCCTTATTTACTGGTGATAGGGGTGTTTGAGCGTATGGAATACAAACACGATGTTTCATCTTCAGTTGCAGGTTGTATGCCAATGAACTTTAAGTCTTATTAATCAGTGACTTAATATCTTGTTTTGCAATAACTTGCTAACAGTCGGTAAGGCGCTAAGAAAAAATTACAAGAATGGCGGGGAAAGCCTGGAAAGAATTACACGTACAGATATGGCTTTTTATCGAAACAAAAATAAAATCAATAAAAAACAATAACTTAAAATTATGGCATGGATATGGCTTTGTAGGGAGTAAGTGAGGTCAAACATTGTTTCACTTGATTCACTATTCAACTCATTAACGGAGGCTAGTTATGGCTACTACAAAAGAAAGCACAGTAAAACCTCAAGAGCAGTTAGAAGAAGCATATCACTTAGCGGAGCAAGCCACGACGGAAGCCGTTGGCGCGATGAAAGACCAAGCCAAAGAGAAGCTGGATGTCGGTGCGCAGCAAGTTCAGCAGGCGACTAAGTCGGCAGAAAATGTAATCAAGGAGCGCCCATTGCTGAGCATAGGCTGTGCCTTCCTTGCTGGTTGGGCGGTTTCGAAGCTGATCAAATAATAGTGGTCACCAAGGATTAAGCCACACAACAGAAGGGCGAGGCTTCACATGAATAATTCAGGGCAAGTTACCAATCAGCAATCAGGCTCGGCGGCTTCAGACAGCGGTCGAGCCCCTGATGGGGCCGAAGAACAGGACATCCAACAGACCATTAATGGTTTGAGCAGCATTCTTGCGCAATTGGACCAACTGACGAAATCGCTAAAAGTATGGTCAGGTTCAACGTTGGATTTGTTCCTCTTGGAGATGAAAGTTAACGTGTCCGCAGTGCGTCAGATTTTGCTGTGTACCGTTGTTTTTACCCTATTGTCGGTATTGTTCGTATTCAGTTTGTGCCTTGCCTCTGGGGTGGTGGCTTATCAGTTAACTGCCAACGTATATGTTGCCGTGGGTGTATTTATCACATCATTAGGCTTGGCATTATTTGCTTTAGCCTGGTGGCAGAAGCGTTTAGTTGGATTTCTTGGATTCAAAAATACGACAGAACAATTACAGGAGGGGTGGGATGCGCTCGCTACAAAAGCTCAATCGAGCCATGCGGATCAAGCGGATGGAAGGTAAAGCGTCTCTAGAGCAATGCTGTTTGTCGATGGAAATGTTCACGTTTACCACCAAGAAGTTTGTGAGAGAAAACCCTTGGACGACATTAGGCATTAGTGCTGTCGTTGCCGTTACCGCAGCAAAAGCAGGTCGATTGTCTCGACTGACTTCTTCTATTTCGTCAATGGGGCTATTGGTTAGCAGCGTGTCTGATATTACCGATTCGCTCACAAAGCCGGTCGCGGCAGCTTCTCTGGATGAGTCAGATGCGGAGCAAAATGGAAATGCAGCAACACAAATAAGCAACGCTGCGACGACAGAGGGCGAACCACTCTAATAGCGGATTTCACCGCAAAATTTTCTTACCGATTCTGAGCTTATTATGACAGCGAAATTGAACATTCCTGCCAACACTGCGATTGGTGCAACGCTTCTCGTCCTGTTACTCGTCCCAGGGCTGTATTTTGCCAAGCCAATATTGTTACCTATTGTGCTTAGCACCTTTATTTCTCTGCTGTGCAGCCCTTTCATTAATTATCTTGAAGACAAAGGCTTACCACGTGCTATTACCGTCGTGTTGACGCTGTCATTCCTCGTTGGCGCTTCAATTATTGGTCTTGCCGCCATGTCGGAGCCCGCCAAGCAATGGTGGTCTGAGCTGCCCAGTATCGTGAAAAATGTGTCGCAAGAAGTAAGCGAAGTTACTAAAGTTTCGGCTGATCACCTTAATACTCCATTGAATATCGCCAACGATATGAGTATGGATGAGGTCGGGAACAACACCGTATTTTCTTTGGTAAAAACGCTCGCGACCACTACGCCGACGATTTTGACACAAGCGATGATCGTGCTGTTTATGGTTTACTTTATGCTCAATCATGGACGAAGCTTATTTCGAAAGTCAGTGTCTTACCTACATGGGTTCGCCAAACAGCGCCAAGCGATTGAGTTGGTCAAAGCGCTACAGAAAGACCTATCTCGATACATTGGCACCATCACTTTAGTGAATGCGGGGCTGGGGTTGAGTGTTGGGGCCGTGTTTTTTGTTCTAGGCCTTGAAGATCCATTTCTATGGGGCGCATTTGCAGGCGTGATGAATTTTGCGCCGTACCTCGGCCCTGTCATATCCATGGTGAGCTTTGGCTTTGTTGCTTATCTTCAGTTGGAGTCGGTCAGTTTTATGCTGACGGTGGTGTCTATCTATTTACTGCTCAATTTGATTGAAAGTCAGTTTGTTACACCAACACTATTGGGGAAAAGGTTTAACTTAAACCCGTTAGTGATTTTTGTTTGGCTTGTTTTTTGGGGCTGGCTTTGGGGCGGAATGGGACTATTGATCGGTGTGCCGTTGCTGGTTTGTATCAATATTTTGGTTGATCGTCTAGAGCTATGCCAATCAACCCAAAATCAAGCAAAACAAATCACCTCCGCGGACGTGGCACCGCGAGAGTGACTTGAGGGTCAAGCTAGTTCAACGAAACAGTTTTCCAGCGCTCACTGGCTGACTAAATAAATATCCCTGACCATAAATACAGCCTTTTTCGAATAAATAATCGGCTTGTTCCCGAGTTTCTATCCCTTCCGCGACGACTTTCAACGACAGCGTTTTTCCCATGGCAATAATGGCATTCACAATCGCGTTGCTGTCGCTATTACTTGGGACATCACTGACAAATGAGCGGTCAATTTTCAGTTTGTTGATTGGCAAACCTTTCAAGTAAGACAAAGACGAATAGCCAGTTCCAAAGTCATCCAGAGAAATCTCAATACCCAGCTCTCGTAATTGATTTAACGATGCAATGGCTTGTTGAGGGTCGATCAGTAAAAAGCTCTCTGTGATCTCCAAATCTAACCGTTGGGCAGGGTATCCGGTGTTATCGAGGATAGTACTTAATCGCTGAATGAAATTTGACTGCTGAAGCTGCAACGCAGAAACATTGACGGCGATTTTGCCAAACTCGATGCCTTGGTCCAGCCAAGCATTACCTTGCAAACAAGCTTGTTGTAACACCCACTCACCAATGCTTTGAATCAGCCCTGTTTTTTCTGCAATTGGAATAAAGTCTGCTGGTGGTACAAGGCCAAACTCTGGGTGCTGCCAGCGTAATAAAGCTTCCACGCCGACAATCGAATTTTGTTCCAAGTTGTATTGCGGTTGGAATTCTAACCGGAGTTGTTGTTTTTCTATTGCTTGATGCAAAGCGGATTGAATGCGTACATGGGATACGGATTTATCGGTCAAATCCGGTGAGTAAAACGCGTAGCCGTTGCGTCCATTTTTCTTCGCTAAGTACATCGCGGTGTCTGCGTTTTTCAGTAAGGTTTCACTGTCTTGACCGTCTCTTGGGTACAAGGCAATACCAATACTGGTCGAGACACGAAGTGAGTCGTGATTTGCTAAGTCAAATGGTTGCTGGAATACGCTTAGAATATCGCCGACGGTTTCCAGTAAGGCAACATCACTATGGATGTCTGGCAAAATAATCACAAATTCATCGCCGCCAATGCGAGCCACATGCGCATTGAGGTGAAGCACATCTTGCAGACGAATCGCTAACTTAGACAGCAATTGGTCACCACAGAAGTGGCCCATGCTATCGTTGATGTGTTTGAAATGGTCGATATCTAAGAATAGGGTGGCAAACGTCTGCTGGTTTTTGTGTCCGGTTTCGATGTGTTGTTCGAGTAAGCTGAGTAAATGGGTGCGATTAGGTAGATTGGTTAATGGATCGTAAAAAGCCATGCGCTGCAGCTTTTCTTCGTGTGCCTTACGCACAGAGATATCTTCAAACACACAAATGTAGTTAATAAGGTGGTTTTTATCGTCCATTACGGCGCTAATGGTCGCTAATTGCGGATAAATGCTGCCATCTTTCTTTCTGTTGATGAATTCGCCTTTCCATTGGCCTTTGTTTTCGAGTTGATGCCACAACTGTTGATAGAAACCTTGATCATGATGGCCTGAGCGCAGAATTCGTGGGTTTTTTCCTATCACCTCTTCAGAGCGGTAACCTGTAATTTGGGTAAAAGCCGTGTTTACATCAATGATGTTGGCATTGCGGTCTGTAATGACCATGCCTTCTTGCGAATTGTTGAAAATTTGGGACGCTAAGGAGAGCTGCGTTTCTACCATTTTTCGGCGGGTGATGTTACGTGTCATCCCCAGAATACCGATTAAGTTTCCCGCATGGTCACGGACAGGAGACTTAATGGTTTCTAGCCAAGTGGGGTTATTGTTTTCATCAATTTGACGGCATTCTTCAACAATATTTTGCGTGCCAGTGGCTACCACCAATTTATCGGCATTAATGAATTTTTCCGCACGTTCATGGCTAAACAGGGCAAAGTCGTCTTTGCCAATGATTTCACTGTTGGTTTTTTGCCACGCATTTTCTACGCTTCGGTTAGTCATCGAATAAAGACCATCCATGCCTTTTATCCATACGTGGTCTTCAAGGCAGTCGATAAACTCTTGTAGTGTTGGTGTTGGCTTTATTTCCGCGCTTTGATGTCGCGTTTGTTCTTGCTGACAGTGCAAGTTGATATCAAAGCTGATCCGCCCCGCTATTGCGCTTAGCCATGCCGAAACAACCGTTGATTGATCATTAGGGTGAGTCAGTGTCAGTACGGCAAGCAATTCGCCATTAGGTAGCCAAATCGGTCCAATGCTCAAGGTTTGCTCTTCAAAGGGGGTATGGCTAACTGTAAAATCTGTCGGCGTAAAGTGATCGACAACTTGCGTTATCACATCGACGATAGCACGATGATTTTGGGTTGAGGTGGACACCTCAGTCGATAGCCACTGCTGAGTATCGCTCAGAGTATAAAGCTGTCCCTGAGCTTGAGTTACATTACAGCATTGTCGCAGAACGTGTTGCCAGTCTGCCATCAAAGGCGAAGGAATAGCGAAGCGAAACATAATTAATAACGAGTCCTAAATCGCCCAAAGGTAATTATATTAGAATCTAGCGTAAGCTATTGGGCTTTGTGAGTATCGTATCCAACGCGTAGCTAAATCCTAGCAGCGTAAAGTGCTTTCTATCATTAAAATGTTATCTATATCTCTTTTTTATCCAACTTATTGCATCGTTTTTTAGGGCTTTTGATAGGTGATTAAGAAGCGTTTACCGCTTTGGTTTTCTTGCCCCATGAGACTTGCTGAATGACTAAGCCACTGATGATCAATACCAGGCCAATCAAGGTTGAAGGGTGAATTTCTTCGCCGATGATGGTAGCTAACAACATGAGTGAGATAAATGGAGAAGCAAAGATCAGATTACTGATACGCGCGGTGTTTTGCGTTGATTTGAGTGCGCTCAGCCACAAAACGAAAGTGATCCCCATTTCAAACAGTCCGACATACGTCACCGCTGCCCAGCCTTTAGCTGAGATTGCCTGCCAGTCAGCACCTTCATAAAGACTTAAACCAATGGCGAATGGAATAGCGACCAAAAAGCCGAGCAGAACGCCAACCACAGGGTCGGCCTTATTTTTGGTATTTAAAATCCAGTAACCGGCCCACAGCAGCGTTGATAGCAGCGCAAGACCAACACCCAACGGGCTCTCAAATTCCATGCCTAAAAGATTGCCTTGTGTGGCAATCACTATCACGCCGACATAACTAAAACCGCAAGCCAGCCAGTCCTTACCACGGATCTTTTGTCCTAAGAAAACAGCGGCCATTAGCGTTAAGGTGATGGCCCAGCTGTAGTTGATCGCTTGAGCCTGAGATGCGGGCAGCAAGTCATATGCTTTGAACAGAATAACGTAATACGCCAAAGGGTTAATCAACCCAAGCAGTAGGTAATACCAAGGGTTTGAGAAAAATGTAGCACTTAACTGGCCCAATTTACCTTGCACACCACAGATTACTGTTAGCGCAATCGCAGAGACGATGCTGGCAATGCATAGCATTTGAATAGGCGTAAATTCTGCCAACGTGAGTTTAAATGCGGTTGCAACGGTAGACCAAAGTAATACTGCTGAGAGCCCAAATCCTAGGGCGCGACGCTCGTTCATGATGCCTCTGCGTGATGATGTGCCGCTCGGTTTGGATAATTTGAGCGGAAGAAAGAATATTATAGGAAGGCCTAGTGTATGCGAGGATTTTTCATCCAACAAACTGGACATTTATCCAGTGTCTAAATACCATTGTTATAGATACAAAACACAGGCTAACTCGCTATTATGCAATGGATTCTTGAGTACCAATCTCTCATTCTCTCTTCTCTTTGTGCTGCCACGCTTAGTGGTGTCGCTGCCGGTTGGTGGGTGAAACAGCGTTTTATCACCCAAACTCAGCTTCTCGAGCAACAACTTGTTTCAGAAAAACAGCTTCATCAACAGCAACTTGAACAGGTCAAGCAAAGCCTTGCCGATGCTCAGCAAGAGTTGGATGAATTAGATGATGAGCGCGATAAAGCCGCGTTTGAAGTACGCCAAACACATGGAAAGCTGATGGCAGCAATGGAAAAACTGCGTTACTTCGAGGCTGTAAAGCAAGAGCGCCAGCAATACTTTGATGAGCTTGGCCAAATGCGTGAACACAAATCACGTCTAGAAACGCAGCTGCGTGAACAGCAAGCTCGCCATGAGCAAATTAACCAAGCTAATGCCGAAAAACTGCAAATTTTAGAACAAGCAGAAGCACGCTTGAAACAACAATTTGAGCACTTGGCAAATCAACTGTTTGAAGAAAAAACCGCGAAGGTCGATTTGCAAAACCGTCAGAGTTTAGAAGGCTTGTTGTCACCGCTTAGAGAACAGTTAGAAGGGTTCAAAAAGCACGTAAATGACAGCTTTAGTCAAGAAGCTAAAGAGCGCCATACCTTAGTGCATGAGCTGAAAAACCTGCAACGTTTGAACGAGCAAATGACGCGCGAAGCGGTTAATTTGACCCAAGCGTTGAAAGGGGACAACAAACAGCAAGGTAACTGGGGCGAAGTGGTGCTCGCTAGGGTACTTGCCGAATCTGGCTTGCGTGAAGGGCACGAATATCAGACTCAGGTGAACTTACAAAATGAAGCAGGCAAGCGTTACCAACCTGATGTTATTGTTCATCTCCCACAGAACAAACAAGTGGTTGTAGATTCCAAAATGGCGTTGGTTGCCTATGAGCGCTACTTCAACGCCGAAACTGATGCTGAGCGCGATCAGGCTTTGAATGCGCACTTAGCTGCTCTACGTGCACATATTAAAGGGTTAAGCATGAAGGACTACCACAAACTCAAAGGTATTCAGAGTTTGGACTATGTGCTGATGTTTATTCCGGTTGAGCCTGCGTTCCAAGTCGCGATTCAAGCCGATCCAAGTTTGATCAAAGACGCGATGGAGCAAAACATCATTTTGGTGAGCCCAACAACGTTGCTGGTGGCACTGCGCACCATTGATAATCTATGGCGCAATGAACGCCAAAATGAAAACGCTAAAATGATTGCGCAGCGTGCGACAAAACTCTACGACAAATTACGATTGTTTGTAGACGACATGGAGGGGCTTGGCGGTGCGCTGGATAAGGCGAATCAAAGCTATCAAGGTGCGATGAACAAGCTTGCCACAGGGCGCGGAAATGTGATTCGCCAAGCCGAAAGCTTTAAACACTTGGGAGTTGAAATTAAACGACCGATTTCTTCCGACCTCGCGCAGTTAGCGCAGAGTGATGCATTTTCAGAAAATGACCCGTTAGTAGAAAGACATCCGGCTGAGGATAAAGTAAACTAATCGCCCGCAGTGCAGTGGGCGATTTTATTTGTCAACAAACGCCCCGTAGAGGAAAGCGCTGCCTAAGAGGAATTAGAATGACGGACACAAGTTTGCAATCCAATACAGCGTTAGAGAATGAAACCACTCACTTTGGTTTCTCTACAGTGGCAAAAGACGAAAAAGTGACTAAGGTTGCCGAAGTATTCCACTCCGTGGCAACAAAATACGACATCATGAATGACCTGATGTCAGGTGGTATTCACCGCCTTTGGAAGCGCTTCACTATCGATTGTAGTGGCGCTCGCCCTGGCCAACGTATTCTTGACCTAGGTGGTGGTACGGGGGATTTGACGGCGAAATTCTCGCGCATTGTTGGCGATGAAGGCCATGTCATCCTTGCCGATATCAATAACTCAATGCTTAACGTTGGTCGCGATAAACTGCGTGATAACGGTATTGTGGGTAACGTGCATTACGTTCAAGCCAACGCAGAAGAACTGCCGTTCCCAGATGATTATTTTGATGTCATCACCATCAGTTTTTGTTTGCGTAATGTGACTGACAAAGACAAAGCGCTTCGTTCAATGTTCCGCGTACTGAAGCCAGGCGGCCGCCTATTGGTGTTGGAATTTTCAAAACCAGTGCTAGAGCCGTTATCTAAAGTATACGACGCATATTCATTCCACTTGTTGCCGAGAATCGGTGAGCTAGTTGCGAATGACTCAGAGAGTTACCGCTACCTAGCGGAGTCAATCCGTATGCATCCAGACCAAGAAACGCTGGAAGGCATGATGCAAGACGCAGGTTTTGAAAACACCAAATACTACAACTTAACTGGTGGTATTGTGGCTTTGCATCGCGGTTATAAATTCTAAGGGTTAACGGCATGCCATTTGAACCACTTATCACCGCTGTGATTGAAACGTCACTGAATACACTGATCAAAGACGACCCTGTATTGGGCCGTCGTTTAGCGCGTCTAAAAGGTCAAGTTATTCAAGTTCACCTGAAAGAGATCAATAAAACACTGACATTCGTTTTTAGTCAGCAAATTGATGTGCTTGGTCATTACGAAGGGCAGCCTAACTGCTATCTATCGCTCAACTTGAGTGTGTTACCAGAGCTGCGCGATCAGGCCAACATCACTCGTCTTATTAAACAAGATAAACTTGAACTTGAAGGCGATATTCAATTGGCGCAGAAATTCTCTCAGTTGATGGTGGATTGCAAACCAGATGTTGAAGAGTGGTTGTCTCGCGTGACTGGCGATGTCGCCGCACATACCTTTGTGCAAGGTTCAAAAAACATCGGCAACTTTCTTGCGTCTCAAGCAGAAAAACACCAGCGTCATCTTGCGCAAGTAGTGACTGAAGAATGGAAACTGGCTCCCGCTCCGTTAGAAGTGGCCTATTTCTGCGACCAAGTTGATGAGGTTCGCAGCCAGGCTTCTCGCATTGAAGCTCGTTTAACGGCTTTGCTGAATAAGCTGGATGCAGATAAGCCTGCATTGGAGAAACCATGACGCCAGCAGAACTAAAGCGCTTATACCACATCGCCAAAGTACAACTGGAATACGGCTTAGATGAGCTGCTTCCCGATCACCAACTGACCAAAGCGCCGCTTTTACTGCGCAAAAGCTTGTTTTGGATTAAGAACAAGCATCCAGAAAAACCACTCGGTGAACGTCTGCGTTTAGCACTGCAAGAGCTGGGGCCGGTTTGGATTAAGTTCGGTCAGATGATGTCGACGCGCCGTGACTTATTTCCTCCGCATATCGCTGATCCCCTAGCTTTACTTCAAGACCAAGTCGCGCCTTTTGATGGCGAGTTGGCAAAAAAGCAGATGGAGCAAGCATTAGGTGGTCCGTTAGAAAAATGGTTTACCGAGTTTGATATCAAACCACTGGCGTCTGCGTCGATTGCTCAGGTACATACTGCGCGCATAAAAGACACTAACCAAGAAGTGGTATTAAAGGTTATCCGCCCAGATATTCGCCCAGTCATTGATTCAGATCTAAAACTGATGCACCGAATGGCGCGTATAGTCGCCGGAGCGATGCCTGAAGCACGTCGTTTAAAACCAGTTGAAGTCGTGCGTGAATACGAGAAAACCCTGCTTGATGAACTCGACTTGCGACGTGAGGCGGCGAATGCCATTCAGTTGCGCCGCAACTTTGAAGGCAGCGAAGAATTATATGTTCCTGAAGTTTTTCCCGACTTCAGTAATGAAACTGTCATGGTTTCTGAGCGAATATATGGCATTCAAGTCTCTGATATTGAAGGCTTGAAAGCAAATGGCACCAATATGAAATTGCTCGCGGAACGCGGTGTGAGTGTGTTCTTCACTCAGGTGTTCCGAGACAGCTTTTTTCATGCCGATATGCATCCGGGTAATGTGTTCGTCAAACCCGAACATCCAGAGAACCCAATGTGGATAGGGCTAGATTGCGGAATCGTTGGTACACTTAATAGCGAAGACAAGCGTTATCTGGCGGAAAACTTCCTGGCGTTTTTCAATCGTGACTACCGCCGAGTGGCGGAGTTACATGTGGATTCAGGGTGGGTGCCTGCGGATACCAATGTCGATGAGTTTGAGTTCGCGATTCGCATTGTGTGTGAGCCTATTTTTGCTAAGCCATTGTGCGAAATCTCCTTTGGTCATGTGTTGTTGAATTTGTTCAACACGGCACGTCGATTCAATATGGAGGTTCAGCCACAACTTGTACTGTTGCAAAAAACGCTGTTGTACGTGGAAGGGCTTGGTAGGCAGCTATATCCTCAACTTGATTTGTGGGAGACCGCAAAACCATTCCTGGAAGAATGGATGATGAATCAAGTTGGGCCGCAAGCTCTAGTGAATGCGATTAAAGACCGCGCACCATTTTGGGCAGAGAAATTACCTGAACTGCCAGAGCTACTTTACGATAGCCTGAAACAAGGTAAAGCGATGAATCAACGTATGGATCAGCTTTATCAAGGGTATCGCCAGAGCAAGCGCCAGCAGGCGACAGGAAAGTTTTTGTTTGGCGTTGGCGCGACTTTAGTCGTATGCTCGGCAATATTGGTGAACGATGCTTTTGAGCAGCTTTCGTTGGCCTGCGGTATCGCAGGTGTCACATTTTGGCTGCTTAGTTGGCGAGCTTATCGTCAATAGACGTTAAACTCTTGAAATATTTTTGTTTGTTTAAAGACCCGAGGTAAAGAGAATGGGTGGTATCAGTGTTTGGCAACTTCTAATCATTGCTGTAATTGTTGTATTGCTATTCGGAACAAAGAAACTACGCGGTATCGGTGGCGATCTGGGTGGTGCCGTTAAGGGCTTCAAAAAAGCGATGAGCGAAGATGAACCTGCGAAAAATGACAAAGACGCAGACTTCGAACCAAAAAGTCTAGAAGAGCAGCAGAAAAAAGAAGCTGCTCCTGAAACGAAAAAAGACAAAGAGCAGGCGTAAAACGTGTTTGATATCGGTTTTTGGGAACTGGTATTAATATCTGTTGTTGGTCTGGTCGTTCTTGGGCCGGAGCGTTTGCCTCATGCTATTCGCAGCGTGTCTCGCTTTATCGGTGCCGCTAAGAGTATGGCAAATAGCGTCAAAGACGAATTGTCACACGAGCTGAAAGTCCAAGAGCTGCAAGAAAACTTGCGCAAAGCAGAACAAATGGGGATGGATGATTTGTCCCCTGAGTTGAAATCTTCAGTTGAAGAGTTGAAGAAGGCAGCGCAATCTGTAAATCGTCCTTACGCAAAGAACACCGATTCAGAGGCTGAGCCTGTAAAAACAGAGCCAGCAGCAGAAAAGGTAGAGAAAGCGCAAGAGAGCAAGGTTACAGCGGCAGATAAGAAAGCCGAATAGTCTCATTAGGAGGAGCTACTAGTGATTGGTAGCTCCTTTTTGATCTGGTTTTTAATAAGAGGTTTGCCATGTCTACCGTCGAGCAGACACAACCTTTAATTAGTCATTTGTTGGAGCTTCGCAACCGACTACTGCGCTCAATCCTCGCAGTGTTGGTCGTGTTTGTCGGACTAATTTATTTCTCTAACCACATTTACGAGTTTGTTTCCGCACCTTTAGTAGAACGTCTACCTGAAGGCGCGACCATGATTGCTACGGATGTAGCGTCACCTTTTTTTACGCCACTTAAGCTGACGTTAATTGCTTCGGTATTTATTGCGGTGCCGTTTATCTTGTATCAAGTGTGGGCATTTGTAGCGCCAGGTTTGTACAAGCATGAACGTCGATTGATCATGCCACTGCTGTTCTCTAGTTCGCTATTGTTCTACTGTGGAGTGGCATTTGCCTACTTCGTGGTATTTCCATTGGTGTTTGGCTTCTTTACCGCCATCTCTCTTGGTGGAGTAGAGTTTGCAACTGATATCTCGAGTTATCTCGACTTTGTGCTGGCGCTATTTATGGCGTTTGGTATCGCATTCGAGGTGCCTGTTGCGATTATTTTGTTGTGTTGGACTGGGGCCACTACACCAGAAGATTTAAGACAGAAACGTCCTTATATTATAGTGGCTGCGTTTGTCGTAGGTATGGTGTTAACGCCACCAGACATGATCTCGCAAACCTTACTCGCTATTCCGATGTGTTTACTGTTTGAAGTCGGTTTGTTCTTCGCGCGTTTTTATACTCGTCGAAGCGAAGAAGTAGAAGCGGAAACCGAAGAATAAGGCTAATCTAGATGTGAAAAGCGGCTCAATTGAGCCGCTTTTTTTTGCGGTTGGTTTTTTCTTGGGCTAATTACTTAACTTTCATGACGTAACCACATTTTGTGCATACGTATACTTCCTTGATGCCCAGCAGCTTTTGAAAAAAACTGCGCGGTACGCGTTGTAAGTAAGCACCATGTGTACACACTTCAACTTCCATATTCATGCTGTTTTACATTTGTGCTAATTAATGGGCGTAAATCAGTATAGAAAAATAATGTGTCGAGTTGTCGACAGTTTTGCAAAGCGGACGAAGTAAAGTGACGATATGAGAAGTAAGTAGAGTTGCTAGTTAATTATTATGTTTATCAATAATTTTGTATGGATTGTTCTACTATTTCAACGGGTTGAATCGTTCATTCAATAGTTTAGGTGATAAAAAAGCGACGTTGATTTCGTCGCTTTTTTCAATTCTCGTGAATTAAATATTAAACAGCGTTTTGGCATTCTCAGTCGTTATGGCATCGATGGTTGCGATGTCGACATCACGCAAGTCGGCAACACGTTGTGCAACGAGAGAAGTGTAGGCTGGTTCATTACGTTTACCACGGTGTGGCACCGGCGCTAAATATGGACAGTCGGTTTCTAAAATGACCCACTGCATATCCAAATGTGGAATGACTTTATCCATCCCGCCATTCTTAAAGGTTGATACGCCACCTAAGCCTAAGTGGAAGCCTAGCTCATTGATTGCTTGTGCTTCTTCTAAGCTGCCTCCAAAACAGTGGAATACACCACGCAGACGACCATCTTGCTCTTGTCGCAGCAAAGTGAGTGTTTCTTCAATCGAATCACGAGTGTGGATAACGACCGGTAAATCCATCTCTTTTGCCCAGTTAAGTTGAGCTACGAACGCCATTTCTTGCTCAGCACGATAGGTTTTATCCCAATATAGGTCGATACCGATTTCGCCCACCGCAATAAACTTGTGTTTCTCAAACCAACCGCGGATGATCTCCAACGTTTGTTCAACATTGCTGTCCACATAGCAAGGGTGCAGCCCCATCATTGAGTGGCATACGTCAGGATATGCCGCTTCGGTTTGTAGCATGGGCTCAATAGAGTCCAGATCGATGTTTGGCAACAGGATTTTATTAATGCCTTGCGTTAAGGCGCGTTGTACTACTTCATCGCGGTCGTTATCAAATTCGCTAGCATAGATGTGCGCGTGGGTATCGATCATCGTTACTCTCTGTGCTTCATGGTTGGTTTCGTATTCGAAGTATACTTGAGTGTGAGTGCTGGGTCATTTTCAGTTTTTTTCATTACCTTTTTCCAGATTGTCACTCGCAACATGCATCAAGAGTGATATGATTTTGTTCACCAGATGATTTGATCATCATAACCGTCCAGACAAGGAGAAAATGGTGTCTGTATCAATTCAAGGTCCATTCCCTGCACGCCGTATGCGTCGTTTACGTAAGCACGATTTTAGTCGTCGTTTGATGGCTGAGAACCAACTTTCTGTTAATGATCTGATTTACCCAATGTTCATTCTTATGGGTAAAGATCGTCGTGAGAGCGTGGAGTCCATGCCGGGTGTAGAGCGTTTGTCGATTGATTTAATGCTAGAAGAAGCACAATACCTTGCAAATCTAGGCGTTCCAGCAATCGCGCTTTTCCCTGTCGTAAACCAAGACGCTAAAAGCTTATGTGCTACTGAAGCCTACAACCCAGAAGGTTTGGTTCAGCGAGCAGTACGAGCGCTTAAAGAACACATTCCTCAAATTGGTGTAATCACAGACGTGGCACTCGACCCATTCACGACACATGGCCAAGACGGCATCATCGATGAAGATGGCTACGTAATGAATGATGAAACCACAGAAGTATTGGTTAAGCAGGCTTTGTCTCATGCAGAAGCGGGTGCTGACGTAGTCGCGCCTTCAGACATGATGGATGGCCGAATTGGTAAGATCCGCGAAGCATTAGAAAACGCGGGCTACATTCATACTCAAATCATGGCTTACTCGGCTAAGTACGCATCGAACTACTACGGACCATTCCGTGATGCGGTTGGCTCTTCTTCAAATCTAAAAGGCGGCAACAAGAAAAACTACCAAATGGACCCAGCAAACATTGATGAAGCGATCCATGAAGTGGCGCTAGACATCAATGAAGGTGCGGACATGGTGATGGTTAAACCTGGTATGCCATACTTAGATGTAGTTCGCCGAGTAAAAACTGAACTTCAAGTACCGACATTTGCTTATCAAGTCTCTGGCGAGTACGCGATGCATAAAGCGGCGATCATGAATGGCTGGCTCAAAGAGCGTGAAATTGTGATGGAATCACTATTGTGCTTCAAACGTGCAGGTGCAGATGGCATCTTAACGTACTTTGCGAAAGACGTTGCTGAGTGGTTGGCAGAAGAGAATGCACAAACTGCTCAACACCTAAATCGTACTCCGGAAGCGACAGAAGAGTAATTATCGCTCAGTGAGAAATACCAGACCAACAAGAGTTGTTCGTCTGTATATACCCAAGTAACCTCAGGCGGATTACAACAGTAACAATCCAAGGTGCTTGGGTATTTTTATTTTGGAGAAGAGAACAATGACAATGCTGATTCGTGAAGGCACATTGGAAGAAGCACTTCAAGTTGTGGCGCGTGTTACCGAGTTTTCGAAAGGAGAAACGGTAGACTCCATGACTCAACGTTTAGAAGAGAAAAACAGTTTAATCCTCGTTGCAGAAAAAAATGGCACGATTGTCGGCTTCAAAATAGGTTACGAATTAGAGGATGGTGTTTTCTATAGCTGGTTAGGTGGTGTTGTCCCTGAAGCTCGAAATGAAGGCGTGGCACAGCTGCTTTTGGAAGCTCAAGAGGATTGGGTGGCAGAACAAGGCTACAACACATTAAAAGTGAAATCTCGAAACCAGTTTCCGGCTATGCTTCGCTTGTTATTGAGAAATGGCTATATCATTGAAAAGTTTGAAGAAAAAGTAAATCTTCGAGAGTCTCGAGTGCATTTCATTAAAGCAATGTGAAAATAAATGAGATTTTTTCTCATTTAACTGTTGACTACGAAATGAGAATCATTATTATTAAACCTGTCTTAGGGAATGAGGAAAGTTCACAAGGACGTTGAGTGACTTATTAACAGAAGTTAATTAACTGAAAGTTGAGAAGTGATGAAACATTTTTCCGAGAACTTGCACGAATTCTTTTTGACACGACATTGCTCACATTGCTTCCAGTGTAATTTATAGCTTCTTGGTTAAGCTGCTCTATTTACAGAATTTGCTTTACCACTTCTGCTAGGCGACCCCATTCGGGTCGCTTTTTTCTTTTCTACGATTTCTATTTGACGTCACTATTAATATCTTTTCCACATGCAATGATCATTTTAGGATCGTTGATCTTCTCGCCGTTATGCGAATTTATTATTATAAATCAATAGTTTGAGTTGGTGTTTTCTTGTGTTTTTTGTTATTGGATAACCAGTGGATAATTTCTATAAACAGAGTTATCCACAGGAGGTGGTGTTTTCGTGAATAAAGTCGGAAAAATTTACGCGACCTAGATCGAGCGAACAAGATAGATTCGGATCAGCAGTCATGGCATCCTAGGCAGATCTCTCAAGTACTGAATTGGATACAGACAATTATGGCAAGTATTCCTGAAAATCCGTTGATCCTTATCGACGGCTCTTCTTACCTATATCGCGCTTTTCACGCCTACCCGGGCACCATGAGCAATGGTGAAATTCCAACTAATGCCGTTTACGGCGTCGTGAACATGTTACGCAGCATGATGCGTCAGTTTGCGTCTGAGCGCATCGCGGTGGTTTTCGATGCAAAGGGAAAAACCTTTCGTGATGATATGTATGCAGAATACAAAGCGAATCGTCCGCCAATGCCGGATGACCTGCGTTGTCAAATTGAACCATTACACAATGTTATTCGTGCAATGGGTTTGCCGCTGATCTGTGTTCCTGGCGTCGAGGCGGATGACGTCATCGGTACGTTAGCATACCAAGCATCACAAAAGGGCATGCCTGTATTGATCAGTACTGGTGATAAAGACATGGCGCAGCTAGTGGATGATAACATTACCTTGATCAACACCATGACGAACGTCGTAATGGATCGTGAAGGTGTGGTTGAAAAGTTTGGCATTCCACCTGAGTTGATCATCGACTACTTAGCACTGATGGGCGATAAAGTAGATAACATTCCTGGTGTACCGGGTGTCGGTGATAAAACAGCGACCGCACTACTGCAAGGTATTGGTGGTCTGACGAAGTTGTATGAAAACCTCGATGATATTGCAGGGCTTGGTTTCCGTGGTTCTAAAACCATGGCGAAAAAGCTCATCGACAACAAAGAAAATGCCATGCTTTCGTATGAGCTCGCGACCATCAAATTGGATGTTGAGCTTGAGGAAACGCCAGAATCATTGCTGAAAGCGGAACCAAATAAAGACGAATTAGTGAAGCTGTATGGCCAACTGACGTTTAAATCTTGGTTGAATGAACTACTTGAAGGCGGTTCTGGATCTGTGGAGGCCGTAGAGCTTGCAGGATCTTCACAAGCTTCTTCTTCTCAAGCCGAGATGGAAACTTCTGCGGTAACAATCGATCGCAGCCAATATGAAACAATTCTGGATAAAGAAACCTTCAATGCTTGGCTAGATAAACTTCAAACGGCTGAGCTGTTTGCATTTGATACGGAGACCGATAACCTAGATTACATGCTAGCGAATCTAGTTGGTTTGTCATTCGCTGTCGATGAAGGTATTGCGGCTTATGTGCCAGTTGCACATGACTATTTAGATGCGCCTGAACAGCTTGATCGTGATTGGGTACTAGAACAGCTGAAGCCAATTCTTGAAGATGCAGCGAAAGCAAAAGTCGGTCAAAACTTAAAGTATGATGCGTCTGTACTCGCTCGTTACGACATTGAGCTAAAAGGTATCAAGCACGACACGATGTTGGAATCGTATATCTACAACAGTGTCGGCGGTAAACACGATATGGACAGCTTGGCGCTTCGCTTCCTACAGCACAGCTGCATTTCTTTTGAGCAAATTGCAGGTAAAGGCAAAAATCAGCTTATGTTTAACCAAATCGAACTGGAACAAGCATCGCCATACGCGGCAGAAGATGCGGATGTGACCCTTCGTCTGCACAATCGCTTGTTTGCTAATATCGAGCAGGATGAAAGCCTGAAGACAGTTTACGAAGAGATTGAAATGCCGTTGGTGCCAGTTCTTTCGCGCATTGAACGCACTGGGGTCTTTATTGATGAAATGAAGCTGAGTGCGCAGTCGGTCGAGATTACCGCTCGCCTTGATGAGCTTGAAAAGAAAGCGTACGAAATTGCTGAGCAAGAGTTTAATATGAACTCGCCAAAGCAATTACAAGCCATCCTATTTGAAAAAATGGGTTTACCGGTTGTGAAGAAAACGCCATCAGGCACACCATCGACGAATGAAGAAGTTCTGCAAGAACTCGCGCTAGACTACCCGCTACCAAAACTGATTTTGGAATACCGTGGTTTGGCGAAGCTAAAATCAACTTACACCGACAAACTGCCGAAGATGATCAACCCATCGACGGGACGTGTGCATACTTCTTACCACCAAGCAGTGACTGCAACGGGTCGTCTATCTTCTACTGATCCGAACTTACAGAACATTCCAATTCGTAACGAAGCTGGCCGTCGTATTCGTCAAGCGTTTGTCGCGCCATCAGGGCATAAAATCTTAGCGGTTGACTACTCGCAAATCGAACTACGCATCATGGCGCACCTTTCTGGCGACCAAGCGTTGTTGGATGCATTCCGTGATGGCAAAGATATCCACGCGGCAACCGCAGCAGAAATCATGGGTGTTTCTATTGAAGACGTTTCAAGTGAGCAACGTCGTCGTGCGAAAGCGGTTAATTTCGGTCTTATTTACGGCATGAGTGCGTTTGGTTTGGCGAAGCAATTAGGCATTCCTCGTGGTGAGGCTCAAGCGTACATGGATACATACTTTGAACGTTACCCAGGCGTGATGCAGTACATGGAAGACACACGCAGCACGGCAGCAGATAAAGGGTATGTTGAAACGATTTTTGGTCGACGTTTGCATTTACCAGAAATCAAATCGCGCAACGGGATGCGTCGTAAAGCTGCTGAACGTGCGGCAATCAACGCACCAATGCAAGGTACGGCTGCGGACATCATTAAGAAAGCGATGCTGTTGGTTGATCAGTGGATTCAGGAAGAAGGCAATGGTCGTGTGAAGTTATTAATGCAAGTACACGATGAATTGGTCTTTGAAGTTGAAGAGTCATCATTGTCCGAAATTGAAAGTAAAGTACAGAAATTGATGGAATCTGCAGCAGAGCTAAAAGTACCGTTGGTTGCAGAAGCAGGTCATGGTGATAACTGGGATCAAGCTCATTAGTCATTTTTAGACCAAAATAACCAATTAATTATGAGCCAGCGCACAAACGCTGGCTTTTTTTTGAGATTAAAAAAGCTAGCGCAAAGTTAACTTTGATGTTGCTTAATAAAAGTTTCATGAAAAAAAACTACAAAAATTCTTTGCAATTCTGACCAATTGTTGTACATTAATACTCGTAGGGTACAGAGGTAAGATGTTCTATCTTTCAGACCTTTTGTTTCACGTTATTGGATTAGGCTGATTCAGCCGCCCCAGTCAGTTTTTGACTGGGGCGTTTTTTATTGGGCGAAAGAAAATTATTCTTTTGGATCAGTAGCTTAAAGTAAGCCTTCAAAAACCTTCTTTTTTGACCTTTCTAAGTCACTGCAAAATCTCGATTTTTCCTTCAAATTTATTGCGTTATTCATCCTGTAAATTTACGCCAGTCACACTATTATTTTTTCTTGAAAGAAACTAAGTTACATCTTTTTGAAGATTTGCTTGGCTTAACTGTCTGAATTGTAACGCTATTGGGTGTTTTTGGAGTGAATGTTTGGTGATACACAGGAAACAAGAGCGCTTTTTAACCTATTGAAATCGAATCTCAGTTCAGCAATGCTTCGTCACATAACAATAATTACCAATTTTTCTCTCCCGTTATCCCTGCCAGGAAGGCGGGGATTTTTATTGCCTGTTATTTAGTTCAGATAAACAAAAGCCCCACCAAATGGCAGGGCCGTGTCGAAGAAATTTAACAAATATTGTTAATTATTCTTCATCGCTCGCTGGTATCTCTTGTTCGTCTTCTTCTATCAGGTGTGCTAGTGCTGGTGCAAACCAGGTATCCAGTTTTGCACGTAGCTGATCGACACCTAATCCTTTCAGTGAAGAGAACACATCAACAGAAACGTCACCACCGAAAGTTTCTACTTGCTTACGAACTTTCAGTAGAGTTTGTTTGCGTGCACCACTTTTTAGTTTATCTGCTTTGGTTAGCAAAACCTGCACAGGAATGTGGCTATCGATGGCCCAGAAAATCATTTGTTGGTCGAGATCTTTCATTGGATGACGAATGTCCATTAGAACCACTAAGCCTTTTAGGCACTCGCGTTTCTGTAGGTATTCACCCAAAGATTTCTGCCATTTGTTTTTCATCTCTACCGGTACTTGAGCAAAACCGTATCCAGGTAGATCGACAATGTGACAACCTTCTTCTACTTTGAAAAGGTTGATTAATTGCGTACGACCAGGTGTCTTTGATGTCTTGGCTAAGCTTTTTTGATTAGTTAGACGGTTAAGTGCACTCGATTTACCAGCGTTTGAGCGTCCTGCAAACGCAATTTCGACACCTTCGTCTTCCGGCAGGTGACGAATATCGGGTGCGCTGGTGATGAAATGCGTATTTTGGTAATGAATTTTTACGCTCACTGTTAACTCCATCTCGACTTTGTGTAGTCGATTGATTACTTTTTTGTGAAAATGTGTAAAATAACCGTGCTCGGCATAAGGTCGCCTATTGTACCATGAGTGTACGCGGTATGTTCACATTCCGTGGTACTGGAAGCTTGATAATTATAATGGAATGTCATGAAGAAATTAGCGCTAATTTTGAGTCTTTTAGCCAGTTGCTCAGTATGGGCCCAAGGTAATATTGAGGCTGGTAAAGCAAAATCACAAACCTGTGTCGCCTGTCACGGAGCAGATGGCAACAGTGCAATAACAACGTACCCGAAACTCGCAGGCCAACACGCTAAGTATCTTGAGAAGCAGTTAAAAGAACTTAAGCTAGGCATGACAAGTGGTGGTAAACAAGGTCGTTACGATCCTGTAATGAGTGGTATGGCAATGCCACTGAGCGATGAAGATATCGCAGACCTATCTGCTTACTACGCTTCGCTACCAGTTTCAGAAAACTCAACACCTGAAGATGTAGTAGCAAAAGGCAAAACGCTTTATACCGCTGGTGATGCCGAGCGTGGCCTAACCGCATGTATTGCATGTCATGGTCCTCGTGGCAATGGTACTGAGCTTTCAGGTTTCCCGAAAATTTCTGGTCAGCATGCTGACTACATCAAAGCTCAGCTAGAAAAATTCCGTGATGGCGACCGTGGTAATGATATGAATGCCATGATGCGCGACATCGCGAAGAAAATGACAGACGAAGATATCGAAGTGCTGTCTAAATACGTTGGCGGTCTGCACTAATATACCTAAATCGCTCAAGAACCTGCATCTTGAGCTGGTTGGGTAGATGTCCCTACATCGTTCGAGCAACTTGTACAAAAATGCCCTAGTGAATCCACTAGGGCATTTTTGTTCGTGACAGATATCACAGTCGAGTTTGGATGCGAAAGCGATAGTTGGCTCGGCAGTTTGTGAGACATTTGCCATACTTGATGTTGGCTTTTTCTTGTTAGTGTTTTTAAGTTTTTGATTAAATGATAATTTTGATTTTTTAGAAAAATAGGCGGATTATTTTTTCAACCCATTACTTGTGAGCATAACGGGATGGCGTAAAGTAGAAGTCGTTCACAGGGAGTGAATGTAAGGATTTAAGACCACGGTTTAGGTCTCCAAGGATGTAGCTCGGATGCTTGGTGATTTAGAAAGGGATTTAGATAGGTAGGGAGCCTATCAGATAAGGATGGTCATCTCGTCTGACGGTTAAGACAGTGAAACGGATCAGGCACAGGAAGTTGCTCAGTAGACAGGAAGTAAACGGATAGCCAAAACTCATCAGGAAGATGAAAAACAACTCTTTTTGGCAGGGAAAGCTCTAAAAACAAAGGGATCATTGGTGCACCAAATGTGTGCAACACAGTTTCGCCAATTGATGGCACTTAGAAAGCGACAGTCTGACTGTCGCTTTTTTTATATCCGTTGACTTGCTCAGTCGTAACTTGAATTGAGATTACAGCACTTACTTTAGCTTTATAGGTTGTAAACAAAGTTTTTTAACAAAAATTGCTGAAAAAATACTCAACAACACTCCAATCCGAGTTCACTTTCTGGTATGTTTCGCATCCCTGTTTGAGGAAGTCAGCATGCATACCTGTCCTTTATGCCAAAATCAGCGCACTCACCATTATTTTGAAGATAAGCGTCGTGAATATCTTCAATGTGAGCAGTGCAGCTTGGTATTCGTAAATCCAGACCAACGTTTGGATGCGGAAAGCGAAAAAGCTCACTATGATTTGCATGAGAACAACCCCGATGATTTGGGTTACCGACGCTTTTTGTCGCGTATTGCTGACCCGATCACAGAGCGAATTTCTCCACAATCAAATGGTATCGACTTTGGTTGTGGTCCTGGCCCAACGCTCTCCTTGATGCTGGAAGAGGCGGGGCACAACATGGCGTTGTACGATCTCTACTACCACCCTGATACGTCGGTTTTAGAAAAAACGTACGACTTCATGACAGCAACAGAGGTGATAGAGCACCTCTACCACCCAGATTTGGTGTGGAAGCAATGGTTGAATTTAGTTAAGCCAGGGGGCTGGATAGGCCTGATGACGAAAATGGTCATCGACGTGGAGGCTTTCAAATCATGGCATTATAAGAACGATCTCACTCACGTAGTGTTCTTTAGTCGTGACACGTTCCAGTTCCTAGCAGAGCGGGATAAGCTCGAACTCGAATTTATTGGTAATGATGTAATTTTACTGAGGAAACCCCAGTAATGAGCCGTAGTAAAAAATCTAGAAAACCGGGTGCCGCTGGTGCACCTGAGTTTGTTGTAACTCGTAACCGTACAGAATCTGATGTGGAAGGCCGCTTACGCAAGCGTGCTAAAAAGCGTAAAGGTCTGAAAACGGGTAACCGTAACTCAGAAGTTAACGAGCAGAAAAAGCAAGCTGCTGCACAAAATCGCGACCCGCGCTTAGGCAGCAAAAAGAAAATACCTCTGATTGTTGAACCTGCGAAGAAAATGACGAAGCAAGAGCGTCGTTTGTCGGCAGAGCAAGAACTAGAGATGCTAGAAAATGACGCGCAATTGAACGTGTTGCTAGACCGTATTGAAGCGGGTGAAAACCTGGGCACAGGTCTACAGAAATTCGTCGATGAGAAACTCGATCGCATTGAGAAGCTAATGGACCAACTAGGTTTGTTGGAACCTGAAGAAGAGGAAGACTTCACTGCACCTGCTGAGAAAAGCACGCGCAACGATGATGACTTGCTGGCAGATTTCGACGACATTAATTTCGACGACTATAAAGGATAATTAAGCTATGAATGTAACCTTATTAGCTATTGCTGGTGTTGTGATTATCATCGCACTCGCTTCTTATGCAGGTTACCTTCTGCTTCAATTGAAAAAGCAAAAGGAATTGCAGCTGAAGCATCAAAAATTGGCGATAGACAAACGTAACGCCAACATTTTTGAGAATGTGCATACTTTGTGTCAGGCGGGCATTCAAGGCCAGTGCGATTTATCTGAAATCAGTATCCGGGTGTATAACATCATGGATTATGTACAAGGTGAAGACCGCGTTGATTTCGATAAAACGTACCCTGCGATTTCTGAGCTTTACCACATCGTGAAAGATATGGCGCGTGGCGAAGAACGCCAAAAAATTGCCAAGAAAGAGCGTATGCAACAGAACTTGACGCGTCATAAAGCGGAAAGCCGCCTCACTGATGCGATTATTGAGGAGCTCAAAGTGTTGCAGAAAAACGTCCAGCCACTGAATAATCAAATCAATATTCAGATGATTTAAGCGCGACCCTCAATAGTCTCCTTATGACTAATGGGGGTATCGTGATCACGCTAGCACTTCTTTAGTTTTATACTTAAAAAGCCAGTCGGCGTTGCCACGCTTGTCATCGTCGTATGGCAAAATAGCGGCTCTGAATATCGGGTGACGGCTTTCGTTGCCCTAGCATTTAACGGAAAGTACCACCATGTCGAATCAACACACTGAATCGAAACAGCAAATCGTCTGGGATCAAGCGGTATTGGATAAGTACAACTATTCCGGGCCTCGTTATACGTCGTACCCAACGGCGCTGGAGTTTCATGAAGCGTTCACCATTTCTGATTATGATATGGCATGCACTCAATACCCAGAACGCCCATTATCGCTGTACGTACACATTCCGTTCTGTCACAAGCTTTGTTACTACTGTGGATGTAATAAAGTCATTACGCGCCACTCGCACAAAGCGGATGAATACCTCGACGTGCTTGAACACGAAATTCGTCAACGTGCTGCATTACTTGTTGGTCGCACCGTGACGCAATTGCATTTTGGTGGTGGTACACCGACGTTTCTCTCTGAAAAGCAAATCACGCGTGTAATGAGCCTGCTACGCCAAGAGTTTACTTTTAGTAGCGATGCTGAAATCAGTATCGAGGTTGACCCGCGTGAAATCGAGCTGACCATGCTGGATCATCTGCGTAGTGAAGGCTTCAATCGCTTGAGCATCGGTGTTCAGGACTTCAACAAAGAAGTGCAAAAACTGGTGAATCGTGAGCAAGATGAAGAGTTCATCGTTGCGATGGTTGCGCGCGCAAAAGAGTTAGGCTTTCGTTCGACGAACCTAGATTTGATTTACGGTTTACCGAAGCAGACCAAAGAATCTTTTGCCAAGACTCTAGAACAAGTGCTAGAGATGCAGCCGGGCCGTCTATCCGTGTTTAACTACGCGCACATGCCACAGCTATTTGCAGCGCAGCGTAAGATTAAAGACGAAGATCTGCCAAAGGCAGAAGAGAAGATGGCGATTCTGCAAGACACCATCGCGACACTGACTGATGCTGGCTACCAATTTATCGGTATGGACCACTTTGCTTTGCCGGACGATGAACTTGCTGTTGCCCAGCGCGAAGGTATTTTGCATCGCAATTTCCAAGGCTACACCACACAAGGTGAATGTGACTTGGTTGGCTTTGGTGTTTCTGCAATCTCGATGATCGGCGATGCGTACGCGCAAAACCAGAAAGAGCTGAAGAAATACTACGCTCAAGTCAACGAACTTCGTCACGCTCTATGGAAAGGGGTCTCTCTGGACTCTGATGATTTGCTCCGTCGTGAAGTGATTAAGCAGCTGATTTGTAACTTCAAGTTAGACAAGAAAGCCATTGAGTCTGAGTTTAAAGTGAGGTTTGAACAGTACTTTAAAGAAGACTTACAGCTACTTCAGACCTTCATCAACGATGAGCTGGTGGAAGTGGATGACAATGAAATTCGTGTGACGCTGCGAGGTCGTTTGTTGATCCGTAATATTTGTATGAGCTTCGATAAGTACCTGCGAGCGAAGGCGCGTCAGCAACAATTCTCTCGTGTTATTTAATCAGAGATACAGATTCAAGATATAAAAAATGCCAGCAGATGCTGGCATTTTTTTATGTTTTCGCTGGATTTAAGCGCGATCTTTTACTTTTTCTCTCAGTTCCGCTTTTTCTGCTTCTGAAAGGAACGCAATCTCAAGGCCATTGATTTGCGCTTGGCGAATCTGGTCTTGGCTCAGACCAGCGGCTGGTGCCGCTACTTCGTATTCGTATGGCAGTTCGATGCCTTCAACCGCTGGATCGTCAGTGTTCAGACACGCAAGAACGCCATGCTCTAGGAACTGCTTGAGAGGGTGGTTTTCTAGCGTTTCTACCGTACTTGTTTGGTAGTTTGACGTCAGGCAAGATTCAATACCAATGCGGTTTTCTGCTAGGTAATCCATCAGTTTTGGATCGTGAATCGCTTTTACGCCGTGACCGATACGAGTTGCGCCCAGCTCATTGATTGCTTGCCACATGCTCTCTGCACCTGCTGCTTCACCAGCATGGACCGTTACCCCAAGGCCAGCATCGCGTACTTGCTTGAAGTGAGACACAAAGCGATCACCCGGTTGGCCTAGCTCGTCACCCGCAAGGTCGACGGCAACGATGTGATCTTTCTGGCTCAGAATGCCGTCCAGTTCTTGTTGACATGCGTCAGTGCCAAATGTGCGACTCATGATACCGATCAGGTTGGCTTTCACGCCAAAATCGCGCATACCCGCTTGCACACCGTCCACGACGGCTTCAACAACCCCCGCTACTGGTAGTTTGTGTTTCATCGCCATGTAGTAAGGAGAGAAACGCAGCTCTGCGTAATCGATTTGTGCGTTTAGCGCGTCTTCTACGTTTTCGTACGCGACACGACGACATGCATCTAGATCGCCCAGTACAGCAACACCCCAGTCGAGCTTAGAAAGGAAAGCAACAAGAGAGGGTTCCGCTTCGACAATTTGAACGTGAGGAGTGAGAGACTCAATATCGTACGCTGGTAGGGCAATGCCAAACTTTTGGCCTAGCTCAAGAATCGTTTTAGTACGAATGTTACCGTCGAGGTGACGGTGCAAATCAGTAAGAGGAAGGTTCTTCGTTATCATTTTGTCGATCCGGATAGTTATGAACTGGAACAGGGCCCAAACATCATCTGTGACAATACATGGGTAAGATTTGCAGTTAAGTATAAATAACAGTTGGGTAGATTGTCAGTAGAGGATGACTAGGAAATCAACGATTCTCGCTCTTTTCTACTTCATGTTCACCAAATGTGTTGGCCATTCTTCTAGTGGCATAGGGCGGCTGTAATAGAAGCCTTGCACCTGATTACAGCCTAAAGAGCGCAGTAATTGTGCTTGATTGCTATCCTCGACACCTTCCGCGACGACATTAGTTTTGAGACCTGCTGTGATATTGATGACGGCAGCGACGACTGAACTGTTTAAGTTTTCTTGTGTGAGTTGATTGATGAAGGTGCGATCAATCTTCAAGCAAGTAAACGGTAGAGAGTGGAGGTAACCCAGTGATGAGTAACCGGTGCCAAAGTCATCTATCGCGATACCAATACCCATTTCACGCAGTTTAGTCATATTTTCTAGTGTGGTCGGTGCGCTATCAATGATACGTGATTCTGTGATCTCTAGTGTGAGGTTACTTGCTGGTAATTTCGTGATATCCAATACGCTTGTCACCGTATCAACAAAACTTGGGCAAGATAGTTGATTAACGGAGATATTCACATGCAGTTGGAAGTCCGACGGCCACTGTTTGCTTTCGATCGCTTGGTAAGTGTCGCGACAAGCTTGTAACAGAATCTGTTGGCCGATGGCTTTGATCATGCCGCTTTCTTCCGCGATTGGGATAAAATCTAATGGTGACACCATACCTGAGTCGCTATGCCAACGCGCAAGTGCTTCGGCGCCACACACTGTGCCACTGACGAGATCCACAATCGGTTGGTAATGAGGAATAAACTCTCGGTTTTCAATGCCAGTTTGGATCTTGGTCAGCATTTGCGTACGAAACTTTGAAGCGCTCGCTAGTTCTGGGCTGTAGTGACAAACACCAGTCAGTGAGTCTTGTTTGGCGTAACTTAATGCGATGCTGGCGTTGCGTAACCATAAAGGCATGGTTTCGTTTGGCTGGGTTTGTACAATACCAAGTGAAATCTTCATCACTACATTCTCGCCTTCCACCATAAATGGGGTGGAAAAGAGTTGCTGTAATCGACGCTCGGTTTGTTTAATTTTGGTTTCAGTGTCGACATTTGAGAGAAACACCGCGAATTCGTCACCACCAATCCGAGCCAATAATGCGTTGTCACGAAACTGCTGTTTTAACCTTTTAGCGATGCTGACCAACAACTGGTCGCCGTTGTGATGACCCACACTGTCGTTGATATCTCTAAATTTGTTGATGCCAAGTAAAAATAAACTGCCGTGACAAAGATGAGACTGATTTTCACAGATTTCGACCAAACCCTGACGACTATATAAGCGTGTCAGAGAGTCATAAACCAACTGTTCACGCAATGCTTTGAATGAAGCTCTTAGATTGTTCGCCATTTCATTAAAAGCATGGACCAGTACGGTTGTCTCATACACATAACCAGGCTTTGGCATGCCGCTATCCCAATCCCCATTTGCCAGGTGCTGAGCGGCGGCGGCAGTCGCGTTAATTGGTCTGGTAACTCGGTTGAAAATGATCCAACTGATGGCGATCCCAAATAGGCTTACAATAATGCCAACGAGCCAACTCTCTTGCTGGCTTTTTGGTAACAGGCCGAGAAGCTCGGACTCCGAAATGGAGGTGCCAATAAACCATGTTAAGCCATCTTGGTCTCGATACGGGGTTAGCCGACTGAAAATACGTTGTCCATCATGTTCAAATGAAAAAGTATAAGGTTGCTTGGTGTTGTTGAGATCGAAAGACCGGACGCGGCTCGCACTGATTTTGATGATCGGGTCTGCGTTTTCAGCGGCAAGCAAACGCTGCCCTTTATCCGAAAATTTTGTGCCCCATGAGATGACGCTTCCCGGGCCTGAGTGAGCGATTAAACGATGATCTGGGTCCATGATGTAGACCGACGCTTTAGTGTTGTATTTTAACTCGCGCAGGAACTCGTTGAATGTATTGATACGAATGTCTGTCACCAAAACACCAGCAAATTGGTCGTGTTTGTACACCGGCGTCATGGCTGATAGCGTAATATCCTGGCGTTCATCAGCGTTGGTATAAATTTCAGACCAAGTGGCGTTTTGGCTCTCTGCAACGGGCTTATACCATGGGCGAGTGCGAGGATCGTATTGGGAGATAACCGTTCGAATGTTGTTACTCACATGGTTGGTTCCATAAATAACCAGATCACCATCGGTGTAGCGATCTTGCACCATTAAGGTGTAATCGTCGGAAAGCTCGCGGCGAAAGCCTGCAAAGTCGCCGTTTTCTGAACCAAATGCGATTACATCCAACTGCGGTATCGATTGGTAAAGATTTTTGAATGCACTTAGCAGGTAGTTTTGAATGTCTGAGGTATCGTGAGGGCGATAAAGGTTGTGATAGCTGACGTTGTGCGCGAGAGCCATAACCGCAGTAAAAGGCTTACGTAGATAGCTATTGAGGTGGTCGTGGACACTTTCGGTTAACACGGAAAGTTGCTTGTCACTGATATCCGTGACCACTTCTTCGTAACTTTGTTTTTGGACGTAGACAATGACACCGATCGCCAGTAAGAAGATCATGACAAATGGAATCAGAACAGCAGTACGCAGTGTAATTTGAGTCGTAGCAGTAGACATCGCCTAATCACATAGATGGTGGTGCGCCACAATTGTACTGATGTTTTTATTAATATCGAGTGACAAACGACGCTCGTTGTTAACGCACCACGTAAGTGATTGTCAGTACAATTCTTTTAATTTTCTGGTGAGTGTATTTCGCCCCCAGCCTAATACTTTAGCGGCATCTTGCTTATGACCTTTAGTGTGCTCTAAGGCTGCTTCTAATAAAATGCGTTCAAATTCTGGTAAAGCGTAAGAAAGTAGTTCTTTATCTCCTGCTGCGAGTGAATGTCGTGCCCAATCCGCCAATTGTTCTTGCCAACTACCATGTGCAGAGTCTGAAATGGATTTTTTCTCTTCGAGTAGTTCGCTTGGCAAGTCATTTGGTAACACTTCGCTACCACTGGCCATAACGGTTAACCAACGGCAAATATTCTCTAATTGACGCACGTTGCCAGGCCAATCAAGACGGTTAAGAATCTCTACGGTCGACGGGTGGAGAGTCTTTGTTTCCACACCAAGCTCATCAGCCGCACGGATAAGAAAATGCTGTGTAAGCTTTTCAATGTCTTGCTTACGCTCACGCAGTGCCGGGATCTGAACGCGAATCACGTTTAAGCGATGAAATAGGTCCTCACGAAAGTCACCTTCGTGCACCAGCTTTTCTAAGTTCTGGTGTGTTGCCGCGACAATTCGTACATCGACACTGATCGGAGAGTGACCGCCCACTCGATAAAACTGCCCGTCAGCTAGAACGCGTAGTAAACGAGTTTGAATGTCCAATGGCATGTCGCCGATTTCGTCTAAAAATAGAGTGCCGCCATTGGCTTGTTCGAATCGTCCTTGACGAACATTGTTTGCCCCCGTAAACGCGCCTTTTTCGTGGCCAAACAGTTCTGATTCAATCAAGTCTTTGGGAATCGCCGCCATATTGAGCGCAATGAAAGGTTTGTTAGCACGTGGACTGTGACGGTGCAGTGCATGAGCAACGAGTTCTTTACCCGTGCCCGATTCACCGTTAATCAAGACTGAAATAGAGGAGCGAGAAAGACGACCAATGGCGCGAAACACCTCTTGCATCGCTGGTGCTTCACCGATAATTTCAGGCGTTTCTGCTGGAATGTCTTCTGGAGAGAGCTGCTCGCGTTTGTTTTCGTGGCTGTGTGCAATGGCTCGTTCAACCAGAGTTAAAGTTTCATCAATATCAAAAGGTTTTGGTAAATATTCAAAAGCACCTTTTTGGTACGCATTCACTGCTGCATCTAAATCTGAGTGCGCGGTCATGATAATCACGGGAAGGTCTGGGTAATCGCGCTGTACTTGTTTTAGTAGCTCCAACCCATCAATACCTGGCATGCGAATGTCTGATACTAGAACATCCGGCACTTCGCGTTCGAGCGCCATTAACACGCTTTCCCCATCGGCATAGGTTTCACATTTGATGTTGGCAGAGGAGAGCGTTTTCTCCATTACCCAGCGAATTGAACTGTCGTCATCAACGACCCAAACATATCCTTTACTCATGTAGTAATCCTTGCAGCAAACCGAAAAACTGACGCGACTTGAAGTCCATTAGCGCACTCAGATCGGCAGATAAATAGTAAATGTTGTGTGACCAGGCCAGCTTTCTACGTCTATTTTTCCATTGTGCTGGTCGATCAAATTTTGCGAAATAGATAGCCCTAATCCGGTTCCTCCCTCGCGGCCACTGACCATGGGATAGAACAGCGTGTCTTGTAGTTCCGGTGGAATACCTGGGCCGTTGTCTGTGATTTCGACACGAGCAGCGAGTTTACAGCGTTTGCCGTGAATATTGGCTTGATGCACCGTTCTGGTGCGAATGGTTATTTTCCCGTGCTCTTGATGGCTAAGAATTTGTGCGGCGTTGCTGACGATATTAAGCATTGCCTGCTCGATTTGGTCTGTATCCATCAAAATCTCTGGCAAGCTTGGGTCATAATCTCGTTCAATGATGATTGAGCGTTGTGACTCTAATTCAACCAGTTGGCGAACCTTTTCAAGAATTTGGTGCAGATTCTCTTGTGTCTTCTTACCTGGCTTTTGCGGTCCTAGTAATCGATCCACGAGCGCCCTTAAACGGTCTGCTTGCTCAATGATGATGTGTGTATATTCGGTGAGAGAGGGCTCTGGCAGCATTTTTTCTAGCAATTGCGCCGCACCGCGTAAGCCGCCAAGCGGATTTTTAATCTCATGTGCAAGCCCTCGGACTAACAGCTTCGCTGCTTGTTGTTGGGCGTGTTGGTTCAGTTCTTGAGAGAGTCGGCGCTGCTGATCAATTTTGCGCATCTCGACCAGAAGCATCAACTGCTTTTGCCAAGTGATAGGGCTAACCGTCACCTCTAGCATTAAAGGGCGGCCATCAACAACGAAAGTGACGTCACTGTCGGTGATGCTTTGGCCACTTTGCAACGGTTGAGTGAGCAGCGCGAGATCCAGCGACGCATGCTGAATCAATTGAGAAAGTGATTGTTCAATAATTCGTTTGGCGCTTTGAGAAAACAGCAATTCGGCAGCCGGATTGGCATAACGGATGGCCAATCCATCATCAAGAATCAGCGTTGCTGTCACCATATTGTTGAGAATGGCACTAGGAAGACTGGTATCCACATTACGTCCTTGTTTTGCTTTAAGATTGTGCGATGCACAATAATGGTGCAATTGAACGTTAAGTATGGCGAATAAATCTTAGAAGAAAAAGTGAAAAGCATCGCTGTGATGTGATTTTTTTCACCAGATATTCTATTTTGCCCCTTTTACGGTCGGCTTAACACTTGCTCTATGTAAATGCACCGTTATAGGGCTAGTAGATGCAATAAGCTTGCCGCTTCTTTTCGCGTGCACAGCAAGTGTGTGAGTGCCTCGGTCAATATTGTTTAACTGCCACACTATATGGTTTTGTGGTGCACCATAAGGTTTTCCATCGAGTAACAATTGCAATTGCTCACCGATACCAAGCTTGCGATTGGTTTCTAATTGAATATTGATGATGCCTCGATTGCTGCGGATGGTCTCGTTGTGCTTGGGAGTCAGCATCGAGAGTTGTAATGGGAGAGGCTTCTCGGTTGTTTTATCTGGCTTGTTTTGTGATGCAGTAGATGGCGTAGTCTGAGGTGCGAGCGATTCAGTACTTTCTACCTCAGGAGCTGGTGCGCTGGCTTCAAGGTTTGGCAGTGCGATCGCTTTTGCTCCTTTGTTTGGCGTATCACTAAAGTGAACCACGCCATTTTCATCTACCCACGTATACGCGACCTGCGCGAAGGCGATAGAGGCGATTAACAATCCGCTGAGTGCACACAGTGATGGAATAAGCTGAACTTTCATTGCTCACCTTCTCTTGTTCGATGATTTCACGTTTCAATGGCTTAGCTCTTTGACCTGTAAGGAAAAATTCTAAGTGTATTTTTATTATCCTCTCATGTTAAACGTCGAAGCTTGACTGGCGAATACAAAAAAGGCCCGCCTGCGAGGCGAGCCTAATATTTTATTGCTGTGTTTACATTTTACACAGTGTCGACCTTACACAGAGTAGTAAAGTTCGAACTCAACAGGGTGAGTTGTCATGTTCACACGCTCTACGTCCTGAGACTTAAGGTCGATGTATGAATCGATGAAGTCGTCAGAGAATACGCCGCCCGCTGTTAAGAACTCACGATCAGCATCTAGCTCTGCTAGCGCGTCTTTTAGTGAGTATGCAACAGTTGGGATTTCTGCTGCTTCTTCAGCTGGAAGATCGTAAAGGTCTTTATCCATCGCTTCGCCTGGGTGGATCTTATTCTTGATACCGTCAAGACCAGCCATAAGCATTGCTGCGAAACATAGGTATGGGTTCGCCGCTGGGTCACCGAAACGAACTTCGATACGACGTGCTTTCGGGCTTGGTACCACTGGGATACGGATTGAAGCAGAGCGGTTACGCGCTGAGTAAGCTAGCATTACTGGTGCTTCGAAGCCTGGTACAAGACGTTTGTACGAGTTGGTTGATGGGTTAGCGAATGCGTTGATTGCACGAGCGTGTTTGATGATACCACCGATGTAGTAAAGCGCCATTTCAGATAGGCCGCCGTACTTGTCACCAGCAAATAGGTTTACGCCATCTTTTGCTAGAGACTGGTGAACGTGCATACCGCTGCCGTTGTCGCCAACAAGTGGTTTAGGCATAAACGTCGCTGTTTTACCAAACGCGTGAGCAACGTTGTGTACAACGTACTTGTAGATTTGGATTTCGTCAGCTTTGGTTGTTAGCGTGTTGAAACGAGTTGCGATTTCGTTTTGACCCGCCGTTGCCACTTCGTGGTGGTGCGCTTCAACAACAAGACCCATTTCTTCCATTACTAGACACATAGCAGAACGGATGTCTTGAGATGAATCTACTGGAGCTACTGGGAAGTAACCACCTTTAACGCCTGGACGGTGACCTTTGTTACCTTCTTCGTAGTCAGAACCTGTGTTCCATGCCGCTTCTACGTCGTCGATCTTGAAGAAAGAGCCTGACATGTCCGTCGAGAACTTCACGTCATCAAATAGGAAAAATTCTGGCTCAGGACCGATAAGTACAGTATCTGCAACACCTGTAGAACGCATGAAGTCTTCAGCGCGTTTTGCGATAGAGCGTGGGTCACGGTCATAGCCTTGCATTGTTGCAGGCTCTAAGATGTCACAACGGATATTTAGTGTTGCGTCTTCCGTGAATGGGTCAAGCACAGCAGAAGATGCGTCAGGCATCATTACCATGTCTGATTCGTTGATACCTTTCCAGCCAGCAACTGATGAACCATCGAACATTTTACCTTCTTCGAAGAAGTCTGCGTCGATTTGGTGAGCAGGGATCGAAATGTGCTGCTCTTTACCTTTTGTATCAGTGAAGCGTAGGTCAACAAACTTAACTTCGTTTTCTTGGATCAGCGATAGAACGTTTTCTACTGACATCTTGGATAACCTCCAGTGTTAATAAGCGGTAAAAGCTCGATTTATGAATTATTCATGAAACCTGGCATTGATTAATCAATTTGACTTTTCATTAATCGATGCTGTTTTAACTAAAGCCAAAACCGTGCCAAAAAAAATATTCCATTAATTTCAAGCAATTGTGTTTTTGAATGCTAGTTTGGTGCACTTGCTTGCACCAAAATGATCTTTGCTTGCACTATTATGGTGCCAAAAATCATTGTTGCACCATAATGTGACAGGTACATTGCGTATTCAGCCCAGTTTTTGAGCAAGAGTCAATTTGAATTATGCATCGATTAGAATAAAGTTGCGTTTAATCAATTCGTTCTGAGGAAGAAAATGGGCATTAAGCGTAAAAATCGCAGAAATGCTCGGGAGTAGATCACATATTTCTAGGCTTTTTGCTAAAATCTGGTACATTATGGCCGTTTTTTTAATCAGCAAATGTCGCCAGAGAGCACCCGTTCTCAGCGTGGGGGCATTTCATCTATCTAAGTGAATCAATATCCATGGCTACTCCACAGATTGATAAATTAAGAAATATCGCGATCATCGCGCACGTTGACCACGGTAAAACCACGTTGGTTGACAAGCTGCTACAACAATCAGGCACGCTTGAGTCTCGCGGTGAAGCTGAAGAGCGAGTCATGGACTCGAACGACATCGAGAAAGAGCGCGGTATTACCATTCTTGCTAAAAACACAGCAATCGACTGGAACGATTACCGTATCAACATCGTAGATACTCCGGGACACGCGGACTTCGGTGGTGAAGTTGAGCGTATCATGTCGATGGTAGACTCAGTACTACTTATCGTTGACGCAGTCGATGGTCCAATGCCTCAAACGCGTTTCGTAACACAAAAAGCGTTTGCTCACGGTCTAAAACCAATCGTTGTAATCAACAAGATTGACCGCCCTGGTGCACGTCCTGATTGGGTTATGGACCAAGTGTTCGATCTATTCGACAACCTAGGTGCAACTGATGACCAGCTAGACTTTAAAGTAGTTTACGCATCAGCACTTAACGGCTGGGCTTCTCTAGAAGAAGGCGAAACTGGCGAGAACATGGAACCACTATTCCAAACTATCGTTGATGTTGTTGACGCGCCAAATGTTGACCTTGATGGTCCACTACAGATGCAAGTTTCTCAGCTAGACTACAGCTCTTACGTTGGTGTTATCGGCGTGGCTCGCGTAACTCGTGGTAGCGTTAAGCCAAACCAGCAGGTAACCATTATTGGTGCTGACGGTAAAACTCGCAACGGTAAAGTGGGTACAGTAATGGGCTACCTTGGCCTAGAGCGTCACGAAGTGGAACAAGCTAACGCGGGTGATATCATCGCAATCACTGGTCTTGGCGAGCTGAAAATTTCTGACACTATCTGTGCACAAAACGCAGTAGAAGCATTACCACCATTGTCTGTTGATGAACCAACAGTAACAATGACGTTCCAAGTAAACACGTCTCCATTCGCGGGTAAAGAAGGTAAGTTCGTAACGTCACGTAACATCCTTGAGCGTCTTGAGAAGGAATTGGTACACAACGTTGCACTACGCGTTGAGCAAACAGACGATCCAGATAAATTCCGCGTATCAGGTCGTGGTGAACTTCACCTTTCTATCCTGATCGAAAACATGCGTCGTGAAGGCTTTGAGCTTGCGGTATCTCGTCCAGAAGTAATCATCAAAGAAGAAGATGGTCAGTTGATGGAACCGTTCGAAACGGTAACTATCGACGTAATGGAAGAGCACCAAGGCGGCATCATGGAGAACATCGGCCTACGTAAAGGTGAGCTGAAAGACATGTCTCCAGACGGTAAAGGTCGTGTGCGTATGGACTTCGTTATGCCATCACGTGGTCTGATCGGTTTCCAAACGGAATTCATGACACTGACTTCAGGTTCAGGTCTTCTTTACCATACGTTTGATCACTACGGCCCTCACAAAGGCGGTAACATCGGTCAACGTGTAAACGGTGTACTAATCGCGAACGCGATGGGTAAAGCGCTAACTAACGCACTGTTCAACCTTCAAGAGCGTGGTCGTCTATTTATCGGTCACGGTGTTGAAGTTTACGAAGGTATGGTTATCGGTATTCACAGCCGTGACAACGACCTAACGGTAAACGCACTGAAAGGTAAGCAGCTAACCAACGTTCGTGCATCAGGTACAGATGACGCACAGGTTCTTACTCCGCCAATCAAGATGACTCTTGAGCAAGCACTAGAATTCATCGATGACGACGAGCTAGTAGAAGTAACGCCTGAAAGCATCCGTATCCGTAAGAAGTTCCTAACGGAAAGCGACCGTAAGCGTGCTTCTCGTGGCGCGAAATAATTTTCGTTAAGCGATTCAATTAAGAAGAAGCCTCGAGTTATGCTCGGGGCTTTTTGTTTTCTGGAGTTGAATATGAACCCGATTATTATCACCGGTGGGCCTGGTGCGGGAAAAACAACACTGCTGAATGCGCTAGACGCGTATGGTTACGCCACGTTTCCTGAAGGGTCTCGCGACTTGATTGAGCAGCAAAGCCAGTTAGAAAATGGTATTTTGCCGTGGACGAATTTACCTGAGTTTGCCAAGTTATGCCTTGGGTTGATGGACAAACAAAAGAGTGATGCGCGTTGTCATGATGTTGCGTTTGTTGATCGCGCCATCCCCGACATCATTGCATACCTACAAGTGGGCGGCTGTAAGGTTGACCAAGCTTTCTTAACCGAAAGCGCTGGGTACCATAGTCAGGTGTTTACTTGTCGACCTGAAGCATCCATTTACGTACAAGATGAAGTGCGTCCGCACAGCTTTGAAGAAGCATTGGAGATTCATCAGTCGTTAGTGAGTGTCTATACTGAGTTGGGTTATGAAGTGATAGAAGTACCATGGGGAACTGTGCCAGAGAGAGTAGGCTTTGTTCGAAGAGTCATCGGTTTACTCGGTAAGGTCGCCGACTAAAACCTCCTCACTAGGAGGAGGTCTAAATCATTTACTTTTGATTGAGCTTTTGTAGGAATTTATCGGACTCTGCAATCGCTTCGTTCATTTGTTTGATCGCAAACTGAATGTCTTTCTCTAAGCTAGAGAACTCACCTTGCAAAGAACCAATCGCACTGGCGTTAAGGTTGTGTTTTAAGTACAACGTGTTGTCACGTAGCGTATCCAGTACCGGTGTCATCTTTTTCTCTGCACGCTTCATAGCGCTAAGCATGGTTTTGTACGAGGCTTTGGTTTCACGTAGTTTTTGCTCGCTTGAACGACGCAGTTTCGCACTCGAGTACAGCTCTAGCTCATCTTGCCACTCATCAAACAGTGCGCCGGATACGTCTTCAATCGCAGCAATACGGTCACGTACGTCTTGAGCCGCTTTTTCGCTATCTTCGTATTTGTCATTGATGTTGTTGTAGACATTTTCTAGCTCACCACCATCAAAGTTGGTGATCGCAGATAAGGCTTCAAGTGCACTGGTGAATTCTTCTTGTGCATCTTGTTGAGATTCTTTGGCATCTTCGACGCGGTCGACCATAATATCTCGTTTATGATACCCAACCTGCTCCATTGCTGAGTAATAAGCAGATTGACACCCTGTTAAAGTGAAAATTGATAGTACAATTGCTAATAAATAAGGCATTCTTATGTCCTCGGCGCTAATTATGGGATGAACTATGAACCAGTTATCAGAGAGTTACAAGGCGAGATTAATCAATCTACTGCCAAGTTGCGTCGCGTTTTTTAAGTATCTTCTTAAGCGATTAACGCATGACCGTGTGAATGTGAACGCGGGCTATCTTGCCTACATTACCTTGTTATCCATCGTGCCAATGCTGACGGTATTGTTATCAATATTGTCGAAATTTCCCGTTTTTGCGAACGTTGGTGAGGTGCTGCAAGGCTACATTATTGAGAATTTTGTGCCGGCTTCTGGAGAAGCTGTACATACGGCATTACAGGAATTTGTGGCGAATACGGGCAAAATGAGCGCGGTTGGCGGTGGGTTTTTATTCATCGCAGCGGTCATGCTGATTTCCAACATTGATAAGAACTTAAACTACATTTGGCGAGTTAAAGACAAGCGCCGTTTAGTCTTTTCATTCTCTATGTATTGGATGGTACTCACGTTAGGGCCTATCATGGTCGGTGCGAGTATTGCGGCGACGTCGTACGTGACTTCGCTGCAAATTTTAGAGAACGAGACATTATCTGGTGCGTTTAATTTATTTCTGCGTTGGCTACCGTTGTTGCTGTCCTTTTTTGCTTTTCTTGGTTTGTATATTCTAGTGCCGAATAAAAAAGTACACCTCGCTCATGGTGCCATGGGGGCAGCAGTCGCCGCGATACTGTTCGAGTTAAGTAAAAAAGGCTTTGCACTCTACATCACTCAGTTTCCGTCTTATCAGCTCATCTACGGCGCGTTAGCGGCGATTCCTATCTTATTTGTTTGGGTGTATTTATGCTGGATGATCGTATTATTGGGGGCGGAAGTTACGGCTGCGCTTGGTGAGCGAGAGCACTGGAGTGAAGATTTAGACATGATACACTCGACCGCTGAATCTCAGTTAACAGATGAAGGAAGCGAGAGTAGTGATAGCGCTAATTCAACGAGTCAGTGAAGCAGCCGTCCGTGTGGATGGTGAAGTCGTAGGAGAAATTGATCGTGGTCTGCTGGTCTTATTGGGCGTAGAGAAGGACGACGATGAAGCTAAAGCAAAGCGTTTAATGGAGCGTGTTACAACCTACCGTGTGTTCGAAGATGACGAAGGCAAGATGAACCTAAACGTTAAACAGGTGGAAGGTAAAGTGCTGGTGGTTTCTCAATTTACGCTGCCTGCGGATACAAAAAAAGGCACGCGAGCTGGCTTTTCTCGCGGTGCGCATCCTGTTGATGCAGAGCGCTTGTATGATTACTTTTCTGACTTGTGTGAAGAAGTCTTACCCACACAGCGTGGCCGCTTCGCTGCCGATATGAAAGTGTCTTTGGTGAATGACGGTCCAGTGACGTTTTGGTTGCAGGTCTAATCTGGTAACACAGGCGCCATAGTCTAAGCTTTAACTCCAAGCTCATGGAATTGGCTTGGAGTAATTTTTCCGACACTGATTAGTGTTGTGCTTTCAAAGGATTGATATGTTCAAACTCATTACTCCCAAAACCGATAATCAGATAAACAAGTATTATCAGTTTCGCTGGCAACTGCTTCGTGAGCCATGGCGTATGCCGATCGGCTCAGAGCGCGATGAATACGACGAAATGAGTCATCACCGCATGATTGTTGATGGTCGAGGTCGTCCTATGGCGATTGGCCGTTTATACATTACGCCGGACAATGATGGCCAGATCCGCTATATGGCGGTTAAAAATAATCGCCGTAGCAAAGGGATGGGTTCGCTGGTTTTGGTTGCACTAGAGTCGTTAGCACGCCAAGAAGGAGCGAAACGCTTGGTGTGTAATGCCCGTGAAGATGCCATCGCCTTTTATGAAAAAAATGGCTTTGAGCGTCGAGGTGAGCTGACCGATGAGCGTGGCCCTGTGCGCCATCAGCAAATGGTGAAGCAACTGGATCCGATGGCCAATGTGTTACGTCGCCCTGAATGGTGTACTGAGCTTCAACAGCGCTGGGAGCAACAAATCCCAATTAGCGACAAAATGGGGATCAAAATTAACCAGTACACGGGTTACCAGTTTGAATGCTGTGCGCAGCTTAATCCTAACCTTAATCCGCATAACACCATGTTCGCTGGGTCAGCTTTTACCTTAGCAACCCTGACAGGGTGGGGGATGACGTGGCTGCTGCTTAAAGAGCGTGGGCTGCACGGTGATATTGTGTTGGCCGACAGCTCGATTCGCTATCGTCAACCAGTCGAACAAAACCCCGTGGCGAGTACTTCGTTGGATGGGATCAGTGGTGACCTAGACCGATTGGAGTCGGGACGCAAAGCACGCATCGTTATTCACGTAGTGATTTATAGTGGTGACACGCCAGCTGTTGATTTTGTCGGTACCTATATGCTGATACCGAACTACTCGCAGTTACTCAGTTGCTGATGGGGTAAGCGCCGACTGATCTGCTGGGCGCTTATCTGTTTCACCTTCTTGCTCTGTCGGTGAGAGGGTTTGTTCTGCTGCGGAATTCGTGTCGGGTACTTCATCTTCTTCGATAACTTCTTCGTAAAGCTCTTCCTCTTGAGTCTCCAAATTGATGTTATCAATTACGATTGGCTGCTCGATGGAAGGTTCATTTTTCTGTGGAGTCTCAATATCAGTAGGCTCGGCCAGTTTTGATGCGTTCACGCACTCATTACGGTGGGTTTCACCACTTAGTAGATCGCCTTCAATGTTTCCGCACGACTCTTCCAATTGATAAGTAATGCCACTTAGCGGGTTGTTGGCCATATCAAATGTTCCCCAAACCTTACCACTTATGGCTTTTCCTGAAATTGTGACCGGCTTTATGGCAACTTCCCCTCGTTGCGCTCTTAAACGCAGTGGACTTAAGGTAATGGCTTTGAGCGAATGATCCGCTTGGGAATTCAAGCGGGTATCTCGGAGATTGGCTTCCACTTCACCCGATAAGCTGTAGGCCAGCATGTTGCGATCACCTGATAACCCTTGTAGATCGAGGCTAAGATCGGAAAAACCATCAATAGCCAGTGTGTCGGGTAAAAAATAATCGTGGAAGAGCGATAAGGGAATACCATCAGCATTGACGTTGAGCGCCCAAGGTTGGCTCGGGGTACTCAAATCTATTTGTCCGATGCCTTCTACGTAGCCTTGCTCGAGTGGCGCAAAAAGGCGAGTCAATTGCCAAAAGCCATCTTTGCTTTGCATGGCAAGTGCTGCGTGAGACGTGAGTATTTGGTCATAGCTGGCGTTGACAACGCTGACTTCCAATTCGCCTTGCCAAAGGCCCCAACGTTGAGCCGACTGTTTAATATCAAGCTGTTGCCCTTCGATATTTAAACCGGAAAGTTGCCAATAAGGTTCGTGAGATAGCTGGATAATTTGGCTGCGCTCAATGTCGAGTCGTTCGATTGCAACATGCTCTAACTCGCTGGTGGCGGCGTGCCACCAATTTAGGTTGTCTTCTGGCAGTGTTGCCCACTTGAGGCCTTGAATAGAGGCTTCTTTGAGCTTCCATTGTGTTGGCGTGAACAATCCAGAAACTTGCACTCGACCTTGCTGCCAATCTAAGCTGAGCTCGTTGAGCTGGATTACTCCTGGCTCGATAGCGGCACTCAAACGTGGCTCTATTGCGGTTTGCTGCTGGAATCGAACGCTATCCGCCTGCAATGACACTTGAGCTTTTGTCTTCCAGAGAGACAGTGGTAGTGTGGCGTTTTCCACAGAAAGATCCAAGTTCTGCCAGTGCCAGTCGCCCCATTCAATATCGGCGTTAAGCAAATCTAAGCTATTAATATGATTAATGCTAAATGGTAGATCGTGCCAAGGTTTTGCAAGCAGTGATTGGCGCTGCGTATTACTCAGTTTCAGCTTGTTGATGGTCACATTTACTAAAGACCAGCCTTGAGGATACTGCTCCCCTTGCCCAGATATTTGACTGTTACGCCAGTTAAAAGAGGTGCCATAAAGCGTACTGTCTTGCGGCTTGTAGTCTATATCGACTAAGACTTGATTAAAGGCTTCGCCATTCCAATAGAGTTGGTCAGCCGCAAGTTGAACTTCGCCATATGGTATTAATTGATCATTCCATTGTGGTGATTGAATTTGAAGGTCAATGCCATTGGCAGAGAACTGCTCGTCGGCGTAATCAATATTTTTGAGCGCGATTTGATGGAATAAAACGTTGTCTAAAGTTGGGAGCTTTGGTGCGCCATACTGCAAGCTCATACCATCAATCAATAAACTATCAACGATCCATTTACCATCGCGATAAACATCGGGATTCATCCATAAATCGACTTGCTCGATGTAAGACGCATCGTCTCCGCTGGTGTTCACGCGTTGTAAAGTTAGGTGATAGGGAAAGTCATAACGCACGCTTTCGGCCCGGAAGGGAAGAGAAAAGGTGTTTGACAGCAAGCGCCAGGTTGCGTCCGCGTAAGATGTTGTTAGCAGCGCAATCGTAGCGGTCGGAATGGCAACTAAGATAACCAGTAACAGAAGTAGAACTCGACGCGCTGTTTTCATCTTTGCTAGAACCTACGTGTGTTATTAAATAAAACTAGATAGGCTTTAGCTTGTATCAATATTCTGTGGTATTCAATAAAAAGCCCCTCAAAAGAGGGGCTTGAAGCAATTTTTGTAACTTGGCCTACGTAAAGGTGATAAGTTAATGCCAACTTTTCACTGAGTTTACGCGACGTCGCTGTTACTCGATTTAATCAATCTGAGGACCAGCCGCAACCAGAGATTTACCTTCAGCGTTGTCTGTGTACTTATCAAAGTTATTGATAAAGCGCGCTGCTAAATCTTTCGCTTTGCTTTCCCACTGAAGTGGGTCAACGTACGTGTCGCGAGGGTCTAGAATGCTAGGATCCACACCTGGTAGTGACGTTGGTACTTCAAGGTTGAAGATTGGAATGTGCTTAGTTGGTGCTTCTTCAATCGAACCATCAAGAATGGCATCAATAATTCCGCGTGTATCTTGAATAGAGATACGTTTGCCAGTGCCGTTCCAACCAGTATTCACTAGGTAAGCCTCAGCGCCCGCTGCTTCCATGCGTTTTACCAGTACTTCCGCGTATTTTGTTGGGTGGAGCGTTAGGAACGCCGCGCCGAAACAAGCAGAGAAAGTTGGTGTTGGCTCAGTAATACCGCGCTCTGTTCCCGCTAGTTTGGCGGTAAAGCCAGACAGGAAGTGGTACTTAGTTTGCTCAGGTGTCAATTTAGATACTGGAGGCAGTACGCCAAATGCATCGGCTGATAGGAAGATCACTTTATTCGCGTGACCGCCTTTTGATACTGGCTTAACGATATTATCGATATGGTAGATAGGGTAAGAAACACGTGTGTTTTCTGTTTTCGAACCATCATCAAAGTCGATAGAGCCATCGCCACGTACTGTTACGTTTTCTAGCAGTGCATCACGACGAATTGCGTTGTAGATGTCCGGCTCCGCTTCTTTCGAAAGTTTGATGGTTTTTGCGTAACAACCACCTTCGAAGTTGAAGACACCGTCATCATCCCAGCCGTGCTCATCATCACCAATTAGCGCACGTTTAGGATCAGTCGACAGGGTCGTTTTACCCGTACCAGATAGACCGAAGAATACCGCTACATCGCCATCTTTGCCCATGTTAGCGCTACAGTGCATTGATGCGATGTCTTTTAGTGGAAGGAAGTAGTTCATCATGGCGAACATACCTTTCTTCATTTCACCGCCGTACCAAGTACCACCGATAAGTTGCATGCGCTCAGTTAGGTTAAATACGGTGAAGTTTTCTGAGTTCAGGCCTTGCTCTTCCCATTTTGGATTAGTGCATTTTGCGCCATTCATTACTACGAAGTCTGGTTCAAATGTCGCTAACTCTTCTTCTGTCGGGCGAATAAACATGTTTTTAACGAAGTGCGCTTGCCATGCGACTTCTGTGATAACACGAATGCTCAAACGTGTATCTGGGTTTGCACCACAGTAACCGTCAACAACAAACAAGCGTTTGTTAGAAAGCTGGTTTGTGACCAGTTCTTTTAGCTCGTCCCACACTTCAGGAGTGATTGGCTTGTTATCATTTTTCACTTGATCAGACGTCCACCACATATGTTCTTCTGTCGTAGCGTCTTTGACGATGTATTTATCTTTTGGTGAGCGACCAGTAAAGATGCCAGTGTCAACGGCAACCGCACCTAGTTCAGTAACCACGCCGCGCTCATAACCGGTTAGGTCTTCACGCGTTTCTTCCTCAAACAACATTTCGTAGCTTGGGTTGCGAATAACCTCTTTTACGTTATGCAGTCCGTGCTTGGTTAGATCAAGTGTTGCAGCCTTAGTATGTTCCATAACGGTCATAGGTGCTCCTTATAAGGATTTTGTAGGGATTTTGTAAGAATGTTTTAATTTTAATCTGCTCACCATGCTAGCAACGGGGCGGGGAGAAAACAGGGAGATAGCTCAAAATTTACCCATGATTTCAATAAGGTTTTAGGTAACCCGTCACATATTGGTGGGAATAGTCTATCGTGCACGCAATCCTTTGCGCTAGGGCAAAATCATTATTAATTGTTTAAAATTAAGCAGTTGTTTTATTACGCTTGAGGCTAGTTATTACGAGGGGTTGATCACAAAAAGGCCAGCATTAAGCTGGCCTTTTGTAGGGTAAATTACGTGCTTGATAAGCTATGTAAATTAATGCAGGGTTTTCTTGTCCGTAGAAGCTTGTGCATACAGTTCAGTGACTTCAGATTCGTCGAACGTATAAGTTGTGCCACAGTAATCACAATGTAAAGAAACTGATCCAACTTCTGCCAAAATGTCATAAATTTCAGCTTTCTCAACGGTGATGATTGCGGCACCGCTACGCTCACGAGAACAGCCACAATGGAACTCGACAGGTTGCGGCTCGTACAGACGTACTTTGTCTTGGTTATATAGTCGATACAATAACTCGTTCGCTTCTAAACCAAACAATTCTTCATCTTTTACTGTATCAGTGAGCTGCTCTAGATGTTCGAAATCATCTGGAGAGCCAGTGCCGTCAGGGATCACTTGAATCAACATACCTGCTGCGTGTGCTTTGCCCTCATGCTCACCAGTGCGGATCCATAGGCGCGTTTTTAACTGCTCTGAGTTTGCAAAGTAGCCTTCTAGCACTTCTGCTAAAGTGTCACCTTCTAATCCAACGACACCTTGGTAACGCTCGCCGTTTTTCGGTTCGATAGTGATCACAAGGTAGCCCTTACCCATTAGATCGTGAATGTTTGCGTCATCGGCAATATCGCCTTCCCAGCGAGCTACGCCACGGACACGTTGGTTATGGTCACCGTTGATAACGGCAAGAGACACAGGACCATCGCCTTGTAGCTGGATGGTGATCGAACCTTCGAACTTAAGAGTGGCAGTTAAAAGAGTAGTTGAAACGAGTAGCTCACCCAGCAGTTTCTCTATTGCTGCCGGATATTCCTTGCTGGAGATAACACGTTGGTACGCTTCATCCAATTGTACCAACTCGCCACGTACTGAAAGATCTTCGAATAGGTAGCGGTTTAAAACATTATTTGCCATGGAGTGCTTTCCTCGTTGGTAATTCCGGCTTTTATTGGTGTTTGAACTTAATGATGTCTCGGCGCTGCTTTTTATCTGGGCGGCGTTCCGGACTTGGGTTGTGGGCATTAAGCTTACGTTGAGTCGCGTGTTCCTCACGTTTCGCTATACTTTCATTAGTTTCGCGATATAAGGTTTGTGCGATGGGAGCGCCTCGGCGTTGATCTGAGATTTGTTCGATGATCACGATTTTTTCTTCGTTGCCTTGACGAAGTCTTACTTCAGCGCCCACTTCAACGATTTTACTCGGCTTGCTTCGTTGGCCATTATAGTGGACTTTACCGCCATCGACCATGTTACGCGCGATGGAGCGGGTTTTGTAAAATCTTGCGGCCCATAGCCATTTATCTAGCCTAACGGCTTCATTTAGGGAACTCATAGAACACTACGCTATCTAATCACTGCCCGAATACGGCAATGAGTGATGGATTATTCACCTACAGATGGAGTCAAGGCGTATTTTTTTCAAGGGAGTTGGCAAAAACTGCATAAGAAAAAGGTATGAAAGACAACTTGTGATATAGTTCACTGCTCTTTGTTGAGTAATAATTTTATTGCAAATTTAGCAATTTAAAGTCGATAGCTATCGTTATAGCTTAAATGACGGACGTTAGAATAAAGGAATCCATTCAGTGAAACGTTTAGAGCTAAGTGCAGGATTATCAAGCAGACCGCTACTGGCTCAGATCAAGTCCAATCATTATACCATTCAAGCCAAACTTAGCTTGTTGCTTACCTGTCTGTTTATTGCGATAACCGGATGGATACTTGGCAAAATTGTGTGGTTAGCCATACCTCAATCGTCGGAAGTGCCGCAATGGCGTCCATCGGCGAGTAGCGTTACTGCGAGCAATAAAGGCGACGCGATAGATTTTAATGCCCTTCAGAATGCCAACCTATTCGGTAAATTCACTGAGCAAAAAGCGGCAGTTGTAGAACAGCCTATTGTTAAAGACGCCCCTAAGACGCGCCTTAACCTCACTCTAGTCGGTGCGGTTGCCAGCAGTGATGCCAATACCAGCCTTGCTGTTATTGCTAACCGAGGTAAGCAAGCTACGTACGGTTTGGGTGAAGAAATCGAAGGGACACGTGCGACGCTAAAAGCGGTATTGGTGGATCGCGTCATCATTGATAACCAAGGTCGAGACGAGACCTTAATGATGCAAGGTATAGAATATAAGAAGCTATCTGAATCGCCGCAGGTAGCTAGGGCGCAAGCTCAGCGAGCAGAAGCAGCGACGTCTGACGTTGGAGAGAAATTAGAGCAAATTCGCGAGGAAATTGCGAAAGATCCACAAAGCGTTTTTAAATACATCACCATTTCACCCGTCAAAAAAGACGGAGACATTGTTGGTTATCGAGTATCACCTGGTCGTGATGCCGCATTATTTAATGATGTAGGGCTACAACCTGGTGATATTGCGGTTCAACTGAACGGGATCGATTTAAGTGATCCGTCTTCTTCAGTACAACTGATGCAAGTGATGAGCGATCCGCAAGAATTAAATTTAACTGTTGAGCGCGACGGCCAACAGTACGATATCTATATCCAATTGTAAGACTTAGGCAACCGGCGTAAGTTCAGGGAGACATACGTGAAACATTGGTTCAGCAAAAGTGCTTGGCTACTAGCAGGAAGTTTACTCTGCGTACCAGGTGCAATGGCAAACGAATTTAGTGCGAGCTTTAAAGGCACTGATATTCAAGAATTCATCAACATAGTGGGTCGTAACCTCGAAAAGACCATCATTGTTGATCCTTCAGTACGCGGTAAGATCGATGTCCGCAGCTATGACGTACTTAACGAAGAGCAATATTACAGCTTTTTCCTTAATGTCCTTGAAGTATACGGTTACGCAGTCGTAGAGATGGACAATGGGGTACTTAAGGTTATCAAAGCAAAAGACTCAAAAACCTCAGCAATCCCTGTGTTAGGTGATGGCAGCGCGCAAGGCGATAGTGTTATCACTCGAGTTGTCGCGGTGCGTAATGTGTCGGTCCGTGAGTTGTCTCCTCTACTTCGTCAGCTGATTGATAACGCCGGTGCCGGTAACGTGGTTCATTATGATCCAGCGAATATTATCTTGATTACTGGTCGTGCGGCAGTAGTGAATCGCTTAGCAGAGATCATCAAGCGTGTTGACCAAGCCGGTGATAAAGAAATTGAATTGGTGGAGCTGCGTAATGCATCTGCTGCTGAAATGGTACGCATTGTCGAAGCACTGAATAAAAGTGCGAATCAGAAAAGCACGCCAGAGTTCCTTGAACCTAAAATTGTGGCCGATGAACGTACTAACGCGATTTTAATTTCTGGTGATCCAAAAGTAAGAGCCCGCTTGAAACGTTTGATTCGTCAACTTGATGTTGAAATGGCGACAAAAGGTAACAACCGAGTTGTGTACCTGAAAAATGCGAAAGCTGAAGACTTGGTGGATGTATTGAAAGGTGTTTCCGATAACCTGCAAGCTGAAAAACAAGCCGGTCAGAAAACATCAGGTGCATCGCGTGGTGAGGTCGTCATTGCTGCTCACGCTGCAACTAACTCGTTAGTTTTAACAGCGCCGCCAGATATTATGATGGCATTACAAGACGTCATTTCTCAACTCGATATTCGTCGTGCTCAGGTTCTTATTGAAGCGTTAATTGTCGAAATGTCTGAAGGTGATGGTATTAACCTAGGTGTTCAGTGGGGTTCGTTAGAAACGGGTGCTGTAATTCAGTACGGTAACTCAGGAGCCCCGATTGGTCAGGTGATGGTTGGTCTAGAAGAAGCAAAAGATCAAACCCGAACTGAATACTATACCAACTCTAATGGCGAACGAACGCCATATGATGTTACTGAATCAGGTGACTACTCTACGCTAGCTTCAGCACTTAGTGGAGTAAATGGTGCGGCAATGAGTATTGTCATGGGTGACTGGACAGCGCTAATTAGTGCTGTTGCTTCTGACTCCAACTCAAACATTCTATCTTCTCCGAGTATTACCGTAATGGATAATGGCGAAGCATCATTTATTGTGGGTGAAGAGGTTCCGGTTATTACGGGCTCTACGGCTGGCTCAAACAACGACAACCCATTCCAAACGGTTGACCGTAAAGAAGTCGGTATCAAACTCAAAGTAGTGCCACAAATTAACGAAGGTGACTCTGTACAGTTAAACATTGAACAAGAAGTTTCCAACGTATTAGGCGCGAACGGTGCGGTTGACGTTCGCTTTGCTAAACGACAGTTAAACACCTCTGTCATGATCCAAGATGGTCAGATGTTGGTTCTTGGTGGTTTGGTCGATGAACGCGCACTTGAAAGTGAGTCTAAAGTGCCGCTATTGGGTGACATTCCGGTACTGGGTCACCTGTTCAAGTCAACTAGCACGCAAACAGAAAAACGTAACTTGATGGTGTTCATCAAGCCGACGATTATTCGCGATGGTGTGACGGCTGACGGTATTACGCAGCGTAAATACAACTTTATTCGCGCAGAACAGCTATATAAAGCGGATCAAGGGTTGAAATTGATGGCAGACGAGAAGATCCCGGTTATGCCAGCCTTTGGCCAGGAGCGTCAGCACCCAACAGAGATCCAAGCGTTTATTGATCAAATGGAAAACAACTAATGGTTGATATGTTAGACACAGCGCCAAGTATGCGTCGTCTGCCATTCAGTTTTGCCAACCGCTTTAAACTGGTGCTGGAGACAGAGCATCCTGAGCGTCCACCTATTCTTTACTATGTCGAGCCGCTTAACCCTGCGGCTCTGGTTGAAGTCCGTCGTGTATTAAAGAAAAGCTTCGTACCGCAACCTATCGATAAAGAAGCCTTTGATAAAAAGCTGACCGAAGCATATCAACGCGACTCGTCTGAAGCGCGTCAGTTGATGGAAGATATTGGTGCTGATAGCGATGATTTCTTCTCTTTGGCTGAAGAACTGCCGCACGATGAAGACTTATTAGAATCGGAAGACGATGCGCCAATCATCAAATTGATCAACGCCATGTTGGGCGAAGCGATCAAAGAAGGTGCGTCGGATATTCATATTGAGACGTTCGAGAAAACCCTTTCGATTCGTTTCCGTGTCGATGGCGTATTGCGTGAAGTCCTGACTCCAAGCCGTAAGCTAGCGCCTTTGCTAGTTTCTCGTGTGAAGGTTATGGCTAAACTAGATATCGCAGAAAAGCGTGTGCCTCAAGATGGCCGTATTTCGTTGCGTATCGGTGGTCGTGCGGTGGACGTGCGTGTATCTACGATGCCGTCCTCACATGGTGAGCGCGTGGTAATGCGTTTGTTGGATAAAAACGCGACTCGTCTTGATTTACATAGTTTGGGCATGACACCTTCAGTGCATGACAACTTCCGTCACTTGATTGGCCGCCCTCACGGTATCATCTTGGTGACGGGCCCGACAGGTTCTGGTAAATCAACCACCTTGTATGCTGGCTTGCAAGAGATCAATAGCAACGAGCGCAACATTCTAACGGTTGAAGACCCGATCGAATTTGATATTGATGGCATCGGTCAAACTCAGGTGAACCCAAAGGTCGATATGACGTTTGCGCGCGGCTTGCGTGCCATTCTGCGTCAGGACCCGGATGTGGTGATGGTCGGTGAGATCCGTGACTTAGAAACCGCACAAATTGCAGTGCAAGCGTCCTTAACGGGTCACTTGGTAATGTCGACTCTCCACACCAACACCGCAGTGGGTGCGATTACGCGTCTACGTGATATGGGTATTGAGCCATTCCTTATTTCTTCTTCGTTATTAGGGGTGCTAGCGCAGCGCTTAGTTCGAACGCTTTGTCCAAGCTGTAAAGAGCCGTATGAAGCCGATGCGGAACAGAAAAAACTGTTTGGTATGGAAGCGCATGAACCGTTAGAACTGCACCGAGCAAAAGGCTGTGAAGCGTGTAACCAAAAAGGCTACCGAGGTCGAACAGGTATCCACGAGCTCATTATGGTTGATGAGCAAGTACAAGAGTTGATTCACCGAGAGTCTGGTGAGCAAGAAATTGAGAGAGCCGTTCGCGCCCATACGCCAAGTATTCGCAGTGATGGTTTAAGCAAAGTACGTCGTGGTATTACGTCACTTGAAGAAGTGATGCGAGTGACGAAGGAAACCTAATGGCGGCATTTGAGTACAAAGCGCTAGATGCAAAAGGCAAGCATAAAAAAGGCACGATAGAAGGGGACAACGCCCGACAAGTGCGCCAGCGACTCAAAGAGCAAGGGATGATCCCGATTGAAGTGGTCGAGACGAAAGCTAAATCGGCTAAGTCTTCAGGTTCAGTCAGCTTTAAGCGCGGCATCTCGACATCTGAGCTGGCACTCATCACACGGCAATTGTCTACGCTAGTCCAATCAGGAATGCCTTTGGAAGAGTGTTTGCGTGCGGTCTCTGAGCAGGCTGAAAAGCCGAGGATTCGTTCTATGTTGGCTGCGGTTCGCTCGAAAGTAACAGAGGGTTATCCGCTTGCCGACAGTTTTGCCGATTACCCACACGTGTTTGATGAACTGTACCGCTCCATGGTTGCGGCGGGTGAAAAATCAGGTCACCTCGATACCGTATTAGAGCGTTTGGCAGACTATGTCGAAAACCGCCAAAAGATGCGATCTAAATTGCTTCAAGCCATGATTTATCCTGTAGTTTTGGTGGTATTCGCGGTTGTCATCGTTTCGTTCTTATTGGCGACAGTGGTTCCTAAAATCATTGAACCCATCATTCAGATGGGCCAAGAGTTACCTCAATCGACGCAATTTTTACTGGCAGCCAGTGAGTTTGTGCAAGATTGGGGGCTGATTATTTTCGTTGTGCTGGTGGCGCTTTTCTATGGCCTCAAACTGGCGTTGCAAAAGCCAGACTTTCGCTTAGCTTGGGACAGAAAAATCTTGAGCTTACCGTTAATAGGTAAGATCTCTCGAGGTTTGAATACCGCACGATTCGCACGAACGCTTTCGATCTGTACTTCCAGTGCGATTCCAATTCTAGAGGGTATGCGCGTTGCGGTAGATGTTATGTCTAACCGTTATGTGAAGCAGCAAGTCTTGCTTGCAGCGGATAACGTTCGAGAGGGGGCTAGTCTGCGTAAGGCGTTGGATCAAACCCGCTTGTTTCCACCAATGATGCTACACATGATCGCCAGTGGTGAGCAAAGTGGTGAATTAGAGAGCATGTTGACGCGGGCAGCCGATAACCAAGATCAAAACTTTGAATCAACAGTCAATATTGCTCTGAGTGTGTTTACTCCTGCGCTGATTGCATTAATGGCTGGATTAGTGTTGTTCATTGTGATGGCGACCTTGATGCCAATGCTAGAAATGAATAACTTGATGAGTGGATAATTTCGAATTAAGACGTGTCTACTAACGGCATGGCTTTAATCTAACTTTCGGAGAAAAAAATGAAGTTTAAGCGTAGTAAACAACAGGGTTTTACACTTTTAGAAGTGATGGTTGTTGTCGTTATCCTTGGTATTTTGGCAAGTTTCGTTGTTCCAAACCTATTGGGTAACAAAGAGAAGGCTGACCAACAAAAAGCGATTACGGACATCGTAGCGCTGGAAAATGCCCTAGATATGTACAAGTTGGATAACAGCGTTTACCCAACAACGGACCAAGGTCTAGAAGCATTGGTTAGCAAGCCGTCTAACCCAGAGCCACGCAACTACCGTGATGGTGGTTACATCAAACGTCTTCCTAATGACCCTTGGGGCAACCAGTACCAATACTTAAGCCCAGGTGATAACGGTACAATCGATATCTTCACTCTAGGCGCAGATGGCCAAGAGGGTGGAGAAGGTCCAGCTGCAGATATTGGCAACTGGAACATGCAAGACTTCCAATAATTGAGCCTAAGCCAGCACTAATGAAACAAATGCGAAAACATAACGGTTTTACATTGATAGAAATTCTATTGGTGCTGGTTTTGCTATCTCTTACGGCTGTGGCCGTGATCTCGACGTTACCGACTAGCCAAAAAGATCTTTCCAAACAGTATGCTCAAAGCTTTTTTCAGCGTTTACAGCTGCTCAATGAAGAAGCGGTGCTGAGCGGTAAAGATTTTGGCGTTCGAGTGGATGATGCCAAATCGACCTACGCTCTACTGAGTTTAACCTCAGAAGGTTGGCAGCCTCTGAAATTAAAGCAGATTCCGAGCAAAACCAAGCTAGAAGAAGATATTACGCTACAGCTCGAACTCGGCGGTGGTGCTTGGGATAATGATGAGCGCTTATTCAAACCTGGTTCTCTTTTTGATGAAAACATGTTCGCAGAAGAAGAGGACGAAAAGAAAATTGAGCCACCGCAAGTGTTTATCTTTTCCAGCGCCGAAGTCACGCCATTTACCCTATCTTTTTTTCCGCAAAATGGTGATGCATTTAATGACGGTTGGCGAGTCATTGGAAAAGAAAGTGGACAAATTTTGTTATTAGCTCCGGGCGAAGAAGTGAAAGAGGATGAGAATGCGCAATTTTAAGCAAGCTCGCCCCAATTTGAGTCATCGCCGGACGAGAGGCATGACCTTACTGGAAGTATTGGTCGCACTGGCAATTTTCGCCACCGCTGCCATCAGTGTCATTCGCTCTGTGAGCCAGCATATTAATACAATCAGTTATCTAGAAGAAAAAATGTTTGCAGCCATGGTTGTGGATAATCAGATGGCAAATGTGATGTTGAATACCGGAGAACTCAAAGCGAAAAACGGCACAGAAGAGCTGGCAGGACGCACTTGGTTCTGGAAAGTCACGCCAGTCGCCACGACGCAGCCATTGCTGAAAGCATTTGATGTAAGCGTCTCGGTAGAGAAAAGCGCGAGCCCTGTAGTAACGGTACGAAGCTATGTGGCGCAATAATCATCTCCGCGCAAACACGCGCCAAAGGGTAAAAGGTTTTACACTTATTGAAGTGTTGGTATCGATTGCCATCTTTGCCAGTTTAAGTGTCGCAGCGTACCAAGTGGTATCGCAAGTACAGCGTAGCAATGCGCTATCACAAGAACGAACCCAACGCTTAAACGAAATTCAGCGTGCCATGGTTATGATGGATAACGATTTTCGTCAAATGGCGATGCGTCAAACACGTACTAATGGTGAAGAGCCTGCTAGCCGGCTAATTTTTTGGTCCGATTACCTGTTGGACTCCGATACTAAAGGGCTGATGTTTGCCCGTTTAGGTTGGCACAATCCTCAGCAGCAGTTCCCTCGTGGAGAAGTAACCAAGGTTGGCTATCGCTTAAAAGAAGAAACACTGCAGCGAGTATGGTGGCGCTATCCTGATACGCCGGTTGGGCAACAAGGTACTGTTACTCCATTGCTAACGCAGGTCGAGTCATTTGATATGCGTTTCTATGATGGTAAGCAATGGAAAAAAGAATGGGCTGAAGAAAAAGCGCTGCCGAAAGCGGTTTCTGTTGTTCTCACTCTCAAAGACTATGGAGAAATTGCCCGCACTTATCTCACTCCTGATGGCACATTGAGTCAGAAAGAGGAAAGTTCAGGAGACAGCAATAATGGTTAACCGTCAGCGCGGTGTTGCTTTGATTATAGTGTTGATGTTGCTGGCGATTATGGCAACGGTTGCTGCCAGTATGTCGGAACGTTTGTTCTTGCAGTTTCAGCGAGGCGCTAATCAAATCAATTACCAGCAAGCGTATTGGTACAGCCTTGGCGTCGAGGCGCTAGCAAAAGTGGGTATCGAGCAAAGTTATAAAGACACCGACACGATTAATATGAGTCAACCGTGGGCGATAAAAGAGCAAGTCTATCCGTTAGATTATGGTCAAGCGGCGGGACGAATTAGAGACAAGCAAGCGTGCTTTAATCTAAATGTATTGAGTCGTGTGCAACCAACGGGTCAGCAAATTACAAGACCATATTTAGTGAATGTATTGCAGCGCCTATTAGAAGAGTTGGATGTCGAGCCATATCAAGCAGAAATCATTGCAGACTCTACTTGGGAATACATTGATGCTGACGACTCTGTCCGTTCGACTACTGGGGTTGAAGACAGCACATATGAAGCGATGAAACCTTCCTATTTGGCATCAAATGGTTGGATGGCAGATGCTTCCGAGTTACGGGCTGTCTATCAGGTGAGTGGTGAAATTTTCCAAAAATTGGAGCCGCTGGTCTGTGCATTACCAAGTGATGACTGGCGTTTAAACGTGAATACGATTGATGTTGAGCAAGCTCCGATTTTGGTGGCAATGTTCTCACCAAACTTAAGCAGTAGTGATGCGATTCAGCTAATTGAAAAACGCCCATTTGATGGGTGGGATAGCATTGATGAATTTTTAGCAGAGTCAGAAATGGCTGGCTTAAGTGAAGATGTAAAGAAAAACGCCAAAGGCTATTTGGGTGTAGATAGCGCCTTTTTTGAATTGGATGCACAAGTGTTGGTGGATGAATCACGTGTACGTATCCGAAGCCTTTTGCAAAGTACAAATAGAGAAACGGTGACCGTAGTTCGCCGTCGTTTTGGAGGGATCAGTGAGCGAGTTTCTGACCGTTCGGCTGAGTAGCGAACAACAAAGTACCATTCCTTGGGTGGTGTGGTCGACAGATCAACAGGAAGTGATTGCTAGCGGTGAAATCGCCGGGTGGGAACACTTAGATGAATTGGTCTCATATGCTGGTCAGCGCCAAGTTGTGGCGCTGTTGGCGAGTAATGATGTAGTCCTGACGCAAGTGGATATACCACCTGGTGCAACACGCCAATTCGAGGCTATGTTACCGTACTTAGTGGAAGACGAAGTTGCTCAGGACGTTGATGGCCTGCACTTTAGCGTGTTGGGTAAACAAGCGGATAAAGCGCAGATTTGCGCAGTTGAACGTGCTTGGATTCAGACTGTACTGCAACGTTTCTCAAGCCAAGGTATCGCCATTAAACGCATTTTACCCGATGTGCTTGCGTTACCGGTTCGTGGAGATCACAGCAGTGCTGCAATGATTGGCGAGCAATGGCTAATTCGTCACTCTGCGACAGAGGGCGCGGTTGTCGACGCTTCTTGGTTAGACCTTTACCTCTCTTCTTATCTACAAAATCATGAAGGTTGGAAGCTCGATTGCTTTAGCTCGGTCCCGGAATCTGCGTTACCTGAAATATGGGATCCGCAACCAGAAGAAATGACGATGGCTTTACTGGCGAAGGGGGTGACAGAAAGCAAAGTCAATTTGCTGACTGGGATCTTCAAGCCGAAATCTTCTTGGGGTAAATACTGGAAGCTCTGGCAAAAAGCCACCATTGCTGCGGGGGTGCTTATCGTCGTCATGGTTGCGCAGCAGTTGCTCGTGGTCCACAAGTACGAAGCACAAGCTCAAGCGTATCGTGAGGAGAGTGAGCGTATTTTCCGCCAGGTGTTCCCAAATAAACGACGCATTCCTACCGTTAGTTACCTCAAACGACAAATGGATGATGAAGAGCGCCGCTTATCTGGTGGAAGTGGTCAGCAGGCAATGTTGTCATGGTTGGCGGCATTACCCGCGACGCTTGGTCAGGTCAGCGACTTGGAGATCACTAGCTTTAAATACGACGGACAACGTGGCGAAGTACGTATTCAGGCTCGTAGTTCAGACTTCCAACCTTTTGAGCAGGCTCGTGTGAAATTGGCAGAGAAGTTTAATGTTGAGCAAGGTCAGTTGAACCGTAGCGATAACGTTGTGGTTGGCAGCTTTGTTTTGAAGCGTTTGTGAGGTGATGATGAAAAACTTAATTTCTCAAGCTCAGGTTTGGTGGAGCAGCATCTCGCAGCGTGAGCAGCGTTTGGTCATGGGATGTGGCGCTATTGCCGTTATCGGTATTATTTATTGGGGTTTATTACAGCCAATGAGCCAACGTGCGGAGCTAGCTCAGTCACGTATTCAAAGCGAAAAACAGTTGCTAGCTTGGGTACAAGATAAAGCGGATGGCATCACTGCACTGCGAAAAAGCAGCGGTGTGAGCTACTCTAGTCAACCGTTGAATCAGTTGGTTTCTTCTTCAGCTCGTCGTTATAAAGTTGAGTTGATTCGCGTACAACCTCGTAATGAGAGCGTTCAAGTGTGGATCAAACCACTCGCGTTTAATCAACTAGTGGATTGGTTACGTTACTTGAAAGAGCAACAGGGTATTGAAGTCGAATTTTTAGATATCGACCGAACAGAGCAAGCGGGCATGATCGATGTAAACCGCCTTCAGTTTAAGCGAGGTTAAGGTGAAGCGAGCAGTACTTTACGTTGTTATCTTTATCGTCTTTTTTTCAGTCAGTCTTTTAATGGGATTACCAGTCTCTTGGGTGTTACAACAAGCACCAACAGTGAGAGGCCTGGACATTCAAGGAGCCAACGGTTCGGTATGGCAAGGTCAAGCTGCTAGTATTCGTTGGCAGCGCCAGAACCTTGGAGAAGTTAATTGGGATTTCCAATGGTCGAGTCTACTGACAGGTAAAGCTGAGTTTGCTGTGCGCTTTGGTCGTGGTAGTGAAATGGACGTTCGTGGGCGCGGTTTTGTCGGCTATAGCTTAAGTGATGGCCCTTATGCCAAAAACTTAGTTGCCTCGATTCCGGCGGTAAAAGTTGTTGAGCAAGCGCGCCTCCCTGTGCCTGTTGGTGTTGATGGGCAGCTTGAGCTGAATATTCGTCATGCGACTTATGCTGCGCCTTGGTGTAAGAACGGTGAAGGCACTTTAGTATGGAATGCCAGTGGTATTCAAAGCCCCGTTGGCAGCTTAGATCTCGGTCCTGTGATTGCCGATATAAACTGTCAGGATAGTGTATTGACGGCAACTGGTGAGCAGAGCAGCAAACAAGTCTCTGCGGCGTTTTCCGCTGAACTGATGCCTAATCAACGGTACTCAACCAAAGCGTGGTTCAAACCTGGTGCAGAGTTCCCATCCAGCATGGGGGAGCAACTGAAATGGCTGGGTAAGCCGAATGCTCAAGGTCAATATGAGTTTAATTACCAAGGGCGCTTCTAACCTATCGTGACAAAATCCAATATCTTAAAAGAGCTGCTATTGTGCAGCTCTTTTTGCTTTTGGATCATCATAAGCTAAAACCTCTATTCGCTGTACATTCGATCTTGATTGGGAGTGAGTGAAAGTTTAAAGCCATGATTTTTAATCGATTTGTTTTCTTTCGTTCAGCTTTACAGGCAATTGGAACATAGTAGGCCAAATGCTCCAAGTGCTGTACAGAAGGTCAAAAAGAAAAGGCCACGAAGATATTCGTGGCCTTTCTATTACTAGAATTTTGTGCTCTAAATTTTACCGATAGGGCGCTTAATCTTTGCGTTGTAAAATCTCATTCCAAGGTAAATCCGCATCACCAAGAACAATAAAGTTCGGGTTTTCTAGTGTTTCCCGCTCGTTATATGACAGCGGTTCTAATTGCGTGCTGAGAATACGTCCGCCAGCTTCTTCAACAATGCATTGTGTCGCAGCGGTGTCCCACTCACCTGTTGGACCTAGTCGGAGATAGCAATCTACCGCCCCTTCCGCGACGAGGCATGCTTTCAATGCCGCAGAACCGAGCGGTATTAAGTCGTAATTCCAGGCGCTGCTCATACGGTTAGTAATACGATTGATGTCTTGGCGACGACTAATAGCAATTGCGATGCTTTGCTCTGGCTGTTCGTGTTTGTGTGTATGGATTTTGACGCTGTCCGACATGTCGGGAATTTTCCAGGCGCCTTTGCCATTATAAGCGTAGTAAGTCACGCCAGATACAGGACCGTAAACGACGCCCATGGTTGGTCGATTGTTGTCGACCAACGCGATAATAGTGGCAAAGTCACCACTGCGAGCGATGAATTCTTGAGTACCATCAAGAGGGTCGACTAACCAATAACGTTCCCACTGAGCGCGTTGCTCTAAGCTTATGTCTGCGTCTTCTTCTGACAACACGGGAATGTCAGGCGTCAGATCACTCAAGCGTTCAGTGATGAACTTGTGAGCTGCAATATCTGCACTTGTTACGGGAGTTTCGTCACTTTTGGTGTAGGCCTCGTATTGCTTCTTTTCATATATTTCGAGGATCATTTGCCCAGCACTGCGGGCAATCTCGATGACTTGAGGAAGTAGGTGAGATAGATCTTTTGTCATTGGCATAAGTGATAGTCCTTACTCACAGTGTTATTCGGTTCTAATGACCGTTATTGGTTATGATTGTGAGTGGTGTTTGGTAAGTGTTTCAGTGCCAACATTAGCGCTGTGATGCTTCGTGCTTCACAGAAATCCATGTGAGTTAATAACTCTTCGGCTTGCGCAAGTGGCCAACGCACAATTTCCAGTGGTTCAGGCTCATCGCCTTCTTGCTTCTCTGGATAAAGCGCCTGTCCTAAAAATAGAGTCATTTTGCTCGAAAAGTAAGATGGCGCGAGGATAACTTGTTTCAACGGGGTTAACTGATTGCAGCCAAAGCCGATTTCTTCTTTTAACTCACGATCCGCAGCTTGGTGTGGTGTTTCTCCTGGGTCAATCAGCCCTTTTGGGAAACCTAGCTCGTAACGTTCAGTTCCAGCGGCGTATTCACGCACCAGTAATAAATCGCCTTGTTCTGTTACAGGAACCACCATTACAGCATCTCGTCCACTTGGCTTCATACGCTCATAAGTACGATGCTCACCATTGGAAAAACGAAGGTCGAGCGCTTCCACAGCAAACAGTTTGGATTTTGCAACCGTCTGGCATGAGAGTATCTCTGGTGGGGTTCGTTTCGGCATGACGCTGGCTCCTTGGTGTCGTTGGCGTTTACGAGATGCGTAAGATTCTTAATATATGAGAACTCCGCCTGAGTTTCTAGCGGATTTTACGAGTCGAGCTAAGCATCTCAGCATCACCTCAGTATCGATACAAAAATGGGAGACCGAAGCCTCCCATTTTCTGACAGTATTTACTCTTAGTAGTAAGAGTGATCACCACGGTCATGTTCTGTAGCATCACGAACTGCGGTTAGTTCACCAATGAACTGGTTTAGCAGCTCTTTCTCGATGCCTTCTTTTAGTGTTACGTCAACCATAGAACAGCCATTACAACCGCCACCAAATGCAACAATCGCAACACCGTCTTCAGTGATCTCAACCAAGTTTACGTGACCACCGTGGCCAGCAAGTTGTGGGTTCACTTGAGTTTGGATAACGTACTCAACGCGCTCAACCAGTGGTGCGTCGTCCGCAACTTTACGCATTTTAGCGTTAGGTGCTTTTAGCGTTAGCTGAGAGCCCATTTTATCGGTAACAAAATCGATTTCAGCGTCTTCAAGGAATGGCAGGCTTAGCTCATCCACGTAAGCTGAAAAACCGCTGTAAGAGAGTTCAGTGTCGGTCGATTCTACTGCTTCTGGTGGGCAGTAAGACACGCCACACTCAGCGTTTTGTGTACCTGGGTTCACAACGAAAATACGAATGTTAGTGCCTTCAGGTTGTTGACCTAAAAGGTTAGCGAAATGCGTTTGCGCAGTTTCTGTAATAGTAATATTTGACACGACGAATACCCGAGTAAATTTGTAGGTTACTGCTGCTATTCTACTCTTGTTGACGTATGGGTCTAGTCTTTTTGATGCTAAGGCATGGCGAAGCGATCTAGAGAGAACGAGGAGCAGGTGTTCTGCAGATGCAGTAAATATCGATGCTTTCTATGCCAACTTCAAGTAGTAAATGACATAATTGTCGGACGGTACTGCCTGTGGTGACTACATCATCGACGATGGCAACATGGGAAGAGTGAGGGCGCTTATTGAGAATAAACGCGCCTTTTAAGTTTTGTTCACGGCTTGTTTTGGTATTACCACGCTGTGATTGGGCGAGCTTTACTCGACGAAAGACCTTCGCATCAAAATTGGCCTGTAATTGCTTGGCGAGGTGTCGGGCTAAAACATCACTTTGATTAAAACCCCGGCGCAGGTAACGCTGCCAGTGCAATGGCACACTGGTAATGATTGGAGCTGGCGTGGTGATGCGCTGTGCCAGTTGCTCGGTTAATGCTTTTACATGCCAAGACTCTCCGTGATCTTTAAAGCGTTGTACTTCCCGTGAAAGGGGAAAGTCGTAATCGCCTAACGTGTATAGCCTTTGCCATGGCGGTGGCTTTGAAAGACATTCACCACAAATACTATCCGTACTCATTTCTTCTTTCTGTAATGATAAACCGCAGCGTTGACATCGTTTTACCGGAGTTAGGTATTTTAAACAGTGCTCGCACCAGCGCAGAGTATTTGTGTGGCTTGGTGTTTGAATAGGGAACCGACACAGGCCGCATTGACTGCTCAATACGCGATGCATGATGTTTTGCCAGTGATGAGATAACATAGCGTTTATTCATGGTGATATTTTACTCAGCCTAACGCTTGGCTGAAGCCGTAGGGAATAAAATAAGTGGGAGAGATTGAGAGCATGAGCACGAAATTACACTGGCAGTCATTTGGTCAGGGACCAGATTTGGTGTTACTGCATGGTTGGGGCATGAATGGTGCGGTATGGCAGCAGACAGTCGAGTCTCTTCAACCTTATTTCCGAGTTCATGTGGTTGACCTTCCGGGGTACGGACATAGCGCCGAATCTCATGCCGAAGATTTAGACCATATTGCTAACTTGGTGGTGCAAGGTGCGCCAGAGAAAGCGATTTGGCTTGGTTGGTCCCTCGGAGGTTTAGTGGCGACGCATGTGGCGTTAAATATGCCCGAGCGTGTGGCTAAGTTGATTACGGTTGCCAGCTCACCTAAATTTGCCGCAGAAAAACCGTGGCGTGGCATTCAACCGAATGTACTGAGTGCGTTCACCTCTCAGTTGCTAGAAGATTTCTCACTGACCATTGAGCGCTTTATGGCGTTGCAAGCGATGGGCAGCCCATCAGCGCGTAAAGATGTTAAACAGCTCAAGCAAGCGGTACTATCGCGCCCTCAGCCAAACCCTGAATCGCTGTTGGTTGGGCTAAACATCCTTGCTGATGTGGATCTGCGCGATGCGTTGACGTCTCTTTCTGTTCCAATGTTGCGTCTTTATGGCCGTTTAGATGGGTTGGTGCCAATTAAAGTAGCTAACGATTTAAGTGAACAGTTGCCTCATACCCAGCAGTTTGTTTTTAATCAGTCCTCTCATGCGCCTTTTATCACCGAACATGACGAATTTTGTGTTCAAATCCGAGAGTTTGCTCACGATTGAGCAAGTACGAGCGGAAATACCTCAAGTTGTTTAAAAAGTGGTCGATATAAAGACTGGTGAGGTTTTATTAGCCAATAAAGCTAAGCCATATTGACGAGTTGGGCGACTCTGAGGAGGGTTCGCAATGATTGTGTCACCGACCAACGTAAGTGTGCCACTGATCGCCCCATCCGTGAATGTGCAGACGGAACAAGCAGCTCGCGACAATAAAGTCCGAGAGCCTGTAACGCCAACGGTCGCATTGGCCAAAACCAATGCAGAGCGAAAAGTAAAAGGTGACGACAAGCGCCGACGACAGTCTTCTTGGGATCCTTCAGAGCATCCTGATTATGATATGGAAACGGAAGTCGACACGCGTTATCAAGAAGAGCCGGAAGATACACTAGAACGGCTTTTTAGTTTGCTTGCGCTCAAATCGTATAGTGAAGACCAGGGGAAAGGCTACGCGATCCGCTTTCGCTTACCAAAGCGCATTTTGGATGCTGCGATCAATGAAGGATTAATGGAAAAGCGCAGGAAGGTGATCAAGTTTCATTATGGTCATGCAGTCGCTCCCCATACCCCGTCAGAAGTGATAGCAGTATTATGACGACTCAATATCCTACTCAAACAAAAACGCTCCAAGCAGGTTGACTGATTGGAGCGTTTTCTTTTTAGTTATGAAAGCTCGTTAGCGGTGAAGCCTAGGTAAGATTACTTTTTCGCTTTAGCAAACGCTGCAGCAAATGCACCGCCCATCGCGCTGTTCGATGACGAATCATCACGGCGAGGCTGACGACGCTGCGGTTGGTCATTACGACGCGGCGCTGCTGATGAGCGTTGGCTACGGTTGTCTTGACCCGGTTCGTCGTTCATACGCATCGATAGACCAATACGTTTACGCTGCACGTCAACTTCCATCACTTTCACTTTGACGATGTCGCCCGCTTTCACCACTTCACGTGGGTCAGACACATAACGATCTGTCAGTGCAGAGATGTGTACGAGACCATCTTGGTGAACGCCGATATCAACGAAGGCACCGAAGTTGGCTACGTTCGATACCACACCTTCTAGAATCATGCCCGGTTCCAAGTCAGATACCGAGTTTACACCTTCTGCAAACGTCGCCGTTTTGAATTCTGGACGTGGGTCACGACCCGGCTTATCCAGCTCTTTGATGATGTCTGTAATGGTTGGAACGCCGAAGTTATCGTCGGTGTAATCGACCGCATGCAGACCTTTAAGGAAGCTTGAATCACCAATCAGTGCTTTGATATCTTTGTTGTTCTTCTCAGAAATCGCTTTGACCACTGGGTACGCTTCTGGGTGAACCGCAGACGCATCAAGTGGGTTCTTACCATCCATGATTCGTAGGAAGCCTGCACACTGCTCGAACGCCTTAGGACCTAAACGAGGTACTTTCTTTAAGGTTGTACGTGCTTCGAAGCGGCCGTTCTCATCGCGGAAGTCGACAATGTTCTGCGCGATGGTGCTTGATAAGCCTGCTACGCGCGTCAGTAGCGCCGCAGAAGCAGTGTTCACATCAACACCAACCGCGTTTACACAGTCTTCCACAATCGCATCTAGGCGTTTTGCCAACATAGATTGGCTTACATCGTGCTGGTATTGACCCACACCAATAGATTTCGGATCAATTTTCACGAGTTCAGCCAATGGATCTTGCAAACGACGTGCAATCGACACTGCACCACGCAGTGATACGTCCATATTCGGGAACTCTTTTGCTGCAAGCTCAGACGCTGAGTAAACCGAAGCCCCCGCTTCACTTACGATGATCTTCTGAACTTTCAGGTTGCAACGTTTGATGACGTCTGCGACAAAGCTGTCGGTTTCACGTGAAGCCGTACCGTTACCAATCGCAATCAAATCCACATTGTACTTACGCACCAACTGATCAACGATTTGTGCTGACTTGTCGTATTGTTTTTGTGGTGGGTGAGGGTAGATGGTTTCGGTTGCAAGCACTTTACCTGTTGAGTCGACAACCGCGATTTTTGAACCTGTACGCAGACCCGGATCTAGGCCAAGTGTTGCACGAGGGCCAGCCGGTGCTGCCATCAACAAGTCTTTTAGGTTAGTGGCGAATACTTCAATCGCTTCGATTTCAGCGCGCTCTTTCATTGCGCCCATTAGCTCGGTTTCCATGTGCATCGATACTTTGATGCGCCATGCCCAGCTGATCACTTGCTTACGCCAGGTATCCGCCGGTGCGCTGCTTAGCGTTACGCCATAATGGTCGGCGATAATCGTTTCGCAGTAAGACTGACGAGCGCCTTCTTCCTGTTCTGGATCAGCGTTCATCGCCAATGTCAGGAAGCCTTCGTTACGGCCGCGTAGCATCGCCAGTGCGCGGTGCGATGGCACTTTGCTTAGGGGCTCGTTGTGGTTGAAGTAATCTTTAAACTTCTCGCCTTCTTGCTCTTTGCCTTCAACGACTCGTGAAACCAGTTCCGCATTGCGATTTAAGTGGTTGCGAATTTTTTCCAGTAAGTTTGCGTCTTCTGCGATGCGCTCCATGATGATCGCGCGAGCGCCATCCAATGCAGCTTTGGTGTCTGCGATGCCTTTGTCTGCATCAAGGTATTTGCTTGCTTCGCTTTCTGGCTCGGTTTGTGGGTGATTCCAAAGCTGATCTGCGAGTGGTTCAAGACCAGCTTCAATCGCGATCTGACCTTTCGTACGACGCTTTGGTTTGTAAGGTAGGTATAAGTCTTCAAGACGAGTTTTGCTGTCTGCCTGCGCGATCTCTTGTTCTAGCTCTGGCGTCAGTTTGCCTTGCTCTTGGATTGATTTGAGGATGGTTTGACGGCGATCATCCATTTCACGAAGGTAAGACAGACGGCTGTCCAAAGTACGCAGCTGGGTATCATCAAGGCCCCCCGTCACCTCTTTGCGGTAACGTGCAATAAAAGGGACAGTGTTGCCATCATCAATTAGGGTGACAGCGGCGTTGACTTGCTCTGGGCGAACATTCAGTTCTTGAGCAATCATGCGACAGATAGCTTGGCTCATCCGTGTTTTCTCTTTTAATTCAGTTTTGGTTGTATAGAACATTGGGGTCGTTCGAAGAATTTGCAATGTTTTAAATTAACGAGGCAAAAATTTACCGGGCGCTGGTGGACATCAGTCAGATTTATGTCAAAACTGTAATTAAATTGAGAACTTATATCCGCAGTTATCGACTAACCTAATTCCACGGTTGTTGATATCACTAAATGTACCTCGGCTTATACGGATAATCATGATGAAAAAAATGTCTTTGGCGTTAGCGCTTACGAGTGCCTTACTTGCCGCCCCGCTTAGTTGGGCGCAGTCTATCTCAGGAACCACACAAGCTCCCGTTTATCAACTCGATAACAAATTGGTACTAGGGCGTGTGGAGAGCGTCTATTACAGTGATATTCCGGAACTAAAAGCGGTGCCATTTATTGGTAAGATTGATACTGGTGCAGATACGACATCGATGCATGCGGAGAATATCCATGTCAGTAGCTCACACCCAGATTACCAAGATTTGAAAGATAACGAGTTACTTTGGGCGATTGTCGATGACTTAGGTGGTACGAAGGCAAAGTGGGACGCCGACAGCTTTAAGCCATATCAAGTAAAGGTTAGCTTTACGGTTCCTCACCCTTATACAGGGAAGGAAATACAGATTACCGATGATCTGGAAAGAGTGAGCGCGATTCGCAGTCGAACAAGCAAAAAGCCCATCCTACGCCCGACAATAAAAATGCCGATGACAATTGCTGGTCACACCGTTGATACGGAAGTCAACCTGACCAAGCGTACGCAATTCTCTTCTCCTATCTTGATTGGTAAAACTTATCTCGATGATAACGCATGGGTCTTCGCTGGTTACGATTATCTTCAAGAACAGCCAAGCGCAAAAATGATTGGCAAAAAAGAGACGGTTGAAGTCGAAGGTGTGCCATATAAGATCAGCATCTCAACTTCTAGCCGTTATACCAACGTCCATGCACTGGACATCAAGGTAGACAAAAAGCATAACGAAGTCTCTTTTATGTTAGAGGGCGAGAATGGCAAGCGTCACCCAATGACATTACCCTTGGTACGAATGCTGAAAACGACCAAAAGCGAGCGTCCTTTAGTCTATTTACCCGTCAAAGTCGGTGAAAATGAAACTCAACGTTGGTTGGTGTATCTGCGTGATCGCAGTAAGTTCAGTTCGCAAATTCGCTTAGGTCGGGACGTTGCGAGTCAGCACTTTGTTATTGATACGGACAGAGAAAATCTATTGGGTGGCGTAGAAAAAACGTTCAAAAGCGCACTCAAATCAAAACCTCTTGTCGTTTCACCAGAAGAACAGGTCACCATTGATGGTTATACCGTCCCTGCTTACCCCACTTTTACTGTGAAAACGCCATTACTGCGTGTAAATGGGTTTGAAGTAACAGAAAAAGGTAAGGATGAGTCCGTCACGTTTTATTTAATGAACGATGAGGGGAAAGAAGAAAAAATCACCAAACCAGTGTTGAAAAAGCTCAAGGTTGGCAGCGCGGTGCGCCCTGTTGTCGAAGGAGACTTTCTTCTCGGTAGAAAAGACACATCAATGAAGTTTGCGCTCGATGTGCTTGATGAGGGTGACACTCAACCCTTTTTCGTCTTTGGTCATGACATAGCCAAGGGTGGCGTGTTGCTGAACACTCGCGCAGACCATCTACTAGATGCAAGGCCACTTTTCAAAGCTGGCCATATCGAAGTGGCGGAAGTTGAGGGGATGTCTTTCCCTGTGAAGTTAGACACGGGTGCAGATGTAAGCTCAATCAATGCTAAGAACATCAAGCAGTTTAAGAAAGACGGCAAAGATATGGTGAGCTTTACCTATGAGAACGATCTTGGCATGAAACAGGCGTTTACCAAGCCTGTTGTTGATGTCATGCGTATTAAAGCTAAGAAAGGTGAGAAAGCGAACGTACGCCCTGTGGTTGAAATGCATGTTAAGCTTGGCGAATTAGAGAAGAAGATCCGAGTCAACTTACAGGACCGAGGTCGCTTCCATTACAGCATGATTTTAGGTAAAAACTTCCTAAAACATGGCGCGGTTGTTTCGAGTGATACGAATTACATCGTGACGCAAAAACCGGATTACGAAAAGTAACACTCTGGCCGCCTTATCACCTTGATACCCAAAGCCTGAACAACATTGGATCTTTGAGTATATCATCTCCTTAATGCTGCCAAAGAGCAGCATTTTTTAGTTGAGATAGGAGTTAATTTGAAAACTAAGCTGATTACACGAGAAGGTTACAACAAACTCAAACAAGAGCATGATTACCTTTGGAATGAAAAGCGCCCGGAAATCACCAAGATCGTTACTTGGGCGGCGAGCCTGGGCGATCGCTCAGAAAATGCGGATTACACCTTCAATAAACGTTTACTCCGTCAGATCGACCGCCGTGTCCGCTTCCTTCGTAAATTCCTGCCAGAAGTCACGATCGTTGACTATTCTCCGCAACAAGAAGGCAAAGTCTTTTTTGGTGCATGGGTGGAAATAGAAAATGAGGCAGGAGAAGTGAAAAAGTTTCGTATTGTCGGGCCTGAAGAGATTTATGGCGATGCGAAAGACTACATCTCTATCGATTCACCTATGGCGCGAGCGATGTTGAAAAAACAAGTGGATGAAGAGTTCACGGTACGCACCCCAGAAGGTGAAAAAGAGTGGTTCATCAACTCAATTGAATACACTCAACCGGCCTCGGAAGACTGAGGCTTTATCACCGATTCAAGTCTCATGAAGTTCACTAGAAGTGACTTGGGTCTCAACGTCAGAATATTTGGTATAAAGGCATGGTGCCTTTCTCGGAGAAGTAAAATGAACAAAGCAGTCATGTGTAGTGCTGCACTAACAATAGGTTTCTCACTTTCAGTTTTTGCTCAAGATGAAGTGAAAGGCTGTGACGCTAAAGAGTTAGCGGTAGAGCAGCAGCTTGAGTATGCAAAAGCACAAGGTAATGAGCATCGCATTAAAGGCTTGGAGCAAGCACTTTCCGCTATCCAGAATGAATGCTCGGAAGGTGAGCTGCGCCAAGAGCTGCAAGCAGAAGTGGAAGAAAAGACTAAAGAAGTTGAGGAGCGAGAGGAAGAATTAGTCGAAGCTCAGCATTCAGGGAAAGCAGACAAAATTGAGAAAAAACGTCACAAGCTGGCTGAGGCACAGCAAGAGCTGCTTGAGGCCAAACGTGAACTGGAATGGAATTATGGTCAATAGTAGGTGCTGAAAATACCTGCTAGAGAGAGAATAAAGCGCTTAAGATAAAAAGAGTAACAATTTGCTTGAGCACGTTAGGAAAAACAGTGATACATTTTCGACAATAGACGCTTCTGAAAGGATGTTTCAATGCAAGAAAATCATAAAATTTTAGTGGTTGATGACGATGCTCGTTTACGTGCTCTATTGGAGCGTTACCTTTCTGAGCAAGGTTTTCAGGTACGAAGTGTCGCCAATGGCGAACAGATGGATCGCCTACTAACGCGCGAAAACTTTCACTTAATGGTGCTAGACCTAATGTTGCCAGGTGAAGACGGTTTGTCGATTTGTCGTCGTCTACGCCACGCGAACAATATGTTGCCAATCTTAATGCTCACCGCGAAAGGTGATGAAGTGGACCGCATCGTAGGTCTTGAGGTAGGGGCGGATGATTATCTGCCAAAACCGTTTAACCCACGCGAATTATTGGCTCGCATCAAGGCCGTATTACGCCGCCAAACCGTAGAGTTGCCGGGTGCACCAAGCACGGAAGAAAAAGTGGTGGAGTTCGGGGAGTTCCGACTCAATCTAGGCACTCGCGAGATGTTCCGCGGTGACGAGGCAATGCCACTCACCTCTGGAGAGTTTGCTGTTCTAAAGGCGCTCGTGATGAATGCACGTGAGCCAATGTCACGAGATAAATTGATGAACATGGCGCGTGGCCGTGAATATTCTGCAATGGAACGCTCTATTGACGTACAAATCTCACGCTTACGTCGCATGTTAGAAGACGATCCGAGCAAGCCGCGCTACATTCAAACCGTGTGGGGCCTAGGTTATGTTTTCGTCCCAGACGGCAAAGAGGTGTAACCTCTTCACTCCATAGCCAGCACTTGGCTATAGCAACTTCAGCCTTCATTACCTTCCCTTTGAAGGCTGAAATTTCGCGATTAGGGCCACTAGGAACGTTCCATGCGCATCCGAAGTTCATTGACACAATCTATTCTGCTGTTCATCTCTTTGCTTCTCGCGAGCCAAGTTTTCTCTTACTACGCCGTTTTTAACTACGCGTTGATGCCGAGTTTGCAGCAGTTCAATAAAATTCTCGCCCATGAGCTCAATTTGGTGCTTGATGATGAAGGACCTTTAAAGTCTGATGCACCGTTAAGGCGTCAATTGTTAGAAAGATTAGGGGTGACGGTTCATAGTCTCGATAGCGATAAGGCGATTGAATTTCATCACGCAATGTCGATTGATTTGATGTCTGAAGAAATGAGCCAAGAGCTGGGTTCGCCCACAGAAGTACGCTTATTGCTTGGCGATGAAAGTTACATTTTGTGGATGCACATCGAAAAGTTGCCGAACTCCATCATTCGTATTCCGTTATCTGAGCTGCAAGAAGAAGATTTTGCACCGCTGTTTCGTAACAGTTTGATTATGGCGCTGCTGATCATTGCTGGTGGTTGGTTGTTTATTCGTTTGCAAAACCGTCCACTTTTGGCTTTAGAGAGAGCCGCGAAAGACGTCGGTCGAGGTGAGATCCCGCCCCCCTTAGCAGAGAAAGGCGCATCGGAGATTCGCTCTGTAACTCGAGCCTTTAATCAAATGTCGAAAGGTATTCAAGAGCTAGAAGAAGACCGAGCCTTATTAATGGCGGGGATTAGCCATGACTTACGAACGCCTCTGACGCGTATTCGCCTAGCGACAGAAATGATGTCTCCTGAGGACAGCTATCTTGCGGAGGGGATCATTAGCGATACGGAAGAATGTAATGAGATCATCAGTCAGTTTATGGATTATCTCAAACCGGTGAACCAAGAATCGTTTGAAGCGGTTGATATCAGTACGATTGCCAGTGACGTCGCCAGTTCTGAAGGTGGTTATGAGGTTGAAATTGAAACAGATCTTAATCTTAACTTGCCGCCAGCCAAAGGAAGCGCGATTGCGATTAAGCGGGCGATCAGTAACTTAGTTGTGAATGCGCTACGTTATGGCAATGGCTGGGTCAAAATCAGCACTGGTGTGACAGCAGATAAGCAGCTAGTGTGGATTTCAGTAGAGGACAACGGACCGGGTATCGAGCATTCCCAAATCGCGAGGTTATTTGAACCCTTTACGCGTGGTGACACCGCTCGCGGTAGTGAAGGCACTGGGCTAGGGTTGGCGATTGTGAAGCGTATAATCAGCCAACATTCAGGCTCTGTGGTGATGCGTAATCGCAGTGAAGGCGGTTTAATCGCTCAAATCAGCTTTCCTACCAAGTAAGTCGATGGCCTGCACCCTTTAAACAAAAAGCCCAACCTAAATAGGTTGGGCTTTTCTTATTCTCAATAATCTTAAGACTCTTTCACTTCCTGAGGAAGTTCATCTTCGTCTTCCAGTTTCTCTGGCAGAAGTAAATTTAAAATGATCGCAGTGATGCCACCTGCTGCAACACCAGTTGAGAAAATACTCTTAATAAATTCTGGCATAAATTGCAGGATCTCTGGTTTTTGTGCGATACCAAGTCCCATTGAGAAGGATAAGGCCATGATCAGAATTGCGCGGCGATCGAGCTCAACACGAGAGATAATACGCACACCAGCGGCAGCAATCGTACCAAACATGACAATCGTTGCGCCGCCAAGTACTGGCTCAGGAATCAGCTGAACAAAGCTAGCGACGCCAGGAAACAAGCCAAGAATCACTAACATGCCAGAAATAAAGTAACCCACATAGCGGCTCGCGACTCCTGTTAGCATGATGATGCCGTTATTCTGGCTAAATGTTGAGTTCGGGAAGCTGTTGAAAACGGCTGCGATTGCAGAGTTTAAGCCGTCTGCTAACACACCGCCCTTAATGCGTTTCATGTACAGTGGGCCTTTTACTGGCTCACCAGACACTTCAGATGTTGCGGTAATATCACCGATGGCCTCTAGTGCGGTAATAAAGAAAATCAGTACCAGCGGAATGAACAGAGACCAGTCAAACGATAAGCCATATTGCATTGGTACGGGCAGTGCTACGATCTCGGTTGCGCCTAGCTGAGAAGTATCTACCATCCCCATAAAATACGCCATGATGTAACCCACTAGCATCGCAATCACGATTGAAGCCACACGGATGTATGGGTTTTTCGAGCGGTTTAAAATCACAATTAATCCAAGTACCGTCCCAGCCAGAGCAAGTTTGTCTAAGCTGCCGAAGGTTCCTTCATTTAATGCTGCGTAGCCACCGCCCATTGATACTAAGCCGACTTGAATCAGTGTGAGACCGATAAGAGTGACGACGATGCCTGAAACGAGCGGAGTGATGATTCGGCGGGCATGCTCCAATACGCGAGATAGGAAAATTTCTGCAAATGATGCGACTAAAATCGTACCAAAAATGGCAGCCATCATGGTGCTGATGTCTGCTCCACCGGCTTTCAGCGATAGGCCTGCACCAATAATAGGGCCTAAAAAGTTAAAGCTGGTACCTTGAACAGAGAGCAAACCTGAGCCGATTGGGCCAATGGTGCGAATTTGAATAAACGAAGACACGCCTGACGCAAACAAAGACATGCTGATGATGGTATTCGTTTGGTCTGCTGGTACACCCAAAGACTGACAGATGATCAGTGAAGGAGTGATAACCGCGACGAACATCGCCAATAAGTGCTGAAGTGCGGCAAAAATAGTTTGAGGCAAAGGTGGTCGATCGTTGAGTTGATAGACCAGTTCCGAAGATCGGTTTGAAGTTGTCATTGTTTGTCTCGCTAGTCGCAATATTTCCCTAGTTCTCGCTGAATGGGAGAGCAGGGTGGAGTTGACGTCGTTACCTGTGATTGCTGTTAATCAGAGTCAACTCAGGTTGGTGGAGTGTGATCTAACACACTTAAAAATTTGTGCGCGATTATAGAGAGATTTACGCCAAAAGCAAACGTTTGCTTTGCTTTTGGCGTATTAAAAAACGAGCCATTTGGCTCGCTTTCAATCATTACGCTTTGGAGTAAATATCCCGCTCACCCAACCAGCGATCGATAATCGCTGTTGCGTTAGACGGGTAATTGTCATGAATATGACGCGCAATGCGCTGAACTTCGGGAATCAGACGTTGATCTCGAACTAGGTCTGCGATTTTGAAATCAGCAAGACCTGTCTGCTTTGTACCCAATAGTTCTCCAGGGCCACGAATTTCTAGGTCTTTCTGCGCAATGACGAAGCCATCGTTACTTTCACGTAGTACTCCGAGACGTTTTTGCGCGGTTTTTGACAGAGGAGAGTGGTACAGCAGCACACAATGGCTAGCAACGGAACCTCGGCCCACGCGACCTCTTAACTGGTGTAATTGTGCCAAACCAAGACGTTCAGGGTTTTCTATGATCATCAAGCTAGAGTTTGGCACATCCACACCAACTTCAATCACTGTCGTTGCGACCAGCAAATGCAGTTTATTGTCTTTGAAATCTTGCATCACCGCTTGTTTCTCTGCCGGCTTCATTCGTCCGTGCACTAGACCAATTTTTACGTCCGGCAGTTTACGTTGAAGCTCTTCTGCGGTATCTGCCGCGGCTTGCGCTTCTAATACTTCCGACTCATCAATCAGGGTACACACCCAATATGCCTGCTTGCCTTCGTTTAAGCAGGCATTTCGGACACGCTCGACGATGTCGTCACGTTTTGTATCAGGAATGGCAACGGTTTGAATCGGCGTTCGACCTGGTGGTAGCTCGTCAATCACGGAAGTTTCCAGATCGGCGTAAGCGGTCATCGCTAAGGTTCGAGGAATAGGCGTCGCCGTCATGATCAACTGATGAGGATAAGCGCCTTGTTTTGCGCCTTTTTCACGCAATTCTAATCGCTGATGGACACCGAAGCGGTGTTGTTCATCAATGATGACCAAAGCAAGGTGATGAAATTCAACGTGCTCTTGGAATAGCGCGTGAGTACCCACTACCATTTTTGCTTCACCACTGGCAATACGAGCCAGCTCGGCTTCCTTTGCCTTACCTTTGAGTTTGCCCGCTAACCAACCGACTTGAATACCCATTGTTTCAAACCAGTTTGCGAAGTTGATAGCGTGTTGCTCGGCCAATAGTTCGGTTGGCGCCATGAGTGCCACCTGATGGCCATGCTCAATGGCTCTAACAGCGGCCAAAGCGGCAACCAACGTTTTCCCCGAACCAACATCGCCTTGCACTAATCGCATCATTGGGTGCGGTTTTTCTAGATCGGCTTCAATCTCTTGTACTACTCGGGTTTGAGCGTTTGTAGGAGAGAAAGGCAGTTGGGCTAAAAGCTGCGTTTTTAGTTTATTACAAGGACCGAGAGGTAGCGCTGAATCCTTCTGACCTTTGCTACGCACCGCTAGCATCGATAAGTTTTGTGCGAGCAATTCTTCCATGATCAAGCGGATTTGGGCAGGATGTTTGCCTTCGTCAAACTCATCTAAATTAATGGTTGGTGGTGGGCGATGAATGGTGTGCAGCGCTTGCGACATCGTGATTTGATGGTCATACAACCCCGCTGGAAGTAATTCCTGCACTGCGGTTTTATCAAGCAGGGCTAAAGCTTGTTCGGTAAGGTTGCGTAATGTGATTTGGCGTAAACCATCGGTGGTGGGATAAACAGGGGTTAAGCTCTGTTCTACATCGGGCTTTTGCTCGCTGACGTAAAACTTGTAGTCAGGGTGAACAATTTCCAAGCCCACGCCACCGCGCTTAATTTCACCGTAAGCATGTACTAACTTACCTTGCGTGAAATTGTTCTTCATGGCTGCGGTAAAGTTGAAAAAGCGCAGCGTGATAGTGCCATTACCGTCGCTGATTTTTACCGTTAGCATTTTGCGCTTACCGAAGATAGTGTCGACTGCCATGACCTTACCTTGCACGGCCGCCCAAAGGCCAGCATGCAGTTTGGCAATAGGGTAAATACGAGTACGATCTTCGTAGCGTAACGGAAGGTGAAACAGCAAATCTTGAACGCTATGTAAGCCAACTTTGGCGAGTTTTTCTGCGACTTTCGCGCCAACTCCAGAAAGGGAGGTTAATGGGACGGCAGATAACATTTGGGCGGACATAGAGGGCTCAAGAAAATGGTTAACATAGCAGTATGTTAACCATGGAGCTGTGTTTTTGTACAGGAAAAAATAGTCATGCTTTAGTTAGTGTCATGATTTGACTGATAACCTATCATTCCGAGGAGCTTTAGCGACATCAGGATTCTATTTCCAACAAGTATGTCGCTGAAGTTAACACTATTAGCATCTGTATATTTGAGAATTAGATCCTGAACCACGCTCCTTCGCCGCTGTTTAGAATGACGAAAGTCTTTTACTTGCTTTGCATCTCTTGCCACCACGCGTCATCGGCGATGATTTGACCTTCTTCATCGAGTGGTGGGTAAACGAGCCCTTTTCGTTTCGCGACCTTTGCCAGCACTGGGTGACCACGTTCAAAGAGAATACGGTTGATTGTCTCTTTAGGCAGAGCGCTTTCTTCTCGGTCGTACATGCCTGCGGCTTCACGTTGACGTTGCGCTTCATACAAAATTACGGCACTGGCAACCGATACGTTTAGTGACTGCACCATGCCCACCATTGGGATAATAATGTCTTGATCGGCAAGCTGTTTGGCTTGCTCCGAAGCGCCAACTTTTTCACTGCCTAAAATGATTGCCGTTGGTCTGGTGTAGTCGATCTCGCGAAAATCGACGGCGGTGTCCGAAAGATTGGTCACCAAAACCTGCATACCTTGCGCTTTGAGTTCGGTAATCGCAGTTTCAATCGAATCGTGAGTATCCACTTCAACCCAGTTACGCGCGCCAGCTGAGGTATGGCTCAGCGTACGCATTTTGTCTGGCCAAATTGCGTGAACTTTGTGTAAGCCTGTCGCGTCAGCGGTGCGGATCACAGCTGAGACGTTGTTTGGCTTATGTACTTCTTCGAGACAAAGTGTCAGATCAGTTTGGCGAGTTTTTAGGACTTGGTGAATACGGTTGTAACGTTCTAGGTTCATATTTATTGAGGTATAAAAAATCGCCACCTAACAGAGTAGGTGGCGATAGAGGTTAGTTCTTTCTGCGTCTGACTCGGGTTGCTTGAGGCATTGCCTTAATCTTACGCATGATACCAGCAAGGTGGACACGATCTTTCGTCGTCAACAGCACAGTCACAGTGTATAGACGACCATCACGTTCTTCCGTTGAAAGGCCATGAATGTTTGATCCTGTTTTCGAGATCACGTTGGTCAGTTCTGCAAGAGCACCTTGGTTGTTAAGCATGTCGACTTTAAGTTCAGCAATGAACTCTTTATCGTAGTCTTCAGACCAAGCGACAGCCATATAACGGTCTGGCTCTTTCTGATAACCACGAACATTCGGACATGTTTCTCGGTGAACAACCAAACCACGACCAGGCGATACGTGAGCAATAATGTGATCATCTGGGATAGGATGACAACAATTTGCAAACGTCAGCAATAAGCCTTCTGCGCCACGAATCGGAAGCTTCTTCTTCGAGTCCGTTGGGATTGAGCTTGTTGTCGTGAGCTCTTCGGTGTCACCAAGGAGCCGACGTGCGATCACAATGCTCATCAACTCACCCAATCCAATAGCAGCCAATAAATCATCAATGCTTTCTAGGCGAAGATCATTCAAGACTTCTTGGATATTTTCTGGATAAATTGAATCAATCGAGTGACGGCCAAGTGCGTGATTAAGTAGACGACGACCTAAAGTAATCGACTCTTCACGACGCATCGTTTTCAGTACTTGTCGAATCTTAGTGCGGGCACGAGAAGTCACGACATAGTTCAGCCATGCCGCATTCGGACGCGCACCAGGGGCACTGATAATTTCCACCGTCTGACCGTTTTTCAATGCCTTACTCAATGGGTAAGGGTTACGATCAACACGAGCACCAACACAAGAGTTGCCTACATCGGTATGTACGGCATAGGCAAAGTCGACAGCCGTTGCGCCTAAAGGCAATTCAACGATACGACCTTTTGGTGTGAAGACGTAAATCTCATCTGGGAAAAGATCGGATTTTACGTTTTCAATGAATTCGAATGAGTTACCCGCGCTTTGTTGTAGCTCTAACAGGCTTTGCATCCAACGCTGAGCTTTCACTTGCGCAGTGGTGCCAGACTTGTCGCCTTTGTCTTTGTAAGACCAGTGTGCCGCGACACCTTTGTCCGCCATTTGATCCATATCTTCAGTACGGATCTGAACTTCAACAGGTACGCCGTGTGGGCCAACCATGGAAGTGTGTAGCGATTGATAGCCGTTCGCCTTTGGTACCGCGATGTAATCTTTCATGCGACCAGGACGTGGCTTATACAAGCTGTGTACTTGGCCTAAAACGCGATAACAAGTATCAGCGGTATCAACAACGACTCGGAACGCATAGATATCCATGATGGTATGAAAGCGCTGTTCTTTGGTTTTCATCTTGTTATAGATAGAGAACAGGTTTTTCTCACGACCAACGACGCGAGCATTCAAGCCAAAATCTTGCAGACGGCCTTCTATTTCGCTGTGAATGCGTTGGATCATCTCTTTACGATTACCACGTGCGGCTTTAACCACTTCTTTCAGTACGCGGTAGCGGTTGGGATATAGCGCCTCAAAGCCCAACTCTTCGAGTTCGGTTTTGATATTGTGAATACCAAGACGATGAGCGAGGGGCGCGTAAATTTCTAACGTTTCACGAGCAATACGACGCTTTTTATCTGGTCGAAGCGCGCCAAGCGTACGCATGTTGTGCGTGCGGTCAGCCAGTTTGATCAGAATGACGCGGATATCTTGCACCATGGCCAGAACCATCTTACGAAAGTTTTCAGCCTGAGCCTCTTTCCTATCGCGGAATTTGAGTTTGTCCAGTTTAGATACACCATCAACCAATTCTGCGACAGTGTTGCCGAATTTCTCTTCGAGATCTTCTTTAGTTACATCACAGTCTTCAATGACGTCATGCAGCAAAGCAGCTTGGAGGGTTTCGATATCAAGGCGCATTTCGGCCAAGATACGAGCCACAGCGACAGGGTGGATGATGTATGGTTCACCGCTAGAGCGGGTTTGCCCTTCATGGGCATCTCTCGCTACCACATAAGATTGACGCAGAGCCTCAATCTGAGGCTCTGTTAGGTATTCTTGGGCAACGTCTTTGAGGCTATCGAATAGATACAAATTATAGGCCCGGGAGGTTGTTGAATTCTAAAGTCAGAATTAACGGTTGTGAGCGATGCTGCTTACTGCCGCTAGCTCTGCCGCTTCTTGCTCTTGCTGTTCTTGACGTTCACGAGCGTCTAGAACTTCTTTAGTAATTAAACCTTCTTCGATTTCGCGTAGAGCGATAACCGTTGGCTTATCGTTCTCTTCTGGCACTAGTGCATCTTTACCGCCAGTTTGCATTTGACGAGCGCGGCGAGCCGCAATCAGTACTAGGTCGAAACGGTTGCCAACTTTTTCAACAGCGTCTTGAACAGTTACGCGTGCCATGAGGACTCCAAATAGTTAACTAAAATTTTAGAATGACGAGAAAGTATACAACCTAACTACTTTATTTACTAGCAATTAGACAAGCCACCGTTTGTGGACTTTCTCAGGTAGTTTATTGTGTCTTTCGCACTGGGCAAAAAACGGGAAATTCTTTATGTTTTACAGCGTGACTTTTTTGAAGTTACTCTGCTAACAACGCGTCAAGCATACCTTTATATTTAGCAGCTTGCTTTTCTTCCTTCAATCTTTCAGCACGCAAGATAGCTTTAAAATCCATCAAAGCGGTATCAAAATCGTCGTTTACGATCACGTAGTCGTACTCGTTGTAATGAGAGATTTCCGACTTGGCTTCAGCCATACGCTTTGCGATCACTTCATCGCTATCTTGACCACGAGTGTTCAAGCGACGCTCTAACTCACCGTTTGATGGTGGCAGGATGAAGATGCTTTTGGCTTCTGGCATTTGTTCACGGATTTGGCGTGCGCCTTGCCAGTCGATATCTAGAAAAACGTCGATACCTTTATTTAGTGTTTCTTCAATCCATACACGAGATGTGCCGTAATAATTACCAAACACTTCTGCGTATTCTAGGAAGTCACCTTTAGCGATCAGGGCTTCAAACTCATCTTTCGCTACAAAATGGTAGTGGACACCATTTTCTTCACCAGGTCGCATGTTGCGCGTGGTGTGAGACACAGACACTTTCATTGCGTAGGTTGGGTTGCGTTCCAACATCGCTGAGATCAAGCTAGATTTACCTGCGCCGCTAGGTGCAGATACGATATAGAGAGTACCTTTGCCCATTGTACTGTTCCACTTTTGATTGGATTGATTGAGTGCCGAAGGAAAGTTCGACATTCTTATAACGATAGCACTGGCATTGAGAAATCAACCACCAAAGGGGTGGATATTGGTGATAATCCCGCCAGAAAAATGGAGGCGAAGAGTATCATGATCTCTATTTTGTTACCAGTTGATCTTTCTGTCTGTGATCGTCCCAGATGAAATAGTTACTTACGGCAGAGTGTTCCTAAACAGCGAAGAAGGAGCGTGGTACAGGACTTACCATCCGCGCACTCTGTTATTAAAACCATTTCTACAACCGTTTAGTGTGCTGATTTTAGGTTTAGAGTCCCGATTTGGCTTGCGTGAGTGACTTTGGTTAAAAATAGGGGGTAATTAAGATAAGACGGAAAAAAGGGGAAGCTTTCACTTCCCCAGGCGTGCGACTGACTCACACTTAATCTTCGAATTATCCTTGAGACTCTAGGAAATTTATCCAAGGGCTAACGGTTGACCTGAATTTTGGCGATTGAGCAGCGCCTTTCATCGCCTGCAAGGCCTTTTGTGGCTGCTTAAGCTCGAAATAGGCCATCCCGCGAATGTATTCAAGTTCTGCCTTTTGCTCTTTAGAGGCACTGGATGCTGCGCTTTCTACAAAAAGAGTTGCTTCAGAATACTGCTTGTCTTGTATCATTAAGCGAGCAATCTGAATTTGCGTTTTAGCAGAAGGAGCGAGGTTATATGACTTTTTATAAGCGAGAATTGATTTATCTAGCTCTTTAGCTTGCTGCCAGAAACTGGCTAGGCGGTCATAGTTTTCCTTCGTCTTTTCAATGTTTCCAGCTGCCATTTCCTTTTCAAGAGTTTTGGCTGCTTTATATGGAATACCTTGATAAGCCAAGAAGTTTACAAAGCGTAAATATTCCTTCTCTCCTTCTAGTTTCCCCATTTTGTAAACCATTTCTAGGGTGGCTAGAGAGTTGCGCTCTTGGCCTAGCTCCATGTAGACACCAGAAAGTTGCATCCAGTAACGCTTTTTCTGAGGGTACTTTGAAGTCAGAGTTTTGAGTACACTGGCAACGCTTTTCAGCTGGCCTAACTCGTAGTGAGATGCAACGAGAATTAAGTACCAAGACTCACTTGGGCTCTTGCTCATCGCGATGGCTTTTTTGGTTGGCGGGATTGCATTTTTGTAATCTTCCAACTGAACATAAGCGCTCGCTAACGTGATATAAGCATGAGCTTGAGGCTTCTCTTTGGTTGTTTCTGCAACCTTGAACCATTCCTTCATCGTTTTTACAGACAACGTATACTTTTCTTCAGCTAGGTAAAGCTGAGCCAAGCTGTAGCGAACTTGTTGAGCAACAGGAACGGGAAGTGCGTCGAGCTGTAATGCTTCGGCAAAGTATTTTGCTGCTTGCACATAATTGTCTTGTAGCGAATACAAAAAGCCAGTCTGCTGAAGTAAAACTGCTCGGTCGTATTTTTTCGAACTTGTGCTTTCTAAAGCGCTTGCTAGTTTTTCTTTCGCTGCTGAATATTTTTCAGTTGCGATCAACTCTTGCACTTTGTTAACGGTTCGAAATGTCCGATCTGATAACTGAGGAGCTTCTTTTGCCATCGTAGGAGCGGTCATTGCCACTCCTGCGAAGAGAATTAAAGAAGCCACTTTGCTTTTCCATAAACTTTTCATCGTGACTCCTTAATTGGTTGAGAACTCTATTTCTTGCGATAGGCGCGAGCTAACAGGTTTCCCGTCAACCAATTTTGGTTTAAATGTCCATTTAGAGACTGTTTTTCTTGCCGCTCGACCGAGGCCTAAGCGTCGTGGTTGCTCTTTAAGAACTTTGATGTCCTCTACGGCACCACGTGCGTTGACAGTAAACTCTAATAAGACGACCCCTTTTTCTATTCCTGCTTTCGCAGCTTTCCTAGGCATTTGAGGTTGGAATGTCGCTAGAGGTGTTGGACCTCCGCTACCCGCGAGTTGCGCACCTCCACCCTGGCTATAATGTCCAAGCACCGAACCACCTGTAACATTTACGGGTAGGTCAAGCTTTGGCATATCCATTGGGGTCTGCTCCATCACCGGTTTTACTGTCGCTGTCACTTTCATTTCTGGCGGCGGCGGCGGACGCTTAGGCGGTGGTGGCTTTGGAAGTTCGCGTTTTTTCTCCTGTATTTTTTCGTCTGGTTTAATGCGAATAAACTCGACCATACGCAGGTCATCATTCGACACTAACTCGTGGCGCTCTTTGTTTACTAGCTTGTCCATCCCCCAGAACAACCCGAGGGAGACAATGAGCGCCAGTGCAATTGAGGCCAGATACCGCATAAGCTTAATCCTTATTGGTTGCGGCAATGGAGATGCTTTCTACACCTGCCATTTTGATCTGGTCCATAACCTTCACGACTACGCCAGCATTTGCTTCTGTGTCGGCTTGGATAACAACTGCGCCATCAGGGCTTTCTGCACGAAGACGTTCAATATTCGCGCGAACCGCGTCCACTTCGATGCGGCGTTTATCAACCCAAACATCACCCGCCGCACCAACTGCGACCATGATGTTACCTTTTTTCACGGTTTGCGCAGAGCTTGCCGTCGGGCGGTTTACTTCTAGACCAGCTTCTTTTACGAACGATGTTGTTACGATAAAGAAGATCAACATGATGAATACGATGTCGAGCATCGGTGTCATATCGATAGCGGTTTCATCACTGCTATCACTGCTATAGCGTCTTTTCATGACCTATACCTCTAATTCCATTTACTCAGGCAATATGCTTTAGCTTATCTTCCAGCTTTTGCGTTGTGACTTTGGCTAAATGATCAAGACGTGAACTAAAGAACAGTCCTGATAGAGAAGCCACCATCCCGGCTAACGTTGGGATTGTTGCCTTTGAGATCCCCGAGGCCATTGCTCGAGGGCTTCCTGTTCCTGTTACCGCTAAGATGTCGAATACTTGGATCATGCCAACAACGGTGCCGAGCAAACCCAGTAAGGGACAAAGCGCAATCAATACTTTCACGATTGGCAGGCCCTTTTTATTCTCAATGTCCTGACGAGAAACAATTTCTTGTCGGATCATCTTAGCGTTCCAGCTCTGGTGCTCTGATCGCCCCTGCCATGAGCCAACGGCTTTTTTCATGGCTTTTGGAGCGACGGCAGCAAAATAGAACCAACGTTCTAACAATACTGCCCAAAGCATAAAGCTGAGGATGAAGATGGCGACGAGTACATCGCCACCCATTCCCAAGAAGCGCCTAATTGATTCAAGTTCTCCAACTAACCACCACATAACGCCTCCTTAGCTTTCGGCTTTATGTAGTTTTTCCTGATAGCGAGCGATGAAGCCTGCACTCTGTTCTTCAAGAGTTTGAACCAAACGACGACCTTTACTGTGTACGATGGTGTAAAGGAACAGCAATGGAATTGCGACAACCAGACCTAGCATGGTTGTAACAAGAGCTTCAGAAATACCGCCAGCCATCAGTTTAGGATCGCCAGTACCGAACAGAGTAATGGCTTGGAATGTGCCGATCATGCCCATTACCGTACCCAGTAGACCAAGTAGAGGTGCTACAGAAGCAAATAGCTTGATTGAACTGATGAAGCGTTCAATGCTTGGAGCGTTACGTAGAATGATTTCGTCAAGCTTCGCTTCCAGATCTTCAAGGTTGTCACCTTTGTGCTCTTGGTAAGCCTGGATAACTTCACCCAATGGGTTACCAGGAATCACGGTTTCTGATTTCGCTTGCTTACGCATTTTACCGCCAATCACTTGAAGGCGTAGGAAGCAAACTAGAGCAATGATAGCGCCAACTGCACCCATACCAAGGATGACGTAACCTACAATGCCACCTTGATCAATACGTTCTTGAACGGTAGGGCTTTGTACAAGTAGAGACAGAATTACACCACGGGATGGGTCAATAAACAGTGGCTCATAGCTGTTTGACGCTGACTCAAAGCCTGCAACATGACGTGTAATATTGGTGCGAGGCTGTCGAGAGAGTTCTTCGAACTTACCTGTTTGAGGTACATAAGTAACGTACTTACCATCGGCAATCGCGTTAAATTCACCGACAAGAGTAACATCGCGAACCGCTTCTTTACCTTCGCCATAAACAACCGTTGCTTGGGTTGTTGCTGTCTCGCCTGAGGCAACCACTTGTTGAAGAATGGTATGCCAGAATGCTTCTAGCTCTTGTGTTGATGGCAGTTCTTTGCTTTCAGCCAGTTTCGTTAGTAGAGCGTCACGCTCTGGGAACTGAACAGCGTTTTGAGAGGCAGCAAATAAGCCCTTAAACTCGCCCGCATATTGGCGGACCACACCAAACATTTCGCCCAAAGTACCAGAGCGAACACGTAAGGTTTCTGTTAGTTCAGTCAGCTGCTTATCGTTTTCATCAAATGTCGCTTTAAGTTGATCGCCCAGTGCTTGCTGTGAAGCTAGCTCTTCACGAGCCTGTTGCAATAATGCTGCTTGCTTATCTCGGTTGTTCTTGAACTCAGCTTCACGGGCTTTGTTCTCTTTTGACTCAACGATGCTTTCTGATTTTACGTTTTTGAGTAGTTCAGATAGGTTTTTAGGCGTTTCTGCTTGTACGCCTGAAGCCATAAATAAGCTCGCTAGTAGACCAGCGGCTAGAGTTTTGAATCCTTTCATCTCTTATTCCTCCCCAGCATATACAGGCAATTTGATTAGCGCTGGTGGCGCTTGCTTCTTCGCGATACGAAGGCCTTGCTGTACCGCTATGCGGTAGCTTTCCGGTAATGTTTCCCATTGACGTGTTTGTTGGTTCCACATACCTGTCTCACCACCGTCTGGAGATTGGAATAAAAGCGCCGTGCGACCAATACGTAGGAAATCGTAAGTCACGGTTTCCCCATTTCTATCTAGGCTAGCTTTGTAAGATTCAATTGAGCGAGAGAAGCCTTCTTCAATTTGGTAGGCTTCCATCACTTTACGGAATTTCTCAGAAGTCGTTACGTCGGCGCGATCCATGAGACGACGCAGTTCTTGGACACGTTTATTACGTTCTTTTTTCTGGAAAGGCAGATCGAGAGTCACGAACTCATCGAGTGCATCGATCATTTTAAGTGTTAGTGGCACTACTTCTGTTGCCGTTTGATCGATCTGAGCAATTTGGTTATTTAATGAGTCCAATTCACCTTGCTGTGATTGAACCATACGATTAATTTGCTCGTTGTAGACTTTCATGCTATCGATTTGACGTAGTAAGCCTTTGTATTCTGCCAACATGCCTTCAGTACTTTCGGCATAATTGTCGATTTTTTGTTGCGAAGCTTCTGAAGATTGATTTGCTTTTGCTTGTGTGGAAACGACAGCACCAGAGTTGGCCGCTATAGAGCTACTACTGATAGTAAGCAATGCTGCAGCTATGGCACTGAGACCAAATTCCTTGAATTTCATGGTTGCATCCTTGTCAGTGTTTTAGTCAGTCGAAAAGGGCGCGGAAAACCCGCGCCAAATATTTTTTAGAAGTCGTATGATGCCTCGACGTATAGCTGACGTCCGATTGGATCGTCATACCCAGTTGCATAGAATGGAGAGGTATCGCTTAGAGGATCTGCAGGCGGTACTTTGTCAAACATGTTGATAGCACCAAGAGTTACACGACCACTCTCGTTGAATTGGTAAGAAGCCGTTAGGTTCCACGTTGTCATACTAGCGATTTCTGCTTTGTAACCCGCTTTTTTAGCAGAATCACAGTCATCAAAGTAGTAACGGTTTGCGTAGCTTGAACACATACGGTCGCGGTATTTACCAAATAGGTTGATAGCGACATCTTCATATGCCCAGCCAAGATTTAACGTTGCGGTGTATTCAGGCATGAAATCTCTTTCATCCGTTACAGGTTCGCTGTCGTTTTCTTGATATTCAGCAATCAAGATCTTCGTTACAGCAACACGCGTGTTAAATGAACCGAACTCATTAGTGTCGTATGCGTATTTGATCGCTAGGTCAATACCAGAACGCTCTTCATACGACTGGTTCACTGGACCATAGGATACCGACTTGATGGTGCCATCTGGGTTACGAACGACTTCAGTACCTGGGTATTTACCTGGATCGTTAATTACATCTTGGTAAGTTGGTGCAGTTACGACGTCTTCCATTTTGATGTGGTACCAGTCAACGGTTACACCAAGATCATCCACAGGCTCCCACGCTAGGCCCAAGTTAATGTTTGTACTTGTTTCTTCTTTCAGCTCTGAGTTAGGGCCATTAAGCGTATCGAAGTACTGAGTATCACACTCTGGGTACTTATCTTTATCTTGTGGGCCGCTACCACCAGCATTGGTACAAAGCTCTGGGTCAAAGCCAGAACCAAAGCCTCGAGTTTGATCACCAAATAGTCGCTTCAAGTCTGGAGCTCGGAAGCCTAGACCGTAGCTACCACGTAGCAATAGGGTGTCAGTAGGACGGTATGCTAGGGCTACTTTAGGAGTGAATGCGCCGCCAGTTGCCGAGTCGTCGAAGTAGTGGTCGTAACGACCAGCGACAGTCATTTCTAAATCTTCAATGATAGGAATAAGAGCTTCAACACCAAGACCAATCTGATCGCGGTCACCGCCGCCTGATGTTCCACCTAGACCAGAGAAACCACCCGCTGCTGTTGTAGCATCAATCGTCTCATTGTAGTCAGTACGGTTCCATTCACCATAAACAGCAAAGCCAGACATACCTGCAGGAAGTTCAACCAAATCACCAGCCAGTGAGCCGTTAACAGAGTAAAGCTTTGAGTAAGCTTCTTTGCTTGAAGTGCCGCTGTATTTGTCTACAACGTCTTGAGAGATAGGCCCTAGAAGATCGACATCACCATTTTGTACAGCTTGGTCGAGAGTTAGGAAGATTGCTGGGTTGCTTGTTTCAACGCTTTGCTCAGAGTAACCAGCTGATAGGTCCCAATCATACGTATCAGCAAGCAGGCCGTTCAAGCCTAAGGTTAAGCCAAAAGAATCGGCTTCAGTGTTACTTTCGCGTGGTCCAAATTCGACCATACGGCGAGTGTATTCGCCTTCGCCGCGGAAGTGAGTGGCATCAACTTCTACGCTGTAAGGGTTAGGTTCGAATTCAGATTCTGTAGACTTGTAGCCAAAACGGGCTTCTGCCATGGCAGTGACATTGTCGTTAATGTCCATTTCACCACGTAAAAGTAGGTCTACTTGTTTGTTTTCTGGTTTTAATGTTCGGTACGCAGAGCGGTTAACACCACACTTTCCATCCGCTCGTTCAATCGCGGCATCACCAACGACTTCTTTACATGAAGAACCTGCATCAGCTGGTGTTAGAAGTGTTCCGTTGGCGCCTTCAAAGTTTGCACCGTAGCTAGAGTAGCCACTTAGCTGAGAACGGCTAGAACCGTCATCGCCAGCCCAATCATCTCGGTCAGATTGCTTTAGCATTTCGTTGCCCGCAAATTGGCCAACGAAGAGAATACGTTTGTCGTCAAAGTTTTTGCCAGCTACAACGTCTAAACGACCATTTTGGTAACCACCATCCGTCGCGTCACCCGCGCGTACTTTTACAGAAACGCCATCAAAGTCTTTCTTTAAAATGAAGTTTACGACACCACCGATTGCGTCGGAGCCGTAGATAGCAGAACCTGAGTCGGTCATTACTTCAACACGCTCAATGGCGGCGACAGGGATTTGGCCGATATCTTGGAAGTTAGATGTACCATTTTGTGCTAGCGGGTATTGAGGAAGACGACGGCCATCAATAAGAATCAATGTGCGTGACGCGCCAAGGCCACGTAAGTTGACTGACTGCGCTGCTGGTGTAAACGAGAAAGAGTCTGTTTGAGCCATTACACCACCTGTGTTTTGGGTCAAACTGTTCAATACGTCTTGCGCGCTGTTAAAGCCTTTAGACTCAATGTCTTTACTATTAATAACAGTAACTGGTGAAGGACCTTCCATATCCGTCGTGGAGATACGCGAACCAGTAACTTTCATCTTTTGAAGTTTTTCAACTTGCTGCTCTTCTGCCAGTGCTGTTGCTGGGGCTGCAACTGCTGCCGTCCCCAAAGCAAGGCTTATCGCAACAGATAAAGCGGTTGTGTTTTTATACATCCTTGTTGCTCCGATTATTATTATTTCCTATGTCTGGCCGCATAGCGGCCAAATGTGACGTTAATATTTCGTTAACGTTCGGCCAATGTATAACCGAGATGAAAAAAGGAAGTCAAACCAGTGGTAAACGGGGATGCTTAAATGTAAAAAAGATGTAAATAACCAGGCTTTATTTAAAAGGCGGAATAAAAAACCGAATAATGTTTATGAATCGATATTAAATTTCAATAAAACACCGTATTTTGTGTTTCTTATAAACTTTAATGACTTATCTTGCCTATGGTTTTTTAGTGGGTAATTGAATCTGGAAAAAGATATTTTTCCAGTGAATTGTTCTGAGATGAGTTTTATATCGAATCCATACTTTGTTAGCTCGAACTTATTAGGTGGTATCAAAATATGATACCCATTGCGGTTAAAGGGCTCACTCGTATTTTTAGGTCAAATATAACCTTGGATTATGTGTCTATTTATGTGTGTAGGGTGCATTTTTATGTAGGGTTTTGGCTCTAAACAGCCTAGATTGATATTCTGTATGAATTATTTTTGTGGTTTTTTATAATTTTTTACAAAAACATTTTTGTTTTTCGACATCGAAGGAAGTTTGTCATGTTTTGGTTTCAAACACTTGAAGCTGATGTGGATTCAAGATAAATATGACGCTGAAATTATTGCAGTAGTAGAAAAGTCTAGCTCTTGAGGCGCAGGGAGTGTGCTTCAACAGTTTTAGTTACTACGAGATAAATATGCACCATTTTGGGCGGAAAATATCCTCTTTCACTCCGTTTGAACTGGACAGTAGACAAGGAGCAAGTTGTATATGCTGTCGTACTTTTTACGCCGTTTGGCGTTGGTTATCCCAACGTTTCTCGGGATAACTATTCTCATCTTTGCTATCACTCGTTTCGTGCCTGGCGGACCTGTTGAACGCATGTTGTCACAAATGCAGTCCCAGGGGGACGGCGCCGCATCAATGACGTCTGCGGGTGGTAACACGGCCCTTTCTGACGATCAAATCGCGGAGCTGAATGCGTTTTATGGCCTGGATAAACCTGTAACGGAAGCGTACGTCGAGTGGTTAAGTCGTTTGGTAATGCTAGATCTTGGCGAGTCGACGCGTTACTACGAGCCTGTCTCGGACATGATCGCAGAGCGTTTGCCAGTGTCGTTGTTTTATGGCGGCATGACCTTCTTTATTAGTTATTTTATCTCGATTCCTCTTGGTTACTATAAGGCGCTCAAGCACGGTTCTGTGTTTGATTCCGCTTCTTCAGTACTCATTTTCGTAGGCTACGCGCTACCAGGTTATGTGGTGGGTGTATTGCTGATCACGTTATTTAGTTATCACTTGGAATGGTTTCCGATGGGAGGCTTTGTCGGCGATGACTTCGACGATTACGAAACCTTCTTTGAACGCACTAAAGACATTATGTGGCATGCGGTGTTGCCTTTGATCTGTTACCTCATCGGTGATTTTGCCACGCTGACGATGACAATGAAAAATAACCTGATGGAAAACCTTTCCTCAGATTACATCCGCACCGCAATTGCGAAAGGATTACCTTTCAAAAAAGCAGTTCGTAAGCACGCGTTGCGTAACAGCTTAATTCCAATCGCAAGTCACTTTGGTAACTCTTTGTTGTTCTTCATGACCGGTGCCTTCCTGATTGAAGTTATCTTCAATATTGATGGCATTGGCTTATTGGGTTACGAATCAATCATGGAGCGTGATTACCCTGTTGTTATGGGTATTGTCGCCATTAATGCGCTGTTGCTGCTCATTGGTAACATTATTTCAGATATTTGTGTTGCTTTAGTCGACCCACGTGTGAAGTTTGGAGCGTAACATGATTAAAGTTAGTCCATTAACTCAAAAGAAAATTCGTCACTTTAAAGAGATCAAACGAGGCTATTGGTCGTTTGTTGCTCTTTCTATCATGTTGATCCTTTCTCTATTCGCCGAACTTTTGATTAACAGTAAAGCGCTAGTCGTCAAGTACGATGGTAGCTACTATTTTCCTGTTGTCAGTGACGTACGTTTAGGTAGCGAATTCGGCCAAGAGTCATCCAGCGAAGCGGATTATCGCGTACTGCAAAAAGCGTTTGAGGCCGAAGGGGGCGACAACTTTGTTATTTTGCCGCTTGTGCCATGGAACCCATATGAACAAGATTTTAGTGGTGATTTCCCGCCAACAGCACCTAGCGCCGAAAATAAGCATTATTTAGGTACAGATGTGATAGGTCGCGATATTTTGGCGCGACTTGTCTACGGATTCAGAACGGCGATGGGATTTGCGTTGCTTACGATGGCCATTTCCTACGCGATCGGTACTGCAGTCGGTTGTGCTATGGGTTTTTGGGGCGGTAAATTTGACTTGTTTGTACAGCGACTTATCGAAATCTGGTCAATGGTCCCGTTTTTGTACGTCATTATGATTCTTGTCTCAATCGTTCAACCGACGTTTGCTCTCTTTGTCGCTATTAACGTGCTTTTCACTTGGATGGGGATGACATGGTACATGCGGACCATGACCTATAAAGAAGCGGCACGAGAATACGTAATGGCGGCACGTGCTTTAGGGGCATCGACTGGACGTATCTTGTTTAATCACATCTTGCCAAATACGATGGTGATGATTGTAACCCTAGCACCTTTCACTATTGCAGCTAACATCACAGCATTGACTGCTCTCGATTACCTAGGCTTAGGCTTGATGCCACCAACACCAAGTTGGGGGGAATTACTGCAACAAGGTAAGTCAAACTTAGATTCGCCATGGATTGTTGCGTCAGTAGTGACTTCTATTGTTCTGGTTCTGGTAATGGTGACCTTTATTGGTGAAGCCATTCGAGCGGCTTTCGACCCGAAAAAATTCACACGCTATGTTTGAGCGAGCATTGTGAGCAAAACATAAAAAAGGGAAGTTTTATGGAGAAATTATTTTTAGCGTCCACGCTGAGCGCCCTGAGTTTTGGTGCAATGTCAGCAACGCTTCCGACTGACTTAAACTGGCAAACAAACTGGGATGAGCCTCAATATGGTTCGCCAGAAGCGAAACGTGGAGGGACTTATCGCACCTTTATGTCAAGTTTCCCGCAGACGTTACGTAGTGTTGGCCCAGATGCTAATGCAGGGCTACGTTCTTTTATCTTAGATGAAACACCAGGCTTGGTGGTCCGCCATCCAGATACTTTAGAGTTCATACCTGAGCTTGCTAACGAGTGGGCGTTAGCAGGTGACAACAAAACGGTCTATTTTAAACTCAACCCTGAAGCCAAATGGTCGGACGGCAAACCTGTGACTGCCGACGATTTCGTGTTCATGCTGAAGTTTTATCGTTCCAAAGACATCTTGGAACCTTGGTACAACGATTACTACAACAAAACGATTGCGGATGTTATCAAGTACGACACTCACACGTTTGCTGTTAAGGCGGCGAAAGAGTTCAATCCGGAAGAATTGCTGTTACGAATGGGGGCTCTGCGCCCACGTCCCGCACATTTTTATGCTAACCCTTCAAAAGATGAAAATGGTGACGGTATACATGACAACTTTGTCCGCTACTACAATTTTAAAAGTGAACCAACGACCAGTGCATACTACCTAGATGACATTAAAAAAGGTAAAAGTGTTACCTTCAAGCATGTCGGTGAAGACTGGTGGGGTTACAGCAATAAGTATTATCAACATCGCTATAATGTCGACAAAATCCGCATCACAGTGATTCGCGACAGTGATATCGCGATGAAGCACTTTGAGAAAGGGAAGCTGGACGCATTTGGTCTTGTTTTACCAAGCTTATGGCATGATAAATCGAATACGGAACCTTACCAAAAGGGATACATTCAAAAGTTCTGGGGTTACAACCAATTCCCAGTTGGGGCTGGTGGTGTATGGATGAACACCGCGATGCCTTTGCTGGATGATTTAAACATTCGCAAGGGCATTACTTACGCGATTGACTTTGATGGCATGATAGAGAATGTCATGCGTGGCGACTACTCCCGTAAACCAAACCCGACCGGTTATGGTCATGGTAAATACACCCTACCAGATGCTAAGGCACCGAAGTTTGATCCCGCAAAAGCGGCCGAGGCATTCGAAGCCGCAGGCTTTAACAAAATTGGTTCTGATGGTATTCGTGTCAATGATAAAGGTGAGCGCTTAAGCTTCGAGCTGACCTACGGAACACCTGTTCATACTCCTCGTATTGCCTTTTTGCGTGAGCAAGCCAAGCTAGCAGGGCTGGATATTGAGCTCAAGTTAGTTGATGGCTCATCCATGTTCAAATACGTACGTGAGAAAAAGCACGATTTGGCTTTCTTAGATATGGGTACGTCTGAGATCCCAACGTATTGGGAGTATTTCCATTCAGTCAATGCGAACAAGCCGCAAACTAACTCTTTCACAAACTACAGCACGCCTGAACTGGATGAAAAGATCATCGAGTATCGTTTTGGCATGGATATGGATAAAAAGATCCAGCTAGGTCATGAGATTCAGCGTGACATCATTGATGCTCACGTTATCGTCCCAGGCTACATGGTTCCTTATGTCCGCTATGGTCACTGGCGCTGGTTAAAGTTTCCAGATAAGCCAATGAATCGCATGACAGAGGCGCTGTTCAGTGGTTCAATCATAGGCGATGGCACTTACTGGATTGATAGTGATATCAAAAAAGAAACGAAACAAGCGATGAAATCAGGCAAAGCTTTTGAACCTGTTGTTGTCGTAGATGACACTTATAAGCTGTAAGGATTGGTTATGGAAAACGATGTAATCCTAAGTGTTAAAGATCTCGAAGTTGAATTTACCACCGATGATGGGCCAGTGAAGGTTCTGCATGGTGTGAACTTTGATGTGAGAGCTGGGCGTACACTCGGTCTGGTGGGAGAGTCAGGTAGTGGTAAGAGCGTAACCTCAATGTCGATCATGGGGCTATTACCTAAGCCATATGGCAACATCATTAAAGGTGAAGTGAATTATCGCGGCACCAACCTAGTTGATTTGCCTGCGGAAGAGATGTACGCCATGCGTGGCGATCGCATTTCGATCATCTTCCAAGACCCAATGACGGCGCTTAACCCAGTGCATACCATTGGTCGTCAAATATGTGAAGTGCTTGAGCTCCATCGACCTGAGCTCGACAAAAAGGAGCGGGAGGCGTACTCGATTGAGATGCTGGCAAAAGTAAAAATTCCAATGCCAGAGAAGCGATTGAATGAGTATCCCCATAACCTATCTGGTGGTATGCGCCAGCGTGTCATGATCGCGATGGCATTGGCCTGTAAGCCGGATATTCTGATTTGTGATGAACCGACTACAGCGTTGGATGTTACGGTTCAGGCGTCTATCCTTGAACTGATGAACGAGCTTCAGGAAGAAACAGGCATGGCAATGATCTTCATCACTCACGATCTCGGGGTTGTGGCAGAAGTGTGTGATGATGTTGCCGTGATGTATGGTGGGCGTATTGTCGAAAAAGCAGAAATTTTTGAGTTGTTTGATAACCCGCAGCACCCATACACAGAGCGTTTGATGGGGTTGATGCCGAGCTTAGATAATGAGCCAAAGCAGATGATCGATATCAAGCCTATTGATGCCAGTATGTTTGCCAGTTAACTGAGCAAAGTGAACCAGTCATAAAAGAGGATGTTATGGCAAAAGAAGTATTAAGAATTGAAAATCTTAAGCAGCACTTTGTTTCTGGTAAAGGGCTGTTCAAGAAAGGCTACACCATCAAAGCGGTAGACGGGGTTTCACTGTCTGTTTCTGAAGGTGAAACACTGGGGCTAGTTGGTGAGTCAGGTTGTGGTAAAAGCACCCTTGGTCGCACGATCTTAAAGTTATACGAGCCAACGGAAGGTAAGATTTTCTTTGAAGGTAAAGACATCACTAAATTGTCTGTTAAAGAGATGCGCTCGCTGCGTAAAGACATGCAAATCGTCTTTCAAGACCCAATGGAGTCACTCAATCAGCGTCATACCATCGGTATGATTCTGGAAGAACCGTTTGTTATTCATAAAATTGGCACGCCAACAGAGCGTAAACAATGGGTAAAAGAGCTTTTAATCAAAGTGGGATTACCAGAAACGGCAGTAAACCGTTATCCACATGAATTTTCAGGCGGACAACGGCAGCGTATCGGTATTGCTCGCGCGATTGCATTGAAGCCTAAACTACTGATTTGTGATGAATCGGTATCTGCGTTAGATGTGTCGGTACAGGCGCAAATCTTGAACCTATTGCTACAACTGCAACAAGAAATGAATTTGGCGATCATATTTATCTCTCACGATCTCTCGGTGGTGAAACATGTCTCTGACAAAGTTGCCGTGATGTATTTTGGTAAAGTGGTAGAAGCAGGCAGCGCTAAAGAAATTTATGCAAACCCGCAAAACGAATACACCAAAAAACTCCTATCTGCGATTCCGATCACTCACCCTAAATATCGGAAGAAAAAGCGCGTAGCTGAAAAAAAGCAGCAAGTGGCGTAAGTGATGCCACAGGTCCTATAACACAAAAGCGCTCCGCCAAATAAGCGGAGCATTTTTATAAGCAAATGCCAGGACTTGGAGTCGATTCGCACTGATGTTTATTCTGATTGATTGAAGATCGTTGCATGCTAAACTCAAGGCCTATTTTCTTTGTTTGGATAATGGACCATGCCGTCGAATTTACCGAAATCCTTTAGTCGACCTTTCCTGAAAATCTTCCATATTTTGGAGGCGGTGTTATTAGTCTCTATTACCTTGGCGACGTTGTACGCCATGATGCAAGAGTTTGTGCACGTATTTGTAGAGAAGCGTGTCTTACTCACAGATATTCTTTTGATGTTTATCTATCTGGAAGTGCTCGCCATGGTGCAGCAGTTCGTGATGAACGGTAAAATTCCGGTACGCTATCCTATCTATATCGCGATGATGGCAATCGCCCGCTATATCACTCTCGGAATGAAAGAGCTGGATGCAGTTTTGGTTGTGTGGTTATCTCTGGCTGCGTTTATTTTGGCTGCGGCTACTTTGCTGATCAGAATTGGACATCATTATTGGCCCTACGTTGATAACAGTACCTTGGAAAAAGACGAATAAAAGAAAGCCCCGTATTAGCGGGGCTTTTTTGTTTCAATACTCGATGACTTTTAGATCATTCAATGTTTTGGATCTGCTCACGCATCTGTTCAATTAGAACTTTCAGTTCAACGCCCGATGCGGTGATGTCGGTGCTGATGGATTTCGACGCTAGCGTGTTCGATTCACGGTTGAACTCTTGCATCATGAAGTCCAGACGACGACCGACTGCGCCACCTTTTTTCAGAATGTTTGTGGTTTCTTTTACGTGAGAATCAAGACGGTCTAGCTCTTCTGCTACGTCTGATTTCTGTGCCAGAAGGATTAGCTCTTGCTCAACGCGAGATGGTTCTAACTCTACTTTCGCATCTTCAAATTTAGAGAACAGACGCTCACGTTGCCACTCTAGTATTTCTGGCATGCGTGCGCGCACTTTCACAACTTCTGATGTGATCGCTTCTAGGCGTTGCTCAATTAGCGCCTTCATGTTCTCGCCTTCACGAGCGCGCGCTTCAATAAATTCATCCATTGCGCCATCAAACGCTTCTAGTAGCACTTTATTTACCGCATCCATGTCTTGCTCTGGCGTTTCCATTACCCCCGGCCATTGCATGACTTGAAATGGATTGATTCGGCTCAGTTCACCAGTCATGTGCATGACTTGTTCAGCGGCTTTAATTACCTGGCTAGCAAGCGCTTCATTGATGCTAAGCTCACCTTTTGCGGCAGGGTTTGCTTCAAAGCGTAGATTACATTCTACTTTGCCTCGCGCTAAGCGCTTACGAAAACGCTCACGTAAAACGGGCTCTAACCCGCGAAATTGCTCTGGCATGCGGAAGTATGTTTCTAAATAACGCTGGTTCACGCTGCGGATTTCCCATACCGCAGAACCCCAATCGCCTTTTACTTCTTTGCGTGCATACGCTGTCATACTGTAAATCATCGAATTTTCCTGTCTTCATTTTTTGAAAATTACTTCAAGAGTGTATCACGCTGCGTCGATAGGTGCGCGGGATGTATGGATTGTTTATGTTGTGCCAGATGCGTAACCTATGAATCCGGAATCGATTCCGTTATAATCTTCGCCCAACCAAATCGTCTTCTCCTCATATTTAAGGTAGATGCCCATGCGTCCAAACGATCGCAAGGCGGATCAAGTTCGCCCTATCAAAATTACTCGTAACTACACAGCTTACGCTGAAGGGTCAGTGCTAGTTGAGTTCGGTAACACCAAAGTGTTGTGTAATGCGACCGTCGAAGAATCTGTGCCACGTTGGCTAAAAGGTCAAGGTAAAGGCTGGGTTACAGCTGAATACGGCATGCTACCTCGAGCAACACATTCGCGTACTCGTCGTGAAGCGGCAAGTGGCAAACAAGGCGGCCGTACGATGGAAATTCAGCGTCTTATCGCGCGAAGCCTACGTGCTGTTGTCGATCTAAAAGCCATGGGTGAGTTCATGATCACCGTTGACTGTGACGTTATCCAAGCAGACGGTGGTACGCGTACTGCATCCATCAGCGGCGCAAGTGTTGCAATGGCCGATGCGTTCCAACACCTAGTAGATAGCGGCAAGCTAAAAGCAAACCCAATGAAAGGCCACGTAGCGGCAGTTTCTGTCGGCTTACTAGGCGACGAAGTATTGTGTGATCTTGAATACGTTGAAGATTCAGCGGCAGACACAGACATGAACGTAGTAATGACCGAAGAAGGCAAGATGATTGAAATTCAGGGCACCGCAGAAGGTGAACCGTTCAGTCACGAGCAGCTGATGGCTCTGCTAGAGTCGGCGAAAGTCGGCATTACGGAAATTGTCGCAGCGCAGAAGGCGGCGTTAGCCAATTGATTTAAATAGCTCCCATTATGGGGGCTATTTTTTTATCTCGACAATAGAGAAATGAATGATTGTCGAGAAGAGACACAAGAAACCAAGGACATAGAGAGAAAATAATGAAAGCATACCAGCGTGAATTTATTGAGTTTGCACTTGAGAAAGAAGTTCTTAAGTTTGGTGAGTTTACTTTGAAATCTGGCCGTAAAAGCCCGTACTTCTTTAACGCTGGTCTTTTCAATACTGGTCGTGACCTAGCGCGTCTTGGTCGTTTTTACGCAGCAGCGCTCGCTGATTCAGGCATTGAGTTTGATGTGCTGTTTGGCCCGGCGTACAAAGGTATCCCAATCGCGACGACAACAGCAGTCGCGCTGGCGGATCATCATGACGTCGACACGCCTTACTGCTTCAACCGTAAAGAAGCGAAAGATCACGGCGAAGGCGGTAACCTTGTAGGCTCTGCGCTTGAAGGTCGCATCATGCTAGTGGATGACGTAATCACAGCAGGGACTGCGATTCGTGAATCGATGGAAATCATTCAAGCAAATGGCGCAGACCTTGCTGGTGTGTTGGTTGCGATTGACCGCCAAGAAAAAGGCAAAGGTGAACTGTCTGCGATCCAAGAAGTGGAGCGTGACTTTGGTTGTGCAATCATCTCGATCGTTAGCCTGACTGATCTTGTGACTTTCCTTGAAGAGAAAGGCACAGACAAAGAGCATCTAGAAGCAGTCAAAGCATACCGCACAGAATACGGCATTTAATTGGTTACTTTTTCTGAAAAAGTAAAAAGGGCAGATGGATATTCATCTGCCCTTTTTTGTTTTTGGATTCATCGCCTTGACCACTTACTTATAGCGAATGCCTTTCTCGACATGCTCATCTTGCATGGTTTTATAGCGTTTATGGAGCCACATCCATTGCTCTGGAGCGCGTAGAATGACTTCTTCCACATACTTGTTCATATAAGCGGCAGCGGCGACTTCGTCTTTTTGTGGATAATCGGCTTCAATGCACTTATCGGCGATGATGTCGTACTTTCCTTCGTCATTGCGAAACCCTGAGCCTGGGATGATCGCACATTTTGAGGTATACGCCAGAATGCTCGTGCCTGTTGTCGTACACGCATCGTCTACGGCAAAGAAGGGCACAAATACTGATTTTTTGCGACCGTAATCGTGATCCGGTAAATAGAACAGACGCTCACCGCTGCGTAAAACACGAATCATCTTTTTTACATCTTTACGATCAATCAGTTTATTGCCGTTATGTGTCCGTCCCCAATACTGGATAAAGTTATAAGCAGGATTATTATGCGGACGAAACGCGCCGTACCCGGCCACGCCTAACACGGCGAAAGCACGCGCAGTGATCTCTAGATTAAGAGCATGGACACAACAAAGTAGGACGCCTTTACCTTCTTTGGCTTTTTCACGCAGTGCGCCGAGATCTTTCTCGACGATCAGGTTTTTAAAGCGCCAAGTCGGCCAGAACCAAGTGATTCCGGTTTCTATCAGTGCCATACCGGTATTTTTGAAGTTCTCTTCAACAATATGTTGAATCTCTTCAGGTGTTTTGTCTGGAAAGGCCAATTCTAAGTTACGCTGAGCAACGTGGACACGCTTTTTACCGTAGCGCATGCCAAATTTACCGAGTGAACGACCTAATGAAAGCAGCAGCCGATAAGGAAGAATATTGACGAGGATGGCCAACAGACCAAAACCAAGCCATACGCCCCAGTTACGAGGGTGAAGAAGTGAAAGAGAAAACTCGGGCTGCGTGTATTTGTCTTTACTCATAGTCTTTTACTTTATTTGTGCACTCAAAAGCGCCCAGTACTCGTCAAAGTTTGCAGTCGGCTGGTATTTAAAGTCGCTACGCACAAAGCGGTTTAGGCTCCCCTCAACTTGTCCCAGAATTTGCGCGGCTAGGATGCGCTCTTCGACAGGGAAAGACTTCCCTTCACGAATCTTACGTTCACGCAGGATTTGGCGCAATTGTGTTTCTATACGCTCAAAGAGTTGATTGATGCGTTCACGTAGACGTTCATTTTCAAACATTAGAGCATGACCCGACAAAATGCGTGTCAGACCTGGGTTACGTTCAGAGAACGCCAAAATAAGGTGCATCACCATACGAATACGCTCTAGTGTATCTTTTTCGTCGTCTAGAATACGGTTGATGCGTGTCATCAAGGCTTCTTCAATGAACTCAATCAACCCTTCGAACATGCGCGCTTTACTTGGGAAATGACGATACAGCGCGGCTTCTGAAACGCCGACTTGCTTGGCCAGTTTTGCCGTAGTAATGCGTGAAGCGCCATCTGTTGATTCAAGCATTTCTGCCAATGCTTGTAAGATCTCTTCACGACGGTTGGATTTTTTACTGCCGGCCATTAGTTACTTCCTTTCAAAATACAAAGTTGAGCGGAGGGGATTATAAGACGCTATTTCGCCTCAAACTAGACCACTAAGGGTGGAATGGGAGATTTAACACCCTTAGTTGTCATTTTTGTACCAAATTTATGCCAGCTTTTGTAAAAAATTGGCAGGGTTTTCAAACGTTAGTTACATCAATTGATGCATTTTTTCGAGAATTTTAAAGCTCAATGCTTCTTTTGATTCTAAAGCGAGCGCAAGTTCACCTTCAGGCCAGTAAAGGGTAATCGCGTTGTCGTTGCTGTTAAATCCTTGCCCTGCAACCGAAACGTCGTTTGCACAGATCATATTGAGGTTTTTCTTTGTTAACTTGCCTCGAGCATAGGTCTCTACATCATTGGTTTCAGCCGCAAAACCGACGGTAAACGGACGCTTCTCCGTCATTGCTGCCACAGATGCAACAATATCAGGATTTTTAACCATATTAATGACCATTTCGTCGTTGTCTTCTGTCTTTTTCAACTTTTGAGACGCGATCGTTTGTGGGCGGTAGTCGGCAACGGCAGCGCAGCTAATAAACGCATCATGCCTGTTTGCATGTGTCATAACGGCTTCGTGCATCTCTTGTGCACTGGAAACATTTATGCGCTCAACACCTACGGGCGTATTTAAACTGACAGGACCGCTCACGAGGGTGACTTTTGCTCCCATCTGCGCTGCGGCGCTCGCCAATGCATAGCCCATTTTCCCAGAGCTATGGTTAGTAATGTAACGCACTGGATCAATCGCTTCGCGAGTTGGTCCGGCGGTAATGAGTATCGACTTACCTTCTAGCAATTTTGGTTGAAAGAACTGTTCACATAGATGTACTAGCTGCATTGGTTCCAGCATTCGACCTGGTCCTACATCACCACAGGCTTGCTCTCCTGCCGCAGGGCCCCAGATGTGCATACCACGACGCGCTAACGTAGCGATGTTCTCTTGGGTTGCGATATTGCGATACATCTGTTGATTCATCGCAGGAGAAACAGCAACAGGGGAATCCGTCGCGAGCACGAGCGTAGTAAGTAAATCGTTCCCCATGCCTGCGGACATGCGTGCGATTAAGTCCGCGGTCGCTGGCGCTAATAGCACTAAATCTGCCCATTTGGCCAATTCAATATGACCCATAGAGGCTTCCGCTGCTGGGTCTAGTAAACTGTCCGAGACAGGACGGCCCGAAACGGCTTGCATGGTTAAAGGGGTAATGAACTCTTTTGCGGCTTTCGTCATTACAACTTGAACTTGCGCTCCTCTCTCTATGAGGCGACGGGTTAGCTCCGCACATTTATACGCGGCAATACCGCCACTGATGCCGAGTAGAATTTTCTTTCCTGCTAGTGTTTGCATGTGAGATCTCCAATTTGATGACCGGATTTTAACACAATTCAAAGTCTGACCGCCCGAGCATATATAACGAGAAGATAATTCACATCAAACTCCAGAGTATTAATCTGACCGAGGAAGGGAAAATTCTCGCCTACCTCACAGACAAGTTGCGCGGAGTTTGCAAGTCTGAAAAGAAAAAGAGGTAGTGGAAACCATGGTGTTGAAAAGTCGAAACAAATTGCTGCTGATAACCCTAATTCCGCTGTTGTTGATCACCACGTTGATCTCAGTGGTGTATTACATCAACAGCAGTAAAAGTTTGGAAGCGGAGCTGGCAAGAGACAGGCAAGAGCTCATCGAAACGAAAAAGAAAGAGTTACAAGCCTATATGATGATGGGCGTGACGGCGATAAAACCGTTATACGACACGGATGTAAATGGAAGTAATAAAGAGGCAGCAAAAGAAATTCTGAAAGCCATGCGCTTTGAAAGCGATGGCTACTTTTTTGCCTACGACTCTCAAGGTGTGAATACGTTGCACGCCATCAAACCTGCATTAGAGGGTAAAAACCTTTACGACTTAAAAGATGAAAATGGGGTCGCAGTTATTGCGGGCTTGATTGACGCTTCTCAAAAAGGGGATGGGTTCCTCTATTTCTCGTGGCATAAACCGACCATTGACGCACAAGCGCCTAAGTTGGGCTATGCAGAATATCTATCGAAATGGGACTGGGTTTTAGGTACTGGCGTTTATATTGATGACATCGACCAGCAAGTTGCGATGCACAGAGAGTTAAAGACTCAAGAGCTAAAAGAGCATACGTTATCTGCCGTGTTGATTTCCGTTATTGGATTGATCATTACCAGTGTTCTCACCAGTATCGTGGTGTCTAAAGGCATTCAGCCATTACAACATGTCGCGGCTTCATTAAAAGATGTTGCCGCAGGCGGCGGTGACTTAACGGCTCGTTTAAAAGTCGAAAGTCAGGATGAAGTCGGTGAAGTGGCGGCCGCGTTTAATGAGTTTATGGATAAGCTGCACCCACTGATGCAGGACATTCATCGCTCTGCGACGACAGTACAGACCGTTTCTCAAAGCCTGAACACTCAGACCAGCCAAGCGAGCGGTCAAATGCAGGATCACTGTTTAGAGACGGACAAAGTCGTGACGGCAGTGACGCAAATGAGCATGACTGCCAAAGAAGTAGCCAGCAATACCAATGCGACCGCGCAGGCAATTGACGATGCCAACAGTCAAGTCACCGCCGCTCAGCATGAGGTCGAGCAAGCAATAGAAGGCATTACCGAACTCGTGACGGAGATAGACAGCACGTCAGATGCAATTTCTGAGTTGAGTTTACAGACCGAAAAAATAACCAAAGTGCTGGATGTGATTGGCGAGATAGCCGAGCAAACGAATTTGTTGGCCCTAAATGCGGCGATTGAAGCGGCTAGAGCCGGTGAGCAAGGTCGAGGGTTTGCCGTCGTTGCGGATGAAGTGCGCTCGTTAGCCAGTCGTACGCAAAATAGTACTCATGAAATTGGCGACATGCTCAAGCAGCTACAAAATGGTGTGTCAAGAGCGGTCAGTACGATGTCGGTGAGCCAAAAACGAGGTGTCAAAACGGTTGAAGAATCAGCGCTCATTCAGCAATCTCTTTCTGGTGTTCATCATTCTATCGGAACCATTCGAGATATGGGTATTCAAACCGCGTCTGCCGCAGAAGAACAAAGTGCGGTTGCAGAAGACATCAACCAAAACTTAGTAGCTATTCAACAGATCGTGAACAACATTAATGAGACGTTGCAGCATGCCGAGTCAATCAGCACGCAGCTATCACAGTCTGGAACGGAAATTCACGGCTTGGTTGGCAACTTTAAACTCTGATGAACTGTTAAGTTGCATGGAAAGCACTGATGGTACGAAGAAAGCGAAAGTCATACTCGACTTTCGCTTTTTGTTTTGTGGAATAGGGACACTTTCCATATAAAGAGACATCAGATGATACTGAAAGCTTTGCCAAATGAGTCCATGCCCAGAGAGAAGCTACTGCAACGAGGGCCGCAAGCTTTGACCGATGCTGAGCTACTGGCCATCTTCTTGCGCACAGGCACCCGCGGAATGAACGTGATTGAGCTTGCAGACTTCCTTATTCAAGACTTTGGTTCGCTCAGACAACTATTTTCAGCATCAGAAGAAGAGTTTTGTCGTCACAAAGGATTGGGGCAAGCCAAGTATGTTCAGTTGCAAGCGGTACTAGAAATGACACAACGTTACTTGGCGGAGACGCTAAAGCGTGGTGATGCCTTAACCAGCCCCGACCAAACTAAGTTATATCTGTCTTCTATTTTAAGGGATCGGCAAAGAGAGGCTTTTTATATTCTTTTTCTCGATAACCAGCACCGAGTGATAAAAGATGAAATTTTATTTGAAGGAACGTTGGATGCAGCGTCGGTGTATCCGAGAGAAGTCGTCAAGCGTGCTCTGCATCATAACGCGGCGGCTTTGATTCTAGCGCACAATCATCCTTCAGGCGTCGCTGAGCCGAGCCAAGCTGACAGAAGGATTACAAGGCGTCTCACCGACGCATTAGCATTGGTGGATATTCGTATTTTGGACCATTTCGTCATCGGAGATGGGGAAAGTGTCTCTTTTGCTGAAAGAGGCTGGATATAACTGTGCGTTTTTTAGGTTGTTAGTTGCTAAAAATCTGCTATCATCCACGCCACTAAATTTTTAACTGAATTCAGCTTGGACTGCTAAAAAAATCTGCTGTCTAAAAAAAGATCACGAAAACCTGTAAAAAGGATCTGTTCGGGTCTTGAGCAATGCATATCAAGTTAGTATAATGCGCGACCTTTGATAGCCTTGTATGGATTTTCCATAGCGGTTCTTAACCTCTAACTTCTTTTCGAGAGATAGAGAGGTTCGGCCACCAAGGTTGATATCGAGCTGAAACGATTTTGGAGAAGACATTCATGTCACGAGTATGCCAAGTAACTGGTAAGCGTCCAGTAACGGGTAACAACCGTTCACACGCACGAAATGCTACTAAGCGTCGTTTTCTGCCGAACCTACAAACTCATCGTTTCTGGGTAGAGAGCGAAAAACGTTTTGTTAAACTACGTCTATCTGCTAAAGGTATGCGCATCATCGACAAGAAAGGTATTGATACTGTTCTTGCAGACATGCGTGCACGTGGCGAAAACGTTTAAGAGGAAATAAGCAATGGCAAAGAAAGGCGTTCGTGAGAAAATCCGTCTAGTATCTTCTGCAGGTACAGGCCACTTCTACACAACTGATAAGAACAAGCGTAACATGCCAGGCAAATTTGAGATCAAAAAGTTTGATCCAGTAGTTCGCCAGCACGTTATGTACAAAGAAGCAAAAATCAAATAATTGGTTTCAGTCTCTTTGATGAATTGAAAAACCCAACTTTCGAGTTGGGTTTTTTATTACGTGAATAAAAGTGCTGAAGAAAAGGTTCAGTACGTCATCGGGTTATAAGGCACTGCTGAAGTTATTTTACTGGTCCGACTCTATACTCGAATTTTTGATTGATCGCTCTCTGCCGCTTAGTTACAACTTCCCTACACACTTGCACACCGTTGTTCTAGTCAAGCTCAATACTCTTTGGTAATTTACTCATAACGATAAGAGAGTAGAGATGGTTATGCGTGTGAGTCCGGCTCGTCGCCGCCGATGGAACAATATTCTTATTCTGGGCATTATCGCATTTATAGTGATCTTAAATGCGCCAATGTGGATCAAGACTTACCTATTAACAGATCAAGCAGACCCTTACCCAAATGTACTTCGCTCCGACTATACGGTGGAGTCTTTGTACTATAGTGGCTGGGAGTTCGAGCTGCATGATGGACGGTGGCAATCCAACATCAAAGTTGATGCACCGATCAGTGAACTTGTATCACGCTGGCAATCATTGGAAGGGACCGAGCTTACCTCAGAACAGTACGATCATTTAAAACCTAACTTGGCGGTACCTGAAACGGTAGAAGTTTGGTATCAGGATCTCGAAGAGCCGCAGCGGGTGACTTTCTTTCGTTTACCTGATTTTTGGCTATTTAAAACCTGGCAAGACAAATGGGTCGCTATCTCCGTCGATGAAAACTACCTTATGCCAGAGTAGAGCCTTTTTGCGCCTATACCCCTAATAAGCTTCCCTATTTATCGTTTTTCTTTTCGATTATGCTAGCAGCGAGAACTATTAGCCGGTGAATTGGAGAATCTAATGCCTGAGTTGCCAGAAGTTGAAGTCAGTCGTATGGGAATTAGCCCCCACATGGTTGGACAAACGATCCAGTCGTTTACTTTTCGAACGCCTAAATTGCGCTGGGATATTCCTACAGAGCTTAAAAAATTGGAAGGGCAGGTGATCCGTGCGATTAGCCGTCGTGCGAAATACTTACTGATTGAGACAAACACAGGTACAGCCATTGTTCACTTGGGCATGTCGGGGTCTTTACGTGTCCTAGATGCTGACTTTCCGCCAGCAAAGCACGATCATGTGGATCTCAAACTAAGCAGTGGAAAAATACTGCGTTATAACGATCCGCGTCGTTTTGGGGCATGGCTGTGGTGTGCTCCTGGCGAGTCACATGCTGTGCTAGCAAACATGGGGCCTGAGCCTTTAACTGAAGAGTTCAATGCGGAATATGTAGCGGAGAAAGCTAAAAATAAGCGTGTCGCCGTCAAGCAGTTCATCATGGACAACAAAGTCGTGGTTGGTGTCGGAAATATCTACGCGAATGAGTCGTTGTTTAAATCTCGAATTCACCCTTCAAGGCCCGCAGGTAAGTTGACTTCTCAAGAGTGGGGGTTACTTGTTGAAAATATCAAAATGACACTTGAGATTGCCATTACGCAAGGTGGGACTACGCTGAAAGATTTTGCGCAAGCCGATGGAAAGCCGGGTTACTTTGCACAAGAGTTATTGGTTTACGGAAAAGCAGGAGAGCCATGCCCAGAGTGCGGCGAACGACTTCAAGAGCTAAAGATTGGCCAACGTAATACCTTCTTTTGTAGTGAGTGTCAGAAGTAAGTCGAGCTATTATCGAGCTTAAGTTGTTGTAATCTTGCGTTCGAGCCTCAATAATTCAATCAGTTTCGAATAACTTAGTAAATTATATGAAAGTCATTTATCCGGGCACTTTTGATCCAGTGACTAATGGTCACCTCAATCTAATAGAACGTACTCACGAAATGTTTGATGAGGTTGTGATTGGCGTAGCCGCAAGCCCATCGAAGAACACTATGTTTTTATTGGAAGAGCGCGTTGCACTGATGCAGGACGTTGTAGCGCATTTACCTGGTGTGACGGTAAAGGGGTTCTCCGGGTTATTAGTGGATTTCGCGAGAAATGAGAAAGCTAAGGTTCTTATTCGTGGTTTACGAACAACGGTAGACTTTGAATACGAGTTTGGACTGACCAACATGTACCGAAAGCTATTACCAGGAATCGAGAGCGTATTTTTAACTCCTGAAGAAGAGTTTGCGTTTTTATCGTCGACTATCGTGAGAGAAGTAGCGATTCATGGCGGAAGTATCGAACAATTCGTTCCCAAGCCAGTAGCCATCGCGATTGGGGAAAAACTCAATGAAAGACAGTAAGTTCCCTTATTATTTCTCAAACGCTCTCTCGATACTTATCCCTCGCTTTGTATATCGAGCACAAGCCAAGCGTTTACTTTCGAATCTGACCGAAGCAGAGCAGCAACGCTGTATTGAGCGGGTGAACTATTACAATAAGTGTGAAACGCCGTTTTCAGTTGATAGCCGAGAACAAAGTTACTCGACCATCGATACATTCAAAAAAACGAAAGGCTGGACGTATTTTTTCGATCTTCGCCAAGTTGTACGCTATTTCCCTTCCAGTTTTGCGTTTAACTACATCAACGGCGATGTTACACACATCCCCAATGTACCGAGCTTTATAAAAAGCCGCCCTATTTTTGGTAACAACCAAAATTCAGTGGTGTTGAAACTTAATCAAGTTCGTCATTTTAAATTTATTGATGATCCTGTTCGCTATCAAGATAAAAAGGACATGGTAGCGTGGCGCGGCGTGGGTTTTCAGCCGCATCGTAAAAAGGTGATTCATGCGTTTTACAACCATCCGCAATGCAATATTGGCCAGACCCGCCCGGTAGAAGGGAAACCATGGGAAAAGGGCTTTATGAGTATTGAAGAGCAACTGCAGTATAAGTTTTTGCTCTGTATAGAAGGCAATGATGTGGCCACCAACCTTAAGTGGGCTATGTCGTCTAACTCCTTGGTTATTATGTCAAAGCCAAAATATGAGACTTGGTTTATGGAAGGTAAGTTAGAGGCAGGCGTCCACTATGTTGAAGTGAAGGATGACTATTCTGATTTACCCGAAAAGATGGATTATTACCTAGCGAATGAGCAAGAAGCATTAGCGATCATTGAAAATGCGCACCAGTGGGTTGAGCAGTTCAAAGATAAACGTAAAGAGCGTTTGATCTCATTGATGGTTGCCGATAAGTACTTCGCTTTATCTCAGCAACAATAAAAAAGGGGCGAAACGCCCCTTTTTTATAATCTTAAGCTTCTAGAAATTGATCAACACCATTCTCACAGCGTTTAAGCTTGTTTTTAATGGTGTTCTCTAAAATCTCATCATTTTGTCCGAGTGACGCACGAGAGTTTTCTACGTGGTACAAGTGGTAGCCTACACCTGCGAATTTTAGGTAAAGACGTGACTTACCCGCATTCAACATGCGATGAACAAACTCGCTGTCTTCGCGTCCCCATCCAACAAAATCTTGGTTGAAGCCATTCACCTCGATGACATCTTGTCGCCAAAATGCCATGTTGCAACCGCGAGTGGCTTTATCGTTATTCCGCTCGTAAGAGAACCATTTCGATAGCAAGGCGTTGGTGATGCAGTTTTTACGATTGCGAATGCCTTTGCTGAAAATGGAAGGCACTAAGCCGTTTTCCATGATGGCCTTGCTGCAGCTTTCATCCGTTAACACACGTCCACCCTGCACAAACCAATTTGGTTTTGCGACTTGCTTATGTGATTCAATAAACGTTTGGGACAGCACCATGTCGCCATCAATCATGATGAGGTAGTCACCTGATGCTTTGGCGATCGCACGGTTGCGGCTCATTGAAAGCTGAAAGCCATTATCCTCGTGCCAACTATGAATCAGTGGAACCGGAAAACCTTCACGCATTTGGTCAACCATTGCTTTGGTGTCTTCTCGAGAGCCATCATCTGCAACAATGACTTCGTCAGGCAAAACGGTTTGACGTTTCACGCTTTCTAACACCGCTTTTAATGCTTCTTTCCAGTTGTAAGTGGTGATAATTAAAGTCGTTTTCATGATTTTCTTGCCTGTTCACGTAAGTAGAGATCGATGTATTTTACAAAAGTAGAGTGCATGCTTAGCCAAGCTAGAATGAAGCCATGTTTGCCATCAAGGAAACCTCGTTTGAGCACATACATCTTCAAAAAGCTCGCAAGAGCGTGAACGATAGCGGTCGTTAACCCCGCTTTCTTTTTACCTTCCCGTTCATCTGTCCAGGCCTTGAGGTAGCCAGTGGTTTTATTGATGTAATGATGCAGGTGCTCGTAAGTGTAGTGATGCAGTCGACCATCCAGTTTTTCAGTTTGATAGTTTTTCTCATCAACTTTTTCATGAACGAGCGAATCATTATATTGTGTATATTCGGTGCGATATAAGCGCACAATCCAGTCTGGAGACCAACCAGAATGGTAGATGAACTTACCAAACGCTGAGCTTAGTCGATTAAGTTTGTATAAAACGTTCGGCTTATTGGCTGATACCGCGTGTAAGATACTTTCTTTTAGCTCTGGAGTGACTTGTTCGTCCGCATCAAGCCACAAAACGTAGTCTGCCGTAACGTATTGCTGCGCCAGTTGGCGCTGTTTACCGAATCCTGGCCAATCTAGATTGGTGTAAAACTTATCTGTGTATTGTCGGGCGATTTCTTCGGTGCGATCGGTGCTGCCCGAGTCTAGAAGGACAATCTCATCGACCCAATCTTTTACTGTGTCTAGACAAGCTTGTAAGTGCTTCTCTTCATTTTTTACAATTAAGGCAACGGCTAAGGTTGGTTTGGACAAGGTCATTTCCTTCTTAACAAATCAAGACAGTAAGTTTACTGGTATTGAGGATACAAATCTTCTAAGACTTGATCGAACATGCTCATTACTTGAGTGCTGGTAATGCGGTTCATTGCCGTTTCATCTTTAGCGCGAGTTCGCCAGCTTAACTCGTGACTGTTTTTACCTGTTTCCGCAAAGATCGTTTCTTCATACACTGAGACAACGTATTTTAGGTAGCGGTAAGGTCCCACTCGCAGCGGATTATGGTGTGCATAGAGCCCGATGATTGGCGTTTTCATGGCATTCGCCATGTGTGCTGGTCCGGTATCGGGGGCGATGACCATTTCAACCTTATCTATTAACGCAAGCATTTGCAGAATTGAACTTTGTCCAACTAAATTTAGACACGGTTCTTCCAAGCGAGATTGAATGGCTTCTGCCAGATCCAATTCTACCTGAGCAGGGCTGCCTGCCAGAATCACGTTCCAGCCTTTTGCTCTGGCGTGATGAATCACATCCACATAACCTTCCGCGTTCCAGTTTTTATAAGCTTTGCTCGCACCAGGCACAATCAGCAGGTTAGGTTTACTACGAGAAATATGAGACTCTGCCCAAGCTTGGTCGTGGTCTGAATAAGAAAGTACCCAGTCTAGTCCTGCCTTTGGTACCCCAATTTGATGGGCAAAGGCCATTAAGCCATCTGCGACATGCAGAGATTGCGGGGAAGGCACTTTGACATTGGTAAATAGTGTTTGAAAGTCCTGGCTTCTATCAGAAGAGAAACCAAGTTTGTATTTTGCTTTAATGCCCAACGTTGCGACACTCGCTCGAATCGCGTACTGCATATGCAATAGCGCATCAAACTCTCTGCCTTTCAGCTGTCGCCAAAGTGATTTGTAGCCATCAAGTCCCGCTTTTTTATCAAAAACAATCACTTCTACACCATCGATGGCGGCTAATAACTGGGCTTCAAGTTTACCCGTTATCCAGGTAATCTGGGTCGAAGGCCAGTGTTTCTGAATAGCTTGAATGGTGGCGATAGTATTGCAAACGTCTCCGATAGCGGACAAGCGCAAGACGCATAGTGACGATGGGGCAGAAGTGAACATAATTATTGTCTGATTCGATGAATAGAGGCAGGTAAATTATGCAGACATCCCCAATAAATGTAAAATACACGGCTCGAATATAGCTAAGTACTGATAAGTGTTCTGCAATGTCAAAGACAACACCACATCAATCGCAAGAATCTGGCAAGCCGGGTAACACCGGGCTAAAGCGTATCGTTAAAGCGACGGGTTATTCGATCCAAGGATTAAAAGCGGCTTTTAAGCATGAAGCTGCCATTCGACAAGAGTTGGCTCTGTTGAGTATCGCCGTGATTTTGGCTTGGCTAGTGGATGTCGGCATGGTTGAGCGTATCTTAATGATCGGGGTCGTGGTATTAGTCTTGATTGTAGAGCTTGTAAACTCAGCGATTGAGGCAGTGGTTGATCGTATCGGTATTGAACGGCATGAACTCAGTGGTCGAGCTAAAGATATAGGCTCTGCTGCCGTTATGGTTGCTTTGGCGTTTGCTGCATTTACTTGGTTGTATATATTAGCCAGCCGGTATTTAGGCTAGAGGGTGAGCGTATGATTCAACAGTATAAAAACAACAACCAAGTGATCTGGTTTGATGACGAGATCATTACAGACCCTAGCCAACCGATATTTTATGAGGAATACTGGCAGTCCTCCGACAAGGTGGTTGGCAGTGCGACGGGGCGAGGCACGACATGGTTTATCCAACTAGAGAACATGCAAGCGGCACTACGTCATTACCGTCGTGGCGGTTTGTTTGGGAAGTTAGTTAACGATCATTATTGGTTCTCTGGCTGGGATAACACCCGTTGTGCGCAAGAGTTTCAGCTTTTGTTGGCGCTAATTGAGGCTGGGGTGCACGTTCCTCGTCCTATTGCAGCAAGAGCCGTAAAGTCAGGACTCTTCTATCAAGCTGATTTATTAAGTGAGCGAATCCCAAACGCCAGAGATCTGGTTAGTATCTTGCAAGAACAGTCTTTATCGGTAGAAATGTATCAGAAAATAGGGCAAGAAATTGCCAAGATGCATCAGGTTGGCGTTAACCATACCGATTTGAATATCCACAATATCTTGATCGACGACAAAGATAAGGTATGGATTATCGATTTTGATAAGTGTCGTTTTGAAACTTCTGGTGACTGGAAGCATCAAAATCTAAATAGACTTCTGCGTTCATTTAATAAAGAGCGTTTAAAGCGACAGATTATTTGGCAAGAATCCGATTTTGAACATTTTCAGGACGGTTATGCTTCTCAATCTTAATTGAGTTTTTTATCATTTTATATTAATTGCTCTAAGTAAGCCTTCTTGAGTCTAACGATGCTCGAGTGAGTCTATAAACTACAATAATCATAAAGTATTCATGTGTATCTGATGGCACAAAAATTAACGTAGGTAACATTTGTAATGAAAATATTAGTAACCGGTGGAGCAGGCTTCATTGGCTCAGCTGTTGTCCGACATATCATTCGTGACACCCAAGATACCGTCATCAATTTAGATAAACTGACCTACGCAGGGAATCTAGAATCACTGGTTGATGTCTCAGAGAGTGAACGTTACTACTTCGAGCAAGTGGATATCTGTGACCGAGCTGAACTAGATCGCGTGTTTTCAGAGCATCAACCCGATAAGGTGATGCATTTGGCGGCTGAGTCTCATGTCGATCGCTCTATTGATGGTCCTGCTGCTTTTATTGAGACCAACGTGATGGGCACTTACCATTTGCTTGAAGCGGCTCGTCAATATTGGTCGGGCTTAGATGAAGCGCGCCAATCGGCATTCCGTTTTCATCATATTTCTACGGATGAAGTGTATGGTGATTTAGAGGGAACGGATGATTTGTTCACCGAAACCACTTCATACGCGCCGAGCAGCCCATATTCTGCATCTAAAGCTTCGAGCGATCACCTGGTTCGCGCTTGGCAACGTACTTATGGCTTACCAACACTTATCACTAATTGCTCCAACAACTATGGCCCGTACCACTTCCCAGAGAAGTTGATCCCTCTGATGATTTTAAATGCCCTCGATGGCAAGCCGTTGCCTGTGTATGGTGATGGTATGCAGATCCGAGATTGGCTGTTTGTGGAAGACCATGCTCGCGCGCTGTACAAAGTGGTCAACGAAGGTGAAGTCGGTGAAACCTACAACATTGGTGGCCATAACGAAAAAGCCAACATCGAAGTGGTGAAAACCATTTGTGCTTTGCTTGAAGAGCTGCGACCAAACAAACCTGCCGGGATAGAGTCTTATGAATCTTTGATCACGTATGTGAAAGATCGCCCTGGTCATGATGTGCGCTACGCAATTGATGCCACCAAGATTGCTCAAGAGCTTGGCTGGACGCCAGAAGAAACGTTTGAAAGCGGTATTCGCAAAACCGTCGAATGGTACCTAAACAACCCACAATGGTGGCAACGTGTGCTTGATGGTTCATACAGTTTAGAGCGATTAGGAGCGGGCGAATAATGAAAGGCATTATTTTAGCAGGTGGCTCGGGCACTCGCCTTTACCCTATTACACGCGGTGTCTCTAAGCAGTTACTGCCGGTTTATGACAAACCAATGATTTACTACCCGTTGTCAGTACTTATGCTTGCGGGCATTCGTGAAATCTTGATCATCACCACGCCAGAAGACCAGGAGGGTTTTCAGCGTCTATTAGGTGATGGCTCAGAGTTTGGCATTGAGTTGCAATACGCGATTCAACCAAGCCCAGATGGCTTAGCTCAAGCCTTCATCATTGGTGAAGAATTCATTGGCGATGACTCAGTATGTTTGGTGCTGGGTGACAACATCTTTTATGGGCAAGGGTTCACACCTATCCTTCAGCAAGCTGCGATGAAGACCCGTGGCGCGACGGTATTCGGTTATCAGGTTAAAGATCCTGAGCGATTTGGCGTTGTAGAATTTGATGCCAATATGCAGGCGATTTCGATTGAAGAAAAACCAGTAAAGCCTAAATCCAATTATGCTGTCACTGGGCTGTATTTTTATGATAACCGAGTCGTCGAATTGGCAAAAAAAGTCAAACCTTCAGCTCGTGGTGAATTAGAGATTTCGACGCTAAACCAAATGTACCTTGAGCAAGGTGACCTGAATGTTCAATTACTAGGGCGCGGCTTTGCTTGGTTAGATACTGGAACGCATGAAAGCCTACATGAAGCTTCTTCGTTTGTTCAAACCATTGAAAATGTTCAAGGTCTTAAAGTTGCCTGTTTAGAAGAGATTGCGTGGCGCAATGGGTGGTTAACAAGAGACCAGATACTATCCATTGCAAAACCGATGCAAAAAAATGATTACGGACGTTACCTTTCCGAGTTAGTCACCGAACAAAAATAGCACTACTCGTTAGTTGCAATGAGATATTAAATGATGAGCAATGAAATTGTTCCTGTAACAAAACCATATCTACCGTCAAAAGATAAGTATAAACAATATGTTGATCGTGTGTACGAGAGCGGTTGGTTGACCAATAGTGGTCCTCTCGTTAAGGATTTAGAATCTCGACTAGCTGAGTATCTTGGTGTTAAGCATGTTATATTGGTTGCAAATGGCTCATTGGCACTTCAAGTTGCTTACAAAGCACTTAATCTAGCTGGAGAGGTGGTCACAACACCTTTCTCTTTCGCTGCGACCACAAGCACGCTTAATTGGGAAAATTTAACCCCTGTTTTTTGTGATATTGAAAGTGATACCTTTAATATCAATCCTGATTTAATTGAAGATCTTATTACAGAAAAAACGTCTGCAATAGTACCGGTGCACGTGTTTGGTAACCCATGTAAAGTAAATGAGATTCAAGCTATAGCAAACAAGCACGGTCTAAAAGTTATCTATGATGCCGCTCATGCTTTTGGTGTGGACCTAAATAAAAAAAGTGTATTAACGTACGGTGATATAAGTACATTAAGTTTCCATGCCACAAAGTTATTCCACACGATAGAGGGTGGAGCTGTGATTACACAATGTGATGAGCTAGCAGCTAAAGTACGCTCTATGATTAACTTTGGAATAACAGGACCGGATTCAATAGAAGGTGTTGGAACCAATGCCAAGATGAATGAGTTTGAAGCCGCTATGGGTCACTGTGTTCTAGATGATATAGAAAGTATCATGACCAAGCGAAGAGGCTTATGGCAAAGTTATCAAACCCACCTTTCTGATGTTTTCCAAATGCAATATTGGTCGGATAGCTCAAAACCTAATGGTGCGTACGTACCAATCGTGTTTGACTCGGAGCAGTCATTACTTAGAGCTAAGGCTAACTTGGAAGCGAATAACATTTTTCCAAGAAGGTACTTTTATCCAAGTTTAGATCTTGTCGATAGTTATGGTCATGAAGGAACTCCATGTGAAGTTAGTCGCTCGACTAGTAAAAGGATCTTATGCTTGCCTATATATTTTGATTTGTGTGAATCAATGGTAAACAAGATAAAACAAATACTTAAAAAATCATGATTGGTTGCAAAAAGAGAGTATAAGATGAGAAACAGCATCCTGAAATATCTACAAGCATCGTCGATGAAACATCCAGAAAATATTTGTGTTTCGGATTCGATCCACTCTTTGACTTATGCAGAAAGTACAGCAAAGTCATATGCTATCTCATTGCAACTAAGACAGCAGGGAAGTTTAAACAAGCCGATTGTTGTGTTTGCGAAAAAATCTGTAAATGCACTCTCCATGATCTTTTCTGCGACAATGGCTGGAGGGATTTACTGCCCCGTAGACATTAACTCACCTAAAGAACGACTATTAAAGATCTTATCTAACCTTCAAGATTGTCTTGTTCTTTATGATGAAACGTCTCGAAATTTATTAAATTCATTAGAATTAGATAGTCCAATTTCAACTATTAATATCGATGAAATACCAACATCTAAGCTACCTATGCAAGATATTTGGGCTGATATCGAAAAGTTTAATCAAACCGTTATTGATAAAGATCCATGTTATATAATTTTTACTTCAGGCTCTACAGGCACACCAAAAGGTGTCACTATTTGCCATTCTAGTGTTATTGATTATATTGATTGGGCTAATTCAGCCTATGAAGTGAGCAAGGCTGATATTATTGGTAGTCAAGCACCACTATTCTTTGATAACTCGACTTTAGACATCTATTTGGCGTTGTCTAATGCGGCAGAATTGCATGTTATTCCTGAAAGCGTGTTTATTTTTCCTCAGAAAACACTTGAATACCTGAAAGAAAAAGCAATAACAACGATCTTCTGGGTTCCTTCATTGCTTGTAAATATTGCGAACCTTAAGTTACTTGATCAGTTTCAATTGCCATGCTTGAAGAATGTATTGTTTGCTGGGGAAGTAATGCCAGCGAAGACGATTAAGTACTGGTTAGATAAGCATCCTAATGCTCATTACTCTAACTTGTACGGACCAACAGAAATTACCGTTGATTGCACCTACTATGATGTGCCGTCAGACTGGGATGGGGATAGCTTACCTATAGGGATCCCTTGCCATAACTCAGGAATTCTAATCCTAGATGAAAACGACCAACGTAATGATGAAGGTGAATTGTGCGTTCGAGGCTCTAGCTTAGCGCTTGGGTATTGGGCTAACTCAGAAAAAACAGAAGAGGTATTTTGTCAAAACCCACTTCAAGATAAATACATTGATATGATCTATCGTACCGGAGACTTGGTTAGACTTGTTGATGGTTTAATTTATTATATTGGTAGAAAAGACTTCCAGATTAAGCACAATGGCTATCGTATAGAACTTGGTGAAATTGAGTCTCAGATCATGGAGCTAGATGCTGTCGAACAGTGTGTTGTTGGTTATTTATCAGAAGATAAAGTGCTTTATTCTTTTGTTCAATGCAGTAGTTCGATGAGTGAAGTTGAGCTTAAAGTTGCACTGACGAAACGTTTACCAAAGTACATGATTCCAAGCAAGATTGGCTTTGTACAAGAAATGCTTTTTACGCCAAATGGTAAGTTAAATAGAAAAGCTTTTTCAGAGAAAGCACTACAAGAATTTGTAAAGGTTAAATAGTAGTATGTGTGAAAAAATTATAGCAATCTTAACCACAATGAAACCAGAACATGAGTTTGCTAAAGATACTGAACTTTTTGAATCAGGTCTGTTGGACTCTTTTGATTTGTTAGTCCTAGTAAGTGAGATCGAAGCTCAGCTAGCTATTTCAATTCCTGGTGAAGGTTTGGTTCCTGAGAATTTTGTTTCGCCGCATGTTATTGGTGAGTATCTTAAAACGATTCAAGGTTAATTTATGAAAAGTGATATTGGCAATATCTCGCTGAAAGGGATAGTCGCAGCCGTTCCAAAGCATATTTCTTACTTTGATGATGAGATAAAAAACTACTCACACACAGAGCAGAGTTCTAAAAAGCTGAAGAAGCTAATGGGATACAATCAACATCATGTTGTTTCAAAAGAAACGGCGCTCACTGATATGATTTTTCCTTTGCTTGAGGACCTGTCAACCACTCTTGGGTGCGACTATCAGGATGTGGATGGAATTTTGGTGGTAACTCAAACTCCTGATTACCCAATTCCGTCAACGGCTTCGATAGTACATGGCGCTTTTGACTTTAAAACCGATTGTTATTGCATGGACATCAACGATGGTTGCAATGGCTATATTCGAGGTTTGTTTGAAGCTTCGAGCCTAGTTCGTAATAGTGATGCGCAAAAAGTGTTGCTAATTGCTGGTGATGTTTTAAGCCGTAAGGTTTCTTTAAAAGATCGTAACTCATACCCTCTTATTGGGGATGCAGTTACTATCACTTTAATAGAAAGAAGAGCGGAAAATGTGAAGGCCCCTCTTGAGATCAAACATGATGGTAAAGGAGCAAAAGCTTTAATGATCCCATCAGGTGGTATGGTAAACCCTTGTACCTCTGATACTGCCGCTCTTGCTGAGGACGAAGAAGGAAATTGGCGTTGTTCTGAGCATTTGGTCATGCAAGGTAGAGATGTTTTTACGTTTACTCAAACAACGGTAATCAATTTTATTAAAGAGTTTATTGAAACGAACACAAAACCAGAAGAGATTGACTACTTTTTCTTTCATCAAGCAAATAAGTTTATCTTGGATCGTTTCCGTTCAGCACTGAAGGTAACGGAAGAGCAGTTACCTTCAGAGGTAGTGACTATTTATGGTAACTCTTCGTCCGCAACTGTCCCAATGTCGATTTTATCATCTTGGATGAAGAATTCGGGCTTTGAGGGTAAAAAAGCACTATTATCAGGCTTTGGTGTAGGTCTGAGTTGGGGGGCGACCTTGATTGATGTCAATGAACTTACACTATGTAAACTAATTAAGTTGGATGTATAAATGACTGTTTTTTTGGAAGAACTAGCTGAAGATCCTAGAGTTGGAAGTAGAAGAGCTAACTCCTGATTTTGAATATCAAGAAACGGAAGAGTGGGACTCTTTAGCCCAATTATCTCTTATCACTTTATTCGCAGATGAATATCAAGTAGAAATTGGACACGGTGATTTAATCGAACGAAAAACTGTGGGTCAATTGCTCGAGCTACTTCCTCAGTAATTTCGATGAAAAGAAAAGTTCTTATCACAGGAGCGACTTCAGACATTGGCTTGAGTATTGCTCACAAACATGTTCAAAAGGGAAACTTTGTGATCCTTCTTGGACGTAATGAAGAGAGCCTTAAAACCGCTGAGGAATCTTTAGGAAAAGATTCCTCAGCCGCTTATGTTTGGGATTTGAAGTCTCCTTCATCATTAAAACCGCTGCTGAAAAAGATCGTTACTGAGCAAGGTAAAGTTACAGATCTTATCTGTGCTGCGGGCTACCATAAAATCTTGCCGTTGAAGTTAGTATCGGATGAAGAGCTTCTTTTGACTATGCAAACGAACGTAAATAGTCACTTGATCCTTTGCCAGCTTTTTTCGAACGCTTTATATTCAGATAAGTCTCAGGATAGAAGTATTACACTGATTTCTAGCATTGCCCATTTCGTTGGTGAGCCAGGATTAGTTGCTTATTCTGCAGCAAAAGGGGCTTTGATTTCTGCAAGTAAATCAATGGCTAGAGAATTAGCTCCGCGTAAAATCAGAGTAAATACCGTTTCGCCTGGATGGGTTGAGACCAAGCACACAAAAGATGTAGCGGTTGATTTGGGCGAAGCAGCACTTGAAAAGTTACATAACCTATATCCTTTAGGTTTAGGCAAACCTGAAGATGTTGCAGAGGCCTGTTATTTTTTGAGTAGCAGAGCGTCTCGCTGGGTGACTGGTTTAGATCTTGTGATTGATGGAGGGCGCAGTGTCTAAATTAAAGTTTGAAACCGTAATCGTGATCGGTTTTGGTAAGATAGCTCAAGACGTTGCTTCCAAGCTTCTTCAATATGATGTGACGCTGAAATTGTTACAGACAGAGATGCAACCTTTTTCTACTCTTGAGTCATTTGCTCAAAAACACGACGTCGCATATCAATTTAAGCATACGAAAGAAGATATCGAGTCTTCGTTACTCAGGTGGCTGTCTGGTAATACATTAATCATCAGTGCGAATAATAACTACCTTTTTAAAGGGAAGTTACTGACTTTAAAGAATGTAACTATTATCAATTTTCATAATGCACTTTTACCAAATTTACGAGGAAGAAACGCACCTAGTTGGGCTATTTTTCATCAATTAGAAAAAACCGGTGTCACTTGGCATTATGTTGATGAAGGTGTAGACACTGGTGAGGCTATTGCTTTTTCCGACGTATTAGTTGATAAGCATGACAAAGCATATCAGGTCGCTCATAAATGTATGCATGCCGGATTAGAAGCCTTTTCAAACGTAATTGATGAATTGTTGCAAACAGGCAGTACTCCTTGCTTGACTAAACAGCCATTGAGATACGACTATCTGTATCTGTCCAAAGATATCCCCGGAAATGGCTGGCTAGATATAAAACAATCAACGCTTGAGAACTATCGCATATTGAGAGCATTAGATTATGGACCATTTAAAGTTTTTCCTAAGGCTCTAATTGATAATGATGGTGATAGATACTCTGTACGTGCTTATCAGTTTATTGATGAACCAAGCGATAAATCTGTAAATAGTAGCGAAAATAGCATCGTGATAAATGATGAGTTTGGCTTGTTAAAAATACACGTTGAAAAAACCGAGATTGAGCAGGGGTAAATAATGTCTAATCCAATTATTATATTTGGAGCTAGTGGTCTAGCTGCGGAAGTGTACAGCTGGATACAAGATGTAAATGATATTCGTGAACGTTTCTTGTGTTTTTGTGTGACTGACGAATATTTTGTATCAGGAACAACATTTTATGGCCACGAAGTAAAATCAATCTCCATGCTAGATGATCTTGAACAGTTTGATTTTATTTTGGCATTTGGAGGGGAAGGTTATGCTCGCGCTAGTATTGCCGAAATGCTAAAAGATAAAGGCGGTAATGCTATCTCATTTATTCACCCTAGTGTTGTGTTGAGCCCATTCTCTTTAATAGGTGAAGGTGTAATTATTAACCCAAACTGCAGCATCTCTCCTGGTGCAGCTATTGGTGACTTTTCGCTCATCAACTGTAATTGTGCTATTGGACATGATGTCAAAATTGGTCGCTATACCTCTTTACTAGGAAGCAATACCATCAATGGTCATGTAGAAATTGGTGAGAGAGTATTGATTGGCTCCGGAGCAACTATCCACCCTAAAGTTAAAGTAGCAGATGATGCGACAGTTGGCATGGGAGCTGTCGTATTTACCAAAGTGAGGTCAAATACCACCGTTCTAGGTAATCCTGCTAAAAAGATATAACTCTTCTTAATTAAATAAAATAGAAGACAGAGGAATAAAATGTCCACCAAAGTCTCGGTTATTTGTACTTGCTATAATCACGAAAAATATATTGAGCAGACACTTTTATCTATACTTAATCAGACAGTAGACTTTGAATACGAGTTGCTTATACATGATGATTGTTCTCCTGACAATAGTCGAAAAATTATCGATAGAGTTTTTAATGAGTATTCTGGGAAATGCCAAATAAAGAGAATTTATCCAGAGGAGAATATATACTCTAAAGGGTCATCAGCTGTACTTTTTAACATGTTGCCTCATGTTGATGGGGAGTTCATCGCTTTTTGTGAAGGTGATGACTATTGGGTTGATGACAACAAGCTTCAAAAACAGCTTGAAGCTTTGGCAAACCATAAGGATATTAATGCTTGTTTTCATCCTTCTTTGACTTTGCTAAAAGACCAGTTGGTTGACAAGAAATACGGATACCAAGGCGATTTAGAAAAGAAAATACCTTATCAGTACGTCATTAAGAAGGGCGGAGACACTATGCCTATGGCATCGATGTTTATTAGAAAAGAGCCGTTTTTTGACCTAATTTATCAACATGAAGACTTTTTCAAGCTTTATGGCGAGCACTCTGTGTTGCAGATTATCAATAGTATCGAGCAAGGCGCCTGGTACCTCCCTGAAAAAATGTCGGTTTATCGTAGCATGCATGAGGGCTCTTGGAGTCTCCAGCAAGCAAAAGACCCAACGGCAGAAGACCGAGAGTTTGAGCAATATAAAATCCGTATTCTTGGTTTGAACAAGATCTATCGCTATAAGTATTGGATATGCTTTTTAAGTATATATCTGAAAAAATCGAAAAAACATTACCTAAAGAAAATAAAGCGTTGGTTTAAAACTAAAGCTTAAAATAAAGCCGAGTTAATACTCGGCTTTTTTAGATAGAAGAGGTGGCTGTGGTGGTACGTTGTAAGGAGCCTGAGTTTGCTAACATAAAATGAGCAAGCTCTGACGTGATGTGCTCATGAACTGCGACGTCTTTAATTAGAGCCACGATAGCTCTTGCCAGTTCATCCTCATTTTTCACAATTTTGATGAGGTTGTTCTGCTTCATTTCATGTACGATTTCTTTGAAGTTAAAGAAGCTTGGACCATTGATAATAGGGACACCCAAAGCAGCAGGCTCCAATACATTGTGCCCACCAACCTTATCTCCAATTAGGCTTCCCCCCATAAAGCAGATGTCCGCTGCGCCAATCAACGTTAGCATCTCACCCATTGTATCGCCGAGATATACTTGAGTATTCGTCTCTACTGCATGCGTTGAAGTACGACGCACAGTGTTAAAGCCTTGCTGTTGGCAAAGTGCAAACACATCATCAAATCGTTCCGGATGGCGAGGAACCAAAATAAGTAATGCATTTGGATGAGATTTTAAAACTTGTCTATGTGCATCTAATACCTGTTCGTCCTCGCCTTTGTGGGTGCTAGCTGCAATCCAAATCGGACGATCGTTTCCAAGTTGGGCTCGAAGCTGCTGTCCTTGCTGTTTCACTTGCTCTGATATTTGAATATCGAACTTAATCGAGCCAGTAACGGATAGTTTCTTTTTCTCAACGCCTAAGCGTTCGAAGCGCTCTGCATCTGAATCCGTTTGGCAGAGTACTTGAGTTAGGCATGGATGAAGCTGGTTAAAAAGCCGCTGTATTTTGGCGTAGTTCTGACACGATTTTTCAGATAGGCGAGCATTCACGACTGTTATAGGGATACCCGCTTTGTAAACATGGTGAAGCGTGTTTGGCCACAGCTCAGTCTCAATGATCAACATTTGTTTTGGTTGTACTGATTTAAGAAAACCTTTGATAGCAAAACCAAAGTCAATTGGCATATAGCGGTGTTCAATTAAATCACCCAACTTAGCAATCTGTTCAGCTCCGGTACTTGTTGTTGTAGTAACTAGAATAGATTGTTCGGGGTTTTGTTCCTTAAGGGCTTTAATTAAAGGTGTTGCTGCTATGCTTTCACCAACAGATACGGCATGTATCCAAATAGGTTTGTCGTTGCTTTTTAGCTTGGGAGTTATGCCAAAGTGCTCTTTCCAGCGAGAGCCAAACTGAGGCTTATTTGGTTTGCTCTTGTACAAACCAAATAAAAGCAGCGGTGACGCTAGGGCGAGTAGTAAGGTATAAACAATACGAACTAACATGAGCTTATCGTAATGGCGTCAAGTTTTTGGATACTATCTAGCACTTGCTTAGGCGAAAGTTCTGTCAAACACTTAAGGTGTTTGTATTGACATTCACGCTGGAAACAAGGGCGACAATCAATATCGGTATGAACAATCTCCACTTTTTCTGCGAGTGGGGGGGTGTACTTCGGTGAAGTTGAGCCATACACTGCAACAACATTACAACCAACCGCAGCTGCCACATGCATTAAGCCTGAGTCATTCGCGACAACAGTCTTACATGCAGCAAGTAGGTCGACCGCTTCAATTAAGCTGGTTTGGCCTGCCAGAACATGAATGTGCTCATGGAATTGCGTCGGAACAAGTGCGCGAATATTGTTACAAGTCTCTAAGTCCTTTTGAGAACCAAACAACCAGATTTGATGCCCAGAACGAGCCATTTGTGTCGCAACTTCAGCGTAGTGTGTTTCGGGCCATTTTTTGGCAGGACCAAACTCTGCTCCTGGGCACAGTCCGATAATTGGTAGGTCTTGGGCTAAGTTGAACTTTTTGATCGTGGCTTGTTGCTCTGCCGCGTTGATTTCAAGGCGTGGGCGAGGCAAGGTTTCAAGCCCGCCGAGAGAGTTAGAATCCACCATTTCTGCTTTTGGATAAGCTAACGCTACATAGCGCTCTACCATGTACTGAAAAGACTTCATGTTAGGGCGTAAATCATTCAATAAACCATAGCGCATTTCTCCTTTCCAGCCAGTACGAAGAGGAATGTTGGCAAACCATGGGATCAGTGCCGATTTCGCTGATTTAGGCAAGATATAGGCGTGGTCATATTGCTTTTCACGTAACGATTTGCCAATTTCCCTGCGGCCTAATAAGTTAAACTCACCATGACCGATAGGCATTTCAATCGCTTGATGGATTTCTGGCATACGCTCAAGAATCGGTTTACACCATCCTGGAGCGATAACGTCAATTTGGCTATCTGGATGGCGTTGCTTTAATACGATATATAACGATTGCGACATTACCATATCGCCGACCCATGCAGGGCCAATGACTAAAATCTTCATGCTTTGTTTTTCCAGTATAGGAATTTCAAAATTGACTCATAAGTTCTAAAAAGTTCAGCGTATATTTTATTCGCAAGAGTCATTTTGGATTTATCTTTTCTTTTACCACCAATCGTCGAAGCAATCTCTGCTCTAGTAAAGAGATCTGGAGACACGCTGTAAACTTGAACACCATGTCTCCATGGTTTTTCCATGTAGTCATCGACTGGTTCAATAAACTTTTGAGCATGCATAACAAACTTTGATGCTGCTTTAGGTGTGACGATATAAGCGGTGGTACCACAAGTGCCTGCTGAGTATCCCCCTAGCATATGATTATCATCAATAGGTACGATTGGGGTGAATACACGCTTCTGAGTGGCAGACAATTTGATGTAGTCATAATTAGAAGTCAATGGAAGGGTATGTTCGAGTACTTGCTTCAGCCCTTCTACGGGGTCGACGTTGTCTTCTAAGATGACGATCGGTTCATCAAGCTCAACACATCGAACCCACAACTCGTAATGGCTTGCAAAACAGGCGACTTCACTGGTTTTTAATTGATACCCTTTGCGGCGTAGAGTAATGGTTGGACGACTTTTTTCTGAATGAAGAAAACGGTCAACAGAGCCATCTACTGCATCAAAAAATTCAAACGTAATGCCTTGTTGTTTTAACTTTTCTTCAATACGTTCTCGGCGATCTAGTGATCGAGCCAAGCTTACGACAAATACTTTCACTGCACTTTCCAGTCGCTGTTATATCTTGGTTTAAACAAATTGTAATAGTTATTGCCGTCTTCTTGAGAGTGCAGCAACTGTAGTACCCACATATATTGTTCGGGTTTATCACCGACAAAATATTCAATGGCTTCATTACAGGTACGAGCGTCTTGCTCTTCGCCTTTATCCAGCTCAAACGCTGGTAAAATCTCAATATCAAACGTACCATCTTCAGTGTTCATCGACGCAAATAGAGGCAGTACTTTTGAGCGTGATAGTTTCGCAATTTTGCCTAAACCAGGTAGCGTTGCTTTACGTGTTGCAAAAAAATCCACAAACACACTATGCTCTGGGCCGTGATCTTGATCAGGTAGATAATACCCTACATAGCCATCTCGAATGGATTTCAGAAAAGGCTTAATGCCACCTGAGCGTTCATAAACACGGCCACCGTATTGGACTCTTTGCTTGTGCATCAGCCAGTCAGCAACATCATTCTTTTGTTTCTTCGCCATTGCAGAAACTGGCATTCCCATTGAAGCGAGCAAGATAGCAGGCACATCAATTGCCCAAGAGTGGGGAACCATTAAAATCACATTTTCGTTGTTATCAATGTGCTGTCGTAAAATGTCTAGGCCGCGAATTTGGCAACGGTTCTGAAGCCATTTTGGTGAGCGTAAACTTAGTAACCCGAAGCGAAAAAAGAACATGGCTGCTGTGTAGAGTGTTTTTTCTATCAAAGTTTCACGTTCTTGGAACGACTTTTCCGGAAAACACAGCTCAAAGTTAACCCTCGCTCGGTGAGCTGGACCTTTGTGGGATTTACACAGTTTTTTGGCTATGGTTTTCGCTAACCACTTTTGTAAACCCAGAGGCATTAATGATAACGGTAAAAATAAGATAACACCTAACCACGTGCCCCAGTACTTAGGCGACAGAAAGTGGCGCTTAAACTCAGGGTTATATGCTTTAGGGTCGAAGTCATCACGTTTTATGGTCATGGCGTGTCTAGTTACCTATTCGTGTGTGGGCGAAGTGGTTTAAATGAGAAAAAGATAGTTAGGAATGATACAGGCTATTGCACTTGAGTAAAGGTGGCAGGTTATGGTTCTACCACCTTGTGGTGCTTAACTGTTTTGGATAGTCAAGTATTCGGCAACGCCTTCTGCAACTGTCTTGAATTCAACATCACAACCTGCGGTGCGCAGTTTGGTCAGATCCGCTTGTGTGAATTCTTGGTAAGCGCCTTTTAGGTGTTCAGGGAATGGGATGGTTTCAATTTGGCCTTTGCCATGATGCTTGATAACTGCTTTTGCTACCTCTTCAAAAGATTCAGCACGGCCAGTACCACAGTTAAAAATACCTGATACGCCGTTTTCTAAGAACCACAGGTTTACTTTACATACATCACCAACGTAAACGAAGTCGCGTTTGAATGATTCGCTGCCCGCGAACAATTTAGGATTTTCACCTGCGTTAAGTTGGTTGTTTAGGTGGAACGCAACTGATGCCATGCTACCTTTGTGGTCTTCACGTGGGCCATAGACGTTGAAGTAGCGGAAGCCGGTGATTTGAGAAAGGGTCTCACCATGCTCTTCAGCGTCTTGCCATAGGCGACGAACGTAGTTATCAAACTGCTGTTTCGAGTAACCGTATACATTCAGTGCGCCTTCGTATTCGCGTTCTTCAACGAAAGTATCGGTATCGCCGTAAGTGGCTGCGGAAGAAGCGTATAGGAATGGAATCTCGCGATCTAAACAGTAATGCAGCAGCTCTTTAGAGTACTCGTAATTGTTTAGCATCATGTACTTACCATCCCACTCAGTCGTTGCAGAGCAAGCACCTTCGTGGAAAATTGCCTCAATCGGACCAAAATCATCGCCCGCCATAATTTGGGTCAGAAAGTCGTCACGATCCATGTAATCTGTGATGTCCAGATCAACTAAGTTCTTAAACTTTTTGCCATTTTTTAGGTTGTCGACAACCAGGATATCGTTAATACCAGCTTCGTTTAGTGCTTTAACAATGTTGCTGCCGATCATGCCAGCGCCACCAGTTACGATGATCATAGAACTTCCACCATAGATTAAAATTTTCTCAGGAATTCTAGCAAGAAACGAAAAGTAGCGCTATTGGAAGCAGGAAGATAGGTTTGAGTCTTCTATGACTCTGTATCTAGATATGAAAAAGGGAGCCGCAGCTCCCTTGATTACTTTATTATTCCACATCCGAACGGTTAGGCCTTTGATACCAAGGATTTCGCTCATCGGTCAACTCAATCAAGCTGTATTTACGTCCGAGTTTCTGTCCTCCGTCACGAGTAAGAGGCTGCCAACTAAAGTTCGCACGATTGTTGCTTGGCTTAACGGTCATGATGTCAAATGGAATCGACAAGTAGAAACCTTTGGTAAAGCTACCTTCACCAAATTCATCCGCAGACAAGTCTGTAAATGACGCAAAGGCACCAGCAATTACGCCACTCTTGAACTGCTTAGAAACGTTGATTTGTGTACCAACATCACCAGCTAGGAACTGACCAACATCGAATTGGATCATCAAATCTTGTAGGAATTCCCATTGAGGGTAGTAGTAACCAGATACAAAACCAGTGAAGCCTTTATCAATAACTTGGAACGGACGTCCATATTCTGGCACGTTTTGCCATTTCTCATCGTAAACACCGAAGTAACTTTGTGGATCACGTTGAGAAATTACGTTGACGTCAGCGCCAATCGCCCAGTTAGCTCCTTGTGGACGGTAAAGAAACTCGGTACCGACTCCAGCAAACATACTCTCCAGATAGCCCGCGTAGAATTGCTGATCCATCGTATCGGAATACTCTTGGAACCAAGTCAATTGTAAGTTTGACATGGTTACAGCATGTTCATTTTGGTAAGCGCGGAACATGGTGCGAACACGAGGAACAGTAGTGCCATCAGGTGGAGTGACATAAATAAACTTATCGTAGTTGTTATACCAATCCCAGTATAACGAACCGCCAATTTCAAGGTTGTCCGTCAGCCAATATGAGGCATTACCGCTTAGCCCTACACTAAAGAGATAGAAATCTTCAGCGTTTCCGAGAGTTTGAACTAGTTTAGGTGCAAAGCCCCAATCAAAACGTTCAAAACCATCGTAGACAGATTCTCCCATTGGCTGAGTAGTAGCCCTTGAGGTTGCATCTTCTATTTTCGGATTGATGTAATTAACTTGGGCAAAGTCGCGATATTTCTCTTTGGAGATAACCGTTTGATCGCCGATCAGACCACGACTGCGTTCATTGATAGTAAAGGTATCAATGTTGTCTGGCACTTCGTTGTAAAGGACTGCCGCTGCTTTTTCATGAGCTTCATTGCGATCACGATACTTTTTCTGCTCACCAACGACAGTTACTGTATTGTCATCAACATAAATACGCGTGTTTTGGTAACCAGCAATTTTGTCTAAATCTTCTGTTACACGTTCCCAATCAACATCAGACAGTTCTTCAGGCTGGCTATCTTCGATTTCTGGTGTTGGTGTATCTCGCCAGAATGATGGCATGTCATTGAAATTAGTGTTTAGCGTTAAGCCTGCTACTAAAGTATCGCCGCGTTCATAACTTAAACGAAAATCGGCCATGCCTAGACGGTAGAGGACACCAAAGTTCCATGGTGTGTGGGGCTTCATATCAACATCTGCCCCCACAACTGCATAGTCTGTAGAATAATCATTGCTGTCGTACTCAACTTTAAATCGTAAAGGAGCGTGCAACGTCTGGAACTCTATACCACCAAATAAAGCCGCAGGCCCTTTGAAAGCTCTGTCAAAATTAGTTGTTCCTCCAGAATCAAGAAACTCTTCAGAACGTTCACAGAATTTGTCTGATGCTTTGCAAAATGGATTGGTTATATTGTCTCTGGTTCCCAAGTAGCCCCAACCCATACCCAAAGTAAAATCAAAAGTACCTAATTTCGAATTAGAATATCGTTTTGTCGCTGCAATAAACTCAGCATCAAAAAGGCCGGTACCAGCAAAGTCTCGTACTCCCAGGGCGATTTCTGGTATGTATTCAGATTCTTCCCATAATCTAAATTTAAAATCTATCCCTTTGTCTGTGTATTCATTATCAACATCGGGGAAGGATGATGAGTAAGGCAGGTCCTTAACTTGAGTGTAACGGATGGTTGTTTCTAACCAAGGCATGAGTTGCAGAGTTACATTGTAAAAAAGGTACTCATCACTACCTGTTACCGAAAAGTTGAATTCCCCTTCAGGAGCCATACGTCCGGTTGGCATCTGCATTAAGCCAACACCACCAAAGTCAGATTGAGAAGGTTGTAAAGAGGGGGCCTCAAAGGGCATGTCTTGAGCCCAAACCAATGCTGGGCCCATTAAAGAAAGGGTTAAGCTTTTTCTAATTGGCATCATTGTGGTCTCTTTGTGGAATTTGGTATCAATTGAGTGAGTAGACGGACAATATCTTGGTCCATTTCGGAGTATTCAAGATTACCAAACGGAATATATACCAATGTCAGAGGTGGTAAGTAATATTGTGTCGTTAACCAAGCTCCGTGATGCGGCTTAACTACGTGACCATCTGGGTAGATCAACACTGGCTGTGTTGATAACGCACCAATGTTATTTTTCAAATTCTCTATTTGTCTTTGCAAAGGGATGCCTGCTTGCGCCTTAACGGAATACACGCTACTTAGGTTTCCTAAGTAATACACTTTTTCTTCGCGTAGAGGGCTAGCGAGCAGGTAATCGCCGCTCAACAGTGGGTTGTCGATTTTATCTAGTCGAATTTTATCAACATCGATCGCAGACAGTAAGCGTGGTGCAAAGCTTTGCTTCTGAATGAACTTGTAGAATGGATGTGCGACCAAATTGTGTTGAATCATTTGATTGAGCACCGAGTTCTTTAAAGCGGTAGAGGTTTTCTCGGCGTGTTCCGATTTATCAAACAAAGTGGTACCAAGAGAATATTGCAGAGAGACGCTTTGCTCCCTAGCAAGTGCTAACACACTTTCTAAACGAGCCGTCCCTTGAAATTGTAGCCGTTTGCCTGCTTCTAGCAATTCAACATTTAATGGTTGCATAGCAGAGGTTTCTGTTTGAGCGAAGCTAGGCATGCTCAAAAGCGGCATGACCAAACCGAATAATGTGAGTAGTTGCTTGCTCATGATTTGCTATATCCCTTCAAAATAGTTAACTCAACCGGAATCATATTTGGCCCTAGGTGTTGCAAGGTTTTAACGACCTGACCCTGTTCATTGACCCAATAGTAGTTTTCGACCGATTGAGAAAGACTTCTAAACTCAACAGCTTCTTTATATACGTTGGTCATAGTGCTAGAAATAGGTGTTGTTAACGTTTCTTGGCCTGAGTAAGAACGCGTTATGTTTGCAGGAAAGCCATAACGGTATTGTGTTGCCCAATCGTATGAGAGTGCGTAGTTGACAGAGGTTGAGTCTAAAGAAAAATCTGGAACGTCACCGTAAACACCCGCTAAGTCGCCACTCTGTAGTCCAATCGTTTTGACGATGTGCCCATTTTCTGTAACGATCATGGCTTTATCGGCGCTTACCCATTTCAATTGTGTTTTTCCATTTTGCGGATTTCGTTCCGCGAAAGCTAAAACGACAAACACCTGCTTCTGATTTCCAAGTTTCAAATAGGCACTGGCATATGGAATAGCATTGATTTCTTCTGGTGTCATCTCTACATCAATGTAGTTACCGTAGGCTTCTTGGACGGTTGCTGAAACATCATTGAATTTCTGTGTGCAGCCAAAGAGTACAAGGAGTAATGGAAGAATGAGGAGTTGGCGTATCCATTTAGGTATTCGGAAGATATTCATTGATCCCTCTTACAAATAAAATCGCCCTGACTTAATCAGGGCGATTGGCTTCTGTTCTACAAAACGAAATTAGTTAGAAGTAGAAGTAGAAGTAGATGTTGAAGTAGATGTTGAGTCGCTATCTGACGCTGCAACTGCTACTACAGTTACTGCTGCTGCTGCGCCTACACCTACAGCTGTAGTGCCAGTTGCTGACGCAGAAGCTGCGCCTGTTGAGCCTGCTTCTTCTGCTGCAAATGCAGATGTTGCGCTTAGAGCCATAAGAATAGCTAGAGCTGTATTCTTCATTATTAATCCTTGTGTATCCGGTATAAAAACATCGATGTTTGGTAGCATAAAAAATGCTCCAAATTATATTCTAGATAAAAAAGCCTTAGCATGTAAATAGTTTCTTATTTTGCCATGGCTTTCGATCTCATTTCTAACACCAGCGTGACATTGCACGGTTATCTTGCTCCCTTGCTTGCTGATAAACTATCAAGAGTGCATAATTTGTCTGCCTATTTCCTTCAGCACTAGAGGCTTGAAGTCAATAGGTCGTTTTTACTTAGACCATATAGAAAGCGATACAGTGGCTTACGCTCCATGCCTCAGGGCGGTAGCGTGCAAGCTTTTCAGTATTTAATGATCTGCATAGCAAAATTTAACTTTGCCTTGTCAGGCAATATTATTACCAGTACTAGGAACTTTTACGTGATAAGAAAGCAGCATTGTTTGGGAATACTTGGTGCACTGGGCTTGAGCCTGAGTTCTTTTTCAGCGTCAGCCGATTTTTACGCAGGCGCTCTAGTGAGCTACTCAAATGCAGAATTGAAAAGCTCACCTTCTGAGTCCGTGAAAGAGGGAAGCCCCTTTCTTCTTAGTGCTCAAGCAGGATACTTCTTTAATGACTACATTGGTTTAGAAGGGCGTTACGGGACATCAGTTCAACGTGACAGTGGTCTTGCTGTTGATAGCGCTTTGAGCGGCTTTGTTAAGCTGAATATGCCAGTTTCAGAGCGAGTTGCACTTTATGGTTTAGCTGGATATTCAAGCGTTCAGCTTGATCTACAAAATGTAGGTTCTCACAAAGAACAAGGATTTAGTTTTGGGTTAGGTATGCACTACGCTTTAAATAACCAAAGCGCGGTGATATTTGAGTTCGTTGATAACGTCTCTGAAGACCAAGTTCGCCTTAACTCGATTACACTGGGTTTTCAGCACCGATTCTAATTTAAATACCTAGAGCTCAAACTTGGGGCTAGGGTCTTTTATTCAATTATTATAGTGACATACCATGTTTAAAGGATATTTCTCTATTGCCGCTTTTATATTGGCAAGTACGTTTGCGTCTTATTCAATGGCACAAACACCCACTCCAGAACAAATGAAAATGTTTCAAAATCTACCCGCCGACCAACAAAAGGCCTTGGCGAGTAAGTATGGTTTCTCCATTCCTTCTAGTTCATCTTCAAACAAGTCTCCTTACGAAAATCCGCAAGTAATCCAACCTAGAACTGAAGCTAGTGGCGCTGTATCTTCCAATATCGAAGAACAATGGCTCAAAAAAGGTGAGCAGGAAGAGCTTAAACGCTTTGGTTTAGATCTTTTTGCTGGTTCTCCAAGCACCTTTGCTCCGATCAGTGATGTTCCTGTGCCAGCAAATTACACCGTGGGGGCAGGTGATGAAATCATTGTGCAGTTGTTTGGTAAGGAGAATGAAACGCATCGTTTACGCGTAAATCGTGCGGGCACAATCAACTTCCCCTCACTTGGGCCGGTAAATGTTGCTGGCATGCACTTTTCTGATGTTCGAGACTCTCTGACGCAACGTGTAAAAGAGCAAATGATTGGTGTGCGCAGTGATATCTCATTGGGTGAATTACGCACCATGCAAGTGTTTGTAATGGGGGATGCATATAAGCCTGGTGCCTACACGGTTAGCGCATTAACGACAATTTCACAAGCTATTTATTACAGCGGCGGTTTTGGTGAAAGTGGGGCGCTGAGAGATATCCAGCTAAAGCGTGATGGTAAAATCATTCGTAAGTTGGATATGTATGACCTTTTACTAAAAGGTGATGCAAGTAATGATGTGCGCTTGCTACCGGATGATGTTGTTTTAATCGGTTCTGTTAACGATACAGTGTCTATAGAAGGCGAAATCAACCGCCCTGCAATTTATGAAGTCAAGGCAGGTGAAACTTACCAGCAACTTATTCAGATGGCTGGTGGTTTTACTTCGAATGCCCATGTCGAGCAATTGGAGATAAAACGCTACGCTTCACATGGCGCTCGTGAGGCTCTGACGCTTGATTTCAATAAAACGCAAGATCGACAGAGTAAAGTTAAAAATGGCGATACCATCAAGATCTTGAAAAAAAGCGAAGAGCTTACTCGTTACGTACAGATAGAGGGGGATGTTCGTCATCCTGGCTATGTGGAATGGCGCAATGGCCTTCGTGTTGCCGATCTTTTCAAATCTGTTGACTCAGCTTTTAACTCAACAGCTGATGTTAACTATGCCGTTGTGGTAAGAGAGATTAATCCGCAACGTGATATTGAAGTGTTCCAACTAAGCTTAGCCAACGCGATTCTATCACCAGGTAGCCAAGACAACCTCCAGTTACAATCACGGGATCGTATATTGGTTTTCAACCGCTTTAATAACGAAGACTTGGATACATTGGCAACACAAGAGGCTGTTTCAAAAGCAAAAACATTGGAGCAAGCGCAAGAGCAAGCTGAGCTCGAACAACAGAAAGAGCAAGAAGTGATGAGCTCTTCTGTTGCTGTTTCGCATTCAGCAAACGGTACGCTGAACAACCAGAGCACCACAGAGCAGGCGAAACCAGCTAAAATCATTTTCCGTGGTAAAGAGATTACAGAGGAAGACTTTGAAAAGCTGAAGCAAAATACTCGTCGCACTTTACTTGCCCCTGTGTTGTTACAACTTCAGCAACAGTCTCGTTTGGGGCTAGCCCCTCAAATTGCTGAAGTCTTTGGTGAAGTGAAGCACCCAGGACGCTACCCGATTACTCCAAGAATGACGGTATCAACGCTTATTGAAGCAGCTGGTGGTTTGACTTACAACGCATTCACAATTAATGCAGAATTAGCACGAACCGCGATTAATAGTGCGGATGAGCGTGCGTATATTGATGTTGAGCGTATTGATTTGCGTAAAGCAATCCAAGGCAGTGCTTCGGACGATGCAATTATCGTAGGCCGAGATCGTTTGAACATCCTAGAAAAGCCAAATGTGAAGCTACAAAGCACAGTCACTTTACAGGGTGAAGTTCGTTTCCCTGGAACCTATACCGTGCGCCAAGGTGAAACCTTAAGTGAGCTATTGGATCGAGCGGGTGGTCTCACAGAGTTCGCTCACCCCCAAGGAGCGATATTTACGCGTGAAGCATTGCGTTTACAAGAGCAGAAGCTTTTAAACCAATACGCCGCAGATATGCGAAAAGAAACAGCGAAGAAGACGTTCCGAGCCGATAGTAATATAGGTTCTGTAATTTCAGACCCAGAAAAAACACTAGCATTTGTTGAGGAAGCAAGTCGCAGCAAAGCACTTGGCCGTATGGTGGTACAGTTAAATCGCATCTTAAAGGGTGAGCGTTCAGCTGATTTTATGCTAGAAGATGGAGACTTCCTCTTTGTCCCAACCTTCCGCAATACTGTATCGATTATGGGTGAAGTTCAGGTTCCAATTACCTACTTGTTAGACAACAAACTTGATGTTGATGATTACTTGAACAAAGCGGGTGGAGCTAAGAAACAAGCGGACGAAGACCGTATTTTTGTAGTGCGTGCAGATGGTTCTGTTTACAAGCCTTCATCAGGTTATTGGTTCGGAAACAATAAAGAAGGGTTAAAAGCTGGCGATACTATTGTTGTGCCAATTGACACCGATTACCGTGATGCATTAAGTACTTGGACTGCTGCAACGCAGATTCTTTATCAGACGGGTGTTGCGATTAATGCCCTAAAGTAGCGTATCAATCGTTTGATATACAAATTAATAGTAGAGTTGTAGTCCTTTTCCACAAAATCATAGCGGCAAAAATAGAACTACAACTTTTACCTTTATGAAGTACTCTTGTCAGCAAACTCGAGAATCGGCAAGGGGAGCTTAGCTTAAGAGCCAAGGACTCTATAAATCCAATGGAATCAACTAAAGAAGCGTACAAAGATAACACCTCTCAACCACTACAAACCTCTCAGGTTCATAATGACGAAATCGACCTACGAGATCTTATTAGAGTAATATGGAAAGGAAAGTGGCTAATTACTTCCATCACTCTTCTTTTTGCTATTGGCTCTGTGGTATACGCTTTAAGTCTCCCCAATATATACAAAGCCGATGCACTATTAGCTCCAACAGAAAGTGTTAGTGGGGGAGGGCTGTCAAAAATGGCAGGGCAGCTCGGTGGGTTAGCGGCATTAGCTGGTGTGAATTTAGGTGGAGCTGAATCGTCTCACGTAGACTTGGCTGTACAGGTAATGCAGTCACGTCAATTTATAGAACGATTCATTAATAAGCATGAATTGCTTATACCAATAATGGCGACGAAAAGTTGGGATTTAACTCAGAATGAGCTGGTTATTGATAAAGATGTTTATGATCCAGCATCGGGAGAATGGTTACGTGATCCGAAGGGGCTTCGTGGGGCAAAACCTACCGCACAAGAAGCATTTGAAGTATTTAACAAGGAAATCCTAACTATAAAGTCAGACAAAGAAAGTGGTTTATATAATCTCTCTATTACCTACTACTCTCCCTATCTCGCGCAGCAATGGGTTGAATGGCTTGTAGAGGATATTAACAAAGTGATGCGTGAGCGTACAATTAAAGAGAGCTCTCAAAATCTTGCTTACCTCAATACACAGCTTCAAAAAACTGCGGTTGCAGATATGCAGAGTACCTTTTATAAACTTATAGAAGAACAGACTAAAAGCTTAATGCTTGCAGAAGTTCAAGAGGAGTTTGTCTTTAAGACGGTTGACCCAGCAGTAGTACCTGAGATTAAGGCTAAACCCAATCGTGCTTTAATTTGTATACTAGGTACATTCTTGGGCGCATTATTATCAGTGATATTGGTTGTTTTTCACTATATAAAGAAGATTTTATTTGAGGTTTAAGATGGATGTAACATTTCTTATTTCAACAATGAATGAAAGATTAATGAATGTTACATTGGAAGATGGCGTTCGTTATGTAATAGTTCATCAAATAACAGATGGTCATGAGGCTCATTATCTAGAGTTTGCAAGAAGTAACTTCTCGGAAAATATAGTCTACGAGCAGATGTTCGATACTGGTTTGTCAAAAAGTAGAAATAAAGCCATAGAGCTATGCCAAAGTAAATTTGGTTTTATTCTTGATGATGATGTCAAAATTAATCGTAAAGAATTAGAATGTTTTTTAATGGAGTCAAATAGTATCGCAAGTGACTATGGTGAAAGTGTTTATTTTTCTTGCTCTCATGTTCTTGGTTTTAAAAAAAAATGGGTTGCTAAGAAAAGTAAATTTCTTAATATATTTACATGTGCAAAAATAGCTTCTATTGATATGTGCTTAAACGTAGAGCATATGAAAGAAAATAGAATTAAATTTGATGAAAACTTTGGTCTTGGAACTAATTTACCATCTGGAGAAGAATATATATTACTTACAGATGTGATACATAGTGGTGGCAAAATATACTATTGTAATAATTACGTATGCATACATCCATTAATTGTATCAGGTAACGACTTCTTTTCTACTGAGGATAAAGTAAGAGCTAAGAGAGAAATGTTCAATAGGCTGAAAAGTAGGTATAAATATGTATTTAAATTTTTATTTTTTATAAAAAAAGTTCCTATACTGATAAAGAGTAATAAACTCATAGATTTCACTAAGACGTATTGGAAAGCTAAGGTATGAAGTTTATTGAGCGAAGCTTGGTTGTAACTTGTGCGCTCTTTGCATTTAACTCTCTTTATCCAAGTTATCTCTGGGAAAATGCATATATATATAAGTTGAATTTTATAGCACTGTTTTTATTATCAGCGTTATATTTATTGTCAAATAAATCCGTTGGCAGGAATAATCTTATAGCATTTATGGTATTGTCTTTGTGGATTATCTACGGTTATTTCCCAAGGGGAGATGATATTGCTTTGATTTCTTCTGGTATTATAGGTATTTTGATATTTTCACTATTACCTAGCCATATAAGGACATCATCATTTAATATGTTTCTCGTGTTGGTGGTTTTTATATTATCACTATCAATTGTTCAATACCCACTTATTGTTTTTGGATTTGTTGATGCTATAGGGCATATTGACCCTACGAACTATATTAAGGCCAGTCGAGGTCAATTTTACATTAATTATGGTTTTAATGCTGTACTAAATGATCAGCACTTAAGTATTTTTGGCTATCAGTTTTTCAGGTTCTCTTCCATATTTGACGAACCTGGAATGGTTGGAACAATTACGGCAATATTGACTACATTTATTTTAAATAAAAAAAGTAAGAATAATAATTTTAAAATAACAATTTTGGTCTTGTCTAATATACTCTCATTTTCTCTAGGTGGTTATATTTTACTTCTGGTTGGAGTGTGCTCTAGATACTTTTTTTCACTGAAATCTATATCATTAAAATTAATTTTTAATGCATCATTAATTTTTATTTTACTGCTTACGGTCCTTACCACTGATGGTGGTAAGAGATATATATTAGATCGTGTTTGGGATGGTGATAAAATTACAATAAAAGATAATCGTGTAGATGATAGATTTGAAAAACAATATTTGTCGGCTTTAAATGATAGTAAAGCGCTTTTAATTGGCGAAGGAAAAGATGCTCATGTTAGGACTGGGCATGATGTATCCTCATATAAAGGTGTTATATTTAATTATGGTTTGTTAGGTTTTGTTTTTTCTATTATTTTGGTTTTTTATATGTCTTTGTTTATCAAATCTCACCGTTTTTATTTATCGGAAACTTCACTTGTTTTGGTAATTCTATTGAACATGTTTCAACGTCCTTATGACTATAACTTTTATTATTATTTTATTATGTTGGCGTATGGGTCATACACTACAAGCGAGCCGGTGACGTAATAGCATGCTATTAAATATTCTAGCCATTAGTTCTAAGCTGCTTGCTTCATTTGGAGTACTTAAGTTAATTTCTATTACATTCTCCCATTCTGATTTGAGTGATTACTATTTGATCCAAAATCAGCTCTCTGTGCTTCAGTTCATATTCTCATTTGGGCTAATAAATGGTTTTCTTAATGAATCAGTAAAGAATAATTGTGATAAAGATATTTATACTTTATTAAAAATATCATTTATTTTACTGTTATTAATTTTGCCTATTTCTTATCTATTTAGTGGTGGTTTTGGTTGCGTAATTGTATTTACCTCTTTTGTGATTGCTATTAAGTCTACACTGTATTCTATATTGAACGGTCAAAGAAGAAAAAAAGATTATACAATATTTGTCTTTTTTGAAATGCTACTTTTTCTTGCAGCAATAAAATTTGTTTATGATTCTTATGGTGTACAGGTGGTGATATTAACCCAAGGAGTTATAGGTATATTTGTTGTTTTATTGGTGTTGTATCGATTAAAAAAATTCGATTACAGTGGTTTTTCATTCTTTGAAAAAACAGGTATTATTAAACCTTTTTTATACAAATATCTCCCATATTTTAAAATGGCAGTTGTATCTGCATTTGCTGTTCCTCTGATATACCTTCTTTCCAGAAATATACTGTTTCATTTTTATGATATAGATTCTGTAAACCTGTCTATTCTCTTCGCAAGTTGGCGTCTTTCTGACTCTCTTTTGATCGGTGTTGGAGCTCTGTCATCTATCTATATAATACCTGAATTAAATAGAAGTCCGTCTATAGATAGTTTTTTATATCGTATATCTTTATTTATTGCTTTAGCTTTACTCTTCGCATTGATTCTTCTTGTTATTTTTCCTGATTTTATAGTTAGCTTACTCCTAGATAAGAAGTATACAGCGAACTTTGAGATAGTATTAATTGTTTTTCTATCATTCTTTCTTAGGGCACTATCTTATATCTTGGGTTTAAAGTTAGTTTATCTTAAAAAAACTAAAGCTTTTGTATCTATAGAGATGGGGCATGCACTAACCTTTCTTGTTAGCATCATTTTTTTCAGTCTTGTTAATACATCTGTATTTTTAGTGCATTATGCCTTCTTACTTCAGGGTATAGTTTGCCTAACTCTTACTTATAAAGAATTTTACTTAAGTGGTAATGATGAAATATAGTTATATAGTTCCAACTTATAATAGAAAAGATAAATTAGTAGATACGTTAAATAGCGTATTGAATCAAAGTCGAAATGACTATGAAATAATAGTTATAGATGATGGAAGCTCTGATGGAACAGAATATATCGATTTTCATAGAATGTCTGAAAAAATTAGATATTTTCAACGTTCAAATTCTGGAGTGTCATCTGCTCGCAACTATGGTGCAAGTTTGGCTAAAGGCTCCTATTTAATCTTTCTTGACTCTGACGATCTAATTTCGGGTGAGCAATTAAAAGTTTTCGATAGTCTTATTAGAGAAAATGAAAATCATGACATATTTTTTACAAGTTATTCTTTTTGGGAAAGCAGTTCAGGACACCTTATAAAAAGGAAAGAGTTAAAAGATGGAAAATATGATGACTTTTTATTAGATTGCACGCGGTCAATCCAACCATTTTTTCCTGGGTGCCTATGCTTATCAAAACTGTTATTTGAACAAAGTAATAAGTTTAAAGAAGGCTGTAATTTTGGTGAGGACCAAGCATTGTGGGTAGAGTTATTGTCTTCTCATGAGGCGGTATCGAGCAATACTTCAACTCTTTGGTATCGAGTTGACTCTCTTGGTTCATTATCAAAGGCGAAAATTAAGAAATTACCTCCAGATATATATGTAGCAATAGACAAGGGTAAGAGTCTTGAAGATAATAGAAAGATTAATAGGTATATTAAACATCGGCTTAAATCTTTCACAAAAATAGCAATAAAGGACGTTAATGTCCGATTGCTGAGTGAGATCTTTATCTCTTACTTAAAATCTTTTAAGGTTTAGTTATGAAAGTACTTTTCGTTTGTAATGAATATCCACCATATCCAGCTGGCGGTATCGGTGTATTTACAAAAGAACTTGCAGAGTCTTTATCTGCTCAATGTGATGTCTACGTGGTTGGCTTGTATAATGTTAAAGAAACAACCAATGAGTCAATTAACGGCGTTAATATAGTACGTATTCCGGGAAGAAAAGGTGGTATTTTCAATAAATTATTTGATCGTATAAAGTTATATAGAAATGTAGCTAAGATCGTAGGTAATAAAAAAATTGATATTGTTGAGTGCCAAGATTTTAATGGTTTTTTTGCATTTTTCCCTAAGTTAAAAGCAAAGTTTATAGTTCGACTTCATGGTTCAGTATCATACTTTTATAAGGAGTTAAAACAATTTGGCCTTAAAAGTTTTTTGTGGAGAATAATTGAAAAAAGTCATTTGCTTAAAGCTGATTATATAGTTTCTGTTAGCGATTATACTGCCCATGCAACTAATGAGTTATTCCGACTGAAAGCCAAAGAATTTTCCACAATACATAACGGTGTTAAAGTAGATGACTTATATCATGAAGTCGATTCACTTGAAGTTAAAAAGTATATATTTGCTGGTTCAATAATTAAAAAGAAAGGCATTTGTGAGCTTATTGAAGCGTGGATTACTTTTTCAAAAGGAAAAGGTAATGTAACTTTAGATGTCTATGGTAAAGATATTGAAGGTCTATCGGATATTTTAATTAAAAAGCTTGAATTAGCAGGAATTAATAATTGTACGTTCCACACTCCCTTAGCAAAAGAAGAACTAGTGCATCAGATTCGCAATAGTTCATTTTTTGTTTCTCCTACAAAAGCGGAGGCGTTTTCTTTAGCTCCTTTGGAAGCAATGGCTTGCTCAACTTTAGTATTATACTCAAATCAAACTAGCGCTAATGAGCTTATTAAACATTCTGTAAATGGTATTCTTATTTCAAGTGCTAATGTAGATGATATCATTGAATCACTTGAAATCTCTTATAGTTTAGATGTTGATACTTATAACAAAATGACTTTGAACGCCTACAATGACGTCGTCGGTAAGTTCAATGTAGAAGAAAAGTGCATAGAAAATAGAGCTTTCTATCAATCGGTCATTGGTGTTAAGTAATTTACGCTATATATCTATCAGGACTATTTTTATGCTCGATTTTTGCATTTTGATGAACTGGTTATTGAGATATGCTAAATAAAGTAGAGTTATATTTTATAGTTTGATATGTCTATTTGTAATTAAGAGGTTAGCTTTGATAAGTAAGTTGATATATTATCTCGGGGTTGCTATTCGAAATCCCTCGTTTAAAAAAGTGAAGAAAGAACTTGATGAATCATATTACCTTGAGGAAAAAAAACTTGAAGAAATTCAAAATGAAAGGTTAAATATAATATTAAGATTTGCTTATCAGAACTCACCTTATTATAGAAAGTTGCTAGATTCTCATTCCTATTCGCCTAGTAATACATACGATAAGAGCTTTTTAACGGAACTGCCAATTTTAAGTAAAGATACATTGATTGTTAATAATAATGATATCCACACTATAAATAATTATAAATTTGGAAAATTGTTTTTTTCTGAAACATCTGGCTCTACAGGTCAAGCGTTAACTTTTTATAAAGATGAACTATGGGATTCTTATAATCGAGCTTCGATTGCAAGGGGGATGGCACATTTTGGAGTTAATGTTTGGCATAGAAATGGATACTTCTGGGGCTTTAACCACAGAGGTCTTTCTCTTTTGAAGGTTAGGTTCCTTGATTTCCTTATGAATAGATTTCGTGTTTTTTCCTACTCAGACAAGCCCTTAGAGAATTTTCTAGATAAATGCAGAAAGGCCGAATATCTATCTGGTTATAGTTCTATGATTTATGAAGTGGCAAAACTTGCAAATAAAAGAAATATTCAGCTGTCCAATATTAAGTTCATTAAAGGTACCTCTGAGAAAATTTATGATTTCTATCAGGATGAGGTCGAGCAAGCTTTTGGAAGGAAAATAGTCAGTGAGTACGGTTCTGCTGAGTCGGGAATTATTGCGTTTGAATGTCCTTATGGGAATATGCACATAAATGAAGAGTGCTGTATTTTAGAGGTAGTCGAAGGTCGCGCTGTAGTTACCAATCTGATAGCTAAATCTTTTCCAACAATTAGATATGATTTGGGTGATTATGTCTCACTTAAAGATGTAGAATGTGCCTGTGGTAGAAAAAGCAAGGTTATTTCTGAGATAACAGGGCGAGTTGGTAAGAATATTGTCGGCACTAATCAGAGTTATCCTTCACTTACACTATATTATGTGTTTAAGAATATGGCTGTAAATCACAGGATAAATATTGCTTATCGTTGTGAACAACACGTAAAGGGACAACTTGTTGTTTATTATGAAAATGTACTGTCTCCTGAAGAAATGGCATTACTAAAATCAGAGTTCTTTAAGTATTTTAATGATGACTTACAAATTGAATATAATTACGTTAAGAATATACGTCCTCCAAACAGAAAGTTAAAAGATTTTGAAAGTTATTTATGAATTGGATTTTTGTATTTGATTAATATAACCTAACGAATTATATAAAAATGGATCAGTTTAGTAATTTAGTATCGATAATTATGCCCACTTATAATTCAGAGGGTACAGTGCCAGACAGCATAGACAGTGTGATTTGTCAAACATATAGTGAGTGGGAGCTGATTATCGTTGACGACCGTTCTACCGATAATACTTGGCAAGTCATTCAAACATATGCTGATAAATACGATAACATTCGTGTATATCAGAACAAAGAAAACCTAGGTGCAGGAGCGAGCCGGAATTTTGCTATAAAAAAAGCAAAAGGCCGCTTTATTGCTTTTTTGGATTCTGACGACCTTTGGACAGAAGACAAACTCGCAGAGCAAATTCCATTCATGCTGGAGAATAACTACCCACTCACATACACTCACTACAGCCGTTTTACTAGTGAAGAAGAGCTGAGTGTTGTAACTGCTCCCGAATATACAACGTATAAAAAACTTATGTATAGTAATGTTATCGGGTGCCTGACCGCCGTTTATGATGCACAGGCACTCGGTAAGCGCTATATGCCTCTTATTCGTAAACGTCAGGATATGGGATTGTGGTTAGATATACTGAAAGATACTCCTAAAGCGTACTGTCTACCTAAGCCATTAGCAAAGTATCGGATGGATAGTGGTATGACAGCTAACAAATTTAGCGTTTTGTCATATCAATGGAAGTTCTACAGAGACGTAGTAGGCTTGAGCTTGCCAAGAAGCCTATTTACATTTTCTGTCTACGCCGTTAAAGGTACGATGAAACACCGCACTAAGCGCAAATCTTAGTTTCCTTAATCCTCGATAGAGCTTACAGAATATACACACAAAAAGAGCAGCGACCGTAAGGCGCTGCTCTTTTTTATACCTGTGATCCGTTCGATTAAATTCGCCGTGTTTTAGCGACCCATCCCAAATAACACCGTTTTGACTGTAAGGAAAAGAATCTTCACTTCCATCATCCAGTTTTGGTGTTTGATATAGTAGACATCGTATTTATGCTTCCAAATAGCGTCTTCTACCGATGCGCCGTAAGGGTATTTTACTTGAGCTAGGCCAGTTACCCCAGGTTTAACGGCGTGACGGAAGCGATAGTAAGGAATGGCTTTTTCCAACTCAGAGATGAACACTTCACGTTCTGGGCGAGGGCCAACCATCGACATCTCTCCCTTTAGTACGTTGATTAACTGAGGGAGCTCATCAATGCGAGTTTTACGAATAAAACAGCCGACTTTCGTTACGCGCGCGTCATTTTTGGTTGCCCATTGGGCTCCGTTCTTTTCTGCATCGTTTCGCATCGAGCGAAACTTAATCACTTCAAACTCTTCATTATACTGGCCGGTACGACGCTGTTTAAAGAATACCGGACCTGGCGATTCAAGCTTAATGAGTAGTGCCGTAATAAGCCCTACTGGAATAGCAACCCATGACAGCATGAAAACAAACAACAGATCGATGAAGCGTTTTTGCCAGCTGTTCTTGCGATTAGAAAGGATAGAAAAAGCTTTTTGGTGTAAGAAGTAGCCGCTGTGCAAAAGCTCAGTTTCAGTATATCCGAGTGAACGGTCAAAATAGCTCACTAATGGCTCAACCCAAGCACCTAGCTCTGTCGCCGCGACAAGAAACGCTTGCTGTTCAGGATCTAGATGCGAGCTTTTGAAGTGGCAAAGCGTTTTGCTCTTGAAGTCTCTAAGAGCATAGTTATTAACCTGAGCGTTAATCTCAGGATGCCTCTTAAGCACTTGAGCAATTTTTGCTTCGTCTTCTTTTGGACAGTAGATATAAAGGCAAGCATTTGATTCACTTGCGGATAACTCGTCCAATGCTGATGTTATGCTGATAGAATTATGCTTAGTTAATTCAGAAGCTTCTCGTTCTTGAAGCGTGTCGCTCATACTGTCTGTCATAGGAATGGAATAAGTTGTTATCGACTAGCCAATTGCTTACAAGTCGGCGATTATAATTTATTTCGTATAGAAATTATATCCCTTAATCCAGAACATGCTCATAACTTTGTTAATTTTCTTGAACCTGAGTCCTTGTCTATGACTTGTTTTTGAATCTTAACGAAATTATATCAATGAATTCGAAAAACTATGTTTGCGATATATTATATTGCCTCGAAATTAAATGATTGTTCATTTCACTATATAACGCAGTTATATCCGAGGGTTATCAGTTGTTGATAAAGCGATCTTTTCGACGCTTGTTCACCATGAATAAGGTGAACTTCTTTCGGAGGAGTAGGAATACCAGAAACAAACTGTATTAAATCGTCCCTATCCGCATGTGCAGAGTAACCTGACATGGTATGTACTTGAGCCTCCACTCTAACGCGCCTTCCTTCAATCAGTATGTTCTCTTCTCCATCCTGAATTCGCCGACCTAACGTCCCTTCTGCTTGATAGCCTGCAAATAGCACATCATTTCTTTTATCTGGCAGCAATGCTTCTAAATAATTGACGACACGTCCACCTTCACACATACCAGAGGCCGCAACCACGATAGCAGCTTCTGTCGTGCTCGCGAGTCGATTGACGAGCTTTAAATGGTCAGTGTGGCTTTCGACGGTAATACATTGATCAAACGCAAGAGGGTGTCGGTGATGCTCGATCCGCTCTTTCGCTTCAGCTCCCCAAAGCTTTTTAAATTGCCGATAGGTAGTAGTTACCTTTTTAGCCAAAGGAGAATCGAGAATAATAGGCAGAGAATCTTGCAAGGCGTGCTCATGAATAAGCTGTTCTATATCAAACAGTAACTCTTGAGTTCTCCCGACGCTAAAAGCAGGTATAACAATTACGCCACCATCCTGAAGTGCATGCTCAATAATAGAAAGCAATCGCCTACTGCGAGACTCAACATCTTCGTGAACTTTATTGCCGTATGTTGACTCGATAAACAAATAGTCAGCTTTTTCAGGCGATACCGGATCAGGTAGGAGAGGCGTGTTACGAGGTCCCAAATCCCCTGAGAACACAACAACTTCATTGTTTAATAAATGAAACTCAACATATGCAGACCCTAAAATGTGTCCTGCTGGTTGAAAGCGAAGAGAGGTATGTTCTTCTATCTCTATCCATTGGGAGTAAGAGCAAGGGCGAATAAGCGTTCGAATAAAATCGAGCAAGCTGTCCCTTTGATGGCGCCTCATGCCTAACTGGAGCTTTAATCCATCTTCTAACATAAGCGGTACGAGCTCAGCGGTGGCTTCCGTACAGTAGATAGGCCCCTTATAACCTGCAGCCAATAGCCAAGGTAGCCGACCAACATGATCGATATGAGAATGGGTTAGAACAACCGCTTTGAGATCAGAGATAGAAAAGTCGATATGCAAACTCTCCTGCTGAGCATTATCTTGACCTTGTAGCAAACCACAGTCGATCAGCACACTTCCATTTTGTAATACGAGCTCGTGACAAGAGCCAGTAACCGTATTTTTCCCACCGTGGTGCAGTACTTTCATAACTAAACGACGTCTTTTCCTTTGTTAACCCACGCTTACGAGTATTTGCTTTTATATATAGCGACACCTCGCGACGTAAAGACGGCTCAGTCAATCGCGCAATGAACAAGGTAAGCAGAAAGTGGTGAATAAGTGAGCGTATTGTAGGCAAGGATAATGAGAGTAAGAAAACAGCAAAACCGAAAGTTTAGAGAGACTTAGATATTCGTCATAAATTTGACTGTGTAGCATTGCAACCTGTTGTGATGCAATTCATATTATTGCAACTATTTTCACTTAGACTTCTGAGATTAACGCGCTAGCTATACAAACATCAGCTATGCCGGAAGGAGTTTAATAATTAGTAAGCCAACAAAAAAAGCGTCACGTTTATGGCGAGTTAAGTGTCAGAAAAAAGACATTTTTTTGCAAGCTTTTTACACGTTCTACTTTTAGTTGCAACGTGTTTACTATACAATTCGTCTCCTGTTTGGAAACGCAACCATTAAACACTACGTATAAAACTTGCTTCTAGGAGCCAGACCTAGGGGCGGTAGCGTGCCCAAATCATCTGTTAGTCTCTTTCCTAACAGAAGAGAGACCAAGCAAGATAATTTTTAATAATAATAAGCACCTAAGTGCATTTCTGGCAAGATTGATTTATAAAAAACGAGAACTATTACAAATTTATGTAATTCCCTTTTGTCAGAGGGACGCTCAAAGCTAACAAAGTGGCGAGCAAATGTTGGTTAGGCATAGGTTACAATTTAAATCTCCATTTCTCATACCTATCAAAACCAAATACTAGGTTTATAGAAGTACATAACTACCGGCCCAAACCGTTAGTTAGTGTATTCAGCTTTGTATTTGGCCTGCCTATAAAGGCTGAGAACCGATGGCCGTCACGAGCTAGTGTCGGTGGAACTCAGTTACTTACATATTCAATATTAGAAATTAGCGTTTGCAATGCGTTACAACCCACGTTGGCTAATGTGGTTTTGTCACGTCAAAAAATCACCTGCTCATTCTTAGAGTTCGGCGTGTCTAGATACGAGCGAAGCAAGAATCAGCAGTATCGGACCTGTGATGCAATGGAATCCGTAAAGGGAATCAGTCGGATGCGTTATAGATTTACCTCAAACTTATTTAATAACACAGTTGGCTACCATGAATAATGCATATTTATTTGTATTTATTTTGTCGTTCGTTCTACTTTTTGTTATGCGCAAAGTTGCTAAGCGCGTAGGTCTAGTAGATAAACCCAATGCAAGAAAGCTCCACCAAGGAGTAGTACCCCTTGTAGGAGGCATCTCCATTTTCTCTACTATACTGGTCGGGTTCCTTCTGTTCCTACCAATGAATGACAACCTATCACTCTACTTATCTTGTTCGGCTGTGCTTATAGTGCTCGGCGCATTAGATGACTACTACGATGTAAGTTTCAAAATTCGTCTTATTATCCAAGCTGGAATATCCCTTGCGATGATTTACATCGGAGGCCACAGCTTACACGATTTAGGCTACTTAATGGGGAGCGAAACCATTGCCCTTAATGAAGTCGCTGGCGCAGTGATCACCGTTATTGCGGTAATAGGCGCAATTAACGCATTTAATATGGTTGATGGCATAGACGGCTTGCTGGGCGGGTTAGCCTCGGTCACCTTTACAGCATTAGGTATTGTGTTTGCCTACAACGGAAACGAATATTTAGCCACGATCTGTTTAATGATCGTGACTGCGATGCTTCCTTACATCTTTCTGAACTTAGGTTTCCCACTTGGTCGTCGCTTTAAAATCTTTATGGGTGATGCTGGCAGTATGTTTATCGGCTTTACAGTGGTCTGGATGCTGATTCGCGGCACGCAAGAACCAGGAGCGGTAGCCTTCAAGCCAGTCACAGCACTGTGGCTAATAGCTTTACCGTTGATGGACATGGCAACCATTATGATCCGTCGTATTCGTAAAGGTCAGTCACCATTCCAACCAGACAGAGAATATCTACACCATATTTGTCAGCGTATTGGGCTTTCTCCAGGTGCAACGTTAATTTTCATCTGTTCGATGGCATCAATTTGTGCCGCTATCGGTTTGTGGGCTGATTTTGTTGGAATGAAAGAGTCTGTGATGTTTTTTGCATTCATTGTTTTATTCTTAGTTTACTTTTGGCTTATTAGTCATATATGGAAAGTTACAGCAGTAATAAAAAGTATATTTAATAAAGAGAGCAAACAAGAAGTTCTTCAAAAATAACCAAATGAGTCAAATTTTTAAAATGAAAATTAAAGTATTACATCATAAAGAATATTTTGGGCAAAGAATACCAACTTTTAAATCGATTGATTTAGAGTTGTTTGTCAACCACATTAAGAGCTTTGGCTATGATGTGGATCTATTGGATTTTGAGTCTTTACAGTTTGAGATAAATAATAGTGATAGTTCTTTATATGTCTGTGGAAGTCATCAAAACCTTGATGTGAAAAAGTATTTAGATGACGTCCTTTCATTACCCGTATTTAATAACGCAGTTATACCTGATAGAGATTTAATTAAGTGCCATGAAAATAAAGGCTATCAGGGCCTTTACGCAAAGCAAAAAGATCTTCCTTTTATTGAGCAGAGTTACTACATTGAACCTAGAAATATAAGCGAAAGAAAAGTGCTTAAGCTTGTCAATGGAGCCGGAAGTGGAGGGGTAACACTAGTTAGTAAAACGGAAGAGCTAAATAGTTTTATTCGTAAGTCTATATTATCAAGAGTCGGAATAAAAAGAGTTGCCTATTACTTACGAGCATTTTTAAAATCAAAATTAAAAAGAACAAACATTAATGAATTAGCTCTGGAATACTATAAAGTAAAGGAACCATATGTTCTTCAAAACTTTGTTGATGAATTAACATGTGATTATAAAGTTCTTGTATTTAACAAAAAATGCTTTGTATTAAAAAGAAATACAAGGACGAACGACTTTAGAGCAAGTGGTAGTGGGAAATTTGAATTTGTAAAACCAGAAGAAGAACTTTTGAATTTTGCTTTGGAGTTTAGAACTAAACTCGCAACTCCTTATGTTTCAATTGATATAATTAAGACAAAAGAGGGATACAAGTGTATTGAGTTCCAATGCGCACACTTTGGTCCTTATACACAAATCAATGCTCAGTATTATTATGAAAAAATAGAAAATCAATGGTTAGAGAATAAGAACAATACTGTTTTAGAAGAATTGCTAGCTGAAAGCTTAGTATTATTTATTGAGAATGAAAAGTGTTAAAAAAGCTTGTTGGGATGTCTGGTGCTCTGGCCTTAGCTCAGATTGTAAACTTCATTGCGATTTCATATGGATTTAAGTTATTTGGAGCGGAAGAGTTCGGTAAGTATAGTTATGTAAATAGTTTGTCACTCGCGATCTCAGTTCTATTTTACCTTAAATCTGACAGTGTTATTTTATTAGAAGCTAAAGAAAATATATCAAAAACATTTTACCATATTAATAGGTACTCTACATTACTACTATTTTTACTCTTATTTTTTATTGCGTTCACAAGTCTCGTTTATCATGATAAAGAGTTGATACTCTTGACTTTGGCTGGTGTCATTTTAGCCTATTTTAATGCTAAGTTCATATTGTTTGGGTCAGCTCTAATAAAAGAAGATAAGACGTCAAAGTATGGTATAACTGCTGTCATCAGGCCTTTTCTCATGTTGACAGGGCAATGTATTATTAATTCCATCCCTAAAGCAATGTATCCAATGGTAATAATCAGAATATTATCTGAAATTATTGCATCAACTTTTAGAAGAAGAAAAGAAAAGACTGATAATTATGAAAAAACAAAAATTAAGAGTTTTGTCTTAAGTAAAAAAGAGTACTTTATATATGGTACAGTTGCAAGTTTATTAAACTCGATATCTCAACAAGTCCCTATGGTACTGCTTCCTTTAAAATATGGATATGAATCATTAGCTTATTTTTCGCTAGCTTTTTCTCTAACTCTAGCGCCAATGACTCTAATCTTTTCACCTCTACGTAATCTCCTACTAAAAAAAATATCTATAATAGAAGATAAGTTTTTATTTGTTAGTCGATATTCTTTAATTCTCTTAGTGCCAACAATTGCTTTGGTTATTATATTTAATCTCTGTTCGGAATTCGTTGTTAATTTAGTGTGGGGAGAAGAATGGAAGGATACGGCATACTATATGGGTATGATAATTTTCTGGGTAAGTTCTGGATTGTTTAGTTCCCCTGCATATTGCTATTTAATTTCCTCTGCTAAACAAAGAAAGTTAATCTCTATAGAAAACATATTCTTGATTATAAAGTTAGTTTTTTTGTTGTTGGTTTTTCTAATCAATATTGATTTAAGAGATGTGATATTAGTTTTTGTAATACTAGGTTTTTTATACAATGTTTCTGTTGTTTATTATTCATTTAGGTTGTTAAAAAAACAAAATGATTATTAATTTAAATTTTTAATTCAGTAGATAGGTTAAGGATTGTGAAGTTGTTAAGAGTCAATGATGAATAGAGTTAATGTAGTTGATAAAAAATTTAAACTGTTTTTTTTCTTTGCGTGTTTGTTTTTTACTTTGAGAAGTTATTACTTTTATAGTATATCATTAGCTCCTGGACCTGTAATAGCTGCGGCTATTTTATTATTTTTATTTTTTATTTGTAATCCAGTATTAACTAAAGCTGACCTTAGATTCATTTCAATATTAGTGCTTATTTTCGCTCTTTCTTCTTTGGGTGCATTAGTGTCTGATAAGCCTTATATTAACTCTGTTATTGGTCTAGTTATCAATGTGATAATATTTTTATCAATTATTTCTCTTAAAGATAAAATAAAATCCTCTTTAAATGTTCTTAATTACCTTTTTCTAATTCATGCTCTATTTTTTTTAATACAACTTTTAGCTTATTATTTATTTAACGAAAAAATAGATTTCTTACAGCCGATTACTGGTGAAGTTCAACGAGTTTCTGGGTTCGAAAGAATTGAAGATCACGGTGGTGTTGCTGTTTTTAGGCCTTCTGGTTTATTTAGTGAGCCTAGTTCTTATTGTGCATTTATGATTACATTACTGTGGATATCAAAAAAGTCCAGCTTTCTAAATAGCAAAATTGAAGCATTAGTACTATTCACGATTTTTATTTCATTTTCGATATCAGGGATTGTTTTTTCAATATGTTATATATTTTTGACCAACATTAGTAATCTTACATTTAAAAAGGTTTTATCTATAATCATCATGTCTTCAATTTTTCTTTTCCTGATGCAGGATCAAATAATATCTTATTATAATTATAGGATTTTAAATTTAGATTCAGATAACTCAACAGGAGAGAGAATGTTGATGTTTACTATTTTCTATGATTTAGATTTAATTTATCAATTATTTGGTTCAGGTGTGGGTAATGATATAATAGATATACCATTGACTACCATTCCATCTCTTCTGGTTTATTTAGGTATAATTGGAACACTGATTTTTATTATATATATATCTGTATTGTTCATACATTACAAAGTGTCTATAGATTCGACCATATTTTTAATAGTAATTTCATTTAACTTCTATAAGATTTCTAATCCTTATGTATGGTTTATTCTTGCAATGTTGTTAATAGTATCAAATAAGGATGATTACCTTGGCTCAGATGAAAAGAAATGTAACACTTGATTTTTTGAGAATATGTGCATGCTTTATGGTGATTTTTTATCACTATTTTTTTTATGGACCTAAATTAGGTGAGATTTATAGCGATTTTTCGTATGACTATATGTTTTCTTATGGATATTTAGGAATCGATGTTTTCTTTATAATAAGCGGATTTGTAATATATAACTCACTACGTACGAGGGATGTGTGGGGTTTTTTTAAAGCTAGAGTTATGAGGCTTTATCCGACGTATTGGATTTGTTTGTCCATATCAATAATAGTCATTTACTTCCTAAGTGACAGCACACTAACAAGTAAACAAATATTAATTAATTTTTCAATGCTTCAGAGCTTTGTCAATGTAAAAAGTATAGATGGTGTTTATTGGACTTTAGCTATAGAAATTACATTTTATGTTTTGATATCTTTATGTTTCTTTTTGTTTAAAGGCAAGATATTCACTGCGTTAGTTTATTTCTGGTTGTTCAGCTCATTTCTTTCATTAATGGGGTATTTTGACTTTGGTTTTTTTGAAAGTGTTTTTCTTTTAAATTGGATCCCTTATTTTTTATTTGGTCTTTGTATTAGCATCTTAAATAGTAATGATAAAAAATCAAAGATTTTCATCTTATTATCTTTTGCTAGCTTTACTCTTTTAATGTATCGAACTTATATTAGAAGTGAGACTTTAGCTAATTATAATGATTTCAATATTAACCCATTATATGCAATTCTTATCCTTACGTTAATTATTGTATTTTTTATTAAGTTTTTGAATTTTGAAACTTCAAAAGGGATGATTGAAAATATAATAATAACTTTAGCAGCTGGAACTTATCCTCTATACCTTCTGCATCAAGAAATCGGTTATGCGGTTTTTTCAAAATTTGCTTTTATGGATAATTTAATTGGAAAAGTGATTTTTATTATTTTTCTAATTGCAGTTTCTTGTATTTATATTCCTAAGTTGGAATTGTTCTTGAGAACGGAATTGGTTAAGTTGGTAAGAGGATATGAAAAATATAATATTTATAAACAATCTTAGTCATGGTGGCGCTGAGAGAGTTGTTTCAAGATTGTTCAAAAACGAAGCTATCAGAACTGTAACATCATTATGGGTTTTAAATAATAATGAGTTCTATGAAAATAAATCTTTAAATAAAGTTAGCTTTAATTCTAAATTTCCCATTATTTCTATTTTGAAATCTATTTGTAAGCTTGTTTTTTTGCCGGATGATTATGTGGTTCAATCTCATTTAAATAATCCAAATTTAACTTGCGGTTTGGCAAAGATTTTTGGTGCTAACTTTACTTTTCAATCTGTACATTGTTTTAGTTATAGCAGTTTTTATAATAGCAAGTCCAATATAACGAAGTTTGTTCATAGAACATTAATGAGTATGGCCTTGAAGCAGGCAAATGTGCATATATTTAAATCAAAGGAAATGTTATCTGACTTTAATGATGTTTTTGGATGGACACCTGAAAATCATAGGGTCATATATAATCCATACAATATCGACGAGATTAAAGAATTAGCCCAAGAAATAATTGACGAACCCGTGGACGATAACCGATATCACATAGCAATTGTTGGTCGTTTGAACCCATCTAAGCGACCATACGATGTAATTAAAATCGCTGAAAGTTTTCAAGATAATTGTCATTTTCATTTTTTCGGAAACGGTTCTTTAAAAAATGAACTACAGGAATATGTTAGACACAAGGAATTGAAGAACATTACTTTCCATGACATGGTTGAAAACCCATTTAAGTATATAAATAAATTTGGATTCTACCTATCTTGCTCTGAGGCTGAAGGATTCCCGAATGCTCTTATCGAATCGATGATATCTAAAGCTATCCCTATTCACAGTGATTGTAAAACTGGACCTAAAGAAATCCTTTGTGATGACTTTCTTAACTACTCTGCTTCGAAAGGTGAGTTTTCTCATGAGAAGCGCGGCATATTGTTTCCTGTGGGTGATATCGAAGCGGCTTGTAAAGCAATAAGTTATGCAATCGAAAACCAATATATCCTTAGCTCTGAGTTTGAAAATAATAGTAAAGGATTTATTGACAGCATTAGTCATCAAGAGATAACTAGTAAATATGCGGAAGTACTAGAATGTCATCACTAAAAAAACAATTAAAGAATATAATAAGAGATAGTTTAAGATTAATACTTACACCTAGTGTATATAATAAATTCAGATTTATTATCGTTCATCGTTATTATCCAAGCTTTGTAAACCCTAGTACATTTTCAGAAAAAGTATTTGCTCGAAAGTTAGATTCACAATCATTAAGCTTCTCTCGTTATGTTGATAAGTATACTGTGAGAAAATATGTCGAAGATACTATTGGTAAAGAACATTTAATTCCTTTAATTGCTAAAACAACTCATGTAACGCCTGATTTCTTTCATAAAGCACCTGATAAGTTTGTTATCAAAACGAGTAATGGAGGTGGTGGTGAGAATGTTAAAGTAGTACTTGATAAGTCAAAATTAACAGATTTAAATGCACTATCAGCACAATTCAATCGTTACCTAAAAGTAAAAATAGGACAAAAGATTGATGAAAATTTCTATGATCTTGAAACGCCTCAAGTACTCATGGAAGAGTTATTAATGCATAAAGATGGTTCTCTGCCATCCGATTATAAATTGCATATTTTTCAAGGGGACGATAGTAACCAGGAAAAAGTAATAATTCAGGTCGATAGTGACCGATTTAGTAATCATAAGAGATCACTGTATTCCGAGCATTTAGAAAAGTTAGATTTTGCTATACAGCCCAAGTATGAATCAGTTGATGATTCCTACGAGTTTCCAATTAATATGCCTGACGTGGTTTCACTAGCAAAAAAATTAGCGAAACCTTTTAAATACGTTCGAGTTGATATGTATAACGTCGATGGAAAGGTTTATTTTGGAGAACTAACGTTTTGTCATGGTAGTGGTTGGGAACCACTTTCAAGTAAAGATGCAGATGTCTTATTAGGTAGTTATTGGAAGGAATTTAATAAATGAAATATTTAGTAACTGGCGCAGCGGGTTTTATTGGCGCTAAAACCATTGAAGTGCTTTTGAGTAAAGGTGCGAGTGTTGTTGGTGTAGATAATATTAATGACTACTATGATGTTAATCTTAAAGAAGCTCGACTACTGACGATCAACAATAGTGAGCGATTCGAATTTGTAAAGATGGATCTCTCGGATAGACAAGCTGTAGCTGATTTCTTCGCTAACAACCAGTTTGATTGTGTTATCCACTTAGCAGCTCAAGCTGGTGTGAGATACTCTATAGAAAACCCGATGGCCTATGCGGATTCTAACTTAGTTGGTCACCTAAACATCCTAGAGGGTTGCCGACATTCAAAAGTTAAGCATCTAGTTTACGCATCGTCATCTTCTGTTTATGGCTTGAATCAAAAAACACCGTTTGAAACAAGTGATACGGTTGACCACCCGGTTTCTTTGTATGCAGCGACGAAAAAATCAAATGAGTTAATGGCACATTCATATTCTCACTTGTATGACTTACCGACGACTGGATTGCGGTTCTTCACCGTTTACGGTCCATGGGGTCGTCCTGACATGGCACCTTTTATTTTCACTAAGAAGATATTAGAGGGCGATACAATTGATATAAACAATAATGGCGATATGTGGCGAGACTTCACTTACATTGACGACATTGTTGAAGGTATTGTACGTATTTCTGAGGTTATCCCTCAAAGAAATGACGACTGGACCGTTGAATCCGGTACGCCTGCTTCTAGTTCAGCTCCATACTCTGTTTACAATATCGGTCACGGTAGTCCAGTTAACCTTATGGACTTCATCACGGAAATCGAATCTGCGCTTGGTATTGAAGCGAAAAAGAACTTCCGCGAGATGCAGCCTGGTGATGTGTATAAGACTTATGCTGATACCTCTGATTTATTCGAAGCGACTGGCTACAAACCTCAAGTTGGTCTTAAACAGGGCGTTCAAGCCTTAGTTGATTGGTATCGCGAGTTTTATAAGGTTTAGGTAGTAGATGAAAACGGTTGCGATTTCAGCAAATACAAGTTGGTATTTATATAATTTCAGAAGAAACACCATTACGGCGTTGTTGGACGCTGGTTATCAGGTTGTAGCTATAGCCCCTAAAGATGATTATTCACCGAAGCTTGAATCACTTGGAGCAAGCTTTTGTCATATCAACATTGACCAAGGGGGTACAAACCCTGTTAAAGATATTGGTACGTTTTTCTCATTTATCAAAATCTTTAAGAGCGTCAAACCCGATGTGGTACTGAACTTTACTCCAAAGAATAATATCTACGGTACGTTAGCTGGGCATTTTGTTGGCTCTAAGTCGGTCAATAATATTGCCGGCTTAGGTATGGTCTTTATTAATGAAGGCCTTACGTCTAAGATTGCCAGATTGCTGTATAAAATGAGCCAATCTAAAGCAAGTAAGATCTTCTTTCAAAATGAAGACGATAAAACGTTGTTTTTGGAGAACCAGTTAGCGCCATCGTATCTTGTTGATCGTCTACCCGGTTCGGGAGCTGATCTCAACCGTTTTCAAGTTAGCCCTGCAAATGATGACGGTGTAATTCGCTTTTTATTGATTGCCAGAATGTTGTACGACAAAGGCATTGGTCACTACGTTGAAGCGGCCCGTGCATTGAAGTCTAAACATGGTGATAAGGTTGAATTTCGATTACTAGGTTTTCTTGATGTTAATAACCCTTCAGCTGTCTCTAGTAGTGATATGCAAAAGTGGGTTGATGAAGGCATTGTAAGTTATCTTGGCACTTCTGATTGTGTAGAAGAGGAGATTGCGAAGGTAGATTGCATGGTGCTTCCTTCATTCTATCGAGAGGGAGTTCCTAAATCGTTACTTGAAGCGGCGGCAATGGGGAAACCCATAGTAACAACCGACAATGTTGGTTGTCGTGAAACGGTTGACGATGGAGTCAATGGTTATTTATGTACTCCTCGTTCGACAGAGAGTTTGATTGAAAAACTGGATTTGGTGATCAACCTCACTCATCAAGAAAGGTTAACAATGGGACAATTCAGTCGTCAAAAAGTTGAACGAGAGTTTGATGAGCAGTTAGTCATACAAAAATACTTGGACGCAGTGGAAGATTGCTTTCAAAAAGAAAAAACTCAAGCAGAAGGCCTCAGTGCCAGTTAGCAAAACTAAATAAAATAAAGAGTTATGATCAAAAAGATTTCAGTGGATGAAGTAACGATAATTACCCTATCGTTGGCTTTTAGTTGTGGCGTCGCGGCAAACGAATTGCAGACGCTAAATTCTAACCAAAGCTTTAGTGGACTGGTTTTTAACCCTAATGCTCAAGTGAAAGAGTATGGTGACTTTGGTGTATCTTTTGCCCAAGGGCGCCCTTGGCTTGACGAGGTGCAAGGTTTAGATTCTATCAAAGTATCTTTCGGCCTCATTGAAGGGTTAGAGGCTCACGGTAGTATCGTTACTTATGATTATAACTCGAACTGTTTTAAAACAGGCTGTGGCGGTATTCGAGATTTATCATTATCACTGAAGTATCAGGTTCCCAATTTTTGGGGGAATGAGAACTTAGATTTTGCTTTAGGTATGCAAGATGTCGGTGGTGCTGCAACTAAGCTCATGACTAATTTTGCCGTCGCTGATTATACGTTTAATGCACTTCCCTTAAGGATTTCTGCTGGTTTCGGTCAGTCAGAAGAGCGTTTGATGGGTGTTCTAGATGGCCCTTTTGGTGGCTTTGAATACCAACCTTTTGACTTTGTTCAACTAGTAGGAGAGTACGATTCAGTAGAATTCAACTCTTCTGTAAAAGTGTTTACTCCCGATAATTTACTGCCTAATGATATAACCGCCTCATTAAGCTACCAGATTTATTCTGGTCATGAATCGGATGGTTCAAGCGTTTGGAGTGCTGCACTCTCGATGCCATTGATAACGGAATACTCTCGCTCTCGCGACTACGCGAAGAATAATATGACGTTAATGGATCGTTTGGTCGTTGAGCAAAACAAAGCGCAACAAGCGTCAATTTCCTCTTTGGTTAGTGCGTTAAAAAATGAAGGCTTCGTTAACGTTCAAGTCGGCTTGTCAAATCACAAAGTTGTGGTGGCTTTAGAAAACCGTCGCTACAACCATAATCAAGTTGACGGACTAGGTGTGGCTCTGGGTATTGTGTCGAGTCATTTAGGTCAAAATGCGGCGCAAGATATTGGCGCTGCATCGGATCAATTTGAACTTGTGATGCTTGCCAACCAAAAACCAGTGGTCAGCGTTTTGTCTGACGCTAACTGTTACCAAAGTTTTGTCAATGGAAGCGCAGCTTGTGATGACATTCAGTTTATCACGCGCGATTTGCCGGAAAGACTAGACATGGTTGATTGGAAAACGGAGCGAGTTAATTCAGGCACTTTAGATTCGCAGATCGTACTTTCTCCTATGGTAAGGCATGGTTTTGCAACCGAGTACGGTGTGTATGATTACTCTTTTGCCATGTCTAGCAACTTATACACCTACCTATGGTCTGGCGCGGCAATTGATGTTCGTCATATTTTACCTTTAGCAGAAAGTGATGATTTTGAAGAGGGAGGGTATTTCGAAGATAGCGCGTACGAGAACGAGATTGAGCGTGCAATGGTGCATCAGTTCTTCCGTTTGCCATATGTCGATATAGCTAACCAGATCTCTTTAGGCTTGGTTAAGTCGGATTATATCGGTGCGCGCAGCGAATCAGCTTGGTTCTCTCAGTCAGGCAACCATGAGTTGGGACTAGAGATGAGCTACTTCCAACATCAAGACGAAAAAGACAAAAATGGTTATGCGAACCCAGACCGCCAAACCTTTTTAACTCGTTATACATTCTCTATGCCGGAGTGGGATTGGCAGTTTAATGCGACTGCTGGAGAGTTTTGGAAGGGGGATGTCGGCGCAAAATTCACGACCTCACATTGGTTTGAAGATATAGAAGTATCGGCAAGTTATCAGGTGACAAAGTTTAACGATACAGACGAAGAGCAGTTTGTCACTGTGTCAGTAAAGCTGCCATTAACGCCATGGCGTGATATGTCGCCGGGAGTGATACAAGTTCGTGGTAACGAGGCTTATGATTTCAACGTTACAACACGCGTGGGTAATGATTCTAACTACTTAGCGGCAGGACAGGGTGATGAACTCGTGATGGATAATAGTATGCTTCGCCGCTACTTTAACCGAGGCCGTTATGGTCAAGAGTACTTTGAGCAGAACAAGCTGCGCATCCGCAACGCTTATTTGCGTTACTTGAGTACTCAATTGAATTAAGTTGTGTTGCTAGTTAGGCTTTGAGTTAATCACTGTACTCTACCGAGAGTGTCGGTGTTTTGATATGCTAGCGTCAGTTAAATAATAGGAAATAAAAATGAAAATTGCTGTAGCAGGCACGGGCTACGTCGGTTTGTCCAATGCCATGTTATTGTCACAAAACCATGAGGTTGTGGCGGTTGATATTATCCAAGAAAAAGTGGACTTGTTGAATGACAAGAAATCTCCAATTGTTGATGCGGAAATCGAACATTTTCTTGCAAACAAAGAGCTCAACTTTGTCGCGACGCTAGATAAAGAGCTGGCTTACAAAGACGCAGAGTTTGTTGTTATTGCCACACCAACGGATTATGACCCTCAAACGAACTACTTTAATACTTCTTCAGTTGAAGCAGTGATTAAAGATGTGATGGCAATTAATCCAGATGCAGTTATGGTCATTAAGTCTACAGTGCCAGTAGGTTACACTGCGCGTATTAAAGAAGAACTCGGTTGTCAGAATGTCATGTTCTCTCCAGAGTTTCTTCGTGAAGGTAAAGCTCTTTACGATAACCTACACCCGTCTCGCATTATCGTTGGTGAGCGTAGCGAACGTGCAGAGAAGTTCGCTAATCTTTTAGTTGAAGGTGCGGTAAAAGAAGACATCTCGGTTTTGTTTACTGACTCTACAGAAGCCGAAGCGGTTAAGTTGTTCTCAAACACATACCTAGCGATGCGCGTAGCTTATTTCAATGAGTTAGATTCGTATGCTGAAGCACACAACCTTGATGCTCGCCAAATTATAGAAGGTGTTGGCTTAGACCCTCGTATTGGCAATCACTACAACAACCCGTCATTCGGTTATGGTGGTTACTGCTTACCAAAAGATACAAAGCAATTGTTAGCAAACTACCAAGAAGTTCCTAATAACATCATTGGTGCAATTGTTGATGCAAACCGCACTCGTAAAGATTTTATTGCAGACTCCATTATCAAACGTCAGCCAAAAGTAGTGGGCATTTACCGCTTAATTATGAAAGCTGGTTCAGATAACTTCCGCGCTTCGTCTATTCAAGGCATTATGAAGCGTATTAAAGCGAAAGGTATTGAAGTAGTGGTTTACGAGCCGGTACTGCAGGAAGATGAGTTCTTCCATTCTGCCGTTATCCGCGATATTGAAGAGTTCAAACAAATGTCTGATGTTATTGTTTCTAACCGCATGGTTGAGGAACTAGCTGATGTGGCTGATAAAGTTTACACCCGTGACCTGTTTGGTAGCGATTAATTAGTCTTTATATTCAAAATAATGTAATAGGCTCCCTCAGAGGAGCCTTTTTTTAGTTGGTAATGGTTATGATTAAAAAATGTTTATTCCCAGCAGCGGGTTACGGTACACGTTTCCTTCCTGCAACTAAGTCGATGCCGAAAGAAATGATGCCAGTGGTGAACAAGCCATTGATTGAATACGGTGTTGAAGAAGCGATTGAAGCCGGTATGGACGGTATGTGCATCGTCACGGGTCGTGGTAAGCACTCGTTAATGGATCACTTTGATAAAAACTACGAGCTAGAGCATCAAATTAGCGGTACAAGTAAAGAAGCGCTGCTTGATGATATTCGTTCTTTGATTGATTCTGCGAGTTACACTTACATCCGTCAGCGTGAAATGAAAGGCTTAGGTCACGCTATTCTTACGGGACGTGAATTGGTCGGTGATGAACCGTTTGCTGTTGTGCTCGCGGATGACCTTTGTGTGAATGAGGACAAAGGCGTTCTAGCGCAAATGGTTGAGCTGTACAAACAGTTCCGCTGTTCAATCGTTGCGGTACAAGAAGTGCCGGAATCAGAAACGCATAAATACGGTGTGATTGCTGGCGAGATGATCAAAGATGATATCTTCCGCATTGATAACATGGTTGAAAAGCCAGAGCCAGGTACTGCACCTAGCAATCTAGCGATTATTGGTCGCTATATTCTGACACCTGATATCTTTGAACTGATTGAAAATACAGAGCCAGGTAAAGGTGGTGAGATTCAAATCACCGATGCGCTGATGCAACAAGCTCAATCTGGTTGTGTTTTGGCATACAAATTTAAAGGTCAACGCTTTGATTGCGGTAGTGTAGAAGGCTACATTGAAGCTACAAATTACTGCTACGAGAACCTTTATAAGAAAGATTCCAGTGCGGAGCTAGCGAAAAAGCCAACCGTGAAAATTGCCGAGCCAGCGTAGGTCGGAACTTTCTATTAGGTACTCCGACGGTACAACACAAACAAAAAGGGATGCATGATGCATCCCTTTGTTATTTCTACTCTCAGTAAAAACGAGATTACGCTTTTGCTTTAGCCGCTGCTTTAGCGATTGCTGCGAAGCTTTTCGCGTCTAGAGAAGCACCGCCAACGAGAGCACCGTCGATGTCTGGTTGTGAGAAGTAAGCTTCAGCGTTTTCTGGCTTAACAGAACCACCGTATTGGATGATTACTTGTGCTGCAACTGCTTCGTCTTTCGCTGCGATTAGTGCGCGGATAGAAGCGTGGATGCGTTGTGCATCTTCAGCTGTTGCTGCTTTACCAGTACCGATAGCCCAGATTGGTTCGTAAGCGATGATTGCGCCGTTTAGAGCTTCAACACCGTAAGTGTCGATAACTGCGTTGATTTGACGTGCACATACTGCTTCAGTTTCGCCAGCTTCGTTTTGCGCTTCAGATTCACCGATACAGAAAACAGGTGTTAGACCGTTTTCTTTTAGGAAGTTGAATTTCTTAGCGATGAACTCGTCAGATTCGTTGTGGTATTCACGACGCTCTGAGTGACCGATGATGATGTGAGTAGCACCGAAATCTTTCAGCATTTCTGGAGACATATCGCCAGTGAACGCACCGCTGTTGTTTAGGTCAGTGTTTTGAGCACCTAGGATGATCTTGTTACCGCCTTCAGCGATTACGCGCTCTGCTAGGTCGATGTAAAGTGCTGGTGGAGCGACTGCTACGTCAACACCTTCAACGCCTTCAAGTTCAGCGTTAAGACCAGTTAGCAGCTCAGTTACCATTGCTTTGCTGCCGTTTAGTTTCCAGTTACCCATCACTACAGGACGACGCATAGGAATATCTCCCTTATCTTTAATGTAAATAGTCAATTAATGTAAAAAATCTACGTAGGAATATAACAGAATAATGTGAACAGATCATGATTGGCGTCATGTCTTGTCCGGCTTTCTTTGTTGATTCGACCAAGCATCGATCCTGTTATTTTTGTCAAAAGCAACCGATTGGTGATCGCGTAGACAGAATGATAGTTCATTCCTCGGAAATTGCTGCTGAGATTGGTATTACTACGCGCTGGAATTAATTGTTGTAGAAAGGAATCAAAATGCCAAATCTCGTTTTAGAGTATTCAAACTCGGTGGAAGAACGCGTCAATGTTCAGGGGTTGCTGGAGGATTTACATAAAACGGCGTTAGAAAGTGGCCTCTTTGAACTCGCGTCAGTGAAATCTAGAACGCTCCGGTGCCACAATTGGTTAATAGGAGAGGAGGGTGATAGCCTCGACTTTATCCATATCAACTTTGATTTGTTATCTGGTCGCTCCCAAGAACAAAAGCGAGAACTGTCACGAGCCTTGATGGCGACACTTCAAGAGCAAGCCAGTCACGTGCACAGTTTAACAGTCAATATCCGAGACATGGATATAGATAGCTTCCAAAAGGTCGTGAACTAGGTTGCGCTGAATTGCCCGAGAATAGCGAGGGGTTATTGCTACGAATTCTCAGCCTGGCTCTGCTTATTGTAAGGTCGTTGTGGGCACCCAAGCTATCGGTGTCCTTTCCAAACTATATCGACTCGGCTAATCTATAACCTTTCTACTTTGGGGTAAAATTTGATGTCGACTAAAGAGTTACTGTTTTCTTTTCAAGGACGTATAAACCGTAAAACCTACTGGATTTGGAACGTCATTTACTATGTGTCCATTCTAGGCTTTGGTGCTGGTATTAGCCAGCTGCTTCCTACTCTCTCTTATGTGCTTCTTCCTATTTTCTTGGTGGTTCTGTTGATCCCTGATTTGGCGATCACCACCAAGCGTTGGCACGACCGCAACAAATCGATATATTGGCTAGCACTGAATATTCCGTTGATTATAGGCCGAATTGCCACGCCAATGACCAGCCCTGCCGCGCAAGAGCCGTCGACCCCACAGATGTTCGTCGCTTCCATTTCTCTGATTTGTGGTTTATGGATTCTAATTGAATGTGGCTTCTTAAAAGGAACATCAGGACCAAACCAATATGGCCCTGAGCCGGAGTAATTGCCTCAAGTATCGTGCGTGCTGAAAGTAGATTCTTAGTCTCGCTAAGGCTCGCTAGAATGACGAACTCTTTTGATTTAGAGGCTCTTAAACTCACCGTCACTCTAAACAGCGAGGAACGAGGTGATTCAGAATCTATCATCCGGTTGAGCAGTGGCTAAGCTGAGCGGGAAAGAATAGGAGCTTGCTGATACCAGATTCTTAGTTTCGCTGCGGCTCGCTAAAATGACGAACTTCTCTGGTTTAAAGGCTGTTAAAGTCACTGCCATTCTGAACAGAGAGGTGCGAGTGTGGTTCAGAATCTATCGTCCGGTTGAGCAGTGGTTAAGCTGAGCGGGAAAGAATAGGAGCTTGCTGTTACTAGATTCTTAGTCTCGCTAAGGCTCGCTAGAATGACGAGCTCTTTTGATTTAGAGGCTCTTAAAGTCATCGTCATTCTGAACAACGAGGAACGAGTGTGATTCAGAATCTACGCACAGAGTGCTCCGAGTTTGAAATAAACTGACTGAGCTCGCGAATTACAATGGAAAAGTAACAGCGAATAATGAAGGAGAATGAATCATCGATAAGACACCTTGCGTTTATATCCTAACGTCAAATAACAACGCCGTTCTCTACATAGGTGTTACCAGTCAGCTGCCCCAAAGAATATGGCAACATAAAAATGGAGTAGTGGAAGGATTTACTAAGAAATACAACGTTCATAAGCTCGTTTACTTTGAGTTATTCGACGATATGGCTAATGCTATAAACCGAGAAAAGCAGCTCAAGCAGTGGAAGCGTGAGTGGAAGTTAGCCTTGGTAAGAGAAACGAACCCTAACTTTCTCGATCTATCTACTGAGTATCAGTAAAAATCATCCCTATCTTTAAACGCATTTAAGCTAACCACATCCGCTTTTTGTGTCGGTGCCGCTTCCCCTTCTAGCGCTGCTTTGAACTTTACGACCTGTTTTTGCAACTCGTTCATCAATACCACATTGGTGTGATGAGGGTTTTTACACGTGCTGATGACTCTATCAATGTGGCTTTGTTGAGCCCACAATCTTTCTTTCATATCTTCTGATGCGCTTTCGATCATCTCTTTCGCCATCTCATGACGAAATTGCTCAAAAGCTTCTGGGTCTCGCTCTGCCATTCGAACCATTTCATCGAATGGAGGAAGCGTTTGGGACGGGATATGACGTAGATTAGACATCGATGCTCTCCAAATCCTTATGGAAATTGCCTTTAGTTACTAAAAGCCTATACCACTAGAAAGAGGAGAGAGGATGAATTCTTTAGCCGTCTCACTTATAAGAGAAGCTTTCGAGCTTGAGATTGAACAAGTGCGGTATGTCGATGTTTGGTTGTGGTGGTTACTGTAGTTGTTGGATGCGGTAAACGCAGCGTCTTTGGCCACTAATGATGTGTTCGGTACGCTCTACTTTGGTGTCACGTCCAAGTAAAGACTGAAAGACACTTAATTCTGATTGGCACAAGCTTGGGCAGCGAGTTGCGGCTTTACAAATCGGACAGTGATTTTCGATCAAGATGAATCCGTTCTCATCTTTCTCGAGTTCAGCCATATAGCCTTCTTGCTCTCTTAATGTGACGAGTGTTTCTAGTTTGCTTTGCAGAGAGTCGCATTGCTCAAGGTGCTGACGATAACTTTGTAACGTGAGTTTTTCCCTCTCTGATGTGACTTTTTCCAGTCCATCTTTGCCAAAGATATGTTCGACAGCTTCTATAAACTGAATGGTCAACTCACCGTGACGGTCAGCAAATTGCTCATGACCTTTTTGAGTGAGAGACCAATGACGAGCAGGGCGACCAACTTTTACTTTTACGTCATGGATAGAAAGAATGCCATCATCTTCTAAACTTTGCAGGTGCTGACGAGCCCCCATGGTTGTCATACCTAGCTCAGAAGAGAGTTGTTTTGCAGTGACGGAGCCATCACGCTTAACGATTTGCAATATCCTATCTACGGTCTTCATATACCCACCATTTATACGTCAGTACATATTATGCGCGATAGGGTTAGTAAAGAAAAGTGTTGACTTAATTTGAGTGTGGATTTGTAGGGGCTATGTTCATATGAGCCAATATATGTCGTCATTCTGAACGGCGAGGGACGAGGTGATTCAGAATCTATCTTTTGGTTGAGCAGTGGTTAAGGTGGTCAGGAAAGAATAGGAGCTTGTTACTATTAGATTCTTAGTCTCGCTGGAGCTCGCTAGAATGACGAGTTCTTTTAATTTAGAGCTTATTAAAGTCACCGTCATTCTGAACAACGAGGAACGAGTGTGATTCAGAATCTATTGCCCGGTTGAGCAGTGGTTAAGGTGACCAGCAAAGAATAGGAGCCTGCTGTTACCAGATTCTTAGTCTCGCTGGAGCTGGCTAGAATGACGAGTTCTTTTGATTTAGAGCTTATTAAAGTCACCGTCATTCTGAACAACGAGGAACGAGTGTGATTCAGAATCTACTGTCCGGCTGTGTAGTGGCTAAGACGAGCAGGAAGAATAGGAGTTTGCTGTTACCAGATTCTTAGTCTCGCTGGAGCTCGCTAGAATGACGAGTTCTTTTGATTTAGAGCTAATTAAAGTCACCGTCATTCTGAACAACGAGGAACGAGAGTGATTCAGAATCTATTGCCCGGTTGTGCGGAAAGAAAGGCTCAAGCTCAGACTGAGCGAGAGCCTCGAGAAATGCTTAAAGAATAATATCGCGTACTTCTGGATCTTTACGATCTAAGTAGTGAGTCGATTTGATGCGGCGAATAGTTCGGCATCGACCGCGCACGAGCAGCGTTTCTGTGGTCGCTATATTGCCTTGACGAGAGATACCTTCCAGCAAGTCACCTTTAGTGATGCCCGTAGCTGAAAATACCACATTGTCGCTACGAGCCATGTCTTCCATTTTGAGGACAACATTCGCTTTTACGCCCATTTCATCGCAGCGTTTTAGTTCATCTGCACCGTAAATGCGGTTTTCTTCAGTATCGCCTTTTACCTCATGACGAGGAAGCAGGCGACCGTGCATGTCACCGTCTAGCGCTCGAATTACCGCTGCTGATACAACCCCTTCTGGCGCACCGCCAATACAGTACATCATGTCCACTTCACTGTCTGGCATACAAGTTAGAATAGAGGCAGCGACGTCACCATCAGGCACCGCAAAAACACGTACGCCCATTGCTTGCATTTCTGCAATAACGTCATCGTGGCGAGGCTTCGCAAGGGTAATAACGACTAGGGTATCAAGTGGCTTGTTCAGGGCTTTTGCTACGTTCTCTAGGTTTTCTTTTAACGGCTTTTCTAAGTCAATTACGCCTTTTGCACCAGGGCCAACAACCAGTTTTTCCATGTACATATCTGGCGCTTTAAGAAAGCTGCCTTTCTCACCTGCGGCAAGTACGGCTAGTGCGTTCGATTGTCCCATTGCCGTCATACGCGTCCCTTCAATCGGGTCAACAGCGATATCCACTTCATCACCACCAATACCCACTTGCTCACCAATGTACAGCATTGGCGCATCATCGATTTCACCTTCACCAATGACAATTTCACCACTGATATCTGTTTTGTTCAGTAGCGTGCGCATAACTTCAACAGCTGCGCCATCGGCTGCGTTTTTATCGCCACGGCCAAGCCATTTGTAACCAGCCAGAGCTGCACCTTCAGTCACACGGGAAAATGCCATTGCTAAATCGCGTTTCATGATGTCTCCAAGTAAGCAAGAGGGAAGAAGAATTTGCGCGGCGATTCTATCACAAGGTCGAGTAAACGTTTGCCTTTTTGCGAGGCTTTTACTTTATCTAACTTGAATTTGATCAATACTTAGGGCGATTTTCAGCGTAGCGGGACGCAAAATCCTTGCTCAAAAATGCTTCGGCGACAAGAAAAGTCAGCGTTTAGTGAGATTGCGCTGATTTTTTGACCGAATGATGCAAAATATCGAATATAGTGAGTGTTTCTCATCGCGACGCTGAGTAGAATGAACCTTATATAGGTTAGGTGTGCATCAATCTCGCACATCGTCCCAACGGAATAACATAGGTAGGCCAAGATGTCTTTTGAAGTACTAGAACAACTAGAATCTAAAATTCAAACTGCAGTTGACACAATCACTCTTCTTCAGATGGAAGTCGAAGAGCTGAAAGAAGATAAAGCTAAACTTTCGGAAGAAGCGAACGAGCTTCGCTCTCAACGTGAAGAGCTAGAGCAAAAAGCACAACAAGCACAGCAAGAGCACGCACAATGGCAAGAGCGCATTCGTGCACTACTTGGCAAAATGGACGAAGTGGAATAATTCGGCTTCTTCATTCCAAATTAAAAACACCCGCGTTAAGCGGGTGTTTGTGTTTTAGGGAAGTAGAAAATGTTAAGACAAGGCTAGTTGCTAAGAGCCAAGAGAAGGCCCTATAACTTAGGCGCCTAAGACTCGTTATGCTTCTTCATCCAACTCTAAATCAATATTCAATGGTTCTGGCGACAGGATAATTCCGGTGCTATCAGCATAAATGTAATCTTCTGGAAGGAAGCTAACGCCGCCAAAGTTGACTGGTACATCCAATTCGCCAATACCCTGACTGGTCGCTCCAACAGGAATAGAAGCGAGGGCTTGAATGCCTAAGTTCATATCTTCAAGTTCATCTACTTCACGAACACAGCCGTAAACGACAATGCCTTCCCACTCGTTTTCTTCCGCAATGGTTGCGATTTCTGCATCGATAAGGGCTTTACGTAGGGAACCGCCACCGTCAATTAACAAAACGCGACCAAGTCCATCTTGCTCTAATGTCTCGCGGATCAACGAATTATCTTCAAAACACTTGATGGTGGTGATTTGCCCGGCAAATGAAGCGCGACCGCCAAAGTTACTGAACATTGGTTCAACCACATCTACCTGATCGAGGTAGATATCACAGAGTGCTGAGGTATTGTATTCCATAGCGTACCTTTCTAAACAGAAATTGGTTGTCTTTGAGTATATCTAGGCATTAAGTCAATGCAATGACAATCCTTTTTTAACTTACTAGAGTTTGAGCTACCACAATTGTTGCAAACAAAACGTTGGTGACTAGAGAGCATTTCACGATGACTGGCATCATTGGTGCTATTTGAGCAGGCTTTTGTGTATGCCAAACCGCTTTACCATGATCGGCCACGAAATAAATACTAAGTAAGAATGGCAAGCTAATCCAAACGGGTTTGTCTTGAATTAACAAGTAAGCCGCAAAGGCAAGGATAGCTCCGCCAAGTAAAATAAAGTGGTACTGTTTGGCTTTACGTTGACCTAAGCGTACCGCCACCGTGCGTTTACCACACTCTCGGTCGTTCTCTATATCACGCATATTGTTGATATTGAGGACTGCAACGGCGAGTAAACCGCAGCCTAAAGCAGGTAAGAATAGCGTGGTGTCTACGTGACCAGTATGCAAGAAGTAGGTACCGGATACGCCGAGTAAACCAAAAAACAAGAATACTGATATATCGCCAAGCCCCACGTAACCGTATGGTTTGCTACCCATGGTATAAGCAATGGCGGCGAGAATGGCCAAAATTCCCAGCCCGATAAAAGTAACAATGCTTTCCAGTGAACTTAGTGAATAGAAAACTAACACCAAGCCTGAGATTGCGGTCAGAACGATGTTAAAGATAATCGCTTGTTTCATCTGTTTAGCACTTACCGCGCCTGACTGCATCGCTCGTAATGGGCCGAGGCGTTTGTCGTTATCTGTACCTTGAACGGTATCGCCATAGTCGTTTGCCAGGTTGGACAGAATTTGCAGCAATGTCGCGGTTACGAAAGCCATGATGGCAATCGTCAGTGAGAAATGACCCGCCGAGTAGGCGAGCACGCTACCTGTTAAGATAGAGACCAATGCCAGAGGTAATGTTTTTGGACGAGCGGCTTCAAGCCAGATCTGTAGAGATTGTTTCATGGAAATTTCGTGCTAGTAACCAATGTGCCCAGTATAAGCACAAAGAGGCAGATACGCTATTGACCTAAAACAACTCAGCTAGAAGTCAAAGGGTTATTCAGAATCTATCGTCCGATTGTGCGGTGGTGAAGGCGAGTGGGGAAAGAAAGGCGTTTGCTGTTAGCAGATTCTTAGTCTCGCTTGAGCTCGCTAGAATGACGAGATCTTTTTGATTTAGGTGTTGTCAAAGTTACCGTCATTCTGAACAACGAGTGTGATTCAGAATCGATCATCCGATTGTGCGGTGGTGAAGGTGAGCGAGGAAGAATAGGCGTCTGTTGTTACCAGATTCTTAGTCTCGCTTGAACTCGCTAGAATGACGAGATCTTTTGGATTTAGATGTTGTCAAAGTCACCGCCATTCTAAACAAAAAGCCCAGAAACAAGGTTCTGGGCTTTGGTAAAATAGATTGCGATTAAAGAATAAAGCGGCTTAGATCTTCATCTTCAATCGTGTCGCCTAAGCGTGCTTTCACATAAGCGGAATCAATAACGAATTTAGCGCCAGATTGCTCCGCTGCGTCGTAAGAGATTTCATCCATTAAGCGTTCCATAACGGTGTGTAAGCGACGAGCACCGATGTTTTCTGTGCTTTCGTTGACCGTCCATGCCGCTTCCGCGATTTGCGTGATGCCGTCTTCTGTGAATTCGATGTCCACATCTTCCGTTTTCATCAACGCAACGTACTGCTCTGTTAGAGAGGCTTTTGGTTCTGTCAGAATGCGTTTGAAGTCGTTGCTGCTTAGTGCTTCTAGCTCAACACGAATTGGTAGACGACCTTGCAATTCTGGGATCAAGTCAGATGGTTTTGCCACTTGGAATGCACCAGATGCAACAAACAGAATGTGGTCTGTTTTTACCATGCCGTGCTTGGTTGATACCGTGCTGCCTTCAATCAATGGAAGTAGGTCGCGCTGAACACCTTCGCGTGAAACGTCTGGGCCTGAGCTCTCGCCGCGTTTACAGATTTTGTCGATCTCATCGATAAATACGATGCCGTTGTTTTCAACGTTGAAAATCGCTGCTTCTTTTAGCTCTTCTTGGTTTACCAGTTTCGCCGCTTCTTCTTCCGCTAACGCTTTCATTGCATCTTTGATTTTCAGCTTACGTTTTTTCTTAGTGTCGCCTGCCAGGTTTTGGAACATGCCTTGCAGCTGGTTAGTCATCTCTTCCATACCAGGAGGCGCCATGATCTCTACGCCCATCTGAGGTGCGGCTACGTCGATTTCAATTTCTTTATCGTCTAGTTGGCCTTCACGCAGTTTCTTACGGAAGATCTGGCGAGTGTGAGAAGACTCTTCCGTTTGCTCTGCTTGACCCCAGCTATCACGTGCTGGTGGCAGTAGCGCATCAAGAATACGTTCTTCCGCTTGCTCTTCTGCGCGGAATTTCACTTTCTCCATCGCTTGTTGATGCGTCATTTTCACAGCGACATCTGTTAGGTCACGGATGATGGTTTCAACTTCTTTACCAACGTAACCCACTTCGGTGAATTTTGTCGCTTCAACTTTGATGAAAGGGGCATTTGCCAGTTTTGCGAGGCGTCGTGCGATTTCAGTCTTACCAACACCAGTAGGGCCAATCATCAAGATGTTTTTTGGCGTCACTTCGGCACGCAAGCTTTCTTCAAGCTGCATGCGGCGCCAGCGGTTACGAAGTGCAATCGCAACCGAACGCTTGGCTTTTTCTTGACCGATAATGTGGCGGTTCAATTCATGAACGATTTCGCGAGGCGTCATTTCAGACATATTCTTTCCTTACTTCGTTACGATTACGCGGTTGGTTTTTCAGGCTCTACTGTTGAGTCTAGCTCTTCTACCGTGTGGTGATGGTTAGTGAAGACACAAATATCACCCGCGATATTGAGAGCTTTTTCCGCGATCTCACGAGCATCTAGATCTGTGTTTTCTAGTAGGGCGGTTGCGGCAGCTTGTGCGTAAGCACCACCAGAGCCAATCGCAATCAGGTCGTGTTCTGGCTGTACGACATCACCATTACCGGTAATGATTAACGATGCGGTTTCGTCGGCAACGGCAAGTAAGGCTTCGAGCTTGCGCAGAGCACGATCGCTACGCCAGTCTTTGGCTAGCTCAACTGCCGCTTTGGTTAGGTGACCTTGGTGCATTTGCAGTTTGCTTTCGAAGCGCTCAAAAAGGGTGAAGGCATCCGCAGTACCGCCGGCAAAGCCCGCTAGTACTTGGTTGTTGTACAGGCGGCGAACTTTGCGCGCATTACCTTTCATTACGGTATTGCCTAGAGATACTTGGCCATCACCCGCGATGACGACTTTATTATTTCGACGTACAGATACAATGGTAGTCACAGTCGACCTCTTGATTATTTCTCTTTGGATTTAATTCAGTATATGGGGGAGGAGAAATGGGGATTCAAGGGGGCAAAAAGAAAGGCCCTAGGATCTTAGCTCCTAGGGCCTGAGTTTAAAGATTTTCTTTCCAAATCGCACACGGCTCGATTTTCGCGCGTTGCAGTTTATGGCGGTCACGTTCTGCATCACGTTTGAACTTATACGGACCTAGCACCACGCGATACCATGAACTGCCTTCTTTCTTACGAATCTTGCTCGACATCCCTTGGAACGCGATTGCAAGCTTGCGCTCTTCGGCTTGTGCCTGAGTTTTGTACGCGCCACACTGCATGATGTAAGGAATTTTAGAAACTTCAATTTCTTTGGCCACAACTTCAACTTCACGTTTCGGTAGTGACTCAACATATTCCCATTTTTCTTCTGGTGGTGGCGGCAAGTCTTTTTTCGGCTTTGGTTTGCTTACAGTGGTTGTTGGCTGCTTCACGACAGGTTGTTTAGGTTCTGGGTCGCTACTCAAAAGGTAAAGACCATAGCCAAAACCGCCCACGAGCAAGATAGCGAGCAGGCCACTGCGCCAAGGTTTTTTTCTTCTCGGCGGCTGTTTTTTTGTCGACTTTTTTGGGGCGCCTCGCCCCCGTCTTACATAATCTCTATTTGCCACGGTTATTTCTGGTCATCAAGGATTCTTGCAAATATGTTAATCCAGAACGAGTTGAGAAAACACCCTATTGATAGAATCTTGATAGCTAAAGCGCGACAACGCCCGAGTGTAGGAGTGTGTGTCTGTTCTCGCTTATATTTATTCGGGGATATACAAAAAGCAGGAGGGGTAAATAAAAAAGCGGCGCCTTAGCACCGCTTTGGGGATGAATACCTAATCTTTAGGTTAAGGGCGCTGTGGTGGCGCTGCACTTCCACGAATGACGAGATTAGTTTCAAGCAGACGCGAGCCTGAATGCACGTCGTGGCCTTTTAACATCTCGAGCATCATTAGCATCGCTTGTCGACCAATCTCATAGCGAGGTTGAGAGATGGTGGTCAACGGTGGATCGCAGTACTGAGCGAAGTTAATGTCATCAAAGCCCACAACAGAGAGATCTTGCGGTACTCGTAAGCCAAGCTTTTTCGCTTCTTGAATTGCGCCGATGGCCATTGTGTCACAGTGACAGAAAATAGCCGTTGGTGGTTCTGGCAATTCGAGCAGTTTACGAACGGCTTTTGCTCCGCCATTAAAAGAGAACTCAGTAATGACACTATATTGTGGATCTTTATTGATGCCGGCACGGCGCAGGGCTTGTTGGTAGCCTTGCTGGCGGAACTGACACAATATTGCTGTATCTGGTCCAGAGATTTGAGCAATGCGTTTATGACCTAATTGAGTCAGGTAATTCACCGCTTCAAATGCAGAGGTCAGGTTATCAATATGTACTGTCGGAAGCTCGAGTTCAGGCGCAAATTCACACGCCATTACCATCGGAGGTAAGTTCTTTTGCTCTGGCTTACTGACATCGAATGGTAGATCTGTACCAAGCAGTAGCATTCCATCTGCCTGCTTAGTAAATACGAGGTTAACGAAAGAGCTTTCGCGTTTCTTCTGTTGTCCGCTATCGCCCAGCAGGACTAGATAGCCATGTTCCATGGCTGCATCTTCAATACCGCGAATAATTTCAGAAAAATAAGGATCACAGATGTCGGGAACGATAGTAACAATGGTTTTTGATTCGTTTCTACGTAAGTTACGCGCTAATGAGTTTGGAGAATAACCCGCTTCAAGTACGGCATCTTCTACTCTCTTTCTTGTAGAAGAAGAGACTTTCTCTGGATTCATTAAGGCTCGAGATACCGTAGCCGTAGACACTCCCGCAAGCTGGGCAACATCCTTCATTGTCGCCATAGTTTTTAACCTCTCATTTATTTTTTGCCAAGATGACGTTATTCCGGTTTGAAATCAGAGTAATCAAACCGAGTTAGAGCTGTGTTTGCTCTTCGCTCAGTTCGTGTTAACGAGTGGGAAAATGGATTCTTCACCGCGATATCAATTTGTGGGAATAGTCATTGTTTTAATCTAAGCCTGTGCAAACAAGTCACTTTAGACTTTTCTAATTTGGATAGTCTATTCATTTCTAAAGTGAAAGTTACGGTCTGTTTAACAAAAATTGTAATCTTGGTGTGATTCTGGTCACATTAAATGGTAATTCATTACATAGTTAAACGTTTGCTAGCTGAGATCTTGTGGTTCTATGTCTAAATTCCAGCGTACTTTCTTAGCATTTGGCAACAACTCAATAGCAGGTTTGGCACTGGTTAATAACTTTTGCATCAATGAACGATGCTGAGTTTGCAGTAATAGTTGCCAACGGTATTTACCAGCCCGCTTGGCCAAAGGTGAAGGAGTAGGGCCTAACACCATGCAGGAATCATCGAACAGAGGGTGTGACTCTAACGTAAAGCGAACCTGACGCAGGAAGTCTTCAACTACCTCACTTTGGTTCGCCTCTGCTTTAAACAGAGTCAAGAAACTATAAGGCGGAAGCTGAGCCAGTTTGCGTTCTTCCAGAGCAGTCATAGCAAAGTGGCGATAGTCTTTTTGAAGCAGGGCCTGCAGCAAGCTGTGCTCAGGATGGTGGGTTTGTAGGATAACCTCGCCAGGTTTACTTGCGCGGCCGGCACGACCTGCGACCTGAATAAACAACTGCGCTAGTCGCTCGGAAGCGCGGAAGTCACTACTATAAAGAGAGCCATCAACATCCAAAAGAGCAACGAGCGTTACATTTGGAAAATGGTGCCCCTTAGCCAGCATTTGGGTGCCAATCAGAATTTGATGTTCACCTTTACGAATCGATTCAAGGGCATCTTCCAAACTACCTTTGCGACGTGTGCTGTCTCTGTCGATGCGAATGGCGTTGTATTCTGGAAATAACTGAGCCAATTGTTGTTCGAGTTGTTCCGTTCCTACGCCGACGGTAACCAATTGGGTTGAACCACACCCCTGACATTGATGAATCACCGGTTGTTGTGAGCCGCAGTGATGGCAGCGTATTTCGTTGCTGTAATGGTGGAACGTATAGTACGCATCACAGCGTTTACATTCTGCAATCCAACCGCATTCATGGCACATCAAAGCGGGCGAAAAGCCTCGACGGTTAAGAAACAACATTACTTGATTGCCCGCTTTTAAATGCTTGCGCATTTCGGCAATCAGTTGGGCAGATAAGCCACTTTCTAAATACTGACCTTTTACATCTAACACTTTATTGGTGGTTGGTACGGCAGAGCCAGCTCGTTGGGTTAGTGTTAAATGGTGATATTTACCAGACAGCGCATTATGCAAAGTTTCTAATGCTGGCGTCGCTGAGCCGAGGATAATCGGTACTTGCTCTTTATGGGCGCGCATTACAGCAACATCGCGTGCATGATAACGCAAGCTATCTTGTTGTTTGTAAGAGGTGTCATGCTCCTCGTCCACAATGATAATCCCGAGATCAGCAAAAGGCGCGAGTAGGGCAGAGCGTGTGCCGATAATGATTCCGGCCGCTTTGTCGCGTGCAGAAAGCCACGCATTCAGACGCTCCGTCTCGTTTAACCCGGAGTGGATGACGTCAACTGGCACATTAAAACGGTGTTTAAAGCGGTTGATGGTTTGGGGCGTTAAGCCAATCTCTGGTACTAAAACCAAGGCTTGTTTCCCTTGCTCTAAAACTGGCTTGATAAGGTTTAAGTAAACTTCGGTTTTACCAGAGCCAGTTACTCCCTCTAATAAATAGCAAGCAAAGCCTGTTTGGCTATTTACACTCGCAATAGCCAGCGCTTGTTCGTGGTTGAGCTTTGGCTTTTCGACGTCGCATTCAACGTGCTGTCCCCACTGGGTGATTACAGGCTTCTTCTCGATACGTTCAATCCAGCCTTTCTCTTCTAAAGACTTTAGTACTGTTGAGGCTATCTCTTGGTCGACAAATTCCTGGTGAGGCAAAGCGCCGTTAACCAACATTTGCAAGACCTTCTGTTGTTTGACCGCTCGACGATCAAGCCCTTGCATCAGCTTGTCTTTACCGGATTCGGTAATTTGCCACTCTTGTAGCGTCGCAAAATCTGCAGGCTTTCCTTTACGTAGAGCTGCTGGCATCGCATTGTGTAGCGTATCTCCAAGTGGGTATTGGTAGAACTGGCTGCACCAAGTCAGCAACGAATAAAGCTTTTCAGACCATACCGGCTGAGAATCAAGAACTGCTTTGATTGGCTTGAGTTGATCTTTGGGAAAGTCCGATTGATTAACCATCGCGGTGACGATGCCAACTAACGTTTGGCGTCCAAAAGGTACGGAAACGCGTCCACCAATGATCGGAAACAGGTGCCCCGGAATGGCGTAATCAAATTGTTTGTCGAGCGGAACGGGTAATGCCACTCTAGCAATGGTTGGACGCATAAATTCTTAGCTATTAAAAAAGAGGGAAAGGAAATGAGAGTCTATTAAAATCGGTATGGAAATTCGAGTAAAGCAATGCGCTTCAGCGTGAATCGTGCCTCTATGATTAGTCTGGCTAAAAAAGTGGCGAAAAAGTTGCCAAATGTGTTGATCCGAGCAATGTGATTCTTTACTATATCGCGCCTTGAGATATGGCTTCGGCAATTAGTTGATGCGGTATCCCATTTTATTATTAATTGCGTGTGGTGTGCGGCTTAGATTCGTATAGCGACACGGCCTACTATTGAGGTTATCCCATGAAAGCTGGTATCCACCCAGAATACAAAGCAGTAAAAGCGACTTGTTCTTGCGGCAACTCTTTTGAGTTCAACTCTACTCTAGGTAAAGAGTCTATCCATCTAGACGTATGTGACAAGTGTCACCCATTCTACACTGGTAAGCAACGTATCGTTGATACAGGCGGCCGTGTTGATCGCTTCAACAAGCGTTTCGGTGCACTATCAAGCGGTAAGAAATAATAGCAGCCGCTATTACGATTACAGTTTAGAAAAGGACGCTTCGGCGTCCTTTTTGTTTTAATGGCTACCAAGCGAAGAGGAATGTATGGGGTTTGGAATATTCCCGATTATTTTTCACTCAGCGCTTGCAACCTAAAGTGTGATCTGTATAATGCAGCGCACTGGTTAAGCCAGTTGTGAACCAATGAGCAGTGAGGAGCGAGCAAATCTAAGGATTTGCGAGGTAATGTATACTCAGCTTATGTTCGCGGTTAATACAATTAGCTATCTTTTCTTCGGAAAAACTATCCTCAAAGGTGACTTTGGCATATAGGGATAGTTAATCGAAAATTAACTGACAATGCGTCCTAATCTTGGATGCTACGGTTTCACATAAATCAATCGGCATTCTCTCGTCTTGACGAGTTTGAGTGGCGATATTGTTTGTGTAATTTATTAAATTTGGAGCTCTGTCTCATGCAGAACCAACGTATCCGTATCCGCCTAAAAGCTTTCGATTACAAACTAATCGATGCTTCTACAGCGGAAATCGTTGAAACAGCTAAGCGCACTGGCGCACAGGTTCGTGGTCCAATCCCACTGCCAACTCGTAAAGAGCGTTTCACAGTTCTTATCTCTCCACACGTTAACAAGAAAGCACGTGACCAGTACGAAATCCGTACTCACAAGCGTCTAATCGACATCGTTGAGCCAACAGACAAGACTGTTGATGCTCTAATGCGTCTAGACCTTGCTGCGGGCGTTGACGTTCAAATTAGCCTAGGTTAAGGGAGATTAGAAGTATGATTGGTCTAATCGGTCGTAAAGTGGGCATGACCCGCGTATTTACTGAAGAAGGCGTTTCTATCCCAGTAACAGTTGTTGAGGTTGAAGCTAACCGTGTTTCTCAAGTGAAAACTCTTGAAACTGACGGCTACGCAGCAATCCAGGTTACAGCTGGTTCTAAGAAAGCTAACCGTGTAAACAAAGCTGAAGCAGGTCACTTTGCTAAAGCTGGCGTTGAAGCTGGTCGCGGTCTTTGGGAATTCCGTTTAGAAAACGGCGAAGAGTTCGAAGTTGGTTCAGAACTAACTGTTGAACTATTCAACGAAACTAAGAAAGTAGACGTTACTGGTACATCTAAGGGTAAAGGTTTCCAAGGCGCTGTTAAGCGTTGGAACTTCCGTACTCAAGATATGACTCACGGTAACTCATTGTCTCACCGTGCTCCTGGTTCTATCGGTCAATGTCAGACTCCAGGTCGCGTATTTAAAGGCAAGAAAATGGCAGGTCACATGGGTGCTGAGCGTGTAACGACTCAAAACCTAGAGATCGTACGTGTTGACGCTGAGCGCAACCTGCTTCTTATTAAAGGTGCAGTCCCAGGCGCAACTGGCGGCAACGTGATCGTTAAACCAGCTGTTAAAGCATAACGTCTCAGGAGTAAGTAATGGAACTAATGGTTAAAGGTGCCGATGCACTAACTGTTTCCGAAACTACTTTCGGACGTGAGTTTAACGAAGCTCTTGTACACCAAGTAGTTGTTGCGTACGCAGCAGGTGCTCGTCAAGGTACTCGTGCTCAAAAAACACGTTCAGAAGTTTCTGGCGGTGGCGCTAAGCCATGGCGTCAAAAAGGTACTGGCCGTGCGCGTGCTGGTACAATCCGTAGCCCAATCTGGCGTACAGGTGGTGTTACTTTTGCTGCGAAACCACAAGATCACAGCCAAAAAGTAAACAAAAAAATGTACCGTGGTGCTATGAAGAGCATTCTTTCTGAGCTTGTTCGTCAAGAGCGTCTAATCGTTGTTGATAACTTCTCAGTTGAAGCACCAAAGACTAAAGAGCTAGTTGCTAAGCTTAAAGAGCTTGAGCTAACTGACGCTCTAATCGTGACTAGCGAAGTAGATGAGAATCTATTCCTAGCTGCTCGTAACCTATACAAAGTTGACGCACGTGATGTTGCTGGTATCGATCCAGTATCTCTAATCGCGTTTGACAAAGTTGTAATGACTGCAGAAGCAGTTAAGCAAGTAGAGGAAATGCTAGCATGATCACTGAAGAGCGTATCCTAAAAGTTCTACGTGCACCGCACATCTCTGAAAAAGCAACTATGGCAGCTGAGAAAGCGAACACTATCGTTTTCAAAGTAGCTAAAGATGCGACTAAAAAAGAGATCAAAGCAGCTGTAGAAAAGCTATTTGAAGTTGAAGTTAAGTCTGTAAATACTCTTATCACTAAGGGTAAAACCAAACGTCAAGGTCTACGCCAAGGTCGCCGCAGCGACGTTAAGAAAGCGTACGTTACTTTGAAAGAAGGTCAAGATCTTGACTTCGTTGGCGGCGCGGAATAACAGGAGTAGTTAAAAATGGCTATTGTTAAATGTAAGCCGACTTCCCCTGGTCGTCGTCACGTTGTTAAAGTTGTTAACGCTGACCTACACAAGGGCAAGCCATACGCACCTCTTCTAGAGAAAAACTCTAAGAACGGTGGTCGTAACAACAAGGGTCGTATCACAGTACGTCACATCGGCGGTGGTCACAAGCACCACTACCGTGTAGTTGACTTCAAACGTACTAAAGATGGTATTCCAGCGACAGTTGAGCGTCTTGAATACGATCCAAACCGTAGCGCAAACATTGCTCTAGTTCTTTACAAAGACGGTGAGCGTCGCTACATCCTAGCACCTAAAGGTGTTGTAGCTGGTGATGTTATTCAGTCTGGTGTTGATGCACCAATCAAAGCTGGTAACACTCTACCAATGCGTAATATCCCAGTAGGTTCAACAGTACATAACGTTGAACTTAAGCCTGGTAAAGGTGGTCAGCTAGCTCGTTCGGCTGGTGCTTACGCTCAAATCGTTGCTCGCGACGGTGCGTACGTAACTATCCGTCTACGTTCTGGCGAGATGCGCAAAGTTCTTTCTGAAGGCCGTGCAACAATCGGTGAAGTTGGTAACTCTGAGCACATGCTACGTGAACTTGGTAAAGCAGGTGCATCACGTCATCGCGGTATCCGTCCAACGGTTCGTGGTGTTGTAATGAACCCGATTGACCACCCACATGGTGGTGGTGAAGGCCGTACTTCTGGTGGTCGTCACCCAGTATCTCCTTGGGGTATGCCTACTAAAGGCTTCAAGACTCGTAAGAACAAACGCACTGACAAGTACATCGTACGTCGTCGTAACAAGTAATCTATATAAAGAGGAATCGCCATGCCACGTTCTCTCAAGAAAGGTCCTTTTATTGACCTACACTTGCTGAAGAAGGTAGAGAAAGCGGTGGAAAGCGGAGACAAAAAGCCTATTAAGACTTGGTCCCGTCGTTCAATGATCATCCCTACGATGATCGGTTTGACCATCGCTGTCCATAATGGTCGTCAGCACGTACCAGTATTTGTAACTGATGAAATGATCGGTCACAAACTGGGTGAATTCGCACCAACACGCACTTACCGCGGTCACGCTGCGGATAAGAAAGCTAAGAAGCGCTAAGGAGTAGATAATGGAAGCAATTGCTAAACATAACTTTGCTCGCATTTCGCCTCAGAAAGCTCGCTTAGTTGCGGATCTAATCCGTGGTAAATCTGTTGACCAAGCTCTAGAAATCCTAACGTTCAGCAACAAAAAAGCTGCTGCACTAGTTAAGAAAGTTCTAGAGTCTGCTATCGCTAACGCGGAGCACAACGAAGGTGCAGATATTGACGATCTGAATGTCGCAAAAATCTTTGTAGATGAAGGCCCAACCATGAAGCGTATTATGCCTCGTGCTAAAGGTCGTGCGGATCGTATCTTGAAGCGTTCAAGCCACATCACTGTTGTTGTAGCAGATCGCTAGAGACTAGGAGAGTAAGCAATGGGTCAAAAAGTACATCCAAATGGTATTCGTCTAGGCATCGTTAAGCCTTGGAATGCTACATGGTTTGCTAACACCAAAGATTTCGCTGACAACCTAGACGGCGACTTCAAGGTACGTCAGTTCCTTACAAGTGAACTGAAAAAAGCGTCTCTATCACGTATCGTTATCGAGCGTCCTGCTAAGAGCATCCGTGTGACTATTCACACTGCTCGTCCAGGCGTTGTTATCGGTAAGAAAGGTGAAGACGTTGAGAAGCTACGCGCAGCTGTAGCTAAAATTGCAGGTGTACCAGCGCAAATTAACATCGCTGAAGTACGTAAGCCTGAACTAGATGCGCAACTTGTTGGTGACAGCATCGCGTCTCAGCTAGAGCGTCGTGTTATGTTCCGTCGTGCTATGAAGCGCGCAGTACAAAACGCAATGCGCCTAGGCGCTAAAGGTATCAAAGTGGAAGTAAGCGGTCGTCTAGGCGGCGCTGAAATCGCACGTTCAGAGTGGTACCGTGAAGGCCGTGTGCCTCTACACACTCTACGTGCTGACATTGATTACGCAACTTCTTCGGCTCACACTCAATACGGTGTGATCGGCATTAAAACTTGGATCTTCAAAGGTGAAATCCTAGGTGGTATGCCAGCAGCTAACGCTGTAGAGCCTAAAGGCGACAAGCCTAAGAAGCAGCGTAAAGGCCGTAAGTAAGGAGTCGACAGATGCTACAACCTAAACGTACTAAGTTCCGTAAGGTTCAGACTGGTCGTAACCGTGGTCTAGCTAAAGGTACTGATGTAAGCTTCGGCGAATTCGGTCTTAAAGCTGTTGGCCGTGGTCGTCTAACTGCTCGTCAAATCGAAGCGGCACGTCGTGCAATGACACGTCACGTTAAGCGTCAAGGTAAAATCTGGATCCGTGTGTTCCCAGACAAACCAATCACAGAAAAACCACTTGAAGTTCGTCAAGGTAAGGGTAAAGGTAACGTTGAGTACTGGGTAGCCCAAATCCAACCTGGTAAGGTTATGTACGAAATGGGTGGTGTACCTGAAGAATTGGCACGTGAAGCGTTCCGTCTTGCGGCACGTAAACTGCCTTTCAAAACTACATTTGTAACTAAGCAGGTGATGTGATGAAAGCACAAGATCTACGCGAGAAAAGCGTTGAAGAGCTTAACGCTGAGCTAATGAATTTGCTACGCGAACAGTTCAACTTGCGCATGCAAGCTGCGACTGGTCAACTACAGCAAACTCATACTCTGAAAGCTGTACGCCGTGATATCGCACGTGTGAAAACTGTTTTGACTGAGAAGGCAGGCGCATAATGAGCGAAGTAAAACGTACTCAACAAGGTCGTGTTGTTAGCGACAAGATGGACAAGTCTATCACTGTTGCTATCGAACGTTTCGTAAAACACCCAATCTACGGTAAATACGTAAAACGTACGACTAAAGTACACGCACATGACGAGAACAACGAGTGTGGCCTAGGCGACACAGTTGAAATCGCAGAGTGTCGTCCACTGTCTAAGACTAAGTCTTGGACTTTGGTAAAAGTTCTAGAAAAGGCGAAGATTTAATCTCGTTAATTCTATGAAACTAAAGCGGCTCCAAAATATTTTTGGAGCCGTTTATTTTTTGACTACCCAATCACAAAAAAGGGTGGTACAATTCGCGTCCCTTTTAAAGAGGCAGCCCGACCCGTGATGGGTCTAGTTATTAATATTTAGCGGAGCACTAACATGATCCAAATGCAAAGTATGCTGGACGCAGCTGATAACTCAGGCGCACGCAGCGTAATGTGTATTAAGGTTCTGGGTGGCTCTCACCGCCGTTATGCACATATCGGTGACGTCATCAAAGTTACTGTGAAGGAAGCAATCCCTCGCGGTAAAGTTAAAAAAGGTGATGTTCTGAAGGCGGTGGTAGTGCGCACCCGTAAAGGCGTACGTCGTCCTGACGGTTCTGTCATTCGCTTCGACCGAAATGCTTGCGTATTGCTAAACGACAATACTGAGCAACCAATCGGTACACGTATCTTTGGTCCTGTGACACGCGAACTTCGTGGCGATAAGTTCATGAAGATCGTTTCACTGGCTCCAGAAGTTCTGTAAGGAGCACGTAGAAATGGCAGCTAAAATCCGTCGTAATGACGAAGTAATCGTTCTTGCTGGTAAAGACAAAGGCAAGAAAGGTAAAGTAACTAAGGTTCTAGCAACTGGTAAAGTTATCGTTGAAGGTATCAACCTAGTTAAGAAACATCAGAAACCTGTTCCAGCTATGGGTATCCAAGGCGGTATCGTAGAGCAAGAAGCAGCTATCGACGTTTCTAACGTGGCTATCTTTAACGCAGCTACTGGTAAAGCTGACCGTATCGGTTTCCGTTTTGAAGACGGCAAAAAAGTTCGTTTCTTCAAGTCTAACGGCGAAACCGTTTCTAACTAATAGAAGTAATTTGGAGTTCTACTATGGCGAAACTGCATGATTACTACAAGTCGTCTGTAGTCGCTGAACTGACCAAACAGTTCGGTTACACAAGCGTCATGCAAGTCCCTAGAATCGAGAAAATCACCCTAAACATGGGTGTTGGTGAAGCAATCAACGATAAGAAACTGCTAGAAAATGCAGCGTCTGATATGGCAACGATCTCTGGTCAAAAGCCACTTATCACAAAAGCGCGCAAATCTGTTGCAGGTTTCAAAATCCGTGAAGGCTACCCTATCGGTTGTAAAGTAACCTTGCGTGGCGAACGTATGTGGGATTTTCTTGAGCGTTTAATTAACATCGCTCTTCCACGTGTACGTGACTTCCGTGGTGTTAGCGCTAAGTCTTTTGACGGTCGCGGTAACTACAGCATGGGCGTTCGCGAGCAAATCATCTTCCCGGAAATCGACTTTGATAAAGTTGATCGAGTACGCGGTCTAGACATCACTATTACGACGTCTGCTGGTACTGATGAGGAAGGCCGTGCTCTGCTGGCTGCCTTTAACTTCCCATTCCGTAAGTAAGGTGAAGGGTTACTGTTATGGCTAAAAATTCAATGAAAGCACGTGAAGCAAAACGTGCGAAGCTAGTAGCTAAGTTCGCTGAAAAGCGTGCAGCGCTAAAAGCTATCATCAGCGATGTAAACGCATCTGAAGAAGATCGTTGGAACGCGGTTCTTACACTGCAATCTCTTCCACGTGATTCAAGTGCATCACGTCAGCGCAACCGTTGCAACCAAACTGGTCGTCCACACGGTTACCTACGTAAGTTCGGTCTAAGCCGTATTAAGGTTCGTGAAGCTTGCATGAAAGGCGAGATTCCGGGTCTTCGTAAGGCTAGCTGGTAATTGCCACTTAATCATTTGGAGTAAATCATATGAGCATGCAAGATCCGATTTCGGATATGCTGACCCGCGTTCGTAACGGTCAGGCAGCAAACAAAGTTGCTGTAAAAATGCCTTCTTCAAAGCTTAAAGTTGCAATTGCTGCACTACTAAAAGCTGAAGGTTACATCGTTGACTTCGCTGTTGAAGGCGAAGCAAAACCTGAGCTAGAAGTTACACTTAAGTACTTCCAAGCTAAACCAGTAATCGAGCAACTTAAACGTGTTTCTCGTCCAGGTCTACGTGTTTACAAGAAGAAAGATGAACTTCCTTCTGTAATGGGTGGTCTTGGTATTGCTATCGTTTCTACTTCCAAGGGTCTTATGTCAGACCGCGCTGCACGTAAAGCAGGTCTTGGTGGTGAAATCATCGCTTACGTAGCTTAATAAGGAGTAGACTATGTCTCGTGTTGCAAAAGCACCTGTCGCTATTCCAGCTGGCGTAGAGGTGAAACTAAACGGCCAAGAAATCACTGTAAAAGGTGCGAAAGGCGAACTAACTCGCGTTCTTAACAACGCAGTTGTAATCGCTCAGGAAGAAAATAACCTGACTTTCGGTCCTAAAGAAGGTGTTGCTAACGCATGGGCTCAAGCAGGTACTGCTCGCGCTCTAGTTAACAACATGGTTGTTGGTGTTACTGAAGGCTTTACTAAGAAGCTAACTCTTAAAGGTGTAGGTTACCGTGCTGCTATCAAAGGCAACGCTGTAGGTCTAACACTAGGCTTCTCACACCCAGTTGAGCACGAGTTGCCAGCGGGTATTAAAGCTGAATGTCCAAGCCAAACTGAAATCGTGATCACTGGTGCTGACAAGCAACTAGTTGGTCAAGTTGCGGCTGACATTCGTTCTTACCGTGAGCCTGAGCCATACAAAGGCAAAGGTGTTCGTTACGCAGATGAAAATGTGCGTACTAAAGAAGCTAAGAAGAAGTAAGGTAACACTATGGATAAGAAAGCATCTCGCATCCGTCGTGCTACACGTGCACGTCGTAAGATTGCAGAACTGGGTGCGACTCGCCTAGTTGTACACCGTACTCCTCGTCACGTGTACGCACAGGTTATCGCGGCTAACGGCTCTGAGGTTATCGCAGCAGCTTCTACTGTAGAAAAAGCGATCCGTGAGCAAGTGAAATACACTGGTAACGTTGATGCAGCTAAAGCAGTGGGTAAAGCTATTGCTGAGCGCGCTCTAGAGAAGGGCGTAACTGCAGTTGCATTTGATCGTTCTGGTTTCCAATACCACGGTCGAGTAGCGGCGCTAGCAGAATCTGCTCGCGAAGCTGGTCTGAAATTCTAAGGTAGGGTTGGAAGATGGCTAAAGAACAACAAGTTCAAGCGAATGATTTGCAAGAAAAGCTAATCGCAGTTAACCGTGTTTCTAAAACGGTTAAAGGTGGTCGAATCATGAGCTTCACTGCACTAACAGTAGTTGGTGACGGTAACGGTCGTGTAGGTTTCGGTTACGGCAAAGCTCGTGAAGTACCTGCAGCGATTCAAAAAGCAATGGAAAAAGCGCGTCGTAACATGACTACGATCGCTCTAAACGAAGGCACTCTTCACCACCCAGTGAAAGGTCGCCATTCGGGCTCTAAAGTTTACATGCAGCCTGCTGCAGAAGGTACTGGTGTTATCGCAGGTGGTGCGATGCGTGCAGTACTAGAAGTTGCTGGTGTACACAACGTACTATCTAAAGCGTACGGTTCTACGAACCCTATCAACATCGTTCGTGCAACGATCGATGCACTAGGTAGCATGAAGTCACCAGAAATGGTTGCTGCTAAACGTGGTCTAACTGTTGAATCTATTTCGGAGTAAGAACACCATGGCAACTATTAAAGTAACTCAAACTAAAAGCTCAATTGGTCGTCTGCCAAAGCACAAAGCTACTTTGCGCGGTCTAGGTCTTCGTAAAATCAACCACACAGTAGAACTTGAAGATACTCCGTGTATTCGCGGTATGATCAACAAGGTTTACTACATGGTTAAAGTTGAGGAGTAATCAGAATGCGTTTGAATACTCTAGCACCGGCTGCTGGCGCGAAAACTTCTGCGAAGCGAGTAGGTCGTGGTATCGGTTCAGGCCTAGGTAAAACTGGTGGCCGTGGTCACAAAGGTCAAAAATCACGTTCTGGCGGCAGTGTTCGTCCAGGTTTCGAAGGCGGTCAGATGCCTCTGAAACAACGTCTACCAAAATTCGGTTTCACTTCTCGTAAGAGCCTAGTGTCTGCTGAAGTTCGTCTAGCTGAGCTAGCGAAAGTTTCTGGTGACGTAGTTGATCTAAACAGTCTTAAAGCTGCTAACATCATCACTAAGAACATCGAATTTGTAAAAGTTGTTCTTTCTGGTGAAATCAACAAAGCAGTGACTGTTAAAGGTCTACGTGTGACTAAAGGCGCTAAAGCTGCAATCGAAGCTGCAGGCGGTAAAATCGAGGAATAATCTCGAGGAACGAGGTACAGATGGCTAAGAAACCAGGACAAGATTTTCGTAGTGCTCAGAGCGGCTTAAGTGAACTAAAGTCGCGCTTGTTATTCGTAATTGGTGCACTTTTAGTATTCCGAGCCGGCTCTTTTGTGCCGATTCCTGGTATTGACGCTGCTGTACTTGCCGATTTGTTCGAACAGCAAAAAGGTACCATCGTTGAAATGTTTAACATGTTCTCCGGTGGTGCTCTTGAGCGTGCATCTATATTAGCATTGGGCATCATGCCGTATATTTCGGCATCTATTGTTGTCCAATTGCTAACTGTAGTTCATCCAGCGTTAGCTGAACTCAAAAAAGAGGGTGAAGCAGGCCGTCGTAAGATAAGCCAATACACACGCTACGGCACGCTTGTACTTGCAACCTTCCAAGCTATAGGTATTGCAACTGGCCTACCAAACATGGTCGACAATCTGGTTGTTATCAACCAAACCATGTTTACGCTAATTGCTACCGTAAGTTTAGTAACCGGTACCATGTTCTTGATGTGGTTAGGTGAACAAATTACAGAGCGCGGAATTGGTAACGGTATTTCGATACTGATTTTTGCAGGTATTGTTGCTGGATTGCCTTCTGCAATCGGTCAAACAATCGAGCAAGCGCGTCAAGGTGAATTGCATGTACTTCTTCTGTTGCTAATCGCGGTATTAGCTTTTGCAGTAATTTACTTCGTTGTTTTCATGGAACGTGGTCAACGCCGAATCGTCGTTAACTATGCGAAACGTCAACAAGGTCGTAAAGTGTTTGCTGCGCAAAGCTCGCACTTGCCTCTTAAAATTAACATGGCAGGTGTAATTCCAGCGATTTTTGCATCAAGTATTATCTTGTTCCCAGGAACATTGGCTCAGTGGTTTGGTCAAAACGGTGAGAGCAGCGCGTTCGGTTGGTTAACTGACGTGTCTTTGGCTCTTAGCCCTGGTCAACCGTTGTATGTAATGCTTTATGCAGCAGCAATTATCTTCTTCTGTTTCTTCTACACGGCGTTGGTTTTCAACCCGCGTGAAACAGCAGATAACTTGAAGAAGTCTGGTGCATTCGTACCCGGTATCCGCCCAGGTGAGCAGACAGCGAAATACATTGATAAAGTAATGACACGTTTAACCCTTGCTGGTGCACTGTACATTACCTTTATCTGTCTGATTCCCGAGTTCATGATGGTCGCGTGGAACGTACGTTTCTACTTCGGCGGTACATCGCTACTAATCGTAGTTGTTGTAATTATGGACTTTATGGCACAGGTACAGACTCATCTGATGTCTCAACAGTATGATTCTGTGTTGAAGAAAGCGAATCTGAAAGGCTACGGCCGTTAATCCGGCGGTAGACTCAGTTTCATTTACGGAGTTTAGCAATGAAAGTTCGTGCTTCCGTTAAAAAAATCTGCCGTAACTGTAAAGTAATCAAGCGTAACGGTGTCGTTCGCGTGATTTGCAGTGAGCCAAAGCACAAACAGCGCCAAGGCTAATTAGCAGAAATTTTTACTTGAAAATGAAGGTTGGGTCGAGTATATTCCTCGGCCTACCTTTTGCGTGCAAAAGAAGTAGTATTCCGCAGCGTATCCATAACGGGCTTTGCTGCGGCTAATTCTTTTATAGAAACACTTAGGAGTGAATAATGGCCCGTATAGCAGGCATTAACATTCCTGATCAGAAACATGCAGTAATCGCTCTAACAGCGATCTACGGCATCGGTAAAACTCGCTCTCAAGCTATCCTAGCTGAAGTGGGTATTGCTGAAAATGTTAAGATCAGTGAACTAACTGAAGAGCAGATCGATCAACTGCGTGATGGTGTAGCTAAGTACACTGTAGAAGGTGATCTACGTCGTGAAGTATCTATGAACATCAAGCGTCTTATGGACCTTGGCTGTTACCGTGGTCTTCGTCATCGTCGCAGTCTACCACTACGTGGACAGCGTACTAAAACCAACGCTCGCACCCGTAAGGGTCCGCGTAAGCCGATCAAGAAATAATCGGGAAGGTAGAGTACAATGGCTAAACAACCAACTCGCGCTCGTAAGCGCGTACGCAAGCAAGTTGCAGATGGCGTTGCGCACATCCATGCTTCTTTCAATAACACAATCGTAACCATTACTGACCGTCAAGGTAACGCTCTTGCATGGGCTACTGCAGGTGGTTCTGGTTTCCGTGGTTCTCGTAAGTCTACTCCGTTCGCTGCACAGGTTGCTGCTGAGCGTTGTGCTGAAATGGCTAAAGAATATGGCCTAAAGAACTTGGAAGTTATGGTTAAGGGTCCTGGTCCAGGTCGCGAATCTACTGTTCGTGCACTAAACGCCGCTGGTTTCCGCATCACAAACATCGTTGATGCTACACCAATCCCTCATAACGGTTGTCGTCCACCTAAGAAACGTCGCGTATAACGTTTCTAGGACAATTGGAGAAGAATCATGGCAAGATATTTGGGTCCTAAGCTGAAGCTTAGCCGTCGTGAAGGCACTGACTTATTCCTTAAGTCTGGTGTTCGCGCGATCGATACCAAGTGTAAAATTGATAACGCACCAGGTGTACACGGCGCTCGTCGCGGTCGTCTATCTGAGTATGGCGTTCAGCTTCGTGAGAAGCAAAAAGTACGTCGTATGTACGGCGTTCTAGAAAAACAATTCCGTAACTACTACAAAGAAGCTGCTCGCCTAAAAGGCAACACTGGTGAAAACCTACTTCAGCTTCTTGAAGGTCGTCTTGATAACGTAGTTTACCGCATGGGCTTTGGCGCAACTCGCGCAGAAGCACGTCAGCTAGTTAGCCACAAAGCTATCCTAGTAAACGGTAAAGTTGTAAACGTTCCTTCTTTCAAAGTAGCGGCTAATGACGTTGTTTCTATTCGCGAGAAAGCTAAACAGCAAGCTCGTATCAAAGCAGCTCTAGAAGTTGCTGAACAACGTGAAAAACCAACTTGGATTGAAGTAGATGGTGGCAAGATGGAAGGTACATTCAAGCGTATGCCTGAGCGTTCTGATCTATCAGCTGACATCAACGAACAATTGATCGTCGAGCTTTACTCTAAGTAAGGTTTAAACTAAAGAGAGGACACAATGCAGGGTTCTGTAACAGAATTTCTTAAGCCACGTCTAGTTGACATCGAACAAATCAGCTCGACTCACGCAAAAGTAACTCTTGAGCCATTAGAGCGTGGCTTTGGTCATACTCTGGGTAATGCACTTCGCCGCATCCTTCTATCTTCTATGCCAGGTTGTGCTGTAACAGAAGTAGAAATTGAAGGCGTACTTCATGAGTACAGCACGAAAGAAGGCGTTCAAGAAGATATTCTTGAAATTCTTCTAAACCTTAAAGGTTTGGCTGTGCGCGTTGCCGAAGGCAAAGATGAAGTGTTCATTACTTTGAACAAATCAGGCTCGGGCCCTGTGGTTGCAGGTGACATCACCCATGATGGTGATGTAGAGATCGCTAACCCTGAACACGTAATTTGTCACCTAACGGATGACAACGCTGAGATCGCAATGCGTATCAAAGTTGAACGTGGTCGTGGTTATGTTCCAGCTTCTGCGCGTATCCATAACGAAGAAGACGAGCGTCCTATCGGTCGCCTACTAGTAGATGCTACTTACAGCCCAGTAGACAAAATTGCCTACGCTGTAGAAGCAGCTCGTGTAGAACAGCGTACTGATCTAGACAAGCTTGTTATCGATATGGAAACAAACGGTACTCTAGAACCTGAGGAAGCAATCCGTCGTGCAGCTACAATCCTAGCTGAACAATTGGATGCATTCGTAGATCTTCGTGATGTACGAGTTCCTGAGGAGAAGGAAGAGAAGCCAGAATTCGATCCGATCCTACTGCGTCCTGTAGACGATCTTGAACTAACAGTTCGCTCTGCTAACTGTCTGAAAGCAGAAGCGATTCACTACATCGGTGATCTAGTACAACGTACTGAGGTTGAGCTACTTAAAACGCCTAACCTTGGTAAAAAATCTCTTACTGAGATTAAAGACGTACTTGCGTCACGTGGTCTGTCTCTGGGCATGCGCTTAGAAAACTGGCCACCTGCATCAATCGCTGAAGATTAATCGATACTAGTTAGAAGGATTAGGTCATGCGCCATCGTAAGAGTGGTCGTCAACTCAACCGCAACAGCTCACATCGCAAAGCGATGTTCAGCAACATGGCTAGCTCTCTAGTACGTCATGAAGTTATCAAGACTACTTTGCCAAAAGCAAAAGAGCTACGTCGCGTAGTTGAGCCTTTGATTACACTAGCTAAGACTGACAGTGTTGCTAACCGTCGTCTAGCATTTGCACGTACTCGTGACAACGAAGTAGTTGCAAAACTATTTAACGAACTAGGTCCACGTTTTGCTGCTCGTCAGGGCGGTTACACTCGTATCCTAAAAGCTGGCTTCCGTGCTGGTGATAAAGCTCCAATGGCTTACATTGAGCTTGTAGATTGCCCAGCTGCTGAAGAAGCTGCTGAGTAATCAGTTCGTAAGAACGAGAAAGCCGAGCATTAGCTCGGCTTTTTTGTATCTGTAATTCAGTAAACCTTTATATCCAGCCTGCATTTATTTCAACCCATGCAGACTGGCAATTTAAAAAGTGATTATCACTTGCGCTTATTTACTAGTATTCCACAACCCGCCCAACGAACTTAGAAGCCCTTCGCTAGCGCCTTGCTTGTTCAAGTAATCCAAGATTACTGGAGCAAACTGACTGATCATAGATGGGTCTAAACCTAACGTATCGAATGCACTTTTTACTGCACTGATATTCTCAATATTTCCTAGTAAGCTTTGTGCCCCTTGCAAGTTTGAAAGTCCAGGAATCAAAGACTGTAATTCACTACTATTTTCTTGCGAAAGCTGGCTTTGAGCCAAAGCGAGTAGCGCACCACTGCCTCCGGCTGCTTGCTCAGTGGATACTGGTAATTGGCTAGTTAGCATGTCTGTTAATGGAGATGACTCGGTGTTCAAGCTGCTGCCGACCATGTCCATCAGGCCACTTTCTTTACTTTTTTGAGTGACTGAATCTAAGAATGCGTGCGCACTACCAATGTTGATTGATAGGAGTGCTAGAGTTAGGAGTGTTTTACGCATAGTACCTCCAAAGGTTGAGCGTTTTTTAAAAGTGATTTTATTTTTAAAGGCTATCAGAGTGAAAGGTTCAGAGGTGAGAAAGTCTATTCAGTTTAGACAAAAAAACGGCGCTAGTGCGCCGTTTTATTTAATCATAATTGAAAATGGTTTCAATTAGATAATATCTAATAGTTCTACTTCGAAAACTAAAGCTGCAAATGGAGGGATAGCCGCACCAGCGCCACGCTCACCGTACGCAAGATCTTGTGGTACGTATAGCTTCCACTTAGAGCCAACAGGCATTAGTTGTAGTGCCTCTACCCAACCTTTGATTACACCTGTAACAGGGAATTCAGCAGGTTGACCGCGAGATACAGAGCTATCGAATACAGTACCATCAGTTAGCTCACCGTGGTAGTGAACGCGAACTGAGCTTTCTGCTGTAGGAACTGCACCAGTACCTTCAGAAATGATTTCGTACTGAAGACCAGAGTCTAGAACGTTAACTTCAGGTCGTAGAGCGTTGTCTTTTAGGAACGCTTCGCCTTCTGCTGCCGCAATTTTTGCTGCTTCTTGGCGAGCTGTTTCTGCACGAGTGTGAAGTTCTTGTAGTGCTTTGTTGATTTCATCAATTTCGATTGATGGCATGTCACCAGTTAGTGCTGTTGCAATACCTGCTGCGATAGCATCAACGCTAAGACCTTCAAGACCAGAGCCTGCAAGTTGCTGACCCATTTGCAGACCAATGCCGTAGCTTGCTTTTTGTTCTGCAGTTTCAAATTTAATTTCAGACATGAATGTCGCTCTTATTAGGAGTGATAAAGGTAACAGGATATCAGTTTCGAGCTTAGGTTTAAATGATTGCGACTGAATGCTTAAATGAGGCGGCCAGGTTGTGACTTATCTCTTACTCCAAGTGAAATTTCTGCTAATTTAATCCCAATTCCATTTTAGTTTGGTGAAAAACATATACTCTCCGCGTCGGTATTTTTATACTGACCGTAGAAGTATTAAGGGACTCATTACAATGAATCGTCGCAGAAAGAAAAAGCAGCAAGTCGACTATGTCGAATTGGTTAAACAAAAATTCGCTGCTATCGACTGGAAGCAGCCGTTCAACAAAGAGCAATGGTTGGAGCGTATACAGCCTGTTAAGCAGTTTTGGTTGCGTCTGCCTAAATTTCATCAGCGTGCTTTGATGGTCTTAGTGCCATTGATTCTGGTACTCCTTGTCATTCCTTTGCCAAATAAAACAGATCAACCAGTTGAGCAGACTGAGGTCGATCATCAACGCGTAGCGATTGAGCTGAACGCGCAGAGTTTAAGCCAGCAGAGAACCTCTCAGAACTCTGGACCGAAATCTGAAGACTGGAAAGAGTACACGGTTAAAAATGGTGATACATTAGCGCAGGTTTTCAGAAGTAATCAGCTCTCTATGGCGGATCTTAGCGCTCTGGTCAAAATAGAAGGCAGTGATAAGCCGCTAAGCCAAATAAAGCAGGGACAATTGATTCGCTTTAAGCTTAGTGACGAAGGTGAGTTAGATATGCTACAGCTGGAAAAAAGCGGGCGGTCCGTTATGTTTTTCCGTTTATCGGATGGGACCTTTGGACGTAACAAGTAAACGCTTCAAATGAAAAGACGCGAAGATATCGCGTCTTTTTAGTCAGTTTTTCATAGCGATTAGTTTTCATAGTAACCAATCGAGTTGAAGCTTATAGCGCTACGGATTCTTTCCGCATATCCACATGAGGGATACCATCTTCAAGATAGCACTCTGAGATAACATTGAATCCATGACTAGCATAAAACTGGATGAGGTGTTCTTGAGCACCTATATCTATTGTCTGTCCTGGCCATAATGTTTCGCATTGTGCCAAGGCCTTGTCCAATAACTTATGACCTAAGCCACCGCCTCGCGCGGTCTGCTTTGTCACCACTCGACCAATACTCACATTGTCATACGTAGTGCCTGCGGGCAGTAATCTTGCGCAAGCAACCAGTTCATCACCGTGATAGCCTATTAGATGATAAACGCCTTCGAGTGTGTCCTTACCATCAAGTTCAGGATAAGGGCAGGTTTGTTCAACAACGAATACATCCACACGCAATTTCATCATTTCATACAGCTGTGTGGTTGTTAGCTGAGCAAAGGGCAAAGTAATCCAAGTGAGCATGTTGTTATCCGTAGTGAGAATAGAGTGACTGACTTTACTTTGTTTTGAGCTCATACTCATTAACAAAGGTTAATTAGCACTGGTTTTCCCACCAAATCTGGTGATAATGTGCCCTCTTTCCATCTCACCTGAGGATATCCCCGTGAGCAAACAAACATTCGATCAAGTTGGGCTGAACCCAGCGTTACTCGCCACACTTGATTCCCTGAACTATACCCACATGACGCCAATTCAAGCTTTGAGCTTGCCTGCAATCCTAAAACATCGTGATGTCATCGGGCAGGGTAAAACGGGCTCAGGTAAAACCGCTGCATTTGGTTTAGGGGTTTTATCGAACCTCAACGTCAAACGCTTTCGTGTCCAGTCATTAGTATTGTGTCCAACACGTGAGCTTGCAGACCAAGTAGCGAAGGAAATTCGTACTTTAGGTCGCGGCATTCATAATATTAAAGTGCTTACTCTCTGCGGTGGGATGCCAATGGGGCCACAAATTGGTTCGCTGGAGCATGGTGCGCATATTCTAGTTGGTACACCTGGTCGTATTTTGGATCACCTTGAGAAAGGCCGAATTGATCTTAGCGAACTGAATACCTTGGTGCTAGATGAAGCTGATCGCATGTTGGACATGGGTTTCCAAGACGCATTAGATGCAATCATCGATGCAGCGCCAAAGCAGCGTCAAACTCTACTTTTCAGTGCTACTTTTCCAGAAAAAATTGAGCAAATTGCGCAGCGTATAATGCAGACACCGGAAGTGATTAAGGTGGAATCGACGCATGATACCTCAAGCATTGCGCAGTACTTCTATAAAGTTGAAGGCTCGGAAGCACGTGATGAAGCGTTGGCGAATTTGCTGCTGACTCACCAACCAGAGTCCGCGGTGGTTTTTTGTAATACCAAAAAAGAAGTTCAAAGTGTCGCAGATGAGTTGCATCACAAAGGATTCAGCGTTATCGATATCCATGGGGACTTAGAGCAGCGTGAACGCGACCAAGCATTGGTGCAGTTTGCTAACAAGAGTGTGTCTATCCTTGTTGCAACAGACGTTGCGGCGCGTGGTTTGGACGTTGATAATCTTGACGCTGTCTTTAACTTTGAGCTATCGCGCGATCCTGAGGTTCATGTGCACCGTATTGGTCGTACAGGTCGTGCGGGTAGTAAAGGTTTAGCGTTCAGCTTTTTTGGTGAGAAAGACGGTTTACGTGTAGCTCGTATTGAAGAATACCTAGAGATGGACGTGGTACCAGCAACATTGCCTGCCAAATCAAATCAGCAGCCATACCAAGCGAAAATGGTGACGATTAACATTGATGGCGGTAAGAAACAGAAAGTACGACCGGGTGATATTTTAGGTTGTTTGACAGGAAAAAATGGTATTCCAGGCTCTCAAGTCGGAAAGATTCACCTGTTCCCTGTGCGCGCTTATGTTGCCGTCGAAAAATCTGTGGCTAAAAAGGCTCTACAAACCATTAGTAACGGCAAGATGAAAGGGCGCCAGTTCCGGGCGCGAATTCTTAAATAGCTCAAATAGCAGAGAAAAAGCTCTTCGTTTGAAGAGCTTTTTTCTTTTTTGAGTTTATTTGAGAGTGTGATCTTTGGTTAAGCGTGCTTTGATTCGACTCAAACTGATTGGCGTAATGCCCAGGTAGGCCGCAATTTGACTATCGGTAATACGTTGCTTTAAATCTGGGTAATGAGCGCAAAATAATTGATATCGTTCCTCTGGAGAGTAGAGCAACATAAAGCGTTCTTTATTCTCTTTATTAACCAGTTGGTTTTCGAGTAGCTTTAAGTAAATGGCGTGCTTTTCTGCTCGCCAGTGATGCAACGTTTCAATTGGCAAGCAAAATAGCTGACAAGCGCTCAGCGTTTCCAATAAGTAAGGCGAAGGTTGGTCCTTTATTATGCTCTCAAACCCGATAACCCAGTCCTTCTCCCAATAAAATTCTTTACTGAATTCTTTGCCGTGCTCCGTGAGATAGCTTGCGTGGCATAACCCCTCAATGATGAAGTAAAGGTGTGAGCTCAACTCTCCTTGGTGATTAAGAATGTGGCGTGTAGGCAGTTCGAGCAACTCACCATTTTCAATAAGTTGGTTTGCTTCTGTCTCTAAAAAGCCATGATTGACTAAGTCTGAAAAAAGATCGCTGTGCATGTGATAACTCGGAAACGGTTTTCTTTATTTTAACGGGTTTTATTGATAACAAAAAAGCGGCTCATGAGAGCCGCTTAGTGTTGCTGTCAAATCAACCTTATTTATTCAGATCGATTTGATAAATTGCGAAACCAATGTCGTCTGTTGACACGCGTTTCATTGGGTATTGTCCTTTCTCTTTGATGAACTGCGCCGCTTTATCGCTAGGGGAGGTTTCGAAACGAATATCTAGCTTGTTATCGGACTTAATCGGTGCGAAAGACCAGTTGTTGTCAGCGCTTGGTGTCACTTCTCCTTTTTCTTCACTCACGCGAGAAATATAAGTGGCGACGACAGAGCGGTTTTCATCTGGTGCGTCAAATGCAATGAAATCTGGGCCTGTACCAGGGAAAGTATTGCTATAAGCACGGTAGTTATTGGTTGCGATGATGAAATCTTGCTTCGGATTGACAGGCTTACCATTGAACGTCAGATTCACAATACGCTGAGAATCTGGATTAATCACTTTACAATCCGCATCGTACTTCGGCGGTTGGGTAACGTCGATTTGGTAGTTAACCCCATCAATAACATCGAAGTTGTAAGTACGGAAATTATCCCAATCAATCAAAGATTGCGGTTTAGGATTGTTGATGTCGATGTGGTTGAATTGACCCGCACTGCACTCTAGCCATTCGCGAACTTCTTTACCTTTCACTTTCATCGCAACCAAGGTGTTTGGGTATAAGTAAAGATCGGCCGCATTACGGAAGGTGAGCTGACCGGATTCGACTTCTGTAAAGTTATTCGGATCGTTCTTACGACCGCCGACTTTAAATGGTGCTGCCGCACTCAGTACTGGAATGTCAGAAAGGTCTGGGTCGCCTTGAATAAAGCGTTCTACGTAGTCTTTCTGAGCAAGGTTAACGATTTGAATGGTGGGGTCGTCCTGCACTAATGCCAAGAAGCTGTACATGACATCATTTGCTTTGCCGATTGGTTGGTTTACAAATTCACGAGTGCCTTTGTGATCTTCTTCTAACGCTTTCACAATATCTTCATCGGCTTTAGCTAATGACTTCTTATTTACTTTATCGAAGATAGGGCGTGCTTCTGCTTGGCCTTCGACGACTTGCCATCTGCCGTCTTTCTCTTTCAGCATCAAATCCATCACACCTACGTGACTTCCCCAGCGGCCCGGCATCACGGACGTTACACCATTGATGGTCCCTTTATCTATATCAACACCAGGTAGGTTTGCGAAGTCTTTCCCTGGGAAGACGGCGTGAGAGTGGCCAAAAGCAATCGCATCAATACCTTCAACTTCTGTGAGGTAGTAAACAGAGTTTTCAGCGCCTAGCTTGTATGGATCAGTAGAAATGCCCGAGTGTGGAATCGCCACAATCACGTCTGCGCCTTCTTTCTTCATTTGAGGAATCAGTTTCTCTGCTGTTTCCTTAATGTCTTTAGCAAAGACTTTGCCTTCTAAGTTTTTCTTATCCCACACCATAATTTGTGGTGGTACAAAGCCGATGTAACCCACTTTTATTTGATGCGCTTCGCCGTTTGTGTCTGTAAATGTGTGAGTTTTGATGAGGTAAGGCTTGAAGTAATGCTCACCGGTTTGTTTATCAAATACGTTTGCATTGATGTAAGGGAAGTTTGCCCCCTTCAACGTCGTTTGTAGGAAATCTAAGCCATAGTTGAACTCATGATTGCCAATGTTGCCCACATCGTAGTCTAGCTTGTTCATCGCTTTGTAGACTGGGTGCACGTCGCCGGGATTAATCCCCTTTGCCGCCATGTAATCGCCCATTGGGCTGCCCTGAATTAAATCGCCGTTATCTACTAGTACCGTGTTTTCTGCCTCAGACTTAGCCTGTTTCACTATTGTCGCAGCGCGACTTAAACCGATTTGCTGTGATGGTTGGTCTTTGTAGTAATCGTAATCCATCACGTTGGTGTGAATGTCGGTAGTTTCGATAATACGAAGCTTGATGGTATCGGCCATTGCTGGGCCAGCAAGCGTTAGCATGCCACTTAATACTGCGAGGGAAATAGGATGAACTGCCACTTTCATTTGGTGCTCCAATTCAATGATAAGGGGAAATCGTACTGCGTAATGTATCAAACACAGATGCAACTCGATGATAAAGATACAGAAAACTGTGAACATTAATCAGTTTACTGAACCTTATTTATATTAACCGCCGACTTTTTCACGCTTTTGAATGAGACCAAACAAAAACTTCTTAGCAGATTTTTGAATAAAAAATGAAATTTTAGAATTTCAGGTAATATAAACGCCCCGCCATAATGCTTGCATAACGATATCAATGGACGATGAGCAAGCACATGGCAACGAACGATTCAGTCACTTCTTTTCCTAAACCAAAGCCCTGGTTAGTTTCTGACAACCCAGTCGCTGGTGTTACTCGTTTTGCAAAGCAATCGCTACAGCCTGGTGAAGTTGCCTTAGTAGGTGCAGGACCAGGCGATCCTGAACTTCTGACGGTGAAAGCACTGAACTGCTTGCAGCAAGCTGACGTGGTTTTGTACGACTACTTGGTGTCTGAAGAAATCATGGCATTGATTCCAAGCGATACGATTTTGGTGTGCGTTGGGAAGCGAGCTGGGCATCACAGTGTGCCGCAGGAGAAGACGAATCAGCTTTTGGTGGATTTTGCCAAGCAGGGCTACAAAGTAGTGCGCATTAAAGGTGGGGATCCGTTTGTATTCGGTCGTGGTGGTGAAGAGTTAGAAGTGCTTGCTGATGCCGGCGTTCGTTTTCAAGTTGTCCCTGGCATTACCGCAGCAGCTGGCGCAACCGCTTATGCTGGTATTCCACTGACTCATCGTGATTATGCGCAATCGGCCATCTTTGTGACTGGCCACTTGAAAGAAGAAAGTGATGAGATGGATTGGTCCACTTTGGCGCGTGGGAATCAGACTTTAGTGATCTACATGGGGCTGATGAAATCACACTATATTCAGAATCAACTCATTAAGCATGGTCGTTCAGCGTCGACTCCGATTGCCATTATTGAGCGTGGCACGCAGATTCAACAAAAAGTATTTACGGGAGAACTCTCCCAACTCTCTGATTTATCGAAGGAAGCACAGTCGCCATCTTTGATTGTTGTCGGAGAGGTAGTGCGACTGTCTCAAAAGTTAGACTGGTTTTTGTCTAGTACTGAATTCAACAAAAGTGCTATTGCCAACTCCATATAATTTCAGACCAAAGATTAGAGACGTAATGCGCCTTCAAGCTTAAAAAGGAAATACAAAACATGGACCAACAACGTTTAACTCACCTTAAACAACTCGAAGCGGAGAGTATCCACATCATCCGTGAAGTTGCGGCTGAGTTTGATAACCCAGTCATGATGTATTCGATTGGTAAAGACTCATCAGTGATGCTGCACCTTGCGCGTAAAGCTTTTTACCCAGGTAAGATTCCATTTCCATTGCTGCATGTTGACACCGATTGGAAGTTCCGCGAGATGATTGAATTTCGTGATCGCACCGCGGCCAAATACGGTTTTGAGCTTTTGGTACATAAGAATCCAGAAGGTCTAGCCATGGGCTGTAGCCCGTTTGTTCATGGTTCTTCTAAGCACACTGACATCATGAAGACTCAAGGCTTAAAACAAGCGCTGAACAAGTACGGTTTTGATGCTGCCTTTGGTGGTGCGCGCCGCGACGAAGAGAAATCACGGGCGAAAGAGCGCGTGTATTCATTCCGCGATAAGAACCATACATGGGACCCTAAAAACCAACGTCCTGAGCTATGGAAGACGTACAACGGTCAGGTTAATAAGGGTGAGAGCATTCGTGTATTCCCACTGTCTAACTGGACTGAGCTTGATATCTGGCAATACATCTATTTAGAAAACATCGAGATCGTGCCGCTTTACCTCGCGGACAAACGCCCAGTTGTTGAACGCGATGGCATGCTGATCATGGTGGATGATGATCGTATGGAGCTTCAACCGGGTGAAGTGATTGAAGAGAAGAGCGTGCGCTTCCGTACCCTTGGTTGTTATCCATTGACCGGGGCCATCGAGTCTGAAGCAAACACTTTAACTGGCATTATCGAAGAGATGCTGGTGGCAACGTCGAGTGAGCGCCAAGGCCGAGCGATCGACCACGATCAGTCAGGATCGATGGAGCTTAAGAAACGTCAAGGTTACTTCTAAAGGATCTAAGGAAAGATAATGAACAGTGCAGTTGAAGCTCAATTAGCCGAGCTTGGTATCGAAGGCTATTTAACACAACACCAGTACAAGTCGTTACTTAGATTCTTGACTTGTGGCTCGGTGGATGACGGTAAAAGTACATTAATCGGTCGCTTACTCCATGACTCAAAACAAATTTATGAAGATCAGCTAGCGGCAGTGCACTCAGACAGCCAACGTGTGGGCACCACGGGTGAAAAGCCTGACCTTGCGTTGTTGGTCGATGGCTTACAAGCTGAGCGCGAGCAGGGGATCACGATTGATGTGGCTTACCGCTATTTCTCGACGCAGAAACGTAAATTCATCATTGCAGATACTCCTGGACACGAGCAGTACACACGTAACATGGCTACAGGTGCATCGACATGTGACTTAGCTGTGATTCTGGTTGATGCACGTAAGGGCATTCTCGATCAAACTCGTCGTCACTCTTTCATTTCCAACCTGTTGGGTTTGAAGCACTTTGTTGTGGCGATCAACAAGATGGACTTAGTGGATTACTCCCAAGAGCGCTTTGAAGAGATCCGCGACGAGTATTTGAAGTTCTCTGAGAATCTGACAGGGGATATTGATATTCAAATCATCCCGATCTCAGCGCTTGAAGGGGACAATGTGGTGGATAAAGGCCAAAACCTGACTTGGTTTAAAGGCCCATCATTGCTTGAGCTTCTTGAAACGGTCGATGTGGATCAAGAAAAAGGCGCGGGTGAGTTCCGCTTCCCTGTGCAATACGTTAATCGTCCTAACCTCGATTTCCGTGGCTTTGCGGGGACCATTTCTTCTGGTTCGATCAAAGTCGGTGATGCGATTAAAGCATTGCCATCGGGTAAAACGTCAACTGTGGCACGTATTGTGACATTTGATGGTGATATTGAAGAAGCTCGTGCCGGATTAGCTGTCACTCTGACGCTAAGCGATGAGATCGATATTAGCCGTGGAGATTTGATTGTTCTAGATAATGCTCAAGTGGAAACCACAAACCATTTGCTTGCCGATGTGGTGTGGATGACAGAGCAACCCCTGCAACCGGGTCGTGACTATGACATCAAAATCGCAGGTAAGAAAACCGTAGGTCATGTTGAAGCGATTCGTCATCAATATGACATTAATAATCTCTCGACTCATAGCTCGGCAGAGCTGCCATTGAATGGTATTGGTTTGTGTGAATGGTCTCTTAATGAGTCAGTCGCGCTGGACAATTATCAAGACTGTGCAGATACCGGTGGCTTTATCATTATCGATCGTCTGACAAACGTGACGGTTGGTGCTGGCATGGTTAAAGAGAGCCTCGCCGTGGTTGAGCGCGATTTGACGGACATCTCTGCGTTTGAAGTTGAGCTTAATGCGCTTGTCCGTAAACACTTCCCACACTGGGAAGCAAAAGACGTCAGCCAGTTTCTGAAAAAGTAACTGGCTTACCCAAGTACGATAATTTCAGGCTCTGTCTGCTGTTGTACTTGGGGCGTCGCTACCTAACTGAATTGCGAAATGTCGTTAGGTATTCTCCTAATACCAGAATGCTTCGGTGGAGCCCAAGAAAACCGAGCATTCTGATGTTCTTTTCGCTTGCGCTGATTTTTGTCTGTTTACTCGTTTGTCGGTGTTTCATGGATAAATGAGTCGTTGTTGTGCCCTTTGGGGCTATTTGGTAAGGAAAGGCTATGTGGGAACAAGGGTTTGTGTTAGCGATTTTGCTTGGCATTATCACTTGCTTGCTTGTCACGAAAATTAAGCCTAGTTACGTCTTTGCGGGTGCCGCTTTTATTGCATTCATGGCTGGGATGATGGATTCAGCCACTATCGCATCCAATTTTACCAACTCTTCATTGTTAACCCTGGTTCTATTGATTCTTGCATCCTGTGCTCTAGAAAAAACACTGCTGATCAGTTGGGTGAGCCGAAGTATCTCTGAGGGCCAGTTAGGCAGCGTGATTGCTAAGCTCGGTGTATCGACCGCCTTGCTTTCTTCATTTACGAATAATACCGCTGTGGTTGTCTCATTGATTGGGGCGATTAAGCGTAATCAGCAGCATGCACCTTCGAAATTACTTATTCCCTTGTCTTACGCCGCCATTTTTGGTGGCACGTTAACTTTGATTGGTACGTCGACTAACTTAATCATCAACAGCTTTGTCGAAGACGCAGGCTTACCGAGCCTGAGTTTTTTTACACCTACGATGATAGGTTTGGCTGTGCTGGTGGGAGGGATGCTGATTCTTATCCCACTGAGCTACTTGCTACCGAATTATGATGATCAAAACCAAGAAGATTTACCTTACTTTCTTGAGTCTCGCGTTGAGCCAGGCTCACCGCTAGTTGGGCGTACGATCAGCGAGAATAATTTACGTGCGCTGCGCAAACTGTTTCTTGCAGAAGTGGTGCGCGATGGTGTTACTGTTTCTTCTGTGGGACCGGATTTTGTGCTCAATGCAAAAGACCGCCTGTTATTTTGTGGCGATGTTGAGAGCGTCGCGACCCTGCAAGAAATTCCGGGCCTCAAGTTGTTTGGTCAGCAGCACTTAAATGGGCAAAACTTTATCGAAGTTGTGGTGAGCTCGTCGGCGACGTTTTGCTACAAAACCCTCAAAGAGAGCCGATTCCGCGACCGATTCGATGCCGTTGTTGTGGCGATTCGCCGAGGCCACGAACGCCTAGAAGGTGGCTTGGGTAGCATTACCTTAGCGCCTGGGGACACGTTAGTTCTGGTTCCAGGCAAGCGTTTTGAGTCTGAACGCCGAGCTCATCGTAAAGAGTTTGTTTTAGTGCATGACTTGGACTCTAGCGCTCGGCTTGATACGAATAAGTCTTCCATTGTATTACTGGGCTTTGCAGCCGTAATTGGATGCGCTCTATTAGAGTTAGTACCGATTATTAAAGGTCTAGCTGCGTACCTTATCGCGCTTATTGCGTTTGGTATTGTGCAGATTTCAGAACTGCGCCGCCGTTTTCCGATCGATATCGTCGTGATTGTAGGTTCCGCTTTGTCTATTGCTCAACTGATGATCTCTTCTGGATTGTCAGAAAGAATGGGAGTGATGTTTATTGAAGCGTTTAATGGCTGGGGAGTATTTGGTGCCTTGGTGGCGACTTATATCATGACATTGGTACTCACTGAATTGGTGACAAACAATGCCGCGGCTGCGCTTTCTTTTCCTATCGGCTATAGTATGGCGGTGGGTTATGGCGTGGATCCGATGCCATTCATCATGGCGGTTTTGTTCGGCGCGAGTGCGAGCTTTATCTCTCCCTACGGTTACCAAACTAACCTGCTGGTGTACAGCGTAGGAAATTACAAATTGACCGACTACGTGAGAATTGGAGTGCCAATTTCGATTGTGTACTCTGTATTAGTACTTACTTTGATCCCGGTCTTTTTCCCGTTTTAATTCCGATATTTACAAGGATACGTTATGACTGCCGAAACGACGGTAAAAGATGAAAACATTGTTTGGCACCAGCATTCGGTTGATAAACAGTTTCGTGCTGAATTAAAGAAGCAAAAACCTGCCGTATTGTGGTTTACCGGCTTATCTGGAGCGGGTAAATCAACCGTAGCAGGTGCGTTGGAAAATCGCCTTGCAGCATTGGGTTACCACACCTATTTATTGGATGGTGACAATGTACGGCATGGTTTGTGTAGCGATTTAGGTTTTTCTGAACAGGACCGTCGCGAGAACATTCGTCGCATTGGTGAACTGGCGAAGTTGATGGCAGATGCGGGTTTAATTGTTCTGTCGGCGTTTATTTCACCGCATCGTGCAGAGCGGAAGTTAGTGCGCGATTTATTGCCAGAAGGCGAGTTTATCGAAGTGTATGTCAATGCATCTCTAGAGGTTTGCGAAGGTCGAGATCCTAAGGGTTTATACCGTAAAGCCCGTGCGGGAGAGATTCCTAATTTCACTGGTATTGATTCGGAATATCAAGCGCCAGAGAACCCTGAAATCGATTTGCCCGCGGGAGAAAAGAGTGTCGATGAGCTGGTGGATTTGTGCTTAATCGATCTTAAACAACGCGGTGTGATCCGATAAAAAAGCATTTAGATCATAGGTGACCTAAAGCTCTTTGAGCTGCTTGAGAAGTATTTGGATCATAGGTGATCAAATGCTTCTCAAGCTGGCTAGACGGTATGATGAACCGTACTTTTAGCTTCACTATGGACACTAAATCTATGATTTAACAGTGCAAGCATTTGATCGTAGTATTCGGCATGTGGTTTGTTTCCGAGCAAGGTACAGAGCTCATTACCTGTGGGTGTGAAGCGGTAATATAAAAGGCGGACACCTTTACTGTTTACGTTCAGTGACAAGTTTTTACCTTGGTAGGTGAGGACCAACGGTGTCTCGATACTAATTTCGCCAGATTCAAGTTCGGCACTGTGCAGCAGCCCTAATTCAATTAAGAGCAACAAGCTTGAATACGGCAGTTGAAAACTTCCCATATTTAGGCTGTTGGCGACGTCTCGCTTGCCGAAGCTAAATATGCCTCCTTGCGCTTTGTAACCAATCAACAGTTTTCTGCTGTGATCCCCTCCAAAACTGCACGCTAAAGAGGCGGCTCTTTGCAGAGTTTGTGCTTCCTTTGGTGACATATCTTTGAGGGTTTTCAACGCTTTCATGGATGTTGAGCCCGGATTGGTCACTTCACGCTTCATCACTTGAGCCCATAGCTTTTGCATCGCGCTGTTATGGATGTCTTGAGCCATCTCAAAAAATCGATGCAACCAATCTTGGTCTGGCTCTCCCGCTGTCTCATCTCGGCATGAACTGTGCGCTAATTTTAAAATCTGTTCTAAGTTTTTTTGTCGCTGTTCTTGGCGTCGTTGCTCTCGCAATTGGGCTCTTTCAAACGCAGATTTGGCTGGCGGTTCGGTTTGCAGTAAGGCGTCAAGACCGTGTATTTGGGCTATGGTTTTTACCTTACTAGCACTGTCTTTTATGTAGCCTTGTTTCTTTTCTTGTTGCGTATTTTTTTTTGTGTCTGACTGATGTTCGATGACAACAGGTTGCTTTGTCGGGTCTGCCATTCGTTTTCCTACCAAGAACTGCGTGGTTCGCACGTTTAAATTTACACCTTATCTGACCAAGCGACCAGACAGGAGTTCTCAGTTTTTGAACGAATAGGGCTATTCAAAATGATAATGAGTTGTTAAAATTGTTATCGTTATTTTGGAGGGGCTATGAAGTTCTCAGAAGCAGGTAAACTCAAAAAGCACCTGTCGATAGCGTTTCTTTTGGTTATTTATGTGGGCGTATTAGCGTATTTATCTCGTTATATCGTGTAGCACAAAGCTAAAAAAGGCGCCAGTGTGACGCCTTAGGTGTAGCGAGGCTTATCGACGACTTAAATTACATATCGTCGTAGGCTTCTATTTCTGATCCCTCAATAACGTAAGCCGTTTCTGCCAGTTCGTGGTTTATCGTCTCGGTTTTCAACGTTCCAACCACATATATAACATCCCACAACTCTTGAACAGGCGCGCCTTTCGGAAACTTCACGTAAATGATCTGGTTTGGAGGCGGTGGTGGCACGTGAATACAAGCTCCAAAATATGGCACCAATAAAAATTCGGTGACGGTATCGGCATCACCTTCAAGTGGGATAACAAACCCCGGAATTTTAACTTGGCTTCCGTTCAGTTCTGGTCGAACGTTACCAATCTTGGACTGCTGGGCTGCGCCACCACTGTGATCAGATGCGGGCATGCCTATACTGTCGAACAATTTACGCTCTTTTTCTGGAACAAGGTCAATCCAGTCAAGCTTTAATGGTTCTTCGCTGGCCATAACAGGCGCTGTGAATGCGACGACCAGCAAGCAACTTGCGAGTATTTTTTTCCACATTTTATTAAATCCTTATTGTCATTCCGTCACTCAGTGACTGTCGGTAGGCGCGGAGTGCGGGAATGAAACCAATCACAATACCAGCGCATTGTACGAAACCTAATAGCATCCACTCATAAGTAGATAAGATGCTTAAGGTGAGATGTATTCCATAGTGCTGTTGGATGATCGGCTGCGCGATAGCAAGAATGGCATACAGCCCAGTAACGCCAGTAATAATACCAGCAGCAGTAAGCAAGCTGGCTTCACTAATTAAGAGTGAGAAAACATGACGAGGCCTTGCTCCCATGGCACGCAAAATCGCCATTTCACGGCGGCGTTCCTGTAGGCTAGTTAATAGACTGCTTAACATACCTAGCAACCCTGCGATCACGACAAAACCAGATACTGCCATTAGGGCTTGCTCTGCAACCGACATCATTCCCCATAACTCATGCAACGCAACGCCGGGCATAATGGCGCTGAGCGGCTCTTTGGGGTAGGTGTTAATTTGTCTTTGCAGGGCGAAAGTTTGAATACGAGATTTCAAACCAACGAGCATAGCGGTAATTTGTTTGGGCTGAAAGTCTCTGTTTTTGAGATCTTGTGCCTTGGGTGTCGGGCCCAAACGCGCACCACTTTCCCATCCGACGTGAATGGCTTCGATGGCTTCCAATGATACATGGACAGTTTTGTCGACTGGTGTTCCTGTAGGAGCAAGGATACCGACAACTTTAAATGGCAGATTGTCATGACGGCTAAAGCCAACGTCGCTAATGCCGTGGGCAATGATGATTTCGCTACCGATATCATAACCAAGTTGTTTAGCGACATCAGAACCTAGCACGGTTTCAAATAAACCATTGAATTCTCTACCCTTGCCAAATGTTAGTGGTTGCTTACTTCCAAACTTGTAATGCTCAAAGTAACTGTGATTGGTTCCCATAACTCGGAAGCCTTTATGCGAGTCGCCAAGCGAGATTGGAATAGCCCAATCGACTGAACGATGATTGGCAAACTCTTGGTAGCTTTTCCAATCGATGTTGTTGGTCGCATTACCAATACGAAACACAGAATAGAGCAATAGGTTCACTTGCCCAGAGCGTCCACCAATAATGAGGTCTGTGCCTGAAATTGTATTGGCGAAGCTATCCTTGGCTTGAGTTCGGATACGCTCGACGCCCAAGAGGAGTACCACTGAAATCGCAACGGTCATGATGGTTAGAATTGCCGTCGCTTTGCGGTTCATCAAGCTTTTCCAGGCGAGCTTTACAACAGCACTCATGATATGGCTCCTAGGCTAGATACTTGATTAATGTCGGGTAGATTGAGCGTGCGATCGAATAAGGGTTCGAGTGTTGGGTCGTGGCTAACGAATACCAGTGTGGCATTGGCTTGATTCGCTTGCTCCATAAGGAGCTCAATAAATGCTTTACGATTGTCATAGTCTAAAGCTGAGGTTGGTTCGTCAGCGATCACTAACTCTGGATGTCCTATCAGAGCTCGAGCCGCAGCCACACGTTGTTGTTGACCAATACTCAATTCAGAGACAGGGCGTGTATGAAGCTCGTTTGGCAAGTGCAGTCGTTCTAGTAGGGCCTGAGCCTGTTCATTTAACGTTTGAGATGAGGCACCTAAATGGGCACGGTCACGTCGTATTTTACTGAACTGACATGGCAATAATACGTTTTCAAGTACGTTAAGGTACGGCAATAAATTGAACTGTTGAAAGATGTAGCCAATATGATTGGCGCGAAAGCGGTCTCTCTGACTGGCACTTAAACTAGCAAGGTCAGTATCGAGTACAGATAGAGAGCCTGAAGTTAATGTGTTAATCCCCGTCAACAAAGCGAGCAAGGTCGATTTACCGCAGCCACTTGGACCTTTGATAAACACATGTTCGCCTTGTGTAATGTGTAATTTGGGGATGTGGATGGTCGCGTTGGTTGAACCGGGCCAGAAAAATTGGGCATCCTCTAGCTCGACAACATTTGGTGTGGTTTCAGTCATATTAAATCACCAAAGCTGTGGCGTGTAAGTGGGTACTTACACGCCACTCGTGTTATTTGATTACGATTTGGGTGTTATCTTTGCTTAATTTAATTGCTGATTGCATGGTATCAGTGAATATATTGACGCTGATGGACTCTGTAGTTGGGAATTGGTTAAACCAATCGGTTTGGATTTGGCTAAGCTGATTAACTTGTTCGCAATTGAAGCGATATTGCACCGAAAATTCACCGTGACCGCCATGATCGTGCGCCTCATCATGATCGTCATGGTGGTCATGTTTATCATGATGTTCATTATGATCATGGTGTTCGTGTCCTTCATGATCGTGATGTGCATGGTCATCATGGTCGTGCTCACTATGATCATGTTCCTCATGAGTTTCGCTTAGGTTGTGGCTCACGTAAGCTTCTTCAACATTACAATCAGCTTGTGAGTTAATAGCGAACAATGCGTTGCTGTCTTCGAGTGTAGCGACGGCTTGTTTAAGCGCTTGCTCTTGTTGTGCGTTTTCTGGAGCATGTTCGAAACCCACAACATCAGCTCCAGGAGCTGTGATCTCTACTAACAGATCTTTGCCATCTTGGGCGATATTAAACTCGACGTGACCATGCACATGAGCACCATGCTGGCGGTATTCGTTTGCATTCGCTGCTGTTGATAAAGTGAGGCCAATAGCAAGGGCTAAAACGTGTTTTGATGACATTGTATTTTTCCTAATTTTACTGGCATTAACCAAAGGCGGTATTGCTCAGATTCGAGTTTCACTAAGTTATTATTCCTGACACACTAGGTGCGGAAATGAACTCAATAATTTTGAGTGTGGAATAGTTTGGAAATTAAGCAAAATAAGGAGGGGCACGAGCAGCGCCAAGAACTTCTTCGCCGTACACGAGATGCAAAAAAACATGATGATGCTGGGCGCGCGTAAAAGTCGGTGTAGAAAGGGTAGGTTGTACCTTTGCTATACCGTGCTGAACACCAGAAAATAATTGGCAATGATGATGGGTATGATGGTCGGGCGTCAGATCGACTTGATGAAGTACAACCGCAAAGTTCCAAGCGATCAGCAACGCAACACTGAAAAATAAAGCAGTGCGATACCAATATCTTAGTATTTTTTGCTGGTGGTGGTACATCTGAGCTCCTCTTACCGACTGTTATAATATAACACCCATAATGAATAAAAGTTCACTCTTTTGTTGGCTAGCAGAAAAATTTAACTCAACACATACGTGCCGAAAAATATTGGTAATACTCTCTGATGGAAGTGTCGCACTTATAAAGAGCAGAGTTATCACTGCCCATGCTTCTAATCAAATTCATATAGCTCCTTACAACAGGAACAAGGAGCCATTCAATGAAGCTAGATGTTCTGTTTAATAAGCTCAATGACTTTTGTTATCTCATCTTGCTCAAGTGCGCCCTCTTTGACAAACAGAACTTTGCCCGTTTTGTCTTGAACAATAATGGCCGAGCTTTCTTCTTTCAGGTCCCAAGTATTAGCAACTACGCCATTTTCATCAAGAACCATGGATGACCAAGGAAACTCTTTTTTGCTGTCTTGAGCTGAAGACTTCACGAAAGAGCCTGTCCCCCAAATTGCATCATCTTGGTTGATGATAGTCGTCGTCTGGTAGCTTTCTTGTGGAAAATTTGCCGCTGTTATTGCCGACATTAAAGGGGCATTCATCTCTTTTGAACTGCTACGGCCTGCGATGGCTTGAATAACACGAACTTTGCCTTGCATATGTTGAGTTGCCCAGGGTTGGTATGCAACGCCTTCGCCTTGTAAAACAATCTCGCCGTAAGCGGCAACATTGACAGGAGGAACGCTTTTTCCTACTGACAAGTTGTGTGCAAAGGTCAAGCTTGGCGTTAAGGCCAGTAGTAGAGGTAGGAGAGTCTTAGTTTTCATATTGTTATATTCCGTACGAGGTTTGGAAGCTTCCAGTATATATCCAGATCTTAGAAATTTGTAGGACCGTTTATAACATTTATTTAACGTATGGAGTGGTGTAATCTTGCGTTGTATTTAGAATTTGCTAAAATGAGTTCCGTCGCAAATTGCGCATTAAGATTGCAGAGGAAAAATAAGCAATCCGTGTTTTCTCAAAGGAATTGAGGTGAGTTATGCTACGTGAGTTTGCTGTATATCGACCATTACAAGTGGCCCGTTTTGTTAAAACGTTGTTCAAAGGTCAATTTTTTATTGTTGGGGTTGGCTGTTTTCAGTTCGACAATGGCAAAGTGTTACTACCTGACGTCAACGATCATAAAAGGCTCACCATCTTTAAAGAAGTCAACCAAGTGATAGCATCATTATCGGCTTAGTTAGCTTGGTACCCACTTAGATTTAGAAAAGAGCGACCATATCGGTCGCTCTTTTTGTTGCTGGTTAGGTTTATCCTTGGAGGCTTGGTGGGAAGCAAACTCCCGTTCCTCCGATGCCACAGTAACCATCAGGGTTTTTCGCCAAATATTGCTGGTGGTAGGTTTCCGCAAAGTAATACGGGCCTGCTGGTTGTATTTCGGTGGTGATGTTCGCGCGTTGCTCTTCTTGCAGTGCTTGCTGATACAAGAGTTTCGATTTCTCTGCGCTCTCGAGTTGCTCCGTCGAATAAGTGTAAATTGCAGAACGATATTGAGTACCTAAGTCGTTACCTTGACGCATTCCCTGAGTTGGGTCGTGTTTTTCCCAAAAAACAGCCAGTAGCTTTTCTAATGAGATGACGCGTTCATCGAAAACGACTCGTACGACTTCTGTATGACCCGTTTTACCCGTACAGACTTCTTCATAGGTGGGATTGGGTGTGTACCCCCCAGCGTAACCGACCGAAGTAGATACAACGCCGTCGAGTTGCCAAAATACGCGCTCAGCGCCCCAAAAACAGCCCATTCCGAGCAAGATCTGCTGTTGGTGTGACGTCAGAGGCGCCTTTAGGTTAGATTTATTTACAAAATGATGATCGTCAATCTGCATTGGTTGATCTCTACCTGGCAAGGCATCTTCTATACTGATCAATGTTTGTTTGTTGAGCATGGTATTTGTCCTTCAATACGTGTCTTAAATTTGCGAACTTTTTCATTTCGTCTGTATCTGATGCTGTGATGACATAGACCGCGTTAAACCTATTAATATTACAGACTTAGAATCTAATTGGCGTTATCATTATTTACGTTTACTTAACCTCATTCAGCCATAAAAGCATGATAAAAAAAGCTCTCCCCACCATTGTTGGCCTGTTTGCCTTTTCTCATGGTGCCTATGCCGATGTTTCTTTGACTTTGAAAGGCATTGATGGCGCTTTAGAAGAGAATGTCAGTGCGTATCTATCATCTATTCCAGAGAAGGATTACTCCACTTCTTTGCGTTTTCAAGCGAGATTAGATCAAAGTATCACTGAAGCGCTTAACGCGCTTGGGTATTATCATGCAAAAATTTCATACTCTATTCCTGAAGCGAATGATGAGTTAATTGTGCTCATCAAGCCGGGCTTGCCAGTGAAAGTGAAAGTCATGGATGTGGTCATCACTGGAGAGGCCAAGGACGATGAAGAGTTTGCAAAACTTATTGAGCGCTCTCCGCTCAAAGTTGGTCAAGTTTTGAATCAAGGCCAATACGACACCCTTAAGTCAGGCATTCGTAACTTGGCGCTTCAGCGTGGTTACTTCAATGGTGAGTTTACGCTAAGTCGATTAGAGGTTATCCCTGATCTGAACGAAGCTAATGTCCGTTTGCACTACAGCAGTGGAATACGTTTCAATTTTGGTGACGTTTCTTTTATTGGCAACCACATCTGGGAAGACCGTGTCGCATCACTACAACCTTTTAAAGAAGGGGACCCATACAACGTTTCGAAGCTGGGCGAGTTTAACCAGAAGCTATCAAATACGGAGTGGTTTTCCTCAGTTTTTGTTGAGCCTGAATTGGATAGGCTTGATGATGGCCGAGACTTGCCAATTAAAGTGTCTTTATCTCCTGCTTCGAAGAATCAGATCGAGACGGGTATTGGTTACTCAACGGATGTTGGCGTTCGAGGAACGTTGAAGTGGAAGAAACCTTGGGTGAGCTCCCGAGGACACAGTTTCAACACCGCTTTATCCCTATCTAAGCCAGAGCAAACCGTGACTGCTTCTTACAAAATTCCTTTAGAAGATGTCGCTAACGATTATTATCAAGTTCAATATGGGCTTAAAAACCTAGACAACCGTGACACGCAGAGTATCGAGTCTAACCTTGCAGTGGAACGTCATTGGTTAGCAGACGGTGGTTGGCATAATACCGTTTATGTTCGTCATTTGTACGAGAGCTTTACGCAAGGTTTACAAGATGATGAATTCAACTTCGTACTTCCAGGTGCGACATTTTCTCGGACTAGGGTTCGAGGGGGCAATATGCCAATGTGGGGAGACAAGCAAAGCATCACTATTGAGTATGGTGATACCGCTATGCTTTCTGAAACTAGAGTGCTCCGCTTAATTGGCTCGACTTCTTGGATTCGTGGTATTGGAGAGAATCATCGTGGTTTGTTCCGCCTAGAAGGTGGTGCGAATATTACCGATGAACTTGAAAAGCTATCACCGTCGCTGCGTTTCTTCGCTGGTGGTGACAATAATATTCGTGGTTACGGCTATGAATCTATTTCACCTGTGGATGAGAGTGGTGCTTTGACGGGGGGTAAATACATTGTTAGCAGTACATTAGAATACCAATATCGTGTTTATGGAAACTGGTGGGCTGCAACGTTTTACGATATTGGTGATGCGTTTAATGAAACACCAGATTGGAAATCAGGTGCTGGTGTTGGTATCCGCTGGGCGTCTCCGGTGGGCCCTGTTAGTTTTGATTTTGCATGGGGGTTGGATGCAAAACCAGAACGAGAGTTTCGTATCCACTTCTCATTGGGGCCTGAGCTATGATCAAAATGATGTTTAAGTGGACCAAATGGCTGTCGCTCAGTTTGATTGGTCTATTGCTGTTGCTCATCATTATTGTCGCGACAGTTTTGTTTACCCACCCAGGCCTCAAATTTGCCTTGTGGGGAGCTGAAAAAGCATTACCACAATTGCAGATTGAAAAAGTGCAGGGTTCATTGTTTCCTCGCTTCGAACTGCATAACGTCAGTTTTGTCGATGAGTCTTTGAATATCGACGCCAAAGTCGAGCGTTTAGCTTTGGCAGTGAACTTCCGCTGCTTCTTTGACCCTAAGGTCTGTGTCGATGAGTTAAGACTGCAGGGGCTTGACTTTAAGATGCCTGAGCTACCGCCAGCAAGCGAGGAGCAAGAGGAAACACCACCACTGCGTTCTATCAGTACGCCAGTGCCAATTTTTGTTAATAAAGTCAGCTTTAATGACATCAATGTCAATGTGCTGGGCAATCAAATTAATTGGCAAACATTCTCGACCGCTTTGTCGATGCAGGGTGATCGTTTGGTGATTGCACCTACCGCGTTGAAAGACATTAATGTGGCTTTAGCACCAAGTGAGGCTGAACCTGAAGCGGCTGCCGATGAGCCGAAAGAAACTGACGTTACGCCGCAAGATATTGTGTTACCCGAAGTATGGATTCCACTGACGGTGGAAGCGCGTCGTCTTGATATTCACAATTTCAAACTGGCAGGTGAAACGCCAGTGATCGTCAATCATCTTGGTTTGGTTGCAAGAGCAGGCGGTGAACGTGTTGATGTCAAAACGTTAGAGCTCGACATGCCAGAAGTGGAAGGCAAGTTGAGCACACAAGTAACGCTTTCTTCTGATTACCCTATCAAAGCGCAACTGGACGCGTTAGTGAAGCAAGCGGATGCGAAGGGACAAAAACTGTCGCTTTCGGTCTCGGGTTCGGTTGGTGATTTGTCACTAAATGCTACGCTTTCTGAGCTTGTACAAGCGGAGATCAAAGGTGATATTCAACCGCTTAAAACGCAGTTACCGTTTGATGTCGTGATTAAAAATGTACAGGCGCAATGGCCGCTATTTGGACAAAGCGATTACCAGGTTTCTGTACCAAGCTTGGTGGCAAAAGGCTCACTTGATGGCTATGAAGTCGCATTAGAAACCAAAGCGTCAGGCAAAGATATTCCCGCCGTTGATGTCGCACTAAACGGCAAAGGTACGTTAGAGCAAATTGACCTCGAAAGCCTTGTAGTGAAAACCTTAGGGGGCGAACTCTCTGGGAAAGTCATGGCCAATTGGGCCGCGCCAATCAACTGGCAAGCTGACTTAAACCTGAAAAACATTCAACCAGGTTTACAATGGAAAGAAGCCGAAGGGGATATTAGCGGTAATCTTTCGACTTCGGGGTCGTTAACAGAACAAGGCGGTTGGCAAGTCAGTTTGCCTAAGTTAGACATTGACGGCATTTTGCGAGGTTATCCGCTGAATGTTGAAGGGCAACTTGAAGCGTCTGATAAGAACGGCAAAGGCGAAGACATCCAACTTACCACTCAGGGTTTAGCGCTTTCTCATGGCCCGAACCAACTGAGTGCAAAGGGTAAGATCGATAAGCAAATTCTGATGGATGTTGAGGTTAACTTCCCTGATTTTGCGAAAAGTGTTCCGGATCTTGCAGGTAAAATGCAAGGTAAAGTCGCACTACGTGGTAGCTTGAAAGAACCAGACATCAATCTTGATCTCGCTTTAAATCAGATAAACTGGCAGCAACAGGCGAACGTAGAAACGATCACCTTAAAGGGTGATGTGAAGCCTCTGCCAGCACCAAAAGCGAACATAAGCCTAATTGCGAACAACATTACCTATGACGACATAAAAGTTGATAGTGCTGACCTTGAAGTCTCTGGGGATGAAAAACTGCATCAACTTACGCTCGATGTAGTGTCTGACCTGGTGTCGACCAGTTTAGAAATTGAAGGGACATTCCAGCAGAAACCAGAAATGATTTGGGATGGGGCGCTGCGCCGCTTGACGCTGAGCTCGCAACAAGGCCCGTGGGCGTTGCAAAAATCGACCGCGGTGAAGGTCAATATCGACAAACAGATCGCGAACGTTCAAGCGCATTGTTGGTTGCAAGCGGAGTCGAGCGTATGTCTAACCGAAGACATTAGTGTCGGTAAGAGTGGCCAGGCGAAGTTAGCCATCAATGATTTTGATTTTGACCAAATCAAACAATTCCTGCCGCCAGAAACCAAGCTGCAAGGCTCGGTTAATGCACAGGCTTTTGCTAAATGGGCACCAGAGAAAAAGCCTGAAGTAACCTTAAGTGTCAATATGCCAAAAGGCCAAGTTGAACAAGCGCTTGAACAGCCAATTAAAGTCGGTTGGGAAAGCTTCAACTTTAAAGCAGCATTAGCGAAAGACAAGCTTGATGCCGAGTGGCTATTTGATGTGAAAGATAACGGTGACTTGTCTGGTAAGGTTTCTTTACTGAATGTCTCGACTGAAAAGCCCACTATTGATGGTAAGGTTTCACTCTCTACGTTCCACTTGGATTTCTTGGCACCGTTGATTGGTGAGTACAGCTTGTTTAAAGCAAACATGAATACTGACCTAGCGATATCAGGTGACGTCATGCATCCGAAGGTTAATGGTCAGTTCTTGATTGACCAAATGAAGCTACAGGGTGAAGTCACACCGATAGATATAAACTCAGGGCAGGTCGTCATCAACTTTAAAGGCCATCAAGCGGACTTGGATGCCGGAATTTTAACCCCGGATGGTGAGTTGAACGTTACCGGTGATGCCGACTGGCAGGACTTACAGAACTGGCGCACTAAAGCGCGTGTATTTGCTAAAGAGCTCAATGTTGATGTGCCTCCAATGGTAAAAATCAAAGTGGAGCCTGACATGACAATAGATGTGACTCCTCAGCTTGCGAAAATTGAGGGTGATATTAATTTGCCATGGGGCAGAATTGTCGTCGAAGAGCTTCCACCAAGTGCGGTAGGCGTATCGAGTGATACCGTTATTCTTGATAAAAACTTGCAGCCAGTGGAGGATGTGGCTGCGATGCCGTTTGATGTGGAAACGAACATCAACATTAAAATTGGTGATGACTTCCAACTTGCCGCTTTTGGTTTAAAAGGTGGGTTGAAAGGGAACCTAAACGTGACACAAAAAGACAAAGGTCCTTTCATCGTTGGTGAAGTGAATGTTGTCGATGGTTCTTATCGTTCGTTTGGTCAGGACTTATTGATTAAAGAAGGTAAGATTCTGATGAATGGTCCACCAGATCAACCTTACTTGTCTATCAAAGCGATTCGTAATCCAGACAATACCCAAGATGATGTCATTGCGGGGGTACAAGTGTCGGGCCCAGCATCTGATCCGAGTATAGAAATTTTCTCAGAGCCCGCGATGAACCAAGCCAATGCACTTTCTTATCTACTTCGTGGTCAAGATATTGATGGTGAAGCCGGTGGTAATGCAATGACGACTACCTTAATTGGTTTAAGCTTGGCGAAGAGTGGTCGTGTGGTTGGTGAAATCGGTGAAGCCTTTGGCGTACAAGATTTACAGCTGGACACTGCTGGGTCGGGCGATGATTCGCAAGTGACGGTGAGTGGTTATATTCTGCCAGGTTTGCAGGTGAAATATGGTGTCGGCATCTTTAACTCCCTAGGTGAGTTCACTGTGCGTTACCGATTGATGCAAGACTTGTATTTAGAAGCAGTATCTGGTGTAGATAGCGCCGTTGACCTACTCTATCAGTTTGAGTTCGATTAAAGTGCTTTAACCTAAGCATATACAGTCATGACTAAGGAGTGGTTATGCAGCATTTGATTTTTGTCTACGGCACGTTACGCAAGGGAGAGTACAACCATCAGTATTTGCGCTCGGCGCAGTTTCTTGGTTTACATGAAACGGATGCTCAATTTGCAATGTATGACTTAGGCCCTTATCCAGCGTTGTCTGTTGGGCAACGCTCGATTCAAGGTGAAGTGTATCTGATTGATGATGAAACCTTATCTGAGCTAGATAGGTTAGAAGATGTGCCAGTGGAATATCGCCGAGAGAGCATCGTTACGCCTTTTGGCCAAGCTTGGATCTACTTATATCAAGATACTGAGCAGTTAACCGAAGAAATCGCTTCCGGAGATTGGTGTCAAAAGGTGTGAGCTATACTGACATTATCAATAGCAACGAGCTAAACACTAAGGAGTCACGATGAAAGCATTCGTAATTGGAGTAATGGCGTTGCTTCTTGCTGCATGCGCACAAACAACACTACCGACTTCGAATAATGTGACCGATTGGCAAGTGTTTGGTAAGCAGTCAGCTTTAGATGGATTACGGGAGTTATCTGAGGAGCGAATTGCGAAGCTGGATGATGTTAACCATGCGACGCCAGAACTGATAATGGCTTATCAAGCGGGTTACCAGCAAGGCAAGCAAGAGTATTGTGAGCAAAGTGCTTATATGCTCGGTGTTATCGGGCGTCCGTATTTTGGCATTTGTGATGATGTTGACCCCTTCTTTCAACATGACTACGACGCTGGACGAATGTCTTCAGCAGGCGCACCTATCTAGTTGACACAGGTAAGATGAAAGCAAAAGAGCTGCCCTAGAGCAGCTCTTTTTAATTTTGTATCAGCAGTGATGCTTATTTTTTCTGAGCTCGCTCGTAAGATTCTAGGATTTCAGCTTTAGCGGCAGCAACATCTGCCCACCCATCCACTTTCACCCATTTGCCTGCTTCAAGCTCTTTGTAACGCTCAAAGAATTGCGTGATCTGCGCTTTCAGTAGTTCTGGGATATCGTCCACATCTTGGATGTGCTCGTACTCTTTCGAGATTTTTGAGTGGGGAACCGCAAACACTTTTGCATCTTCACCCGATTCATCTGTCATCTTCAAAACGCCAACAGGACGGCAGCGAATGACTGAACCTGGCATGAGTGGGTATGGTGTTGGTACCAATACGTCGACTGGGTCGCCATCAAGAGACAGGGTATTGTTCACGTAGCCATAGTTGCATGGGTAGAACATTGGCGCAGACATGAAACGGTCGACAAATACAGCACCAGAGTCTTTATCTACTTCGTACTTGATTGGATCTGCATTTGCAGGAATTTCGATAACGACATAGATATCTTCAGGCAGCGACTTGCCTGCTGGTACATGGTTTAAGCTCATTAGAATATTCCTTTTCATTAACGATGAGCCACACAAAAGCGGCTTCATCTGATGATAAATTCGCGTTTCACTTTAGCGACAAAAACGCGGCAGGTAAACACCTGCCGCGTTGGACAAAGGTCTGAAATTATTCTTCGTCGCGGTGCAGTTCAAGGAACTCTTCCACTTTGCGAACCATGTTCTTCGAACCCACAAAGAAAGGTACACGCTGGTGCAACTCAGTAGGCTTGATGTCCATAATGCGATTCACGCCGTCCGATGCAATGCCGCCAGCTTGCTCAATGAGGAATGCCATAGGGTTACATTCGTAAAGCAGGCGTAGCTTGCCTTGTGGGTGGCTTTGTGTGCTTGGGTAAAGGTAGATACCGCCTTTCAGTAGGTTGCGGTGGAAATCTGCAACCAGCGAGCCAATGTAGCGAGAAGTGTATGGGCGACCGTCTTCTGGCACGTTTTCTTGGCAGTACTTGATGTACTTCTTCACCCCTTGAGGGAAACGAATGTAATTACCTTCGTTGATGGAGTAGATCTTACCATCATCAGGAATCATCATGTTTTCATGAGAAAGACAGAAGCTGCCGATAGATGGGTCGTAAGTAAAGCCGTTTACGCCGTTACCAGTTGTGTATACCAACATGGTGGAGGAGCCGTAAATTACGTAGCCCGCAGCCACTTGTTTGTGACCAGGTTGTAGGAAGTCTTCTTCAGTTGGTGGAGTACCGATTGGAGAAACACGACGGTAAATCGAGAAGATAGTACCAACAGAGACGTTCACATCGATGTTAGAAGAACCATCAAGTGGGTCCATCAGTACTACATATTTGGCGTTTTGGTTGAGTTCTTTATTGAACGCAACTGCTTCGTCTTCTTCTTCACTGGCAACGCCACACACTTGATCACGAGCTTCAAGCGCGGCTTTGAACTTATCGTTCGCGTAAACATCGAGCTTTTGCTGATCTTCACCTTGGACATTTTCCGTGCCTACAGCACCAGTGATATCACCGAGACCCGCTGCGTTGATTTCGCGGTTAACGATTTTTGCAGCTAAACGAATGGAGGCTAAAAGGGATGATAGATCACCGCTAGCGTGGGGGAAATCCGCTTGTTTTTCGACAATGAACTCGCCTAGGGTGCGCAGTCCTGACATGGTTAATCCTTACATTTTCATTTCATTGGGGGTAGTGCGCAAGTGAGCATCTCTTTATGGATGTTAAACGATTGCGCTGGATGTAAGTTTAAGTCGCAGATCTTTTTAATGGTAATGAAGTAACTGTTTGAGATCTCAATTTATTTGTAGACTTGTTTGAGGGATTCATCAGTAAGCAAGAGGTTGTACAGTCTGTGTTCAACCTTGTCATATTTGTGAAAGGGACTGCAAGAAGAAGGCTAAAGTCACTCGCTTTTCAGGCGGTAATCGCGATAATGAAAGCATTAAAAAACGCATTACAAGGTTTAGTTTATGCACATTCATATCTTGGGTATCTGTGGCACATTTATGGGCGGCGCAGCGATTCTAGCGCGCCAATTAGGACATAAAGTCACTGGTTCTGATGCCAACGTTTATCCGCCAATGAGCACACTGCTTGAGTCTCAAGGTATTGAAATTATTGAAGGCTTTGACCCGTCTCAACTCGACCCCCAACCAGATCTTGTGGTGATTGGTAATGCGATGAGCCGTGGCAACCCTTGTGTCGAGCATGTGCTCAACACTAACATGCGTTACACCTCTGGCCCGCAGTGGCTCAACGAGTTTTTGCTGCATGATCGTTGGGTATTGGCGGTATCGGGTACACATGGGAAAACGACCACGTCGAGCATGCTTGCTTGGATACTTGAAGATTGTGGTTATCAACCGGGTTTCTTAGTCGGTGGGGTACTCGGTAACTTCGGAGTGTCTGCTCGTTTGGGTGAAAGCATGTTTTTTGTCGTTGAAGCGGACGAATATGACAGTGCTTTTTTCGATAAGCGTTCTAAGTTTGTGCATTACCATCCTCGCACTTTAATCATGAATAACCTTGAGTTCGATCATGCTGATATCTTCGATGATCTAGAAGCGATCAAGCGCCAATTCCATCATTTAGTGCGAACTGTACCGGGCAATGGATTGATCTTAGCGCCGAGAAAAGATCAGGCGTTAGCGGATGTATTAGAGCGTGGCTGCTGGACTGAAAAACAGTTCTCTGGTGAGAATGGTGACTGGCAAGCGCACAAATTAGTGCTTGATGGCTCAAAATTTGACGTTGCGTTGCAAGGCGAGAAGGTTGGTACCGTCGAATGGAATTTGGTGGGTGACCACAATGTGGATAATGCGCTGATGGCAATCGCTGCTGCACGACATGTTGGAGTCACTCCGGATCTTGCTTGCCAGGCATTAGGGCGTTTCATCAATACCAAGCGCCGTTTAGAGCTGAAAGGTGAAGAACAAGGTGTGACGGTTTACGATGATTTTGCGCATCACCCAACGGCAATTGAACTTACTGTCGGTGGTTTGCGTAACAAGGTAGGTGAAAAACGCATCCTTGCTGTGTTAGAGCCGCGTTCTGCCACCATGAAGCGTGGTGTACACAAAAACACACTTGCAGAGTCACTACACAGTGCAGATGAAGTCTTCTTGTTCCAGCCAGATAATATCGAGTGGTCTGTGCAAGACATTGCCGATCAATGCAAACAGCCAGCGTTTGTCGATGCGGATATAGATAACTTTGTAGCCAAGATCGTCGAACGTGCGCGAGCAGGTGACCAAATTCTAGTCATGAGTAATGGTGGCTTCGGTGGTATTCACGGAAAACTTCTTGAGCAGTTAAAACAAAAAGCCTGATTGATATGCAAAACAAAACACAACCCTCTCATAAAAAAGCCATCACGTTGGCATTAACGGGGGCTTCTGGTGCTCCCTACGGCCTTCGTCTTTTAGAATGCTTGGTTGCGGCGGATTATCATGTCTACGTTCTGATTTCTTCGGCGGCTCGTGTTGTGATGGCAACCGAGCATAACCTTAAGCTGCCAAGTGGCCCAGAAGCGGCGCAGCAAGCATTGGTAGAGCACCTGAACTGCAATCCCGATAATATCACCGTTTGCGGTAAAGATGACTGGTTCTCACCGGTTGCGTCTGGTTCTGCTGCACCAAAGCAAATGGTGGTTTGCCCATGTTCTGCGGGAAGTGTTGCGGCCATAGCACACGGTATGTCGGACAACTTGATCGAACGGGCCGCTGATGTAGTAATGAAAGAGCGCGGGCAGCTGTTGCTCGTGGTTCGCGAAACGCCATTTTCAACGCTACATCTGGAGAACATGCACAAGCTATCGCAAATGGGCGTCACCATCATGCCAGCAGCTCCGGGCTTCTACCATCAGCCAAAGAGTATTGAAGACTTAGTGGATTTTATGGTGGCAAGAATTCTTGACCACTTAGGTATTGAGCAAGGTTTGGTGCCTCGTTGGGGTTATGACCAGCGTTCGTGAGCTGATTGTGTAACCACTCAAATACCTTTACAATCCATCCAACTCATCGGGGAGCAAACCCATTTAGCATTGAGTCAATCAATGCATTGGGGCGCTGAGACCTAAGTGTTTAACTAGGGACCCGTATTACCTGAACCAGATAATGCTGGCGTAGGAATTGAGTCTGGATATTGGAAGTCCTTAATAGCCGCCTCAAACCCTGTGCCGCTCAACTTATTTCTCTGAAATACTCATGGAGAGCGAGCAGTGAAACCCACTCTAAATCTGATTGCCCTAGCTGCAATAACCTCTACTTCAGCGTTTGCCGCTGAAAACACATTAACCATCTATACCTACGACTCTTTTGCCGCAGATTGGGGCCCGGGTCCTAAAATCGAGCAAGCTTTTGAAGCAAAATGTGGCTGTGACGTTAACTTCGTAGCGTTGGACGATGGTGTGTCGATTCTGAATCGTCTTCGTCTTGAAGGCGGTAATAGCAAAGCGGACATCGTATTAGGTTTGGATAACAATCTGATGGCAGAAGCGAAGAAAACCGGTCTGCTTGCCGAGCACAATGTGGATACGGCTAACACAGTGTTACCAAACGGTTGGAGTGACACGACGTTTGTACCGTACGATTACGGCTACTTCGCGTTTGTGTACAACAAAGAGAAACTGGCTAATCCGCCGAAAAGCATGAAAGAGCTGGTGGAAACGCGCGACGATCTGAAAGTGATTTACCAAGATCCGCGGACTTCAACGCCGGGCCAAGGCTTAATGCTATGGATGAAATCTATTTATGGCGACGAGGTGACGCAAGCGTGGCAGAAGCTAGCGAGCAAAACCGTAACGGTCACGAAAGGTTGGTCTGAGGCGTATTCTATGTTCCTCAATGGTGAGTCCGATTTAGTGCTTTCTTACACCACCTCACCTGCGTACCACTTAATTGCGGAAAACGACTCGAAGTTTGCGACGGCGAATTTTGCTGAAGGCCACTACATGCAAGTTGAAGTAGCCGCCAAAGTGAAAGGGGCAAAAAATTCAGAACTTGCTGATCAATTTATGAGTTTCATTTTAAGTGATGAGTTCCAATCGGCGATGCCAACGGGTAACTGGATGTACCCAGTCACTGACGTTGAGTTACCTAAAGGTTTTGAAACTTTGAGTGTTCCAAGCAAGTCGTTGAGCTTTAGTGCTGATGAAGTGGCAAAAATGCGTAAGTCTTGGATTCGCGAATGGCAAAGCGCATTGACGTTTTAGCTGACGTTTCCATCCTCATCTGAATGAGATAGGTTTTACCTTTGAATTCTGTTCCAAAAATAGGTTTAGGGGTCGCGATGATCATCGCGACCTTTGTTATTTCTGCCCTAGGTGCTTTGATTGTTCAAGCCCCTTCACTTGATGTGTCTTTGGTATGGGGCGACCCGTACTATCAACATGTCACCAAGTTCAGTTTCTACCAAGCGTTTCTTTCCACATTGCTCAGTGTTGGCTTTGCCATTCCAGTAGCGCACGCACTTTCGCGTCGCCAATTTATTGGTAAATCATTACTGCTTAAGCTGTTTGCATCGACACTGGTTTTGCCGGTTTTGGTTGGTGTTTTTGGGCTGTTAGCGATTTATGGCAACAGTGGTTTGTTGGCGCAGTGGTTGCAAAGTTTCGACACTAAACTGCCATTCTCTATTTACGGTTTGAACGGCATTTTACTCGCCCATGTGTTCTTTAATTTACCTTACGCGGCACGATTGCTTCTGCAAGCCTTGGAGTCTATTCCTGCCGAGCAGCATAAGCTTTGCGCGCATCTTGGGATGAGCCATTGGGATAAGTTTCGCTGGGTAGAATGGCCGCGTTTAAGGCAGCAGCTTCCCCACGTTTGTGGGTTGGTGTTTATGTTGTGCTTTACCAGTTTTGCCACTGTAATGGCGTTGGGGGGCGGGCCAAAATCCACCACCATTGAATTGGCCATTTACCAAGCGATTAAGTTTGATTTTGATTTACAAGCTGGGGCGTTATTGGCGCTGTGGCAGATGCTGTTATGTGGACTGCTTGCTATTGGAGTGCAGAAGTTAACAAGGCCTGTTTCTATCAGTGCTGGAAGCACATCGGTACAGCAATATTTAACGAAGGATCATGGGTGGTCAAAAGCTTGGGATAGCTTTTGGATCATAGGTGCCTTTTTACTGGTAATACCGCCGTTATTGATGGTGTTACTGAGTGGCATCAACCAACAAGTTTGGACAGTATTAACCGATGAGCGTTTTTGGTCTGCGCTATTGAACTCCCTCAAAGTCGCCTGTGTCGCTAGCGCGCTTGCGGTCGCTGCAGGGGTGTCCATACTATTGACCAGTCGCCGTTGGCGGTTGCAGTACAAAAACACGCGAGCCGATCAGATTGAGTTAATCGGCACCGTTATTTTGGTGACTCCAGGTCTGGTGATTAGCACCGGTTTATTCTTACTACTGCGCGCATTTACCGATGTTTTTAGCTTGGCATTTTTTGTCGTGATTTTGGTGAACGGTTTGATGGCTTTGCCTTACGTGATCAAAACGCTAGCGCAGCCAATGCTGCACATTGAACAACAGTATCAGTATGTATGTGCCAGCTTAGGCATGCGTGGCTGGCAACGGTTTAAAGTGGTGGAGTGGCAGGCGCTACGCAAGCCGTTTGCACATGCGTTTGCGATCAGCTTTATGTTTGCAATAGGGGATTTAAGTGCCATAGCACTGTTTGGTGGACAAGAGTTTCGTACCTTACCTCTGTATTTGTTCCAGTTGCTTGGCAGTTATCAGATGGACGCAGCTGCGGTGGTATCGGTGACCCTATTGTTGTTGAGTGTGGGCTGTTTTGCCTTGATTGAGAAAGTATTGAAAACGAAGGAGAGAGCGTAATGTTAGTGTTGGATGATGTGCAGTACACCTACCAACGTGAACTGTTTCGTTTTGACTTAACGATTGAGCAAGGACAGATTGTGTCGCTGATGGGACCAAGTGGGGCAGGGAAGTCAACCTTGTTGGCGTTGGTGGCAGGATTCATCCATCCTGACCGTGGTGATATTTGTGTTGATGGTGAGTCCATTGTGCGTAAAGAGCCTTATCTGCGTCCGTTCTCTATGTTGTTCCAAGAGCACAATTTGTTTGCTCACTTATCGGTGCGTGACAACATCGGTTTGGGCTTACACCCAGGGCTAAAGCTTACGGTGGACCAAAATCGTCAGATTGAACAAGCCGCGCAGCAAGTTGGTGTTGCAGAGTACCTCGACCGTTTGCCAGAGCATCTTTCTGGTGGCCAGCGTCAACGTGTTGCCTTAGCGCGTTGTTTTGTTCAGCCTCATCCCATGTGGCTGTTGGATGAGCCGTTCTCGGCGCTTGATCCGGTGTTGCGTGAAGAGATGCTGAGCTTGGTAAAAAAACTGGCAGCAGAGCGGGGAATAACCGTATTGATGGTCACGCACCATTTAAGCGATGCCAAAGCGATTGCCAGCCACTTTGTGTTTGTGGCGGATGGTAAAGTGGAAGCCGCGGGTGATATGTCTGCATTGAGTGAACAGCATGCTAGTGAGAAGCTTGCGGCATTTATCCGAGCCGCATGCTAGTGCCTGATAGTTGCTAGGTCATGCTTCTCCGCAACACAAACCATGCCTAGGGCCAAATTCAAATTGAGATCTTAAGCTCATGATATGGTCAATCATTGCTTGTACGCGCCGTGGGCGGTTTGCTCCAGGACGATAGACTAGATAAATAGGCATTGGTACCGTGTGCCATTGCGGCAACACTCTGACTAAGGTGCCACTTTCTAGCTCTTGCGTCATGTTTTGCACAGGTAAGTTAGCGATGCCTAGTCCTTTAAGTGCGCCTTTTAATATTGCTTCTACAGTTGTACTTGAGAAGTTACTGGTTATTGAAACATTGACGGTATTATCGTGTGAGATCAGCGTCCAAGGCCCTATTTCTGAAACATATTGATACCTCAAACAGTTGTGTTTTGTCAGGTCTTCTGGCGTTTCAGGTACGCCGAACTCAGCTAAATACTCAGGGCTAGCAGCCAGGACTCGAGTCGTATAGCCTAATTTTTTTGCGATCAATCGATCATCAACTATCTGACCGACTCGAATTGCCATATCAAAGCCGTGTGAAAACAGATCAACAAAATCGTTCGATGCTTCTAACGCAATTTGTACTTTTGGCCATTGTTTTAAAAATGGCAAAAAGATGTGTTCCGCCATATACGCATCCAACGCTGGTGGCGCGGAAATACGCAGCCGGCCTTGGATCTGTTGTTCCATCTCCAGTACGTCATGGCCAATTGAGTGGAATTCCTCAACTAAGCTTGCAGCACGCTCTAAAACCATTTGGCCAGCTTCGGTGATCACTAACTTTCGGGTTGTGCGCTCTAGGAGTTTGGCTTCAAAGTGTTGTTCGAGTTTGGTTATGGCTTTACTAACAGTAGATTTCGGTAGGTTTAACTCCAGCGCGCACTTGGTTAAGCTCAGTAGTCGACAGCTTGTGACAAAGATAGAAAGCGTTCTAAAGTCAATTGTTTCTAAATTGCGAACAATCACTTTCAATTATCCATATTGTTTCAATATTAATCTGATTATAGTCTGGCACCTCATCCTTAGCCATCAAGTTATTGTCATTTGAGGTAAACAACATGTCCAACTCTGTAGACTTATTTTCTCCTATCGAACTCGGTCAATTAGCATTAGATAACCGTGCTATTATGGCGCCTTTAACGAGAGCTCGTGCTGGCGCAGACCATATTCCTAATGACCTTATGGTTGAATACTACGCTCAACGTGCGAGTGCCGGACTTATCATTGCTGAATGCACCATGGTGATGGAAGGTACGTCTGCTTTTATGGCAGAACCGGGCATTTACAACGAAGAGCAAATCGCAGCTTGGAAAAAGGTAACGGATGCGGTTCATGAGAGAGGCGGTAAGATTGTACTGCAAATTTGGCATGCGGGACGAGCTTGTCATCCTGATCTGAATGAAGGAAAAACACCTGTAGCGGCGAGCGCATTGGCCATTCGTGATGAATTAGTCCATACCCCTTCGGGTAAGCAAGCATATACGGTACCACGAGCACTCGAAGTGGATGAGATAGCTTCCATTGTTGCGGCGTTTAAACAAGGTGCAGAAAACGCCAAGAAAGCCGGCTTTGATGGGGTCGAGATACATGGCGCCAATGGTTATCTTATTGATAACTTCCTTCGTGACGGCTCAAATTTACGTACCGATGAATACGGTGGCTCGGTTGAAAATCGTGCTCGATTTTTACTTGAGATAGTGAAAGAAGTCGTTGAGGTGTGGGGACCCGGAAGAGTCGGTCTGCGTACATCTCCGCTAAATGGATTTAATGACATGAAAGACAGTGATCCAGTTGGTTTGGTGCGTTACTTAGCAGAGCAACTTAATTCTTTCGATCTTGCTTATTGGCACGTGATGCGTGCGGATCTGAAAGGCGTACAAAAAGCAGATGTTCTCAAGCCAGCACGCGAAAACTATCAAGGTCACTTAATGGCGAACGTGGGCTACAGTGCACAAGAAGCGGCAACAGCAATTGCAGAAAACAAAGTTGATGTGGTCGCATTTGGCGTTCCCTTTATCGCAAACCCAGATTTAGTTGAGCGATTTAAGAAAAATGCACCTCTCAATGAGGCGAAACCAGAACACTTTTATTTGGGGGGAGCAGAAGGTTATACCGATTACCCAGTGATGGCATAACCCTTACTTGTTTCATATAAAAAGGACGCTAATGTTAGCGTCCTTTTTCGTTTCTGTATTTACTTAGCCTTGCGGTTTTACGACCATCACATTGATTGGAGAATATTCCACAACCTTACTCGCGACAGAGCCAAGCATTACTTTATTGATTTTAGAGCGCTTGTGGCTTGGCATAATGATGAGATCAGCGCCTAAACGTTCTGCATAATCAAGAATGGTCGCGTAGGCCTTGCCTTCAGCAACATGCACTTGGTAAACCACATCTTCAGCAATATGCTCATTAGCGAAAGTTTTTAGTTGCTGCTTCACGTCTTGCTTCATTTTGGCCGCAGCATCTTTCGGAAAGTATGTGGCAACCATCGACATGTGAATACCAGGTAGTACAGTCAGAAGATGGATTTGAGCATTTGCTTGCTTTGCCTGCCAAACCGCTAGTTCAACCGCTCGGTCTGAAAAGCCTTGGTCATTTAGATCAACCGGAACAAGAATTTGTTTGTACATTCAATGTCTCTCATTAAGGCCCCTTTATCCTCGGGGCCAAATCGGTTATGCGCTCAATTGTTCCTTACGAGCACGACGTTTTTGGTTCATTGCAAGCACCAGCAAAATCATTAAGCATGGTACAAACACCCACTCTTTCATCGGACGGTCTGCATCCTGGATAACCCACTTGATTTCCCAATCAAAGTCGATACCTGCGGACTCTGCTGGACTACCAAATTCAACCATATCGACAATCATTTTGTTGTCACTTTCGGTCAGCATCAGACCCATAGATGAAATACGTGCGTCTGCTGTTGTCGCACTGTCTTCGAATGGAAGACGAACCGTTTTCTCAATGTAGTCGCCCTCAAGGTTTTCACCGGCAACACGTAACTCCAATGATTCTCCTACATTTAGTGTTTCCGTGATTTGAGCTACCTCAACGCCAGGAGAAAGAACTTTCGCTGGGTACAGCATGTCCCACCAAAAACCTGGACGGAAAAACGAAAATGTCAGTACTAATAATAGGACTGTTTCCCACCACTTGTTACGCGTGAACCACCACCCTTGAGTTGCCGCAGAGAATATCAGCATTGCAATGATCGATGAGATGACTGTGAGTGCCAAATGCCACCAAGAGTCGATCCCCATTAACAATAGCTGGGTATTGAACACAAACATGAACGGCAAAATAGCGGTTCGAATATCGTAAGTAAAACCTTGGATACCAGTACGAATTGGATCTGATTTCGCAATTGCTGCTGCTGCAAAAGCCGCAAGGCCTACAGGTGGGGTATCGTCGGCCAAAATACCAAAGTAGAAAACGAACAAGTGCACCGCTATCAACGGAATAATTAAGCCATGCGCTGCGCCGAGCGTAACAATAACCGGCGCCATTAGCGTAGAGACCACGATGTAGTTCGCCGTTGTTGGCAGACCCATCCCCAGAACCAAGCTAATGATGGCGGTAAACAGCAGCATAAGAATGATGCTGCCACCAGAGATAAACTCGACGAAGTCGGTCATCACTAGGCCGATACCCGTTAGTGTAACAACACCAACAACGGTGCCCGCTGCCGCGGTTGCAACGCCGATACCAATCATATTGCGCGCACCAGAAACTAAGCTCTCGGCAAGATCGACAAAGCCATCTTTGGTTTGCTGAAGCATGTCTCCTTGCTTTGACAGCAGTGCAATCAACGGACGTTGAGTCAGCAAAATGAAAATCATGAATACCGTTGCCCAGAATGCCGAAAGGCCAGGTGAGAAACGTTCGACAGTCAAACACCAAACCAATACGACGATAGGGAGTAGGTAGTGCAAGCCTGACTTAACGGTTGGGCCAGGATCAGGTACTTCTGTTAATTCTGCATCAATCTCAATTGCGCCATCTTGCACGTGATTTGCTGAGACTTTCACCAACCCAACGTACGCGATTAATAGTGCGACGGTAACAATTGGTGTCGCGGCATCACCAAAGACGTCCTTTGTCCAACCCACTCCGTAGTAAACCAATGCGCTGATCACACACAATCCTAAGATTGTGCCAGTAAAGGACAGCAGACTTTGTACTAGTGTTGGATTGTGGCGACGAGGAAGGCCTGTCATGCCTGCTTTACATGCTTCAAGGTGAACAATGTAAATTAAAGCAATATAAGAGATTAGCGCTGGAAGTAGGGCAGCTTTAATCACCTCAACGTAGGAGATACCGACGTATTCCACCATCAAAAATGCTGCTGCACCCATGATTGGCGGTGTTAACTGACCATTGGTTGAAGCCGCTACCTCTACCGCACCCGCTTTTGTGCCGGGAAAGCCAACACGCTTCATCAGTGGAATGGTAAAGGTGCCAGTTGTTACTACGTTTGCGATTGAAGAACCAGAAACCAGACCAGATAAACCTGATGCAACAACGGCCGCTTTAGCAGGGCCACCTTTCATATGGCCAAGCAACGAGAAGGCAACTTTAATGAAGTAAGCACCAGCACCAGCGCGTTCCAGCATTGCTCCAAACAATACAAACAAGAAGACAAAAGAGGTAGAAACACCTAGCGCAACTCCAAATACGCCTTCAGTTGTTAGCCACAAGTGAGACATGGCCTTGTTCAAGCTTGCCCCTTTGTGCGCGATAACGTCAGGCATGTAAGGGCCTGCAAAGGTGTAAGTAAGGAAAACAGCAGCCACGACCATTAATGGTGGACCAAGTGCTCGGCGTGTTGCTTCTAAAAGGAGGAGCATACCGATAACAGCAACAACGATATCAACTGTTGTCGGTGCGCCTGAGCGTCCTGCTAGCTCAGTATAAAAAAGGTATATATAGGCTGCTGAAAAGCTGCCTGCCAACGCGAGTATCCAATCAACAAGAGGGATATGATCGCGAGGAGAATTCTTCATCGCTGGATAAGCAGTGAAAGCCAAAAAGATCGCGAAAGTAAGGTGGATAGATCGCGCTTCCGTGTCGTTCAGTACGCCAAAATTGAAAATAAATGGTAACGGGGATGCGTACCATAATTGAAATAGTGACCAACACAGAGGAACAAACCAAAGGATTCGTCCTTGCATTCCCGAAGGGCTACGTGCACCTGTGTCTGCCTGAGCCACCATTTCTTGCACATCTTGTGACGGAGCTTGATTCGTCGCCATGTACTTTTTCCTTATTATTGATGGTCCTGTCTGATTTTTATCGAGAACCACACTTCGCCTCTATCAGTGTAGTGAATGGAGCGAAGTTTGCTTTCGAGTATTTTGCTGCCTGAACTCAAAGTGTTGATTGTTGGATACTCTGTTAGGCGGCGTTTAAGTTTTCTTGGGTATGAGCTCGCAGTTTTCAGAAGAAAACTGGCGAATGAAGCATGCAGTTAGAACGTGCTACAACCTGTATGCTCAAACAGGCAGAAAATATTCTTTCCTGCCTGTATGTAGAGTCTGAGGTAATTACTTAATTAGACCCATTTCTTTGTAGTATTTTTCTGCACCTGGGTGAAGAGGAATAGAAAGACCAGCTTTCACCATGTCTTCTTTCTTCAAGTTTGCGAATGCAGGGTGTAGACGTTTGAAGGTATCAAAGTTTTCAAACACAGCTTTTGCCACGTTGTAAGCGACATCGTCTGAAACATCAGAGGTCGTTACCATTGTTGCTGCAACACCAAAGCTGTTTACGTCTTTGTCTGTACCGCGGTACATACCAGCCGGTACTGAGCTAAAGGCGTAGTATGGGTTGTCGGCAACAATTTTATCGATTTTAGGGCCTGTTGCTGAAACTAGCTTCGCATCACATGATGTGGTTGCTTCTTTGATTGAACCGTTCGGGTGGCCGACCATGTAAATGAAGGCGTCAATTTTGTTATCACAAAGTGCCTGAGAGCGTTCAGAGCCTTTTAGCTCAGACGCCAATTTGAAGCTGTCGTTTGTCCAACCCATCGCTTCCATGACAACGCCCATCGTTGCACGGTCACCAGAGCCTGGGTTACCGATGTTTACTCGCTTACCTTTCAGGTCTTCAACGTTTTCAATACCTGAATCTGCACGCGCAATGATGTTGAAAGGTTCTGTATGAAGAGAGAACATTGCGCGTAGCTTCTTGTACGGGCCTTGTTCTTCAAACTTGCTCGTACCGTTGTAGCCGTGGTACTGCCAATCCGATTGCACGATACCAAAATCTAATTCGCCTGCACGGATAGTGTTAACGTTGTAAATTGAGCCACCAGTCGATTCTACTGAACAACGGATGTTGTGGTCTTTACGACCTTTATTTACCAACTTACAGATAGCACCACCAGTTGGGTAGTAAACACCTGTCACAGAGCCAGTACCGATGGTAATAAACTCTTGAGCGTTAACTGCGCCTGCGCCCATTACGGCTGCAGCGATAGCGCCTACTTTGAGAAGTTTGTTAAATGCCATGAATTTCCCTTCCTTATATTCATTATTTACCCGGAAATAACCATAAATCACTTCTGGAGTTTCCTATTTGGAAACGGCACCTTTTTCAATCCAATCGTTTGAAAAAGCGAGCGAATCATAACAAAAAATTGGCAGAAAATTATCCAATTGTTAAATGTTATAGTTGATAAGTCTGAATTTTGTATCAGGGGATAGGATTCAATTTGTGATTTAATTCTTTTTATAACAATTACTTAATTAACGTTTAGTGACTGAAATGAAAAAGATCAATTGCGTGATGTTAATCACAAAATGGGTGGTTAAAGAACGAGCGGAGTAAGCAAAAAATTTACATAAATTATGGGCTACAAAATGAGACTTCTTTTATAACCCACAATGAGTTAGCTGATTGAAGCTTTATAGAACTTAACCAGTATATTCGAACAGCTCGCACACTGATTTGAAGAGTTGCTCAGTCGTAATTGCCATGGTTGGCGTAATGAAAATGGTATCGTCACCCGCGACAACGCCAAGAATACCTTCGGATTTACCGAGTGAATCAAGCAAGCGAGCAATCAACTGTGCTGCACCTGGGCCGGTGTGAATTACCACTAACGCTGCATTACGATCGATGTCTAGTACCAGTTCACGCAGAGAGCTGCTGACTGTTGGGACACCTAGCTCAGCAGGAAGACAGTAAACCATTTCCATTTTTGCATTGCGCGTACGGACGGCGCCAAATTTAGTCAGCATACGTGAGACTTTAGATTGGTTGATACTCTCAAACCCTTGCTGTTTGAGTGCGTCAACAATCTCGCCCTGTGAGCCAAAGCTTTCTTCTTTTAACAGGGCTTTAAAGGCGCGAACTAAGTTGTCTTGTTTTTCTGAATTGCGCATAGTCATTACAAATCTCTTATTACGGGTCAGCAATTTTGCATATTCTCGCATATATATTCAGGCGGTGCCAAAGAGTCCCAGGATTATGTTAGATGCGTCACTGTAAACTATATACCACATAGAATTCTTTAGCGCGCTGAAGTAGGGCTGTATCTGTTTTCTTGAATTCCTTGTCATTTCAACAGAATAAAAGAATAATCCAAGCCCCATTTGTAGCACGGTAACAGCGAGTTGCGCGAGGTCGCAAAGCTAGCGTTAATTGATTGTAATCAAGTTGTGATTCCGATAGCTTTATTTAAGTTGGTTACAAACTACCCTACGAATACGTTTATAAGAGAAATACTCTCAAGGAGAACTACATGAAAGTAGCCGTTATTGGTGCCGCTGGTGGCATCGGTCAAGCCCTGGCCCTTCTACTTAAGAACCGTCTTCCTGCTGGTTCTGATCTAGCCCTATATGATATTGCTCCAGTAACTCCTGGTGTGGCCGCTGATCTTAGCCACATCCCTACGCCAGTTTCTATCAAAGGTTACGCTGGTGAAGATCCTACTCCAGCACTAGAAGGCGCGGATGTTGTGCTAATTTCTGCTGGTGTTGCGCGTAAGCCAGGTATGGATCGTGCGGATCTATTTAATGTAAACGCTGGTATCGTTAAATCGCTAGCGGAGAAGATTGCGGTTGTTTGTCCGAAAGCTTGTGTTGGTATCATCACAAACCCTGTAAATACAACAGTGCCAATTGCTGCTGAAGTTCTTAAAAAAGCGGGTGTTTATGATAAGCGTCGTCTATTTGGTGTAACAACGTTGGATGTTATCCGTTCAGAAACGTTTGTTGCTGAGCTAAAAGACAAAGATCCAGGTGACGTTCGCGTGCCAGTAATTGGTGGTCACTCTGGCGTAACGATCTTACCTCTACTGTCTCAAGTGGAAGGTGTTGAGTTTACAGCTGAAGAAGTAGAAGCATTAACGAAACGTATTCAAAATGCAGGTACTGAAGTTGTAGAAGCGAAAGCGGGTGGTGGTAGTGCAACACTATCAATGGGCCAAGCTGCATGTCGCTTTGGTCTGTCTCTGGTTCGTGCTCTTCAAGGTGAAGAAGGCGTAGTTGAGTGCGCTTACGTTGAAGGCGACGGCGAACACGCGACTTACTTTGCGCAACCTGTGAAACTGGGTAAAGAAGGCGTTGAAGAAGTACTAAGCTACGGCAAACTCAGCGATTACGAAAAGTCTGCATTAGGCGGTATGCTAGAAACACTAAATGGCGACATCAACATTGGTGTTGAATTCGCAAAGTAATCTAGAAAGCCTATATAAGAAGAAAGCCGATCATTTTGATCGGCTTTTTTGATCCTTGATTTCTCAACTTCGTAAAAATGGTCGAATAAAACCACGTAGTGAAGGAGAAGATGATGGAAGCGAGTCGAATCCGTAAAGGCATGGTTGTTGAGTGCCAACAAGGCGTCGGTACGATATTAGTGGTCGACCATGAAGCAGAGACGGTATTGTTGTCCAAACAAGGGACTGAACAGCAACTCGCCGTTAGCTTTGATGAAATAGAAGATGATCCACAACTGCATGGCGGTAGTGACAGATATTACTAGCGCCTCGGGCGTCGTCATTAGGTATCAAACGTAAAAAAGGAAGAGTATGCTCTTCCTTTTTGCTATAAGTCTTGCGTTATGGGTAGCTATTGATTACTTCGTGCGTTGTACTGCGACATGAGCCAGAGTAACAAGCGCTTGTTTGTATTCAGACTCTGGCAACACTGATAGTTCTGCGATTGCTTTGTCTGCTTCTTCTAGAGCTTTTTGCGTTGTGTATTCCAGAGAGCCTGCTTCTTTCATGACCGCAAGAATTTCTTCTAAGCGATCCATGCCATTCGCTTTCTCAATCGCTTCACGAATCATGATGGCGTTTTCTGGTGTGGTATTACGCATAGCATGGAGTAGAGGTAAAGTTGGCTTGCCTTCGGCCAAGTCATCACCCACATTTTTACCCATGTCTTCGCCATCAGAAGTGTAATCCATGACGTCATCAATGAGCTGAAACGCAGTGCCTAGATACTTACCGTAATTTTGCATTGCGATTTCCACATGCTCAGGAGCATCATTTAAGATTGCACCGATTTGAGTTGCGGATTCAAATAAGCGCGCAGTCTTAGAGTAGATGACTTGCATGTAGCTTTCTTCTGTCGTGTCAGGGTCGTTACAGTTCATCAACTGCTGTACTTCACCTTCGGCGATCACGTTTACGGCATTGCTCATTAGTTTAAGGATCTTCATGGATCCTAGTTCCGTCATCATCTGAAATGAGCGTGTATAGATAAAGTCCCCAACTAATACGCTAGCCGCATTGCCAAATGCTGCATTCGCAGTGGCTTTACCACGGCGCATGTCTGATTCATCTACCACGTCATCATGCAGCAAAGTCGCTGTATGGATGAACTCAATAAACGCAGCTGCCATTGTATGACCATTGCCTTGGTAACCAAGTGCACGGGCTGACAGTATCGCTAAAAGCGGTCTTAGACGTTTGCCTCCACCACTCACGATATAAAAACCGAGCTGGTTGATTAAAGAGACATCAGAATTAAGTTGGGCTTGAATTGTTTCATTCACTTTTGCCATGTCATCGGCAGTAAGCGCTTGGATAGTTTTAAAATCCATCGTATATCCGGCTGAAGTTAGACCCTGCAAGGCTTATTCGATTTATATAATTGTCGAATAATACACTAAAAAACGTTGATTAATACATTACTAAAGGGCATGATTGCCGCACTTTTCTTTGGCGATTAGCTTTTCGCCAATTTTTTCAAAATATGGCTTGTCATAGGAGCATCTATTCTGTAGAATCTGCGCCCTATTGATGATTAGTTTAGCGCACACCCTCAAGAAAGGCTGTGCGGAAAAAGCGGAGTAAAATATGTACGCTGTTTTCCAATCTGGTGGTAAACAACACCGTGTAAGCGAAGGTCAAACTCTTCGTTTAGAGAAATTAGACGTTGAAACTGGTGCAACTGTAGAATTTGATAAAGTTCTTCTTGTTGCTAACGGCGAAGACATCAAAGTTGGTGCTCCTCTTGTAGAGGGCGGCAAAATTGTTGCTGAAGTTGTACAACACGGTCGTGGCGATAAAGTTAAAATCGTTAAGTTCCGTCGTCGTAAGCACTCTCGTAAGCAACAGGGTCACCGTCAGTGGTTCACTGAAGTGAAGATCACTGGTATCAACGCTTAATCTATTAGGAGAGTTTAACAATGGCACACAAAAAAGCTGGTGGTTCTACTCGTAACGGCCGCGATTCAGAAAGCAAACGTCTAGGTGTTAAGCGTTTCGGTGGTGAATCTGTACTTGCAGGTAACATCATCGTTCGTCAACGTGGTACTAAGTTCCACGCTGGTAACAACGTAGGTATCGGTAAAGACCACACTCTATTCGCTCTTACTGAAGGTAAAGTGAAGTTCGAAGTAAAAGGTCCTAAGAACCGTAAGTTTGTAAGCATCGAAGCTGAGTAATTAGGTTTTTAACCAAATTACTTAATAGCTTTAAGCTGAATTCAAAAGCCCTGCCGAATCGGCGGGGTTTTTTATTTGTGGCAGTCGACATATCGAAGTTTCTCGCTAAGATCCTAAGCGATTTGAATCTGGGAGCTTAGATCTGTCATCTGCTAAAATTGTCGGATGACATAGTAAGATTTAATCCACGCACGAAGTAGTCGGAGTAAAAGATGAAGTTCGTAGATGAAGCGGTAGTAAAAGTTCAGGCTGGTGATGGCGGTAGTGGCGTTGTCAGTTTCTGGCGTGAAAAATTCATCACTAAAGGTGGCCCTGATGGCGGTGATGGCGGTGACGGTGGTGATGTTTATATCCAAGCCGATGAAAACCTAAATACCCTGATTGATTACCGTTTCCAGCGCTTCTACGAAGCTGAGCGTGGTGAAAACGGTCGCGGTGGTAACTGTACAGGTAAGCGTGGTAAAGACATCGTTCTTCGTGTACCTGTGGGTACGCGCGCTGTGGATATCCACACAAATGAAATCGTGGCGGAAGTTGCTGAACACGGTAAGAAAGTGATGATCGCAAAAGGCGGTTGGCACGGTCTAGGTAACACGCGTTTCAAATCTTCAGTAAACCGCGCGCCTCGTCAGAGAACATTGGGTACAAAAGGTGAAGTACGCGAAATTCGCCTTGAGCTATTGCTTCTTGCTGATGTGGGTATGCTTGGTCTACCTAATGCCGGTAAATCAACCTTTATCCGCGCAGTATCAGCAGCAAAACCGAAAGTCGCTGATTACCCATTCACGACTTTGATCCCAAGCTTGGGTGTCGTAAGTGTCGTACCAGAGAAAAGTTTTGTTGTTGCAGACATCCCTGGTTTGATCGAGGGTGCAGCAGATGGCGCTGGCCTTGGTATTCGATTCTTGAAGCACTTAGAGCGTTGTCGAGTGTTGCTGCACATGATCGATATTATGCCAATTGATCAGTCCGATCCGGTGCAAAATGCATTGACGATCATTGATGAATTAGAACAATACAGCGAAAAACTGGCAAGTAAGCCGCGCTGGTTAGTGTTCAACAAAGTTGATCTAATGCCTGAAGAAGAAGCGAATGAGAAGATCCAAGAAATCTTAGACGCACTAGGTTGGGAAGACGAGTACTTTAAGATCTCGGCGATCAATCGTAACGGTACTAAAGAGCTTTGTTACAAACTGGCTGACTTTATGGATAACCTACCTCGCGAAGAGGAAGAAGTGGCTGAAGAAGATAAAGTTAACTTCATGTGGGATGATTACCATAAAGATGCGATGGCGGGTAAAGACGTTATCACTGAAGATGACGACGACGATTGGGATGACTGGGACGATGAAGAAGATGACGGTCACGTTGTCTACGTTCGTGACTAATCAGAACGGTCAAACAATGCCTGTTTGCCTATAATTCATTAAGCCGCAATTATTTATTGCGGCTTTTTTTGTATCTAAATCATATTTAGGTGATGTGATTTACGGCACAATAACTGATACGTCGTGTTTTTTGAGGGTTAGTTTGGCCCTCGCGCGTATGAATGAGTAACACCCTAAAAGGAATTAGACTTATTTATGACTCTAGAAACCATACCGCCTAGAGAGTTGGCGGTATCTACTCAACGATCGATTTCTCGTCTTGTCGCCCAAGCCGGACAAATGCTACTTGCTCATGGTGCTGAAAGTACTCTTGTGAGCGATATTATGCGTCGTATTGGCCTTGCTTGTGGGGTGAATGAAGTTGCGGTAGCACTATCAGCTAATGCATTGGTTGTGACGACGGTAATGGATGGGCATTGCATCACCACCACCCGAAGCTGCGCTGATCGTGGCATCAATATGCGCGTTATTACGCAAATTCAACGAATCTGTATCATGATGGAACGTGGTTTGCTCGATTCAACCATGGCGCAGAAAAAGCTGAACGCTATCAGTCCAGAGCGTTATAACCGCTGGTTGGTGGTGTTTATGATTGGCTTGTCTTGTGCGGCATTCAGTCATCTAGCTGGTGGTGATTGGGGAGTATTCATCATGACCTTTTTAGCTTCAGCTGGTGGCATGATCGTTCGCCAAGAAATTGGTCATCGTCATTTCAACCCTCTATTGAACTTTGCTGCGACCGCTTTTGTGACTACCTTAATTTCAGCACAGGCGGAAATTTACCAAATCGGTAATCTACCTACCGTAGCAATGGCATCGTCGGTATTAATGCTTGTACCTGGTTTCCCACTCATTAACTCTGTCGCAGATATGTTGAAAGGCCACATTAATATGGGCATTGCTCGATTTGTGATGGCTAGTTTACTAACGTTGGCGACATGTTTGGGGATCGTTGCTGCGATGAGTGTAACTGGAATTTGGGGGTGGGCTATCTAATGAGTTTATTTGATTTGATGTTTGGCCTGTTGAATGACATGTTTTTTGCGGCGATTCCCGCCGTAGGATTTGCATTGGTTTTTAACGTGCCACAAAGAGCTTTAGTGTATTGCGCTGTTGGTGGTGCGATTGGTCATGGTAGCCGCTACTTGATGATGCAGTTTGGCATTCCTATTGAGTGGGCAACCTTTTTTGCTGCGACGTTAGTTGGGATGATCGGTGTGTACTGGTCTCACCGTTTTCTCGCGCATCCAAAAGTGTTTACTGTGGCTGCTTTGATCCCGATGGTGCCGGGTGTGTTTGCTTACAAAGCAATGATCGCTATGGTAGAGATCAATCATGTTGGCTACTCACCCGAGCTTGTTGCAACCTGTATGGAAAACTTTCTTAAGGCCATGTTTATTATTGCAGGTTTAGCCGTTGGTCTTGCGGTTCCAGGGCTGTTATTCTATCGCCGCAGACCTATTGTATAAGGACCTAACATGATCATTAGTATGATTGCCGCGATGGCCGACAATCGCATCATTGGCAAAGACAATCAAATGCCTTGGCACCTTCCCGCCGATTTCGCTTGGTTTAAGCGTTGTACCATGGGAAAACCGGTTGTGATGGGACGCAAAACCTATGAGTCTATTGGTCGCCCTTTACCTGGTCGCTTGAATATTGTTATTAGCCGTGATGAGACACTAAAGATCGAAGGTGTCACTACCGTAACATCGATTGAGCAGGCTCTGGAAGTCGCAGGTGATGTGGAAGAAGTGATGATCATTGGTGGTGGTGCGATTTACACCACTTGTCTGCCTATGGCCAATAAACTGTATGTAACACACATTGAAGCGGCCATTGATGGTGATACTCAGTTCCCAGATTGGGGAGACGAGTTTAAGGAAACTTACTCAGAAATGTATCAAGCCGATGAGAAGAACGCCTACAACATGCGCTTTACTGTGTTAGAAAAGTAATTCGAGATTAACACCGCGTAGTTAATACGGTAATGCCGTTCGTATAACAGCGAGCGGCCATCCCAACCTACCGTCATCCTGAAAAGCGACGAAAGAGCGAGATTCAGGAGCCTCTATACGAGTACTTTGTTGTCAAAGGTATTTCTATCTATTCGCAGCGCGAGGATATTAGATTTCTAGTCTCGTTAAGGCTCGTTGGAATGACCCTACAGGAGGTGTTAAGTGACAGGTATTCCTCCTACTATGGATTATCGACTGTTATTCAGTGTTTAACTTAACGCATCCTGAGTAAAAATTTTCTTATCTTCCCAACGGATCATGGTTAGGCTTCCGCCCCAAACACAGCCAGTATCTAGCCCGATGACTTCGCTGTTCATATAACCTTGCAGTGCAGCCCAGTGCCCAAAGAGCACCGCTTTGTTTAAGTGGATACGTTTAGGCACCTCAAACCATGGAATAAGTTCGTTACCGGAAACTTGTTGCGGTGGCAATTTACAATCCATATCCAAACGACCATCAGGGAAACAAAAGCGCATCCGCGTAAAAGCATTGATAATATAACGGTATCGGTCCAAACCCTGTAGATAGTCATCCCAGGAATCAGGTTGATTGCTGTACATGTTTTTTAATAGCCAAGGCAGCTCTTCACTTTGGATGATGCGCTCAACTTCACGGGCACACTTTCTCGCTGTTTTTAGATTCCACTGCGGTGATATGCCAGCGTGACACATCACGAACTCGTCATGCTCGGCCATTAGAGGTTGCTGAGCTAGCCATGTCAGTAGTTCCTCTTTGTCAGGGGCCGTGAAAATAGGTGCGGTTCTATCTTTGTCTTTGACCTTTTTTATCCCGTGAGCCACTGCAAGAAGGTGAAGGTCGTGATTACCAAGCACGACGATTGCGCTTGCGCCAAGTGACTTCACAAAGCGTAACGTTTCTAATGATTTAGGCCCTCTGGCGACCAAATCACCAGCAAGCCAAAGTTGGTCTTTTTTCGCAGAGAAAGATACTTTTTCTAGTAGTCGCTGCAATTCATCAAAACAGCCTTGGATGTCACCAACAATATAGGTAGCCACTGAATCTCCAATTTACTAATTTAAAACATTTGGAACAGCCAAGCGAAATGGTTCAATTTCGGTGATGAACTCTTGCCCTTTCTCATCCAGCATTTTGTAGTGTCCTTGCATAACGCCGACAGGGGTTTCTAACGCGGTTCCGCTACTGTACGTGTATTCATCATTGCTTGGAATAAAGGGCTGCTGGCCTACAACTCCGTCACCTTCAACCGTCATTTGCTTGCCATTCGAGTCTGTGATTAGCCAGCGGCGGCTCACTAACTGTACGGTTTGTTGGCTAAGGTTTTTGATGGTGATGATATAAGCGAAAACGTAGCGTTGTAGCTCTGGGTTGGACTGTTCTTCGATGTATTTGGTGTGAACTTGAATTTTGATGCAAGGTTGAATGACGTCCATGTGCACTCCTCAGAAACGTAATATCCCAATAATAATAAGCCAAACCTACAAGGGTTTGGCTCATTGTTTGAGTTCTTAGTGCTGCGGGTTATCCGCAAGCCAGTTCGCCATTGCGACGAATTGTTCTAGCGTCAGGTTCTCTGGACGCATGCTTGGATTAACACCTAGCTCTTCTAGTACTTCTGTGCTTAACAACGATTTGTAGCAGTTACGAACTGTTTTACGACGTTGGTTAAAGCCTTCACGACAAACGCGATCGAGCAAACGCAGATCTTTCGCCGGGCATGGCAGCTCTTCGTAAGGCACTAAACGAACAACGGCAGAATCCACTTTCGGTGGTGGAACGAATGCCGTTGGCGGTACTTCCAGTACTGGTACCACTTTACAGTAGTACTGAGCCATTACCGTCAAACGGCCGTAAGCTTTGCTGCCAGGGCCGGCGGCTAAGCGGTTTACCACTTCTTTTTGCAGCATAAAGTGCATGTCTTGAATGTCTTTATGGAACTCAAAAAGGTGGAACATCAATGGTGTAGAGATGTTGTATGGCAAGTTACCAAAAATGCGCAGCTTGTTGTTTGGCTTCACTAGTTGAGTGAAGTCAAAACGCATAGCGTCACCCTCATGGATGGTCAACTTATCTGCCAGTTCAGGGTGAGTACGTAGGCGTTCCGCCAGATCGCGGTCTAATTCGATAACTGTGAACTTATCTACTTCACGACCTACTGGCTCAGTGATTGCACCAAGACCAGGACCGATTTCAACCAGGTTTTGACCTGGTTTTGGGTTAATCGCTGATACGATTCCATCAATAATGTATGGATCGTTCAGGAAGTTTTGACCAAAACGTTTACGCGCTTTGTGTCCTAAATGGACATCATTTCTCATTGTTTCTTCTCTACCAAATCTATCGCATGCGTGAGCGCTGTTCGGAAACTCCCTGTATCCGCTTGACCTGTCCCTGCCAGATCTAATGCAGTACCGTGGTCCACCGATGTTCTAATAAAAGGTAGACCAAGAGTAATGTTTACTGAACGACCAAAGCCTTTGTATTTTAATACTGGCAACACTTGATCATGGTACATGCCTAAAACAGCATCAGCATCATTTAAATATTTTTCATTGAAAATGGTATCAGCCGGCAGAGGGCCGATCAGGTTGATACCTTTTTCTTGTCGAATTTTTTCCAGTGTCGGAGTGATGGTTTCGATCTCTTCACGACCTAAGCAGCCATCTTCGCCAGCATGAGGGTTAAGCCCGCAAACGTAGATGTTTGGTTGTGCGATAGCAAACTTTTCTACAAGGTCTTTATGAAGAATATCGATGATTTTTTCTAATCGCTCTTCGGTGACAGCTTTGGACACATAAGCTAAAGGAATATGTGTTGTAACCAGCGCCACGCGTAGTCCTTCCGTTGCTAGCATCATTACGACTAGCGGCGTTTGTGACTTCTCGGCGAAAAATTCAGTATGACCACTGAATGCAACACCTGCGCGATTAATCACCCCCTTATGAACAGGGCCGGTGACAATAGCATCAAATTCATCATTCATACAGCCTAAAGCCGCTCTTTCTAGCGTTTTTAGTACATAGTGGCCATTCGCTTCATTGAGCTCGCCTGCGACCGCAGGTTCCGATATTTGGATATGGTCAACGATAAGCGTGCCCGCTTTTTGTGCTTTAGGTGCTTCTTCTGGATTGTAATCAGACAGTTGGACTTCGATGCCAAGCTGCTTGGCTCGCTCCGTCAGCATATTCTTATCGGCACAGACGACAATTTGGTGCGCCCAATCTTCTTTCGATAGGGCAAGCACTAAGTCTGGGCCGATACCCGCAGGTTCCCCTGCGGTTACGACAATTCTACGAATTGTATTAGTTGTCATTGTTGTCATCCACGATTTCAACAAACGCACTTGCGCGTAGCTCTTGCATCCATGCGCCCGCTTCTTCATTAAATTTACGGTTAAATAGAATACGGTAAGCTTTGTTCTTCATCGCTGAGTCAGTACGGTCAACTTGGCGACGATCCAACACTTCAACGATATGCCAGCCGTGAACGGTTTTGAACGGTTCGCTGATTGAGCCAACTGGCAGAGTTTCTACTTGGTGCTTAAATTCTGGCACGTAAAGATCTGGTGTTTGATAACCTAGTTCACCGTCTTGTGCTGCCGAGCCAGGATCTTGACTGTATTGTGTTGCCAATTGAGCGAACGTTGCTTCACCGGCTTTGATGCGGCGTACAAATTCATTCAGTTGCTTCTTCGCCCCTTCGTCGCTCAGAATCACGGTTGGTTTAATCAAAATATGACGCGCATTTACTTCCGTTACCGCAACCGTTTCTAGGCCTTTTACATCCTCTATTTTTAGGATGTGGAAACCAACGCCACTACGGAAAGGACCAATAATGCTGCCTTTGTTTTGCATCTTGATCTGATCAGCAAAGATGGTTGGCATCTCTTCTTTACGCATCCAGCCCCAGTCACCACCTTGTAAAGCTTTAGGACCTTTTGAGTAGGTGTAGGCCATCTCCGTAAAGTCTGCACCTTCGTTTAGCTTTTTCGCGAGCGCTTTAGCTTCTGCTTCTACAGCTGACTTTTCTTTATCGTCAGAGAAGCGCAGTTGAATGTGTCCAATTTTGTATTGAACAGTCGCATTGGTTTCTTGTGATAGTTGCTCAGCAAGGCTATCGACCTCTGCTGGAAGGATATTAATACGGCGACGAACCAGTGCATTGCGAGCTTCTGATGCGGCGATTTCCTTACGAATTTGTTCGCGGAATTCTGGGTAACTTAAACCTTCACTTTCTACAGAAGCAGCGAGTTGTTCTACCGATTGCTCATTATTACGTGCGATCTCTGCAATCGCTTGGTTTAAACGGTTGTCGTCAATACGCACACCAATACGGTCTGCTTCTTGGCCTTGCAACGTATCAATGATAAGTTTTTCAACGACTTGTTCTTTTAACACGCTGGTAGAAGGTAAGCTCTTTCCACTTTGACGAGCGTTGGCTTGCAGCGTTTTCATCGCTGTTTCGATGTCGCTTTGTAGAACTACACCGTCGTTCACGATGACCGCAACCTTATCGATCTCTACTGGTGCTGCAACCGCTCCGCAAGAGAGTAGGGTCGTGAATAAGATTGATTTCCAAATTTTCATTTAAAATTCCGTCAGTATTTTTGAATAGGCGTCTTATTCATTTAAGACGCCTATTTTGATTAATTGTTCAGATAGAATGGGCGGCCGTACTTAATCGCGTTGTCAGAACCATCCAGTTCTTTGACAGCAGTGTCTTCACGCTGGTTGGTCGCAAAGCCTTGAATACCGAAGTTAACGCTGAAGTTATTTTCGTATTCAGGTGATGCCCCGGTGCTGCCGATAGCTTGGTCTTCCCAACCAAGCAATTGGTTTGAGTAAGTGACGCCAATGTACCAACAGTCAGATTGGTAACGCAGGCTCGCTAGCCATTCTAGGTCCGCATTTTCATTGAGGTCGTAGTAGTATTGACCACTTGCAGACCAGTTCGGGTTGAACTCGTAGGCCGCTACAATACCTGCTTGTGAAATGCCTTTACGAGTAATTGTGTCTAGGTTTTCGAGAATGATCGTATCTTCGATGTATTCACGCGTAACGTAGCGATAGTTACCCTGAATAAAGCCGCCGTTGAATTGGTATTCCAAGGTACTGTTTGCCAACTGCATGGAGCTCAAATCAATATCGTATTGAATTCCACCGTGATAGAACAAGTAATCGTTGTAGTTGAAATCAGCTTCAATCGCCCATGATGAGTAATTGGTGGTCTCATCCGGAAGATTTGGACTATTGCTCAGTTTGGTCTTTTTATCGAAGTAGTAAATCTGACCAAATGAAACGTTAAGACGCTCTTTATAGTCATCATCAAAGAAGCGAGTACTCGCACCGTAGCTTAACTGGTTCGCCGAGGCGATTTTATCAATGCCACTGTACTTACGACTGCGGAATAGCCCGTAGTAGTCGGTTTGTAGCAAGGTGGTATCGTAGTTGTAGATGTTGGTTTGATCTTCTTCAGGTACGTACAAGTACTGCAGCTGAGGCTCCAGTGTTTGGGTGTAGCCCTTGATCCAGCTTGTATCTCGCTCTAAGTAAAGTTGCGCATGCGTACGGAACTCAGGAATAACACGAGAAACTTCATCATCCAACTGGTTTTGCAAGTTTACATCTGTCAAACCCGTTAAGTCTTGAGAGTAATACGTAGAGAGCACACGCGCTTCTGTTGTCCACGTTGCCCATGAGTTTGAGAGTGGTAATGTAAGCCCTGGTTCAATGTGAACACGGGTCGCATTTGGTCGCGCAGCATCGCTGGTATCGAAGCGGCTCACTTGGCTCTTCACGTCAAAGTTAAGGTAGTCTCCCCACAACGGCGTGTAGTAGTTCAAGTCTAACTGAGGAAGCAGGCGATAAGGGCGGTTCTCTTCTTTCAATAAGATTTGGAAGTCACGAACGGTTAACGAGGCATCCCAGAAGTCAGAACGATATTGTACTTGACCTTCTTGAACCAGTTGACCATCTTCACGGTTACCAATGTCGGAGTCGAGATCGAGGAAGTAATCAATATCACTCACTTTTGAGTAATCGACTTTGACTATCCACTGTTTATTGATGATACCGTCGTGTTTAACTTGGTAGCCCCAACGAGACTCGTCCTGATATTTGCGATCACTATTGAGGTATTCGCCTTTGATTTCCCCATTTCCCCAACCATCTGTTAGGTAGCGGAAATCAGTATCGAGTTTTGTACCACGTTGCTGCATATAGAGCGTGGTGAGTGTCATGTCATATTGAGGCGCGATGTTCCAATAGAATGGCACCTCGACTTCCATACCATCACTAGAACCATACGATAAAGAAGGGAAGAGGAAGCCCGTTTTACGCGTATCTCCAATTGGCATGGTTAGATACGGCACATAGAAAACAGGCACATCTAACACTTCAAATCGAGGATGGTGCAGCGTCGCTGTCTCTTCATCTTGGTCAACATCGATGCCTGACGCAACCAATCGCCATGAATTATCGCCTTGAGGGCACGATGTGATAGAGCCGTCTTCGAGTTCATAAACCGACTGACCTGTGCGAGCGATATAGGCTGCAGTGCCTCGGCCTTGTTGGCAAAGGAACTGATAATCGGTGTTCTCAAGTGAAAACGTATCTTGATTAATGTCGTTAGTAACACGATCAGATCGAGCTTTGACTTGGCCGTCATTGAAAGTCACGTTGCCTTCGGCAACCACGACGTTGTCTTGTTGGTGCAGCGTTACGCTATCTGCGGTAATTTTCTTCTGGCCTTGGGTGACTTGTACATTACCTGAGTACTGAGCTTTGTCACCATTGATGGCTTGCAGGGTGTCAGCTTCTACCACTACTGGGGTATTAAGAGCGTCCTCCTCGCCACTTGTATCGACCAAACATTGATCTGTGGCGGGCATTTCCTGCACACTATCATGGATATTCGCTTCAGCTTGAGTGGTGGGTACAAACAAGGCGGTGCTGATAGAGGCCGCTAAAAATGTGCGGGAGAAATGTTGCATTGAATTGAACTTTCCTGTGTCACTACTACTCGATGGCTATAGGGCTTGTTGTACCCTAGCGTAATAGCCAAATGAATCAACTATAGTCGCATTTATCCCAGCGTATTGATTCACTGTGGCATAATGACGACAAAATAGCTGCAAAGATAAGCAGGCGAAATGGCCTAGCCGAAATAAAACTAATTCCATTATCATAAAGGAAATCGTTGCATCCGGCACTATAAGACCGCCGTCGTCGATAAAAATTCATTGATAGAGAACACATAATGCATATTTTTGGCAAAATTCTGGGTGCCTTTTTTGGCTTGTTACTTGGCGGGCCGCTAGGTTTACTCTTTGGCTTATTTATTGGCCATCAATTCGATAAAGCACGTCGCTTGAGTCAAGCCGGGTTCTCTACTGGCGGCTTTGGAAAAGGGCCAAGTCAAGCTCAGCGCCAAGAAGAGTTTTTTAAAGCGGCGTTTGCGGTAATGGGACATGTGGCAAAAGCGAAAGGCCAAGTCACCAAAGAGGAAATCCAACTGGCTTCAGCCATGATGGACCGCATGAATTTGCATGGCGAACAGCGTCGCGCAGCGCAAGACGCGTTTCGTGAAGGTAAAGACAGCGACTTTCCGTTAGAAGATGTTCTTGTTCGTGTGAAAATTTCGACAGCTGGTCGCTTTGACTTGTTGCAATTTTTCTTAGAGCTGCAAATCTCGGCGGCCTTTGCAGATGGCTCGATCCACCCGAGTGAACGAAATGTACTACACAAGATTGCACGTGGTTTGGGTTTCTCTTCTGAGCAATTAGAGCGTCGTTTGCAAATGCAAGAAGCCGCATTTCGTTTCCAAAGCCAGGGCGGTTTTCATGGTCAGCATCAAGGCCAATCTTCAGGTGGTAGCTGGCAACAAGCTTCACAAGCGGATCAGTTGGCCGACGCGTACAAAATTCTGGATGTGTCTTCAGATGCAGACAGTAAAACCGTTAAGCGTGCTTATCGTAAACTGATGAACGAGCATCACCCGGACAAATTGATGGCTAAAGGTTTACCACCAGAGATGATGAACGTCGCGAAAGAGAAATCTCAAGAGATTCAAAACGCTTACGATCTTATTAAGAAGGTTAAAGGCTTTAAGTAGTCGGACGTTTTCTATCAAACATTTGGATGTAAAAAAGGGCACTCAGTGCCCTTTTTCATGTCTTAGTCTTTGAGTTGCCTGTGTCTTTAGCTTTTGGCCTATCATGTCCCTAATGCTAATTGACCTCACATCCCCCCAGTTTAGTTGGCTTGATTCAAGTCCCAATCGTATTCGTATTTCACTTTGCCAGAGAAGTTTTTGTATTGCGGAGCATACTTTGCGATGTGGCTGAAGACTTGTTTCTCTCCACCAAAGTCCGCTGCAAACCAATCATAAATAGAAGACAGCTGCGCCGTGTTTCCTTGGATAGATACGCCTTTGCTGCTGTTGATAAATGTTTTGGCGGCACTATCCAGTAGAGCTTGCGTGTTGTCAGCAGTGAATGCTTGAGCTTGTAGGTTAGGGCATCCCAAACTTGCACAATTTACGGCGTAATGCGTTCTTGGGTCATTCCAAATTGGACGCAAAATTCGATGTTCAATATCGTTTAAAGTTAGCTCCTTCCCGTTGACCACGACCACATCGTCTCCCCAAGGACCAAAGCTAAATAAACCACCTAGCTTGGTGATTGATTCGACTGGATAGTTATCCAAAATAAGATCTACCGTGATGGCGTTGTAAAGGTTTACCCAATAGGCATATTGCTCTGCTTGGCTGTATTGTAGAGGGTCTAGTTTTGCCAAACGCTGGATGTATTGTTTCAGCTTAGTTTTATCGGCAGAGGAGACTCGGCTATAACGAAACAAGGTATTCTCGCCTTGTTCAACTAAATAAGTATCGAGCAGTTGTTGCCATTCTTGATGAGAAATTTGGGTTTGGTTGGCTTGATTCGATTGTTTCCAATATGGCCATAAGTCGGATTTAGGCGCGGACAATGTCGAGAAAGAAACCAGAGCACACAACAGCAATAACAGACGCTTCATAGAGATACCTTTGAATGAGATATTGTTGATAGTGTAGACCAGTTTAGTGCTTGTTTTCTTTCAGTAATCAGTGGCCTTTATTCGCTGTCATTCCGAGGAGCATAAGCGATATCAGGAATCTAATACCCACAAACTCTTGAGTAAAGACAGTATGAATCTGTACAGTGCGCTCTGGTAGTCGATCCTGAATCACGCTCCTTCGTCGCTGTTCAGGATGACGAATTTCAACAGAGGCGTTCGGTATTCTGTAAGCAAAGCGATATGAGATCAGTCACCCAAAACAAATCAAGGGCCGACAATTGCCAGCCCTTGATTTGTGTATTTACTAACGCGTCTTAACGCAAGAAGCTTGGAATATTCGCTTCGTACTCAGCAATCTTATCTTCGTGTTGAAGGGTTAGGCCAATGTTGTCCAAACCGTTTAGCAAGCAATGACGACGGAACGAATCGATTTCAAAACCATATTCTTTGCCGTTGGCACGAACGACATTCGCTTCTAGGTCGACCTCGACTTCTGCACCTTCATTTGCCTCAACAAACTGGAAGATTTCATCCACTTCTTGTTCAGTCAAACGAACTGGCACCATTTGGTTGTTGATCGAGTTGCCGTAAAAAATATCGGCAAAGCTTGGTGCGATCATCGCTTTGATGCCGTAATCCGCTAGTGCCCACGGTGCGTGCTCACGAGATGAGCCACAGCCGAAGTTTTCACGAGCCAGCAAGATAGACGCGCCTTGGTAGCGAGGTGCGTTCATCACGAACTCTGGATTTGGCTGTTCGCCAGCATCGTCTAGGAAGCGCCAGTCATGGAATAGGTGCTTACCAAACCCTAGGCGGGAGACCTTTTGTAGGAACTGCTTTGGAATGATGGCATCAGTATCAACGTTCGCTGCATCTAGAGGAACAACTAAGCCTGTGTGTTGTTTAAAGCCTGACATTGGTTTGCTCCTTAGTCTAGTTCACGAATATCTACAAAGTGACCAGCAATTGCTGCTGCCGCTGCCATCGCAGGGCTCACTAGGTGGGTACGGCCATCACGACCTTGGCGGCCTTCAAAGTTACGGTTTGAAGTAGACGCACAACGTTCATGTGGGCCCAAACGGTCATTGTTCATTGCTAGACACATCGAGCAACCTGGTAGGCGCCACTCAAAGCCCGCTTCTTTAAAGATAACGTCCAAGCCTTCCGCTTCTGCTTGCGCTTTTACTTGCTCAGAGCCAGGAACGATTAGCGCTTGAACGTGAGGCGCGACTTTGCGACCTTTCGCTACTTCAGCGGCTGCGCGCATGTCTTCGATACGTGAGTTAGTACAAGAACCAACGAAGACTTTATCAACGTTGTAATCAGACAATGACTTGCCTGCCTCTAGGCCCATGTAAGCCAAAGCTTTTTCTGCCGATGCTTTTTCTACTGGGTCGGCAAAGCTTTCTGGTGCTGGGATAGGTTGATCTACTGCGATCACTTGGCCTGGGTTAGTACCCCAAGTGACTTGTGGTCTGATATCCGCTGCGTTTAGTGTCACGACTGCATCAAACTGAGCATCATCGTCAGTTTTTAATGTCTTCCAGTATTCTACTGCTGCATCAAAGTCGGCACCTTGAGGTGAGAATTTACGGCCTTTGATGTATTCGAACGTGGTTTCATCTGGCGCAATCAAACCGGCTTTCGCACCTAGCTCTATCGCCATGTTACATACGGTCATGCGGCCTTCCATTGAAAGGTCAGTGATCGCTTCACCACAGAATTCAACTACGTAGCCTGTACCGCCTGCTGCTGTCGTTTCACCGATGATTGCTAGCACGATATCTTTCGCCGTGATACCCGGAGCCACTTTGCCTTTTACTTCGATCTTCATCGTTTTGGCGCGCGCTTGTTTTAGCGTTTGAGTTGCTAATACGTGCTCAACTTCTGATGTACCAATACCAAAAGCGAGAGAGCCGAATGCACCGTGTGTAGCCGTGTGCGAGTCACCACAAACAATGGTCATGCCCGGTAGGGTAATACCAAGCTCTGGGCCCATAACATGCACAATACCTTGGTATTTATGGTTGATGTCGTAAAGCGTAACGCCAAACTCTTCACAGTTTTTCGATAGCGTTTCCATCTGGATACGAGCCATCTCACCGGATGCGTTGATGTCTTTGGTGGTTGTTGAAACGTTGTGGTCCATGGTGGCAAAAGTTTTGCTGACCTGACGCACCTTACGACCTTTTTCACGCAAGCCGTCAAATGCTTGCGGAGACGTCACTTCATGTACCAAGTGACGGTCGATGTACAAGATTGGGTTTTCCCCTTCTGCTGCGACGGCAACGTGTGCGTCGTAGACTTTTTCGTATAGTGTTTTGCCCATTGTTTGCTTCCTTTCCTCGTTATCCTTGTTGCTTTGTTTTAGCACCAATGACTTAGAGGTAAGTCATTGGTGGATAGAGGATTTAGTATTTATTATGAATCTGTTTTGTATTAAGAGTTTAAGACGTACTCAGCGATCTTATCGCCCATCTCAGATGTTGTAAGCGCAGGGTTGTCACCAGCAAGATCGCCCGTTAGCTCCCCAGCTGAAAGTGCTTTTGATACTGCGGCTTCAATGTCTTGCGCCGCAGTTTCTTCACCTAGGCTGTAACGCAGCATCAGTGCTGCTGATAGGATTTGCGCCACAGGGTTAGCAATGTTCTTACCTGCGATATCGGGTGCACTGCCACCTGCTGGCTCGTACAGACCAAATTTACTTTCGTTTAGGCTTGCTGAAGGTAGCATACCCATTGAGCCAGTGATCATTGCACACTCATCAGAAATGATGTCGCCGAAGATGTTTGAACAAAGCATCACGTCAAACTGAGCTGGGTCTTTAATCAACTGCATTGTTGCGTTATCAATGTACATGTGTGACAGCTCGACATCTGGGTAATCTTTTGCGATTTCTTCTACCACTTCACGCCATAGGATTGAGCTTTGCAGAACGTTCGCTTTGTCGATAGAGCACACTTTCTTGCGACGTAGACGAGCAGATTCAAAAGCGATTTTTGCAATACGTTCGATCTCAAAGCGGTGGTACACCTCAGTATCAAATGCTTTTTCTGTTGCGCCTTCACCTTCACGACCTTTCGGTTGGCCGAAGTAGATACCACCCGTCAGTTCACGGACTACCACGATGTCAAAGCCGCGACCCGAGATGTCTGCACGTAGCGGTGAGAAAGCTTCAAGACCTGAGTGAATTTGCGCTGGACGTAAGTTACAGAACAGTTGGAAGTGTTTGCGTAGTGGCAGTAGGGCACCGCGCTCAGGTTGGTCATTTGGTGGTAAGTGCTCCCACTTAGGGCCGCCAACCGAGCCGAATAGGACTGCATCAGACTCTTCACATGCTTTTATTGTGCTCTCTGGAAGTGGGCAACCGTGATTGTCGATCGCGATACCACCGACATCATGCTTGTCACGCTCAAACGCAATGCCATGTTTCTTTTCGATTGCATCCAATACTTTATGTGCCTGCGCCATTACTTCCGGGCCAATGCCGTCACCGGGTAAGACGGCAATTTTGTACGATTTGTCTGTCATGTTAATCCTTTAAGTTTTCTAATTTTGAGCTTAATTATTTCAACGAGCGTGTTCTTTCCTGAGCCGTGTAGCCCGGTTGTTATTACACAGTCGCAATCTTTTTCTGCTTCATTTCTTCGATTTTATCTGCACGATGAATGCTGTTAATAACGTGCAATAATGCTTGGCCGGAAGCCTCAACGATGTCGGTGGAAACACCCGTACCGTGGTATTTGCGACCTTTGTAGTTGGCAATGATGTCTGCTTGACCCAAACCATCTTCACCTTCACCTTTCGCGGTTAGGTCGAATTTATCCAGAACGATGTCGTAGCCTGTCACGCGGTAGATACATTGGTATAGCGCATCAACTGGGCCATTACCGACCGCTGCTTCACACATTTCTTCATCACCGCATTGCATTTTGATGCTGGTGGTAGCCATTACGCTGCCAGACTGCACGCTTAGGTAGCTCAATTTGTAGAAGTCATCTTCTTCACGCAAGTTCGAGAAGTGCATTAGGGCTTCTAGGTCGTAATCGAACACTTGGCCTTTGCGATCAGCAAGTTTCAAGAAATCCGCATACAGCGCGTCTAGGTTGTACTCGTCTTCGTTGTAACCCATGGTATCCATATGGCTCTTCACGGCAGCGCGACCGCTGCGGCTGGTTAGGTTCAGAGCTTGGTTTTTTAGGCCAATAGACTCAGGGGTCATGATTTCGTAGGTATTCTTATTCTTCAACATGCCATCTTGGTGGATGCCTGAAGAGTGGCTAAACGCATTTGCACCCACAATTGCTTTGTTGCTTTGAATAGGCATATTGCATAGCTGGCTAACCAACTTACTGGTGCGGTGAATTTCATCATGCTTAATGCCAGTGTGAACGCCCAAAAACTCTTGACGAGTCTTGATGATCATTGCGATCTCTTCAAGTGAACAGTTACCCGCTCGCTCTCCAATGCCATTGATCGTGCCTTCTATCTGACGTGCGCCAGCTTGAACGGCGGCAATAGAGTTGGCAACTGACATCCCCAAATCGTCGTGACAGTGAACGGAGATGATCGCTTTATCAATGTTCGGAACGCGGTTAAATAGAGTTTCAATAATCCCACCAAACTCACTTGGTACGGTGTAGCCAACGGTATCTGGAATGTTGATTGTACTCGCACCTGCATTGATGGCGGCTTCTACCATGCGACATAGGTTGTCGATTGGAGTACGACCAGCATCTTCACAAGAAAACTCGACATCATCAGTGTAGTTACGTGCATGTTTAACGGCGTTGACTGCCATTTCTAGTACATCGTCGTAGCTGCGGCGTAGTTTGTCTTCTACGTGAATGGTGGAAGTGGCTAAAAACGTGTGGATACGGAATTGGTCAGCCACTTTTAATGCTTCAGCGGCAGCATCAATGTCTTTCGCAACGGCACGCGAAAGGGCACAAACTCGACTGTTTTTTATGTTTTTTGCGATGGTTTGTACAGACTCGAAATCACCTGGTGAAGAGATTGGGAAGCCAGCTTCGATAACATCAACGCCGAGTCTTTCCAGCGCATAGGCAATCTGCAGTTTTTCTTTAACCGTCAAGCTTGCTGACAACGCTTGCTCGCCATCACGCAATGTGGTGTCGAATATAATGACCTGATCGTTCATGTTTGCTTCCTTCCTGATTTCTGCACTTTCGCGCAAGTGAATCGTTTACTTCCAGTATTTAGATATAAAAAAACCCGCATTCTCATGCGGGTTCTTAGAAATTGGTGTGGTTATTTTTCTTCCACAGCCTACCCGCGCGAACTGGTCACGATCAGGAGGAGGCTAAGCAGGATAGAAAAATGAGCTGACATAGTTGTTAAGCTTTCCACATAATTAAGTTAACAAATTAGTACCGCACTCCATGAAGCGCGTCAACCCTAAAGTCGATTTTTTATTCATATCGGATGAGTCTTTTCGTTTGCTTGAAAAAAATGATGCACTAAGTGAAACAACATGATGCGATAGAAACGTGCTAGAAGAAGTAAGTTCTCATCAAGTTTGCGACGTTTCATTACCGAAACAAGCATCGGGATTGCGACTTGTCACACAAAGGTCCGAATTGTTTGGCAAAAGTTTTGAATGACCATTTATAGTAGTGCAGTTGCACTAGGTAAAAGAAATATAAGGGTTAGGGAAAGAATGAGGTTAACAAAACAATTTGGACGTTCAGCCATAGTACTTACTCTGGTCAGCTTGTCGGGTTGTCAGCTGTTTCAATCGCAGACCTATGTGGAAGTGGCTTCCCCCGTTGTTATGAATGATCACTCACAGAGCGTCATGGTCATCAATGATCAAATGGATCGATTTTTGAGTTATGAAGGACGCGAATCGTTCTTGAATCAGATGCTTGTTGCCCTTGAGTCTGACAGCCGAAATAAGTTTAAAGGTAAAGATCCGGAAACGTATTCTTGGTGGAAGATCCGTGTCCAGCCTAGTGAGAAACAGCAAGCGGAAGTTTTCCGACCAACCACTGAAGGTGTCGATACTTCAAACCCAGTAGAGTTTATGGATGTTTCTTACCGCTCTAAGACCACATTAAACCTACGCTCCAAACCGAGTCTTGAAGGGGAAAAGCTTGGCGTATTATCGAAAGGGGAAGTCTTTAATGTGCTAGCAAAAGTGGTTGATCAACCTTGGTTTCTCGTTGAACAGAAAGGAGTGATAAAAGGTTATGTCCATAAGGATTATGCGCGCAGCAATGTGATAAATCGTGACATTTTATCTACTCAGCCTAACCCTCTACTAGAGCCTAACTCGAGTAAAACGGAGAAAACGAGTATAGAGCATGAACTGTCGGGAAACTATACTTGCCGCTCACTGAGCTATGAGCTTACAAAAGATGGCGACATGACGACAGGCTCTTTGCGCGCCTGCCGCAAGAAGAGAAAAGTCTGGTATATAGACACCCCTCAACCGCAACCATCAAACCCTTCTTAATGTTCTATTTTTATGGTTATGTCCAATAGATAAATCGTTGGGCGCACCTTAATTTGGCCTTTGTCATTAATTGTCCAAACTCCCGTCATGCTGTTGTCACCTAAACCTCCTACTTTTCACAAAAAGGCGTTGTCAAAGTAAGGAAAGGTCACATGCGAACCATAGAGACAATTACACAGCCAATTGCAACCATTGCTAAGTTTGATTTAGCGCTCTCTAGTGTTTGTCTTAAGCACCGTTTTAATCAACAAGTCGCCAATATCAGTAAAGGAGTTTCCCACAGTGGTGACGGGCATCTTTACTTGGTGTTGGGGTTATTAGCTTGGTATTTAGATAAGGAGCAAGGAGTCTGGTTTTTACTGGCGGGTTTACTTGCTTTTGCTATCGAGCTACCAATTTATTGGACGCTGAAAAATAGTTTTAAGCGTCGTCGTCCTGAAGAGCTTAGTGCACTCCTTCCTGCTTTTATTACCCCCTCTGATCGCTATAGTCTTCCTTCAGGACACACTGCCGCTGCGTTTGTCATGGCGACGCTGATTGACCATTTCTATCCGAGCCTAGGCGTTGCTGCATTCTTTTGGGCAAGTTTAATCGGAACCGCGCGAATCTTATTGGGTGTACACTTTTTTACCGATGTCATCATTGGTGCACTGCTTGGCAGTCTTTGTGGTGGATTAGCGATTGCGATGTTGGGAGGCTAATTGATGAAAATCTTGTACGGTGTTCAAGGGACAGGAAACGGACATATTGCACGCGCAAGGGCGATGAGTCATGCGTTTAAAGAGCACGATGTTGAGGTCGACTTTTTGTTTTCTGGGCGAGCGCCGGAAAAATACTTTTCAATGGAAGCATTTGGCGATTACCAGACTCGCCGAGGCTTCACCTTTATTACTGAAAAAGGCTCTGTAAACTACGCGAAAACAGCATTGAATAACAATTTGGTGCAGTTTTTCAAAGAAGTTAAGCAACTCGATCTGTCGTCCTACGATCTTATCATTAATGACTTCGAACCTGTGACTGCGTGGGCAGCGAGACAACAAAATAAGCCTTCTATTGGTATCAGCCACCAAAATGCTTTCCGTTATCCGGTGCCACTAAAGGGAGCAAGTTGGTTAGATAAATCCGTCATTGAATACTTTGCGCCTTCTCAACACCACCTTGGTTTGCATTGGCATCATTTTGATCAACCTTTGTTACCACCGATAGTGCATACCGTCGATAGCCAAGCAGAAAACGACGACTTCGTGTTGGTGTATCTACCGTTCGAATCGATTGAAGATATCTCGGACTTATTGTTCCACTTTAATCAACAAGCGTTTATCTGTTATCACCCGGATGTGATCGAATGTGAGCAGGTGGAAAACATAGAACTGCGCCCTTTATGCCACAGCAACTTCCAGCATCATTTGCATCGCTGTAGTGGTGTCATTGCTAATGGTGGGTTTGAGCTTCCTTCAGAAGCCTTGTCTTTGGGGAAAAAATTGTTACTAAAGCCACTCGCGGGTCAATTCGAGCAGCAGAGCAATGTTGCGACCTTAGAAGATTTAGGGCTTGCGATGTCGATGGAGAGCTTAGACATTTCCGCAGTACGCCAGTGGCTAAAGGAGCAACAAGCCGAAAGTGTGAAATACCCAGATGTTGCTCAGGCTATTGTTCATTGGGTACTGCAAGGTGCATGGGATTCAAAAGCAGAGTTATCCAGACAACTGTGGGAGCAGGTTGATTTTCCAAGTTACGTGTCGAACATTTAAGTACGTTGTTCTAAGTACATTGTTCCTTCCATTTTTGACACGATTTTGTTGCAGCCTTTCTGTTTGGAAGGCTGCATTTTTATTCTTCCTCTCTCATTTCTATTCAGTGTGTATTTGCTGATAATTTGACTGATAAGTGCAAAATTCAATCAGAGATATAGCTGCTATATGTTGTTCTTATCTCAACCAATAACTGAGCTAAATGCATGCTTGTGTTAACCGCCTGTCCTATCAATTTGCTAAATACGTCCTCAAAGAATGCATTTTTACGTGTTTTATAGTTTTTTATATTTTTATCAAGTATTTGTTACTTAACAAATAAATACCTAATTGGCTAAAATTTACTGATTAAATATCAATCTAGTTGCGAAACCGCAATCGATTAGTTGATAGTACAGTTCGAGCCGGAAGTATCCGGACGATAAATATAATAAAAAGTTAGGTTATCTATTCGTAAAATGATTCGAATCCAGCCGCCGTCTTTTGTGCGAGATGGGATTCTATTCATTATGAATTTAATGAACAAAGTTGACGATTACAAAAGAGGCGCACTCAATGTTAGAGAAGAAAGACGCGATGAGCGCAATTGCTAGCTACCGTATGGAAAGCACTTTGCGTGGTGTAGATTTAAACCTACTGACTGTATTTGATGCTGTAATGCAAGAGCAAAATATTACTCGTGCAGCACATAACCTAGGCATGTCTCAACCGGCAGTAAGTAACGCCGTGGCACGCTTAAAAGTGATGTTTAACGACGAGCTATTCATGCGCCAAGGCCGTGGTATTCAGCCTACGCAACGAGCTCGTCAACTGTTTGGCCCTATTCGCCAAGCACTACAGCTGATTCGCAATGAACTTCCTAGCTCTGTATTCCAACCAGAATCTTCGACTCGCTTATTCAAGCTTGCGATTTGCAGCCCTTGTGACATGCGTTTTGCTCCGAAGATCATGGCAAAAGTGAATCAACAAGCACCAAACGTTCAGCTTCACCTAGATGCAGAATTTGACCGTTTGTTGTCTGAGCGTATGCGCTACCAAGAAATTGATTTCGTGATCGACTACGCTCGTTTTGATGAGCAAGGTTTCTCAAGTACTGAAATCTTCAAAGATGAATTAGTGGTTATCGCATCAAAAACCCACCCACGCATTCAAGGTGGTGTGACGGCTGAGCAACTGCTTAACGAAAAGCATGCGAAGTTATCGAAAGTGCATGGCCAACGTAGTTTCTCAGAGCAAGCGTACCGTGAACTGGATTGCCAAGCGGCGTATGAAGGTTCTAGTTTAAGCAACCTACTATACGTGGTGGGTCAATCTGAGCTTGTGACTATTGCACCACGTTGGATGGCGGAAAATGCGGTAAACAGCGATCAACTGCAAATTCTTGATTTCCCATTTGCGAACAAAGAAATCAGCGGATTCTTAAGCTGGCATGAATCAAGTGAAAAAGATAAAGGCCACATTTGGCTACGCGATCAACTGATGATCACTTGTGGTGAAGTCGTTGCCGCAAAATAAGATGACGTTTGGTCTTCTCGATTAGACCATATTGGTAATCATCAATTTTTACAATTCATTGGTCCCCGAGCGATTTTTGTCTCTCGGGGCTTTTTGTTTTCGTAATAAACAATCTAAACAGTAAGTTAAATAGAGTAATCATTCAGCAATTTGAGGTACGTTCGCGACGTATAAGTGATAGTTGTCTCTTATTAGTGATAAGTTTGATACTGGTCAGTTGCGTTTTAGCAAGCCGTGAGTACACTTGTTCGCTCAATTAGCTTACGCCTGTAAGCCAAAAGGTAAGTAAAAGAATGGCCAAGTTAGATTTTCATATCGTTAAACGTATTCGTGAACAAATTGCGAACGGTGGTACACGCGTTGCACTCAAGCATAAAGTGGGTGAGGAGTGGCAAGGTATTACGTGGACGCAATTTGGTCAGCAAGTTGATGCTTTATCACTTGCACTTTTGGCTCAGGGATTAGGAGTCCAAGATAAGATCGGCATTTTCTCGAACAACATGCCGCAATGGACGATTGCTGATATCGCAGCACTGCAATTACGCAGCGTGACAGTACCTATTTACCCAACCAATACTGCCGCCCAGTCGGCGTACATCATTAACAATGCAGACGTCAAAGTTCTGTTTGTTGGTGAACAGCCTCAACTTGATGCAGCAGTGAGCATTTTCGACCAGTGCGAACAGTTAGAGCTCATTGTTGCGATGTCTGATGATGTGGAACTTGGCGATCATGATTTCGTTATCTCTTGGCAAGCATTTGTTGCCAAAGGCGACACTACATATCAAGTTGAATTGGACGCGCGTTTAGATCAGGCAAAAGAAGATGATCTACTCACGCTGATCTACACCTCGGGTACAACAGGCCAGCCAAAAGGCGTTATGTTGGACTACGCAAACATTGCGGCGCAATTGGAAGGGCACGATCAGCGCTTGAGCCTTTCTCAAAGTGACGTGTCATTATGCTTCCTTCCGTTGTCACACGTATTTGAGCGCGCTTGGACCTTTTATGTATTGTACAAAGGGGCGACCAACTGCTATTTGCAAGACACCATGCAAGTACGTGATGCACTGAGCCAGGTGCGACCTACCGTGATGTGTGCCGTACCGCGTTTCTATGAAAAGATCTTCTCTGCGATTCACGAGAAAGTGTCTCGCGCGCCGATTCATCGTAAGATCATGTTTACTTGGGCAGTCAACATGGGCGCAAAAATGGCCGCTTGTCATCAAGAAAAACGTCAGCCATCGCTCTTGCTGCGTAAGTCATACGCTTTGGCGGATAAGTTGGTTCTGAGCAAACTGCGTGCGCTACTTGGCGGGCAAATCAACTTTATGCCTTGTGGCGGTGCAAAGTTGGATGAAACCATCGGTCGATTCTTCCATGCGATTGGTATCAACGTTAAGTTGGGCTACGGCATGACTGAAACCACGGCGACAGTATCGTGTTGGGATGATAAATGTTTTAACCCCGACTCTATTGGTATGTCGATGCCTGGCGCACAGGTTAAGATTGGCGAAAACAACGAGATTCTGGTTCGTGGTCCAATGGTGATGCGTGGCTATTACAAAATGCCAGAAGAGACGGAAAAGACCTTTGATGAGCACGGTTTTCTAAAAACGGGCGACGCTGGTTACATTGATGAAAATGGCAACTTGTTCATCACCGACCGTATCAAAGAGTTGATGAAAACTTCAGGTGGTAAATACATCGCTCCACAAATGATTGAAGGTGCGATTGGTAAAGACCACTTCATCGAGCAAATCGCAGTCATTGCGGATACTCGTAAGTTTGTTTCTGCGCTTATCGTGCCTTGTTATGACTCGCTAGAAGAGTACGCGAAAGAGCTGAATATCAAATATCACGATCGCGTTGAGTTGATTAAGCACCACCAGGTGGTCGAAATGCTTGAGAAGCGTGTGAACGATCTTCAAAAAGAGTTGGCAAAGTTTGAACAAGTAAAGAAGTTTAAACTGTTACCAAGAGCTTTCTCTATGGATGATGGTGAGTTAACGCCAACTCAAAAACTTCGTCGTAAAGTCATCAATGACAAATACCAAGATGAAATTGAAGAAATGTATAAGGAAAAGTCGGATAAAAAGTAACTTAAGCTGACTTAGATTTTATATTGATGAAAAAATCCCCAGTGATGTGATCGCGCATTGCTGGGGATTTTTGTTTGTATTGATTTTTTCTGTTCTGCTCGTCAAATAACGCTATTTCGCCCTCTGTAGCTAAAAGCTTATGAAATAATGTTCTTTTTTTGAGCGTTAAGTTTCTAGGTTGTACTGTGAAATAGGAGATGTGTGGCTGCTATTCCTACTAACATTCTAATTACTAGTATCTTGTTTAAAAAGTAGACCAATCTCTCATTAGACCCTTTGATAATAAAACGTTACATTTGTTGGGTAACCTTGCGGGATGTTATGACGAACGCAAGACATAGCCGAAAACGTGGAAGTATTTCGATTAGGCTACGAATAAGACCTAGACTATGTAAAACCAGACCAATCCGTTGACCTTACGGTGAGGAAACTGGCTAAGGAGAGCAATTATGACAGCAATGTTGTCAGGCGCAGAGATGGTGGTTCAATCTCTGATAGAAGAGCACGTAGAGCAGATCTTTGGCTACCCAGGTGGCTCTGTTTTGGATATCTACGATGCACTGCATGCCAAAACCGATCAAATCAAACACGTACTTGTAAGGCATGAGCAAGCCGCCACTCATATGGCAGATGGTTACGCTCGAGCTACCGGTAAACCGGGTGTCGTACTTGTGTGCTCGGGGCCGGGCGCGACCAATACCATTACGGGTATTGCAACAGCGTATATGGACTCTATCCCAATGATCGTTATCTCGGGTAACGTACCGAATAGCCTAATTGGTAATGATGCTTTCCAAGAGTGTGACATCGTCGGTGTCTCCCGCCCAGTGGTCAAACACAGCTTTTTAGTAAAAAAAGCGGAAGATATTCCTGAAACAATCAAAAAAGCGTTTTATATCGCGACTACAGGTCGACCTGGTCCAGTAGTTATTGACTTGCCAAAAGATGTAATGAATCCGCAAATCAAACTGCCTTACCAATACCCAGAAACGCTTTCAATGCGTTCTTACAAGCCGACAACTTCGGGCCATAAAGGCCAGATTAAAAAAGCGCTTAAATCGCTATTAGAAGCGAAAAAACCAGTGCTTTATATCGGTGGTGGTGCGGTGATTTCTGGCGCTCATGAACATATTTTAGAGCTTTCCGACAAACTGAACCTACCCGTTGTGAGTACTTTGATGGGCTTGGGGGCATTCCCGGGTACACATAAAAACTCACTGGGCATGTTGGGTATGCACGGCACTTACGAAGCTAATATGGCAATGCATGAAGCGGATCTTATTTTTGGTATCGGTGTGCGTTTTGATGACCGTACAACCAACAATCTTGAAAAGTACTGCCCAAACGCAAAAGTGATGCATATTGATATCGATCCGTCATCGATCTCGAAAAACGTGAAAGTGGATTTGCCGATCGTAGGTTCTGCGGAAAAAGTGCTGACAACCATGCTCGGGCTGCTTGCAGAGCAAGGTAGTGGAAATGATCAAGATGCTATCACTGCATGGTGGGATGACATTCAAGTATGGCGTGACCGCAACTGCTTGTCTTATGAAACGTCTCCAGAACGAATCAAGCCACAGCAAGTAATTGAAACGCTGCACAAGCTAACTAATGGTGACGCATATGTGGCGTCTGATGTGGGCCAGCATCAGATGTTTGCGGCGCTGTACTACCCATTCAATAAGCCGCGCCGTTGGATAAACTCTGGTGGTCTTGGCACCATGGGATTTGGTCTTCCGGCTGGCATGGGCGTGAAGTTTGCCATGCCACAAGAAGAGGTCGTGGTTGTGACTGGTGACGGCAGCATTCAGATGAACATTCAAGAATTGTCGACAGCCATGCAATACGACATTCCAGTGAAGATCATCAACCTGAACAACCGATTCTTAGGCATGGTAAAACAGTGGCAAGACATTATTTATCAAGGTCGTCACTCTAATTCTTACATGAGTTCTGTTCCTGACTTTGCAGCGATTGCAGAAGCTTATGGTCACGTCGGTATTCGTATCGAAACGCCTGATCAGCTCGAAGAAGGGCTACAAAAAGCGTTGGATATGAAAGATCGTCTGGTGTTTGTGGACATCAACGTAGACGAAACCGAACACGTATACCCGATGCAAATCAAAGGTGAGGGTATGGATAAAATGTGGCTAAGCAAAACGGAGAGAACTTAATATGAGACACATTATTTCATTGCTATTGGAAAACCAACCGGGTGCGTTGTCTCGTGTTGTTGGTTTGTTCTCTCAACGTGGTTACAACATTGAATCTTTGACGGTATCACCGACTGATGATGAAACCCTGTCGCGAATGAACATTACCACGACATCTGATGAGATGCAGTTGGAACAAATTCAGAAGCAGTTACACAAATTGATCGATGTGCTGAAAGTGCAAGAAGTCACCGAGTATGAGCACATTGAGCGTGAACTGATGATGGTGAAAGTGAAAGCCAGTGGTTTTGCGCGAGCAGAAGTGAAGCGTACGGCAGACATCTTTCGTGGCCAGATCGTGGATGTCACGGCTTCCCAATACACCGTACAACTTGCGGGTACGAGTGAAAAGCTAGATGCCTTCATTCAAGCGATATCCGAAGTGACCGAAGTTGTCGAAGTTGCTCGTAGTGGTGTCGTTGGCATTGCGCGAGGAGAGCGAGCCCTCAAACCTTAACTCTATGATTGCATATAGAAAAGCCACTTAATCTAAGTGGCTTTTTTGTTTAGAAAATAACAATTAATGATATAATTGTCGTTTTAGTAAGCATGATAGGCATTAGACGTGTGAAAGTACCTAAGCGAGTCGGCACCTTATTGGCGACAGCACTATTTTTTAGTGCACTCACTGCCGCTTACTACTATCAGAAATATCTGACATTGTTAGAAAACAATGTTGAGAACACCGCTCAAGAAGCGTTACATCAATTGGCCTATACTGGCCGTGAATACAGCAATATTCAGGATCAAATCGAAACGATCAGTGACCTACTTGGTCACAGCCAAAGTCTGTATGAATATCTGCGCCAACCTAACCGGGTGAACCGTTCCATCTTAGAAGACATGTGGATCTCGGTCGCAATCAATCAAAAGTTGTATAAGCAAATTCGCTTTCTTGATGTTTCTGGTCGAGAAAAAGTGAGGATTAATTATGATATTGAAACAGGCGCTGCGTTGCCCGCGATCAAATTGCAAAATAAGTCAGAGCGAGATTACTTTCAATTCGCTAAGAACTTAGACGATGGCGAAATCGCTTCGTGGGGGATAGGTTTAGAACGAGAGTATGGCGAGTTAGTCTATCCCTATAGCCCGTCACTGCGTATTTTGATGCCTATTTCGCTTAACGGAAAGCGCGAAGGGTATCTTGTGCTTAATGTTGATATTGACTATTTATCCTCTCGACTCAACTATTCGTCAGTGCTTGATTTCCATATTGAGCTGATTAAGAGTGACGGATTTTACATTGATAGCCCTAAATCAGCTCGTTTGTATGGCCATATAATTCCCGCTCGCTCTCAATTTAATTTTGGCCGGATGTACCCAAACATTTGGCGTAGTTTAAATTCAAAAGATTCGGGCTATGCTTACAATGGTTCGAATTTGGTCGCGTATCGCACCATCCAGTTTGTTTCTAGCGAACCTCTTCATCTGGTTATTGATCTTACCAATGAGCAGTTATTATCCCGAGCTCAGAGGGATATTGATGACTTAATCCAAGAAGCGTTTTTTGTTCTAAGTTTGGTGCTCGGCTTCACTTTGCCGACGGCAGCCCTTGCTCTGCATTATCGGCGTCATAGTATGGAATCGAAGTTGGCTCGAGCTGCTCTTGATGGTATGACTGCGGTGATGATCTCGGATGCTTCACATAGAATCATCATGGTTAATCAAGAGTTTGAAAACATGATGGGTTACTCAACCAAGCATGCCCAAGGTTGGAGTGCACATCATTTAATTTTTCTACCTGAAGATCTCGAAGCAAACCTGAGTATCTGGAAAACACTGAAGAGTGAACACGTATGGGAAGGGGAGATTCGTTGTCGAACTAAGTTTAATCAAGTCTTTACTGCAATAATGCGTATTCAGGCGAATTTAACCAAATCAGGTAAAGTGAGTTATTACATTACGTCGCTAGTGGATATCTCTGGGCAAAAAGAGTTAGAAGAAAAATTACGAAACCTAAGCGAAAAAGATGGCTTGACGGGGTTGTGGAACCGCCGAAAATTTGAAGAGCAATTGGCGCAATATGCGGGGATTATTGAACGCTATCCTGATAGCCCTCCTGCTTGTTTGGCGTTGTTTGATATTGACCACTTTAAACGTATTAATGACGAGCTTGGCCACGACGAAGGAGACAAGGTGATTTGTAGTGTCGCAGAAACCCTCCTAGAAGAAGTCCGCAGCACAGACTTTGTATCTCGTGTCGGTGGTGAGGAATTTGCAGTGATTATGCCGCATACAACACTAGAAGAGGCTGAAATTGTATTGAACAGGCTACGTGTCGCGGTTCAAATGCGTAGTGATAGAGGCATTACTGTAAGTGCTGGGTATAGTGATTTAACCTCTGATCGTACAAGAACGTATAAATGTGCTGATATTGCTTTGTATGAGTCAAAAAGTGCAGGGCGTAACTGCGTATCGCTATGTCATAGTTATGATGATATTGCTTAGTGCTTTTACAAAAACGAAAAAACGGGGATAGACCCCCGCTTTTTAGTCTCAGCGTTATTCGCTAGCCAGTATGCGACATTGGTTGTCGATGGCGGCTTCGATACACTGTATTGACTGTCTCAAATAACGCTCTAGATAACCTAAAGCATCCTGACTCTTTTTGTCTAGCGATGCCTTCATCAGTATTTCTTGCTCATCGAGATTACAGTGCCCAGGGTTCCCTGTGCCTAAAATCTGCATCGCGAAGTATTGGTAGCGTTTAATTTGCGTGAGTAGATCGCGGAAAAAACCAAACATATTGACAGAGCCAGCACCTTCAAACAGCGCAGTAAGAAACTGATTTTGGCGCTCTTCCCATTCCCTCCAACAAAAGCTTTCGCCAGGTTTTACTCGGGATAACTTGTGATAAGCAGTTAGTACATCCAGTTCCCATTTTTCATCGCCAATCATAATTGCCTTACTGAGTAAGCATGCGGAGACCATTTGCAGGCTTTCGTACAAGTCATGTAACTCATCTTTACATACAGGTGCAACCCAGCAGCCTTTTTGCGGCTCGAGTTTGACGTATTTGCTCCAAGATAATTGCACCAATGCTTCTCGAATGGGTGACGCTCCTACGTTGTACTTCTCTTTGAGTTCGGCAACCACGAGTTTTTGACCTGGTTTAAGCTCGCCATCGAGAATATCCTGACGGATCATTCTTAATACTTTGTCGGTAAGAGTGGGACTAGACACATACACCTCATAGAAACTTTAATCGTGACGATAAAATTAAACAGTACGAAATTCTGATAGAGGTAAATAATACAATTAGCCTATTATGAGAGCAAGAAAGCCATATAAAAAAGGAGGGCATAAGCCCTCCTTCTCAAGAAACTGAAGTGTTAAAAGTTCAGTCTTATAGCACGTGTACAGAAGCTGTGTTCGTAGTACCTGAAGCAACTAGAGCGCCAGAAACCATAACAACGATATCGCCTTTGTTACCTAGACCTGATTCTAGAGCAAGTTCTTTACCCGCTACGTAGAATGCGTCAGTGCTTTCGATTGAATCAACAACTACAGGAGTAACACCTTTAGTTAGAACTAGCTGTGCAGCAGTTTTCTTGTTAGTTGTTAGCGCTAGAATGTTTGCAGTTGGGAAGTACTTACGTACTGAACGTGCAGACTTACCGCCTTCAGTTGCAACAACGATAAGTGGAGCAGCTAGTTTCTCAGCTGTGTCTACAGCGCCTTTACATACTGCTTCAGTGATGCGAAGACGTGGGCTGTCTAGACGAGAACCTAGTTCAGCTTTTAGCGCTGAGTCAGTACGGTTCGCGATTTGAGCCATGATAGTTACCGCTTCAACAGGGTATTTACCTTTCGCCGTTTCACCAGAAAGCATTACTGCGTCAGTACCGTCCATTACTGCGTTAGCAACGTCGCCTGCTTCCGCACGAGTAGGACGTGGGTTGTTGATCATAGAATCAAGCATTTGAGTTGCAGTGATAACCATCTTACGTGCACGGTTACACTTCTCGATCATCATTTTCTGAGCGAAGATTACTTCTTCCGCTGGGATTTCAACACCTAGGTCACCACGAGCAACCATGATGCCGTCAGAAAGCTCTAGGATCTCGTCGAAGTTATCAACACCTTCTTGGTTTTCGATCTTAGAGATGATGTGGATGTTCTCGCCGCCGTTTGCAGCAAGTACTTCACGGATTTCTTGAACGTCAGACGCTTTACGGATGAAAGAAGCTGCTACGAAGTCAACGCCTTGCTCACAACCAAATTTAAGGTCGTTCTTATCTTTTTCAGATAGTGCAGGTAGGTTTACAGAAACGCCAGGAAGGTTAACACCTTTGTTTTCGCCTAGTGCACCGTTGTTAAGAACTTTACATTTAACTTCAGTTTCAGTCTTAGAGATAACTTCCATCTCGATTAGACCGTCGTCTACTAGGATAGTGTTACCTACGTTTAGGTCTGCTGCGAAACCAGCGTAAGTTACTGCAACTTTATCTTTGTTACCTACAACTGAAGTGTCAGTTGTGAAAGTGAATTCTTGACCTGCTACTAGATCAACATCGTTACCGCCTTCTAGCTTGATAGTGCGGATTTCTGGACCTTTAGTATCTAGAAGAATTGCTAGTGGTTTGCCAGTAGCTTCCATTACTTTACGGAAGTTCGCGATACGAGTGCCGTGTTCTTCGTAGTCACCGTGAGAGAAGTTAAGGCGCATTACGTTCATGCCTGCGTTAACTAGTTCAGTTAGCTTCTCTACAGATTCTGTTTTAGGGCCAATCGTACATACGATTTTGGTCTTTTTCATGGAAGATACTCTCCGGTAAGTATAGTTACAATTTGAAAGTCGGTTATTTACTCTGAAGTCAGGACGTTTTTGATGACATTTAGTACCTGTCACCCACCGATTTTTCGTCTCATTATTAGAACTTCAGATTCTGAAAGTCTTTCACCAAGTTTAGTCATTTTATGACTAAAAGATCGGCGATTTTGGTTACCTTTTTGTGACTAATCCCACTTTATATGCAGAAAGTTGCAAAAAAATAGCCTTCAATTCTGTAATTTTTTTTCTTTTCGGTGGCGAATTCTACCACTGAATGAATCCAATATCACTGTTTAAGAATTGTCTTAGGACAAGGTTTTATCGAGAAATATTAATTTTTTGGATCGAAATAAATGGACTTAAAAGTTTCGGTTTGACTATAATAAGTTTCACATCGAAACTTAAAATCAAAACTTAAATGTCGAAACGAAATACTCAATTAAGAAGACACGCCATTTCTAACTTGGTTTCTGAACTAGGAGAAGTCAGCGTTGATGAACTTGCTCAGAAATTCGAAACCTCAGAGGTCACGATTAGAAAGGATTTAGCTTCTTTAGAGAAAAACGGCCAACTTCTACGCCGCTATGGCGGTGCGATTGCTATCCCAAAGGAAGTCATTCACGAAGAATTGGGCGCTAATGTTTCGACTCGAAAGTTAAGCTTAGCAAAAGCAGCAGCATCATTGATTCGCGATCATAATCGCATCGTGATCGACAGTGGCAGCACGACTGCCGCGCTGATTCAACAGTTGAATGATAAACGTGGCTTAGTGGTCATGACCAACTCGTTGCATGTTGCTAACGCCCTAAATGAATTAGAGAGCGAACCGACACTGCTGATGACTGGCGGTACTTGGGATACGCACTCAGAGTCCTTTCAAGGCAAAGTAGCCGAATCTGTATTACGAGCTTACGACTTTGACCAACTATTCATCGGTGCGGATGGCATCGATCTCGAGCGTGGAACCACGACATTTAATGAATTGGTTGGCTTAAGTAAGGTAATGGCAGAAGCGTCACGTGAAGTGATCGTAATGATCGAGTCCGAAAAAATCGGCCGTAAGATCCCAAACTTAGAGCTCGCTTGGCATCAAGTTGATGTGTTGGTGACCGATGCAGATATCCAAGCAGAGCATAAAGTACAGATTGAACAACATGGCGTGAAAGTCATTTGCGCCTAATAATGTAATCAGTTTCATATTTCACTTCCCTCTGGATAAAGGCCTTTGCTTGCTGCCTCTATTTGAAATCATGGCTAGGGAAGAACAAAACTACAAACGGAGATAAACACATGTGTGGAATCGTAGGTGCAGTAGCACAACGAGATGTTGCAGAAATTTTGGTTGAAGGTCTACGCCGCTTAGAGTACCGCGGTTACGACTCTGCTGGCGTTGCGGTTGTTGATGGCGAATCAAACCTAACGCGCGTTCGTCGCTTGGGTAAAGTACAAGAATTGGCTGATGCAGTAGAAGAAGCAAAAGTGATCGGCGGAACTGGTATTGCGCACACTCGTTGGGCGACGCACGGTGAACCTTCTGAAATCAATGCTCACCCACACATGTCTGGTGATATCGCAGTGGTCCATAACGGCATCATCGAAAACCATGAAGAGCTGCGTGAGCTGCTTCAATCTCGTGGCTACGTGTTTGAATCGCAAACGGATACAGAAGTTATCGCACACATGGTTGAGTGGGAACTTCGTACTTCAGAAACGCTATTAGAAGCGGTACAAAAAACAGCAAAACAACTTGAAGGCGCATACGGCACGGTAGCGTTGGATCGCAAAGATCCTTCACGCATCGTAGTAGCGCGTTCAGGCAGCCCGATCGTGATCGGTTTTGGTGTGGGTGAAAACTTCCTAGCGTCTGACCAACTTGCATTACTTAACGTTACGCGCCGTTTCATGTACCTAGAAGAAGGGGACGTAGCAGAAATTACTCGCCGTGAAGTCACTGTGTTTGATGCAACGGGTGAGCCAGTTGAGCGTGAAATTGTTGAATCTAACGCAGAGCATGATGCAGGTGATAAAGGTCAATACCGTCACTTCATGCAAAAAGAAATCTATGAGCAACCTAAAGCGTTGATCAACACAATGGAAGGTCGTATCACGTCAGATTCTGTTGTGACAGACGCGATCGGTGTGCACGCGGCAGACATTCTAAGCAAAGTAGAACACGTACAAATCGTGGCGTGTGGTACGTCTTACAACGCAGGTATGACGGCACGTTACTGGTTTGAAGACATTGCAGGCGTTAGCTGTGATGTAGAAATTGCGTCTGAATTCCGTTACCGCAAGTTTGTGACTCGTCCAAACAGCCTATTGATCACGTTGTCTCAGTCTGGTGAAACCGCTGATACGCTAGCAGCACTTCGCCTAGCAAAAGAGAAAGGTTACATGGCGGCGATGACCATTTGTAACGTAGCAGGCTCTTCTCTGGTTCGTGAATCAGATTTTGCGTTCATGACTCGCGCTGGTGTTGAAATCGGTGTGGCTTCAACCAAAGCGTTCACGACTCAACTTTCTGCACTACTTATGTTGGTAACGGCACTGGGTAAAGAGCAAGGCCGCATCAGCAAAGAGAAAGAAAAAGAGATTGTTGAAGCGCTACACGCACTTCCTAAGCAAATCAACGCGGCACTTTCTTTCGAGAAAGAAATTGAAGCACTAGCAACGGATTTTGCAGACAAGCACCACACATTGTTCCTAGGCCGTGGCGAGTTCTACCCAATCGCGATGGAAGCGTCTCTAAAACTGAAAGAGATCTCGTACATCCACGCAGAAGCGTACGCGGCGGGTGAACTGAAACACGGTCCTCTGGCCCTAATTGATGCTGACATGCCAGTTGTTGTGGTTGCACCAAGCAACGACCTACTTGAAAAGCTAAAATCAAACGTTGAAGAAGTGCGTGCGCGTGGCGGCCTTCTATACGTATTCGCAGATGCAGACGCAGGCTTCGAAGGCGATGAGACAATGAAGATCATCACAATGCCTCACGTTAGTGAAATCACGGCGGCGATCTACTACACCATCCCTATGCAGTTGCTGTCTTACTACGTAGCACTGATCAAAGGTACGGACGTAGACCAACCACGTAACCTAGCGAAAGCGGTGACGGTTGAGTAATTACGCTTAACAGCAAAAATCCTGAGCGGCACATGCGAGAGTATGTGCCGCTTTTTTATTTAAGCCCACTTTAAGGGGGGGGGGGTGAGTTATTGACCCAACTGGTGAGCGGTTAGAATTGCAGAGTAGACATTTTCTGCCGTCACTGGGAATGGCATATTGTGGATGGTTTCTCCCTCGGCCGTTGAGGCTTCGGCGACCTCGCGCAACTTAGCGTGGTTAAGATCTTTAACGCCCATATCAAATAAGTTGGTTGGTAGACCTACAGAGCGGCAGAATGCAAGAACCGTATTAATCTCTTCCATCGCTGCGTTTTCTAGTACCAGCTGAACAAGTGTGCCGAACGCGACTTTCTCACCATGATAGAGATGATGACACTCTTCAAGCTTAGTTAGGCCGTTATGAATAGCGTGAGCACCCGCTAGACCACTGCTTTCAAAACCGATACCGCTTAGGTATGTATTGGCTTCAATAATGTTTTCTACCGCTTTGGTGCTCACACCATTTTCTACCGCAGCTTTTGCTTTTACACCATCTTCAAGCAAGGTTTCATAGCAAAGTTTCGCAAGCGCTTGTGCTGAACGCGTCGCTAACCCACCAGCCATTGTTGCCTTACCAGAAGTCATATTGGCACGAGCTTCAAAGTAGGTGGAAAGCGCGTCGCCCATCCCCGATACAAGTAAGCGAACTGGGGCTTTGGCGATGACTGACGTATCCATGATGACCATGTCTGGGTTTTTAGGGATCATCAAATATTCTGCAAATTCACCTTCAGGTGTGTATATCACCGCAAGCGCTGAGGTTGGCGCATCAGTCGAGGCAATCGTAGGAACCACCACGACAGGAATTTTGGTGTAAAACGCAACAGCCTTTGCTGTATCTAACGTTTTACCGCCACCAATACCGACAATGACATCATGTTTTTGAGTCGCACAAATGTCCGTGATGCGTTCAATCTCAACGCGCGAACATTCGCCACCAAAAATGTTCATAGTGAGTGGAAGCTTCTCGTCAGCAAAGCTTTGTTTGACGTCATCACCAACCAGGTTAGTCACGAACTCATCAGCAATTACTAACGGACGTTCACCTAATGTTTTCACATAGTGAGCGATAGATGTAAGTACTTGTTCACCTTGGACGTATTTGCTTGGGCTGATAATAATTTTATCCATAATTCAAACCTTTAACCTTTTTTATGTGTGTTTTTGACTGCAATGAAAATCCATTGTAGCGATAAGGTTTATATTAGGTTTGGTGTGGTAAGTGGTTAAGGATATCTCTGATTTTGTTCCATGCTTTTATGACCTCTGTGTCAAACCGACTGTCAGAAGTAATAAGCATCAGCATGCTTTATGGCGACGATCACTATTCAGGAAAATTTGTCGTTTTTTGTTTCATATTGAAACGAGAATGTCGAAGATTTTGTTTCAATATGAAACAGATTGATTTTTGTTGAGTACGCTTTTTCTCTGTTTAAGATGAATTCATACCCTACATAAAAATATAAATGGAATGAGATAGAACGATGAAAAAGTTAATTAACCAAGTCGATGATGTTGTATTGCAGCAAATGGAAGGCCTGGCATTGTCCCGCCCTGAGCTAAAAGCTAACTACGAACCTCGTTACATGTGGCATGAGGAAACGCCGGGGCAAGTGGCATTGGTTTCTGGTGGTGGCTGTGGTCATGAACCTTTACACGCAGGTTTTATTGGTAAAGGCATGCTGACAGGTGCTTGCCCTGGAGAGGTATTTACTTCACCTACGCCAGATCAAATGTACGAATGTGGTAACCAAGTGAATACTGGTGAAGGCGTGCTGTTTATCATTAAAAACTACACCGGTGATGTGTTGAACTTTGAAACGGCCGTGGAGCTGCTTCATACCGATGGCATCAAAGTTGGGTCGGTGTTGGTGGATGACGATGTTGCAGTCAAAGACAGCCTGTACACCGCTGGTCGTCGTGGTGTTGCTGGAACGGTATTAGTTGAGAAGTTAGTTGGTGCTGCCGCGAACAAAGGTTATTCGCTGGAGCAATGTGAAGCACTGGCTCGTCGCGTTAATAATCACTGTCGTTCATTTGGCGTGGCGCTTAATGCTTGTGTTGTGCCAGCTGCGGGTAAACCATCTTTTGTTCTGGAAGATGATGAAGTGGAGTTTGGTGTTGGTATCCATGGTGAACCAGGTATCAAGCGAGTGAAATACACCGACGCCGATACGTTAGTGGATGAGATGTTTGCTGAAGTTGCTGAAAACACGCCTTATCAGCGCACATTGCGTATTTGGAATCGTGACGAAGGTGAATGGGATGAAGTGGAATCCAGCATTGAGCCTTTCGCCGCTGAACACGACTATATTGTGATGGTGAATGGTATGGGCGGAACGCCAATTTCTGAGCTTTACGGAGTGTACCGCCGTCTTGCCCATAACTGCGAGCAAGCGGGGTTCCGTATCGTGCGTAATATGGTCGGTAACTTTTGTACGTCACTTGATATGGAAGGCGTTTCAATTACGTTGCTGAAAGCAGATAAAGAGATGTTGGAGCTGTTTGATGCTCCTGTCGATACGGCTGCGATCAAGTGGTAACAGGGGGGAGCAAACATGCAAATTGAAAAACAACATATCGTTCACTGGTTAGAGTTATGTGCAAAAACGTATCAAGAGAATCAAGATTTTCTGACCGACCTTGATCGTGATATTGGTGACGCAGACCATGGTCTCAATATGAACCGTGGCTTTAAAAAAGTTGCTGAAAAACTACCGCAATTTGCGGACCAAAATATCGGCAGCATTCTCAAGAATACGGGCATGACCTTGCTTTCTAGTGTCGGTGGGGCAAGTGGCCCGCTTTATGGCACGCTGTTTATTCGCACGGCTGCCGCTGTCGGAACCCGAGAGCAACTAACGTTTGAAGAGTTGGTCGATGCACTAAAAAGCGGTGTGGATGGCGTGGTGTCTCGTGGTAAAGCAGAGCTGGGTGATAAAACCATGTGTGATGTTTGGTTACCCGTCTTAGTTAGCGTGAAGGCGTCGTTAGAAAATGGCATGAGCGCCGATCACTTACTGAATGAAATGGTTGAGCTAGCAGAAACGAACGCGGTTGCCACGATTGAAATGTTGGCGAAAAAAGGGCGAGCAAGCTATCTGGGGGAACGTAGTATTGGTCACCAAGATCCCGGTGCAACCTCTTCTTTGTTAATGATTAAAGCACTCCAGCAGGCAATAGCAGGTAATTAAGATGGTGGGAATTGTAGTTGTATCTCATAGTCGTCGACTTGCAGAAGGGGTGGCAGAACTTGCCACCCAAATGACGCAAGGCAAAGCCAAGCTTGCGATTGCGGCTGGGATTGATGATCCAGAGAACCCGATCGGAACCGATGCCATTGCCGTGATGGAAGCGATTGAGCAGGTACAAGATCAACAAGGGGTTGTTGTGTTGATGGATCTTGGCAGCGCGTTGCTTAGCACGGAAATGGCTCTGGACCTGATTGATGATCATGTGAGGGAAAATGTCACCCTTATCTCGGCACCTATTGTTGAAGGAACCATGGCGGCGTCGGTGGCTGCTGCTGCCGGACTACCTTTATCGACGGTAGTCGAAGAGGCACAGAATGCGTTAAGCGTAAAACAAGAGCATCTTGGTGATCAGCCACTAACATCCGCTGAGATAGCGCCAGTATCAGAAAACTTTGAGCAAGAACGGACATTTGATTGGGTAGTGCAAAATCCGCATGGATTACATGCTCGTCCCGCTGCGGCCATTGTTGGTGCACTCGCGCCTTTCGACTGCCAATTATGGTTGAAAAAAGGCGAGCGCCGTGTGAACGCGAAAAGCTTGAACAGCATTGCGAAACTTGGCGTTCGTAGTCAAGAGACGATCACCTTATGCGCACTTGGACCTCAATCCAGTGAAGCAATCAAGGCATTTGAAGCCTTAGCTAGTGAGCACTTCGGAGAAAAAGAGGCGGTTGAGCAAGGCATTATCGAACCTGAAGAAAGCTCGGATACTCTGCTCGATGGCATGGCCTCAAATCAGATTGAAGGTGCTGTTGTTGGTATTAGAGTCAATGACGGTATCGCTACTGCTCCTGCTGTCCTTTTTACTCATGAAATGCCAGCAGTGCCTGAACGTGATTTCCAAAGTGAACAAGATGAAATTGAACGGGTTAAGCGTGCGATAGGCGTGGTTGTTCAACATTTGCAGGAGCAAGCGAAGCAGCCGAAAGGGGAAATATTTTCCGCTCATAGCATGATGCTCAGTGACCCAGAATTATGGGCATCGGTCGAGTCGCGAATTCAAACGGGCATGATAGCCGAGCAAGCTTGGGTAGAATCACTGCAAACGTTGGCCAAAGAGTTTCGCCAGGCAGAAAGTCAGTACATGCGGGAACGCGAAGCAGATGTGCATGATATAGCACGCCAAGTTATGGTCGAAATGACAGGCGTAACGCCTAATGCCATCGACATTCAGGAACCGAGTATTTTGTTGGCCCGTGACCTTATGCCTTCTGATGTGGCCGGGCTTGATAAATCTAAAGTGCTTGGTATCTGTTTGAGTGAAGGAGGAAAAACCTCTCACAGTGCGATTCTTGCTCGTGCGATGGGGATTCCTGCCATCGTTAAAGCTCAGGGTTGCCTTGATGCTGTGCGTGCTGGGCAAGTGGTGACTATTGATGGCTTTCGAGGGCATTTATGGTTCTCTCCTTCAGATGCAATACAACAGGAATTAGAAGCGCAACAAATTGAGTGGCAAAGCACCCGACAAAGTGCACTAGCGAGTGCTCAGCAAGCCGCAGTCACCTGTGATGGTGTCCATATTCCAGTATTCGCCAATATTGGTGGACCGAAAGATATTGATGATGCACTAACATCAGGAGCTGAGGGCGTTGGTCTATTCCGGACTGAGTTTCTATTTCAAAACAGTGATGAGTTGCCGACTGAGGAAGTGCAATACCAAGTGTATCGTGATATTGCTGCCGCACTTGGTGATAAGCCACTTACGATTCGTAGTCTAGATGTTGGCGGTGACAAGCCTTTAGCCGCTTATCCTATGCCAGCAGAAGATAATCCATTTTTAGGTTTGAGAGGGGTGCGGTTGTGCCTTCAACATGAGTCATTGTTTACCGCTCAACTTCGAGCCATTCTGAGAGCCTTTCACGAGCAACCGAATATTCAATTGATGATACCGATGGTGGCTCAGGTTGAAGAAGTGAGAAAAGTAAAAGCGCTGTTGGCGCATCAAGCAAACCAACTCGGCTTGGATGCGACTCATTTGCCCGTTGGTATTATGATTGAGGTGCCAGCCGCGGTATTAAATGCTGATGCGTTAGCCCAAGAAGTCGACTTTTTCTCTATCGGCACCAATGATTTGACTCAATATGTTATGGCCGCCGATCGAGGTAACGCCGCCGTTGCTGAATTGGTGAACTACTTTGAACCATCGGTACTAAAAGCCATTGAGCTCACGTGTGCAGCAGGCGATCGCGCGGGCATACCGGTTAGTATGTGTGGTGAGATGGCTGGCGATCCAAATGCCACAGAAACATTGCTCCGCGTGGGGTTGCGAAAATTCAGCGCCAGTTCGAGCATGCTACCGGGACTAAAAGCGCAGATTCGTCAGTTGTCTGTCGATGTTTAATCGATACCTTATCGTTAGTACACCTGTACCGGCGTGCTTACGCCGGTTTTACTTTTGTTATAGGAACGCCAATTCACGACTTAATACAGCTTCATTTGCTCCTGCAGCCCAAACTTATTAATTTTTCTCCATAAGGTCGTGCGGCCAATTTGCAATGCTTTCGCCATATCATGCATTTTGCCATCACACTGATTCCAAGCCTGAACAATCGCTCTTCTCTCGGCTTCTTCTAACGTGATTACTGGCGTATTTTCTGCGGTATGGCGAGAATTCAGTTTAATGTCTTCAGGAATATCGTTCAGCTTGATTAAGTTGGAACTGCGGTTAAGCAAAATTCGCTCAGTTCGATTTCTTAATTCAGAGTTGTTGCCTGACCAACGAAAATTCATCAACGCTTCCAGTGCGACTGGTTCTATCGAGATAGTCACATTGTGGCGGCGTTCGTAATGGCTGATAAGCTGCTGGACGAGAAATTCAATGTCTTCTTTACGCTTTCGTAGTGGTGGAATATGCAGCTCGTTCGAGGAGATTTCATAATAAAGTTGCCGACCAAATGAGCGCTGAGTGACATACTCGCTGATCTCTGAAGAGGTGCTGGTGATAAGTTGAAAGTCTACGGGGATCAATCGCAAACTGTCGCTGCGGCTGACGAGCCCAGTTTTTAACAACTTAAGTAGCACGGCTTGTAAATCGGGCGACAGATATTCCACCTTTTCTAAAAAGAGCGTACCGCCATGGGCGAGCTCAAACTTTGAAGGCATGCCTTGCCCCTCGTCGTATCCCAGGGTTTCTTTGACCAGTTGCTCTGTATTGATGGAGCGACAGTTGAGCGTAATGAATGGCCCTTCTTTGTAGGTGCTTTCGTTATGAATCGCCATGGCGAGAGTGGCTTTTCCTACGCCTTCTTCACCTGTAATTAGAATTGGTGATTTGGACTTTATGGCCCGTTTTGCCACGGTAATGACATGCTTCATTTTTCGTGAAATGACAGGCAAAGTGCTGAACGTATAGCGCGCACTGCCACCTATTTGTTGTTGAGCAAGTTCGCGAATTTTATCGATAGGGTGCAAGAACAATAAGTGTGTGCCGTCGTTGAGTGGACGCAAGGTGATGATCGCTTCAACAAACTCGCCACGAACCTCTACCGTTGTGAGTTTACGGTTTATGCTCGCACCTGACTCAATACTAGTAAGGACATTCGGTGGGAAGCGCAAAACAGAAAAGACTTCTTTATCCAAGACCTGACTGGCTTCAATGTTTAACAAACGCTCGGACTGGTGATTTACCATGGTTATACGGCTTTCTTCATCCCAGGCCAGAAGGCCGTCATCCATGCACTCTAACGTTGCGTTATGCGCACAAGTGAGGCGGTTCATGTTTTCTTGTTCCGACTGAATGTGGATTTGCAAGCTGACTTCTTTCGCGCTCGACGCGATGATGACTAAGTCTTCTTTCTTATAGCTCTCTGCTTTTTTGAGAAGGCATGTTGTGCCGCGTAACTTGCCAAACTGGTCGAAAACAGGCGCCGCTACAGAGACATAAGGATGTAAGTGGCGATTGAAATGTTCTGCTGCGAAAACTTCACACGGGATATGAGTACTAATACAGAGATTGACTGCATTTGTGCCTATCTTTCCTTCGGAGAGAAAACAGCCTTGTTTTATGCCGAGCGCTTGCATCTCTTGTCGCATTGAGTCATGTCCCACAACAGATAGAATGCAGCCGTTGCCATCGGTTACCATCAATAGCAGGTCTTCGTCCCCTAGCATGTCGTAAGTGTCTTCAAGTACGGTCGTGGCGCATTCGATGAGGTGCTCGTTGCGTTTCATCAGAGATGAGAAGGTAAATCCAGAGGCAATATGTGGCTTTGACCAGGTGTAAGGGCTGCATTGCTTTATGCAACGCTCCCACGACTCGAGGACGGGAGTGCGGGAAAATTCTGGAGATACCCAGTGGTGTTTCTGGAAAAACTCCCACTTAGTTTTAGTGTCTTCGATTGAAAGCATGCGATCCCGTTTCAATACTAGCGATAGATTGGTCTGATGTTACAGAGACATCGGAATATGGACTGTGATGGCTTTCACGCACGTTGTATAGAAGAATGTGCAAAAAGAGGGGCGAGTTGAGGAGGCTTCCTTGCCAGTTTTTCGATTAAAAAGGGCTGTCTTTGCCGAGCTCATTGCAAATCTCGACAATGGCAAGTGAGAGCCCTGACTTAATGATTTGTTGTTGACGTTGCAGCTGTAGCTGATAAAACTCAAGGTCGATGTCGTCATCTGGTTCGCTGACTTCCAGTTGCACCATGCCCATTTTCTTCACCAAGTGCAGTTTCTTAATTGGTTCTAGAATATTCGGGTCAGTGAATTCGTAATCTGAAGCGTCACTATTGAGTTGGTTTTTGAGTTTGATGATGTCTTCGATGTCGTGGTAAATGTCATCGGGGAGCACTCCCAAGCCAAACAATAACTTCAAACGAACAGATAGATCGCCCAGCGGTCCAGAGTCTTGTAGCAGCGGACCGACAACCGATTGAACAGCGAAGTTATCTTTACGAAAGATTCTTTGCACCAACCCGTCGATCGAATCGTTAAAAACGTCGACTGCTGCAATGAAAAAGCCTCGTACCGATGGTGCGCTGTTTAATCGCTCAATGATCTCGGTTTCGTTGATGTTATCTGCCATATACTGAATACATTTCTAATTATTAGCTATCCCAACTCTTCAAGCAGAGAAGGACATAGAAGGGGAGCCAAGCTCCCCTAGGTAAATCAAAGTTGGTTGTAAAGTGTCTCGATTTGAGCCACTTCATCACTGTCTTCTGCAAGACCTGTGTATGTCGCTAGCGTCTTCTTCACACCCACTTCTTTTAATGAGGTTTGCAGTTCTACTGCTTGTGGGTCGGTGTCGTTAGTGTACTTCAACGCAGCGGCAATGCCTTTCAAAAGTGTTTTATTTTCAGTGCCATACTCAATTGTACCGAGTAAAGGCTTCACTAATCTATCGTTTGCACCCAATTTTCTAATTGGTTGACGACCTACGCGATCCACCTCATCCACTAAGTATGGGTTGGCAAAGCGTCCTAAAATCTTCTCGATGTAGGCGTTGTGCATGTCACGGTCGAAGCCGTAGCGTTTGATCAGCACTTCACCACTCTCTTGCATCGCCTGTTTTACTTCAGCGTGAATGCTTGGGTCTTCAATTGCTTCACGAATGGTGCGATGGCCTTTCAAGCAACCTAGGTAAGCGGTAATGCAGTGGCCTGTATTGAGAGTGAATAGCTTGCGTTCTACGAATGCCATTAGGTTGTTGGTTCTTTCCATGCCAGCTATGTCAGGGATTTCGCCCTTGAATTGCTGCTCATCCACAATCCATTCGCTAAAACTCTCTACAGTGACTTCTAGTGGGTCATCGTTCGCCGCTTCTGCTGGTGGTACGATGCGGTCCACTGCGGAGTCGACGAAGCCAACTAGCTCGTCTGCTTTCGCGTGTAATGATTCATCCAAATGTTTGTACACTCCACCTTTTAGGTGAGTCGTGCCACGAACCATGTTTTCGCACGCGATGATGTTCAATGGTTTATCGTTACCTGCTGCAAAGCGTTTAGCAATGCCGGTAGCGATGGTTTTTGCAATGATGTCCAGTACGTTAGGGCCAACCGCTGTTGTTACCAAGTCGGTTTTTACAATGCGGTCGATGACATCTTCACTGGCTGAGTTTACCGCGGTGACGTGAGTTACTGTGTCGATTTGGCACTCAGTACCGACCACTTTTACTTTGTATTCTTGCTTGTGACTCAGTTGGTCGACGAGTGGAGCGTCAACGTCTGCAAATGTGACCTCGACTTCTGCATCTGCTAAGAGTTTTCCGATGAAGCCACGACCAATGTTACCTGCGCCAAAATGAACTGCGTTTTTCATAATTCTTACCTACCAATGTCTAAAATGTTGACTTACGAAACTAGGGGGAGGCCAACCGCATAGGGGGTGACAGCTGACCTCATTTGCCTCAGGAGCAAATTAAAGGGGTAATTAAGCCGCTTGTTGACCGCCAAGGATGTTCAGAATCTCTTCCACATCGTTGGTGCTGGTTAGCTTCTCAATTGCCTCCGGCTCATCGAGCGCGTTCGTAATGGTGGTAATCACCTGGATGTGCTCATCGTTCTTAGCGGCAATGCCGATAACCAGTTTCGCTACATCATCGTCGTCTTCAGTAAATTGGATACCCGATGGGTATTGGCAGATTACAATGCCGGTTTTCTTCACGCGGTCTTTCGCTTCTACCGTGCCGTGAGGCACTGCGATAGATTCGCCTAGGTAAGTTGGAACCAATGCTTCACGCTCAAACATCGCGTCTACGTATTCTGGTTCTGCGTAGCCAAGTTCGACCAACTTGTTGCCCGCGAAGCGAATCGCTTCTTCTTTGTTGGCAGCTTTCAAACCTAGGTGAATGTTCTCACGCTGGATTTGGAACACCGACGTTTGCTGTGGCTCGAAGTTGTCGTCGTTTGCTGCCACGAGCGACACTTTTACCATTTGGTCGTCATTGGCTGCGGATTGGTTTTGTGCGGCTAGTAGTTTGGTGACTAGCTGGTTGTACATTTCGCTGTCTAGGAAGTTAGTCAATGAAATGTGGTGTGCGTTTGGAGCATGCTTACGTGCACGATCCGTTAAGTCTTTATGAGTAATCACGATATCTGCACTCTCTGGTAAGCTGTTAATGGCAAGGTTGGTTACGTGGATGTTCAGACCTGCGTCTTGAACCTTTTTGCGTAGCATGCTCGCGCCCATTGCACTCGAGCCCATGCCCGCATCACAAGCGACAATGATGCTTTGTACTGTCGCTAGGTCTACGTCACCTTTGCTTTGGCTGTTTACCACCGCATCGTTTTTAGATGCAGATTTCATGTCTTTCATTTGTGATGTTGCTTTCTCTAGTGCTGCTTCATCACCGTCTTCTTCTGTTGACGTTTGAGTCTTCATTAGCAGTGCTGCTACGGCGAATGACACGCCTGTTGCTGCTGCGATAGACGCTAGAACACCAACGATTGAGCCTTTCTGAGTCATCAACAAGATTGCAAAGATTGAACCTGGTGATGCTGGAGAAACGATACCTGCGTTAAAGATAGTTAGAACGAATACGCCAGTCATACCACCTGCGATAGCCGCAAGGATTAGGCGAGGGTTCATTAGGATGTATGGGAAGTAAATCTCGTGGATACCGCCGAAGAAGTGGATGATTGATGCACCACCTGCAGTTTGACGAGCCGTACCTTTACCAAACACCATGTAAGCTAGCAGGATACCTAGACCAGGACCTGGGTTTGCTTCGATTAGGAAGAAGATCGACTGACCTGTTTCAGACGCTTGCTGGATACCCAGTGGAGAGAAAATACCGTGGTTGATCGCATTGTTTAGGAAAAGGATCTTCGCAGGTTCAACGAAGATTGAAGTCAGTGGTAGTAGGTGAGCAGAAACTAGGAAGTTAACGCCAGCCGCCAAGCCACCAGAAAGAATTTTTACGAATGGACCGATAAAGATGAAAGCAAGGATCGCACACAGCATGCCGATGATGCCCGCAGAGAAGTTGTTAACCAACATCTCGAAGCCACTTTTTACTTTACCATCGATGTAGTTATCGAATTTCTTGATAGCCCAGCCGCCCATTGGGCCGACCATCATTGCACCCATAAACATTGGGATGTCTGTGCCGACAATCACACCCATTGTTGTGATTGCACCGACTACCGCACCACGATCGCCACCAACTAATTTACCACCGGTGTAACCGATAAGTAGTGGCAGCAAGTAGGTAATCATTGGGCCAACCATAGAGGCTAACGTTTCGTTTGGTAGCCATCCAGTTGGGATAAATAGAGCAGTGATAAAGCCCCACGCGATAAACGCGCCGATGTTTGGCATTACCATGTTTGACAGAAAACGACCAAAATTTTGTATCTTGATCTTGGCATCTGGTGATATCATAACAATTCCCCGTTCGATGTTCTGATGTATCTTGTTGTAGTAAACGGTTCGCCAAAACCGTTTGTTTGATTGCTTAGTACCCAATCAATTTACCACACATTTTCCAATTGGAACTGACAACGGGTTTTTTGTGATCTACGCCCGCATTTCTTAGGCTGAGAAACGGTTTTTAAGTGACCAAGTTCAACTTATTAACTTGTAACTTAATAACAAAAAGCAACTTTCAAACCTGTCAATAAAAATCTTAGTGATCAATCCGATCTTCTGACAAATTTAAAATAAAAATACTTTGTGACTTTGATCACTTTTGATTTTTTTTGAAATTCGAATTAAATGCTTGTGATGATCAATATCACGTTTTGTGTTGAGTTGTGGTGGATTTAAAGTGTGACTTGGATCTGTTTTTGTTTTTTGTGAAAGTTTGTGACGGAATTGGTGAGATAAATGCTATCTAGATCTTTCGATAGATTGTATCTATAAGAGTCTTTTCGGCGCACTTCACGGAGCACGCCTAATTAGTTGATGAAAGGGTAAATAAAGAGAGTCGCCACACGGTTCTTCTTGTGATTCCCAACTCTCTACTTAATCACTGTTCTTAATCATCGTTGCTATTAGTATGATAGACGAGGTAGTCATGAGCTTGCTCGCGTCCCATATACCTTGCCAACGTCTTTTCTTGAACATCGCGCAAATCCACCATAATCAATCCATCTAGAGCGTTATTGAATGCAGGGTCGACGTTGAAGCATACCAGCTTGCCATTGAGGCTTAAGTACTGACGCAGCAAAACGGGCACTCCTTTCCCTTCATCGATTCTGGCAATGACACGTGACAATAGCTGTAAATCACCCAGAGCAGTGAGCATGCTGGTGTTCCAGTCACGGTGGTGCTCAGGAAGTGGGTTAGAAGGTGTGACGTACTCTGCGCAATTGTTGTCGTAGTGGTGCAGTGTCATTGATTGAGCCAGTAATTGACGTGCAGTATCGCTATAATCGTTGCTAATGCTTACCGGACCAAATAGGTGAGTGTAATCTGGGTTTTGATGAACGAACGTTGCGATGCCTTTCCACAGTAGCAGTAGCGCGCTCATGCTCTTTTGATATTGCTGTGCAATCACAGAGCGCCCCATCTCAATGGATTTACCCATTTGGTCGATAAAGCGTTGGTCATAGTTAAACAACGTTCGTGAATACAGACCTGCTACGCCGCGCTTTTCAATCAGTTGATCAACCAGACCTAAACGATACGCGCCCACCAAGCATTGGTTCTCTCTGTCCCACACAAACAGATGCAGGTAATCATGATCGAAATGGTCAATGTCTATTGCTAGTCCAGTCCCTTCGCCAACTTGTCGGAAATTGAGCTCACGTAGGCGACCAATTTCATGCAGTAGGGAAGGGATACTCTGCGACTCCGTGCAGTAAACATCGAACTCACCACTTGTTAGCAGCTTGGACTCTTTTGGTAAGTTGTTCAGCTCTTCAAGCAATTCGCCTACGGGTAACCCTGCCGCTATTGGAGAGAGCAGTTCTGATGAAGAAGAAGGCTTAACTGATTGGGTTTCACGATTGAGCAAGTAAGTGTTGAGCCGCAAATAGTTCACCACTTGATCATCGTTAAGTGTGTTGATCTCTTTGAATTTAATCGCTTGGCCAAAAGACAAGTTGATGGTTTGTGCATGTTTGTTCAGTAGCTCCCGCCCGAGCATTAGGGTACGCAAAAGTGGATGGATTTTCCCTGCCATATAGAAGCGTTTCGAGTTCTGACCACTGATGAATACTGGAACTGTCGTTGCTTTGTTTTTGCGGATCAGGCTACTTACGCTTCGACTCCACGCTTTGTCTTCCAAGCGTTGCTGTTTGGCATCGACTAACTGGGAAACCTCACCGGCAGGAAAGACAAGCAATAAGCCGCCACTTGCGAGGTGTTTATTAGCCGCTCTGAGGGCCTTCATATTCGATTTGACGGCGTCTCTGCCTTCAAACACATCGACACCAATGAAGAGCTGATCTAACTCTGGTACGGTTTTCAGGTATTGATTGGCTAGAATTTGGATATCGTCTCGTACCATCAACAAGAGTTCGGCCAAGATGACGCCTTCCACACAACCAAGCGGGTGGTTCGCCACAATGACGGTAGCACCTTGTTTAGGTACTGAGTCGAGTGAACCATGAGTAATGCGATAATCGATACCTAAGATATCCAGCGTGAAGCGGAGAAAAGTTTTGGTATCGGCATTAACGGGGCGTTGGGCGTAGAACTTATCAAGTTGGTTTAAACCGGTTGCCCATTCAGCAACGTTTTCACCAATGCCAAACGGCGTTTTACGAGGGAGACGAAAAGGGGTTGAACTATCCATATTTACCTCAGCGTACAAGTTGCTGATTGGATAGTAGAAATTACAGATGACAGTTAAGAGGCAAAAGCATGAGCCTTTGGTGACAAACCAATGAAGCTTTATTGACTAAAGAAAACGGTATATCACTGTGCTATGAATCAAAACTCGCGTTATGTCTCCCTCTTAAAATAATAGATAGGCTATCTTATCTAGAACAAAGATTAAGCTAAGTTGATATTTATCAGGGGGAAATAATGGAACGAGTTTCCAATAAAGCAGCACTTTGGATTGGGCTAAGTTTGATACTTGGTCTTGGCATCCTTGGCTATTTTATGCAGCAGACGGCGGTGAAATACCGAGCCTATGAAAGAGTCGTGACAGTAAAAGGTTTGTCGGAGCGTGAGTATCCTGCTGATACGGTGATTTGGCCGATTCAATTTACTCTAGCGAGTAATGATATGGGGGCCATGTTTGATGAAATTGACCAGCAAACCCGTTTGATTTTGGACTTTCTAAGTGCCAAAGGGCTTCCTGAAACCAGCGTTTCCCTTTCTTCCCCAGCGGTCATTGACAGAAAAGCACAGCAATATGGGAGCGAGCAAGACATTGAGTATCGTTATTTGGCCTCGCGAACCGTTACGGTTTACAGCCAGAGTGTTGATGTTGTTCGAGCGGCAATCAATGAAATAGGTGAGCTAGGAAAACAAGGCGTTTTGCTTAACCAAGATCCTTATGCAAATCGTGTTGAGTACAGCTTTACTAAGCTGAATGATGTGAAGCCAGACATGATCGAAGAAGCGACTAAGAATGCGCGTGAAGTGGCTGAGAAATTTGCGAAAGACTCACAAAGTTCACTGGGTAAGATCAAACGTGCAACTCAAGGGCAGTTCTCGATTTATGACCGAGACAGCAACACGCCTTACATTAAGAAAGTACGAGTGGTATCGACGGTGCAATATTACCTTTCTGACTAAGTAAAAAGCCGCTCAGTACGAGCGGCTTTTTTAATGTGGTGACTTAAAGAATTGGATTAATGTCCTGAGTTGTCAGCTCTGCCTCGACAACATCAACTGGCGTGTAATGCTGGTAAATCAAGAAACCGTCTTCTGAAGTTTCATGAGCGTCTGGCGTATCAATATACGCAGTACATGTGTAGCCAATGCTGTAAGTACCCGGGCCGATGTAACCAAACTCGTAGCTGTAGGTTGTATTACCTTCTTCGTCTTGCGATTCATTCACGTTAGCTACCGCAACTGGCGCGTTGAGTGGATCTGTCGCACCCATATCGCCCATGGTTGAGCGATCCATTGAACCTGCATATAGGTAAACAGAGTGAACGGCAGGAACGTCATTTATTGCATTTGATGCTGCACTGTCTGCTTCACACGCTTGATACTGAATTTCACTGACTTCACCACTAATATGACCTGATTCTGATGCGTTTACTAAGCTTACCGCATTAGAGTTCATGTTCATGTAATCTTTGCCTGTTGGATCCGCCAGACCTTTGCGTAAGTCAAACTCGACAACATAGCTATTATGACCAGTATGAACTTTTACATACTGACCTTTTTGCGAAAACTTTAAGCGACCTTGATCGCTCGTATCTGGTTTAAAACCAAAACAGCTGCCTCGGCTAGGTACAACTAAGCCTTTGATATTGCCGTCTGTCTTCTCTACGTATGACAGTGTTGTATCGTTTAATTGTTTGCCGTCTTTAGCGTACACACACATAGCATAATCACCAGGAGCAATGTCCTGTTCGTGAATGATCGTTTTAGCGTTGCTTCCCTGATATTCCATTAGATCAACTTGGTGTAGTGCTCCATTGTCACTAGCATCTAACAGAATGTGTTCTCCAGTTTGCTCGCCAGTTTCAGGGTCAAATGGTACAAGGACAACATCTTGAAACGCTAAAACGACTTTGTTGGCATCGTCGACAGGAGCATCGGAAATGCTGAGAGAAAAAGTGGCTGCTTCTGTATCGGATGAAGAGTCGTCGCTACCGCAGCCCGTCAATAAAAGACCACCTGAGATAGCAAGTAAAGGATAGGTATATTTTTTCATTATGACCTCTTGTTTACACTGCTGATAAATGTAAAAGGCTAGTCTCAAAGTCGAGAAATGATGTCATTGTATTGTGATAGAGAGGTCAATCTTCAATGGTGCTATATACAAGTCCTTTTTTATAAAACTAAGTTCTTAACTGTGATGAGGGGAGTTTGATGATAGTCAAGCTGGCTTCTTTCTTATGAGCGTAAGTTAGTATGACTTATTGCTAGAAGGAATTAGTATCATGGCATACAAGCACTTTATTAGAGAACTACTGGGTTTAGCGATTGTTGTCTCTGTCGTCTTTGGCGTATTAGGCGTGATGTTAGAGCTCTTCGCACTGACGGCACTTTGGGAGCATCAGCAAACGATAGCCGATGTTTTCTTCCATGAATCTCTCTACTTCATCGTATTTTTAATCCCACCATACTTCCTCTGGAAGTTGATTAACCGTCCTGAGTTGGTTTCTGCTGACCAAGCTTATTTGGCAATGAAGTTAGAGGCTGAAAGTCGACAATGAGTCGATTTAGTGAGTAATGACCCGTCCTGATATGGGTTGACACTTTTTAACTAAAACGCTCGATGTACTTCATCGGGCGTTTTGTATTTTAAAGCCGTATGAGGCCTCATTTGATTATAGATATCTACGGACTCTGCTACCATCGTCCTTGCTTCTTTCAGATCTTTCGGTTTCTTCAGCAAGAGCTCCATTTTGAGTATCCCATTTACACGCTCAGCTAAAGCATTCTGATAACAGTCATACCCGTCAGTCATTGAGCAAGTCACTCTATGTTTCTTATGGATATCTTGATATTCCTTCGAACAGTATTGTGAGCCTCTATCTGAGTGGTGTATTAGCTTTTCTTCACTCTGCCGTTGCCTGAGAGCTGAGATAAATGCCCGCTTAACTGATTGAGTTTTCATGTTGTCATCCACATAAAAACCAACAATCTTCCTTGAATAAGCGTCTGTAACCAAGCTGAGATAACTCTCTCCATTTTGAGTTGGCAAGTAAGTAATATCAGCAACCCACAGTTGTTCTGGCTTCGTTGGTGTCAGCCCATCTTTCACTTTGTTTGGGTGACAGAAAAATCGATGACGGCTGTCAGTCGTTCGGTGATAGGCTCGTCTTGCTCTCACTAACAGCCGATGCTTTCTGAGAAGTTCAAAGAGCTTATCGCGACCTATTTGAATGCCCTTTGTTGCTGCTAAGAACTTCAGTTTACGCGTGCCAATGCGTGGCTGCTTCAGCCTGACTTCACGGACAAAGCCAATGACAGCATGCTCATGATGTTCACAACGAGATTGAGTTTGACATTGCTTATAATAAGCTTGGCGAGAGATTTGTACTAACTGACAAAACTTCGTAACGCTCAAACCTACTATGGTTTTCTCTTGGACAACGCTTCTTTGTGCTTTTTTGTCACTCTAACACCATAGTCACGTTCCATAACGTTCACGACAGCTTCAAAGAAGTCGGCTTTGAGTTGAGCATCTTCGAGCTGCTTCTCAAGCTCTTTAATACGTTGCTCTGGTGTAGGAGGTGAATTGAACTCGGCCATAGAGTCTCCTTTGGACATAAAGTTAGGTGTCCCTTTAGACCAATCTAGTCGACCATGCTTACGAAGCCAAACCAAAACCGTAGAGCAACCTTGGATGCCATACTTCTCTTGGGCTTGTTTGTAAGTGAGGCTTCCTTTTTCAACCTCATCAACTACAGTGAGTTTAAAAGCGAGGGAGTAATCGCGCTGAGTTCTTTTAGTTGTTGATTTCATAACACTCTCCAATTTTGGGGGTGGAAAGTGTCAACCTTATTTAGGACGGCACATAATGAAAAGAAGAGGCTATGAGAAAACATTAGCCTCTTTTCTATCTGATTCGTGGGCAAAGTATTCGCTGCTTTATTGATTAAAAAGCTGCTTCGATTGTGCCTTTGAAAGTGCGATCGAGATAATCACGAATCGCTTGAGATTGATAAATAGAAACGAACTTTTTATACGCTTCATTATTTTTGTCTGCGTCACGAGTGGCGATGACCATGACTGCTAATGGGGCGTCTTTTGCTTCAAGATAGATACTTTGTTTCTTCGGATCTAAACCAGAAGACATTACGTAGTTCATTGTAATCGCAGCCGCGTCCACATCATCTAATGTTCTTGGTAGCTGAGCGGCATCTACCTCGACAAATTCAAATGATTTTGCGTTTTTTGTGATATCAGTTAGGGCGGCTTTATGGCCAACACCCTGTTTCAGCTCAATTAAACCTGCATCGGCGAGTAGCAACAGACCACGACCACCGTTGGTAGGGTCATTTGGAAGCGCTATACGTGCATTGTTTGGAAGCTCTTGCAGTGAGCGATACTTATTGGAATAAAGCCCCATACGCATAAGAATGGACTGACCAATTGATACTAATTGGGCGTTATGGCTACTGTTGAAGTTGTCTAAAAATGGCTGGTGCTGATAGCTATTAATATCGATGCTACCATCGCTAAGAGCGGCATTAGGTGTCACGTAGTCAGAAAACTCAATGACTTCGACATTCAAACCTTGCTTTGCTGCCTCCTTCGCTACCGCCTCGACTACTTGTGCATGTGGTCCAACTGTCGCGCCCACTTTAATGACAGAGTCATCTTTTTCTCCACAAGCGCTTAAGCCGACTACTGCCGTGAGAATCAAAGCTAGTTTCTTTAAGTGACCAATACTTTTCATTGTAGCTCCATTTTTTGTTTTAGACGTCCATACGTTTGTATGTCCATCCTATCAGAAGTTGTCTGAGGGTCAATGGTTTAAATCACGAGCAGACATTTTGTTTCTATTGCTCGTATAGAGAGCCAGATAATAGTTAAAGAAGAGGGGAAGAGGAAAAGCTATTACGAGGTTAGTGACGAGTTACCGCAACTGTACCCAAAGATATAAGATACAAAAAAAGCGTAGTAGGTATTAACCTGCTACGCCTTTCGGAATATGGTGGCCCCTCGCAGACTTGAACTGCGGACCAATCGATTATGAGTCGACTGCTCTAACCACTGAGCTAAGGGGCCTTAATAGGACAACGATTATAGGGGAAGCGTTGCAAGGTGTCTAGATACCAACTAGGGCAATTGCGCTTAGTTTTTATCCACTTAGAACAGTAGATAATAAAAAAGGTGACCTAAAGTCACCTTTTTTGATTTCTAAAAGCTTGTATGCGCTGCGATTATTCGTCTAGGAAGCTGCGCAGAGTCTCTGAGCGGCTTGGGTGACGAAGTTTACGTAGTGCTTTTGCTTCGATCTGACGGATACGCTCACGAGTAACGTCGAACTGCTTACCAACTTCTTCTAGAGTATGGTCAGTGTTCATGTCGATACCAAAGCGCATACGAAGTACTTTCGCTTCACGTGGCGTTAGACCTGCAAGCACGTCTTTTGTTGCCACCTTAAGGCTAGTTGCAGTTGCAGAATCTAGCGGAAGTTCTAGCGTTGTATCTTCGATAAAATCACCTAGATGCGAATCTTCGTCGTCACCGATTGGTGTCTCCATTGAGATAGGCTCTTTAGCGATTTTTAGAACTTTACGAATCTTGTCTTCTGGCATTTGCATGCGCTCTGCCAGTTCTTCCGGTAGTGGCTCGCGACCCATCTCTTGCAACATTTGACGAGAAATACGGTTTAGCTTGTTGATCGTTTCGATCATGTGTACCGGGATACGGATCGTACGTGCTTGGTCCGCGATTGAACGAGTGATTGCCTGACGGATCCACCACGTTGCGTAAGTCGAGAACTTGTAACCACGACGATATTCGAACTTATCTACCGCTTTCATCAGACCGATGTTACCTTCCTGGATCAGATCCAAGAACTGTAGGCCACGGTTGGTGTATTTCTTCGCGATAGAAATTACAAGACGCAAGTTCGCTTCAACCATCTCTTTCTTCGCACGGCGAGCTTTTGCTTCACCGATAGACATACGACGGCTGATGTCTTTAATGTTCTGTACGTTTAGAGAAGTCTCTTCTTCAATCATTTTTAGCTTAGCGATTGAACGACGGATTTCTTCTTCGTTACGTTTGATCTTTTCAGCGTATGGCTTGTCTGAAGCAAGAACTTCATCCAGCCAAGCTTCACTTGATTCATTACCAGTGAACAGCGCGATGAATGATTTCTTCGGCATTTTGCCGTATTCAACCACTGACTTCATGATCAGACGCTCTTGAGTACGAACGCGATCCATAGCAGTACGCAGTTCATTCACTAGGTGATCAAACTGTTTAGGCGTTAGACGAAACTCGCGGAATACGTCTAGCATCATTTCATTAGCAACGGTTGCTTTCGGGCTGTTATAGCCGTACTCGTTGATTGCTAATTGAAGATTTTGATAGGTGCTGCGTAGTTGGTTGAATTTCTCTAGCGCTAATTCTGGATCGATACCTACATCTTCTTCAGAATCATCTGAATCGTCATCGCTATCTTCGTCGTCATCAACGTCTTCATCGTCTTCTTCTTCTAACTGAGATTCAGTCAGTTCAGAACCGATGTGTGTTGCCGTTGGTGCAGCGGTGTCGTCAGCATCTGGATCTACAAAACCTGAAATTAGGTCTGTAAGACGTAGTTCTTCAGCTTGAACTTTGTCAAATTGCTCAAGAATGTACGGAATTGTGCCTGGGTATTCAGCAACAGACGATTGAACTTGGTTAATACCTTCTTCAATACGTTTTGCGATGTCGATTTCGCCTTCGCGAGTTAGAAGTTCGACAGTACCCATCTCACGCATGTACATACGTACTGGGTCTGTTGTACGACCAATCTCACTCTCTACGCTAGAAAGTGCAGCGGCTGCAGCTTCGGCTGCATCTTCATCGGTAATATTTGTGTCATCGTTCAGTGCTAAATCATCAGCATCAGGAGCAGTTTCTACTACCTTAATGCCCATGTCGTTGATCATCTGAATGATGTCTTCTACCTGTTCTGAATCTACGATTTCAGCAGGTAGGTGGTCATTTACTTCGGCGTAGGTCAGATAGCCTTGTTCCTTGCCTTTAATAACAAGTGACTTTAGCTGTGACTGCGGATTGTGATCCATAGACGGTATCCAACTTCGTAATCTGGTGAAGGAATCAGTATGCGAAATGCAAACCACTTACTATAACAAATTAAATCGTTGCTGACTAATTAAACAGGGTTACGCTTTTAAATCTAGCATAAGTGCTAGCAGCTCCCTTTTCTCTTCGGCTGATAAACCGACACTTCTTGCTTTGGCCTGCAGGTTTTCAATTTGTTTTTCTACGCACTGGGCAATAATTTTATCCAGTGAGTCTAAAAAGATTTCTTCTTGGTTGTCCTCATCGAGTGGAATGTCCCAACTCGCGAGACGAGACAGAAGGGTCTCATTTTGGCTGTTTCGCCAATGCTCTAATAATTGGCCTGTGTTGATATGGGGATGCGCTTGGCATTTATCAAGTACATCAACAAATAAACTTAGACCAGGAATGGGCAAATCTCTAACGCTAGTTAGATCTGGCACCATACTTACGTATTGTGGGTTTTGAATCAGTAACGCGATCACTTCTCGCATCGGCGTTCGCTTGATTTCTTTATGAGGTTGAGGCCTTTTATCCTCTTTACCTTGTTTTGAAATTAGCTGCTGTAGTTGGCGTTCATCAACCAAACCCAAACGGCGGCCAAGCAATTCTCTCAAGTATAGTCTTAAAGTGCCGCCAGGGACTTTATCAATGAGAGGAACCGCAAGAGTACTCAGTTTTGCCATGCCTTCTTTCGTGCTCATATCGACCTGCTGAGTCAATGAGCTGAACATGAATTCAGACAAGGGCATCGCATTAGACACTTGCTGCTCAAATGCTTGTTTTCCGTTTTGTCGGATATAAGAGTCGGGATCTTCTCCATCCGGCAAAAACATGAATTTTAACTGGCGACCATCCGTTAGGTAAGGCAATGCATTTTCCATGGCACGCCACGCGGCTTCACGGCCTGCGCGGTCACCGTCATAACAACACACGACGGTGCTTGTTTGCCTGAATAACACCTGCAAGTGATCGCCCGTTGTCGAGGTTCCTAATGAGGCAACGGAATAATCTACGCCATATTGAGCAAGCGCGACAACATCCATATAGCCTTCAACCACTAAAATTTGTGGTGGCTCACGATACGCTTGTAGTACTTCATAAAGGCCATACAACTCTTTACCTTTATGAAATATCGGGGTTTCGGGTGAGTTGAGATATTTTGGTGTCCCATCACCTAATACTCGACCACCAAAGCCTATTACTCGGCCGCGTCTATCTCGAATAGGAAACATCACTCGACCACGGAATCGGTCGTAGCGGTTGCCTTTATCGTTTTCAATCAACATGCCGCCTGTGACGAGCATGTCTTGGTTTTCTTTATTCTGGCCAAAGTTCTTACGAACTAAATCCCATTCATCAGCCACATAGCCGATGCCAAACTTCTGGACGATTTCACCAGACAGGCCACGATCTTTTAGATACTCAATCGCCACCTTACTTGCTGGCTGTTTGAGTTGGTTACGATAAAATTGAGCAATGCTGCCCATTAAGTCGTATAGGTTACGTTTTTCACTGCTGCTTGCTTGTGGGCCTGACTGAAACGAACCATTACCGCCGCTACGTTGTTCGCGAGGAACATCTAAACCCAAGTATGAAGCGAGTTCTTCAATGGCTTCGACGAATTCTAGTCGGTCGAATTCCATCAAAAAATCGATGGCATTTCCATGCGCGCCACAACCAAAACAATGGTAGAACTGCTTTTCTTGACTGACACTGAATGAGGGTGTCTTTTCGTTGTGGAAAGGGCAGCATGCGCCGTAGTTTTTGCCTTTTTTCTTAAGTTTCACACGTGCGTCGATGATATCGACAATATCAAGTCGAGCTAGAAGGTCATCGATAAAACTGCGAGGGATGTGTCCAGCCATAAAACCTAACAAAAAAAGAAGATGATGAGTGGAGTGAATGCCTTAAAAGAATGAGCGTATTGCCCATTGATTTCATTCCATCCATCCAGATACAAACAAGCCGTGCGCTCCAAAGGATAGCACGGCTTGCTGCAATTGGGTGGGGTACCTTAAGCCAATTTAGCGCGAACTAAACCGCTTACTTTACCCATATCTGCACGCCCTTGAATTTGCGGTTTCAGAACGCCCATTACTTTGCCCATGTCTTGCATGCCAGCTGCGCCAGATTCAGCAATCGCGTTCTCGATGAGAGCCGCTACTTCTTCGTCTGTCAGTGGTTGAGGCATAAAGTCCTCAAGAACGGTAATTTCTGCTTGTTCCGCATCAGCAAGATCTTGACGACCCGCTGCTTCAAACTGCGCTACAGAGTCGCGACGTTGTTTAACCATCTTGGTCAATACTACAAGAATGTCGTCATCGTTCAGAGTAATCTGTTCGTCAACTTCACGTTGCTTGATTGCTGATAGGGCTAAACGAATAGTACCAAGGCGCAATTTGTCCTTGGCTTTCATCGCTAATTTTTGCTCTTCTTTGAGTTGATCAATCAGAGCCATAACTAAATTCCTTTTGGAGCTCAGTTATTAGTACAGGCGAACGCGACGAGCGTTTTCGCGAGCTAGCTTCTTAGCGTGACGCTTTTGAGCTGCTGCTTTAGCGCGTTTGCGAACTGTAGTTGGTTTTTCGTAGTGCTCACGACGACGCACTTCAGAAAGGATACCTGCTTTTTCGCAAGAGCGCTTAAAACGACGTAGAGCAACGTCGAACGGTTCGTTTTCACGTACTTTAACTACTGGCATATGCCTTTCACCTCAGGGGTTATTCGTTAACGCTGGTATTCAACAGACCAAATCACAATTGTTAGGTCTCTTACCAGCTTGATCAAAAATGGTGCGGAATTTTAATCCGATCACAACTACTTTGTAAAGCCTTTTGTCGATTATTGTCTGTACAAAATTTGTTTGCAGCACCAAGGCGAGGTAATATGACGCCCAAATTTCCTCTATACAGAAAGCATACTGAGAAAACCATGCGCATTATTGGTATTGAAACCTCTTGTGACGAGACTGGCATCGCAATTTATGACGATGAAAACGGTCTCTTGTCACACAAGCTATATAGCCAAGTAAAACTGCACGCAGATTACGGCGGTGTGGTGCCTGAGTTGGCTTCACGTGACCACGTAAAGAAAACCATTCCTCTTATTAAAGAGGCACTAAAAGAAGCGAACTTAACTTCAAAAGACATCGATGGTGTCGCGTATACCGCGGGGCCTGGTCTTGTTGGGGCGCTATTAGTGGGTGCGACTATCGGTCGCAGTATTGCTTATGCTTGGGGAGTGCCAGCGGTACCTGTTCATCATATGGAAGGTCACCTATTGGCCCCAATGTTGGAAGATAACCCTCCACCGTTCCCGTTTGTGGCGGTATTAGTATCGGGCGGCCACTCTATGATGGTGGAAGTGAGAGGCATCGGTGAGTACAAAATTCTAGGTGAGTCGATTGATGATGCGGCGGGCGAAGCGTTTGATAAAACAGCGAAGCTAATGGGTTTGGATTACCCAGGAGGTCCACTATTATCTAAACTGGCGGAAAAAGGTACACCGGGCCGCTTTAAGTTCCCACGCCCAATGACGAATGTGCCAGGTTTGGACATGAGTTTCTCTGGTCTAAAAACCTTTACGGCTAACACGATTGCTGCAAACGGTGATGACGAGCAAACCCGCGCGGACATCGCATTGGCATTTGAAGAGGCTGTGTGTGCTACGTTGGCTATTAAATGTAAGCGCGCGCTTGAGCAAACAGGCATGAAACGCATTGTTATTGCTGGTGGTGTGAGTGCTAACCGTCGTTTACGAGCTGAGTTAGAGAAGTTAGCGAAGAAAGTTGGCGGCGAAGTTTACTACCCACGTACTGAGTTCTGTACAGATAACGGTGCGATGATCGCTTACGCAGGCATGCAGCGCTTGAAGAATGGCGAAGTGGCTGATATGTCAGTAGAGGCTCGTCCACGTTGGCCAATTGATCAACTAACACCTGTCGCTTAGTCAAATTTATGCGGTAGGTTTGAAACCGGTTCTGTGTAATAAAGGTCTCTGCTCCTCAGAGGCCTTTATTTTTAATTATTCAATGAACCGCCTCGTTTTACATTCTGACTGATGCGAGCAGTTCGCTATTGTTTCAGTGCTAGGATGACGTGGAAGAATAAGAAATGGATATAACAATGAATAAGTTTGAAATTGAAGGTCAGCAACTTGCTTATCTAGATAAAGGTGAGGGCCCTGTGCTTCTATTTGGTCATAGTTACCTTTGGGATAGCCAAATGTGGGCGCCGCAAGTAGAGGTTTTAAGCCAGTCATTCCGTTGTATTGTGCCAGATCTTTGGGCACATGGTGAATCGGACGCTGCACCTGCATCGACACAGTCATTGGCCGACTATGCACAACATATGTTGGCATTGATGGATCATTTAGATATCGAAGAGTTCTCGATAGTGGGCTTATCTGTTGGCGGCATGTGGGGAGCGGAGCTAACGGCTCAAGCGCTGCAACGTGTTAAGTCACTGGTATTGATGGATACCTTCATTGGCTGGGAGCCAGAAGTTACGTATAAGAAGTATTTTGCAATGCTTGATACCATCAGCCAAGTCCAAGCAGTGCCTGCGCCAATTATTGAAGCCGTTGTGCCGCTGTTCTTTGCCAACAACGTCAATCAGGATAACCCTAAACTTGTCGCTTCATTCAAACGCAGTTTAGAAGACCTGAATGGTGAGCGTGCGGTGGAAGTAGCTCGCATAGGGCGCATGGTGTTTGGTCGCCGGGATGTGATTGAGGATTCGGAAAAATTTGCTCTGCCGACGTTAATTGCAGTGGGCTGTGAAGATAAACCCCGTCCAGTTTTTGAATCTTATTTAATGAAAGACTGTATCACAGGCAGTGAGTTGGTGGAGATTCCTCAAGCGGGACACATCAGTTGTTTAGAGCAACCTGAGTTCGTCAACCAGATGTTGTTGAGCTTCCTGAATCGAGTTCATGCGTAACCAATACATCCTTCTTTAAACGAAAAACTCGGCATTAAGCCGAGTTTTTTTGTGTCAGTTTTTTCTCGCCGATTTTTGGCTCGTCGCCAGACAAAAGCCGACGAATATTTTGATGATGCTTAAATACGATTAAGCAGCACAGCATAGCAACAGGTAACGTGTATTGCGGTTTAAACATCCAAGTATAAAACGGAGTGACCAAAACCGTGACGAGAGCCGCTAAGGATGAATAGCGGAATAGCGCGGCTACTGACAGCCAAGTTAACATTACCAATCCTGTTAAGTCCAAACCAATCGGAGCGATAGCGCCAAGCGCGGTTGCGACACCTTTTCCGCCTTTAAAGTGGAAAAAGATGGGGTACATGTGGCCAAGACAGGCAGCAATGGCGATGACGCCAAGAATGATAGGGTCGATACCAAGAAAGTATCCGCCCCACACGGGGATAGTGCCTTTGAGCATATCGCACAACAAGACTGAAACAGCGGCTCCTCGTCCGCCAATACGCAATACGTTCGTTGCTCCAGGATTGTTAGATCCCACACTGCGTGGGTCTGGCAGTTTTAAGAGTCGACAGATCAAAACCGCACTGGAAACCGAACCTAATAAATAGGCGGCCATTGTCATTATCAGTGCCAGTGCGTCCATAAAAGTCCTTGATGGATTGGAATTTAATGCTCGGTTCCCGCGTAGTTGCTATCATACCCCGAATTTACATAATGCAGAAATCCTCACTGTGATAGAGCTTGCATTATGTGATTTCTTGTATATAAAGATGCTTTCGCAGTTTATACCTAAGTAACATTGTGATGACCAAAGTAAATGTTACTTAGGTATAGAATAATACGATCAAATTACCCCTCACGGGTATCCGACCTCTGTAATAGAAGGACATAAGATGGCTCTGGATAAAGTTTTTATTGAACAGTTAGAAGTAATCACCACCATTGGCGTGTACGACTGGGAACAACAAATCAAACAAAAGTTGGTTCTAGATATTGAAATGGCACACGATAATAAACCTGCGGGCAAAAGTGATGATGTGCAAGATGCACTGGATTACTCGCAGGTGAGTGAGGCGGTACTTAACCACATTGAAAATGGTCGTTTCTTACTGGTCGAGCGCGTGGCTGAAGAAGTAGCAGAGCTTATCATGCAGCGTTTCTCTGTGCCTTGGGTGAAAATCCGCCTAGCGAAGCCTGGCGCCGTGCCGCAAGCACGTGCTGTTGGTGTGGTGATTGAGCGAGGCCGAGCATGATCACCACCTATATCGGTGTTGGGACGAACGTAGAAAGAGAGCAACATGTGCTTGCTGCGTATCAGGAGCTGCAACGGCTTGGAGAAAATCTCCTCGTATCACCGATATATGAATGCGAACCTATTGGTTTTAGCAGCAAGAATTTCTACAACTTTGTCGTTGCAATGCGTACCGAGTTGTCATTAGAAGAGTTGAGCCATCAACTACGCGAGATTGAATTTAAGTGGGGACGCGAAGAAAACGCGCAAAAGTATCAGGATCGAACACTGGATCTCGATATAGTGTTGTTCGGTGAGCGCGTCTCCAAGAAAAAACCTGAGCTACCTCGCAGTGATATCTACAAATATCCTTTTGTCACAAAGCCGCTGTATGATCTCGAACCGCAATTAGTGATCCCAGGCGATGGACGCACAGTCGCAGACATTTGGCATGCTATGCAGCCAGTCGATTCGCTCAAACCCGTTTCCTTTCATTTTTAATTTGAGTTGTTTACATGAGTTATTTTGAAGCCTTTATTTTGGCTCTGATTCAGGGGCTGACAGAGTTTTTGCCTATCTCAAGCTCTGCCCATTTGATCCTGCCTTCCGCTATTTTAGGGTGGGAAGACCAAGGTCTAGCCTTTGATGTTGCTGTTCACGTCGGTACATTAATGGCTGTCGTGATCTATTTTCGTCATGAAGTAATCACTTTGTTTCAAGCGTTATTTGCTTCGATCTTTAAAGGAGATCGCAGTAAAGAAGCTAAATTGGCTTGGATGATCGTGATTGCGACGATTCCAGCTTGTGTGTTTGGCTTATTGATGAAAGACATCATTGAAGTGTATCTACGTAGCGCTTACGTCATCGCGACTACTACGATCGTATTTGGCCTGTTGCTATGGTGGGTAGACAAAAACGCTAAACTCGTTGCCGATGAATACCAAACGGGTTGGAAGAAAGCTGTATTTATCGGTATTGCTCAAGCCTTAGCGATGATTCCTGGAACTTCACGTTCAGGGGCGACCATCACAGCAGCGCTTTACCTTGGCTTTACTCGAGAAGCGGCTGCCCGATTTTCGTTTTTAATGTCGATCCCAATCATTACATTAGCTGGTAGCTACTTAGGCATGAAGTTAGTGACCAGTGGTGAACCTGTCCATGTTGGTTTCTTAATGACTGGCATTATCACATCGTTTATCAGTGCGTACATCTGTATTCACTTCTTCTTGAAGATGATTTCACGCATGGGCATGACACCGTTTGTGATTTACCGTCTCATTTTGGGCGTCGGTTTGTTCGCTTTTCTATTAAGTGCATAATTGATGTTAACGAAAAACGCCCGCGAAATCCGCGGGCGTTTTTGTTTGTTCGTTACTTCTTAAGTGCTGCTTTCACTGCTTCAATACGTCGTTTTTCTTGCTCGTCACGAATCGCAGGGCCTTTAAAGCCCTCTTTGATTATGATTTGAACGTCAACTGCCGCTGCTGCTTGGTAGGCTTGCCTAAAAATATCCGCCTGTGGATATGGTTGCGTTTCCAGTCCTTTACGACCAGCGTGATCCGCTTGGCAGCAAAGCAAGATATCTTGCAGACGTTCGGACTTACGCCACACATCGAGCTTATTGAGTATTTTAATTATGGTTTGTGGTTTAAGTTCAGCCGCGCGATGAATATTGGAGTGCTGTTCGCACACCATCAAGGCTAAATCACGAAACTCATTTGGTACCCGGACACGTTCGCACAGCTTTTTGATCAGTTTTAATCCTGTATGGCAATGCATTTTGTGGCTTGGCCATTCGCTCTCTGGCGTCACGCCTTTACCCAAGTCATGCACTTGGGCGGCAAACCTGACGGGGAGTGAGTTACTCAATTTTGCGGCTTGCTCTGCCACCATCAAAGTATGGATGCCAGTATCGATTTCTGGATGCCACTTCTCAGGTTGAGGTACGCCAAATAGTGCATCAATTTCAGGTAACACCACGGTTAATGCACCACAGTCTCGTAGAACCGATAAGAAAATATCAGGGCGAGGAGTAGAGAGAGATTTATGCCATTCTTGCCAAACACGCTCGGGAGTCAGTGTACTTAGCTCTCCAGATTCTGCCATGTGACGCATTAACCGCATAGTTTCGTCGGCAACCGTAAAGTTTAGATCAGCAAGCTTTGCAGCGAAGCGAGCGACACGTAAAACGCGTAGAGGATCTTCAATAAAGGCGTCTGATACATGGCGTAGCAGTTTATCGTTGAGATCTTGCTGACCACCATATGGGTCATGGATCGTGCCATCACTCTCCATTGCCATCGCGTTAATGGTTAAATCACGACGTATCAAATCTTCTTCTAAGGTGACGTTTTGATCGAAGAAACATTCAAAGCCAGTGTAACCAGAACCTGACTTTCTCTCTGTTCGTGCAAGGGCATGTTCTTCTTTACTTTTGGGATGCAGAAATACAGGAAAGTCTTTACCAACGGCGGTGTACCCTTGGGACAACATCATCTCAGGCGTCGCGCCTACGACCACCCAATCGTTGTCATAACTATCAATTCCGAGCAATTTATCTCGAACTGCGCCACCTACTAAATAAACTTGCACGAATTACCTCTTAATTTATGGATATGCCGTTGGACATTGTAGCAAGCAATGGTACTTTTCTTTACTCCCGAGAGTAGATGCGGCTATGTTTATATTATATCTGACTATTCTCAGGTGGTTTTTTAGCTGGAGAGCCTAATGTATAAGGACTTTTTTGGGTTTGTCGAACAACCATTTTCGATTGTTCCAAACTCACGTTATTTGTATTTAAGCCAACGTCACAAAGAGGCAATCACACATCTCCAAGCCGGGCTAGGCGATGGCGGTGGTTTTGCTATGCTTACTGGCGAAGTAGGTACAGGCAAAACGACTGTCGCAAAAGCGATGCTGGCGAATTTGGGTGATAACACCAAAGCGGGTCTTATCCTCAATCCCACGTTTTCGAGTAGAGACTTGCTTGAAGCCATTTGTGATGAGTTCAAAATCACCTATCCGCCAGACGCAAACCTCAAACAGCTAAACCAGGTTATCCATCAATATTTGCTGCGTAATTATCGTTCAGGTTGGCAGACATTGCTGGTCATTGATGAGGCTCAACACCTTGCTGCCGACGTTCTAGAGCAGTTGCGCTTGTTGACCAACTTGGAAACCGATACCAGAAAACTGCTCAAAGTGTTGTTGGTCGGGCAGCCTGAATTGCAGCGGTTATTACAAACAACACAACTACGCCAACTTGCCCAGCGTATTACTGGGCGTTATCACCTGTTGCCGTTGGATGAAAAAGAGACAGAAGATTACATCGCATTTCGACTACATACAGCAGGTGGCAACCAGCAACTGTTTAATCGTGCTTCTTGTAAACTTATAGCCAAATACAGTCACGGTATACCGCGGCTCATCAACCTTATCTGTGACAAATCCCTCAACATTAGTTATCACCAGGGTAATGTGGTTGTGGATAAGCAAACCGTTCAGCAGGCCTGTGAAGAGGTGATGCAGTTTCAGGCAGATATTTATCAGCAAGATAAAAAAGAGCGCCGGACTTTCCGTTGGCCTGCTTGGGGCTCTGTCACGGTAGGCCTTATTGCTGCATTAAGTACGGGGTGGGCGGTCGTGAATTATATGCCAGCTCAAGCGACGTCAGTGTTGACACAAGTGACGGAGCCAAGAGTAGAGCCAACACCAACCGTCGTCAGCCAACAGTTAACGGATGAGCAGCGTGCTTTATTGTTAACACAAAAACAGTCGAACCTCGCTGTAAATGATTTGTATCGTTTGTGGGGATATCAAGCATCGGTTCGCGATAACCTTTGTTTGTCAGAACCGCAGTCGACTATGCGTTGTGAGCGTAAAATGGCGACTTGGCCGCTGTTGATGCAACAAAATCGCCCTGTGATCTTGGAGTTGAATTATCAAGGTGATGTTGGGTATGTCATTCTATATGCCGTCGGTAATGACCAAGCTGAAGTGCTCAATGGTAAGCAGCGTCTCCGTCTGCCAATTTCATGGCTAAAGCCGTTGTGGCAGGGCAATATTATCGAACTGTGGCATGCTCCGCTGAATGAAACATTACGTTTAGACATGGAAGGCCCTGCGATTGAAGTATTAGACCGATTATTAGCAGAAGCGGTGAGTGAGCCACTGCTTGAAACGTCTATTTTTGATGGTGCGATGAAAGAGCGAGTCGAGTTATTTCAACGCTGGCAAGGAATTGGTGTCGATGGTATTGCTGGTAAGCGAACGCTAGACCGACTTCAGCAAAATGTTCAGCCAGATGCGCCTCAACTGGCGAGAATAGAGAAGGAGGACGCATAATGTCAGCTGTGAAACATATAGGTCTGTTCTTGCTGCCAATCACTGCTTCTGCTATTGGAGTCGCTTGGTACTTAGATCTCTTTGCACCGAGTGTTGAAGTAGATACAACGTCCCCGATAGAAAAGGTCGAAGTGGTATCACCTTTCAAAGTATTAGACTATCCAGAGAACACCCAGTTGGCCCAATTGCCAAGAGAGTGGCCAAGTGCAGAGCTATCGCGTGATTTTGGTACATTTACCACCCCCGATGAATACACAAGCCATACACCAAGCAGAGATGAAACACGCAACTCAGCATCAACCCAAACGACTTCTGCTGCTGAAGAGGACCTCGGGTTGTCTTTGGATGATCTGGATTTATCCTCATTATCTCCTGATTTAGCTAGGAAGGTCGAAAATGCCTTATCCCGAGATGATGACAATTCGTCATCACAAACGGCACGCGTGAACGATTTAGAGCGCAACGCTCACCAGTGGCAAGGGCGTCTACCTGCGCTTAATTTGCAAACCCATATGTACGCTAGTGATGAAAATCGCCGTTGGGTGAAAATTAACAATGTTGAGTATCATCAAGGGGATGTCGTTGATGATCAGGTCACTCTAAGAGAAATACAACCGCAAGCTGTGATTGTTGAGTTCCAAGGTGAGCAAATTCGTATACCAGCGTTGTATGAGTGGAAAGGGTAACTCTTGTAGAAACACATCAAGCCAGCGAAATCATATCGCTGGCTTTTTATTTTTCAGAGCATCTTTTGCATCTATTCTGGTGATGATTTTTAGATACTCAAACAAGCAAAATATAGCTTTTCTCAGTCGTTTAAATAGCACCAATATCATTCATCTATTGATAGCGCGATTCCAGTCAGCGTTGTGTAAAAAGACACCATCTTCACGAACTTCGGAGTAATGACTTGGTCCACGTTAGACCCCATCACATAATAGGAGTCTAAACAGAGACACATGCGTATTCTGATTTTTTCTTTAAGTATTGTTGCATCGACAAGCTATGCAGCAAAGCCAGATCCATTCCCAGTTACACCAGATAGTCGCGGGCAAGATTTCATGGTCAGTGCGACGAATCCTTACGTGAGCAGTACCGGTTACTCAATATTGAAAGAAGGCGGTAACGCTGTTGATGCTATGGTCGCGATGCAGATGGTGATGTCTGTCGTTGAGCCAGATATGACCGGAATTGGCGGCGGGACTTTCGCGCTGTTTTATCAACATGACGAGAAAAAATTTCTGGCCCTTGATGGTCGAGATGAAGCGCCCTCTAGCGCGAACCCTGAAATGTTTGTTGAGAATGGGGAAGTACTCAGTCGCAACGAAATATTAGGCCCTCGTTCTGTTGCGGTTCCGGGCACGTTGCGGTTGCTTTACACCACTCATGAACAATACGGCAAGTTGCCATGGGCAGAGCTGATTAAGCCGGCGATTACATTGGCGAGCAATGGGTACGCGATGAACAGCTACACCTACGACATCGTAGTAAGAGAGCAAAGCCGACTTGAGCAAGATCCGGAAGTGAAAGCCTTGTATTGGCAAGGGGACGATATTAAGCCGACGGGAACCTTGATGAAGAACCCTAAGATGGCTGAGACGCTGAGGAAGATCGCGCAACAAGGCGATAGTTACCTTTATGGTGGTGAGCTTGGTCAGCACATCGTAGAGACGGTTAATAGTCGTATTGACGACCAACACGAGAAGTTGTCTTTAGAAGATTTTAAACATTACCAAGTGAAGCAGCGTGACATCATTGAGAGCGACTACCGTGGGAATAAAATCGTCTCTTTTGGTTACCCAGCTTCGGGCGGTGTGATGGTCGCTCAGAGTCTTGAACTGCTTGCACCCTATGACATTGCCCATATGGCGAAAACGGATGTGGAACCTTGGCGTCTCATGACTGAAGCGATGCGAATTGCAAAAGCCGATCGTATTGCGTATGCCGGAGATCCGGATTATGTGGAAGCGCCAGTTGAACAGTTGTTGTCTAAAGCCTATCTAGATCAGAGACGTGATTTAATCCCCGATAATGGCACTTCAAAAGAGGATCCAAAAGCAGGACAGATAACGCAAACTCAGTATGCGCAATATCAAGGCTTCGAGAGCAAAGATACAGGGCATATTTCTATCGTCGATAGAGATGGAAATGCAATAGCAATGACTAGTACGGTAGGAACAGGTATGGGCTCGGGTGTGATGGTCGATGGCGTTATCTTGAACGCGCAGATGGCTAACTTCTCACCTCTGCCAACGGTTAACGGCAAACCTACGCAAAACTCAATTGAAGCGGGCAAGCGTCCACGTTCGGCTATTACGCCATTAATGGTGATGGACAGTGATGATAATTTGCGTTTGGTGGTTGGGTCACCAGGTAGTTCACAAATCCCGGGGTATGTACTCAAAACCGTGGTTGGGGTGCTGGATTGGAACTTATCAGCGCAAGAGGCTATTGACTTACCAAACATCCAGTATGGCACTAAGATAGACCGCACCAAGTCTTATGACCCGACTGGTTTGCTGGTGGAAAAGAAAACGTTCGCAGAAATGTTGGTGCCTGAGTTTATGGAGCTTGGCTACCCAGTGCACGTTATTCCAGTGGTAAGCGGTTTGAATGCAATTGAGCTAAAAGATGGCAAGCTTTATGGCGCAACGGATCGTCGTCGAGCCTCTAGTTCAATGGGGGAGTAGTACTCACTTCTATCAAACGAAGCAAACTAAAAAGCCAGTCAATATCGACTGGCTTTTGCGTTCTTTTTAAAGATAAAAGCGTAAGGGTTTATGCCCAACCCGCAGGAGAGCGCTTTCTACGAGGCATGACATGCGGAAGAATCAAACCAAATAGTAAACCTAAACCTGCGACACCGCCGCCATAAGTGAAGTACTTAAGCAGCATGTCATCTTTTTGTGTATCCAGTTTTGCGCGTAGCTCGCGGTTTTCTGTTTCAACAGAAGTAAGCTGATCACTGATCTCAGAGTATTTATTTTCTAGATCTGAAATTTGTTGGTTACGTGTTTCGAGAGAGGTAACAAGACCGGCTTTCTCTGCATCAGAAGTTTGACGAGCATTAGCAAGCTGCTCTTTTACTTCGGCTAGCTCTTTCTCAATGCGAGGAAGGCGAATTGCCATGCTCTCTTGGTTTGTCACAAACTTGCTTTGTACCCAACCAGTGCGACCACGGTCATCACGAACTTGCGTGTAGCCAGTATCTCGGTTGGTTTTAATCAGTTGTACTTTAGAACCGGCGTTAACACTACCAATAATACGGTAGGTGTTATTTGGACCTGAGTGCATAAAAGTGAAGAGGTCATCAGAAATATAACGGTCTGCTGCTAGGGCCGCTGGCGCTGCTAGCAAAGTAAACAAAACCGTGATGATTAGTTTTTTCACAGTAAATCCCTTAACGATTTTTCTTGGAGACAGCGTTGGCACCGAATGATTGGAGCCGGAAATAGACGAATAGTATGCAGTTTCAAACCTCGGTGCAACAAAGAAGGGAGGCAAAGCCTCCCTTTCTGTGCGTTTGAGTCAATAATGACAAAGCGCTTACATTCTATTGACGAGTGTCTTAAGCGAACATCGCTTGAAGTCCGTAGAAGAATACTACGGCTAATAACGCACCCGCTGGTAGTGTAACGATCCATGATGCCACGATGTTACGAACTACGCCTAGGTTCAGTGCTGCGATACCACGAGCAAAGCCAACACCGAGAACCGCACCAACCAATGTTTGAGTGGTTGAAATTGGCAGGCCTGTACCAGACGCTAGAACTACCGTACATGCTGTTGCTAGCTGTGCTGCAAAACCGCGGCTAGGCGTTAGCTCAGTGATGCCTGTACCAACGGTTGCCATTACTTTGTGACCCAGTGTTGCAAGACCGACCACGATACCAATACCACCAAGAGGTAGAATCCACCAAGCGATGGTGCTTTTCGTGCTGATTTCGCCCATGTGTTCAACAGTCGATACGACAGCAGACAGTGGACCAATGGCGTTTGCAACGTCGTTTGAACCGTGTGCAAATGCCATCGCACAAGCGGTGATAACCATCAGAACGCTGAAGATACCTTCCACGCCAGAAAAGCTGCGGTCTTCTTCGCGATTAGCGAATTTTTTCTGGATGTATACGTAGCCGCCAATCATCACAAGTGCTGAAACTGCTGCTGCCCACATCCAGGCTTCACCATTGGTCAGGTGAAGACCAACGTGTTTTAGACCTTTTTTGATGGTTACAAGTGCAATCACCATTGTTGTGATGAACATGTAAACAGGTACAAAACGTTTCGCATTAAACAGAGGGTTCTCTGTATCAAAAATCAGGCGTTGTGCGCTGACAAAGATAACGTAAGCAAAGAAACCTGAAATCACTGGCGTAATAATCCAGCTACCAACAATGCCTTGAACGCTGCCCCAGTCAACCGCTTCAGTACCTACTGATACGCATGCAAAACCAATGATTGCACCGATGATTGAGTGAGTCGTTGATACTGGCCAGCCCATGTAAGAAGCAAGAAGCAGCCATGTACCTGCTGCTAAAAGCGCAGACATCATGCCGTAGACAAGAACATCTGGTTGACTAGCAAATAAAGAAGTTTCGATTACACCTTTACGGATAGTGTCGGTTACTTCACCGCCTGCAAGGTAAGCACCTGCAAATTCGAAGATCATCGCAATGATGATAGCTTGTTTTACAGTTAGCGCTTTTGAACCTACAGATGTACCCATCGCATTAGCAACGTCGTTCGCGCCAATACCAATCGCCATCATGAAACCAAAAATCGCTGCAACAATAATCAGGACAGTGCCGTAGTTCGCAAGGATATCCATCGTAATACCTAGTTGTTTTATAACAAGCGGAACAAAATTTTACGCGCGCCAAACCATAAGACGATGAAAATAGTCATCGTCCCTATGACACGTGTTAATTATGCTCTTCGTTATGTCGTTAACTTTATGTTTTAAGATCGAGATAGCATGACTTCCAAACGAGCACCTACGCGCTGCGCTTGGTCGGCAATACCACCTACCCATTCAAGAATCTTGTACAGGAACATGACATCGATAGGGTTCATGTCAGCTTCAATCACCATCAACTGTTGGCGAAGTTCAATCTGCATGGCATCGGTATCATCTTCGATAACGTCTAATTGATGAATCATTTCAGCGACGAGCGTCACTTCACGGCCTTTGAAGCCGGTTTCTAGCAATTCATCAAGTTCATTGATTACCTTTTGCGCCTGATCGGCAGCATCAAGACAACGTTGAACGTAAGCGAGGAAGTTTGGTTGGAGAGCCTCAGGGATGACAAGTTGACGACCATATACACGGCCAGCAATGTCTTTTGCCAGGTTTGCAAGTTTGTCCTGTTGAGTCAAAAGCTCAAGCATGTCAGTACGGTCGACTGGCATGAACAAACCGCGAGGCAGTTTTAGACGGATTTCACGTTTCAGCACATCCGCTTCTTTCTCTAGGTGAGAAATTTGTGCACGGATTTCTGCTGCTTTTTCCCAATCACCCTTTGAAGATACTTCAAAGAATTTCACCAAGTGTGAACAACATTCGTTGACACACACAACGTGGCGTTGCAAAGGCTTAATTGGGGACTTTGCAAATAACCCCATAATTGTATTTACTGGCATGGTCATTCAACCTAATAACTATAACCTTAAAAAAACATACACCATTTCTGAGTGCTTGGCGAAATGTTGAACGATGGCTATAAAGGCGCGCATGGTAACGCATTAAATCGCTCATTAAAACTGTTTTAGATCATCATTCCGGCGATATTTCTCTCTTGCCGTGTGAGAAATTACGCAATATCCTGTTTCTATCTGCTTTGAAAGGTATAGCTATGGAAACCGAAATAGAACTGAAGTTTTTTGTTTCTCCTGAATTTTCAGAAACTTTAAAAGAAAAAATTTCTGAGACAAAAGTACTTCAGCATAGTTGTCGTGACTTGGGTAACACCTATTTTGATACTGCCGATAAATGGCTTCGAAAGCACGACATTGGTTTAAGAATTCGCCGTTTTGATGATGTATTCGTCCAAACCGTAAAGACAGCAGGACGCGTCGTCGCAGGCTTACATCAAAGACCAGAATACAATGCTGAGCACACTAGCGACGAGCCTAATCTGTCGCTTCATCCTCTAGATATTTGGCCTCCAGGTAAAGATGCAGAAACGCTGCAATCCGAGCTTATGCCATTATTCTCGACCAACTTCACACGTGAACAATGGCTGATTGGCATGCCCGATGGCAGTCAGATTGAAGTTGCTTTTGACCAAGGCTTAGTTGTAGCCAAAGGTGAAGACGAAGAAGAGAAGCAAGAGCCAATTTGCGAAGTTGAACTGGAACTTAAGTCTGGCCAAACCGAAGCTTTATTCACACTGGCACGCAGCTTTTGCGAGCAAGGTGGTATGCGCTTGGGTAACTTGAGCAAAGCGGCGAAAGGTTATCGACTTGCAAGCGGTTATGCGGGTGATGAAGTAAAATCATTGGCACTTGTGGACAGTAGTCCGACGGATACCGTTGAATTTTGCTTGATCAACTCTTTAGAGCACGCTTTGTCTCATTGGCATTATCACGAGCAAATTTATGCTGAGCGTGACAGCGTGGAAGCACTGCGTGAAATCAGTAATGCCATTCGTTTCATTCGTCAAACATTGACCATTTTTGGCGGGATTGTCCCTCGTCGCGCGAGCGCGATTCTGCGCCAAGAGCTTAAATGGTTGGAAGAAGAACTGAGTTGGTTGGATGAGCATGCACACCTTGAAGAGCTTTTAGATGACAAAGGCAATGTGCTGCGCAAGTTGGATGCACGTAAGTTCTTAGTATCTGAGTTGACTCAGCAGTTACAAGAGTTGCCAAGCCGTGAAGAAGTGCTAGGGTTGCTCAATTCCGCGCGTTACACAGGGTTACTGCTGGATCTAAGCCGCTGGATCTTAGCGCGCGGTTGGCAGCCATTTCTTGATGAAAAAGCACGTGAAAAAATGGCAAGTAATATCATGCCGTTTTCAGTTACTCAGCTCGATCGCACTTGGGCTGAGCTAATGGAAGCTTTCCCAGCAGAGCGCGATTTGACGGCGCAAGAGTACGTTGATCAGCGTTATCGCTTATTGCGTAACCTCTATACTGGTATTGGTTTCGCGAGTTTGTATAACTCGGATGAGCGTAACAGCTTCCGTTTACCATGGGCGGATCTGGTGCATGGTATCGATGATCTGCTAATGCTGAACCACTTGCTCCCGTTGGTTGATATGCTGGAAGACGCAGAAAAAGAGCAGTTAGAACGCTGGTTGCACCGTCAAGAGCGCTCAATTTTGCATGCAATGGATCAAACCCGAGCGATCAGTGTGGAAGTACAGCCTTATTGGCGTGAATGATCGTTCTGGTGGTAACGACAAAAAAATAGGACCGCATGGTCCTATTTTTTTGTCTCTGTTTTACGTTGTTGTAGCTCTTTTTCCATGAAATCGAGTCGTTCTAGTATTTGCGCTTGTTGGGTTAGGAGCTGCTCGAGCATACGTTCTTTATTGATTGAACTGTGCGTCTGTTGTTTCGTTGGGGCAGTAAGGATAGAGGTGATAAGACCCGAGATCATACCAAAGATACCCACCCCGCAAACAATGATGATGACAGCCAAAAACTTTCCTATGGAGGTCACAGGATAATGATCGCCGTAACCAACCGTTGAGATCGTTACAAATACCCACCACAAAGCATCGGCGCCAGTGCGAATATTCGCTTCTGGGTTTTTCGCTTCGATAAACAGCATTGCACTAGAACCGAGCGTTATGAGGATAACCATCAATAGCAGTATAGAGGCGACCGTAGTTTCGCGGCGGTTTTCTTTGAGCTGATGCAAAATGAACTTTGACGAACGCAGTACTAATACCACTCGCATAATATGAAAAATACGAGCAAAGCGCAGGGGCTCTATCAATGGGATGCTCGCCACGAAATCTATCCAATGACGTTTAAGGAATAACCAGCGATCTGTGGACCGGATCAAATCAATGGTGAGCTGTAGTAGAAAAATACTACAGATTATGAAATCCAGACCGATAAGAACTTGACGGGTTTCGTGATCGATCGGGAAAAACAACAAGCCAGAGATCACAAATAGTGCCATAAAAGACAATATTAGTGACAACAGGCCCATCGGTCGTGTGCTGTCTTTGATATCATTGTTTTTCATACGAAGCTCAAAATAAATCGCGTAACCACGCAAAGCGCGAACATAACTATAAGTAATATAAAGATTATAGATAAAGACTATATAAGACTCGGTGGAGAACTGACAATGGAAAAGCTGGCATTTAAGCCATGGGAAAGGGTCATATCCGACATTCGACTGGTGCCTAAAATGGTCATGTTGATGGTCTTCAGCACTGTCCTGATCGTGGCAAAACAACTGTGGGACGCAAACACTTTTTACGACTCACTTTTAGCGGCGACACAAAACGCGCAAGTTGCCCAACAGCATTATGAAGCATACTTAACGCAAGTTGCTTGGCAAACCGCCTTATTGATAGTGGTTTTTGTCGTGCTCTTATTAGCGGCGGCTAGAGTAATGTTGCGTCAAACACAGTATCTGAGCGACGCGATCAAACTGATGGCGAGCAAGAACCTCTCTGTTCCATTTGGTATGGATTGTAAAGATGAATACGGAGACGTGGCACGTGAATTAGAAAAGACACGTCGACAATTGCACGATGTGATTCAAATGCAAATTAATGCGTCTGATGAATTATCAACGCTCACCGAAGTCATGACACTGAGCATGTCGGAAACGAAGGAATCGGCGCAAGAAGAGTTTAACGAAATTGATCAACTTGCTACGGCGATGAGTGAAATGTCGTCGACGGTCCAAACGGTTGCGGAACATGCCCAGACGGCATCTTCTCTAACAGAGCAAGCTTCCGCGCAAGCAATTTCTGGTCAGCAGTTCTTGCAAAGTACAATGGCGAAAATGAGTGAACTTTCGTCGGATATCGCTTCATCGGCACAAGCGGTTAACCAAGTTGAAGAACGTGTTGAAGCCATTGGTAGCGTTGTAGGGACGATTCAAGGCATTTCTGAACAAACCAACCTGCTTGCACTGAATGCGGCGATTGAAGCGGCGCGAGCTGGCGAGGCTGGGCGGGGTTTTGCTGTGGTTGCAGATGAAGTTCGTAACCTTGCCCAACGTACACAACAAGCGACGGTAGAAATTCAAGAGATGATCGCACAGCTGCAAACCAGTGCTGAATCTGCGGTAGAACTCATGGAAAAAAGCGTTGTAGAAGCGGCAGATGGAAACGAGTTGGTTTCTAATGCTGGATCTGAGCTCGATGGTATTGTTGGGCAAGTGACGCAAATCAATGACATGAACTTCCAGATCGCGACGGCGTCTGGTCAGCAAAGCAGTGTTGCAGAAGAGATGAGCCAAAACCTCACCAATGTACGTGAGTTGGTGGAAGCCTCAGTTGTTGTTGTTACCGAGCTGCTAGAAACCTCTGAAATGATGCAAAATAATGCAGGTGAGCTAGACAAGAAGATCAAATCTTTCCAAGTTTAATATTCGATCCCGAACTTTTGATAAAACGCCCACAAACCTTTTGTGGGCGTTTTTATTTGCTTTCAGTCTGGTATAAAGAATGAGTTACCGTGCTTTTCAAACAAGGAAGAAAAATGCAGCTGCCTTCGCCACTGATTTCTATCGCTGAATCTGCCGTACAAAACGCCCAAGACGCAGGTTATTTTCCCCTTTGGCCCGATGAGGTTGCGCAGCAATTTCGTTATGTGGCGGGCTTAAGCCAATTTATAACCGAAGCTATTCATCGCGATGAAGTCCTAGCCCGTGAGTTGCCAAGTATGTTAGCGCAGCCAAGTCGTCAGGAGTCTTACCGCTCACGTCTTGCTGAACTGTTGGAACAATGTCCTGATGAGATGTCTGGTCATCGCGTGTTGCGTCAGTTTCGCAACCGAGAAATGGTGTACATTGCGTGGAAGGATTTCACGCATGCATGGTCTCTAGAGACGTCTTTAAGCCACTTATCTGAGTTGGCAGAAGCGATGATTTTTGAAACCTATCAATGGCAATATCAAGTGTGTTGTCAGGAGTGGGGCACGCCAACAAGTGAGGACGGTGAAGTGCAGCCGATGTTAATTATCGGCATGGGGAAACTAGGTGGTGGCGAGTTAAACTTTTCTTCCGATATTGATCTAATTTTCACGTATCCAGAGAATGGCGAAACCCAAGGCGCACGCCGCAGCATTGCCAATGCCCAGTTCTTTACTCGTCTTGGTCAACGCATCATCAAAGCGCTCGACCAACAAACCTTCGATGGTTTTTGCTACCGCGTCGACATGCGACTTCGCCCATTTGGAGAAAGTGGCCCTTTGGTAATGAGCTATGCCGCACTTGAAGATTATTACCAAGAACAGGGGCGAGATTGGGAACGTTACGCGATGATCAAAGCTCGGGTGATGGGATGTGAGATGTACCCGCAGTATCAAGAGCTACGCCAAATGCTGCGCCCTTTTGTTTTTCGTCGTTATATTGATTTCAGTGCGATTCAATCTTTGCGTCGAATGAAGTCGATGATCAGTAGCGAGGTTCGCCGCCGAGGTTTGAATAACAACATTAAGCTAGGTGCGGGTGGCATCCGAGAAATTGAATTTATCGCTCAAGTTTTTCAATTGATTCGAGGTGGTCGAGAACCTTCTTTGCGTAATCGAGGGCTGTTGGAAACGCTACAAGGCATTGAAGAGCTGGCATTGCTTACTCCACAAGAAGTCAGCGATCTAGAAGCCGCATACAAGTACTTGCGTCAATTAGAAAACTTGTTGCAAGCAATGGCGGATAAGCAAACCCAGACGCTGCCTGATTGCGAAACCGAACGCTTAAAGCTCGCCACCGCGATGAAAATAAGCTGTTGGGAGCAATTGATTGAGCAAACCCAGCAGCATATGGCAAATGTTCACCAAGTTTTTGAATCACTAATTGGTGATGATGAAGAAGACGAGGGGACTACTGTTGCTCGTCATTTTCATGAGCTATGGGATATGGCCGACAAGCAAGACGTTCTTGAGCATATCTTGCAGCAGGATATTCAGATTGAAGACTTTGCTTCATGCGCGAAAACCATCATCAACTTTAAAACCGATCTGGCCAAAAAAACGTTAGGCCCACGTGGACGCGAAGTGCTCAACCGTTTGATGCCGAAAGTGTTTGATGCGGTCTTTGCCCATCCTGATGCACAGTTTGGTCTATCTCGTGTACTTCACTTGCTACACAACATCTGCACTCGCACAACTTACTTGGAATTATTGGATGAGCATCCAGCGGCTCTGGTGCAGCTCGTACGTTTGTGTACCGCAAGCCCAATGATTTCAGAGCAGCTGTCTCGTTATCCTATCTTGCTTGATGAGTTGATCGACCCTGCGCAGCTGTACAATCCCATTCCATTAGACAGTTACCGTACAGAGCTACGTGATTATTTGGCGCGTATTCCTGAAGATGATATGGAACAGCAAATGGAAGCGTTGCGTCAGTTTAAGCAAATTTGTATTTTGCGTATTGCAGCGGCAGATATTGCTGGCGCATTGCCAGTGATGAAAGTGAGTGACCATTTAACTTATTTAGCGGAAGCTATCGTGGATGCGGTGATCAGTCAGGCTTGGTTGCAAGTGTCTGAAAAGTACGGCGAGCCAACGCATGTGAAAGATCGTGAAGGCAAAGGCTTTGCTGTAATTGGCTATGGTAAAGTCGGAGGGTGGGAGCTCGGCTATAACTCCGACTTGGATATTGTCTTCATGCATGACTGCCCAGTCAATGTCTACACTGACGGCAAAAAAGAGATTGATGGTCGTCAGTTCTACCTTCGTTTAGCACAGCGTATCATTCATATTTTCTCCACTCGCACCGCTTCCGGTATTTTATACGAGGTCGATACCCGATTGCGTCCGTCCGGTGCATCGGGTTTGTTGGTTAGCCCAACGGACGCGTTCGACGACTATCAACATCAAGACGCGTGGACATGGGAGCATCAAGCACTTGTCCGCGCGCGCATGATTTATGGTGATGAACCACTGGCAATTGCATTTCACAATACGCGGCATGATGTGCTGTGCAAAGCACGCGATCAAGCTGAACTGAAAAAAGACGTTGTCGAAATGAGAGAAAAAATGCGCGGTCATCTTGGGGGGAAAAAGCCAGGCCGCTTTATGCTCAAGCAAGATGTAGGTGGGATTACCGATATCGAATTTCTCGCTCAGTACCTAGTGCTCAACTATAGTCACGATAAGCCGAAATTGACGCGTTGGTGTGATAATGTGCGCATCTTTGAAACGCTCATTGCGCAAGATGTTATGGACGAAGACCAAGCAATGCAGTTGATACGTGCTTACACGACAATGCGCAACGAAATACACCGCCGAAATCTACTCAATTTAGACGCTGATGTGGTGGAAGATAAGTTTGTTGCCGAAAGGGAGTGGGTAAAACAGGCTTGGAATCAGTGGTTCAGTTAAGACCATATATTTAGCCTCGATAAGGGCTGTGATAAACTCACTTCGATTTAATTTTTGGAGACCAACAATGAAACCAATTCTACCTGATTACAACAGCGCTGGTGTGCTCATCATCGGTGATGTCATGCTAGATCGTTACTGGTATGGCCCAACCGGGCGCATTTCTCCTGAAGCGCCGGTTCCTGTTGTAAAAGTAGAAAACAATGAAGAGCGTCCTGGTGGTGCTGCGAACGTTGCGATGAACATCGCATCATTAGGTGGCCATGCTCACATTGTTGGTCTAACTGGGGAAGATGAGCCTGCAAAAGTGCTGACGGAGACGCTGAGCTCGCTCAATGTGAAGTGCGATTTCGTTGCGCTGCCTGATTACCCAACGATTACGAAGCTTCGTGTAATGAGCCGTGGACAACAGCTTATTCGTCTCGACTTCGAAGACAAGTTTGAAAACACAGATTCTGCGCCAGTGTTATCTCGAATGGATGCCGCACTGCCAAACGTTAAAGCCGTGATTATGTCTGACTACGCAAAAGGTTCGTTAGAGCATGTTCAGGCATACATTCAAAAAGCGCGCGCAGCAAATATTCCGGTTTTCATTGACCCGAAAGGTGCTGATTTTGAACGCTACCGTGGCGCAACACTTCTTACGCCAAACATGAAAGAGTTCGAAGACGTTGTAGGTAAAGTGAAATCTGACCAAGAGCTAGTAGAGAAAGCACTGGCTTTGGTTGAAGAGTTTGAATTTGAAGCGCTTTTAGTGACACGCAGCGAAAACGGAATGACCTTGATTCGTCGTGGCCAGGAACCGTTCCACCTTCCAACTCAAGCGAAAGAAGTGTACGACGTGACAGGTGCGGGCGACACGGTTATCTCTGTATTGGCAGCGTCTGTTGCCGCAGGCAAATCATTTGAAGAAGCGTGTGCACTAGCAAACGCAGCGGCAGGTGTTGTAGTTGGTAAACTAGGCACGTCAACGCTTTCTGAGATTGAATTAGCAGAAGCGGTACATGGCAGCCAAGACACGGATTACGGTGTGATTTCAGAAAAAGCACTGATCGAAGCGGTGAAAAAAGCACGAGCTCGTGGCGAGAAAGTCGTTATGACAAATGGCTGCTTTGATATTCTGCACGCTGGGCATGTGTCTTACTTAAACCATGCTGCTGAACTGGGCGATCGCCTAATCGTTGCGGTAAATACCGATGAGTCAGTAAAACGCCTTAAAGGCCCTGGTCGTCCGGTAAACCCAACCGATCGCCGCATGGCGGTGTTGGCAGGTTTGGGCGCTGTGGATTGGGTTGTACCATTTAGTGAAGATACGCCGCAGCGTTTGATCTCAGAAGTTCTACCAAGCTTGCTAGTAAAAGGCGGTGACTACAAACCAGAAGAGATTGCTGGTGGTAAAGAAGTCATTGCGGCGGGTGGTGAAGTTCGTGTATTGAACTTTGAAGATGGCTGCTCGACCAGTGAAATCATTAATGCAATCAAAGGCGGTAAGGGCTAAGCCTGCTGTTTGTTAGCATTGAAATGCTATTTGCTCATAAAGGTCGCTAAGTGCGGCCTTTTTGATACTTGATGCTCAGAGACACTTATAGGCTCTGAACTATAAGTAATAAAAAACGCCAGCTGATAACTCAACTGGCGTTTTTTATTTATTAAGGCCTGAAGTATTCAGTTCGCGGTTATTTTGCCGCTTTCAAACCTGCATCAACATCCAAGATGTCTTGTTCGCTTAGCGTACCAACGGCTTGGCGTAGCTGAAGAACACTTAAAATGTAGTCGTAACGAGCGTTCGATAGGTTTTTGTTCGCATCGTATAGACGACGAGTCGCGTCCAGTACATCAACGATAGTACGAGTACCTACATCAAAGCCAGCTTCTGTTGCTTCTAGTGCAGAGCGTGCAGAAATAACCGCTTGCTCATACGCACGTAATGCGCCGATAGAGGCGTTAATGTTGTTGTTTTGTGCGCGAACATCTTTTACTACGCTACGGTACTGTGCTTCAAGATCTTCGCTTGCTGCCACGTACGCGTATTCAGCCTGTTTGGTTTGAGAGGTTACGTTACCACCTGTGTATAGCGGTACTGCAAGGTTCACACCAATATTGAAGTTGTCTGTCGTGTTGTCACGAGAGCTATGAGAAGTATCACCGTAGTTGTAACCACCATCTAGAGAGAGCGTTGGTAGGTGGCCAGAGCTTGCTAGTGAAATATTGTCACGCGCAATGTCTTGAAGAATACGTGAAGATAGCAAGGTCAGGTTTTTGGTTTTTGCTTCATCAATGAGCGATTCAGCTGGTACGGTCGATGGGCTAGCAGTGAAGCGGCCAGTGTCCAAAATGTTGAGATCTTTGTGCTCTTGGCCTGTAATTTCACGCAGTGACTCGTAGCTATTAGTGAGCGCGTTTTCTGCCAACACTTCGTCCGCTAGCACTTGGTCGTACTGAGCTTGTGCGTCATGCACGTCAGTGATTGCAGACAAACCTACTTCAAAACGCTGTTTAGTTTGCTCAAGTTGACGGCCAACCGCGGCTTTTTCTGCACGTACGAAAACAAGATTATCTTGTGCGCGTAGAACTTCAAAATACGCTTGTGACACGCGAAGAATCAGTGCCTGTTGCGTCGCTGCGTAAGTTGCGTCTGCTTGGCGAGCACTTTTCTCAGCAGTATCTAGAGAGATCCAAGATGCGCGGTTGTAAAGTGCTTGTGAAAAGCTAACGCCAGCGGTTAGTGCGTTGCCATCGTTTGATACGTCGCTAATTAGATTTGAATCGTATTCAGTATCACCACGAGTTAAATTGTAACCCGCAGTAAGGTTAATTTGTGGTAATAGAGCACTACGGCTTGAGGTGATTGCTTCGAAAGCTTGGTCACGTTGTGCTGCTACACTGAGCAATTGTGGATCATTTTGTTTTGCCAAGTCGTAGATTTCAGCCAAAGAGTCTGCGAACGCAGACGTACTCATGCTACCTAGCGCTGCACTGATAAATAGTGGAAGCAATTTTTTCATTTTCTATTCCCGCGGTCCATAGATTGGTTAATTCTCAGTAGTTTAACTCAATTTGCACGATATTTACTCTAAAGTTTGCACTTTTTTACACGTAATTATCCACTTGTGCAATAAATTTTTAGCAAAGACTTAAATTAATTTGTAACTATTATACAAAAAGTTGAGCCAAGTCCTTTGAGCAAGCGAATAACAATGAGTAAACTACAGGATTCACTCAGAGAGGTGTTGAATGCAACAGCGTGACAAACAACAACAAGATTTTACTTCGCGAGATGTAAAAGTCATCTCGAAAGAAACCTTATTTGAAGGTTTTTTCAAAATGGTGAAATACCGCTTTCAGCATAGGCTATTTGCTGGTGGTTGGAGTGGAGTTGTCGAACGAGAAATGTTCGAGCGTGGTCACGCAGCAGCGATGCTTCCTTATGATCCAAAGACGGACCAGGTCGTAATCATTGAACAGATTCGTATTGGCGCGTTGGAACATGAACACCCTTGGCAGCTAGAAATTGTCGCCGGTATGATTGACCGCGATGAATCTGCTGAAGCCGTAATTCGTCGAGAGGCTGTCGAAGAAGCGGGGATTCAGGTGGGGCGCGTTGTACCTGTTACGTCCTATTATCCTTCGGCTGGTGGTTGCTCGGAAAAGCTAGACGTCTTTGTTGGTGAAGTGGATGCGTCTAAAGCGCACGGCATTCATGGTTTAGACTATGAGAATGAAGATATCCGAGTTCATGTCATGAGTCGTGAAACGGCGTATCAATGGGTGAAGGACGGAAAATTTGAAAATGGTGCGTCGATTATTGCGTTGCAATGGCTGCAATTACACCATCAAGAGTTAAAGTCAGAATGGGGACTATCCCAAACGGTGGAGAGTGAGTAATGGCACAATTGGCTGAAAAACAGAGATATCATGTTGATTTAGCTGGTCTTATGAGAACGTATGAGACCAACTACGCTAAATTGAATGCCTTATTGCCTGCTTCTGCTGAAGTTGGGGATGTACGTTGCTACCAAGCGGCGAACATGGTTTACCAATTGACCGTGAATGAAATCACAAAATACACCACAGTTGTTGAGATATGTCAGAGTGATGAAACGCCAGTGTTTCCTTTACCGACGATGTCTGTCAGGCTTTATCATGATGCGAGAGTAGCCGAAGTATGCTCAAGCGGAGAGTTCTCTCGCATAAAAGCTAAGTATGATTATCCCAATGACCAACTGATGCAGAAAGATGAAAAGCATCAATTAAACACATTCCTCGGTGAATGGCTGACGTTTTGTTTACGAAGTGGTATCAGTAGAACACCACTTGCCTTCAATTGATCGTCACTTCACTAAAGGAAAATAACAAATAACGATATAGTGGACGAATCAGGTTTTCATTTTGCAATCATCTAGTGACAGCATCAAACTTTTACAAATTACGGATACTCATCTGTTTGCTGCCGATGAGGGAAGTTTGCTAAGCGTAAAAACAGTCGATAGCTTTAATGCTGTTGTTGCTGATGTTTTACGCCGCAACGTGGCGTTTGATTACATTTTGGCGACGGGCGATATTTCCCAAGACCATAGTGCAGAATCTTATCAGCGCTTTGCCAACGGCATTGAACCGCTAGAGAAAGACTGCTTTTGGCTACCTGGTAATCATGATTACAAGCCTAATATGGGCAGTGTTTTGCCTTCGCCACAAATCAAAGCCGCAGAGCATGTGTTGCTTGGCGAGCATTGGCAGTTAATTCTTTTAGACTCGCAAGTTGTTGGCGTTCCTCATGGGCGCTTGAGTGATCAGCAATTAACGCTACTCGAAGAAAAGCTAGCCGAACACCCAGAAAGACACACACTTGTTTTGTTGCATCATCACCCGTTACTGGTGGGAAGCGCGTGGCTTGATCAACATACTTTAAAAGATGCCGAAGCGTTTTGGCAGGTTGTCGAGCGTTTTGATAACGTGAAAGGCATTCTCTGTGGCCATGTTCATCAAGATATGAATGTGCTTCACAAGGGTATTCGAGTGATGGCAACACCCTCAACTTGTGTTCAGTTTAAGCCTAACTCGGATGATTTTGCCCTTGATACCACTTCGCCTGGTTGGCGGGAGCTGCAACTACACGCTTGTGGCGATATTACGACCCAAGTAGGTCGGCTTCCTGATGGCCAGTTCCAACCAGACTTCTCTTCTAACGGCTACTAACGCGCCCGAGCTCTCTGTTCGGGCTCGCTTTTTTGTGCGAGATATCTATGAGTAAACCTTCACTTCTTCTCTATATCCATGGCTTTAATAGCTCTCCACTCTCCATGAAAGCGAATGTGATGAGAGCCTACTGCGAGCAACATAGGCCTGATATTAAGGTGATTGTTCCCCAGTTACCTTGTTATCCTCAGCAAGCGGCGAAAATGTTGTTGGATATTATCGAGCAATATAAAGACGACTATAAAATTGGTCTAGTGGGCAGCTCATTAGGCGGTTTTATGTCAACGTGGCTAAATGACAAGTTTGGGTTTAAAGCGGTAGTGGTCAACCCCGCAGTCAAGCCTTATGAGTTGCTAGTAGATTATTTGGGTAAGCAAACTAACCCATATACGCATGAAACCTATACACTTGAAGCTTGTCATATTGACGAGTTAAAAGCTCTTGATGTACAAAGCATCGCGTCGCCACATTCTTTTTGGTTATTGCAACAAACAGAAGATGAGGTTTTAGACTATCGACAAGCGGTTGATAAGTTTGCAGACGCTAAGCAAACAGTAGAACAAGGCGGTGATCACAGTTTTGTAGGCTTTGAGCGTTATCCTGCACAGATTATCGAATTTCTAGAACTGTAATTCGAAAGCGATTGGAAAAGGCTCATAGTTTTTATTGATATATCCAACCGTTTCTTGACATGGGCGGTATGCTTTCCGACTATGTTTTGCCAAAAGATCTTAAGGGTCGAGGACCCTGGCTACTTTGTTATGCATCATGTTTACAAACTCTTAGTGATGTGAACAGGGTGGCTTTTTCGTTTCCTGAGTATGGGTACGCCCATTGGTGATACTCAGGCAACAAGTAAACTTTGAGAATAATTCCGTATTATGACTGAACAATATAATGCTGGTGCCATTGAAGTACTGAATGGCTTAGAGCCAGTACGTCGCCGACCAGGGATGTATACGGATACAGCGCGCCCAAACCATTTGGGCCAAGAAGTTATCGACAACAGTGTCGATGAAGCGCTAGCCGGACATGCCTCAAAAGTACAAGTCATCCTACATGCTGACCAATCACTCGAAGTGATCGATGATGGTCGAGGCATGCCTGTTGATATCCACCCAGAAGAGAAAGTATCAGGCGTAGAGCTAATTCTATGTAAGCTACATGCGGGTGGTAAGTTCTCTAACAAAAACTACCAATTCTCTGGTGGTTTGCACGGGGTAGGTATATCTGTAGTAAACGCGTTGTCAAAACGCGTTGAAGTAACAGTTCGTCGTGATGGTCAAGTGTATGAAATTGCATTTGAACACGGCGAGAAAGTGTCTGATCTGACCGTAACTGGCACATGTGGTCGTCGCAATCGCGGTACCAGCGTACATTTCTGGCCTGATGCGAAGTACTTCGATTCGGCTAACTTCTCTGTGACGCGCTTAGTCAACAACCTGCGCGCAAAAGCGGTTTTGTGTCCGGGCTTAGAAATCACATTAACCGACAAAGTTAATGGCAAAGACTATAAGTGGTACTACGAAGATGGTTTGAAAGACTATCTTGCGGAAGGTGTAAAAGGCTATCCAGTTATTCCTGAAGAACCATTTACTGGTGAGTTCTTGGCGGATACTGAAGCGGCAAACTGGGCGGTAATTTGGCAGCCAGAAGGCGGTGAGATGATCACCGAAAGCTACGTTAACCTGATCCCAACCGCTCAAGGTGGTACACACGTTAATGGTTTACGCCAAGGCTTGTTGGAAGCGATGCGCGAATTCTGTGAGTTCCGTAATCTATTACCTCGTGGTGTGAAGCTAACGGGTGATGACGTTTTCGACCGCTGTTCTTACGTGCTGTCGGTTAAAATTCAAGATCCACAATTTGCAGGCCAGACCAAGGAACGTCTCTCTTCTCGTCAAACCGCGGCATTTGTCTCTGGCGTTGTAAAAGATGCGTTCAGTCTTTGGTTGAACGAAAAGCCTCAGCTCGCAGAGCAATTGGCAGAAGTCTGTATCGCTAACGCGCATCGTCGTATGCGAGCGGCGAAAAAAGTCGTACGTAAGAAAGTGGCTTCTGGCCCGGCACTGCCAGGTAAGTTGACCGACTGTTCTGCACAGGACTTAAGTCGCACGGAAATCTTCTTTGTGGAGGGTGACTCTGCGGGTGGCTCGGCAAAACAGGCACGTGACCGTGAATTCCAAGCCGTGATGCCACTGCGTGGTAAGATCTTGAACACTTGGGAAGTCTCTGCCGATCAAGTTCTTGCGTCTCAAGAAGTACACGATATCTCCGTTGCTTTGGGTATTGACCCAGATAGCGACAACCTCGAGAGTCTTCGTTACGGTAAGATCTGTATCCTTGCCGATGCGGACTCGGATGGTCTTCACATCGCAACGCTGCTTTGTGCTCTATTTACTCGTCACTTCCGCGCACTAGTGGAAGCGGGTCATATCTATGTGGCGATGCCGCCTCTGTATCGAATCGACTGCGGGAAAGAAGTGTTCTACGCCCTCGATGATGATGAAAAAGATGGCATTTTAGAGCGCTTGTCGAAGAAGAAAGCCAAAATCAACGTGCAACGATTCAAAGGTCTGGGTGAGATGAACCCACTTCAGTTGCGTGAAACCACCATGGATCCGAACACGCGTCGCTTAGTGCAGTTAACCATTGACGACTCTACGGCGACCATGGAAATGATGGACATGCTGCTAGGTAAAAAGCGTGCAGATGACCGTCGTTCTTGGCTACAAAACAACGGCGACTTGGCAGAGGTGTAACGGATGTCTACAGAAATTACCTACGATGGCGTCGAACAATTGCCAATGCGCAAGTTCACTGAAGACGCTTATCTGAACTACTCGATGTACGTAATCATGGACCGCGCCTTGCCATACATTGGTGATGGCTTAAAGCCGGTTCAACGACGCATCATTTATGCGATGTCAGAGCTTGGTCTCTCTGCATCAGCAAAATACAAAAAATCTGCACGTACCGTTGGTGACGTGCTAGGTAAATACCATCCGCACGGTGATTCAGCGTGTTACGAAGCGATGGTATTGATGGCTCAGCCATTCTCTTACCGCTATCCATTAGTGGATGGTCAAGGTAACTGGGGTGCGCCAGATGATCCGAAATCATTTGCGGCAATGCGTTATACCGAAGCAAAACTGTCTAAGTTTGCTGAAGTATTGCTTGGCGAACTTGGCCAGGGCACGGTTGAATGGCAACCTAACTTTGATGGCACAATGAAAGAGCCACAAATGTTGCCAGCACGTCTGCCTCACATCCTGCTCAACGGTGTAACCGGCATTGCCGTTGGTATGGCAACAGACATCCCACCGCACAACGTTCGTGAAATCGCAGATGCGACTATTCATTTGATCGACAACCCGAAAGCAGAACTGCCGGACGTGATGCAGTATGTCAAAGGTCCGGATTACCCAACAGAAGCAGAAATTATCTCGCCGCAAGCGGATATCGAGAAGATTTACCGCAACGGTCGTGGCAGCATCAAAATGCGCGCGGTTTGGCATAAAGAAGGTTCTGATATTGTTATCACTTCTTTGCCTCACCAAGTATCGGGTGCCAAACTGCTTGAGCAAATCGCTAACCAGATGCGTGCGAAGAAGCTGCCAATGGTTGACGATCTTCGCGATGAATCGGATCACGAGAACCCAACGCGTATCGTTGTGGTGCCTAAGTCAAACCGCGTCGATTGTGATTTGTTGATGAACCACTTGTTCGCATCAACGGATCTTGAGCGCAGTTACCGCGTTAACTTGAACATGATTGGTTTGGATAACCGTCCTCAAGTTAAAGGTCTGGTGCAAATTCTGTCTGAGTGGATCGAGTTCCGTCGTACGACTGTGCGTCGTCGTCTACAACACCGCCTAGACAAAGTAATGGCTCGTCTACACATCTTGGAAGGTTTGTTGGTTGCTTACCTCAACCTAGATGAAGTGATTGAGATCATCCGTACTGAAGACGATCCAAAAGCGGTGCTGATGGAACGCTTTGGTATTACCGATATCCAAGCGGATGCAATTTTAGATACCAAACTTCGTCATCTAGCAAAACTAGAAGAGATGAAGATCCGTGGTGAGCAAGATGAGCTAGAGAAAGAGCGTGAGAAGCTAGAACAGCTACTCGGTTCTGAGCGTCGTCTGAACACACTACTGAAAAAAGAAATCAAAGCAGACGCAGAGAAATACGGTGATGACCGTCGCTCTCCAATGGTTGAGCGTGCAGAAGCAAAAGCGCTGACTGAACGTGACCTCGTACCAAGTGAGCCAATCACGGTTGTGCTTTCTGAGAAAGGTTGGATTCGTCACGCGAAAGGCCATGACGTGGATGCCGAAGGCTTAAACTATAAGTCGGGTGATAAGTATTTAGCGCATGCTCGAGGTAAGAGTAATCAGCCTGCGGTATTCCTAGGTAGTGACGGTCGAAGTTACTCTCTGGAATCGCACTCACTGCCTTCTGCTCGTAGTCAAGGTGAGCCGATTACCGGTCGCTTGAATATTACGGCTGGTAGCAGTATTCGCCAAGTCATCATGAGTGAAGAAGATCAGCTGTGGCTGGTGGGTTCAGATGCAGGTTACGGCTTTGTATGTAAAGGCGCGGACTTGCTGTCTAAAAACCGCAGTGGTAAAGCGCTCGTCACTTTACCTGCCAACTCTGAGATCATGACGCCAAAAGAGATTGAAGATTTAGACTCTGATGAAATCTTAGCAATCACTAACCAAGGTCGCATGCTGCTGTTCCCAATCAAAGACTTGCCACAACTGGCGAAAGGTAAAGGGAATAAGATCATCAACATTCCTGCAGCTAAAGCAAAAGAGCGAGAAGAAGTACTATCTCACTTAATGTCTTTACCAAAAGGTGCATCGTTAACGCTGTACGCGGGTAAGCGAAAGTTGGGTCTTAAACCGTCTGACCTTGATAACTTCCGTGGCGAACGTGGTCGCCGAGGTGGGTTATTACCGAGAGGTTTGCAGCGAGTCACTCGCATTGAAGTTGAGCTAGATGATTCCGATACGACGGAAACACCGAGCGATAGCGAGTAACGCACAAATAAAAATCCCAGCCAATGGCTGGGATTTTTTATGCTTCTTGCTTGTCTTCGGCAATGGTGACTTTCAAGGTCATCTCTTTTCCTTTGCGAATAATGCCGACATCCACGGTGGTGCCAGGCCGTAAATCGGTGACGATATCCATAACGCTCTGACGCCCCTGAACCTTATTGCCATCAATACTGATAATGATATCTTGTTTTTGAAAGCCAGCCGCATTTGCTGGGCCATTTGGATCAATACCAAGTACGACAATACCACCTATGTGTTCATTTCCAAGTAAGCGAGCAGTGACCGCATTAATGTCTTGGCCGTCGATTCCAATATAACCACGAATCACGCGGCCATCAGCGATGATTTTCTGCATGATCTTACTGGCTAGCGGCGCAGGGATCGCAAAAGAAATACCGTAAGTTTCTAAGTCTGTCGCTTGCTGAAAAGAGGCGGTGTTAATGCCGACGAGCTCGCCTTGTGTGTTCACTAGGGCTCCACCAGAATTACCTTCATTGATGGCGGCATCGGTTTGAATGAATGCTTGACGACCATCGCTAATAGATGAACGACCTGTGGCAGAAATAATGCCGAACGTTGTGGTTTGTCCAAGGTTGTATGGGTTACCGATGGCTAGTACTACATCGCCCACTTGTGGTTTGTAATTAGAGTTTAGAGGGATTACGGGCAAATTCGAACCTTCGACACGCAGCACGGCTATATCAGTACGTTTATCTGTCCCTACGAGCTGAGCCGCTGCGGCTCTGCCGTCTTGTAATGCCACAACAATTTGATCAGCTTGAGCAACCACATGATAGTTAGTAATGATGTAGCCTTTCTCACTAACAATGACACCTGACCCCAGACCTTGAGTCGAGAGTTTACTGCGATCATTCTCAACATACTTACGGCTGTAGATGTTTACCACTGCAGGCGCTGCTCTTCGGACCGCTTGATTAAACGTCAACTCGACTGATGCGATATTAACAGGTTGAGGATCAAGCGCGGCAGGAATTACGTTGTTGCGCAAAGATGGAACCGCCAGTAATACCACTGCGGCAGTAGCCAAGCCTAAAAAGACAGAACGTAATAAAAAGCTGAGCATATCCTCTCCATGCGTGAGCGCCAAAATGGCATCGAAGATGAAGAATAGCATTACATTGAAAAATAACAAAAGGGCAGCACGTCATCGCGCTGCCCTTTTCATTAGTTATTGAGCGATAAGGAAAAGTGATCGAGCCTTATCACTCAGTACTATGCATCGAAAACCTTATTTTCTATCACTTTGAAAGTGGTTAACGAATGACAAGGTAAATAGTACGTTCACCACGTTGAATATTAAGAGCCAGTACACCTTTGTGTTTCTCTACGATTGTACGAAGCTCGGCAAGGTTTTTCACTCGTTGACGGTTCACACCGATAATAATGTCACCTTGTTGTAATTGATATTGAGCAGCCGGAGAGTTATCTGCAACGCTCGATACTTTAACACCTTGGATTACATCACTTGGTGTTGTATTGCTTAATTCCGCACCTTTGAGTCCCTCATGTAATGTCTCCGCTTTAGCTTTCATATTCGTAGATTCGCCAAGCGTTACATCAAAGGTTTTATTCTTACCATCTCGAACCACACCTAATGTGATTTCTTTACCTGCGCCCAGTGTTGCCACTTTTGCGCGGAGCTCTGAGAAAGTATTAATCGCTTTGCCGTTCACCGATACAATTACGTCACCGGCTTTTAACCCTGCTTTATCGGCTGCGCTGTCCGGTACGACTTGACCAATAAAGGCCCCTTTACTCGACTCGTAACCCAATGCATCAGCTAGCTCAGAGGTTACTTCGCCACCTTGCACACCCAACATGCCGCGTTTGACTTCACCAAACTCTAGAATTTGATCGGTGAGGTTTTTCATCATGTTTGATGGAATCGCAAAGCCAATACCCACATTACCGCCGTTAGGGCCTAAAATCGCAGTATTAATACCGATCAGCTCACCATTAAGGTTGACCAATGCACCACCAGAGTTACCGCTGTTAATTGCGGCATCGGTTTGGATGAAGTTTTCGAAGTTTTCAACGTTTAAGCCACTACGACCAAGGGCTGAAACAATACCCGAAGTCACAGTTTGACCGAGTCCAAATGGGTTACCAATCGCAACCGTAAAGTCACCGACACGCAGTTTGTCGGAATCCGCGACTTTAATCTGCGTTAAGTTTTTCGCTTTCTCTAATTTAAGTAACGCAACATCGGCCATTTCATCACCGCCAACGAGCGTAGCGTCATACTCGCGCCCGTCAAAGAGGCGAACTCGAATCTCATCTGCCCCCTTGATCACGTGGTAGTTAGTGACAATATGGCCTTTCTTCGCATCAATAATGACACCAGAACCTAAACCTCTGAACGGGCGCTCTCGCCTTTGTTCCATAGGAAAGTCTGGGCCAAAGAAAAATTGAAATTGCTCGGGAATGCGGCTGGTTTGTACTTGTTTACCTTCTACAGCAATACTCACAACAGCTGGGGTCACCTTCTCAAGCATTGGTGCCAAGCTAGGTAACTGTTGGCCATCCACATTCAAAGGTAATGCGGCAGTGGCTTGAACTGGGGCAATAATCGAACCCAAACTCAGAGATAGAACGGTGAGCGCAAGCAGTGGTTTTTTCATCCAATAACTCCTCTTGAAACATGTCTGCCAAAAAGAAATATCCGAACGGTTAGTTCACTTTGTTAATAACTAATATAGGGTCTAGTTCGGACAATCAAAAGGGGAGGCAGTGCACATCCAAGTTAGAGCGAAGGTGAGGTGAAAAAGTTCAAAAAAGGGCCGATGCAAATGTATCGGCCCTAGATAGAAGTAAGAGAGGATTATGATGCTTTTGCGGTTACCGCTTCGGGAGCATTAATGATTTCTTTCTCTTGATCCTTCAAAAGACCGGTGGCGCCATTAGCGTAGTCTTTTGGTTGTTCGTTAAACTCTGGTTGATCTTCTGCAATAGTTTCAGACGACATTGCCGTTTTCTTATCAAACGGGTTGTCTTGTTCTGGTAAGTTTGGCAAAAGCTCAGAAGAGGTCTTGGCCATATGTTGGTATAGCTTGGTGTAATCTTTACCTAGGGTGTCCAACATTTCTGCGGTTTGTGCAAAATGATCGACGAGCTCTTGACGTTGTTGCTCTAATTCAAACTTGGCCGCTTCAAGTTCTTTCTGCACAGACTTTTGTTTCTTGTATTCAGGGGTGGTTAGTCTACTAATGACTACGCCTACGATTGTACCGACCAGCAAACCCACAATGGCATAAATCCAAGGCATAACTGCTCCTTATAGTTGTTTTAACAAGTCTTTTACTACTTAGTTACACGCGGTGCTCGTCCATGTTACTATGGCTTGAACAGCCGATAAAGAAAAATAGCAGTATGTCTTCGGGGACTGATAACTACTTCTCTCTATTCTCAAAGTTGACCCCGAGGTAACCCTTTTCTCTATACCTCTATACCTCTATACGACTTAATACGATGACACCACTACAACAATATCAAAAAGACATAGCAGAACACGGGTTTCAGCGTGATGAAGCTCAGTATCAAGCGGTCGTTGCATTAGACAAGCTTTACCATGCTATCGTTGAATTTCAGTCAGCGCCTGTGCCTCAGCTTTCCAAATGGCAAAAGCTAATGGGGAAAAAAATCGACAAGCCTGAACCACCAAAAGGCCTTTACTTTTGGGGTGGGGTAGGTCGCGGTAAAACCTACCTTATGGACGCATTTTTTGATGCTTTACCGACCCAAAGAAAAATGCGCGTCCACTTCCATCGATTTATGTATCGAGTACATGATGAGTTGAAGCTGTTAGGTGATGTCGAAAATCCTCTATCAAAAGTGGCGGATAAATTTAAAGAAGAAGCAGATGTGGTTTGCTTTGATGAATTTTTTGTTTCCGACATTACTGATGCGATGATCCTTGCAACGCTACTTCAAGAAATGTTCAAGCGGCAGATGATCCTAGTCGCGACTTCAAACATCGAGCCGCAGAACTTATATCGTAACGGTTTGCAAAGAGCGCGCTTTTTGCCCGCGATCGATATGATTTTGGCACGTTGTGAAGTGTTGAATGTCGATAGTGGCGTTGATTATCGCTTAAGAACGTTAGAACAGGCTGAAATATACCATTACCCGCTTGATGAGCAGGCTAGCATAAACCTTAACAAATATTATCAGCAGCTGACTGGAGAGCGTCAGTTTGTTGCTCATCAAATCGAAGTTAACCACCGTCAACTAGCGGTGATTGAAGCAAGCGACGGGGTGCTGCATGCGTCGTTTGCTCAGTTGTGTCAAACTGCTCGCAGTCAAAATGACTACATTGAATTGTCTCGTATTTACCACACTGTATTACTGGCAGATGTTCAACAAATGAACCGAAAAATAGATGATGCGGCGAGACGCTTTATCGCGCTAGTCGATGAGTTTTACGAGCGCAATGTTAAGTTGATTATTTCTGCTGAAGTGCCAATGGCCGACTTATATACTGACGGGCAGTTAGAGTTCGAATTTAAGCGCTGTTTGTCTCGGCTTACTGAGATGCAAAGTCATGAGTATCTCGCGCGTGAACATTTGGCCTAGATCCAATGGGTTCTTAAAAAAGTGAAGAAAAAATTAGTGATTTGGCGCAAAAAAAGGTGATTTTTTCTTCGCTCTTCTCTATAATCCTGCGACCCACCGTTACTGCAGACCTGATTATCGAAGTTATTTCGAAATTGAAGGTCGAGAGTACCAACGACTCGAAGGGGTGATGACTGGGCTCTTAGACAGTGTGGGAGCACTATTGGGTGTTCCTTTAAAGTTTAAAATTTAATTAACGGGTTATTGTTAGCATGAAAACTTTCGTTGCTAAACCAGAAACTGTAAAACGCGACTGGTACGTTGTAGACGCTGAAGGTAAAACTCTTGGCCGTCTAGCAAGTGAAATTGCATCTCGCCTACGTGGCAAACATAAAGCTGAATACACTCCTCACGTTGACACTGGTGATTACATCATCGTTATCAACGCTGAGAAAGTTGCTGTAACTGGTAACAAAGCTAAGAACAAAGTGTACTACCGTCACTCTGAATTCCCAGGTGGTCTAAAATCTATCACTTTTGAAAAGTTGATCGATCGTAAACCTGAGATGGCTCTTGAGCTTGCAGTTAAAGGCATGCTTCCACGTGGTCCTCTAGGCCGTGCTATGTACCGTAAGCTAAAAGTTTACGCGGGCGCTGAGCACAACCATGTTGCTCAACAACCACAAGTACTAGACATCTAATTGGGGATTTCGAAAATGGCAGAGAATCAATACTACGGCACTGGCCGTCGCAAAAGCTCAGCTGCACGTGTTTTCATTAAACCAGGCAGCGGTAACATTGTAGTAAACAAGCGTAACCTTGACGAATACTTCGGTCGTCCAACAGCACGTATGGTTGTACAACAACCTCTAGAGCTAGTTGAACTAACTGAAAAGCTAGACCTTTACGTAACAGTTAAAGGCGGCGGTATTTCTGGTCAAGCTGGTGCTATCCGTCACGGTATCACTCGCGCGCTTATGGAATACGATGAGTCTCTACGTCCTGCTCTACGCGCAGCTGGCTACGTTACTCGTGACGCTCGTTGCGTTGAACGTAAGAAAGTTGGTCTACGTAAAGCACGTCGTCGTCCACAGTTCTCTAAGCGTTAATTTCCTCTTATCGGGAATTATGCTTTCAGAGTTACTCTGGAAACTGTGTACCAAAAGCTCGGCTCTATGCCGGGCTTTTTTGTATTTAAAGACATCATACTTGTCTTCAAGCAACGAACAGCCTTCACTTATCATCACACTCCGAGCAGGCCTTCTTATTCGTCCTCTTCGTCGAAAGGTTGTCAGTGCCGTTTTATATGTGTGCCTTATTTAATCGCGACTCACCACGCTTTCTCTTGCGATGCAGCATAGATGTATTCATCAGCAGGAATGTCTTTGTATCTTATTCTTCCTGTAACATGTTTTAAAATGACTTACGTTCCTTTTTGAGCATTCTGCGTGCTACAAAATTGAAAATATAAACACAGTAAGCTGAACGCGTAATACGAAATATTTCTCTGTGTAATTAACTGAAAACTACCAAGATAAAAGGTTTTATCCGCTTTCAGCGGGGCTTCTATGTGGTGCTTTCTTGTTACAAATCACATCAATTTTTTATAATTCTGCCGCTTTTGTGACGACGCGAGCGATTTGCCTCACAAATGTTACAAAAAGGTAGCTTTATCTTGTCAAAAAGTAGGGTTTTCTTTATCATTTCCCTCCAATAAATAGAACTAAATTCATTATTTGTTAGCCATGCTCTTATAAGCGGAATAATAACGATCCAAAGGGAGCAAATGGGAGAATGTTTGGATGAGCAACGCGCCTTTAAATAACGGTCGCAGGCGTTTTCTAACCGCTACAACGGCAGTTGTTGGTGGGTTAGGGGCAGTCGCCGTCGCCGTGCCTTTTATCAAATCATGGAATCCGAGTGCTAAAGCCAAAGCGGCGGGCGCACCGGTTGAAGTGGATATAAGTAAAATTGAACCAGGTCAGCTGGTTCGTGTTGAGTGGCAGGGAAAACCTGTATGGATTGTTCGCCGCACTCAAAGCGTTCTGGATAACTTAAAATCGATCGGTGATAAGCTTCGCGATCCACAATCTGAAATGGAGCAGCAGCCTGAGTACGCTCAGAATGAGTTTCGTTCGATTAAGGAAGAGTTTTTCGTCGCAGTTGGTTTCTGTACCCACTTAGGTTGTTCACCAACCTATCTACCTGACTCTTTCTCAGAGCAGGTGCAGGGCGTAAGATCTGGCTTCTTCTGTCCTTGTCATGGTTCTAAGTTCGACATGGCTGGTCGAGTGTTCCAAGGAGTACCTGCTCCGTTGAACCTTGTCGTTCCTAAGCACATGTATTTGAGCGATACCAAGCTCATTGTGGGTGTTGATGAGGGAGATGCATAATGCAAGCAATGTTAGATTGGGTTGAAAAGCGTATTCCTGCAATGAATGCTTATAAAAAGCATTTGTCTGAATACCCAATGCCTAAGAACTTCAACTTTTGGTACCTTTTCGGTTCTCTGGCGATGCTGGTTCTTGTTAACCAAATCCTAACGGGTATTTGGCTAACGATGAACTATGTTCCTTCAGGTGACGGTGCATTTGCGTCTATCGAATACATTATGCGTGATGTAGAGTACGGTTGGCTTCTGCGTTACATGCATTCCACTGGCGCGTCAGCGTTTTTCGTTGTTGTGTATCTTCACATGTTCCGTGGTTTGATCTACGGTTCATACCAAAAACCTCGTGAACTATTGTGGATCTTCGGTATGTTGATCTTCCTTGTTCTCATGGCTGAAGCGTTCATGGGTTACCTACTTCCATGGGGTCAGATGTCATACTGGGGTGCGCAGGTAATCATTTCCCTGTTTGGTGCTATTCCTGTTATCGGTGATGACCTAACGCTTTGGATTCGTGGTGACTACATCATCTCTGGTGCAACGCTAAACCGTTTCTTCGCACTACACGTTATTGCCCTGCCTATTGTTTTGCTTCTTCTTGTTGTTCTGCACGTATTGGCGCTGCACGAAGTAGGCTCAAACAACCCGGATGGTATCGAAACTAAGCTGCCAAAAGGCTCAATGGGCGACGATTACAAAACGCAATTCAAGTTCCACGATTACTACACGAAGAAATATGACATCATTGATTCGATTCCTTTCCATCCGTACGGCACGGTTAAGGACTTGGTCGGTGTTGCTGGTTTCTTGTTCTTCTTCTGTTACGTGCTGTTCTTTAACCCAGAAATGGGTGGGTACTTCCTTGAGCCGCCTAACTTTGAAGCTGCAAACCCATTGAAGACACCAGAGCATATTGCTCCGGTATGGTACTTCACGCCGTTCTACGCAATCCTACGTGCGGTTCCAGACAAACTATTAGGTGTTATCCTAATGGGCGCGTCAATTGCAGTGCTGTTTGTTCTACCTTGGTTGGATCGTTGTAAAGTTCGTTCATACCGTTACCGTAGCAAACTTCATCTGTTGAATATTGTACAGTTCACTATCGCCTTTATCGCTCTGGGTATTTTAGGTGCGTTACCTGCGACACCAACGTACACACTACTATCTCAGATCTTTAGCTTGTGTTACTTCATGTTCTTTGTGTTGCTGTTCTTCTACAGCAAAAATGAAGCAACCAAACCATTACCAGAGAGGGTGACATTCAAATGAAGAAGTGGATTGTAATTCTATTTGCTATGTTGCCATCACTAGCGATGGCAGCGGGGGCTAACGTTCCGCTTGATAAAGCGAATGTTGACCTTACGGATAAAGCTTCGCTACAAAACGGCGCGAAGTTGTTCATGAACTACTGTTTTGCTTGTCACTCTACGCAATACCAGCGTTACGAGCGTGTAGCAACAGACTTGGAAATTCCAACAGACTTAATGAAAGAAAACCTGATTTTCAATCCTGAAGCGAAAATCGGTGATCTAATGGTCAATGCTATGCCACCGAAGCAAGCGGCAAACTGGTTTGGTGCTCCACCACCAGATCTTACGTTGGTTGCACGAGTTCGTGGTGCTGATTGGTTATACACTTACTTACGCTCTTTCTATGTTGATCCATCTCGTCCATTCGGCGTGAACAACATCGTCTTCCCGAGTGTTGGTATGCCGCATGTACTTGAAGAGCTACAGGGCATCCCGACGCCGATTTACGATACGAAAATCGTAGATGGCGAAGAAGTACAAGTTGTTGTTGGTACTGAAACCGATGGCACGGGTGAGCTGAGTGAAGGCGAATATGACAAAGCGGTTGGCGATCTCGTTAACTTCTTAGTTTATTCAGGTGACCCAGTGCAGCTTGAGCGTCATGCTTTAGGCTGGTGGGTAATGGGCTTCTTAGTGCTTCTAACCATCGTTGTTGTGATGCTCAAGAAAGAGTATTGGCGCGATGTGCATTAATTGTGCTAAAATACCGTGCTAATTCCCAATTTTAATTGATGTACAATGGAGGCTTAGCCTCCATTGTTTTTATTTGTAAGTGTACTGGAGGGCTCCATGGCTGTAGCTGCCAATAAACGTTCTGTGATGACTCTTTTCTCAAGTGCATCAGATTTGTATAGCCATCAGGTTCGCATTGTACTAGCTGAAAAAGGCGTAAGTGTTGAAGTTGAGCTTGTTGACGAAGCAAACCTTCCTGCTGAGCTTGTTGAGCTAAACCCATATAAATCAGTGCCAACTCTTGTTGACCGTGAGCTAGCTCTTTACGATTCAAAAATCATCATGGAGTACTTGGACGAGCGCTTCCCTCATCCACCTCTAATGCCGGTTTACCCTGTTGCTCGTGGCAACAGCCGCTTGATGATGTACCGTATCGAACGCAACTGGTATTCACTCGCTGAAAAAGTGATGAAAGGTAATGCGGAAGAATCAGAAAAAGCACGCACAAAGCTGCGTAATGATCTTCTGACGTTAGCGCCAATTTTTGCTGAATATGAGTACTTCATGAGCGAAGAATTCAGCTTGATCGATTGTTACCTAGCTCCACTATTGTGGCGTTTGCCTCAACTTGGTATCGATCTTGTTGGCCCTGGTTCAAAAGAAATCAAGGTATACATGAACCGCGTATTTGAACGTGATTCGTTCCTTGCTTCTTTGACTGAAGCTGAACGTGAAATGCGCCTAGTTCGCTAAGCGATTTAAAACACGTTATGGATATTGCAAAAATGACTGCTCGCCGCCCGTATATGCTTCGCGCATTTTACGACTGGTTAGTAGACAATGACTTGACTCCTCACTTGGTTGTGGATGCAACAATGCCAGGGGTGCGTGTCCCGGTTGAATTTATTCAAGATGGTCAAATTATTTTGAATATTGCGCCACGTGCAGTGGGTAATCTTGAGTTAGGTAATGATGCGATTACCTTCCATGCTCGCTTTAGCGGTCGTCCGCACTCAGTGATCGTGCCTGTGTATGCTGTTCAAGCTATTTATGCACGTGAGAATGGTGCTGGTACTATGTTTGAACCAGAAGAAGCGTACACTCACATCGAAGAAGAAGCGATGACCGAGGAAGAATCATCCCCATCGTTCACAACGGTTAGCGATGAGCCTTCTGAGTTAGTTTCTGATTCAGATGCCGAAGAGGACGATGCTCCTCGACCAAAAGGCAAACCAAGCTTAAGAGTGATTAAATAATAAAAAAGCAGCGTTACGCTGCTTTTTTCTTTTTAACTTGTTGAAGATGATTTCAAGCCAGACTTTGGAAATTACTCACTAATCGTAAAGACTTCGACGTTCTCTTCATTTTCTGTGCTTACCTCACTTTCTATTGTCTGTACACCGTCATTCGGTAAGTCCACTTCAACAGGCTCCATTTCGCCGTATTGGAACCCTTTAATGACTTGTTTTACGCCTGAGATATTACGCGCGATTTCTGTCGCTCGATCGCCTTGTTCTGGTGTGACATAACCAAACAGAAAAACATCGCCATCTTCGGTGATCACTTTAACCTTAACACCATTAAGTTCAGAATCAGTAAGCAAAGCTGACTTTACTTTGGTTGTGATCCAGCTGTCATTGCTAATCTGGGTAACAGTGAGTGGCTCTTTTTGTTTGATTTGATTGTGTATGACTTTTACACCACTAACTTCTCTAGCTCTTCGCTCTAAAGCAAGGATAAGGTCTTGTGTCGGAGCTTGTCCCATAAGGACTACAGTCCCATTATATGAACTGGCAACGACACGCACTTCACCTTTAAACGGTGCTTTATTGCCGATCGCCGCAACTTCGAATTCAATGTTATTGTCCTGCCAGATTTGTTTTGTCGTGCGTGTGTCCGTGACAATATTCGCTGTGGTTGCTGCACCTGCGATAAACAAACCTGCGCAACCACTTAAACTCAATGCTGTTAATAAGATAACGAGGCTACGTATCATAATTCTGATTCTCAGTCTTGGTTACTCTTCGTGAGCAGGGAAAAGCACCTGGTCAATAAGATCACAAAGACAATGGAGTGTTACCATATGTACTTCGTGAATACGTGCAGTGCGGTGTGATGGAATACGAATTTCGACGTCGTTCTCACCGAGCAGTCCTGCCATCTCTCCGCCATCTTTTCCTGTTAGCGCGATAATCGTCATGTCTCGAGTTACGGCTGCTTCCATCGCTTTGATAATATTTTTACTGTTACCGCTAGTTGACATGGCAAGCAAAATGTCGCCTGGTTGACCAAACGCTCGTACCTGTTTTGAGAAGATTTCCTGGTAGTGGTAATCGTTGGCCACTGCGGTTAGGGTGGTATTATCGGCGGTTAAGGCCATTGCTGGTAGGCTAGGACGCTCAGTTTCAAAACGGTTTAAAAGACAAGAAACAAATTGTTGAGCGTTTGAAGCACTGCCGCCATTACCACAACATAAAATTTTATTGCCATTAAGCAGGCTCGACACCATCGCTTGAGCTGCATGAGTAATGGCATCAGGCAGCGCCTCTGCTGCTGCGATTTGAATTTGAATACTTTCTGTAAAGCTGTCTTTAATGCTATCTAGCATCGCTTATCCTTCAGAGATTGCGTTTTCTATCCAGTTGATATCTCGCCCATTATCATGAATGGCGATGACATCAAATCGATAATCGATATTGTGTTTTAAGCGCTTTTGTTGGCTAAGCCAAACTTGTGCGGTTTTGACTAGCTTGCGCATTTTAGCGTGCGTCACCATTTCTGCTGCCGAGCCAAAGTGATTGTTCTTACGGTATTTGACTTCAACAAACACAATAGTTTCACCTTGTTGGAAGATTAAATCAATCTCACCGACCTTAGTCAGAAAATTTTGTTCAATAAAGTTTAAGCCCTGGCGTTGTAAATACTGCTTCGCCAGAGCTTCATATTGATTTCCGATTTGGCGCTTACTAAAGAGCCCCACGCTCAGCCCAGCTTAGCTCACGCTGTACAACACAATTATTGTCGATACTTAAAATACCGGTTTGGCCGCCAACTGAGTAGCCCGGAACGACCTTCATTTGTGGCAGCTCCCCAATCAATTTATACGCATCCATACCCAGTGCTTTCAAACGTTTTTCCATGTTAGATTGCTCTGACCACAGCTCGTTCATTTCAGCGGTCACGCTAGGGTCTGGGTCAATCAGTAATGGGATATCGCTGTAGATGATGCCTGTTAGATCTTCGTAAGTCGCGCCGCCACTGTTGCTACGCGAGCTAGAGAAAATTTGTGGTGCTTTGGCGTCTGGGTTAATCGCTACCTCAATAAACGGCTTGATCAAAGTCAGTTCCGTGCTTCTAGCAACAATATAAACCGCATCGACATCACGACGGCTACGTGGCTGTGTTTCAAGCTTGATACGCATTAGTGATTGCATCTGAGCAATACGTTGTTTGCTTTCTTGCAGACCAAATACTTCATTGATGTCTTTTTGAAGTTGGCGCTTGTCGCCAAAATAACTTGCTGCGACTTTATTAGAGCTGTACTTGCGCCATTCTTTGTTGAACGCTTCAGTTACACGCTCACCAAAGCTGCCCTTTGGTGCCAGAATCAGAGGGAAGTTATAGCCTTCGCTGAACAAGTGTTTCGCTGCCTGTGCGGCTTCTTGTTCTGGTGATAATGCCAAGTAGCAAATATTGCTATCTGGTTGCACATCTTCGGGAATATTTAGCGCAAGGGCTGGAATCGTAGGACCATTTTCTGAGCCATCCATGGTTGTGTGCAATAGCTCAACGTTCTCTTTTTCTAGAGGACCAACAACAAAATCGATGTTTTCATTGATCAAACGTTGTTTAATTTGGTCGGCGTTATACGCATTAGTGTCTATTACCGTGAGGGTAGCGCTTGGATCACGGTTACGATCATTCATCATCGCAAACACAAAACCATCACGAATTAATTGCGCTTGTGGCGAGAATTTACCAGTAAGCGGCAGTAACAAAGCGGTGTTGTTTGGTTTAACGATGTCTAGAGAGAGAATGTTTTGAATCTCTTCTGGTGTGTAGATAGCGGCTGGGTGAGATGGGTTCTCGTTTAACCAGCGTTCTAGGGTATTTTTTAGTTGGGATAAGTTGCCCGACAGCGTTTTCGCATAAATAGCGAGTTGTAGCCAACCATCCAAAACATCTTCATTTGGCTCTGTTTCTAATGAGGTCAGTTCGTACTCGGAGTAGCTGCCAAAGTTCATCCAAATACGGCTAGAAGTCTCTCTCTGCTCCGCGGACGATGCATATTGGCCAAATGCAACCAGTTGGCGGTTTGCCTCAAACGCTTGGTTAAGACCTTGATAAGCGTCGGCACGCATCAAGTAATAGTCTTTCCATTGCTCATTTGGCAACTTCCACCAAGGTTTAAAATTCAACAATTGCAGCAACTGAGAGTAATTACCCTGTTTTTGCTGTATGGTCGCACGCGCTAGTTGCCACTCTGCTTGCTGAACTTCGGTTAACTGTTGACGAGCCAGGCGCTTGATCAACATTTCTGCTTGATCAAACTGGTTTGCTTGAATCGCGGCTTTGGTTGCCATGATCAACCAGTCATTTTGTAAACTGCCTTCCGTGCTATCAGCTTGGATCATATAGTTCTGAACAGACTGAGTAGGCTCAAGTGTTACATCAACGCCATCAGGCTGTCTTGGACCTGAAGAACAGGCGGCGAGCGTAATTGCTAGTGCAACAGGAGTAAGTATGCGTGGTACACTGAGTCTCTTATGGTTAATCATTGCCGTGAGTTCTCTATAATTTTGTACAAAATTGTCTCTATATTAATCGTTGAAGTGATGGTAAACAAATGACAGATAAAAATAAGTTGCCGAATGAGGGGCCAACTCTCTATATCGTACCGACTCCAATCGGAAATTTAGCGGATATCACCCAACGTGCTATCGAAATTCTGTCGACTGTGGACATCATTGCCGCTGAGGATACTCGACATACGGGCAAATTACTGTCTCACTTCAATATTCAAACCAAAACTTTTGCTCTACACGACCACAATGAGCAGCAAAAAGCACAAGTTTTGGTAGAAAAGCTGCTTTCCGGTCAGTCGATCGCATTAGTTTCTGACGCTGGTACGCCACTTATCAGCGACCCAGGATACCATTTGGTGACAAAATGTCGTCAAGCGGGCGTTAGAGTTGTGCCTCTTCCAGGTGCTTGTGCGGTCATTACGGCGTTAAGTGCCTCTGGCTTGCCATCGGATCGCTTTAGCTTCGAAGGTTTTTTACCACCGAAAAGCAAAGGTCGTAAGGATAAATTCCTAGAGATTGCTTCGGTAGAGCGTACGTGTATTTTTTACGAGTCACCGCACCGTATTTTAGACTCTCTACAAGACATGTTAGACGTTCTTGGCCCAGATAGAGAAGTTGTGTTGGCAAGAGAGCTAACAAAAACCTTTGAAACCATTCAAGGCATGCCGTTAGGTGAGCTGATTGAATGGGTGAAAAGTGACGATAATCAACAGCGTGGTGAAATGGTATTGTTGGTACATGGCCATCGTGAAACAACAGACGACTCACTACCTGAAGATGCTTTACGCACGTTAGGGATTTTGACCAAAGAGCTGCCTTTGAAAAAAGCAGCTGCTTTGGTGGCAGAAATACATAACTTGAAGAAGAATGCGCTATATAAATGGGGCTTAGAAAACTTAGACTAAGTGCCGCTAGCGAGATAAATGGTCAATGAGGGCTGATGTTTAGGCATCGGCCTTTTTATTATCTATTTTTGGCACCTTGACTAAAAAGTCATCACTTAGTGCATTCATTTCATCATATCTGTGATCTAACTAGACTCTGAAGTGAGAACTCTATACAATCCGCCCTCGGAGCTGACTGGGTAGTCGCTGCTTTGTTGATGTCCTTCGGGAGACTGACGTCGAAGTCCCTTTGGGAGACTGGCGTTGACGTCCTTCGGGAGACTGACAAAGGGGAGGAAAGTCCGGGCTTCATAGAGCAAGGTGCCAGGTAACGCCTGGGGGGCGCAAGCCTACGACAAGTGCAGCAGAGAGAAGACCGCCGATGGCCTGTAAGGGTACAGGTAAGGGTGAAAGGGTGCGGTAAGAGCGCACCGGACGACTAGCAATAGTTCGTAGCAGGGTAAACTCCACCTGAAGCAAGACCAAATAGGCCTCCACATTGCGTTGCTCGCGTAAGGAGGCGGGTAGGTTGCTCGAGCCAGTGAGTGATTGCTGGCCTAGACGAATGGCTACCGCCGCGCAAGCGGAACAGAACCCGGCTTATGTGTCGGCTCCACCTATTCGAGACCCATCTCTACTTCGGTAGTGATGGGTTTTTTGCATTTAATTGACGCAAACTATGTCATTACCAATAAACTTGGCGTAAATCACGTCTAACTTTAGACTTGTGGTGGCGATGATGTAGGAAATCAGTACACTAAAGAATCGCTTCAAGATCATTCAACGAGAAAGCTATGACCGAAACCTTCCAACATATTTCCGTGTTATTAAATGAATCCATTGATGGCTTAGCTATCAAACCAGACGGCGTCTATATTGATGGAACATTTGGCCGTGGCGGTCACAGCCGGACAATTCTATCTAAACTCGGTGAAAATGGCCGACTGTACAGTATCGACCGTGACCCTCAAGCGATCGCTGAGGCAGGCAAAATCAATGACCCTCGCTTCACCATTATTCATGGTCCATTTTCTGGTATTGCTGAGTATGCTGAAGAGTATGGGCTAGTTGGAAAAGTGGATGGTGTTCTGCTGGATTTAGGCGTTTCTTCTCCTCAGTTAGACGACGCAGAGCGTGGCTTTAGCTTTATGAAAGACGGTCCGCTAGATATGCGTATGGACCCGACATCAGGTGTTCCAGTATCTCAATGGTTGATGGAAGCAGACCTCGATGATATCACTTGGGTCATTCGCGAGTTTGGGGAAGATAAACATGCGCGCCGTATTGCAAAAGCGATTGTTGCCTACCGTGAAGACGAAGAAAATGAGCCAATGGTTCGCACTGGTCAGCTGGCAAAATTGATTTCAGATGCCGCACCGAAAAGTTTTAAAGAGAAAAAACACCCTGCGACTCGTGCTTTCCAGGCTTTTCGTATTTACATCAACAGTGAGTTAGAAGAAATTGATACGGCACTTAAAGGCGCGGCGAGCATTCTGGCTCCTGAAGGCCGTTTATCTGTGATTAGCTTCCACTCTCTGGAAGATCGTATGGTCAAACGTTTTATCCGTAAAGAGAGCAAAGGGCCTGAAGTGCCACACGGTATTCCAATGACGGAAGAGCAAATTCGTGCTCTTGGTAGTGCGAATATGAAAGCGGTGAGCAAAGCGATCAAGCCAAGCAAACAAGAAATTGAAATGAACCCTCGCTCGCGCAGCTCTGTGTTAAGAATTGCGGAAAAGCTTTAATTATTATGACGAAACCCACTCCTAATCTTGCTAAGTTGATTGCAACAGATCTCCTCACTGTTGGTCGCTGGCCATTACTGTTGTTGCTATTGATCGTGGCATCGGCAATGGGAGTGGTATTTGCTACCCATCATGCGCGTCAAGCGATTACCGAGAAAGACCATACGTTGGTTGAACGAGAACGGTTAGATAGCGAATGGCGTAACTTAATGTTGGAAGAAACTGCCCTCGCGGAACACAGTCGTGTTCAAGACCTTGCCAAAAAAGAACTTGAAATGAAACGACCTGATGGCGATAAAGAAGTGGTTGTCACGCTCAAATGATTAGAAAAAAATCCAACACGAAACAAGCCAATAAGCGTAAACCTGTAGCAAAAGAGAAAGCGGCTACGGGGGATAAGAAAACCGATAACAAAGCAGTGAAAGTGGCGGTCGAAGAATCTTTCTTGATTCGTTGGCGCTTCCATCTATTACTGTTTTTTGTTTTTTGTGCATTTGCCCTTTTGGTGGCACGCGTAGCCTACATCCAAATCATTGAGCCAGATAACCTGATTAAACAAGGTGACCTACGTTCGGTTCGTGTTAAATCCATTCCTTCTGCTCGCGGTATTATTTCGGATCGAAATGGTGAGCCGCTTGCTGTCAGTGTACCGGTTGAGGCGGTTTGGGCAGATCCTGCCACGATATTTAAAGAAAACGCGTTAAGCCAGACCAAAAGTTGGCATGCATTAGCGGATGTTCTTGGTATTGACCGACAAGGGTTAATAGACAAAATCAAGCGCAATGAAAAACGCCGCTTTATCTACTTGCAGCGCCAGGTCAGTCCGGCCATGGCGAACTATATTCGTGAGCTAAAGCTGCCAGGTGTTGGCCTTAAGTCGGAATCTCGTCGTTATTATCCTGCAGGTGAGGTTAGTGCTCACTTAGTCGGTGTAACAGGCATTGACGGACATGGCCTAGAAGGTGTGGAGCGTAGCTACGATGAGTGGCTCACTGGCGCAGCGGGTAAGAAAACTATTCGTAAAGACCGTTATGGTCGTGTTGTGGAAAACATTGCTTGGCAAGACAAGCAAGAAGGTAAATCACTTCAGTTAACCATCGATCAGCGCCTACAGGCGATTGCGTATCGTGCGATTAAGCAAGCCGTTGCGGACCACCGCGCCACTTCAGGTTCCGTTGTCATGTTGGATGTAAAAACGGGCGCCGTATTGGCCATGGTTAATGCTCCTTCTTACAACCCTAACAATCGTAGCGATTGGCAAAGCTATCAAATGCGTAACCGAGTGATCACGGACTCAATGGAGCCTGGTTCGACCATTAAGCCTTTCGTTATTTTAGCCGCCTTAGAAAATGGGATAGCCGATAAAGATACCATCGTAGATACCGGTAATGGTGTCCTACGTTTAGGTGGTAGTCGAGTCAGAGATGTCTCTCGCGTAGGCAAGGCGAGCTTGACCACGATCCTTAAAAAGTCGAGTAATATCGGTGTGACGAAGCTAGCAATGCAAATGCCGGTAGAGGCGCTTCTTGGGCTGTACAGTTCAGTGGGTTTTGGTGAGCTTTCTGGCCTAAACCTAGTTGGGGAAGTGACGGGTATTTTTCCTACACGAACTCGTTGGTCGCCAATCGAGCGCGCCACGATTGCGTTTGGTTATGGTCTATCAATTACACCAATCCAGCTAGCCCATGCTTATGCGACGCTTGGAAACCTTGGCAAATACGAGCCTATTCATATTATCGAAAGCAATGATCATGACATGTCACGTCAAGTGGTGAGTGCGAAGTATGCGCGTCAAGTATTAGACATGTTGGAAACCGTAACTCAAAAAGGGGGCTCGGCTCGCAGAGCGGCAGTTCCTGGTTATCGAGTGGGAGCGAAAACGGGTACATCACGTAAAGCTTCTGCCGGTGGGTACAGCGACGAGTACATCACCTACACGGCTGGGCTTGCTCCGGTTAGCGATCCGCGAATTGCTTTAGTAGTGATCGTAAACGAGCCTCAAGGTGATGACTACTATGGTGGTTCGGTAGCGTCTCCTGTTTTCTCTGAAATCATGAAAGGCGCGCTACAAATACTCAATGTTGCACCTGACGAAAACAAATTCCAACAGTAAGCCCTGTGGTTTACTGAGCAAACAAAATTAAGAAAACCTGAGCCAAAGCTCGGAGAACAAATATGACTAAAGCCATCAGTATGGACGTGCTGCTTTCCCCTTGGGTGGATTGCCCTAGCTTATCGTCCGTTCTTGTTTCTGAATTGGAGCTCGACAGCCGAAGAGTTCAACCTGGAACCACGTTTGTAGCAGTGATTGGCCATGTTGTGGATGCGCGTAAATTCATTGCCTCTGCAATTGAGCAAGGTGCAAATGCAGCCCTGGCGCAAGCCTGCGATGTCAAAACACATGGTACGGTGGAAATCATTGATGATGTTCCCGTCATTTACATTGATAGGTTGGACCAACGTTTATCCGCAATTGCTGGAAAGCTCTATGCTTACCCTGATATGGATTTGATTGGTGTCACCGGCACCAACGGCAAAACCACCATTACCCAGTTAATAGCGCAATGGCTAGAACTGCTTGACGATAAAGCGGCGGTAATGGGAACAACAGGAAATGGCTTCCTCAATAACTTGCAACAAGCTGCGAATACAACGGGGAATGCCGTTGAAATTCAGAAAACGCTCTCCTCTCTCGCAAATCAACAAGCCACATACACCGCGCTAGAAGTATCTTCCCATGGCCTGACGCAAGGTCGTGTCAAAGCACTATCATTTGCGGCGGGCGTGTTTACTAACTTAAGTCGTGACCATCTTGATTATCATGGCACGATGGAAGAGTATGCCAATGCAAAGCTTGGGTTGTTCACGCAACACCAATGTAAACGTGCCATTATCAATGTTGATGATGAAGTAGGTCATCAATGGGCGTCGCAGTTAAGTAATGCGATCGCTATTTCGCTCAAGCCGAACACTGAATTTGAAAGCGCAATTTGGGCGACGGAAGTTAGTTACGCGGAGTCAGGGATTACTATTAAGTTCGATGGTAAATTTGGCTCAGGTGAATTGCACGCGCCTTTGATTGGTGAGTTTAATGCAACCAACTTAATGCTCGCTTTTGCGACCTTATTAAGCTTAGGTATAGAGAAACAAGCGTTACTCGAAACCGCAGGTCAACTGCAACCTGTACTCGGCCGAATGGAGTTATTCCAAACTGAGGATCGTGCCAAAGTCGTGGTCGATTATGCCCACACTCCTGATGCTTTAGAAAAAGCGCTGCAAGCTTTACGAGTTCATTGTGAAGGCCAGCTGTGGGCTATTTTTGGCTGCGGTGGCGATCGCGATGCAGGTAAGCGCCCAATGATGGCGGAAATTGCAGAGCGTCTAGGCGACAGAGTGGTGTTGACTGACGATAACCCACGCAGCGAAGATCCGGTTCAGATTGTGAAAGACATGTTAGCTGGGCTGTCAAAACCTGCTGAAGCGATTGTTCAGCATGACCGCTTCAAAGCACTGTCTTATGCCATTGAAAATGCTTCGCCAAACGACATTATCTTGTTAGCAGGGAAGGGCCACGAAGATTATCAGATTCGTAATGGCGAAACGATTCATTACTCCGACCGCGAGTCCGCAATGCAACTTTTAGGATTGAACTCATGATCAAAGTAACGTTATCTCAAATTGCAGACATCACTCGTGGCGAGCGATTCGGCGACGATCTACTTATCGACGCGGTTTCTACTGATACACGAACGATTGATCGTGGGGCTCTATTTGTCGCGTTAGTAGGTGAGCGCTTTGATGCGCACAACTTTTGCCAACAAGCGGTAGATGCAGGTGCCGGTGCTTTACTCGTAGAAAAACGCTTAGATGTGAATGTGCCGCAAATTGTGGTGTCGGATACCAAACTTGCATTGGGTGAGTTTGCTTCTTGGGTGCATCAAGCATGCCAAACACCTACCGTTGCTATCACCGGAAGTTGCGGTAAAACGACCGTAAAAGAAATGGTTGCGAGTATCCTGCAATTGAAAGGCAAAGTGTTATTCACGGCGGGTAACTTCAATAATGATATTGGTGTTCCGTTGACATTATTGCGCTCACAGCAGGATGATGATTATGCCGTGATTGAGCTTGGTGCTAATCATATAGGTGAAATTGCTTACACTACTCAGTTAGTAAAACCAGATATCGCGTTAGTGAACAATGTAGCCGCCGCTCACCTTGAAGGCTTTGGTTCTATCGATGGCGTGAAACAAGCCAAAGGTGAAATTTACCAAGGCCTTTCAGCTGGTGGTATTGCGATTGTTAACCTAGACAGCAATGGTGAAGCCAAGTGGGATGAAGTGTTAGCAGATAAGAAAGTCATTACTTTTTCACAAAGTAATACTGATGCAGACTTCTTCGCTTCTAATATCGTATTGAACGCCGCAGGTGAAGCAAGCTTTGACTTACATATCGCAGCAAGCTCACAAGAAATTGAACTGTCTCTGGGTATTATAGGTCAACACAACGTTGCGAATGCGATCGCTGCTTCTATTATTGCGTTACAAATGGGCGCCACATTAGAAGAGGTTCGTGCTGGCCTTAAACATTTGAACAAAGTGAAAGGTCGCGTCGAGGTTGAAGCGCTGAGCGAAAAGATAAAACTGATTGACGACAGCTACAACGCGAGCGTGCCAGCCATTAAAGCGGCAGTTGATTTATTGGCCGCTTTCCCAGGTCAACGCTGGCTGATTTTAGGTAATATGGCGGAATTGGGCGAGGAAAGTCTTGCACTTCATCGTCAAGTCGGGGAACATGCTGCCCCACAAAAATTTGAACATGTTCTCACATATGGTGCAGACGCCAAGGTGATCAGTGATCTTTGCCAAGGCATTCATTTTGAGACGCACCAAGAGATGATTGAATACATCAAGCAGCATCTAGACCAAGCCGTTCCTGAAAACCATACGATATTGGTGAAAGGAGCGAACGGTGCACGTATGTTTGAAGTCGCTGCTGCTTTGAAGGAGTATTATTAATGATTATTTGGCTTGCCGAGCTGCTACAGCCATACCTGTCTTTTTTCCGATTGTTTGAATACTTGTCTTTTCGAGCAATCCTAAGCGTATTAACCGCTCTAGGTCTGTCATTATGGATGGGACCAATCATGATCAAGCGTTTGCAAATGCTGCAAATTGGTCAGGTAGTGCGTAACGAAGGTCCTGAATCTCACTTTAGTAAGCGTGGTACCCCAACAATGGGCGGTATCATGATCTTAGCGGCCATCTCAATCACGATTTTGCTATGGACAGACTTATCCAACCCTTACGTATGGGCGGTACTGACAGTCTTACTTGGCTACGGTGCGGTCGGATTTGTTGATGATTATCGTAAAGTGGTGCGAAAAAATACCGATGGCTTGATCGCGCGTTGGAAGTACTTCTGGCAGTCGTTGATCGCGTTTGTCGTCGCTTTCGCATTGTATGCTTACGGTAAAGACACAGCAGCAACTCAGCTAGTGGTGCCATTCTTTAAAGACATCATGCCGCAGCTTGGTTTGATGTATATCATTCTGACTTACTTTGTCATTGTAGGTACAAGTAACGCGGTCAACCTGACTGATGGTCTAGACGGTTTGGCAATCATGCCAACGGTTCTTGTTGCAGCAGGCTTCGCGGTTATTGCATGGGCGACCGGTAACGTTAACTTCTCTGAATACCTTCATATACCATACTTACCACATGCTTCTGAGTTAGTTGTCGTATGTACAGCAATCGTAGGTGCAGGCCTTGGTTTCTTGTGGTTTAACACGTACCCAGCACAAGTGTTCATGGGCGATGTGGGCTCACTAGCGCTTGGCGGTGCATTGGGCACCATTGCTGTTCTAGTTCGTCAAGAGTTGGTGTTGGTGATCATGGGTGGCGTATTTGTAATGGAAACGCTATCAGTCATCCTGCAGGTAGGTTCTTACAAATTACGTGGTCAGCGCATTTTCCGTATGGCACCAATTCACCACCACTACGAATTGAAAGGTTGGCCAGAACCTCGCGTAATCGTGCGCTTCTGGATTATTTCTATGGTTCTTGTTCTGATTGGTCTTGCGACATTGAAAGTGCGTTAATCGCGCTTTCCAAGAACAAGATTTACAGTGTGATCAAATATGGAACGTTGGCAAAACATACATAGTGTTGTCGTCGTAGGGCTCGGTATTACCGGGCTCTCTGTCGTTAAACACCTAAGAAAAAATCAGCCACAACTTGTGGTCAAAGTCATTGATACTCGTGTAAACCCTCCAGGTGCAGAGCGCTTGCCGGAAAGTGTTCAACTGCATAGTGGTGGTTGGAATACAGACTGGCTTTCTGACGCGGATCTTATCGTGACCAACCCTGGTATTGCGCTAGCGACACCAGAGATCCAAGCCGTATTAGCAAAAGGTACGGCAGTAGTAGGTGATATCGAGTTATTCGCTTGGGCGGTGCAGAAACCGGTGATTGCGATTACGGGCTCAAACGGTAAGAGCACAGTAACCGACCTCACAGGTGTGATGGCTGAGGCTGCAGGTTTGGATGTTGGCGTTGGTGGTAACATCGGTGTGCCTGCACTGGATTTGTTAGAACAAGACGCAGACCTATATGTACTCGAACTTTCGAGCTTCCAGTTAGAAACGACGTCAAGCTTAAAGCTCAAAGCCGCTGCGTTTCTGAATCTTTCTGAAGATCATATGGATCGTTATCAAGGCATGTCTGACTATCGACAAGCTAAGTTGCGTATTTTTAACCATGCTGCTCTTGCAGTCGTGAACCGTGATGATCAAGAAACCTTCCCAGACGCAGAGATGCCATTGGTGACATTTGGCAGCGACAATCAGGACTTTGGTCTCGAGGTGGATGGCAACCGTACTTGGCTGCTCGATCACGGTCAACGAGTTGTCGCAAGTGATGAGCTTAAGTTGGTTGGTAAGCACAACTTATCTAACGCTCTGGTTGCTTTAGCGCTATTAAAAGCTGCGGACGTAAACTATCACAACGCATTGAATGCACTTAAAAATTACACGGGACTGACACACCGATGCCAGGTGGTTGCGGATAATCAAGGCGTCAAATGGGTGAATGACTCTAAAGCAACTAATATTGCCAGCACTATGGCTGCGCTATCTGGTTTGGAATCGACAGGCAAGCTCTACTTACTCGTTGGTGGTGTTGGCAAAGGTGCTGACTTCTCGCCATTAAAACCGATCTTCGCGACGCTTAACTTGCAACTGTGTTGCTTTGGCGCTGATGGCGATGAATTTATGCCACTGCATGAATCTGCAATACGTTTCGACACTATGGAAGATGTGATTCAACAAGTATCTTCGCAGTTAAAACCAGGTGATATGGTGATGCTGTCTCCTGCATGTGCTAGCTTTGATCAATTCGACAACTTTATGGCAAGAGGTGATGCTTTCGCTGCTCTTGCTCAGAAATATGCATAATTAAAGGTTACACACTTCGTGGGTTTAGGTAACGTTAAACGCAGTATTGGCAATTGGCTCAAGCATCCAGCCCCAGAGGCGATGTTTGATCGTCAGTTAGTGTGGATTGCACTGGGTTTGATGTTGACTGGTTTGGTCATGGTAACCTCTGCATCATTTCCAATCAGCTCTCGATTAACGGAACAGCCGTTCCACTTTATGTTTCGTCATGCGACGTTTCTCGTGCTGGCGTTAGGGACCTCCGCTGTTATTTTGCAAGTGCCTTTGCAAGAGTGGTTTAAGAAGAGCCATTACTTACTTTGGGCTTCTTTCGCACTGTTGATCATCGTGCTCTTGGCGGGTAAGTCGGTTAATGGTGCGTCTCGTTGGATTCCCCTTGGGCTGTTTAACCTTCAGCCAGCGGAAGTCGCGAAGCTATCGCTGTTTATCTTCATGTCTGGTTACTTAGTTCGAAAGCAAGACGAAGTACGACAAACGTTCTTTGGTGGCTTTATGAAGCCAATCATGGTGTTTGCCTTCTTCGCAGTATTACTACTTGGTCAGCCAGACTTGGGGACGGTCGTCGTGATGCTGGTCACGCTGTTTGGCATGCTTTTTATCGCAGGTGCAAAACTAACCCAGTTTCTCGCCTTGATGGTGGCAGGTATCGGCGCTGTGGTAGGTTTGATTCTCGTCGAGCCATACCGTATGCGACGAGTAACCTCCTTCCTTGACCCGTGGGAAGACCCATTTGGCAGTGGCTATCAGTTGACTCAGTCTTTGATGGCGTTTGGTCGTGGTGAATGGTTCGGTCAAGGTCTCGGTAACTCAATTCAAAAACTGGAATATCTACCGGAAGCGCATACCGACTTTGTGTTTGCCGTACTTGCTGAAGAGCTTGGTTTCGTAGGCGTAGTGCTGGTCTTAATGCTGATTTTTAGCTTGGTGCTAAAAGCGGTTTACATCGGCAAGCGTGCATTTGAAGAAGGCGAAATGTTCGGAGGTTATCTGGCTTTCGGAATTGGTATTTGGTTTGCGTTTCAAACCTTGGTTAATGTTGGAGCTGCCGCCGGTATTGTTCCAACTAAAGGTTTAACACTTCCACTCATCAGTTATGGTGGTTCTAGTCTAATAATTATGTCCGTCGCAGTGTCCATACTACTGCGTATCGATTACGAATGCCGCTTGAAACGCGAGCAACAACAATCAGAACAACAAGCTAATGAAACAAAATAAACGTTTGATGGTGATGGCTGGTGGTACTGGCGGTCACGTATTCCCAGGTTTGGCGGTAGCAAAACAGCTTCAAGAACAAGGTTGGGAGATCCGTTGGTTAGGTACGGCGGATCGAATGGAAGCGGATTTGGTGCCAAAACATGGCATTGAAATCGACTTTATCAAAGTGAAAGGGTTACGAGGTCAAGGCGTTAAACGTCTTCTTGCAGCACCATTTCAAATTATCAATGCCATTATGCAGGCTCGTGCTCACATGAAACGCTGGCAGCCAGACGCAGTGCTTGGTATGGGCGGTTATGTTAGCGGCCCGGGTGGTATTGCCGCTTGGATGAGTGGTATTCCTGTTGTTCTGCATGAACAAAATGCAGTAGCAGGTTTAACGAACCAATGGTTATCGAAAATCGCTAAGAAGGTTTTTCAGGCTTTCCCAGGCGCTTTTCCAAATGCCGAAGTGGTTGGGAACCCAGTTCGTGAAGACGTGACTCAATTAGCAGCGCCAACTGAGCGCATGCAAGAGCGCCAAGGTCCAATTCGCATTTTGGTGATGGGTGGCAGCCAAGGCGCACGTATTCTTAACCAAACTCTGCCAGAAGTGATGTCGAAATTGGGCGAAGATTACTGTATTCGTCATCAAGCGGGTAAAGGTGCCGCCGAAGAAGTGAATGCAGCATACCAAGCTAATGGTGTGGTAAATGCAGAAGTAATGGAATTCATTGATGACGTTGCAGAAGCTTACACATGGGCTGACCTTTTAGTTTGTCGCTCTGGAGCGTTAACCGTATCTGAAGTCTCGGCGGCAGGTGTAGGCGCTATTTTTGTTCCATTCATGCACAAAGACCGCCAGCAAGCACTTAATGCAGACCACTTGGTGGATTGCGGCGCGGCGAAAATGATTGAACAACCAGATTTAACCGTTGAGTCTCTGACTCTGCAGATCCAACAATTGGATCGCCAAGCTTTACTTACAATGGCTGAGCAAGCGCGTGGCGCTGCAAAATTGAATGCTGACCGAGTTGTCGCACAAGCCATTGTCGCTTTGACCGAAAAGCGTTAACCGAATTATTGAGAATAGAATTGATGACAATCCAACATACACAAGACTTAGCTCAGATTCGCGCAATGGTGCCAGAGATGCGCCGCGTGAAATCCATCCACTTCATCGGTATTGGTGGTGCGGGCATGAGCGGCATTGCAGAAGTGCTGTTGAACGAAGGCTACCAAATCACAGGTTCTGATCTATCAGAGAACGCTGTGACAGAGCGTTTGGTATCAAAAGGTGCGACGGTATTTATTGGTCATCAAGCCAGTAATGTAGAAAAAGCCAGTGTGGTTGTTGTGTCAACGGCGATCAACGAAGAAAACCCAGAAGTGATAGCGGCACGTGAATTACGCATCCCTATTGTACGCCGCGCAGAGATGTTGGCTGAATTGATGCGATTCCGTCACGGTATTGCCGTTGCGGGTACACACGGTAAAACCACGACGACCGCTCTTGTTACTCAAATCTATTCTGAAGCCGGTCTTGATCCAACGTTTGTGAATGGCGGTTTGGTGAAAAGCGCAGGTACAAATGCGCGTCTAGGCTCGAGTCGTATTTTAATTGCAGAGGCAGATGAAAGTGACGCGTCATTCCTGCACTTGCAACCAATGGTGAGCATTGTTACCAATATCGAAGCCGATCATATGGATACCTATGGTGGTGACTTTGAAACCTTAAAGCAAACCTTCATCGATTTCCTTCATAATCTACCGTTTTACGGCCAAGCAATTGTTTGCATTGACGATCCTGTGGTTCGAGAGTTAATCCCACGTATTAGTCGTCAAGTGATAACTTACGGTTTTTCTGAAGATGCCGACGTACGTATTGAAGATTATCGTCAAGAGGGGCAGCAAGGCAAATTTACGGTAGTACGTAAAGGGCGAGCTAACTTAGATATCACGCTGAATATTCCAGGTCGTCACAATGCATTGAATGCGTCTGCTGCGATTGCGGTTGCTACTGAAGATGACATTGAAGACGATGCGATCCTAAAGGCAATGGCTGGTACGCAAGGTACGGGAAGACGTTTCGATCACCTTGGCGAGTTTGATACTGGCAACGGTCATGCAATGCTTGTTGATGATTACGGCCATCATCCAACAGAAGTGGATGTAACCATTAATGCAGCACGCAGTGGTTGGCAAGACAAGCGTTTGGTGATGATTTTCCAACCGCACCGTTATAGCCGTACTCGTGATTTATACGATGATTTCGCGAATGTGCTAGAGCAAGTTGATGTATTGATCATGCTGGATGTTTACGCTGCGGGTGAAAAGCCGATTGCAGGGGCTGATGGGCGCGCTTTATGTCGCACAATTCGCAGCCGAGGCAAGGTAGATCCGATTTTTGTTCCAGAAGTCGAGCAATTACCTTCAGTTTTAGCTAACGTTATACAAGACGGCGACCTAATCTTAACGCAAGGTGCGGGTGATATTGGTAAAGTGGCGAAACAGCTGGCAAGTCTTAAATTGAATATAAACAAGATGCTTGGCTGACACATATTGTTGACGCGAAGGACAGATAAAGACTCAGATCTCGATTTTGCGTCAATATCATTGTGATTTATTGCTATCAGTGTTTGATAGTTTACAAGAGCTCAGTATAATCCCAAGGTTAAAGTCAAGACTTTTACCTCTGCGTAATTATATGGGTAAAAAGTACACGACAAAAGTCAGGAAACGAAGACGTTGTTGAATATTGCACTGAATGACGAGCGACCAAATACGGGTAACAACCCTGGTCGTCAAGAAAAAATCTTGGGTGCGTTATTTTTCGTTGTGGTTGTGACTTTAATTAGTTCTGTTTTGTACGCGGCGATCAGTTGGATGTGGGATGACCAAAGGTTACCTCTCTCCAAAATAGTACTTCAGGGGAAACTGGAGTATGTCCAAGCTGACGATGTGCAGGCTGCATTTAGTCGAATTGATCACATCGGTACATTTATGTCCCAGGATATTGATGTATTACAGCAAAGTGTCGAAGCTCTGCCATGGGTAGCGCATGCCGCAATCCGAAAGCAGTGGCCGGATACAGTAAAAGTTTTTTTGACGGAGCATCAACCAGAAGCCATTTGGAATGGCAACGAACTGTTAGATAAAAACGGGTTCGTTTTTGATGGAGATGTTGCTCTGTTGCAAGAAGAAAAAGTGAAGCTGTACGGACCCAAAGATAGCGGACCGGAAGTCTTACAGACTTACCGTGATTTGAGTCCTAAGTTTCAGCAATTGGGTTTAGCGATATCGTCTCTGGTATTAAACGAGCGACGAGCTTGGCAAATCATCCTTGATAACGGTATTCGATTAGAGCTCGGTAAAGAGTCTCTTCTTGAGCGTATAGAGCGCTTTTTTAAGCTCTATAACAAGCTTGGCAGTGACACGCAAAGAATCAGTTATATCGATCTTAGGTACGATACAGGAGCCGCAGTTGGTTGGTTTCCTGAACAAGAGTTAGAAGAGAGTACAGATGACTAAGGCCGCTGATGACAACATTATTGTTGGTCTTGATATAGGCACTGCAACCGTATCGGCTCTAGTGGGTGAGGTTTTACCAGACGGTCAAATTAATATTATTGGCGCAGGTAGTAGCCCCTCACGCGGCATGGATAAAGGTGGCGTGAATGATTTGGAGTCGGTTGTAAAATCAGTACAACGTGCAATTGATCAAGCTGAATTAATGGCAGAGTGCCAGATCAGCCGAGTCTTCATTTCGTTGTCTGGTAAGCATATCGCAAGCCGAATTGAAAAAGGTATGGGCACGATTTCTGATGAAGAGGTGTCTCAAGAAGACATGGATCGCGCTATCCATACCGCAAAATCGATTAAAATCGGTGATGAACAGCGAATTCTTCATGTGATCCCGCAAGAGTTCACCATTGATTACCAAGAAGGAATCAAAAATCCGCTTGGTTTATCTGGGGTAAGAATGGAAGTGAGTGTCCACCTTATCTCATGCCATAATGACATGGCACGCAACATTATTAAGGCGGTAGAACGCTGCGGACTTAAAGTAGAACAACTCGTATTTTCTGGGCTTGCTGCTAGTAATGCAGTAATCACCGAGGATGAAAGAGAGCTTGGAGTTTGTGTGGTTGATATTGGCGCCGGCACGATGGATGTGGCCATCTGGACTGGCGGTGCGTTACGTCACACAGAAGTATTTTCGTACGCAGGAAATGCTGTAACCAGTGATATTGCTTTTGCTTTTGGCACGCCAGTGAGCGATGCTGAAGAAATAAAAGTCAAATATGGCTGTGCTTTGAGTGAACTGGTCAGTAAGGATGACACGGTTAATGTACCAAGCGTAGGTGGACGACCATCACGTAGCCTGCAACGTCAAACGTTGTCAGAAGTGATTGAGCCACGCTACTCTGAGCTTATGGGACTGGTTAACCAAACTATCGACTCTGTACAAGCAAAATTGCGCGAAGAGGGTATCAAGCACCATCTGGCTGCGGGAGTTGTACTCACCGGCGGTGCTGCGCAAATGGACGGAGTGGTAGAATGTGCGGAACGCGTATTCCGCAATCAAGTAAGGGTCGGCAAACCGCTCGAAGTCAGCGGATTAACTGACTATGTAAAAGAGCCGTACCATTCTACGGCAGTTGGATTACTTCATTACGCAAGAGACATGCAGTCTAGCGACGATAGCGATTATAATGAACCTAAACGCTCATCTGTAACTGGCTTTTTCGATAAATTGCGTAACTGGATACAAAAAGAGTTTTAACCTGAGTTGCAGGATAAACGGAGACAACACATGTTTGAACCGATGATGGAAATGTCTGACGATGCAGTAATCAAGGTCGTTGGGGTTGGTGGCGGCGGTGGTAACGCCGTTGAACACATGGTGCGTGAATCCATCGAAGGTGTGGAATTCATCAGCGTCAACACTGATGCGCAAGCACTTCGTAAGACAAGCGTTGGCAATGTAATTCAGATCGGTGGTGATATCACTAAAGGTCTGGGTGCAGGTGCTAATCCACAGGTTGGCCGTGACGCAGCTCTCGAAGACAGAGATCGAATTAAAGATTCCCTGACTGGCGCCGATATGGTGTTTATCGCAGCTGGTATGGGTGGCGGTACCGGTACTGGTGCAGCGCCTGTTATTGCGGAAGTGGCTAAAGAGCTTGGCATTCTAACAGTAGCGGTAGTAACTAAACCGTTTAGTTTTGAAGGTAAAAAGCGTTTGGCATTTGCTGAGCAAGGTATCGATGAGCTCTCTAAGCATGTTGACTCTTTGATCACGATTCCAAACGAAAAGCTACTTAAAGTACTTGGTCGTGGTGTAACACTACTAGAAGCTTTTGCAAGCGCTAACGATGTTCTTAAGAATGCCGTTCAAGGTATTGCTGAGCTAATTACTCGCCCTGGCATGATCAACGTCGACTTTGCGGACGTAAGAACTGTAATGTCTGAAATGGGTCACGCAATGATGGGTAGCGGCATCGCCAAAGGTGAAGACCGTGCTGAAGAAGCGGCTGAAATGGCAATTTCTAGCCCACTTCTGGAAGACATCGATCTAGCGGGCGCTCGTGGTGTTCTTGTCAATATTACTGCTGGTCTGGATATGCGTCTTGACGAGTTTGAGACGGTTGGTAATACAGTGAAGGCATTCGCTTCTGACAATGCGACTGTTGTTATCGGTACTTCTCTAGACCCTGATATGACTGACGAAATCCGCGTAACAGTTGTAGCGACAGGTATTGGTAATGAGAAAAAGCCAGATATCACGCTAGTTGCGGGTGGTAAAGCGAAAGTGGCACCGACGCCGCAAGCTCAACCACAGCAACAAGCAGCGGCAACGCAAGCTGAAGAAAAACCGGCACAGACCTTGCAAAATAATCAAGTGCAAGAGAAGCCACAGGTAACTCCTCGGCCGACAAACACTGCTCCTTCTTCTCCAGCTTCGTCGAGCCAAAGTTCTGCGGCTCCAAAGCAAGAAAAGGAAAGTGGTTATTTAGATATACCGGCATTTTTGCGTCGTCAGGCTGATTAATCTTTAACCCATAAATTTGACATGGCTCAAAATTATGGTAGCATTCACGGTCGACGTTACAGACGGCCGTGTTTTGTAGCAAATTTTTGAGAGGCAAGCAGATGATCAGACAACGTACTCTGAAAGAAATAGTGAAAACAACTGGTGTGGGTCTCCACTCTGGTCGTAAAGTCACACTTACTCTGCGCCCGGCTGCTGCAAATACAGGTATCATTTACCGTCGTACAGATGTAAATCCACCTGTAGATTTTCCAGCTGATCCAGCTTCGGTTCGTGACACCATGCTTTGTACTGCATTGGTAAACGATGAAGGTGTGCGTATTTCAACTGTTGAGCACTTGAATGCGGCACTTGCTGGTATGGGCATCGATAACATTGTTGTCGAAGTAGACGCACCTGAAATTCCGATCATGGATGGTAGTGCAAGCCCATTTGTATACTTGCTACAACAAGCAGGTATCGAAACGCAAAATGCGCCAAAACGCTTCATCCGTATCAAAAAGCCAGTTCGTTTTGACGATGGTGATAAATGGGCAGAATTTGTACCATTTAACGGCTTTCGTATGGACTTCGAAATTGAGTTTAATCACCCAGCGATTGAATCAGACGAGCAACGTTTGCTGTTTGATTTCTCGTCAAAAGGCTTTGTTCGTGAGATTTCTCGAGCACGTACGTTTGGCTTTATGCGTGATATCGAATATCTACAATCTCAAAACCTAGTTTTGGGTGGTAGTTTTGACAATGCTATCGTTTTGGATGATTACCGTATTCTTAATGAAGAAGGTCTACGCTTTGAAAATGAGTTTGTGACTCACAAAGTGTTGGATGCGATTGGTGACCTTTACATGTGTGGCCACCCAATCATTGGTGAATTCCGTGCCTTTAAATCTGGCCACGGTTTAAATAACCAACTGTTACGTGCTGTTCTTGCAGATCAGGAAGCGTGGGAGTGGACTACATTCGAAGAAGAAGTCGGCTCACCAGTAGCATTCGCAGAACCAAATATGGTGCTTGCGTAAATACTTGGCATTAGAATTAATAAAAAACCAGGCTTATGCCTGGTTTTTTGCTATTTGGCTTTAATTTTCGACTTATCAACAACATTCAAGCTTTCAGCATATTGAAATAACGTTCACTTACGATCTTCCTTTTCTGCCATATCGGCTAATCGTTTTAAACGCTCTTGAATTTTAGGTGGCGCCATGTCGGCAATCGTCATTAATGACTTTGCTGCAGATTCTGTTAGTGGTGGACGCTTAGGTCTGTCGTCTTGTTGAAAGCGGTTTCTATATAGTGAAGGATTGATCCTCACTTCAACGCTCATCAGCTTGGCAAAGCCTTGAGTACGAAGTTTATTTAGGATCATGAGGCGATCGTAATCGATCTTCATTTTGATTGCGGCACTAGAGACATCGATCAATAGATGGCCGTTACGAACATTCGCTACTCGGCAATGATCGGCCGTCCCCATGGGTAAGACCTCTTGCAAAGCTTGGTTAAGCTGTAAGATTTCTCCAGCATGTTCTTGAATCTGCTTGAACTGTGACTCAGCAATAACATCTTCAGTCGAGGTTGGACGGTGATCACGCATAGGTAAAATCTAATTTTGTTGAGATATAGCTATTCTAGAGCAGCTTTCTATCAAGGTATAGTTTACATTAACGTCTTTAGCTTCAGTTTTACAATGTAGCAAGGTAAAAAGCAAAGTTTGTTCTGGATGGATTACACATATTGCGGTATGCAATATCGGCTAATCAGTCACCACTTTAAGTAAAAACTTCAGAGTGCTTCAAACAAATACGTCTATTTATGGTTGTATCGATTAAAAATCCTTACACTAAGCCACATTGTTTCAAAACTTAGCCTTGAAATATGGATGTTTGAACTCAATATCTTTGATAAATGATTTATCTCAGTATTCTTAGTTCCAAACTGGCAGAGACTGAAGGCATTATGAGTAGATCGGGAACGGTCTGAATAAAGAGAGATTCACGAAAAATGATAACTAAGCTACTGACAAAAGTGATTGGCAGTCGCAACGACCGAACACTGCGCCGCCTTAGAAAAATTGTAAAAGAAATTAATAACTATGAGCCAACATTCGAGGCTCTAAGTGACGAAGAGTTAAAAGCAAAGACGGTTGAATTCCGTGAGCGCCTAGATAAGGGTGAAACTCTTGATAAACTACTTCCAGAAGCTTTTGCTACGGTTCGTGAAGCATCTAAGCGTGTCTATGGTATGCGCCACTTCGACGTCCAGCTTATCGGTGGTATGGTTCTAAATGCGGGTCAAATCGCTGAAATGCGTACGGGTGAAGGTAAAACGCTGACGGCAACGCTTCCTGCTTACCTAAATGCCCTAGCTGGTAAAGGCGTTCATATTGTAACAGTGAACGATTATCTAGCTAAACGTGATGCAGAGACAAACCGCCCTCTATTTGAATTTTTAGGTATGACTGTTGGCGTAAACGTGCCAAACATGCCTCCTCAAGAGAAAAAAGAAGCGTACCAAGCTGACATCTTGTACGGAACGAACAATGAATTTGGTTTTGACTACCTTCGTGACAATATGGCTTTCCGTAGCGAAGATCGCGTACAACGTGAACGCTTCTTTGCAGTTGTCGATGAGGTGGACTCAATCCTAATTGATGAAGCTCGTACCCCTTTAATCATTTCTGGTCCTGCTGAAGATAGCTCTGAGCTATACACCCGAATCAACCTTTTGATCCCGCATCTTAAAAAGCAAGACAAAGAAGACTCTGAAGAATATCGTGGTGATGGTCACTACACTGTTGATGAGAAATCAAAGCAAGTATACCTCACAGAAACGGGCCAAGAGTACGTTGAAGAACTGTTGGTGAAAAATGGTCTTATGGAAGAGGGTGACACACTTTACTCTCCGACTAACATCAGCATGTTACATCACGTGAATGCCGCTTTGCGTGCTCATGTGTTGTTTGAGCGCAACGTTGATTACATCGTTACTGACGAAGGTGAAGTAGTAATTGTTGATGAACATACTGGTCGTACAATGCCAGGTCGTCGTTGGTCTGAAGGTCTTCACCAAGCAGTAGAAGCGAAAGAAGGCGTTAAGATTCAAAACGAAAACCAAACTTTGGCTTCGATTACCTTCCAGAACTACTTCCGCTTATACGAAAAACTGTCTGGTATGACAGGTACTGCGGATACTGAAGCGTTTGAGTTCCAATCTATTTATGGCTTGGAAACGGTGGTTATCCCAACCAACAAACCAATGATTCGTAACGATATGCCGGATGTGGTGTACCGTACCGAAGCTGAGAAGTTTGCTGCAATCATTGAAGATATCAAAGAGCGCGTTGCGAAAGGTCAGCCAACATTGGTTGGTACAGTATCGATTGAAAAATCAGAACTTCTTTCTAACGCATTGAAGAAAGCGAAGATCAAACACAACGTATTGAATGCGAAATTCCATGAAAAGGAAGCGGAAATTGTTGCTGAAGCGGGTATGCCTGGTGCGGTAACTATCGCGACCAACATGGCCGGTCGTGGTACGGACATTGTGCTTGGCGGTAGTTGGCAATCAAAAGTGGAAGCTTTGGAGAACCCAACTCAAGAACAAATCGATGCGATTAAAGCAGAGTGGAAAGTGGTACATGATCAAGTACTAGATGCTGGTGGTCTACACATCATTGGTACTGAGCGCCACGAATCTCGCCGTATTGATAACCAGCTACGTGGTCGTTCTGGTCGTCAAGGAGATGTGGGTTCATCTCGCTTCTACCTATCTATGGAAGACTCTTTGTTACGTATTTTCACTTCTGATCGTATGGCGAGCCTTATCCAAAGTGGTATGGAAGAAGGTGAAGCAATTGAATCGAAAATGCTTTCTCGCTCAATTGAAAAAGCACAGCGTAAAGTGGAAGGTCGTAACTTTGATATCCGTAAGCAGCTACTAGAATACGATGATGTGGCGAACGATCAGCGTAAGGTTGTCTACGAGCTGCGCGACGAATTGATGAACGTTGAAGACATCAGCGGTATGATCGAGCAAAACCGTGAAGATGTGCTAACAGCGGTTATTGATGAGTACATCCCGCCACAATCACTAGAAGATATGTGGGACGTTGAAGGTCTGCAAGAGCGCTTGAAAGCAGACTTCGATCTTGATGCGCCAGTGAAGCAATGGCTTGAAGAAGACGATAAGCTTTACGAAGAGGCGCTACGCGAGAAGATCATCAATCTAGCCGTTGAAGTGTATAAAGAGAAAGAGGAAGTGGTGGGTGCGCAAGTGCTTCGTAACTTCGAGAAATCGGTTATGCTTCAAACTCTGGATACGCTTTGGAAAGAGCACTTGGCAGCAATGGATCACTTGCGTCAGGGTATTCACTTACGCGGCTATGCGCAGAAGAACCCGAAACAGGAATACAAGCGTGAATCGTTTGAACTGTTTGAAGGTCTACTAGAAGCGCTGAAAACTGATGTGATTACTGTTCTATCTCGCGTTCGAGTCCAGCAACAAGAAGAAGTTGAACGTATGGAAGAGCAACGTCGTGCGCAAGCTGAAGAGGCCGCTCGTCGTGCTCAAGCGCAACACGCAGCAGCACAAAACCCTCTTTCTGAAGGTGAAGAATCTGAAGAAGGTTCAAGTCAGCCAATGGTACGTGATGAACGTAAAGTAGGTCGCAATGAGCCTTGCCCTTGTGGTAGTGGTAAGAAGTATAAACAGTGCCACGGCAAGATCGACTAACGTATTAGTCAGATAATTTTTTAAAGAGTCGCCTAGGCGGCTCTTTTTTTAAGCAAATTCTGTGGCTGTCGAATTTCATAAGTTTTGATAGCATCGGATAGTTTTAGAGATGCAAAGACCGTTGAAGTGTAACGGCTTGAGAGTTAGGAACCCCTATGAAAAGAATTCACATAGTCGCGGCTATTATTTTTAACCAAGACAAATCAAAAATTTTTATTACAAAGCGTCCAGACGACAAGCATAAAGGCGGGTTTTGGGAGTTTCCCGGCGGGAAAGTCGAGTCAGGAGAAAGTATTGAACATGCTCTAGCAAGAGAACTTGAAGAAGAAGTAGGAATTGAAGTTACTGAGCAAGCCCTTTTCGAGCATTTGGAATATGACTATCCAGACAAATCACTTAAGTTTGATTTTATTACGGTATCTAAGTTCAGTAATGAGCCTTACGGCCGAGAAGGTCAAGAAGGTCGCTGGGTTGAGATAAGAGAATTGGGTAACTATGCCTTTCCTGAAGCGAACGTGCCTATCTTGGAGCGTGTCGTAAAAGAGTTCGCTTAAGCCTGATGAACTTGCTTGTGGTAACCACGGTATGTTGTTAGTTTAAACAGATTAAGCGAAACGAGAGAACGAGAGCAAACCTCGTTATCCAGAGAAGGAGAGAAAGCGCAATGGTTCGTATTGCAATCGCAGGAGCAGCAGGCCGAATGGGCCGTAATTTGGTTAAAGCTTCACACCTTAACCCAGAGGCGACAGTGAGCGCGGGATCAGAACGACCTGAGTCCTCACTTGTCGGTGTCGATATCGGTGAGCTTTGTGGTGAAGGTAAATTCGATGTGTTCTTAACGGATGATCTTGCTAAAGACGTCGATAATTTTGATGTAATCATCGATTTTACTGCCCCAGTAAGTACGTTGGCGAATCTTGAACTGTGTAAGAAGCATGGAAAGAGTATTGTGATTGGGACGACTGGTTTCAGTGATGCAGAGCGTGAACTGATTGACGAAGCCGCTAAGCAAGTGCCTGTTGTCATGGCTCCTAACTACTCTGTTGGTGTGAACCTAGTATTTAAGCTTCTTGAGAAAGCAGCCAAAGTGATGGGCGACTACTGTGATGTTGAGATTGTCGAAGCACATCATCGTCATAAAGTTGATGCTCCTTCTGGTACCGCTATCGGGATGGGCGAAGCCATTGCTGGTGCGATGGGCAACAAGCTGAATGATGTAGCTGTCTATGCGCGAGAAGGTATCACAGGTGAACGTACTAAAGATGAGATCGGCTTTGCTACAATTCGCGCTGGCGATATTGTCGGTGAGCACACAGCCATGTTTGCTGATATCGGGGAACGAGTGGAGATAACGCACAAAGCGACCGATCGTATGACGTTTGCTAATGGCGCCGTCAAGGCCGCTGTTTGGTTGAGTGCCAAACCAGCGGGCTTTTATACCATGACAGATGTTTTGGGATTGAATGAACTCTAAATACATAATTATTCGCCGGCGGTAGCCGGCTTTTTTATATCTATAGAATTAGTTGTAAATGAAATGATTCTAACAGAAAGTATTTTGGTGCTTACTTTTGTTGTTGTTTTGGTTGTTTTGTAGGTGTTTTGGGTTTTGATGCCTAAAAACTAATGTCTTTTTTGTTGGGTGAACGTTTGCGTGAAAAACTCATACTTTTTTGTGATCTCTAAAAAGTTCAAATTTGTAAAATTCATTAAACCTCTATGCCTCTCTATGTAATAGCATGTAAAAGTTATCTTTTTGGGCCTTACTGATTCAAAATGACCTTACTCGCTAGAAATTAATCATTTATTTTTGATTGTAGGTTGACAGGTTTCGAGTCCAACTTTAGAATACCGCCAATTTGTCTGAAATACCTATTTATGTAGATTTTATAGGTAAAGGAAGGCATGTTTGCAGTTTGATTTATTTTTTTTGCATTTTTATTCTGGAGGTTGTCTTGGGTAAATTAGCACTGTTGGTCCTAGAAGATGGGACAGTGTTCCGCGGAGTGTCCATAGGGGCAGATGGTCTTTCCGTTGGTGAAGTCGTTTTTAATACCTCGATGACGGGGTATCAAGAAATCCTCACTGATCCTTCCTATTCTCAGCAAATCGTCACTCTCACTTATCCTCACATTGGCAATACCGGAACCACTTCCGAAGATGAAGAATCCTCTTCCATTCATGCACAAGGCCTTGTGATTCGCGATCTTCCTCTAATCGCTTCTAACTTCCGTAACGAACAATCCCTCTCTGATTATCTTAAGTCTCAAAATATCGTTGGCATCGCTGATATCGATACTCGTAAGCTCACTCGTATCCTGCGTGAAAAAGGTGCTCAAAACGGCTGTATTGTTGCGGGCAATAACCTAGACGAAGCTTTGGCACTAGCGAAAGCAAAAGAATTCCCAGGCTTAAAAGGAATGGACCTTGCGAAAGAAGTTACAACAAAAGAAGCGTATCAGTGGAAACAAGGTTCGTGGACGCTTGAAGGTGGACTTCCAGAGGCGAAAGATGACAGCGAGCTGCCATACCACGTTGTCGCTTACGACTTCGGCGCAAAACGCAACATCTTACGAATGTTGGTTGACCGCGGCTGCCGCTTAACGGTTGTACCTGCAGAAACGTCAGCGGAAGAAGTTCTGGCACTAAATCCAGATGGCGTATTCTTATCGAACGGCCCTGGTGACCCAGAACCATGTACTTACGCGATTGAAGCAACCAAAGTGTTCCTAGAAAAAGGCCTGCCAATTTTTGGTATTTGTCTAGGTCACCAAATTCTGGCGCTAGCATCAGGTGCGCAAACGGTGAAAATGAAGTTTGGTCACCACGGTGCAAACCACCCAGTAAAAGATTTAGAGCGTAACGTTGTGATGATCACTTCGCAAAACCACGGCTTTGCGGCAGATGAAGCAACATTACCGGAAAACTTACGTGCTACTCACGTATCGCTATTTGATGGCTCTTTGCAAGGTATCCACCGCACAGACAAGCCAGCATTTAGCTTCCAAGGTCACCCAGAAGCGAGCCCTGGTCCACATGACGCGGCACCGCTATTTGACCACTTTATCGAACTAATCAAAAAACACAGCGCTTAATTCGGAGTAGTAGATAATGCCAAAACGTACTGACATTCAAAGTATTCTAATTCTTGGTGCTGGTCCGATTGTTATCGGTCAGGCATGTGAGTTTGACTACTCTGGCGCACAAGCGTGTAAAGCTCTTCGTGAAGAAGGCTACCGAGTTATCCTGGTTAACTCTAACCCAGCAACGATTATGACTGACCCAGAGATGGCAGATGCGACTTACATCGAGCCGATTCAGTGGGAAGTTGTACGCAAGATCATCGAGAAAGAACGTCCTGATGCAGTTCTGCCAACTATGGGTGGTCAGACAGCACTTAACTGTGCGTTAGATTTAGAGAAGCACGGCGTTCTCGCAGAGTTTGGCGTAGAGATGATTGGTGCAACGGCTGATGCAATCGACAAAGCGGAAGACCGTTCTCGTTTTGATAAAGCGATGAAGTCTATCGGCCTTGAGTGTCCTCGCGCAGATACAGCGAAGAGCATGGAAGAAGCTTACAAAGTTTTAGATATGGTTGGCTTCCCTTGTATCATTCGTCCATCGTTCACCATGGGTGGCACTGGTGGTGGTATCGCGTACAACAAAGAAGAGTTCGAAGAAATCTGTCGTCGCGGTCTGGACTTATCTCCGACCAACGAACTTCTTATCGATGAGTCACTAATCGGTTGGAAAGAGTACGAAATGGAAGTCGTTCGTGACAAAGCGGACAACTGTATCATCGTATGTTCAATCGAGAACTTTGACCCAATGGGCATCCATACGGGCGACTCAATCACGGTTGCTCCAGCACAAACACTGACTGACAAAGAATACCAGCTTATGCGTAATGCATCGCTAGCTGTTCTGCGTGAAATCGGTGTTGAAACAGGTGGTTCAAACGTACAGTTTGGTATCAACCCGAAAGATGGTCGTATGGTCATCATCGAGATGAACCCGCGTGTATCTCGCTCTTCTGCGCTAGCATCAAAAGCAACAGGCTTCCCAATTGCGAAAATTGCCGCGAAACTGGCTGTTGGCTTTACGCTAGACGAACTACAAAACGACATCACAGGTGGTGCAACACCCGCGTCATTTGAACCAACTATCGACTACGTCGTAACTAAGATCCCTCGCTTTAACTTCGAGAAATTTGCTGGTGCAAACGATCGTCTGACAACTCAGATGAAATCGGTTGGTGAGGTAATGGCGATTGGTCGTAACCAACAAGAATCTCTTCATAAAGCACTGCGTGGCCTAGAAGTTGGCGCAACTGGTTTTGATGAGATGGTCGATCTGGAAGCGCCAGATGCACTGACTAAGATTCGTCACGAACTTAAAGAAGCAGGTGCAGAGCGTATCTGGTACATCGCCGATGCATTCCGAGCGGGTATGTCAGTCGACGGTGTGTTCAACTTGACTCAAATCGACCGCTGGTTCCTGGTTCAAATCGAAGAAATTGTAAAACTCGAAGAACAAGTCAAGGCGGGCGGCTACGCAGGTTTGACCAAAGAAGTGCTTCGTCAGATGAAACGCAAAGGCTTCTCTGATGCTCGCTTGTCTAAATTGCTTGGTGTCGCTGAAAGTGAAATTCGCCGTGCTCGTGAGCAGTTTGATATTCATCCGGTTTACAAACGTGTGGATACATGTGCAGCAGAGTTTTCTTCTGACACGGCTTACATGTACTCATCTTACGATGAAGAATGTGAAGCAAACCCAACAGACAAAGATAAGATCATGGTTCTTGGTGGCGGTCCAAACCGTATCGGCCAAGGTATTGAATTCGATTACTGTTGTGTCCATGCATCACTTGCGCTGCGTGAAGACGGTTACGAAACCATTATGGTTAACTGTAACCCAGAAACGGTATCTACTGACTACGATACGTCTGATCGTCTGTACTTCGAGCCAGTAACTCTGGAAGATGTACTGTCTATCGCTCGCGTTGAAAAACCAAAAGGTGTGATTGTTCAGTACGGTGGTCAAACGCCACTTAAACTGGCTCGTGCTCTAGAAGCGGCTGGTGTGCCAATCATTGGTACTAGCCCAGATGCTATCGACCGTGCGGAAGACCGTGAACGCTTCCAAGCCGCTGTTGACCGTTTAGGTCTACTTCAGCCAGAAAACGCGACAGTAACAACGATGGAGCAAGCGGTTGAGAAATCGAAAGAAATTGGCTTCCCATTAGTTGTTCGTCCATCTTATGTACTCGGTGGTCGTGCGATGGAAATCGTGTACGACGAGCAAGACCTGCGTCGCTACTTCAACGAAGCAGTAAGCGTATCGAACGAGTCTCCAGTTCTGCTAGACCGTTTCTTGGATGATGCAACCGAAGTTGATATTGATGCTATCTGTGACGGTGAACGCGTCGTTATCGGCGGTATCATGGAGCACATCGAACAAGCGGGTGTTCACTCTGGTGACTCTGCATGTTCACTGCCTGCATACACGCTAAGTCAGGAAATTCAAGACAAGATGCGTGAGCAAGTTGAGAAGTTAGCATTCGAACTCGGTGTGCGCGGTTTGATGAACACGCAGTTTGCTGTGAAAGATAACGACGTTTATCTAATTGAAGTGAACCCTCGTGCTGCTCGTACGGTACCATTCGTATCGAAAGCGACAGGCGCTCCTCTAGCGAAAATCGCTGCACGTGTAATGGCGGGTCAATCTCTAGAGTCACAAGGCTTTACTAAAGAGATTATCCCTCCTTACTACTCAGTGAAAGAAGTGGTTCTGCCGTTCAACAAATTCCCTGGTGTTGACCCTCTATTGGGCCCTGAAATGCGCTCAACAGGTGAAGTAATGGGTGTGGGTGCAACGTTCGCAGAAGCTTACGCGAAAGCAGAGCTAGGTTGTGGTGCGGTTTATCCTGAAGGTGGTCGTGCGCTACTGTCTGTACGTGAAGGTGATAAAGAGCGTGTTGTTGACCTAGCTTCTAAGTTAGTGAAACTGGGTTACCAGTTGGATGCGACACACGGTACTGCTGTAATTCTGGGCGAAGCGGGTATTAACCCACGTTTGGTAAACAAAGTACACGAAGGTCGTCCACACATTCTTGACCGCATCAAGAACAACGAATACACCTACATCGTAAACACGGCTGCTGGTCGTCAAGCGATTGAAGATTCGAAAGTTCTACGCCGTGGTGCACTGGCAGAAAAAGTGAACTACACAACGACACTGAATGCAGCGTTCGCTACATGTATGTCTCATACTGCAGACGCAAAAGCGTCAGTAACTTCGGTTCAAGAGTTACACGCTAAAGTGAAAGCGAGTCTAGACGCGTAACAGATAAAAATCAGTAAGCTCGTTAATCAGGGCTTACATGACAACCTCATTGCCCGCTCATTTGAGCGGGCTTTTTTATATCGAGGTTTTTCTAAAATGAAGAGCATTAAAGTGTGCTAGGAACGATTGGTATGCTTCGCTTTTGAAGATCATTAAGCTAATGATGGCAAGCAATGTGCCCAAAGATGAAGCAATAGAACTACCACTTGCTGCAACAAAATTAATGCTGCAAGTGAGAATGATAAAAGAGATAGTAAGTAAGTTTATTTTTGCAGCAATACTTAATCCTTTGCTTATTGTCAGAATGTTTGGAATGCATACAACAACAACCGTAATAGCTCCCAATGTAAGAAGGTAAGTATCTAGAGCAATGTGTTGAGTGAAAGAAAACCAGTCATTCCAAATGCTCAAGCTAATAGCCAGACCAATAGTCAATGCCAAGTATAAACATATACTTAGTGAGATGTTTGCTATGCTAATTGATTTAGTATTCAACTTTCAATTCCTCATAGATTCCAATTGCAAGATTTCTTAACTCTCCCGAATAACCGCTTCCTACTATGCTAATTGAGCCTCCAATTGCATCTAGAAGCTGATGAGAAATGGATGCGGATATTGTTGCTTGTGAATACCTCTTAGGAATTTCTCCTGACAACATTAGCTGTTTACGAGCTTTATTCGAAATGCTCGGAAGGTTTTTACGGATGATTTCTTTAGTTAATCTTGTTCTTTCTTGTCTGTTTAAGCCTTTTAGAATCTCGGGAACGCCTTTCTTAGTGGTTTGCTTAAGAGATTGAACCATTTTTATCGTTTGATATCCACTAGCGCCCGCTCCAGCTAAGGAGATGTAATCTAAAGCTTTAGTTGTATTTTGATACCACTCATTACTGTCTATATCCGATAATTTGTCTGGTGATTTAGATACCATACGGGTTCTTGCTACTCCAATAGCACATTGAGCTGTGGCTGCAACAGTAGCGGCGTGTGAGATATAGGACATAGTTACGCCCACAGGACCACTTACTGGTATTGTTAGCCCCGAACCAACTACCCCAATCCAGCCAATCGCTGCACCAATACAGCTAATGCTCGCTGATAGAAGCTCTTGATTGAATCTTGATTTTGACTCTTCCTGTTTTATTTTTTTTGCAAATTCTTGAGATGATTGTAATTTTATCGGTTCTCGTAGAATGATAAAGGTAGGATTGATATGGCATGTGGATTTAAAGTCTCTTAAGCGTACAACGGTGAATTTGTTATCAATATAAATTACACCCGCACCGCTAGTCTCTGGTTTAGCGTCAATAACGCTGAATAGCTGATTAATATTCACTATCTGTTCGATTTTTAAGCGTAATTGCTGCTCTTTTATTGATGGTCGAGTTAGTAAGGCTTCCATTATTTTCGTTTTTTATCAGATTAAATATTTCCTATTAAGACAGCATTTTCTTTTTCTATCAAAATATTAAGAGGCTCTTGAGGTGAGGCTCTATATTTGGATGTAATTGATATTTTTAATGTATCATTCTCTAGATTTATTGACTGATGAAAATTAGGAATAGATTGGTGTCTTGACTTTCCATTGGTAGTTTTGTGAATAAGTGCTACCGTTTCTTCCTCTTTGATACCTCTTCAAAAAGGAAGTGTAGTGGAAATCACGGTTGAGATTTTGTTGGCCTTATTTTTGGTTGCGACTGCCGCAGGCTTTATTGATGCGATGGCTGGTGGGGGAGGGCTCATTACGCTCCCTGCGCTTTTGGCAGCGGGGTTGAGTCCGACTCAAGCTCTAGCAACCAATAAGTTACAAAGTTCGTTTGGCAGTTTCTCTGCTAGCTGGTATTTCGTGCGTAACGGTATTGTCAGCTTAAAGGAAATGCGTTTTGCGATACTCTGCACTTTTATTGGTGCAGCGATCGGTGCCGAGGCTGTGCAGTTTATTGATGCTAGCGTACTCACCAGTTTGATCCCTGTTCTTTTGATAGCCATTTCCCTCTATTTTTTACTCGCGCCAAGTACGAGAAAAATCGATGGAGAACCAAAGTTATCTGAAGCGATGTTTGCGCTATGCATTGGTGGCGGGATCGGTTTCTATGATGGCTTTTTTGGCCCTGGGACTGGATCTATTTTTACTGTTTGTTTTGTTGCACTAGGTCACTTTTCTTTGGTCGAAGCCACAGCTAGAACCAAAATCCTCAATTTCACGTCAAACATTGCGGCACTACTCTTTTTTATCTTAGCTGGGTTGCCAGTGTGGAAGCTTGGCTTAATTATGGCTGTTGGCGGTTTTCTTGGTGCTCAGTTAGGGGCGAAGGTCGTGGTAAGTAAAGGGCAAAAATGGATTCGTCCTCTAGTTATAGTGATGTCGATGCTTATGGCAACGAAACTTCTTTGGCAACAACATCAGCAATGGATTCTGTCAGTGCTTTAACTCGCTCGCTACGATATGTGCTGTGACGTAAGCAGATATGTATTGGTCGAACTAACTGATCTAGCTCTTCAAAGTCATAGCAGAACTTAGGTGTGATATTAAGTGTCGTTAGGATAGATTTAGGGATTAAAGCGGGAGCCATACCTCCCAAAGCCAGTTGTGCTGCCGCAGTATACGAATCCATTTCCATCAAAGGTTCGATTCCGTGTTTGGATAAAATAGCTTGTTGATATGTGTTGGCAGGGTTAGTTAGGTCATTGGTCAAAATAGCTTTAGGTAGTTGTGAAAGTGAATGTCGACTGACAATTGAGAAAGGTTCATCGGCGAGGTGAAGGCTCATTAATCCATGATGAGGTGGTAGATAGCCAGCGCAAAATCCCAATGTTGCTTTGCCTGATTTCACATTCTCAATAATGCGTGGCGTATGATTGGTCGATATTCGTATGTATTGATCATGGGCAAAGTGTTCTGCCATGATCATGCTGAGGTATCCAGCGACTAAGGTTTCAGAGCAGTCTATCTTGATCAAAGAAGTATCTTCTATTTGTTGTTGATCATAGATCTGACCTCTTAACTCATTGAACGTTGGCTCGATCGTGTTGATGAGCGCAAGGCCATCGGAGGTCAGCTTTATGTGCCGACCATTTGGCTCTATCAATTTTTTTCCTAACTTCTTCTCTAGATTTGAAATACGTTTACTCACGGCAGATTGACTAATATAGAGTTGACTGCCCGTGCGGCTCATGGTTTTTTCTTTACTGAGGACAAGTAACGTTTCAATACCTTCAAGCAACATAATGATTAATGAAAGTTAGGAATGGTTGAGATAATTTAGCGAATTGCCCAAGAATTGGCGAATCAAATGAGCATAAATGAGAGGAGCCGACACTTGGTCGACTCCATGGTGAGTGATGTTGTTTGTGTTTAACGGTTAATGGCGAAAGTTGGCAGGGATAGATGCCAACGAATCGCACCGAGACGTATAATGAGCGTTGAGATTACACCAGCGAGTAAAGCCGTTGAGTGGTCATAACCAATGTTTACCGCCATCGTATGGAAGATGCCGCCAATAATACATGCCGTAGCATAGACTTCACTTCTTAATACCATAGGAACTTCGCGAGCCAGCACGTCTCGTATAATGCCACCGCCACAGCCAGTAATAACCCCCATTATCACCGCGACCATCCCAGATGCATTGTAGGCGAGTGCCTTTTCTACTCCTATTCCCACAAATACAGCGAGACCGATGGCATCACAAACGGGTAATACCCACCATGAGAGTCGCTTGGGTCTTCGAATAACAAGCATTGTTAGTAGACACGTAACAAATATCACCCATAAGTAAGTCGTATCTGTTATCCAAAATACGGGAGTGGCACCAAGCGCCATGTCTCGGATTGTTCCGCCACCTATAGCAGTCACACTGCCGAGCACGATAACGCCGAATGGATCCATTTTTAAACGGCCAGCCAGTAATACGCCAGAGATAGCGAAAACAGCGGTACCGAACAAATCGATCATATAAAGCAGCATGGAGTCCATGTTACTTAGTACCTTTAAATAGTGTGAGAAAAAATGGGCGGAAATTGTACGGTATTTGCCACGAAATCGTTAGCGTTTTTGACGAACGCTTTTAAAGTGCTCACACACTTCCTTGATCGCGTTCAATGTGCGTGGTGTGGGACGGTTAATCCAATCAGAGTTTAGGGACCAGATGTGTTTGTTTTTAAGAGCAAGAAGCTCATTACTCCACTCAGCCCACATACCATCGTTACTCATTGTGTGACGAGAAGTAAAAATAACCTCTGGCTGGCGAGTAATGACTTGCTCGATGCTAACTTGAGGATAAAGCGCGCTAGATGCGGCGAAAATGTTCTCACCACCGCAAAAAGTAAAGACTTCACTTGGCCAGTTCTTTCCGGCGACAGTGATGATAGGCTTTTCACTCAACTGATAAAAGTAACTAACTTTCTCGTTCGCGTTGTACTGTTCTTTTAGTGTACTCAGCTGCGTTCTAAAATCTTCAGCGGCTTTTTTTCCTACTTGTGGAGTTTCGCTGTATTGGCTGAGTTGCTCGATATTATTGGCGATATCTTCTAATGAACCTGTAGTGGAGTAATAGATAGGAATACCGAACTGTTTAATTTTCTCCAACTCTTTAGCGGGGTTTCCGGCTGGCCAAGCAATCACTAAGTCCGGCTGAAGAGCAATAATGCGCTCTAATTTAATTCCTTGATAATTTGAGACTCTTTCTAGCTGCTTTGCCTGTTCTGGATAATCGCTCATTTCGCTGACAGCAACAAGCTGCTCTCCTAGCCCTGCTGCAAAGGCAATTTCGGTGGCATGTGGAGCTAAACTTATAATGCGTTGAGCGGGTTGAGCGAAGGTCGCTGTCGAAACAAACAGCGTTAATGCGAAGCATAATTTATTCATCATAATCCTTGATAAATTATTCCTAAAAGCAAACTTTGGATTGCGATCCAAGCCAGGACGCGCCAAACGAGCAGCGTATGTATTTGTGAAAGGTGAATAGCCGATGGCGCAATGCGCCCACCGATTTTTGCGCGCTCTGCACGCACACCTTGATAGATAGCAGGGCCGCATAAAGACAGTTGTAGTTTGTGTCCGATAGTACATAACACCCAGCTAGGTCCTGGTAAGGGCCAAGACTTCGCTTGCTGTTGTATTCCAGAGAGCACATTACTTGTATTCTTTCCGGCAGCTAAAAGTATGGCAAAGAGACGAAGTGGAATAATATCCAGAGTAGCAACCAGTTGAATCACAGGTTTACCAAAGGGCAAATATTGGCGTCGGCTAGGAGACCACACTCGCGCTAATTCTGTTGTGAGTCGATACATTAACGCACCAATACCACCTGTTAGTGCGTACCAAAATAGCACGCCGATCACGTTGCGGCTGTATCCCATAATCAGGGTTTCTGAGCCAGCTTTACCTATGCCAACGATCGAGAGGCTACCAGTATCGCGATTAAGATATGGTCTCAGTAATGCTCGACACTGAGCTTTGTCTTCCGAAGAGATACTTGTGACGAGCTGTTTCGTTAACGTTTCGCTGTTGCGCCAGTCTAGCGCAATGATCAATAGAACCAGTTCATATAAAGGGATTTGCCAAACAAATGGCTTTACTGCAATCAGTAATATCAAGCAAGGAAACAGCATCAAGCCTAGTGCAAGACTGCCTGAGATTACACTCTGTGAGTAATTGTGATTATTGTTCACTTTGTTAGCTAGCTGCTCTGCTAGCTTTCGCCATAAAGTGATGGGGTGCGCTGAATGGGGGATTGGCACTAAAAGGTGCAAGATCAGTGCACCCCACATAATGAGGAGCGCACCGTTGGTATAAAATGACTGAAAAACTTCTTCCATGAATGAGTCGTTTACTTAATGAGTTCCAGCATTTTGAATACCATTTCGGAAGAGCTTTTTGCTGCTAGAGGCAGGAACTCATCAAAGCTCATTGGTGATTCTTTATCAGCGACATCAGAGATTGCACGCACAACAACAAACGGTGTGTTGAATTGGTGACAAGTTTGAGCGATAGCAGATGCTTCCATTTCTACAGCGATAGCTGACGGGAAGTGTTTACGAATAAACTCTTGACGCTCAGCAGTACAAACAAACGCATCGCCAGTACAAATTAGGCCGCGAACCGCATGAGTGTTTTCCATTTGTGCTAGGGCTTTTTCGGCTAAGTCCATTAGCTTGTCATCCGCTTTGAATGCAGCTGGTTGACCGGCCATTTGGCCAATTTCATAACCAAAAGCGGTTACGTCTGCATCGTGATGACGAACTTCTGTAGAGATAACTACATCGCCAAGGTTTAAGCTTGAATCGAAACCGCCAGCAGAGCCTGTGTTAATCACAACGTCTGGTTGGTATTCATCAAGAAGGATTGTCGTGCCCACTGCCGCTGCAACTTTACCGATGCCCGATTGTAGTACGACGACTTCGACATCGTTAATTTGACCAGAGAAAAACGTACAACCTGCTTTATTTACAGTTTTGCAGTTTGTAATTGCTTGCTTCAGGATGGTCACTTCTTGTTCCATCGCACCGATGATACCAACTTTCATAACACTCTCTTTAAGTAAATATTTTAGTTGGCCGAGAGTATAGCACTCCCCGTTGGCAGTTTTCTATTTGATGAGCTTTGCTTGAGTGAGCTTTTCTCGTAATTGATCGGCGCGCTTTCTGTTTACGCCAAAGTCAGAGTAGCCCACACGAGATTCTGAGCGCACAATCAGTTGGTCTCCTGCTATTTTTAGCTCGAGGTCATCCACGAAGCGCATGATTTTAGATGTGCACTCGATACGAAGGTAGTTGCTTTCTTTCACCGCGGTTTTCGCGCCTGGCAGTTCAAGCGCAACTTGCTCAATAGCGTCGATGTTCGCTGAATCAACTAAGATAAATGGCGTTAGGTTGTATTTTTCTCGCGTGTCTTGGGTGGAGACGCAGTTTGGTTTGTCACCACAAGGTGATTGAGAACGATCCGTCATGGTTTTGACTCCTTGGCTACAAGCGGTTAAGCCGAGCAAAGTAATGGAAAGGAGAGCGGCTTTTTTCATTATATTTACTCTTATGATTTTGCTTCTAATTATATGGATACAAAAGAAAAAGGATCCAATAATAGGACCCTTTTTGTGAGGTTAACTGAGATTAAACTTCGAGGTAATCGAGAATGCCTTCTGCCGCTTTTCGTCCTTCATCAATTGCGGTTACGACAAGATCAGAACCTCGTACCGCATCGCCACCCGCGAAGATCTTTTCGTTGCTGGTCTGGAACTGGAACTCTTGCTTCGCTGGGGCTTTGATACGACCCCATTGATCCAAATCGACATCAAACGGTGCTAACCAGTCCATTTTGTGCGGCTGGAAACCAAACGCCATGATAACAACGTCTGCTGGTAGAACGTGCTCGCTGCCTTCAACGTGCTCTGGACGTCGGCGACCCGCTTCATCAGGTTCACCAAGTGCGGTTTTCACCACTTTGACCCCCGAGACTTTGCCTGACGCATCCACTTCCACTCCCAAAGGCTGAAGGTTGAACATGAACTTCACGCCTTCTTCCTTTGCGTTTTTTACCTCGCGACGAGAGCCTGGCATGTTGGCCTCATCACGACGATAAGCACAAACTACGTTGGAGGCACCTTGGCGAATTGAGGTACGAACGCAGTCCATTGCTGTATCACCACCACCCAGTACGACGACTTTCTTTCCTGCCATATCGATAAAGGGTTGGTTACTCTCAAGATCCATGACTTTGTAGGTGTTCGAAATTAAAAATGGCAGCGCGTCATACACACCCGGCGCATCTTCATTATCTAGACCTGCACGCATGTATTTATAGGTGCCAACGCCCAAGAAAACAGCATCGTATTCATCAAGTAGCTCTTGCATTTGGACATCTTTGCCTACTTCCATGTTCATGCGGAACTCGACGCCCATTTCAGTGAACACACGGCGGCGGTTTTCCATCACGCCTTTTTCAAGCTTGAAGGAAGGAATACCGAAGGTCAGAAGGCCTCCAATTTCAGGGTAGCGGTCAAACACGACTGGCTTAACGCCATTGCGCACTAGGATATCAGCGGCAGCCAAGCCAGCTGGGCCTGCTCCAATGATTGCGACCTTTTTATCAGTCCACTCCACCTTGGACATATCTGGCTTCCAGCCCATTTCAAACGCTTTGTCGGTAATGTACTTTTCTATGTTACCGATGGTGACGGCACCAAAGTCATCATTAAGCGTGCATGAACCTTCACATAGGCGGTCTTGAGGACAAACGCGCCCACATACTTCCGGTAGGCTATTGGTTTGATGCGATAGTTCAACCGCTTCAAGAATACGACCTTCATTGGCAAGTTTTAACCATTGAGGGATGTAGTTGTGGACTGGGCATTTCCATTCACAATATGGGTTGCCACAATCTAAGCAGCGATCCGCTTGTGCAGTCGCCTGTTGTTTAGTGAACGGTTCATAGATTTCAACGAACTCGATCTTACGAACTTTGATAGGCTTTTTCGCAGGATCTACACGCTGCACATCGATAAATTGATAAACGTTCTGGCTCATGATTCAAACATCCTCCATGATTACTGTGCTTGAACACGCAGCTCTGCGGCACTGCGGCTCTGGTGACCAAGTAGCGTGCGAAGATCTGCCGCTTGTGGTTTCACCAAATAAAACTTTGGAATCCATTCATCAAAGTTCGCCAAAATATTTTCAGCATGACTCGACCCTGTTTCTTCAAGGTGTTCCGCAATTAGGCCACGCAAATGTTCTTGGTGGATGTAAAGATCGGACAATGAGATGGCTTCGACAGACTCAGTATTAACTCGACCTTCAAAGCTTTGGTTCTCATCCAGAACATAGGCAAAGCCTCCAGTCATACCCGCGCCAAAGTTCACACCTGTCGCACCAAGAATGGCAACAATACCGCCAGTCATGTACTCACAAGCGTTATCGCCAGCACCTTCAATGACGGCTATCGTACCTGAGTTTCGTACGCCGAAACGCTCACCTGCTTTACCGGCTGCAAATAGTTTACCGCCGGTCGCGCCGTACAGGCAGGTGTTACCAATGATAGTTGCTTCATTGCATTTAAATGCGGTGCCAAGGTGAGGTTTGATAACCACTTTACCACCCGCCATGCCTTTGCCCACGTAGTCGTTCGCATCGCCCGTGAGGTAAAGCTCTACACCACCTGCGTTCCAAACACCAAAGGACTGGCCTGCGGTGCCGTCAAGATAGATTTTGATAGGGGAAGCCGCCAACCCTTGGTTGCCATAGCGTTTTGCTATTTCGCCAGATAAGCGTGCACCAACAGAACGATCAGTGTTGATGACATTGTAGAAGAAACTTGCCGATTGACTGTTTTCGACCGCATGCATGGCATCATCAACGATCTTTTGGTTGAGCTCAGCTTTGTCAAACGGTTTGTTTGGCTCTGTCCAAAATAGCGGATGGCCCTCAGGTGATACTGGAGCTTCTAGAATATTGGATAGATCCAGCTTGGTCTGTTTCGCTGTAAATCCCTCTACTGCCTCAAGTAAATCGGTACGACCAATCAAGTCCGTCAGCTTTTCAACGCCAAGTTCGGCGAGTAATCCGCGCACTTCGTCTGCCAGGCCGATGAAGTAATTCATCACCATTTCTGGTAGACCTTTGAAGTATTCTTTACGCAGTGTCTCGTCTTGAGTCGCAACCCCAGTTGCACAGTTGTTGAGGTGACAAATTCGTAGGAACTTACAACCCATAGCGACCATTGGCGCAGTACCAAAACCGAAGCTTTCTGCACCTAAAATTGCGGCTTTAACTACGTCTAAACCAGTCTTTAGACCACCGTCTACCTGTAGGCGAATCTTATGACGCAGACCATTAGCAACCAGAGCTTGTTGTGTCTCTGCCAACCCCAACTCCCAAGGGCTACCAGCGTATTTTACCGAAGTTAATGGGCTTGCTGCGGTACCACCGTCGTAACCCGAAATGGTAATAAGATCAGCGTAAGCCTTGGCTACACCCGTTGCGATGGTGCCGACACCTGGCTCGGAGACGAGTTTTACCGAAACCAGCGCATTTGGGTTGACTTGTTTAAGGTCGAAGATCAGCTGGGCCAAATCTTCAATCGAATAGATATCGTGGTGCGGAGGAGGGGAGATCAGAGTCACGCCTTGTACCGAATAACGCAGTTTTGCGATTTCTGCGGTGACTTTGTGTCCTGGTAGCTGTCCACCTTCACCCGGTTTCGCACCTTGTGCCACCTTGATTTGCAGTACATCCGCATTAGTCAGGTAATGCGGCGTTACACCAAATCGGCCAGAAGCAATCTGTTTGATACGTGAGTTACGCTCAGTACCGAAGCGGCGAGGATCTTCACCGCCTTCACCCGAGTTAGAGTAACCACCAAGACGGTTCATCGCCGTTGCAAGTGCTTCATGCGCTTCTGGGCTAAGTGCGCCAATGGACATTGCCGCTGAGTCAAAGCGTTTGAACAGTTCAGTGCGTGGTTCTATTTGCTCAAGTGGCAGCGGTGAGTCTGATTTTTTCAGCGACATTAAGTCACGCAGCATGGCAACAGGGCGTTGGTTTACCTGCTTAGCAAAGCTCTGATAGTCGTTACTTTCGCCAGATTTAACTGCCTGTTGCAGCGTGCCGACAACATCCGGGTTGTAAGCATGATACTCACCTCCATGGACGTACTTTAACAAGCCGCCATGATCAATCGATTTGCGTTTCGCCCATGCTTTACGAGATAAGTTTGTAAGATCTTGCTGGAAGTCGTCAAAATTCGCGCCTTCAATTCGAGTTGTGACGCCTTTAAAACACAGATCGACCACATCTTGGCTCAAGCCAACTGCTTCAAATAGTTGTGAGCAGCGGTAAGAGGCGATGGTTGAGATCCCCATTTTCGACATGATCTTGTACAGGCCTTTGTTGATGCCGTATTGGTAGTTTTGCATCACATCGCGGTAGTCTTTCTCTAGTGCTTTATCATCAATCAGTTTACCTAACGCTTCATAAGCAAGGTATGGGTAAACCGCAGTAGCACCAAAGCCAAGCAAGACAGCAAATTGGTGTGGGTCACGAGCTGTTGCGGTCTCAACAACAATGTTGGCATCACAACGTAAGTTGGCATCGATCAAGCGAGTTTGAACCGCACCGACCGCCATTGCTGCAGGAATTGGCAGCTTGCCTTTGACTAAAGCGCGATCTGAAAGCACGACTAGAACCGTGCCTTCACGCACCACTTGTTCTGCTTGCTCACACAGATCATCAATGGCTTGTTTGAGATCTTTCTGTTGTGGGTCGTAGTTGATATCGAGAATGGTATTACGGTAATGATCGTCACTCAGCTCTAGTAGTTGCTGCATGTCTGAATAGAGCAGTACTGGAGAATCAAAGGTTACACGATGCGCGTGGCCATCGGTTTCACAGAAGACATTCATTTCCTGACCGATGCTGGTCGCCAGCGACATGACGTGTTTCTCACGCAGTGGATCGATTGGTGGGTTGGTGACCTGCGCGAACTTCTGACGGAAGTAATCAGTCACCAAGCGCTCTTTCGAAGAAAGAACCGCCATCGGGGTGTCATCACCCATCGAACCGACGGCTTCTTGCCCCATATCACCGAGGACACGCAATACTTGATCGACTTCTTCATTGCTCATAGCAAACTGCTTTTGATAAGTCTTAAGCAAGTCTTCATCAAAGCTGCGCTCACCTACTTGATCTTCAGGCAGCTGAGAGAACGGTGTTAGTTTGCGAACGTTGTTCTCCATCCATTCGCGATAAGGGTGACGAGATTTCAGGTCATTATCGATCTCGCTAGATTGCCAAAGCTTACCTTTACGAGTGTCGATGACGAGCAATTCCCCCGGACCTACACGACCTTTTTTGGCAACTTCATCTGGGGCGTAATTCCAAATCCCTACCTCAGACGCCAGAGTGATCAACTTGTCTTTGGTAATTACATAACGCGCAGGACGTAGACCGTTTCGGTCTAGGTTACAAGCAGCATAACGACCATCGGACAGTACGATACCTGCTGGGCCATCCCATGGTTCCATGTGTTTGGAGTTGAAATCGTAAAACGCACGCAAATCCGGATCCATGTCAGGGTGGTTTTGCCATGCTGGCGGCACAAGCATACGCATGGCACGGAAGATATCCATGCCGCCAGCTAAAAAGAGATCTAGCATATTATCTAGGCTAGACGAGTCTGAGCCTGTCTCGTTCACAAACGGTGCTGCAGTTTGTAGGTCAGGCAGCAGTGGTGACGAGAACTTGTAAGCACGAGCGCGTGCCCATTGTCGGTTACCTTCAATGGTATTGATCTCACCATTATGAGCAAGGTAGCGGAACGGTTGAGCTAATGGCCAACGCGGTTGAGTGTTGGTAGAAAAACGCTGGTGGAACAGACAGATAGCAGATTCCATACGTAGATCGGCAAGATCAAGATAAAAGCGCGGTAAGTCCGCAGGCATGCATAGGCCTTTGTACACCAAAACTTGAGTCGATAAGCTACAGATGTAGAAATCCGGATCTTCGGTGATTTGTTTCTCGATGCGACGGCGTGCGATGTAGAGACGACGTTCAATGTCGCGTTCGCGCCAACCTGCCGGTGCAGAGACAAAGACTTGCTGAATATTTGGAAGCGAGTTGGCCGCAATTGGACCGAGTACTTCTGAATTAGTTGGTACTTCACGCCAACCAGCCACAGTTAGCGTCTCTTGCGCCAGTTCTTTGTTGACGATGTCTTTAGCGAGTTGAGCTTTGACTGGATCTTGGTTGAAGAAAATCATCCCTACGGCGTATTGCTTGCCAAGGTTGAAACCATTTTCTTCGGCAATAAGACGTAAATAGGAATCGGGCTTTTGTAATAGAAGACCACAACCATCACCAGTTTTACCATCGGCGGCGATACCACCACGGTGAGTCATGCGGTCAAGTGCAGAAATTGCTGTACGTACCAGCTTGTGGCTTTGTTCGCCTTCCATATGCGCGATCAAGCCAAATCCACAGTTGTCTTTCTCAAGACTTGGATCATAAAGAGCCATTGCAATTCTCCCTTTGCTTATCCGTCATCCCGACAGATATATCAACACTGCTTACGTTGATATCGATGACTAACTATGCGTCATCTTTATAGCTTTATGTATAATTATTCAGTAAAAGTTGTGAAATATTTAACATTTTTTGAGTGTTTTATTTTCATCAACTTCACAAGCTATAGCTTATTGTAAAAAAGGTCAAGTTATTAGTGGATCATCACGTGAATATACGATTTACCATTTAATAAGCTAAAATAGTTTAATAATTTCAAATAGATAGAAAATTGATTGTTACAAAAAAGTAACATTTGATTCTGTGGGAGATAAAAAAGACCAGCATAAAATGCTGGTCAAAATAGAAAGATTGGAAGGAATTGTTTTCTTTCTTCACCGATAGCCATCGATATTGCTGATGGCTATTAGGCAATTGAAAGAGAGAAGCATGACTGCTTCGTTAAGCAGAAAGCATCAGTGAATCTGCTTTTGCTTCTAGGTTTGTGCCACCCATTAGGTAATCATCGATAGCACGGGCACATTCGCGGCCTTCATTGATACAACGAACCACCAAAGATTGGCCTGTTCGCATATCACCAGCAGCAAATACGCCTTCTTGGTTAGTAGCAAAATCTTGAGTTGCTACGTTACCGCGATCGTCTAGTGCGATATCCAGTTGAGCAAGTACGCCTGTTGGTTCAGGGTGTAGGAATCCCATCGCTAGAAATGCCATATCACATGGAATCACACGCTCGCTGCCTTCTACTTCTTTGAAGCTTGGACGCTCGCCTGGTTTCGCATCTTGCCAAACGATATCAGCTAAACGAAGACCGGTAACTTCACCTTTGTCATTGCCGATGAACTCTTTGGTTAGGATATTCCAGTGACGATCAACGCCTTCTTCATGAGACGTCGAAGTACGTAGGATCATCGGGTACTGTGGCCATGGCATATTGGCAGGACGTTTCTCTGGTGGAATCGGCATGATTTCAACCTGAGTGATGCTTGCTGCACCGTGGCGGTTTGATGTACCTACACAGTCAGAACCCGTATCACCACCACCGATAACGACAACGTGTTTACCCGCGGCGTGAAGTTCTTCACCCTTAAGATCCATGTCGTTGGCACGGCGGTTATTTTGACCTAGGAATTCCATCGCGAAGTGAACGCCTTTTAGTTCACGACCCGGAACGGGCAAATCACGTGGAACCGTTGAGCCACCGGTTAGTAGAACCACATCGAACTCTTGACGCAATTGTTGAGCATTTACATCAACACCGACGTGTTGGTTTACTTTAAACTCAATGCCAGCTTCTGCCATTAGATTGATCTTGCGATCAATGACTTCCATGCTCAGTTTAAAGTCTGGGATACCAAAACGTAGCAGACCGCCCACTTTCTCGTCTCGCTCGAATACCGTCACAGTATGACCAGCGCTGTTTAGCTGCTCTGCTGCCGCAAGGCCAGCAGGACCTGAACCAATGATCGCAACGGTTTTGCCAGTGCGAGAGCGTGGTGTTTTTGGTTTGGCGTACCCTTCACGATACGCCGTTTCTACGATGGTTTTCTCGATATTACAGATAGTGATTGGATCTTGGTTGATGCCAAGTACACAAGCACTTTCACACGGAGCAGGGCAAACACGACCAGTGAACTCTGGGAAGTTATTGGTTGAGCTTAGAATGTTCCAAGCTTCTTCCCAGCTATCACGATAAACCGCATCGTTAAACTCTGGGATGATGTTACCGATAGGGCAGCCGTTATGACAAAACGGCACACCACAATCCATACAACGAGAAGCCTGAGTATTGATCTTGTCACCAAACTCCTCGTTCAGAACGAACTCTTTGTTGTTCTTGATGCGTTCAGCTGGGTCGATCTTCTGTGGTAGTTCACGACCATGCTCTAAAAATCCAGTAGGCTTACCCATTATACGGCCTCCACTTGAGTTTCGTTTCCTTGAGACTGTGCTTCAGCTTTACGCTTTTGAAGAACCGCTTTGTAGTCACGCGGCATTACCTTAACCATAGAGGCTAGGCTTGCTTCAAAGTTGTCTAGGAAAGACTGAGCGACTTCACTTCCTGTGAATTGAACATGCTTAGTTAGCATGTCGAGTAATAGATCTCTGTCTTCTTGCTCGATTGGATCTAGGTCTACTAACTCTGGGTTCAGTTTTGACTCAAAGTCACCTGATTTATCCCATACGTAAGCCACGCCACCACTCATACCTGCGGCAAAGTTACGACCTGTTGACCCAAGGATGATGGCTGCACCGCCAGTCATGTATTCACAACCGTGGTCACCGACGCCTTCTACTACTACTTTCGCGCCTGAGTTACGAACACAGAAACGTTCACCAGCCATACCACGAATGAAAGACTCACCCGAAGTTGCACCGTAGAAGCACACGTTACCAACCACGATGTTGTCTTCCGCGACAATGCTTGATTTCGCATCTGGATAAAGTACTAAAGTACCGCCGGATAAGCCTTTACCCCAGTAGTCGTTCGCGTCGCCTTCCACTTCGAACTTCACGCCCTTAGCTAGGAATGCGCCGAATGACTGACCTGCAGAACCTTTGAACTTCACGTTCATTGGCTGAGGTAGACCTGCATCTTTGTACACTTTCGAGATTTCGTTCGACAACATGGTACCTGCAGAGCGGTCCGTGTTGACGATAGGGAACTCGGCATTCACCGCTTCGCCTTTCTCTAGTGCAGGAATCGCTGCTTGAATCAGCTTACGGTCTAGCACTTCTTCTAGGTTGTGGTTCTGTTGAGCTTGGTTGAATACACCATCAGCTTCACGTGGTTGCTCAACGTGGAGAACAGGAGACAGATTTAGGTTCTTGTATTTCCAGTGAGAAATGTCTTGGCGGATCTTCAGTTTCTGACCTTGACCGACCATTTCATCGATAGTGCGGAAGCCAAGCTCAGCCATGATTTCACGTAGACCTTGTGCCATGTATTGGAAGAAGGTAACGACGTCTTCTACGCGGCCATCAAAGCGCTCGCGAAGCGTCTTGTTCTGAGTCGCGATACCAACAGGACAAGTGTTCTTATGACACTTACGCATCATGATACAACCTTCAACCACTAATGCTGCGGTTGCTACGCCCCATTCTTCTGCACCAAGTAGTGTTGCCACTGCAAGGTCGCGAGGTGTCTTCATCTGACCATCTGCTTGAACCACGATACGGTTACGTAGACCGTTCTTCAGTAGCGTTTGGTGCGTTTCTGCCAAGCCAAGTTCCCAAGGAAGACCGGTATGGCGGATTGAAGACATTGGTGATGCACCTGTACCGCCGTCGAAACCTGCGATTAGTACAACGTCCGCTTTCGCTTTCGCTACACCAGAAGCGATCGTACCTACGCCTGCTTCTGATACCAGCTTCACGTTTACACGGCCTGCGCGGTTCGCGTTCTTCAAGTCGTAGATAAGCTGAGCCAAATCTTCGATTGAGTAGATATCGTGGTGTGGTGGTGGAGAGATAAGGCCAACGCCCGGAGTCGAGTGACGCGTTGCACCGATCCAGTCATCTACTTTATCGCCTGGTAGCTGACCACCTTCACCTGGCTTCGCACCTTGAGCCATTTTGATTTGCAGCTCTTCAGCGTTAGTTAGGTAGTAAGAGGTTACGCCGAAACGACCTGAAGCCACCTGCTTGATTGCAGAGCGTTCCCAATCGCCGTTCTCTTTGCGCTCGAAACGCATTGGGTCTTCACCACCTTCACCAGAGTTCGATTTCGCGCCAAGACGGTTCATCGCAACAGCCAGTGTGGAGTGTGCTTCGTAAGAAATAGAACCGAATGACATAGCACCCGTCGCGAAGCGTTTCACGATGCTGTCAATTGGCTCGACTTCGTCGATAGAGATAGAACCGGCTGGATTCTTAATGAATTCTAGCTGGCTACGCAGAGTTACCGCGTTGTCACCTTGTTTATCTACGGCTGTCGCGTATTGCTTGAACTGATCGTAGTTCTTGTTGCGCGTAGACTCTTGCAGTAGAGAAATAGTCTCTGGGTTGAATAGGTGCTTTTCACCACGCTGTTTCCATTGGTAAACACCACCAACATCCAACATTTGAATTGGGATTTCGCGTTGTGGGTAACCGATGCGGTGACGGATCAGCACTTCTTTGGCGATATCATCAAGGGTGAGACCTTGGATACGAGAAACCGTACCAGTGAAGTATTTGTCTACCACGGATTTGTGGATGCCCAAGGCTTCGAAGATTTGTGCGCCATGGTACGACTGTAGCGTCGAGATACCCATCTTCGAGAAGATCTTCAGAAGACCGCCATTAATCGCTTTACGGTAGTTGTTGAACAGATCGCGCGGGTTCGCTTCTGGATCCAACTTCTTCGTACGTTGAAGTTCAATGATGGTTTCAATCACTAGGTAAGGGTTAACCGCATTCGCACCGTAACCAAGTAGCGTTGCAAAGTGGTGCGTTTCACGCGCGTCACCAGTTTCAACCACGATGTCACACTTCGCACGTAGACCTTTACGGATCAAGTGGTGGTGCACTGCGCCAACAGCCAGCATTGCTGGGATCGCCGCGTGGTTTGAATTCACTGCGCGGTCAGTGAGTAGGATGATTGAATAACCATCGATAACCGCGTCTTCTGCGTATTGGCAGATACGTTTTAATGCACGCTCAAGTTTGCCTTGATCTTCACTAGCTTGGAATACGATATCCAACGTTTTCGCTTGTAGGTGCTCGTTATCGATCGCACGCAGTTTTTCAAGCTCAGAGTTGGCTAGAACAGGCGATTCCAATTCTACTTTCTGACAGTGAAGTGGTGTTTCAGTCAGAAGGTTTTGGTCTTTACCCAAGTAAGTGTTCAGCGACATAACCATACGCTCACGGATCGGGTCGATCGGTGGGTTAGTTACCTGTGCGAACAGCTGCTTGAAGTAGTTTGAAAGATGTTGAGACTGATGAGATAGAACCGCAAGAGGCCAGTCGGCACCCATTGCTGATAATGGCTCTTTCGCATCATTCGCCATTGGAACGATGATTTCGTTCACTTCTTCAGTGCTTACGCCAAACGCTTGTTGGCGGTGTAGAAGGTGTTCTGGCTTAGGTTGGCTGAACTGGTTGCTCGCATCTGGCAGCTTCTTCAAGCTCAGTAGGTTTTCTTCTACCCACTTCTCGTAAGGCTGTGCCGTTGCGATGGTGTCTTTCACTTCTTCATCAGAGATGATTCGACCTTGTTCTAGGTCTGCAACGAAGATACGACCCGGTTGTAGACGACCACGGAACTCTACGTTCTCTGGTTCAATATCCACAACACCAGATTCAGATGCCATCACTAGGAAGTTATCTTTGGTCACTGTGTAGCGAGAAGGGCGCAAACCGTTACGGTCTAGTGTCGCACCAACTTGAACACCATCAGTAAAACATACTGAAGCAGGACCATCCCATGGTTCCATGATGTTCGCGTGGTACTGATAGAACGCGCGACGTTTAGGATCCATGTTTTTGTTTTCTTGCCATGCTTCCGGGATCATCATCATCAATGCGTGTGGCAGGCTGCGACCAGAAAGAACTAGGAGCTCAAGTGCCATATCGAAGTTAGATGAATCCGAGCTGCCTTCCTGACAGATTGGAAGAAGCATGTCGATTTCAGCCTGAGTAAACAGGTCTGATTCTAGGATTGCTTCACGGGCTTTCATCCAGTTCAAGTTACCGCGAACTGTATTGATTTCACCGTTGTGGGCAATGTAACGGAAAGGCTGTGCAAGACGCCATTTCGGGAAGGTATTGGTAGAGAAACGAGAGTGTACCAGCGCCAGTGCAGTCACCATGGTCGGGTTTTGTAGATCAAGGAAGTACTGAGGTACTTGCTCGGTCGTTAACTGACCTTTGTATACCAATGTCTTGTAAGACATGGAGTTAATGTAGAAGTCGTCACCAATGTTCGAAACGCTTTCTAGGCAAACACGTACAGTATAGTTACGAAGTACGTACAGTTTGCGTTCTAGCTCTTCAGGCGTGATGCCAGGGCCGCCGGAGATAAACACGTGCTCAAATTGAGGCTCTGTGCTTAGAGGGTCGGCACCAATCATGGAGTTGTCGGTTGGTAATACGCGGTAGCCGATAACTTCAAGGTCTAGACGCTGTGCGTTGCGTTCTAGAATGTCACGGCATTGTTCGCGTTTGTATTCGTCTTTCGGGAAAAGAACGACACCAACACCATACTTTTCAAACGAAGGCAGTTTAATGCCTAGCTTAACGGCTTCTTCTAATAGGAATTCATGAGGTTTTTGTAGCAAGATACCCGCACCGTCACCGCTGCATGGGTCACAACCTTGACCACCACGGTGTTCCATGCGAGCCAGCATATCCAATGCTTGAGTCACTACTTCATGAGATTTACGGTTTTTAAGGTGAGCAACAAAACCGATACCACAAGCGTCATGCTCCAGTTCCGGAGTGTACAGACCCTGTGGATTTTGCTCTCTATCTACCATAGATACATCCTTCCAGTTCAATGTCGACGCAAAAGTACCGGGCAGCAAATACTACCTAGACTATTGATTACGTCTTGTCCTTTATATTTATTATCGCCACCGATCTAGGTTGACCGGTCTTGATTCCTTTCCGTATCTCGCAGGAAAAGTTTTGCGAGAAAAACAATCCTTGGTGGTATCCCTTTATTTATTATCACTATCTAGTGATTTATATAGGTAGGAGTGGGATAACACCGACAAATCCCGCAGTGTGCTTTGTAATAAAAGTCACAAAAATAACGGGGTTGTGTAAGTATCCTACAATTTTGTCACTTCAGAATGCAATGAAAAAGTCGGCGTTGTGACCCAATTTTTTCGTTTAATTATGCATTTTTAGTTTAACATTTACGCAACATGAACGATTTTTGTCTTTAATTATGCAAGTTTATTGATTTTGACCTGCATGATGGGTGTTTGAATTGATTAATATTGTGTGTTTTTTCTTGCAGGGATGTAATTTATTTACACAGATCGTAGTGAGATTGATTACGATTTATTGTTGGTGAGAATTTATGCAGTTACATGAGTTGGTCAATACAATCGGCCAAGATCTTCAGCGTCGATACGGTGAAAAGGTTCATAAGTTAACATTGCACGGTGGATTTAGTTGCCCTAACCGCGATGGCACGATTGGGCGGGGAGGATGTACATTTTGCAATGTGGCTTCGTTTGCAGATGAAGAAGTCCAGATAAAAAGCATTCACGAACAGTTAAAAGATCGCGCAGGTGAAATTCACAGAGCGAAGAAGTATCTCGCTTATTTTCAGGCCTACACCAGTACCTATGCAGAAGTACAAGTTCTCAAAAACATGTATGAGGAAGCACTAAAGGCTGCAGACATGGTTGGTCTTTGTGTGGGGACGCGTCCTGATTGCGTCCCTGATGCGGTATTGGATTTACTGTCGGGCTATGTACAGCAAGGTTATGAAATTTGGCTAGAACTAGGTCTTCAAACCGCCAACAACGACACCCTCAAACGTATCAATCGTGGTCATGACTTTGAGTGTTATGCCGAAATCACTCAGCGTGCTCGAACACTCGGAATCAAGGTTTGTACTCACTTAATTGTGGGTTTACCCAAAGAAACCCGCGCCGAAAATATTGAAACGCTGCAAAAAGTGTTGGCCGTGGGAACGGATGGCATCAAGTTACATGGCTTGCATATTGTCGAAGGTAGCACCATGGCGAAAGCTTGGCGTGCTGGAAAGCTAGAAGCCCCTGAATTAGAAGAATATGTTGCGATCGCCAGTGAAATGATTCGTATGACACCACCAGATGTGATTTATCATCGCGTTTCATCAGCAGCCAGGAGGCCCACGTTATTATCGCCTCTGTGGTGTGAAAACCGTTGGCTAGCGATGACGGAAATTGGTCGAGATCTCAGTGCTCATGGTGCTCAAGGGAGCCTTACGGGGAATACCTTTATCTATACTAAACCGGAATTAATAGCAGATCGCTCAATAAATAACTGATATATTTTAACCAGTGTTCTTTGAAGGTTTAAACGATGGATCAGTTACTCAATTGGCTTTGGGGTGGTCAAGGCGGTTATGGCTATGTCGTCTTGTTGTTAATCGCAGGCGTGTGCGCGTTAGCACTGATCTATTTGCACTTTCAGACATCACTTAAGCAACTAGTAACGGATTCTCCCTATCCAGTCATAGTGGTGGACACTAGCCATGCTCAGCTCTTGCTATCTAACCAGGCTGCGATGCAGTTGTTAGGCATTCGCTCTTTGGGAACGGGGTATTTGTATCCTGCTTTATTCGATATTCATGAGCTTGAGCAGTTTCTCGATCGCTTCTCTAGTCGTCATTTTCGTCAGCAGGCTTTTGACTGGCGACTATCTGATAGTGAATCTATTAAAGTGGAGCTGTCAGGCAGAAAGAGTTTATTGCGCAATCATCGAGTTTGGATTCTTTATGCTCAGCCATATCAAGCCACTCACCAAGAGCAGCAACAAGAACTTGCCCAATTAATCATCGCACGTTCGGCATTAGACTCACTTTCAGAGCTGATTTGTACCCAAGACCGCCAAGGCAATCTATTAACGACCAATCGAGCATTTGATCAATTCTGGCAAGGGCGAAGGGAAGAAGCTTGCGCATCCAAGGCCTTGGGTGAGATGACCAGAAAAAGCGAACGTAAATGGACAACGGATCCACAAGGTCGAAGTTGCTTATTGGAAGTCAATCAAAACTCTCTTGTTTCGCCGAGTGGTGAGCTTATCGGTACGCTGTCTATTAGTCATGACGTGACTGAATGGCACAAGATGCAACAGAATCTGCGAGATGAAATGGAGCGTCGCAAAGATACAGAGGTGGCGCTAGCGCAAAGAGATACTATCTTACAAACGATTCTGGATGCCAGTCCGGACTCTATTGGTATTTTCAATGAGAACATGGTCTATCAAGCGTGTAATCAGCCTTTTGTTAAGGCGTTAGGCATTTCAAAAATTTCTGATTTGATAGGTAAGCGCCTCCAAGACGTGATTCCTAAAGAGATGTACGCGCGCTTAGCAGACAGTGACTTAGAAGCATTACGCCAGTTAGAGCCAGTTCGATACATAGATAAAGTCGTGAGTAGTGATGGTAAAAGTACGTGGTTTGATGTGGTGAAATCGCCTTTTAAAGATAAAGCATCAGGAACGAATGGTGTGCTGATCATGGCGCGTGATATTTCTGAGCGTTATCTTGCAGAACAAAAGTTGGAAAAAGCCAACCTAGAGTTAGAAAAATTGAGCTTTATGGATAGCTTAACTCAAGTATCGAACCGACGCCGTTTCGACGAACAACTGCAGGTATTGTGGTACCACCACGCTCGAGAAAAGCTGCCGCTCACCATCATGTTATGTGACATCGACTTTTTCAAAGATTACAACGACTGTTACGGTCACCAACAAGGTGATGAAGCGTTAGTCAGTGTTGCTACCGTGTTTACACAAGTCATCAATCGTTCTTCGGATTGTGTTGCGCGTTATGGTGGCGAGGAGTTTGGTTTTATCTTGCCGAATACCACCACGGAAGGTGCGCGCAACGTAGCACAGCGTATTCATGAGAAAATTCTACAGCTTGATATGGAACACGACAGTTCAGAAGCATCTGAACGCCTTACCGTCAGTATCGGTCTGGTCTCTTACATTCCTCAGCATGGTGATGAACCCGAAATGGGCATCGCTATGGCTGACAGTGCGTTATATCAAGCTAAAGCTGATGGACGTAATCGCACTTGTATTCACCCCAGTTCTTGCTAACGCTTTGTGACCGCTTGCTCTAAGTTGATAGCTGATTGTTTAAATCACCGTATTAAACACGTTAAACTTACACAAGCCTGTGCGCTCGTTGGTTTATCTTTTTATCTCGTATCACAAGAGCAGATCGCACCGTGTGTTTTTCACTAATCAAACAGACCTAAATTGCGTTAGGTCGAGTGCATTTACCTGTTTTTCATCATCGAATGGCGCTATCTAGCCACCACCATGGAGTAGTTAATGAAACCCATGAAAAATCTCGCCCAGTATTATGTCGACTTGCTAGTCAAACTGGGGATTGTTCGCTTCTCTATTTTGCTAGCCCTTGCGCTGGTGGCATTAGCTGTTGTGGTGCAGGTAGGGATTACTTTAGCTCTCAAAGGGCGAGTAGATGATATCGACATTGTCCGTTCGGTGTTTTTTGGTCTATTGATCACCCCTTGGGCGGTTTACTTCCTCTCTGTGGTTGTCGATCAACTAGAAGAGTCTCGCCAGCGTTTAACTAAGCTGGTGTCCAAACTGAAGGACATGCGTTCGCGAGATCAAGAGCTGAATTACCAACTTCAACAAAACATTGAAAAGCTTAACCAAGAAATTGAAGAGCGTATTAAAGCGGAAGAAGCACGTGAAGAGGCGATGCAAGACCTCGAAAATGAGGTGTTCCAACGCGAACGTACTCAATTAGAGTTGGCAGAACGTACCGCATTACTGCGTTCATTTATTGATGCCTCACCAGACTTAATTTACTACCGCAATGCGGATGGTGTTTTCTCTGGCTGTAACCGCGCGATGGAAGAGCTAACGGGCAAGAAAGAGCACCAGTTAGTCGGATTAAGCCCTTGGGATGTGTATAGCAAAGAAATCGCCGAGCATATCGTTGATACTGACCAAAAGGTTTTTGCCGATAATCAAGCGATTACTTACGAGCAATGGCTCGAATACCCAGATGGTCGCAAGCATTACTTTGAGCTGCGTAAAGTGCCATTTTACAGCAAAGATGGCCGCCACCTTGGTCTCGTTGGGTTCGGTCGTGATATCACTGAACGTAAGCGCCATGAAGAGTCGTTAGAGAAAGCAAGCCGCGACAAAACTACCTTCATCTCAACCATCAGTCATGAGCTGCGAACGCCGCTGAATGGCATTGTAGGCTTAAGTCGTATGCTTCTAGATAGTCCGTTGACAGAAGAGCAGCGTAAACACATGCAGACCATCAATGTGAGTGCGATTACTCTAGGTAACATCTTCAACGATATTATCGATATGGATAAATTTGATCGCCGTAAGTTAGAACTATTACCTGCGCCACTTAACTTCGAAGACTTCGTCGCAGAGATTGAGAGTATCTCAGCTCTGATGGCGGAACAAAAAGGGTTACGCTTTGACTTAGAACGTTTAAGCGACTTGCCAAAAGCAATTGAAGTGGATGCAACCCGTCTACGTCAGGTGATTTGGAACTTGGTCAGCAACGCAATGAAGTTCACCAAGGAAGGTGGCGTTGTGATGACAGTGAGCGCGGATGTCGAAGACGATTTTGCGACCATTATTATGGAAGTGGAAGACACAGGTATTGGTATCCCAGACGAAGAGCTAGATAAGATCTTTGCGATGTACTACCAAGTGAAATCAGGCAAGGACAACCTGCATGCGGTCGGTACAGGTATTGGTTTGGCGGTATCTAAGCAACTGATCAATATGATGGATGGTGACATTACGGTTACCAGTGAGGAAGGCTTTGGTAGCACTTTTACTGTATCGATCCACGTTCCGATTGTTGAACTAGCTGAGCCAGTCATTGATGCGAAACGCGACAATGTGCGCCTCAACATATTTATGGTCGAAGACATCGAGCTTAACGTAACTGTGGCTAAATCGTTACTAGAGAGCCTAGGGCACTCTGTCACCGTGGCAATGACGGGCCAAGAAGCGTTAGTGAACTTTGTGCCAGAAAAATACGACTTAGCGTTGTTGGATATCCAACTGCCTGATATGACAGGCTTTGATGTCGCCAATTATTACCGCAAGCATTATAACAATCTTCCTCCATTGGTCGCCTTAACTGCTAATGTAATGAAAGATCGTCGTGAATACTTAGATAACGGCATGGATGATGCGATCAGTAAGCCGCTGGCAGTGAATGCTATTCAGTCAGTGATTGATAAATTCTTCGCTCACCAGTTAGAACAACCTAAGGAAGTGGTGAGCGGTCCCGAAACAGTGGAAGAGCCAGTGCCTTCTCCTGTGATTGAGACACATTTGCTCGATATGGATATGTTAGAGTCTTACGTCGACATTGTTGGTGCAAAACCTGTCTACGACAGCATAAAAATGTTTGAAGATATGATGCCAGACTATATCGATGTCTTAGATTCGAACATGACAGCGAAAGATCAAGATGGGATTGTTTCTGAAGCGCATAAAATCAAAGGTGCTGCAGGTTCAATTGGCCTGAAACGTATCCAAAGTGTGGCGCAAAAAGCGCAATCGCCCGATATGCCAGCATGGTGGGAAAACATTTCAGACTGGGTTGAAGAGATCAAAAATGAATACCAAAACGATATTCAAGTCCTCAAAAGTTGGTTGGAACAAAGGAAATAACATGAAAAGAATCGCACCATTGGCATTAGCCATGGCATTGATGGCAGGCTGTAGTTCCGTTCCAAATGTGAATTGGCAACAAAACAGTCAGATTACGATTAATGAGGTTAATGTTGAGCTCAAAAGTAATTTATGGGTGAACCTCATGCCGAATATTGGGGACGTGGAAGAGCAAAGTATTCAAGGTGCACTTTACCTCGAAGGAGATCAGTTACTTCCTGCAAATCTAACGGCAGAAGCTCTTATTATTAAACAGGGGCAAAAAGAGTGGTTGGTGGACAGTGCGTCTTTAGATACTCGAACGCACAGTGAAAGCCGATGGGAGGTGGCGTTCTCGTCTCACATTGATGTGAACACAGAAAAATCGGTTGATATCGCAGTGCTTCTAGACGATGCGGGTAAACAGCGTTGGTTAGTCGAAAAGTACGTGAAGATTAACAAGGTTTATTAACCGCAATGATGTTGCATTAGTCGTTAGACCTAAAACAAAAAGGGCTTGCTCAATGAGCAAGCCCTTTGCATATTAGCGGTTAAATCTAGTCTTCTAGATCGCCACAGAAGCGGTAACCTTCGCCGTGGATAGTGGCGATGATTTCTGGCGTACCTGAAACAGACTCAAAGTGCTTACGGATACGACGAATCGTTACGTCTACAGTACGGTCGTGTGGCTTAAGTTCACGACCAGTCATCTTCTTAAGAAGATCTGCACGAGTTTGAATCTTACCCGGGTTCTCACAGAAGTGCAGTAATGCGCGGAACTCAGAGCGAGGTAGCTTGTAGCTATCACCAGCAGGGCTTACTAGAGAGCGGCTGTTGATGTCTAGTACCCAACCGTTGAATTCATACTTTTCTACCGAGCGCTTCTCTTCTTGCACCGCGTTAGAGCTCATTGAGCGACTAAGTAGGTTACGTGCACGAATAGTTAGTTCACGTGGGTTGAATGGTTTAGTGATGTAGTCATCTGCACCAATCTCAAGACCTAGGATCTTGTCTACTTCATTGTCACGGCCTGTCAGGAACATTAAAGCAATGTTCGCTTGCTCGCGTAATTCACGCGCTAGTAGAAGGCCATTCTTGCCTGGAAGATTAATGTCCATAATAACCAAGTTGACTGAGTTATCAGACAACACTTGGTGCATCTCTTCACCGTCACTGGCTTCAAAAACAGCGTATCCCTCTGCTTCAAAAATACTCTTAAGAGTGTTACGAGTTACTTGCTCATCTTCAACGATAAGAATCTGCGGGGTTTGCATTGGCGGTACCTAAATTTGTGACAAAATTGTGCTAATAGAATAAATTCTAGGCAAAAATATAACATACAGGTAATGTGATTTTGATAATAAATCAAGTTGATCAAAAAAACACTTCTTTCAGTTATCCGCCCTCCATGGAATTTTGCCAACTCACCAGTATCCAATGGCGACGTTTATTCTAAAGGGCTTGTTTACCTTTCATTTCCTGCTTTCAGTGGGGCCTGAAACGTAAACACCCTAAGATATTGAGCGGATTTTATATTGTTAACAGCATGCTAACAATGCTCAAATGTTAATTCCATTCAGTTTGTTGATTTATATCAATTGATGAAATGTAACTGTTATTAATCGTTTAAGACTTATGATAGAAAAAAGTAATAAGAACATAGACGCATCGTTATGGAATGCTTATTCAGAATCTTTTTTCAGATTCGAAGCCGAGTGGCGTGTTTCAAACTATGCTGTGATAACCGCTTGGAACCCATACAGTAACTTGAGGTCCAAAGAAGAGAACAGCATAAACAATCACGCGTTAGAAAAACAGCTACAGCACGTTAATTACGCGCCTGTCACGGTAGGTGATAGCGCTTTTACATGGTATGAGGAAAGCTTTGCCGTCGAGTTGTCGCCAGAGGTAGCCGTTGAATTGGCGAGTGACTTTCAACAAAACGCGATTTATTACGTCATTAATGACCAACTTTATCTTATTGCGTGCTCGCAGCCGAAAGTTTTTCATACGTTAGGCTCCATTAAACCTCGGCTCGTATAGAAGGTATAGAAAAGGATACTGCTCACTGAAGCACCGCTTGGGTGAGAAAATTCACGGAGGAAATATGAGAGACATTACACCCGATATTTGTGACCAATTTGAAGACCAAGTGAGCTTGCTTACTTTACCATTGCAGAACTTTGGTCAACGTAGCGCTTTTTACGGTGAAATCGTTACGGTGCGCTGCTATCACGATAACTCGAAAGTGCGTGAAGTACTGGGCGAAGATGGAACGGGTAAAGTATTGATTGTTGACGGACATGGATCGTGTCAGAGAGCATTACTCGGCGATCAATTAGCGATACTCGGAATAGAAAATGGGTGGGAAGGTATCATTGTCTATGGTGCAATACGCGACGTAGCACAAATATCTCAAATGGACATTGGCGTTCAAGCTCTTGGAACTAACCCGTTTAAAACAGAGAAACGCGGGATAGGAGAGGTAAACGTAACCTTAACGATGCAAAACCAAATCGTTCAACCTAAGCACTACGTTTACGCGGACTGGAACGGTGTGTTGATTTCTAAGCAAAAGCTGGACTTCTAAAAACGAAAGCCTAAACCAACCTCAAAGCCTTGTTGCCAATCTTGGTAATCAAGAGTCGCGTGAAGATCCAGTTTATCGGTAATTTTTACGCGACTTGATACTTCAGCCGCGAGGCTACTGTCGTCTTGGCGAATACCTTCCGCTGTTTCATTCTTGTAAGAGCGAACTGTACTTTTCAGCGTGACACGATCATTAAAGTGATAGCTGATCCCGCTCAAAAAACCACTTTGATTTTGGGTAGGAGAGTTATTGACTCGCGCACCGACATAAACGTCTACCGAATCAAAAAGCTCGTAAGCGTAACCCGTATCGATATTCCAAACATCAAAACTGTCAGACTGATAACTGTCGCTGGAAATGAATAGCTTATGAGGAGAAGGGGATGTTTTACCTGGAAGCGGCGGAAGTTCGTTTGCTAGACAAACACCAGGCACAAAAAACAGCAACAGAAAAAGCCCTCTTTTCATGTTCACCACTCCTTGTGTCAACTTTTTTATTAGTATGCGCCCAAAGCTTCTCACTATTAAAGCATAGAATATGAAAGCTAGCTCACCTATTTTCTAAATAATTCGATCCTATGAACATAAGTCACAGTTAAGTTGTTGTTATGTGTCACAACCCTCTCGAATTATTTGATCGTACGTTTTATGGCAAAGATTAGACTAGTTATTAGATAAAAAACCGAACTGGTGATGATAGTTAAGTCCTTTACAAAAACTAACTGTAGATTTCCAAATGATCAATAATGTGTAATTAACTATAAATATCAATGACATTGCTTAGCAGAAATCTCTGAAAGATGGAAAAACAAACAATTTTTTGTTGACTATGTATCAGAAACTCGGTAAACGTAGAGTTAAGCAAACACAATTAACGTTGAATATTTATTTATGCCATCTAACAGCCTAGTAGTAATGACCACGACCATTATTATTACCGACACGACACATGTTGGGGCAGGCTGCTGAGCGAAAGAAATTCACAAAAAAGGCCTGTATCCAACAAGATACAGGCCTTTTTTTATGCTTTTTTATCCAGAATTTAGACAAATTTAAGAAGATATACCGGAGGAAGGGATGCGAGTATTGAAGTTTGGCGGATCATCACTAGCTGATGCAGATCGCTTTTTGAGAGCGGCAGACATTATTGCCAATAACGCTCAACAAGAAGAAGTAGCGGTTGTTCTTTCCGCTCCTGGTAAAACAACAAACAAATTGGTTGCGGTCATTGAAGGCGCATTGCGCAATGGTGAAGCAGAACTACAAATCAAAGAGTTGGAGGAGTCGTTTAAAACGCTCTTCACTCAAATCCAAGCAGTACTACCCAATATCGATGGTTCAGCTTTCGATAACCAAGTGAAAACTTCTCTCTCTCAATTACGCCAATTCGTTCATGGCATCAATCTTCTTGGCATGTGCCCAAACAATGTTAATGCACGTATTATTAGCAAAGGCGAACGCGTTTCGATTCAATTGATGAAAGCGCTGTTAGAAGCCAAAGGCCAGCCAGCACATCTTATCGACCCAGTTGAATACCTATACGCAAAAGGTGATCACCTTGAAGCCATGGTTGATGTAGATGTTTCAACGCAAAACTTCCGCCAAAACCCTCTTCCTCAGGGCCATGTGAACATCATGCCAGGCTTTACCGCAGGTAACGAGAAAGGTGAATTGGTAACACTTGGTCGCAATGGCTCTGATTATTCGGCGGCGGTTCTTGCGGCGTGTCTGCGCGCAGATTGTTGTGAGATCTGGACTGATGTAGACGGTGTATACAACTGCGACCCTCGTTTAGTGGAAGATGCTCGCTTACTTAAATCTCTTAGCTACCAAGAAGCAATGGAGCTTTCTTACTTCGGTGCTTCCGTTTTGCATCCGAAGACCATTGCTCCTATCGCGCAGTTCCACATCCCATGTCTGATCAAAAACAGCTTTAACCCACAAGGTGCAGGAACTCTGATTGGGCAAGACACTGGTGAAGACAATCTGGCGATCAAAGGTATCACGACGCTAAACGACCTAACCATGGTTAACGTCTCCGGCCCAGGTATGAAGGGTATGGTTGGCATGGCAAGCCGCGTATTTGGCGCAATGTCTTCCGCTGGTGTGTCTATTGTTCTTATTACTCAGTCTTCTTCTGAGTACAGCATTAGCTTCTGTATTGAGGCAGAAGATAAAGCAAAAGCGCAACAAGTACTGGCCGATGCGTTTGAGTTGGAACTGAAAGATAGCTTATTAGAGCCGGTCGAGTTTATTGATAATGTTTCAATCATAACGTTGGTTGGTGACGGCATGCGTACATCGCGCGGTGTTGCATCTCGCTTCTTCTCATCTCTTGCTGAAGTGAACGTAAACATTGTAGCCATCGCACAGGGCTCATCTGAGCGTGCAATCTCAGCCGTGATTCCTGAAGATAAAATCTCTGAAGCGATCAAAGCGTGTCACGAGAACCTATTCAACTCTAAGCACTTCTTAGACGTATTCGTGGTTGGTATTGGCGGCGTTGGTGGTGAGCTGGTGGATCAGATCGAGCGTCAACAGGCGAAGCTTGCGGAAAAAGGCATCGTTATTCGCGTGTGTGGCTTGGCAAACAGCAAAGGTCTTCTGCTTGATAGTGAAGGTCTGCCACTCGATCATTGGCGTGATCGTATGTCGGCAGCGACAGAAGAGTTCAGCCTAGCGCGTTTGATTTCTTTGGTTCAACGTAACCACATCATCAACCCAGTATTGGTTGACTGTACATCAAGTGAAGATATCGCGAATCAATATGCTGATTTCTTAGCCGCTGGTTTCCATGTCGTTACACCAAATAAAAAAGCAAACACAGCAAGCATGGCTTACTACCATCAGCTTCGCGATGTTGCGCGCAGCTCTCGTCGCAAGCTGATGTACGAAACAACTGTGGGGGCGGGTCTACCGGTAATCGAAAACCTGCAAAACCTAATCTCAGCGGGCGATGAGCTAGAGCGCTTCAGCGGTATTCTTTCTGGCTCTCTGTCATACATCTTCGGTAAGTTAGATGAAGGTATGAGCCTAAGTGAAGCAACTAATATCGCAAAAGAAAATGGTTTTACTGAACCGGATCCTCGTGATGATCTTTCTGGTATGGATGTTGCGCGTAAGCTTCTGATCCTGGCTCGTGAAGCAGGCATGTCTCTAGAACTAGAAGACGTTGTGGTTGATCAAGCACTGCCACCAGGTTTTGATGATTCTGGTAGCGTTGATGAATTTATGGCGCGTTTACCTGAAGCAGACGCCTACTTTAAAGAATTATCTGCAAAGGCAGCGGAAGAGGGCAAAGTACTGCGCTACGTTGGTGAAATTAATGAGGGCAAGTGCACAGTAAGCATCGCAGCGGTGGATGAAAACGATCCAATGTATAAAATCAAGGACGGTGAAAACGCACTGGCATTTTACAGCCGTTACTATCAGCCAATCCCACTAGTGTTACGTGGCTATGGTGCAGGCACCGAAGTAACGGCTGCGGGTGTATTTTCTGACGTGATGCGTACTTTAGGTTGGAAACTAGGGGTATAACAATAATGAGTTCAAGTGATATGGATGTAGTGGTTTATGCCCCAGCATCAATTGGTAATGTAAGCGTTGGCTTTGATGTGCTGGGGGCTGCCGTGTCTCCAGTGGATGGCACACTATTGGGTGACCGTGTATTGGTGAAATCTGGGGCTGATCCGTTCAGCCTTAAAACGGCGGGTGATTTTGTTGAGAAATTGCCAACTGAACCAAAAGAGAACATCGTCTACGACTGTTGGCTCGTGTTTGCTCGTGAGTTAGACAAAAAAGGCGTTGAGCTAAAACCACTTGAGATGACGCTAGAAAAGAACATGCCAATTGGCTCTGGTTTAGGCTCAAGTGCATGTTCTATCGTCGCTGCATTAGATGCATTGAACCGATTCCATGGACAGCCACTTAACGAGACAGAATTATTGGCGCTGATGGGAGAGATGGAAGGCAAGATCTCTGGTGGTATTCACTACGACAACGTTGCGCCATGTTACCTTGGTGGTGTGCAACTGATGCTTGAAGAGTTGGGTATCATCAGTCAAGAAGTGCCTTGCTTTGATGATTGGTACTGGGTGATGGCGTATCCGGGTATCAAGGTATCAACGGCGGAAGCGCGTGAGATCCTACCATCTCAATACCGCCGACAAGATATCATTGCTCATGGTCGCCACCTTGCAGGCTTTATCCATGCGTGTCATTCTGGTCAGCCAGAACTTGCTGCAAAAATGATCAAAGACGTGATCGCAGAACCGTATCGTGAGAAACTGCTTCCGGGTTTTGCGAATGCACGTCAATACGCAGCGTCTGCGGGTGCATTGGCTACCGGTATTTCTGGCAGTGGGCCGACACTGTTCAGTATTTGCAAAGAGAAAGATGTCGCTGAGCGAGTTGCTCGCTGGTTAGAACAGAACTACGTACAAAACGAAGAAGGATTCGTCCACGTTTGTCGTCTAGATAAGCAGGGTTCGAAAGTAACAGGAAGTGAGCTATGAAGCTTTACAATATAAAAGAAAATGATGAACAAGTTTCCTTTGGCCAAGCCGTTCGCCAAGGGTTAGGTCGTAACCAAGGTCTATTTTTCCCATCGGAACTACCAAAATTTGAAGACGTTGATGCGCTACTGGCAGAAGACTTCGTCTCTCGTAGCACGAAAATCCTATCTGCACTGATTGGTGATGAGCTGGCGGAAGAGCAAGTTAACGCATTGGTTGACGCTGCATTCCAATTCCCTGCGCCAATTAATCAAGTGAAAGAAGGTGTTTACGCTCTGGAACTGTTCCATGGTCCAACGCTTGCATTTAAAGACTTTGGTGGTCGCTTTATGGCGCAATCTCTTGCAGCCGTTTCGGACGGCGGCAAGATCACCATTCTGACTGCAACTTCTGGCGATACTGGCGCAGCCGTTGCGCATGCTTTCTACGGTATGGAAGACATCAACGTTGTGATTCTTTACCCGAAAGGCAAGATCAGCCCACTGCAAGAAAAGCTATTCTGTACGCTTGGTAAAAACATTCACACTGTCGCGATCGATGGTGACTTCGACGCGTGTCAGGCTCTGGTTAAGCAAGCTTTTGATGATTCGGCATTGCGTGAAGAGATCGGTCTGAACTCTGCAAACTCAATCAACATCAGCCGCTTGATGGCACAAATCTGTTACTACTTTGAAGCTGCCGCGCAAATGAGTAAGCAAGAGCGTGAAAACCTAGTCGTGTCTGTACCAAGTGGTAATTTTGGTAACCTAACTGCTGGTCTACTGGCAAAAGCACTGGGTCTGCCTATCAAACGTTTTATCGCTGCAACTAATGCTAATGACACGGTACCGCGTTACCTACAAACGGGTAAGTGGGAGCCAAAACCAACGGTCGCAACGACATCGAACGCGATGGACGTGAGTCAACCAAACAACTGGCCTCGTATCGAAGAGTTGTGTCGCGTGAAAGAGTGGGGCTTGGAGACGCTAGGAAAAGGTGCTGTATCTGATGAGCAAAGCGCTCAGTCAGTGAAAGACTTACATGCTTTAGGTTACCTGTGTGAACCGCACGGTGCGATTGCTTACCGTGTTCTTGAAGAGCAACTGCAAGATGGTGAGACCGGTCTGTTCCTATGTACTGCACACCCTGCGAAGTTCAAAGAAGTGGTGGATGACATTCTAGAATCAGATATCGACCTTCCTGCGCCACTAGCGAAGCACGCTGCGATGGAGTTGCTATCGGAAGATCTCGACGCAGACTTTGACGCACTGAAGCAAGTACTGCGCCGCGTGCAGTAAGCTTCAAAAGCACAGTAAGTATCAAAAACACAAATAACGAGAGGTGAATGAGCAATCATTCACCTTTTTTATTGCCGGTAAGTTTTAACTCTCTTTATGATTGAGAAACGAACTTAACTAAATGAGATGGAAAGAGAAGCATGCATTTTTTGATTTTTCTTGGCTCAGTGAGAGACAGCACGCCACCACGACCAGCCCGTTTAGGAATGCGAGTCAGTAGAGCGTGTGAAAAACTTATCGCGAGTCAGCATTCGCAACATACTGTCGAAATCATTGACCCATTGAACTATGACTTTGGCGATGTGTTTAAGCCCGAGTTTGCTTATCACCGCTCTAAAGTTCCGCAGCACCTAAGTGAGCTAGCAGACAAAATCAAACATGCGGATGGGTATGTGATGGTTAGCCCGGAATATAACCATTCGATGAGTCCTGCTTTGGCGAACATGCTTAACCATTTCGGCAGTTCGCTGTTTTCTTACAAGCCGAGTGCTATCGTGACCTATTCTGCCGGACAATGGGGTGGTGTTAGAGCTGCCGTTTCTATGCGTACCTTCTTATCTGAACTTGGATGTCTACCTGTCTCTGCGATGATCCACATTCCGAAAGCGCAAGAAGTCTTTGATGAACAGGGCGTTGCTGCGGATGAGTCGGAGCAGACGCAGTGGAACAACTATATGAATCGCACTATGCATCAATTGATTTGGTGGGCAGAAGGGGCGTCACTGCAAAGAGATAGGCTTGATCCAACCTCTGTAGCGCAAGCGTTTCAGAAAGATCCTTCGCAAAGAAATGCACCTTAGAGGCGAGTTGCTTTCCATTATAGAAAGGGGTTAGAAGGATTCTGAAACAAAAAAAGCTTGGTCATTGCTGACCAAGCTTTTTAAATTCTAGCGAGCTAGTTTACTGAGAGATTATAGAGTCTCAGTAAAAGTACGAGCGATTACATCACGTTGTTGCTCTGGAGTTAGCGAGTTAAAACGTACTGCGTAACCAGAAACACGAATAGTTAGTTGTGGGTATTTCTCTGGGTGTGCAACTGCATCTTCTAGTGTTTCGCGTTTAAGCACGTTCACGTTTAGGTGTTGGCCGCCTTCGATACGAGGAGCAGTTTCGATTGCAACTTCACGGCTTTCGTATTCACCTAGGTCGCTGATTGCGATAACTTGGTCTGCTTCGTAGCCAGCAGTTGCAGCAACACAACGAGCTTCATTTTTTTCGCTATCTAATAGCCAGATAGAGTTTAGTAGGTCGTCGTTTGCCGCTTTTGTAATTTGGATACCTTGGATCATCACTATCTCCTAGACCACTTACGTGGTGATTATTGGTGTTAATTTTCGAATTTTCGTTGAGCTGAGTATTATATAGCTAATATCCACTATTTTAATATTGATTTAAGTCAAAAAACAACCAAAAACATTATTTTTATTAAGGTAATTTTATTGAGTTAAATCAATAAAACCTTTGAAAACAAACTAATTACAATTTATTTGATAATATAAAAAATATTTAATAACTAGTTTTGTTGTAAATTTACTACAAATTGAGATTAAAGTTTAAACTGGTTAACGCAACTATCTGTATTTAGGTAGCAATACTGAAAGTCTAAAGTGATTAAATGACAAACATGAAAAACAAGCTTGGGAATAAACTCATTGGTGCACATGTCTCTGCTGCTGGTGGGGTCGATCAAGCTCCGTTGAGAGCTCGTGAAATTGGCGCGAATGCATTCGCACTATTTACAAAAAACCAACGCCAGTGGGTGGCGAAGCCTTTAGAAGCAAAAACCATCAGTGCGTTTAAAGCGAACTGTAAAATGCTGGGTTTCGGAGCAGAACATATTCTTCCTCATGATTCTTATCTGATTAACTTGGGTGCGCCGGAAGAAGAAAAGCTGAATAAATCCCGCGCGGCATTTATTGATGAAATGGAGCGTTGTAATCAGTTAGGGCTGACTTTGCTTAACTTCCACCCGGGGAGTCACCTAAAGAAAGTCTCTGAACAGGAGTGCCTCGCAACGATCGCCGAGTCGATCAATCTTGCGCATAAAGCGGTGCCGAATGTGATCGCTGTTATCGAGAATACGGCAGGTCAAGGTACTAACTTAGGCTGGAAGTTTGAGCACCTTGCTGAAATCATCGAGCAAGTGGAAGATAAAGATCGTGTCGGCGTTTGTATTGATACCTGCCATACCTTTACGGCTGGTTATGACTTACGTACAAAAGAAGATTGCGAGCGCACCTTTGCAGAGCTCGACCGTATCGTAGGTATGCACTATTTAAGAGCAATGCATCTAAATGATTCAAAAGTAGAGTTTGCCAGCAAAGTAGATCGCCACCATTCGCTAGGTAAAGGAGAGATCGGGTGGGATTGCTTTGAGTACATCGCGAAAGACCCTCGTTTTGATGGTATCCCTCTGATTTTGGAAACAATTGATCCAGATATTTGGCAGCAAGAGATCAACACGTTGCGTCAATTCCATTTAGCGGCCATTGCCAGTTAATGGCGTAACCACAAAGTTGGCACCTTTCTTTCTTAGTCATTGAACATCAATCTCTGAATTAGCAAAGAAGGATGCCAACATGTCTCGACCACTCTCTTTTACTCCTTATGCTTTCACTCGTCGCGTGCTTCGCTTACCGATTCCTAATCGTCACATTACCGGACAGGGGCATTTTCGAACGCCACAGAAGCATTAGTCTTTTATTGCTTGTCTCAAGTTCGTGGTAAGTTTTTGTTTGTTTGAGTTTCGCTCGTTAGAATAGAAGCAAAATTTAGGACAGGAACTTTCCATGAATCAGTCACCCACTTGGCACGATGTGATCGGCGAAGAGAAAAAGCAGAGCTACTTTGTAGACACCTTGAATTTTGTTGAAGCCGAACGCGCCGCAGGCAAAGCTATTTTTCCTCCCGCAAAAGATGTCTTTAACGCGTTTCGTTTTACCGAGTTCAAAGACGTTAAGGTCGTGATTCTAGGACAAGACCCATACCACGGCCCAAATCAGGCGCATGGCCTGTGTTTCTCTGTACTTCCTGGCATTAAAACGCCACCGTCACTGGTTAATATGTATAAAGAGCTGGCGCAAGATATTGAAGGTTTCCAAATCCCTCAGCATGGTTTTTTGCAAAGCTGGGCTGAACAAGGCGTATTGTTACTCAATACGGTATTAACGGTGGAGCAAGGTAAAGCGCATTCACATTCAAAGACAGGTTGGGAAACGTTTACTGATCGAGTGATTGAAGCCATTAATCAGCATCAAGAAGGTGTAGTGTTCTTGCTGTGGGGTTCACATGCACAGAAGAAAGGTCGTTTTATCGATCGCAATAAGCACCATGTGTTAGCTGCCCCACACCCATCGCCACTTTCTGCACATCGAGGCTTTTTCGGTTGTAAGCATTTCTCTCAAGCAAACCAGTTGCTTACATCACAAGAAAAAGCACCAATTAACTGGCATTTGCCATTAACGGTATAAATGAAGAGACAGCGATCATGGATGGTATGATCGCTGTTTTTTTGAGCACGCTCGAGGCTGATAGTAAATTTCTCATGTACACTTACTAAAAGTAGGTGTTAAGGAGAGACGCTATGATGATCGAAAGAATTCGACGCGAACATGGTTATATGGTTCGTCTGTTGGCGATACTGCGCCATAAGCTCAATGAGATAAAAAAAGAACGTGTAATCAACTATGCGTTAGTAAGCGAGATTGTTGATTACCTCTCTAATCATTCGGAGAAAGTACACCACCCGAAAGAAGATATCCTCTATCACCACTTTCTTGAACACTATGGTAAGCAACAAACCATGGAAAATTTAGAGAAAGAGCATCTAGAGTTAGCGAGTAAAACCAGAGAGTTTTCATCCGTGATAGAGATGATCCTTCAGGATGCTGTTGTGCCACAAGACATGTTCGTCGCTCACCTAGAAGATTTCATTGAATCGCAAAGGCGCCACTTGGAGCTAGAAGAGCGAAAAATTTTGCCTCTCATTGAAGAGTTATTTACCACAGAAGATTGGCAGCATGTCGAGAGCTTATGGAGCGTCAGTGAGGATGATCCTGTGTTTGGTGACACGATTGCTGATCGTTATAAGCAGTTGGCCGAACGTGTTCGTCAAAGTGATACTGAGTATGTTTAAGCCTGAGTGATGAAACCTGAGCGAGCGAAAGCCGTCTCTCGGGTTTGTGAGATACATTTCTTATTTATTGGGAATCAACCGAAAATTTAGTGTGCATATTTCTCGGCAAAAAGTACGGAAGATTCTCATTGAGTAATAATGGTATTCATACTTAAACCTTGGTACATAAACTCACGGTGTTTACGGTCACTGTAAACAAAAAACAAAAGGCACCTGTAAGGTGCCTTTTGTTTGAATTAGAGTTTAATGTCTTCCAAGTTATAATCGGTACAGACATCAAGTTCGCGCAGCTCTTTAAGCAAATTGCGTCTGTCGTTCATCTCTTCTATTTCACGCCACTTTCGCTTTACTGGTTTGGCACGAGATTTGGTTGTTGAGGTAGTATCCAGATTAAAAATGTCATCTAGTTGAAAGCCTTCCATAAGCCACCTTTACCTTTCTTAAGCTAAACTGTTGTAACCAGTCCTTGTGGAGTTTTTTAAGTACCACAATAGCCGTGAGAATAACCATGATATATTTCGCATTTGTGTCGGTAGCATGACATTTTCGTGCAAAAATATTCTCAAAATCACACTTTTTATTGCAACGATGTGGATAAAAAATGCACAAACGATCTCAAGAAAACGATTAAATAGAGAGATTTTCTATGTTAATTCGATTTGATGAATGGGTGCACTGCGCAAAGGTTAAAGTTGCATAAAATCAGTTTGATGAAATAGTGTTCAATTAGATGGTAAGTCACTAGCGTAAATTTATGTAACACCTTGTGAATACTAGCTTGTTCTTGTTTATACGGTTTGTCATTCCATTTAATGAAGAATAATTATTTATGTTGGTGTTTGGTAATTGAAATGTTGCGCAGTTTGAGTGTTAAGTCTTCTATTTATGTTATTTTTTGGTGACTTTATAGTGAAAAATAACAATGTTATTCTTATTGTTGCATATTGATTTTTGCGCTCCTAGGTTGCATTATCCGCCCGTCAAAAAATACGCTGGTACGTAAAATGGATGCATGAAGCGACGTTTACGATTCTAGATTGCCCATAAACATTACTTAAAAAGCTAAGCACACTTTGACACTTAGCAGGCAATTTGGTGGATGGCTAGGACGCATAGACTGGCGCAACTCACTTTGAGGTACACATGACAGACTTAATCAATTTGATGAACGATCTCCTCTGGGGCTCGATTCTGGTTTATCTTCTTGTTGGTGTTGGTATTTACTTCACCGTTCGATTAGGGTTCATTCAGTTCCGCCATTTCGGCCACATGTTCTCTGTTCTTAAGAACAGCCGTAAAGCAGACAAAGCTGGTATTTCCTCTTTCCAAGCGCTTTGTACTAGTCTTGCTGCACGTGTTGGTACAGGTAACATGGCGGGCGTTGCAGTGGCATTGACTGCGGGTGGTCCTGGTGCGATCTTCTGGATGTGGCTGATTGCAATGCTTGGTATGGCAACATCGTTTGCTGAGAGCACACTGGCGCAGCTATACAAAACCAAAGATGATGATGGCAACTACCGTGGTGGCCCTGCCTACTACATGGAAAAAGGCCTGGGCATGCGTTGGATGGGCGTGTTGTTCTCAGTTTTCCTAATCATCGCTTTTGGTTTGGTATTCAACGCCGTACAAGCTAACTCAATTGCCAATGCAATGAGCAACGCATTTGGTTGGAATAACCTGTATGTCGGTATTGCCGTTGTTTTACTGTCTGCAATTGTTATTTTCGGTGGCATCAAGCGTATCGCAAGAGTTGCTGAGATGATCGTTCCGATCATGGCACTACTTTATCTAGCCCTAGCGCTGTTCATCATGTTCTCGAACCTAGAGAAATTACCTGATGTATTGATGCTTATCTTTAAGAGTGCATTTGGTCTGCAAGAAGCAGCAGCAGGTGGTCTTGGCTACGCAATTGCACAGGCAATGATTAACGGTATCAAGCGCGGTCTATTCTCGAATGAAGCAGGTATGGGTTCTGCACCTAACGCGGCAGCTTCAGCAACACCTTACCCACCACACCCAGCGTCTCAAGGTTACGTACAGATGCTAGGCGTGTTCATGGATACGATCGTTATCTGTTCTGCAACAGTGGCTATCATCCTGATGTCTGGTGAGTATGTCGGTCAAGCAACAGAAGTGACGGGTATCGAGCTAACTCAGCGTGCATTGAGCTCACAAGTTGGCGATTGGGGCGGCATCTTTGTTGCTGTGGCAATCTTCTTCTTTGCGTTTACTTCAATCATTGCAAACTACTCGTATGCTGAAACGAACTTAATCTTCCTAGAGCACAATCATAAAGCGGGCTTAAGCATTTTCCGCGTTATTGTTCTTGGTATGGTGATGTTTGGTGCACTAGCTTCGTTACCAGTCGTATGGTCGCTTGCTGACGTCTCTATGGGTCTGATGGCGATAGTCAACTTAGTGGCGATCATCTTGCTATCTGGCATCGTGATTAAACTGGCAAAAGATTACAACCGCCAGCTTGGTGAAGGCAAAATGCCAACATTTGATGCGAATGACTTCCCGGAGCTGAAATCTCAGCTTGAAGAAGGCATTTGGTACAACGATAAAAAAGACTAAGTGAGCTATCACTCATAGTTGAAAGCTATTAGTACGATGTAAAAAGCCATGCAGACAATGCATGGCTTTTTTTGTACCCTATTAAAAACAAAATTAGAGAAGGGAAAGTCATGCTTATCGTAGTTTCTCCAGCGAAGACTCTTGATTACGAGTCTCCGTTAGCGACAGAAAAATTTACTCAACCTGAGTTGGTCGAATACTCAAAAGAGCTTATCGATGTTTGCCGCAAACTGACTCCTGCTGATGTTGCCTCTTTAATGAAAGTGAGCGACAAGATTGCCGATTTAAATGTGGGCCGATTCCAAGAGTGGAGTGAAACGTTTACCACGGAAAACTCACGACAAGCCATTCTTGCATTTAAAGGTGACGTTTACACGGGGCTAGACGCCGAAAGTTTATCTGAAGCGGACTTCGAATATGCTCAAGATCATCTGCGTATGCTATCGGGTCTTTATGGTTTACTAAAACCACTTGATTTGATGCAGCCATACCGTCTTGAAATGGGTACCAAGCTTGCAAACGACAAAGGTACGAACTTGTACCAGTTTTGGGGCAATGTTATTACGGACAAGCTTAACGAAGCGATTTCTGCTCAAGGTGATAATGTCCTTATCAACCTTGCATCAAATGAATACTTTAAAGCGGTTAAGCCAAAGAATTTAGATGCGCAAGTGATCACGCCAGTATTCAAAGATTGTAAGAATGGTCAATACAAGGTCATCAGTTTTTACGCGAAGAAAGCGCGCGGTATGATGGCGCGTTACATCATTGAAAACCGTGTTGAGAGCGTGGCAGACCTGACTAAGTTTGATACGGCGGGTTACTACTTTGTGGAAGATGAATCGACGCCAACAGAGTTAGTATTTAAACGCGAAGAGCAAAAATAAAGCTGATTGAGACGTAATCGACGTTAATCTCTTTCAGCACAAACGAAAAAAGGGTTGGCATTGCCAACCCTTTGTTATTTTCTAGCTTGAGCTACTTGGCCCCAACAAGATTACTTCTTCTTAGCGGTTTTCTTTTTCGCTACTTTTTTCTTGTCGTCTTTTTTCTTTTTCTTCTTAAACACGGGCTTTTTGTGTTTAGGACGCATCTCTTTCACGAAACGCTCTTTGATGTCTTCTTTCACGTAACGTGCAACGCGATCCATCATTGGTTGGTCGTGTGCTTCTACGATTGAGATAGCGTTACCTTTCTTACCTGCGCGAGCAGTTCGGCCGATACGATGAAGGTAAACATCAGCCGTGCGTGGCATGTCGTAGTTGATAACGTGTGATACATCCGGAAGATCGATACCGCGCGCAGCAACGTCCGTCGCGAGCAGCACGTTCACAGTACCATCGCGGAAGCGAGAAATCGCATTATTACGACGATCTTGAGGCATTTCACCTTGAATCCAAGAACATGGAATCTGTGCGCTTTCAAGCTGCGCTCGTAGCTCAGCCAAACGCTCACGAGTCTTTAAAAAGACGATAGTGCGCTCAGCTTGCTGAGTAATAATGTGTTTTAGTAATTCTAGTTTGTGCTCAGCATCATCAGCTCGGTGATACCACTGAGCAATTTTCTTACGCTCACGCAGAGGTGATTTTGCATCGATCTCTGCTGGATCATTCAACAGATCAGCGGTAAAGCCTTCTACGCCTTTCCCTTCTAACGTTGCTGAGAACAGAAGGGTTTGCTTACGCCAGCGACATTCGTTAGATAGGCGATCGACAGTAGGAGCAAAACCCATATCTAGCATACGGTCTGCTTCATCAAGGATTAACCATTCGATTGCACGACAATCAAAACGTTCTGCATCAATGTATTCTTTTAAACGGCCAGGTGTCGCAACCACAATGTCTTGTGTTGTTGCAAGGATGTCGGCGTGCTCTTGGTACTGAACACCACCAGTGATGGTGAAAATGTTGAGTTTGGTATTTTTTGCCAAAGCACGTGCTTGATCGGCAATTTGCATCGCCAGTTCGCGAGTAGGCGTTAGGATCAAAATACGCGCAGGCCCAGGCTTACGACGAGGGAAGTCTTGCAAGTATTGCAATGCTGGCAGGACGAAGGCGGCCGTTTTACCAGTTCCTGTTGGCGCTGACGCTAGAATGTCACGACCGTCTAACGCTTGTGGAATCGCTTCTGCCTGAATTTTTGTTGGGCGTTCGTAACCCATCTCTTCAATGGCTTCAAGTAGGTTTTGGTCTAGATCAAGTTCAGCAAAGGTTCTGATCACAATGAGTTCTCCACAAGCAAAGCTTGGTTAATGGTTCGCCACAACAGCATAGAATACAAAAAGGTCGCACATTATAAAGTGATTGGTGATAAGGATCACATGTTATTTCACATCTTAAGATAAAACTCGCGGGTTAACTGGATGAAATCATCACTATAGCCGTCATTTGAACGGATAATTAAATGTGACGTCTGCAAATCGCAAGGTCGTTTTGACAGTTCAAATAACAGTCGGTGTACTGGTTTCTTTTCTGATGGTTGCACACGACAGATCCTCGATAGATACCAACCTTGGTTTAATGCTAGCTCAATGAACTGCTCGCCTTCGGTGATTGGTAACACAAAACTAGCTCTCCCTTCGTCATCAAGCAAATGATAGCAACGCTGTAGCAATGCGTTATGGCCTAGCATATCAGTGTGCCTCGCGGTTGCACGTTGACTGTGTTTCGATTGTTCGCCGCTGTTGAAGTAGGGCGGATTACAAATGATGCGTTGAAATGGATGTGTCGGCGTAAAGTGCAGTATGTCGGTGTGATGCACACTTACACGATCTGACCAAGGAGACTGGGCCATATTTTTTTGCGCGGCAGCAACGGCTGTTAATTCGATATCGACCGCGGTTATTTGAGCTTCTGTAAAGCGTTGAGCACACATCAGGGCAAGCAGGCCAGTGCCAGTGCCAATATCGAGAATTTTAGCGTCGTTAGGGCTTTGAATCCAAGCACCAAGCATTACCCCATCTGTGCTGACTGGCATACCACTCTCGCCGCCCTCAATACAAAATTGCTTAAAATTGAAGCCTTTAGTTTTCAGTTTTTTGTTCTTCATGATTGTTTTATATTTGCTCAATAATTAAGTGGATTGCTCTATTGTTTATTAATTGTATAGATTGTTGTTTTGTTGGTTATTAAATTGTATTGTTAATTGATCGAGATAAAGAACTGGTCTGTTATTTGGATCTGGTTATATCCACTGCTTTTAAGTTTGAAAACTAAATTAATATGGTGTTTTTTTCTTAAAGGTTGCCAAATGATGAGTCTTTCGTCATTATGCGGCGAAAATTTTATAGATTGAACCACGTGTACTTATTGACTTTAGGTATACAAAAAGTGGTCTACGCATACACAACATTCATTAATTAAAAGACAAGGGTTATCTGTGAAGCAGACGTTAAAACTAACAGATATTATCGCAGTAGGCTTTATGCTATTTGCGTTCTTTTTAGGTGCGGGCAATATTATCTTTCCTCCTCTAGCGGGTCAGCTAGCGGGTGAAAACTTAATGCCAGCTATGTTTGGTTTCTTGCTAACAGCGGTAGGTCTACCTCTTATTACTATCGTTGCTATTGCTGTTGCTGGTGGCTCTTGGGATCACTTGACGCAAGATCTTCCGAAAAAAGCGGCAGTTCTTATGGCTGCACTGATTTTCATCATCATTGGTCCAGCGTTTGCAGCGCCTCGTACAGGCCTAGTTGCTTACGAGATGGCGGTGAAACCTTTCTTCCTTGAGGCATCACAAACGCATCTGACAGCGTTCTCAGTGATCTTCTTTATCGCAGCAATGATGTTCTCATGGTTCCAAGGCCGTTTGATCGATCTTATCGGTAAAGTACTGACACCAGCATTGTTCGTTGGTTTGATCATTCTTGCTGTCGCTGTCTTCCTTGATCCTCAGGGCGATATGATTGGCGCGCACGGTGAATACCTAACGCAGCCTCTGACCAAAGGCTTCTTAGAAGGCTACAACACAATGGATACGTTCGCGTCATTGATGTTTGGTATGCTGATGGTTGATGCACTGCGCGGTAAAGGCATTACTGAGCGCTCTGCAACTACTAAATATCTGATCTATGCAGGTTGTATTGCTGCTGCTGGTCTTGCGTTTGTTTACATCTCACTATTTTACTTAGGTGCGACGAGTGCAACGGTTGCTGCTGGTGCTGATAATGGTGGCCTAGTGCTTAGCCAATACGTTCAAGCGTTGTTTGGTCCATACGGTCAAATCGTTCTGTCTGTCATCGTATTGCTAGCGTGTCTGACAACCGCGATTGGCTTGATTTCTGCGTGTTCAGATTTCTTCAGCTCGAAAACACCACTGTCATACAAGCAATGGGTACTGATTAATGGTTCTGTTTGTGCATTGGTTGCAAACGTTGGTCTTGCGCAGCTGATTTCTCTGTCAGTGCCAGTATTGTTTGCGCTGTACCCTGTGGCGATTGCGTTGGTTGCACTAACATTTGTGCGCAGCAAACTGCCGAATCCACGCTTTGCTTACCGTGCAGTACTGCTTGTATCTCTGCTGTTTGCGTTGGTTGATGCGGCAAAAGTATCGGGTATTGATGTTTCTGCGTTTAACATGTTGCCACTATTCGAAGTCGGCATGGGTTGGGTGCTTCCAACATTTGCGGCTATCGTGTGCATGTTCTTCATCGCGAAACCTCGCCCAGAGCTAGCACAAGAAACCGCGTAATCACTTCGCGTTATCAAGATAATAAAAAGCCCGATGAATTACTTCATCGGGCTTTTTACTTTTTAATGATGACGTGTTTGCGCTATTAAAGCGTGTCGTGGAATTCCACAAGAACTTGTTCACACCATTTTTCGATGCGTTCATCACTCAGTTCGTACTGTGAGTCTTCATCTAACGCAAGTCCAACAAACTTGCTGCCATCTTCGATCAATGCTTTCGATGCTTCAAATTCGTAGCCTTCATTTGGCCAGTAACCGATAAAGGTTGCGCCTGTGGCTTGTAATTCATCGTGAAGTAAGCCCATCGCATCTAAATACCACTCTCCGTAACCTTCTTGGTCACCCAGACCAAACAGCGCTACAACTTTGCCTTTCAGTGGTGTGGTCGCGATGTCTTGCCAAATCGCGTTCCAATCTTCTTGAATTTCACCAAAATCCCAAGTTGAGATGCCAAGGAGTAATAAGTCGTAGTCCGCCATTAGTGATAACGGTGTCTCTTTCACATTGTGAATGTCGACAAGGTCTTCACCAATAAGGGTACGAATTTTCTCTGCTGCCATTTCTGTGTAGCAGGTCGTTGAGCCGTAAAAGAGTCCGATTTTCATTATATTCGTCGTTATTTGTGTTGCTGTTGTGGAAGATTCTAACCATAAATTGAGGAAGATTGCAGCGAATATCCTTTGTGGGATGATTTTTTATGGTATTGGATTGGCAGGTGCTTTAATCTAAATACTGTAAATATAAACAGATAAGGAAGCATTCATGACGGCACAACAGCCTGTCAATCAACAAGATTTTTCGCTTGTTGAGCAATTCTTAGATGCGATGTGGATGGAGCGTGGTCTATCAGAGAACACGTTGGCTTCCTACCGAAACGATTTAATGAAGCTGCTCGTGTGGATGGAAAAACATCGATACCGTCTTGATTTTATCAGTTTGTCTGGCTTGCAAGAATATCAAAGCCACCTTGTAGATTTAGATTACAAACAGACGTCTCGTGCGCGTATGTTGTCGGCTATTCGTCGTTTATTTCAATACCTGCATCGTGAGAAGGTGCGTGCTGATGACCCGAGTGCGCTCTTGGTTAGCCCTAAACTGCCACAACGTTTACCCAAAGATATTAGTGAAGAGCAAGTGGACGCGTTGCTCGAAGCGCCAGACCCGAATGACCCTATAGAATTGCGCGATAAAGCGATGCTAGAGCTACTCTACGCGACAGGGTTGCGTGTGACAGAGCTCGTCAGTTTGACCATGGAAAATGTTAGCTTGCGCCAAGGGGTGGTGCGCGTGACTGGTAAAGGTGGTAAAGAACGTCTGGTTCCTATGGGGGAAAACGCGGTCGATTGGATCGAGACGTTCATTCAACAAGGGCGCCCTGCGTTACTTGGTGATACATCATCTGATATTGTTTTTCCTAGTAAACGCGCAAGACAAATGACTCGTCAGACGTTTTGGCACCGTATTAAGTACTATGCTTTGATAGCAGGGATTGATACTGATCAGCTGTCGCCGCACGTACTGCGTCATGCCTTTGCCACGCATTTATTGAACTATGGCGCAGATCTCAGGGTCGTACAGATGCTTTTAGGACATAGTGACTTATCGACCACGCAAATTTATACTCACGTGGCGACTGAACGATTGAAGCAGATCCACAGTCAACACCACCCAAGAGCATAACAATGGTTAGATTCATCCATGTCTTCTTGGAAAAACGATTTTACATTAAGGTGAATTTCATGAGCGTATTACGCCGACTAACTCTGCTGACTTTACCATTTTTTGTTACCGCTTGTGGTGCAGAAGAAAGTCAGGCTCAAACGGAGACTCCTGCGCAACAAGTGGCGCCAGCTGCACAAAGCGGCTTTGATGAAGCAGCATTAAAAACTAAGTTCTCAAAGCTTGGTTTATCTATCGTTGATATTCAACCATCAGACCTCGCTGGCTTATTGGAAATTCAAACCAATGGCGGGATCCTGTTTGCTTCAAATGATGGTAGCCACTTTATCGCCGGTACGCTTTATGCCATTAATGATGATGGCAGTTACAAAGACGTCATAGCAGAGCGTCAAGCGCCGCTTAACGCCGAGAAAATTGCTCAGTTCTCCGATAGCATGATCGAATACAAAGCCGACGATGAAAAGTACGTTGTGACCGTATTCACTGATATCACCTGTGGTTACTGTGTGCGTCTGCATAGCCAAATGCAAGGCTATAATGACCTAGGTATTACAGTGCGTTACATGGCTTACCCTCGCCAAGGTGCAACTGGCCCTGTGGCAGAGCAAATGGCAACGATTTGGTGTGCTGAAGATCCGGCGTCGGCAATGCACAATGCGAAAGTGAATCGTACATTTGATAACCCTGCGAAAGACTTAAAACAATGTAAAGAAACCATCCAGGCGCATTACAATCTAGGTCGCCAATTGGGCATTTCTGGTACGCCAGCAATCTTCTTACCGAATGGCGAAATGGTTGGTGGCTACCTACCACCTGTAGAGCTATTGAAACGTTTAAAGCAACTATAATCCATTAGGAGCAGAGCCGGCAAAGTTGTCGGCTCTTTCAAGCATGATAGAAATTCAACGACGTCCTGAACCAGATCTTTCCCTTCTTCCTGATTCCATTCCTCCGATTCTTAAACGTATCTACATCAACCGTGGGATAACGGATCTTTCACAATTAGAAACGTCGGCCCGTGGGTTGCATTCATATCAAAAACTCGGGGGGATTGAGCAAGCTGTCGATCTTTTGTTTCAGGCGATAAAAGAACAAAAACGCATCATCGTTGTCGGTGATTTTGACGCTGATGGTGCGACAAGCTCAGCATTATCAGTACTCGCGCTGCGTATGCTTGGTAGTCACAATGTGGATTACTTAGTGCCAAATCGTTTTGAAGACGGTTATGGGTTAAGCCCAGAAGTCGTTGACCAAGCCTTAGAGCTTGGCGCTGAGATGATCATGACGGTGGATAACGGCGTCTCATCAATCGAAGGCGTGCGTTACGCAAAAGAAAATGGCATTACTGTGCTCGTTACCGATCACCACTTACCAGGACAAGTGTTGCCTGATGTGGATGCAATGGTGAACCCAAACCTTAAGAGCTGTAGCTTTCCATCTAAAGCGCTTGCGGGTGTAGGGGTCGCGTTTTATCTCATGATGGCACTATGCGTTCATATGCGAAAACACAATTGGTTTGCAGAACAGGGGATGCAAGAGCCCAAGTTGATGGAATTGATTGACCTTGTTGCACTGGGTACCGTCGCCGACGTCGTTCCATTGGATGAAAACAACCGCATTCTTGTACACCAAGGCTTGCAACGTATTCGTGCGGGCAAAGCGCGTCCCGGCATCCAAGCATTAATTGAGGTCGCGAAGCGCGATGCGCGTCGTTTAGTTGCGTCCGATTTTGGCTTTGCTTTAGGTCCACGTATTAACGCTGCAGGTCGTCTTGATGACATGTCTTTCGGTGTTGAACTGCTGATGTGTAACAACATCCACGCAGCTCGTCGCATGGCAAGTGAATTGGATGGCTTGAACCAGACTCGTAAAGAGATTGAAGAAGGCATGAAGCAAGAAGCGATGGCTTTCTGTGAGCGCCTTCAGTTTGGTGAAGGCAATGAGCTTCCTTATGGCTTAGCCTTATTCCAACGTGATTGGCACCAAGGTGTGATTGGTATTTTGGCTTCGCGCATTAAAGAGAAGTTTCATCGTCCAGTCATTGCATTTGCTGATGGTGGAGAAGGGACGATTAAAGGCTCGTGTCGTTCTATTCCGGGGCTACACATGCGCGATGCGTTGGATTTCATCGACACGCAAAACCCGGGTTTGATCATCAAGTTTGGTGGACACGCCATGGCAGCAGGCTTAACGATTAAAGAGCAGGATTTTGAGCGTTTCAGTCGTTTGTTTGATGAAGTGGTAAAAAAGGAACTCGATGAAGCGGCGCTAAAAGGCGTGATCATGTCAGATGGTGAACTTAAGCCGGAAGAGTTTTCTATTCATGTTGCTGAACAGCTGCGATCGGGTGGCCCTTTTGGACAAGCTTTCCCTGAACCAATCTTTGATGGTGAGTTTAAAGTACTGCATCAAAAGCTGGTGGGTGAGAAGCATCTTAAATTGATGTTAGAGCCGCTTTATAAAGGTCACCCTACCAATGTGATGATCGACGGCATTGCATTCAATGTTGATCTACGCCGATGGCCAGATGCATCGGTTAAAACAGTACGTCTCGCGTATAAGTTGGATGTGAATGAATTTCGTGGTAATCAATCATTGCAATTGATGATCGACCATATCGAAGCTAAGTAATACCTAGATTAACCTTTCTTATAGAGTACGGTTGCCCCTAAGTGGGTGTAAAATTTTATGACCGTGCTCTCTCTCACCGCAATCTGATTTCTCATCCGAAATTTTCCTGTATCTCGGTCACATTTTTCAGTAGAATTTCTCGGTTAAATTCTATTCTAAAATGTTGAGTAAACATGTTTGAAATCAATCCAATTAAAAACCGTCTGCAGGACGTGTCTCAGCGCACAAATGTCCTGAGGGGGTATCTTTGACTATGACGCGAAGAAAGAGCGTCTAGAAGAAGTCAACGCAGAACTTGAACAACCAGATGTATGGAACGAACCTGAGCGTGCGCAAGCACTGGGTAAAGAGCGTGCATCACTAGAAGCGGTTGTTGAAACCATTGATCTACTAGAGCAAGGTGTGGAAGATGTAGAAGGTCTTCTTGAGCTGGCTGTAGAAGAAGAAGATCAAGAAACATTTGACGAAATTGAACCAGAACTTGCTGAGTTGGAAGAGAAGCTAGAAAAGCTTGAATTCCGTCGTATGTTCTCTGGCGACCACGATAGCTCTGATTGTTACATCGATTTGCAAGCTGGCTCTGGTGGTACAGAAGCACAAGACTGGACTAACATGCTGCTGCGTATGTACCTACGTTGGGCAGAAGCGAAGGGCTTCAAAGCTGAAGTGATTGAAGTCTCTGAAGGTGAAGTCGCGGGTCTTAAGTCGGCAACAGTTCGCATCTCTGGTGAGTATGCGTACGGTTGGTTACGCACTGAAACGGGCGTCCATCGTCTTGTTCGTAAATCTCCGTTCGATTCAGGCGGTCGTCGCCATACGTCATTTGCTTCTGCGTTCATCTATCCAGAGATTGATGAAAACATCGACATCGACATTAATCCTTCCGACCTACGTATTGACGTTTACCGTGCGTCAGGCGCAGGTGGTCAGCACGTAAACACCACAGAATCTGCGGTACGTATTACGCACGTACCTACGAACACAGTGGTTCAGTGTCAGAATGACCGTTCTCAACATAAGAACAAAGATCAGGCAATGAAACAGCTTCGAGCGAAGCTATTTGAGCTTGAATTGCAAAAGCAAAATGCGGAAAAACAAGCTAATGAAGACGCTAAGTCTGACATTGGCTGGGGTAGCCAGATCCGTTCTTACGTATTGGATGACTCACGTATTAAGGACCTCCGTACGGGCATTGAAAACCGTAATACTCAAGCGGTTCTTGATGGCGATCTGGACAAATTTATTGAAGCTAGCCTGAAATCAGGTCTATAAAGCTTTTCACCGACAAAAACAGGATACATCGAAAATGACTGATGCTGTTCAAAACGAAACTGTACTAGAAGAAAATAAGCTGATTGCTGAACGCCGCGCTAAACTGGATGCAATCCGAAAGAGCTGCAAAGCGAACGGCCATCCAAACGACTTCCGTCGTGACGCACTAGCGGGCGACCTTCAGAAAGAGTTCGGTGAAAAGACGAAGGAAGAGCTAGAAGAGCTTAACCACGTAGTAGCAATCGCTGGCCGTATCATGGCTAAACGTGGTCCATTCTTGGTAATTCAAGAAACTTCTGGCCGTATCCAAGCTTACGCTGACAAAGCGGTTCAAAAAGTACTTAAAGAAAAATACCAAGGTCTAGATATCGGTGACATCATCGGTGTTAAAGGTGCACTTCATAAGTCTGGTAAGGGTGACCTATACGTGAACATGGAAGAGTACGAGTTGCTAACCAAAGCACTACGTCCACTTCCAGAAAAGTTCCACGGTCTAACTGACCAAGAGATGCGTTACCGCCAACGTTACGTTGACCTGATCGTTAACGAAGACTCTCGTCAAGCGTTTGTAGTACGCTCTAAAGTAATGTCTGCAATCCGCAACTTCATGATCTCTAAGCAGTTCATGGAAGTTGAAACGCCAATGATGCACGTTATCCCTGGCGGTGCGAGTGCGCGTCCATTCATCACGCACCACAACGCACTAGACATGCCAATGTACCTACGTATCGCGCCAGAGCTATACCTGAAGCGTCTAGTTGTTGGTGGTTTTGATCGCGTATTCGAAATCAACCGTAACTTCCGTAACGAAGGCCTTTCTCCACGCCACAACCCAGAATTCACAATGATGGAATTCTACATGGCGTACGCAGACTACAAAGATCTGATGGACCTAACTGAAGAACTACTAAGCTCAGTGGCGCAAGAAGTTCTAGGTTCAACGTCAATGCCTTACGGTGATGAAACGGTTGAGTTTGGTGGTACTTACACTCGTATGAGCATGTTCGAAGCAATCAAGCACTACAACCCAGACCACGCGCAAATCCAAGCGCTAACAGAAGAAGACCTACAAAACCGTGATCTAATGGTTTCTATCGCGAAATCTGTTCACGTTGAAGTAGAACCTTTCTGGACATGCGGTCAGCTTCTTGAAGAGATCTTTGGTGAAACAGCAGAGCCTAAGCTAATGCAGCCTACGTTCATCACTGGTTACCCAGCAGATATTTCTCCGTTGGCTCGTCGTAGCGATGATAACCCGTTCTTTACAGACCGCTTTGAGTTCTTTATCGGTGGCCGTGAAGTAGCGAACGGTTTCTCAGAGCTTAACGATGCTGAAGACCAAGATGCACGCTTTAAAGCACAGGTTGAAGCGAAAGAGTCTGGTGACGACGAAGCAATGTTCTACGATGCAGACTACATCACTGCTCTAGAGCACGGCCTACCGCCAACAGCAGGCCAAGGTATCGGTATCGACCGTTTGGTTATGCTACTGACTAACACGCACACTATCCGTGACGTGATCTTATTCCCTGCAATGCGCCCGCAAGCGTAATTCGATAGGATGAGTAAAAAAACCACCTTCGGGTGGTTTTTTTTTGCCTTTTAGTTAAGGTAATTCAAGTTGTTGCACTTGCCTTTTAATGGGATATGCAAATAAACATTCGCCAAATCTCAATCTATTGCATAGTCTTAATACTGAGACAGACGTGAGGGGGCGGAGTCTCGATAATGTTACCCGCTCGCAAAGATAAGTTTGTGGCACAAAATTTCTATTAACAATGAAAAAGGGTTAGAGAATGGCTGGGCAGTTTAAGATGGATTCCATCCCGGGATCGCTTGTGGTAGTTGGCGGTACTTATGAGCCTTGGTTATCGGTACTGGAGCAAGTGGGCTGGAAGTGTCACCAAGTAGGTGACTTACGCAAAGCTAATACGCTGTTAGAAGATATTGGTCCATGTATCGGTATTGTTGATCTCAGCCATGACGAGTTCAGCTTGAATGGTTTGGCGAACTTAGTCAGCTCTCACAAACACGTACGTTGGTTAGCGTTTATTCGTGAATCTCAGCTTGGCACTGACACCATATGCCAGTTCATTGTTAACTTTTGTATCGATTTTTTCACAGCGCCGATCCCAGATGCACAGTTATTAAGCACAATAGGTCACCAGCTTGGCATGCTTAAGTTGGAGAAAAAAGTTTGGCCTAGTTTTGGTAGCAGTTTAGATATGGGTTTGATCGGTGAATCTATCCCGATGAAACGTTTACGCGATCAAGTGAAGCGCATTGGTCCAACGGACGTCAGCATTCTGATTTCTGGGGAAAGTGGGACTGGTAAAGAGGCGGTTGCTAGGGCCATCCATAAAGTCTCTTCACGCTCTCATAAACCGTTTATGGCAATTAACTGTCGCGCACTCAATGAACAACGTTTCCAAGCTGAAGTATTTGGTATTAACGCCGATGAAGATATGGAAGCATGCCTGCTTGAACAAGCAGATGGTGGCACCGTGTTGTTTAATGACATTCTTACCATTTCAAAAGAGCAGCAAATGAATCTGCTGAGATTCTTGCAAGAAGGCACCATTGATACCAAAGATGGCGTAAAAGCGGTTAACGTGCGTATTCTTGCTGCTAACTCGTCGGATGTTGAAAAAGCTTTGATTGACGGTGACTTCAATGAAGAGCTTTACCATTACATCAACGTTCTGCGCATCAATGTCCCTAGCTTGAAAGAACGTGCGAGTGACATCGCATTGCTGGCTCGTTTCTACTTACAAGAGTTCTCAAAAGAGTACAACTCGCAAGCAAAAAGCTTTTCTGAGGATGCATTCAAGGCACTGACACGTTATTTCTGGCCTGGAAATGTGCGTGAGCTGATGAACCAAGTGAAGCGAGCGGTATTAATGTCCGACAGCGTAATGATTGAAGAGCATCACTTAGATTTACCTCAACGTAATGACTCAAAGCGCAGCTTGAAAGCAATCCGAGAGAAGAGTGAACGTGATGCGTTGCTGGTTGTTTTGGAATCTCATTCTGGTCAAGTTTCAAATGCGGCGAAAGAGCTCGGAGTTTCGCGTGCAACCATGTATCGACTACTTAATAAACATAACTTGATTTCCGAACAAGCCATGTAGTTGGCCTTTCCCTGTGTCAAATGGGCGAATATGACCCGTCCTGATATGGGTTGACACTTTTTAACTAAAACGCTCGATGTACTTCATCGGGCGTTTTGTATTTTAAAGCCGTATGAGGCCTCATTTGATTATAGATATCTACGGACTCTGCTACCATCGTCCTTGCTTCTTTCAGATCTTTCGGTTTCTTCAGCAAGAGCTCCATTTTGAGTATCCCATTTACACGCTCAGCTAAAGCATTCTGATAACAGTCATACCCGTCAGTCATTGAGCAAGTCACTCTATGTTTCTTATGGATATCTTGATATTCCTTCGAACAGTATTGTGAGCCTCTATCTGAGTGGTGTATTAGCTTTTCTTCACTCTGCCGTTGCCTGAGAGCTGAGATAAATGCCCGCTTAACTGATTGAGTTTTCATGTTGTCATCCACATAAAAACCAACAATCTTCCTTGAATAAGCGTCTGTAACCAAGCTGAGATAACTCTCTCCATTTTGAGTTGGCAAGTAAGTAATATCAGCAACCCACAGTTGTTCTGGCTTCGTTGGTGTCAGCCCATCTTTCACTTTGTTTGGGTGACAGAAAAATCGATGACGGCTGTCAGTCGTTCGGTGATAGGCTCGTCTTGCTCTCACTAACAGCCGATGCTTTCTGAGAAGTTCAAAGAGCTTATCGCGACCTATTTGAATGCCCTTTGTTGCTGCTAAGAACTTCAGTTTACGCGTGCCAATGCGTGGCTGCTTCAGCCTGACTTCACGGACAAAGCCAATGACAGCATGCTCATGATGTTCACAACGAGATTGAGTTTGACATTGCTTATAATAAGCTTGGCGAGAGATTTGTACTAACTGACAAAACTTCGTAACGCTCAAACCTACTATGGTTTTCTCTTGGACAACGCTTCTTTGTGCTTTTTTGTCACTCTAACACCATAGTCACGTTCCATAACGTTCACGACAGCTTCAAAGAAGTCGGCTTTGAGTTGAGCATCTTCGAGCTGCTTCTCAAGCTCTTTAATACGTTGCTCTGGTGTAGGAGGTGAATTGAACTCGGCCATAGAGTCTCCTTTGGACATAAAGTTAGGTGTCCCTTTAGACCAATCTAGTCGACCATGCTTACGAAGCCAAACCAAAACCGTAGAGCAACCTTGGATGCCATACTTCTCTTGGGCTTGTTTGTAAGTGAGGCTTCCTTTTTCAACCTCATCAACTACAGTGAGTTTAAAAGCGAGGGAGTAATCGCGCTGAGTTCTTTTAGTTGTTGATTTCATAACACTCTCCAATTTTGGGGGTGGAAAGTGTCAACCTTATTTAGGACGGCACAATAAATACAATAAAAGAGAGTGGCCACAGAGCCGCTCTTTTTATTTTTTGTTTGGTTTGATTTATAAAATCCGCAAATTTATATATTCCTCAGGTGAATATGTTATACGTAAAAGTATATGAAACTAAATTGCGGTGTATTGATTTGTTTTTAATCAAAAAGGCAAAAAATGTTTGATATATATTCATCAAAGCTTACAATTTAACCGTAACTCAATGAGTTATACCTTTCATAAACGGATTAATTTTTAGCTAGGAGGCGCAAGATGAAACATTACGTTGTTAACACCACTGCTTGCGCTGATCGTATGCCTATCGCTCCGATAACCCTTAAATCGGATGATACCAATACCACTGGCTCACAAGATAAAAATTAATCCGTAACCTATCATATTTATTACTAGGCTGCGGGAAAGTAGCGGCTTAGTATCAACAGAATATTTCTGTTCATTTTACGCACTATTTTTTCCCAGTCGAATACATCGATAATCGGAGAAAATATTATGCGTCACTCTATTTACCTACAATTGGCCACTTTGCTATTGAAAGCAGACCTTAAACGCGAAGAAAAGCAATGGCAGCGTACCATACGCCGAACTGCTCATGATATTCCATGGACGAATGTTCATCTATTGAGAGATATTGGTTTAGATCGCGATGGTCGTTCTACACGTGCCAATGTTCCGGATGCAGTAAAAGTTGAACGTCGAGTTCGTCACCTTCGTCGAGTCTTAACGTCGCGAATAATGACGTAATCGTTAGCGTGTTGGGCTGACTGAGTTGCTAACGAGTCATTCAACACGCTTAACTTTTTATATGAAGTATGACTTCATTGGATAAACAGCTGATCTTGAAGATCAGCTGTTTTCGTTTGAAGGTGGTACTGTTAAGGGCAAGGATTCGAGTAAGTTGTACCTATTGCTTGAATTTCAGTAAGTAGTTCGTCGCTAAGTTGCAAATCAATACTGTCGATATTGGCTTTTAATTGGTCTAGGTTTGTTGCTCCGATAATGTTAGAAGCAACAAATGGACGCTGATTGACAAACGCGAGCGCCATTTGTGCAGGGTTTAGACCATGCTCTTGAGCTAAATTGACGTAAGCTTCGGTCGCTTTAACACCTTGCGGAGTGAAGTAGCGCGCAAAACGCTCCCACTTAGTGCATCGAGCGCCTTCAGGTTTTGCCCCGTTTAGGTATTTACCACTCAGGCAGCCAAATGCCAAAGGAGAGTAGGCAAGTAACTGAACGCCTTCGTAATGGCTGATTTCAGACAAGCCAACTTCGAAGCTGCGGTTCAATAAGTTATATGGGTTTTGAATGGAGACAATTCTTGGCAAATCGTGTTTTTCTGCCAAACGCAATAGCGACATCACACCCCACGGCGTCTCGTTGGATACGCCGATATAGCGCACTTTACCTGCATTCACTAATTCAGTAAGCGCTTCCAACGTTTCAATTAACGTGACTTCTTCTTGTTTGTCAGGGTATGGGTAGTTGAGTTGACCAAAGCAGTTGGTTTGACGCTGCGGCCAATGTAGTTGGTACAAATCGACATAATCGGTTTGTAGACGATTAAGGCTGTCATCAATTGCTGTATGGATGTGGCGACGATTAAGGCTCATGTTGTCTCTAATGTGAGGAACATTGCGAGGGCCAGCCACTTTTGTTGCCAGTACTACTTTCTCTCTTTTGCCGCTTTTTGCTAACCAATTACCGATGTATTGCTCGGTGAGCCCTTGTGTTTCCGAGTTTGGCGGTACAGGGTACATCTCTGCGGTATCGATGAAGTTCACCCCATGATCGAGGGCAAAGTCGAGCTGTTCAAAGGCGTCCTTTTCTGTGTTTTGCTCGCCAAACGTCATAGTGCCGAGGCAGATTTTACTGATCTCAAGTGATGAGTGCGGTAGTTTTGTGTATTGCATATCACGTCCTTGAAGAGTTACCGACTAAATAAGTGACTCCAATATAGGGGATTTTTAGCCGCAATCGCAAATGATTTACGTATAAAGGAAGAGCAAACTCGAAAGCTACAGTTAGCCTAACTACACTTAAATGATCGTGTGAAGGAGGTATGTTATGCAGAAGCATCAATTGGACATGTGGCTACATGGTCCACATAAAGATACTTATAAAACTCCCAAAGTATTTGTGATTGGGTGTTCTGATGTCTCTGACTATCTTTTAGCTGTGGAGTACAAGCATCAACTTGAGCCGATTAAAGACGGTGAAGACCCGATACATTTTGGCTCTCTAGACTTAGTAAAAGAAGAACTATTGAGGCTAGGGGTCGATAAAGCGTATTTAAGGCTGCGCAATGCGTATGACGAATGTGGCACTGAAGAGGCAGCCTCGTACTGCGATATTGAGTTATCGCTCGTGACGCACTAAATAGCTGATATGGTTTTATTCTGGTTGAGTGTTAATGTAGTGCTTGAGTAAGATCTGTTCAGTAAACTGTGTTCTAAGGTAAAAGCCTCGGGGCAGAGTTTTCATCGGCTTACCATTTGAGTTGTATGCTTCGGTGAGCGCTTTTGCATTTGCGGCTTTAGGGCGAAGATGCAGCGCTTCTCCGTGTCTGGCGGAAATTTGATCAAATCTTCCCAAGACGATCATCTCCATTAACTCTTCCCAGTCATTTCGCAAAATCCGTTCTTCTTCTTCATCTGGTGACCAAATGAGTGGACTGCCCACACGTCTTTCAGCGAGTGGGATTTCTCGTTCTCCTTCTACGGGTACCCAAAGCACACGAGATAGCTTGTTTCGAACATGACTTGTTTCCCATGTAAGACCATGAACACCAGTGAGGGGGGCCACAGAAACAAAGGTTGTTTCTAAAGGTTTGCCAGAGTAACTAATCGGAATACTTTTTAACTCGATCCCTAGTTTTGCGAAATCTTGTTGAGGTTTACTGCCAGCTGGAGCGCCCAAGTGCCATTCGAGTAATTGACCCACCCAACCTTTATCACGTTTTAAGTTTTCAGGAACAATCATATTCGCCTCGGCGGCCAACTCAGCAAAACTGAGTCCTGCCATATCATGCGCTCGTTCCAATAGCTCTGCTTCTGTTTGTGGTTCTGGTTTCATAGTTACAAGGTGGTATTACAAAAAATATAGTTTATCAAACTCCGACCAAATCTACTGTTTAAGATTTCACCGAGGCGGTGTAAGAACGATCAATTCATAACTTATCCACAGGTGAAGGAGGTATTGATAAGATCCTGGCGGGGTCTGTATGAATAAACAGGGGTTAAAATGCATTTTTGGGGTTGATTTTGTTGTAATCATCTAAACGAATAGCAGGTGAGTGTGGATAAATAGCCTGTTGGTGGATCTTTGACCGATCTGAGTTTGGTGAAAAGATCATCAAGAAACTGAAGATCGAATTATCGTTATTTTTAAAAATAAATACTTTTTTATCAATGTTTTATGTTTATTTTTTTGTTTGTTCATTTGTTTTGCTTTTGATGGGATTGAACTGAATTACTCATTTGAATTGAATTCTTCACAAAGTTATTCACAGAAAAGGTGAATAAATGTGGGCAATGTCTCACTCTTGTGTTGATAAGGTATGGTTTGATTAAAAGATATCCAAAAATGGTGAAAAGGTAATAAATCTTGCTCATATCACATCAGTAAGTTTGCTAGTAATGGGGATATGTGGAAAAATCACGGTAATAAAAAATTTATTCATAGAGGTTAGCCAGTGATAGATGGCGATGGTTACCGACTTAATGTTGGTATTGTGATATGTAATAACCATGGTCAGGTCTTCTGGGCTAAACGATACGGGCAACACTCATGGCAATTTCCACAAGGTGGGATTGACGAAGGTGAAACCCCTGAACAAGCCATGTTCAGGGAGTTATACGAAGAAGTCGGTTTAACGAAAAAAGACGTTAAGATCATTGCAACAAGTCGTCATTGGTTAAGATATAAGCTACCAAAGCGATTGGTGCGTTGGGACTCCAAGCCTGTTTGTATCGGCCAAAAACAGAAATGGTTTCTGCTGAGATTAGAATGCGATGAATCTCGCATTAATATGCAACGCGGAAAATCCCCTGAATTTGATGGTTGGCGCTGGGTAAGTTACTGGTATCCAGTTAGGCAAGTTGTTTCTTTCAAGCGAGATGTTTATCGACGAGCGATGAAAGAATTTGCATCCTTAGCCATGCCTTTTCGAGAGAGAAAAGCGAAAGGGAAAAGAAAAAAGCAACGTAGAGGATAATCATGCTCAGTCAGCTAAGGGAAATAGTTGAGAAAGTCTCCAGGGTCGATGATGTGCATCTGGCACTCGATATATTGGTGAAAGAGACTTGTGCTGCCCTTAGTACTGAGTGCTGTACTATCTATCTTGCTAATGAAGAAATGCAGCGCCTTGAGTTAATGGCAACTCAAGGCCTTATTTTTGAAGGTGATAGTATTCATATCAACTTCAATGAAGGCTTGGTTGGGTTGGTAAAACGAAGCGCTGAACCCCTTAACCTTGCCGAAGCCTCAAAACACCCCGAGTTCAAATTCTTTCCTCAACTCGGCGAACAGATTTACCACTCTTTTTTAGCTACTCCAATCATTCATCGTAAACAAGTTTTAGGTGTGTTGGTGATCCAACAAAAAACGCCGCGCTTGTTTAGTGAAATGGAAGAATCGTTTCTTGTTACCTTATCCGCTCAGTTAGCGGTGCTCATTGCACATGCGCAGAATCTTGGGCATTGGCAGTTAGCATCTAAACCCACGGTATTAAAAGGTTTGCCTGCGTCTACTGGTGTCGCGATTGGAGAGTTTTGGTTCGACAATACCCAGCCGAGTTTATCGGATGTTTTCCCTTCGTCCACGTTAGATAAGGAACGCGAGCACGAGACACTACTGGTGGCCATAGAGCGAGCGTTAAATGACTTTCGCCGCATGCGGAAAAAACTGGACAGTGAAATCAACAAAGATGCGCTGGCGATCTTCGATCTGTTTACTCACTTACTGAATGATCCGATGCTTCGCGGTGATTTGAAGAAGCAGATTGAAAAAGGAGATAGGGCAGACTGGGCGTTACGCCAAGTTGTAGAGTCATACTCGAATCGATTTGCCAGAATGTCGGATGTATACATGCGTGAAAGAGCGCAAGATATCCGAGAGTTAGGGCAAAGGCTGCTCTATTTTCTGCACAACAGCGAGCAAGAAAATTCTGCAATTGATCGTCCCATTATTTTGGTGGCGAACGAACTCACTGCCACCTTGCTCGCTTCTGTACCTAAAGAGTTTTTGTTAGCCGTCGTATCATTAGAGGGAGGCGCAAACTCTCACGCTGCCATTTTATCTCGAGCTCTTGGGGTCCCTGCAGTTATGGGCGCCAACATTAATCCGGATGTGGTGAATGGCAAACTCGGGATAGTCGACGGCTATACGGGTGAGATCTTCTTAGAGCCAAACCGCCAGTTGTTGCGAGAGTATCGCAGCTTAGTAAGCGAAGAGTCTGAATTGTTTGCCATGGTAAACAAGGACCTCGCACTCCCTGCGGTTACGCAAGATAATCACCATATCGAAATTATGCTGAATGCGGGACTCAGTGCAGACAGTAATATTGCCATCAACACAGGTGTTGATGGTGTTGGGTTGTACCGAACAGAGATTGCATTTTTACTTCAGCATCACTTTCCTTCGGAAGATGAGCAGTATCATCAATACCAAGCAATACTTAACAGCTATCCGAATCAACGAGTAGTGATGCGTACTTTGGATATTGGTGGTGACAAACCTTTGCCGTATTTGCCCATCGAAGAAGATAATCCGTTTCTAGGCTGGCGTGGCATTCGTTTTACATTGGATCATCCAGACATTTTCTTGATCCAACTGCGTGCAATGTTAAGAGCGAGTGCAGAAAGCGGAAACTTAAGTATCTTATTGCCAATGGTGTCAGGGGTAAAAGAGCTAGACGATGCCATTAGCTTGATTAATCAAGCTCACAGCGAAGCCGTTTTGCTTGATGATAGAATTCAATTCCCACAAATTGGGGTCATGATTGAAGTACCATCGATGGTGTATCTGTTGCCAACGATTGCTCACCGTGTTGATTTTGTTTCTGTCGGGACAAACGATTTAACTCAGTATTTATTAGCGGTAGATAGGAACAATTCGCGCGTAGCGGATGTCTATGAATCTATGCATCCTGCGGTACTGTTAGCGCTTAAGCAAATCCATGAGGTGTGTGATAAATATCAGGTGCCCGTGTGTATTTGTGGTGAGCTAGCGGGTGATCCATTTGGCGCTCTTCTCTTACTTGGGTTAGGGTATACCAGTTTGAGTATGAACACCTCCAACGTGGCTAAGGTGAAATATTTGATTCGTCATAGTCAACAAGAAGAATTAGAAAAATTAGCGGAGCAAGCAATGACAAAATCCTATGGGGAGGACATTCATCAAATGATGCATGACTTCTTCATTCAACAGGGCTTTGCGGGCTTTATCCGTGCAGGTAAAAAGTAGGAAATCGTGACCGTCTCTTTATTTTTGTTATTGTTGGCGCTAGGCGCTTTTGTGGGTGTGATGGCGGGGTTACTCGGTATCGGTGGTGGTTTGATTGTTGTTCCTGCCTTGTTGTATTTGCTTCCTCTTGCTGGGATCTCTCCAGAAATGAGTATGCACATGGCCTTAGCCACTTCGTTAGCGAGTATTATTGTCACGTCTGGCTCATCGGCGATGAATCACCTTAAGCTCGGCAATGTCGATATGTTTGTCGTAAAATGGTTGATGCCTGGTGTGGTCATTGGTGGCTTTGTTGGTGCCAATATTGCTGAGTGGATCCCTACACACTATTTGCCGAAAGTGTTTGGTGTCATTGTTCTTTGCCTGTCAGTACAAATGTTTCGTTCCATTAAAGTTACGAGCAGTAAACCTATGCCGAGCAGCCCTGTGACTGTAGTTTACGGCACGGGAATTGGTGTCGTATCAAGCCTTGCTGGTATTGGTGGTGGCTCACTGTCGGTACCATTTCTAAATAAACACGGGATAGAGATGCGTAAAGCGGTGGGTTCATCCTCCGTTTGTGGTTGCGTGATTGCTATTTCTGGTATGATCGGCTTCATCTTACATGGCTATAAAGTCGAAGGCTTACCTTCATACAGTATTGGTTATGTTTATCTTCCCGCTTTATTAGCGATTGCTATGGCCTCGATGCTCACAACAAAAGTGGGTGCGAAGCTGGCAACTAATCTTCCAACTGCGGTATTAAAAAAGATATTCGCGGTGTTCTTAATGTTTGTTGCAGCGACCATGCTGCTCTAAGTTTGTACCCAAGTCATTCTCGCTGAACCAAGCATCTAGAGGTTACTTGGGTATATTTATTTTGTTGTGATAAGAAGAGAATGATTTATGTCTCAGGGATATATTGAATTTCCCAATATTGATCCGGTTTTAATCTCTATTGGTCCTGTTTCGGTTCGTTGGTACGGTTTGATGTACCTTGTGGGCTTTATGTTTGCTCTATGGTTAGCGAACCGACGTGCAGATAAGCCTGGAAGTGGTTGGACACGAGAGCAGGTTTCTGATTTGTTGTTCGCAGGCTTCCTTGGCGTGGTGATTGGTGGCCGTGTAGGCTACGTGCTTTTCTACAATTTTGAGCTCTTCCTGGCTGACCCTTTGTATCTATTTAAAGTGTGGACCGGTGGTATGTCTTTCCACGGGGGCTTACTGGGTGTGATTACTGCGATGTTCTGGTATGCACACAAAAACGGGCGAACTTTCTTCGGTGTTGCTGACTTTATCGCGCCGCTTGTGCCATTTGGTTTGGGTATGGGGCGTTTAGGTAACTTCATGAACAGCGAGTTGTGGGGCCGAGTAACGGATGTGCCTTGGGCGATCGTTTTCCCAAATGGCGGTCCACTGCCACGTCATCCATCGCAGCTTTATGAAATGGCGCTTGAAGGTATCGTACTTTTCTTCATCTTGAATTGGTTCATCAAGAAACCTCGTCCTCTAGGTTCTGTTTCAGGGCTATTTTTAGCTGGATATGGTACATTCCGCTTCTTAGTTGAGTACGTGCGCGAACCAGACGCTCATTTGGGTTTATTCGGTGGCTTTATTTCCATGGGACAGATTTTATCCCTGCCAATGGTGGTTATCGGTGTCCTCATGATGGTTTGGGCATACAAACGTGGTCATTACAAAGACGAATTACCACAAAAGACGAAGTAAGGTATTGGTGTGAAACAGTATTTAGATTTGTGTCAACGCATCGTTGACCAAGGTGTTTGGGTTGAAAATGAGCGTACAGGCAAGCGCTGCCTGACCGTAATCAACGCGGATTTAACCTACGATGTTGCGAACAATCAATTTCCGTTGGTCACCACACGTAAAAGTTTTTGGAAAGCGGCCGTTGCAGAGCTATTAGGGTATATTCGTGGTTACGATAATGCGGAAGATTTTCGTAAGCTGGGCACGAAAACCTGGGATGCCAATGCCAACCTAAATGATGCCTGGTTGAATAACCCATACCGTAAAGGTGAAGACGACATGGGCCGTGTCTATGGGGTTCAAGGGCGCGCCTGGGCGAAACCTGATGGTGGTCATGTTGACCAGCTACGTAAGATAGTGGATGACTTAACGCGTGGTGTTGATGATCGCGGTGAAATCTTGAACTTCTACAACCCGGGTGAGTTCCACATGGGGTGCTTGCGTCCTTGTATGTACAGTCACCATTTTTCATTGCTGGATGATACGCTTTACCTGAATAGTACTCAGCGTTCGTGTGATGTACCGCTTGGCTTAAACTTCAATATGGTTCAAGTTTACGTGTTCTTGGCGATTATGGCGCAAATTACGGGCAAGAAACCTGGTCAGGCATTTCATAAGATTGTGAATGCTCACATTTATGAAGACCAGCTTGAACTGATGCGCGATGTTCAGTTGAAGCGTGAGCCATTAAAAGCGCCGACGTTCCATATCAACCCAGAGATTAAATCTCTAGAAGATTTGGAAACATGGGTCACACTGGATGACTTTTGGGTTGAAGGGTACGAGCATCACGATCCTATTCGTTACCCATTCTCAGTGTAACGAGTATCGTTCTTCAAGATATAGAAAAAGCTCCGAATGGAGCTTTTTTCTTTTTTGTACTTAGAAGGTATTATTTTAGTGCACTGACAATATAACGGTGAATTGGGTTGGTCTGCATCGGTGTGGACAGTGCCGGGCTAATAAACTTAGGTTGAGTGAATATTTCTTTACTCACTAATGAACGGATAAGCTCAAAGTACTTCAGCTCTGTTTTCCCGCACAACAATAGTGAAAAGTCATCGCCCAATCTATCATAGGCATTGAGCACCTCTCGGAATCCTCTAAGATACAAGTAATCCTTCGTTAAACCTCCACCTCGATACACTCGGGCAGTCGTTGTAAATGCTTGAAGATCAGAAGCTTTATACTGTTCTTTTAATAGCATGAACGTATGGCGGAAATCGCGATCCTTGATCATCGACTCTACTGCCAGAACTCGTAAGGCTAAGGTTCTTAGGCGCTTGATACTGAAATGTCCTGACAGATACTCACATAATATAGCCAGCCCTTCTTGAGTGTTGGTATTGGCAGGACAACCTAAGCTCAGGACTTTTAGCGGTTGTTGACGACCGTTAAGCGTAGTCAGGAGATGTACTCCCATTTCATGATGTGCAAGAGCCTCCAGCTCATCAGTGGTGATGTACGCCGCGTGGTTAATTTTGACTCGAGACCCTGAAACTAGTGCGTTTGCTAACATCCCGTCCAACACCTGTATTTCACATTCATACCCATTGCGTTGAGCAAAATTTTGCATGAAACGTGCTATTGCACGGCTATCGTGCTGAGGTTCTTTTTCTTCTTCTGTAGGAAGGTGCAATATGAAATGGGCGTTGGCAATATCTTTGGCGCTCGGTTCCCCATAATAGCGTAAGGAGTTATAAAGAAACTCTTGCGTGCCGATGGTATTCACTTGATCCAGTTTATCTGCATAAGACTGAATTACATCCGCGTACAGCCTCTGCAGTTGGGTGTCTTGAATGTTTTCTAGAGGTAGCTCATATAGACGTCGCTTTGCGCTGTGGGTATCTACATTAGTAATTGAATATTGAAAATTAGGCTCTTGAGAATATTTGTTTTTAATGAAACGTTCTCTTTCTTGAGCATAATTAAGAGGATTCACGCTACTGAGGATATCAATATCAGCAACCAGTTGGGTTAGGTTTTCGTCTATTGCGAGTAGCTGATCAGAAATAGCGTCATTAAGCTGCGTCATGTTGTCGACTCCAAATGAGATAGCTCAGCATAAGCATGCTGATGTGGCTCAAATTATCACCGGACAATCGATTTGAACAGTTTAATTCTCATAAAAAAGGCTCCACGATGTGGAGCCTAAACAATAAGCGATGGTATGTCGTTGTTGTTACGTTGTTAGGGCTAGAATCGCACCTGGTAGAATAACGAATACTGACATTAGGTAGCCACCAACAACGGCTTTATTCTTAATAGCCATTTCAGAAATCATTTCAGCGCCTTTAACCGGAATCTCACGTAGGAATGGAATTCCAAAGATAAACAGCGTCGCCATGATGTTAAATACTAAGTGGACTAGAGCGATTTGAAGTGCGAATACTGCGAACTCTCCAGATACCGCTGTCGCTGCTAGTAGTGCCGTAATACAAGTACCAATGTTAGCACCCAGAGTGAAAGGGTAGATATCTCGTACTTTCAACACGCCAGTACCAACCAACGGAACCATTAAACTTGTCGTGGTTGAGGAAGATTGTACTAGAACGGTCACGATTGAGCCTGATACGATGCCGTGAATAGGACCACGACCGATGGCGTTTTTCAAAATTTCACGTGCACGACCAACCATTAGGCTCTTCATTAATTTACCCATCACTGTGATTGCAACGAAGATAGTCGCAATACCCAAAGTAATAAGCATGACGCCGCCAACAGTATCACCGAAGGTAGAAAGTGGCTCTTTAATTGCGCCTACGACTGGCTTTGTAATTGGTTTAATAAAGTTGAAGCCTTTAATGCTCATATCACCAGTAGCAAGCAGTGGAGAAACAAGCCAGTGAGAAACTTTCTCTAAAATGCCGAACATCATTTCCAACGGAAGGAAAATAGCGACAGCAAGCAAGTTGAAGAAGTCGTGAATGGTTGCACTTGCAAATGCACGTTTGAACTCTTCTTTACAGCGCACGTGGCCAAGAGACACAAGCGTATTGGTCACTGTGGTACCAATGTTAGCACCCATCACCATAGGGATAGCGGTTTCTACAGGTAAGCCACCTGCAACCAAGCCTACAATAATAGACGTTACAGTACTTGAAGACTGAATTAAGGCTGTTGCCACCAAGCCGATCATTAGACCTGCAACTGGGTGTGCGGCAAATTCAAATAGCACCTTAGCTTGATCGCCAGTTGCCCATTTAAAGCCACTACCAACCATAGATACTGCTAGAAGAAGCAGATATAACATGAATGCCAAGTTAGCCCAGCGTAACCAACGAGCTGTGCTCGAAATTGGTGCCACTGTTGAAGTAGCTTGGTTCATCATAATTTTCTCCGTTGACCTTTCAGTTCATTTTTCGGTCTGTAGTTGAATCTGCGGGCGATGTTAGAGAACAAATATTTCAGTAATATTACAGATTTCTTGCTGTGAGAGATTTTTATTGTTCTTTTTGATAATGGCGTAAAAGAGGAAGAAAATTAATTTTTAACTTGTTGATTCTAATGGTTAAATTTTGATTTAGTTTTGTTTGGTTTTTGCTTTTTTTTTGTAGAGAAAATGCGCCTCAGTTCAACTTTTATGACAGTATTGACTTTATACTTTCGGTAAAACTTATGCTTTTGTAAGGTATTGTATGGTTTTGTCGAGTTTATTGTTTGTCTCTGTCACATTTGGTATAAAAAGTATCACTTTCTTTTCGGGACTCGATCATGTCACATCTAAACTACAACCATCTCTATTATTTCTGGATGGTGTGCAAACAGGGCTCTGTAACTAAGGCGGCTGACGCGCTCTTCCTGACACCGCAAACCGTGACAGGACAGATTAAAGCGCTTGAAGAGCGCATGAAAGGAAAGTTAACCAAGCGCAATGGTCGTACAGTTGAGCCCACTGAGTTAGGTCAGCTTGTGTTTAAGTACGCCGACCGGATGTTCGGTTTGAGCTATGAGATGTTAGATATCGTCAATTACAGCCAGCACTCGAACATTCTATTTGAAGTTGGTGTAGCCGATGCATTATCTAAACGCTTGGTCAGTAAAGTACTGATGACGACCGTCCCGGAAGATAACAGTATTCATTTACGCTGTTATGAATCAACCCACGAACTGCTACTTGAACGCCTTTCTCAGCACAAGCTAGATATGATCCTTTCGGATTGTCCCGTTGATTCTACTCAAAGTCCTGGCCTTTATAGCAAAAAGTTAGGTGAAAGTAGCATGAGCTTTTTTGCTTCTTCTGAAATTGAAAATGTGCGATTTCCTGAGATCTTGGAACAAAAAAAACTTCTGATTCCCGCGAGCCGAACGGCTATGGGGCGTAAAGTTATTCAATGGTTTGATCGTCAAGGCCTTCAAGCCAATGTGCTGGGGGAGTTTGATGATGTTGCGTTGATGAAAGCTTTTGCTCGGTACCACGACGATGTGATTTTCTTGGCACCGACCGTATACATGTCGGAGATTGAAGACGACCGAAATTTACAGCTAATTGGCCATGTCGATGGGTTAAAAGAAGAGTACTACGTGATTTTTGCGGAACGAATGATCCAACACCCCGCGGTAAAAAATGTTTGTGATGCTGATTTCAGTCAAATGTTTGAGTAAACCCGTATCGTTGCGTAAATAAATAGATTACTATCAATAAAAATATAATTCTAAATAATATCTAAGTAAGCAAGATACTTGTTTTAGTGAGCAAAACTATTAATTATTGATGGCGCACCAATTAAAATCCTTGGTGGATAATATTGGTGTATCACTAACAACTAAATTAGAGGTTCTAATAATGAAGACTCTGGAAGTGTATCTTGATTTTCTTAGATATATAAATCAGTGCAACACAACAAGCTGGCCAGGGTTGGAATAAGTAAGTTGTAGCTAGAGGTCCAACACATGAATCTACAAGAAATGGAGCAGAACTCCGCAAAAGCCGTCGTGTTGCTCAAAGCGATGGCAAACGAGAGACGCTTACAAATCCTTTGTATGCTGCATAACCAAGAGCTGTCCGTGGGAGAGCTGTGTGCAAAGTTAGAGCTAAGCCAGTCGGCATTATCTCAGCATCTTGCTTGGCTTCGCCGTGATGAGTTAGTCACGACAAGGAAAGAAGCACAAACGGTGTACTACACATTAAAGAGTGATGAAGTGAAAGCGTTAATAAAAACACTGCATAGTCTTTATTGTGCTGAGAGTGCTCAACATTAATTAAATAGTCCTAATATACTGCTCATCTTAGAGTGTGAATCTAACTTGTTGGAATATTTGAGAGTGGCGTTAAACTTTTGATGATAGGGTACTACTCATCGACCAATTTGCTTTGTTCTCAAGTGTTTTATTAGTGCTTTCTAGTTTGAGCGTTATATGGGTAATGAATAAGCTGATGTCTTTAAATGGGACATTCAGAAAAAGAAAAGCTGGCATTGCCAGCTTTTTTTATTAAGAAAATTTTGTAGATATAAAAAAACCGACACAAGGTCGGTTTTTTCTTCACTGTAAAATCAGGACTCTATTAAAGAGCTTTGATTTGTGCAGCGAAACGAGACTTATGGCGAGCTGCTTTATTCTTGTGAATAAGGCCTTTAGTTGCCATGCGGTCTAGGATAGGTGTAACTACAGCGAATGCAGCAGTTGCAGCTTCTTTGTCGCCTGCTTCGATAGCAGCAACAGTTTTCTTCATGTAAGTACGCATCATTGAGCGACGGCTAGCATTGTGCTGACGACGTTTCTCAGCTTGGATAGCGCGCTTCTTAGCAGATTTACTATTTGCCAAGGGTCTAACTCCCAAAAACTTAGTTCTGTGACAATTTAAGGGCGAGGAATATCCCTCATTTGCGCTTAAATGTCAAATGATTTGTGCAAAAACCGATCTAAGCCAAAACAAATTTTGGTAAGAGAGGTTATCGCGGTTAAGATGGCGGGGATTCTAACAGCATTTTTATACCAATGCTAATAATTATCCGCGAAAGGCACACTTATTCCTTACAACCCGCGGATAGATTTTTGACGTCTATTTTTGCAGCACCTGTCAGAGAAACAGTATAGGGTTAGCTGTCTTATGGTGATATTCCGAGGTTACAGTGAGTAAACGACTACTCAAGTCTGGCATGATCGTCAGTGCTATGACATTTATTTCCCGCGTTCTTGGCCTAGTTCGTGATGTTGTAGTGGCAAATTTAATGGGGGCAGGAGCAAGCGCAGACGTCTTTTTCTTCGCCAATAAAATTCCTAATTTTTTACGACGTTTGTTTGCTGAAGGTGCTTTTTCCCAAGCGTTTGTACCTGTTTTAACGGAAAGCCATGCTCAAGGCGACATGGATAAAACTCGGGAGCTCATTGCTCGTGCAGCGGGCACGTTGGGGGTGATAGTATCAATTGTTACCATCTTAGGTGTTCTAGGTTCCGGAGTGGTGACTGCACTGTTTGGTTTTGGTTGGTTCCTAGACTGGATGCATGGTGGTCCCGCGGCTGAGAAGTTCGAACTTGCTAGCGTGATGCTCAAGATTACCTTTCCTTATTTATGGTTCATCACTTTTGTTGCCCTATCGGGAGCCATTCTTAATACACTAGGTAAGTTTGCGGTTTCTTCGTTTACTCCCGTCTTCCTCAACGTAATGATCATTTTGGCAGCATGGTTTATCTCGCCGCAGATGTCACAGCCAGAGATTGGTCTTGCCATCGGTGTTTTCCTTGGTGGTTTGGTTCAGTTCTTATTTCAAATCCCTTTCCTTATTAAAGCGGGGGTTATGGTTAAGCCAAAATGGGGCTGGCGCGATCCGGGCGTGGTGAAGATCCGAACCTTAATGATTCCTGCTTTGTTCGGTGTGTCGGTAAGCCAAATCAACTTGTTGTTTGATACTTTTATTGCCAGCTTTCTGCAAACCGGTTCGATCAGTTGGTTGTACTATTCAGATCGCTTGTTGGAATTCCCGTTAGGTCTGTTTGGTATTGCTATTGCAACGGTGATTTTACCAGCATTATCACGCAAACATGTTGACGCACAAAATGAAGGATTCGCACAAACCATGGACTGGGGGGTGCGCATGGTGATCTTACTTGGCCTTCCTGCAATGCTTGGTTTGATGGTACTGGCAAAACCTATGTTGATGGTGTTATTCATGCGAGGTGAGTTTTCGCCACAAGACGTACATCAAGCATCATTGTCACTCTTTGCTTACGCTTCAGGCTTGTTGAACTTTATGCTGATTAAAGTGCTTGCTCCGGGTTATTACTCGCGTCAAGACACCAAAACGCCAGTGAAATACGGCATCATTGCGATGGTGACCAACATGGTATTTAATGCAATTTTTGCGTACTTCTATGGCTACGTTGGCTTGGCTATCGCGACAGCACTATCGGCATTTGTGAATATGGCACTGCTGTATCGTGGCCTGCACATCGCAGAGGTATACCAAATCACTAAGCGAACCGTCTTCTTTATTATACGTTTAGCTATTGCTGGCGCGGCGATGGTTGCGGCAATCTTATGGCAACTGGAAGATATGTCAGTATGGCTGGGCTGGAGCTTTGCTCACCGAAGCGCGGTGCTAGGGATGTTGATCGGTTTAGGAGCAGTGGTTTACCTAGTGGTTCTATTTTTAACTGGTGCGCGTTTAAAAGACCTAAAAGCTGGGACAGACTGAGGGTGATTAGTATATAATCCGTCAGTTTCACACAGTGTAAAGTAAAACAGAGGCAGAAAGCAGTATCCAATGGAACTGATTAGAGGCATTCACAATATCAACCCGCGACATCATGGTTGTGTGCTGACTATTGGCAATTTCGATGGTGTCCATAAAGGCCATCAACAAGTATTGCAGCAAGTGTCTGAGCAAGCGGACAGGCTATCCTTGCCTTCTGTTGTGATGACCTTTGAACCTCAGCCGATGGAGCTGTTTGCCAAAGACAAGGCACCTGCAAGGTTGACGCGATTACGCGATAAGTTCGTGCAATTGAGTAAGCTCGATATTGACCGCTTACTGTGTGTCAATTTCAATCGCCATTTTGCAAGTTTAACCGCGGAAGAGTTTATCCGTGACTTGTTGGTCGAGCGTTTGGGTGTTAAGTTTCTTGTCGTTGGTGATGATTTCTGCTTTGGCAAAGGCCGTACAGGTAACTTTGCAATGCTGCAGGAAGCAGGGGAAAAATACGGCTTTGATGTCGTAAGTACCCAGAGCTTTTGTTTACAACAATTACGTGTCAGCAGTACGGCTATCCGTCAAGCGCTGGCGCGTGACGATTTGCATTCCGCGCAACAGATGCTGGGAAGAAACTACAGCATCAGCGGTCGTGTTTCTCACGGAAGAAAGCTAGGTCGAACCATTGGGTTCCCTACTGCAAATATTCCTTTGAAACGCTGTGTTTCTCCGGTTTCCGGAGTCTATGTTGTTCAAGCGCTTGGCTTAGGAAATAAGCCAGTTGGTGGTGTTGCTAATATTGGTCAAAGACCAACCGTCAATGGTGTTCGCCAACAGTTAGAAGTGCACTTATTCGACTTTCATGCCAATTTATATGGCAAGCAACTAGAAGTGGAACTTTTGCATAAACTTCGAGATGAGCAAAAGTTTGAGTCGTTTGAAGCACTTAAACAACAAATCGAATTGGATGCTGAAGCAGCAAGGGTGTGGCTGCGTCAGCTTAAGCGTTGAGCGGTTTATTCCACCGTTCAACATAATGTCTAATTTTCGCCCAATATAACGGAATTAAGAATCGATGAGTGAGTATAAAGATACCCTGAACTTACCTGAAACAGGGTTTCCAATGCGCGGCAACCTGGCCAATCGTGAGCCAGAAATGCTTAAGCGTTGGTACAAAGAAGATCTTTACGGTGAAATCCGTAAAGCTAAGAAAGGCAAAAAGTCATTCGTATTGCACGATGGCCCTCCTTACGCAAATGGTGACATTCATATTGGTCACGCACTAAACAAGATTCTTAAAGACATTATTATTAAATCCAAAACACTTTCAGGTTTTGACGCACCTTACATCCCAGGCTGGGACTGCCACGGTCTACCAATCGAATTAATGGTAGAGAAGAAAGTAGGTAAGCCAGGCCAAAAAGTGACAGCAGCGGAATTCCGCGAGAAATGTCGTGAATACGCAGCAGGTCAGGTTGAAGGTCAGAAAGAGAGCTTCAAACGCCTTGGTATCATGGGTGAGTGGGACAAGCCATACCGCACTATGGATTTCGCAACTGAAGCGAACATTATTCGTGCTCTTGGTAAGATCGCAAGCAATGGTCACCTGCTAAAAGGTTTCAAACCTGTTCACTGGTGTACAGACTGTGGTTCTGCTCTTGCTGAAGCGGAAGTAGAATACAAAGATAAAGTATCGCCATCTATCGACGTTCGTTTTAAAGCGGCTGACGAAGCGGCACTGTTGTCTAAATTTGAGCTGACTGAAGGTCATGAAGGTCACGGTGACGTATCTATCGTTATCTGGACAACAACACCTTGGACACTGCCTGCAAACCGCGCAGTATGTCTACGTGATGATCTAGAGTACGTGCTTATCCAAACAGAAGGCGACAACGCTGAGCGTATCATCGTTGCTGCTGAGCTAGCGAAAGACGTAATGGACCGTGCGGGTATCGAGCACTTCCACAACCTTGGCTTTGCTAAAGGTGCGGACCTAGAGCTTTCTCAATTCCAACACCCATTCTACGATTTCACTGTACCGGCGATCCTTGGCGATCACGTTACGACTGATTCAGGTACTGGTGTTGTTCACACTGCTCCTGGTCACGGTCAAGAAGACTTCGCGGTTGGTAACAAGTACAACCTAGAAGTAGCAAACCCAGTTGGCTCAAACGGTGTTTACCTACCAGATACAGAGCTATTTGCTGGTCAGCACGTATTTAAAGCGAACGATGCAGTAGTAGAAGTACTAAAAGAAAAAGGTGCACTACTACACCACCACGCTTACGAGCACAGCTACCCACACTGTTGGCGTCATAAGACTCCAATCATCTTCCGTGCTACACCTCAATGGTTCGTTTCTATGGACCAAGCTGGCCTACGTGCTAAAGCACTAGAGTCAATCAAGAATGTTGAGTGGATGCCTGAGTGGGGTCAAAGCCGCATCGAAGGTATGATCGAAGGTCGTCCAGAGTGGTGTATCTCTCGTCAACGTACTTGGGGTGTGCCAATTGCTCTGTTCGTTCACAAAGAAACAGCAGAACTTCATCCAAACACACTAGAGCTTATCGAGAAGGTTGCTCTGTTGGTTGAAGAGAAAGGCATTCAAGCGTGGTGGGATGTTGATTCAGCAGAACTACTAGGTGCTGACGCGGACCAATACGAAAAAGTACTAGATACGCTAGACGTATGGTTCGATTCTGGTGTCACTCACTTCTCAGTTGTTGATGCTCGTGAAGAGTACAACGGCAATAGTGCAGACCTATACCTAGAAGGTTCTGACCAGCACCGTGGTTGGTTCCAGTCTTCTCTAATTTCATCTATCGCGATGAAAGACGAAGCGCCTTACAAACAAGTACTGACACATGGTTTCGTGGTTGATGGTCAGGGGCGTAAGATGTCTAAATCTATCGGTAACGTGGTTGCGCCAAAAGACGTAACTAACAAGCTAGGTGCTGACATTCTTCGTCTATGGGTTGCTTCTACAGACTACACTGGTGAAGTTGCGGTTTCTGATGAAATTCTAAAACGTAGTGCAGATGCGTACCGTCGTATCCGTAACACAGCGCGTTTCTTCCTTGCTAACCTAAGCGGCTTCAACCCTGAAACAGACATCGTTCCTGTTGAAGAGATGGTTGCGCTAGATCGCTGGGCGGTTGGTCGTGCACTAGCAGCACAAGAAGAGATCGTTAAAGCATACGAAGAGTACAACACACACGGTGTAACTCAGCGTCTAATGCAATTCTGCTCAATCGAAATGGGCTCTTTCTACCTAGACGTAATTAAAGACCGTCAGTACACAGCAAAACGTGGCGGCAACGCTCAACGTAGCTGTCAGACTGCACTTTACTACATCGTAGAAGCGCTAGTTCGTTGGATGGCGCCAATCATGTCGTTCACTGCAGATGAAATCTGGAACGAAATGCCAGGTCAACGCGACAAGTTCGTATTCACTGGTGAGTGGTTCGACGGCCTATTCGGTCTTGCTGAAGGTGAAGAGCTGAACAACGAATTCTGGACTGAGATCCAAGCGGTTCGTGGTGCGGTTAACAAACTTCTAGAAGATGCGCGTAAAGAGAAAACCATTGGTGGTGCACTACAAGCTGAAGTGACTCTATTTGCTGATGACGCACTAGCGGCGAAGATCAACAAACTTGAAGATGAACTGCGCTTTGTTCTACTAACCTCTGCTGCGAAAGTTAAGCCTCTAGGTGAGAAGACGGATGCAGCACAAGCGACGGATATCGAAGGCTTGTTTGTTGAAGTAGCAGCAGCTGAAGGCGAGAAGTGTGACCGTTGTTGGCACCACACGCCAGACGTAGGCACAATCGAAGGTCACGAGAAGATCTGTGGTCGTTGTGTGTCTAACGTAGACGGCGAAGGTGAAGTACGTAAATTCGCGTAATTGCCTAGAACGACTGAACTTTTTTTAAAATTAACAGCCCCAGTATTTACTGGGGCTGTTTGTAGGTAAAGTAATGAGTGAAAAAGCACTGACGTTAAAGCAATCTGGAGTTCGCTGGCTGTGGTTAGCAATTCTGGTATTTATTGCAGATATTGGCATCAAATTGGTGGTGATGGACAACATGGGCTACGGATGGGCAAACCGAATTGAGGTGTTGCCATTCTTCAACCTACTTTACGTTCATAACTACGGTGCCGCTTTCAGCTTCTTGAGCGATCAAGCTGGTTGGCAGCGCTGGTTATTTACAGGTATCGCGTTTGTTGTTACGGGTCTTTTGACCTACTGGATGAGTAAGCTTCCAGCAAAAGAAAAATGGAACAACATTGCTTATGCACTGATTATTGGTGGTGCAGTGGGCAACGTGTTTGACCGCGTCGTTCATGGCTTTGTTGTTGATTACCTAGACTTCTTCTGGGGTAACTACCACTGGCCAGCATTCAACCTTGCTGACATGGCGATCTGTATTGGTGCGGCAATGATTATTCTGGATGGCTTCCGTAAAAAAGACGCTGACAAGTAATCTTTTGCGGTATATCGAATAACCCTAAGCGTCGTCCGTTGATTCGAGCGACGCTTTTTATTATGTTGGAGCGCCAATCAGCATATCAATGTATAAAAAGACCAAGCTGACAGCGTAATAACCCAAGAACAAGGAAGCATTAACGTGACAACAATAACCAATGAATCGGTAGTAACCCTTCACTTTACGATTAAAATGAAAGACGGATCGGTTGCAGATAGTACTCATAACATGGGTAAACCAGCGAAATTTGTTATGGGTGATGGCAGCTTGAGTGAAAACTTTGAGCAGTGCTTGATAGGCCTTGAAACAGGCGCACAAAAAGCGATTGAGCTAAAGGCAGAAGACGCGTTTGGTATGCCAAACCCTGATCATATTCACTATATGGATCGCACTAAATTTGTAGGTGATGCAGAAGTGGAAGTTGGTACAATCATGGCCTTCAGTGGCCCTGATGGCATGGAAATCCCGGGCATTATTACAGAGATTGCAGGCGATTCAGTCACTGTGGACTTCAACCATCCTCTAGCGGGACAAGACGTGACTTTCGAAGTTGAAATTTTGTCAGTAGAATAGCGAACCAAATAAAAGATAACTTCCATGAGCAATGAAATGAAAATCCTGTTAGCTAACCCACGTGGTTTCTGTGCTGGTGTTGACCGCGCGATTAGCATCGTAGAGCGTGCGCTAGAGATGTATCAGCCACCGATTTATGTGCGTCATGAAGTGGTGCATAACCGTTTTGTGGTTGAAGGTCTCAAACAGCGTGGTGCTATCTTCGTTGAAGAACTGCACGAAGTGCCAGACAACAACATTGTGATTTTCTCCGCTCATGGTGTATCGCAGGCAGTTCGTCAGGAAGCCAAGCAGCGTGATTTGACCGTATTTGACGCAACGTGTCCTTTGGTAACCAAAGTGCATATGGAAGTGGCACGTGCGAGCCGTCGTAATATGGAAGTGGTTCTGATTGGTCACGCAGGTCACCCTGAAGTCGAAGGTACGATGGGGCAATACGCCAGTGAAACCGGTGGTATGTACTTGGTTGAAACTCCAGCCGATGTTGAGAAACTGAAGGCGATTGTGAAAGATCCATCCGATCTTCATTACGTAAGCCAAACGACGCTTTCTGTCGATGAAACTGCCGATGTTATCGAAGAGCTACGCCGCGTGTTCCCAGATATCCAAGGTCCACGTAAAGACGATATCTGTTATGCGACACAAAACCGCCAAGATGCCGTACGTGAATTAGCTGGTGACGTAGATGTGATGGTTGTGGTGGGTTCTAAAAACTCATCAAACTCTACACGTCTTAAAGAGCTAGCTGAAAAGTTAGGGACACCTGGCTACTTAACCGACTGTCCGGAAGATATCAAACCTGAGTGGTTCGAAGGCAAAACAAAGGTCGGCGTGACTGCGGGAGCATCTGCTCCGGAAGAGCTCGTTAATCAGATTCTAGAGCGAATCAAAGAACTCGTTGGTGCCGAAGCGGTTGATGAAGTACTTGGCCGTGAAGAGAATATGTTCTTTGAAGTACCTAAAGAACTGCAAATCAAGCAAGTGGATTAGTCTCTATTTATCGAATATTCAAAAGGCGACCTGTGGGTCGCCTTTTTTACATCTCTCTTAACTCATTTAGGTAATCACGAATTTGGTCTTTTCCTAAACCATCGATAATCATATCAGACATCTTCGTGATTCTTCGCTCAAGCGATTGAGCAACCTTTTCGCAATGTGCGTACATGTCTTCATCAGAACCATAGGTCGGAAAAGCATCAACTTGCCAGTTTACTCGAACGCCCCCCGCAAGCGACTGAGGAGCGGTTTCTTGATGTAAAGAATCACAGAGAATAATAACGATGTCGGGAAGAAATTGAGTTCGCTCCTCCCATGAATGCGTGTGGATATGCGGAATGGGGAGTTGGTGGTCATCTAAATATTTTTGCACCACTGGGTGCACCTTGCCTGTGGGATGTGAGCCTCCACTGGTGACACTAAAATCTGCTGGCAGGATATTGGTTGCGATTGACTCCGCGAGGACGCTTCGTCCAGCGTTGTGCTTACATATGAATAAAACTTTATACATCATCGCCTCGTCTTTTCAGAGCGTCCTATTTATACGCTAGCGGAAACTCAGCGATGATGTGTGAAGTTTTTGTGTTAGTGGCTAATGCCGAGCATCTCTTTGAGCACCTTTAAGTAGCGGCGGCTTACTGGTATCTCAAAGCCTGTTTTGGTGATGATTTCCGCTAACCCATTTTCCAGTAACTTGATTTCGCTAATCGCTTTAATACTGACTAAGTATTGACGATGGCAGCGGACTAGAGGGGTTTTCTCTTCCAACGTTTTTAATGTCAGTTGGGTGCTCGCGGTTTGGCTGGTGGAGCGTACATGTACGCCGCTGATATCACTGTAAGCACATTCCACCGTGTCGGTGGCCATGATAACGATGCGGTTGTGTCCGATGCACGGTATCTGATCCAACGTGTCAGGTGTAATAGCAGACAGTTGTTGCGTTAGGGCGGATTGGCTAATGACTTTGTTTAGTCGTTTGACCGTTTTAGTTAACCGGCATGGGTCGACAGGTTTGAGCAAGTAATCAAAGGCATTGTCTTCAAATGCTTGAATCGCATACTGATCATAAGCCGTGACAAAAACCACATAAGGCATGGTTTCTGGATCAAGCATCCCAAGTAATTCAATCCCCGTGACTTGAGGCATTTGGATATCGAGAAACACCACATCAGGCTTGAGTTCATTGATTTTTTTTAGGCCAAGGATTGCGTTTGAGGCATCGCCCACGACCTCAACTTGGCCTGTTTCATCCAGTAACTCTGCTAGCTCTTCACGAGCAAACTGTTCATCATCAATGACGAGTGCGGTTAACATCCAACATTACCTTTATTGCTTCAGCGTGCTTTTATGATTTTGGGGGAATGATAAAGCTCATTTTAGTAAATTGATGTGGCTCGCACGTAATTTTTAGCGCTGCATCACGTCCAAATTGATTAGTGAGACGTTTGTCGACAATTTCTAAACCTAGCCCTGAGTGGTTTTCTTTTGGCGGTTCAAAACTGCCTGCGTTGTCTTCGACGGTAATCAAGTGACCTTGTGGGTGTGCTTCGCTGTAGATATGAACTTTACCACCTTCAAGCATGTTTGAAATGCCATGCTTAATGGCATTCTCAACCAAAGGCTGGAGTGTAAAGCTTGGTAATTTGATGTCCAGCAATTCAGGTTGAATATCGATTTCAACCTCTAAGCGGTCCGTAAAACGCGCTTTTTCGATGCTCAAGTACGAGTTCACATGTGCAAGCTCTTCCTTTAGCGTCACGGTATTAATGTTCTGCTTTAAATTGCTGCGGAAGAAGTGCGATAGATTTTGGATTAGCTCGCGCGCTTTGTCAGGGTCACGACGAGTAATCGCACTAATAGTATTGAGAGCATTAAACAAAAAGTGTGGATTCACCTGAGCGTGAAGCAATTTGATTTCTGCTTGGGCGAGTAAGGCTTGTTGTTGTTGGTAATCGCCATAAAGGATTTGGCTAGATAGAAGTTGGGCTATTCCTTCCGCCATCGACATGTTGGCCGTCGAGAACAATTTACGCTTCGGTTCATACAGCTTTATGGTACCAATGACCTCTTTCCCTGCACGCAGTGGGATGATCAGCGCAGATCCGAGCTTGCAATCTTTTGCAATGGAGCATTGGTATGGACGCTCCGCACCATCAAGATAAATGATGTCGTTTTTCTCCATGGAGTCTAATGTGCTTTGCGATGAAATCGGCGTGTTTGGTTTATGGTGATCATCGCCAATGCCCACAAACGCCAAGATCTTTTCTTGGTCAGTAATCGCGACAGCGCCCACTTTGGTTTCTTCGTAAATAATACGTGCGATTTTCTCTGCGTTTTCGGTGTTGAAGCCGTTGCTTAGAATTCCCACTGAGCGATCAGCAATGGTGAGCGCTCGACGCGAAAACGTCGCAGAAAACTTTTCAAAGATTGCTTTTCTGTCTTGCAGGATACTCATGAACAACGCCGCACCAAATGAGTTCGCGATGATCATAGGCGCTGCAATAGCGGACACCAGTTCATAGGCTTGATCAAAAGGTTTCGCGACGGCGAGCAGCAAAATCATTTGCACCACTTCTGCAACAAACGTGACGCTGAATACGACGCTTGGATTAAACAGCAATGCGCCTTTATTTCGCTTGATAAGGTAAACGTGGAGCAAGCCACCAATTACGCCCTCGGCGGTGGTTGAAATTGCGCAGGCTAGGTCAGTAAAGCCACCAAGAGAGTATCGATGGATGCCACCAGTAAATCCGACGGCGAAACCTACAACAGGTCCACCAAACAGCCCGCCCATAACTGCGCCGATCGCACGAGTATTGGCAATAGCATCGTTGATGTGCAGACCGAAATAGGTGCCGAGAATACAAAAGCCAGAGAAGAGTACGTAACAAATTAGGCGGTGGCTTAAGCGCGAAGAAATACTCAGCAAAGGTAAGATGATTGGCGTTTTACTTAGCATGTAAGCCAAAACTAAGTACACACACATCTGTTGTAAAAGGGAGATGACCAGTTCCATAGTGAACCTAACCTAGAATCAATGTTGTTATTGTATACCTAAGTAACCTCAAGATGCTTGGCTCAGATAGATAAGAACAGCTAAGTAAATGATGCTGCGCTGTGCTTTCTGAACCTTAAAGTGACTTGGGTATAAAACAAAAAGAGCCTGCAATTGGCAGGCTCCTATCTTAGTCACTCAGATGTGACGAGTATTACGCTGTTTCTGATACGGCTTGTGGTTTCTCTTCGTCAGCCAGTTCAGTTTCACCTTTACCCTTAGAGGTTTTGATAACGTAACCTGTCACAGCTAGGGCAAACACAATACCTACGATAGTTGATAGTTGCATTGGCAGACCAAAACCTAGCGAGCTGTTGTTTAAGATGAACGTGACACATACCGTGGTCATGAAGATAGCTGGGATAGTGGTAATCCAGTGCAGCTTGTTGTGACGCAGTAGGTAAGCGGACGCAGTCCAAAGCATCATTACCGCTGTTGTTTGGTTTGCAAAACCGAAGTAGCGCCAGATAATGCCGAAGTCTACTTGAGTTAAGATACCGCCGATAACGAACAGTGGAAGTGCCATCAGTAGACGGTTACGTAGCGTTTTTTGTTCCATGTTGAAGTATTCAGCAAGGATCAAGCGGCTTGAACGGAACGCTGTATCGCCAGACGTAATTGGTAGGATAACCACACCCAGGAACGCAAGGATACCACCGAACACACCTAGCAGACCAAATGATGCGCTGTATACCACGTTACCAGGGCCACCGTTTTTCACAGCTTCTGATAGAGCGTCTAGAGAGCCGAAGAAAGACAGAGCGATAGCACACCAAATTAGCGCGATAACACCTTCACCAATCATTGCACCGTAGAATACGAAGCGACCGTTTTTCTCATTTTCCATACAACGCGCCATCAGTGGAGACTGAGTTGCGTGGAAGCCAGAGATAGCGCCACATGCGATAGTGATGAACAATGCAGGCCATAACGGCATGTCATTTGGGTTGAGGTTAGAGAACATGTCCGAAACTTGGAAGTCACCCATTACTGTGTGTTCGCTAGAGAAAGCAACGGCTGTCATTAGACCAACAGACATAAAGATAAGTAGGGCGCCAAACAGTGGGTAGAAACGACCAATGATTTTATCGACAGGAACAATCGTCGCAATGATGTAGTAAGCAAAAATAGCAATAACCATTGTAGTCATGCTTACGCTCAAGCTTGTTTGATCATTGATGAGGTTAGTAATCATGCCAGCAGGGGCTGAAACGAACACTACGCCAACTAGAAGCAATAGGACAATGGCAAAAATATTCATAAAGTGTTTTGCGCCATTACCTAGGTAGCGACCTGTAATGGTAGGTACAGATGCACCGCCGTTACGCACTGAAAGCATGCCTGAGAAGTAATCGTGTACTGCACCAGCAAAAATACAACCGACTACAATCCAAAGCATCGCCGCAGGACCGTATAGTGCCCCCATGATCGGGCCAAAAATTGGACCAACACCTGCGATGTTAAGTAGTTGTACTAGGTAAACTTTCTTTGTTGACATTGGAACGAAGTCAACACCGTCCGATTTGGTGTGAGCTGGCGTTTGGCGTTTTTCATTGATGCCGAAAATCTTCTCGACGAAAGCGCCGTAGATGAAGTATCCGCCGATTAGGGCTGCGACACAGGTTAGAAACCACATCATAGCAATTGTCCTTGGTCTTAGTTGGGTAGGGTAATTTTTTAATCTCAGGATGCATGTTATGCGTCACTTGTGTTAAATGCATTCGGTTAGTAGATGAGTGGTCGAATAGAGCACTGAGTGGTCGATATGCTGCTTGAGCGGTTTTTAAAAATGGCGAAAGGTTGATGACAGTCTTGAGCGGCTGATTTGAGTCATCAGTGGTTAAATCTGCAAGCTCAGCGGCAAGCGCCAATAATTAGTGGTAAGCTTATTTTTGAAAACAATTACTTAAGGAAGAACCATGAAAAAGGTAACGGTAGGTCTGGCACTGGCTTTACTTGCAGGATGCACAGCAACGACAGCAGATCTTGCCAAGTCGGGAGATTGGCATCAGATCGGATATCAAGATGGCATAACCGGACACACATCGCGCACGATGAGCGAGCTTCGTGAATTGGGTAGTGTTAAGCAAAGTGACTACGACCAAGGTTATTTAGAAGGTTTACGTGAGTACTGTAATCCTGCTTTTGCGTATCAAATGGGGTTATCTGGTCAGTATTACGAAGGGGTTTGTGAAGGTACTGAGCAAGCGCAAAAATTCCGCATGGAATGGCAACGTGGTTGGAATGAATACTCAAATTAATAGTCAATAAAGCCGTTGTTACACTGTCTGCATCACATAAATGTGGCAAAGTCTTCCTTATTAAACTATGTTCATATTGCTTGATAGTGAGCACAGAAAAAAGGAATCACATTATGTCAACGCAAATGGCTGGAGGCTGGAGTCCATTTCATGAACTCACAGCAGAGAATAAAGAAGTATTTGCTAAAGGTATCGAGGGGTTTGTCGGTGTCAAATACTCCCCTTTGGTTGTGGCTACTCAAGTCGTAGCCGGACAAAACTATGCGTTTTTCTGTAATGCAGAAGTTGTCTACCCTGGAGCACAACCATACCCAGCAATGGTTCATATGTTCAGTGACCTTGAAGGTAAAGTCGGTATTACTCACATTGAACGATTGAACTACTAAATTAAGCCATAAAAGGCGCCTGACTTTTAAATAAGTGAGGCGCTTTATTGATTAAGATTGATTAGTTTGCTCGATCACGACTTTTCTTAAATATCCTTGCTTGGCGTTCAGTTGCTCAGTTGCGCTTTCTTTATCCAGCCCGGTTAAAATCATCAAAATCGCTAACTTGGCGTCGTAGTCAGTTTCTTTGAGCGCCGTTTTAGCCTCTTGGTTAGTACAATCTGTTGCTTGCATAACAATACGAGCCGCTCTTGCAACTAGCTTTGCATTCGTCGCTTTCACATCTACCATTAAGTTCTGATAACTTTTGCCCAGGCGAATCATGCTTGCGGTAGTGAGCATGTTCAGTACGAGTTTTTGTGCTGTCCCTGATTTTAAGCGAGTGGATCCCGTTAACGCTTCAGGTCCAACAACGGGGCTAATCGCAATATCAGCAATATCTGCAATCGGAGAGTCAGGGTTACAAGATAGTGCTACAGTGGTGGCACCAAGCTCGTTCGCATACTCTAAGCCACCAATCACGTAAGGTGTTCGTCCACTTGCCGCAATACCAACGACGACATCGCGTTGTGTTAGCGTATTCTCTTTAAGATCTTGCTCGCCCAATGCTGGGTCGTCCTCCGCCCCTTCTTTTGCACGGAACATTGCCTCTTTTCCACCGGCAATAATACCAACGACCATCTCTGGATCTGTGCCAAAAGTTGGTGGGCATTCTGAAGCGTCCAAAACGCCAAGTCGACCACTGGTACCCGCACCGATGTAAAACAACCGACCTCCGACCTTAAATGCTTCCGTGATCTTATCAACGGCTTCAGCGATCTCAGGCAACACTTTTTCAACGGCAAGAGGAACGAGTTTGTCCTGTTGGTTGATGCGTTGAACAATATCGAGAGAAGGCAGCAAGTCGATGTCCATGGTGTCTGGGTTTCGCCCTTCAGATACCAGATGGGATAAAGCTGCGATAAGTGCATCGTTCGTCATAATGAATTAAGCCTTTTTGTTTAGGATCTATTGCCCTTAATTTTTTGAATAGAGTACACCCAGTGAAGCGAGACGACTTGCCCCCGTAACTTCCGGTAAGTTGCTAGGGAGGCCGTGAATATGGCGCTGCGCAAGCCAAGCAAACGCCATTGCTTCCATGTAGTCGCCATCAACACCTTTTTCTGCCGTTGTCGCAACGCTCCATTGTGGCAATAACTTAGCTAGTCGCTGCATTAAAAGTGGGTTTCTTGCTCCACCGCCACAGACCAATAGTTGAGGCGTGCTGCCATGAGAAAACTTGTCGACTTCGTTGGCAATGGTAATTGCAGAATACTCGCAAAGTGTACGTTGTACGTCTTCGATTGGTAAATTGTGATGGGCCAGTTGTTGATGCAGCCAGTCAATATTGAACAGTTCTCGCCCGGTACTTTTAGGGGCAGGCATGGCGAGGTAAGCTTCTTTGAGTAATTGAATCAACAAAGTAGCGTTTACCGTTCCTTTAAGTGCAAATTGTGCATCTTCGTCGAAGCTTTGCCCAGTATGCAGCGCACACCATGCGTCCATCAACATATTGCCCGGGCCTGTGTCATAGCCAATGACTGGTTGTTCTGGATGCAGTACCGAGATATTGGCAATGCCTCCAATGTTAAGTACCACAGTTGTGGAATCCTGCATCGCAAAAATGCTTTTATGGAAAGCAGGGACGAGTGGGGCACCTTGTCCACCTAGCGCCATGTCTTTACGACGAAAATCCGCTACCGTATCAATGCCTGTTTTGACCGCGATAATGTTTGCATCGCCCAATTGAGTGGTAAACGGCAAGTTTCCGGTAGGCTGATGGAACACTGTTTGACCGTGATTACCAATCGCACGAATTTGCTCTGCGACGTAACCAGACTTATTGAGCAGCTGTAACACAGCATCTGCAAATAGGTGGCCGAGCTGGTGGTCAAGTTCACCTATGGCTTTTAAATTTGTTGCTTGACCGGTACAAACAGATAACAGCATGTCTTTTAGCGCTTCGGGCATTGGGTAGTCGTCGTGCGCAATCAGGCGAACATGCTCATCGCTTATTTCAACTAGAGCGGTATCAACGCCATCCATACTCGTTCCAGACATCACACCAATGTACAGTTCGTTAAATTTCATAGCCGATCTCGTCAATTCTTCATTCACTTATTGTAAAGCAAATCTGAAGCGAATAACCTCATCGAATACGAGATATTCAGCCGATTTTGAGGAGAAAACATGGGACCGTTATGGGTTGACGTTGCGGGGTATGAACTGACCGCTGAAGACAAAGAAATCTTGGAGCATCCTACGGTTGGTGGCTTAATTCTATTTGCTCGCAACTATCATGATAGCGAACAGCTTCAAGCACTTACTCAATCCATCCGAAAGGCGGCTAAGCGCCCGTTTTTGATCGGTGTGGATCAAGAAGGCGGCCGAGTGCAGCGCTTTCGTGAAGGTTTCTCATTAATTCCTGCTGCTGATGAGTACGCTAAACATCAAAATGGTGAAGAGCTTGCTCGTATGGGCGGTTGGTTAATGGCAGCAGAGCTGATTGCCCATGATATTGATTTAAGCTTTGCCCCGGTACTTGACCAAGGCCATCAATGTAAAGCGATCGGTAACCGTGCATTCGGTGAAGATGCCGATACCATTCTTCGCTATAGCACTGCTTATATGCAAGGAATGAAGAGTGTTGGCATGGCAACGACAGGCAAGCACTTCCCTGGACATGGTGGCGTGATTGCAGACTCACATCTAGAAACACCATACGACGAGCGCAGTGATATTTTTGAACAAGATATGGCGATCTTCAAAGCGCAAATTGATGCCGGTATTTTAGATGCCATGATGCCTGCTCACGTGATTTTCCCACATTATGATGCTCAACCAGCCAGCGGTTCTGAATACTGGTTAAAACAGGTCCTGCGTCAGCAATTGGGTTTTAAAGGTTTGGTTTTTTCGGATGACTTGACCATGGAAGGCGCTGCGATTATGGGCAGCCCAGCCGAGCGAGGTGCTCAAGCATTGAGAGCTGGTTGCGATATGTTGTTAATGTGTAATAAACGAGAAGCGCACGTTGAGGTATTAGACAACTTACCGGTTTCAACCGTGCCACTCGCGGATGGATTACTAAAAAAACAGTCATTTTCTCCAAGCGAACTTAAGCTATCTCAAGAGTGGAAAGCGGCGAGTGAAGCGATGAAACGCTTGACTAGCTAAACCTCTTGTAAAAGATTCAAAACAGCGATTAGAAGCCAAAGTTAATTATGCTTTGGCTTTTTATTTAACTGTAAACTTTAATTTACACTAAATGTTTTTTATTCTGTACGCTTGTTTTTCTTTTTTAGCCTGTTATCTTGTCGTTAAAGCTTAGTTGTCTCACCAAGGGTTTGGTTGGGTGTAAAAATAAATATACAGGTTAGAGTTATGCAGAAAAGTGAGTTGAGCAATATTAATATTATCGAAGAACAGGTTCTTATTACTCCGGAGGAACTAAAAACCAAGCTTCCTTTGAGTGAAAAAGCACGTCGCTTTATTCAAGAGTCTCGTCAAACTATCGCTAATATTATTCACAAGAAGGATCACCGCCTGCTTGTTGTATGCGGTCCATGTTCTATCCACGACGTGGAAGCGGCGAAGGATTACGCAAAGCGACTTAAAGCACTCTCTGAACAACTAAGTGACCAACTGTATATTGTTATGCGTGTTTACTTTGAGAAGCCGCGCACCACGGTCGGCTGGAAAGGCCTGATCAATGATCCACACCTAGACGGCAGTTTCGATATTGAACACGGTCTGCATGTTGGACGCGAACTTCTGGTGGAGCTGGCAGAGATGGAAATCCCGCTCGCGACTGAGGCTCTAGACCCAATTAGCCCACAATACTTGGCGGATACTTTTAGCTGGGCAGCCATCGGTGCTCGTACGACGGAGTCACAAACTCACCGTGAAATGGCAAGCGGCCTGTCTATGCCAATCGGTTTTAAGAATGGCACCGATGGCAGTTTGGCAACCGCAATTAACGCGATGCAAGCTGCGTCCTCTAGCCACCGTTTTATGGGAATTAACCGTGAGGGACAAGTCGCACTGTTAACCACCCAGGGCAATGCTAATGGACATGTGATCTTACGTGGCGGCAAGCAAACTAACTACGATTCGGTATCAGTCACTGAGTGTGAGCAAGAGATGGCGAAATCTGGTCTTGATGCTTCATTAATGGTGGATTGCAGTCACGCCAACTCACGTAAAGATTACCGTCGCCAGCCATTAGTCGCGGAGGATGTGATTCATCAAATCCGTGAAGGCAATAAATCTATTATCGGTCTTATGATTGAAAGCCATATCAATGAAGGAAATCAATCTTCTGACTTAGCTCTTGAAGAGATGAAATACGGTGTATCTATCACTGACGCATGTATCAATTGGGATTCAACTGAGGCACTATTACGTCATGCACATGAAGAGCTAGTGCCTTTCTTAGAAAATCGTCTAAAGGCTAATTAATACAGGATTTAAGGAACATCAATGGCAGTTGAACTTAACGCATTACGCGATCAGATTGATGCAGTCGACAAGCAAATGTTGGAGCTATTGGCTCAGCGTTTAGCGCTCGTAGAGAAAGTTGGGGAAGTAAAAAGCGAACATGGTTTGCCAATTTATGCTCCAGACCGCGAAGCGGCGATGTTAGCTTCTCGTCGCGCTGAAGCTGAAAAAATGGGAATTCCTCCACAGCTTATTGAAGATATTCTGCGTCGAACAATGCGTGAGTCTTATGCCAGCGAGAAAGATTCCGGTTTTAAGTGTTTGAACCCTGATTTACGCTCAGTTGTTATTATTGGTGGTAATGGTCAATTGGGTGGCCTGTTTGGGCGTATGTTCAAATTGTCGGGCTACCAGGTCAAAGTTCTCGGCAGTAAAGACTGGGATCATGCGGATGAGATTCTAGACAACGCGGGTTTAGTCGTGGTCACGGTGCCGATTCATCTAACGGAAGGGGTGATCGAAAAACTGGGGAACTTGCCGCAAGACTGCATTCTGTGTGACCTGACTTCTATCAAGTCGAAGCCTCTGCAAGCAATGTTGAATGTGCACCAAGGTCCTGTGGTTGGTTTGCACCCAATGTTTGGCCCAGATGTTCCGAGCCTTGCCAAGCAGGTTATTGTGTACTGTGATGGCCGTGGTCACGAGCATTACCAATGGCTATTGCAACAGTTTGGGATTTGGGGCGCAAGCTTGTGCCAAATCGATGCACAAGAGCACGATCATGGCATGACGTTGATTCAGGCGCTGCGCCACTTCACGTCGTTTGCTTACGGTATGCACCTTAGCAAAGAGAATCCGAACATCGATCAGTTGTTGAAGTTAAGCTCGCCAATCTACCGCCTTGAATTGGCGATGGTGGGACGACTGTTTGGTCAGGATCCGAACTTGTACGGTGATATCATTTTCTCTTCTCAAGAGAATATCGATATGATCAAGCGATTCCATCAGCGTTTAGGTGATGCGGTAGCGATTCTGGATAGCAGAGACAAAGCGCGATTCATCGAAAGCTTTAAGCTGGTGAGTGATTGGTTTGGTACTTATTCTCAACAATTTATGAATGAGAGCCAAAACTTACTCAAACAGGCGAATGATAATATTCATCGCGGCTAATCACGGGTCATTTAGCCGTGCAGAGTCCGAAACAAAAAGAGCAGCGTAAGCTGCTCTTTTTCGTGTTGATGGACAAATCAGTTCGTCGCAGTATTACTCGTATCTTCACTTGATACTGTGTTGATACTGGTATCGCGATAGGGTGAATTGGTTAAATTGACTTGTAGACGTACAACGTTATCAATCAATTGAACCAAAGGTCCCCATTTCACTTTTTTCTCTTTTTCAAAGACGTCATTGAAGTTTTCTGGCGTCCACTCCATTAAGTATTGAGGGTTGAGTGCTCGTCCGAGGAAGCGTACTTCATAGTGCAAGTGTGGCCCTGTGGAGTTGCCAGAGTTACCGCATTGAGCAATGATGTCGCCTTTACTAACAAACTGACCGCTTTTCACTTTGAAGCGTTGTAGATGAGCAAAGGAGCTCATAAAGCCAAATGAGTGACGAATGGTGACATAGTTACCATAACCACGATTGCTCGGGCGAACGGTTTCCACCACACCGTCAGCCGGTGCCAGGATCTCTTCTCCTCTTTTACAAGTCAGATCGATACCAGTATGAACATGCCTCTTACCTGAAATCGGATTAATACGACTGCCGTAAGAAGAAGAAATACGTTGGTATGTGACTGGACTGTCATTTGGTATCAAACGGAACATCGTCGCTCGAACAGCAGAATCGATAGCGGCTGCGTCAATTCGCTCCTCTAACCCCATGCTGTTCTCATCGATCATCAACTCTTCGTCTGCGAGACCTAAAACCGATTCAACGTCGAATACCCGTTTGCCCAATAGCTGAATTTGATTGTTTTTGTCCGTCAAAGACTGGGAAAGCGAATGATTGGTATCAAGCTGTTCTTCGTAAAGAGCCGTCACTTCGGCCTTTTCACTTTCCAGTTTGGCGATGATTTGTGTTAGTTCGTCTTTATTGTGCATCTGCTGCTGATTAAGGTACCACGCGCCACCAACGACGGCGGGTAATGCCAATACTGAAGCAAATACTGCTAGGACCGAACTGCGGCCCAAATAGAACTGCTGATCGCCGTCTTTCGTCGGGATCTGCATGATGATTTTTTTAGACATAGTTATTGTTACTTAAATAGGCGTTCATTTATTTTTCTCCTAAAAACCAGAGAGGTGCTCTAACTCTCGATTCAGAAGGTCGTTATTGCCTACATTCAATTCTATAAATCGTTTTAGTTGGCTAATGCTTTCGATGTCTACCTTAGCGATCTTCAACCTAATCTCACACTTAGAGACATTCACAATTTGCGCTTTTAACGTAATCACTTGTTCGGATTGATCAAATGAAAAAGTCACATGGACTGGAAGGGTTGGATCCAAAGCCTCAGTCTCTTCCACTTTCATGAGTAAACCATGCAAGGAAAGATCTTGAATCCTAGCTTCAATTGCCAAGTCACGTTGTTCTATCTTAGCTGGAGCTTGATGGAGAATACGTGAAAAGCGTCGTCTCTCTGTCATATGAATATTCTCGTCAGGTCGTCAAACAGAATTGAATAGTATATCAATACGAACAAAAAGTGTTCGATTGTTGTTTGAAAAGTGTCGAGGTCGCTACAGAGTGACGTAAGTGCAATGTCATGTTCTTAACGAACGAGACGGGCTAATGAGCTCTTTTTATAACAAAGAAAACAAAGGCCGCTATGATAGCGGCCTTTGTACAAATTACAATCAAACTTTGTGGGTTGCGATTACTTCGCAATACGCTTGTATTTGATACGGTGTGGTTCTGCGGCTTCAGGACCCAATGTTTTCTTCAACCAATCCATGTACTCTGTGTAGTTACCTTCGTAGAAGTTAACTTGGCCTTCGTCACGGTAGTCAATGATGTGGGTCGCGATACGGTCAAGGAACCAACGGTCGTGCGAGATAACCATTGCACAACCAGGGAACTCTAGTAATGCTTCTTCTAGAGCACGCAGTGTTTCAACGTCAAGGTCGTTGGTTGGTTCGTCGAGTAGCAACACGTTGCCGCCCGCTTTAAGAAGCTTCGCAAGGTGGACACGGTTACGCTCACCACCCGATAGTTCACCAATAATCTTTTGTTGGTCACTGCCTTTAAAGTTAAAGCGTGAACAGTATGCACGAGCTGGGATTTCGAAGTTGTTGATCTTAATGATATCAGCACCTTCAGAGATCTCTTGGAATACGGTTTTAGAATCGTCCATGCTGTCACGGAACTGATCGACAGATGCTAGTTTTACTGTATCGCCCATCTCAATTGTGCCCGAGTCTGGTTGTTCAGTACCACTTAACATCTTGAATAGCGTCGATTTACCTGCGCCGTTAGCACCGATGATACCAACAATTGCACCTTTAGGGATGCTGAATGACAGGTCATCAATTAGAACTCGACCGTCAAATGACTTGGTCAGGTTCTTCACTTCAATAACCTTATCACCTAGACGCTCACCTGGTGGGATAAATAGTTCATTGGTTTCATTACGTTTTTGATGATCAGAGCTTTGCAGTTCTTCAAAGCGAGCCATACGTGCTTTTGACTTCGCTTGACGACCTTTAGGGTTTTTACGTACCCACTCAAGCTCTTTCTCGATAGTCTTTTGGCGAGCACTCTCTTGGGAGGCTTCTTGTTGTAGACGAGCGTCTTTTTGCTCCAGCCATGAGGTGTAGTTGCCTTCCCATGGGATACCTTCACCACGGTCCAGTTCTAAGATCCAGCCCGCAGCGTTATCTAGGAAGTAACGGTCGTGGGTGATGGCTACTACGGTACCTGTGTAATCCACTAAGAAGCGCTCTAGCCAAGCCACTGATTCTGCATCTAGGTGGTTGGTAGGTTCATCAAGCAGTAGCATGTCTGGCTTAGAAAGTAGCAAGCGACAAATAGCCACACGGCGGCGTTCACCACCTGATAGGTGCGCAATTTTTTGGTCCCATTCAGGTAAACGAAGTGCGTTTGCCGCACGCTCAAGCGCATTTTCTAGGTTGTGGCCATCTTTCGCTTGGATAAGGGCTTCTAGCTCGCCTTGCTCTTTTGCAAGTGCGTCGAAGTCTGCATCTGGTTCAGCGTATGCTGCGTAGACTGCGTCCAAACGTTTCAGAGCGTCAGCAACGTCAGCAACCGCTTCTTCAACAACTTCACGAACGGTTTTTGATTCGTCTAATACTGGTTCCTGAGGTAGGTAACCTACGTTTAGACCAGGTTGTGGACGCGCTTCACCGTCGATATCCGTGTCGATACCTGCCATGATACGTAGCAGTGTGGATTTACCTGCACCGTTCAGACCTAAAACACCGATTTTCGCACCAGGGAAGAAGCTCAGAGAGATGTCTTTAAGAATTTGACGCTTAGGTGGCACAATTTTGCTCACCCGCGACATGGTATATACGTATTCAGCCATTGCCGATCGTTCCTAAATTAACTGTCATTCAAACCCATCATTTTATACCAAGTGCTTTGTTTTTGTTACCGCATTGCAAGAATTTCCCTAACGAATGGATTTCTTATTTTGAGCTGACCGGAAACTTACACGGTTAGGGTATACACTTTTGTTATTCGTTAAGAATGACGAAGTGTTTTCTATGCGAGTTAGAAACGCTTTGTCTCCATCGTCTTAAAAGTTTGACGAGTACAATTTTTAATACACTAAGTTGCTTTACATGGACATCTGCATTCTGTGTAAATAGATGCATGTGTGAAAATTGCCTTAACATCACATGAACTCTAACAAAACTAGGCTTTAGGGCAGTATATGTCTGGGGAAAATGACACAAATGAGATTCAACGTATCTGAATTGGCTAAAAACGTATGCTGCGCCGCCGCGTTGTGTGCTATGAGTTTGAGTGCTAATGCCGCGCTGAGTTTGGAAAAGCAGCGCGAAGTATATGAGCAAGCTCAAGATTTATTAGATAAAAATGACATCGACGGATACCTTTCGATTCGTCCTAAAATTTCTGACTATCCACTAACGCCTTATGTGGATTACCGCACTTTTATTAGACAGTTACCGGAAAAGTCACCACAACAGGTGAACGAGTTTATTTCTGAGCACGAGTCTTTTCCATTTTCTCGTCGAGTTCGCGCTCCATACCTCAATCATCTTTATAAGCAAAAAGATTGGAAAACCATTACTGAGTTTCAAAAAGTCATTCCTAGTGGTGAGCGTTACCAATGTATTTTCTACGTCGCTCAATTAAAGCAAGGCAAGAAAGTCGCGGCGTTTAAAGGGGCTGAACATATGTGGTTACGTGGCATCAGCATTGCTGATGAGTGTGACCCATTATTTGAAGCATGGGACAAGGCGGGTGAGCGTACCGATGAACTGATTCTACAGCGTATGTTACTGGCGTTTGATGCTCGTAATGGCGGTTTGATGAGTTACTTGCTCAAACTGCCTAAATCAGCGCAGGCAAAGCAACAAGCCAAAGAAATGAAAGCGTTGTTTGATAATCCTTCAAGTGTTGCGGAATTCGCGAAGAAAAAACCTGCGAATGATTTTAATCGAGCGCAAAGTGAATATGCGTTAGAAAAGTTGGCTCGCATGAACACTAGCCAAGCACAAGGTGCGTACGATGCCGTCATTAAAGGACAGAAGTTTTCTCCAGAAAAAGCGCAAGAACTTGCCGACTATATTGCATTTCGATTGACTCGTACGGAGTCTGAGTCATTAGCTAAATGGCGCGATGATAAAACGAAAACCAGTCAGTACTTACCGTTGATTGAAACGCGCATCCGCTTAGCGATTCAAAATGCAGATTGGAAAGGCGTACAAGAGTGGATTGCTGTTCTAAATAAAGAAGAACAAGCCACGCTACGCTGGCAATATTGGCTTGGAAGAAGTGAAATAGCGTTAGGTGATGACATCGCGGGGAAACAGCGTTTAGCAACTCTGCTTGGGCAACGAAACTTCTACAGTGTGGCTGCCGCCAATGCAATCGGGCAATCAATCAAATACCCAACGCATACGGTTAAGTTGGACAAGAAAGTTGTTCAACCCTATCAAGACTCGCTAGCTCGTATCGAAGAGTTGATCGCGACGGATAAAATCGCAGCAGCGAAGAGTGAATGGGCACACTTACTGCGCCGCGTAGGGAAAGATGAAAAGGTGATGTTGGCGGCTTATGCATCATTTAAACGTTGGCATAACCTAACGGTGACCGCGAGTATCCAAGCGCAGATGTGGGATAATATCGAACTTAGGTTCCCAATAGCACACCGCTGGTGGTTTAATTTTTATGCGAAAAAGCACAACATTGATCCCGTCACGATGATGTCTCTCGCTCGACAGGAAAGTGCGTTAGATGTTGAAGCCCGCTCTCCAGTTGGCGCTCGTGGTCTTATGCAGATCATGCCTGCAACGGCGAAGTACACGGCACGTAAATATAAGTTGAGTTATCAAGGTACGCAGGATCTCTACAATGTAGGAAAAAATATCGAGATTGGTAGCCATTATTTGCAAGGTTTATTAGAGGATTACGATAATAATCGTATTTTTGCTCTTGCTGCTTATAATGCAGGTCCTAACAGAGTAAAAACGTGGCGAGAGCGTACCCAAGGAAAAGTGGATGCTTATGCCTTTATTGAGGCAATTCCATTTAAAGAGACGCGCGGTTATGTACAAAACATCTTGATGTTTGAAACATACTATCGTGATCTTTTGGGTATCGATGGCGCGTTCTTGAATCAACATGAGATCAATACCAAGTATTGAGTGAGGTAACTTGATGTCGCACGAACCCGAGTATAAAGACTGGCAACAGATTATTGAGCTAATTCGAACAAGTATGGGCACCCAGCAAGATGACATGCTGTTAACTATGCTGATGTCACGTGATGAGAGAGAGTCATTAATATCACGCGTTAATATAATTAACGAACTTCTTAAAGGAGAATTATCTCAACGTCAGATCAGTCAGATGCTTGGTGTGGGCATTGCCACCATTACTCGTGGCTCTAACGAACTAAAGTCGAAATCTGATGAAGAAAAAGACAAGTTGAAAGTCTTGTTAGAACAAGTTGCGGTATCTAAGTAGACAGTATATCCAATTTGCTTTTAGGCCTTGGTGTTACAAGTGACTAAGATAACGTATTACAAAGGGCGGAAATATCCGCCCTTTTTGCGTATCTAGAGACTAGGCTGAGTGTTATAAATTTGAAGGAAAATGCTCAGGGTTTGTGAATGGAATTAAAGCCAGAATCAAGGCTTGGTGATAGACCGAGCTTCGAGTTAGCTGGTTTTGGGTTAGCAGGCTAATAGCGCCACCTTTCTGTTTGATATTATCAGTACCAAACACTTCGTCCATTACATCTCCTAACTCATTCGCATCCTTGAGTTTTTCCAAGACTTTTGGCGGCAACATTAAGCTTGCAGAACGAGATTCACCGCGGTGAGTCTCTGACTCAACCACCATCCAAGCAAACGTCACGTTTGCTTCAATTCCCGCTTCGAGACCGACATAGTAATCCGCGTTTGGCATCTCTACTTTTGCGTTTTTAACGCGGTTTAGCGCACCACGATGAGTTTCTTCATTCGTCATGGGCTGATCTGCGACCTCACTCGGTACACTGATGCCAACGAAGTTGAACTCTTGATACGGAAATGCATTACGAAATGCACTTTGAACTGCATTAATTTTGGCTGGGTTTAGCGATGCGATTACGACTTTTTGGGTTGCCATGATCTTTTTACTCACTGGTGTCTATTAACTCAATTTTACTTGCGTAGGCTTTACGTTCTCACTCGGGTAACAGCCTAATACTTTCAAGTGTTTAGTGATTTTTGTTAGCTCTTCAAGTGCCTGTTGCATTTCTGTCGAAGCAAGATGTGATGTCAAGTCTACGTAGAACATCTCTTCCCACGGGTTCCCCATAATTGGGCGTGATTCTAGCTTGGTCATATTGATGCCGTAACGTTGCAGCACTAATAGTGTTTCAACCAATGAACCTGCCTCTTGGGAGGTCGACATGATCAATGTGGTTTTTGCTGGAATCTGAGTAGAAACTTCAACCGGTTTACGAGCAACCACGATAAAGCGAGTATGGTTTTCGGTTTGGTTTGCGATGTTGCCTTGAATTGCTTGCAAGCCATATAGCTTACCGCTTGATGCATTACCAATTGCAGCCACATCATCACGATCCATCTCTTGGACTTTCTGCATTGCATCTGCTGTGCTCGCGCAGGACTCCAGCTTTACCCCTTTCATACGGCTTAAAAACTCACTGCACTGTTGGTGTGGCTGAGGGTGAGAATACAGCGTTTTAATATCTTCCAGACGAATGTCTTTTTTCGCAACCAAGCAGTGTTCGATTGGTTGAGTCAGCTCTCCAACGATGTAAAGCGTCGTGTGTTGTAGTAAGTCATACACTTCATTAATAGAGCCTGAGCTGGTGTTTTCGATTGGCAGAACGCCATAATCAGCATGGCCAGATTCAACCGTTTGAGTCACTTCTTTAAAGTGCTCGCAGTTGAGCTCGATAAGCTCTGTATTTTTACGACTGAAGTATTCGCGACTTGCCAAGTGCGAATAAGAGCCTTTGGCTCCTAAAAAAGCGACGCGAGCAAGTGGCTTACGGCTTTGCTGTGGGTTAACGAGATTTTGCAGATAACTTTGTTGAAGCAGAACTGAGTCTTCAATGATGGTATGGAAAAGTTTAGTGATGTACTGCGCGTCAAGTTCGTATTTATCTTGGCCATTAGAAATCAGCTTGACCAATAATTGCTGTTCACGGACGGCGTCGCGAACAGGCTTTGAGGTTTGTACTTTGCTTTTGGCTACTTCAATGCTGAGTTTACGGCGCTCAGACAATAAGCTGAGAAGTTGGTCATCCAACTCATTCAAGCGTAAACGAATTTCTTCGAGGGAAATAGGTTGGTCAGTCATCAATTCTTTCCTTATAAAAAAGCCTCCCGATTTGGGAGGCTTTCTGTTTGTTTTTGACTTTTCTTTCACAAACGAGTTCGCCCCTCCAACTATGGGAGGAAAAAGAAGTCAAAAATAAACAGTGAGGTTAAATGCATAAATAGTGCTTAATTTATGAGTGTTTAAACACAATAAGCAAGGCTGGGGAGAGCGTCAAGCAAAAAAATAGCGCCTTTCGGCGCTATTTCCTCAATCTGTTCAGTTTACTCTTCTTCTTCCACTAGCTCAGGCTTACTTGCACGTCGAGCTTCAGGTTTGTGGGTCAGCTTGTTCAATTGTCGTTCTAGTTTTTGCTCCACTTCGTTGATAGCTGCGTAAAGATCTTCGTGAGTTGCTGAGGCAATGAGCTGGCCTTTAGGAACTTTGATAACCGCTTCGAATTTCTTCTGTTTGTTTGGTTCCTCACTGAAAGTTGCTTGGCAACCAATTAGGTCTACTTGCCATTTCTCCAGTTTTTTAAATTTGCTCTCAATATGAGCTCGGATTGCAGAGGTGATTTCGATGTTTTTGCCAGTGATATTCATTGTCATAAGTGTTTTTCCTCTGTTGCATCCCTCATGGGTTGAGTTCAGATTACCGCTTTAAGCATAAAAAAATGTGATTCAGATCATTATTTTGCTCGGGTTTTTTATGATGAAAAATGAATGTGATCTCACTCAAGAACTTCTGAGATTTATCGTGAAATTGCTTGTTATCGGTTAGTAAATCCGTAGATTGGATAGAATACTCAGCTGAAAACGGCCTCGTTTTTAGGGAAGTTTTACGGCCTAATATTTGAGGTGGTTAAAATTTAACCACACGTAACGTGTGATGACGATCACTGAGTTTTTCCAATGAATCCATTTAAAAAGCCGCTTACTGTACAAGCGGCTTTTTACTGTCTGGCATTTGGCTGACTTTTCGTAGCGGTATCATGAAAATGGGGTCTTTTGGGGCTAGTGAAACCCTTTCTAGACTTTTGACTTGGTCCAAACTTTCTAGTTGTTTGTATATTATGTAGTAGCGATTAATGCTTGTGACGTACCCAACCGTTGAGCTTAAACTTTTCCGCATAACGACTTCCACGTTATTAAACCAAACATTAGGATCGTAACCTTGTTGGGCTGCACGCTTACGAATACGCTCTACATTGCCGGGGCCCGCATTGTAAGCCGCCAATGTAAAGTAGAGTTTATTTTGTGCAGTAATATCAGGATCACTGAAGTACTGCTTACGCAAAAAAGCTAAGTATTTCACTCCAGCATGAATGTTGTTTTCTAATTGTCGAACATTTTTGATATTGATATTCGGATCTTGAGCGGTGCTGGGTAGGACTTGCATTATGCCAACGGCACCTCGGCTTCCAACTAGGTCGTTATTAAATCCTGATTCCTTGTAAGCGATTGCAGCGATCAGTAAATAGTCGATATCGTATTTCTCACCATAGCGTGAAAATAGCGCTGCGAGTTTTTCTAGTTGAGCAATTTTCTTAGGGTTAAGAGCTCTGTTCAACCATCCCGTGTTATCGATGTATTTACCGTAAATAACGTTACCGAGTAGTGTCCCAGAGCGAGACTTCTGGATGAACTTATTCACGACGGCTTTTAATTTGGGACTATTTTCTCGCATTGCCCAAGCAATTTTGCCATTTTTGCGGATAGGGATTTTTTTGTGCACCCGAATATCATCCATCACTTTCAGCCAAAGCTTGGCTTTATGGCTATCGAGAACAATGGCTTTGACGTAACCATTGTTGAGCATTCCGACCAGCTCATAATCTTGAAGTGTTTCTTCAATAAAGTGCACGATAACAGGCGGTAAGCCTTTTTTGTTTAGTTTCTTATTTAGTGTCTGAATGCTTTCAAAGTAGCTAGAGCTGGCGCGCACCCAAATCTCTTTGCCGCTCAGTTGTTCGATTTTCGTCATCGTTGGTGTGCTTTTGTTTGTCACTACCCACTCTTGAATGTCAGTGAGAATGGGTGAACTGAACTCCACTTTCTGTTTGCGCGTGTCGGTAATAGTCAGGTTGGCGACAACTAAGTCACCTGAACCGTTTTCTAAGGCTGGCAGTAGCTGGTCGCGGGCAACAGGAATAATTTGTACGTTAAGCTTTGGTTTGAGTTTACGAAGGTCTTTTTCGAAATGCGCCAGCAATTCCGCGCCTATGCCTTTTGGTGTGCCGCCCTCAATGTAGTAAAAGCCTAAATCAGCAGAAACTAAGACGCGCAGTACATTCTTCTCCTTGATGACATCGAGGTCCCCAGTATAAGGAGGCTGTTTGAGCGGCGAGATTTGCAGTGCGCAAACGGAAGCAGACAATAGGAGCAGCATAACTGCGCAAAGCTTAGATATCGTCACGTTCACATCCTTTTTATAAAGGGGGGAGGAGAACTTTAAGCATATGTGGAGCTAGGAAGATCATCAAGAAAGGGCTGAATACACTATTGAGAGTAATAAAAAACCGCCACGGTAAAAACGGTGGCGGTTCAGTTTAAAGCAAGTTCAATTACTTCACAGGGTTGAGCTCTATAAGCTTTTCAGTTCTTGCTACGGCGTCTTCCAAACCAAGTTGCTTGTAGGCCTCTAGCTGGATAGTCAGTGACTTACGTGCAGCTTCTGTGTCTGGATACGCTTTTTGTAGCTCTTGGCTGCGATTAATAGCAGCGACCCAAGCTTCACGGCGAAGGTAGAAGTCAGCAGTCGCTAAATCATAGTTCGCTAGACGGTTTTTCAGCGCGACCATACGTTTTTGTGAATCTTCTGCATATGGGCTATTCGGGTAACGTTGAAGTAGTTTTTTGAAGTCATCAAACGCTTTTTTTACCGGTTCAGGATCGCGATCGCTTCGATCTACGCTGAATAAATCATGCATAAAGTTACGATCTTGCGCCATGTGGCTTAGACCTCGCATGTACAGCACCCAATCCATCTTTTCATGGGTTGGGTTTAAACGCATAAAGCGAGAAATGGTTGCCAAGCCCAAAGCAAGGTCGTCGTTTTTGTAGTACGCATAGATTAGGTCAAGCTGCACCTGTTCAGAGTAGGCACCGAATGGGTAACGTGAGTCTAATGCTTCCAGTTTCTCAATTGCAGAAAGCCAATTACCACTTTGAAGAGAAATCTGTGCGTCTGCATACAGTTCCGAAGGCGGCACATCAGGAACGATTTCTTCTTTGCTTGCACATCCAAACAGAAGGGATACCGCTAAAAGGCCTGTTAAAGTCTGACGTTTCATATCAGGAGTCTGTTCCTTGAATCTAAATATTTCTTAAGCTGCCGTTACTTTCTTTCCAGTAACAGATACAATGACGTAATAGTCTATTTTTTCACAGTCGTGAGCATTAGTCTCACAGTTTTTAAAAAAGTTCGATATGGCTCAGCAGATTGTATTAACAAATACCGTAAAAGATAGCCAGTTAGGTCAACGTTTAGACCAAGCTATCGCCGAATTATTCGCGGACTTCTCTCGCTCGCGCCTAAAAGAGTGGCTGCTTGATGGGAAAGTTCAAGTTGATGGTGAAGTTGTCACTAAACCTCGTACCAAAGTAATGGGTGGCGAGGAAATTACATTGCAAGCCGAGTTAGAAGATGAAGAACGCTGGGAAGCGCAAGATATCCCGCTAGATATCGTCTATGAAGATGAAGATATTATCGTTATCAACAAACCTCGTGACTTTGTGGTTCATCCGGGCGCTGGTACGCCTGATGGCACTGTGCTTAATGCGTTGTTGCATCATTACCCTGATATTGCAGAAGTACCTCGTGCAGGTATCGTGCACCGTTTGGATAAAGACACAACGGGTTTGATGGTGGTGGCGAAAACCGTTCCTGCACAAACTCGTCTGGTTCGCGCACTGCAAAAACGTAATATTACTCGTGAGTACGAAGCGATCGCTATTGGTCGTATGACTGCGGGCGGTAAAGTGGATCAACCTATTGGTCGTCACTCTACTAAGCGCACGCTTATGGCGGTGGCACCAATGGGCAAACCAGCAGTAACGCACTACCGTGTTGCTGAACGCTTCCGCGAACACACGCGTATTCGTTTGCGTCTAGAAACGGGTCGTACGCACCAGATTCGTGTGCACATGTCTTATCTTCAGCATCCGCTGCTCGGTGATATTGCATATGGTGGACGTGCTCGCATCCCGACAGGTGCGTCTGAAGAGCTAACGGCAATGATCCGGGGCTTCGATCGCCAAGCATTGCACGCAGTAATGCTGCGCTTTGAGCACCCAATTACGGGCGAAGTTCTTGAGTTTCATGCTCCAGTGCCTGATGACATGGTTGTGATGACTGAAGCGCTTCGTCAAGATACAGAAGAGCACGGCTTACCGGAAGAATTCTAATATGAAGACGATCATTCCGAACTGGCCAGCGCCTAAAAATGTCAAAGCTTTCGCCTCAACACGCATAGGCGGATTTTCGACAGGCCCTTACCAAGGGCTAAATTTAGGTACTCACGTTGGGGATGATTTGTCTTTAGTAGAGAAGAACCGAGCTTGGTTGGCGCAACAGGCAAGCATGCCAAATGCGCCAATCTGGTTAAACCAAACGCATTCAACCGTTGTGGCTCAAGCAAATGAACCAACAACACAGGTGCTTGATGCGGATGGTGTATTTACTTCTTCAAGCCATGTTGTTTGTTCAGCGATGACCGCCGATTGTTTACCTGTATTATTGACTAATACACAAGGTACGCAAGTAGCCGCTGTTCACGCAGGTTGGCGCGGCTTAGCAAATGGCATTGTCGAAAATGCGTTAGCGTTGTTTTCTGGTGAAGTGATAGCGTGGCTTGGCCCCGCCATTGGCCCTCAAGCCTTCGAAGTGGGTGAAGATGTTCTGCAAGCTTTTGTTGATTTTGATTCACAGGCGAATCAAGCATTTGCTCCACGCGATATCGACGGTAAATGGTTTGCTGACATGTCGGTGCTGGCAACGCAACGTCTAAACCGGACTGGTGTGACACAAGTGTTTGATTCTGGACTTTGTACTTACCAAGATAAAGCCTCTTTTTACTCTTATCGCCGTGATGGTAAGACTGGTCGACAAGCAACCTTTATTTGGATCGAAGACTAGCTATAAGCACCAAAGTGCTAAGATGCATACTACTATTTTTGCAAAGCTATCTTTATTCATTCACTCCCTTGAAATTCCCCACCCGAGTATCCATCTTTCTAACTGTCAAAAGAATTTCCTTTAGTTGAGGTTAGGAAGGTAGATATGCGTCTTGATCGATTCACAAGTAAGTTTCAAATCGCTATCTCTGATGCTCAATCACTAGCGTTAGGGCGCGATCATCAATATATCGAGCCAGTTCACCTCATGGTGGCTTTGCTTGATCAAAATGGCAGTCCAATTCGTCCATTGCTTACTATGCTGGATGTGGACGTAACGCATTTACGCTCTAAATTGAGTGAAATGTTAGATCGATTACCAAAAGTCAGTGGCATCGGTGGGGATGTTCAGCTCTCTAGCTCGATGGGCACATTGTTTAACCTGTGTGACAAAGTGGCGCAAAAGCGTCAAGACTCCTATATCTCGTCTGAAGTCTTCCTGCTTGCCGCTTTAGAAGATCGCGGACCATTGGGGCAATTGCTCAAAGAGATCGGCTTAACAGAGCAAAAAGTCAGCCAGGCAATCGAAAAGATCAGAGGTGGTCAAAAGGTCAATGATCCGAATGCAGAAGAGCTTCGTCAAGCATTGGAAAAGTTCACCATAGACCTTACCGAACGTGCAGAGCAAGGTAAATTGGATCCGGTTATCGGCCGTGATGATGAAATCCGTCGTACTATCCAGGTATTGCAGCGTCGTACTAAAAACAACCCTGTGATTATCGGTGAACCAGGCGTAGGTAAGACAGCAATTGTTGAAGGCTTAGCGCAGCGCATAGTTAACAATGAAGTACCTGAAGGTCTGCGTGGTCGCCGTGTGCTATCACTGGATATGGGCGCACTGGTTGCTGGCGCGAAATACCGTGGGGAATTTGAAGAGCGTTTAAAATCAGTATTGAATGAACTTGCTAAAGAAGAAGGCAATGTCATCCTCTTCATTGATGAACTACACACTATGGTCGGTGCTGGTAAAGGTGAAGGCTCAATGGATGCGGGCAACATGCTAAAACCGGCATTAGCTCGTGGTGAGCTGCACTGTGTTGGCGCAACAACATTGGATGAATATCGTCAGTACATCGAAAAAGATGCAGCATTAGAACGTCGTTTCCAAAAAGTGCTGGTGGATGAGCCGACCGTTGAGGATACCGTGGCGATTTTACGTGGCTTGAAGGAGCGTTATGAGCTTCATCATCACGTCGAAATTACCGACCCAGCGATTGTTGCTGCGGCGAGTTTGTCACATCGCTATGTCTCCGACCGTCAGTTGCCGGATAAAGCGATCGACTTAATCGACGAAGCGGCTTCAAGCATTCGTTTACAAATTGACTCTAAGCCGGAGTCCTTGGATAAGCTTGAGCGTAAAATCATCCAACTCAAAATTGAGCAGCAAGCACTAAGTAACGAGCACGATGAAGCGAGTGAAAAGCGTTTGAAAGCGCTTAATGAAGAACTCAATGAAAAAGAACGTGAGTACGCTGAACTAGAAGAGGTTTGGAATACAGAAAAAGCAGCTCTTTCTGGTACTCAACATATTAAGTCTGAGCTTGAACAAGCTCGTATGGACATGGAGTTTGCTCGCCGAGCTGGTGATCTAAACCGCATGTCGGAGCTTCAATATGGTCGTATTCCTGAACTTGAGAAGCAGTTAGATCTTGCAACCCAAGCTGAAATGCAGGAAATGACGCTATTGCGTAATAAAGTAACCGACAACGAGATTGCAGAAGTACTTTCTAAGCAAACCGGTATTCCGGTATCCAAGATGCTAGAAGCGGAAAAAGAGAAACTACTTCGCATGGAAGACGTGCTGCATAATCGTGTGGTAGGTCAAAGCGAAGCGGTCTCTGTTGTATCGAATGCCATTCGTCGTAGTCGAGCTGGGCTTTCTGATCCAAACCGACCAATTGGCTCCTTCTTATTCTTAGGTCCAACTGGTGTGGGTAAAACAGAGCTTTGTAAGACACTTGCGAGCTTTATGTTCGACAGCGAAGATGCGATGGTCCGTATCGATATGTCTGAGTTCATGGAGAAACACTCAGTGGCAAGATTGGTGGGTGCGCCTCCAGGCTATGTCGGATATGAAGAGGGTGGTTACTTAACGGAAGCGGTTCGTCGCAAGCCGTATTCGGTAATTTTGTTAGACGAAGTAGAGAAAGCGCATCCGGATGTATTTAACATTCTGCTGCAAGTTCTCGATGATGGGCGTTTAACGGATGGTCAAGGTCGTACTGTTGACTTCCGTAATACGGTTGTGATCATGACATCTAACTTGGGTTCATCTCGTATCCAAGAGAATTTCGCAACATTAGACTATCAAGGTATCAAGAGTGAAGTGATGGATGTGGTTAGCAAACACTTCCGCCCAGAGTTCTTGAACCGTGTTGACGAAATCGTGGTGTTCCATCCACTTGGTCAAGAACACATTAAGTCCATTGCTTCTATTCAATTGGGACGTTTGGCGAAACGACTAGAGGAGAAAGGCTATCAACTAGAAGTTTCCGACAAAGCGCTCGATTTGATCGCTCAAGTTGGTTTCGATCCTGTGTATGGTGCGCGTCCTTTAAAACGTGCAATTCAGCAGAATGTCGAGAATCCGTTAGCCAAATCAATTCTGTCTGGTGAAATCGTTCCAGACAAGACAGTGCAGCTAATTGTTACTAATGACCAAATTTGTGCTCATCAATAATTGTATGGATACAGTAAAATTGAGATAAAAATCACACTAAAGGGGCCGTTTGGCCCCTTTTCTATAGTTTTTTAGAGTCTTTTGTCTGTTTTCTATACGAATAAACTAAAAAGGTGAGTTTTTTTTAAAAATGCACTTGTGTTCTTTAATGAACTCCCTATAATGCGCCTCCGTTGTCACGGGAAAGCAAGTAAAGCGGAACCTAAACAACTACGGTTAGTGAGTTAAAATTAACTCGCAGATAAATAACTTAAAAAAGTGTTTGACACGATAAGTTATCTAGCTAAAATGGCCGTCCACTTTGAAGAGAACTTCGAAGTGTGCTCTTTAACAATATAGACCTATCAATCTGTGTGGGCACTCGTTGATGATAATCCAATTAGAAGCTTCGGCTTAAAATTAGGTTTCAATGATACGAAGTGACCATTCGAATTGGGAAGCAGCCTTGAGCTGTTTTGTTTTACTTTTCAAAAGTGAAAACCAATAAGAGCACAGTCAATTCAAACATTACTTATGTAATGTTCAGTATTCATTGAGCCAAACAAAATCTTAAATTGAAGAGTTTGATCATGGCTCAGATTGAACGCTGGCGGCAGGCCTAACACATGCAAGTCGAGCGGAAACGAGTTATCTGAACCTTCGGGGAACGATAACGGCGTCGAGCGGCGGACGGGTGAGTAATGCCTAGGAAATTGCCCTGATGTGGGGGATAACCATTGGAAACGATGGCTAATACCGCATGATGCCTACGGGCCAAAGAGGGGGACCTTCGGGCCTCTCGCGTCAGGATATGCCTAGGTGGGATTAGCTAGTTGGTGAGGTAAGGGCTCACCAAGGCGACGATCCCTAGCTGGTCTGAGAGGATGATCAGCCACACTGGAACTGAGACACGGTCCAGACTCCTACGGGAGGCAGCAGTGGGGAATATTGCACAATGGGCGCAAGCCTGATGCAGCCATGCCGCGTGTGTGAAGAAGGCCTTCGGGTTGTAAAGCACTTTCAGTCGTGAGGAAGGCGGGTACGTTAATAGCGTATTCGTTTGACGTTAGCGACAGAAGAAGCACCGGCTAACTCCGTGCCAGCAGCCGCGGTAATACGGAGGGTGCGAGCGTTAATCGGAATTACTGGGCGTAAAGCGCATGCAGGTGGTTTGTTAAGTCAGATGTGAAAGCCCGGGGCTCAACCTCGGAATAGCATTTGAAACTGGCAGACTAGAGTACTGTAGAGGGGGGTAGAATTTCAGGTGTAGCGGTGAAATGCGTAGAGATCTGAAGGAATACCGGTGGCGAAGGCGGCCCCCTGGACAGATACTGACACTCAGATGCGAAAGCGTGGGGAGCAAACAGGATTAGATACCCTGGTAGTCCACGCCGTAAACGATGTCTACTTGGAGGTTGTGGCCTTGAGCCGTGGCTTTCGGAGCTAACGCGTTAAGTAGACCGCCTGGGGAGTACGGTCGCAAGATTAAAACTCAAATGAATTGACGGGGGCCCGCACAAGCGGTGGAGCATGTGGTTTAATTCGATGCAACGCGAAGAACCTTACCTACTCTTGACATCCAGAGAACTTTCCAGAGATGGATTGGTGCCTTCGGGAACTCTGAGACAGGTGCTGCATGGCTGTCGTCAGCTCGTGTTGTGAAATGTTGGGTTAAGTCCCGCAACGAGCGCAACCCTTATCCTTGTTTGCCAGCGAGTAATGTCGGGAACTCCAGGGAGACTGCCGGTGATAAACCGGAGGAAGGTGGGGACGACGTCAAGTCATCATGGCCCTTACGAGTAGGGCTACACACGTGCTACAATGGCGCATACAGAGGGCGGCCAACTTGCGAAAGTGAGCGAATCCCAAAAAGTGCGTCGTAGTCCGGATTGGAGTCTGCAACTCGACTCCATGAAGTCGGAATCGCTAGTAATCGTGGATCAGAATGCCACGGTGAATACGTTCCCGGGCCTTGTACACACCGCCCGTCACACCATGGGAGTGGGCTGCAAAAGAAGTAGGTAGTTTAACCTTCGGGGGGACGCTTACCACTTTGTGGTTCATGACTGGGGTGAAGTCGTAACAAGGTAGCGCTAGGGGAACCTGGCGCTGGATCACCTCCTTAAACGATGATTATTGCGATGAGTGTCCACACAGATTGATATGGTTTAGATTTCAGAGCAAAATTGGTTCTGCATAAAATGCTGAAGCAATTTATGTGGGGCTATAGCTCAGCTGGGAGAGCGCTTCGCTGGCAGCGAAGAGGTCATCGGTTCGATCCCGATTAGCTCCACCACATACTCAGTGTCCCGTTCGTCTAGAGGCCTAGGACACCGCCCTTTCACGGCGGTAACAGGGGTTCGACTCCCCTACGGGATACCATCTTTAAACATTCTCTCTTGAGAGTTTTTAAAAATGGTTACTTCATTAGAAGTGATTAGCTCTTTAACAATTTGGAAAGCTGACAAAACAACAATTTATTGTTGTTTGTAAAGTTCTCAATGTTTGTCTTTAAGACAAACACCAAAAAACACATTCAAGTGTTCTTGGCTTTTTGTTTTCATTTTTTCTAAAAATGAAGGTAAAGAGATGAGTCCGGCAAAATCGAATGTCTCTCGCTCATTCAAATAATGAGAGACAACTTTGGTGATTTGATTATCAACTCGAAACTCCTTCGGGTTGTATGGTTAAGTGACTAAGCGTACACGGTGGATGCCTTGGCAGTCAGAGGCGATGAAGGACGTATTAACTTGCGATAAGCCCAGATTAGGTAGTAAAAACCATTTGAGTCTGGGATTTCCGAATGGGGAAACCCAATATCATAAGGTATTACTGTTGAGTGAATACATAGCTCAACAGGGCGAACCGGGGGAACTGAAACATCTAAGTACCCCGAGGAAAAGAAATCAACCGAGATTCCGAAAGTAGCGGCGAGCGAAATTGGACTAGCCCTTAAGCTTTACACGCGTTAGACGAACAGCCTGGAAAGGCCGACGATACAGGGTGATAGTCCCGTAGTTGACGACGTGTGTTCAGTGAAATCGAGTAGGGCGGGACACGTGATATCCTGTCTGAATATGGGGGGACCATCCTCCAAGGCTAAATACTACTGACTGACCGATAGTGAACCAGTACCGTGAGGGAAAGGCGAAAAGAACCCCTGTGAGGGGAGTGAAATAGAACCTGAAACCGTGTACGTACAAGCAGTAGGAGCAGGCTTTGTCCTGTGACTGCGTACCTTTTGTATAATGGGTCAGCGACTTATATTCAGTGGCAAGGTTAACCATCTAGGGGAGCCGTAGGGAAACCGAGTCTTAACTGGGCGTTCAGTCTCTGGATATAGACCCGAAACCAGGTGATCTAGCCATGGGCAGGTTGAAGGTTGAGTAACATCAACTGGAGGACCGAACCGACTAATGTTGAAAAATTAGCGGATGACTTGTGGCTAGGGGTGAAAGGCCAATCAAACCTGGAGATAGCTGGTTCTCCCCGAAAGCTATTTAGGTAGCGCCTCGGACGAATACTACTGGGGGTAGAGCACTGTTAAGGCTAGGGGGTCATCCCGACTTACCAACCCTTTGCAAACTCCGAATACCAGTAAGTACTATCCGGGAGACACACGGCGGGTGCTAACGTCCGTCGTGGAGAGGGAAACAACCCAGACCGCCAGCTAAGGTCCCAAATTACTACTAAGTGGGAAACGATGTGGGAAGGCTCAGACAGCCAGGATGTTGGCTTAGAAGCAGCCATCATTTAAAGAAAGCGTAATAGCTCACTGGTCGAGTCGGCCTGCGCGGAAGATGTAACGGGGCTAAGTAGTAAACCGAAGCTGCGGCAATGCACTTTAGTGCATTGGGTAGGGGAGCGTTCTGTAAGCGGTTGAAGGTGTGTGGTAACGCATGCTGGACGTATCAGAAGTGCGAATGCTGACATGAGTAACGATAAAGGGGGTGAAAAACCTCCTCGCCGGAAGACCAAGGGTTCCTGTCCAACGTTAATCGGGGCAGGGTAAGTCGACCCCTAAGGCGAGGCCGAAAGGCGTAGTCGATGGGAAACGGGTTAATATTCCCGTACTTCTTACAATTGCGATGGGGGGACGGAGAAGGCTAGGTGGGCCTGGCGACGGTTGTCCAGGTTCAAGTGCGTAGGCTGAAGAGTTAGGTAAATCCGGCTCTTCTTAAAGCTGAGACACGACGTCGAGCATCTACGGATGTGAAGTCATTGATGCCATGCTTCCAGGAAAAGCCTCTAAGCTTCAGATTGTAAGGAATCGTACCCCAAACCGACACAGGTGGTCGGGTAGAGAATACCAAGGCGCTTGAGAGAACTCGGGTGAAGGAACTAGGCAAAATGGTACCGTAACTTCGGGAGAAGGTACGCTCTCGACGGTGAAGTCCCTCGCGGATGGAGCTATTGAGAGTCGCAGATACCAGGTGGCTGCAACTGTTTATTAAAAACACAGCACTGTGCAAAATCGCAAGATGACGTATACGGTGTGACGCCTGCCCGGTGCCGGAAGGTTAATTGATGGGGTTAGACTTCGGTCGAAGCTCTTGATCGAAGCCCCGGTAAACGGCGGCCGTAACTATAACGGTCCTAAGGTAGCGAAATTCCTTGTCGGGTAAGTTCCGACCTGCACGAATGGCGTAATGATGGCCACGCTGTCTCCACCCGAGACTCAGTGAAATTGAAATCGCTGTGAAGATGCAGTGTACCCGCGGCTAGACGGAAAGACCCCGTGAACCTTTACTACAGCTTGGCACTGAACATTGACCCTACATGTGTAGGATAGGTGGGAGGCTTTGAAGCGCAGTCGCTAGATTGCGTGGAGCCGTCCTTGAAATACCACCCTTGTAGTGTTGATGTTCTAACGTCGACCCCTTATCGGGGTTGCGGACAGTGCCTGGTGGGTAGTTTGACTGGGGCGGTCTCCTCCCAAAGCGTAACGGAGGAGCACGAAGGTGGGCTAATCACGGTTGGACATCGTGAGGTTAGTGCAATGGCATAAGCCCGCTTGACTGCGAGAATGACAATTCGAGCAGGTGCGAAAGCAGGTCATAGTGATCCGGTGGTTCTGAATGGAAGGGCCATCGCTCAACGGATAAAAGGTACTCCGGGGATAACAGGCTGATACCGCCCAAGAGTTCATATCGACGGCGGTGTTTGGCACCTCGATGTCGGCTCATCACATCCTGGGGCTGAAGTCGGTCCCAAGGGTATGGCTGTTCGCCATTTAAAGTGGTACGCGAGCTGGGTTTAGAACGTCGTGAGACAGTTCGGTCCCTATCTGCCGTGGGCGTTGGAGAATTGAAAGGGGCTGCTCCTAGTACGAGAGGACCGGAGTGGACGAACCTCTGGTGTTCGGGTTGTGTCGCCAGACGCATTGCCCGGTAGCTAAGTTCGGGATCGATAACCGCTGAAAGCATCTAAGCGGGAAGCGAGCCTTGAGATGAGTTCTCCCTGATACTTTAAGTATCCTAAAGGGTTGTCGTAGACTACGACGTTGATAGGCAGGGTGTGTAAGCGTTGTGAGGCGTTGAGCTAACCTGTACTAATTGCCCGTGAGGCTTAACCATACAACACCCAAGGGGTTTTGATGGACTCAATGAAAGAACATTGAATGTGTAAGAACGAGAATTAAAAAAACGGCTTTCCAGATTAAAGAATTTGCTTGGCGACCATAGCGTTTTGGACCCACCTGACTTCCATGCCGAACTCAGAAGTGAAACGAAATAGCGTCGATGGTAGTGTGGGGCTTCCCCATGTGAGAGTAGAACATCGCCAGGCTTTAGTTTTATTTTCACTTTTTCGAAAAGTGAAGACAAAAGCGGACGCTTGCTTATTAAAGCGAGTGATACCACTGCGGAGTGGTAGTTCAGTTGGTTAGAATACCGGCCTGTCACGCCGGGGGTCGCGGGTTCGAGTCCCGTCCACTCCGCCACTTATTTGAGCGTCGTCTCAATAAACACGAATTACAGGGGTGTAGCTCCAATTGGCAGAGCAGCGGATTCCAAATCCGCGTGTTGGGAGTTCGAATCTCTCCACCCCTGCCATACTCTAAAGCCTCAGCAGTAATGCTGGGGCTTTTTTGCATCTGAAGAAAAGAGAAGCTGACTAGTTGGAAGAGTTGTCGATTCCTCTGATACCAAAGTATCGGGGGGATTGAAAGCTCATATCTCCGGGATATTGGTCCACTTCACCTATCCCCCATATTCATAAGCTCTGGCTTAGGTCAGGGTCTCTTTTATTCCTAACGTATAATTTCGATGTCAGGTGTATGTTTATCCAACGAATATGGCATACCTTTGCTTCAGATAGTTTTATTTTCTAGTAATGTAATTACTAAATGTTGATGTATCGCGTTGCTCTTTCTGTTTTACCTTCGAATTTCATAACACTTTTTCTTCGTTATCGAGCACATCTGATTCACAATCTATTGAAAGGTCAGTGGTTACATTGGCTTGGATGATTACTGACTTGGTTCCTGTTATCATCATGCATTAATGCTAATAATTAGGAAGTAAGTTTATGCCACATTTTCGATTCCGTGCTGTAGAGCCACAAGCTGTTCAGGCATTATCAAAACCCCTTACGGATGAACTTCAGCCTCTAATGGACTGTCCGCGTGAGGATTTTACTTTTGAGTATATCTACACTACGTTTTTCAATGAGGGTGAGGTGAGTGCTGCATATCCTTTTGTCGAAGTGCTTTGGTTCGACCGTGGCCAGGTAGTGCAAGATGAAGTTGCCAAGCTTATTACGCAACAAGTGCGCGGTATCGCTGGTGCCGATATTGATGTTGCAGTTATCTTTTCCGCCTTATCTCCTAAAGCTTATTACGATAATGGCGAACACTACTAAAGGTTAAAGGCTATGAGGCTGAGTTTCATTGTAACTTTGGGTTTATGTTTCTCAGCTTCAGTATGTTCTACTCCTTGGGAGTCTGTGGTTAATCCTACCCGAAACTCTTCCTCCTCTATTGGTAGTTATGCTAACGGTTGTTTAGATGGTGCATTACCCTTGCCTCTCGATGGCGTTGGTTATCAAGTCTTACGTAGTAAAACGAAGCGCTACTATGGGCACCCTAAAACGATAGAGTTTATTGAAAATCTGGCGCTTAAAGCTCATCAAAATCTCAACACCACTCTGCTAATTGGTGATTTGTCTTTACCTAGAGGTGGAAGGTTCTCCTCTGGTCATTCTAGTCATCAAACCGGGTTAGATATCGATATCTGGTTAAGGCTTGCTGACCAACCGCTTTCTTATAACGAATTACAACTTCCTAAGCCCATGAGTGTGGTGGATTTAAAAGGTTATTCCATACTTAATCATCGCTGGGAAGAACGGCACTTTAAGCTAATTCGGTACGCTTCAAAAAGTAAGGATGTTGCACGAATTTTTGTACATCCTGTTATTAAGGAGCAACTTTGCTTGCAAGAAAACGGCAAAGATCGTTCTTGGTTACGTAAAGTACGTCCATGGTGGGGGCATCATTACCACTTTCACGTCAGGTTGTCTTGTCCTGATTCGAGCGACTATTGTGTTGATCAAGCACCACCTCCAGTAGGCGATGGCTGCGGTGTTGAGCTTGCAAGTTGGGCCCCGAAAGCAAAACCTATTGATCCCCCTCCACGGGTAAAAACAACCTCTAAGCCCAAACGAAAAAAAGTCGTTCCACCTCAATGCTTGCCGCTTATCAATCCTAATTAGTGTTACTCTTCAGGTTTATCTGTACTTGGTGATCTCTTTTATGAAACTGGAGAAACATCATACTTTTGTCTACATTGAATAATACCAATACAAAAACTAACCCAATTAGTTTTGGGGACATATTATAGAAGTCTAAATTAAACAAAGAGTTGTAGTATGGGTAAGTTGTAACTTCTTTGTTTAGAAAAAGATCTTTCGTCACGATACTCTGGTTTCTTAGCAATATGTCTGTCAGTTGGCTAAAAAGCGATAACAACGCAGACAAGTGTGTAAGGCAGGGATATGCCCTTTTCCTGTTAGAAGAGTAAATCAAGGACAAAACCATGACTATGATTTGTGCAAAAGAATTTGCAGAGTGGTTAAGACACAGATTTAGCAGTGATACTAAAGGAGTCTCTTTGACTCGAGAGGATGTGAATCACCTGACTGGGCGTCAACGCCTTGATCCGGGTTTTGTTAATGATGTGCATTATGAGCTGATGCAATATGGGATGGCTTTCGTTACTGATACGAGCCGAGAAAACTTTTATTTAATACCTGTTTCTCAAGCGGAAAATTGGCGTGAGAGACTAGAGTATCATTTTGAAAAAGAGCTGTTCTGCAATATTATCCCTATTGAAAAATCAGGTTGAGAAAAGGTTCAACTTTGATGCCAAAGTTGAACCTAATTGCTCTTATGCTAACCCTTGAATAATCACGAATTTTTCAAGCAACTGCTCTTCAGTTTCGACATGGTTCGGATCAGTGATTATGCATTTTGTAATTGGACACACTGACTGACAGGTCGGCTTTTCGTAATGCCCCTTACACTCTGTACATAGCGCTGGATCAATTTCGAAAATGCTCTCTCCCATACTGATTGCCCCATTGGGGCATTCGGGATCACACATGTCGCAGTTAATGCATTTATCAGTAATGAGCAAGGCCATGGTTACTTACCAGTCGGGTTACGGGTGTCCTGCCCTGAGTTTAGATTACGCATTAATAGGCCATATTCTAAATCTAGCTCTGCTGGTACTGGAATGAATACAAAGTGACCGTTTCCTTTCGCGTCTTCAATAGACTCTGACTTGCGGTTTTCCATTGCCTCTAGCGTGAAAACAATATTGCCTTTTGGCGTCATTAGTTCAAGGCTATCACCGACAAGAAACTTATTTTTTACTTCTACTTCAGCCATGTCACCACGACGTTTGCCAGTGAATTCACCAACAAACTGTTGAGCATCAGAGACTGAGTAACCGTAATCGTAGTTTTGGTAAGTATCGTGTGTATGACGGCGTAGGAAGCCTTCAGTGTAGCCACGGTGAGCTAGGCTTTCTAGTGTACCCATTAGGCTTTCATCGAATGGTCGACCTGCTACAGCATCATCAATTGCTTTACGATAAACTTGAGCGGTACGTGCGCAGTAGTAGAACGATTTAGTACGACCTTCAATTTTCAATGAGTGAACACCCATCTTAGTTAAGCGTTCAACGTGCTGAACCGCTCGTAGGTCTTTAGAGTTCATGATGTAAGTACCATGCTCGTCTTCGTAAGCTGCCATTTTTTCTTCTGGACGGTGTGCTTCAGAAAGCAGAACGACTTCATCTGTTGGTTGGCCGCGACCAATTGTGGTTTCAGGGCGCTCGTCTTGTACTTCGACAGGCTGTGCTTCAGTCGGGTCGAATTTCTCTACGATATCACCAGCGTCGTTTTCTTTACCCTCTTCAACTTTGTATTCCCAGCGGCATGCGTTAGTGCAAGTGCCTTGGTTAGGGTCACGTTTGTTGATATAGCCAGAAAGTAGACAACGACCTGAGTAAGCCATGCATAATGCACCGTGAACGAATACTTCAAGCTCAGTTTCAGGGCAATGCTCACGAATTTCTTCGATTTCTTCTAGAGATAGCTCGCGAGAAACGATCACACGTCCCACGCCATTCGCTGCCCAGAACTTAACGGTCGCCCAGTTTACAGCGTTCGCTTGTACAGAAAGGTGAATTGGCATTTCTGGGAAAGCTTCACGAACCATCATAATTAGGCCTGGATCTGACATGATCAATGCGTCAGGACCCATCTCTACGATTGGCTTAAGATCACGGATGAACGTTTTTAGCTTCGAGTTGTGTGGTTGAATGTTACATACCACATAAAGCTTTTTGCCTAGGGCGTGGGCTTCATCGATACCGATTTTTAGGTTCTCGTGGTTAAACTCGTTGTTACGTACGCGAAGGCTGTAGCGAGGTTGGCCAGCGTAAACTGCATCTGCCCCGTAGGCGAATGCGTAACGCATGTTTTTCAGGCTGCCCGCTGGAGATAGTAGCTCAGGCACGAATGCTTTCTCAGTTGTCATTGCTCAATTCTCTTTTATCTGATCACAAGTCAGGCCAATTCCACCTAATGGAAATGGGGCGCAAATTTTACGTCAAAATGTGAACTGTGACTAGGGTAATTGTGCTTCAGATAGAAAAACGCCCTCAAAAAAAGTGAGGGCGTTATGGTTAACCTTTATACAATATTATGCGTTAGGATTCGGTAAGCCGCCTAGCGCATCGTATAGGTTGGGAAGGAAAGCACTGAACTCTCCACACATTAGAGAGAAGTCTGCATCAAATCGAGCTGCTTGATCTTCACGTGGAATATCATCGTTTTGATCTTTCAATTCATCAGAGAATTTTAGACGTTTGATGCCTGCATCTTCCGTCATAATGAACTCAATACGATCTTGCCAATTAAGCGCAAGTTTCGTCACGACCTTATCCGCAGCGATGTGGTTGCGGATTTCATCAGTGGTTAGCTCTTGCTTCTTACAGCGAATCACACCACCTTCTTCAAGTACGGATTTTAGCTCAGCTTCGTCCATCATGCTGATACCTTGAGGTGTGTCACCGCTTTTCACCCACTCGGTTAGCGTAGTTTCAATCGCCACCTCTGGAATAGCAGGAACAACAGGTAGACTACCCATGGTTTTACGAAGCAATGCTAATACATCTTCTGCTTTTTTATAGCTGCTTGCATCAACAAGGATAAAACCTTCTTTTGGCATGATGAGCACGTGAGAGTGGCTGCTGCGGCTGAATGCGCGCGGCAGTAAATCCATTACGATGTCATCTTTCAGGTTGTCTTTCTCTTTCTTCTTCAGAGGACGACCTTCTTGCGCTTCCATTGCTTCTACTTTTGCATTCAATGATTCTTTGATCACAGAGGCAGGTAGCATTTTCTCTTCTTTCTTGGCGCAAATCAGAATGCGGTTTTCTGACACGTGAGTCATCATATCGCCATGTCTACCCATTGCACTGACCCAGCCAAATTTCTGTTTGTCTTGACTGCCACACGGGGTGAATCGGAATTCAGACAGCTGAGTTTCTAGTTGTTCGGCGTTAAAAGTAACCTCGCGGTTAACGCGGTATACCAGACAGTTTTTAAACCACATAAATCTTCTCTAGGCTTGATGACAAGGGACTAATCATAGGGAATTTTTGTGCTGATGTCTTAATAGAAATGAAAAATATCCGAATGAACCTCAAAAGAAAGTTATATGAAAATTTGTTTTCAAAGGTCACAAAAGTGTCATAATTGGTAGTGATAATGCTTATGCATAGAGAGGCGCTTTGTCTCTTAAATTCATTAGCTCAACGAACATAAGGTTACTCAATTATGTCTAGAAGGATTCTGGTTGTTGAAGACGAAGCTCCTATTCGCGAAATGCTGTGCTTCGTACTTGAGCAGAAAGGTTACCAAGCGGTAGAAGCGGAAGATTACGATACTGCAGTAACCAAACTGGCTGAACCCTTCCCTGATTTAGTTTTACTGGATTGGATGTTACCAGGCGGTAGTGGCATTAACTTCATCAAACATATGAAGCGAGAGGAATTAACGCGCAACATTCCAGTTGTGATGCTTACCGCTCGTGGTGAAGAAGAAGATAAAGTGCGCGGTTTAGAAGTCGGTGCGGATGACTACATTACCAAGCCATTCTCTCCTAAAGAGTTGGTTGCACGCTTAAAAGCGGTGATTCGTCGCGTAACCCCTACTGCACTAGAAGATGTAATTGATGTACAGGGATTAAAGCTTGACCCTGTATCGCACCGTGTTACGGCTAATGATGCGCCATTAGACATGGGCCCAACAGAATTTAAGATGCTTCATTTTTTCATGACGCATCAAGAACGCGTATACAGCCGTGAGCAGCTATTAAACAATGTTTGGGGCACCAACGTGTATGTCGAAGACCGTACAGTCGATGTCCATATTCGCCGTCTGCGTAAAGCGTTGGAAGCTGCAGGGCATGATAAGCTGATCCAAACTGTTCGTGGTGCTGGATACCGCTTCTCGACGAAGGCATAAATTAACACGCAGCTTATCGGTACCATTTCTGGAGTTATGAGTGGTTGAAAGATTAACGTGGAAAAAGCTGGCCTGGGAGCTGGCTTTTTTTTACACCCCATGGGTGATAGTAGGTTGGATATTCGGTTATATGCCGTGGTTGCTTTTGGCTGCTACGGCATTGCAGCTTGTGTGGCATTTGCATAACCAAGTACGTTTATCTTCTTGGTTATGGGATGAAAAACGCCTCACGCCACCATCTGGTAGTGGTAACTGGGAATCTTTGTTCAATGGGTTGTATCGCTTACAACAGCGCCAACGCCGCAAACGAAAAGAGCTTACTAATCTTATTCGTCGATTCAGAAATGGTGCAGAATCGCTACCCGATGCGGTAGTGGTATTCCGTGCTGAAGGCAATATTGTTTGGTGCAACAAGCTGGCTCAGCACTTACTGGGCTTCCATTGGCCAGAAGATTCAGGTCAACCTATCTCGAATCTCATTCGTACACCTGATTTTATCAAGTACCTCAACAAGAAAGACTTTTCTGAGCCATTAGAAATGCGTTCACCACTCAACGTCGAACGCATGCTGGAATTACGTATCGTACCGTATACCGAGGGTGAGCACTTGATGGTAGTGCGTGATGTGAGCCAGTTAAAACAACTTGAGGGAATGCGTCGCAACTTCTTCGCCAACGTATCTCATGAACTACGTACACCAATGACGGTGCTACAAGGTTATCTTGAGATGACAGAAGACCCTGATATGGTCGTAGGTCCAATGTGGAGCAAAGCTCATGGTGTCATGACGGAGCAGCTCAACCGCATGAACAGTTTGGTGAACCAACTACTGACACTATCTAAAATTGAAGCGGCACCTATGCATGAGCTTGAGGAAGTCGTGAATGTGCCCGCGATGCTTGAAGTGTTAGAAAAAGAGGCGGTTAGCCTTAGTGGGGACAATCAACATAAATTGAAATTTGATGTTGATGCTAGCCTACGCGTGCTGGGCGATGATGACCAGTTACGTAGTGCTATCTCTAACCTCGTTTATAACGCCGTCAAATACACACCGCCTGGTGCGAACATTAATGTTCGTTGGTTCCAGACCTCTCAAGGCGCATGCTTAGAGGTGGAAGATAGCGGTGATGGTATTGAACCTCAGCACCTACACCGACTTACCGAGCGTTTTTATCGAGTAGATAAAGCAAGATCACGTGATACTGGTGGAAGTGGTTTAGGGCTAGCCATTGTAAAACACGCGCTGAGTCACCATGACTCTCATTTAGAAATTCACAGTGAAGTAGGTGTGGGCAGTAAGTTTTCTTTCGTATTGCCTGAGCGTTTGGTGGTGAAATAATGGCTTTACGATTGGCAAAAACATTCAGTTTATTCGCGCTTGTTTGTTCCTGTATGGCTGGGGCTCAAGATAAACCATTGCCGACTTATCATAAAACGACGGGGATTGTCGGGAACTTGCTCTCTGTTGGCTCCGATACACTTGCGGGTATGACAACGCTTTGGGTTGAAGAGTTTAAATCCATTTACCCGAATATTAATGCGCAAGTCCAAGCGTCTGGCTCTTCTACTGCCCCTCCAGCATTGACCGAACAAACAGCTCAGTTTGGTCCCATGAGCCGCCCTATGCGTTTAAGAGAGGTTGAAGCGTTTGAACGTGAACATGGCTACAAGCCAACGGCGCTTAGGGTAGCCATTGATGCAATCGGTATTTTTGTTCATCAAGATAATCCAATTCAAGGTCTTAACTTTAGTCAGTTAGATGCTTTGTTTTCTGCCACGCTACGCTGTGGTGAAAGTCAATTTGTAACAAACTGGCAGCAACTCGGTCTTGAATCACAGTGGGCAAAGCGAAACGTACAGTTGTTTGGTCGTAACTCCGTTTCTGGAACTTATGGTTACTTCAAAAGTAATGCCTTGTGTGGCGGCGATTTCAAGACTCGAGTTAACGAGCAGCCAGGCTCCGCGTCAGTTGTGCAAGCTGTAGCGTCAACCATCAGTGGAATTGGTTATTCCGGTGTTGGTTATCGAGTGGCAGGCGTGCGCTTAGTCCCTGTGGCTAAAATGGGAAATGACTACGTGACTCCAACGCGAGAACATATTGTTAGTGGTAAGTACCCACTATCACGTTACTTATATGTTTACGTGAATAAGCACCCTGATTACCCATTAACACCAATTGAAGCTGAGTTTATTCGCTTTATCTTTTCTGCTCAGGGACAAGCGTTGGTTGAGAAAGATGGTTATGTGCCCATTACGGCAGACTTTGCAGAAGAAGAGTTAAAAAAAGTCGGCCTGTAAGCCGACTTTTTATTTAGGTATGGACAGTACGAGATCAGAAAGTGAGTGTCCACTTCGCGCTGTCCCAACGTTCTTGTTCTTCCTGTAAATCCGCGTGAAGTAATTTATTGTTTTCTAGCCATGCTTCATCTGTGCATGTAAGAATCCATTCGTCATTTTTGATAGATAAGGTGATATCAGGCAATGGATCTTCATTACGCTGCCCATTTAATACGATAGAAAGTCGTAATATTTTGATGAGGCTTATAATGTCACTCTGTTTATAGAGGTTGAAATCTGGTAGTTCTTGCAATTTGAGCGCTTTACGCTGGAAGCGAGCTAATGTTGCAAGCACTAATTGCTGCTCACGGTTGAAGCCTTGTAGGGTGGAGTGCAACAGAATATAAAAAGAGTGGCGATGGAAACTACGCAAGTTAATACTTAATCCGACTTCATGAAGCAACGCTGCCCACTCTAGTAAGTCAAATAACTCACTCTTTTTCTTAATGCCTAGTTCAGAGCGTACCTGACATAACATCTCACGTGCATGCCCCTTAACACGAGCGGCATGCTCTAAGTCGACCCGGTGCTTGTTGGCTAAATTTTCTGTGGTGCGCATGCGAATATCGGAGCGCGCAAAACGCTCTTCCATTTCGTACAACAGGCCTTCGCGCAGAGCACCATCGGAGAAAAACATCTGCTCAATGCGAAGCGCTTTGAAAATCGCGGACAAAATCGCTACGCCTGCTGCGAATACGGGTTTACGTTCTTCTGTTAGACCAGTCAGTTCAATATCTTCAATTGAATCAAATTTACACAGAGTTTCGATAAGTGTATCCAGTCGACTCGCTGTGATCAGGCCATCTTCAAAACCTAATCCTACTAGCACTTCTTGAATTGCTTTGATGGTTCCTGATGAGCCGAGAGCAATATCCCAGCCCTTTTTACGATATGTTGAGGCGATGGACTCGAGTTTTTGTTCGGCCGCTAACATCGCCTTACTGAAGTTTTTGCCTGACAGTTTGCCGTTTTTAAAGTATTGCTCTGTAAAACTGACGCATCCCATCTGTTTACTGTTGAGAAGCTCAGGCTCAAATTCTTGTCCAATAATCATCTCGGTACTGCCGCCTCCGATATCGATGACTAGTTTGGAGTTGGATTCTACTTGAGTGTGCGCGACGCCTAAGTAAATCAGGCGGGCTTCTTCTTCTCCAGGGATAATTTCTATTGGGAAAGGCATCACTTCTTTCGCACGCTCGATGAAAAGGTGGGCATTTTTAGCGCGTCTTAGTGTGTGCGTGGCGGCGATACGTACATTTGACTCATCAAGCCCTTGCAACCTTTCAGCGAACATGGCTAAGCATTCTAGCGCACGCTCCATTGCGGCGTGACTTAAGTTCAATTCACTGTCGAGTCCTGATGCTAAGCGAACACGTTGTTTATGACGACTAACCAGTTGTAGGTCACTGCCGACAACTTTGGCCACCACCATATGGAAACTGTTTGAGCCGAGGTCTATCGCGGCAATGTAGCGAGTATCTTGTTCAAGTATTTGAGGCATCTGAATTTTGTTTTCTAGTTTGCTTTTCTATATTTTTAAGATAGTCATAGATAGCGATTTGAGAGCGAACTTTTTTGCGATTACCTCGTGGTACGTAAGCGTTACTCATTTCTTTATCTATTAAACGAGCCTTTACTGTATCGGTAAAATGGATATTCGTTATATCAATAATTCTCTGTTTCAAACGTGGATCACGGACTGGTACTGCTACCTCGATACGGTGATCAATATTTCTTGTCATCCAGTCTGCGGAGGAGATATAAACTTGCGGATCGCCATCATTGTGGGTGATCACCACGCGAGGGTGCTCAAGAAAGCGGTCAACAATACTGATGATGCGAATATTGTCGCTGATCCCCTCAATGCCCGGTACTAATGAGCACATGCCTCGAATGATCATGTTTATTTTTACACCGGAAGTACTTGCTCCATAAAGCTTATTGACGATGCCTTTATCGACTAGGTTATTGACCTTGATCGTAAGAGCGGCTTTTTTCCCTAGCTTGGCATTCGCAATTTCATTATCAATTAAGCGGTAGATTTGGGTTCGAGAATTACGAGGAGATACCATAAGGTGATTGAACTTCACTGGTCGGTATGGATTCTCAATGTAACCGAAGACATTACGGACTTCATTAGTAATTTCTTGATCTGCCGTAAGTAGGGAGAAGTCGGTATAAATTCGTGCCGTCTTCTCATGGAAGTTGCCTGTGCCGATGTGTGCGTAACGAATAATTTCTTCACCTTCGCGGCGGCTAATCATCAATAGCTTTGAGTGAATCTTAAGGCCAGGCGCACCAAAGATGACGTGCACACCCGCTTCGGTTAATACTTTTGACCATTCGATATTGGCTTCTTCATCAAAGCGAGCTTGCAGTTCGACGACCACAGTGACATTTTTGCCGTTGTGCACCGCATCAATTAAAGAGTTCATCAAGCGAGAATCTTTCGCGACGCGATAAATGTTAATCTTGATACTAAGTACTTTGGGATCGAAGGAGGCTTGGCGCACTAACTCACTAATGTGGTCAAAAGTGTGGTAGGGATAATAGAGCAGAATATCTTTCGCTTTAATCGCGTCAAAGCTGTTGGCATAACCTTCGAAATCGGCACATTTCATTGGCGGGAGAGGTTTATTTTCAAGATATTCTCGTCCAACATTTGGAAAGCCGATGAAGTCTTTAAAGTTGTGATAGCGTCCGCCGGGGATAAGGTTATCGTAGTTAGAGATATTAAGTTTGTTACACAGAAACTCTAACATTTGAGGCGGCATATCGCGTTCGTAGACGAAGCGAACGGGCTTTGCTGTCAGTCGCTGATTTACACCCTCTGACATTTGTTCAAGCAAGCTGTACTCGATTTCATTGCGTAAATCGTATTCAGCGTCACGCGTCATTTTCATCGCATAGCCGCTAAGCTCATCATAATCAAAAAAGCCTTTGAACAGCTCGTCCAAACAGTGGCGAATAATATTATCAAGTAAGATGATGGTTTTTCGACGCTTTCCTTTCTGTTCTGGTACCATCACAAAGCGGGGAAGGTGATCGGTTGGAATTTCGATCAGAGCGTATTGGTAATGTTCTTCTTTACGCAGCTCTACGGCGATGTAAGCGTACTCGTCTTTGAGAAATTGCAGAACATCGATCTCGTCTTTCATTAGGAGGGGAGTGATATGCGGCATTACCTCTCTACGGAAGTATTTTGCGATCCACTTTTGTTGCGATTCATCCAGTTGTTGTTCGTTGACCAAGAAAATGCGACGTCGCGCCATTTCTCGAATCAATTCGCTGTAAAGCTCATCAAATTGTTCGTTAAGCTTTAGTGCTTTCGACTGCATTTTGGTTAACAGTCGTTTAGGGCTATCACTGCCACCGCGCTCTTGGCTGATTAGGATTCTGCGCTTCACGTCCGCAAAGCGTACTTTGTAAAATTCATCTAAATTGTTGGAAAAGATCCCAAGAAAGCGAATACGTTCGATCAAAGGGACGGTTTTATCGGCAGCTTCTTGTAATACTCGTTCGTTGAAAGACAACCAACTCAGTTCTTTTTCTATATATAGTTTTTCTGCGCTCATAACCTTACCTAGCCAAAAGTGAAGTAATACGTACTCATCTTGGAAAAATGGATGAGTGAGAACATTATGAGATTTTCATTACAGATTTATTTCATACCACGCATTGCATAAGAGTTGTATTCTTTTCAGGTGTTTAATGTGATCTGTAATATAATTGTCATCTTAACGACATATTCTAGTACTAAGTCAAAAAAGGTAGAGATTTAAATGGCACAAGCCGAGTTTTCATTGCAGGAAAAAGATAAGAAACGACTGATAAAAGATCGTTTAGTTCGACTTGCAGTGACATCCGGTGGTGTCGGCGTACTCGCGGCGCTTATTTTGATCTTTGTCTACCTCGCCATGGTGATCATTCCGCTTTTTTCTGATGCGGAGATCAAAACCAACCAAGCCATTCGAGCCACTCATATTGAAACACCACTTGCGATTTCAGTGGATGATTACGCTCAGCTTGCGTTCGTCCTAACCCAAAGTGGTGAGATTCAATATTTGTCGATGGACGAGCCTACGAAACCTGCGGTGTATAAACAGCAAATCGTCCAGAAACCCGTCGCTTTCTCTCAATCTGCTCCTGGGCTAGGTTGGTATGGATTTGTTGATGGGCAGGGTAAAGCGAACCTTTTCAAGCCAGAATTTAATGCCACGTTGAGAGAAAATACACGTCCTCCGGAAGTGATTGAGCTAGACACCAGCATGGATCTGACACTAAGTACGCCTCAAGAGCCTGTGACTCAGTTTGTATTTGCAGCTTCGACGCCCTTACCAACGATTGTTTGGCAGACGCAAAGCGGTGAAGTGAAAGCTCGCTGGCAAGTGGCTTCGTCTTTGGGTACGCCTCCTACAACGATCGATTTTACGTTCTCTTCAGGCTTTAATACGCCTCAGCAAATGTTGTTGACACCTGACGGTGAAACGCTTTATTTGCGCGATGGCTCTGAGTTGATCGTGTTAAAGAAAACCGCACGTAAATTTGCTGTGCGAGAGGTGGTCGATCTCACTCAAGGTGATAAGAAGCATTCCGTTCGTACGATAGACTTATTGGCCGGTGCTTACTCGCTTTTGGTGACGCACAACGATGGTCGGGTGTCGCAATGGTTTGATACGCTGCAAGAAGAAAAACGCACGTTAACGCATATTCGTGATTTTAAATTGGCATCAGAGCTTAAGTATTTGTTGCCGGATTCTCATCGAAAAGGATTTTATAGCTTTTACACCAACGGCACGTTGCAAAGCCATTATACAACCAGTGAAAAACTGGTGTTGTTTAAGCGTGCGTACAATCAAGCGCCCGCAATCGCAGCAATGTCTAACAATGAACGCTACTTAATCACTTGGCAAAATAATGCGTTAAATGTTGCGGAAGTGGACAATGCCTATCCGGAAATTTCATTGTCTTCATTATGGCAAGAAGTGTGGTACGAAGGGTATCCTGAGCCTGAATTTGTGTGGCAATCGACTTCGGCGAGCGATAACTTTGAGGCTAAGTTCAGCCTAGTACCTATTGCGTTTGGAACGATAAAAGCGGCGATGTTTGCGATGCTGTTTTCAGTACTGCTCGCAGTGCTAGGTGCTATTTATACGGCTTACTTTATGTCGCCACGCATGCGTCGTGTCGTGAAACCGTCGATTGAGCTAATGGAAGCACTGCCGACGGTGATCATTGGTTTCCTCGCGGGATTGTGGTTCGCGCCTATTGTCGAAGATCACCTGATTACGATCGTCGTTATGCTGTTTGTTTTGCCCTTGAGCACCATGATTATGGGCGGGCTATGGGCATTAATACCGCAACCTTTGCGGAATCGTCTGCCTAATGGTTGGCATGCTTTAGTGCTCATGCCTGTCATATTGGTACTGATTGGGCTTGGAGTGTGGATTTCGCCTACGATTGAGCAGACGTTCTTTGGTGGCGATATGCGCTTATTCTTAACCGAGCATGGTATTGGTTACGATCAACGCAATGCATTGGTGGTGGGGCTAGCGATGGGGTTTGCTGTTATCCCGACGATTTTTACCATTGCCGAAGATGCCATTTTCTCTGTACCGAAGCATTTATCGGATGGCTCTTTGGCATTAGGGGCCACGCCTTGGCAAACTTTAATCTATGTTGTCTTGCTTACTGCAAGCCCAGGTATTTTTTCTGCCATTATGATGGGCCTGGGACGCGCTGTTGGCGAAACCATGATTGTGTTAATGGCAACGGGCAATACGCCATTAATGGATTGGAATATTTTGGAAGGATTGCGCAGCCTGTCGGCGACCATCGCCGTTGAGTTGCCAGAGTCGGAAGTTGGAAGTTCGCATTATCGCCTGCTGTTCCTAGCTGCATTGATTTTGTTTGTGTTTACGTTTGCAGTAAACGCGCTTGCGGAGTGGGTTCGTCAGAGACTGAGAGATAAGTACCGTGCGTTGTAATAATGGTTTGAATAAAGAGCGAGTAATAACGTGTTAAATTGGATTCGTTCTGGCGCACCGTGGATATGGCTAACAGGCGGTGCAGTCAGCATCAGTTTGTTGTCGGTATTAGGGTTGTTACTCCTTATCGGCTGGAAAGGCCTGACTTACTTTTGGCCAGCGCCCTTGTATCAGTGGAATGTTGCAGCGCTGACTCCTGTACAAGGTGAAGTGCTACATGAAAATACTATTCTGATTGGTCAAGTGTATGAGCGCAGCTTTGTACCGAAGAGTTATTTGCCTGAAAGCGCAGCACAACAGTTAGAAGACGATGAAGATTTTGCCACGCGACTCAACATCAAAATCGCTAACCGAGAGTTGTATCCCGCCGATTTTATCTCCGTATTGCAAATGCAGTTGGATGAGCCCACGACGCCAAAAGAGTGGGCGGTGATAGAGCGCAGTAGCGGTGGTTATTTCTTTGGTAAGCTGGTGGCGTTTCAAGATGGCGATAATATATACACCAGTGATATTCAATCGATACTAAATAAAAAGCTTGATGATGCAGAAACTCTGCGCCATGAGATTGATTCTTTGGTGGTCGATCAGCTTAAAGAGCTTGGTTGGAAGCTAGAGCAGTTGCGATTAGAAAAGCGCAAGCATGAATTGAATGACACGCTGACAGAAAGCTTCTTAAAGGAAAATCAGACGAAAAAAGAGCAGATAGAAAAAGCGCTTGCGACGTTAGATTTGCAACTTGATGGTTTACGACTTCAGCTCTCTGACTATGCCTTGATTGTCGAGGATATGACGGGGTCACAAGTATCGATTCCGCTCGAAGATATTTTGGACTACTGGTATCCAAACCAAATGTCACTGCCTGATAAAGTCATGCATTGGGGAAAACAGGTTTGGAAGTTTTTATCTGAAGATCCAAGAGAGTCTAACTCCGAAGGAGGCGTGTTCCCTGCGATATTTGGTACGGTTTTCTTAGTACTCATCATGTCGATCATTGTGATGCCACTCGGGGTGATCGCCGCTATCTATCTACATGAATACGCTAAGAATAACGCTCTAACCAGAGTTATTCGTATTGCGGTTATAAACCTAGCGGGTGTTCCATCGATTGTTTATGGCGTGTTTGGTTTAGGTTTCTTCGTTTATACGATTGGTGCCTCTATCGACAACGTATTCTATGCGGAGAAGCTACCGGCACCAACCTTTGGTACGCCGGGTTTGTTATGGTCTGCACTAACTCTTGCCGTGCTGACGCTTCCAGTTGTGATTGTGACTACTGAAGAAGGTTTAACTCGTATTCCGAGCTCAGTACGACATGGTTCTCTGGCGCTTGGTGCAACTCAGTTCGAAACACTATGGCGTGTGGTTTTACCTATGGCGACGCCAGCTATTATCACAGGTTTGATCCTTGCGATTGCACGTGCAGCTGGCGAAGTAGCGCCACTGATGCTGGTGGGGGTCGTGAAATTGGCATCCAGTTTACCGGTTGACGGACAATTCCCTTATGTGCATTTGGATAGAAAGTTCATGCATTTAGGTTTTCACATTTACGATGTTGGCTTTCAAACCTCCAACATCGAAGCGGCGCGACCATTAGTTTATGCTACCTCTTTCTTACTCGTGACAGTGATTGTCGGGCTAAACTTAACAGCAATCAGTATTCGCAATAATTTACGAGAAAAATACAGAACGTTAGGACAAGATTAAGTATGTTTAATTTTGATAGTACATTAGGTTATGAGCCACCATTGGATGTTCATAATTTAACGGATGAACAAACAGCCATCTCAATCGAGAACCTTAATCTGTTCTATGGTCAAACTCAGGCGCTGCATGATATTTCGATGCGAATTCCCAAAGGGCGAGTCACCGCTTTTATCGGTCCTTCAGGGTGTGGAAAGTCGACGTTATTACGTTGCATCAATCGCATGAACGACTTAGTGGAAGGGTGTCGAGTCACAGGTAAAGTGCGTCTCCATGGCAAGAATGTTTATCATCCTAATGTCGATGTTGCGACACTTCGACGCCGAGTTGGGATGGTGTTTCAAAGACCCAATCCATTTCCTAAGTCTATTTATGAAAACGTAGTTTATGGCTTACGCTTACAAGGTGTAAAAAACAGCCGTAGTTTAGATGACGCAGTGGAGCGATCCTTGCGCTCAGCGGCGTTGTGGGATGAGGTAAAAGACCGCTTGCATGAGAACGCATTTGGCTTATCTGGGGGACAGCAACAGCGCTTGGTCATTGCGCGCGCGGTGGCGATTGAGCCGGAAGTCCTGTTATTGGACGAGCCAACATCAGCGTTGGATCCAATCTCAACTTTAACTATTGAAGAGCTTATCAATGAGCTGAAGACTCAATATACTATGGTTATCGTTACCCATAACATGCAACAAGCGGCGAGAGTGAGCGATCATACTGCATTCATTCATATGGGTAAGTTAATTGAATACTCTGACGCGGATTCGATCTTCACCTCGCCAATGAAGAAACAGACCGAAGATTACATTACGGGTCGCTACGGTTAAGTCGCGACTCTATACGGAATAAGGAACATCATGCACTTTGGACGTCATATTTCAGGACAATTTAACGTAGAGCTAGAATCGATTCGTACTCATGTATTAACCATGGGGGGCTTGGTAGAACAGCAGCTTTCGTATGCTATTCAAGCCTTGCATAAAGAGGACATCGAACTGGCGCGTAAGGTTGTGCGTGACGATCATAAAGTGAATGCGATGGAAGTCTCGATCGATGACGCCTGTACACGCATTATTGCTAAGCGTCAGCCAACGGCAAAAGACTTGCGCTTAATCATGGCTATCATCAAAACGATCACTGATTTAGAACGCATCGGTGATGTGGCGACACGCATTGCTTACGTTGCCATTGAAAGCCCATCATCAAAAGAACGACAATTCCAAGTGTCGTTAGAGCCTCTCTGCCGTCAGGCAATTAATATGCTGCATCAGGTTTTAGATGCGTTTGCCCGCATGGATGTAGAAGCGGCAGCAGAGGTGCATAAACAAGATGACAAACTAGACGCCGAGTATGAAGCGGTGATTCGTCAGTTGATGACTTACATGATGGAAGATCCAAAAAATATCCCTAATATTCTGCAAGTGATGTGGTCGGCACGCGCGATTGAACGCGTGGGGGACCGCTGCCAGAACATCTGTGAATACATTATTTACTTCGTGAAAGGGAAAGATGTACGCCATCTAGGTGATCAAAGTATTGATGACGTACTGAAGTAACTGACTTCAATAAATAGACCAGCTTTTAGGCTGGTCTATTTATTAGAGAGAAGGAAAGCACGTCAATATTTATCAGGAACGAAGGTCTGATCATCAATGGGCGCTCTGACGTAACCTTCTTTATTGAGTTCAGGTAATTCGATGGGTGAGTACTCAAGTGCTTTGTAATCAATCTGGCTTAGTAAATGACTGATACAGTTCAAGCGCGCTTTCTTTTTGTCATCTGAAGGGACGACCCACCAAGGGCAGTTTTTCGTGTCTGTATAGGCAAACATCTTATCTTTTGCTTCCGAATACTCCGCCCAGCGATGACGTGACTCCAAATCCATTGGGCTGAATTTCCAACGTTTGATCGGCGTATTAATTCGACCTAGAAAACGTTTTTCCTGCTCTTCGTCTGAAACCGAAAACCAATACTTAATCAGAATAATCCCAGAGCGTTGCAACATTCTTTCGAATTCAGGACAAGAGCGTAAAAACTCTTCGTATTCATCAGGCGTACAGAACCCCATGACTTTTTCGACACCCGCTCGGTTATACCAACTTCGGTCAAATAAAACGATTTCACCAGCAGATGGTAAATGAGCGACGTAACGTTGGAAGTACCATTGCGTTTTTTCTTTTTCTGTCGGTGCAGGCAGAGCCACTACGCGACAAACACGCGGGTTTAGCTTTTCTGTAATTCGCTTTATCACTCCGCCTTTGCCCGCAGCATCACGGCCTTCAAACAGAACCACCACTTTTAACCCTTTGTGTTTGACCCACTCTTGAAGTTTTACGAGCTCAACTTGAAGGTTTTTGAGCTCCTTTTCGTATTCCTTTTTCTTCAATTTAGACATACACCTTTCCTCACTCCTTGATAAACAATATGTTAGCACTCAAAAGCTATGCGCGTGAGGTTACGGTGGTCTATTTGAGAGATGCTACGACATCGGTTATGGCTTGTGTACTTGTGATGGGGATTAAAAAATCATCGACATCGGATGCGCCCATTTTGCTTTGTTCAGCAACAAAGGTCATTTGGCTAGGGCGTGTGGTTTTGCCTGACAGATGGATTTCAGGAACTTGAGTGTCTTCTACTAACGCACGTACGTTACTCGCATTAACGCCAGCCCCCGCCATGATTGCTATGCGTCCTTGGGCTTGCTTAACCAAAGCTCTAAGCACATCGATCCCTTGTGGTGCTGAAGGCGCAAGACCGGAGGTTAAAATACGTTCACAACCTAAGCTGATCACTTCTTCCAAAGTTTTTTCAGCGTCACGACACTGGTCAAAGGCACGATGGAAGGTCACGCCTAAGCCAAGCGCTTGAGCAAATTCACACAGCGCAGCCGCGTAAGGCATATGAATATCACCGTCTTGAGTGAGCACGCCGAACACGACACCGCTCAAGCCTGATTGGTGAGCCGCTTCAATATCCCAACGCATCATTTCGATCTCTTCTTCATTGTAGAAGAAGTCACCTTGGCGTGGGCGGATCATGGCATAAACTGGAACACTCGAAAGCTTAGCCGCTTGCTGCATACAACCATAACTGGGTGTTAGTCCGCCTAAAGCCAAAGAGGAGCAAAGTTCAATCCGAGTGGCGCCGCCAGCAATGGCGTAGTGCAGAGATTCAATATTATCGATACAGACTTCTAGGTGAGTAACCATGTTCATTCATCCTGCTAACGTTACAAATAGGTGTTGTGGCTAAGATATTAACAGGGCAAGTAAGCAGAATCTGTATGGAGGGGATGATAAATAGAGGTAAAGTTTACGCTAAAGCGTTACCTCATTTTGGCGGTTTATCTGAAGGAAAAAGAAAGCCCAGAGCAGAGGCTCTGGGCTTTGATAGGACTTTACTTAGACTGATTGGCGTTTGCGGTTTTCCGCATTAGCTTATTGCTTTATATACATCCAACCATCACACCCGTTGAGCTAGGGTGAAGGTCTATTATTTTTTGCCTAGGTCAGCTGCGTGCTCAGATAGGAACGCTGCAACACCTTTTGGAGATGCGTCCATACCTGCTTTACCTTCTTCCCATTGTGCAGGACATACTTCGCCGTGCTTCTGGTGGAAGTTAAGAGCGTCAACCATGCGTAGCATTTCGTCGATGTTACGGCCTAGTGGTAGGTCGTTAACTACTTGGTGACGTACAACGCCTTCTTCGTCGATTAGGAAAGAACCACGGAAAGCAACGCCTGCTTCTGGGTGCTCAACGTCGTAAGCTTTACAGATTTCGTGCTTAACGTCAGCAACTAGTGGGTACTTAACTTGACCGATACCGCCATCTTCGATAGCAGTGTTACGCCATGCGTTGTGAGAGAACTGAGAATCGATAGAAACACCGATTACTTCAACACCTTTAGCTTGGAAGTCAGCTAGACGGTTGTCGAATGCGATTAGCTCAGATGGGCAAACGAAAGTGAAATCTAGTGGGTAGAAGAATACTACTGCTTTCTTACCTTTAGTGAACTCTGCAAAGTTGAAGTTTTCAACGATTTCACCGTTACCTAGAACAGCTGCTGCAGTAAAATCAGGGGCTTGACGACCTACTAGTACCATTTTTTTGCTCCTAAAAAGTATGGTTAGCTCCAAACCGAATTCAGTTGTGTCGGTTTGGTTCGTGTTTGTACGAGACAAACTATAGTACAGATTGTAGTATTGAAAAAAGCGAAATAAATAGATTGAGTTAATCGAAAAAAACGATAATAACAAAACTCTTAACTCGATCACTGGAACGGCGGTAGATACAAATACAATTATGAATAAATGGCCCAGTTTGAAGCAGTTACACTATTTAGTCACACTGCATGAAACAAGACATTTTAGTGACGCTGCAGAGCGTTGTTTTGTCAGTCAGTCGACTTTAAGTAAGGGTATTCAAAACTTAGAGGAGTTGATTGGCTGTCCATTATATGAAAAGAAAGACAAGAAAAGTCCACTGGTTTTTACCCAAACAGGAGAAATGGTAGTAAAGCAGGGGCGAGAGCTGTTAGCAAAAGGGCAAGATTTGGTCGAGCTTGGACGTATGTGCCAAGGCGACGATATGCAAGGCCAGCTAAAAGTAGGATGCATACCAACAATTGCTCCGTTTTTACTGTGTGATTTGGTACAAGAGGTGAACTACCGTTTCCCACAACTGAACCTTTTATTAAGAGAAGACACGACGACAAACTTACTCCAAGCGCTCAGACATGGTGAGCTGGATGTGCTTATTTTAGCGTTACCAGTCGAAATTGATGGGATGGAAAGCCGAGTAGTGGGTAAGGATCCGTTTCGAATGGTTATAAGCGCTAATCAAGCCCAATCGGTCCCTGTGCCGATTCGTTACGCGGATTTACCTGACGAATCCGTCTTTCTACTAGAGAAAGAACATTGCTTAACGGAACATGCGGTATCAGCGTGTAAATTAACAGACAAAGAAAAAATCAATCCGTTTACGGCAACCAGCCTCCATACACTGGTGCAAATGGTTGCGAATGGTTTGGGAACAACGTTCATTCCTCAAATGGCTATCGACCATGGCTTGCTGCATAACCAGAATTTAGTCGTGATCGATCCTCCAGGTAAACAAGCTTATCGCGAAATCGGCTTAGTTTGGCGTCCGAGCTCGTCAAGAACGAAAACATTTAATCAACTTGCAGAAGTCGTTTCAGAGCTGCTTTAGCTATTAGTATTAGCCCTTACTTCTCCATTATTTATCTAAAAGCGCACTGGAAACAGTGCGCTTTCTAGTATTTTATTCTGTTGGTAAACTTTGACTTGTAAAATTTTACAGCTCTTCTTTGATGAAGCTTTCATAAAATAGTGAAATTTCACAATGTTAATTTTACACAAAGCCCTGCATACCTTGTTTGACCCCTGTTTAAATACATCTCTTCAGCCCTTGTGAGTACAAGGTGTTTGTTTACCTGTCAATATTCATACGCTTGTTTGAAATTATAAAGCGACTTTAAATTTAATGTAATTTTATTACGTAATAACTTACAAAATGAGGCGCTTGATAGATGGTTTTTACCTTGCGGAATAAAACTTTGAATTTTCTGTTTTGTTTATATTAGGGGTTTCACTAAACCCTTTGTTGATATAGCTTATTTAAAGGCCGATACGACTTATGTCTAGATTGAAAATACACGTAGCATTACGCAATCTATCGGCATGGCTAGACGAGTTGAACACAAAGTTAAAGGATGTAATTTGTTGTTCATAACTTACAAATGTAGCTTTACGCTGACTGCCCAAGATTGATAAAGCACGTTAAGGATGAATGATTATGCTTGCTCAGACAGAACAAAAAACACAACAACTAAAGCAAACCCAAGGCATGCTTGAGGTGAATGGAGTCGTTGCTCCAGAACATCAAGCAATTTTCCCTGTTGAAGCCCAAACCTTTTTATCTCTACTGTGTGAAAAATTTGCCGGACGTGTTGAACAGTTGCTGGAAGCAAGAGAAGAGAAGCAAGCACGTATTGATGCTGGTGAGCTACCAGATTTTCTACCAGAGACACAAGACATCCGTGAAGGAAGTTGGAAGATCCTAGGAATCCCACAAGATCTGCAAGATCGCCGTGTGGAGATTACCGGACCAACTGACCGCAAGATGGTGATTAACGCACTGAATGCGAATGTAAAAGTGTTCATGGCAGACTTCGAAGATTCAATGTCTCCTGCATGGAGTAAAGTGCTAGATGGTCAAATTAACTTGCGCGATGCTGTTAATAGCACCATCAGTTACACCAATCCTGGCAATGGCAAACATTATCAGCTGGAAGATGACCCAGCGGTGTTGATCTGCCGTGTTCGCGGCCTTCATTTAAAAGAAAAACACGTTACGTGGCACGGTCAGATCATTCCAGGTGCGCTATTCGATTTCGCTCTGTATTTCTATAACAACTACAAAGCGTTACTTCAAAAAGGCAGCGGTCCTTATTTCTACCTTCCAAAACTGCAATCGCATCACGAAGCGAAGTGGTGGAGCGAAGTGTTCCATTTCACGGAAGACTATTTCGGTTTGGATACAGGCACCATCAAAGCGACTGTGCTGATTGAAACCTTACCAGCGGTATTTGAAATGGACGAGATTCTGTTCTCGCTTAAAGAACACATCGTTGGTTTGAACTGTGGTCGCTGGGATTACATCTTTAGCTACATCAAAACATTGAAAAAACACTCAGACCGAGTACTGCCAGATCGCCAAGTGGTAACGATGGACAAGCCATTCTTAAACGCTTACTCGCGATTATTGGTACGTACTTGCCATAAACGAGGTGCTTTCGCGATGGGAGGAATGGCCGCATTTATCCCAGCTAAAGACCCGAAAGAGAATCAAAAAGTATTAGACAAGATCCAGACTGACAAATCGTTAGAAGCTAACAACGGCCACGACGGTACTTGGGTGGCTCATCCAGGTTTGGCTGACACTGCTATGGAAGTCTTTAGTGCTGTGCTGGGTGAACGCACCAACCAGTTGGATGTGAGCCGTGCAGAGGATGCGCCTATTACAGCAGCTGAACTGCTTGAGCCTTGTGAAGGCGAGCGCACTGAAGGCGGAATGCGCCACAATATTCGCGTTGCGCTGCAATACATCGAAGCTTGGATTTCTGGCAATGGTTGTGTGCCGATTTACGGACTAATGGAAGACGCAGCAACGGCAGAAATCTCACGCGCCTCTATCTGGCAATGGATTCAACACGGCAAGTCGCTAGACAACGGATTAAAGGTCACTAAAGAGCTGTTCGAGCTCTATCTCAAAGAGGAGATTGAAGTCGTGAAGCAAGAAATTGGCGAGCAGCGCTACCATGCGGGTCGATTTGAAGAAGCAGCAGACTTAATGGCAAGGCTCACGACGAGCGATGAACTGACCAACTTTTTGACAGTTCCTGGTTATGACTACCTGGATTAATAAAGAATAACTGTAACACCAATAACGTGAAGGATTTTCAAGGCAGATAGGGAAGTACTGCCTGAGAACGGAAACTCAACGCACACGCATAAAGTGCAAATTATAAAGAGGGATAGACCAATGACTAACTTAACTCGCCGCCAACAAATTGAAGCTCTGGAAAAAGACTGGGCAACTAACCCACGCTGGAAAAATGTGAAGCGTACTTACACTGCCGAGGAAGTGGTGGAACTGCGTGGCTCTATGGTGCCTGCAAACACAATTGCACAACGTGGTGCAGACAAACTTTGGTCACTGGTCAACGGTAGTGCGAAAAAAGGTTACGTAAACTGTCTTGGTGCGCTAACGGGTGGTCAAGCCGTTCAACAAGCTAAGGCAGGTATTGAAGCGATCTATCTGTCAGGCTGGCAGGTAGCGGCGGATAACAACACCGCTTCGACGATGTATCCAGACCAATCTCTTTACCCAGTAGATTCTGTACCGTCAGTAGTAAAGCGTATCAACAACTCATTCCGTCGTGCAGACCAAATTCAGTGGGCTGCTGGTAAGACGCCTGAAGATGAAGGTGGTATTGATTACTTCCTACCTATCGTAGCGGATGCTGAAGCGGGCTTTGGTGGTGTGCTTAACGCTTACGAACTAATGAAATCGATGATCGAAGCCGGTGCCGCGGGCGTTCACTTTGAAGACCAGTTAGCATCGGTGAAAAAGTGTGGTCATATGGGGGGTAAGGTATTAGTTCCTACGCAAGAAGCGGTACAAAAGCTCGTTGCAGCTCGTTTGGCTGCTGACGTAGCGGGAACAACAACATTAGTTATTGCTCGTACTGATGCGAATGCGGCGGATCTCATTACTTCAGATTGCGACCCATATGATAAAGACTTTATTGAAGGTGAGCGTACTCAAGAAGGTTTCTACCGCGTTCGCGCGGGTATCGACCAAGCGATTTCTCGCGGTCTGGCTTACGCACCATATGCAGACTTGATTTGGTGTGAAACGGCTACGCCATGTTTGGAAGAAGCACGTAAGTTTGCAGAAGCAATTCACGCTGAATACCCAGATCAATTGTTGGCGTACAACTGCTCGCCTTCATTCAACTGGGAGAAAAACCTAGATGCAGAAACCATTGCTAAGTTCCAACAAGAGCTTGCAGACATGGGCTACAAGTACCAATTCATCACGCTAGCAGGCATTCACAACATGTGGTTCAACATGTTTGAACTGGCACACGCTTACGCTCAAGGTGAAGGTATGCGTCATTATGTTGAGAAAGTTCAGCGTCCTGAATTCCAAGCAGCTGAAAAAGGCTATACGTTTGTTGCGCACCAACAAGAAGTAGGTACAGGTTACTTCGATAGAATGACCAATACTATCCAAGGTGGTAACTCTTCAGTGACAGCATTGACAGGTTCGACCGAAGAAGACCAATTCTAATTGGCAGAGAAACACTTCCTTAATCAGCGTCAGTAATGGCATTTTGAGCGGCAACCCTGCCGCTCTTTTTTCGTTTAACCGGTGTAAAAACGAAACTTACAACAAAGAGAATACGCTTGCGTACTACTCTTCCTGCTCGATTTCTTCAGGTTCCACTTCTTCTTGTAGTTCCAATAAGTTAATCGCAATCGTCACGAAGTCACTATCAGTAATAATGCCGACCAATCGACCTTTGGTGACAACAGGTAGACAGCCAACTTTATGCTTTTGCATATAGATAGCGCTCTCTTTGAGCCCCGCGATAGGCTCTGCCGTCATGATATTGGTGTGCATCATTTCGTAGAGCGGTGTGTCTAAAGTAAAAGATTGTTCAGCCTCATCTGGGTGCAAGCTCGATTCTTGAGCAGCAAGAATGTCGCGTTGAGTCACCAAGCCTTGTAAGTGGTTATTGGCATCAACAACCGGAATGTGTCGAATATCAAGCGCATCCATCATGCTTTTTGCATCACGCAAGGTGTGCGTGCGCAGTAAGGTATGAGGATTACGAGTCATCATGTCTTCAACCTTGATCATAGAGACCTCCAGCGGCATTGTCCTTCTCTTAAATATAGAGAATATTTTTCTGTATATCTGGGAGCTAACTCGTTTTTCATCAATTAAATAGCACAATGCTGATGGGCTGCGTAATCTGTGTTTTATTGGTGTTTTTATTAATTTGAATAAGTCGGTTTGTGTGCGAGTCAGTTGGCATTTTTAGTTGATATTGAATGTGTCCCCAAGGTAATCCAATGAATTGAATCGCACATTTTTATTCGCTGGATTTTCCAAGATTCTTCTCTCGAAGAAGATACGTCCAGGCTTACCAAATTGAAGACAGCAACCTAGATGAAACGAACAACGTGTAACAAACTTATTGCGCTGGCAGTGGCGGCATTCAGTGTGCCATCAACACAGGCGATTGTGTTAGGAGATGAACAAACCGATCATGTTGACCGCGTTACTTTGAGAGCAAGTAATATGGCAGAGTTTCCGCTGTGTGGTGGAACGATGCTGACAGAGCAATGGGTACTGACTGCGGCGCACTGTGTGGTGATGGGACAAGGAACCAATGAAGCAACCTACTATGTGACCCCGCCGGGTGAGCTGTCGGTGAATGCGAATGTGTATGAACTTAATTCTGCAGGGCTTGATAACTTCTATCCGGTGTCTCACGTTGTGGTTCATCCGGATTACACTCGGATTTCAAAAGCTGAGACCGACGGTAATGGCAACGTGAAACCTATCCAAACCGGTTTAGATTCAGACATCGCGTTGCTGTATCTCACGCGCCCAGTGGCAAACGCGAACTTTGCTGACCTAGCGAGTAAAGTTGACATGGAGAGTATCGAAGCACGTTTGGTGGCGGATTGGAACGATAATTACCTGACCAATCAACGTGTCGAAAATGTGCAAGTGTTTGGATGGGGGGCTACTCAGCCGGATGCTTCTGAACCTTCTAATACGCTCAAAACCACCATTAGCACATTTTTACCCATCGACAAATGTTATGAGCGTTTAGAAATTGGCAGCAGTTTTCCGGGGATCATTGATTCAAGAGACAACCAAACCAAAATTTGTACGCTACCAACACAAAACCATGTATTGGAGCCAGATAGCCATACTCAATATGGCAACTCTGCATGTAAAGGTGACAGTGGTGGCCCGTTGGTCGATGTGGCGACCGGCAAACAAATTGGTATTGTTAGTGGCGGCCCCCTTATTCTACCAACGTGTGGCTCTTTGACGATCCCAAGTTTCTACACCAAGGTGAGCCACTATTACGACTGGGTACAGTCTTACATCACTGCCGATGCGCCACCAAGTCGTTACATCGTTGCGCCGAATTTTATCAAAAGTGCTAACAATGAAAGTGGTGACAATAAAGAGTGTCACGATGGCATTGCGACCAATAACTGTGATTTCAAAGGCTCAGATGATGAAGGTGGCAGTCTAGGGTTTTGGTTATTGGGTTTATTCGTGCCGTTATTCTTGTGGCGAAAGCGTGAGGTTTGATAGGGCGATTGGAATGCCAAACTAATAAGCAGCGGTATACGCTGCTTTGCTTTTTTCATGTTTTCTCTTTTGGGCTCAAATTAAAAATAGTGCCAAGTAATCGAGGCTTTTCACGTTTTATTACACTCTTCACCATGGCTTTTACTGCTATATTCTGGTGATTTGCTTGCTATTGCAGCATGTAAACATATACTAGTCTGCTGCGAAAAACTCGTCGCAATTTTATCGTCGCCTAGACGTGATTTGACCAATAGATAAGACAAGTAACATGCAAGTATCAGATTTCCATTTCGACCTTCCAGATGAACTCATCGCTCGCTACCCTCAACCAGAGCGTACCGCTAGCCGACTGCTGCAAATGGACGGCAATACCGGAGAGCTCATTGATGGCACATTTACTGATGTATTGGGCCAAGTTCAACCCGGTGACTTAGTGGTGTTTAATAATACTCGTGTTATTCCTGCTCGTCTTTTTGGCCGCAAGGAGTCGGGCGGTAAATTAGAAGTGCTAGTGGAGCGCATGTTGGATGAGAAAAGCATCCTCGCGCACGTTCGTTGCTCTAAATCACCAAAACCAGGTACAACCATTATTGTTGGCGAGAATGATGAATATTCAGCAGAAATGGTTGCACGCCATGATGCTTTATTTGAACTGAAATTTAGTTCTGATAAGACGGTACTAGAAATTCTGGAAGAAATCGGCCATATGCCGCTTCCTCCTTACATCGACCGTCCAGACGAAGATGCAGATAAAGAGCGTTACCAAACGGTATATAATCAAAAGCCAGGTGCGGTTGCGGCACCAACAGCGGGCCTTCACTTTGATGATGTTCTCTTGGAGAAAATCAAAGCGAAAGGTGCAGAGTTTGCTTACGTTACTTTGCACGTTGGGGCGGGTACATTCCAGCCAGTAAAAGTGGAAAATATCAACGATCACCACATGCATGCCGAGTACGTAGAAGTACCGCAAGAAGTCGTCGAAGCAATTAAAGCGACGAAAGCGCGTGGCGGACGAATTATTGCTGTTGGTACCACATCTGTGCGTTCACTTGAAAGTGCAGCGCAAGACGCATTGCAAAAAGGGACTGAGCTGGCCCCATTCTTTGGCGATACAGAAATCTTTATTTTCCCTGGTTACGAATATCAGTTGGTGGATTGCTTGATCACAAACTTCCACTTGCCTGAATCAACACTGATCATGTTGGTGAGTGCATTTGCTGGATACGAGAACACCATGAATGCTTACAAACATGCGGTGGAAAACAAATACCGTTTCTTCTCGTATGGCGATTCAATGTTCATCAAGAAGAAAACGGCGTAGTTAAAAATAGATTTACGAGTGCTAGCAGTAAGCTAGGAAATAAAGCATCCATTGCTTTGTCTCTCGCAAGGAAAAGCGACCGCTCCTTAAAGTAGGGTAGAGCCCTAAACACTCAGTCAGACTGTTTCTCTGACACCCGGAGGCATCGTGAAATTAAAATTCGATCTTAAGAAGAAAAACGGCAATGCACGTCGTGGTCAACTGACTTTCGAACGCGGCACTGTTCAAACTCCTGTGTTCATGCCAGTAGGTACTTACGGTACCGTTAAAGGTATGACACCAGAAGAAGTAAAAGGTACTGGTGCAGAAATTCTGCTAGGTAATACGTTCCACCTGTGGCTACGTCCTGGTCAAGAAGTGATGAAAATGCACGGTGACCTGCACGATTTTATGAACTGGCACGGTCCTATTCTTACTGATTCAGGCGGCTTCCAAGTATTCAGCCTTGGTAAGATGCGTACGATCACTGAAGAAGGTGTCCATTTTCGTAACCCAGTAAACGGTGACAAGATTTTCATGGACGCAGAAAAGTCGATGGAAATTCAAAAAGACCTGGGCTCTGACATCGTTATGATTTTTGACGAGTGTACGCCTTACCCAGCGACACACGATGAAGCGAAGAAATCGATGGAAATGTCATTACGCTGGGCACAGCGTTCACGTGACCATTTCGAGAAGCTAGAAAACCCGAACAACCTATTTGGTATTGTTCAAGGTGGTGTTTACGAAGATTTACGTGATGTGTCGGTAAAAGGTCTAACGGAAATCGGTTTTGACGGTTACGCGGTTGGTGGTTTGGCAGTAGGTGAGCCTAAAGAAGACATGCACCGTATTCTTGAGCATACTTGTCCTCAACTTCCTGAAGACAAACCTCGCTACTTGATGGGCGTAGGTAAGCCAGAAGACTTGGTTGAAGGTGTTCGTCGTGGTATCGACATGTTTGACTGTGTAATGCCAACGCGTAACGCACGTAATGGTCACTTATTTGTGACTGGTGGTGTGATCAAGATCCGTAATGCGAAACATAAAACGGATACAACACCATTGGATCCGCATTGTGACTGTTACACTTGTCAAAACTACAGCAAGTCGTACCTTCACCATTTAGAGCGTTGTAATGAAATCTTAGGCGCTCGCTTGAATACAATCCATAACCTGCGTTACTACCAGCGTCTGATGGAAAGCATTCGTAAAGCAATTGATGAAGATCGCTTCGATGAATTTGTTACTGAGTTCTATGAGCGTCGTGGCCGTGAAGTGCCACCACTAGCAAAAGAGCAGTAATTGAAAAACTAAAAGAATTAAAGCCTTTGGTATGTCGCCAGAGGCTTTTGCTAATAAAGTAGGCTAACGCACGTTATTTTTGAGAGAGCGATCTCTATTAGTTACTCTCAGACTTGAATCTAAAATGCGAAAGCCCAATTTGTTTGATTATCAATAAAATATAATGAGGATGTTTTAATGTTTATTTCTCAGGCTCACGCAGCAGCAGAAGGTGCGCCAGCAGGCGGTGGTTTTGAAATGCTAATCATGCTTGGCATGTTCGCAGTGATCTTTTACTTCATGATTTACCGCCCACAAGCGAAACGCGTAAAAGAACACAAAAACCTAATGGCTTCTATGGGCAAAGGCGACGAAGTTTTAACTAGCGGTGGCCTAGTGGGTAAAATCACTAAGATTGCTGAAGACAATGACTACATTTCAATTGAGCTTAACGCGAACAATGAAGTAGTAATCAAGAAAGACTTCATCACTGCAGTGCTACCAAAAGGTACGCTTAAGTCTCTATAAAACAGCTAAAGGATCCTCGCTGTGCTAAACCGTTATCCATTATGGAAGTACTTGATGGTGCTTTTTGCCATCATCACCGCTGCGTTATACGCACTTCCAAATATCTACGGTGAAGATCCGGCTATTCAAGTTACAGGGGCGCGTGGCGCCTCTGTAGATATGTCAACGCTGGATGCTGTCACTACTGCTCTTAACAAAGAGCAACTTTCTCATAAATCCATTGCTCTCGAAGATGGATCAATTCTTGTTCGTTTTAACGACACTGACACACAAATCAGTGCTCGTGATGTCATCAGCGAAGCGCTAGGCAAAGACACAATTGTTGCACTTAACCTTGCACCTTCTACACCCGATTGGCTAGAAGCGATTGGCGCGTCACCATTGAAGCTAGGTCTTGACCTTCGCGGTGGTGTTCACTTCTTAATGGAAGTGGATATGGATGCAGCGATGGAAAAGCTTGTTGGTCAACAAGAAGAAGCTTTCCGTAGCGAACTTCGTGACGCCAAGATTCGTTACCGTGCAATCCGCCCTTCTGGAAAAGAAGCGGTAGAAGTGTTGTTGCGTAACGAAGAGCAATTAGCAGAAGCGAAAGCAACGCTAGAAAAGAATCACCCGGACATGATTTTTGTCGATTCTGATTCAAATGGCCGTTACGCTCTTACTGCAACCTTTACTGAGCAACGTTTACAAGAGATCCGTAACTATGCTGTTGAGCAAAACATTACGATTTTACGTAATCGTGTCAACGAACTAGGTGTTGCGGAACCATTGGTTCAACGTCAAGGTGCTAGTCGCATTGTAGTTGAACTGCCTGGTGTTCAAGACACTGCTCGTGCAAAAGAAATTCTCGGAGCTACGGCAACGCTTGAATTCCGTGAAGTTGATGATAAAGCTGACCTATCGGCAGCGGCAAATGGTCGTGCGCCAGCAGGTAGTGAAATCAAGATGGACCGTGATGGTCGCCCAGTTGTGCTTAAGAAGCGCGTTATTCTTGGCGGTCAAAGCATCACAGATGCAAGCTCAAGTGTTGATGAATATGGTCGTCCACAAGTTAACATCTCGCTAGACAGCGAAGGTGGTAATAAGATGTCTGCGTTCTCTAAGAAGAACATTGGTAAGCTAATGGCTACCGTGTTTGCAGAATACAAAGACAGTGGCCGTCGTACGCCTGAAGGCAAAGTTATTCTGGATAAGCATGAAGAAGTCATCAACCAAGCAACGATTCAATCGGCTCTTGGTCGTAACTTCCGTATCACAGGTATCGACTCTGCTGCAGAAGCACACAACCTAGCACTTTTACTACGTGCTGGTGCACTGATTGCACCTATCTCTATCGTTGAAGAACGTACCATTGGTCCATCAATGGGCCAGCAAAACATCGATATGGGTATCCAAGCATGTATCTGGGGTATGGTTGCCGTAATGCTATTTACGCTGCTTTACTACCGCGGCTTTGGTTTGATTGCAAACATCGCTCTAATGGCAAACTTGGTGCTTATCATTGGTGTTATGTCGATGATTCCAGGCGCTACCATGACGCTTCCAGGGATAGCCGGTATCGTGTTAACAGTCGGTATGGCGGTTGATGCGAACGTACTGATCTTCGAGCGTATCCGTGAAGAAATTCGTGATGGACGCAGTCCACAACAAGCGATTCACCAAGGTTACGCGAATGCATTCAGCACGATTGCTGATGCGAACATCACAACACTAATTACTGCAATCATTCTATTTGCGGTCGGTACAGGTGCGGTGAAAGGTTTCGCAGTTACTCTATCTATCGGTATCTTAACTTCAATGTTCACCGCCATTATTGGTACACGTTGTATCGTGAACCTGATCTACGGTGGCAAACGCGTTGATAAATTGTCGATCTAAGGCTGGGAATTAATATGTTTCAAATTCTAAAAGCAGAGAAGACGATCGGCTTTATGCGTTGGTCGAAAGTAGCATTCGTTTTTTCAATTATAATGATTGCTGCTTCTATCTTCACTTTGTCAACCAAGTGGCTTAATTGGGGTCTAGATTTCACTGGCGGTACGCTTATCGAGGTCGGTTTTGAACAGCCAGCAAACCTTGAAGAGATTCGTGCAGCACTAGATTCAAAAGGCTTTGGCGATGCGACAGTACAAAACTTCGGTAGTGCTCGTGAAGTCATGGTCCGTCTTCGTCCACGTGATGACGTTTCTGGTGAAACGCTAGGTAACCAAATCATTGGTGCTATCAAAGATGGTACTGGCGAAAGCGTAGAAATGCGTCGTATTGAGTTCGTAGGTCCCAACGTTGGTGATGAGCTAACAGAAGCTGGTGGTCTAGCGATCTTGGTATCGCTGATCTGTATCCTGCTTTATGTATCGATGCGATTTGAATGGCGTCTAGCGGCTGGTGCGGTAATGGCATTGGCTCACGATATAATTATCACGCTAGGTGTCTTTTCGTTTCTACAAATTGAAGTTGACCTGACTATCGTAGCTGCGCTACTGACGGTTGTGGGCTACTCACTCAACGATACCATCGTTGTATTTGACCGGATTCGTGAAAACTTCCGTAAGATGCGTAAGGGTGAACCTTCGGACATCATGGACGCTTCAATCACTCAAACATTGAGCCGTACATTGATTACATCTGGTACGACGTTGTTCGTGGTAATTGCACTGTTCATGCAGGGTGGTGCTATGATTCACGGCTTTGCAACCGCACTTTTACTCGGTATCACTGTAGGTACTTACTCTTCTATCTACGTAGCATCAGCACTGGCTCTAAAACTGGGTATCCAGAAAGAGCACTTGATGCCACCTCAAGTAGAAAAAGAAGGTGCAGAGTTCGACGAAATGCCATAAGGCAGATTGAGAACCGAAAACAAAAACCGCTGAACAATCAGCGGTTTTTTTGTATCTGAATAGAGTCGTGAGCTTGCCGAACCTCATTGTATGGAGAGCCTTACATTGCAGCTAAGTAGATACGGTTCGGTAGATACAAAAAAGCCCCGCTCATTGAGCGGGGCTTTCTAAAGTCATCAGCGTGACGGGCTAAATATGACTTTCAAATCTTACTTAAGGATCGCGCTGTTACCGTTTTCGCGGATGTGCTTAAGGATAGATTTTACGCCACGAGCGCTTGAAGCAACGATGTTACCAGACTTCATGTAGTCAGTGCCGCCAGCAAAGTCTGTTAGGATTGCGCCAGCTTCACGAGCAATAAGCTCACCTGCTGCCATATCCCAAGGTTTTAGGCCTAGTTCGAAGTAACCATCAACACGGCCAGCTGCCACGTAACAAAGGTCTAGAGCAGCAGAGCCGCTACGACGGAAATCAGCACACTCAGTGAATAGCGCACCAACGATCTTGATGTAAGACTCAGCGTGTTGTTTCTGCTTGAATGGGAAGCCTGTTGCTAGAACAGTACCTTGAAGGTCTTTTAGTTGAGCAACACGAATACGTGCACTGTTTAGTTGAGCGCCGGCACCGCGTTGCGCAGTGAATAGCTCGTTTTGCATTGGATCGTAAACACAAGCAACTTCAGTTTTGCCCTTAATACGAACAGCGATAGAAACCGCGAAAGTTGGGTAACCTTTTACAAAGTTAGTGGTGCCATCCAGTGGGTCGATGATCCATTGTACGTCTTTATCTTTACCTTCGATAAGACCTTGTTCTTCAGCAACGATACAGTGCTCAGGGTAAGACTGCTTGATAGTATCGATGATGATGTATTCTGCTTCTTTGTCTACGTTAGTGACAAAGTCATTAGTGCCTTTAAGAGTAGATTCTACTTTATCAGTGTTTTCTAATGATTTAGCAATATGATTGCCTGCCTTTCGCGCAGCGCGAATAGCAATGTTTAGCATTGGATGCATACGAATTTCCCAACGGATGTTAAAGAACAAATGAAAGCGGCGGCGAGTATACCAGAGATAATTAAAAAGGGAAGTGGTTATTTTTTGTTCTAAATGCGACTGGTTGAGTGTACAGAGCATACTGCGGACGAGAACAATAACCAAGAATGAGAAGAGAGGTCTGCTTGCCTCTAGGGTGTCTTAAAAAACTATGATAACATTCTGCGGTTTTAATTTAGGTAGCAAACACAGATGTTGGATCAAGTAAAAATTGTACTCGTAGGTACCTCTCATTCAGGCAATATTGGCTCAGCAGCTCGAGCAATGAAAGTGATGGGTTTAAACCAACTAGTATTAGTCGATCCACAATGTGAAGTGGATGAACAAACTCTTGCTTTAGCTGCGGGTGCTGGTGATATTGCTCAAAATGCAAAGATTGTCGGCACATTAGAAGAAGCGGTTGAAGATTGTGGCCTTGTTGTGGGTTCTAGCGCCCGCTCTCGTACATTAGAATGGCCAATGCTCGAACCACGTGAATGCGGTGAGAAATTTGCAGTTGAAGGCCGAAAGCATCCGGTTGCGCTCGTGTTTGGCCGAGAAAGAACTGGTTTGACAAACGAAGAGCTACAAAAGTGCCACTACCATGTTTGTATTCCCGCTAATCCTGAGTACAGCTCGCTTAACCTAGCGATGGCTGTACAAACTCTCAGTTACGAAGTGCGAGTTGCACACTTGAACTTAGAGCAAAGCCAGTTTTCCCCAAATGAATCGGAAGAATACCCGCGTCATCGAGAACTCGAAATGTTCTTCGAGCATCTTGAAAAGGTGATGGTTGAGACCCAGTTTATTAACAAAGAGCAACCTGGACAGGTGATGAATAAGTTGCGCCGTTTGTTCTCTCGTGCTCGACCAGAAACCCAAGAACTTAATATTCTACGAGGCGTTTTGACTTCGATAGAAAAGAAGTTCTGAGTGAATAATAACCACTTTAGGTGTAAGGATGAATACCTGAGTAAAATGGTCAAATAAATACTTGACCAAATTACTCAGGTATGGAAAAATCTTAACCATTACAAACCATGTGGATACGGTGTGGTATGAAACTTACATCTAAAGGAAGATATGCGGTGACAGCCATGCTGGATGTGGCACTGCATTCGCAACAAAACCCTGTACCTCTGGCTGATATTTCAGAGCGTCAAGGGATCTCGCTCTCTTACTTAGAGCAGCTATTTTCAAAATTGCGTAAAGCAGGTCTCGTTGCCAGCGTTCGTGGTCCTGGTGGTGGTTACCGACTTGGTGCCGACGCTCACAGTATCGCTATTGGTACCGTGATTGCTGCCGTTGATGAGTCAGTAGATGCAACTAAATGCCAAGGTAAAGGAGATTGCCAAGGTGGAACACGTTGCCTTACTCACACGCTGTGGCGTGACCTAAGCTCTCGCATTAGTGACTTTTTGAATAACATCACTCTTGGTGAGTTGATGACAGACAATGAAGTACTCGAAATTTCTGATCGTCAGGACATTGATCTGGCGGTAACCCATGGGCTATCAAACAAAAATACAACCGCCGCGCCCATCGGTGTAAACGTCCGCTCTTAGCGGTCAGCTTTTTACATTGGAGTAGAGAATGAAACTGCCGATTTATCTTGATTATTCCGCTACATGTCCAGTTGATCCACGTGTTGCTGAAAAAATGGTTCAGTACATGACAATGGATGGCACATTTGGCAACCCAGCGTCACGTTCGCACCGTTACGGCTGGCAGGCAGAAGAAGCGGTCGATACTGCTCGTGAGCAAATTGCTGACCTTCTAAATGCAGATCCTCGCGAAATCGTATTTACATCTGGTGCGACAGAATCAGACAACCTTGCGATTAAAGGTGCAGCGCACTTTTACTCGAAGAAAGGCAAGCACGTAATCACTTGTAAAACAGAGCACAAAGCCGTTCTTGACCCATGTCGTCAACTTGAGCGTGAAGGCTTTGAAGTGACTTACCTTGAGCCAGAATCAAATGGCTTGATCGATCTAGAGAAGCTTAAAGCAGCCATGCGTGATGACACCGTGCTTGTGTCTATTATGCATGTAAACAACGAGATTGGTGTGGTTCAAGACATTACAGCGATCGGCGAACTGTGCCGTGAGCGTAAAATTGTTTTCCACGTGGACGCTGCGCAATCTGCAGGTAAATTACCAATCGACGTTCAAGAGATGAAAGTTGATCTAATTTCACTTTCTGCTCACAAAGTATACGGCCCTAAAGGTATCGGTGCACTTTACGTACGTCGTAAGCCTCGTATTCGTCTTGAAGCGCAAATGCACGGTGGCGGTCATGAGCGTGGTTTCCGCTCTGGTACACTTCCTACTCACCAAATCGTAGGTATGGGTGAAGCATTCCGCATTGCAAAGGAAGACATGCAAAAAGATTACGATCACGCTTTAGCGCTGCGTAACCGTCTTTTTGATGGCGTGAAAGACTTAGAAGCAGTGACGGTAAACGGTGACTTTGAGCAGCGTGTACCACACAACCTAAACATCAGTTTCGCATTCGTAGAAGGTGAATCACTACTAATGTCGCTTAAAGATCTAGCGGTATCTTCTGGTAGTGCTTGTACGTCTGCAAGTCTTGAGCCTTCTTACGTTCTTCGTGCCCTAGGCATGGATGACGAATTGGCTCACAGCTCGGTTCGTTTCTCGTTTGGTCGTTTCACGACTGAAGAAGAAATTGATTACGCAATTGAACAAATCCGCGTTGCAGTGACTAAGCTACGCGACATGTCTCCTCTATGGGATATGTACAAAGAAGGGATTGATTTGAGCACTGTTGAATGGGCTCACCATTAATCTCAGGGATTGAAATAGAGGATTCGAGGTAATTTATCATGGCATACAGCGAAAAAGTAATTGATCACTACGAGAACCCACGTAACGTTGGTTCATTCGATAAAGAAGACCCATCAGTAGGTAGCGGTATGGTTGGCGCTCCTGCGTGTGGTGACGTAATGAAGCTTCAAATCAAAGTGACACCTGAAGGTATCATCGAAGATGCGAAGTTCAAAACATACGGTTGTGGTAGTGCAATCGCATCAAGCTCACTAGTAACTGAGTGGGTAAAAGGTAAGTCAGTTGATGAAGCGGCAGCAATTAAAAACTCTGAGATTGCTGAAGAGCTAGAGCTTCCACCAGTGAAAGTTCACTGTTCTATTCTTGCTGAAGATGCAATCAAAGCAGCGGTTGCTGACTACAAGAAAAAACACCAAGAATAATTATTCCGTAATATAATGGGAGCTTTGACGCTCCCATTCCAATCGAAATTTAGACAGACTAAGGTGCAGTATGGCCATCACAATGACAGAATCAGCGGCAAGTCGCGTAAGAGCATTCCTAGATAACCGAGGCAAAGGTATCGGTTTACGTCTTGGAGTGAAGACGACTGGTTGTTCCGGCATGGCATACGTACTTGAGTTTGTTGATGAGCTCAATGAAGAAGACGAAGTATTTGAACTCTCTGGAGTGAAAATCATCATCGACAAAAAAAGCTTAGTGTACCTAGACGGTACCGAATTGGATTACGTGAAAGAAGGGTTGAATGAAGGTTTTGAATTCAACAACCCTAACGCGAAAAGTGAATGTGGTTGTGGTGAAAGCTTCAACGTCTAATTGATTGTCCTTCTGGGCAAGCGAGTCCGGAAGGCTTTACTAGGACCCGAACTTAATGAATCACTTTGAATTATTTGGGCTACCAAGTCAGTTTAAGCTGGATGGTAGCCTTCTTTCTTCTCAGTTCCGAGAACTACAAAAACGCTTCCACCCGGATAACTTTGCAACGGGCTCAGAACGTGACCGTTTGATGGCGGTGCAAAAGGCGGCGCAAATCAACGATGCCTATCAAGTTCTGAAAAATCCTATTTCTCGCGCCGAGTATATCCTCGCAGAGCAAGGTGTTGAGATCCGAGGTGAACAGCAAACGATGCAAGATCCGATGTTCTTAATGGAGCAAATGGAACTGCGCGAAGAACTGGAAGAGATTGCTGACAACTCCGATCCTGAATCGGCGCTTTTTGACTTCGACTCTAAGGTCAGCAAAATGTACAAACAGCATCTGGCAAGCGTCGAGCAAGAGCTTGATGATGGTCTATGGGCTGAAGCCGCAGACCGAGTTCGTAAGCTAAAATTCATTGCCAAACTAAAGAACGAAATTGAGCTAGTCGAAGACAAACTCCTCGGCTAGTAAGCGTGACAAGGACCTATCATGGCACTACTTCAAATCGCAGAACCGGGCCAAAGCTCGGCACCTCATGAGCATAAGTTAGCAGCGGGTATCGACTTAGGTACTACCAACTCTTTGGTTGCTTCTGTACGTAGCGGCGATGCAACTCCACTTGCGGACGAGCAGGGCCGTACTATTTTACCTTCAGTCGTTAATTACGCTGAGGAAACGTTAACGGTCGGCCACGAAGCCAAAGCCAAAGCAGAGTTTGAACCAGAGAACACGATTATCTCTGTAAAACGTTTGATCGGTCGTTCATTAAAGGACATTCAGTCCCGTTACTCTTCACTTCCTTATCGTTTTAAAGAGAGTGAAAACGGCCTGCCAATTCTGCAAACACCTCAAGGTGACAAAAACCCGATTGAAGTATCTGCGGACATCCTAAAAGTATTGGGTAAGCGAGCTGAAGATACGTTAGGTGGTGAGTTAGCTGGTGTAGTTATTACCGTTCCTGCTTACTTTGATGACGCGCAACGTGCAGGTACAAAAGATGCGGCGAAATTAGCTGGTCTTCATGTTCTCCGTCTACTTAACGAACCAACCGCTGCGGCAATTGCTTATGGCCTAGACTCTGGTCAAGAAGGTGTGATTGCGGTTTACGATCTAGGTGGCGGTACTTTTGATATCTCTATCCTACGTTTATCGAAAGGCGTATTTGAAGTATTAGCAACAGGTGGCGATTCTGCATTAGGCGGTGACGACTTCGACCATCTATTTGCCGATTATTTAATGGAGCAAGCGGGTCTAGAAGCGCCGCTTTCTGCAGAAAAGAACCGTACACTGTTGAACATTGCTACTGAAGCTAAGATTGCTTTCTCTGAGCAAGACAGTGTTGACGTTGACGTTTTTGGCTGGAAAGGCACCGTGACTCGCGAGCAGTTCGAAGATCTGATTCGTCCGCTAGTGAAGAAAACCCTGATGTCTTGTCGTCGCGCATTAAAAGATGCGGATGTCGACGCAGATGAAGTACTCGAGGTCGTCATGGTTGGTGGCTCAACCCGTACATTGCTGGTTCGTGAAATGGTAGGCGAGTTTTTTGGTCGCACACCCCTGACAAGCATTAACCCTGATGAAGTTGTTGCAATCGGCGCGGGTATCCAAGCAGACATTCTCGCGGGTAACAAGCCTGACTCTGAAATGTTGCTTCTTGATGTGATTCCACTGTCGCTCGGTATTGAAACCATGGGTGGTTTGGTCGAGAAGATCATCCCCCGCAACACTACGATTCCCGTTGCGCGTGCGCAAGAATTTACCACATTCAAAGATGGCCAAACGGCGATGAGTGTTCATGTGGTACAAGGTGAACGTGAAATGGTTGATGACTGTCGTTCACTTGCTCGCTTCTCGTTAAAAGGTATTCCTCCGATGGCAGCGGGTGCGGCACATATTCGCGTGACTTACCAAGTTGACGCTGATGGCCTTCTTTCTGTTACGGCAATGGAGAAGAGCACTGGTGTTCAATCAGAGATTCAAGTAAAACCTTCTTACGGCTTAAGTGACAATGAAGTGGCGGATATGTTGCGTGATTCAATGACGCACGCAAAAGAAGACATGCAAGCTCGTGCCTTAGCTGAGCAGCGTGTTGAAGCCGACCGAGTGATAGAAGGTTTGATTGCAGCGATGCAAGCTGATGGTGATGAATTACTATCAGAACAAGAGAAACAAAACTTGATTAAAGCCATCGAAGCCTTGATTGAGCTGCGTAATGGTGATGATGCAGATGCGATAGAGCAAGGCATTAAAGATACCGATAAAGCGAGCCAAGATTTCGCATCACGCCGTATGGATAAATCGATTCGAGCTGCGTTGTCAGGTCAATCAGTAGACGATATATAAGAGATAAGTAGTTATGCCTAAGATTATTGTATTACCACACGACGATTTGTGCCCAGAAGGTGCAGTGTTGGAAGCAAACTCTGGTGACACCGTTCTAGACGTAGCGCTAAAAAACGGTATCGGTATTGAACATGCGTGTGAGAAGTCATGTGCGTGTACTACCTGCCACGTAATCATCCGTGAAGGTTTTGATTCACTCGAAGAAAGTGAAGAACTAGAAGACGACATGCTAGATAAAGCGTGGGGTCTAGAGCCTGAGTCACGCCTAGGGTGTCAGGCGAGAATTGCTGATGAAGACTTGGTGGTAGAAATTCCTAAATACACACTAAACCACGCTTCAGAAGATCACTAAAACTATCTTCCCAATATAGGGAAGAAGCAAAAGGAAGATGAGCAATGAAATGGACAGATTCTCGCGATATCGCGATTGAACTTTGTGACAAGTTTCCAGATGTCGATCCAAAAACAGTGCGTTTTACCGATCTTCATCAATGGATCATGGAGTTAGATGAGTTTGACGATGAGCCAAACCGTTCTAATGAAAAGATTCTAGAAGCCGTTATCATGTGCTGGATGGACGAAGCAGACTAAGTCTGTAAAACACAGCCTAGTTAACAATTCTTACTAAAAAAAGCGGACCTTTAGGTCCGTTTTTTTATCCAATTGACATTTTTGCCCTACATAATGCTAACATCCGTGAGTTATTAAAAAGAAGCAGCGTAGGCAACGCTGCTATAAGACAAGGAGAAACCATGTCTACACAGATGTCTGTATTTTTAAGTCAAGAGTCGGCAGCACCACATTGGGGTGAAAAAGCACTGCTTTCATTCGCTGAAAACGGCGCAACTATTCACTTAGGTGAAGGTCATGATCTCGGCGCAATTCAACGTGCAGCTCGTCAGCTAGATGGCCAAGGAATTCGTTCTATTTTTCTTTCTGGTGATAACTGGGATCTAGAGAGCGTATGGGCTTTCCACCAAGGGTTCCGTAACCCTAAAAAACATGGCTCAGTTGAGTGGGCAGCATTGTCTGATGAAGATCAAGCAGAGCTTCAAGCTCGTATTACTTCGACTGATTTTACCCGCGATATTATCAACAAAACGGCAGAAGAAGTTGCTCCTCGTCAGCTAGCGACAATGGCTGCTGAATTCATTAAATCTGTTGCGCCGAAAGGCACTGTGACAGCACGTATCGTCAAAGACAAAGACTTGTTGGCAGAAGGTTGGGAAGGTATTTACGCAGTAGGCCGTGGTTCTGAGCGTACTTCTGCGATGCTTCAGTTAGACTACAACCCAACTGGTGACGAAAACGCACCTGTATTCGCATGTCTTGTGGGTAAAGGCATCACCTTTGATTCCGGTGGTTACAGCTTGAAGCCTTCTACCTTCATGAGTGCAATGAAAGCAGATATGGGTGGCTCGGGTACTATCACTGGTGGCCTAGGATTAGCTATCTTGCGTGGTTTAAACAAGCGCGTAAAACTGATCTTGTGTTGTGCTGAGAACATGGTTTCTGGCCGTGCCCTTAAGCTTGGCGACATCATCACTTATAAAAACGGCAAAACCGTTGAGATTATGAATACCGACGCGGAAGGTCGCTTGGTGCTTGCAGACGGTCTTATCTACGCCAGTGAGCAAAAGCCTGAGTTAATTATTGACTGCGCGACGCTAACAGGCGCAGCGAAGAATGCGTTAGGTAACGATTACCATGCGCTAATGAGCTTTGATGATGAGCTATCGCATCAAGCCCTCACGGCGGCAAACCAGGAAAAAGAAGGCTTGTGGCCGCTACCACTTGCTGATTTCCATCGAGAAATGTTGCCATCTAATTTTGCCGATTTATCGAATATCAGCTCTGGTGATTATTCTCCAGGTGCAAGTACTGCTGCTGCATTCTTGTCTTACTTCGTTGAGGACTACAATAAAGGCTGGTTACATTTCGACTGTGCGGGTACGTATCGTAAAGCCGCTTCTGATAAATGGGCTGCGGGAGCAACGGGTATGGGTGTTCGTACACTTGCTCGTTTCCTCAATGAGCAAGCTGGAAAATAAGATTGATTGCAGCACTCTCTTGTTTGAGTGCTGCTCTTACCCAGTAAGTCACTTTAAAAGCACAACTATTATTACAAGTACAGAAAGGAAATTTTATGGCTCTAGAAAGAACATTTTCAATCATTAAGCCTGATGCTGTAGAGCGAAACCTAATTGGTGAAATCTACAATCGTATTGAAAAGGCTGGCCTACGTATCATCGCTGCCAAAATGGTTCACCTGACAGAAGATCAGGCAAGCGGCTTTTATGCAGAGCATGAAGGTAAAGAGTTTTTCCCTCCTCTAAAAGAGTTCATGACATCTGGTCCTATTATGGTTCAGGTATTGGAAGGCGAAAATGCGATTGCACGTTACCGCGAGCTAATGGGTAAAACCAACCCAGAGGACGCGGCATGTGGCACTTTGCGTGCTGATTACGCACTCAGCATGCGTCACAATTCAGTTCATGGTTCCGATAGCCCTGAGTCTGCCGCTCGTGAAATTGAGTTTTTCTTCCCTGAATCAGAAGTTTTCTCTCGCTAACTCGTTCATGCATCACTTTTGCGTGATGATCTAGTTCGTAATAACCTCGGAATTGTCCGAGGTTTTTTATTCCGCATTCTCCATTTCACCGGCGAGTTCATTCGTAATTATTCGCGAAGATGTTGGCTAATCTGAGCATCTTGCAGGGGTGAAAGCTTAGTTACGTGTGTTTGTTCTCACTGTTTTCTCTGTACCACTTCTACGCTTTTGTTGTCGGTTGTCTAATCATTATTCTCACCGTAAAGTCTGATTAAAATTTAATCGTTTTTATTTTAATGCCTTAGCAAACTCAGGGTCTTACACCCCTTGTTGTAGCTGCATAAAGGCTGTACAATTCGCGCCCTTATTCTTGTTTCAGTCATTGAGAGGCAACATGACCACTGAAAAAATCAATCTACTCGACTTTGATCGCAAAGGCATGCGTCAGTTTTTCGCGGAAGAACTTGGCGAGAAAGCGTTTCGTGCCGATCAGGTTATGAAGTGGATCTACCATTTCGGTGTAGATGACTTCGAAAAAATGACAAACATCAACAAGAAGCTGCGCGAAAAGCTTTTACACAAGTGTGAAATTAAAGCACCAACTGTAGCAGAAGCTCAGCATTCTTCAGACGGCACGATCAAGTGGGCAATGAAGGTTGGTGATCAGGATGTAGAAACGGTTTACATTCCAGAAGATGATCGCGCAACGCTTTGTGTATCTTCTCAAGTAGGTTGTGCATTGGAATGTAAGTTCTGCTCAACAGCACAGCAGGGTTTTAACCGTAACTTGAAAGTTTCAGAGATCATCGGTCAGGTTTGGCGTGCTGCACGTGAAATTGGTCTTGAGAAAGAAACAGGCCGTCGCCCAATTACGAACGTCGTGATGATGGGTATGGGTGAGCCGCTTCTTAATATGAAGAATTTGATTCCAGCACTGGAGTTAATGTTGGATGACCTTGGCTTTGGTTTGTCGAAGCGTCGCGTAACCGTATCAACATCAGGTGTGGTTTCTGGTCTTGATCAGATGACGGGCAAAATCGACGTTGCGTTGGCGATCTCTCTTCATGCGCCAAACGATAAGCTGCGTAGTGAAATCATGCCAATTAACGATCGTTGGGATATTCAAGATTTCCTAGCATCCGTTCGTCGTTACATTGCTTCATCGAATGCAAACCGTGGCAAGGTAACAGTCGAGTACGTGTTGCTTGATCATGTGAACGATGACATGGACCATGCTCGTGAACTGGCTGAGCTGATGAAAGACACACCATGTAAGATTAACTTGATTCCGTTTAACCCGTACCCAGGTTCACCTTACAAGAAACCAAGTAACTCACGTATTGATCGCTTCCAAAAAACATTGATGCAATACGAGCACACAGTTACGGTTCGTAAAACGCGTGGTGATGACATTGATGCCGCATGTGGTCAGTTGGTCGGTGATGTAATTGACCGAACTAAACGTACGGCAATGCTGAAAGCGTCACGCGGTGCCGATACCATTGAAGTGAAAGCTGTATAAACGACCGGAATTCAAAAATAGCCAGAGCCATTCGCTCTGGCTATTTTGTTTATTGTTTAGGACATTTTCGCCAAGATTTGGGACTATCACTCTTCAACCTAAGGTTATTTGGGTATAATTTCGAATTCCTTTGTCAAAGTTTGGACAAAAGCTTGAGCTATCTGTTAGTTTGAGTGTAAAGAGTTTTTGTCTTCGTTGCGCATTCGCTTATCATGATATGTAACACTAACGATGACACCGATAATTCTCAGCACTTTCTCACATACGTTTTGCTGATTTTTGCAAAACGGGTATTCGCACTCAGATCGCTGAGAGTTTCTTAAAATTATTATTTTTGGTTAACGCGTTTAGGCTAGCTATCTTTAAAGAGGCTTAAGAACAATAACGAAAATACATGACCACGTTAGCCACTAAAACAGATTAAATACCGCCATTATGACAGAACACGAAAATACGAATGAAGTGCCACTCTCTATTGAAGCTGGCACATTACTGAAAAACAAACGTGAATCCTTGGGAATGAGCCAAAAGCAAGTTGCCGATCGCCTGAGGCTTCGCATTTCTGTGATTGAAGATATTGAAAATAACCGATTTGAATCTCAACAAGTCGCGACATTTACGCGTGGTTACTTACGCTCTTACGCTAAATTCGTAGGTCTTGATGAGAAGGTGGTTTTGACGGCGTTAGAGCAGACTGCCGATGCTCAGCCTCAAGAGCAAGAAATTGAAATGCAAAGCTTCTCTCGTAAAACAAAAGACGAGAAGCACAATAGCCGTATTATGCTCCTTACTTGGGTTATCGGGCTGGTCATTATTGGCATTTCAGCGGCATGGTGGTGGCAAAACCAACAAGAGAATAGCCTAACTAAGGAAGTAACGGATTCAAGTGTTGAAGCGCCGCAGCCCACTGCTCAAGAATTAGCTGATATCGATTTGATGACGGCTGAAGAGTTAATCGCAAGCACTCCTGAAGAAGTTGCTTCAACTAATGAAGGCGTTGCTGAATCGACTGAAGCATCCGTTGAGCAAGGGGCGGATCCTTTGCTGACTGAAACTGAAAATACAACAAGCGTAGATTCTGAAGAACCTGTTGCCGTGATTGAAGCGGCGGAAGAGGAACAGCCTGCGCCAGTAGTACCTGAAGGCATGACACTTCTTACTATGAAGTTTAAAGCGGACTGTTGGATTCAAGTAAAAGACACCAATGGTAAAACGCTGGTAAGTGGTACTCATAAGCCAGGACAAGATGTAGAACTTACCGGAAAAGCGCCATTTAAAGTGATATTAGGCGCACCGGAAGGGGTTACAATGACATTTGCAAGTGAACCTGTCGACCTTTCTGGGTATACTTCAGGCAAAGTAGCTAGATTCACTCTACCGTTATAAAAAATTATGCAACACGAATCTCCAATTATTCGTCGTAAATCGACGCGTATTTATGTGGGTGATGTGCCAATTGGTGATGGTGCGCCAATTGCAGTACAGTCAATGACTAACACTCGCACGACTGACGTAGAAGCGACAGTCGCTCAAATCCGAGCACTAGAAAAAGTCGGCGCAGATATCGTTCGAGTTTCTGTACCTACGATGGACGCAGCAGAAGCTTTCAAACTGATTAAACAGCAAGTTTCTGTACCATTAGTGGCTGATATTCATTTCGACTATCGTATCGCGCTGAAAGTGGCGGAGTACGGAGTTGACTGTTTACGTATCAACCCAGGTAACATCGGCAATGAAGAGCGCATTCGCGCTGTTGTTGATTGCGCTCGCGATAAAAATATCCCGATCCGTATTGGTGTCAATGGTGGATCTTTGGAAAAAGATCTACAGATGAAATACGGTGAGCCTACGCCAGAAGCCTTGGTTGAATCGGCGATGCGTCACGTAGATCATCTCGATCGTCTTAACTTTGACCAATTTAAAGTTAGCGTGAAAGCTTCAGACGTTTTTCTTGCGGTGGATTCATATCGTCTGCTGGCGAAGAAAATCGATCAGCCTCTTCATTTAGGTATCACAGAGGCGGGTGGTGCTCGAGCTGGCGCTGTTAAGTCATCTGTTGGCTTAGGTATGCTGTTATCTGAAGGGATAGGCGATACGCTGCGTATCTCTTTGGCTGCCGATCCAGTTGAAGAAATCAAAGTCGGTTTCGACATCCTTAAATCTCTGCGCATTCGCTCTCGAGGCATCAACTTTATTGCGTGCCCAAGCTGCTCACGCCAAGAATTCGATGTGATTGGTACGGTGAATGCACTGGAGCAACGTTTAGAAGACATCATCACGCCAATGGATGTGTCTATCATCGGTTGTGTGGTAAACGGCCCTGGTGAAGCAGAAGTTTCTCACTTAGGTCTAGCAGGTAGTAACAAGAAGAGCGCATTCTACGAAGATGGTAAACGCCAGAAAGAGCGCTTTGATAACGATGACCTTGTGAATAAGCTAGAAGCTAAGATCCGTGCGAAAGCAGCTATGATGAATGGCGAAAACCGCATCGAAGTTAAAGTACAAGATTAATCTCAACGAGAATTACGGTAAGTATTGTGGCAAAAACAATTCAAGCAATTCGAGGCATGAACGATTGCCTCCCAACTCAGTCGCCACTGTGGCAAAAACTAGAAAACACAGTGAAAAATGTAATTAGCGCATACGGTTATAACGAAGTGCGCATGCCAATCGTTGAAGAAACAAACCTATTCAGCCGCGCTGTTGGTGAAGAAACAGACGTCGTTTCAAAAGAAATGTACACCTTTGATGACCGTAACGGCGACAGCCTAACACTTCGCCCTGAAGGTACGGCGGGTTGTGTACGTTCATGTATTCAAAACAGCCTTATCAACCGTGATGAACAGCGTCTGTGGTACATGGGACCTATGTTCCGCCATGAACGTCCGCAGAAAGGTCGTTACCGTCAATTCCACCAGTGTGGTGTTGAGGTGTTTGGTCTAAATGGTCCAGATGTTGATGCAGAGCTTATCATGATGACGGCGCGTTTATGGCGTGAGCTAGGTATCAATGAACATGTTCGTCTTGAGCTGAACTCTATCGGTTCTCAAGAAGACCGCGCAGACTACCGTACTGCACTGGTTGCATTCCTTGAGCAACATATTGATGTGCTAGATGAAGATTGTAAGCGTCGCATGCACACGAACCCACTGCGTGTTCTGGATACGAAGAACCCAGACGTTCAAGCTATTTTAGGTGATGCGCCTCGCCTTTCAGATTACTTGGGTGAAGAATCTAAAGCACACTTCGCAGGTCTATGTGAACTTTTAGACGCTGCAGGTATCAAATACACAGTTAACGAACGTCTAGTTCGTGGTCTGGATTACTACAATCGCACGGTATTTGAGTGGATCACTGAGAGCCTAGGTGCTCAAGGCACTGTATGTGGTGGTGGTCGTTACGATGGCCTTGTAGAGCAATTAGGTGGTAAACCAACACCAGCGGTTGGCTTTGCAATGGGCCTAGAGCGTCTAGTACTGATGCTAGAAACGTTGGAACTGACAGACGTTCGTCGCAGTGTTGACGTGTACGTAGTCACTGCGGGTGAAGGCACCATGATGGCAGGAATGAAGCTAGCAGAACAGCTTCGCGAGTCTGTTCCAGGCGTTCGTGTGATGAATCACTTCGGTGGCGGTAACTTCAAGAAACAGTTTAAACGCGCAGACAAAGTTGGTGCTGTTGTAGCATTGGTTCTGGGCGAAAACGAAGTTGCGGATAACACTGTAGTACTGAAAGACTTAGCTGGTGGTGAGCAAGAGACTTACAACCAAGCAGAAGTTGCAGAAAAGATCGCAGCACTGATTTAAGTCTTTTAGTAATCTAACAAAATTACATCCTAGTTCGTAAGCTAAGGCTCCCAAATGTGGAGCCTTTAAACGAAATAGGAACAATGGCAGCTAAGCTGCCATTTACATGTTTTAAGAGGACAGGAAGTGGAACTTTACGATACTGAAGAACAACAAGTTGAAGCCATTAAAGACTGGTGGAAGGAAAACGGCAAAGCCGTCATCATCGGTGCGGTTGTTGGTTTAGGTGGTCTATTTGGCTGGCGTTACTACCAGGATTCTGTGATTCAGGCGAGTGAAGCAGCTTCTCAAAGCTACACGACAGCAATGAATGCTTTGCAAGACAAAGGCACTGATGCTCAAGCTGACGTGAAAGCTTTCATTGAGTCAAATGAAGTAAAAGAATATTCAGTATTGGCTGCACTACAACTTGCTAAAGCACAAGTTGAAGCTCAAGACCTTTCTGCTGCATTGGAGCAACTGAAGTGGGCGCAAAGCAACACTCAAGATGCTGCGTTGTTACCATTGATTAGTTACCGCATTGCGCGTATTGAGACGGAAATGGGTAACTTCGACGCTGCAACGGCAGAGCTAAGTAACGTCACTGATACAGCATGGACAGGTCGTATTGCTGAACTTCGTGGCGATATTGCGATTCGCCAAGGTGACAAAGATGCTGCGTACGCTGCGTATACTGAAGCTCAGCAAGCGGCAGATGCAAGCCCGACACTACAAATGAAATTGGACGATCTGGCGAAATAAGGACCGCATTGGATGAAAAGAGTCTTTAAGAAAGCCTTGCTAGGGGCGTTAACAATGGGAGTACTTGCCGGTTGTGCAGGTGAGAAAGACACCATTGTAATGGCGCCACTACCTCAGGTAGACAGTCAGTTTACAACCAGTAGTGAGTGGAGCACGTCGGTTGGCGATGGTGTCGGTCATTACTTTTCAAAGCTATCCCCTGTATTTGCGAATGATACATTGTTCGTGGCAAGTCGTGATGGCTTAGTAAAAGCGCTCGATCCTGAGAATGGTAAACAACGTTGGCAAACGGACCTAGAAGAAGATGTCATTGCTCGTCTCTCTGGTGGTATCACAGCGGCATACGGAAACCTTTACATTGGCTCTGAGAATGGTGAAGTCATCTCTCTTGACCAAGAAACAGGTGAAATTGTTTGGCGTGTAAAAGTTGGTGGTGAGGTACTGGCGAAGCCAGTTGCAGATTCAGGCCTTATTATCATCAATACTAGCCGAGGCATGTTGATTGCCCTTAATGAGAGTACAGGTGAGCAACGCTGGGCATTGAGTACAGAAGTGCCGAACTTAACTTTACGTGGCGACAGTACTCCGACTGCAATTGGCGGCGGTGTGTTTTGGGGAACGGCAAATGGCCGACTCGCAGCTGCTATCGTTGAGCGTGGTCAGTTGATTTGGCAACAGCCTGTTGGTACGCCAAAAGGCGCGACAGAAATTGATCGTTTGGTTGACGTTGATTCATCGCCAATTGTGCTAGGCGGTACTCTTTTCACCATTGGATACAATGGTCAACTTATCGCCATTGACTTGCGTTCAGCGAACCCGATTTGGAAGCGTAATTACTCATCTGCGACAGACATTTCTACAGATGGTAGTCGCATCTTTGTGATAACGGAAAAAGATCATGTTGTTGCCGTTGATTCACGAAGCGGGACTGAGTTGTGGGAAAACAGCTTGCTTGAGCACCGACAACTTACAGCGCCAGTTATTGTTGGCAATTATCTCGTTGTCGGTGACACGCTTGGTTACCTTCACTGGATGGATCGTTCAACGGGCGAATTTGTTGCGCAGCAGTTTGTCGATGATAGTGGCTTGGCAGTTGGCCCGACGTTATTGTCGGATGGTTATGTGATTACAACTCGCAACGGCGATGTAAAGAAACTAACCATTAACGAATAATATCGTGATATAATTCACATTCGGCTCCTGGCTGGTGACAGCTAGGAGCCGTTTTGTTGTTTGAATTTATTAACCCTGACGTGGTTATAGGTAAAAAGCTGGTTTGATTTGGCATCGAGCAAGTCGTTACCTATAACTACAGAAGAAAGATTATTGTAGAGGTTGTTATGGTACCTGTTGTAGCTCTAGTAGGGCGTCCGAACGTAGGTAAATCTACACTATTTAACCGATTGACTCGCACTCGTGACGCGTTGGTTGCGGACTTTCCAGGCCTAACGCGAGACCGTAAATATGGCCAGGCGAGACTTGGTGAAGAGCACGAATTCATTGTGATTGATACTGGTGGTATCGATGGCACAGAAGAAGGCGTGGAAACAAAGATGGCAGAACAGTCATTAGCCGCGATTGATGAGGCTGATGTTGTATTGTTCCTTGTTGACGGTCGTGCTGGTCTGACACCTTCAGATGAAGCAATTGCTGCGCATCTGCGTAAAATTGAAAAGCCAGCGATGCTGGTAGTAAACAAAATCGATGGTATTGATGCCGATGCGGCGTGTGCTGACTTTTGGCAGCTCGGCGTGGATGATATGTACCAGATTGCGGCCGCTCATGGCCGTGGTGTGACCGCTTTGCTTGAGCGTGCTTTATCTCCATTCTTTGATGATCTACTAACAAGTGAATCTGAAGAAGGTGAGATTGAAGACCTGACTGGATTCGAAGACGAAGAGCCTCTTGTTGAAGATTACACTGAAGAAGACGCAGAAGCAGAGTTCAAACGCCTTCAAGAGCAGCCGATTAAGTTGGCGATCATCGGTCGGCCGAATGTAGGTAAATCGACACTGACTAACCGTATTCTGGGTGAAGAACGTGTAGTTGTATACGATATGCCAGGTACAACGCGCGACTCTATCTACATCCCGATGGAACGTGATGGACGCGAATACGTACTGATTGACACTGCAGGTGTTCGTCGTCGTGGTCGTATCAATGAAACGGTTGAAAAGTTCTCTGTTGTTAAGACGCTGAAAGCGGTAGAAGATGCAAACGTCGTTCTACTGGTGATTGATGCTCGTGAAAATATTTCAGACCAAGACCTAAGCTTGCTTGGTTTTGCACTGAATGCTGGCCGCTCAATTGTCATCGCCGTTAACAAGTGGGATGGTCTAGACAGTGACGTGAAAGAAAGCGTGAAGAAAGAACTGGACCGCCGTCTAGGATTCGTCGATTTCGCGCGTATCCACTTTATCTCTGCGCTGCACGGTACTGGCGTTGGTCACTTGTTTGAATCTATCCAAGAAGCATATAACTCGGCGACAACGCGCGTGGGTACGTCAGTACTGACGCGTATCATGAAGATGGCAGTGGATGATCACCAGCCGCCAATGGTTCGTGGTCGTCGTATCAAACTCAAATACGCACACGCAGGTGGCTACAACCCACCGATCGTTGTTATCCACGGTAACATGGTTCGTGAATTGCCAGATTCGTATAAACGTTATCTGATGAACTACTTCCGTAAGTCTCTGGAAATTATGGGAACACCGATTCGCATTAACTTCCACAACAGTGATAACCCATACGAGAACCGTACGAATAAGCTTACGCTATCACAAGAGCGTAAACGTAAGCGTATGATGTCGATGGTGAAAAACCGCAATAAATAATGAAATTCGAATACCCAAGTTTCTACTTGGGTATTTTTTTATCAAAAGTAATCGTAAAAATGACTATCACAGCAACAAAGACTCGTTTTTGTCATCAAACATGGCAATTAGAAGCACAAATACAGCTCGTTCAATCTACGGAAAAAGTGACTTACGTTATTACAGATGTCACGCCGTTCCATCCCGTTAGTCACATATGGCCGGATCACCCTGCAGACAAAGGAACGTTGAAGGTGAATGGGGCTGAGCATGACGTAGTAGATTGCCAAGTTGGAGCAGTGGAGCAGGAGAGTGGTGCTTTGTATGTGGGTAGTGACATCCCTGTAAAGCGTGATGCTGAAGGTTGGGTGTTTGTCGTCGTGCATGTTTTATCACGTACGGAATCATTTGCAATTAATGACTTGGTAACATTAGCGGTAGATAAAGACTATCAAAATGCTGTGAGTCGAGGCCACACTGCAGGACACTTAGCGTATTTGGCGTTGAATAAAGTACTATCGGAAGACTATTGGCGAAAAGACGCAGACCGCAAAGACCCACATGGTTATTATGACTTTAATAGCTATGCGCAAGTTACTAGTTATGTCACTCCAGACAAGTGCCTCGATACGTACCGTTTAGGCAAAACGCTCCGTAAAAGAGGATTAAACAGTGCAGATATGCTGAATGACCTCCAGGCGATTGCAGAAAAAGTGAATGGCCAACTGGTTGAATGGCTTCAAAGAGATGCGATGATCACCATGGAATGCCACGGCGATAGATTAACGGATTCTCGCTATTGGAAGTGCGATTTAGGGGAAGGTCAATTAGCGGTAATCCCTTGTGGTGGAACGCATGCGAGCCATTTAAATGAGTTTGCTTTTATCCAAGTTAAACTCGTTAAGCTCGACGCTCAAACTATCGAAATGCACACCAATGTAAACACTGCTTTTTGAATAAGATCTTTTTATTAAATTCTGATTTTTCGTTTAATTAAATCTCTTTAGGGTTTTTTATTCTGTATTAAATTGGAATGCAGAATATGTAACTTATGCTTTCGGTGTGTGGTTATATAAATATTCTTTTAAGGGGTGATCGCTGATCAAGGAGTAAATATCAGACGATCAGTATAAGATCCTACGTATCAAGTATGGTTAACGCCTCGTGAAACTTGTTGGGGCGGTGATGAAGATCAACATACTTGTTCGTTATTTTGAGTAGCATGCGTTACTCGAAATTGCTTAGTTTAGAGAGAGGAACGGGATATGCAGCAGAACATTTGCCCGACTTGCAATGTCGAACTGGAATGGACGGGACAATACCATTGTGCACAGTGTGAATCGGATTTTAAAAAAGTAGGTTTTTGCCCTGATTGTGAGGCGGAGCTGGAGAAGCTGCAAGCATGCGGTGCTGCGAGTTACTTTTGCAATGTGTGTAATGAACTCAAGTCAAAATCACGTGTCCGATTTGAGTTCCAGAAAATCAGTTAACCAGAGTTTGTATTCAGTTAACGGTAGAACGAACGTCGCCTTCGGCTAATCGAGTAATCAATACATCTCCCGACTTAACATCTGAAGATTGCGTAATTACTTTACCTTGCTCAGTTTGAGTAATTGAGTAACCTCGTTTCAATGTCGCTAGTGGGCTGACGGTGTCCAACTTTTCTGCGGCAATCGCGAGTTGATGGCGCATAGTCAGTAACTTGCGATCCATTGCATCCATGAGCTTTTGCTCTACACGTTCTAGCTTCGACTTCTGCTCGGCAAGGCGTGTTACAGGAGAATTTAATTGCAGCCGATAATGTTGACGCTCGATTCGCTGTTGACGCAAGGCAATAAAACGACTCATCGCTCGCTGTAAGCGCATGTCCAACTCATCTAACTGTTGCGTCTGACGTTGCAAGCGATAGCTTGGGTGCTGTCTCTCTAGACGGTGCACTAATTGAGCAGATTGCTGCTTTTGTTGTGCTAGGTAGTAACGCATCGCGCTCGCTAACTTATGCTGGCGGGTAACTAAAGCTTGATCTTTGTGGCTGTTATCACGGCTTACTAGCTCAGCGGCTGCTGATGGAGTAGGCGCGCGTACGTCGGCGACAAAATCAGCTATTGTCACGTCAACTTCATGTCCAACGGCGCTAATAATAGGAATTTGGCTTGCTGCAATCGTGCGAGCTAATATCTCGTTGTTAAAGCACCATAAGTCTTCTAATGAACCACCACCTCGGCCCACAATTAGTACATCACATTCATCACGGCTGTTAGCGCGACCAATGGCTTGTGCAATTTGAATGGCTGCGTCCTCACCTTGTACCACTGTCGGATAAATCACAACAGGTAGGGAAGGATCACGACGTTTCAATACGTCTAAGATATCGTAAAGCGCGGCACCAGTTTTCGATGTGATGACGCCAACACGTTTAGGGTGCTCAGGCAAAGATTGCTTATTGATTTGCGCGAACAACCCTTCTGCTGCAAGCTTCATTTTCAGCTCTTCAAACTCTTGTTGAAGACGGCCATCACCTTCCGGTTGCATGCTTTCGATGATCAATTGGTAGTCACCGCGAGGCTCATAAAGAGACAGACGAGCTTTTACTAGGACTTGATTACCGTTAGCGGGTTTGAAAGTAACGCGGCGATTGTTACCACGAAACATGGCACATTTAACTTGAGCGCGAGAGTCTTTAAGAGTGAGGTACCAGTGACCAGAGACAGGAGCTGAAAAGTTGGATATCTCTCCGACGAGCCAAACGATCCCCATTTCGTTTTCAAGGAGTAAACGAACTTCTGCGTTGAGACGAGAAACAGTAAAGATGTTTTGATTGGTCTTGGAGAGCACAGCTAATCTCTTAGACGTGAGTATGGAAATTAGCGGCAATATAATACATAGCAAGGGGGTAATTGCAAGAAAAAAATTAAAAAATTTGTGGTCAAGCGATTGCGTTAACCGTATAATCCCTCCGCAATATCTAATCCAAATGTAGCTAGTTGCTAACGCAGGTTACCCTCATTATGCGAAACGATGAGATTGGATTGTTCTTTTTACTCCTCTAATTGTGAGATATTGCAAATGCTAAGAATTGCCAAAGAAGCGCTGACATTCGATGACGTACTACTTGTGCCAGCACACTCCACCGTTCTCCCAAACACAGCTGATCTTCGCACTCAGCTAACTAAGAACATCACCCTAAACATCCCAATGATTTCAGCGTCTATGGACACTGTTACTGAAGCTCGTCTAGCAATTGCGCTAGCGCAAGAGGGTGGCATTGGCTTTATCCACAAGAACATGTCTATTGAGCAGCAGGCAGCCGAAGTTCGTAAAGTTAAGAAGTTCGAAGCTGGTATGGTAACTGACGCGGTTACTGTAAACCCTGACGCGACCATCGCTGATGTTGTTGCACTCACTGAAAAGCATGGTTTTGCAGGTTTCCCTGTTGTCACTGAGAGCAATGAGCTTGTTGGTATTATCACTGGTCGTGACGTTCGTTTTGTGACGGACCTTTCTAAGAAAGTATCTTCAGTAATGACGCCAAAAGAGAAGTTGGCAGCAGTTAAAGAAGGTGCAACACGAGAAGAAGTGCAAGAGAAAATGCACGAAGCTCGTGTAGAGAAAGTATTGGTTGTGAATGATGAGTTCCAACTAACCGGTATGATTACTGCGAAAGACTTCCACAAAGCAGAACGTAAACCAAACGCATGTAAAGATGAGCGTGGTCGCCTACGTGTTGGCGCAGCCGTTGGTGCTGGCGCTGGTAACGAAGAGCGTGTTGCTGCTCTAGTTGAAGCAGGCGTTGACATTCTACTTATCGACTCTTCACACGGACATTCTGAAGGTGTACTAAACCGCATCCGCGAAACTCGCGCTGCTTACCCAGATCTAGACATCATCGGTGGTAACGTAGCAACAGGTGCTGGTGCTAAAGCACTAATCGAAGCTGGCGTAAGCGCAGTGAAAGTGGGTATCGGCCCTGGTTCTATCTGTACAACTCGTATTGTAACGGGTGTGGGAGTGCCACAAATCACTGCAATCGCAGATGCGGCAGAAGTGGCTAATGATTATGGTATTCCGGTTATTGCTGACGGTGGTATCCGTTTCTCAGGTGATATCTGTAAAGCAATCGTAGCTGGCGCATCATGTGTGATGGTTGGTTCTATGTTTGCAGGTACTGAAGAAGCGCCGGGTGAAGTGATTCTATACAACGGCCGTTCTTACAAGTCTTACCGTGGCATGGGTTCTCTTGGTGCTATGTCTCAAGGTTCTTCTGACCGTTACTTCCAGTCTGACAACGCAGCGGACAAGCTAGTACCAGAAGGTATCGAAGGTCGTATCGCATACAAAGGCCGTCTAAAAGAGATCGTACACCAACAAATGGGTGGTCTACGTTCAAGCATGGGTCTAACTGGTTCTGCAACTATCGAAGATATGCGTACGAAAGCTGAATTTGTACGTATCTCTGGTGCAGGTATGCAAGAGTCTCATGTACACGATGTTCAAATTACTAAGGAAGCGCCGAACTACCGTCTAGGGAACTAATTACCTAACGGAAACGTTTGCTTTTTCCTTGAAGCATTAAGAAGAGGCGAGTACACTCGCCTCGGTTTTAATCACTTAGCCTTAAAAAGACTGCTCAAAATGACTAAAAATATCCATGACCAACGTATTCTGATCTTGGACTTCGGTTCTCAGTACACTCAATTAGTAGCACGCCGCGTACGTGAAATCGGCGTTTACTGTGAACTATGGAGCTGGGATGTAGAAGAAGCGGATATTCGCGAATTCAACCCAGATGGCATTATCCTATCTGGCGGTCCAGAAAGCGTAACGGAAGAGAACTCTCCACGCGCGCCTCAATATGTGTTTGATTCTGGTGTTCCTTTGCTTGGCGTATGTTACGGCATGCAAACCATGGCGGAACAGCTAGGAGGCAAAGTGGCGGGCTCTAACGAACGTGAGTTTGGCTACGCTCAGGTTAAAGTTTCTGGTGAATGTGCTCTATTTAAAGACCTTGAAGCAACTCAAGACGTTTGGATGAGCCATGGCGACAAAGTAGTAGAGATCCCAGCCGATTTCGTAAAAGTTGGTGAGACAGACACTTGTCCTTACGCTGCGATGGCGAATGAAGAGAAGAAATACTACGGCGTTCAGTTCCACCCAGAAGTGACACACACAAAAGGTGGCCTACAAATGCTTGAGAACTTTGTTCTTGGCGTATGTGGCTGTGAACGTCTATGGACATCGGAATCTATCATCGAAGACGCGGTTGCTCGCATTAAAGAGCAAGTGGGTGACGACGAAGTTATCCTAGGTCTATCTGGTGGTGTTGATTCATCGGTAGTCGCGATGCTGGTTCACCGTGCAATCGGCGACAAGCTAACGTGTGTATTTGTTGATAACGGTTTACTTCGTCTAAACGAAGGTCAACAAGTAATGGATATGTTCGGCGACCAATTTGGTTTGAACATCATCAAAGTTGACGCTGAAGAACGCTTCCTAAAAGCACTTGAAGGCAAGTCTGACCCAGAAGAGAAGCGTAAGACTATCGGTCACGTATTCGTAGATGTATTCGATGAAGAGTCTAAGAAGCTGAAAAACGCGAAATGGCTAGCTCAAGGTACGATTTACCCTGATGTAATCGAGTCTGCTGCATCTAAGACTGGTAAAGCGCACGTGATCAAATCGCACCACAACGTGGGCGGTCTTCCAGATGACATGGAAATGGGTCTTGTTGAGCCACTACGTGAGCTGTTCAAAGATGAAGTACGTAAGATTGGTCTAGAGCTAGGCCTGCCTTATAACATGCTTTACCGCCACCCATTCCCAGGTCCAGGTCTAGGTGTTCGTGTTCTTGGTGAAATCAAGAAAGAATACTGTGACTTGCTACGTCGTGCTGATGCTATCTTTATTGAAGAGCTGCACGCAGCTGATCTATACAACAAAGTATCTCAAGCGTTCACGGTATTCCTACCAGTACGTTCTGTTGGTGTAATGGGCGATGGCCGTAAATACGACTGGGTTGTATCACTGCGTGCAGTAGAAACCATCGACTTTATGACGGCACACTGGGCGCACCTACCATACGACTTCCTAGGTAAGGTATCTAACCGTATTATCAACGAAGTTGATGGCATTTCTCGTGTTGTTTACGACATTTCTGGTAAGCCACCAGCGACTATCGAGTGGGAATAATTTTCCTCTAGACAGTTGAGTTTATAAGAACCAGCCTTCGGGCTGGTTTTTTTGTACTTCAAGTTTGTGAAGAGCTGGCTCAACTTTTTTGTGAGAGATATATACATGCGGTTAAATTAAATATATATTCATTTTAATTGTTTAATTATCATAAATGGTATTGCTATGGAACAGGCTGACGTTACCTCTCTCATTCCCATCCTTATTACTCTTTTCCTCGCGCTGACCACAAGAAATGTCGTTGTTGGTTTATTCGCGGGTGTGGTGAGTGGTGTCGCTATGCTCGAAGGGACATTTGTCGAAAAAGGGCCACTAGACTCGTTTAGTGCATTGATGAAAAGCTATCTACTGCCGCAATTAACTGACAGCTACAATGCGGGCGTCATTTTGCTCTTGGTCTTTATTGGTGGCTTTGTTGCCTTGATGGAGAAATCTGGCGGTGGTGTGGCGTTTGCTAAAAAGGTCACTCAATGGGTTGCGAGTAAATGCCAAGCTCAACTGTCCGCATGGTTCGGTGGTGTGGTTATTTTCTTCTCAGACCTTGGTACACCACTGATTGTTGGCCCTGTTTTTCGCCCTTTATTTGATAAGTTAAAAGTATCACGCCAAAAATTAGCTTTTATTATCGACTCTACTTCCTCTCCCGTCGCAATCTTGATCCCTTTTATCGGATGGGGCGTTTACATCATGGGATTGATTCAAAAAGAGTTTACTGCCCTGAATGTCAGTATGAGTGATTGGGATGCTTTCATTGGTGCGATCCCGTATCAGTTTTACGCCTTTCTTGCGATCGCGATTGTGCCGATTGTCTCTTTCTTCAAATTAGATTTCGGACCGATGGCGAAGGCTGAACAACTAGCAGAGCAGGGCTCCGACTTTGGGAAAGTGCAGGAGTCCATGAATGTGTTTACGCATAAAAATGCAAAATCTAGTTTTGTATGGGCACCTTTGCTCGTTATGCTGGTGGTTCTATGTACCATCCTCGTGCCACACGGTTTTCCATTTCAAAAAGTAGCAGGCTCAACGTTCAGGGCTGCACTTTCTTCGGCATATTTCTTCGCAGCCTTTACTTTGATTGCGCTGATGGCGTTTTATGGCGTAAGAAAACTCTCTGATGGCATTCAGGTTTACCTAAAAGGGATGTCGAACATGATGTCTGTAGCCGTGATTTTGGTATTGGCTTGGGCACTTAGCTCGGTTGGGAAAGAATTAGGTGCAGCTGCATACATTGCTGAACAAGCTCAAGCCGGTTTCCCGTACTGGCTATTGCCAGCAGTCGCCTTTTTGCTTGCTGGTGTTATCTCATTCGCTACGGGATCATCTTGGGGGACGTTCGCCATCATGATGCCATTAGTGATCCCAACTGCCGTTGCGATTGATGCACCACTGTTGGTTTGTATTGGTGCGGTATTATCTGGTGGCTTGTTTGGCGATCACTGTTCTCCCATCTCTGAAACTACGATTTTGTCGTCGACAGGAGCGGGGTGTGAACAGTATGAGCACTTCCGTACACAATTGCCCTACGCATTACTCAATGGAATGATCGCATTAGGGTGTTTTCTTTTAGCTGGAATCAACGCCTCACCAGTGATTGTGCTTGCCGCAATTATTTCTCAGTGTGTGGTTTATTTTGTGCTGTCTAAACAAAAGTCAACCGCGAAGCTAGAGGTGGTTTCGGCAGAACAATAAAGAGAGAAACATCACAAAGCGGAGGCTCACAGGGTCTCCGCTTTTCTTTTGAGTCAAGGTAACATTTTTCTTGTGACAAAATGTGTGTGAGGACCTATTTATTCATTTTGTCTCGCAGAATCAACGTACTTGGCTCGGTGTTTCGTATATATGATCCACTATATGTCTAGTTATTCCTCGTATATTGTATTGTTGAAATCCGGAGACTAGACATGTTTGCACTCAAACATCTTCCTCTTGCATTGAGTTGTGTCTTAGCAGCACAAGTGAATGCGAGTATGAATATTCAGCCCGATCCGCAAAATCCGAATGGTTATGTTATTGCTCGTGGTGACGTTCAAGCCGTAGAGCAAAGCAAAACTTCTGATCCTATGTATGCCATTTGGTCACAAGCATTAGAGACACGCCCGAACTCAGTGGTTGAAGCGATTGTTCCAGGGGCGGCAACCAACCCAGAAAACGTGAAGCGTGTAGAGCGTGTATTCCCCGAAAGTGAGTGGGACTTCCTGACTCAAATGGCGGCACCTGAATACACTTACACGCGTTTCCTACGTGCAATTGGTAAGTTCCCTGCATTCTGTGGTGAGTACACAGACGGTCGTGATTCGGATGCAATTTGTAAAAAATCGATCGTGACAGCGTTTGCTCACTTTGCACAAGAAACCGGTGGCCATATTTCGATTGATAACGTATCGGATAATCCGCTAGGGTTGGAAGAGTGGCAGCAAGCTTTGGTGCATGTGCGAGAAATGGGATGGTCTGAAGGGCAAGAAGGTTACACAACAGGTTGTGGTCAAAATGACTGGCAAAACAAACGCTGGCCATGTGAGTCTGGACAAGGTTACTTTGGACGTGGTGCAAAGCAGCTTTCTTACCATTTTAACTATGGCGCGTTCTCTGAAGTGATGTTTGATGGCGATGCATCTGTATTGCTGAAAAATCCAGGCTTGGTTGCGGATTCGTGGCTGAACTTAGCATCGGCTATCTGGTTCTTCCTAACCCCACAAGCACCGAAACCTGCAATGCTACATGTGATTGACCGTACTTGGGTGCCTTCACAGCGTGAGCTTGATGCTGGCATTGGTTACGGCTTTGGTACCACCATCAACGTGATCAATGGTGGTATTGAGTGTGGTGAGCAAAACAAGGATAAAGGTCAACCTGTTAACCGTATTCGCTATTGGGAAGGTCTTGCCGCCCATTATCAAATTCCAATTGAAGCTGATGAAACAAACACTTGTTGGCAGCAGACGCCTTACGGCAGCTTAAATCTGAATGGTGCGACAGACGTGTTGTACACCAACTGGGATGGGAACTGGAAATACTACTCAGATCGTCCTGGAGGTCACTCATTTGAATGTGAGCTTGTTGGTTTCCAAACGGCTTATTCTGCGCTAGTTGCGGGTGATTATGAGAAATGTGTAACTAACTTCTACCAATCTCATGCGGGTTGGCCAGAAGTTCGTGTAGTTGACAAGTTAGATCCAGTGGATCCGGTCGATCCGCCTGTAGGTGGTGTGGCAGCTTGGGATTCTGGCAAAGTATATAACACGGGGGAACAAGTCTCTTACCAAGGTGCTGTTTACGAAGCGAAATGGTGGTCACAAGGTAATGAGCCAACGAAAGGAGACCCGTGGAAGCTGGTTTCAGGCACTCCTACGGAGCCGCCTACAACGGAACCTGAACCACCGGTGACTGAGCCAGAGCCGCCCGTCACAGAACCTGAGCCGCCAGTAACCGAGCCAGAACCACCAGTGACAGGCAATTTTATTCAGTGGGAGCCGGGTGTAACGCAAGTCGCTAACGGCGATAAAGTGACGTACCAAAACAAATGTTTTGTTGCGAAAAATGGCCCAGGAGTGTGGGAAAGCCCAACGCAAAGCAACTGGTTCTGGGACGAGATTTCTTGTCAGTGATTGAGTGAAAAACAACCTAACTATCTATAAAGACTCTGCTTTTTTGCAGGGTCTTTTTTTATATATGTAGTGGTTTATTTATGGAATCTAAGTTTTCAATAACAGCTTTTCTCTTTTGTTCTGGAGCCCATTAAAATTCGCGCGCATTTTTTATCAACATTTTTGAAAAAAGGTATTTGTACATGTCGACAAAACTGGCTAACCCAGCACCGCTAGGTCTAATGGGTTTCGGTATGACCACTATTCTGCTCAATATTCATAATGCAGGATTTTTCCCAATTGACTCTATGATCCTAGCGATGGGCATCTTTTACGGTGGCCTTAGCCAAGTAATCGTTGGCATCATGTGCTTTAAACGCGGTGATACATTCGGCACAACTGCGTTTACTTCTTACGGTCTATTTTGGCTAACATTGGTTGGTCTAATCGTAATGCCTCACATGGGTCTTCCTGCAAGCCCTGCAAGCTTTATGGGTTGGTACCTAGCGCTTTGGGGCATCTTCACTGGTTTCATGTTCATTGGTTCTCTATGTTACCCAACAGCGAAGCAAGTGGTATTTGGTTCTCTAACTATCCTGTTCTTCTTGCTTGCTGCTCGTGATTTCACTGGTAGCGAAGTGATCGGTGCTATCGCTGGCTTCGAGGGTATCTTCTGTGGCGCAAGTGCAATTTACTTCGCAATGGCGCAAGTACTGAACAACGAATTTGGTCGTGAAGTGTTACCTGTGGGTAAAGCAAAAATCGCTCGTAAAGTTGAAGCGGTTATCGCCTAAGCTGTTACTCATAAAGAAGAAAGGGGGATTAACCATTGGTTAATCCCCCTTTTTTATGTCCTTAATCGGACCACTGCTTTTTCTTATTTATGTGATAACGCTATGTTGATGGTTGCTCAACAGTTTCTGCGCTATTGCTGTCTGCCGTTGGTGCTTTACCCGTTTTACGTCGGTACTTATCTTCCCAGTAATCTGCGCCTTTAATGCCCAGTGCAACAGGGTTAAATGTAAAATCGGTCACACCACGTTTTTGTTGCTCTTCGTAGTCGTTCAGTGCTTTGAGTGCAGGCTTCGACATAAAGAAGATGATCAAAATACCGATGATGTTTAGCCACGCCATCAGTCCTACACCTACATCACCCATCGCCCATGCTAAGTTGGCGGTTTTCACGGTTCCGTAGAACACGGATGAAATAATGATGACTTTCAGAATAAACATCAGTCCATTTACTTTGAACGTACGACGAATGTAAGCAATGTTCGTTTCTGCAATGTAGTAGTAAGCCAGAATGGTCGTAAACGCGAAGAAGAATAGAGCGATTGCGATGAATGGTTTACCCACGCCAGGTAGTGCGCTTTCGATCGCCATCTGTGTAAACACAGGGCCATTTGCACCAATATCCGCTGGTAGGTTTTGAACCAGGAATGTACCTTCAATCGCACCATTTACGTTGTACGCGCCAGTGATAAGAATCATGAACGCGGTTGCTGAACACACAAGTAGTGTATCGATGTAAATAGAGAAAGATTGAACAAGACCTTGCTGAGCAGGGTGATCAACACTCGCTGCTGCTGCTGCGTGAGGACCAGTACCTTGACCTGCTTCGTTGGAGTAGACACCACGTTTTACACCCCAGCCAATTGCTGCACCAACGCCTGCCATTGGTGTGAACGCGTCACCAATAATCATGCCGAAAATGCGCGGAACCTCACCAATGTTTAGAAGGATGATGACAAACGCAGTAATGATGTAAGCTAACGCCATAAATGGCACAACGACTTGGGTAAAGTTCGCGATACGCTTTACACCACCAAAAATGATGAAGGCCAAAATGACACAAACAACCGTACCAGTGAAAATTTTAGCAAAACTGAAGGTACCAATAGCGGTTTCAATCATGTCACCTGAGCCAAATGCGGCTTCTACTGCGTTACCGATACTGTTCGATTGAACGCCAGGAAGTAGAACACCACAAGCAAAGATGGTCGCGATAGCAAAGATCCAAGCGTACCACTTTTGTCCCATTGCTTTCTCAATATAGTAAGCAGGGCCACCACGGAACTCGCCTTCGTCTTCTTCTTTATAAATTTGTGCAAGTGTTGATTCTGCGTATGCGGTTGCAGCGCCAAAGAAGGCCACGACCCACATCCAGAATACGGCGCCTGGGCCACCGAAACCGATAGCAGCGGCAACACCAGCAATGTTACCTGTACCTACACGGCCAGACAGTGAAACGGCAAGTGCCTGAAATGATGATATCCCTTTTGTTGAACTCTTCCCAGAAAGTAATAAGCGCCACATCTCAAAGAAGTGACGAATTTGTACAAAACGCGTCATGATTGAATAGAACAAACCTGCGCCAAGGCACAAATAGATCAGTACCGGGCTCCAAATAATTCCATTCAGAAAATCAACTAATGACTGCATGAGTATTTTCCCTGTTAGTTGTGTTTGTGGTTGTTTTTCACACAATACATTACCCTTTATGTAATGCAATTGTTAACTTTTTTAGCTACAAATCCTTTGTAGCGTGATGATGAACACAGAATGGAGAGTAGTTGTTAAAATTTGGTTCTTGTTGCTTATTTGCTCCTTTTAGGTAGAAGATTTGCCTGATGATTAATTATGCAGCACATTGTCATTTAAATGTGCTGCGATTTTGATGAGTTAAAAATGCCAGTGGTTATGCATTTTGTGGAGTAAGTGTCTGCCTGTTTTTTGTTCAGTCATGTCCTCAGGAGTAACGACAAAGGTTAAGCTCCGCATTATCCATCACTTTTGCTTTTTCACCTTTCATTACGCTTGCTAGCAATTGACCTGAACCACAAGCCATCGTCCAGCCCAGAGTTCCGTGTCCGGTGTTAGTAAAAAGGTTATCGTATTTAGTCGCGCCGATAATTGGTGTGCCATCAGGCGTCATTGGCCTAAAGCCGCTCCAAAACTCAGCTTGGCTGAAGTCACCACAACGAGGAAAAAGATCACGGATGACCATTTCGATGGTGTTTTTGCGCTTTTGTGGAAGGGAAGCATCAAACCCTGCTAATTCTGCGGTGCCAGCTACGCGAATTCGGTCATCAAATCGAGTCATAGCGACTTTATAGGTTTCATCCATCACAGTAGATCGAGGAGAGAAGTGTTCATCTTCCATCGGGATGGTGAGTGAATAGCCTTTGACAGGGTAGACCGGAATATCAATATCGAGTTGCTTGAGTAGCGCTGTAGAGTAGCTTCCAGAGGCCACCACATATTGGTCTGCTTTAAATTGTCCTCGGTTCGTTTGGACACCTATGATCTTTTTGCCTACTGTAACCCAATTGCTTACTTCAGTATCGAATTCAAATCGGACACCGTGTGCCTTAGCAAGCTCCGTTAGTTGTTGGCAAAATTGATGGCAATCGCCCGTTTCGTCATCAGGTAGATGCAAGCCACCAACCAGTTTGTCTTTCACAAGTGCAAGCCCTGGCTCTTGTTCAATACATTGTTCGACGTCCATTAGCTTAAATCGGGTTCCGCTTTGTTCAAGGAGCTGCATGTCCTTTTCAATGGCTTGCAGCTGTTGATGTGTTCGGAATACTTGCAAGGTCCCAAACTGACGTCCTTGATACTCAATGGCGTGTTCTTGGCGTAACTGTTCTAAGCAAACACGGCTGTGGTTAGCGATCGAAAGCATGCGAGCCTTGTTAACTTGATAGCGAGGTAGGGTGCAGTTCGCGACCATTTTACTCGCCCAGCGGATCATGTCGGCATTCAGAGTGGGTTTGATTTTAAGTGGAGCATGCTCCTCCATTAACCACTTAATGGCTTTAACAGGAACACCAGGCGCAGCCCAAGGCGAAGAATAGCCATATGAAATCTGCCCGGCATTGGCGAAGCTCGTTTCCATGGCACTGCTTGGTTGGCGGTCAATGACGGTAACTTGATAGCCTGCTTGAGATAAATACCAAGCAGAGGTTAAGCCGATAACGCCGCTGCCTAATACGATGACTTCCATTGATGCACTCCACACATTTATCAGAGTGCTCAGTTTCTTTTCTTTACCTTTTGTTAACAATCGATATAAATTACACACAGCGTTTAGAAAAACTATAGGCTCAAGGATGAAAAGTAATCTGATAAGTGGTTTGTGTTTATTTAGCCAAGTCGCGGAGTACAACAGCTTTACTGGTGCTGCAAGACATTTACACCTCACCACTGGTGCCATAAGCCAACAAATTATTCATTTGGAAGCGTTATTAGGTTTTACTTTATTTGAACGCCATTCTCGCGGTATTCGTTTAACCGTAAAAGGCACTCAGTTACACCAAGCGACGCAGTTTCACTTTTCGGAACTGAGCAAATTGCTTGATGAGCTCAAAGTAGAAAAGCAAACCAATGAAATTCGTTTGAAGTTGACGCCTTCTTTTGCTTTCAAATGGTTAGTCCCAAAGCTCGAAAGCTTCCATCATGATAATCCGGATATCCAAGTACAAATCTTTGCGGAAGGTGCGCTGGTAAATAGTGAGATAAAAGACTATGACGTCGCAATTGACTATGGTCTTCATCCTTATAGAAATGCTAACGCGGAGCTGATTTTGGATGAGCATCTGCTACCGGTGATGAGTCCAAAATACCTTGAGGATCATGGCTGGCTAAAAACGTTGTTTGGTGAGCAAAAAAACTCAATGCCAGTGAAGCAATGGCAAGAGGCGACGCTACTACACGATGCGATGCCATGGGAAAAAGCGACGCGTGACTATGAGTGGCTATATTGGGCGTCAGCGATGGGGTTGGATTTTAAAACCGATATCGGACACTTTTTTAATCGAACGGATATGGCAATGTCTGCAGCCGAAGCAGGCGTTGGGATTGCGATGGCACGAATGGCACTGATTGAGGATGAATTGACGACAGAGCGTTTGGTTTCTCCATTCAAACCGATTCCTGCTAATGCAGGGTATTACTTGATCATGAACACACGTACGAATGCGACAGAAACGTTTCGTCACTGGTTACTTGGACAGTTGAAATAGCGTTTTATCTCTGTGATTCATCCCTACGTTATTTGTTGAAAAGTTGGGCAATATAAGTTTTATAAGCAAGGTAAGTGCTTTGCTTGCCGCTATTTGAGTGATGAAAGACAGGGAAGAACATGAAAGACGAAACGCTATCCATCCATTTTGGTTACGAAACTGACCCTACCACTAAATCTGTCGCGACGCCGATTTATCAAACAGTCGCGTACGAGTTTGATAACGCGCAGCACGGCGCTGATCTGTTTAACTTGGAAGTGCCGGGTAATATCTACACTCGCATCATGAATCCGACTAATGACGTGCTGGAAAAACGCATGGCAGCGTTAGAAGGCGGCATTGCTGGATTGGTCGTGAGTGCGGGGAGTGCAGCGATTAACTATGCGATTCTGACGTTAGCGCAAGCGGGCGATAACATCGTTTCTACGCCGCAACTTTATGGCGGTACTTATACCTTGTTTGCGCACATGCTCCCAAATCAAGGTATTCAGGTGAAGTTTGCTAAAGATGACAAGCCAGAAAGTTTGGCCGAATTAATTGATGAAAATACCAAAGCGGTGTACTGCGAGAGCATTGGGAACCCTGCGGGCAATATCATCGATTTAGAACGTGTGGCGGAGCTTGCTCATGCACAAGGCGTACCTGTGATTGTGGATAACACCGTCGCGACGCCAGTGCTGTGCAAACCCATCGAGTTCGGTGCGGATATCGTAGTTCACTCTCTCACTAAATACGTTGGTGGGCATGGCACCACATTAGGTGGCGTGATTGTGGATTCCGGTAAATTCCCTTGGGCACAGCACAAAGACCGCTTTCCTGTTTTCAACCAACCAGAACCTTCTTACCACGGCGTGGTGTATACCGAAGCGTTTGGTGAGGCGGCATTTATCGGGCGTGCGCGTACCGTACCACTGCGTAATACCGGAGCCGCATTATCACCGATGAATGCATTTATGCTTATGCAAGGGTTAGAAACGTTACCGCTGCGTATGGAGCGCCATACCGAGAACACACTCAAAGTGGCTGAATTCTTGGAACAGAATGACAAAGTCTGTTGGGTAAGTTATGCCGGATTGCCAAGTTCTGAACACTTCCATCTCGCCGAAAAATACATGAAAGGTAAGCCTTCTGCAATTTTGTCGTTTGGTTTAAAAGATGGTTATGACGCTGGTGTGCGTTTTTATGATGCTTTGAAAATCTTTAAGCGTTTGGTGAACATTGGCGATGCAAAATCATTGGCTTGCCATCCTGCATCGACGACTCATCGTCAATTGAGCGAAGCAGAACAAAAACAAGCTGGTGTGTCTCCAGAGATGATTCGTTTATCGGTGGGTATTGAACATATTGACGATATTCTAGCCGATTTAGAACAGGCACTAAACTCGTAAAACGATTCTGTTTTTAGCTTTGGGTTACCCATAGGCCAGCCTTTAAAAAAGCTGGCCTATTTTTATTTTATTGTTTAAATATCAAGGGTTTTGGTGTTTTTGGTTTGTGGCATTCCAAAAGCTCATAGAGGGTGAGATTTATTCTCTTGTCACGTTTGGGTTTGTTCCTGATGATGTGTGCAAGTATTACACATTGGAAGGGACTCAAATGTCTTACGTATTTCACCGTCATTGCCATGCCACGCTACCAATCATCGATAGAGGTGAAGGTGTTTATCTATTCGATAAGCATGGAAAGCAGTATCTCGATGCTTGTGGTGGTGCTGCGGTATCAAACCTTGGCCACAGTCATCACGCCGTTAAAAAAGCCATGTTGGAACAGATCGAGCGAGTGCCATTTGCTCATACTGGATTTTTTACTAGTGACAACAGTGAGCGCCTAGCAGAATTGATTTGTCAGCACATGCCTGAACAGTTCAACCATGTGTATTTAGTCAGTGGAGGATCAGAAGCGGTGGAGTCGGCACTAAAAATGGCGCGGCAGTATTTCGTGGAATCAGGTAAGCCAGAGAAAAAGCAATTCATCGCGCGTCAGCAAAGTTATCACGGTAATACCTTGGGGGCTCTGGCTGTCGGAGGTAATGAATGGCGACGTGAACCGTTCAAACCCATCTTACACCCGAGCCATCATATCGCCCCTTGCTATGCTTATCGTTATCAGCAGAGTCATGAGTCGGAATTGGATTACTCATTGCGAGCGGCGAATGAGCTAGAGGCAAAAATTCTTGAGTTGGGGGCTGATAATGTCATGGCTTTTGTCGCTGAGCCCATTGTGGGAGCCACCGCTGGAGCTGTGCCTGCCACACAAGGTTACTTCAAGCGTATTCGCGAAATATGCGACCAGTACGATGTGTTATTGATCTTGGATGAAGTCATGTGTGGCGTTGGACGCAGTGGCAGTTTTTTTGCGTTTGAGCAAGAAGAGGCAGAACCCGATCTGGTGTGTATGGCTAAAGGGCTTGGTGCGGGTTATCAACCTATTGGCGCGGTGGTTGCGAATGATCGAGTCTATCAAGCTATTGCTGATGGAAGCGGTTTTTTCCAACATGGTCATACTTTTATGGCGCACCCTGTGGCGTGCGCTGCTGCCGTGGCGACCATTCAAACCATCTTCCAAGATAATTTGTTAACGGCGGTGAATCGGCAAAGTGCTTTGCTGCGTAATGAGCTTACTTCTGCATTGGCCCATTTACCGTACATTGGCGACATTCGTGGTAAAGGTTTGTTTTTTGGCATTGAGCTGGTGGCGGATCAAGAAAGCAAGGCGCCTCTGAGTAAAGCCACATTGGCAGACAAACACATCAAACAGCGAGCAATGGAAAATGGCTTAATGTGCTATCCAATGGGCGGAACGATTGATGGCGTTAATGGGCACCATATCTTGCTTGCGCCGCCATTCATTATTCAGCCTCACCATATTGATGAGCTAGTTGGCAAACTCTCATTAACGCTAAAAGAGGTAGCGAAGGAATGGAATTAGAAAATCGATGTATACGAGAGCCTATCGCTATTATCGTGGCCCCAAACGGTGCAAGAAAAACTAAGCACGATCACGCCAGCTTACCCATGACAAAAGACGAACTGGTTGCAGAGGCTATCGCTTGTCAAACGGCAGGGGCTGCCATGATCCATTTACATGCTAGAGACGCCAACGGACGTCATTCATTAGACATCGACGACAACATGGCAATTTACCATGCCGTGAAAGAAGCGGTGGGACAAAACATGATGGTACAGCTCACCACAGAGGCGGTGGGCTTGTATTCTCCGCCACAACAGATGGCGTTAGTTAAAGCTGTGAAACCAGAAGCGGCTTCTTTTGCATTGAGGGAGTTAATCCCTGATCGCGCAAGTGAGAAAGAAGGGCATGCCTTTTTCCATTGGGTGGCAGAACACAACATCGTGAGCCAAATTATTCTCTACGATGCAACCGACATTGAACGTTATTTCCAACTGCGTGATGCGGGCGTGTTACCTAAAATGCATCAGCATGCATTAGTGGTGTTAGGGCGTTATCACCAAGCTCAACAGTCTTCGCCATGGGATTTACGAGGTTTGAATTTGGCGCGTTTTGTCGAGGAAGAAATTCGATGTGCCATTTGTGCTTTTGGCGCGCGAGAGCAAGACTGTTTAGCGAGTGCGATGTTACTTGGATTCGATGTGAGAGTGGGGTTTGAGAATAACCACGTCGATGTGGCAGGCGAATTAGCAATCAGTAACGCGGCTCAGGTGGAAGCTCTACGCGATGTGGCGCATCGCTTTGCTATTCCTTTACACAGTGCGCAAAGTTTGCGTTCAGCTTTGAAGTAAATCTGCTCGCGGAAAAGAAAAAAAGAAGAAAGGAAAGTAAAAAGGCTCCATCGGAGCCTTTTCGGTATTTGTCGTTAGTTCTCAGTTTGCGCTACAGGTTGACGAGCGGGATGTTTGATAAACACCGCGACAACAGCCGCTATCGCTAATGCAAAACAGTAGTAAGAATTGGCAACTACTTCAAGTGGCGATAGGTTGAATACGGAACCTAGCAGCAGTACTTGAGCACCGTAAGGCAACACGCCTTGCACCACGCATGAGAAAATGTCTAACAAGCTTGCTGAGCGGCGGGGAGAGACATTATTCTCTTCCGCCAGTTGGCGAGCAACGCTGCCCGATACAATGATGGCTACGGTGTTGTTTGCCGTACAGCCATTGACCATTGATACCAAACCTGCAATACCTAGCTCGCTTGCACGACTGTTCGCATGCTTAGAGTGACTAGAGCCAAACGCGTGGATAAGGCTACTAACGAAATTTGTTAGAAAAGCAAGACCACCTTGGCGACGCATCAGTTCACTCAAACCACCAATCAGCATGGATAACAAGAAGATCTCTTGCATGTTACCAAAGCCTTTGTATACGTCTTGGGCTAGATTAGTTAGTCCGTAATTGTCAATCGATGCCAAGCTCACGCCGCCAGCCAAAAGAATGCCAATCGACAGAACCACAAACACATTCACACCAGATACCGCTAGGATCAAAATAGTGATGTACGGCAAGACTTTTAGCCACTCAATATCGCCAGTTTCAGGCACTTGAGTCGCGGTACTGTTGAAAGCGAACACTGCAATCGCGATCAACGCCGCAGGTAAAGCAATACGAATGTTCTCTTTAAACTTGTCTTTCATCTCACAACCTTGAGAGCGTGTCGCCGCGATGGTGGTGTCAGAGATGATAGAAAGGTTATCACCAAACATAGCGCCGCTCAGCACAACGCCTGCGGTTAACGGTAAGCTCATTCCTGCTGATTCAGCAATCCCCAACGCTACGGGGGCAACGGCTGCGATGGTACCCATCGAAGTCCCCATTGCTGTTGCGATAAAAGCAGAAATCAGAAAAATGCCCGGTAAAATCATGCTGGTTGGAATAGCGGATAAACCAAGGTTCACTGTTGCATCAACACCACCAGAGGCTTTTGCTACCGCAGCAAAGGCACCTGCAAGCAGATAGATCATACACATTGCGATGATGTCTGGGTGGCCAACACCACGCATGAAGTGTTCGATTGAGCGGTTAAGTTTCTCTTTACTTAAAAGAAACGCAATGATGATGGCTGGTAATACCGCGATGGGTGCAGGCAGCTGGTAGAAGGCAAATTCCACGCCTTGCAAAGATAAGTAAGTGCCTACGCCAATAAATAGTGCAAGGAATACAATTAATGGGATCAGTGCGACCGCAGACGGTGCAACTGTTTTAGTAGTTTGTTGGGAACCGGACATGTAAACGACAATGTTAATGATAAGAGAGAAGAGCAGACTAATATCACATTTCTACATTGTCAACGTCTAGACGTCTAAATGGCTGTTTAAATTTTGCACGTAAAGAAAAAGATAAAAGCTCGTGTTGCGTATCTCACTGATACCACGAGCTTTAGTTATGCGCTAATGAAGAGACTGTCGTTATTGCATTGATTTGGCTTTTTTGCGTTTAACAATACCTAAAACCATCCACGTAAATAAGACAGCAGCAAATGCCCATACCAGATATTTGTATTCGGTGTACAGGTTGCTCAACACGCTTAAATGTTCAAATGCAAAGTGAGTTGACAAGCTGAATACCAATACCCAAACCGTCGCCGCGAGGGCGTTACCGAGCAAAAACTCTCTACGTGGCATTTTCGCGATACCGCATGCAAGAGGCATAAATTGCTTCATTCCTTCAATAAAGCGGCTGACCACCAAGCACGTAGGGCCGTATTTCTGGATAGTCAATTGAAGCGTTTGCATCTTCGGGCTGGAAATGTAGCCTTTTTTATCTAACCACCCCTCAAAGTAATAACCGATTAAGTAGCCACAGGTATTACCAAAAAAGCAGCTCAGCCACGATACCATCATTACCATACTTAGGTTCATGACTTGTTCTGACGAGAGCAAAGATGCCGCGATCATCAGTGATTGACCAGGCATCGGGATACCTATCCCTTCTAGAAATATACTGACAATCAGCGCAACGTAGCCGTATTGCTCAAGCAAAGGCTTCATTGACATGAGAAGTTCGTTAATATGTTCCAAAAGCTTTCCCCTAATAAAAGCGGAACGAAGTTGGAGTGATACTCCGAATGTCCTATTGGGTCAATTCTTGTTTCTCACCGTTGAGAAAAACTGACATGCCTCTGATAATTGCGCAGAATCAACCTGCAGCTGGCTTTACTCGCCGCCACGCTCTTTGGTAGCGGCGAACTAGGGAGATCCTTATGACTCTTTGGCTTTGGTGAATGCGCCATACAAATCAAGGCGGCGATGACGTAAGTTGGTGACAGAGCCTTCGGTATTAAGCTGTTTCAACTTAGTCAAATCAACATCAGCGAAGATTATCATTTCGGTGTTGGCGCTTGCTTCTGTCAAGGTCGCATCGTGTGGGAAATAGATATCCGACGGTGAGAATACGGCAGATTGTGCGTACTGGATATCGACATTATCAACACGAGGTAAGTTGCCGACACTGCCCCCAATTGCAACGTAGCATTCGTTTTCGATGGCTCGTGATTGGGAACAGATTCGTACTCGTTGGTAGCCATTTTTTGTGTCTGTCCAGAAAGGAACGAACACAATTTGTGCGCCTTGCTCGGCGAGCATTCTTCCCAACTCTGGGAACTCGCTGTCATAACAAATCAGTATGCCGACTTTGCCTGCATCGGTTTCGAACACCTGAACATTGTCACCACCGTCGATCACCCAGTCTTTTTGCTCATGGGGCGTGATGTGAATCTTATATTGAGCGTTTATTTCACCATCTCGTTGCAGTAAGTAGGCCACATTATACAACTTGCCATCTTCGATGACGGGCATACTGCCAGCAATAATGTTGATGTTGTAGGTGACTGCCATCTGCGAGAAGCGGTTTTTGATCTCTTCTGTAAAGCTAGCCAAAAAGCGAATTGCTTCGACGGAATTTTGGTCGTTTTGCAAGCCCATCAGCGGCGCGTTAAAGAATTCAGGGAATAGGGCGAAATCGGCTTTGTAGTTCGCAAGAGAAGAAATGAAGAACTCAGCCTGATCGAGCAAGTCCTCTAAGTCATTCATGGCGCGCATTTGCCACTGCACAACACCAATACGAATCAGCGTTTTTTCTACATCATGTACGGATTGAATATCCTCTTCGTAGAAGAAGTTATCCCACTCCAGCAGAGTTGCGTAGCCTTTAGAAGCACTATCCTCTGGCAAGTAACCGCGCATAATACGTTTTACATCGAAGTCGTTTGCAAGCTGAAAAGACAAAATAGGATCGTGAAGCTCACGGCGTTTTATTTTGTCGATGTACTCTGCAACGCTCAGTTCATCTGCGTATTGGTGGTAATTAGGAATGCGACCACCGGCTAAAATTGCTTTGAAGTTCTTACTACGGCAAAGCTCTTTACGCGCATCATACAAACGTCGACCTAAACGTAGCCCTCGATAGTCCGGGTGGACAAATACATCGAGACCATACATGGCGTCACCGGTCACTTGGTTTTGGATGACGTTGTTCTCGGTGATGATGTCGGTGTACAGGTGAGGAAGTGAAAATCGGTTGTAGTCCACTTTGATTGTTAGCGCTGCGCCGACAATTTTTCCGTTATCCTCAATACAGATTTGTCCATCAGGAAACTGATGAATAAGATCCATGATGGTCAGGCGTGGCCATGAGCCACCAACATCAGGAAAAACAAGGTCCATTAATTCCGCGAGCTCTGGGTAATCGGTCGGCTCAATGGTGCGTAAAGAGAGTCTTGGCGTGTTGCTGTCCATATCCTACTATCCATTTATCCTTTTTAAATAGTATGGATGAGAATGCCATAAATTTGAGCAGACAGATACCGAAGTCTTTGAGTTGTTTTGGTTTACCTAAACGAGTTTAAAGAAACAACATTAACTTAGCTTGCTCTTCAGCCATTCGTGAAATGCCACTACTTTTTTAGCTGAAAGTCGATAATTTGGAATCATCACGTAATAACCATAACCGCTCTGTAAAGAGAGGTTGAGAACATGCTGAATGTCCCCTCTTAAAATCGAATACTGCGCCATAAAATCGGGAAGCAAGGCGAGCCCTTTTCCCATTCTGACAGCTTCGCAAGCTAGGTAAAAATGTTCGACGCCTACAGGTTGATAGGTAACGGGAGATTCTACAGTGTAGACAGCTTTAAATTGCTCCCATAGCTGAGGGCGAGTGATTTGAGGTATAAAAGGATAATTGCTAACAGCGTGCACACTCTCAATTGCAGGAGCATTTGTGCAACCGACTAATAACAATGTTTCTTCGCACAGTAAGTTGCTGTATTCATAATGTGTGGATAATGGAAGGCAGCGAATATGTAAGTCACTTTCGTTGCTCGAATCTTTGACGTTCCCATCCCCGGTACAGACTCTTACTCGGATGTTAGGATGTTGCTGGTGGAAGTCATCAATATTAGGTATCAACCAAAGGCTGGCAAAAGAAGGGGTTACGTCCACGGTGAGTAATTCTTGCTTTGAATCTGACTGGATTAAGTTGGCAGTTGCATGCTGAATAAGCTCCAAAGCTTCTGTGACTTGCGGCAGATAACGCTTGCCCTCTTCGGTTAACTCAATACCACTCGCCCCTCTTTGTATTAAAGGTAAACCCACCAATTGCTCCAGCGATGCGATTTGTTTGCTTACTGCGCTTTGCGTAATACATAGGGCATCCGCTGCTTTAGAGAAACTGAGGTAATTAGAGACCGCGACAAACGTCCTTAATGCTCGAATAGAAGGGTATTCACTGCCTTTTAACATACTTCTGTTCCATTAAACTCTGCTTAGGCAAAGAGTAGAATATTCACGGCTTGAAGCAAAGTAAGATGCAACGTATGTGTGATTAGCTTCCTTTCTTATAAAAACTAGCTAAGCGTTTTTTGACGGATTAATCTACAAGAGTATTTTAGATGTTTATTTAATTTCTTTGAAAAATCTACAAATTAACAAGAATCTTTTTCACATCAGCGATTAACCCCAATTTAGTATTGTTTATATAAAGTAAACAGACAGCTCTTTTTTTCTATTTTTGTTCGGCAATCTTTAGAGGATTGTCAGTATTCTATAAAATTAAATATATTTTTCATTAATTTAAAGTTGGCATTGCATTTGCTCTTTACTATTCGAACCTTCAATGGAACTTATATTAGGAGAACGAAATGAAAAGCAATGTTGTTACTTTGATTAGCCTTTTTTCTTTAGCAACGTTTAGTACTTTATCACATGCTGCGGACTCCAACGATCATGGTGTATATGTTGGCGCCAACTACGGTTACTTAAAAGTTGATGGACAAGATGACTTTGATGATGACAGCGATGTTATTCAAGGTTTAGTTGGTTACCGTTTTAATCCTTACTTAGCGTTGGAAGGTGGTTACATTGATTTCGGTAGCTATGGTAATAACCTAGCAAATGCCGAAACGGACGGTTACACCGCAGCACTAAAAGTTACAGCCCCTATTGCTGATCGTGTCGACCTTTACGCAAAAGGCGGTCAAATGTGGTACTCGACGGATTACGACGTTGCGGGCTTCCAAGGCAACAAAGATGATGAAGGTGTATTCGCTGGTGCCGGTGTGGGTTTTAAAGTTACTGATAACTTCTTAGTTAACGCAGAATATATGTGGTACGACGTAGAACTCAATGCGGAGAATGTCGCGAACGGTGCAAACACGGAAACAGACTTTAACCAAGCATCACTAGGTGTGGAATATAGATTTTAATATTGTTAACAACTCTAAGCCCTAATAAAAAGCGAAGCCTAAATAGCTTCGCTTTTTCTGAACTCAATCTAGTTGAGGATAATAGAGCGTTTTTTAGAATAATTGTTCGTGCCTTTTACTGTCACTCTACTATATTTAGAGCATTTCTAACATGACTATCTAACCTTCTTACTAGTCTCGAAAAACAAAGTTTTATCACTCTATAAGTAATACTCGATAGGTCGATCGCTGCGCTACCTGACATTACATTCATGTGACCTAAAATACCGCGAACGTGTTCTGTATACTCGTTTTTTAGTTTTGAGATGTACGCCATAGCTTTAGCTAGTTGATCCCAAGCAGTAAGGCCTACAGTTGCTATTTGTTGTATTATATGACCCAGACCTGAAATTCTTAATAAGGTCAAAATTGAAGAGACTATTTTACTTACCCAACCATCAGTCATCCGAGCATTATATCTATTGTTGAAGTCAAGAAATACGTTGCGTTCTAGGTAAGCTTGAGATTTGGGTTGTAGTGCCGACCACTCATTACTTGTAGCGGTATTGACATAACCCGGAACAGATTTTTTTCCTAGTCCATGAGCGCAGAAGTAGATGCCAGAACTTCCATCTAGCCGATACTCAATACCACCGTGAGTAAATGGCCAAAGAGGAGACATAGGAACTGGATCTGCGCCATGAGTGCAGCGATAGGAAGAATCTAACTCCCTTCTTGCGTATGGTTTAAAGCCAACTTTTGGTGCGCCAAAAGTATATAGGTGTACGCTATAGCCGTACTGACTCTTCACCCAATCTGCCGCTAATGAAGCAAGAGCACCACCTAAACTATGACCTACACAGTGTATTGCCTTCGGTGCTTTCATGTTCTTTTTCGAATAACCAGCGATGTATGCTGCAAGTTGTGGCTTTATCGTATTGAAGAGATTTACAAAACCTGCATGTACCCTGTAACCGGATGAGGTACCTGATATCCCAATGTTTCCATCGGTCATAATGTCGCCGATGTTTACTTGAGTGCCACGGAAGGAAAATACCAAAGTATCGGCAAACTCGCCCTTACCTCGACCTATCGCTACAAAATCTGATGTCATTCCACCAAATCCCATAAAGCCACTTGTCGTTCCTTTTTTGACATCATTCCTTAGATCAAATGTAAAAAACTTTGCTATATAACCACTAACGTTACGAACATTAGTTGCGAATACAGAATAGGGGATTTCTGCGATTCTAGATGATAGTTTTGGTGAGAGTGATTGCATTCTTTAATTTCCATATAAGTCAGAGTCAATATATCCAAATAAATCACATTGACTATTTACGTAGTAGTCATCGTTTTCGTCATCATCAATTGAAAAAGCAAAGTACTTAAGAGGGTTTGCTGCATCACAGACTAGATTAGCCATATTGTTTTTTACGTAATCCTCTATTTCATAGCCATCGAACGAACCTTCCCAAATAATAACGCTTTCATCAATATCTAGTTCTGTGGTTAAAACAATAGTTACATAATGTTCAATAAGCGGGATCTTAACGCTCTCTTTGTTCTCATACACAGGAGAAAATTCAAACCGACCATTGCTGTCAGTAAATGTTGATAAGTCTATTGATTTTCCTGAAGCGCTTAAACCAATATTAAGACTAACCTTTTGGTTATTAATCGGCTTCCCTTTTTTTGTTATCACACCATTGATTTGTGGTGTGTATTGGTTAACTTTATCGTTATTCAATATACTCTCTCCAAAACTCATATTAATGCTCAACAATATGATTGTAATAAATCTAAATAAGTAATTTCTCACATCGACTTTTTTCATTTTAAAAATCTATAAATCTATATGTATTGTGTGTTTTTACAATATTTAATTTTAACTATGTGATTCATATTGCATTGCTCTGTAACTTGTGAATTTGAAAATTACATTTTTAGATTTATGTTTATCTATTTGACCGATTTTTATTAGCATTAATAAAGTTTAAATCTGGAACACTCAGTCTGCGCTAATCTTAGGTAGTTATATTGTATTGGATTTTTGAGGCTTTCATCAGGTAATGTGAAAGCAAAATAAACGAGAGCTACCGAATGATAAAAACTCTATAAATACTAGGTTTCAGACAATGAAATAGTATTGAAAACAGTTAATTATTCGCTTTGTCAAGAGGTATTTTTATTGCTTTACATCGTAATGCTAGATTGACTTGATAATTTATTTTTCCGCCAATTGTGATAACCAAGAGCAAAAGAAAAGGCTTATTTAGTATCTTTTGATGGTTAGTGATAAACCCAAATTGTTCTACTTTAACCCATCATAATTCTATAACTTAGATTTAGCACTCGTAGTTGTTGATAACTCAAAAACTTAGAACACTTTAAATCGAAGAACATATAGACACACTTTTGTCCTTGGATGAGTTCTTCTGAACTTCCGTGTAGTTTTGGTGGTGTATTTATGAGCGTATCGTCTGTTACTTAATACTCAACGAGTTTTTAAATCGGCGTACGTTCAGAGTTATGCAGTAATGCTCGTGAAAAGTTATCAGGTAGCATGAGTGCGTGAGAAAAGAAGACAATGTGGATAGTGGATAGTGGATAGTGGGTTGTTGATACAAAAAAGGCCACCCGAGGGTGGCCTTTTCCAAACGTTTGGTGCTGGCGTCATCTGAAGATTATATAACCTTAATATTTTCAGTATGTTATATGTATCATTTCTAGTTGATGTTACTAATAATGTTACATTAAATTCCTACTGTTGAAAGAACTTAACTACCGTCTAAATATAGAGCTTTTGGTTATGGTTAATGAGAATATATAACAAAATAATCTAATTAACTTTACTATTACTAGCTCAGAACATGAACTTTAACTGCTTTTTAAAGAAATAGTTGCTTTAGCTGATTTTTATAACCCCAAAATGGCATCTTGAGACATTGATTGCAGAGCCAATGTTTAAACGAATGTTTTGGTGATGTGGTAGTCTGAGTGCTTTTAGAGGGGGCATAGCCCCCTTTTTAGAATAATTACATCTGATCTTCTATGTTACGATCATTGAGTTTTGTATGGAAATCATTAATAAACAGTATGTTGCTAACGATAACTTTGCCGATGCTAATAATCTGTAGATAGCTCAAAAAGAAGATAACAGTAAATCCAGTAGGCTTGATATAGTCTCTATTCTGTGCATAAAAATCTAGTCCACTGAAAGCAGTTTTAGAAGCAAAGAATAAAACAATACCAATGATGACAGTAGCAGATGTAATGATAATTCCTACCAGCATTTCAATTCTTCGTGCATCTTGTTCACCAGCAAGGTACTCCACACTTTCTGGCTTTACTATAGCAGTAATTGCATTTGGGTAGATGTAAGCTAACCATATGCCTACAATAGTAAAGATCATAGCTGAAGCATTCTTCAGAATGTCTATAAGATCTTTTAGGTTGTCATAATTTATAGAACTTTGGAACTCAGAGCTAAACCACCATAGACCAGCGAATACCACCAAGTGAATAAGTATTCTTACTGACATAGGGTTATGCTTCTTCTGCCTGCGGTTGCTCATCTTCTACCATCTCTTCATTCTCAGCATTTTTAGTATCAATTTTATCAATTAGTTTCGTTCGCTGAGCGTTGATAGCTATCAAAAGTTGTTCCGCAGTGTAAACTTCACTATCTGCTTGAGCAACCACTAGCTCATCTCGGAGGACAAACTCATCAAGCCACATAGTGGATTCACTTCGCCCACCTACTTTCAAGCCAATATTGTTCCAATCAGACATTTCATCGTGCTCTTCTGCGTATCTTTCAGCGAGTTGCTTTAATTCTTCCCCATCGGGTGATGCATCAACGACTACTTCGATATGACGTTGACCTTTAAGAGGAGGAGTCTTAAAGCCCATTGCAGAACCAATTGTGTCGAACACTTGCACCCATGAAGGGCGGCTATCATCGACTTTCGCGGAAATCGTTTCTCTGTAAACAATGTGAGTAACGTCTTCAGCAAGTCGATTGTAGTTCAAGCTCGAGCTAGCCTTTTTAAAAAGTTGAGTTCTGATCTTGAAGTTTGCGTGGAATACATGGTCTTTTTCATCTTTGTATTCAAAGGTAAACTTCTTGATTTTGATATCTCGCCCAGATTTTGCGTGATGAATCGTTCTTTCCGACACTTTCTTGTTCGGGAATTCTCCTCGGTAATCTACAAAAGCTTTGATGTAGTGACCTAAAGAGTCGGTATCTGCAATTGAACTAGCAAACTTGATAGAAGCTACTTTATTTTTTTCTGGAATAATCCAGTAGTAACTAGGCTGTCCCCAGATAACCTCTTCACCAGCAGCGTCAGTGCCAGTAGTGAGGTCATCGGCAGTATCACTACCAACATCACTACCTGCATAAGCACCATGAACATTGCCACTACTGTCACCTACTGCTTTCCATAAAACTAACACGGTATCTCCAGTATTGGGATCAACCTTATAGCTACGACAATAAACTTTGGTTCTTCTTGGGTTAGTCTCTGCATCCCAAGGGATTGTATTTCTTAACTTTTTTCCATCAAGCCACTTCTCTAAGGATGCCATTACACTAGGTATTGTACCGTCTAGGTACTCTGGGTCTTTTCCCTTTCTTAATCGGTAGAAACCAAATTCCTTGAGGTCGAAGTAAGTTATACTAGCCTTGATGTTAGCCATAGTTAGTTAGCTCATTGTTTAAACAGATAATTTCATAAGAATATACACATAAATTAATAGGTAATCTAATGATGTGTATCATGTTGTAATGGGGCGCAACTAAATTTTGATAACTAATCTGTTCCCAAGGCCAGAACTTGACGCTCTTTGTTTCAGTTTTCACTATAGGCTTCAGCGTTTTCCGTCACCATTCTTACCCTGTAGCCCATACAACAAGAAAGGCTAGTGTGGTCAAAGAATAGAAAGTCATTCGCAAGGTTTGGCGTTTTTCTTTCCTATATTTGTTTTCTTGCTCATCGGTGCTGCGTCCAACACCATCAGGATCAAAGCAGTCTTGTTTTCGAACAGTTATCGGAGATGTTAAGTGTCTGACTATTAACTCACTAATGATGAGAATAATGATGAATAGCCAAGGGTAGGGGGGGATAGCTGATAATATTTGACTGTACATTATTTTTACCTTTCTGTTCTTAATTCAGTTGTAACTATTGGTGTGAGTGCTTTATTTTGGCGCTTATTTTGGTCAATAGCTTCTATTGCTAACGTCGCATGTTTGTCTGTTTTCATGGGGTCAGCAAAAGCGGTTATCCTAGAGCTTGATTCAATCCTGACCCCCTGTTCAGTCAATAGTGGGTCAACATCTTTTGTACTGAAGAAAAAGTGACTATTGTTTCTATGTCTTGAACCAGCAACATATGTTGCGTCTCTTCCCATTGAAGGGGTATACAAGATAAATGTATCGCCATCTACGGTGATACCTTGTGAGCTATATACTGTCATTGAGTAGCCATGTATAAGCGGTAGATTACCATTCTCATCTCTATAGGATTTTTCATCAAAGGTAACCAATCGTTGATTGTCCAAACGTATATGGAAAACAGTACTTTCGGCCGTAGTTATAAGTTTTTCTATATGCCCAAAAGTCCCATTACTAACTCCAAGTTTGTAGTCATTTTTGCTAAAGCGAATATATTCGCCTACTGAAAATGGCAAAATCATGTGCTTACCTGAGACTGATACATTAAACTTTATATCTTGGTTATCAACAGCCCCCATAGATTGATAATACGTACGAATTTTGCTGGAAATGCTCAATACGTCGTCCCACTTTTGAGCGAGTACGACGACCTTCTTATTTTCAGACGTATTCTTTTTCCATTGTTCAAAAAGTTGTGCGATTGACTCTTGTCTAGACTCAGAAAAATGGAGCATATTACGCTGGTGTAGTTGTTGAAGAGCCGACAATGTATGACCATCCCTAAGCATCGCCACTACATTTCTAGCCCATTGTTCCGACTGTCTGCGTATTGTTTCTATTCGGGATGTTCCAATGATATTTGATTTTGAAAGGTATTTAAGAACTCCTCCGTGCTCAATAGCTTGTAGCTGCTTGTCTTCTCCAACCAAAATAACCTTGGTGTTCTCTTTTTCAGCTTGAACGAACAGGTTGTACATTTGCTTGGTACCGACCTGACCAGCTTCATCTATGACCAGTACATCGACATTTTTTAATGGCTTTCTTTCTGCTTCAATATCTGTAATCAGTTTGGCAATAGTTTGCGATTGGATACCTGTTTCTTTTTGAAGGTTATTGGCGGCAATTTTAGCAATACATACGCCACGTACATTTTTGCCAATAGAGTCATAGGCATTTTTCAAAGCTATCATGGAGTAGCTTTTTCCTGCACCTGCTGAGCCTTGGAGTATGCTTAAGCTATGTTGATCACAAGCGCTATATAGTGCAGATATTTGTTCATCAGAGAACTTAGTGTCCCCATTTTTATAGATTACATTTTGAAGTATTGTTTCGTTAGGGTTTGGATGAATTCTATTTTTGAGTGTTAGTGCTATAGAAACCAGGCTGCGTTCCAAATCAACAATTTCGGAAGTGCTTAGCTGTAAGTTATGCTTGTTATCTAACCCTAACTTAATTACTCGATTTGATTTTATTGCTGTCGTACCTAGAGACATTATACTTATTGATCGCTCTCCACTCAGTTGCGCTTGTTTAGCAATCTCAAAGTATAAGTCTTGCTCCTTAAATATTGATCGATTCTCGGTTATTCTATCTAAAATACTGTCAATGCAGATAAATTGGTCAGCATATACTGGTGTTAAAGAGCGAATTTTAGCAAAGTGCTCTGAACTAAAGCCTATACCTTTTAATTCATTTTTCCACGTTACTAATAGTTCTGATATTGGGGTTCTGCTTTTCCTATTTCTGGTATAGAGCTTCACGTGCTCACCTATCGCACTAGCACTTGAGCGCTCTCCGTACCGCTTTAGAGACTTGGTTATCTGTTCATCCCTTTTTGAAAAGTATTCGCAGATATGCTCAGGTACTCCCGCCACTTTGAAGCTATCGTGATCTGCTATTATTGAGTACCCAAGAGAGCGAAGGTTCTCTGCTAACTCTGATCGATATACTGCACCTGATGCTTTTATCCATTGATATAGCTTTCGCCCATGTATAGTTCCCCAACTGAGGTCATTTCGAATAGCTAAATTAAAAACAAGGCAGTGGGTGTGCAGTTGCATGTCATCAGCACGGGAGCGAGAGTGTTGGAAAAGTGCAGCAAGTAAACCTGGTAATCTTTCGGTTTGTTTTCCCTGTGCGCTTCTTCTCGTAAATGCAGCTTTTTCTTCAATGAATCGCAGAGCAGCTTTTACTGCATTCTTGTGAGCTAATTGGATCACACCTTCATTATCATAGACGTATAAGATAGATACTGATTTAGGCGCAGAAAACGTTAAATCATAGCCACAGTTATGCCTTTGACCTGTCGTTTGGACAAGTGCTTTAGAGCCATCTGGTGAGAGTCCTTGCATAAGATTTTTATACTCTAGTACATCAATAGAACCAGAAAGACCAAGTACTTTAGCTACATAGCCACCCCATAAGCCTGAATTTTCAACATCTTCTAAGTAATAATCACTTTCGGGGGTATTACAATAGTATTCAATATTCTGAATTGGAAAAATCGTTAACATTTAGATGCCTCATCTCTTCTTTGCTGGATGCGCTTCCTAAATGTGTAGTTGCTCTCTCTGTTAGTTGAGAGGGGAGTTTCTCTAGTCCAACTAGCGGTTTCTTCCCGTCTCGCAATCGTCGGCATTTTTGTGTAAGGCCATGTGAGTTTGTAGGTTGCCTCCCAACCGTTGATGGACAGATAACCCGAAACACCTACTTTGTTTGGGGGTGACAATTCAGTTAACTCAAAAGTGCGTACCGTTGGAAGTGTGAGATGTTGCCAGCTCGTTTGGGTTATTCCTCTCGAATTCTGGTAATTTGGTCTTTCGACAACTCTTTCTCCGAGAGCTTGAGATATAAATTTAGGAGTACTACCCGTCGAGCCAACCTTTAATGCTATTAAATTGGCGAAAAAGCTCATGAATGCATCAGTAATATTATTGCCATATATATTGGTTATTTGAGAAATAGTTTGCGTACCAATGATAGTTTTGCCGCCTCTCTCCCTCGCTAGCTCAATCCACCTAATCAAAGCCTTAGATTTAGGGAAGTTTGCAAGCTCATCCAGTACCAGATAACAGGCTCGCTTTTTTTTCATTGAGAGAAACTCATCCGTTAAAGTTCCCATGAGCGCATTACATAGAGGCGCTCCTACGGATAAGTACCTTTTTTGACCTTGAACTATGATCTTTCGTTGACTGCTGTCTGCGTGAACCCACTCATGTAATGAAAAACCGTTTTTGTACGACTGAGGCCATGCCGTCGCTAGCCATCTAATCCACTCTAATTCACTGAGTAGAGTCAGCATGATACCTTGAGTAGTACGGCTATTTTTTTCAATAAATCTAACTGCTTCAGGAAAATCCTCTTTTAAGGTTAAATTGAGTTTTTCGTCATCTAAGGTCATATGGTCAAATAATTCACGCCAGCCCCAGTTAAGATGTTTTTTGTTTAGACTGACAATGATTCCCGTCAAAATGAGACGGGCTGATTTACACCATATGGCATCTTTAGTCTCAGGAATGATATGTTTAGCAAAGTTAGCTGAAGCAATGGGAGTTGATAAGTCTTTACTTATATCCCAGACTGCACTTCTTTTATCCCATGGGGCTACCAAGATTGTGTCGTGAGGGTTGTATAGTTTTGCTGTGTATTCTTGTTTTTCATCGTAGATAAACAGCCTATCTTCTCGCATATTCAATTGTTTGAGTAGGTAAGTGATTATTACTGTTTTACCTGATCCTGGCTTGCCCGTGATTAGGGTATTCCCTATTTCTGCTTGTTTAGTTATTTGTATTTTTGGATGAAGAAACATTCCTTTATAAGCACCTAACTTTCGTTCTGAATTTAGACAGCGTTTTGCATGCTTATATGCTGCTACTCCTGATAACTGTCTTATACCTGAGATATGACGTTCAAGTGTTCTGCCTCCTGGTACATAAAGAAGTTTAATGCTAATCCAGATTGCCAAAGAGAAAGATATGAAAACAGGAATTATCGTATGTAAAACTAAGTCGTCTATTTGATTCTTATCAGATAAGTAATTTACGTACTTATACCAAACATTTAGAGAGGAGTTAGTAATGAGTTCTTGAATACACAGCAGCCATACTTTTGTGTGATGATTCAATGGCTCCCAATTAGAGAGCCAATCCCACGAGATCTGTATTGAAGCTGTACTAAATATACATCCAACAATTAGGCTGAAAAGGACTATAGAGTCCCAAACCTGGAAGGTTTGGCTTGGTGCAAGGTTATCAAATCTCATCTGATTACCTCTTGATTAAATATGCTATTGAAGTCTTTTATGGCCTGTGCTTTTTGATCTGGAGTTAATCCAACAATTATGCAATTCATTGCAAATATTTTTCGTAATAGGCGTAATTCAAGCTGTTTAATAGTTAATTCAACAGGAGTCTCATTCAACTGTTTTGCGGTTGCATTGCGAATAACTTCTGTTTTCGTTTGTCCCGTGCGATCGGCCTCGCTAAGTATTTTGGCTTCAACCTCTGCTGAAAATCTCACGCCGTAAGTTTTACTAGTAAGTTCACTCATAAAAACATCGCTCCAGCTGCAATCATGGCTAGCGCCAGAATAACTAAGCACTTTAAAGCATATTGGTTAACTTTCGCTAGCAGGCTTGCTAGCGGCCTAACTTCAGCCTTTTCAAGGCTACTCTCTGTTGTTTTAGGAGTCTCGATAGCATCACAGGTGCAAAGGGTCTGATATCCTCTTAGAGCAGGCACTGTATTTTTGTAGTAGATACGTAATGCTCTAAGGACTAGGGGCATTTGGTAGCAAGTTGGGCTGTAGTAATCTTGAATAGTGAGGTGTCTTACAGCATTTGATACCAATTCAGGAATTACTGAATCATTAGCTTGAAAATCGTACTCATGCTCAGCGACTACAATAGAGCCTGCCAGAATGTAAGAAACCACATCAAATTGTTCTTCGAAGGTTTGTTCAAGTTCTGATTGGTGATTTTTTATTATGAGCGTTGAATACATTTTGCGACGAGCGGAGGTTTTCATTATGCGTTCTCCTTACTCGATGATTGTGTATCACTAGATAGAATAAATTTGTGTTTAAATATTGAAGTTGATGCTAAATCTTTTCTCTGCGCTATTAGTTCTTCAACTACTGTTTCTAAATCTCTATCAGCAGCTAATGCTGCGATAAATGCATCAATTTCATGTGATAAGAAACATACAGAACGGGAACCTAAAGGGATAGAAGGAGGGAACTTGCCTAGATTAATGTATCTATGTAATGTCGCCTTTGAAAAGGGAATTCGATCAAGTACTTGTTTCTTTCGTTCTAGTTTTATTTGATTTTTCATAAGTGCGTCTCATTTTTTGTTTACTTAAGACGCACTGTATCTTATTGAGTTAATCCGAAAAAAGAGGGGGGCTTTACGGATTTTCTGTCTCAGGCCACTTTGCTCCTGCGATTTGTTCTAGCTCATCAAGGTTACGGTTCATGATTACTTGCTTAGGAGATGATGCGATTAGCTTTAAGCGTATTTTGTCCATGTATAATTTGAGCTGAGGGACTTCTTCTTCGTGGTAAGTGAAGTACTTTTGGATAGAGTAATCCAGTTTGTTTTGGCTAGATGCCACGTCTAAGCTTTCAAAAACACGGTATTCAATATTTTTTTCTAAAACTGAATATACCTCTGTCATATAGACGTAATGCTTATCTAAATTCATTTCTGGAAATAGGTTGTCGCTCTTTTGGTATCGAGCAATCGATTCTTTAACCTTAAAATACTTATCTTCAATTGGAGGAAACTGCAACGTTTGTTCTAAATTTATTTGAGAAGGGTCTGGATAGCCTATTTTTGAGTACAATTTCGAATGATACTTCTTAACTAATTCTTTATGCTGATAGTATGCATCAGATACAACCGAAATAGATATTCCAAGCTTTTTTGATGTTGCAGCGAAGGCTTCATTTTGCGATATTTTTTTTCCTCTTTTATTTGCTTCAACCTCGTCAAAAGCTTTTATTGAAGCAATAGCTTTACGTCGATTAGATGCCGTAACTCCTAGACCGTCAGTTAGAATTTTAATTGCATCTTTTCTTTCTTTGTCGGTGCCTGCTGCAAGCAAGGCTAATCCTGCTTTGATGAAAACATGGGGGAGTGGGAGTTGTGCGCTAATTTTGTCTTGATAGTCGTTTAAGTTAGCAAGGCTATCACGTAGCAACTGTCCTATCAAAAGCAAATTTTTGGCAGCAGAGTCGTGCGATAGCATGCGTTCGTTGACAATTTGAGAAGAAAATAGTTTCAAGTATTCTTCTAATGATGGAATAGTATCCTTGTCGAAATCGTAAAAGGGTTCGTTATTCATTCTCAGTTCCTGCTATTGTAAAACAATCCTTTGATGAGTCGATAATAAACTGACTCCAATATTCCATTATCTCTCTTCTTCTCTCTACATAGTCAGCTCTATTATATATTGACCTAACATTAGTTTCGGAAATGTGGGATAAGACGACCTCTATTATGTCTGGTTCAAATCGGGATACATTTAAATCATTAGGATCGTTAAGGAATGTACTGCCAATAGATCTTAACCCGTGACTAACTAATATACCTTTGAGACCTGCATTTTTTATTGCTGAATTTACGGTCTGGCTACTCATGTGTTTTTCACGATCTGTGAAGTGAGGAAAAACATAGGTACTGTTTGAAAGTGTAATTTCCCTGACTTGTGTGAGTATTCTAATTGATGGTTCAGATAGTGGAACTCTGTGAGGACGACGTTTTTTCATTTTTTCTGCATCAATAGTCCAGATTCTTGATTCAAAATCAATCTCTGACCACTCTGCTCTGGCTACTTCAACTGGTCTGAGCAGTGTGTGAAGTTGAAACTCAAATGCACACCTTGTCAATAAATGCATGTTTGCCTTTGACATTTTTCGCATTACATAATGAAGCTCGCTAGGAGCAACTGATTTCATTGGTGTAGATTTTGGGGGTTTATAAGCTGATTTTATGTTTGCCAAAGGGTTACTTTGGCAGTATCCACAATTGACACCGAAAGTCATCACTTCATTAATTCGACCGCAGAGACGCCGAAGTGTTTCGAGTTTGCCTATTTTTTCGAGGGGACGCAGGTGCTCGATTACTAAAGGTGCAGTTAACTCTGATATTGGTAGAGTACCAATACTTGGAAAAACATGAAGCTCCAGACTTCTCCATATGTCCTTAGCACTATTTTCCGTAATGGATGACTTTTTAACTTCTAACCATTTAGATGACACACTTTGAAATGAGTTAGATCTCTCTATCTGCCTTTTTATTAGTTCATTATCTCTATGAGACTTAGGATCTATGCCTTCAGCGAGAAGTGAGCGAGCCTTATGGGCGCTGATTCTAGCTTTCTGCAAAGTCACTATAGGATATTTTCCAAGGCTTATATTTTTCCGTTTCTTGCTAATAGGATGTGTATAGTTGAATATCCAGATTTTTGTCCCTTTAGGGGATATTCTTAAGTGCAAACCTTCTCCGTCCGCAAGTGAATATTCTTTTTCTTTAGCTTTCGCGCTTTTTATCTTTAGCTCAGTGAGCTTAACTACAGTTTTAGGCATAACTAACTCCGTTGATTCAAGTTGAGACGAAGTGTAACTATCTGAGTTAATCCGAAAAAAGATGCCCCCTTTCTGGATTACTTACTGAAGAACGTTTTAATGAATACTGACGACGGTGATGACGTATTAAAATCGTTGTAACATTTCAAATTTGGATTAATGCAAATGTTACTACAAGTGTACGATGCTGAAGAGTTCATGTGGAACGTTGTGAGACTAGATGAGATAGGGATGTGCGGACAAATCAATGGATTAAATAAAAAACGGGACATCCTGAGATGTCCCGTTCCAAACGTTTGGTGGAGCTGGCGGGAGTTGAACCCGCGTCCGAAAACCGTTCATCATTGGTACTACATGCTTAGTCGATCTTTAATTTCGCCATCCACCTGCGAACCGACACGCTAATGAATGACTAGCCTGAATTAAAATTCGCCGTTCATCTCTCAGGCGGGAGAATCCGGGCTAGCGCGTTTGGGTTTGATCCCTCGTTATTCCCCGTCTTACGTGCGGAAGCTAGGGCGAGAGAGCTCTTAGCAGGTTATTAAGCTGCTAGTGCGTAGTTTTCGTCGTTTGCGACTATTTTTTTGCGGTTTGTTAACGAGGCCTACCGCACCTCGGCATGCACCTCAGACTTCTGAATTCCCGTCGAATCCTAAATCAGCCCCAGGTAATATTCGCATAGTAACAGAAAAGCATTGGCTGTCCAGTACTATGCGTTTAAGTGGTCAAGATTAACGCAGTGTACTCTTCATTACGCGTGCTTTCTCTCTTGCCCAGTCTTTTTCTTTTAAATCCGTACGTTTATCGTGCAGCTTTTTACCTTTTGCTACGCCAATTTTTAGTTTCACCCAAGAGCGAGACCAGTACAGAGAGAGCGCCGTTAATGTCATACCTTCACGGTTCACACGTCCGAATAGGTTGTCTAGTTCACGACGACTCATTAGTAGTTTACGCACACGTGTGGGGTTCGCCACAACGTGTGTCGATGCCTGATTTAAAGGAGTGATTGTCATGCCACTCACAAAGGCTTCACCGTCACGCATAAATACGTAACTTTCAGAAATATTGGCTTTACCTTGGCGAAGGGCTTTCACTTCCCAACCTTGGAGCTCCAAGCCAGCTTCGATTTCATCATCGATGAAATACTCGTGGCGAGCTTTTTTATTCAGCGCGATAGTATTGCTACCCGCTTTTTGTTTCGTTTTTTTCTTTGCCATAATAGCCACATTATACGGGTTGGATATCGGATAGGAAATCCTTTTATTTGCGCAATCGTGGAATAAAAGTAAAATTGGCAGGAGCTTTAAATCTGTACATGTATCGATAGGAGTATGTATGAAGCAAGTCAGCCGTTCTGCGCTTGTGTCTTTTAGTGCTGAACAGATGTTCAATCTGGTTAACGATGTTGCTAAATACCCTGAGTTTCTGCCTGGTTGCTCGGGCTCTAGAATCATTGAGTCTTCGGGGAATGGTATGGTGGCTTCTGTCGATGTGGCGAAGGCTGGAATCAGCAAAACGTTTACGACTTCAAATGAGTTGATCCCCGGTCAGGCAATTATGATGAACTTGGTGGATGGCCCGTTTAAGACGTTGCGTGGTGGTTGGATTTTTACCGCGTTAGATGAGCAAGCTTGCAAGGTTGAACTAAAGCTTGAGTTTGAATTCTCGAGTAAAATGATTGAGATGGCCTTCGGTAAGATTTTTAACGAGCTTACTAGTAATATGGTAAATGCATTTACTAAACGCGCAAAACAGGTCTACGAGTGTTATGAGTATTGAGTCAGATATGATTCACGTTGAGGTTGTCTATGCTCTTCCTCATGAACAGCGTGTATTTAACTTAGTGGTAAATAATCACGCAACGGTAGAAGAGATCATTCGACAATCCGGTGTATTGGAGTTGTACCCTGAAATTGATTTGTCCAAGAACAAAGTGGGTGTGTTTAGTCGTAACGTGAAGTTAGATGTGACCGTTCGAGATCGAGATCGAATAGAGATTTATCGTCCGTTACTCGCCGATCCGAAAGAGATTCGCCGTAAACGGGCGGAGCAGGCTAAAGCCGTGGGGAGTGCAGACCCAGTCACCGGTGGCAAGCCTAGTTCTGTACGTAAAAATAAGCAGGATTAATATAAACCCAATAGCTCATGTGAGTTACTCAAAGTTTGACTAACGTGATTTCTATATAATAAAAAACCTCCCAAACGGGAGGTTTTTTTGCAAAAGTCAGTTTACTGAATTTGCTCGTAAAATGCGTCACTTTTTGGAAAGTCACCACTGATGTCTGCGAGCGTGCCCTGGTCATTAAAGCTTACAATCAGATCTTTCTGTACTGGTTCGCCATGGCCAGGAGTATGATGATAGATGTAATACCAAGTGTTTGGATAGCCGTTTTCAATAAGCATTGGCGACCCTAATACGAAGCGAACCTGTGCTTTAGTCATCCCAAACTTTAATTTATCAACCGCACTTTGTTCTACATAGTTGCCTTGGTTGATATCAATACGATAAACCAGTCTTTCCAATACCGAACATCCTGTCAGCAATGTCATTGCTAATGGTACGGCAACTAACCACTTCTTTAATTGCATAATAATTTCTTAGTAACCTTTAAAATACTGCGCTGATAATAAACAAGCTCGACGCAGATGTAAAAAGCTATGCGTCGTATGGTAGACAATCTGACAACGAATTTTGAGTTGAGTTGCATTTATTCACCGATATTAGGCGGTAAATGTCACCACATGACGTATTAGTTAGGTGACGAAGAGCACATTTCAATCGGAGGTAGGGTGATGGACGCTTTCAGCGGTGAGCCAAGCCTAGTGACTCGTTAGTCGGTTTTGGCGAATTCGCGTAATGCATCACCTGAAAAACGATAATACTCTTTTTCATGAATTAGTGTTGCACCAATTGAGCGGTAAAACTGACCTGCGGTAGGGTTACTACTTTCAGCTGTCCAGTCCAACCTTTGGCATCCACACTTGATCGCCAAAGATGCCAGATACTTCATTAACTTGAGACCAACCCCTTTTCCTCGAACCTTCGAAGATACGAACAGATCTTTTAAGTACATCTGCCCTGAGAGCTTTGGGGCAGGGAACATGACGGTATAAGATGCAAAGCCTACGACGTCATCATTATCGTAAACCGCAATGATATGAACGCCAGAATGTTCAGAGAAAACTTGGTTCTTTAGATAATGGACCAGATCGTGTTTTGATGAAGCTTTTTCTTTGAAGTAGTAATGTTCTAACTCAATAAAAATAGGGATGAGATCTAAGCAGTTGGTTTTGTGTATTGCTCTGATATCCATATCTCATCCCTTGTCGATTTATTAAGCGGCGATAAGCAGTTCTTTTGCGTTTGCCAACGTTGAGTCGGTTATTTGACTACCCCCAAGTAAGCGAGCTAATTCTGCCACACGTTGTTGTTCATCTAATGCGTGCATTTGGGTTTCGGTTTGGCCTGCTTTGGTTTGCTTAGCTACAAACATTTGTTGATGGCCGCATCCGGCAACTTGAGGGAGGTGAGTGACACACAATACCTGAGTAGATTCGCCAAGCTTGCGTAGCATTTTGCCCACTACGGCAGCTGTTGGGCCACTAATACCTACGTCCACTTCATCGAAGATTAAACTTGGTGTATCTACTTTCTGAGCGGTGATCACTTGGATCGCTAGAGAGATGCGTGATAGCTCACCGCCTGACGCAACTTTTGCTATAGGTTGTAATGGTTGTCCCGGGTTGGTCGATACTAAGAAGCACACGCTGTCCATGCCAAGCGGCGATGGGTGCGTGTTGTCATTGCTAACTTCGATACTGAATACTGCTTTCTCCATGCTCAATTCGTGCATGCTTTGTGTGATCAGTTTGTTCAGTTCTTTTGCGTAACGGCTGCGTGATTTGTGCAGTTTTTCTGCTTGTGTTAGAAAGCTTTGGTACTTGTGTTCTACTTCTTGAGCAAGTTCATCTAAACGTTCATCGGAGCAATCTAACGCTTCTACTTGGGTCAGAAGATCTTGATGATGCTGGTAGAGTTCTTCTGGCATTACGTGGTGTTTACGAGCTACAGACATCACTTTAGAAAAACGTTCTTCTACATAAGCCATACGAGCTGGATCAACATCGATGCCATCTAAGTAGCTGCGTAATTCATTCTTCGTTTCTTCAAGTTGAATCATCGCTTCTGACAGCATGTTAGGTAGCTCAGATAGCTTTTCATCTAATTCGGCTAATTGAATTAGGGAGTGATTGGCCGATTGCAAAATACCAAGCGCATTGACTTCTTCACCTTCGTAAATAAGTTCGATGGCTTGCTGACAGGTAGTGGCGAGTTCACCACTGTTGGATAGTCGTTTGTGCTCTTGCTCGAGCTCTGCAAATTCTTCTTCACCTAGCGATAACTCATTCAGTTCTTTGATTTGGTATTCAAGCAATTGTTTTTGCGCCTGGTTTTGCTGGCTATTTTCTTTTAGTTGCTTGAGGTTATTGTCTGCCTGACGCCAATGCTGGTAAGCACTTCGTGTGCTTTTTAGTAGGTTTAAATGCCCAGCATATTGGTCGAGCATGGCCATTTGGTGCTCACTTTTCATCAATTGATGATGAGCGTGCTGCCCATGGATATTGATAAGTAGCTGCCCTAGAGATTTGAGTTGTGATAGTGGAACAGGGCTGCCATTAATGAAGGCTCTTGAGCGGCCTTCTTTTGTGATAATACGACGCAAAATACACTCACTGCCATCTAGCAGATCGTTATCTTCTAACCAACGTGTTGCATGTAAGTTGTTGTCCAATAAAAAAGCGGCGCTAACTTCGGTTTTCTCTTCACCTTGTCGCACCATGCCGGCATCGGCTCGTCCGCCTAAGCAGAGCCCTAAAGCATCGATAGCAATGGATTTACCCGCGCCTGTTTCACCTGTAATGGTGGTCATGCCCTTAGAAAGCTCGAGTTGTAAAGACTTAACAATCGCAAAATTATTAACACTTAGATGAGCCAGCATTTTATTTACCTGTATAACCGAACAATACTGTATAAGAGAACAGTATATACTGTTTCTTTATACAGTAAAGTCAGGTGAGGAAAATTTTCTTTGTAGGCTGTTTTTTTGTGATGAAGTGGGAAAAATGAGCCGATGTGATTACAACGACTCATTAAAATTGAACAGGTTACGGACGAGTTGGGTTAATCGTTAGTGGTTCTAGTGTGACGACTGCATTCACACCTGCACCTGGGTGATCTACGTATGAAGTATCTTGCATTAGAGTGTAGTAAACGTCGACGAAGTCATCATCATTCGTGAGTACACCATCGGGGATAGTGTCGATGATCTTGTTCGTGATTTGCGGAATAATCGCGTAAGCCTGAACTTCTGGATCTGGAATCGCTTTCAATACTTCTTCGGCAACTTGAACAAGGAGTTTTGCCAATTGTTTATAGTCTGTGCCGTCATCTTGCTCCATGAGCACAATGTCTGCCGCACCCCAGCGGTAACGAGACCAGTGAATAATGATCTGATTTGGATAGTAATCTTGGTTATCGTAGTCTAAGTATGGAAGCTCCACCAAATCGAGAGTAGGTTCATCACGACTTGGATTGACGCCCGTTACGATAGCGTAGATTTCTGCCTTGCCAGAGATCCAAGGTTCTTTGTCATCGGCTAGACGGATCTTTTTCAACTGCGTGGTTTGAATTGGAGCCGCTTCGCCCACTGCGCTACTTGACAATAGCGGTGTATTTTGGCGTTGTTCATCAGCAATATATGGTTGAACTAAAGCTGGTTGACCGAGTTTTTTCATCTCAGCTTGCATAGCTTGCAAGCCTGCTTTTAGCTCTGCAGAGCTATTGTTATCAACGACAAGTACAGGTACCTCAGGGAGCTGGTAAACATCGAGTTGATGGATGTTGCCATAAACATCAAATGCTTCGATGTATTGCCAATTCTCATCATCACCACTTGGTTCAAATGCAAATAATGGCTCGACCTCGCCACTTTGCCATGCTGTTATCATGGCTTCATTTGCCAAGCGAACTTCTAACAACTGATCTGAGTATTCAGAAATACCTTTCCAGCTACGAATTTGAGTGTCAGCTTGTACAAGCTGGCGGCTGAACTCTGAGTTAGGGTTTTGCTTAACAAATGCTGATACAGACACGTTAGTCTGTTGCGGAGTAATATCTCTTCTCAACATGGGTTCAATGGCAGCATAGTTCTCACTCAATTGTTGAGCTAGGGCACGCTTCGTCTTAGTGATATCTTCCGCTTTTGCGTTGGATACACTGTTGACTTGCGTTTCCTCTGATTGGCAGCCAATAAGTGCTAATGTACTGAGAACAGACAGAATGATTGTTTTCTTCATAATATGTCCTTTATTGATTGTATGAAATAGAGTTAATACTCTATTCATGGTGAGAATATCACCGGACATAGATCATTGAATTTGCTTTTCTATCTTTTGTGTAAAGTTTGCCCACAGGATCAAAATTTATAAGCTTCTCTTTAATGATGACAAATATCGTGTCGCCTCACTACTTTGTGTCTATTTCTTGTCTAAGAAAGCCAAAAGCCAGTAGCAATTGAGCTGCTGGCTTTTTTATTGAAGTTATTACCCTGAGTAACAAGTGTTAGAACAATTTACTAGACCAGCCAAGCTTATTCCGTAAGACGTGATAGTAGCTGTAGTCTTTTGGATGGATGAGCTTTAGTACATTTGGACTTTGATAGATGTGAATTTCGTCGCCAGGGGTAACTGGAAGTGAGACTTGTCCATCACAGCTAACTTCTTGTGTTCCACGGTTTTCTGGTGATACCACCAATTTAATTCGACGTTTTCCATCAACCACCAAAGGTCGACTCGACAATGTATGAGGGAACATTGGCACGAGTGAAATGGCATTCAAGCTAGGAGAAAGAATTGGGCCGCCGCCAGAAAGTGAATATGCCGTCGAGCCAGTCGGAGTGGAGACAATCAAACCGTCGGCCCGTAAAGAGAAGGCGAAGCTTTCATCAATATACACTTCAAATTCAATCATATGAGCAATTTGCCCTGGGTGAAGTACGGCTTCGTTTAGCGCAGCGTTATGGCTCTTTATTTGTCCGTGGCGGTGTACTTCCGCCTCTAAAAGAAAACGCTCCTCTTCAATGTACTCACCGTCGAGTACCGCTTGCAGAGACGCTTGGAAGTCGTCTGGGTTCAAGTCAGTTAAGAAGCCCAAATTTCCGCGGTTCACGCCTATAACTGGTACATCAAATCGGGATAAAATTCTTGCTGCACCTAGCATGTTGCCATCGCCACCAACCACAATGGCTAGATCGGCATTTTTTCCTAGTTCAACTAAGCTAGCAAACTGACTCTGTGGGATATCATCCAGTATTGCGGCAAGGCGATCGTCAATGAATACTTTATAGCCCTCAGAGGTCAACCATTGGTACAACTCTTTATGAGTTTGAATTGCTTGTTGATCTCTTGGTTTTCCGATAATCGCGATCACGTTACATGGATTTTTCATAGCATTTCCGCATTAAAGAGGCTTGAATCAGGAATCTTCATCCCCATAATAATGGCAAGTCACCTAAATATGCGAATTTTTATGTGGTTAAAGCCCGCAAAAACGCGCATGGCTTTAAGGGCATTATGTTGAATTCTGGAGATATCATGAGCAACGAAGAAAACAAAGTTACAGAAGAAGAGCTTGATCAAATCATCGAAGAGGCTGAAAAAGTAGAAGCTGAAGCACAAGAAGTTGAAGCTGAGCTTGAAGAGCTTGGTGATGAGACAGACGCTAAGATTGCTCAACTAGAAGCGGCACTATTGTCTAGCGAGGCAAAAGTAAAAGAGCAACAAGATGCGGTGTTGCGTTCTAAAGCTGAAGTAGAAAACATGCGTCGTCGCACTGAGCAAGAGATCGATAAAGCACGTAAGTTTGCGTTGAACAAGTTTGCAGAAGAGCTGCTTCCTGTTATTGATAACCTAGAGCGTGCAATTCAAGCGGCAGATACAGAGAATGAAACTGTGAAGCCGTTCCTAGAAGGCGTTGAACTAACACATAAAACGTTTGTAGACGTTGTCGCGAAATTTGGCTTGAAAGCAATCAACCCTGAAGGTGAAGCATTCAATCCAGAGTTCCATCAAGCGATGTCGATTCAGGAGAGCCCTGATCATGAATCAAACACTGTTATGTTTGTTATGCAAAAAGGTTACGAACTAAACGGTCGTGTGATTCGTCCGGCAATGGTAATGGTTGCTAAGTAACTTTAACTACCTGTTTTTTAAATATAAAAGCGCCCATCATTTTTGATGGGCGCTTTTTTGTTTTAAACATAAATGACTGCATCGAACTTCGTTGTATATCGATAAATGAAAATTTGATCCCCTTCATATTTTTTCCTATTGGTTAATTATTTTCCTATAGGAGATTTTCTCTCATCTCGCTGCGTGTTTATTAACGGAAAGGGCTATAAGTGATTGTAATCATTCGTTGTGTGAATATTTGTTCTGCATAGGAATGTAAATATAGTCATTTTTTCTAAAACAATGTCGTTAACAAAAATGTAAATTATCACTTTATTTTGTAACTTCGGTGTGTATGATTTGCGACTAATGCTTTAAAAGTAAGCATATATAACTACAAAAATGTAAATAGTAAACACAACATATCGGAGATTTATAATGGATAAATCGCTTTCTAGTAAGATTTTTATAGGCTTGTTTGCCGGCCTTGTGCTGGGGACAGCAATTCAGTACTTATTTAGCGGTATTGCGATTTTTGATACATACCTACTTGGAGCAGCAGAAGGTGTTGGCGGCATGTTCGTCTCACTGATCAAATTGCTTGTTGTTCCTTTAGTTTACGTTTCAATCGTATGCGGCATTGTTGACTTGAAAGACATCAGTGCATTTGGTCGTCTTGGTGGAAAAACTTTTACCCTTTACATTCTTAACACCATCATTGCGATTACGGCGGCTTTGACTGTCGGCTTGATCTTCCAGCCAGGAGCGGGCGCTAATCTAGCAGGAACTGTATCTGAGGCTGTACAGCTGACAACGACAGAGACGCCGGACATTTTCTCTTTAGTTGTTAACATTGTTCCTAGCAATCCTGTACAAGCGTTTGCTAGCGGCGACATGCTGCAAATCATCTTTATGGCAATTTTGACGGGGCTTGCAATTCAAGCTTTGGATTCTCGTGGTGGCCCAGCTATTCGCACATTCAAAATGGCAAATGAAATCATGATGAAATTGGTTGGATTAGTGATGAGTCTTGCACCATATGGTGTGTTCGCACTAATGATTCAACTAGGTGCAACGCTAAACGCCAATACATTAATGTCCGTTGCCGGTTACGTGGCTTTGGTGGTTGCGATGTTGGTGTTCTGGATCTTCTTCTTCTACCCAATGGCAGTGAGTATTGCGACAGGAACTTCTCCAAAGACTTTCCTACGTGCAACTCGTGAGCAGATTCTTTTCTCTCTATCTACCGCGAGCTCAAACGCGACTATCCCGGTAACGATGCGCACACTGACAGAAAAGCTTCAGGTCTCTAAATCGGTTGCTGGCTTCGGTGTACCACTGGGCGCAACGATGAATATGTCTGGTGTTTCTATCTATATTGCTCTAGCAACGATGTTTGTTGCGAACGCTTTTGGCCAGCCAATTAACACCGCAGACATCTTCACACTTGGCTTAACTATTCTTCTGTTATCTATTGGTGCTGGCGGTGTTCCTGGGGGCGGCGTGGTAATGGTAGGCGTTTTGCTTCACCAACTAGGTTTACCACCTGAAGGTTTAGCAATCATTGCAGCGGTCGACCGTATTAATGATATGTTCTGTACATCATCTAACGTTGTCGGCGACACGGCAGTGAACACCATTGTTGCAAAAACAGAAGGTGAGATCGGTAAAGAAGAAGGGGTTGATGCTGAGCCTGCTCAAGCGAACGCCTAATACCTTGAATAATTTATTTTAACCCTAATATTGAAGCGAGCTCTTATGAGCTCGTTTTTTATTTAGGAAGAGTCGGACATAAATAAATTTATCTGGGAAATGACGTTTTGTTGCGCTACAGCAGTGTGACGAGTTCCCAACTAATCAGAAAGAAACACATAAATTTCGAAAAAAGACGCTTTTTTTTAATTCTGCCCTTGAAAAGCATTTTGCCGCCCTTATCTATGTGGCATAGAGAAGCAAACATTGATTATTTTTGTTTGTGAGCAAGGGTTGAAACCCGATTCTCCTCCCCCCACATTGGGGTTATAACCAAACGAAAATAGAATTTATTCGGAGATAGCCAGATGGGTAAAATCATTGGTATTGACTTAGGTACTACTAACTCATGTGTTGCTGTATTAGACGGCGACAAACCACGTGTAATTGAAAACGCAGAGGGCGAACGTACTACTGCATCGGTTATTGCTTACACTGACGGTGAGACGCTAGTAGGTCAACCAGCGAAACGTCAAGCAGTAACTAACCCAGAAAACACGCTATTTGCAATTAAGCGTCTAATCGGTCGTCGTTTTGAAGACGAAGAAGTTCAGCGTGACATCGAAATCATGCCTTACAAAATCGTTAAGGCTGACAACGGTGATGCTTGGGTAGAAGCGAAAGGCCAAAAAATGGCAGCTCCTCAGGTTTCTGCTGAAGTTCTTAAGAAAATGAAGAAAACTGCTGAAGACTTCCTTGGTGAGGAAGTAACTGGCGCAGTTATCACAGTACCTGCTTACTTTAACGATGCTCAGCGTCAAGCGACAAAAGATGCTGGCCGTATCGCAGGTCTAGAAGTTAAACGTATCATCAACGAACCAACAGCAGCTGCGCTAGCTTACGGTCTTGATAAGAAAGGCGGCGATCGCACTATCGCGGTATACGACCTTGGTGGTGGTACATTCGATATTTCAATCATCGAAATCGATGAAGTTGAAGGCGAGAAAACATTCGAAGTTCTAGCAACTAACGGTGATACTCACCTAGGTGGTGAAGACTTTGATAACCGTCTAATCAACTACTTGGTTGATGAGTTCAACAAAGAGCAAGGCATCAACCTTAAGAACGACCCACTAGCAATGCAGCGTGTTAAAGAAGCAGCAGAGAAAGCGAAAATCGAGCTTTCTTCTACTTCTCAAACAGACGTAAACCTACCTTACGTTACTGCAGATGCAACTGGTCCTAAGCACATGAACATTAAAGTGACTCGTGCAAAACTAGAATCTCTAGTTGAAGACCTAGTACAACGCTCTCTTGAACCATTAAAAGTAGCTCTAGCTGACGCTGACCTATCAGTAAACGACATCACTGACGTAATCCTAGTTGGTGGTCAGACTCGTATGCCAATGGTTCAAGCGAAAGTTGCTGAGTTCTTTGGTAAAGAAGCGCGCCGTGACGTAAACCCTGACGAAGCAGTAGCAATGGGTGCTGCAGTTCAAGGTGGTGTACTTGCTGGTGACGTTAAAGACGTACTACTACTAGACGTAACTCCACTGTCTCTAGGTATCGAGACAATGGGTGGCGTGATGACTAAGTTAGTTGAGAAGAACACAACTATCCCAACTAAAGCGAACCAAGTTTTCTCTACAGCGGAAGACAACCAGAGCGCGGTAACTATCCACGTTCTACAAGGTGAGCGTAAGCAAGCGATGTACAACAAGTCTCTAGGCCAATTTAACCTAGAAGGCATCCAGCCTGCACCACGTGGTATGCCACAAATCGAGGTTACGTTTGACCTTGATGCGGACGGTATCCTACACGTATCTGCGAAAGACAAGCAGACTGGTAAAGAGCAGAAGATCACTATCCAAGCTTCTGGCGGTCTAAGCGATGAAGACATCGAGAAAATGGTTCAAGAAGCAGAAGCTAACAAAGAAGCGGACAAGAAGTTCGAAGAGCTAGCGACTGCACGTAACCAAGCTGACCAAATGATTCACGGTACTCGCAAGCAAGTAGAAGAAGCTGGTGAAGCGCTACCTGCAGAAGAGAAAGAGAAGATTGAAGCAGCAATTTCTGAGCTAGAAACAGCACGTAAAGGCGAAGACAAAGATGCTATCGATGCTAAAGTTCAAGCACTAATGACTGCTTCTCAAAAGCTGATGGAAATCGCTCAACAACAAGCTCAAGCGCAGCAAGCACAAGGTGCTGACGCAGGTGCACAGTCTAAAGAAGACGACGTTGTAGATGCTGAGTTCGAAGAAGTTAAAGACGACAAGAAATAATATTTCTTAACCAGATGGCTGCATAGCCATCTGGGGTCGATAAGACTTCGTGTGCGGGCGTTTGGGGCAACTCTTACGCCCGTCTGTTTGTAAACGCTGTCTTTCTAGTTAAGTATGTTGCAGACAAGTGCACTTACCTAGAACGATACAAACACCAAGCGGTGAATCGATGCCGTTTGTAGTAATTAACTGGTGACGAAGAACATGTCAAAACGTGATTTTTACGAAGTATTAGGCGTAAGCCGTGATGCCTCAGAGCGCGATATCAAAAAGGCGTATAAGCGTCTAGCGATGAAATTCCACCCAGACCGAAACCAGGGTGATGATTCTGCGGCGGACAAGTTTAAAGAAGTAAAAGAAGCGTACGAAGTTCTGACCGACCCTCAAAAGAAAGCGGCGTACGACCAATACGGTCATGCTGCTTTTGAACAAGGCGGCGGTGGTTTCGGTGGCGGCGGCTTTGGCGGCGGCGGTGCTGATTTCGGCGACATCTTTGGCGATGTATTCGGTGACATCTTTGGTGGTGGTCGTCGTGGCGGTGGTGGCCACCGTGCCCAGCGAGGTGCTGACCTACGTTACAACATGGAATTAACGCTAGAAGAAGCAGTTCGTGGTGTAACGAAAGAGATCGAAGTACCGACACTAGTACACTGTGATACCTGTGATGGTAGTGGCGCGAAGAAAGGTTCATCTGCTGAAACATGTGGTACCTGTCATGGTCATGGTCAAGTACAGATGCGACAAGGCTTCTTCGCAGTGCAACAAACCTGTCCTACCTGTCACGGTAAAGGTAAAATCATTAAAGACCCTTGTAATGAGTGTCATGGTCAAGGTCGTAAGCAGAAAACAAAAACACTTAACGTTAAGATCCCAGCAGGTGTTGATACTGGCGACCGTATTCGTCTATCTGGCGAAGGTGAAGCGGGAGAAATGGGGGCGCCTGCTGGCGACTTATATGTACAAGTGCACGTGAAAGAGCACCATATCTTCGAGCGTGATGGCAACAACCTATACTGTGAAGTGCCAGTAAGCTTTGCGATGGCGGCTCTAGGTGGTGAAGTTGAAGTGCCAACTCTAGATGGTCGCGTAAGCCTAAAAGTACCTTCAGAAACGCAAACAGGTCGTATGTTCCGCATGCGTGGTAAAGGTGTGAAAGGCGTTCGCGGTGGCGGTGTTGGTGATCTTATTGTGAAGTTGGTTGTTGAAACACCAGTAAACCTAAGCTCACGCCAAAAAGAACTGCTCAAAGAGTTTGAAGAGTCTTGTGGTGGTGAAGCGGCGACAAAGCACAAGCCTAAATCAGAAGGCTTTTTCAACGGTGTGAAAAAGTTCTTTGATGATTTAACCAGCTAAGACGTTAGTGAAAAGCACAAATACAAAGGCCTGCTAAAATGCAGGCCTTTTTGCATCTCGGTGTTCTTGCTAGTTCCAGCAATCACTTGGTTCTTCGACATTTGTTGACGTTAAAGTAATCGTTTTAGAACCAGTCAAGCACTCGTCGTCATCTTGTCCCAGAGCCGATTTTGCTGTTGCTGTAATGGTATAGGCCGTACTTGCAGAGCTCGCAATATCGAAAGAAAATCTATTTGTGTCTGAGTCACATAGAGTGCATGTGCCTCCAGAGAGAATATGACTCCAGTCGTACCCACCATCATAAGATGTCTCTAGCTCTAGCTGAATTCGACTAAGATCGCTCAAGGCAACCGTCCTATGAGACTTGATTACATGATTAGTGTAAGAGGGGTAGGCGACCGCAGCAATGATCCCGACAATCACGACAGCTATCAGTAATTCGATCAATGTCATCCCTCTCAATCCTTTTTTGTAGCCGTTACAACGAGAAATTCGAATCATCACGAGTAGTTTCCTTTTCACTTTTCCGCCTATTTTTGGCAGGTGATAGCATCTGTGCAAGATGAATTACGGCCCTTTTGCCGTTTACATAGGAATTTGGGAAATGCCTCGCGGGTTTACGTTGTTGGAGCTTCTTATTACTGTTGCTGCCTTGTCAGTACTACTACTTTTTGTCGCCCCAAGTTTTTCAAAAGTTAGCCAACACATGAAAATAGTGAATTTAGCCAACGAATTACAGGGTTTGTTGATCCAAGCGAAATCGGAATCGGTGATGAGAAATCAAGATTTTTGGGTTCATATTCAAGGCTTGCCTTCATCCACCGGAAGCTGGAAGCTCACACTCTCGAGTGTATCGAATGTCACTGACATTACTTCAATGAATACTGTTGCTGAGCTGCAAGGTCATCTATATCGGGGTCTGGTGGTGTCGAGTAATATAACTAGCGTCAAGTTTGATCGTGTTATGGGGAATCCCAAAAATGCGGGAAGTATTCACCTGAAGAAATCTCAAGCGGATACCAGTCCGATAAAAGTAACTGTTCATAACGGAGCAGGGCGAGTAAAAGTGTGCGCTATGAATAAGGCAAAATATGGCTTTGAACAATGCTAAACAGCAGGGTAGTACACTTGTTGAGTTTATGATTGCTGCGTTGTTAGGACTTGTCGCTTTGGGCATTGTTGGCGCAGTGTTTCTTTCTAACCAAAAAACAGCTGTGCAGCGAAGCAAGGAAATAATGCTACTTCAGCAGATGAGTAGTGTAATGCAACAAGTGAAAGAGGATATTCAGCGAGCAGGGTTTGATGGTATTACGACAAAATCAATGATGCTTTCCGGTTCTCCTAGCGTTCTATATCAACAATCCGAAAAAATCGGTTATGTTTATCGAAACACAGCAAGCTCTGTGAGTAATACGATATATCGGTTAAAGGATAATATGTTGGAATATTGCCAGGATGATTCACCATCACCTTTAAGTGTCGTGTCTGCTGCTAGTGGATGTTTTGATCTTTTTGATCCTAAGCAAATTAAAGTAACTCAATTTGGTGTTAGTCGAACATTACTATCAGGTTCGTCAATAGAGAGTGCGTTTATTTCTATTTCAATGGCCGCTGAATTAAAAAATGATCCGGCAATTTCTCACGCCATTTTATTACAAGTTCAGCAAAGGAATTGGCAATGATACGTAAGCATCAACAAGGAGTGGCCACGTTACTTATTACTTCCATACTGCTCTCTGTCGCTTTGGTTGTGACGTTAGGCTCATATAAGAATCTATTTTATCAAATTAAGCGTGCGCAGAATGAAGTTAGTTCTCGGCAACAGCACTGGGAAGCGGAAGGAGGGCTTGAGTGTCTATTTGCTTATGTCACAGATGATGTATCCATAGTGAACGAGCTCATCCCAATTAATCACAATAATTTAAATACCTTATGTAAGAGGGAATTAAACCTTAGCCAGCTGAACGTTACTGATATAGGGGCAGGAGTCTATCGTATTAATTCTATATCTCACAATGGTTGGGCCCAGCTCAATAAAACTTTCAGTACACTAAGTAATCATGGAAAAGGAGCGATACAAACCACATCCAAGTTAACTACTTATGGTGATTTAAAGGTTCATCCAGATGCGAAAGGTGATCTTAATTCTGACAATCTGTATGAATGCATATCACTGACTTATCGGTATAGTTATACCATGGAAGGCGGAAGCACAGGATCAAAATATAACACTGCATCAATAAGAGCGAATAGCTTATATGATGGTTCTCCTGCTGGAGGGTGTACCGCTGCAACGACAACCAATGTTACAGTAAAAGCTGGGAATGCAATTACGAAAACTAATAAACCTGAAACTTCTGATCCGCAGCTAAAAGGCGATTTTGTTTATGACTCTGAAGTCGATCCTTTCCAAACCTTTTTTGATTACAAAAAAACACCGGAAAATATTGATAAAGTCAAAGCTTCATTTCCGAAAGCTGGGAAAATCAATTTGTCAAATGCGACACAGTGTAAATCAGTTATCGAAAATGCTTTTAAGGAAGTAGATAAGGTTTGGATTACTGGTGACTGCGCCATTCACGGGAATTTAGCACTTCAAGGCAACCATGAGAAATATACGTTAGTTATTCAAGATGGTATTTTTATCAATACTGGTTCAACAACATTTCAGGGTTCGCTTTTTCATTTAGTCGATAAAACTAAACCACAGTTTGCTCCTGATGAGTTAAAAAGCTATTGGGAAAGTTTGTTCTCGAATGCTGATGGCTCACCGACTAATTTTACCATTGGTAAACAATATACTGATCTTACACAAACTGTTTATGTTGATGCAGGGGCATTTCACGCAACGGGTGGTTATGGTTTTGATACTGATGGGTTAAAAACCTCAATTGCGGGCTCAATGGAGTTACTATTTGATTCCAGCAAAAGACCTACAACAAGGAGAAATGATGTTCGTTGGCAAGAGGGAAGTTGGAATGCCAAGTAAACAACATGGTTTTAGTTTAATTGAAATAATGATTTCTTTTATTTTAATTGGTGTCGGTGCTCTTGGATTGGTTAAGTTGCAAGCTTACATTGAGCTGCGGGCAGATTACGCGATGCATAGCATTGAAGCGCTAAATCTTGCTGAGCAGAAATTAGAGTGGTTTCGTACGCGTGGGGCTATTTCTGCAGTCCCCTCGATGCCCGCCGCTAATTTTGATACAAATATTGTCTCTGGGGAAGATACTACGCACCCCTTGTATACTTTATCTTGGTCTGTGCCAACGGCAACTCTGTCGGGCGCACTTAAAACGATACATATGGAAGCTCTATGGCAAGATCGCCACGGTAAAATACAATCGGTAGAGCTGAAAACCATGATCTCTAAACATAGCGAATTTGATTAAATAGTCTAGGTTCCTGTTTTACGCCGATTCAATCAAAACCGATTGGAGTTCTGGATAAGGTGTTCACTGTCCGCGTTGCCCTTTTTATATTGAAGAGAATTATTTCTTGCTTCTCATCACGTATAGTTTCTTTTCTTAAAACTATCTATTCATCGCTCTATGCAACCTCTGTTTTTGCCAGCTCGTTTACTAAATGTATATGTTGATTTTTCCATAATGTTTCAGGCTTGTATCTTTGGTTTTGTTTTTTTGCAAAATATGTCTCCAATTATGAAAAAAAATCTAGAACCTTGTGCTTTCTCCATTAGTGTTTACTAGAATACTCGCTGGATAGTAGGCCGTTATAATTATTCAAATAGGCCTTGGCACCAACATCATTCACTATGGAGTTACCATGAGTAACCAAGCTGTAAATAAAGCACCATCATCGAAGCCGAGCGGGATGGAGCGCTTTTTAAACTTTATCGAGAGGACAGGTAACAAAATTCCTGATCCTGCGATTTTGTTCTTCTGGGCATTGATCATTACTTGGGCGGCGTCAGCACTTTTGTCGAATGTATCATTCGATCTTCCAAACCCTCGAACGGGCGAAGCTCTTACTATCACCAACTTACTTACGGGCGAAGCGCTAGCAAGTTTCCTTGCTAATATGGTGACGACGTTTACTGGCTTTGCGCCACTGGGTATCGTACTTGTCGCAATGCTAGGTGTGGGTGTTGCAGATTCTTCGGGTTTTATTACGACGGGTCTTAAGAAGATGCTGAACTTCACGCCAGCTAAGCTTCTTACTCCAATGCTTATTTTGGTTGCCATTGTATCGCATACTGCGGCAGATGCAGGCTATGTTCTGGTTATTCCTCTTGGCGGTATTATTTTCCATGCGGCAGGTCGTCACCCTCTAGCAGGTATTGCGGCAGCATTTGCAGGTGTATCTGGTGGCTTCTCTGCAAACTTTATCCCTTCAGGTATAGATCCACTACTAGCAGGCTTTACGCAAACTGCGGCGCAGGTTCTTGATCCTGAATACGTGGTTAACCCATTAGCGAACATCTTCTTTACTGGCCTATCTTCCATCATTATTGTAGCGATTGGTTGGTACGTGACAGAAAAAATCATTGAGCCTCGTTTGTCAAAAATGCCAATTGATGACGATGCGGAAACTGCGCCAAACCTAGGTTCATTTACTGAACTGGAATCAAAAGCATTCCGTTATGCAGGTTGGGCAATGATGGCGGGTATTGCTTTACTTGTTGCAGCGTTAATTCCAGAAACATCAGCACTACGCTCGCCTGAAGGTGAAATTACGGCCTTCTCAGCACCGATCATGAAGTCTATCGTTCCGCTGATCTTTATTCTGTTTATCATTCCTGGTTACGTTTACGGTAAAGTGTCTGGAACGTTCAAGACCAGCAACGACATTATCAAAGCGATGGCTGACACCATGTCAACCATGGGCGCATACATTGTAATGTCGTTCTTCTGTGCTCAGTTCTTATCTGCATTTGCTCAGTCAAACATCGGTACGATGCTAGCGTTGTATGGCGCAGAAGGCTTAAAAGCGATGAACCTACCAGGTGAAGTGACCATCATCGGTATGATCCTTCTAACCGCGTCTGTAAACCTACTTATTGGTTCGGCATCGGCAAAATGGGCTTTAATTGGTCCAATCTTAGTGCCAATGCTAATGGCGGTTGGTATCTCGCCTGAGCTGTCTCAAGCGGCTTACCGTGTGGGTGACTCTGTATCGAACATCATTTCGCCTCTAATGGTATTTTTCCCTCTTGTAGTGGTTTACTGTCAGCGTTATGTGAAGTCGGCTGGTATCGGTACGCTTGCGTCACTAATGATGCCATTCTCGATCGCAATGCTGATCGGTTGGTCTATCTTCCTAGTTGCTTATTGGATGGTAGGTATCCCACTAGGCATTCAAGCTCCTTACACTTACACCATGTAAAAACGTGTAGGGTGTGAAAGCCACTAATTGGCAGCCGAAAAGCGCAGGTCTTCGATCTGCGCTTTTTTTGTTCTCGCACAACGAACATCGATAGGTCTTGTAACTAGTTTTTTGGAGTTGCAAACTTTGTCCCGTGATGTGTCGCTGTAGTGAAACCGAAGTTGGTGATAAAATTCCCGACTTCAATCATTTTTGTTTCTTTGGAGCCTCCTTTGTCTAACCATCCGTTTACCCCTCAAGATGAATTGTTTATGCGCAGAGCGATGGAGCTTGCTGAGCAAGCAGAAGCTGAGGGGGAAGTACCTGTCGGTGCAGTGCTTGTCAAAGATGGTGAAATTATCGCTGAGGGCTGGAACCGCTCTATTGGCACCCATGACGCTACCGCACATGCTGAGATCCAAACACTGCGTAAAGCAGGCCAAAAGCTAGAAAATTACCGCCTTCTGGATACGACGTTATATGTAACACTTGAGCCATGCCCAATGTGTGCCGGAGCCTTATTGCATAGCCGCGTTAAGCGGGTTGTTTTTGGAGCGCCAGATTTAAAAGCTGGAGCAGCAGGAACAGTGCTTAATTTGTTTGAAAGTCAAGCCGCTTACCATTACGCCTTAATTGAAAAGGGGCTGCTAGAAGATGAGTGCCGTACTCAGCTACAAGCGTTTTTTAAGCGCCGCCGAAAGGAAATTAAAGCGAAGAAGCAAGCACAAAAAGCATTAGAAAATGGAGAGAGCGAACAAGGTAGTAGGAGTAGTGAGGGCTAGCAAACACCTACAACGTGGTAGATGTTTGCTTGGACGCACTAGTGATTGACTAAATGTACAAAAACACGATTACGTGAACTTACTTTCTTTTTCATACATGTCAGTTTACGTTTACGTCGGATAGCAGCTACTGTGTTATTTAAACGCTTTGACTGCACTCTACGTCTTCTCATATTCAAAACCTCCTGCAGACAAGACTTATACCAGTAAAGTGCGGCTCATCGATGCTTGGCAATAGGCTCGATAATCGCACTAAACATTGTATGGTTTAAACGTTCTTCATTTGACTTCTGCATTGCACAGAGCCAGCAAACAATTTCAATACGATGCTTAATAATAGGAGTGACGTTATTTCGGCAGAGTGTAGCCGAAAGCGCCGCTTCATCAAGTGAGCTAAACCATGTGGTTGTAAAGTAATCTGTTACAAAGCAATCAGTTTTACTAACGATGAAGAAAAGGCGACCAACCAAAGGAATGGTTGAGTGTGGTTGGTGTCACTCAGAATATTGGAGTCTAGATAAGTTTTCGTTAGGACTCAACAAAAATGACGAGCTTCATAGGCTCGTCATTTTTTAGTTTACCGCGGGTTTATTCTTCAATGCTTTCTTGTTCGGTGTCTTCTTCAACCGTGACGTCAGAAGCGCCAGAGACTTGTTCTACGACGGTCTCTACTGCGCCCGATATCAAAATGTCGGGGTTGAGCGGCGGAATCACTTGCAAGTCATCGCTATTCTCATCAATCGCTGGCTGTTGGCTGACATGACCAATGATGGATTGGTAGTAACGTCGAATATTTTCTACGTAATTACGCGCTTCATCGCCTCTGGCGTACCCATAGCGAGTTTGGCTGTAATAGCGCTTCTGACGCAGTAAAGGCAGCCTATCTTTTACATCGGCCCAAGCGTTCGGATCGCCACCTTGTGCTTTGGTGAGTCGTCGTGCGTCCATCATGTGGCCGTAACCAATATTGTATGAAGCTAACGCAAACCATATTTTTTCATGCTCGTTGATGCTATCAGGCACGCGACCTACAATGCGACGTAAGTACTCGACACCACCACGAACAGATTGCTCAGGGTCTAAACGGTTTGTTACCCCGACGCTTTTCGCTGTTGGCAGAGTAAGCATCATCATCCCCCTAACACCCGTTGGCGATTTTGCTGTTGGTTTCCAATGTGACTCTTGATAAGCCAATGCTGCAATTAAGCGCCAGTCGAACTCTTCGCTGTATTTTTGGAATAAAGGTGCCCATTTAGGCAATTTGTCATCCAGAGCTCGAATGAATGCGCGAGTATCAACGTAGTCAAATGCTTCAATATGACCAATGTACTTTTCTTCGAGGGTGGACAGTTCTCCTGATTGTTTGATGTTACCGAAAAACTCTATCAGCATCGCATACAAACTTTCGTCTTCAGAACGTCGAGTAAACCAAGATACTGGTTGATCTTCTGTAAGTTCAAACGCGAGCGCAAGATCGGGGTAAAGGCGTTGAGCAAGGGAAAGTTCCACCGAATCAGTCACAGTAAAACGTAACTCACCCGTCGATACGTATTTGAGTAAGTCTCTCGTGTCAGCATCACCAACAATTTCAAACTGAAGTTCTGGATACTGCTTCTTTAACGCTGTTAGGGTCGGAACATATTGCGATTGTTCAACGATCTTTAATGTTTGAGCGCCTGCATTTGTATCTTCGTCGGACTCGTCGTCTTTCGAGGCTTGGTATTCAATGAGTTGTTCGATATCACGTGGTCGAAGTTGCCCTTTTTTATATACCACTTGTTGGCTTACATAATAATAGGCAGGGCCTGGTCTAAATCGTTTGACTGCTTGTGACGTTTGATTTAAACCCGTAGCGATGATATCGATATCTCCTTTCTTAAGAGCAGGAAAAAGCTCAGCCTGGCGAAAGGCTGGTTTAATCTCGAGTTTGACGCCGAGCTGTTCCGCAAACTGACGCGCCAATTCGTAATCCAACCCTGCGGGACCATCGGGACCTATGTAGTAGGAAAGCTGATTGTTTAGCGTGCCAACACGAAGCACACCACGTTCTTGAATTTTTTCAAATTCACTTTTGGGCTCCGACTCAATCTGGCAAGCTGAGAGCAAAAGAACAGAAACTAAAATTAGAGCACTGCGCTTGAGCCGGTTGAAGTGACTTATTTGCATTAATAGGTACATCTTGGAAAATTTCTATTTGCCTTTATATCAAAGCGAGCTCATGGGGCAAAGTGAATCACACACTTATAACGTGACATTGTGTGTTTTATCGACATTTTAGTTGTAATTCAAATTTGACAAAAAAAATGACGCAAACGGTTGCTTTTGGTGTTACATCACAAAAACAATTACTATATAATGCGCTCGCAATGACGAGGTGGAATCGGCATAGGTTCGACAGGGCTTATTTTAAGTGTCTGAATTTATTCCAATATCACCTTAATCAATTGCATAAGAGACCTAAGCACATGAGAATTTTGCGTGGCTCCCCAGCTCTTTCTGAGTTTCGTGTTAATAAACTACTGGAACTTTGTCGTGAACAAGATCTGCCTGTAACTGGCATTTATGCCGAGTTTATGCACTTTGCCGATCTAAAGTCAGACCTTGATGACCAAGAGTTAGAAAAACTTGAAAAGTTACTAACTTACGGTCCAACCATCGAAGAGCATGAGCCTGAAGGTCTTCTACTTCTTGTCACGCCTCGTCCTGGCACTATCTCGCCTTGGTCTTCTAAATCTACCGATATCGCTGTTAACTGTGGCTTGGATAAAGTAAAACGTCTAGAGCGTGGTACGGCTTATTATGTCGAATCTTCAGTTGTTCTCTCAGAAGCTCAAGCTGACGCTGTTAAAGCGTTAATTCACGACCGCATGATGGAAACAGTATTCACAGAATTTGAAGCCGCATCAGCATTATTTACTGTTGCAGAGCCTAAGCCTGTCGCACATGTTGATATCTTAGTTGGCGGTCGTCTTGCGCTTGAAGAGGCAAACGTTTCCCTTGGCTTGGCACTCGCAGAAGATGAAATTGATTACTTGGTAGAGAACTTTACTAAGCTTGGGCGTAACCCAAACGACATTGAATTGATGATGTTTGCTCAGGCTAACTCAGAGCATTGTCGCCACAAAATTTTTAACGCAGATTGGACTATCGACGGGGTAGATCAACCTAAGTCTTTGTTCAAAATGATCAAAAACACTTTTGAAACGACACCTGACTATGTACTGTCTGCATACAAAGACAACGCAGCCGTTATGACAGGTTCTAAAGCGGGGCGTTTCTTCCCTGACCCTAAATCTCGTCAATACACGTACCACCATGAAGATACGCACATCTTGATGAAGGTAGAAACGCACAACCACCCAACGGCAATCTCTCCATGGCCGGGCGCATCGACTGGCTCAGGCGGTGAAATCCGTGACGAAGGCGCGACGGGTATCGGCGGTAAGCCAAAAGCGGGTCTGGTTGGTTTTACAACCTCTAACTTACGTATTCCTGGTTTTGAACAGCCATGGGAAACCGACTTCGGCAAGCCGGGTCGTATTGTAAATGCGTTAGACATCATGCTTGAAGGCCCTCTAGGAGGCGCGGCATTCAACAACGAATTTGGTCGTCCAAATCTATTGGGTTACTTCCGTACTTACGAAGAAAAAGTCACTTCTCATGCGGGTGAAGAAATTCGTGGTTACCACAAACCAATCATGATTGCTGGTGGTATGGGTAACATCCGCGATGAACACGTACAGAAGAAAGAGATCCCTGTGGGTGCGAGCCTAATCGTACTTGGTGGTCCGGCAATGAACATCGGTCTTGGTGGTGGTGCGGCATCTTCCATGGCATCTGGTCAGTCAGCAGAAGATCTGGACTTCGCTTCAGTACAGCGTGAAAACCCAGAGATGGAACGTCGCTGTCAGGAAGTGATCGACCGTTGTTGGCAGTTAGGCGACGACAACCCAATCGCATTTATCCACGATGTGGGTGCAGGCGGTATCTCTAACGCATTGCCTGAACTTGTCGACGACGGTGAGCGTGGCGGTAAGTTCCAATTACGCGATGTACCAAACGATGAGCCGGGCATGAGCCCACTGGAAATCTGGTGTAACGAATCACAGGAACGTTACGTTCTAGCGGTAGCGCCAGAAAACATGGAAGCATTCGACGCCATCTGTAAGCGTGAACGCGCACCGTATGCAGTGGTGGGTGTGGCGACAGAAGAGCGTCATCTAACGCTAGAAGATTCTCACTTCGACAATACGCCAATCGATATGCCAATGGATATCCTGCTTGGTAAGCCACCGAAGATGCACCGTGACGCAACCACACTAAAAGTGGAAAGCCCTGCCATTGTTCGTGATGGTATTGAGCTTAATGAAGCGGTGGATCGCGTACTTCGTCTTCCTGCTGTTGCAGAAAAAACATTCCTAATTACTATCGGTGACCGAACAGTAACGGGTCTGGTTGCTCGTGATCAAATGGTTGGTCCTTGGCAGGTACCAGTAGCAAACTGCGCAGTAACAGCGGCAAGCTACGACACTTACCATGGCGAAGCAATGTCGATGGGTGAGCGCACGCCAGTGGCATTACTAGACTTTGGAGCATCGGCTCGCCTAGCCGTTGGTGAGTCACTAACGAACATTGCGGCAACAGACATCGGTGATATTAAACACATTAAACTGTCTGCGAACTGGATGTCTCCAGCGGGTCACCCAGGTGAAGATGCGGGTCTTTACGAAGCAGTGAAAGCGGTTGGTGAAGAATTGTGTCCTGCGTTAGGTTTGACTATCCCAGTTGGTAAAGACTCCATGTCGATGAAAACCAAGTGGGAAGAAAACGGCGAGAGCAAAGAAGTCACTTCTCCACTGTCGTTAGTTATCACGGCATTTGGTCGTGTGGAAGACGTACGTAAGACCGTGACTCCACAACTACGCACTGACAAAGGAAAGACTTCTCTAGTTCTTGTTGACTTGGGTAACGGCAAAAACCGCTTAGGTGCGACAGCATTGGCACAAGTATACAAACAGCTGGGTGACAAACCTGCTGACGTAGATAATGCAGAGCAGCTAAAAGGCTTCTTTGATGCAATGCAAGCGTTAGTACGTGATGACAAGCTAGTGGCTTACCACGATAAAGGCGACGGCGGTCTTTTTGTTACACTGGCTGAGATGGCGTTCGCGGGTCACTGTGGCGTAAAAGCGAACATCGCAAAGCTGGGTGACGATGCGCTAGCCGTTCTATTTAACGAAGAGCTAGGTGCGGTTGTTCAAGTTAAGAATGATGATCTAGATTCAGTTCTATCTACTCTGGCGGCAAACGGCTTAGAGGCATGCTCACATGTGATTGGTTCTGTTGAAGCTTCAGACGACTTTGTTATCACTTCTGGTGATGCAGTTGTGCTTGAACGTTCACGTACCGAACTACGCGTTATCTGGGCTGAAACAACGCATAAGATGCAAAGTCTACGTGATAACCCAGCGTGTGCAGACCAAGAGCACGAAGCTAAGAAAGACAACTCTGACCCGGGTCTAAACGTTAAGCTCAGCTTCGACGTAAATGAAGACGTTGCAGCACCGTACATTGCGAAAGGTGCTAAACCTAAGATGGCAATCCTACGTGAGCAGGGCGTTAACTCCCACGTCGAAATGGCAGCAGCGTTTGACAGAGCAGGCTTTGAAGCAACCGACATCCATATGAGCGATATCCTAACGGGCCAAGCGGTACTGGATGAATACCATGGCCTAGTAGCTTGTGGTGGCTTCTCTTACGGCGACGTATTAGGTGCGGGTGAAGGTTGGGCTAAGTCTATCCTGTTTAACGCACAAGCTCGTGAACAGTTCCAAGCCTTCTTCAACCGTGAAGAGACGTTCTCTTTAGGTGTATGTAACGGTTGTCAGATGCTATCAAACCTGAAAGAGCTGATCCCAGGTGCAGACTTGTGGCCACGTTTTGTGCGCAACGAATCTGAGCGTTTTGAAGCGCGCTTTAGTCTAGTTGAAGTTCAGAAATCTGATTCTGTATTCTTCGACGGCATGGCTGGTTCGCGTATGCCAATCGCGGTTTCCCACGGAGAAGGGCGTGTAGAAGTACGTGATGCAGAGCACCTAGCAGCGATTGAAGCATCAGGTACGGTTGCGGTTCGTTACGTGGATAACCTCGGTAACCCAACACAACAATACCCGAACAACCCGAATGGTTCGCCAAACGCGATTACCGGTTTAACAACAGCAGACGGTCGCGTAACTATCATGATGCCTCACCCAGAGCGCGTATTCCGCACAGTTGCAAATTCTTGGGCTCCGGAAGGTTGGGGTGAAAATGGCGCTTGGATGCGTATGTTCCAAAATGCCCGTAAGAATATCGGTTAATTAACCAAAGGTTAATCTAGCTTAAGTAAAGCGTTGGTTGAGAGACCAGCGCTTTCTTTTTTCTTATCACTCTTTTTTCTTCGTCGCTCTTTCTAGTGACTTGGCGAAACGTTGCTTTGTTCTGCCTCTTCTTTGTCATCTATTATCTAGCGTAAAAAACTTGCAGCGTTTAGATTACTTTTATGCTCTAATACCGCGCTTACCAAGGGATGGTGTTAAACAGCTCAGCTTAGATGGAGTTATCAAGTTGACCGAATCCCTGATTGATCCCTAAATCCCTTAGGAAATGAAAGAAATGTCTAAGAATCCAAAATTTGCTATCCGCGTCACTGAAAAACGTAACGGCTGGAGCGCAGAAATCACTCGCCAAGTGACATCTCGTAAGACTGTAGTATCAAAGCGTGAAACAGGCTTTGACAGCGAAGAGAAAGCACAAGCTTGGGCTGAACAAGAACTGGCTGGATTTATCCAAAACCAAGTGGTTCGTAACGAGCGTAAAGCAGCGCAACGTCAAGAGCGTGAAGCAGAACAACTAGCGGCAAAAGTTCGTAAAGAAGAAGCCCGCAAAGCACGTGAAACCGAAGTAGACACTGACGAAGAATAAGTTTAAATCGGTGAGATGGTGACGTTACCCATCAAACAAATAGTGAAAATGCCCTGAGTTTTGTCTCAGGGCATTTTTTATTTATATCGGCTAAAAACAATCCGACGATACGGACAAGCTAAACGTGCCGTCTTCAGGGGCTGCAAATTGTTTATTGCCAGGAAGAAGGTGAGGGTTATTAGCATAAGTGCGATGTGTCGATTTGACCTTTGCAGAATGTCTTTCCGGTAAATCAAAGTGTTGTAAGCCGTCAGATAGATCGTTTGCTTCACCGTAGTCGAAATGTGTTGCGACGTCTTTGGGCTGCTTGGCGTAACGACAGTGATCCGGCTTACCATCTTCGTGCCAAGTTAAAGAGTTAGTTTTTGCATCTAGATTCAGGTTATTTGCTGTTGGCTGTGCGTAAAAATCTTCTGAAACTTGGTGCTTGCTTTGTTCTTGTAAGTAGTCTGCAATGTTCTCAGAAGCTTGCGCTAGGCTACCTACAGGGAAGAAGCAAATCAGAAGAAGCCGTGTTTTTAGATTGTTCATAATGTGTATGCAAGCAAAAGGAAATGATAATACTGATAAATAAAACGGCGTGCAATTATGGCCATTGGATACGATATAACAGGGCAGTTAATGTCTGCCCTGCATCTTTTAGGTATGGTTAGTATTGATAAGTGAGGTGCAGTTTGACTTCGCGACCAGGCGAAGGCACGCCATTAGATAGGTATGCTTCGTAGTAACGATCGGTTAAGTTTTTCACAACCGCGCCAATGCTCAAGCCTTCGACTTGTTGTATTTCCCAAACCACGTAAGCGTTTTGTAGCGTGTATTGCTCACTTGGCGATTTCACTTTTAAATTGTTACCGCTTGCCTTGGTTTTGGTTTGCGCATCATACCAACGGACTTCCCAGCCCGTACGTAAACCAGGAATCCATTCGTAACCTAAACCCAGATTAATGTTTAATGGCGGTACATCAGGATGATCATCATCTGAACCTGTAGAGTCAGATAGGCTACCTTTGTTTTTGCCGCGAATGTAACTTGCTGAGAAATTACTGTAGAAATCTTCAATCCGGTATTGTGAAATTAGCTCAAAGCCATAGTTTTTAAAGCCATCTAGGTTTGTATTCCAGCTTTGTAACTCAGTAGTATTTTTGTCGAGGTTTTCGCCCGTTCGTATATCAACTGTGTCGCTAACATCGTTATAGAACATAGTTAACTCTGTTGCGAGGTTATCGCGAGAGTTCACCAGCCCTTCCGTTAAGTTGATAACGCTTGCTTGATAAGCATGGATACGAGACACGTCCAGATTCAAAGCAGTAGCCGTAGCGGTAGCGCGCGCATATTGCACTGAGTAGATGTTATCAACGGTTGGTGCTTTTAAAGCGTAGGCGTAGGAGGCGTTTAAACGCGTATTATTGCTTGCATCAAAGTCGATATCCAAACGTGGGCTAAAGCCTTTATGCGTCGTTTCACCATAGTCATGTCCGGCAGCTGGATCATTATAATCCGGCGCTGCGTTCCCTTTTCCTTCACTCTTGATGTATTCGTAACGCAGAGAAGGTGTGATTGTTAGGCGGTCTGTTGCTTGATAGTGATCAGCAATGTAAGCGGCATAAATTGACTGCGTGCCAGATGGTTCGTAGTAAGGGGTGTACCAACCGTAGTTTTTCGCTTCATTACTGTCGTATGATGCGTTGAATACTAACGAGTCTCTATCGGTTTTTTGATATTGAAGCCCAGTGACTAGAGTGTGGTCTCCGAATTGTGCTTGGTTAAACACATCAACGTAGTCACGCTCGTAACTCAGCCATGACTCATGACCGTAACTGCCAACAGAAACGAACATTTTCTCGAATGCTACGTCAGGGCGAACCCAATGACGATCGTTTTCGGAACGTGCCATTTTGATATTGAAATCAATATACGGGTTAGTCGGCATGTAGTGGTAAGAGATGGTTGTGGTGTTGTCCGTGTATTTGTTATCGACGGTGTAAGCGTATTGGGCTTTTTCTAATGAGCCGTATTTCTTGATATTGTATTCGGTGATGTTAGGCATTTTTCCGCGGCGGTTAGCCCAAGGTTTACGACCTTCATCTTTGTAGCGAGTGTGGCTAATTTCAAACTCGTGATCGTTGTTTTCATAACCGACCTTTACGAGCATGTTTTCTTGCTCATAACCTGAGTAATCCAGCGTTTCACCACCTCCGACTTTAATGTCATCAGAATCTTTTACCGAGCCATTCGCTAGAAAATAAAAACCAGTATCGTTTTTACCATAGAGTGTTAGCGTGTAGGCGTTCTCATCGCCGTTGGTGTTGTATGCACTTGAGATGCGAGCACCAAAGTTTCTTTCGCCGTACAGGAGATCATCGACACTTTTGGTTTTAATGCGAATGGAGCCACCAAACTTCCCGTTGAGTGCTCGATAGTCGTGCGCGCCCTTGATAATTTCTGCTTCGCCAATTAAGAACGGATCAAAAAAGAAGGTACCGTAGCGGTATTGTTGAAAGCCAATTGGAGCGCCATCGACAAACACGGCGATATCGCTTGGATCATCAAAACCACGAATGTTAATACGTTCGCCACCAGAACGACCGCCACCATCTATTGATGCACCGGGAACGGCATCGATCATTGAGGCAAAATTAGAGTACTGTTGCTCTTCAATCTCTGACCAATTAATGGTGGTTTGCGCAGGCTCAGCAATGGTAATAGGTTTGGCATAACGAACGCCTATGACTTCAAGCTCTTCATTTGGCGCTGTCTCGGCATATGAATAAAGAGGGAAGAGCAAAGCCAGTGAAATGAGATTTACTTTGAATGGATGACTTTTTAATCGTTTCATATTGATGATTTATAGTGTTTTTATGAAGCTCGGATTATAAGAACATTATTACGATTAATAAATGATAATGAGATTAATTATCAAATGTGTTTTTGCGATGGATTGTAAAGTTTTTTATCCATTCGTGGAAACTACGATAAGTATCGTTAGCTTACATAAAACAAAAAGCCCAGCATCATGGATGCTGAGCTTATTGGCTTTTAAACAAGATAGTGCGAGCACTGTTGCTCCTTTTGAGCTAATCAGGCGCCTACTTGGTAGGAATTACTGAGTTTCTAACGGTATCTGTCCGGTGGTCAGCGGCTCGGCATCGAATTCAGTGAGGCCTTCAATATAGCTTTCGACTGCTTGCTCTAAAGCATTATCACCTTGGTTAAAATAGGCAAGGTGGAAAATTGCATCGCCTTCGTTCACCAATGGTAATGTTTGTTGACCGATAACCAAACCACGCTTCGGGGCTTTTAGTTCTATCTCATCATGACCAAGAGGAGAGCTAATATAAGCGAGCGTTTCCCCCTGTTCTACTTTGTCTCCCAGATTAACGACAGTACGCAAAATGCCGTTACCTGACGCGCGAACCCAGCTGGTGGACTTCGCTATGATAGGCTCAGGCAGCTTTTTCCTGCTCGCACGCAACATACCAATGGCTTGCATTACGCGCCGAACCCCGAGTACACCAGCGCTTATCGAAAGTGGATCAAAGCGCAATGCTTCGCCAGCCTCGTAGGTGAGCACTGGAATATCACATTTTTCTGCTTCACTGCGTAAAGAGCCATCACGCAATGCTGAATCAACAATCACTGGCGTTGCAAATGCTTGAGCAATACGCAGAGTTTCTGGGTTGCTTAAGTTTGCGCGGATCTGTGGTAAGTTCGTGCGATGAATTGCCCCTGTGTGTAGATCCAAAATGTAGTCACAACGCTTGGCAATGTTGTTAAAGAACCCGTGTGCCATACGAGATGCAAGTGCGCCTTTTTCACTGCCAGGAAAGCAACGGTTGAGATCTCGTCGGTCGGGCAAGTAACGAGATTTATGGATGAAACCAAAAACGTTAACGATAGGTACTGCAATGACAGTGCCTTTCAGTTTTTGTGGTTCCAGTTGGTTAATGATCTGACGAACGATTTCTACGCCATTAAGCTCATCACCATGGATAGCGGCATTCACCATTAACACTGGTCCTTCTTGTTTCCCATGGATGATTTCCACAGGAATAGATAAAGGCGAATGTGTATATAGCTTCGCTGCTTCAAATTCGATCTCTAATCGTTGTCCTGGTTGTATTTGATGTCCTAAGAGCTCAAACACTTTGCTTTTTTTACTTCTGGCCATAAACCATCTCTGTCAAATGCGTCATCAGCAATGTAACAATTGCTGCAAAATCGCACTAATCATTCTCATTAAGGACACGACAAATTACTTTAATCGTCATGCGTGAAATTTTGGTATGTGTGAAGTTTTTGTTTTCAATATGATCTTTTCTATCAGTTTAATACATAACAAGCCATAGAGAAGAGAGCGCAATAATAGCCTTAAAAAATGTGACTGTATTAAAAATAATACTGTTCATGGAGGACAAAAAAACGGACTTTTAACCCTACTTTTTATCCGATAATATCCGCGCCGAATTTGAGGTTTCACACTTTCTAACTAGAGGTTTTGATGAAAAAGGCAATTGCTAAAATTGGTGCATTGACTGCGGTAGCAGTTTCACTTTCAGGTTGCGTAGGTAGTAATGCCGTGACAGGTTATGTCATGGGGTTTAACTTGAAAGCTGTTGACAACCGTTACGCTCGAGGTGGCCTAAATATGCTTTTAGCGCCTGTTTATGGTGTCGCGATCGCAGCGGATTATATCGTGTTTAACTCTCTAGAATTTTGGACGGGTAAGAACCCGTTAAATGGTAAGCCACATATCTTCGATACAAAGGTAGATACTTACATTGATGTCAATCACCAGTTAGATAAGTCGTTAACGACGGCACCAATCGCACCATTAGCGGATAACCGTGTCATTGAGCAGGGGCGAATGCAGCAAATCGATGAGAACACTGTTCAAATGGATATTACTTACAGTAACGGTGAAAAGGCGACACTCATGGGTGTACGCGATGGTGAGTTTGTTACTTACTACATTGATGGTGAAGTTGCTGCACAAACCTCAATGGATGAATTAGCCGCTTACGCGCAAAACCGTGTGTAGTTGGGTTCAACTAAACCAAAAAAAGGGTGCCGTATGGCACCCTTTGTCATTTTTCGTGATTGAATTATGCTTTCTCTGGAATCGCTTCTAAAAGCGCGACCATCTGATCCCAGTACAACTGAACAGTATCAATCTTCACTTTCTCATCTGGAGAGTGAGGGAATTTTATTGTTGGACCGAAAGAAACCATATCCATGTGTGGGTATGGTTCTTTAAATAGGCCACACTCAAGACCAGCATGGATGACCATGATGTTCGGCTTATGACCGTAAATGCCTTCATACATATCACGGAAAATTGCCATGATCTCGGAATCTGCATCTGGCTTCCAGCCAGGGTAAGCGCCTGAGAACTGAATTTGTGCGCCTGCTAGCTCAGTAATCGAGCGCAGCATGCTTTCCACTTGGCTACGGCCAGAGTCAATGAGAGAACGAATCAAGCAAAGCACGGTGACTTTATTTTCTTCTGTGCTGATCACACCAACGTTTAGAGAAGTTTCAACAACGCCTTCCACCTCATCACTCATACGGATTACGCCGTTTGGACAAGCGTTAAGTGCCGCAATGAATCGTTGCTGATCGGCGATTGAAAATACTTGCGCGTCAGTCGTGATCGCTTCATTAAAGGTTACGATACCTGTTTCGATTTTACCCAATTCAGTTTTAAGCAGCTCAGTGTAGTGGTTGAACAGCTCAGCAAGTTTGTCTTGGTTTTCGACAGGAAGCGCGACAGTAACAAACGCTTCGCGAGGGATTGCATTACGTAAGCTACCACCACGGAATTCGACTAAACGTAAATCAAGCTCTTGAGCATGACCGGCAAGGAAACGACCAAGTAATTTGTTGGCATTACCGCGACCTGTGTGAATGTCACAACCTGAGTGACCACCTTTTAGGCCTTTCAGCGTCAGTTGGCGTGTTACAAAACCTGCAGGCGTTGATTCTCGAGAAATATCGAAAGTCATGGTGCCATCAACGCCACCTGCACAACCCATGTAGACTTCGCCTTCTTGCTCAGAGTCTGTATTTAGAAGAATCTCACCCTCTAACCAACCAGCTTCAAGGCCAAATGCGCCAGTCATGCCTGCTTCTTCATCAATCGTCAGCAGAACTTCGAGTGGACCGTGCTTAATATCTTTAGATGCCAATACAGCAAGGCAAGAAGCCATACCAATACCGTTATCTGCACCAAGCGTCGTGCCTTTCGCAGTTACCCATTCGCCATCGATGTAAGGTTGGATTGGATCTTTGGTGAAGTCGTGTTCAGTGTCTTCGTTTTTCTGCGGCACCATGTCGATGTGTGCTTGAAGTACAACAGCCTTCTTATTTTCCATTCCTGGTGTCGCGGGCTTTTTGATGAACACGTTACCGGTTGGATCACGGCGAACGTCAAAGCCTTGCTCTGTTGCCCAGTTGATAATGTACTGTGCTAATGCTTCTTCATGTTTCGATGGATGAGGGATAGAACAAATCTTATCGAAAAACTGCCAAAGTGGAGCAGGTGATAAGGTACTGATCTCAGAATGGAACTCAGACACGGAGGACTCCTTTTGATGTGCTTTGCCAAATATATACCGTAAAAATATTGTCAAGGTAGCATTAAATGCTAGACGATTTGGCCTTCAAATTGCCGTTAGCATACCACCAGATAAGGAGTACGAGTAGTCGCGATCACAAGGATTTCTCTCAGAACTGTCACAGTTTGTGAATACAATAACAAGCACTATGTGTTCTCTATCATATATTCTGAAAGTGGCTTTATTTTTTAATTCATAAAATTGTAATTTAATTACACATAAACTTTGATAAAGGTCAATTTGTGCATTTTTTGTGATTCCAATCACCAAAATGCTTGTAATTAAATTTCTTGGTGGTATATTTGTAACCAGCTTCTGAGAGAAGAATGAAATGCTCAAAGGATGAGTCCGTTTTATCGCCTCCAAGGAACCGAGAAATCAACGAATGTTTAATTGATTTAAAAGGTGATAGTTATGAAAGGTTTACCAAGTACAATGTTCTGGAATAGCAAGTCTGTTTACACCGGTAACTTTGTATACCCAACAAGCTTTGGCTACTAAGTGAAGTCAACGCATGTGACTCGAACAGTTTGTTCACCCCTATAAATTGGAATTTTTTTTTCAGTGATAGTGCTGACATGATTCACCGCCACCCAAATTGGGTGGCGTTTTTTTATCTCTATTTTCTCTTCCTGACTCACTTATTGCCATCAAAGTCTTCTTCTATTCCCCATTCTTCGGTTTTATCGACTTTTCCATCAAATCTGTTAGATACCATGTTTAAAATGGGCCTTTTTCATCTGAAAGTTTAGTACATTGCTCAGTTTTTATTCTCTTTTAGAGAACTGTGTTATCTGGGTTACCTATTGTTTTATAAGAATATATTTCTTTACTTGCTTTGATGGGTTAGAGAATGTGTTTCATATCCAAAGAAAAAAAACGCATTAGAGTGAAGATTCTATCTAGAATTTGCTATTTGATAACTTTATAATTCCCGCCAATCGATTACGCAACCGTTTACTTTTTACCTTTACAGGATTCGATCATGCTCGAGAGGCTTTTTAAACTCAGTGAAAATGGCACAAATGTGCGCACTGAGATCATTGCAGGTGTTACGACCTTCCTAACTATGGCTTACATTATTTTTGTAAACCCAGCGATCCTGTCGGATACCGGTATGGACCGTGGCGCCATTTTTGTCGCGACTTGTCTTGCTGCCGCAATCGGCTGTTTTATCATGGGATTTGTTGCCAATTACCCAATCGCACAGGCACCAGGAATGGGCCTGAACGCATTTTTTACTTACTCTGTTGTATTGGGAATGGGTTATACGTGGCAAGTTGCGTTGGCGGCTGTATTTGTTTCTGGCCTTCTGTTCATTCTTTTAAGCGTATTTAAGATCCGTGAGTGGATTATTAACTCGATCCCGCATTCTCTACGAACAGGTATTTCAGCTGGTATTGGTCTTTTCTTAGCGTTTATCGCATTAAAAAATGCAGGTATCGTCGTTGATAATACAGCGACATTAGTTTCTATGGGAGAGATCACATCATTGCCATCTGTATTGGCCGCGATTGGCTTCTTTCTTACGATTGCACTGGTTCACCGTGGTGTGAAAGGTGCGGTGATGATCGCCATTCTTGGCGTTACAGCGCTTGGTCTTCTATTTGGTGATGTGCAGTGGGGCGGTATTATGTCAACGCCACCAAGCATTGCGCCAACTTTCATGCAACTGGATTTCTCTGGTTTGTTTGAAGTAGGCATGATTTCCGTCGTATTTGCTTTCCTATTTGTCGATTTATTTGACACCGCAGGTACGCTCGTTGGCGTTTCTCAAAAAGCTGGTCTAACTGATGAGAATGGCAACATCCCTCGTTTAAACAAAGCGTTACTTGCAGACTCAACAGCAACGTCAGTAGGTGCATTACTTGGTACCTCCAACACGACATCTTATATTGAAAGCGTTTCTGGTGTAGCTGCGGGTGGGCGTACTGGTCTAACAGCCGTGGTTGTTGGTGTACTCTTCCTACTTGCTCTATTGTTCTCACCACTTGCGGGTATGATCCCTGCTTATGCAACGTCAGGTGCGCTATTCTATGTGGCGATCTTGATGCTGTCTGGGCTAGTAAGCATTGATTGGCGTGACCTAACTGAAGCGTCCCCAGTTGTTGTGACTTGTTTAGTTATGCCGCTAACATTCTCGATTGCAGAAGGTATCACGTTAGGCTTTATCGCATACGCGGCGATCAAGTTATTCAGCGGTAAGGGCCGTGAAGTGTCGATGAGTGTATGGGTGATGTCAGCCATCTTCATCGTTAAATACCTCGTCGGTTAATTTCTCGAGCAAAAAGCCAGTGTGGATTTATTCACGCTGGCTTTTTCTTTTTTACGTTGTTCACAGAAGACGGTTTTTCTGCGGAATAGGCAGAGAATTTTGATATCACCGTTGGTATTAGCGGTGTGTTTCGGTAGAATAATCGTTTGCGCAGCTTGAAATCCTCGTCTCCAAACATTTTGGAGAAGTTAGTGAGCATTCCGCTTTTGAGTGACTTCGCTAGATTTTGAGGATGCATATTTTCAAATTATTAGGTTATTACAATGAGTAAAAAATTCATTATCACTTGGGATGCAATGCAGACTTACTGCCGTGAACTGGCTGAAAAACAAATGCCAGCTGAGCAATGGAAAGGAATTTGGGCGGTAAGCCGCGGCGGTTTGGTTCCTGGCGCTATTTTGGCTCGTGAACTGGGTATTCGTTACGTTGATACAATCTGTATTTCAAGCTACGACCATGATCATCAGCGCGATATGACGGTACTAAAAGCACCTGAAGGTGATGGCGAAGGTTACCTAATCGTTGAAGACCTAGTAGACAGTGGTGATACAGCGCGCAAACTACGTGAGATGTATCCAAAAGCGAAAATGATCGCTGTGTGTGCGAAACCATCAGGCAAAGAGCTGCTGGATGATTACGTTGTAGATATTGCTCAAGACACTTGGATCGAGCAGCCTTGGGATATGTCAATCCAGTATGCTGAGCCAGTAAACCGCAAGCAAAAATAAACGCGGTTAAAGAATATTGAGAAATGCCCCTTTATAGGGGCATTTTTTTTATTATGATATTAAATCATGCTAATAGCCTAGGGTTCTTCCTATGTCTGAAGACGTCAGTAAAAATCTTTCCGAAACTTTGTTCGTGAAACATAAGCAAGCAAAAGAAACCTCCGCGCTTACCCAGTACATGCCGACCAGTAAAAAAATACTTGATGAACGAGAAGCGCAGGGTGATCGTGCTTGGTATCGTCATTTGCGTCGCTTGCAATGGGCTTGGCAAGGATTGTCTCCGATCGAAATGGAAGGCGTACTGTCTAAAATTGCTTCATCTTCTCACTCGCGAACCAATGATGATTGGTTAGACACTGTAATGGGTTATCACAGTGGTAACTGGACATTTGAGTGGATCAAGCTTGGTATGGATCATCAGAAGCGAGCAAATGAAATGCAAGGAGAAGAGGCAGCGGATGAACTCTTCACTGCTTCTTTGTGTTTTAGTATTGCAGGCTACCCACATTTAAAAAATGACAACTTGGCATCGCAAGCTCAAGTTCTGGCAAACAAAGCGTATTCTGACGGCGCAGAAAAAACTAAGTACACCATCAAGCAAATTGAAGTGCCTTACCAAAATCGCAAAATCATCGCGAACCTCCATTTACCAAGAACGGATAAACAGTTGCCTGTGGTAATGGTGAGCGCTGGTTTGGATACCCTACAAACCGACATGTGGCGTTTGTTCCGTAATCGTCTTGCACCGCGAGATATTGCGATGTTAACCGTGGACATGCCTTCGGTAGGGCATAGCTCTCACTGGCCCTTGACCGAGAATTCAAGTTGCCTACATCAAGCGGTATTGAATGAGCTTTACTCGCTACCTTGGGTTGATCATCACAAAGTGGGGTTAGTTGGGTTTCGTTTTGGTGGTAATGCCATGATCAGACTCTCTTTTGTCGAGCAAGAAAAGATCAAAGCTTGTGTCGCTCTAGGCGCACCCGTACATGATATTTTTACTTCCCCTCAGAAGTTGCAAAAAATGCCGAAGATGTACTTAGATCTTTTGGCTTCCCGTTTGGGGAAAAATGCGGTTGATATTAATAGCATGGCTGGTCAGATGATGGCGTGGTCATTGAAGGTTCAGGGCTTCCTGAGCAGTCGAAAAACCAAAGTGCCTATTTTGGCTTTGAGTCTTGAAGGCGATCCAGTGTCGCCACACAGTGATAATCAACTTGTTGCTCTATTTAGCCAGTATGGTAGAGCGAAAAAAATCAGTTCCAAAACAATTACAAAAGGATATGAGCAATCCCTCGATTTAGCCATAAAGTGGCTAGAAGATGAATTATTAGGGTGACAATTCTCCTAAATTAGTTAAGAGTGATATATCTGAGCAAAAAATAAGCTCATGATAATTAAAAATAATAATCATTCTTGGGTGTTTACTTTTAACTATGAAAACGGAGATTCATATGTCAGAGACGACTCAGGGCCCGACTCACTTTCGCTTGATGTCAAAGTTGAAGGCGATAGGACCTTACCTGCGCGAACCACAATCGCAAGAAGGGCGCTATTATTTTGATTGTTTATCTGTATGTGTAGACGACAAAAAATCGCCTGAGAAGCGTGAATTTTGGGGCTGGTGGATGGATTTGGAATCCATCGAGGGAGGCTTTACTGCTAAATATCATATTGGCAAGTACAACAAAGAAGGGCAATGGGTATCTGAAGCCCTTCCCAAAAAAGTGGTAGAGGAAGTGTATCTCACGCAGAGCACATTCCATCAAAAGCTGGTTGATACTTTAGAAGAACACTTCAAATTAGAAGTCGAATATCACACGGAGTCTTTCGATTTCGCTTAATTTGGTTGTTTTCATTTAATACCAAACAAAAAGGTGCGAAAACGCACCTTTTCTCTTGTTAATTCCCTATTTGATTGTTAAAACATCTTCTCTTTATTTGTTTTTCACTTCAGAAGACATCATGACAACGAATCAACAAAATGCAGTTGTTTCACAACCACAAACTGTCGTTGTGAAACTGGGTACAAGTGTGCTGACAGGCGGCACTCTGGCACTCGACCGTGCACACATGGTTGAGTTAGCACGCCAGTGTGCTGAGCTTAAAAAACAAGGCCATTCAATCGTAATGGTTTCGTCTGGTGCGATTGCAGCAGGCCGTGAGCATCTTGGTTACCCCGCATTGCCCAACGAGATGGCGAGTAAGCAGTTACTTGCCGCGGTGGGGCAGAGCCGCTTGATTCAAACATGGGAGTCTTTGTTTGGTATTTATGGTATCAAGATCGGCCAAATGTTACTAACCCGTGCCGATTTAGAAGATCGTGAGCGATTCCTTAACGCGCGTGACACTATTAATGCGCTCGTCGCGAACGATATTGTTCCTATCGTAAACGAAAATGATGCCGTTGCGACTAGCGAGATTAAAGTTGGCGATAACGACAACCTTTCCGCTTTGGTAGGCATTTTATGTGGTGCAGATAAGCTCTTGCTTTTAACGGACCAAAAAGGTCTGTTTACTGCTGACCCTCGTAAAGATCCGAACGCAGAGCTTATCAAGGAAGTAAAAACCATCGACGACACGCTGCGTAAAATCGCAGGTGGAAGCGGTACAACATTGGGTACTGGTGGTATGGCAACGAAGCTGCAAGCCGCAGACATCGCTCGCCGCGCAGGTATCGAGGTTATTATTGCTGCTGGTAGTGCGCCGAATGTTATCTTTGACTCTTTAAGTGCTGAACCTCAGGGTACGCGCTTCCTACCTTGCGCTGAAGCCTTAGAGAACCGTAAACGCTGGATTCTAGCGGGACCTGCGGCATCGGGCGACATCGTTATTGATGATGGTGCAGTCAATGCTGTGGTCGGCAAGGGCAGTAGCCTACTTGCTAAAGGGGTCATCAAAGTTAGTGGTGACTTCGCACGAGGCGAAGTGGCGCGTGTAACAAACGCTCACGGTAAGTTGGTGGCTCGTGGCATCAGCGCCTACTCAAGTGATGACCTAACTAAAATTACGGGCAAACACAGTAAAGATATCATCTCTATTTTGGGTCATGATTATGGCTCTGAGGTGATTCACCGCGATGATTTGGTCGTCATTCAGGAATAGAATTAGAGGGAAGCAAAGTGGATTTAACGAATATGGGTAAAGCTGCTAAAGATGCAGCTTTCGAATTAGCGACAGCGTCAACTGCGCAAAAGAACCAAGCATTAGCCATCATCGCTGATGAGCTAGAAGCAAACTCTGCTGCTATTTTGGCGGCAAACGCTAAAGACATCGAACTTGGCCTTGAAGCGGGTTTAACCGATGCGCTGCTCGATCGCCTTTTGCTTAATGAAGAACGACTGACTGCAATTGCGAATGATGTTCGCAACGTCATTAGCTTGAACGATCCTGTAGGCAGCGAAATAGACAGTAAGGTACTGGAAAATGGGATGTCACTGTCTCGTCGTCGTGTGCCGCTTGGTGTCGTGGGCGTAATTTATGAAGCGCGTCCAAACGTAACCATTGATATTGCAGCGTTGTGCTTGAAAACCGGCAACGCAAGCATTTTACGTGGTGGCAAAGAGACCTTTTTCTCGAATATGGAATTAGTGAAGGTTATTCAGTCTGCGCTCGCAAAGGCGAACCTTCCAGCCGCTTCTGTGCAGTACATTGAAAAACCAGATCGTGAGCTTGTTTCTCAATTGCTTAAGTTGGACGATTACGTCGACATGATCATTCCACGCGGTGGTGCTGGCCTACACAAAATGTGTAAAGAAAACAGCACGATTCCGGTGATTATTGGAGGCTTTGGTATCAGCCATATCTTTGTCGACGAATCCGCTGATCTAAAGAAATCCCTGAATGTGGTTGAGAACTCTAAAGTTCAACGTCCATCTGCGTGTAACTCATTAGATACGCTGCTCGTGCATGAAAAAATTGCAGCGCAATTCCTACCAATGATCGTAGAGCGCATGAGCGATAAAGTGACCTTCGTGACAGAGCCTAAGGCAAAAGCACTGATGGCTCAAGCAACACAAATTCGCGATGCTGTTGAGGGTGACTTTGATACGGAATGGTTGAGTTACACTCTTAGTGTAAAAGTTGTGTCTGATGTGAAAGATGCCATTGATCATATGCGTGTCCATAACGCGAGCCACTCAGATGCGATCATGACCAATAGTTTGGAAAACTCAGAACTGTTCATCAATTCTGTCGGTTCGGCGGCGGTTTATGTGAATGCTTCAACGCGCTTTACAGACGGTGCGCAATTTGGCCTTGGTGCAGAAGTCGCAGTATCTACGCAAAAGCTACATGCACGCGGTCCGATGGGCTTAGAAGAGCTAACTAGCTACAAGTGGGTTGGTAAAGCGAACTACTTAGCACGCAGTTAACACATTCGACGAGATCTTGAGTGAAAAAGGGGCCTTTGCGCCCCTTTTTGTTTTGTCTAACATACCAATTCCGCTACACTACATGAGCTTTTATTTCGGTTTGAAAGCGTTATACCCAAATAGCTTTAATAGAGTCCGTATAACCATGAACGCGTGGTTATCCGTGATTGCTCATGAGGTTATTTTGGTATAGATATGGAGGTGATATGCATTGTCCTTTTTGTTCCGAGAACGATACCAAAGTTATTGATTCCCGCTTAGTGGCTGATGGCCATCAAGTTCGACGTCGCCGTCAGTGCTTGGCGTGTAGCGAGCGTTTCACTACGTTTGAAAGCGCAGAGTTAGTGATGCCTAAAGTGATCAAATCGAATGGCAACCGTGAACCATTTGATGAAGATAAAATGGTTGGCGGTATTCAACGCGCTTTAGAGAAACGCCCAGTGAGTGCCGATTCTATAGAGTTAGCGATCAGTATGATCAAATCACAACTGCGTGCGACGGGTGAGCGAGAGGTTCCGAGTGAAATGATTGGTAATTTAGTCATGGACCAGCTCAAAGAGCTCGATAAGGTGGCTTACATTCGTTTCGCTTCCGTTTACCGCAGCTTTGAAGATATTCGCGAATTTGGCGAAGAGATTGCCCGCCTAGAAGACTGAGTAGCTCATGACTCAACACACTCCTGAAAGAGCGTTTTCTGATTTAGATTTCGCCATGATGTCACGAGCTATTAAGTTAGCGAAACGTGGCATTTACACCACCGCCCCTAATCCAAATGTAGGGTGTGTCATCGTTCGTGATGAAGAAATTGTCGGTGAAGGCTATCACCATCGTGCTGGTGAGCCGCATGCCGAAGTGCACGCGATGCGCATGGCGGGTGAAAAAGCAGCTGGTGCAACCGCTTATGTGACGCTAGAACCTTGCTCTCATTACGGCCGTACACCGCCATGTGCCGAAGGGCTGATTAAAGCCAAAGTGGCACGTGTGGTTTGCGCCATGGTAGACCCAAACCCGAAAGTTGCAGGTCGCGGCATCCAGATGTTACGTGATGCCGGAATTGAAGTTCAAATCGGCTTGTTAGAGCAAGATGCCCTTGCCCTTAACCCTGGTTTTATAAAGTACATGCGCACAGGCATGCCGTTTGTTCAATTAAAAATGGCAGCCAGTTTGGATGGGCAAAGCGCACTCAATAATGGTCAGAGCCAATGGATCACCTCCCCAGCGGCCCGCCAAGATGTGCAGCGTTATCGAGCAATGAGTGGTGGCATTCTTTCTACTAGCAAAACGGTGATTGATGATAATGCATCACTCAACGTGCGCTGGGATGACTTACCTAATAGTGTTCAAGCGCAGTATTTACAAGAAGAGCTTCGTCAACCAGTACGTGTAATCTTAGATCGTCAGAACCATTTAACTGATGCGCTCAAGCTGTTCCATACCGATGGAGAGCGAGTTATTGTTCGCTCTGATGGAGACTGTATCCCTCTATTGGACAGCGCTGACCAAATTGACTTATCAACGACATTAAAACGTATCTCTGATGAGCACCATATCAATCACTTATGGGTTGAAGCTGGAGCTACGCTAGCGAGTGCGATGATAAAGGCTAACCTTGTAGATGAGCTCATTGTTTACCTTGCGCCAAAACTCATGGGCAGCGATGGTCGGGGGCTTATCGGTGCTTTAGGGTTAAGCGCTATGGCTGACGTCATAGATTTAAACATTACAGACGTTCGTATGGTTGGGGTAGACATTCGCATCACCGCCACCATAAAACGTAATGAAATTAGATAAGAAATAGTATGTTTACAGGAATAGTAGAAGCAGTTGGCAAGTTAGCTGCGATTACGCCGAAGGGCGAAGACATCACCGTCACGGTTGAAACGGGTACGCTTGATATGTCAGACGTTAAGTTAGGCGATAGCATTGCGACCAATGGTGTTTGCTTAACGGTAGTTGACTTCGGAAGCCACTATTACAGTGCTGATCTGTCATTAGAAACCTTGAAGAAAACTGGGTTTGCTGAATACCAAGTAGGCGATAAGGTGAATCTAGAAAAAGCCATGTTGCCAACAACGCGATTGGGTGGACATATCGTTTCTGGCCATGTCGATGGGGTTGGTGAAATTGTCGAACGCAATTCAGTTGGCCGTGCGATAGAGTTTTGGGTTGCAATGCCTGCGGAAATTAGCAAGTACGTTGCAGAGAAAGGCTCGATTACTGTTGATGGTATTAGCCTAACCGTCAACGACTTACGTAAAAATGCTTTTAAGCTGACGATCGTTCCTCATACGAGTGAAGAAACTACGATTGACCAGTTTCAAGTGGGGCGCAAAGTCAACTTAGAAGTTGATGTACTTGCGCGTTATATGGAGCGTTTACTGCAAGGACAACAAGAAGATAAGGCCGAGTCTCGTATCACGATGGACTTTTTACAGCAAAACGGTTTTGCATAAGTCTTGGGAGTGGCTGCGTGAGGCATGCGATAAAGAGCAGACTCACAGAACACCGCGAGATTCATTGACTTGCTTAATGCAAAGCTCAAACTATTGACCTAACTAGCATTCACTGCAACGTAATTTTTCATTGCTGTCGCAATAACAAATTTAGAATAACGGGATAACAGACTATGCCAATCAGTACGCCACAAGAAATTATTGATGATATTCGCGCAGGCAAAATGGTCATCCTAATGGATGATGAAGACCGCGAGAATGAAGGTGACTTGATCATGGCTGCCGAGCATATTACGCCGGAAGCCATCAACTTTATGGCAACCTATGGCCGTGGCCTGATTTGTTTAACCATGACCAAAGATCGTTGCGAAAGTCTAGGTCTGCCACCAATGGTGCAAGACAATAATGCGCAATACACCACCAACTTTACTGTTTCGATTGAGGCAGCAGAAGGGGTAACGACTGGTATTTCAGCCGCAGATCGCGCACGTACCGTTCAAGCAGCAGTCGCGCCAAACGCTAAAGCTGCGGATTTGGTGCAGCCTGGTCACATCTTCCCTCTCGCAGCTCAAGACGGCGGTGTACTGACTCGCGCAGGTCACACTGAAGCTGGCTGTGATTTGGCTCGTCTTGCTGGTTTAGAGCCAGCATCGGTGATTGTTGAGATCTTAAATGACGACGGCACGATGGCTCGTCGCCCAGATCTAGAGATCTTTGCAGAGAAGCACGGTATTAAATTGGGCACTATTGCCGACCTAATTGAGTACCGCAATAACACTGAGACAACGATTGAACGTGTGGCACAGTGCAAGTTACCGACAGAGTTTGGTGAGTTCACGTTAGTCACTTACAAAGACACCATTGATAACCAAGTGCACTACGCAATGTGCAAGGGCGATTTGAAAGAAAAAGCGCCACTGGTTCGCGTACATCTTCAAGACGTTTTTACCGACTTACTACGTAGCGATCGTAATGCAGAGCGCAGCTGGACACTAGATAAGGCAATGAAACGCATTGGTGAAGAGGGCGGTGTGTTGGTTGTTCTTGGCCATGAAGAATCGACTGATCTACTTATTCATCGCGTGAAGATGTTCGAAGCGCAAGACAAAGGTGAAGCACCAACGCTTGCTAAAAAACAAGGCACGTCTCGCCGTGTTGGCGTTGGTTCACAGATTCTTGCGGATCTCGGTGTACATGATATGCGTCTTCTGTCATCGACCAACAAAAAGTACCACGCGTTAGGTGGTTTTGGTCTGAACGTTGTTGAGTACGTCTGCGAGTAACAACCGAACAATAAGTTCCTAGTCTTTGACGTGCTTAACTCGTCAATGGCTAGGAACCGGTGATTTGCCTCCAATTTCCATTAGATATTGCTCACAAATTTGTGCTAGAATCCGGCGATTCTCACTTGATGAACATATTTCACTTATAAATAGAGTTAAAGGAAAGCTTATGAAAGTGATCGAGGGTGGCTTCCCAGCGCCAAATGCAAAAATTGCTATCGTTATTTCTCGTTTCAACAGTTTTATTAACGAAAGCCTACTTTCTGGTGCGATCGATACACTAAAGCGTCACGGACAAGTAAGCGAAGACAACATCACGGTTGTGCGTTGTCCAGGTGCCGTAGAACTACCTCTAGTAGCTCAGCGTGTTGCTAAAACTGGCAAATTCGACGCTATTGTTTCTCTAGGGTCTGTTATTCGCGGTGGAACGCCTCACTTTGACTATGTTTGTAGTGAAATGAACAAAGGTCTAGCACAAGTGTCTATGGAATTCAGCATTCCAGTAGCATTTGGTGTTTTGACTGTTGATACGATCGATCAAGCGATTGAACGCGCAGGAACCAAGGCTGGTAATAAAGGTGCAGAGGCTGCACTAAGCGCACTTGAAATGATTAATGTACTATCTGAAATTGATTCCTAATGGGGGCCAGTGTGAAACCAGCCGCACGTCGTAACGCACGTCAATTCGCTCTACAGGCGATCTACTCATGGCAAATTACTAAAGAGAATGTTGCCAAGATTGAAGAACAGTTTTTGTCTGGCGACAAATACGATGAAGAAGAACTTCATGCATCTGAGCCAGCGCTTGCTGCTCCAGAGACAGACGTAGCTTACTTCCGTGAACTATTAAGCGGTGTTGTACTTAGCCACGCTGAGCTAGATAGCAAAATTCGTCCATACATCTCTCGTCCTATGCAGGATTTAGATATGATGGAACTTGCTCTTCTTCGCCTTGCTATGTACGAGATGACTCGTCGCGAAGATGTTCCTTACAAAGTTGTTATCAATGAAGCGATTGAACTTGCAAAAGTTTTCGCAGCAGAAGATAGCCACAAGTTTGTGAATGGTGTACTTGATAAAGCAGCACCTCACATTCGTAAGAAATAACGATTTCTTCAATGAAAAGGTCAGCACATGCTGACCTTTTTTGTATCAAAAGCTTTTACATCAAAAAGTAAGTGAATTATGTCTGGTGAATTTAATCTGATAGACAAGTACTTCGTCGGTCGTCAGAGCCAACGTAAAGATGTCCATCTAGCCGCTGGTGATGATTGCGCTTTGGTCAAAGCGCCAGCTAATGTTCAGATTGCGATTAGCACGGATACATTGGTAGCTGGAACGCATTTCTTAGCCGACGCGAACCCAGCATGGGTCGCACACAAAGCATTGGCTTCTAACATTAGTGATTTGGCGGCGATGGGCGCAACGCCTGCGTGGGTGAGCTTTGCATTAACGATGCCTGAGCCAGATGAAGAATGGCTTGCTCCTTTCTGTGATGCATTTTTCGAACTGGCTGATTACTATGGTATTCAGTTAATAGGCGGTGATACCACCAAAGGGCCATTGTGTCTGACACTCACGGTGCAAGGTTTTGTACCTGAAGACAAAGCGCTCACGCGATCCGGAGCCAAGCCTGGGGATTGGGTATACGTAACGGGAAACCTTGGCGATGCAAAAGCTGGCTTGGATGTGATTCTAGATGACTCTCTGCGCAGCAGAGCCGGCGCGGAAGCACTAGAGCGAGCTCATTACCTTAGTTCGCCTCGTGTGCTCGCTGGTCAGGCTCTGGTTGGCTTAGCCTCGTCGGCGATTGATATCTCAGATGGTTTAGTCTCTGATATTAAGCACATTTTACAGCGATCTCAGGTTGGGGTGAGTATTGATGTCTCTCAGCTACCGATCTCTTCAGAATTAGTTCAGTTTTTAGATGATAAGATCAGCGCGCAGCAGTATGCTTTAGCAAGTGGCGAAGAATACGAGTTGTGTTTTACCGTGCCGGAGCAAAATCGAGGCTCGTTACAAAGCGCTTTATCTCATACTGGCTGTAAGGTCACATGTATTGGTCAAATCCGACCAAATGGAACCTTCGAGCTGCATGATAACAATCAACCACTTGATTGGGACTTAAGTGGCTTCGACCACTTTAAATGATCTGAGCTAAGCTCTAGCCAAGAGCCTGTTACTATTGAGCAACTCACAGGCATGACGATTGAAACCAAACTAGCAGTATAGGTTTAAGGATATGACCAACCCTCTTTCTCTGATTTCATTAAAGAACCCGTGGCATCTATTGGCGACGGGTTTTGGCAGTGGATTATCCCCGTTTATCCCTGGAACAATGGGCACACTGGCGGCCGTGCCTTTCTTTTTGTTGTTGGCACAATTACCATTTACGGCGTATGTCATTGTTGTTCTGATTTCGTGTGTGATCGGCATTCAAATATGCCAAGTGACCTCTGCAGACATGAAAGTTCATGATCATGGTTCAATCGTATGGGATGAGTTTGCAGGCTTTTGGATTACGATGAGCATTGTACCTGCACTGAATATTCCACTCACTGAATGGAAGTGGTTGATCACTGGCTTCATCTTATTTCGTTTTTTCGATATGGTAAAACCTTGGCCAATTGGGTGGCTAGATAAGCGAGTTCACGGTGGGCTGGGTATTATGGTTGATGATATCGTGGCGGGAGTTATGGCCGGTGTTGCCCTGTTTCTAGTCGCAAAATATGCGGGCTGGATGAATTAAACGTTGACCGTAAAAAAAGGGATGCTATGAGCATCCCTTTTTACATTCTATTTTGCTAAATAATCCAAGATGGATTTTTCAATTCCTTTTGCATCGAGACCAAGCTCTTCATGCAGTTCATCTTGTGTTCCCTGATGAATAAACTCATCTGGTAAACCTAGGTTCAACACAGGTTTAATGATTTTATCTTTCATCATGAACTCAACGACACCAGCACCAGCACCACCCGCGATAACATTTTCTTCTAACGTCACGAGCACGTCATGATCTGCGGCTAGTTGACGAATCAATGCCTCATCGAGCGGCTTCACAAAGCGCATATCAGCAACAGTGGCGTTAAGGTATTCTGCCGCTTCTAGCGCGTTACCCAAGAAAGTACCAAAGTTCAGAATAGCAACTTTTTCACCTTGGCGAACCATGCGTCCTTTACCGATTTCTAAAGCCGTAAACTCAGTTTCGATTTCTACGCCCATGCCGCTACCACGAGGGTATCGAACCGCACTCGGGCCAGAATGCTTATGGCCAGTGTAAAGCATTTGTCGGCACTCGTTTTCGTCGCTTGGCGCCATGATCACCATGTTCGGAATACAGCGCATAAAGCTCAAATCGAACGCACCTTGGTGAGTTTGACCATCTGCGCCAACGAGACCTGCGCGGTCGATCGCAAACATCACTGGTAAGTCCATGATCGCGATGTCGTGGATCAATTGGTCATAACCACGTTGCAAGAAAGTCGAATAGATAGCAACGATTGGATGATCGCCCGCAATTGCCATGCCTGTTGCCAGTGTCACTGCGTGCTGCTCAGCAATCGCCACATCAAAGTATTGATCTGGGTACTCTTTTGAGAAACGCACCATACCTGATCCTTCGCGCATTGCTGGCGTAATTGCCATTAGCTTAGGATCTTGGGCCGCCATGTCACATAAAAAGTCACCGAAGATCTTTGAGTAAGTTGGCTTACCGCCACTGCTCTTCGGTAAGCTATTGTTTGCCGGTGCGAACTTCGGCACTGCATGGTAGCCGATAGGATCTTTCTCGGCAGGCTCATAACCTTTGCCTTTCTTGGTCATGATGTGTAGGAATTGAGGACCTTTGAGCTCACGCATATTTTTCAGCGTTTTGACGAGTTCATTGACGTCGTGCCCATCAACCGGGCCAATGTAATTAAAGCCGAACTCTTCGAACAGAGTACCAGGCACCACCATGCCTTTTAGGTGCTCTTCCGTACGGCGAACCAACTCTTTAATAGGTGGAACACCAGACAGCACTTTCTTACCGCCTTCACGGATAGAAGTGTATAAGCTACCAGAAAGTACCTTTGCAAGGTGGTTATTCAGGGCGCCGACGTTTTCTGAAATCGACATTTCGTTGTCGTTCAAAATCACCAACATATCAGGATGAACGTCGCCAGCGTGGTTCATGGCTTCGAATGCCATGCCTGCTGTAATTGCGCCATCACCAATCACACTGACGATTTTGCGACCTTTACCTTCTTTTTGTGCGCTGATGGCCATGCCAAGACCTGCACTAATCGATGTCGAAGAGTGGCCGACAGATAAGGTGTCATATTCACTTTCTTCACGCCAAGGGAAAGGGTGTAGACCATCCTTTTGGCGAATTGTTGGCATTTTATCGCGACGTCCGGTGAGGATTTTATGCGGGTAAGCCTGATGACCAACATCCCAGATCAATTTGTCGATAGGGGTGTTGTAAACATAATGCAGAGCGACAGTTAGCTCCACGGTGCCTAAGCCAGACGCTAAGTGTCCGCTAGATTGGCTCACTGAATTTAGCAGATACGTTCGCAGTTCATCACACAGATTTGGTAATGTTTCTTTCGGAAGAAGACGTAATTCTTCCGGTGTATTTGCTAACGCCAGTGTTGGGTACTTTGAAATATCAAGAGTCATATAAATGCGCGCTTATAGTGTTAATTTTTGCGCTCGATGACATATCGGGCGAACTCTTCGAGTAACTGAGTATTGTATGGGATAGCTTCCAATGCTTGAAGTGCTTCCTGTAACAGAGTGTGAGCTTTCTCTATGGCTCCCTCTAAACCCAGCAGGGAAGGATAAGTGCTCTTATTCAGACCTTGGTCGGAACCTTGAGGCTTACCCAGTGTTTCTGTGTCACTGATGATATCAAGAATATCGTCTTGAACCTGAAACGCCAAACCAATTGCTTTTGAGTAGCGCTCCAAGTGAGGTAGAACCTCGATACCTTTCTCACCAGCAGCTAATGCACCTAATTTTACCGCACAATCAATCAGAGCTCCGGTTTTTTTACGGTGTATCTCTTCCATTTCTTCAAGAGAAACTTGGCGATTTTCCGCGCCTAAATCTAAGGCTTGCCCTACACACATGCCGCTGGCACCAGAGGAATGCGCTAAGGCTTTGATCATGTTGATGCGTTGAGCTTCAGCCGCCGGGCTTAATTGACCATCAGCAATAATAGTGAAGGCAAGAGTTTGTAGTGCGTCACCTGTCAGTATTGCGGTTGCTTCATCAAACTTAATATGACAAGTTGGTTGACCTCGACGCAGTTCATCATCGTCCATGGCTGGCAGATCATCATGAATGAGTGAGTAGGCATGTATACATTCGATAGCAGCGGCGGGGGTGTCTAAGTCTTCAGGTTTACAGCCGAGCATTTGACCTGTGATGTAAACAAGAAAAGGGCGAACGCGTTTTCCACCTAGCAAAAGGCCGTATTTCATTGCTTGAATCAATGGCTGCTCTTGATATGGAAGCTGATCGAGCCACAAATTCAATTGCTGATTGTTTCTTTGTTGAAAAGACGTCAATGTCTGTTGCATCACATTGCTCACTACTGATTGTTATTCTGAATCTGGTTTGAAGTCACTCAGTGGTGCTTCATCATCTTCACTAAGAAGAATGCTCACGCGCTGTTCGGCGTCGCTTAATTTAGTTTGGCCTGCACGAGCTAAGGCAATGCCTCGTTCAAACTTACGCAGGGCATCATCTAGAGCAAGATCGCCATTTTCTAATTGATCAACCAAGCTATCAAGCTCTTCAATGGTTGCTTCAAAGGTCATGTTTTCTGGTTTCTTGACCGCCATCTTTTTTCTGCCTTAATCAAGCCTCGGGTAAGATGCACGAAAGTTACCTTAGCCTAGTAACTTGGTCAAATTTAACCTTATATAATTGTCACAAAATTAGCGTTCAACGAGTCTAAGCTGTGAAACCCCATATTTTGGTTGAGGTTGTTAAGTGTAATTTGTGATCCATTAGCTAAGATTTTTCTAAAAATTCTGCGCGAGTTGTCGATACAGGTAATAATCCGCCCAATGGCAGTATTTGAGTATAGCGTGAGGAGTGCTTTGTGGATTTAGCAACCCTATTAGGTTTGATTGGTGGTTTTGCATTCGTCATTATGGCGATGGTGCTTGGTGGCAGCATCGGCATGTTTGTCGATGTCACGTCGATCCTTATTGTCGTTGGCGGCTCAATATTCGTCGTGTTGATGAAGTTCACAATGGGACAGTTTTTTGGTGCGACAAAGATTGCTGGCAAAGCCTTCATGTTTAAAGCGGATGAACCCGAAGACCTGATCGCAAAAATTGTGGAAATGGCCGATGCGGCGCGTAAAGGTGGTTTTCTTGCTCTTGAAGAGATGGAAATAAACAACACATTCATGCAGAAAGGCATTGATCTACTGGTTGATGGCCATGATGCCGACGTTGTGAGAGCGGCACTCAAAAAAGACATCGCGCTTACGGATGAACGACATACGCAAGGTACTGGCGTATTTCGCGCCTTTGGCGACGTTGCTCCTGCGATGGGAATGATTGGCACCTTGGTTGGTCTTGTTGCGATGCTTTCAAACATGGATGACCCTAAAGCGATTGGACCAGCAATGGCCGTTGCACTCTTGACCACATTGTATGGCGCGATCCTGTCTAATATGGTGTTTTTCCCTATTGCGGATAAGCTTTCTCTTCGTCGTGACCAAGAAACGCTAAATCGCCGTTTGATCATGGATGGCGTATTAGCGATTCAAGATGGCCAAAACCCGCGAGTGATCGATAGTTACTTGAAGAACTACCTCAATGAAGGTAAACGTGCCCTTGAGATTGACGAGTAACTTGGAGAGTCGTGATGGATGATGAAGATAACAAATGCGATTGTCCGCCACCCGGTCTCCCGTTATGGATGGGGACATTCGCGGACTTAATGTCGCTACTGATGTGTTTCTTTGTTCTTCTACTCTCGTTTTCTGAGATGGATGTACTGAAGTTCAAACAAATTGCAGGATCAATGAAATTTGCCTTCGGTGTGCAAAATCAGCTTGAAGTGAAAGACATTCCCAAAGGTACTAGCATTATTGCCCAAGAGTTTCGACCGGGTCGGCCGGAACCAACTCCGATTGATGTCATCATGCAGCAAACCATGGACATCACTCAGCAGACGCTCGAATTTCATGAAGGGGAGTCTGATCGAGCTGGTGGCACAAAACGTGATGAAGGCAAGTTAACGGGTGGGCAATCGCCAGAAACGTCAACTCAAAACAATGAATCTGCCGAAGCGGACATGCAGCAACAGCAATCTAAAGAGATGTCGCAAGAGATGGAAACCTTGATGGAAAGCATCAAGAAAGCCTTAGAGCGAGAGATTGAACAAGGCGCCATTGAAGTTGAAAACCTCGGTCAGCAGATTGTTATACGTATGCGTGAAAAAGGTGCATTCCCAGAAGGTTCGGCCTTCTTGCAGCCTAAGTTTCGCCCTTTAGTTCGTCAGATTGCAGAGCTAGTAAAAGATGTGCCAGGCATTGTTCGAGTATCTGGCCATACAGACAATCGACCGCTAGATTCGGAACTTTATCGTTCTAACTGGGATCTCTCTTCTCAGCGCGCAGTATCAGTCGCGCAAGAGATGGAGAAAGTGAGAGGCTTCTCTCATCAACGTTTAAGAGTACGAGGCATGGCGGATACGGAGCCCTTGTTACCGAATGATTCTGATGACAATCGCGCACTTAACCGACGGGTTGAAATCAGCATTATGCAAGGCGAGCCTCTCTACAGTGAAGAAGTGCCGGTAATTCAATAACTAGGCTTTAGTTTTAAGTCAGTAAAGAGACAAGAAAGCGAGCAGATTGCTCGCTTTTTTTGTTTTTCCAATCCGCTTGGGTGTATAATCTTGCGCCTTAAAAGTGAGCTCAGACTACTTTTTGTGACTGAAACGCGGTTTTACTGCGTATGAAGTATTGAAGTTGAGTGTCACTCTTTGTTGATTGCGAAACTAACCTGCGAATTAGACTATGAAATTTATTGTAAAGCCCCATCCAGAAATTTTTGTAAAAAGTGAATCTGTGCGTAAGCGCTTCACAAAGATTTTAGAGTGCAACATTCGTAACATCATTAAGAGCCGCACGGAGTCTGTCGCGGTATTTAACCGTCGTGATCACATTGAAGTGACCTCTGAGAGTAACGAATTCCACGCTGAAGTTCTTGAGGTTTTGACTCATACACCAGGCATTCACCACGTACTGGAAGTGAAGCAAACTGAATTTAAAGACTTGCACGATATCTTCGAGCAAGTGCTAGAACTCAACCGTGCTGCACTCGAAAATAAAACCTTTGTTGTACGTGCGAAGCGTCGTGGCAAGCATGACTTTACCTCCATTGAACTAGAGCGTTATGTAGGCGGTGGTTTAAATCAAGCGATTGAAAGCGCTAGTGTTAAGCTACGAAACCCAGACGTGACGATCAAGGTAGAAGTCTCGAACGACAAGCTAAACCAAGTATTGTCTCGTCATAAAGGCCTAGGTGGTTTCCCTCTGGGTACGCAAGAAGACGTGTTAAGCCTGATCTCGGGTGGTTTCGACTCTGGTGTTTCAAGCTATCTTCATATCAAGCGTGGTTCAAAAGTACATTACTGCTTCTTTAACTTAGGTGGTCCAGCACACGAAATCGGCGTTAAGCAGGTTTCTCACTACCTATGGAACAAATACGGTTCTTCAGCAAAAGTACGTTTTATCTCAGTTGATTTCGAACCTGTGGTTGCGGAAATCCTAGAGAAAGTCGATGACGGCCAAATGGGCGTGATCTTGAAGCGTATGTTTATGCGTGCAGCAGGCATGATCGCTCAGAAGATGAAGATCGAAGCATTGGTAACAGGTGAAGCGCTAGGTCAAGTATCGAGCCAAACGCTAACCAATCTACGCCATATCGACAACGTAACTGACACGCTGATTCTGCGTCCACTTATCAACTGGGATAAAGAAGACATCATCAATCTAGCACGTGAAATCGGCACAGAAGATTTCGCAAAGACAATGCCAGAATACTGTGGTGTTATCTCTAAGAAGCCAACCGTGAAAGCGGTGAAAGGCAAGCTAGAAGCTGAAGAAGAGAAATTCGACTTTAGTATCCTTGAGCAAGTGGTTCAAGAAGCTCGCATGATGGACATTCGTGATATCGCGAAAGAGTCTGAGCAAGCCGCACCAGAAGTAGAGCAAGTTCAAGCGGTAGAAGAGCACGCGGTTGTGCTAGATATTCGTAGTCCTGAAGAGGAAGACGATAACCCACTTGAAATCGAAGGTGTGGATGTGAAACATATCCCTTTCTACAAGCTGGGTACACAGTTTGGTGACTTAGACCAGTCTAAGACATACTTACTTTACTGTGACCGCGGTGTGATGAGCCGTCTGCAAGCGCTTTACTTGCAAGAGCAAGGCTTCAGCAACGTAAAAGTTTACCGTCCATAGCTGACTGATAAAATACGTTAAAAGGCGCAAATTGAGACATCAATTTGCGCCTTTTTTGTTTTTGATCGCGTTACAGACAACCATTACTTAGCATAATGTTGAGGCTTATCGCAAAGCCATACACTTTGTGTTGATATAACGATAATTAATCCGAAAGAAGAGTAATAAAGTGATATTGCTGCCAGATATGCGGATGAGATTTTTGATAGATAAAAAAACACCGCCTAATTTAGGCGGTGTAACAAATTTGACAGACAGGTCAAAAATAAATACAGGAAGTATATGTTTTGTCACAGGGAGTGTGGACAAAACATTATGGTAGAAATCTACCTAACTCGAAATACGAGTTTGCAAACACAACATCGCAACAACGAAGCCAATTGATTTCCAAAGAAATCAAGCCGTTCAGGCCCGTGTTGCGGGGTGAAATATAGAATTTATCTGGCTGTTCGACAACGGACATTTTATAATGTTTCAGATTAAAAAAACTAATCCTATTAGAGGTCCCATATGTCTCGCAGATTGCCTCCATTAAATTCGCTTCGAGTCTTCGAAGCGGCTGCTCGTCATCTCAGTTTTACACGAGCAGCAGAAGAGTTATTTGTTACTCAAGCCGCGGTCAGTCACCAGATTAAAGCGCTTGAAGAGTTCTTATCATTGAAGCTCTTCCGTCGACGTAATCGTTCTTTGTTGTTAACAGAAGAAGGCCAAAGTTACTTTCTCGATATCAAAGATATTTTCACCTCGATTGCGGAAGCGACAGATAAGGTGTTGGAACGTAGCGAAAAAGGGGCATTGACGATTAGCCTACCGCCGAGTTTTGCTATCCAATGGCTTGTACCTCGTTTGGCCGATTTTAATGCTCAAGAGCCCGATATCGATGTACGTATTAAAGCCGTAGATATGGATGAAGGCTCACTGACTGATGATGTTGATGTGGCGATCTACTATGGCCGTGGGAACTGGCCAGGTTTGCGAGCAGATAAATTGTACCAAGAGTTTTTGATCCCACTTTGTTCACCTTCATTACTTTTGGGTAACAAACCATTAGAATCTTTAAGTGACCTCAAATTACATACTTTGTTACACGATACTTCGCGTAAAGACTGGAAGCAGTTTGCTCGTCATTACAACATTGAAGGCATCAACGTAAACCACGGTCCTATTTTTAGTCACTCAACGATGGTGCTACAGGCTGCTGCGCACGGTCAGGGGGTCGCGCTCGGTAACAACGTACTCGCCAAACCTGAAATGGAAGCCGGACGACTCATTGCACCATTCGACGAGGTGTTGATATCTAAGAATGCATTCTATGTGGTGTGTCATGAACAGCAGGCAGATATGGGCCGAATCGCAACGTTTAGAGACTGGATGTTAGCAACCGCGAGAAAAGAACAAGAGGAAGTATTGGATGAATCACTGGATAGCTGAGGGGCCTGAAAACGGACCGCTGTTTATTTTTGCTCACGGCGCAGGTGCGGGGATGGAGCATGACTTCATGACAGCTGTCGCCAAAGGATTAGTGGAGCAAGGTATTCGTGTAGTGCGTTTTAATTTCCCTTACATGGTGAAACGTTCGGAAGATGGCAAAAAGCGTCCGCCCGATCGCGCGCCAAAGTTGCTCGAAGCATACAGCGAAGTGATCGCTCACTTTACTTCTTCTCCCGTGGTTATTGGTGGTAAGTCAATGGGCGGTCGTATGTCGAGCTTGTTGGCTGAAAATGAGCTGGTGGCGGGCATTGCCTGTTTAGGGTTTCCATTTCACCCGCCAGGAAAGCCAGAGAAATACAAAGGCGAGCACTTAGCAACCATTGAGAAACCTACGCTGATTCTGCAAGGGGAACGAGACACCTTTGGTAAGCGTGAGGAATTCGATGATTTCGTCCTTTCGTCACAAGTAACGGTGAGCTTTTTACCTGATGGTGACCACAGCTTCAAACCGCGCAAGATCTCAGGTCATACTGAAGTGGGTAACATTGCACTCGCGATAGAGCAGTTAGCGGCGTTTATAAAAGAGGTGTACAGTGAAAAGTAAGTGGTTACTCTCATTCTCTGGATTGTCTGGGCTGATTTCGGTCGCTCTTGGAGCATTTGCTGCTCATGGGCTAAAAGCGACACTGGCCCCTTATTTGCTCGGTGTATTTGAGACCGGAGTTCTGTATCAATTTATTCACACGTTGGCGATTGTGTTTTGTGCCATTCTGCTTCTGCTCAATTTGGGACAAAAAGCACAAAAATATTTTTTCATTGCGGCGATTTGCTTTATTATCGGCATCTTTTGTTTTAGCGGCAGTCTTTACGCGCTGGCGCTGACGGGCATTAAGTGGTTGGGGCCAATTACTCCTGTGGGAGGATTACTGTTCATGATTGGTTGGTGTCTGTTCTTTTTTGCTGCGTTCAATATCAAAGAGGTCTCCAAGTGAAACAACTAATGCTCTATTGCCGTTCTGGCTTTGAGAAAGAGTGTGCTGGTGAAATTCAGGACAAAGCGACACAGTTGGAAGTGTATGGCTTCCCTCGTGTGAAGAGAAACTCAGGTTATGTTGTCTTCGAGTGTTACCAAGATGGAGATGCCGACAAACTTGCGAGAGGTTTAGACTTTAAGTCTTTAATTTTTGCTCGACAAATGTTTGCGGTAGCAGCTGAGTTTCAATCGTTGCCAAGTGATGACCGCATTAGTCCAATTTTGAATGAACTAGCAGACATTGAAGCATTCCCTCGTTGTGGTGATTTGAGAATTGAAACGCCAGATACAAATGAAGCGAAAGAGCTACTGAAATTCTGCCGTAAGTTTACCGTCCCAATGCGTCAAGCGTTGCGCGGCAAAGGCTTAATGCTGAACAAAGATAACGCGAAAAAACCAGTACTGCACATTTGCTTTGTTGAGCCTGGCCACTGTTACGTTGGTTACTCTTACACTGACAACAACTCACAGTTCTTCATGGGTATCCCTCGCCTTAAATTCCCAGCAGACGCTCCAAGTCGTTCAACACTTAAACTGGAAGAAGCATTTCATGTCTTTATTCCACGTGAAGAGTGGGATGAGCGTTTGGCACCAGGTATGTGGGGTGTGGATTTAGGTGCATGTCCAGGCGGTTGGACGTACCAATTAGTGAAGCGCTCAATGTTCGTTCACTGCGTTGATAACGGCATGATGGCAGATAGTTTGATGGAAACTGGCCAGATCAAGCACCATATGGTGGATGGCTTTAAGTTCGAACCAGACCGCAAGAACGTAACATGGATTGTTTGTGACATGGTGGAAAAGCCAGCTCGTGTTGCTCACCTGATGGGACAGTGGCTGTTAAAAGGTTGGGCAAAAGAGGCCATCTTTAACCTTAAGCTGCCAATGAAAGGGCGTTATGACGAAGTGCTGCAAGACCTTGAAAATCTGAAGCAGTTCCTCATTGATAATAAGGTAAAGTTCAAGCTACAAGCTAAACATTTGTATCATGATCGTGAAGAGATCACGATTCATATCCAATGTCTGTCGAATATTTCACCTTACTAACTTTATTCCCCGAGTCTTTTGGGAATAGTGATTAGAATAGAAAAAGCGCCTTCAAATGGCGCTTTTTTAATATCTGCCGGATTTCATGGTGTGAAACTACCATCGGACACTACTCCGCTTTGTTTGGCCCTAAAAAGCGAATATCTTGCAAGTTAAAGCCTAGTTCTATATCGCACTTTAAAGCGGCGACGCGTTTACATAAACGAGCAGACTCAATGTGCTCATCCAATTTTTTACGGTATTTCGGTACGAGATCTTCACTAGCGTAGGCAGCTTCAATACTCTCAAACTGAGTGAGAATCTCTTTCGCTGCTTTCGGGCCAATTCCAGGTACGCCCGGAACCTGGCTAGAGCTTATCCCTGTTAATCCCCAGTAATCCGCTAGTTGACTTGGTTTTACGCCGAACTCTTTTTCGATAAATGGTTCATCTAACCAACGATGTTGGAAATAATCACGGATTTGTAGGGTAGGGGAAAGTAGCTGGCAGTAACCTTTGTCTGTTGAAACGATGGTGACTTTTTCACCATGGCTGGCCACTTTCGTTGCGAGTGTAGCAACCAAATCATCTGCTTCATCGCCTTCAGACAGCAATGAATCAATACCTTGCTCCCACCACGCTTGTTGAATCGCATCTAACCCTTGCAGTAATGGCTGAGGCATTGGTTTTCGGTTTTGCTTATAGTCAGGGAGAATTTCAGCGCGCCAACCTCTGTCTTGTTCGTGGTGATCAAAAACCGCGATGATGTGTGTCGGGTTGGCCTCTGACAGAATGCGAGTGAGGGTTCTTTGCGTTGTGCTTATGGTTCTTGCTATGTCGGTTGGATCTGGTTGTGCTGAGTGCACTCGGCGGATCAGGTTTAGGGCATCAATGATAACAAGATGAATAGACATAATGACTTAGCAATAAAAAAGGGGCGTAATGCCCCTAGTGTAACGAATGCTAGCCTGACTATCGACCACCAATTTCCGGGTGAGCGATTCGATAACACGGTTCGTAGTCTGAACCGCCAGGTAATTTCATTCGGTGCTGTTCGACAAAGTCTTTTAGCAACTTATCGAGTTTTTTCATGAGGACTGCGTCGCCATGAATGGTGAAAGGCCCTCTCCGTTCTATTTCTCGAATACCTTCAGCCTTTACGTTACCTGCAACTATGCCAGAGAAGGCTTGACGCAAGTTGGCCGCTAAAACTTGCGGTTCTTGATCTAGGCTTAAATCCAATTGTTCCATCGACTCATGAGTAGGTTCAAATGGCAGTTGGAAGTTTGGCTCAATTTTCAATGACCAGTTAAAGCTGTACGCATCGCCTTTCTCTTTTCGGTGAAGGCGTACCGAGTCCATGGAGCGTTTCATAATACGAGCGACTTCTGCCGGGTCGTCAATGATGATCTCGTAGTGCTTTTGCCCTTCCTCACCAAGTGTGTCGCGAATGAACTCATCAATAGAGCGGAAGTACTCTTCACTCTCTTTTGGTCCTGTTAATACGATAGGCATTGGCTGATCGGCGTTATCCGGGTGCATCATGATGCCAAGAATGTACAGTAGCTCTTCCGCTGTGCCCGGGCCACCTGGGAAAATAACGATACCATGAGCCATACGGACGAAGGCTTCCAAGCGCTTTTCGATGTCGGGCATGATGACCAGTTCATTTACTATTGGGTTTGGTGGCTCGGCCGCAATAATCGAGGGCTCGGTTAAACCAAGATAACGTTGCTGAGTATAACGTTGCTTTGCGTGCCCAATCGCTGCACCTTTCATCGGCCCTTCCATTGCGCCAGGGCCGCAACCTGTACAGATGTTAAGTTCACGCAGGCCCAGTTCGTTACCCACTTCACGTGTGTACTGATACTCCACTCCATTGATAGAGTGACCACCCCAACATACGACAAGATTCGGTGCGATACCTGGAGTTAATGCTCTTGCATTACGAAGAATGCCGAATACGAGGTTCGTAATGTGAATTGGGTTAGTAAGGTTGAGCCGTTGGGCGTCTGCCAAATGCATGTTTACGTAAACGATATCACGCAATACGGAGAACAGATGCTCTTGGATACCTTTAATTATTTCGCCGTCAACAAAAGCGTGCTCTGGCGGATTAGTCAGCTCAAGCTTAATACCACGCTCACGACGCACGACGTTGACATCAAACGATTGGTATTTATCGAGCAGTTCTTTCGAGTTATCGGTATGGCTACCGGAGTTCAACACCGCTAATGTGCAATTACGGTACAACTGATAAAGTTCACTCGAGGCTGTGTTCTTTAAGCGCTCTACTTCTAGTTGAGATAGCAAGTCCATGCTACCAGCGGGGCTTATATGGGTAATCATAACGCCTCCTTGTGTTGCATTAATTTGAGGGAAAGTACCAACTTACCTTTTTGGTGTTATACGTATGGTTTGATGAAAGGTAGTTGGCCGATTTGGTTTTATGGTTATCAACTCCCAAGCAACCTCAAGATGATACATTTGCCTTTTATAAATACATCATCTTGAAGTGACTTGGGTTTTTACAGCTTAGCAGACTAAAAGGGAAGAAATGTGATAACTCGTTGAAAATGGGTGGTTATAAAGCGTAGATTGCACCAAATTTGGTTTGTTTGCTCGCTTTTTGTACGAATTCTAGCTCCAGTTAAGCTGGTTTGTTCCACGTTTTTTAGCGTCCGCAAGCATCTTGCCAAGACGATCGAGCACATACTCTGGCGTATCGGACTCTTTGAAAGACGTCGATACAGCAGCTAAGGTAATCATGATATTTTGCTCACGGAACTTAAAGGGTAATTGGCTAATATCACGCTGGATATGCTTAATCAGATCCAGTGTGTATTCTTCAGATTGTTCCGGGACGAGTAGAATGAACTCCTCGCCACCAAAGCGAGCCACTGTTTCCGTTTCTGATACGCGCTTGTTAATAGTACGAGCGATAATCTTCAGCGCTTTATCGCCAGCCGTATAACCATAGCTATCATTCACCGCTTTGAAATTGTCTACATCAAACAGCACAACACGAAGGTTTTGCTGAGAGCGAATCCAACGGCGATACTCTAGCTCTAGTCGATCGTTAAATGCAGTGCGGTTATAAACTTTAGTCAGCGGGTCGAGCAACATACGCTGAGCTTGGTCATCTAAGCGTCGACGATAATCTTGCGTAGTTTCAAATACCGCTTCGAGTTGGTTCTTACTGTAACTTAACCGTTCTTGCAGCGCTTGCTCTCGCTCTTCCGTCATTTTCAGTCGCTCTGTCAGCGACGCCATTTTTTCGAGAAGAGGCGTGATTTCTTTTTTCACAACCGCGATATCTTGAGCTTGATTAAGTGACTTTTGGCTTAATTCAACCAAGCTGTTCATTTCTGTGTTGAGCTCTTGGCGGTGTTCAAAGTAGGTATGATGCTGGTCGACGTTCTGATGAACGGTTTTTAGGTTACTTGCGAGAGAAGTGTTCAGCTGATCAAGGAATTGGCTAGACGCCTCGCGCTCGAACTTTGTTGCTTCGACAACCAATTTCAGCGTTGAGAGCGTAAGCTCAATGAGAGACTCGGCACTCACGCCAAGGAGCAACTTAGCGCGAATATCCAGCAATCTATCGCCTGATTCTCCCTCGAAATCCAGCTCTGTAATAGTATGTTGGAGGTCGCTGGCTAAGCACTCAAGCTGAGAATCTGTCGGGATTGTTTTCAAATTCGCTAAGATGTAGACGTGAATTAGACGTGATGATTTTCAGAGCGCGTTCGTAAATACTCAGTAGCTTAGTGGCTTGATCAGCTTTATTGCTGGCGTGAACTTCAGAGAAACTCATCAGGTTCCGTAGTTCACGTTTTAACTGCGCAGGTAAGCCCGTGACACGTTGCAGTGTTTCAGCACTGTGCTTGATTTGTTCGTCAAGGTAACCGTTTTGTTTATCCATCGTCTTCGACTGCTGTTTGAGCATCCTCTCTAATACCGCTAAACGCGGGATAAGAGTGCTGATATCTTTTTGATGTTGCAGCTCTTGTTGGATTTCAAATAGGTAGTTGGATACCTGAGTATTCGAACCCTGGCAAGCTGAAGACAATGATGCCACAACGCGTTTAAGAACTTGTTGTTCACGTTTGAATTTGAGTGAAGTATCACGATGAGTCAGTCTGAGTTGGTCAAGTTGACAACTCAGCTGATGCAGCTGCGACTGAATATCGGATTCCAAGATTCCCATGAAGTGACTACGGTTAAGTCCATGTACTACTGACAATTATCTGATAATAACAAAAAACTTTATAGCGTCATTAGTTATTACGTTCAACAGGCGTTTAATTATCCATTTTTTAATATTTTCTTGATGTCGTCCTCATTCTTGTAGGACGAATGGATCTTGATCAGGCCTTGGCTAATGGCATGTTGACAGGCAGTTCTTATGTTACCTGTTGCAAAGCTAGCAGCAGGCGCATTATCGATGGCTTTTAAGAACACCCAGTGGCTTTGCTTATCCTTCAAGCTGACTTCTCGTGCGATGTGAGTCGCAAGCAACAACAGATCGAGTAATTCCTCATCGTTAATTGCAGTGTAGGCTCGGGGTAAGAACGGATAATCACTGATGCCCATACGAATAATACGATTGACGTTGTGCTGCTGAGCGAACTCATCCACCCAAGTCTGGAATTTTTCGAACATGACTTCGGCAGAAGCATCACGGTCAGCGTTCGGTTCTATATAGAGTAAGTTCGCATCTGAGAAATGGTAAAGACGCGACGGTTTTTCTATTTTTTCCGCAAGGAAGTCGCCAAATGCCCGTTCTAGTTCTAGACCTGCCTTATAGCCGTTATGGACGTACATGCTTCGTAAGAATGGCAAATCGATCATAACAAAGCGTAGGCGATCATTAAGTGGTTCGTGGATCAATTCACCCATTTGCCATTGCTCGAAAGTTTCGCTCGACTTTTTCAATGAGCGAGAAAGCTTAACATTCAGCATACGCAAGTTACGTAAACGAGAGCGAGAGTGGGTGAAGAGGTCGTTACGCAGTTTTTCGATTTCACTTGCTTGGCGCTGCATAATGACACCACGGCGCATAATGAACAAAAACATGACCAAGACAGTAATAAACAATGCAAATGAGATTTTCTGGAATTTACGATGCTCTCTTTCCACTTGCTCTAAGCGTTCTGATTGACCGATGTAATGGATGGTTTGTTCGGCAAATTCTTTTTGCTGACGGAACGCATCCTCACTGATTTGGTTAAGCTGCTTTTGTTCTAGACGAACGAGGTTGGTGTATTTTTTATAAGCTTGCAGAGAAAGTTTGTATTCGCCTGCCTGCTCGTAACCCAACCCAAGTAAACGGTATGACTGCTGCTTAATGAAGTTGTTATTTTCAGGTGACTTTTCAGCAAGCGCTAACGCCAGCTTAGCATTAGTAATGACGTCTTTACTGTCATTTTGATGATAAGCCAGACCTGACTGAAGCAGGGCAGCCTTTGCTTCAAGCTTAGGAATATTGGTGTATTCTAAAAGCTCTTTAGAGCGGTCTAAGTACTGCTCTGCTAGCGCGTAGTTATAGAGTTGTAGGTAGGTAGCCGCCAAGCTTAAGCGAATTTTAATGATTCTATTGATGTTCTTACTGGTACTTTCATGGTCAAGCACGTTGAAGTAATGCACTAACGCAAGGTTAAACTTACCCTGATAAAAGTAGATGTCGCCCATTTGCTCTAGGACGTCCGCTAGGATCGGAGAGCTAGGGTAAGAGTCATAAAAATCTGCGGCTTGAGATAAGTATTCGATCGCTTTGTCGTACACTCGTCGCTCCTGGAAGAGCCTAGCCAAAAGGCGATTCACTTTTGCTAATCTTGCACCACTGTTACTTTCAATAGATTGCCAATAACCGTATAGCAGTTCTGACAAAGCCAAATTGTATTTCTTGCTATTGAGGTAAAACTCGCCGACGGCAGTGTAGTAGTCGATCAAGGCTAACTCAGAGCGGCTATCGTCAAGCATGGTCTTTGCTTCAGAGTACAAGTTTTCCGCTTTAATGATATCGCCACTATGTGAAGCGAGGAGTGCTCTTTGCATCACTAGTCGGTAGCGAACGCTGTCGGTGCGTTGTAATACGGCATCGGCTTCATCGAGCTGTTGTTCAATTTGGTTAAGCGTGTCTTCCGCTTTTGAGTAGTTTTCGTCGTACATCCAAATCATTTGGTTGCGCATCAGCTGGAGATCTAAGTCCATGTACGGCAATTGATATTCTTGCGCTAAGCGTTCCGCTTTATTTAGGTGCTCGATAGCCGAACGAACATTACCCATGGCGTAATCTGCCTGAGCGATAATCTTGTGCGCTTCGATGGTGCTGCTTGGTGTGCGAACGCTACGATCTGTTTCGTCGCGAGACATGGCTGAAGGGCTGTCACTTTCTTTGCGTTCTGTTAGCTCACGCTGTGACAAATAGTTGGTTGCCGCTTGTTTTGCTTGTGATGGTTCTATTTCCGCCAATTGTTGTGCTTCGTTGAGTAACGCGGACGATAAAATGGTTGCATGAAGTGGCTGTACAAACAGCAAGCAAAGAAAGCCAATCAATTTGAATAGACGCGAACTGTCCCAAAACATCCTTTCGTTCCCTCGAACTGTTTTTAGATATGGCGATAACGGCGAAAAGCCTCAATTAGCCGTTTAAATGCGGGTTGAAGCCATTTGATATAGTAACATGCTTGGACAATAAAAACGTCCGGCAACCCTTTAGATTGCCGAACTTATTTCTGTTGCCTATGCGCTTACTGACGAGCCATACGGTGATTGTGAGCTGGCTTATCTTGTTCCGTTGAGCGGTAAGGGTTGATATCCAAGCCTCCACGGCGCGTATAGCGGGCAAATACGGTCAGTTTGCTTGGTTGGCAGTATTTCATTAGATCCGTAAAAATACGCTCTACACACTGTTCGTGGAACTCATTGTGCTCGCGGAAAGACACTAAGTAACGTAACAGCTTCTCACGAGCTATTTTTGCGCCTTGGTAGCGAATTTCTACACTGCCCCAGTCGGGTTGGTTAGTGATCAAACAGTTTGATTTCAATAGGTGGCTATGTAGCACCTCTTCAACTTGTATTTCACCTGCCGCACCTTCAAGCAAATCGGCATCGAAATCGTAACTGGTGATGTTAATGTCTTGGTCATCAATACATTCACCGTCCATTGTTACGATAGGTTGATTGGTATAGTGGGTCACTGGATTCACCTCAACCAGCACCTTTTCACCTGCGCATTCAGAAAGGTCTTGTGTTAAACGCTCAGTCACTTCTTCCCAGCTTGCAAAGCGGGTTTGGTTATAGCTGTTTAAGTACAGTTTGAAAGACTTCGATTCAATCAAGTTTGCGCTGGTGGCTGGAATGTATACTTCGCCAACGGCCACTTGTGGTAAACCTTTACTATTTAACCAAGACAGTTCGTACAGCGTCCAAATGTCGTGCCCCATGAAAGGCAGAGTATCGCCTAACTGGAGGTCATCTCGGTTCAGGCTGCGAGGGACTGGTTGCAGCAAGCTTGGGTCATACTGGTTCGCATACTCGGTCGTTTTACCTAGTGTTAAGCCAGCAAGCTCTTTAGCGTCAGAATATTTGCTCATACTTTGTGGTCGTTTTCGATTAGAATGGCGAGAATTTTACTGAATCCGCTGGTCAATTGCCATCCGGCAAGCACGGCTATCTGATAAATAAGGAATGAGGAGACCTTCATGACCCCAAACGTTACTCAGGCGCTACAAGAGTTCAGCCTGCGCTACCAACAAGCTTGGCAAGCTAAGCACAATGAGTTGCCAAGCAGTGAAGAGCTTGCAGAGCTTGTTTCTCCTTGTGTCGAAGAGAAGCGTGATGGAAAGGTGCTTTGGAAAGCGGTCGCACGTGATGAAATGGCCGATTTCACCAATGTGGAAAATGCGATTGAGTTGTCACTGCAAGATGATGTTAAAGCCTTTTATGGTTCTCAATACTGCGCTGATATGGAGGCAACTTGGCAAGGTAATTCGTTGACGCTGCTGCAAGTCTGGAGCGATGACGATTTCGTGCGTCTACAAGAAAATATTCTTGGTCATTTGGTGACGCAGCGCCGCTTGAAACTTAAACCAACAGTATTTATCGCAGCGACAGATGAGGAAATGGATGTGATTTCTATTTGTAACCTCACTGGCAATGTGATTCTAGAGCGTTTGGGCACCTCTAAACGTGATGTATTGGCAGATTCATTGGTTGAGTTCTTGAATAAGTTAGAGGCTGCCGTCTAAGTATGTATGTTATTGAGTTGCAGTTTGAGTGTTTTGATAACACCACCGTCAGCGCGGTAGACAAAGCCATTAATGGCTTGATGGATGCTCTGCGTTACAACGGCCAAGTATTAGGTCGTGAATTCCCGATAGTGATGGGAGAAGGTGAATTTTTCGTTCGTGTTGTTTGCCCAGAACAAGACAGCTTGCATCCACGTTATCACTCAGATTTCGTCAAAGTGTGCATGAACCGTTTGTCGGATGCGTCTTTGCTTGCACCGAAAATGCGTATGCTGGGGCGTGATTTGAATTCAGAACAAGCAGCCGAAGAAGAGACACCTAGCTGGCAAGTGTTGTACACGACTTATGTTCATACGTGTTCGCCTTTGCGAAGTGGTGAAACCCTGTTGCCAATTCCTTTGTATCGTAATGAGCCAACACTTAATGGAGACCATAAAGCCGTCATTAAGTGGCAGACTGAGTGGCAAGCGTGTGATGAAATCCAAATGGCAGGGGGCTGCCGAGCGGAACATGCGGCGCTGCACGAAATTTGCGATGTGGATAGTGTGCTGTTTCGCCGAGGTTGGGACTTACGTGGCCGTATCGAATACATCACGAAGATCCCTACGTACTATTACCAGTATCGTGTCGGTGGTCAGTCGCTGGAGAGCGAGAAAGCGCGCAAGTGTCCAAAATGCGATGGCGAGTGGCTACTCGATGAGCCACTACATGACATATTTCATTTTAAGTGTGATGACTGCAGAATCGTGTCGAATATCTCTTGGGACCATCTTAAGTAGCGAATTGAAGCTACTTAAATGGGTAGATAGACAAATAGAAAGGGCTGATGTTTTCACCTCAGCCCTTTTGTGTTTAGAACGTTGTTTTCAGTCATGTTTTGAAAAGTGGGATTACCAACCTTTCACAACACCGCCTTTGAACAGTTCTTTTGCCGCTTCGTAAACTTCTTCCGTTTGGTAAGCTTTTACGAAGTTTTGTACGTTTTGCGCATTAACATTTTCTTCGCGAGCGACAATTAGGTTTACGTATGGTGAGTCTTTATCTTCAACGAACACGCCGTCACGCTCTGGCGATAGGTCGATAGAGCTTGCGTAAGTGGTGTTGATGATAGATAGCGTTACGTCATCCAGTGAACGTGGAAGCTGTGGGGCTTCTAGTTCAATGATTTCGATATTTTTAGGGTTGCCTACGATGTCACGTACTGTAGCGAGTAGACCAACGCCATCACGTAGCGTAATTAAACCTTGCTGCTCAAGAAGCAGTAGTGAGCGACCTAGGTTAGTTGGGTCGTTTGGTACTGCGATGCGTGCGCCATCTTGAATTTCATCAATTGATTTTACTTGCTTTGAGTAACCAGCAATAGGGTAAACGAATGAGTTACCCGCGATAGCCAGTTTGTAGCCGCGGTCTTTCACTTGTTGGTCTAGGTATGGTTTGTGCTGGAACGCATTCGCGTCTACTGAACCATCATCCAGAGCGGCGTTTGGTGTTACGTAATCGGTAAATGTTACTAGCTCAACGTCTAGGTTGTATTTCTCTTTTGCTACTTTAGCGGCAACTTCGGCTACTTGTGCTTCAGCACCAGCAATAACGCCAACTTTTACTTTGTTTACGTCTACTTCTTTGTCGCCGCAACCCGCTAGAGCAAGAGCAGAGGCGGCCGTTGCTACAGTCAAAAGACCTTTAAGGCTAAATTTCATCTTTATCTCCTTATAATTTGTATTTTTGATGCTTATCTGTGGTCTACACGGCGCACCACTGCGTCGCCGATAGACTGAATAATCTGTACTAGAACAATCAACATCACGACAGTCACGGCCATGATAGTTACATCGTAGCGGTGGAAACCGTAACGAATGGCTACGTCACCTAGGCCGCCGCCGCCTACCGTACCCGCCATAGCTGAGTAGCTAACGAGAGTGACCAAGGTAATCGTTACTGAGTTAACAATAGTCGGCATTGCTTCAGGTAGTAGAACTTTTGTGATGATCTGTGTTGGTGTCGCCCCCATTGACTGCGCTGCTTCCACCAAGCCTGTCGGTACTTCTAATAAAGCACCTTCAATAAGACGAGCGACAAAAGGAATGGCGCCAATAGTCAGTGGGACGATTGCTGCGGTTGTACCGATAAAGGTTCCAACCAGCATTTTTGTCACTGGAATAATCGCAACCATCAGTACGAGGAATGGCACAGAACGACCAATGTTAACGATAGCGCCTAAGCCGCTATTTAGGCTGGTGTTTTCAAGTAGGCCGCCTTTCTTAGTAATATGGAGGATTACGCCTAATGGAATACCCACAGCAAAGCCGACTAATCCGGCAACCGCAACCATGTAAAGCGTTTCCCACGTTGCACCTAAAAGTAGTTTGCTGTTTAAACTCAGCCATTCAGAAATCGTATTAAAGGACATAACCAAGTACCTCTACTTTTACGTTGTGCTTACGCAGATATTCAAGAGCTGCGTTGTCATCTTCTTCGTTACCAAATAGCTCTGCGACCATCATGCCGAATTTCACGCCACCAGCGTAATCAAGGTCGGAACTCAAAATACTCACATCAATATTGTATTTACGAGAAATTTGCGACATTAACGGTGCATCGACGGTTGCGCCAGTAAACTCTAAGCGAACCAACGGGTAGCTGCCATCAACACGCTCTGCTTGCAGACGAGCTTGGTAATCTTCAGGAATGGAAAGATCCAGCGTTGAGCGAATGAATTGGTGTGCCAGCTCTGTCTTAGGGTGCGCAAAAATATCGCCAACGGTGCCTTTTTCCACCAGCTCACCACCACCGATGATTGCTACTTCGTGACAGATGCTTTTTACGACTTCCATTTCGTGAGTGATAAGTAAAATCGTGATGTTGAGTTTGCGGTTGATCTCTTTCAATAACTCAAGGATAGATTGAGTTGTTGCTGGATCTAGTGCACTAGTGGCCTCATCACAAAGCAGCACGCTAGGATCGGATGCCAATGCACGAGCAATTGCCACACGCTGTTTTTGTCCGCCACTTAAGTTAGATGGGTAGCTCTCGTGTTTGTCGGCTAAGCCTACAAGCTTTAGCAACTCAGTTACTTTTGCTGTGATTTGCGATTTGTCTTTACCTGCCAGTTCTAGTGGCAGTGCTACATTATCAAACACAGTACGAGACGAAAGCAGGTTAAAGTGCTGGAAGATCATGCCAATGTTACGGCGTGTTTCGACTAGTTGTTTTTTGCTGAGTTTGGTTAGATCTACACCATCAACGATGATGGAACCAGAGGTCGGTGCTTCTAGCATGTTGACACAGCGAATCAGCGTACTTTTACCAGCACCTGATGAACCGATAACACCAAAGATGGTGCCTTTGTCGATGTGTAGGTTAATGTCTTTCAGGGCAAGGATTTCCTTACTGCCTTGGTAGAACACTTTATTGACGTTTTTTATTTCTATCATGTTTCAACCTGCCCAAAGATACGGGGAACTTCGCTGTCAAAAACGGCCTTTGACAGAACTTAATGTTGAGCTTTATCTCAATTTTCAGTTGATGCTATGGGTTAAGCAGAATGAAGTCAATAGATATTTTTACGTCTAGACGTCTAAATGTATGGATGTTCTGTTTTGAAACGAAGATGTATAGATAACAAGCAGGGGGTAGACGGCGGGGCACCCTCAGATTTACCGATTCTTGCCCAACAAATCAACCGTTTTGTCGAGGCCTAGAATGAATTAGATAGTGTTGAAGTTTATAAGGTATGTAATAATCTGATTAAACCGAGTTAATAGAGAAATACGTTTTGGCAAAACCTGCTGTTTTTATCGATCGTGATGGCGTGATAAACGTTGACCACGGCTACGTTCATGACGAACATGATTTTGAGTACATTGATGGTGTATTTGAAGCGACGAAAGCGCTAAAAGATAAAGGCTACCTTCTAGTGTTAGTGACGAATCAATCGGGCATCGCACGCGGTAAATTCAGTGAAGACCGTTTCTTGTCTCTGACTCAATGGATGGATTGGAACTTTGCTGATAATGGTGTTGAGTTCGATGGTATCTATTACTGTCCACATCATCCAGAACATGGCATTGGCGAGTACAAGCAAGATTGTGAGTGCCGTAAGCCAAAACCAGGCATGTTCATTTCTGCGCGTGACTTCTTGAAGATCGACATGGAGAAATCTGTGATGATCGGCGATAAAGCTGAAGACATGATGGCAGCAGAAGCGGCAGGCGTTGGCACTAAGATTTTGGTTCGCACTGGTAAGCCAGTAACGGAACAGGGCGAAGCCATTGCAACGGTAGTATTAGATAGCATTGCAGATGTGCCTGCGTACTTAAACAAGTAATCTTCATTACTGACTGAGATAAGGGAAGCCACTGCTTCCCTTTTGTTTGATTCCTTCTTTTAATCTGAACACTTATGAGCAAAAAACTCACCATTCTTGATATCGCAAAATTGGCAGGCGTGGGCAAATCGACAGTAAGCCGTGTGCTTACTAACGATCCAAAAGTGAAACCCCAAACGCGAGAGAAGGTTGAGCAAATCATTCGTGAATCTGGTTATGTGCCGTCCAAATCTGCGCAATCAATGCGTGGCGGCAGCCAAAAAGTTATTGGGGTTATCATCTCCCGTTTAGATTCACCATCAGAAAATCGCGCCGTTGGTACAATGCTCAATGCTTTGTATTCCGCTGGTTATGATGCGGTGATCATGGAGAGCCAATTCGATCGCGATAAAACCAATGAACATTTGGATGTGCTTAAACGTCGCAACGTCGATGGGGTGATCGTGTTTGGCTTTACTGGATGTGATGAGCGAGCATTGGCAGAGTGGGGTAATCGTATCGTTGTGATCGCGATGGACACGCAATTGGTTTCTTCGATCAACTACGACAACCAAGGTGTGATAGACATGGCTTTGTCTCATCTTGAGCAGCAATCTTTATCTCGCATTGCTTATATTGGTGTTGACCCTGAAGACAAAACCACTGGCTTAGCTCGTCTAAATGCTTATAAAGCTTGGTGTCAACGCAAACAAATTACACCTTGTTTCCAGACGGGTAAGTTGAGCCATGAAAGTGCTTATCAGTTGGTAGACAAAGTCCTTCAATCTGACACTCAGGCCATCGTGTGCGCCAGTGACACCATCGCGTTGGGCGTGATTAAGCGTCTTCAAGAGTTAGGACGTGAAGACGTGGTTGTGACAGGTGTTGGAGGTAATGAATTGCTCTCTTTCCTTTTCCCTAAAGTATTTAGTGTCGACCCAGGTTATACCCTTGCAGGTGAGAAGTCCGCTAACATGCTGATCAATCAATTAAATGGCGATGAGGAAGTGGTTCACTTTACTCAACAGCCTATCGTTTGTTAATCCACACTAAAACGATCTGCTCTAAAATTATACTGTGATCATTCTCAATTAATGGGACTGTTCCCATTTTGTTTTTTGCCTTCGGATGGCAATATTAAAATTAAGAAATGGGAATGTTCCCATTTATAAAAACAAAATGATGAATCGAATGTATCCAATACAGGGTGGACAAAGTTATGAGTAAGATTGCGCGTAAAGACGTGGAGCGTCTTATTGAGCTGGTCGGGGGGCCGGACAACATTGCCAGTGTAAGTCACTGTTTAACTCGCTTGCGTTTTGTTCTAAATGATACGGACAAAGCAGATACGAAACAGTTAGAAGCATTACCGATGGTGAAGGGCTGTTTTACCAACGCAGGCCAGTTCCAAGTGGTTATCGGTACTGAAGTGGATGAAGTTTACAAGGTACTGATCGGACTGACGGGTAAAAGTGAAGCCAGCAAAGACGAAGCGAAGAACGCTGCTCGTCAAAACATGAATATCGTTGAGCGTGGTATTTCCCACCTTGCAGAAATCTTTGTACCACTGCTACCTGCGATCATTACCGGTGGTCTGATCCTTGGTTTCCGTAACGTGATTGGCGACATCAAGATGTTTGATGGTCAAACGCTAACGGAAATCAGCCAGTTTTGGGCAACGGTACACTCTTTCTTATGGCTGATTGGTGAGGCGATCTTCTTCTTCCTACCGGTTGGCGTGTGTTGGTCGACAGTGAAAAAGCTCGGCGGTACTCCGATTCTGGGTATCACGCTTGGTGTAACATTGGTTTCGCCACAGTTGATGAACGCCTACCTGATTGGTAAGCAAGTACCCGAAGTGTGGGACTTTGGCTTATTTGCCATCGAGAAAGTGGGCTATCAGGCGCAAGTGATTCCAGCAATGCTTGCTGGTATGGCTCTGGCGTTTATTGAAACCAACTTAAAACGCATCATTCCGTCTTACCTTTACCTAGTGGTCGTGCCGTTTGTCTCAATCATTGTGTCTGTGATTCTTGCGCACTCTATCATTGGTCCATTCGGTCGTATGTTGGGTGACGGCGTGGCATTCGCAGCAAAAGCAGCCATGACGGGTGACTTCGCAATGATTGGCTCAACCATCTTCGGCTTCCTATACGCGCCATTGGTCATTACTGGTATTCACCACACCACCAACGCGGTTGACCTTCAATTAATGCAAGAGCTAGGCGGCACGCCAATTTGGCCTCTGATTGCGCTTTCAAATATTGCTCAAGCGTCTGCGGTCGTCGGCATCATTATCATCAGTAAAAAACACGGCGAGCGTGATATCTCAGTGCCTGCGGCTATCTCTGCTTACCTTGGCGTGACTGAACCGGCGATGTACGGCATCAACTTGAAATACAAGTTCCCAATGTTGAGCGCGATGATCGGTAGTGCGTGTGCTGCTGCTATTTGTGGTAGTGCGGGCGTAATGGCGAACGGTATCGGTGTGGGCGGTTTGCCGGGCATCTTGTCTATCCAACCGCAGTTCTGGGGCATTTTTGCTTTGGCTATGTTAGTCGCAATGCTGGTACCTGCTGCATTAACGTTAATTCTTTATAAGCGTGCACAAGCCAAAGGTGAGCTTGAGCCTGCAAACGCGTAATTCTATTTGAGGCAGTGACTTGGCTGCCTCCTCCTATTTTTCTTTTCAAATTTTAAGTTTCCGATTACTGGTAAGTGAGTGTTAGAAATGGCTATGACCAAGCATGATGAGAGCTGGTGGAAAACCGCAACCATCTATCAAATTTACCCAAAAAGCTTTTGTGACAGTGGCAGTAAAGGCACGGGCGACATCAAAGGGATCATTTCTAAGCTGGATTATCTTAAGCATCTTGGTGTGGATGCGATTTGGCTGACGCCGGTTTACCAATCGCCAATGATCGACAACGGTTATGACATCTCCGATTACTACTCGATCAACCCTGAGTTCGGCACGATGCAAGACTTTGATACTTTGCTAGCAGAAGCGCATCAGTTGGGTATTCGTATCATCATGGACATTGTAGTGAACCACACGTCGACAGAACACAAGTGGTTCCAATCCGCACTGGGTGATAAAAACAGCCCATACCGTGATTACTACATCTGGAAAGATCCGGTAGATGGTGCTGAACCAAACAACTGGCAATCAAAGTTTGGTGGCAACGCTTGGGCGCTGGATGAAAAAACAGGCCAGTACTATTTGCACCTTTTTGCTAAAGAGCAAGCGGACTTAAACTGGGAAAACCCAGTAGTGCGTGAAGAAGTGAAAGAAGTCATCAGCTTCTGGGCAGAAAAAGGAGTGGATGGTTTCCGTCTCGACGTTATCAACCTGATTTCCAAGCAGCAAGATTTTCCAAGTGATGATATTGGTGATGGTCGCCGCTTCTACACCGACGGCCCACGTGTGCACGAATACCTTCAAGAGATTAGCGAATCTGTGTTTCAAAAATACGGCAGCGTGACGGTGGGTGAAATGTCTTCCACCACACTAGAGCACTGCCAGCAATATTCTTCGCTAGACGGCAAAGAGCTATCCATGGTGTTCAACTTCCATCATCTGAAAGTCGATTATCCAAATGGTGAAAAATGGACCAAAGCGCCGTTTGATTTCATTCAGTTAAAACAGATCTTCAATCATTGGCAAACGGGCTTAAATGGCAAAGGGTGGGGGGCGCTGTTCTGGTGTAACCACGACCAGCCACGCGTTGTGAGCCGATTAGGTAACGACGAGCAATACCGTGTTGAATCTGCCAAGATGCTTGCTGCATCAGTGCACATGATGCAAGGCACACCTTATGTTTACCAGGGGGAAGAGATCGGCATGACCAACCCGGGTTATACCGAAATCAGCCAATATCGTGATGTTGAAAGTACTAACATGTACGACATCATGGTCAACCGTGATGGTGTATCTCATGACTATATGATGGCGATCTTGGCACAGAAGTCGCGTGATAACTCACGTACACCAATGCAATGGAACAGTGCAAAACACGCGGGCTTTACTGAGGGCACGCCTTGGCTTGAAGTGGCGAAGAATTACACTGAAATCAATGCTGAAGCTGCGGTTGCCGATTTAAACTCGGTGTTCTACTTTTACAAGCGTCTGATTGAACTGCGTAAACAGGTTCCAGTGATCACCGATGGTCGTTACGAGGACCTGCTGCCAGAGCACAAACGTATTTTCGCTTACGCTCGTCAGAACGATAAGCAAACGCTGCTGTGTATCAATAACTACTATGCTGAAGAGGTGGAATGCGTTCTGCCAGAACGTTTTGATATGAGTAAAGCGAAAAACTTGCTATCTAACTATCAAAACTCAGCGAGCGCAGTCGCGTCAAACCATCAAGTGTTACGACCTTACGAAACTCGTATTTTATTGATAGAAGAATAAACTCGGGTGTCATCACCCCTAAGATTGATGTTCGAGATGAAGGCTTTGGTGTGCTCCCCAAAGCCTTCTTTTATTGAGGTATCTATAAAAAATGCAAGCTTATTTTGTTTCAATCGCTGTTAGCTGCACTTTCTCTTCGTTGATTTGTACTTGTTGTACTTTCAGCAGTTCAATTTGTTCTATCAGACCTAAGCTCGGATTAAACCAACGTTCTGCCGAAGTGGCGAACTCCATTGAGTCCATATCATCACAGTTTAGGTTGTAGATGTTCTCTTCCATCAGGTATGCCGCTTCAATTTTCTTGCCTGAGATCGAGAACGCTTTACGCACGCCAGTTTCTCGGATTTGCTGTTGCCAAACCACTTGGCAAGATGCTGTCATAGGAAGGTTTTGTACCCACTCATGCTCTTCAAAACGGTCTAGTAGGTTGTGAACTGAGTAGCCTGTAAGAGTGGTTTGCAGAGACATAGTTTCTTCACCGATGTCAATATTCGGGCTTTTCTCTTTTACGTCGTCACCGTTTAGGCGGAAAATCGGACCGCTGTGCATAAGCATGGCAATAAACTGATGACCAATGAAATAAGCGTCAGTGATTTCATGGAGTGCACCATCTGATCCTGCAAAGTAAAGCGTATTGCTCTCTTCGTCGTCGTTGTACTGCTCGTCTGAATAGTAGAACTGTTCGGCGCCGTAGTTCATCAAGTCATTAACCAACTGGACCATTGCCTCGCTGTTTGGGATTTGTGCCAATGCTGCCAATATTTGCTCGCGATCCATCGCTTGAAAGCTCAGCTTCATGTCACCTTCAGATTGGCCATCCAAGCTAAACGAGTAGCTAAGTTGTGTGTTTGTCTCGGGAGCGAAAATGGAGTTTTGAATCGCGATGTCGAAACTTTCTTGAGGCACTTTGTTTGGATTAGCACTGCCAGAAGACGAACCTCCGCCACAGCCGTAAAGAGCCAGAGTTGCTGCTGCGATAAGCGTCATTTTGTTTAGCATGGTTTACATTCCTGATTGATAAGGCCGCTTCATGTTGGGCCGTTGCTTGAATGCGAGCATGCTAAGTTCAGTGAGATAAAAAGGGCAAAAAACAAAAGCTAATCGCGCTTAACGAAAGCTTAATTTTATATTTAGGTCTTTGTTTTATTAGGGCTTATTTCGTTAGCTACGTTGGTGCAATACTCGTTGATGAGCGCTTTCCATCGGCTGATAATTTCTTGATCGGTCAAACTGACATGCAACGTTTTCCACGGTTGGAGGCAAGTCTCTTTTGATTCAGATTGAGAAAGACGCTCAAACAAGGTTTCGGAAGGTAAAACGCGCAGCAGCGCCACCAGTGATTCCATGTAGTTGAGACGGAACTGTTCAAGTTTGTTCTGCTTATAAGCAATGTGAGACACAAAGGTATAAATCAGTGCGTTTTGGATACGTGAGTCGCCATCTGGTGTCGTTAACAGAGCTTTTGCCCTGTCTAAGTTACCTAATTTGAAATGCAATAGACCTAACCAGAGGCTCAGCTCATCTGGCAAAACATCAAACGACGATTGTACTTGAGTTAAATACGCTTCCAGCTTTTGATGTTCGTGCTCGTATAAGGCGAGATGTCTTGCCGTTGTTATAGCCGCAAACTCATCAGATTGTCGGAGAGGTTGGCTAGAAAAGGCATTCTCGAATAACATTTTTTTGTGAATATCCGAAAGCTGCCACGTACTTGCCGAAGGTGCAGGCAGATTGAAGTATTGCGCGACATCCGAGTGCATTTGGAAAATATCCGATTGTAAGTCAGATAAACGCAGTGTGTACTCATTGCGAAACGCTAGCTTGCCCGTCGCAGGATAAATAAGGTTCATCTGCGCTTTCAAGATGCCCTGTTTTGTGCCGTCTTTTAACTCGATATTGAGCTCGTAGTCGCTGGTCTGCATGTTTCGTGCGCCAGGGAAATATGGCGCATGACCGATAGGATCAAGAAAGTAACTGGGAGCATCTTGGTTGGCGATGTCGGTGTATGGATATTCGACCTGTTGTTGCAGCAAGATGGCTTTGACCAGTATGCGGTATTTTCGCGCCTGAGAGCCGATTGAATCGACACGGTTGAGTAGTAGCTCGACTTTGGGAATCAGTAGTTGATGACGTGTTTGTTGTGTTGAGATTTCTTGGCGTTGCCATAACAAGCTTGCGAGCGTCACGCTACAAACTGCAAGTATGGCACACAAGCTATAAGCAAAAATCAGCTTGAAGTTCTTATTCCTCGCAACCTGAGTTGGGATAACGCGTCGATGGCTTTTCGCTGGTGGCACCAAACGAATATTGGCAGGGTTAAGAAAGTAGCCTTTGCGGGGGTAAGTGACTAAAAGCTTAGCGGCATCGTATTCGGGTAAGTACTGCTGTAGCAGGGCACGTAAGGTGCTAATGCGGTTCGTGAGCACATTCTTAGAGATGAACTTGCTCTGCCAAATGGTTTCAATAATGGTGTCAGCAGAGAGTGGGTGGCCAACGCTTGTTAACAGCAGTTCTAATAATTCAATGGTGCGAGGTTCAAGATCAATCGCGATAACATCTTGATGAAGGGTCTGTGTCTTCGGGTTATAGATCAGCTCTCCAATCGCAATATAACTGTGAGTCTGTTTAGCTTGTTGCAGAAAGTCGCGCATACCGTACCGATCTATTTGGAAATCGCGAAGTATTATATAGCGATTGGAGCGCGAAATCTTATAAATCGCGCTTCAATCATTATCAAAAATTTATGAACCGTAGGTCACGGAATAGCGGTGCGGTTTGTGGTTCATCGCTAACACGAGATTGAGTGCAAACGCCCCCAAAATTGAAAGGCCAATCACTTCTGGTGTGACAAAGAAGAATGAAGCAAACAGGATACATGCATCGATTGCCATTTGGCTTTTGCCAACTGAAATGCCAAATTTGTCTTGGATAAACAAACACAGCACGTTAAAGCCACCCAAGCTGGAGCGATGTCGGAATAGGATCAGCATACCGAGCCCCATTAAAAGCCCGCCTGCGACGGCGCAATAAACTTCATTTACCGATTCGAGCGAGATTAGCAAATAAAGATGATCGGCAAAGATAGAAACCAACGCGCCAGAAATGGCACTATTAATGGCGAAATGACGGCCGAAGCGTTTCCATGCTAGTAAGTAAAAAGGACTGTTTGCTAAAAAGTACAGCACACCAAAGGTAAAAGGTGTAAATTGGCTAATAAGCAGAGCCAATCCAGTCGTGCCTCCCGTTAGAAGGCTCGCGGATTGGAGAAAGAAAACGCCTTGAGCTACTAAAAAGGTACCCGTGAGAATCGCTATCCAGTCTTCTTTTAATGAGTGTTTTTCCATCAATATTGCAGTCATTAGTGATAAATAAGGCGTGCATAGTAGTAAAAAGATGATCTTTTCGGTAGCTAGAGGGTAAAATTTACGGTAAACCTATGTAATTGCTGTTTTACAGGGTGTAAAGCACAAATTTGACAGGCAATAGATTGTCGTTATGCGATTGCAATGCTGGCATGATAAACATTGCTTGTCATCATGAAAAAACTGCATGAGAAAAATTGTAAATTTCTCTTTATGACCTAAATCAAATTATGTAGAATGCGCGCCATTAGGGTGACGAAAACGTTTGCGTCGGGTCATTCAACAGTTTTTTTGCAACTTTCAGTACTAATCTGAGTCAGGAGATACAGATGCTTAAGCGTGATATGAACATCGCAGATTACGATGCGGAACTGTTCGCAGCTATCCAGGAAGAAACTCTTCGCCAGGAAGAACACATTGAACTTATCGCTTCTGAAAACTACACAAGCCCACGTGTAATGGAAGCGCAAGGTTCTCAGCTAACGAACAAATACGCTGAAGGCTACCCAGGTAAGCGTTACTACGGCGGTTGTGAGTACGTAGATAAAGCTGAAGCACTAGCAATTGAGCGTGCATGCCAACTATTTGGTTGTGAGTACGCTAACGTACAGCCTCACTCAGGTTCTCAAGCAAACAGCGCAGTTTACATGGCGCTTCTTAACCCTGGCGATACAGTTTTAGGCATGAGCCTAGCACACGGTGGTCACCTAACTCACGGTTCACCAGTAAACTTCTCGGGTAAGCACTACAACGTTATCCCTTACGGTATCGATGAAGCTGGTCAAATCAACTACGACGAGATGGAACAGCTAGCACTTGAACACAAACCTAAGATGATCATCGGTGGTTTCTCTGCTTACTCGCAAATCGTTGATTGGAAACGCATGCGTGAAATCGCTGACAAAGCAGGTGCTTACTTATTTGTTGATATGGCGCACGTAGCTGGTCTTATCGCCGCCGGTGAATACCCAACACCAGTACCGCATGCTCACGTGGTAACAACAACGACGCACAAAACACTAGCAGGTCCTCGCGGTGGTCTTATCTTGTCAAATGCTGGCGAAGATATGTACAAGAAATTGAACTCAGCAGTGTTCCCTGGTGGTCAAGGTGGCCCTCTAATGCACGTTATCGCTGGTAAAGCAGTAGCGTTCAAAGAAGCGATGGAGCCAGAGTTCAAAGCTTATCAAGCTCGCGTAGTGAAAAACGCAAAAGCAATGGTTGGTCAGTTCCAAGAGCGTGGCTACAAAATCGTATCTAACGGTACAGAAAACCACTTGTTCCTTGTTGACCTAATCGACAAAGATATCACTGGTAAAGACGCAGACGCGGCACTAGGTGTAGCAAACATCACTGTAAACAAGAACTCAGTACCAAATGACCCACGCAGCCCATTCGTAACGTCTGGTATTCGTGTAGGTACGCCAGCGATCACTCGCCGTGGCTTCACTGAAGAAGATGCAAAAGAGCTAGCAAACTGGATGTGTGACGTTCTAGATAACATCGGCAACGAAGAAGTTATCGAAGCGACTAAACAGAAAGTGCTAGAAATTTGTAAGCGTCTACCAGTTTACGCCTAACTGCTTTTCATCGAGTGAGTCGATTTCGGTGTCGAACATACTCATTTGCTCGCGCAAACTCCGTGTGTTCTTCTAGAACTCGACTCATCTATTTTGAACATTGATATACTAAAGGCCCTCATTTGAGGGCCTTTTTGTTTGTCTGGCGTTTGGAATGAGATATAGCGAGAGTGTGTGATAAGGGGATGGCTACCAACACTGTCCCTTTTCAATATATCCAAACCACGTCATTCCGACGAGCCTAGGCGAGATCAGGAATCTTGTTGAGGCACACTCTTTTACTCAGAGTTTCCCTAAAAATCATCAGTATTCTGAAAACAGATTCTGAATCACGCTCGTTCCTCGCTGTTCAGAATGACGGTGGTAGAATGGCTTTTTATCATCATTTGCCAGATACAAAAAAGGTTGGCACTGAGCCAACCTCTTCTCTTCAAAACAAGCTTTTCAAAACAAGCGAGAGCTTATTTAATCTCGATACCTTGAGCTTGCATATCGGCATGGTAAGAAGAGCGCACAAATGGACCACACGCTGCATGCGTGAAGCCAAGTTCTAGTGCAACTTCTTTTAGCTCGTCAAACTCTGATGGCGGAACGTAACGTTCTACTGGCAAGTGGTGACGGCTTGGCGCTAGGTACTGGCCTAGAGTCAGCATCGTTACGCCGTGTGCGCGTAGATCTTTCAGTACTTCGATGATTTCTTCTTTGGTTTCACCAAGGCCCATCATCAAACCAGACTTGGTCGGTACATCGGGATGCTGCTCTTTGAACTTCTTAAGAAGCTCAAGTGACCATTTATAGTTCGCACCTGGGCGAGCTTTACGGTAAAGACGTGGCGCTGTTTCTAAGTTGTGGTTGAAGACATCTGGCGGATTGTCTTTCATTAGATCAAGCGCTACATCCATGCGACCACGGAAGTCAGGAACCAGTGTTTCAATCTTAATATGCGGGTTTAACGCACGGATCTCGCGGTTACAATCGGCAAAGTGTTGTGCACCGCCGTCACGCAGATCGTCACGGTCAACAGAAGTGATTACTACGTATTTCAGCTTCATATCGGCAATGGTTTTCGCCAGTTTTTGAGGCTCTTCTGCTTCCGGTGGTAATGGGCGGCCATGAGCAACGTCACAGAAAGGACAACGACGAGTACAAATAGCACCTAAGATCATGAAGGTTGCTGTACCGTGGTTAAAACATTCCGCTAGGTTCGGGCAAGATGCTTCTTCACATACGGAGTGAAGTTTATTCTTACGCATCGCCGCTTTGATGTCTTGAATTCGTTGGCTGTCGGCTGGTAGCTTGATCTTCATCCAATCAGGCTTACGTAGCACTTCTTTCTGCTCTGTAGGCATGTTCTTTACGGGAATCAATGCCATTTTATCGGCGTCACGATATTTAACGCCTTTTTCCATCTGGATTGGTTTGCTCATGCTTTATTACCTTGAGAAGGTGCTTCTGTGCTGAATTCTACTTGCTCATAGTCGAGCAAAGTAACGAGTTCTTCTATTAATTGTTTTTCTACGGCTTCTACATTGTCTGGGCCGCCAAATTGGCTGACCTGAACCATTTCCATACCTTCATAACCACAAGGGTTAATACGCAGAAACGGTGTTAAATCCATATTTACGTTCAAGGCTAAGCCATGAAACGAGCATCCTTTACGAATGCGTAAACCGAGAGAGCATATTTTTTTACCGTCAACGTAAACGCCTGGTGCGTCAGGTCGCGCGGCCGAATCGATATTGTATGCTTTTAGCGTGTTGATCACGAGGTTCTCGATAGTGGTAACGAGATCTCGTACACCTAATTTTTTGCGGCGTAGGTTGATCAAGAAATAGGTGACCAACTGACCTGGGCCATGATACGTAACCTGGCCTCCGCGATCACTTTGTACAACAGGAATGTCACCAGTGTTAATAAGGTGCTCAGCTTTACCTGCCTGACCTTGCGTAAATACTGGGTTATGTTCTACCAACCAGACTTCATCACGGGTTTCTTCTGTGCGTTGGTCGGTGAACTCATGCATCGCCTTCCATACAGGCTCATAGTCTTGGCGGCCAAGTCGTTTTACAACAAGTTGGTGTTGCATGGGAATTCCTGTTGCTAATATATAAAGTTTTTGGATTATAAACCGGATAACCCTGATGCTCTACCGCTGAGTAACAGATTTTTAACTGAAAGCGATGTAAAGTTTTGTTATCTGGTTGATAAATAAAAAGAAAGCAGCCGAAGCTGCTTTCAAAAAAAATTTAATATATCAAAAAATTATAGAACCATGCGTACGATGTCAATTTCACCTAACTCTTTGTATAGCGTCTCAACTTGCTCGATAGAGGTTGCAGTGATGTTGATTGATACCGAGTGGTAGTTGCCCTTAGCACTTGGTTTAACGGTCGGGCTGTAGTCACCTGGAGCATGGCGCTGAATAACTTCAAGAACAAGCTCTGGAAGTTCAGGTTTTGCATGACCCATTACCTTGTAAGTAAATGAACAAGGGAACTCAAGCAGGTCTTTTAATTTTGCATCAGAGTTGATGGTTAGCATATCGATAACTCCAGTAGATATTCGTTGCGGTGCGAAATAGTACAGTCAAATTAGGGGGAACTCAAGACGAGGATCTCAAACTTAAAAAGCCGCCCTTTCAGGCGGCTTTGCGAATAAGTTTGCTACTCTAACTTCCTTCTTAGAAGAAGCTCTTGAATAACAATACGATGTAATCCCACATGCGGCTAAATAGACTACCTTGCTCTACGGTTTCTAGTGCCATTAGTGGGTATTCGGCAATATCTTCACCATCGATCTGATAGTATAGCTTACCAACTACATCACCTTTATTAATTGGGGCTTCTAGCTCTTTTTCAAGGACGAAGCTGGCTTTTAGGTTTTTCGCTTCACCACGCGGTAGTGTTACGTAAGTATCTTGGTCAAGACCCAGTGCTACGGTGTCTTTGTTACCCATCCACACTTTTTCTTCTACGAACGTTTCACCTGCTTTGTGCGGTGCCACTGTTTCGAAGAAACGGAAGCCGTAGCTTAGCAGCTTTTTGCTTTCTGACTTACGAGCATTGGCATCTTTAGTACCCATAACGACCGCAACCAAGCGCATTTGACCTTCAGTTGCTGAACTTACTAGGCTGTAACCCGCATTACTTGTGTGACCCGTTTTGATGCCGTCAACGTTCATGCTCTTATCCCAAAGTAGACCGTTACGGTTGTATTGGGTGATGCCGTTGTAAGTAAATTTCTTCTCTGAGTACACTCGGTACTCATTTGGTACGTCACGGATAAGTGCTTTACCTAGCAGTGCCATGTCGTATGGTGTTGAGTACAATTCTGCGTTATCTAAGCCATGAACGTTGGCAAAGTGCGAGTTAGTCATACCCAATGTGTTGGCCCAAGCGTTCATTAGGTCAACAAATGCATCTTCTGAACCTGCAATATGTTCTGCCATCGCAACACAGGCATCGTTACCTGACTGGACGATGATACCTCGGTTCAGGTCACGTACTTTAACTGTTGTGCCTACTTCAATGAACATCTTTGATGAATCAGGGAAGTTTTTCGCCCACGCATTTTTACTGATGGTGACATCATCATCTTCTGAGATATTACCACGCGCTAGCTCTTGGCCGATTACATAGCTGGTCATCATCTTAGTCAGACTAGCTGGAGACAATTTTGTGTTCATCTCTTTCTCTGCCAGTACTTTACCTGAATGGTAATCCATCAGCACGTAGCCCTTCGCCGCGATTTGAGGGGCATCTGGAACAACGATAGGTGATGCAAGAGCAGATTGAGCGAAAGTTGCAGAAAGGGCAACCGAAGAAACGAGAATAGATTTCACAAACTTATTTTTATTCATGGTAATTCAAATTTTTGGGTTAACTGCAGACATCTTATCAGAATCCCTAGTTATGTAAGAGGGGGATCAAAGAGAAATTCATGACACGAGGTCATTTGGCAGTGTTGTGTTTTTTAATAAATGCAGACGAATAGCCGAGCAACTTTACTTTATCTAATGTGGCTTGCGTCAGGGAATAGTCAGTAAATGGCCCTAACAACAAGCGATAAGACTCTTTCGCACTCTCTAGGAAAGTTTCTGTATCCAATTTTTGACCAAGCTCGGTACCTAAAGTTCGCGCGCGTTCTTCATTTTTTGATGATGCCACTTGAATAACGTACCTAGGGTGCGCTTCTAATGACTTTTTGTCCGTGGGCTGATTGATACTGATCACTTCAATTTCCACGTTCGCGGTGCCTGTTTTTATGACATCTAACTTGTGCGCGGCGGCATAGCTTAAATCAATGATACGGCCATCGTGAAAAGGACCTCGGTCATTAACTCGTACTATGGTGGTTTTGCCGTTGTCAGTATTGGTAACTTTTACGTAACTTGGTAACGGTAGCGTTTTATGCGCTGCCGTCATTGAGTACATGTCATAGATTTCGCCATTAGAAGTCAAATGACCTTGGAATTTTTTCCCATACCAAGATGCGCGGCCTTTTTCTTTAAAGCCTTTCGCATTGCGAACTATTTTGTAGTCTTTGCCTCGCAAGTGGTAATCTTTGTTCCCACCTAGGCTGTACGGTTCATATTTAGGATGCGCATCCTCGATGTGTTCGACTGAAAGCGGTGTATCCGGTGCAACATCGGATTCGAGTTCGTAACGGCCTTCTTGTTCTTTTTGGCTAGTTGATGAACAGCCTGCCAAAATAAGAGCAGAGAAAACCAAGGAATATAAAGCGCGTTTTTGCATGTCTAGGTCGCCTTAGAGAATGCTTTTCGGTGCGTATGAATCGACATCAGAATACCAAAACCAGCCATCAAGGTTACCATTGATGTGCCGCCATAACTGATGAGTGGCAACGGTACACCTACTACAGGTAGGATGCCACTTACCATGCCAATATTTACAAAAATATACACGAAGAAGCTGAGTACAATACTGCCTGCCATCATTCGTCCAAATGCGGTTTGCGCTTGGCTGGCGAGATATAAACCTCGTCCAATAATAAATAGATAGATGGCTAAAAGGCAAAGGAAGCCAATCATACCCCATTCTTCAGCAATTACTGCAAAGATAAAGTCAGTGTGTCGTTCTGGAAGAAATTCTAGTTGTGACTGCGTACCTTGCAACCAACCTTTGCCGGAAATACCACCGGAGCCAATCGCAATTTTACTCTGAATAATGTGGTAGCCCGCTCCTAGCGGATCAGATTCCGGGTTAAATAGAGTACGAACTCGCACTTTTTGATACTCTCGCATCAAGAAAAACCACAGAATTGGAATGAAACCACCTAATGCAATCGCAGCACCAGCGATGATTTTCCAGCTAATGCCGGCGAGGAAGATAACAAAAATACCGGAAGCGGCGATCAGGATCGAGGTACCTAAGTCAGGCTGCTTTGCAATGAGAATGGTTGGTAAGCAGACCATAATCAGTGCAACAATGAGTGTTTTTAGCGTTGGTGGAAGGGGCTGTCTACCGACATAGCGAGCCACCATTAATGGCACTGCGAGCTTCAATAGCTCTGACGGTTGAAAGCGCACAAAACCGAGGTTAAGCCAACGCTGCGCGCCTTTCGATGCTTCACCGAAAAACAGCACGCCGAAAAGCAGTATAACGCCACCAACGAACATCAAAGGTGCCAAGCTTTCGTAAGTTCGTGGAGAAAGCTGTGCAAGGACGAGCATCACAACGAGTGAAAGCACCATTCGCATGGCTTGGCGATCCATCATCAGTAAACTTTGGCCACTGGCGCTGTACATGATCACCAGGCCAAACCCCATCAGGGCCAATATGCCAAGTAGGAGTGGTAAGTCGATATGGAAGCGTTCAAACAGGGCGCGATTTTTACCTGTAGAGGGATCCATCTTCATTACTGTTTTACCTCTTTCTTCGCATTGTTTTCAGGCTCAATTTCTTCTGGACCAAGAACGACTCGGTCAAAAATTTTCCTTACTACTGGGGCACCGTTACTAGAACCACCACCGGCATTTTCTAGTACTACAGTGACGACCACTTTAGGATCATCAAATGGTGCAAAGCCAGTAAATAACGCATGGTCACGTAAGTGCTCGGCGATCTCATCGGCGTTGTATTCTTCGTTTTCACCCAGACCGAAGACCTGTGCTGTACCTGATTTACCCGCTGTTTCATAATTCATTTTGTAGAATGAGCGGCGAGCTGTTCCGCGCGTGCCATGGTTTACCCGACGCATGCCTTCTTTCGCCATATCCCAGTACTTTTTAGGCACATTCTTGATTGGTGGGTAAGTCACGTATTCTGTCGTTTGCTGCTCTTCGAAGTCGTTACCATTTTCTATCGTCGCTTTGAGCAAGTGAGGTGCGATCACTTCTCCCTCGTTTACTAATACCGAGGTTGCTTTGGCGATTTGCATTGGTGTTGCTGTCCAATATCCTTGGCCGATACCCACAGGGATCGTATCACCTTTATACCATGGGGTTTTATGGCGAGACATTTTCCAGTCACGAGTCGGCATGTTTGCCTTACTTTCTTCGTAGATATCAATGCCAGTGTAATCACCAAAACCGAACATCATCATCCAATTCGAAATACGGTCAATACCCATGTCATAAGCGATTTGATAGTAGAAGGTATCAACAGACTCTTCGATCGACTTAATGATATCGACGCGTCCGTGTCCCCAACGCAACCAGTCCCGAAACGGACGTGTGTTAGAGTTTGGTATGCGCCAATAACCAGGATCATTTCGCGTGGTGTTAGGTGTGACGACACCTTCTTGCAGCGCGGCTACCGCCATAAATGGTTTGATGGTAGACGCAGGTGGGTAAATGCCAAGTGTGGTACGGTTGACCAAAGGACGGTTTTTATCGTTCAAAAGGGCGCGATAGTCTTTACCCGAGATTCCGTGCACGAACGAGTTAGGGTCGTAGCTAGGGCTTGAAACCATAGCCAGTACGCCGTTGTCTCTAGGATCGATCACTACAGCACTGCCTCGGCGGCCGTCCAATAATTGGTGTACGTACAACTGCAAGTTGATATCAAGGTTTAAAACGATGTCTTTTCCGGGTACAGGTGGAACGTACTTTAAGGTACGAATTACTCGGCCGCGGCTGTTTACCTCGACTTCTTGATATCCGGCTGTACCGTGTAAGAGGTCTTCGTAGTATTTTTCAATACCCAGCTTACCAATGTCGCGAGTGGCTTGATAGTTTGCGTCTTTTTCTTCTCGGATCAGGCGCTGCATGTCGCGATCATTGATTCGAGAAACGTAACCAATCACGTGGGTTAAGACTTCGCTGAAAGGGTAGTAGCGCTTTAAGGTCGCACTTATTTCCACACCCGGAAAGCGGTACTGATTGACGGAGAATACCGCTACTTGTTTTTCGTTCAGTTGGGTCAGCAGTGGGACCGATTTAAATCGACGAGTCCGTTTACGCTCGTGGTGGAAACGTTCAATCTGGTCTGGTGTAATTTCCAGAATAGTTTGTAATTCTTGGATGGTTGCATCAATGTCTTTAATTTTTTCTGGGGTCAGTTCTAAGTTAAAGACGGGACGGTTCTCTGCCAGTAAAACGCCATTTCGGTCATAAATTAGACCTCGGTTAGGCGCGATAGGCACTACTTTGATGCGGTTATCGTTCGAGCGGGTTTGATAGTCTTGAAACTGGTTCACCTGAATGTTGTACATGTTGGCAACCAGAGCTCCCATCAAGACAACAATGCCGATAAAAGCAACAATAGCGCGGCTGGCAAACAGACGCGCTTCGGCTTGATAATCTCGGATTTGACTGCGGCGTTTACGAATCATTAACGCTTGGCTCTAAAGTTAAACAACGATTATTCGCGATGATAAGGGTGGTTAGCGGTGATGCTCCACGCTCGGTATAAGCTTTCTGCCATTACGATACGCACTAGAGGGTGGGGTAGCGTTAAGGCAGATAATGACCAGCTTTGGTCTGCTGCAGCTTTGCATGCAGGAGCGAGTCCTTCGGGACCGCCGATTAATATTGATACATCACGGCCATCTAATTTCCAAGCTTCTAACTGCTCAGCGAGTTGAGGAGTGTCCCATTTTTTACCTGGGATATCTAACGTGACGATACGGTTGCCTTTTGGTACCGCCGCGAGCATCGCTTCTCCTTCTTTTTGCAGGATGCGAGCGATATCGGCATTTTTTCCGCGTTTGCCAGCAGAGATTTCAATCAACTCCAACGGCATATCATGCGGGAAACGGCGACGATATTCTTGAAAGCCTTCCTCAACCCATTTTGGCATTTTTGTACCAACAGCAATTAGTTGAATTTTCAAAAGATTAACCCCAGAGTTTTTCTAGCTGGTAGAGTTCGCGGTGCTCTTCTTGCATCACGTGAAGCATGGCGTCGCCCATATCAAGGACTACCCATTCACCTTCGTTTTCACCTTCCATTCCTAGTGGCTCAAGACCGGCTTTTTTCACCTCTGTTGCAACATGGTCAGCGATGGATGAAACGTGGCGTTTGGATGTACCAGTACAGATGATCATGTAATCTGTCACGCTTGATTTATCTTCCACATTTAGGACGATAATGTCTTCCGCTTTCATGTCGTCGGCTTTATCAGCTAAAAAGTCTTTCAGTTCTTCGCGAAGCACTCGGTTTTCCTCGGTTTGTCTCTTATCTCTACAGTGTTTTACATTCTTGCTTGCAAAACAGGTCGCGCACTATATCACGCTTTGATTTTTAAATTGCCAGCTTAATATCAGGAGAGCAGGTTTCTAAGCTCAACTGATGAATAGTTGGCCATACAGACTCGTCATACTGAGTTTTGGCTTTTATCTCGGCTTGAGCCAACAAGGAGAGCAATGCACAAATACGACTCGCTGATAAGCGGGTCAGTGCTGCGTTATAGAGTGGACGCTTGTTTTGCCAAACTCGATATTTCTCAAATACCTGGTTCATTCCCATTTGAGTTAAGTCTTGATGCATATTTAAAAGTTGGCTCAACTCTTTTTGTACACTTCGAATCAAGATCACGGTCTCAACCCCTTCCGCCTCAAGTTGGCGAAGAATACGTTGTGCACGGTTTGCTTTACCTGCCAGTAAGGCGTCGATCCAGTTAAAGGTAGTGAAGTGATTATGGCGACTTAGGGCTTCCTCTAAACGTATGATGGTCAGCTCACCATCCGGATAGAGTAGGGCCAATTTCTCTAAGCTTTGTGTCAATGCAAATAGGTTACCTTCATGCCATTGAGCCAACATTTGCAGTGATTGTTGATCGGGTTTTAGTCCCAACGTGCGGCAACGTGTCTGAATGAACATAGGTAGGCGTTGAAGGTCTGGCGACAAGCAGCTTACCCAATCGCCTTTTGAGCTTAATGCTTTGAACCATTTCGCATTTTCTTGGGCTTTGGTCAGTTTGCTACCAACAATGACGAGCATGATGTCATCATGAAGCATATCACACAGTGTTTGCAGCTCTTTGCTGACGGCGGTTGTCACGCCACTTTCAGGAATTTCAAGCTCAATCAATTGACGGTTTGAAAACAGGCTCATCGCTTGGAAACAGTCGTAAACTTGGTTCCAGTCGATGCTAGCATCCACCGCAAAACGGTGTTTTTCCTCAAAACCTTGCTGAAACGCTGCCTTTTGGATGGCTTGGCGGCTTTCTTGAATCAGTAACGGCTCATTACCAAAGATTAAGTAAACCTGTTTAACTTGTTTAGTTAAATGATCCGTTAGCTTATCGGCATAAATTCGCATAGTGACTAAGAGTTTTTGTTCGCTGGCTCAGAGATTTGTCCTGCTTCATATTCGGCACGAATACGGCCCAACTGGCGCATCATCTGTTTTGCAGCTTGCAAGCGCATCTCGTCTTCAATTACGTCACGCTCAACAGATTTTGCAAGTGCGGTCAACGGGTTGTCTAGGTAGTTGCGGTTTACTGTTGTCGTAAAGTTTTTAGAACCATAGCCAGGAATTGTCACACGGTATTTTACTACGTATGTCAGCTCTTTTTCTGCTGCACGGCTATTTTGATAAAGCGATAGTGTACGCTCATCGATTGTCGCTTCCGTCAAATGAAGGTTGGGTACCGTCGATGATGGTTGAACAAGTTCAACTTTGTTCAGTTCGAGTTGAGAGCGAACATAGCGAGTTAATTCACTGTATTCATCGTAGCTGGAGAAAGACATAGTGTGCAGCTCTTCCGGTACGGAATACTCGCCGCGAAGGTGAAAACCACAGGCAGAAAGAAGCCCCGCTAATACCAATACCACTGGTAGTTTAATCAAAGAGAAAAAGCGCATTGATTGTATTCATCCTAAATTGAAGGGGTTATTTACCTTAAACCACTCATGTGAATGGTTTGAGGTAAATAAACAGGGTAGAAAACTACCCTGTTTAATGACTCTTGGTTAACAAATAAGTTCGCTAAACAGAGACAAATTGACAGCTGCGATTAGTTTGCAACAATGTTCAGCAGTTTACCTGGAACGTAAATAACTTTACGAATAGTCAGGCCATCAGTGAACTTAACCACGTTTTCGTCGTTTAGACCAAGCTGTTCGATATCGTCTTTAGAGATATCCGCTGGGACTGTTAGCTTCGCACGTAGCTTACCGTTAACTTGAACAACGATAGTTTTTTCGTCTTCAACTAGCGCTTTTTCGTCAAACGTCGGCCATGCCGCGTTATCAATGTCTGTTTCACCTAGTGCTGCCCATAGCTCGTATGAGATATGCGGAGTGATAGGGTAAAGCATGACAACAATAGCTTTCAGTGCCTCGTCAAGGATTGCACGATCTTGCGCAGATTCTTGAGGCGCTTTCGCTAGTTTGTTCATCAGCTCCATGATCGCTGCGATCGCGGTGTTGAATGTTTGACGACGAGCGATATCGTCCGTCACTTTCGCGATAGTCTTGTGAACGTCGCGGCGAAGTGCTTTTTGATCACCAGAAAGCGCTGAGGTATCTACTGCTTCTGCTGCACCTTTCGCTGTGTGCTCTTTCACTAGTTTCCAAACACGTTTTAGGAAGCGGTTCGCACCTTCTACGCCAGACTCTTGCCATTCAAGTGTCATGTCCGCTGGAGACGCGAACATCATGAATAGACGTACTGTGTCAGCGCCGTACTTGTCTACCATTTCTTGAGGGTCGATACCGTTGTTCTTAGACTTAGACATCTTGATCATGCCTGAGTGCGTTACATCACGACCTTCAGTGTCTTTAGCAGAAGTAATGCGGCCTTTACCATCACGTTCAACGGCTACGTCTGTTGGAGCTACCCACTCTTTGCCGCCTTTCTCGTTCTCGAAGTAGAACGCATCAGCCAGTACCATGCCTTGACACAGTAGTTGCTTGAACGGTTCGTCAGAAGTTACGTAACCCGCATCGCGCAGTAGTTTGTGGAAGAAGCGTGAGTACAGTAGGTGCATACAAGCATGCTCGATACCACCGATGTACTGGTCTACTGGTAGCCAATAGTTTGCTTTTTCTGGGTCTAGGATGTCGTCCGCTTGTGGTGAACAGTAACGCGCGTAGTACCAAGAAGATTCCATGAACGTATCGAACGTATCTGTCTCACGTAGAGCAGGTTCGCCGTTAAAGGTTGTCTTCGCCCACTCTTTGTCTGCTTTGATTGGGCTCGTTACGCCGTCCATTACTACGTCTTCTGGAAGAATCACTGGTAGTTGGTCAGCAGGTACTGGGTGAACTTCACCGTCTTCAGTCGTTACCATTGGGATTGGCGCACCCCAATAACGTTGACGAGATACACCCCAGTCGCGTAGACGGAAGTTTACAGTCTTAGTGCCTTTGCCCTCTGCTTCTAGCTTCGCTGCAATTGCATCGAACGCCGCTTGGAATTCTAGGCCGTCGAATTCACCTGAATCGAACAGTACACCTTTCTCTGTATATGCCGCTTCAGAGATGTCTAGCTCGCTGCCATCAGCAGGCTTGATAACTGGCACGATGTCTAGACCGTACTTCGTTGCGAACTCGTAGTCACGTTGGTCGTGCGCAGGTACAGCCATTACCGCGCCTGTACCGTAGTCCATCAGAACGAAGTTTGCTACGTATACTGGTACTTCGCGGCCGTTCAATGGATGAATAGCAGTAAGGCCAGTTGCCATACCTTTCTTCTCCATTGTCGCTAGCTCAGCTTCTGCAACCTTGTTGTTCTTACATTCGTCGATAAACGCTGCAAGCTCTGGATTGTTCTCTGCTGCAAGAGCTGCAAGAGGGTGGCCGGCTGCGATACCCACGTAAGTCACACCCATTAGCGTATCTGGACGTGTTGTGTAAACTTCTAGGTCTTGTTGACCCTTAACTTCAAACTTCAGTTCAACACCTTCAGAACGACCAATCCAGTTGCGCTGCATGGTTTTCACCATTTCAGGCCAACCTTCAAGCTTGTCTAAGTCGTCTAGTAGCTCTTGAGCGTACTCAGTGATTTTGATGAACCATTGAGGGATTTCTTTTTGCTCTACAGGCGTATCACAACGCCAGCAACAACCGTCTTCAACCTGCTCGTTTGCAAGAACAGTTTGGTCGTTAGGACACCAGTTAACAGAAGAAGTCTTTTTGTAAACTAAACCTTTCTCGTAAAGTTTAGTGAAGAACTCTTGTTCCCAGCGGTAGTACTCCGGTGTACATGTTGCGAATTCACGGTTCCAATCGTAACCAAAGCCTAGAAGCTTAAGTTGGTTCTTCATGTATTCGATGTTTTCGTAAGTCCAAGGTGCTGGCGCAGTTTTGTTTTTTACTGCTGCGTTTTCTGCAGGTAGACCGAATGCGTCCCAACCGATTGGTTGCATCACGTTTTTGCCTTGTAGGCGTTGGAAACGAGATACTACATCACCGATAGTGTAGTTGCGCACGTGACCCATGTGCAGTCGACCACTTGGGTATGGGAACATGGACAGACAGTAGAATTTTTCTTTATTTGGGTCTTCACTTACAACAAAGGTTTTGTTGTCATCCCAGTGCTTTTGAACTTTTTGTTCAATATCTTGTGGGTTGTATTGTTCTTGCATCGATGGTATCCGTTATCTTGGAATTTGTGAGTTCGGTTAGAACAGACTTAAATAGATCGTCATAGAATACCTAAAGCTAGGGATCACAACAATAGCCAATCTGTACCCATGCGCCCTTAAGTGACGCAGGTAGGAGAAAGATGGAGGTCAGTTATGCCTAAACGTAAAACAGGTTATGAGGAAATGCTCGAGGATGTGATTGAAACCTTGAAGCACAGTCCGGAAGAAGTTAACAAAGCGATTGAGACGTCGGGCAAAGTGGTGGATGCTGCTAATGACTTGACCAAAGATGAGTTGGCTTTAATCAAAGCGTACCTTAAAGCAGACTTAAAAGAGTTTTCAGAGAGTTACGAGGATAGCAAAAGCGGCCCGTTTTACTTAACGATTGCGGATTCGATATGGCAAGGGCTGTTAGAGATTACAGACCGAACTAAAGTTGAGTGGGTTGAGTTGTTCGATGACTTAGAGCATCAAGGGCTATATGAAGCAGGAGAGGTGATAGGCTTAGGCACCTTGGTCTGTGATGAGTGTGGTCACAAGACAACGTATAACCACCCAACTGTAATCATTCCGTGTATTAAATGTGGTCACAAAGGCTTTACTCGCCAGTCATTAAAACCATAAATGGCGAGTAACGACTGTATAATGCAATGAATAAAAAAGAGGCTTAGTCGCCTCTTTTTTGTCTTTTCTACTTTCAAGCTGTTATCAGCTCTGTTTTCTTCTTAAACCGAAAGCCAGAGCTAAACTTAACCCTATCCAAATATACAATGGCCAAGTACCAACGATTCGATATGGCGTTTTCCCATCGGTTGGGGTGAGCTCTGCGCGCAGTACTGCAGTTTCAAACTGCGGTACTTGCTCAACGATTTTACCTTTGTGATCGGTTACCGCTGTTAATCCGTTGTTAGTCGAGCGGATGAGCGGTTTACCTAACTCTAAGGCACGCATACGGGCGATCTCCATATGCTGAAGAGGACCGATAGAGTGACCAAACCATGCATCGTTCGAAAGCGTTAGAATGAAGTCTGTTTCGTCAGTCACATTTTGACGCACTTGCTCATTAAAGATGATCTCATAGCAAAGCGCTGGTGCCATGTGCATGCCATTCGCAACGATGTTTGGTTGCACAAAAGTCCCACGGCTAAACGACGACATCGGTAGGTTAAAGAATGGCGCTAATGGGCGCAAAATATCTTCAAATGGTACAAACTCACCAAACGGTAGTAGGTGATGCTTATGGTAACGTTCGCTTAAATCGAAGCTGTAGTCACCGTATGGTGTGATGCCGAGGGACAGAATACTGTTGTAGAACTGTCGGTCTTCAGCTTGGTTGACGACACCGGTGATGATTGCGCTGTTATTCATTTTTGCAGCGCTGTCGATATTGCTCAAAAATGAAGGCACTTCAATTTCAAAAGCGGGAATTGCTGCTTCTGGCCAAACGATAATGTCAGCGTCCCAGTTTTCACGAGTTAAGTCAGCGTACTTCATGATGGTTGGCCAGCGTTGACTTGGTAGCCACTTTAGGTTTTGGTCTACGTTACCTTGAATTAGTGCGAGCTTAGTCGTGTCTTCTGGTCGGGGTGTTACCCAATCGTAGTTGCGAATCCCAAAGCCAGTACTGAGTAGCACCGCAGGGATAATCGCCACCAGCCACTGCTTATGAATCCATGCATAGGCTAACGCCCCTGCGCTGATAAGGATAAATAGAGTAAGCAGTTCTACGCCGCCAATTGGTGCAAAGCTTGCGAGTGGAGCATCTATCTGGCTATAGCCTAGCCATAACCAAGGGAAGCCGGTCATCACCCAACCACGCAACCAATCACTGATCAGCCATAAAGCAGGTGCAGCGAGAAGTGCTTTTGTGAGCGTAAATTGAGGAAACAGCTTGTTGTTGAGCCAAGCAAATAAGCCTGAATAAACAGCCAAGTAGGCAACAAGTAAGCCCATTAAAAATAAATTGGCAATGAGCGGCATACCGCCAAAACCGGAGATACTGACGTAAACCCAGCTAACGCCAGTTGCAAATTGACCTAACCCCCAAGCATAACCAATCCATAGTGCGCGTTTCGGAGTTTGGTTAGCAAGAAGAATCAGTAGAATTGCTGGGCTAAGAATGGCAATAGGCCACAGCTGGTAAGGAGCGAAAGCGAGTGTAGTAGAGGCGCCAACAAAAGCGGCCACTGAGGGCCGCTTAAGGCGATGAAAGAGTTCATTCATCATTGTAATTTTCTGAGATTCCCAATGGGTATCGCGTTACTCTTGAGTGGCTTCAACCAGGGTTTCTTCGTCTGGGATCGTCACTTGGAGTTGAATGACACGACGGTTATCGGCAGCGGTGACTTTGAAGTTGTAGCCTTCAATTTCAACCAGTTCACCACGAGAAGGTAAGTGACCAAAGGCAGTCATGACCATACCACCAACGGTATCAACTTCCTCATCGCTGAAGTTGGTTCCGAATGTCTCATTAAACTCTTCGATGGTTGTCAGCGCTCTGACAGCAAACGTATGCTTGCTTAGTTTACGAATGTCCGTCTCTTCACTTTCATCGAATTCATCTTCAATATCCCCGACGATTTCCTCAAGGATATCTTCAATGGTCACAAGACCAGAAACACCACCGAATTCATCGACAACAATGGCCATATGATAACGTTCTTCACGGAATTCTTTCAGCAGTCGATCAACGCGTTTACTTTCCGGTACTACAACCGCTGGTCGAATGACTTCTTCGATATCAAATGGATTACTGCCTGAGCCTAAGTATTTAAGTAAGTCCTTCGCTAGAAGTATGCCTTCCACATGGTCTTTATCTTCGCTGATCACAGGGTAGCGAGAGTGTTGAGCATCGGTAATCAAAGCAACCAAGGTATCAAGGTCGTGAGTACGCTCAACGGTAACCATTTGCGAACGCGGGATCATAATGTCACGCACACGCATTTCGGAGATTTCCATAACACCTTCAAGCATATCGCGAGTGTCATGGTCAATCAGGTCGTTAACTTCAGAGTCGCGGATAACATCCACAAGCTCTTGGCGATCTTTTGGTTCGCCCTGAAATAGTTGACCTAGACGTTCAAAGAAGGACTTTCTACTCGGACCTTCTGCCTTTTCTTTCTTATCTTCGTTAGAAGAGGGAGAATTATCTTCGTTCATTGTTTCTCAATTAAGTAACGCTATCAGAAGTGTGATAGCACACATAGAGAGGCGAACACGAGAGTCATTTAGGTGGTTCGCCTTTCCCTGTCGAGTGGCCAATAGCTACTCTTTTTCAGCAATGTAAGGATCTTCATAACCCATACCTTGCATGATCTCGGTTTCGAGGGACTCCATCTCTTCGGCTTCGTCATCCTCTATATGATCATAACCTAGCAGATGCAAGCTGCCATGTACAACCATATGCGCCCAATGTGCTAGCAGAGGCTTGCTCTGTTCAACCGCCTCTTTTTCAACAACTTGGCGACAAATAATCAAATCACCAAGTAAATCTATTTCCATACCAGGAGGTGCTTCAAATGGAAACGACAACACATTAGTTGGTTTATCTTTGCCGCGATACTCATGGTTGAGCGTATGACTTTCTTGTTCATCAACAATACGAATGGTGACTTCGGCTTGTGGCTGGAAGAGAGGGATTGTCTTATCTAGCCACAATTGGAAATCTTGCTGCGAAGGCAGACCTTCTTCATTTTCGACTGCCAGTTGCAGATCAAGTTCAATCGCCATGATTATTCCTTAGTTGAAGCAACTTGTGCATTCAGTTCGGCTTTTGCTGCTTCTAGTAACTTCGCATCGCGTTCTTCACGACGGCGTTTCTCGAACTCTTTACGCTCTTTCTGGTCTTGTGCTTCCCACTTCTCGTACGCGTTAACGATACGAGCAACCACAGGGTGACGTACAACGTCGTCGGCCAAGAAGAAGTTAAAGCTGATGTCGTCAACTTCGCTTAGTACTTCAATAGCATGACGAAGACCCGATTTCGCACCACGAGGTAAGTCAATCTGCGTGACATCACCAGTGATAACCGCGCGAGAGTTAAAACCAATACGCGTTAGGAACATCTTCATCTGCTCAACAGTGGTGTTCTGACTCTCATCAAGAATGATAAAGGCGTCGTTTAGAGTACGACCACGCATGTAAGCAAGAGGGGCGACCTCAATCACGTTACGTTCAATCAGCTTCTCTACGCGCTCAAAGCCCAGCATTTCAAATAGGGCGTCGTATAGCGGACGTAGGTATGGGTCGACTTTTTGGCTTAAATCACCAGGTAGGAAGCCCAATTTCTCACCAGCTTCAACCGCTGGACGAGTAAGAAGAATACGACGGATCTCTTGGCGCTCTAGTGCGTCAACAGCTGCTGCTACAGCAAGGTAGGTTTTACCTGTACCAGCCGGGCCAATACCAAAAGAAATATCATGCGTGACCATGTTAACCAAGTACTGCGCTTGGTTTGGCGTACGTGGTTTGATCACACCTTTCTTGGTTTTGACGAAGACTTCTTTACCATGCTCGATATTAGACTCAGTATTCTGCTCAAGAACACCAGACTCTTTGATCGCTAGGTGGATTTGCTCAGGCTCAATATCTGGGATCTCACCTCGTACAGGTGCGGTATCAACATATAGAGTTTTCAGGATATCCAGCGCGGCTGATGCGGTATGAGGTTTACCGACAATCGTAAAGTGGTCACTACGGTGGTTAATTTCAACGCCTAGACGACGTTCTAAATGCTTGATGTTGTCATCGAATGGACCGCACAGGCTAGCTAGTCGGCGGTTGTCTGAAGGTTCTAGGTTAATTTCTAGAGTTACGATTTTATTGCTCAATGTTGCCTCTCATTTTTTGCCACTTAGTGAGAGCCTGATAACGACCAGGCTCTCCATGGCTATTTATACGAGCTTACGGCGTAAAAGTAGCTACACCCAGCTCATCTTCGCGACGTGTTTTCGCCATCATCTGCGTTGGGGAAATCACACTACGAAGATCCATGTCTTTTTCAGTACGTACTAGCTCACCACGCAGTGAGTTTGCAAATACGTCTACGATCTTCACATCAACGAACTGACCAATTAGGTCTGCACTACCTTCAAAGTTTACTACACGGTTGTTTTCTGTACGAGCGCGTAGTTCCATTAGGTTTTTCTTCGAAGGACCTTCAACTAGAACACGTTGTTCTGTGCCAAGCATTAAGCGAGAGTAACGCATCGCTTGAGCATTGATAGTTTGCTGTAGTTCGTAAAGGCGCTCTTTCTTCACTTGTTCTGACACATCACAAGGGTAATCCGCTGCTGGCGTACCTGGACGTGGAGAGAAAATAAAGCTGAAGCTCATGTCAAAGTCTACATCTTTGATTAGCTTCATGGTGTCTTGGAAGTCTTTGTCTGTCTCACCAGGGAAACCAACAATAAAGTCTGAACTGATTTGAATATCAGGACGAGCTTTACGCAGTTTACGGATGATCGATTTGTATTCGATAGCGGTGTGAGGGCGTTTCATCATCGTTAGGATACGGTCACTACCACTTTGCACAGGTAAGTGCAGGAAGCTCACAAGTTCTGGCGTATCTTCGTATACTGCGATGATGTCGTCTGTGAATTCTAACGGGTGGCTCGTCGTGAAACGAATACGGTCGATACCATCGATAGACGCAACCAAACGAAGCAGTTCTGCAAATGAACAGATCTCACCATCGTGCATAGGACCACGGTACGCGTTTACGTTTTGCCCCAGAAGGTTTACTTCACGTACGCCTTGTTCAGCAAGTTGGGCGATTTCGAACAGTACGTCATCCATTGGACGGCTTACTTCTTCACCACGAGTGTACGGTACGACACAGTAAGTACAGTACTTAGAGCAGCCTTCCATAATAGAAACGAATGCTGTCGCACCTTCAGCGCGAGGTTCAGGTAGGCGGTCGAATTTTTCGATCTCTGGGAACGAAATGTCCATAACTGGTGCATCATCGGACTGAGATTGTTTGATCATCTCAGGTAGGCGGTGCAAAGTTTGTGGGCCAAAAATAACGTCAACGTATGGTGCACGTTCACGAATATGGTCACCTTCTTGCGTTGCTACACAACCACCTACACCGATAACTACGCCAGGTTTTTTATCTTTTAGTGTTTTCCAGCGGCCTAGCTGGTGGAAAACTTTCTCTTGCGCTTTTTCACGGATCGAACAGGTGTTAAGTAGAAGTACGTCTGCTTCCTCTGGCTCTTCCGTCAGCTCGTAGCCGTTTGCAGCATTAAGCAGGTCGGCCATTTTTGATGAATCGTATTCGTTCATCTGGCAGCCCCAGGTTTTAATTAGCAGTTTCTTACTCATCTCACTTTCGCTCGTTCAGTTGTACTTAAATCGGAGAGCTATTGCTCAAATTATAGCCGCCATCACGGCGGTAAGCGGCGTATTGTACTGCTTTAAAAAGCACCTGACTAGTGATCTAGCTAATTCTCTGCAAAGCCTGATGAAATCTAGTTTTTCGCCCTATGCTGAACAAGGTTTTTTGTTAAACAATTTTGTAAAAGTAGCCATGGAAAGTACAATAAAAAACGCCAATTAATCAGCACGATGAAGAGTGAAAAATGAACAAGTATGACATCGCCGTGATCGGTGGCGGTATGGTCGGGGCAGCCGTCGCTGTTGGATTTGCCAAGCAGGGCAGAAGCGTTGTCTTGGTTGAAGGTACAAAACCTAAAGTTTTTGATGCCGCTCAGGCGATGGATATTCGTGTATCTGCAATCTCGCACCAGTCGGTGGCGTTACTTGATTCACTCGGAGCATGGTCAGAGATCAAGAGCATGCGAGTTTGTCCTTATCGGCGGTTAGAAACTTGGGAGCACCCAGAGTGCCGTACTCGTTTTCACTCTGATGAATTGTCATTGGATCAGCTAGGTTACATCGTTGAAAATCGCCTAATCCAATTAGGTCTTTGGCAAGTCTTCTCTAAGTATGAAAATCTAACCGTGATGTGTCCTGAGCGATTAAAAGCCATTGAGTTTGCAGATGTAAATCTTGTGACACTAGAAAGTGGGGCGCAGTTTGAAGCTAACTGGGTGATTGGTGCTGATGGTGCAAACTCTAAAGTTCGTCAATTGGCTGGAATTGGTGTAACTGCGTGGGATTACCGACAACACTGCATGTTGATTAACGTGAAAACAGAATTGCCTCAGCAAGATATTACTTGGCAACAATTTACACCTTCAGGCCCACGTTCATTTTTACCTCTGTGCTCTTTGAGTAACGACGATGGTCAAATAGTAGGCCAAGGTTCTTTGGTTTGGTATGACTCGCCTAAACGTATTAAACAACTGTGTGCGATGGGTAAACCTCAACTAAGGGAAGAAATCTTACGTCATTTCCCTGCAGAATTAGGCGATATTGAAGTTTTACAGTTTGGCTCATTCCCACTCACTCGTCGTCATGCGCAAAGCTACTCAAGCAAAAATTGCGTATTAGTGGGTGACTCTGCCCATACGATCAACCCGCTTGCAGGGCAAGGGGTAAACTTAGGCTTCAAAGATGTAGACGTTCTCCTTTCGGTAACAGAACAACAAGAAAAGCTGGAAGATACCTTACTCGCGAAATACGAACGCGCACGTCGACCTGACAACTTACTCATGCAGACGGGCATGGACTTTTTCTATAAAGGTTTTAGCAACGATCTAGGGCCATTGAAGTTCGTACGTAATTCTGCATTGAAGCTTGCTGAAAACTCAGGGCCAATTAAGGCTCAAGTACTGAAATACGCGTTAGGTATGTAGTAAGCTACTCAAATCACAGATAGAAAAAAAGCGAGCCATGAGCTCGCTTTTTTAATTCGGCAAATCTAATGATTTCCCGAGTCCAGAACCAAAAAAAGAAAAAACCCAGCAAAGTCATGCTGGGTTTTCCGATAATGGTGCGGAAGGAGAGACTTGAACTCTCACACCTTGCGGCGCCAGAACCTAAATCTGGTGCGTCTACCAATTCCGCCACTTCCGCAACTTAATCTATAGATATCAAGATAATTGGTAAAATCTCAATATCGTTGTATATGGCAGGGCTACCTGGATTCGAACCAGGGAATGGCGGCATCAAAAGCCGCTGCCTTACCGCTTGGCGATAGCCCTACAGCGTAAATAGTCAAAGACTACTTAACATCTCTTATCGAGAGAAAGAATGGTGCGGAAGGAGAGACTTGAACTCTCACACCTTACGGCGCCAGAACCTAAATCTGGTGCGTCTACCAATTCCGCCACTTCCGCGTATTCTGATAGTGTAGATTAATTTAAGATGGTGCGGAAGGAGAGACTTGAACTCTCACACCTTGCGGCGCCAGAACCTAAATCTGGTGCGTCTACCAATTCCGCCACTTCCGCATCTTAAATCTACGTGACTGATAGCTTATGCTAGCAATCCAATCAATGGTGGCTACGACGGGATTCGAACCTGTGACCCCATCATTATGAGTGATGTGCTCTAACCAGCTGAGCTACGTAGCCATTTTAAACTTTTGATCAAGAATGGTGCGGAAGGAGAGACTTGAACTCTCACACCTTGCGGCGCCAGAACCTAAATCTGGTGCGTCTACCAATTCCGCCACTTCCGCAACTTGATCTGTAGACATCAAGATAATTGGTAAAATCTTAATATCATTGTATGTGGCAGGGCTACCTGGATTCGAACCAGGGAATGGCGGCATCAAAAGCCGCTGCCTTACCGCTTGGCGATAGCCCTACATTGCTCTAATAAAAGAGACTTTAATAATGGTGCGGAAGGAGAGACTTGAACTCTCACACCTTGCGGCGCCAGAACCTAAATCTGGTGCGTCTACCAATTCCGCCACTTCCGCAACTTATTCTGTAGTTATCAAGGTAATTGGTAAAAGCCTAAATAACGTTGTTTATGGTGGCTACGACGGGATTCGAACCTGTGACCCCATCATTATGAGTGATGTGCTCTAACCAGCTGAGCTACGTAGCCATTTTAAAACTTTGATCAAGAATGGTGCGGAAGGAGAGACTTGAACTCTCACACCTTGCGGCGCCAGAACCTAAATCTGGTGCGTCTACCAATTCCGCCACTTCCGCAACTTAATCTATAGATATCAAGATAATTGGTAAAATCTCAATATCGTTGTATATGGCAGGGCTACCTGGATTCGAACCAGGGAATGGCGGCATCAAAAGCCGCTGCCTTACCGCTTGGCGATAGCCCTACATTGCTCCAATAAAAGAGACTTTAATAATGGTGCGGAAGGAGAGACTTGAACTCTCACACCTTGCGGCGCCAGAACCTAAATCTGGTGCGTCTACCAATTCCGCCACTTCCGCAACTTAATCTATAGATATCAAGATAATTGGTAAAATCTCAATATCGTTGTATATGGCAGGGCTACCTGGATTCGAACCAGGGAATGGCGGCATCAAAAGCCGCTGCCTTACCGCTTGGCGATAGCCCTACATTGCTCTAATAAAAGAGGCTTTAATAATGGTGCGGAAGGAGAGACTTGAACTCTCACACCTTGCGGCGCCAGAACCTAAATCTGGTGCGTCTACCAATTCCGCCACTTCCGCAACTTATTCTGTAGACATCAAGATAATTGGTAAAATCTCAACATCATTGTATGTGGCAGGGCTACCTGGATTCGAACCAGGGAATGGCGGCATCAAAAGCCGCTGCCTTACCGCTTGGCGATAGCCCTACATTGCTCTAATAAAAGAGACTTAAATAATGGTGCGGAAGGAGAGACTTGAACTCTCACACCTTGCGGCGCCAGAACCTAAATCTGGTGCGTCTACCAATTCCGCCACTTCCGCAACTTATTCTGTAGTTATCAAGGTAATTGGTAAAAACCTAAATAACGTTGTTTATGGTGGCTACGACGGGATTCGAACCTGTGACCCCATCATTATGAGTGATGTGCTCTAACCAGCTGAGCTACGTAGCCATCTTTTGGAGCGAGACAATATAAACCTTCACGCTCTCAGTGACAACCCCTTTTATAAAGGAATCTCACTTGAATAATGGCAGGTCTACCTGGATTCGAACCAGGGAATGGCGGCATCAAAAGCCGCTGCCTTACCGCTTGGCGATAGACCTGCAGGCAATAGTCACAATGACTATTTAAAATATGGTGCGGAAGGAGAGACTTGAACTCTCACACCTTGCGGCGCCAGAACCTAAATCTGGTGCGTCTACCAATTCCGCCACTTCCGCATCTATTCCTAACTGCTCTGATAAAAAGAACATTTAGGAATGGTGGCTACGACGGGATTCGAACCTGTGACCCCATCATTATGAGTGATGTGCTCTAACCAGCTGAGCTACGTAGCCAAAACCATATTTTTTGTTCTCAACGCTTTGTTGCCTTGTCGTTGGGAACGGCGCGCATTATGCGAAGTTGAGTGAGATCCGTCAACAGTTTTTTTTAATAAATTTCGGAAAAAACCTCGTTCGCTTCCTTTTTAAACAAAGAGGCGTGTTTATGATCTAAAACTGGAAATAAATTAGCTTGCAGTTGCGTAATTTATTTTTGTTCATTTACTTAAGGTATTAAAAAAGCCAGCTTAACAGCTGGCTTTTAGTGTAAATGAAGTGTTTAGAATTCATTCATTTAATTAAACATTGAAGCGGAAGTGTACAACATCACCATCTTTTACGATGTAGTCTTTACCTTCTAGACGCCATTTACCTGCGTCTTTTGCGCCATTTTCACCATTGAATTGGATGAAATCGTCGTAACCGACTACTTCTGCACGAATAAAGCCTTTCTCGAAGTCAGTGTGGATCTTACCTGCCGCCTGAGGCGCAGTTGCACCAACAGGGATTGTCCAAGCACGTACTTCTTTAACACCTGCTGTGAAGTAGGTGTGTAGAGTCAGTAGTTCGTAACCAGAGCGAATTACACGGTTCAGACCCGGCTCTTCGATCCCCATATCTGCTAGGAATTCTTCGCGATCTTCATCTTCTAGTTCAGATAGTTCAGATTCGATAGCTGCACATACAGGTACAACGACATTGTTTTCTTTTTCTGCGAACTCACGAACCGCATCTAGATATGGATTATTTTCGAAGCCATCTTCGTTTACGTTTGCAATGTACATAGTTGGCTTCAGTGTTAGGAAGTTTAGATAGCCGATTGCTGCTAACTCTTCTTTAGATAGCTCAACTGTGCGTGCCATGCCGCCTTCAGTTAGTACTGGTAACAGTTTTTCTAGTACGGTTAGTTCAAATTTTGCGTCTTTATCGCCGCCTTTTGCCTTCTTCGCGTTACGTTGAATCGCTCGCTCACAAGAATCAAGGTCAGCCATTGCAAGTTCAAGGTTGATCACTTCGATATCTTCGATAGGTGAAACTTTACCTGAAACGTGAACAATGTTTTCGTTTTCAAAACAGCGTACAACGTGGCCAATCGCGTCTGTTTCACGGATGTTAGCTAGGAATTTGTTACCTAAACCTTCACCACGTGATGCACCAGCAACAAGACCAGCGATGTCCACGAACTCCATCGTCGTTGGAAGAACTCTCTGTGGGTTAACGATCTTAGCTAGTGCGTCTAGACGTAGATCTGGCACAGGAACCACACCAGTGTTTGGTTCAATGGTACAGAACGGGAAGTTTGCTGCTTCGATACCCGCTTTAGTTAGTGCGTTGAACAGAGTTGATTTACCTACGTTAGGTAGACCAACGATGCCACATTTAAAACCCATGATAGTAACCTTATTCAGCTTTGAACGTGTGGAGGCGATTTTGTGCTTTAGATAGGCCATCCTTAATCAGGATATCTAGACAACGAACAGCCTCATCAGCTGCTGCATCTAAAAGCTCTTGCTCTTTAGCTGGCGCTTTACCTAATACAAAACCCGCCACTTTATCTTTGTGTCCCGGATGACCAATGCCAATACGAAGACGATAAAAATCTTTGTTATTGCCCAGTTTGCTAATGGTGTCACGCAGACCGTTGTGTCCACCGTGACCCCCACCTTTTTTAAACTTAGCGACACCTGGCGGTAAGTCTAGCTCGTCATGAGCAACCATGATCTCTTCAGGTTTAATTTGATAAAATTTCGCAAGCGCAGCGATCGATTTACCTGATAGATTCATGAAGGTGGTTGGGATAAGCAAACGGAGATCCTGGCCATTGACCATAATGCGTCCTGTTAGACCAAAAAACTTTGGTTCGTTCTTCAGTGTAACGTTGTGAACGCGTGCTAATTCTTCTACAACCCAAGCGCCCGCATTGTGACGAGTTCTGGCGTATTCTGGTCCCGGATTAGCAAGACCAACAAGAAGTTTGATTGGTTGAGTCAAGGTTAGGATCTCTCTGGAATCTCAAAAAGCGCAGTATGATAGCACAGAATTCTCGCAGTGGGCGACCAAGGGATTTTCTGCCTATCGATACAAATAAAAAAACACCCCAAAGAGGGGTGCTTTTGAAATCAGTTTAACTGAAATGTTCGTATTAGTTGAACATTGCAGAGATTGACTCTTCGTTGCTGATACGACGAATCGCTTCAGCTAGCATGCGAGATAGGCTTAGTGTTGTCACTTTACCTGTTGCAGCCATCTCTTTAGACAGAGAGATAGAGTCAGTCACGATAACTTGGTCAAGAACTGAGTTCTTGATGTTATCCGCAGCGTTGCCTGAGAATACTGCGTGAGTAGCGTAAGCGAATACACGCTTAGCACCGCGCTCTTTTAGTGCTTCAGCTGCTTTACATAGTGTGCCACCTGTGTCGATCATGTCATCAACGATCACACAGTCACGACCTTCAACATCACCGATTAGGTTCATTACTTCAGAAACGTTTGCACGTGGACGACGCTTATCTACGATTGCGATGTCGATGTCGCCTAGTGCTTTTGCTGTTGCACGAGCACGAACAACGCCACCTAGGTCAGGAGATACCACTACAGGGTTATCTAGACCGCGAGCCTGCATATCTTCAAGTAGCACTGGCGTGCCGAAGATGTTGTCTACAGGTACATCGAAGAAGCCTTGAATTTGCTCTGCGTGTAGGTCGATAGTTAGAACGCGGTCAACACCAACGTTAGATAGGAAATCAGCAACAACTTTTGCAGTAATTGGCACACGCGCAGAACGTACACGACGGTCTTGGCGAGCGTAGCCGAAGTAAGGGATAACTGCAGTGATACGGCCTGCTGAAGCACGGCGCATTGCATCAATCATAACAACCAATTCCATTAGGTTGTCGTTAGTCGGTGCACAAGTGGATTGAATGATGAAAACATCGCTACCACGAACATTCTCATTGATTTGAACTGCAACTTCGCCATCAGAAAAGCGAGAAACAGATGCATCACCAAGAGAGATGTAAAGACGATCAGCAATACGTTGGGCTAGTTCAGGTGTTGCGTTACCAGCAAATAGCTTCATATCAGGCACGGTGGAAACCTCGGGTTTGCGTCCAGTTTAAATAGGTCGGTGTGAGGCTGATTGGTATTCAGCCAAAGTCTCTTTTAGTGGCGAAATATTGCGCCCTTGAGCGACAAATGCCGAGACTTTATCAGAGAGTTGTGCAAGGATAGTTTCTGCTTCAGATTTGCTCGAAAATTCAGCAAAAACGCAAGATCCTGTCCCCGTCAATCTTGACGGCGCGTATTGTAGCAGCCAAGAAAGTTGCTTATCAACCTCTGGGTAGAGCATTCGTACAATTTTTTCGCAATCGTTTACGCTTGGCGTATTTAAAAGTGTTTCTAGATCTCGTTTTGGGGTGTTTCGCGTCAGATCTGGATGACAAAAAACGTCGACGGTTGCGATAGATACATTCGGTCTGACGACTAAATACCACTTTTCTTCGGGATAAGCAGGAGAGAGTTTTTCACCAACACCTTCAGCAAAAGCTCCAAATCCGCGCACAAATACGGGCACATCTGCGCCCAGTTTTAAACCAATTTCAGCCAGTTCGTCGTCAGTTAGATTCAGTTGCCATAAGTAATTCAGTGCCACTAATGCTGTAGCTGCGTTCGATGAGCCTCCGCCAATGCCTCCACCCATAGGCAGCACTTTCTGTAGCTCAATGTGCGCGCCAAAAGGGCAGTTTGAGTAAGCTTGAAGCGCGGTTGCTGCTTTCCAAATTAAATTGTCTTGAAGAGGCACACCTTCTATCTCTGGAGAAATCGTAATATCACCAGAATGGTTCGCTTGAATGGTGAGCTCATCGCCGTGATCGACGAATTGGAATAAGGTTTGTAACTCGTGGTAGCCATTCTCTGTACGGCCGTTGATATATAGAAAGAGATTCAATTTCGCTGGTGATGGCCAGCGTGTTGAAAGTTCAATCATTGGGTGATGTTCCATTTTGTGATCACTAGATTTATTTTGACATCAGCTGTGGTGAGTTTCAGCTTATTTGGCAGAGGGAGAGACTGTTCATGCCATTGAACGTCGCCATATCGTTGATAAGCGATACTCCAATCATTTAAACCAATTTGTTTGTTTAACGCTTGCAGTGTATTGGTTGGAGACAGTTGGAATTTGTCGGCATCGGTAGGTAGACCTAATAGCCAGTCAGGCATGTGATCGACGGGCATCATTAACCCTGTAAGACGGTAAATCAGCTGGTTAGCACTGCGAGAAGAAAGGACCTGATCGTCGTAAGTTTCTACTGTGGCGCCTTGTGGGGTGATGGTGAGCTTTAATGCCGTTTGTCCGAGAATCGTAGTTAAACGCAACTGGCTTAGTGCTGAAGAATGTTTCCAGTAGAAATTTAAATTTTGTCTTTGGTCTGGGCCGATATAACCAAGTTTTCCCGTTGCTTGAAAATCTTGGATGGTCTCGAGTCGTTGCTCATGAGCTTGCCATTCAACGCTGGTAACACTTTCAGGAACGGACGAACAACCAGCGAGCAGTAAGCTCGACAAGAAAAAAAGAATAAAGGAGCGTAACGTCATGTTTGATGGCTTATTAATCAGTTTCATCGGGAATCGCTCACAACTATAGCATTGAAAAGTCGCACTTAGGAAAACAAATCCGGCTTACCCTTTCAATAAATGCGTGCTTACAGTAAAATTCTGGACCTATTTTATAACCTATCCCAGAGATACCACGTTAGATGTCCTTGCTTGCTATTGGAATTAATCACAATACAGCGTCTGTCGACTTGCGAGAGAAGGTGGCGTTTGGTCCGGATAAACTCGGCCCTGCACTCGAGCAACTTAGAGAGCACGAAGCGGTTAACGGCAGTGTGATTGTTTCAACCTGTAACCGAACCGAGTTGTACTGCGATGTTAAGCAAGGAGCGCGAAACAAGTTGATCGATTGGCTTGCTCAATTTCATCAAGTGAGCCGCGAAGATTTAATGCCGAGTTTGTATGTTCATGAAGAACAAGCTGCAATAAAGCATTTGATGCGCGTATCGTGCGGTCTTGACTCTCTGGTGTTGGGTGAGCCTCAAATTTTGGGGCAGGTAAAGCAAGCATTTTCTGACTCGCGAGATCATCAAGCTGTCGATGCCTCGATTGATAAACTGTTTCAAAAGACGTTCTCAGTCGCCAAACGGGTAAGAACAGAGACAGATATTGGTGGTAATGCCGTGTCCGTGGCTTATGCGGCATGTACACTGGCAAAACATATTTTTGAGTCGTTATCAGATTCAACCGTGCTTTTAGTTGGTGCGGGTGAGACGATTGAATTGGTCGCGAAGCATTTAGCGTCCAACGGTTGCACAAAAATGATTGTCGCGAACCGCACTAAAGAGCGCGCGCAAGGCTTAGCGGAGCAATTTGGCGCAGAAGTGATCAGTTTGAACGAAATTCCTGAACATTTGGCGAAAGCGGACATTGTGATTAGCTCAACGGCGAGCCCATTGCCTATTATTGGCAAAGGTATGGTCGAAACGGCTCTAAAGCAGCGCCGACATCAACCTATCTTGTTAGTCGATATTGCGGTGCCGCGAGATGTAGAGTCGGAAGTCGGTGAACTGAACGACGCATATCTGTATTCTGTTGATGACTTGCAATCTATCATCGACAGCAACATTGAGCAGCGTAAAGTCGAAGCGATTCAAGCTGAAGCGATTGTTAGTGAAGAAAGCGCTGCATTTATGACATGGTTGCGTTCACTGCAAGCCGTCGATAGTATTCGCGACTATCGCAAATCAGCCAACGAAATTCGTGAAGAGTTACTGAGCAAAAGTTTGCAATCTTTAGCGGCAGGCGCAGATCCGGAGAAAGTGCTGCGCGAGCTGAGTAATAAACTCACCAACAAACTGATTCACGCTCCAACTCGCGCATTGCAAAGTGCAGCAGAGCAAGGCGAACCAGCAAAATTAACGATTATCCGCCAAACACTTGGCTTGGATGATCTATAACTCACGCTTTTTATTAAGAAAACGACACTATGAAAGCCTCTATTCTGACTAAGCTAGAAACGCTAGTAGAACGTTACGAAGAAGTTCAACATCTTCTTGGTGATCCTGATGTAATTGGAAATCAGGACAAATTCCGTGCTCTATCAAGAGAGTACTCTCAGCTAGAAGAAGTAACCAAGTGCTTCCAAGCTTATCAACAAGCACAAGAAGATCTTGTCGCCGCTGAAGAGATGGCAAACGAAGACGACGAAGAAATGCGTGAAATGGCGCAAGAAGAAATCAAAGAAGCGAAAGCGACGATTGAGCGTCTTACTGATGAGTTACAGATTCTTCTTCTGCCAAAAGATCCGAACGATGATCGTAACTGTTTCCTAGAAATTCGTGCAGGTGCGGGTGGCGACGAAGCGGGTATCTTCGCGGGTGATCTATTCCGTATGTACAGCAAGTACGCAGAAAAGCGTGGCTGGCGCATCGAAGTCATGTCTTCAAACGAGGCAGAGCACGGTGGTTACAAAGAGATGATCGCGAAAGTAAGCGGCGACGGTGCATACGGCGTGTTGAAATTTGAGTCAGGCGGTCACCGTGTACAGCGTGTTCCTGCAACTGAATCTCAAGGCCGTGTGCATACTTCTGCTTGTACAGTAGCAGTAATGGCGGAAATCCCTGAAGCGGATCTGCCTGAAATCAAAGCAGCAGACCTGAAAATCGATACGTTCCGTGCATCTGGCGCGGGTGGTCAGCACGTTAACACCACGGATTCTGCAATTCGTATTACCCACTTACCAACGGGTACGGTAGTAGAGTGTCAGGATGAGCGTTCACAGCACAAGAACAAAGCGAAAGCAATGGCGGTTCTTGCTGCTCGTATCGTTCAAGCGGAAGAAGAGCGTCGTGCCGCAGAAGTGTCTGATACACGTCGTAACCTTCTAGGTTCTGGTGACCGTAGTGACCGTATTCGTACATACAACTACCCACAAGGTCGTGTGTCTGATCACCGTATCAACCTGACCATCTATCGTTTGAACGAAGTGATGGAAGGTGACCTGCAGAGCTTGATTGATCCTGTGATTCAAGAGCACCAAGCAGACCAACTTGCGGCGCTCGCAGAGAACGGCTAATCGATGAGCCAAGTTCAATCGATTGAGCAAGCACTGAAAAGTGCGACGGCGAAACTGGCAGAAGGCGGCAAAGAGTCGCCTTCTCTCGATGCAGCTGTACTCCTTTGCCATGTCCTTGGCAAACCACGAACTTACCTGCTGACCTGGCCAGAAAAAGCATTAGAAGCAGAGCAAAAATCTCAGTTTGACGCTCTACTTGAACGACGTTTAACTGGTGAACCCGTCGCTTATATTATTGGTGAGCGAGAGTTTTGGTCTTTACCATTCAAAGTTTCTCCCTCTACCTTGATCCCAAGACCGGATACAGAACGTTTGGTCGAAGTTGCACTCGATAAGACCTACGAGCAGACTGGGCCTATTTTAGATCTTGGAACGGGGACGGGAGCTATCGCCATCGCGCTTGCATCTGAAATGCCAAAGCGTCAAGTGATGGGCGTAGACCTTAAGCAAGAAGCGAAAGCACTTGCAGAGTACAATGCTGAGCAGCTAAACATCAAAAATGTGACCTTTGCTCAAGGCAGTTGGTTTGAGCCTATTACAGAAGGTACGAAGTTTGCTTTAATTGTCTCCAACCCGCCATATATTGATGAAAAAGATCCACATTTATCCCAAGGCGATGTGCGCTTTGAGCCAAAATCTGCATTAGTTGCTAAAGAGAATGGCTTAGCTGATATTCGTCATATCTCGGATCTTGCTCGTCAGTATCTTGAAGTGGGCGGTTGGCTGGCATTTGAACATGGTTATGATCAAGGTGAGGCGGTGCGTGAGATAATGCGTGGCTTTGGTTACCAACAGGTCGCTACGGAAAAAGATTATGGCGGTAACGATCGAGTAACACTTGGTTGTCTGGCCAGTTAATCATGGAAGTCAGCAAACACTAACTAAAAAGAGAAGAAAAATGTACGTAGCTCTAAAACACATACACTTAGTGACGATCGCTCTCAGCGCGACGCTACTATCGATCCGATTCGTGTTAATGATGATGAACTCACCGAAGCGAAATAATCGCTTTTTGAAAGTGTTTCCCCACATCGTTGATACTGCATTGCTAGTGTCAGGTATCGCGCTTATTTTCATTACGGGTTTCATCCCGTTTACCGATGCCGCACCGTGGTTAACAAACAAAATCACCTGCGTACTGGCGTACATTGCGCTTGGATTCTTCTCATTGAAACTTGCGAAAAACAACCTACTGAAGATATTTGGCTTTTTCGGCGCATTAGGTTGGTTGGTCATGGCTGCAAACATTGCTGTGTCTAAGAGCCCTACGTTATTTGGATAGACGTCATGTTAGAGTTTTTTGACGAAGATTTTGACAATATACCGTTGGTGGAAGGTGCGCTTGAGCTAAACAAAGCGATTAACCCAGAAACCAAAGTACATTGGGCGAAACAAGAGTTAGAGCGTCTTTACAAAGATGCAGAAGCCACGCTTGTTCATGAAACCGATGAAGAGCAACGATTTGATGCATTCCTACGACTGTTTTTCCACGAGTGGGGGTTCAAAGGCGACGAGCAGGAATACTTTATTTCGGACAACAGCTTCATCGATAAAGTGTTGGAGCGCAGAAAAGGTATTCCTGTGAGCTTAGGTTCGATTTTGTTATACCTAGGCAAAAAGTTGGGGTTCCCGTTGAAGGGAGTTACTTTCCCTACTCAGTTCCTGTTAAAAGTCGATTGGATGCATAAGAAGCCAGACTACATCAACCCATTTAATGGTGAGTATGTAGGTGAAAGGATTCTTCAAGCTTGGCTTATTGGCCAGGAAGGACCGTTAGCTCAGCTAAAGCCTGAACATTTTGAGGAAGCTGACAACCCAACAATTATTGGTCGCTGGTTGGCATTGATTAAAAGTGCGATGTTGCGTGAAGAGCATTATACGCTGGCATTACGTTGTACAAATCTTGCTCTAACATTTGTGCCAGATGACCCATACGAAATTCGTGACCGTGGTTTTATTTTCCAACAGCTAGAGTGCCCTCAAGTAGCGGTATCAGATTTTCAGTACTTTATTGACCAATGCCCTGACGATCCGGCTTCCGAGCTACTAAAATCACAAGTTAATGTGATGAGTGAAACGCACGTCACACTTCACTAATTTTATCGATGTGCCGAACGGTGGCGTATCGTGGACAGAAAAAGAGAATCAAAATGGAACAGAAAATCGTTAATATCGGCGACATTCAGGTTGCTAACGACAAGCCATTCACCCTATTTGCAGGTATGAACGTTCTTGAGTCTCGTGATCTTGCGATGCAGATCTGTGAGCACTACGTAAAAGTAACGGAAAAACTTGGTATTCCTTACGTATTTAAGGCGTCGTTTGACAAAGCAAACCGCAGTTCTGTTCATTCATACCGTGGTCCAGGTCTGGAAGAAGGTATGAAAATCTTTCAGGAGCTGAAAGACACTTTTGGTGTAAAGATCATCACGGACGTTCACACTGAAGCGCAAGCTCAACCTGTCGCTGACGTGGTAGACGTTATTCAGCTTCCTGCATTCCTAGCTCGTCAAACTGACCTTGTTGAAGCTATGGCCAAAACAGGTGCGGTTATCAACGTGAAGAAACCTCAATTTATGAGCCCTGGTCAAGTGGGTAACATCGTTGAGAAGTTCGCAGAATGCGGTAACGACAAGATCATCCTATGTGAGCGCGGTTCTTGCCACGGTTACGATAACCTAGTTGTAGATATGCTTGGTTTTGGTGTGATGAAAAATGCTTCAAAAGGTAGCCCAATCATCTTTGACGTAACGCACTCGCTACAAATGCGTGACCCATCAGGCGCAGCATCTGGCGGCCGTCGTGAGCAGACAGTTGAGCTTGCAAAAGCGGGTCTAGCGACAGGCATCGCAGGTCTATTTATCGAAGCGCACCCAAACCCAGACCAAGCGCGTTGTGATGGCCCATCTGCACTGCCTCTAGACAAGTTAGAGCCATTCTTAGCACAAATGAAATCGCTTGATGATCTAATCAAGAGCTTTGCAGATATCGATATCAAGTAAACGCCAGATGACTGGTGGTAACAAATACTATAGCCAACCGAGTGTTGGCTATTTTTTTATCTGAAAAACTGTAAATTCTCAAACTTGTTACTGATGAATTTGTTATTGCTAAACAATGCATCATAATTATTAAATCAATGTGTTAGGGTGCACGTGGTTTTCAAATAGATCGAATTCCTAAAATGTGCGTCAGTAATCCCAATAAGAAAAAGGTAAATAAATGAATCAGCGTCTGATGATCAAAACTGTTTTGAGTGCCGCTATCTTGGCCTCGTTAGCTGGGTGTGCTACGCAACCTGCACCAGAATGGAATGCCGATACAACCTATAAATTGACCGTGTTGCACACTAACGATCATCATGGTCGCTTTTGGCAAAATCGATACGGTGAATATGGCATGGCGGCGCGTAAAACGTTAATCGATGATTTGCGCGAAGAAATACAGGCTGAGGGGGGGAGCGTGTTATTGCTTTCTGGTGGTGACATCAACACAGGAGTACCTGAGTCTGATTTACAAGATGCCGAGCCGGATTTTAAAGGCATGAGCAAAATTGGTTACGATGCGATGGCTCTAGGTAATCATGAGTTTGATAATCCATTGGACGTGCTATTCAAGCAGCAAGAGTGGGCAAACTTTCCGATGTTGTCTGCCAATATTTACGATAAAAATACTGGCAAGCGTTTATTCCAACCATACGCGATGTTTAACAAGCAGGGCATTAAAATTGCGGTCATTGGTCTTACAACCGAAGACACAGCGAAACTTGGCAACCCTGAATTCATTGAACAAATTGACTTCCGTGACCCAAAAGAAGAAGCCAAGAAGTTGATTGCAGAACTGAAAGAGACAGAGTATCCAGATCTGATTTTTGCTGTCACGCATATGGGACACTATGAAAATGGTAATAGAGGCATCAATGCTCCTGGCGATGTGGCGTTAGCTCGTTATTTGAATGACGGCGATCTCGACATGATCGTTGGAGGACACTCACAAGAACCTGTGTGCATGGAAGGTCCAAACGTTATCAAAAAGAACTTTAAACCAGGTGATGAATGTCAGCCCGATAAACAAAATGGTACCTTTATTGTTCAGGCACATGAGTGGGGGAAATATGTGGGACGCGCCGATTACGAGTTTCGTAATGGCGAACTCTCGATGGTGAGCTACGATCTAATCCCTGTAAACTTGAAAAAGAAAATTAAAGTTGATGGTCAGTCGCAACGAGTCTTGATCCAAGATGAGATTGAACAAGACGAAATGATGCTTGAGTTTCTTCGTCCTTATCAAGAGAAAGGTCAGGGCAAGCTAAACGTGAAGATTGCAGAATCTAACGGTAAGCTTGAGGGTGACCGCAATGTGGTTCGTTACCAGCAAACAAACTTAGGCCGATTAATTGCAACGGCTCACATGGAACGTGCGAAAGCAGATTTTGCTGTAATGAATTCTGGTGGTGTTCGAGATTCGATTGCTGCGGGTGATATTACTTATAAAGACGTGCTCACTGTTCAGCCATTTGGCAATATGGTTTCTTACGTTGATATGACGGGTAAAGAGGTATTAGATTATCTAAATGTCGTTGCAACTAAGCCTGTTGACTCTGGTGCTTATGCACAGTTTGCCGGCATTGCGATGAGTATCAATAATGGTGAGGTAACCAATGTGTTTATTGGTAATAAGCAACTTCGCTTAGATGGTAATTACCGCTTTACAGTACCAAGCTATAATGCTGCTGGTGGAGATGGTTACCCTAAAATCGACGATCATCCAGGGTATGTAAATACAGGTTTTACCGATGCTGAGGTTCTGAAGGATTATTTAGAAACACACAGCCCTATTGATGTTAATGAGTATGCCCCTTCAGGTGAAATCACGTATTTAGTTGATACGGCGATTGATCAGTAACCCAACAGAGAAAAAGCGATTGACTCAAACTCGCTGATATCATTAACTAAAAGCGCAGATCCAATTCAGTCTGCGCTTTTTGTTTTTATGAGGAGAATCTTGATGACTCCGGCCATTAATCTTGCGAAAAAGAAAAAAATTCCACACACCATCCATCAATATGAGCACGATCCTAGAGCCGATAGTTATGGTTTAGAAGCTGCTGAAGTGCTAGGACAGGATCCGAAAACAGTATTTAAAACCTTGTTGTTCTGCTTGAACGGGGAGCCAAAGAACCTTGCGGTTGCGATTATCCCTGTTGATCAAAAGCTGAACCTAAAACTGGCGGCGAAAGCAGCGAAGGGCAAAAAGGCCGATATGGCTGATCCGGAAATCGCGCAAAAGACCACAGGTTATGTCGTTGGTGGAATTAGCCCACTAGGGCAGAAGAAAGCCTTACCTACTTTTTTGCACGAAAGCGCAGTAGAGCAAGACACAATCTGTGTGAGTGCTGGTAAACGTGGTTTAGAAATTGAGTTAGCCCCGAGAGATTTGCTGAGCTTAACTCGCGGTCAGTTTGCACCTCTTTGTTTGTAAACTCATGACAAATAAAAAGGACGCTCATGAGCGTCCTTTTTTGATCTTGCCTGTCAGTGAAGCGTTACTTCTTCAGACTCAATGTACCACCAGTGCGTTTAGCTGGTTTACTTGGTTTCGCGGCATTTGGGTTCATGTAATGCTGCTTGGGCTTACTCGGTGATTGAGGCTTGTTTGCTGAATGCGTATTGCTCGATGCATCTGGTTTACGGTGTGATTTACCATGCTCGCCTTGCGGTCTACTGCGTTCACCTTGTGGTTTCGCTTTGTAATGTTCTTTAGCTGGACGTCCGCCTTCATCATCACGCTGACGACGCTTTTGTTGACCTTTTTTCGAGTTTGGTGCATGACGGAATTCATCAGCATTGTTACCGCGGAAAGTTCGTGTCTTCTGGTTACGACGAGCAGTAGAATCTTGGTTTTCTTCTCGGCTATCAAACAGCTTCGCGTCGGTCGCTTTACGAATGTTGCGACCTCTAGAGTCTGTTTTTGATGCTTCTTCTGTACCTACCGAGCCTTCACACATTGCTAGGATCTCTGCCACTTCTTCGTCACTTAGATAACGCCATTTCCCATTCGGAATACCATCAAGAGAGATATTCATGATGCGTACGCGACGCAGCTTGAATACTTCATAGCCCAGCGCTTCACACATACGACGGATCTGACGGTTAAGTCCTTGAGTGAGCACAATACGGAAAGAGAATTTAGTCTCTTTTGTTACCTTGCAAGGTAGGGTGACTGTGTCGAGAATCTTAACGCCACTCGACATCTGTTTGAGAAACTCGCCTGTAATTGGCTTGTCCACGCGTACGACGTACTCTTTTTCGTGGCTGTTGCCTGCGCGAAGGATTTTGTTCACGATGTCGCCATCGTTGGTCAAAAAGATCAGACCATCAGAGGGTTTGTCTAAGCGGCCGATCGGAAAGATACGTTTTTGGTGGCCGATGAAATCAACGATGTTTCCAGGGACGTCTCTCTCAGTTGTACAGGTGATGCCTGTTGGTTTATTGAGAGCGATATAAATCGGCTTCTCTTTTGCTGCCACTGGCTTACCATCCACACAAACATCATCACCAGGTAGCACTTTTGTCCCCATTTCAGGTTTGTTGCCATTAATGGTGACACGGCCTTGCTCAATCAGTCTGTCTGCTTCACGGCGTGAGCAAAACCCCGTTTCACTGATGAATTTATTTAATCGTTTAGCGTTGTCTTGTGACATTTTTGTCTCCTAACGTTTCACAACGGCGAATGAAGCTCCCTTCCTCTAAGGGGAAGGAAGAATAAGGGCGGGCATTCTAGCATTAGGGTGAAATTTAGCCTAACCGTTTTTGGTGACGTTCGCGGGTTTCTAATTTCTTTTCCGCACTTTTTCTAAGTAGGACGTAAACGGCTCCAGTTCCACCGTGAAAGCGTTGCGCACTATGGATGCATTGGACTTCCTTTATTTGTCGTAGCCAACTGCTAACAAAGCTTTTCATCATTGCAGGTGGATTTGAGCGTTCTCCTCGACCATGGACGATAACGACCGTTCGTATGTCCATTGATAGGCACTGTTTTAAAAACTTTACGACTTCATTACGTGCTTCTTTCAATGTTTTACGGTGCAAATCCAAGCGAGCTTGGATTGGATACTTACCAAGGCGAAGTTTGCGGTAAACCCCGTCCTGTACACCATCACGTTTGAACTCAACAAAGTCCTCTGGCTTGAGCATTTCAGCGTGATCAAGTGATAGGTATTCTGGGTCATCTTCCGTTAACCAGATTGCTGCTTCGCGTTTTGCGAGCTGTGCTTCTGTTACTTGGTGTACTTTTTTGTGTTCGGTGGTGTCTTGAGTGATTGGCTTTACATCGCCCATCATCTGTTGAAATAGATCAAAATCGTCGTCGTGAGACATAGCAGTAATCTCATTAAGAACAGGGAAGAATAATAGGATTATATCAATGAGTGGTGCATTGAGATCAAATAAAAAACCGGAGTAGGCAAGTAACCGACTCCGGTGCAAAGCGTTTCTAGAGCTAAGCGAGATCTAGTGAGGAGATTTGTCGTTCATGATCTTGTATATGAAGAAACCGCCGTAAAATAACATCAGACCAATTGCCCCAAAAATTACTATCATTGACGATAGACCCACTGCATTACCAAATAGGAGATCAAGCCAAAAGTCCATACGTTTCCTCCAAGATGTTCCCGACAGGAATAAACTAAATGGCGGTGTCTTGTTGCACACTGATCTGGATCAATTATGTTGCTAAGGTTAATAAACTGTATTTTGTTGTGAGTTATCAGTCACATTTTACGTGCTAGTGTTCAGTTATTCATCAAACGAATTAAGACCTAAGGTTTTTTTGTAAAAAGCACTTGCGCCACAGTTCAGAATCCGTAATATACGCACTCGTTGACGGGGACAATTCCTCAGTTAAACATATCGGTGAATAGCGCAGCTTGGTAGCGCATCTGGTTTGGGACCAGAGGGTCGGGGGTTCGAATCCCTCTTCACCGACCATATTGAGAAAAAGGCTCTACAGAAATGTAGAGCCTTTTTCGTATTTGGTGATATTTATTTGGAACCAGAGGATCGGGGTCTGGAATGCCAGGCCTCTGGAAGCTCGGTCGCGTCGAATCCCTACTTCACCGACCACTTTTAGAAAGCCTGCTCAATGAGCAGGCTTTCGTCGTTTTTAGCGCTAGTAATTTTAGACTTCAATAGTATCGAATCAAATTGGGGTTCGCCTGATGTTCGAATATGGCACTTCACCGACACGTATTGAGAGGAAGGCTCTACAGAAATGTAGGGCCTTTTCATTTTTTAGAGTGAGTAAATTTATTACTTGATGTCACACGAGATAGTATTGATAGGAGTTTCAGAAGTAGTGAAGCAGACATAAGCGGTCTTTGGGTGATTTGGACCAATCTTGACGTAACCCGCTTTTAAATCGTCTTCATCAAACGTTACTGAGTGAGATTTGCTTGTATTTCCATCATAGTAAACCGCTTCAAAGCCTTGGTTCATCATATGTGCAACGCGATTTCGAGTGTGGGCTGTTGAAAACGTGATGTTCGCGCAACGCATCATTGGTTTTTCGGTAATAAGAAATTGACCACTCTCTTTATCTAAAACACCGCCTTTTACTTCCGGAGTTATATCAATAGCTTGAAAAGCTTCTACGTTGCATGGCGGTTTAGCATAAGACAGCGAAGAAGTGAGCATAATTCCAATCGTGTATAGGAATAAATATTTAAATTTCATATGAGTTGTTTTGTATCCACTTAGCTTAACGGCGATTTATAAGAAAGTTTGAATGAATTTTAAATGGTTGTATTTAAATAATTGTATTTAAATGGCATTTTTCAAACAATCACTAGATATCACAATTTGCTTGGCGCGTCTTACCCAGTGGTTTGATGTTAAAACCCCGATTTTTAAGCAGTTCAATCAGGTTATCTTTACCTACTAAATGCAAGCCACCAACAACAACGGTGTAACGACCCGCTTGCTGAGGTAGAACACTGCCAGTGTCGAGTTTTTTAGCCCAATCTCGATTACGCTCGTATAAAAAGGCTTGGTTAAACTCTTCTGTTGTATGATCGGTCAAAGAGGCTTCGACCAACATGCTACCATCACCGCTCTTCCAACTCTCTATCAAGCATTGAACCAACTCTTCTCCGCCATCATATTCTTCAATTGACGAGAGAAGTATCTCTTTACCGCCTTCTGATTGACCTGCGATTAAATCGATTTGGAATTGCACGGACTCCAGTGGAATGACCGGGATTTGCTTTTTATCAGCGAGTCCTATTAAGTGCATGTCGACCCCTTTATCAGAGACATACCCCAGTTTGTTGACTAAAGCGAGTTGGATGGTGAATGCAGCCATCCAAGGTGGGGAATTTAGGAGTTGAGTTTCTGGCAAACCTAAATCTTGGGCAATTTCAATTAAGTGGCGACGTTGAGCTCTGTCTAAAACATCTTTAGAAAGAATGGTTGTTTGTGGGTAAACCAAGCCTTCAGAATTCCTGACGTCTGCTTCAATAATCAACCCTGCGCTTTGGCTTAAGTGCTGGATGACCGTTCTAGGGAGTGGGTACATCGTTTTATCCCCCACATGTACCGAGCCAATAATCATAAGTTCGGTTTCCCCTTTTTTCGCTAACCAATGCTGTGGCTCTGCATAAGAGGAAAAAGGAGTCAAAGTAACAAGTAGAGATGATATGAGCGTCAAGAGACGAAACATAGAGTGGCCCTCAGATAAGATACCTTTAAACTTTATACGCAAAATAGCGTGAGGTTAAGTGCAATTTCTCCAGTGGTGTATTCGACAAAATCGTCATTTCTAAAAATATTGACGAGTTTTGACGACGAATAAATGAGAGTCACTTCACGAAAGGTAAATAGGTAATTCGCTTACTAATGGTTCACAAAATAATTAGGCGTGATCCAAATCTTACAAAATCAGTCGTAACTCATGAATATAAGTGACCTAGATCGCAGCAAACTCGTCAAAACAAGTTGTTCGATTTTGACGTGTATTGTAACTCCATGAAAATTAGGTTTTTATTGTTTTTGCTGAGTGTCATTTTTTGAACTGGATCACTTCCTATTTCTATTTATTTTACGCTTAGAAATAACAGGTTGTATGTTGAATGTAACGGTTAGGTACCTCGCATTTGAGGGGCCGAGATTTTTATCATTGTCGTTTTGAACCACTGACTTTTTTGGGGAAGTAAGATGTTTAAACCTAGTCTGATTGCTGTTTCTGTTATCACTACATTAGCAGGTTGCTCTGCGCTGAAAAGCTCTGAACAACAAGTTGTAAATTCGTTGGCTAATAATCTTGATATTCAATACCAAGTGTTGACTAACCACGGTGCAAACGAAGGTCTTGCTTGTCAGGACTTAGGGGCTGAGTGGGCGTCTTGTAACAAGGTAAACATGACGCTGGTTAACCAAGGTGAAGCGGTTGACTCAAAAGATTGGGCTATTTACTTCCACAGCATTCGTCTGATTCTGGATGTTGAAAACGAACAGTTCAAAATCTCTCGCGTAACGGGTGATCTACACAAACTAGAACCAACAGATAAGTTTGATGGGTTTGCTGCGGGTGAAGAGGTTGTGCTTCCTCTTGTTGCTGAATACTGGCAGCTATTTGAAACTGACTTCATGCCAGGCGCTTTCGTTGCTGCACCAAATGCAGAGCCTAAGATGATCGCTTCTCTTAACACAGAAGACGTTGCATCTTTCGTGACTGGCCTTGAGGGTAACAACCTAAAACGTACGCCAGATGACAACAACGTATTTGCAAACGCTGTGTCTCGTTTCGAGAAGAACGAAGACCTAGCAAAACAAGACGTATCAACCACGTTACTACCAACGCCACTGTCTGTTGAAGCAGGTAACGGTACGGTAGATATCGCGGCCGGTATTGCGCTGCCTAAAGACGCATTCGATGCGACTCAATTCGCAGCAATTCAAGATCGTGCAGAAGTGGTAGGTGTGGATGTTCGTGGTGATCTTCCTGTAAGCATCACTGTTGTTCCTGCAGACTTCACCGGTGAATTGGCAAAATCTGGTGCTTACGAAATGAGCATCAAAGGCGACGGTATTGCGATTAAAGCGTTTGACCAAGCAGGTGCTTTCTACGCAGTACAATCTATCTTTGGCCTGGTAGATAGCCAAAATGCTGATTCTCTACCACAACTGTCTATTAAAGATGCGCCGCGTTTTGATTACCGTGGTGTGATGGTGGACGTGGCTCGTAACTTCCACTCTAAAGACGCAATCCTTGCAACGCTTGACCAAATGGCAGCGTACAAGATGAACAAACTACACCTTCACCTAACGGATGATGAAGGCTGGCGTTTAGAAATCCCGGGTCTGCCTGAGCTGACTGAAGTGGGTGCTAACCGTTGTTTCGATTTGGAAGAGAAAAGCTGTTTACTGCCTCAGCTTGGCTCAGGTGCAACGACAGACAACTTTGGTTCTGGCTTCTTCAGCAAAGCAGACTACGTGGACATCTTGAAGTACGCGAAAGCGCGTAACATCGAAGTGATTCCTGAAATCGATATGCCAGCGCACTCTCGTGCAGCAGTGGTATCAATGGAAGCACGTTACGACCGCCTAATGGAAGAAGGTAAAGAAGCAGAAGCGAACGAGTTCCGCCTGATGGATCCTCAAGATACATCGAACGTAACGACGGTTCAGTTCTACAACAAGCAAAGCTTCATCAATCCATGTATGGAATCTTCAACTCGCTTTGTTGATAAAGTGATTTCAGAAGTAGCAGCAATGCACCAAGAAGCGGGCACGCCGCTAACAACATGGCACTTCGGTGGTGATGAAGCGAAGAACATCAAGCTAGGCGCTGGTCTGCAAGACATCAACGCAGAAGACAAAGTAAGCTGGAAGGGTAACATTGATTTGTCTAAGCAAGACAAGCCATTCGCACAGTCACCACAATGTCAGACGCTAATTGCAGACGGTACGGTAAGCGATTTTGCTCATCTACCAAGCCACTTTGCAGAAGAAGTGTCGAAGATGGTGGCAGAGAAAGGCATTCCAAACTTCCAAGCTTGGCAAGATGGCCTTAAGTACAGTGAAGGTGAGAAAGCGTTCGCAACAGAAAACACGCGTGTTAACTTCTGGGACGTTCTTTACTGGGGTGGCACATCATCAGTGTACGAATGGTCTAAGAAAGGTTACGACGTTATCGTTTCTAACCCAGACTACGTATACATGGACATGCCGTACGAAGTTGACCCGAAAGAGCGTGGTTACTACTGGGCGACGCGTGCAACAGATACTCGTAAGATGTTTGGTTTTGCACCAGAGAACATGCCTCAGAACGCAGAAACCTCTGTAGACCGCGATGGTAACGGCTTCACTGGTAAAGGTGAAATCGAAGCGAAACCTTTCTATGGTCTATCAGCACAGCTGTGGTCTGAGACAGTACGTAACGACGAGCAATACGAGTACATGGTATTCCCTCGCGTACTAGCAGCCGCTGAGCGTGCATGGCACCGTGCTGATTGGGAAAACGACTACAAAGTGGGTGTTGAATACTCGCAAAACTCTAACCTAGTAGACAAAGCCGCGCTAAACCAAGACTACAACCGCTTTGCGAACGTACTTGGCCAACGTGAACTGGCTAAGCTAGAAAAATCAGGTATCGACTACCGCCTGCCTGTACCAGGTGCGAAAGTAGAAGATGGCAAGCTAGCAATGAACGTTCAGTTCCCAGGGGTGAAGCTTCAATACTCTCTAGACGGCAAGAACTGGCTAACTTACGCAGATAATGCTCGTCCAAATGTGAAAGGTGAAGTGTTTATCCGTTCCGTGTCAGCAACCGGTGAGAAAGCAAGTCGAGTGACCAGCGTGAAATAACTCAATTCTTGTAAGTTAATTTTTTGGCAAAGCCTCAACATCATGTTGGGGCTTTCTTTATTTTTTGAGGAAATTAAGCGTGATCGATGTCTAATTATTTTTCATTGATAAATAAGTTTTGGGTTGTAATGGTCAAGGTTATTGTGAACTGGATCGACTTAATCTGCTAAATGTCAATAAATTATCTGTTTACGATCACACTTCTATTTTTTGAATAATTTTATAAAAATACGATAAGTGCCTGTATTTTCCATGTTTTTATCAGGGTTGTTGAGCTTCGGTTTGAACAAGATCACTTTTTAAAATGTTTTATTTTCCATCGCGAATTAATTGAAACAATATTGCGAACGCCAAGGAGGCACATTCCAAAGTTTGCGATAAAAGGGAAGAGATGCCCTCTAAAACTATCGCATAACGTGAATAAATAAAGGCAGTAATTATGAAAAATATTTTTGCACTGAGTGCTCTTTCTCTCGCTTTCGCTTCTAATGCTTTTGCTGGTTCTTCTTACGTAACAGGTAATGTTCAATTCCACGATGATGGTCGAATTCATGGTTCGGACGTTACGTCTACACTGGAAGCTGGTCATACTTTTGATAACCAATTCGGCGGCTTTACGGTTTATACCGAATTTGATGGTATTCAGTTGGGTAAACTGGAAACAGAAAACGGTGGCGCAGGTAACACAACACCAGCAATCACTGTGGGTGGTGAGCAGTCATTTAATATTACCGATCATTTATGGGTTGCCGCTGGTTACCAACACCTGTTCTCTGCTGGCGAGAATGTACAGTACCGTCCACTGGTTAAGATCGGTTACAACTTCGATAACGGCATCTCCTTAAGTAACCGTACTCGTGCGCACATTGATGCGACAGACGCAGATGCGGATACAGATTACCGCATGGACAACCGCATCGGTTACGTGATGAATGAGGATGTGACGCTAAGCTACAACAACGTCTACATGATTGAAGCGGAAACCATGGACCACGAGCTTCGTGCAACGTGGACTCGTAAAGGTGTTCAACCTTACTTTGAGTTCCGTAGTCAAGCACACGGTGCAGAAAACGCGAGTGGTGACAGCCTAGTGAATAACGCTTTTGTATTTGGTGCCTCTTACGGCTTCTAATTTTATATTTGTCTTAACTGTCCATTTAGAAAAAGCCCAGCGGTTTATCTCGCTGGGCTTTGTTTTTATTGGTCGTTGCCTTCGTGGTGGCTATATTCGAACACTTGGCCTTTTTCGTTAAAGGCGTAAACGGTGTAGCTGTCTTTTTTGTCGCCATATTCCATACCAGGGGAGCCCATTGGCATGCCCGGTACTGATAGGCCTTTTGCGTTACGTGGTGGATTTTTCAAAAACGCTTTAATGTCTTCGGCTGGAATGTGACCTTCAAACAGATAGCCGTTGATCTCTGCCGTGTGGCAAGAGTAAAGCTGTTCATTCTTGATGCCTAGATCGCGTTTGATGGCGTTCATGTCATCGTGCAATTTTTCTTCGACCGTAAAGCCGTTCTCTTCCATGTGTTTTGTCCATTCTCCACAACAGCCACAGTATGGTGATTTATGGTTAATGACATCGGCTGCCAATACGTTGGCGGACACGGTCGCAAGCATTGCAAAGGTCAATAGTTTCAACTTCATAATACCCTCAAAAAGAAGTGGTTATTTTACTGAAAACAGTCGTAGTCGATTTGCATTACTAACGACAGTAATTGAAGACAGTGCCATTGCCGCTCCTGCGACAACAGGACTGAGCAAAAATCCAAACGCTGGGTAAAGCACGCCAGCGGCAACTGGAATACCCAACGAGTTGTAAACAAAGGCACCAAATAGGTTTTGCTTCATGTTTTTAAGTGTAGCGCGAGAGAGTTCAATCGCATGTACTACCGCCATTGGTGACGTGTTCAGGATGGTCATTTGCGAACTTTCAATGGCGACATCACTGCCGCTACCCATGGCAATACCTAGGTTGGATAACGCGAGAGCAGGGGCGTCGTTAATGCCATCCCCCACCATTGCCACGACATGTCCTTGAGATTGAAGTTGCTCAATGTGCTGAGCTTTCTCATCTGGCATTACTTGGGCAATCACTTCATCAATACCAAGTTCTTGGCCGATAGCATTGGCAACGTGTTGGTTATCGCCCGTCAGCATTACCGTTTTGATGCCTTGCGATTTTAATGCAGAGAGCGCTTGTTTCGCATCTGATTTGATCGGGTCGGCAATGGCGATCAGACCGATCAGTTCGCCGTTCAATGCCACAGCTACCGGAGTCCACGCATTTTTTGCGCATTCATCGATGGCAGATTTTAGTGCGCTAGTCTCGAGGTTCTCTGCTTGCATAAATTGAAGCGAACCAATGAGCAGCGGTTTATCTTGATACGTCGCCAAAATGCCGCGTCCGCGAACGTTCTCAAACTTGTCTAATGAGACGTCTTTTGCGTCGTGTCGTTTGGCGTAATCACATACCGCTTTTGCCAGTGGGTGCTCAGACTGACGCTCTGCCGCATACGCTAAAGCCAATAGATCTTCTTGGCTGGTGGCGTGAGTAAACACTTTCTGAACGCTAGGTTTACCTTGGGTAAGCGTGCCAGTTTTGTCGAACACAACCGTGTCGACTTTGCTTGCCAATTGCAGGGCGTCGGCGTCTTTGATCAGAATGCCGAGTTCTGCGGCTTTACCCACTCCCACCGTGACAGAAAGCGGGGTTGCTAAGCCTAGAGCGCAAGGGCAGGCGATGATCAGGACGGTTGTGGTGACCACCAGCATATAACTCGCTTTTGGCTCTGGGCCAACGGCAAACCAAACGAGTGCGGCCAGTATTGCTATGCCAACAACGACAGGGACAAACACCGATGAAATCTGGTCTGCCAGTTTCGCGATGGCTGGCTTACTGCTTTGCGCTGTGCGCACCATGCGGATGATACGAGCCAGCATGGTATTTGCGCCAATGCCCGTTGCCTCAATGACTAATCCACCATCGGTATTTAATGTCCCGGCAGACACTTGAGCCTCTTGCGCTTTTAATACTGGTACTGGTTCACCAGTGAGCATCGACTCATCAATGTATGATTCACCTTGAATCACAACACCATCAACAGGCACTTTCTCGCCTGGTTTGATACGCAGTTTCATGCCTAACGTGATTTGCTCAACCGCGATTTGTTGATCGCCTTGTTTCGTGATTACCGTAGCTTGCTGAGGTTGCAGGTTAATCAGAGCTTGCAATGAGCGTGTTGTGTTTGCTTTGGCTTTTGCTTCTATATAGTGACCAAGAGAAATTAAGCCGATGATCATTGCACTCGCTTCAAAGTACACGTGGCGTGAAGCAAGAGGGAACCAGTCTGGGAAAATCACCACAAGCATCGAATAGAACCACGCTGCGCCAGTACCGAGTGCGACTAACGTGTCCATGGTGGCTCGCTTGTGAGTAGCCGCTAACCAAGCGTTACTGAAGAAGTGTTTCCCTGCTGTGGCAAGAAGGAGTAAACATACGATACCGATCGCGCCCCAAGCTAATTGGTCGTTGGTGTTGCGAATCATCATATTGCCGCCAGCAACGCCCCAAATCATTAAGGGGGCACCGACGACAAGGCCAGCAATAGCATCCAGTTTAAAGCGTTTTTGTTGCTGACGTTGTTGCTGCGCTTGCTTTTCTTGCTGGGTTGCGGCGTCTTGTAGGATCTCTGCTTGGTAACCGGCTTGTTTTACCGATTCAACAATTGCGTTAAGGAGGTCATCAGAGTCTTGGCTTGCGAATACTAGTGCGCTTTGTTCTGCGAGGTTGACCTGTGCTTTCTCAACGCCTTCTACGTTAGTAAGTGCTTTCTCTACTGAAGAGACGCAACTCGCACACGTCATGCCTTGAATCAGCATTTGCAATTGAATACTCGCTGGTGGCACCTGCGTATCTTTAATATTGCTTTGCTTTTCTACCTGTTCGGTCTCTGGTGAGCTTTCGTTCTCTACTTCGACAGAATCAAGGTTGGCGGTATAGCCGAGTGTTGCTATTAAGTCGATCACTTGTTGCTCGGAGAGGAGGGTACGAATCTCTAAGTGCGTTGTTGAAGCCTCAAAAGAAATAACGTCTTGATTAGATTCTAATAAAGATGAAAGTTTTTTGACGCAGCCGCCACAGCTTAAGCCTGAAAGGTTTAGTTCGTAGTGATTTCCTGCTTGGTAACCAAGAGATTCAATCGACGAGACGAGCTCTTTAAGAGAAGACTCGGTTTTGACCTCTATTTGCGTCGGGGACAAATTGAGGATCTCCACATCGTGATTCGCATGTAAAGCATTCTCAACTTTTCTCGCACAGCCCATGCAGTTGAGCCCTGATAAAGGTATAACTAACTGATACATAATCTGCACCTCAATAGTAGTGATGCTATGAGCTTAAACCTTCCTGCAAGGGTAAGGTCAATACCCATTTGCTACTCACAACAATTTCGTCAAAATCTCTCGAATCCCACAAGTGCACGGTCATTTTACTTGCGAGTGATCTCAAGGTTTTTTCTCTTTGAATATAAAGTTCCGTTAAAACACCTAAAAGATGAATGAAGTCGCTCACGTTTTTTAGATGCTCTCAATGTCAGTTCAGTGTCAAAACGTACTTTTAACGTTTTTTATTTTTTATTTTTGATGATAAGTGATTGTTTTTTGTTGATTTATTTTATTTTTGATCTTCTCATTTTGAAGTCGCTCAGATTGCTGTAGGGAAAGTTTTTTAGTGCGAAAAAAGTTTGTCATATTTGCCCCGTCCAAACACTGTTTCAAGTTCCTGCCATGTCCTAGTTAGTGAATTTGAAAATGGAAAAAACTAAAAATATAGGGGTTTATAATGTCTTACCTAAAGAAAAGCCTACTTGCCACGGCAATTACCGGCATGATGTTCAGTGGTGTTGCATTTGCTGATGGTGCAAACAGTGACGCAGCAAAAGAGTTTCTAACCAAAGATTCATTTTCTTATGAAGTTTACGGGATCATCGCGATGCAGGCCGCGTACCGCGATTACGATTCTGGCAGCAAAGCAACGGACGATGACTTGGGTGGCATGCAGCTAAACAACGAATCTCGTATCGGTTTCCGTGGTAAGAAACAATTTGCTAACTTCGACCCTACTTTTATTTGGCAAATCGAAGGCGGTTATGTAGACCCTAGCTTTGGTGGCGAGGGCGCAGGTCTTGGTGAACGTGACACATTCGTCGGTTTTGAAAGTGCATCTTGGGGGCAAATTCGCCTGGGTCGCGTTTTGACACCTATGTACGAATTGGTTGACTGGCCAGCATCTAACCCTGGCCTGGGCGATGTATACGACTGGGGTGGTGCTATTGGTGGCGCCAAGTACCAAGACCGTCAATCAAACACTATCCGCTGGGACTCTCCAATGTTTGCTGACAAATTCTCCCTAGATATCGCAGCTGGTGCAGGTGATAAAGCAGGTCTAGGTGAAGGGGATGACTACTGGGGTGGTATCGCAGCACACTACAAAATTGGTCCTATCCAGTTAGATGCGGCATATGAAGGTAACCGTAATATCAAGATGGAAAGCCAAACGTGGGAAAACAACACGTACTTGGTAGGGGCACAAGGCTGGTTTGATAACGGGATCTCTTTCTTCGCGCAATACAAATACATGGAGGCGGACGCAAGCAATGGTGTGAGTGAAAAGCAAGATGCAATGTCTGCCGCTATCATGTACACCACGGGTGATTGGCAATACAAACTGGCTTACGCCGCTAACTTTGATCTCGAGCGTGATGGTAAGAAAATTAACGATACAGCGGACGATGTGTTATCAGCACAAGTTATGTATTTCGTAGACCCATCGGCAGTGCTGTACGTACGTGCTCGTACTCTAGACTTTGGCGACGGTGCGTCTCAATTAGATAAACCAACAGAAGCACGTTGGAAGTCTGCTGACTACGACGAGTTCTCTGTAGGTGTTGAATACTACTTCTAACTAAAGAAGCAGTTAAAAGGGCGGAAACGCCCTTTTTATCTTGATACTTATTCAAATAAGCCTTTGAAATGACTGGCCTGTAAGTTTTAGAGGCTTATCTAAATTGGTATAAAGTGAGAAACCATGATGAAAAAAACAACGACACTTCTCGGACTTTGCGCAATGCTTTCGGCGCCAGCTTTTGCTGCTCAACTCACTCTGCAATCTGAATTAGTCCCTCGCGTTCTCAACGGCGAGTTCGTCTACCCTGAGTGGATATCCAAGAATAACAGCATCGAGTTAAAAGATGGGGAAAACCAATTGGCGGTAACGGTTGGACAAATTGTATTTGAAGATGGAAAGCGCCGTAAATTCGATTCGCAGCCACTAGTATTAGAGTTTGATGCAGAAAAAGACACCGAGCTTTCTCTGACTTATCAAACATTCCGTACTATTGAAGAGGCGAGAGCCTTCGAACTCGATCCTAAAGTGGTATTGAAAGACAAAAACGGAAAAGAAGTGGCATTCTCTATGGTTCAACTTCGTAAAGGTGGTTTGCAAGGTTTTCGTGATTACGAACGAGAAGTTGCCGACTATAATAACGCAATGAATAAAGAATCGACTAAGGCAAGCATTGCGTCTTCTCCAGCGGAAACCAAAACAATCAAAGCATCGTTTAATGAATTGAGCCGTGAAGAGCAGCAAGAATTTATGCAATGGGCAATGCGTAACCTGAAGTAATTTCGCCTTGTGCTTTAACAGTAAATAGCAGGGCTGTGCCTTTTTGGTTCTGCCCTGTTTTTATTTCTGTTGTCAAACCGATTGTAGAATTGACTTACGGTGGTAAAATGTCGCCACTTTTATCCTTGACATTACAACGAGAGATCTCTCGTTGCTCATTACCCCTAAGGAACTCAAATGACGGTTAAAACTCGTTTTGCTCCTAGCCCAACTGGCTATCTACACGTTGGTGGTGCGCGTACTGCACTTTACTCTTGGCTATACGCTAAAAACCAAGGTGGTGAATTCGTTCTACGTATCGAAGATACAGACCTTGAGCGTAACTCTCAGGAAGCGGTTGATGCAATTCTTGAAGGCATGGAATGGCTAGGCTTGGAGTGGGATGAAGGTCCTTACTACCAAACTCAACGTTTTGACCGTTACAACGAAATGGTTGATAAGCTTCTTGCTGAAGACAAAGCTTACAAATGTTACGCCTCTAAAGAGCTGCTAGATGAAATCCGTGCAGAGCAAGAAGCAAATAAAGAAATGCCTCGCTACGATGCTAACCATCCAAAAATCAAAGCAGCAAACGAAGCGGCAAAAGATGGCGATCCATGTGTTATCCGTTTCCGTAACCCGAAAGAAGGCAGCGTAGTATTTGATGATAAAATCCGTGGTCGCATTGAAATCCGCAACGATCAAATGGATGACCTAATCATTCGTCGTACTGACGGTTCACCTACTTACAACTTCTGTGTAGTAGTGGATGACTGGGACATGGGTATCACTCACGTTGTTCGTGGCGAAGACCACATCAACAACACGCCTCGTCAAATCAACATCTACGAAGCACTAGGTGCGCCAGTACCTACATTTGCACACTGTGCAATGATCCTGGGTGATGACGGCGCGAAACTGTCTAAACGTCACGGCGCTGTATCAGTCATGCAATACCGCGATATGGGCTACCTGCCTGCGGCACTAAACAACTACCTAGTGCGCCTTGGTTGGTCTCATGGTGACCAAGAAATCTTCTCTCAAGAAGAGATGATCAATCTATTTAGCCTAAACGCAGTATCTAAGTCAGCGTCTGCTTTTAACACTGACAAACTGCAATGGTTGAACAACCACTACATCAAGAACTCAGATCCTGCGTACGTTGCTGAGCATCTACAATGGCATCTAGATCAACAAAAACTAGACGTAACGAATGGTCCTGCTATCACTGACGTGATCAAGCTAGTGGGTGAGCGTTGCAACACACTAGTTGAGCTAGCTGAGCAAATCCGTTACTTCTATGAAGATTTCTCTGAGTTTGAAGCGGGCGCAGCGAAGAAACACCTACGTGGCGTGGCTAAAGAGCCTCTAGAACTTGCATTAGCGAAAGTGGAAGCACTAACTGAGTGGACGACAGCGAACATCAAAGATGGCGTTATCGCAGCAGTATGTGAAGAGTTGGAAATCGGCATGGGCAAAATCGGTATGCCATTACGTGTTGCTGTAACAGGAGGCGGTCAGTCTCCTTCTGTCGATGCAGTAATGGAGCTGGTTGGAAAAGAGCGTTGTATTGCTCGCATTAAGATGGCGCTTGAGTTCATTGCTGAGCGTGAAGCAAACGCATAATTGCTTTGAACTGAACGTTCTTTTGAATAAATAGTCACAAAGCCGCGGTGAGCAACCGCGGCTTTTTTGTATCTTCAATTTAGATAACGAGAAACTTTCTCTCATATTGGTGAATGAAGAGATGGTTTCACCTGTAATTTACCTCAATATGGATAAGATTTTTTAATCCAAATATCGTTGGCATGAATAAAAAACGAGCGATTATATATCAAACATCTGATTGATTTTTATCCATGTTCCTTAAAGTTCCATTTTGTTTGTCTCATTTTTAAGAAAAACCTTTGCTTTAGCTATGTTGTTTCAAAAAATAAAGCAAACGTTTGCGTCGTGATTGCGTGGGGATTTTTTTGCTTAAGATCACATGTTGTCGAGATTTTTGATGACAATAAATTGACAGAATTGGGATTTTTCTCGCGATTTCTTAGCGTTATAGTTCATCCCGTCAGCGATACCGAGATGGCGATATGTATCACTGAACAGGAAATGTACGTAAGTTGCTTCCATAAAAAAAATGCATGTGCATAAAAAGAAGCTGACTAAGTATCTCACTCAAGGAATGAATAAAAAGAATTGAAATACAACGTCAGTCAGACGGCGCATTTCGGCATCTAACAAAAGAACTTCTTTAGAGGAATCAATAATGAAAAAATTAGCAGCGGTAATTTCAGCGTCTCTACTTATGGCTTCAGCAGCACAAGCAGAAGTATACGTTGGTGGTAAGATGGGTAAGTCATGGATGGAAGACGCGTGTGTAGCGGGCCAGGCTTGTGACAAAGACGATTCTACTCTTGGCGCTTTTGTTGGTTACGAAATGAATAAATACTTCGCAGTAGAAGCGGGTTTCGACAACATCGGTGATTTTAACCAAACTTCTTTCGGTGGCCACGTAGAAGCAATCACTCTTGCTCCTAAATTTAGCCTACCAATCACTGAAGACATCGCACTTTACGGTAAAGTGGGTGGCGCTTACGTAATGTTTGATGGCAAAGATGATTACTCTTACCTAGGCGCAGCTGGTCTTGAATTCAACCTAAGCCAAAACGTAACAGCTCGTGCGGAATACCAAACACTGACTGACATCAGCAACGATGTAACTCGTGCGACAGGTAACACTGCAACACTAGGTGTTTCTTTCAAATTCGGCGGCAACGATGAGCCAGTAATCGTAGAAGAGCCAGTTGTTGTTGAAGAAGTGGTTGTAGAAGAAGTGGTAGAAGAGCCAGTTGTAGTTACGAAAACATTCGAAACTCAAACAATTGGTACAGGTAGCTTCGATCTAAACAGCACAACTCTAAAACCAGAGAGCGCTGCAAAACTTGATAACCTAGTTGCTTTCCTAAACGAGCACCCACAAGCGAACGTTGAAGTTGTAGGTTACACAGATACGTCTGGTCCAGCAGCTTACAACCTAAAAGTTTCTGAAAAACGTGCTGAGTCTGTTGCTAACGCACTCGTTGAAAAAGGTATTGATTCATCACGTATCCAAGCTCGTGGCGAAGGTGAAAACAACCCAATCGCTTCAAACGACACTCGTGAAGGTCGTCAACAAAACCGTCGCGTAGAAGTCGTTGTTCCAGAATTTGAATACCAAGTTCAGCAATAAGCTCCTATTCGACCGTAGTATAGAAGACTGAAGCTGAAAGCCCCAAAGAGTTCGCTCTTTGGGGCTTTTTATTTCTCTTTAAAAACTGACTGAAATGTTCAAAGTGGCTAGGTATTACTTAAGATCAATGCTGTTTAAACGCCCCATAAATGTCAGGATCTCCAAGTTATCTTTATGTGCTTCTAACAACGCTTTTTTGGTTTGCATGTAGGCGGCAAGTTTGCCGTACTTACTAATAGAGCGAACCACCGTTTTATATTTATACTCACCGTCATCATTGAACTCTCGCCACTTGGCGATGTAACACGTATCTCGGTTGTCAGGGTTTTCAAGAGTAGGGTTAGGCTTGTGAACGATTTTAGGCTCAACGCTATGTGGAAGCCTAGTCATTAGGTAAGGGTCTTTCAAAAGACGTCGCCAGAATTTGCCCCACATTTGCCGGCCTAACTCGTTTCTCAGCTTAATGGCTTTTTGTAAGCCTTTTTTTTCTCCAATACGAACAAATCCTACCGAGCGGTGTAGTACCGTATCCTCGGGGGTATGGATATGTATCTTAAAGGCTGTCTTGCCTTTAGAAATAAAGCGGTGTCCAGTGTTAGTTATTAAATTGCTCTTAGACATAGTGCTAACTAATAATTTTATTAATAGCTAAAAGGGTAAGCAAAACTCATAGATAATTAAAGTAATAAAATACAAAACTGTAAATAGGGCTTGTTGAAATGATTTCAAGGGGAAGAAGTCAGATCAGTAGAAGGCTTTATCCCGTAACCGAAACACCCGATCCGATCATATTGATTACTGGGAAGATTATCTAACACGGTGTACTAGGGGGAGCAGTGCGAGGCTTGAAATTGAAGATACAAAAAAGCCTTAGCTCAAGTGGGAGCTAAGGCTATGATATGGCGCCCCCAGTAGGATTCGAACCTACGACCTGTCCCTTAGGAGGGGACTGCGCTATCCAGCTGTGCCATGGGGGCGTAATACCAATAGTTGCAGTTCATTGCACTGTTTTACTGAGTTCAAATCTAGCAATCTACCAGATCTGTATCAGCATCACGTTGAACGATTCGCTACGGTCATTGGTATAATCAAATAAGATGCGCTGCCTATGATATTCAAAAGTGAGCATATCTCAAGACTTAATGTTTGCTTTTATAGGATCTTGTTCATTACGTCGCCAATTTGAACGCTAGACGCTAAATTTGGCTGATCAATCGTCAGTTCCGCTTCGTGTTCGTATATGCGTGATACCGTTAATGTAATTTCGCTTTGCGAGACTTTGTTTCTTGGCAATCCATTTTGGTCGATAAACGACGCGGTGTGCCAAAGCTGTAATTTGTCTCCCTCTTTTACGCCGTGCATACGGCCGAGATCCATCGTTACGGTATTACCGAAGACTGCCACAACCTCTGGCAGTGTAATTTTGCAAGATAGCTCCGACTCCAGATCCAACATAATATTGCGACTAACGCGAAGCATCATCTCGCCATAGGTCGATGCCCAAAAACGTGCACTACGAGTGTCCACTTGACTCGTCTTAGCAAATGGCCAACGCGCGACCTCACGGTAGGCTTTGTTGAAGATTTCATGGCCAGTTTTACCATCAAATACTTTCATTTCTAACGCAAACTGACGATTGATGATGTCATCTTGCAATAGTTGAGATTCGACCGTTGCAGTGAGATCGGTGATGACCCCTCCAATGATGTATTGTGCGCCATTGTCTTGCGCGATCATTTGAGTGCGAGCAGGATAGTTGCTGCTTATTGAGTAGTCCGTTGTACCAACAGACACAAAGCTGCGTGAGGTTTGATCAAGTTGACGGTTCACTACGTGGCTAAAATCGTCACCAACTTGATAAATTTGTCCCATCACTGCTTGTTGTGGTGATGCGACCTCAATATTGCCGACCAGCATTGTCTTTTTGTATTGATCGGTGTGGCAACCCGTTGCCGATGGATAAATATCAACGCGGATTTTTACCTCGACTTTACCGCGACGTTTGCGTTCAGACTCGACCAAAATGTAACGGACTTCATGATTGGTAAACTGGTATTCGTTGCGGCTTTCTTCTAATAGCGGCATCAAGTTGCTAATACTGCCAATATCTGCGCCCGAAAAATTGACGGCTTTGAACAGCGCGTCTTCCAACGCATGGAGCCTTGCCGTCTCTTCTGAAGAAACGATGGTGGCAACGCCTGTGACTTCATACCAAGATGCCATTACCTTAAAAGGCACAAGCATCACTAAAGTGATTGAAAACAGACTGTTTAATATTTTTTTCATTGGTTACAACCGTTCGGGTATAAATATTGCTTTAACAAATTCAGTGAAGTTTGGTGGGTTTTTCTTCGTTAGACAAACAAAGAAAAGCAAAGACTGTTCCAATATTCATTTTCTTGGAAAGGAATTAATAAAGAACGGTATCACCTAAGATTATCTGGAGAATCAAACCATGAAAAAGTGGCTTGTCGCCGCATCGATGATGACGCTTCTGACATCGTGCGCGTACTCACCGATTTACAATGGTAAAGAACCGTACTCGGGAAGCCAGTTCATGCTGATGGATAGTCCGCGTCATACGATGGACTTTTTCATTGAGAGCATGACAGAAGACCTGATGGTTTCTAATGTGGCAGTATCAGCGCGGACACCGATTGCGATTACCTCGTTTGTTGATCTACAAAATATGGATGCAACAAACTGGTTAGGTAACTCGGTCTCTGAAGGTTTTATCCATCAGTTTCAGCGCCGAGGGTTTAAAGTGGTTGATTTCAAAACTACGGGCTCTATTCAAGTGACGCAGCAGGGCGATTTTGCTTTAAGTCGTGATTGGCAAGATTTAGCTCAAGAGCAGCAAATTCAGTATGTACTGACCGGAACAATGTTGCGCCAAGAGGGCGGAGTGCTTGTCAATGCACGCGTGGTTGGCATGCAAAGCCGTGTAGTTGTAGCGACAGCGCAAGGTTTCCTTCCGGCTGACCGTATTGGGCGTGACTTAGATACGTTAAATAGCATCCGCACACAAGATGGTGTGTTGATTCGTTCTGACCCTACCATTCGTCAGCCGTACACTGTGATTCTCCGTCCATAGGATAGAAGCATGAAGAAGTTATTATTTATTGTTGCCACACTGATATTGGTTGGGTGTCAGCCATTACAACAGATGCGTCAAGATGAAATCTTAGTGGCGGTGGGCTACGCCAGCGTCAGTGAGCAAACAGGCCGCACAGTAGAAGAAAAGCGTGTACGAGCAATGCGCGCATCAAAAATTGATGCTTATCGTGAGCTAGCAGAGCAAGTTTATGGCATGCGTGTTAGTGGACGTGCAGAGCTGCAAGACCAGCGTTTGGGTATTGAAAGCACCACTGGTGCCGTCGATGGTGTAATTCGTGGTGCAGAAGTTGTGCGTAGTTATCTTGTTGAAGACAGTTATGTGACTGAGCTGCGTCTGGATATCCGTAAGATGGATAAGCTACGTGATTATGGAGAAGTTCAGCAGGTGCCTGAGAAGCGTCAGCAAACCTTGTTTTAAACCATTTCACTAGACAGATAATCTTTTTGAGCGGCTTATTGGTAACAATGAGTCGCTTTTTTATATCTACGTGAGCGCGGGAATTGAGGGTAGGAGTGACGTTTAAGCTTTTATATTGGTGCCAAGCGTCGAGATGGTGTGGGTTTTTCCGCCCGCATTGTAGGTCATGCCAACTTTGCCATGAGTTCGCTGAAGCATGTTGTTGAGTTTATTGAAGCTCAGCTGTGCGCGACTAAGCGATTCGCCATTTACTTGGTTAACTTGTTGACAGTCTAGGACGATCGATTGGATCTGAGCAACAACCTGACTTAGGTGCTCATCTTCAGTAAGTTGATTGACGTGCGGGTGAGAGGCGATTCGCTGATCAGTTGTTCTGAGCTGATCAATGAGCGTCATCTTCTGTTTGGCAATGTTCTCAATCTCGGTAGAGACACGCGCCGTGATTGCTTGTGTTTCTTGGCGTAAAACAGCGGAAAGTGCCTTAGCATTTTCTAGCTGGAAATTAACGAGATCGACTAATGCTGCCATAAAATATTTACCTTCGGCCTAAGTCAGTTAGCTTTTGCCTTGCAATTCGTTTTCAAACTTAATCATGTTGTCAGCCAATTTTTCAGGATCGACTTTGTATGAACCGTTTGTGATAGCTTCTTTGATTGCTGCAACTTTGGCGCTGTCATATGCCGGAGAAGCTGCCATATCCTTCTGGAGTTTACTGACGGCTTTACTTTGCTGGCTGAGTGATACTGCGTCTTGTTGCGCTGGCGCCTTTTTTGATTCTGTCGTGCTGGTAGCATTGGAATCGTTACGTGCAGGTGCGCGACTTGTTGTCGTCATCATTTGCCCTGAACGTATATTATCTATACCTGCCATGTTTAACCTTTGCCTTGTATCGTAATACTGGTATCCAGACTATCGACCAGCGCAAAAATAACTTTAGTCATTTTTTGCATTTTTATTGATCAGTTTAAACACGCTACCAGTGGGGATTAAAAATTAACAGTGATTTCCGCAATGTCAGTCACTATGCCTTCTATTATACGTTGTGACTTATCATTTTTCACTCTTACTTGATCGCCAGCTGAACCATCCTGCAATGCTGTGCCTTGCGTTGTGATCGTCATGCCAGAATTCACCGCTTTGATAATGACCTTTTCATTTCGGCATACCACACAAACATCATTTCTCTCTACGACATCGCCTAAGCGAACATTACGCTTTAGCTTTGCCCCAACCACTTGATCGTAGCTAGAAAATCCATCTTTACGAAAGCGCTGTAGCTCGATCATGGAAGTGGTAACATCCGATGCGCTGACGATTTCTCCTCTCCCTAGTGTTCGTGTCGCGACGATCATTGGTACTGATACCGAGATCCTTACAGGGACATAGACTTTCCAGTCATCCGGTTGGCATTCTACTAACACATTGATGTTACTTCTCGTGCTGCTGGTGGAAGAGGCAGATGTATCTAACGGAACAGGGCAATCCGTTGCTTTTATTCTCGAGTCGATCTCTGCCGCATTAACAGATAGCTCGCCACCATCAGGCTGATCAACCGTAGCAAGAATATGTTGTTCTGCTGCTGTTTTTATTTGCTCGATCTGATTATCTGAAGCTGAATGAACAAAAAAGCTAAACATACTGAGCAAAATGCCGATAGACTTAGCGTACTTTGTAATTAGCGCTCTACATATTGTCATAGTCAATGGTGTCGAAGTGAAAGTGAAATACGCCATACTGTCTCCCTGGTATCGTGCTTGCCAGTGGTAGAGTATCATTTAAAAACAAAAAGTTTGAGATGGAGATGAGCATATGACGGGGATTCTTGACTCGGTGAATCAGCGTACGCAACTCGTCGGTCAGAACCGATTGGAATTATTGACCTTTCGACTGATGGGCCGACAGCGCTACGGCATTAACGTATTCAAAGTGAAAGAAGTACTACAGTGCCCTAAGCTGACTTCAATGCCAAATCTACACCCTCTGGTTAAAGGTATCGCTCATATCCGCGGCCATACCGTGTCCGTTATTGATTTGAGCCTGGCAATTGGTGGCCGCCCAACCACTGATTTAGATAAATGTTTTGTTGTTATTGCAGAATTTAACCGTACGATCCAAGCATTTTTGGTATCATCGGTTGAGCGTATTATCAATATGCATTGGGAAGCGATTTTGCCACCGCCAGACGGCGCAGGTAAAGCGCACTACTTGACTGCCGTTACAAACATTGACAATGAGCTGGTTGAAATCCTTGACGTTGAAAAAATCCTGGCAGAAATTGCGCCAGTTGATGAAACGATGGATTCCGCTATTGGCGAAGAAATCGCACAAGCAGAACAAGAAAAGCCTATTGTACGCCGTATACTGATTGCTGATGACTCGACGGTCGCGCGTAAACAGGTAGAGCGTGCGATTACATCCATCGGTTTTGAGGTCGTATCTGTCAAAGACGGCAAAGAAGCGTACAATAAGTTGATTGAAATGGCTCAAGAAGGCAATATCTACGATCAAATTTCGTTGGTTATTTCCGATATTGAAATGCCAGAAATGGACGGCTATACCTTAACGGCTGAAATTCGCAGACATGCCGATTTGAAAGACCTTTATGTTATCCTCCATTCTTCATTAAGTGGTGTATTCAACCAAGCTATGGTTGAGCGTGTAGGTGCCAACACCTTCATTGCGAAATTTAACCCAGATGAGTTGGGTAACGCGGTTAAATCTGCATTAACACAATAAAAGAGACATTAATGACTGCTATTACAATCAGTGATCAAGAGTATCGTGACTTTAGCCGTTTTCTAGAATCGCAATGTGGCATCGTGTTAGGTGATAGCAAGCAATACCTCGTGCGTAGCCGACTGAGTCCTTTAGTGACGAAGTTTAAGCTCGCATCGTTATCAGATTTGCTACGTGATGTTGTTACAGGGCGTAATCGAGAATTACGAGTCGCCGCTGTGGATGCGATGACGACTAACGAAACCTTGTGGTTTCGAGATACTTATCCGTTCACGGTTTTAGCTGACAAATTATTGCCAGAAGTAGCGGCAAGCAAGCGCCCAATTAAGATCTGGTCTGCTGCCAGTTCATCGGGCCAAGAACCGTATTCTATTGCAATGACGATCCTGGAAACGCAACAGCGCAAGCCGGGCTTGTTACCAAACGTGTCCATTACAGCCACAGATATTTCGGCAAGTATGCTCGAGATGTGTCGTGCAGGGGTGTACGACAACTTGGCTTTGGGTCGCGGGCTTTCACCAGAACGTCGTCGCACCTTCTTTGAAAATGCGGACGGTGGTCGCATGAAAGTCAAAGATAACGTCAAGCGTTTGGTGAACTTTCGTCCACAAAACTTGATGGACAGTTACGCACTGATGGGTAAGTTCGACATCATTTTCTGTCGTAACGTATTGATTTACTTTTCTCCAGAAATGAAATCTAAAGTGCTTAACCAAATGGCGAGCAGTTTAAACCCTGGTGGTTACTTGCTGTTAGGGGCATCAGAGTCGCTAACTGGTCTGACTGATAAATTTGAAATGGTGCGCTGTAATCCGGGCATCATTTACAAGCTTAAATAGCGGTATCTCTTCATTGATAGAAAAGCCTGACTTCGTGTCAGGCTTTTTTGTTTGTTACCTTTCTGCGCCGAGCGTTTCATGTATCACTCAATTAGTTGAAGCGCGTTTTTGCCTTGTGCCCTCAACACGGTGTATCTTTATTAAGTGAGCAAAGTGATACGACATGACATTCCAGTTACTTTGGCTCACTTATTGCTATTTCAATTCACGATAACCACTAGGTTGGTGTAATGCTTTAGGTTTTGGCATGCTAATTGCTTTTTGGTTATCAATCACGGTCAGTTCTTAATTGTAGAGGCAAACATGGCTATATCTTTTGACAATGCACTAGGCATCCACCAGCACACGGTGGGCGTACGTGAACGCAATGCAGAGGTGATTTCCACCAATATCGCACAAGCAAACACGCCTGGTTACAAAGCAAGAGGTTTAGACTTTGCGAAGGAATTGCAAGCGGCAACATCTGGGGCAAGCATTGGTCTTAGTCGCACAGATGGTCGGCATATTCCTGCCACTACAACGTTGGTTGGGGACAAGTTATATCGTCTTCCTACGCAACCAGATACGGGAGATGGCAACACGGTAGACTTGGATTTAGAGCGTAACTTGTTTATGCAAAACCAAATCAGACACCAAGCATCACTCGACTTTCTAGGCAGCAAATTCAAGAACTTAACCAAAGCAATCAAAGGGGAATAATTTAGATGAGCTTATTTAACGTTTTCAATGTGACAGGTTCCGCAATGAGCGCTGAATCCGTTCGTCTGAATACTACCTCAAGCAACTTGGCGAACGCCGACAGTGTCAGCAGCTCTGCGAAAGACACTTACAAAGCGCGTCATGCAGTGTTTGGTGCAGAGTTAAGTAACGCCATGCGTGGCGGTGATACGGTGCCAGTGAAAGTGATGGGTATTGTAGAAAGTGATAAACCGCTGAGTGCGGAGTACAACCCAGACCATCCCCTTGCAAACGAAGAAGGCTACATTTACAAGCCTAACGTCAATGTAATGGAAGAAATGGCAAACATGATTTCAGCTTCTCGTGCATACCAAACTAATGTACAGGTCGCTGATTCTAGTAAACAAATGCTGCTGCGTACGCTGCAGATGGGTCAATAAGGATAAGGGGGTAGCGTATGGCCGGAATTAACAACGTTGGTCAAAGCGGCTTGTCCTATATCGACCAGCTTAAAAGTCTACAAGAGAGTAACAAGAAAGCGGAAGAGAGCACGGGTAAGCAGGACCTAAAACAGGAAGACTTCTTATCATTGCTCACGAAGCAACTGTCTCAGCAAGACCCTTTTAAGCCGGTAAGTAATGACCAGATGATTGCGCAAATGGCTTCATTTGCGACCGTTGATGGCATTGGCAAGATGAACACTCAGTTTGAGAGTTTGAATTCGTCAATGACATCAAATCAAGCGTTACAAGCTTCCTCTTTGGTAGGGCGTGACGTATTGGTCCCAGGAGCAGCAGGTGTGAAGCAGGACGACGCACCAATGGCGGCAATGGTTAAGCTTTCACAATCTATCGATAATCTGTTTGTTCGTGTAGAGGATGAAGCTGGCCAACTGGTTCGTACCTTTGAGGTAGGGGCGAAACCAGCCGGCGACACGCGTGTGCTTTGGGACGGTAAAGATGAAAGCGGAAATCCACTGCCAGCTGGCAAATACAAAGTGAAAGCGTCTGGCTTAGTTGAAGGGGAGTCGCAAGAGTTCCCAGTATCGACATACGCCAACGTAAACAGCGTATTGCTTGGCAAAGGTGACGGAAACGTATTACTCAATCTGGCTGGTTTTGAATCGCCAGTTCGACTTGCAGAAGTATTGGAAGTCGGCAAAGCGTAGTCATAGCTCGCTAGATTAGGAGATTTTGGAATGTCATATGTATCTTTAAGCGGTTTGTCCGCCGCCCAACTGGATTTGAACACCACCAGTAACAATATTGCGAACGCCAACACTTACGGCTTTAAAGAGTCCCGTGCTGAGTTTGCTGATGTCTACTCTAACTCTTTATTTACTAACGCAAAAACCACACCGGGTGGTGGTGCGCAAGCAAGCCAAGTGGCACAGCAGTTCCATGAAGGCTCTAGCATTTACACCAACAACCCAATGGATTTGCGTGTTTCGGGGACAGGTTTTTTCGCTGTAGCGAAAGAGCGTCTAACTCCACAACAGAATGAACTGACACGTAATGGTGCATTTCACTTAAATAAAGAAAACTACATGGTGACCGCGAACGATGAGTTCTTATTAGGTTACCAAGTGGACCCAAGCTCTGGTGAGGTTTCTTCATACGAGCCACAACCCATCAATATTCCTGCTGAATTTGGTAAGCCAAAACAAACAGCAAACATTGAAGTGGGTGTGAACTTGCCAGCGAACGGCGATTTGAAAGATCCAACGCAGTTTGATTTTTCAGACCCAGATACATACAACCGTTCAACCTCTTCGACAATTTATGACTCGATGGGTCAGTCTTACAAGCTAACGACGTATTACTTGAAAGATCAGACTCAGCCAAATACATGGAACACTTACTACACCGTGACAGATAAAGAAGGTGAAAAGCCTTTAAATGTTGCGGCTGGTGATGCGCAAACGCCAACAGGTCATGTGGGGCATACCATGAAGTTCAACAACGATGGTACGTTGGCGAGCTTGAACAATGGTCAGCCAATCACTTCTGTGGCTCTGGGCGATCCGGCGACGAACACGACACCAGTCGATATGAATGGTGCCGATCCTGCGCAGACGCTTAACTTCGGCTTAGGCTCAGCAACACAGTTTGCGGCTCCGTTCGAACTGACTAAGTTTGACGAAGACGGTGCAACGACGGGCTTCCTAACCAAAGTTGACTTCGATGAAAACGGCAGCGTATTGGGAACTTACTCAAACGGTGAAAACGTTACATTGGGTCGTGTTGCTCTCGTACGTGTTCCAAACGAGCAAGGTCTGGATAAGAAAGGCGGCACTCAATGGGATTCAACGCAGTTCTCTGGTGACAAGATCTGGGGTGAATCAAATAAAGGCTCTTTCGGCACCATCAATAACGGTATGCTGGAACAGTCAAACATTGATATGACGCAGGAGTTGGTGGACCTGATCTCTGCTCAGCGTAACTTCCAAGCAAACTCACGTTCGCTAGAAGTACACAACCAACTACAACAGAATATCTTACAGATCCGCTAGAGCACTAGCTGGGTCATTCGATACTCTGCTTGAGTAAGCAATGGCGTGTGATTGCTTCTTAGTAATTACCGCTTTGTTCATTTTCATCATGACATTCATCTGATGCTTAGCCTGAATACACCTCACTCAGGCTAAGCATGCTTTGATCTACGATTTGCCGCTGTTGCCGCCGTATGGATCAAAACCTTGCCTCTCGTTACAGTTTTCTGCCTCTATTGACCTCTTTTCATTGTTGATTTTTAATTCAAAGTATTGATTAATAAGTCTATTTTTGTTTTGGCATAACTATTGCTTTTTACTCCGTGTACAGAGAGATTTTTTGGAGTAATTTATGGATCGCGCACTGTTTCTCGCAATGAGTGGCGCCAAGCAAAATATGCAGGCACTACAATTGCGCGCTAATAACTTGGCTAACGTAAGCACGACCGGATTTCGGGCTGATTTAGCACAGGCTCGCTCAATGCAGGCTTATGGTGAAGGCCATCCTTCACGTGTATTCAGCATGACAGAGCGTCCAGGGCATAACTTTGCTCAAGGTAGCGTGATTACAACAGGGCGTGATCTGGATGTGACGATTGAAGGCAGCGGTTGGATATCGGTACTCGATCATACAGGGAAAGAAGGGTTGACCCGTAACGGCAACCTAAAAGTCGATCAAAATGGCATGCTTACCAACGCAAGTGGTCATTTGGTGCTGGGTGAAAACGACGCGCCGATTACTTTGCCTATTCCTCTCTCCAAAATTGAAATCGGTCGGGATGGCACCATCTCTGTACTTCCTCAAGGTGCCCCGGCAGAAGAATTCCAAGCGGTTGATCGCATTAAGCTTGTTAAGCCTAATGATCAAAGCTTGTTTAAAGACACCAATGGCTTATTTCGCCATAAAACTCCAAACCAACCTTACGAAGCAGACGCGACTGTTAGCCTCCAGACGGGAGCGATAGAAGGCAGTAACGTGAATGCCGTAGGTGAAATGACCGCATTGATTGACTTACAACGTCAGTTTGAAATGCAAGTCAAGATGATGAGCACAGCTGAAGAAATGGATAAATCTTCAGATTCACTGCTTCGTATGAGTTAACAGAGTTAGAGGTTCACTATGCATCCAGCACTATGGGTAAGTAAAACAGGTCTAGACGCCCAACAAACCAACATTGCCACGATTTCGAACAACTTGGCGAACGCCTCTACTGTCGGCTACAAAAAGAGCCGTGCAGTATTCGAAGATCTGTTCTATCAGAACATCAACCAGCCTGGCGGCCAGTCATCTCAGAACACGGAACTGCCAAGTGGCTTGATGCTAGGTGCGGGTTCTAAAGTGGTTGCGACGCAAAAAGTGCACACGCACGGCAATGCACAGACAACGACCAACGCACTGGACATGATGGTGGAAGGCGACGGCTTTTTTCAAGTGACATTGCCGGACGGCAACATCGGTTATACCCGTAACGGTCAGTTCACGCTAAATGGTGAAGGCACGTTAGTCACGTCGGGTTCTGGCTACCCTGTAGAGCCTGAAATTGTGATTCCAGAAGATGCGATTTCTATTACTGTCGGTACGGATGGTGAAGTGTCGGTTCGCGTCCGAGGGCAGCAAGACAACCAAGTCGTTGGTCAGTTAACCATTACAGATTTTGTTAACCCGGGTGGCCTAGAGCCAATTGGTCAGAACCTTTACTTACCAACGGGGGCCAGTGGCGATCCACAAGAGGGTGTTCCTGGTTTGGACGGTTTGGGGGAAATTCGTCAATCCATGCTGGAAGCGTCCAACGTGAATGTAACAGAAGAGTTGGTCAACATGATCGAAGCCCAGCGCGTTTACGAAATGAATTCAAAAGTGATCTCGTCAGTCGATAAGATGATGAGCTTCGTTAACCAGCAATTGTAACGATTAAGAGCAAGATTTGAGGAGCTCACGATGAAACGTATTTGCCTACTCGCTTTGATTGCTACGATGTCGGGCTGTGCCATGTTGGAACCGATTGAAACGGATGAAGTGACACAAGCAACCACTGTGGTCGACGCAGTAGAAGGCGATAAATCGAAAGAAGAGAGCAGCGGTATTGTAGATACTTTACGTGGTAGAAGCGATCCGGTTGCTGGCGACCCTGCTTGGGCTCCAATTCATCCGAAAAACAAACCTGAGCATTATGCTGCTGCAACAGGTTCGTTGTTTAGCGCCGAGCACATTACCGATCTCTACGACGATTCTAAACCACGTGGTATTGGCGACATTATTACCGTAACACTGGATGAGACAACCAGTGCGACGAAAAGCGCAAATGCCGATTTATCGAAAACCAATGAAGCGCAAATGGACCCGCTTCAAGTTGGCGGAGAAGAGCTGCAAATTGGCGGAAAATATAATTTCTCTTATGACTTAAACAACTCCAACTCATTTGCAGGTGACTCTTCTGCAAAGCAGAGCAACAGCATCAGTGGTTACATCACTGTTGAGGTGATTGAAGTACTGGCAAACGGCAACCTCGTGATCCGCGGTGAGAAGTGGATGACGCTAAATACAGGTGATGAGTACATACGTTTAAGTGGCACTATTCGTCCGGATGATATTAATTTCGACAACACCATTGCATCAAATCGTGTTTCTAACGCAAGAATTCAGTACTCTGGCACTGGTTTGCAACAAGATATGCAAGAGCCAGGCTTCTTGGCACGATTCTTTAATGTAGCGCTATAACACGCCGTGCTGACGGCAATTTGACTGCAAGAGATAAGTAAGCATGAAAAAACTCCTTTTAGTACTGATGAGCGTTGCTCTGTTTTCTACCGTAGCCCAAGCCGCACGTATCAAAGACGTCGCGCAAGTGGCAGGTGTACGAAGCAACCAACTCGTGGGTTATGGTTTGGTTTCAGGCTTACCTGGTACGGGTGAAGCGAACCCGTTTACAGAGCAAAGTTTCGCCGCCATGCTGCAAAACTTCGGCATTCAGATGCCGCCGGGCACAAAGCCAAAAATTAAAAACGTTGCCGCAGTCATGGTTACGGCAGAATTGCCGCCTTTCTCTAAACCGGGTCAGCAAGTGGACGTGACTGTCTCTTCCATCGGAAGTGCTAAAAGTTTGCGTGGTGGTACGCTACTACAAACGTTCCTCAAAGGTCTCGACGGTCAAGTTTACGCGGTTGCTCAAGGTAACTTAGTAGTGAGCGGCTTCAGTGCTGAAGGCGCTGACGGTTCTAAAATCGTAGGTAACAATCCAACCGTTGGTCTTATCTCTAGTGGTGCGACAGTAGAGCGAGAAATTCCAAACCCATTTGGTCGTGGTGATTACATCACGTTCAACTTGCTTGAGTCAGACTTCACAACGGCTCAACGTATGGCGGATGCTGTAAACAACTTCCTTGGCCCACAAATGGCGAGCGCTGTTGACGCGACATCAGTGCGCGTGCGTGCTCCTCGTGACGTCAGCCAGCGTGTTGCCTTCTTATCGGCAATCGAAAACCTAGAGTTCGACCCAGCAGATGGTGCAGCCAAAATCATCGTTAACTCTCGCACGGGCACCATCGTAGTTGGTAAGCATGTGCGTCTTAAACCAGCAGCAGTAACGCACGGCGGCATGACGGTTGCGATCAAAGAAAACCTGAATGTTAGCCAACCTAACGGCTTTTCTGGTGGGCAAACCGTAGTCGTACCAGACTCGGATATCGAAGTCAGCGAAGAGCAAGGCAAAATGTTTAAGTTCGAACCAGGCTTAACGTTGGATGATTTGGTCCGTGCCGTGAACCAAGTCGGGGCTGCGCCTTCGGACTTGATGGCAATTTTACAAGCATTGAAGCAAGCTGGTGCCATTGAAGGCCAGTTGATCATCATTTAATGGTTAGGAGGTAGGTATAATGAACAATCCTAACGACATTGGTTTTATCCATGACATCAGTTCTCTGGACACTCTGCGTCAAAAAGCAGTGAAAGAGGGAAAAGATGGCGAGCAAGAAGCATTGCATGCGGCTGCTCGTCAGTTCGAATCGATCTTCACCTCCATGATGTTGAAATCCATGCGTGAAGCCAATGAGGGCTTTGAGTCCAACATGATGAACAGCCAAAACGAGAAGTTCTACCGACAAATGTTGGATGAACAGATGGCGAGTGAATTGAGTTCGTCTGGTTCAATGGGACTGGCCGATATGATTGTTAAGCAATTAACGGCTGGGCAAGGGAACGACAAAAAAGAAACGGCTATGCGTGATGCGGCAAACAATGCTGCGGAATATCGTCGTGTTGACCCGAAAAAAGCGCGCGAGATTGAACAGCGCTTGATTGAATCTGGTCAACTATCTCGACCAAGCAATGAACCCACTCGATTCGATTCACCAGAATCCTTTGTTAACTCGATGAAGCCATACGCGGAGAAAGCTGCGAAAGCCCTAGGAGTCGAGCCATCTCTGCTACTTGCGCAAGCCGCTTTGGAAACGGGGTGGGGACAAAAGGTCGTGAAGAACGCGCGTGGCAGCAGCAACAACTTATTTAATATCAAAGCAGATCGAAGCTGGCAGGGTGACAAAGTGACGACTCAAACTTTAGAGTTCCACGATAACACGCCAGTGAAAGAGACGGCAGCGTTTCGCTCATACTCAAGTTACGAAGACAGCTTTAATGACTTTGTACGATTTTTGAATGACAACCCACGTTACGAGACAGCATTGCAGCAACGCGGGAACTCAGAGTCGTTTATTCGCGGTATCCACAGTGCGGGTTACGCGACCGATCCGAATTACGCAGATAAAGTCCTGCAGGTGAAGGATAAAATCGAAAGTATGTAATGTTTCTGCGACAATTTATGAAGTTCTCGAAGGCTTGCCATAGTGCAAGCCTTCACTTTATCTGAACATCTACGCCTTTCTATCACTTGGCACATCTTTTGCTTTTAATGTGTCTAGGTGATCGGTTTTGCCGATTTATATTTCGTTTTTGGGGGCATGTATGGCGTCAGATCTTCTGAATGTAGGTACTCAAAGTGTGCTTACTGCTCAGAGACAATTAAACACCACTGGTCATAACATTTCTAATGTTAATACAGAGGGTTATAGCCGTCAGTCTGTTATCCAAGGCACGAATGATCCGCGCATGTTCGGTGGTTCTACCTACGGCATGGGTGTGCATGTGGAAAATGTTCGCCGCTCGTGGGATCAGTTTGCCGTGAATGAACTGAACCTGTCGTCGACCAACAATGCCAACAAAACGGATACCCAAGATAATCTTGATATGCTTTCTAGCATGTTGAGCTCTGTGGCATCGAAGAAAATTCCCGAGAACCTGAATGAATGGTTCGATGCGGTAAAAACCATGGCAGATACCCCGAACGATTTAGGGGCACGAAAAGTGGTATTGGAAAAGGCGAAAATCTTCTCTGATACATTAAATGATTTCCACGAAACCGTGCGACTGCAATCTGATGTCACCAATAAAAAATTGGATATGGGCATTGAGCGCGTTAATCAACTTGCGTTGGAAATTCGCGATATTCATCGACTGATGATGCGTACTCCCGGCCCACATAATGACCTGATGGATCAGCATGAAAAGCTGGTTACTGAGCTGTCAGAGTACACCAAAGTTACCGTAACCCCACGCAAAAATGCGGAAGGGTTTAATGTTCATATCGGCAATGGACACACTCTTGTTTCTGGCACGGAAGCAAGCCAGCTCAAAATGATCGATGGCTATCCGGATGTTCATCAAAGACGATTAGCAATGGTGGAAGGGAATGGCATTAAAGCGATCAAGTCTGATGATATGGATGGCAAAATCGGCGCTTTACTTGAAATGCGCGACAAACACATCCCACAACTGCAAGATGAAATGGGCCGTTTAGCAACGGGCTTCTCCTACAAAATTAATCAGCTGCAATCTCAAGGTCTGGATCTCAACGGTAAGATAGGTAAAGACGTATTTACTGACGTGAACTCTGAGCTGGTGGCAAAATCTCGAGTTTTTGCTGCGCCTGACTCTCAAGCTAATGTTGCGGTTTACATCGAGGATATTTCCGCGATCAAAGGTGGTGAATATTCGCTGCGTTATGATGGCGACCAATACAGCGTGACAACACCGAAAGGTGAGCAAATGTCGTTGAACATCGACCGTTCGGATTCGTCGTTTGTTCTGGATGGTATGAAAGTGCAAATTGGTGAAGGCCTTGCCGCCGGTGAGCGCGTATTGCTACGCCCAACGAGAAGTGGTGCAGCCATCATAAAGATGGAAACCAATGACGCAAAAGCTATTGCCGCACAAAGTTATGAAGCCTCAACCACTTTTGCACAAGGTAACGCCAAGTTTAAAATTCGTGAGGCGGGGGATGTTAAAGAGTTTGAGGTTACCGTACAACCAGCCGACGAGAAGCATGATAAGCCGTGGTTAAAGATCACGGATAACAAGGGTAATTTACTATCGGACAAATACTCATACCCGTTAGATAAAGATAACCCGATGATTGAAATCTCAGTGCCGAAAAGCCATCCGCTGTATAAAAACGGCGATGCAACCGTGTTTGAGTTGAGCGAAGGCGCTCTGATGAATGATAAATTCACCGCAAACTTGGTGCCTTCTGAAGGTGGTAACGGCAACTTGAGAAAAATGCAGAAGATCCAAACAGACAAGATGATGGATGGAAAATCCAGTACCTTGATCGATGTTTATCATAACCTCAATACTGAAGTTGGACTGAAATCTTCTACAGCAAACCGTTTAGCCTCCGTCGCTCGTTTAGAGCATGAAGCGGCGCAAGAGCGCGTTGCTTCTATTTCTGGTGTTAACCTCGATGAAGAAGCGGCCAACATGATGAAGTTTCAACAAGCGTACATGGCTTCATCACGTGTGATGCAAGCGGCGAACGATACCTTCAATACCATTTTACAACTGAGGTAAGGAGAAGAGATAAGTGCTAACCCGAATTTCTAGTTTCCATAACTATCAGTCCGTACAAAATGATCTGCGTCGTCAAGAGAATAAGGTTCACCACAACCAAGAGCAGCTTGCTTCAGGGAAAAAGTTACTGAAACCTAGTGACGACCCCCTCGCTGCGCATTACATCCAAAACATTAGTCAGCAACAAGAACAGCTACAACAATATCTTAGCTCGATAGTGTTGGTGCGTAATCGTCTAGAAAACCACGAAGTTAATATCGCCAATGCGGAGAATTTTGCCGACGAGTCGAAGCGCTTAACGATGGAGATGATTAACGGTGCGTTTTCTGCGGAAGACCGACAAGCAAAGAAGCGTGAGCTAGAAGAGATTGCGAACAACTTCCTTAACTTGGTGAACTCGCAAGATGAATCTGGTAACTACGTGTTTGCTGGCACTAAGCCAAAAAGCCAACCATTTTATCGCGATAAAGATGGTAGCGTGCAATACGCTGGGGACGATTATCAGCGTAAAATGAAAGTTTCTAGCATGCTTGAGATGCCAATGAACGATCCTGGCAGCAAGCTGTTTATGGAGATACCAAACCCATTTGGCGATTATAAGCCGAATTACGATCTACAAAACGGTTCTGAGTTGCTATTAAACAGAGCCACTAACGTTGATACGAAGGATGATGCGGCGTATCGCGTGACATTTGTCGATATGAATAACGGCAAATTTGGTTACCAATTAGAGCGTAACGGCAAAGTAGTGGATGCCGATGAGTTTTCTCCAGAGAAAGGGATTGAATACAAAGGCCTGAAAGTGCACGTAAAAGGCCAAATTACGCCTGGTGACAGCATTGAGATCGAAAAGCGGGCAGAGTTCAGCATTTTCGATACCTTCAAGGATGCAATGGCATGGTCAGACAAATCGGTTTCGGATACGTCGGGGACCGCCAAATTGCACCAAATGACAGAAGAATTCCACGCTGCTTTTATCCATTTGAATAAAGCGCGTACAGATGCCGGTGCTCGATTGAGTACGCTGGATATCCAAGAGCAAAATCATGAAGACTTTAATTTGTCTCTCGCAAAAGCGAAGAGCAACTTTGAGGACTTGGATTACTCTAAAGCCGTGATCGAGTTCAGTGAAAACTCGCGAGCGTTACAGGCATCGCAACAAGCATTCGGTAAGACCAAAGATTTAACGTTGTTTAACTACATCTAGTATGGCACTCATACACATTGTCTGATTTTGATGCCTTATGTGCAAAGCCTTAAGCGCGATAAGTCGGCGTAACCTGAGAGTCTGAGATGTCATGCGGCACGATTTTACCCAAAGCGGCAATGAGGCGGGAGGCAAGTCGGGCGGCAACAGGGCAGCGTTCAATACCCTTGGGCTAAGATGAGTCTGACAAACCTGAAATAGCTTAATGATAAAGCTAACTTATTGTTTATCTGACTCTTTTAAAAGCAGTTAAATGATTTACGTAAGTTGGCACACAAATTGTATTGAAAATATCAGAACAGATTTAGAGATTCTAAACCCTGCGTTTAAGGCAGATTTAGCAAGTAACTTTTACGGTCAGTGCTTATCCAAATGAGAGTAAAGCTGGCCGCTTCGCAAAAGCTTGCGAACTCAACAGGAGAGCAAAATGGCTGTAACAGTTAGTACTAACGTCTCCGCGATGACCGCGCAGCGTTACCTAAACAAAGCGACTGATGAATTAAACACGTCGATGGAGCGCTTATCTTCAGGACATAAGATTAACAGTGCAAAAGATGATGCGGCAGGTCTACAGATCTCTAACCGCTTAACTGCACAGTCTCGTGGCCTAGATGTCGCAATGCGTAACGCGAACGATGGTATCTCGATTGCACAAACCGCTGAAGGTGCGATGAATGAGGCAACCTCTGTCATGCAACGAATGCGTGACCTTGCGATTCAATCATCGAACGGTACTAACTCTCCAGCTGAGCGTCAGGCGATCAACGAAGAGTCAATGGCATTGATTGACGAGCTAAACCGTATTGCAGAAACCACTTCATTTGGTGGTCGTCGTCTATTGAACGGCTCATTCGGTGAAGCAGCATTCCAGATTGGTGCGAGCTCAGGTGAAGCCATGATCATGGGACTCACCAGCATTCGTGCGGACGATACTCGCATGGGCGGTGTGACCTTCTTATCTGAGAACGGTAAAGATAAAAACTGGAGTGTTGACCCAGCTAAATCTGACTTGAAGATCACGCTACCAGGTATGGGTGAAGACGAAGACGGCAATGTTGATGATCTAGAAATCAACATTAATGCCAAAGCGGGCGACGACATCGAAGAGCTTGCCACTTACATTAATGGTCAGTCTGATATGATTAATGCGTCTGTAAGTGAAGATGGCAAGTTGCAAGTTTTTGTCGCGCATCCAAACGTTCAGGGTGAGATTTCTATTTCTGGTGGATTAGCATCTGAGCTTGGCCTGAGTGATGAACCTATCAGAACGTCAGTACAAGATATTGATATGACCACGGTACAAGGTTCTCAAAACGCGATTTCTGTGCTGGATTCGGCACTGAAATACGTAGACTCGCAACGTGCAGACTTAGGTGCGAAGCAAAACCGTTTGAGTCACAGCATCAACAACTTGGCGAATATCCAAGAAAACGTTGACGCATCGAACAGCCGAATTAAAGATACAGATTTTGCGAAAGAAACCACGCAAATGACCAAAGCACAAATTTTGCAACAGGCAGGTACATCGATTCTTGCTCAAGCGAAACAGTTGCCAAACTCTGCAATGTCACTATTGCAGTAGTTTACTTAGCCTGTACTCAATACATTCAGACGTGGATGGGAATGCAGGCTTTTGGCAAGCAACTTTACAATAGAATGAGCGGCTCTCTCATCTCTCACCTGCCAATCATTTTCAATGTAAAGTTGCACTCGGTATGCCGGAAATGTGTTCATTTCTCTTGATCTCCACATAGGCTCTGGCGACCAACCTAGCCCCAGTTCTCTCAAAGGAAAAGGGGCTTTTTCTTTTCTAATTTTCACGTCTATCGTCTGCGAACTTACCTTTAATTGTTTCCTTTTGCTGGTTTTCTATACAATTTAGCCCTCTCGGCTCGATTTGTGGAAACTTGAGCACTTTTTCTTACTTTTCTTCAATTTTATTAGCTAAATCTCGCAATGTTATTTTTTTAAACTTTTTTCTAAAGCTTCTGAATTTGGTGTCGTTAATAGAGGTAACTTTGAGAGAACTACTTGGTTTTCCGAGACGTCGGAAACCGCTACACCGGAAAATCAATTGGAGAAATCACCATGGCAGTGAATGTAAACACTAACGTATCAGCGATGACCGCTCAGCGTTACCTAAACAACGCAAACTCAGCTCAACAAACTTCTATGGAGCGTTTGTCTTCGGGTTTTAAAATCAACAGCGCAAAAGATGACGCTGCGGGTCTGCAAATCTCGAACCGTTTGAACGTACAAAGCCGTGGTTTGGATGTAGCGGTTCGCAACGCGAACGACGGTATCTCGATTGCACAAACTGCTGAAGGTGCAATGAATGAGACCACTAATATTCTTCAACGTATGCGTGACTTGTCTCTGCAATCAGCAAACGGTTCAAACTCGAAAGCAGAACGTGTTGCGATTCAAGAAGAAGTGACCGCACTCAACGACGAACTAAACCGCATCGCAGAAACAACCTCTTTCGGTGGTAACAAGCTGCTAAACGGTACCCACGGCGCGAAATCGTTCCAAATCGGTGCGGATAACGGCGAAGCGGTAATGCTTGAGCTAAAAGACATGCGCTCAGACAACAAAATGATGGGCGGTGTAAGCTACCAAGCAGAAAGCGGTAAAGGTAAAGATTGGAACGTTGCCCAAGGCAAGAATGACCTAAAAATCAACCTAACGGACAGCTACGGCCAAGAGCAAGAAATCAACATCAGCGCAAAAGCGGGTGACGATATCGAAGAGCTTGCGACTTACATTAACGGCCAAACTGACCTAGTGAAAGCCTCAGTAGACCAAGACGGTAAACTGCAAATCTTCGCTGGCAACAACAAAGTTGAGGGCGAGGTCGAGTTTTCAGGCGGTCTATCTGGTGAACTAGGCTTAGGCGAAGGCAAAAAAGTAACAGTAGATACTATCGACGTAACCTCAGTTGGTGGCGCACAAGAATCTGTTGCTATCATCGATGCGGCACTGAAATACGTAGACAGCCACCGCGCAGAGCTAGGTGCATTCCAGAACCGTTTCAACCACGCAATCAGCAACTTGGACAACATTAACGAGAACGTGAATGCGTCGAAGAGCCGTATCAAAGATACAGATTTCGCGAAAGAAACGACGGCAATGACCAAATCACAAATTCTATCGCAAGCGTCAAGCTCAATCCTTGCGCAAGCGAAACAAGCGCCTAACTCAGCGCTAAGTCTGCTAGGTTAATCAATTAAACAAAGCAAGAAACCAAAGCCAGGCTCATCCCTGGCTTTTTGCTTATTGGCTATAACGATTCAGATGTGTCCTGACATTATGTTCGATAAGGCATTCATATCGATTAGATGATCTCTTTAAATTCCAATGTTTCTGCGATGGTGGCGCAGAGACACCTGAGTCAAGCAGCTGCGCAAAATGTTGAGTCACAACGCAACCTAACTTCGGGGTTTCGAATCAACTCGGCGAGCGATGATGCGGCAGGTTTACAGATATCGAATACTCTCCATGTACAAACGAGAGGGCTTGATGTCGCCTTAAGAAATGCGCACGACGCTTTTTCTGTTGCTCAAACAGCGGAGGGAGCATTGCACGAAAGCAGTGACATATTGCAACGCTTACGCTCTCTGGGGCTTCAAGCAGCAAACGGCAGTTATGACTCAAGTGATCGGCAAAGTATTCAATATGAGGTCGTAGCGCTGCAAGATGAGCTTGATCGTGTCGCGATCACGACAACATTTGCGGATAAAAACCTGTTTGATGGATCTTACGGTTCACAAAGTTTCCATATTGGCGCGAACGCTAATTCAATCTCTTTGACGTTACGTAACATGCGTAGCCATATCCCAGAGATGGGAGGGCAGCATTATGTTGGTGATGCGGTCGATAAAGATTGGCGAGTCACTAAAGATAACCAAACCCTAAAAGTCGAATACCAAGACAGTAAAGGGCAAACCCAAACGGAATCCATTGGACTCAAATTGGGTGACCGTATAGAACAGGTCGCCACTTACATCAATGCTCAACAATCGATAGTGAATGCTTCAGTAACGGAAAACAACGAACTGCAATTCTTCGCTTCTACGATGAAGGCGCCAGAGGGTGTGGTTCTCGAAGGGAGTTTAGCGGATGAGCTTGATGTGAGCGCTGGTCAATTAGTCACAATGGATGACATTGATATGTCGACGGCAGGTAAGGCTCAGCTTTCAGTTGGAGTGATTGATGCAGCAATTAAGTACGTTGATTCGCACCGAAGTGAAATTGGCAGCTTTCAGAACCGTGTAAACGGCTCGATGGATAACTTAAATACTGTGAATCGGAGTGTTACAGAGTCCAAGAGTCGAATAAGAGATACAGACTTCGCAAGAGAATCTACAGAAATGGTGCGTTCTCAAGTGCTCCAAGATGCGACAACTGCATTACTCGCTCAAGCGAAGCAAAGGCCGAGCTCAGCACTAGGCTTGCTCAGTTGAACGTGTTTCAGCGATGCACATCGCTCAGAAAAAAGTCAGATAATAAAAAACGCTGCCATTGGCAGCGTTTTTTTCGTGTTCGATTAAGTAAAAATTACTTAGTTACACGTAGAACTGGAGTTTCACCAACAGTTACAGAACCAGAAAGCTTGTTTAGCTCTTTGATTTCGTCCATGTTAGAGATAACAACTGGAGTTAGCGTTGACTTCGCTTTCTCTTCTAGAAGAGCTAGATCGAATTCAATTACAGTGTCGCCAGCTTTAACAGTTTGACCTTCTTCAGCGATACGCGTGAAGCCTTCGCCTTTTAGTTCAACTGTGTCGATACCGAAGTGAACGAAAAGCTCAACACCGTCGTCAGACTCGATAGAGAACGCGTGATTAGTTTCGAAGATCTTACCGATAGTACCGTTTACAGGAGCTACCATTTTGTTGCCTGCTGGCTTGATAGCAATACCGTCACCAACGATTTTCTCAGCGAAAACAACATCTGGCACGTCTTCGATGTTTACAATCTCACCAGAAAGTGGCGCGATGATTTCGATAGCACCAGCGTCAGCGCTGTCATCAGATACAAGCTTCTTAAGTTTGTCAAACAGACCCATTGTGTCATGCTCCTAAGGTTTGGTTTTATTCTGTCGAATTATAGTATACCAATATAGCTCATTAGACGACTTTTTTCGCCGTCTAATGGCCATTAAGTATTGAATTACTTGGTACTACCGATTACTGAGCTTTCTCAGCAATAAACTTTTCTACCACGGCTTCGATTTCTTCTGCTGTCGGTAGAGAAAGGGCTTCTTCAGCCATTGCTTTCACTTCTGCGAAGTTAGAGTTACGAACTACTTTCTTCACTTTAGGGATTGAAATGCCGCTCATTGAGAACTCGTCCAGACCCATACCTAGAAGTAGAAGTGTTGCACGCTCGTCACCTGCAAGTTCACCACACATACCAGTCCATTTACCTTCTGCGTGAGAAGCGTCGATAACTTGCTTGATCACTGTAAGTACAGCTGGTGATAGTGGGTTGTATAGGTGAGAAATCATCTCGTTACCACGGTCAACCGCTAGCGTGTACTGAGTTAGGTCGTTTGTACCGATAGAGAAGAAAGACACTTCCTTCGCTAAGTGGTGTGCGATCGCAGCAGCAGCAGGAGTTTCAACCATAACACCGATTTCGATGTTTTCGTCGAACGCGTGGCCTTCAGCGCGTAGCTCTTCTTTGTACTCTTCGATCGCTTTCTTAAGCTCACGGATTTCTTCGACAGAGATGATCATTGGGAACATGATACGCAGTTTGCCGTGTGCAGAAGCACGTAGAATGCCACGTAGCTGATCACGAAGGATTTCACGACGATCTAGACTGATACGTACAGCGCGCCAGCCTAGGAATGGGTTCATCTCTTTTGGAAGATCCATGTATGGGAGATCTTTATCGCCGCCGATATCCATAGTACGGATGATCACAGCTTGACCGTTCATTGCTTCCGCAACTTCTTTGTACGCTTGGTACTGTTCTTCTTCAGTTGGTAGCGCAGTACGGTCCATAAATAGGAATTCAGTACGGTACAGACCAACACCTTCACCGCCGTTACGAAGGATACCGTCACAATCTTTCACTGTACCGATGTTACCGCAAACTTCTACACGGTGACCGTCAGTCGTTTCTGCGTGTAGGTCTTTCAGTTTCGCTAGCTCTTCTTTTTCAGCTAGGAATGCTGCTTTAACCGCTTTCGCTTCTTCTAGCTCAGCTTCTGATGGGTTGACAACAATCTTGTTGTTCATTGCGTCAAGAATCAGCATGTCGCCATTCTTAACTTTCTTCGTGATGTCGTTAGTACCAACGATAGCTGGAAGCTCAAGTGAGCGAGCCATGATTGAAGTGTGAGATGTACGACCGCCGATGTCACAAGCAAAACCAAGCACGTAGTCTAGGTTAATTTGTGCAGTTTCAGATGGCGTTAGGTCGTAAGCAACAAGAATTACTTCTTCGTTGATATCGCTAAGCGAAACAATGTTGATGCCTAGTGCGTTCTTAACAAAACGAGAACCGATATCGCGGATGTCAGTTGCACGCTCTTTTAAGTATTCGTCGTCTAGAGACTCAAGAGCACATGCTTGCTCTTCGATCACTGAGTGGATAGCGTGATCAGCAGTCATCTTGTCGTTTTTGATAAGTGCTAGGATTTCCTCTTCTAGCTCTTCGTCTTCAAGAAGCATGATGTGACCTTCAAAGATCGCTTCTTTTTCTTCGCCAAACGTTTCAAGCGCTTTTTGCTTGATAGTTTCTAGCTGAGCTGCAGATTTGTTACGAGCGTCAAAGAAACGCTGAACTTCAGCTTCTACTTGATCGTCAGAAATAGTGTTTGTGTTTAGGACAATTTCATCTTCTTGAAGTAGTAGTGCTTTACCGATTGCAATACCAGGAGATGCTAGGATGCCTGAAATCATAGCCTTACCTTAAGTTTGGTCAACTTTATAAAACGGGAGAATAATGGGTGCGCTAACGAATAGTTTTAGCTTAGTTTTGAGCCTATTTCCAACGAAGCCATTTTGCTTTCACAAAATGGCTTCTGGAGTAGGAGACCGGATTAGTGTAGTTGGTCCATTAGAGCAACTAGGTGGTCAACTGCTTGCTGAGCTTGTGGGCCTTCAGCAGAAATAGTAACTTGAGTACCTTTCACTAGGCCTAGTGTTTGTAGTTTGAACAGGCTCTTAGCGCTAGCGCTTTTACCGTTAGAAGTCACAGTGATGTCTGCGTCGAATGCTTTTGCTTCTTTAACAAACTGTGCAGCTGGACGAGTGTGAAGGCCGTTTTCTGCTGTGATTTCTACTTGCTTCTCGTACATGTGATATACCCCAATAAATGTATTTTTTTGTTAGTTTGTGACCAGATTTTAGCTTAACTGCTTTACATCTTGTGCGCTAGCACGGGAAGAGTTCAAAGCGCGTCAGTTCTGATACTAGTCAAAAGTTTGGTAACTACGCAACTGTTTGCGTGCGTAATCACTTTGAAACCTTTTTGTGTTCTGCTTCTTTATTTTGAAGCTAGAAATAAAACACCCTGATATTACCAAAGGTAGGGCAGGGATCAACAAAAAAGCCCCTAAACGGGGCTTTTTTAAACTAAAAATTGATTTGAACACATATTATTGTTGGTTCTCTTTTTCGGTAAAGATACCTGCAAAGAGTGCTGTACTTAGGTAACGCTCACCGGAACTTGGCAAGACAGTTACAATTGTTTTTCCTTCAAATTCAGGTAGTTCCGCAAGTCGGTTCGCTGCAACAACCGCTGCACCAGATGAGATACCAGCTAGGATACCTTCCTCTTCCATTAGGCGACGAGCCATCTCAATCGCTTCTTCTGAGGTAACTTGCTCAACACGGTCAATAATGTCTAAATCGAGGTTACCAGGGATGAAACCAGCACCGATACCTTGAATTTTGTGTGGGGCAGGCTGGAGTTCTTCGCCAGCAAGTGCTTGTGCAATAACCGGAGACTCTGCTGGCTCAACTGCAACAGAAGTGATGGCTTTGCCTTTTTCACCTTTGATGTAACGGCTAGTACCTGTAATAGTACCGCCCGTACCAACACCAGCAACGAATACGTCGATTTCACCGTCTGTCGCTTCCCAAATCTCAGGGCCCGTAGTCTTTTCGTGGATTTCTGGGTTCGCTGGGTTGTCAAATTGTTGAAGAAGTAGGTACTTCTCAGGGTTGCTTGCTACGATTTCTTCTGCTTTAGCAATCGCCCCTTTCATGCCTTTCGCCGCTTCAGTCAGCTCAAGGTTCGCGCCTAGTGCTTTTAGTAGCTTACGGCGTTCTAGGCTCATTGATTCAGGCATGGTCAATGTTAGCTTGTAACCGCGAGCAGCCGCTACGAATGCTAGAGCAACACCAGTGTTACCACTGGTAGGTTCTACAAGCTCTACACCTGGCTTAAGAAGGCCCGCTTTCTCTGCTTCCCAAATCATGTTTGCACCGATACGGCACTTAACACTGAAGCTAGGGTTACGCGCTTCAATTTTTGCGAGAACTTTGCCTTTACTTACTTTGTTTAGACGAACGAGAGGTGTATTACCAATAGTAAGAGAGTTATCTTCGTAGATTTTGCTCATAGTGATGTTCCTTCATTACACGTTGTGTGAATATGGATAGAAGAATATGCGGTATGAAAAAAAGGGAAAAGGATTAAAAAGTTATATCTTATTAGGTTGGCCCAGAACTTGATAAAAGAAAAGGGAAAAGCTGGCGCTGATCCCTTTCCTTAATCTCTAATCGACTATCGTTGGGGCTTAAACTCCGCGACCCACATAGCGGTTGCACCACATATTGCTACAGGCATGACAATGAGGTTCAAAATTGGGATCGTCGTAAACACAGACACCAATACCCCAAAGCCATAGGCCTTACCTTGCTTTTGTTTCAATTTGTAACGCATGTCGTTAAATGGGATTTTATGGTTATCAAACGGGTAGTCACAATATTGAATCGCGAGCATCCAGGCGGTAAAGATAAACCATAAAAATGGGCCTACTGTTTGTCCAAGGGCAGGGATGAGCAATAATAGGAATAGGCCTATTGCTTTAGGTAAAATGTAAAGGAGCTTTCTCCACTCACGAGCTAAAACGCGAGGAACATCTTTCAGGACGGCAGTGAAACCATCATCATTTACTTTTTGTCCCGTTAAGTACTCTTCCACTTTTTCAGCCAAGAGGCCATTGAATGGCGCGGCGATAAAGTTCGCGAGCGTGCTGAAAAAATAGGAGAAGGTAGCGAGTATCGTCAGAGCGAGTAAAGGCCAAAGAATGTAAGTTAACCAGGATAAAAACTCAGGCAGCTGCCCAATCCAGCCTTCTATCCATATATTAAGGTTTGAAAATAGATAGAAGATGGCACCACCTACAAGCAAGATATTTGCAAGTAGAGGTAAGATGACAAAGCGCCTGATTTTAGGGGCAAGTGCCAATTGTATCCCGTATAGAAAATAACCGAACCCGGTTCTCTGCTGATTGTTTTGCTTCATGTCTATTTTGGCTTCGTGTAAATGAAAACTCATTGTACCTGTGAGGACTTTTCTTTCAATGCCCTGACAAATGACGTCTTGTTAAGTGGAATCGTGGCAAGAATCACAACAAAAAACGGAACTTCTTGCATTAAGTTGTTCTAAATCTACATATAGTTTTGGTAAAGTAAACGTATCATTCAGATTTATTGCACTTGGGTTGCTGCTCAAGGAACTGCGAGTAGTAAAAACAAGTATATTGAGAGTAAATAATGCAGGAATTGCGATTCGTACTCATTGTTGTTGGCGCATTAGCCATCGCGGCATTACTGTTTCATGGTTTATGGAGCAGTAAAAAAGAAGGCAAAGCAAAGTTTGGTAACAAGCCACTTGGTAAGCTGGATGTTGACCAAGAAGACAAAAATGATCTTGTTGAGAAAGAACGAGACTTCGCTCCCGCTCCTGAAGATGACTTTGAGATCATTCGCAAAGATCGCAAAGAACCAGATTTTGGGATGGCGAATTCTTTCGACAACAAGTTTGAATCTGACCCGTTATTCGGTGGCCCATCTGAAGTCAAACAGACGCAGCAGGAGCCGGATGACATCCCTTCATTTGTTGCAGAAAAAGATAAAGAAGAGGACGTTGAGCCTGTTGTTCAAGCAACAGTAGCTGAAGAGCCATTCCAGCCCGCTGTGGAAGAAGACGCTATTCCCGCCGCGTTTGATATTACGGAGAAAGAACAGCAAGTCGAAACGGTTAGTGAGCCTGTCGTTGCAGAGCCTAAGGAAGAGCCAAAGCTAGAACCTGAAATGCAAGTGATTGTATTGAATGTGCACTGTGCTGGTGAAGAGCCATTTGTTGGTACTGCTTTATTTGAAAGTATGCAACAAAACGGTCTAATTTATGGCGAGATGGATATTTTCCACCGTCATGTCGACTTGTCCGGTAACGGCAAAGTGCTGTTTAGCGTCGCTAATATGATGCACCCTGGTACGTTTGAACATGCTGATCCTGCTGAGTTTACAACGAAGGGTATTTCATTCTTCATGACATTGCCTTGTTATGGCGAGGCTGAACAGAACTTCAACTTAATGCTCCGAACTGCGCAGCAAATTGCTGATGATTTAGGTGGTAACGTACTTGATGACCAGCGCAACTTAATGACGCCAGATCGTTTAGCATCTTATCGACGTCAAATAGTTGAGTTTAATGCCGCTAACGCATAATCTTAACAGCAAATAATAATAGGGCTCCGGATGGAGCCCTTTTTCTTGGATTTCCCAACCTCACCGATTGAAAATACACGGGGCTTTACTATGTCTGAATCAGTACTTCAGCGACTAGAAGAACTAAAAGAGTCGTTGCATTACCACGCTGTGCGTTACTACGTGGAAGATAACCCAGAGATCCCTGATGCCGAGTACGACCGTTTAATGCGAGAGTTACTGGATATTGAAGCTGAGAACCCTGACTTAATAACCGTAGACTCGCCAAGCCAACGTGTCGGTGGACAACCTCTTTCTGCGTTTAGCCAAGTGACACATGAAGTACCGATGCTTTCGCTTGATAACGCGTTTGATGATAGTGAACTTGATAGTTTCCACAAGCGCGCACAAGAGCGCGTGGGCAGCCAGAGTGTGAAAGAATACTGTTGTGAGCCTAAATTGGATGGACTCGCCGTAAGTTTGTTATATGAGAATGGCGTGTTAGTTCAGGCGGCCACTCGAGGCGATGGTACTACGGGTGAAAACATCACAGAGAATGTGCGTACGATTAAAGCCATTCCTTTAAAACTCAGGGGTAATGACTGGCCAAATCGTCTTGAAGTTCGTGGTGAAGTCTTTATGCCGAAAGCTGGGTTTGAAAAGCTCAATGAATTAGCAAGGAAGAAAGGCGAGAAAATCTTTGTTAATCCACGTAACGCTGCGGCAGGTAGCTTACGACAATTGGATTCACGTATTACGGCTTCTCGTCCGCTTAGCTTCTATGCATACAGTGTAGGCGTGGTGCAAGGCGCAGAATTGGCAGCAAGTCATTACGAACGCTTTTTGCAAATCAAATCTTGGGGACTGCCAATGTGCCCGGAAACTAAGCGAGTTGAAAGCTTGGCGGATGTAAAAGCTTACTACCAAGATATATTGCAGCGTCGTGATGCCCTCCCTTATGAGATCGATGGTGTCGTTATTAAAATTGACGATATTGCCGTGCAAGAGCGTCTGGGGTTTGTTGCTCGCGCTCCACGTTGGGCGATTGCCTACAAATTCCCAGCACAGGAAGAAATGACGACACTGAATGAAGTGGAGTTCCAAGTCGGTCGCACTGGTGCGATTACACCTGTTGCTAAACTAGAGCCTGTATTTGTTGGCGGGGTAACGGTAAGTAATGCGACGCTTCATAACGCAGATGAGATAGAACGTCTGCAGGTCAAGATTGGTGATCACGTTGTGATCCGCCGTGCTGGCGATGTTATTCCGCAAGTCGTATCTGTCATCAAAGAGCGTCGACCAGAAACAGCTCGAGATATTGTTTTCCCAACTCAGTGTCCTGTTTGTGGTTCGCATGTTGAGCGGATCGAAGGAGAAGCGGTAACACGTTGTATGGGGGGCTTAGTTTGCCAAGCCCAACGCAAACAAGCGCTAAAACACTTTGTTTCTCGTAAAGCGTTAGACGTTGACGGTTTAGGCGATAAAGTGATCGAGCAGCTTGTTGATCGTGAGATGGTGAAAACTCCTGCTGACTTATTTAAGTTATCAGCGGGGATTTTAACCGTACTAGATCGCATGGGGCCAAAGTCTGCGCAGAATATTGTGAATGCGTTAGAAAAATCCAAAGAAACAACTTTACCTCGGTTTTTGTATTCACTGGGGATCCGTGAAGTTGGCGAGGCAACCGCAGCAAACTTAGCAATGCACTTTAAAACGTTGGGAGCGATCCAAAATGCTACCGAAGAGCAGTTGATTGAAGTGCAAGACATCGGTGCTGTGGTTGCTCAACATATTACGACTTTCTTTAGTGAAGAACAGAACCAAGCGGTGGTTAAAGATTTGCTTGAACAAGGAATTCATTGGCCAGAGATTAATACTACTGAGCAGGTGGGGGAATTACCATTAGAAGGTAAAACAGTAGTATTAACGGGAACACTTTCTCAACTGGGGCGTACAGAAGCCAAAGAAGCCCTCCAAGCACTGGGGGCTAAAGTGACGGGTAGTGTTTCTAAGAAAACCGATATTTTGTTTGCTGGTGAAAATGCAGGTTCGAAGCTCGCAAAGGCACAAGAACTGGGTATCGAAATTAAAACAGAACAAGACTTACTCGAACTGATGAATTAAGTCTTCTCAAAAAAGCTAAAAAATAACTAAAAGCCCCGTATGCTAAGCATGCGGGGCTTTTTCTTGTTCATAATTAAGTGTTTTTTTATTGAGTAATTGATGCCTTTGTTCTTTTCAGTGATCAAGATCGAACCTTGGGCTATTGGTTTTTTTGGCTTTTTTAGTCTGCGAGTGACTTCAAGTTGATACTTTTAAGTTCAATTTAAGTGTTTGATTTTAAATAATAATTTATTGTGTTGTGTTGATGTTGTTAAAAATAAGATCTGGATCAATAAGTTATATGGAACTTTGGAGTGGCTCATATTTTTTTAGAAAAAAAATAAGTTACATTTGGATGTTTTTAGCTGCGAAGTTAGTCTTAATCACGTGGATACACGGTGTGTATGCAGGAACTAAAAAAAGCCAAATTAGAAATAATGAGGTTTGATCAGGAATTTACTTCTCTCCTTCGGCGGCCAACTAAAGGTGAGATAGAAAAATACAGCTATATCCATTTTTAGGAGTTTTTCCATGGACAAATTTTTTAAGGTTTCAGCGTTAACCGCAGCAATGTTTGGTGTTGTTGCTGTCGCTCCAGCTACAGCGTCTACTGAAAGTGCAGCAGGTGGCGAGTACGTAGAGAAAGTGAACGAATTTATGCAAGACTCAAGTCTGAATGCATTATTCATAGTTGATACTCGTTCACGAACTCGTACAACAGGTAAGCCCGGCGGTGAAAATGGTGACCGTTGGAGTCGTCTAAACTACTCTTCTTACAACGCAATTTTGGACTTCACTTCTGGCTACCACGATGGTTGGGTGGGCGCAGATGTTGCGGCTTACTACTCTGGCGATCTTTACAACGATAGTCTTTACAATTCAAACGAAGGCTACCTATGTAACGAAATCTCAACTTGTAACAACCTAGACTGGGGTGCAGGTGATGGTCAGCAGCTTAAAGTTTACAAAGCAGCGCTGAAATTCAAAGCAAACGAAAACTTTAATGCTCGTTTCGGTATGTTACAGGCTGGTGGTAACGGTACAATCGGTAACGTTTGGAGCTTTGTACCTGGTACTTACCGTGGTTTCGAACTGAACGCTAAACTTGGTGATTTCAACCTAAGCTACTTTGGCGCAGACCAATTTACAGCACCTTGGCTGCTTCACGAAGATGATTACGCACCAGCGCTTTGGTCTGACACTTCATGGAGCTACCTACACTCTCTAGGCCTAAACGGTAACCTAACTGACAGCTTGTTTATGCAACTTGGTTTGGGTCAAGCTACTGGCGTTCAATATGCAAATGGTGTTGACTGGGGTGCAGGTCAAGTAACTAGCTACCACAACGAAACTGACAACACTTCTTACAAGGCTTACTTGAAGTACACTGTTAGTGACCGTACAACTCTAGCATTTGATTTCTACGGTGTTGACGATGATGTGAAATACGATGGTCTAGGTTTCCACACTGGTCTATCTTTGAATCAATCTTTCGGCAAGCTAGCTTGGATGTCTGAGTTGCGCTACACAGACACAGATAACCGTGCGGACTTCGTTCCTCGTACTATTCATACATATGGTATGAACAATGGTACTTGGTCTCAGTGGTGGGACGCGCTGTCTGACTGGAACAAAGCGGGTGAGCTAGCATGGTACAACCGTCTATCTTACAACCAAGGTAACGGCTGGAACTACTACCTAGGCTTTGGTTACGGTACTGGCGCTGACTCTGCAGCAAGCGGAGCATCAGGTGACTGGGATTACGAAAGCGAATACGCAGTTAACGCAACAGTATCTTACTCACTACAAAGTGGCGCGCTTAAAGGTTCTACCATTCGTTTACACGGTACAATCCTAGAACGTGATGAGTACGCAGGTGCTGGCGATGCGGATGAAACAGACTTACGTCTACAAGTTCTTATCCCTTACAGCTTCCACTAATACTTAATTAGATAATAAAAGGAGCCGCTAGGCTCCTTTTCTATTTCACTTCTCGGCCGTCGTATATTTTGCAATATAACGGTGGCAACATATGTACATTACCGTTTGGCAACTCACACTTTATCTCTGGGCCTAACGTACGACCACCGGATGCACCATTAGCATGAGTGGTTAACGGAATTATGGCAAAAGATATTACTAATAGACCAGATAAAAATCTCATAATAATCACCTTAATATAAACTTTAAATATCTACGTGCTTGTATAAACCGTGACTACGCAGAAAGGCAAGGTTGAATAGGGCTCTTATATCAAACTAAGCTCTTACTTCTTTACTATTCCCATTCCCCACCTCTAAATCGACACATTTCACTTGGAATATTCGTAACGTCGCCACTTGGCATCTTACATTCGACTATAGGTCCCAAATTAGTTGTACCGCCGTTTCCGTTGTTGTAGGCAAAGGAAGAAAAAGAAAAAATACCGCACAACATTAAAAAGAGAAGCTTATTCATAGTACATCCTCTTACTTACCAAATAAAAAGCACTCAACTTAAATGCTTATGCGTTAAGTATGTATCCGAGGATAAAAAGATCAAAAAATAATTCAATAAAGTTTTATTTTTTAAAATAAATTTAGATCGATAATTTACCTAGATATATTTCTATCTTATTGATTGTCGTGTGTTGAATAATTAAATAATAGGAAATGGTAGGTAGGGTATTAATAATATTACTAATACTTATTTTTTTTCTCGATTTTAATTAAGGTAATGAAATGAAAGCAGTTGTTTAGATTAAAGTAATGGAGCATGATTTGCCCCATTACTTTGGCATAAATTAATTAGAATCAGGCTCAATGATTAAAATAATACCTTCAACATCGGTGATTCTTACGCGGGTACCGGCTGGAAGTGCTTGATCCGATAGTGCGGACCATGTGGTATCGGCTACCTTGATGCGATTGAGCCCGACGGAAAAGTCTTCTTCAAGGATAAGAGTACGCCCAATTAACTGCTTGTACTTTTGGTTCAGATCTCTTTCTTGGTCTTCTTGCTTGTCTTTAGACCATTGTCGTCGCCACCAAAGCCAGGTGGTGATTAAGCTGAAGCTTGCAAAGCAAAGCCATTGCAATTGCCAGCTCATTGGCAAAACGGTCATGAGTGCTCCAACGATAAGTGCAGACATCCCGAGCCAGAGAAAATACCCTGCGGTACCAAGTAGCTCAACTGCTAAAAGAGCAAAGCCAAACGCTAGCCAATGCCAGAAAGAGATACCTTCCAACAAACTAAAAAAGTCCATAAATTATTCTTTATCTTGCTGTTTAAACATTTCTGCTATCCCTGCAACCGAGCCCATTAGTCCGGTTGCTTCTAATGGAAGCATAATGATTTTACCATTTTCGGCTTGACCAATGCTCTTGATCGCTTCGGTATAACCCTGTGCAATGAAGTAATTGACGGCTTGCATGTCACCTTTTGCAATGGCTTCGGAAACCATGTAAGTCGCTTTTGCTTCTGCTTGCGCGGCACGCTCACGTGCTTCTGCATGGAGAATAGCAGACTGCTTTTCGCCTTCAGCTTTTAATATCTCTGATTGTTTATGACCTTCGGCCTTTAATATCTCAGCTTGGCGAACCCCTTCTGCTTCAAGAATTTCCGCACGCTTATTACGCTCGGCTTTCATTTGCGCATTCATTGCAGCGGTCAGATCGGCTGGTGGCTGGACATCTTTAATCTCAATTCGTGTGACTTTTACGCCCCAAGGGTTTGTTGCTTGGTCAACAATCGCCAACAGCTTAGAGTTGATCATGTCGCGTTGGCTCAGCATTTCGTCCAGTTCCATTGAACCTAAAACGGTACGAATGTTCGTAAGGGTCAAGTTTCTAATAGCGTGTTCTAAGTCGTTGACTTCATAAGCCGCTTTTGCAGCATCGATCACTTGAACAAATCCGACAGCGTCAATAACCACGTTAGCGTTATCTTTTGAAATGACCTCTTGCGCAGGAATATCGAGAACGCGCTCCATCATGTTTACTTTTTGACCAACTTTATCAACGAATGGAATGATCAAGTTTAAACCCGGCTTTAATGTGTGGGTGTAGCGTCCGAAGCGTTCAACTGTCCAGTTGTTTCCTTGCGGAACCGTTTTAATGGCTGAAGATAAGATAACGACAGCAAGAACGACGAAAATACCGATGGTGATCAGTGAATCAATTGGCATGAGTTATTCCCTTAAGTGCATAATATTCGATCCATTTTTACCTATTTATAGACAATAGACAATTGAAGTTCTGAGACCTTTGAGAGGTTATTGGTTTTTTATATGACAAAGGCCGGAAATCCCGGCCTTTGTTGTCTTATTCCTAGAAGAATGCGGCGCTTAGTACAAAATTGAGTAAAGCTGGCGACGATATCTGCTTGCTAATGCGTTACCTTGACCTAGCGCACTGAGAATATCCATAAAAGTCTTCTTCACGTCACCGTCTTGGGCGCCCAAGTCTTTTTTAAGAATATTCCACAGCAGTTCCAACGCTTCTTCATCCCGACCAACTTGGTTGTATTGTACCGCCAATTCACAAGCGAGTTCGAAGTTTGCCATGTCTGCTGCGTATGCTTGTTCTAGTCGCTGTAACTCAGGGCTATCTGCAGCCTGCAAATGCAGCTCGAGCTTGGCTATTAGGCTCTTGTAGTAGTTATCTTGATACTCGAGAGGGATAGCGTTCAGTAGTTCTTGGGCAATATCAAATTGTTTGGTTTCTAGCAAACAATCAGCCATCGCGAGTTTCACATCACCACGCTCTTGCAGCTCTGGCGGCAAAGTGTGGATGATGCTCAAAGCCTGAGCATGCTCACCTTGCTGAAGAAGTTCACTGATTTGCTTTAATAGTTGTTCATCTGGGCTTGGCAAATGCTTTTGTAGCATGGTAGCAATGGCATCAATTGGCTGGGGCCCTCCCAGACCATCGACGGCTTGACCATTTATAAACAGCGCGATAGTTGGCAATACTTGCACGCCAAATTGAGACGCTAAAGCGGGCTGATCTTCACAATTTAGTAGAGCAAGCGTAAATGCACCGTTGTACTGTTGAGCAAGAGATTGCAACTCAGGGAGTATCTGTGCGCTTTCTGGCTGAGCGTTGGCCCAAAAGTGGATCAAAACGGGCGTGTTCATTGATCCTTCAAGCGTTTCGCGAAAGTTCTGTTCTGTTATCTCAACGATAAATGGGGATTGCATCAGAGTATCCTTGCCTTGTGTCTGTCGTTGATATTAGATATGGAGTTGATTTAGGTGAAATTCAAGCGACATTCACCATCAATAATGAATCATTCTATTTTGAGAAAACGTGAGGTAATAGAGTGAGGTTATTGCTGCTCAGGTGTTAGATAAAAAGAAAACGCTGCCGAAGCAGCGCAATTCTAATGCTATTTGTTAGTGCGGTATCAAAATAGGATGAACATGGTCAACACTACACCCACACTAAGCCAGTTAAGCTGATTTAATGTCATTGTTGCCTCGCAGTAGTATAAACATTGCTACAAAACGTAATGGGTGGCGATACCAAATCTAAGCAACTCAATCACTTTGGGCGAAAGAATCCCCGCTGAATTGCGTAGAAATTGATTCGTTTAGTTGAGGTTTTTTTAACCTACATGTTCATAATGACATCACATTGTTACGGTGAAATTACATTTCGACAAAACTTTTTTATGCAGCCTGTCGCAAAATTTTATCAAGTACACGGGTTGGTAATAGTCTTTTCAAGACTGCGAATAATTTAGTCGGTGTAGTAATTCGATAACGAATTTTCGGTGAAACGCTAGTTAATGCATGAAGAACTGGTGCGATGCAAGACTCTGCAGGCAAAACAAATCGATTATTAGACTTGTCGTTGTTGAGTCGCTCTCTTTGTCCTTCATAAGCATGACGATGGGGGCTAGATTCAATATCAACCCACTTCTCAAAGGCTCGTAATGCATTGTTTCTAAATTGAGTTTCGATCGGTCCTGGTTCTATCAATGCTACTTTGATATTCGTATCCGCAAGCTCTAGCCTGAGCGTATCTGTCCAGCCTTCTAAGGCAAATTTTGATGCATTATAGGCGCCACGGTATTTCATTGCGGCAAAACCAAGAACAGAGCTGTTTTGTATGATGCGTCCTTCGCCTTGCTGGCGCATATGAGGAAGCACTTCTCTGACCAACTGGTGCCAACCAAAAAAGTTGGTCTGAAATTGATTCTTGAAGAGCCCCGGTGGGTAAGTCTTCCAGTGCTCCGGGCTGACCATAGGCACCATTATTGAACACTGCGTAAAGCTTACCTTCTGCTAACTCTAGCGCTTGCTTCACGCCCGAAGAAATGCTTTCTGGGCTATTTAGGTCTAGATTGATGCAGGTTAGCCCTTCATTAATTAGGCGCTGGACATCTTGTTCTTTCCTACAAGATGCAATGACATTAAATCCCTTGTTTTGTAGGGCGTGAGCGCACACGTAACCGATGCCAGTTGAACAACCCGTAATAAGAATCGACTTTTTCATAATTTAAGACTCAGAAACCTTGATTAGAGCCATCATTCATCAGCTCCGGTCATGAAGCAAGTGCTTGAGTGCTGGCTCTATTCTGGAGTAGCTAAATTTAAAGCCCAGTTCGGTGAGTTTTTTGGGTTTGGCTCTCATGCTATCGAACAATAAGCAGGAAGATTCTCCCATTAGGAGTTCCATCACCCATTTAGGCGTGAACAAGATATGCGGACGTTTTAGCGTTTTGGCTAGTGTACCGCTGAATATACGATTAGTCACAGGATGGGGGGCGCACATATTGAATGCACCGTGGGCATGTGGTGTTTCAAGCAAGTACATGATGGCGCGGACCATATCTAGGATGTGAATCCAAGGCATGTACTGATTACCGTTCCCAAGTGGGCCGCCTACGCCAAGCTTGTAAGGTAATAGCATCTTTGCCAACGCACCACCATTAAGGCCGAGTACCACGCCAGTTCTCATTAGACAAACCCGAGTTTGCTCCGACTCTGCGCGCTTGGCTATTTGCTCCCACTTTGCACAAACCTCGTGAGGAAAGTCGTCGCTATTAACATGTAAGCACTCATCAAACGGATGGTCTTGTTGATCACCATAGTAGCCAACTGCCGAGCCACTAATAAAAACAGAGGGAGGTTCGGTACTTGCGTGGATCAGCTCAACAATTTGCTCGGTAATTTTCCAACGACTTTTGCAGATTTTTTCTTTTTGCTCGCTGGTCCACCTTTTATCCGCAATAGGCTCACCTGCAAGATTAATGACGGCATCAACGTGATTGAGATCGGCGAACGACTCGAGCGAGTCAAGGTATTCGATATTACCCAGATCAGCATGCTGTAGGCGTTGTTTTGCTCGCTCTGGAGAGCGTGTAAGTAGCATAACTTGGTGAGTTGATAGCAGCTTGAGCAACTCCGAGCCAATAAACCCAGTGCCACCTGTGAGTAATATCTTCATGTTATCTCTTTGAATGTACACGTATTAGAACATTATAGTCGTTTTGTGCTTAGCTTGATCATCTCAACACCATTATTTCTAGGATAGTGACAAGCTGACAGAGAGGCTATTAACTTCACATATTAGAAAATATGTAACTAAATGTTATAAATGGCGCTAGTGCATTCACGGTAGAAGAGTGAAATCTATGCCAGACTAAAAGTTATCGCTCATTGGAACGAGCGTAATCAGTTTGCATAATCAAGGAGGATAGGCATGGAAGCATTTGTTGCGCTTTTTCGAGCGCTCCTCAATAGTGCTCGTGACTTATTACCCATCATCATTGTTATCACTTTTTTTCAATTAGTCGTTTTGCAAGAGCCGCTGCCCAACCTGGTCTCCATTCTTTTTGGATTGTTGCTTGTCATTTTAGGATTAACCTTTTTTATCTTTGGCCTAGAACTTGGTCTTTTTCCTATCGGAGAGAGTATGGCTCAAGCCTTTGCAAAAAAAGGCAGCGTGTTTTGGTTATTAGTCTTTGCGTTTTGTTTGGGGTTTGGCACCACGATAGCTGAACCTGCATTAACCGCGGTAGCGGAAGAAGCCTCAGAAGTTGCGGCAGAGGGCGGAATGATCGCTAACTCAGAGCAGTCCATGCAGGATTACGGAGAAGGACTTCGAGTAACAGTAGCTCTCTCTGTGGGGATAGCCATCGTTATCGGCGTTTTGCGTATCTTAAAAGGGTGGCCAATTCATTACATGATCATCGGCGGCTACGTCGGCGTTGTAATACTGACGTGGTTTGCACCGGAAGCCATTATTGGCGTCGCTTACGATTCCGGAGGTGTAACCACGTCCACCATAACAGTACCTTTGGTCACTGCACTGGGCGTCGGTTTAGCGTCTTCTATTAAAGGTCGCAACCCTATGGTGGATGGCTTTGGTTTAATCGCTTTTGCCTCGCTGTTACCGATGATGTTTGTGATGGTTTACGGAATGGTCGTAACATGATTTCAATTGATCATTTCCTAGACACTTTATTATCGACCGTTAGAGACGTCGTTCCCATCGCCAGCATTATTTTTGGTTTTCAGTTAGCCGTGTTAAGGCGTCCTGTTAGCAACCTTAAGAAAGTTTTGCTTGGGTTCGTTTATGTGATTTTCGGGCTAGCTCTTTTTTTACTTGGATTAGAAATGGCGTTGTTTCCACTTGGGGAGACGATGGCTGTGCAATTAACGGCGCCGGAGTTTTTACAAGAGTTCAAAGTATCTGTAGGGAAAGCCTTAATGTGGGTCGACTATTATTGGGTTTACACCTTCGCCTTTTTTATAGGCTTTAGTACCACGATTGCAGAGCCTTCTTTAATCGCTGTAGCGATAAAAGCAAACCAAGTCTCTGGAGGCAGTATCAGTATTAACGGCTTGCGCGTAGCCGTTGCGTTTGGGGTGGCAATTGGTATTGCATTAGGGAGTTACCGGATTGTCGTGGGCGATCCCATTCATTATTACATCATCGCGGGTTACATCGTCGTTGTGATTCAAACGTTTTACGCTCCTAAGCTTGTTGTTCCACTCGCCTACGATTCTGGAGGCGTAACAACTTCTACCGTCACTGTCCCACTTGTAACTGCATTAGGGTTAGGGCTTGCTTCGACCGTCCCTGGAAGAAACCCAATGATTGATGGCTTTGGCTTGATCGCGTTTGCCAGTCTATTTCCTATGATCTCTGTGATGGGCTATGCGCAAATAACCCAGTGGCTGAATAAAAACGTCTCGGAGGAAGAAGAAAATGCGCTTTAAATTGATACTTGCGTTTGTTGAAGACAGCAAAACAGACAAGGTGTTGGACGCTGCACGCGATGCTGGTGCGACCGGTGCAACAGTGATTAACAATGCTCGCGGGCAAGGTTTAAATCAAAAGCGAACGTTTTTTGGTTTAACGCTAGAAGTGCAAAAAGATGTGCTGCTGTTTGTGGTCGAGGAACATCTCTCTCGACACATATTAGAAACCATTAATGAGGTTGGTGAATTCGACAGAGAGTCGGGGCAGGGCATTGCTATTCAGATCGATATTGAAGATGCAGTCGGTGTCGCGCATCAAGTAGAAACGTTGACCAAAGTGGTTGAGGATGAGTTATGAGCAGTCAAACGATAATTAGAGTTCGAGATGTTATGGCGGCAACGTATGTGATGGTTGATGGACTGATGACCGTATACGAAGGCATAACGCTAGCGAAAAAATACCAAGTCAAAGCGCTGGTGGTGAAAAAGCGAGATGATAATGATGAATATGGCATCGTGTTGATGAATGATATCGCCAAAAAGGTGCTGGCGAATAATCGTTCTCCTCAGCGCACAAATATTTATGAAATCATGACCAAGCCCGCTTTGTGTGTCGAACCAGATATGAACGTAAAATATTGTGCACGTTTGTTTGAGCGATTTGGCATAAGCAGAGCGCCGGTCATTGAAAGTGGCGAGGTCATTGGGATGGTGAGTTATAACAATATTGTCATCAATGGTATGGTGCGAGAAGAAGTGTAATAGGTTGATATAAATGAAAAATCAACGAATTTTTTCTCAAGTCAGCGACTGTTACAAAGAACTAAAATATTTAATATATGTTAGGTTGCATATGTGTTGATTCACCATTATTCTTTGCGCCCTAAGCCTAATGTCGAGGAATCTGTATCATGCCTTTAGTCTCTTGCCCCGTGTGTGAGAAACAAATCTCAAAACGCGCTCATGCATGTCCAGGATGCGGAGAGCCCGATCCGCTGCACCATCTAGCCAAATCAAAATTTATGTCGATGGTGTTTTGGATACTGGTGTTGGTTGGAACAGCGTATGCAGCATGGTTCTATGTTTTGCCTATGGTCATTGAATCATTGCGCTATCAGTAGTATTCAAACCGTCGTAGGTTGAGCTGCTAAAAAAATGCCGTAGAATGACCTCATACTTTTTGAGGAGACGATGTCGTGAAACTATTTTTTGCCTCAGACCTACATGGCTCTTTGCCAGCAACTAAAGAAACCATTGATCTATTTTTGGCCTCTGGTGCGCACCACCTGATTTTGCTAGGAGATACGCTAAACCATGGGCCGCGAAACCCTATTCCAGAAGGCTACAACCCTCCACAGGTAGCAGACTTATTGAACCAATACAGTGATCAAATTATTTCTGTACGTGGCAACTGTGATAGTGAAGTGGACCAAATGCTATTAAAGTTTCCAATGATGATGGATTACTCATGGGTGCTACTTGAATCTGGCAAGAGAATCTTTTTGACTCATGGTCACTTGTACAACTCTGAAAAACGGCCGCCACTGCGCGAAGGTGATATCATCGCCCACGGGCATACACATGTTCCCGTCGCAGAGATGCAAGATGGAGCCATTATATTCAACCCAGGCTCGATGACATTCCCACGTAATGGCTTACCGAGAAGCTTTGGTACTCTAGAAGACAATAAGCTAACGGTAAAAACGCCAGAAGGCGAAGTATTAGCACAAACCATGATTTAACGGTTTTACTAAGTAAAAAAAATAGGGAGCGAATTGCTCCCTATTTTGTGTCTGAATGTCCTAAATCGCGTTCTGGGTCGATAATGTCTCTAACGCGCTGTTTTAGCACCTTGGCTTCAGGAAAGCCGCTGTCTTTTTTCCGTTCCCAAATTTGCTGGCCATTACAGAAAATTTCGAAGCGACCACCTGTGTCTGGGTGTAAGCTGATTGTTTCTATTTCTTCACTAAAAGTATGCAGTAATTCTTGCGATAGCCAAGTTGAACGCAACATCCAGTTGCACTGGCGGCAGTAATAAATATCAATGATTGCTTTATCCATGAAACTTTCCTTTTAATCTTTTTAAACCAGCAACTTGATGCCCACCGCAAACGTGAGAATTTCGAATGCAACTTTAATCACTCTGTTGCTGTATCGAGTCGCGGCCCATGCGCCTAAACTGCCGCCTAGAAAAGAGCTTAACAATAAAACAGGTAACCAAGCCCAGTGAATAGGCGCCCCTGCCTGTACGACGGCAATGCCTCCAATGCCATTCCAAAACAGGCCGACACAAATCATGGTGTAAGCAACGGCTTGTTTGTAGTCGTAACCAAACCAGCGCACCAAAAATAGTGTCACGAGCAAACCAGAACCTGCGGTAAGAGATCCGTTAATGATGCCGATAAACAGTAAGCCAATTCCACCAATAACCCAACCGATAGGATGACGGTTACGTATTACTTCAGCTTGGCCTAGCGATGTCTTAAATCGCGAGTAGATACCTAGCGCTAGGATCATCGTGCCGAGCATCTTTTCCGCGATACCATCAGGGATCTGTACAATTAAGTTAGCCCCTAAAATCACGCCAATACTACCGGACAAGATAAGGTAGAGCGCGATTTTCCATTTAATAGTGCCTGATCTTAAATGCGTGCTTGCTGCGCCTAAGCCTAAAGCAACCGAAGCCACCTTATGTGTGCCTAGCGCAACGGAGAACGGTAAGCCGAGAAAGATGAGTAAAGGGAATTGAAGCAAGCCTGCTCCGCCACCGGAAAGTGAAGCCAGCGTGTTGGCGATTAGTGAACCGAAAAAGAGAGTAGTGGTATCTAGCCAATCCATAAGTAAAACAAAGGGGGCGTCTTGCCCCCTTATCATCCAATCAAAATTAGTTTTTAAACAGTACCGAAGAACCGTGGTTCAAGCTAGTGAGCAATAGTGTTTTTTCGTTCACGACGTCAATACGACGACTTTGCTCCGCATCTAGCTTAAAAATTTGAGTAATCAAACGTAGCTGTGCTTCGGAAAAGTCTTTTGATTGAGAAGATGAAATATCTTTAAACTCCGAAGGCGAGACCAACAAATAGTTGTCACTTACTTCCCAGCGGCCTTTTTCCGAGATATTTATCGTTGATTCTGCGGTTGAACCTTGAGCGAATAGTTTTATATTTGCTACGCGAATATAGTCACCATTAGGGAGATATTTCACGTTTGATTCAACATTAACTCGGCGTAGTGGGCCGACAGTATTGTCAGGCAAGCTGTCTGTAATGACTGTCACCATGGTCGACTGCCATTCGTTTGCTGTGAGGAGCTGCTCCACTTTTAGGTCACTTCCCCAATACAACCAACTACTGAAAAGAACGGATACGGCCAAAACCGCAGATGCTAATTTAATCTTCATATTGGCCTCCTTTATTTGCAGATGTCTGTTGGATCGTTTTGACCTGCGAAAATACGCAGTGTTACGTTCTCGTAAGAGTGGTTACTGTCATGAATATAGTTCAGAATCAGCTGGTTATTTTGTCCACCAGTGGCAATCACTTCAACTGGCAACGAGTCTTCTGCATGGTGCTTCACGTAGCGCTCAATGCATTGCTCTATTGAGGGCAACCAGTTGTTGATTTGAGGGTGATTTACAGGTGTCATCACTGGTACATTTTGATACTCACCAATCTGACGGAATTGGGATTCCGCAGGGTTCGTGAATAACAATACGCAAACAGGAAGCAGCAGAGACAAAAAGATAATGACACGCGGTAGCCAGTTAATCGTGTTAGATGCTGGCTTCGGCTGAGTTTTAGTCGGCTCTACTTGAGGCTCAAGATCAGCAGTAGTATCGGTCACTACCTCTGTTGGTGGCATATCGCTCGCTTCTAACTCCACTGCTGGCGCTTCTTGTTCAGAAGCGGTTTCTTCAACGTCAGTGTTAGAGTCAGTAGAAAATGGGCTCAAGCGTTCCACTGAACAAATGAGTTGGTAGCCACGTTTAGGTACCGTTTTAACAAACTCTGGAGATTTTGTTGAATCCTTCAACATCTTACGCAGAGTAGAAATCGCTTGAGTCAGGCTTGAGTCATCCACCTCAAAACCTTGCTCACGCCAAACAAACTCGTGAAGCTCGTTACGGGTTAAAACTTCGTTTGGTCTCTCTGCCAACATCAGAAGTATACGGCTTTCGTTGCTTCCTAATCGTACAACGTCGTTGCCGTTTTGTTGGTCAGCGAGCGAATTACTATTTGGATCAAAGGTGAACCTTTGAGCAAGTAGAAATTTGGTGCCAATGTTAGTCATTTAGTTCTTCTTAGATGGATGATGTTGTAATTATGGTGATTTATGTCACAAAATTACCGGGGCGCTTGGAGTGCGCACGACATTTTAGATGCTTTTAGACGGGTAGGATAATTAAAATTTTCTAAAAAAACACCGTTTTTAGCAATATTGACCTTGAATTTACATTTGTCAGCCACATGTTAAATGACATCTCGGTAAGGTGATTTCAAGGGGAAAGTCACAAACTTGTCCCTATGAAAAAGCCAATTAGTTTAGATGTTATGGAGCACACATGAGCGAAACCGTATCTCAAAATAAAGAAACTCGTGGTTTTCAATCAGAAGTAAAACAACTACTGCATTTAATGATCCATTCTCTTTATTCAAATAAAGAGATCTTTTTGCGCGAGCTGATCTCTAACGCATCAGATGCATCAGACAAACTGCGCTTTCAGGCGTTATCTAACCCAGATCTATACGAAGGTAATGCAGACCTTTGCGTGAAACTGTCGTTTGATGAAAGCGCAAATACCTTAACCATTTCTGATAACGGTATCGGTATGAGCCGTGATGATGTGATTGAGCACTTAGGAACAATCGCAAAATCTGGAACAGCCGAGTTTTTCTCAAAGCTATCTGAAGAGCAGAGCAAAGACTCTCAGCTTATTGGTCAGTTTGGTGTTGGTTTCTACTCGGCATTTATCGTTGCTGACGCCGTTACCGTGCGCACTCGCGCTGCGGGTCTAGCCGCTGATGAAGCGGTACAATGGCACTCAGCGGGTGAAGGTGAGTACACCATCGAAAACATTACCAAAGAGTCACGTGGTACCGACATCATTCTTCATATGCGTGAAGAGGGTAAAGAGTTTTTGAATGAGTGGCGTCTACGTGACGTTATCAGTAAGTACTCTGATCACATCGGCATTCCTGTTTCAATCCAAACTGTCGTTCGTGATGACGAAGGCAAGGAAACAGATGAGAAGAAGTGGGAGCAAATCAACAAAGCCCAAGCACTGTGGACGCGTAACAAATCTGATATTTCAGAAGAAGAGTATCAAGAGTTCTACAAGCACGTATCACATGACTTTGCCGATCCATTGGTCTGGAGTCATAACCGTGTAGAAGGTAAAAACGACTACACGAGCTTACTATACATCCCATCGAAAGCACCTTGGGATATGATGAACCGCGACCACAAATCAGGCTTGAAACTGTACGTACAGCGCGTATTCATTATGGACGATGCAGAGCAATTTATGCCGTCATACTTACGCTTCGTACGTGGTTTAATAGACTCAAATGATTTACCGCTAAACGTATCGCGTGAGATCTTACAAGACAATAAAGTGACTCAGTCTCTACGTAATGCTTGTACTAAGCGTGTGCTAACGATGCTTGAACGTATGGCCAAGAATGACGAAGAGAAATACCAATCATTCTGGAAAGAGTTTGGTCTTGTGATGAAAGAGGGCCCTGCGGAGGACTTTGCAAACAAAGAGAAAGTTGCAGGTTTATTGCGCTTTGCTTCAACTGAAGTGGACTCTTCTGAGCAAACTGTGGGCTTGGCGTCTTACGTTGAGCGCATGAAAGAAGGTCAAGATAAGATCTACTACTTGACGGCAGACAGCTATGCAGCTGCGAAAAACAGCCCTCACTTAGAACAGTTCAAAGCGAAAGGCATTGAAGTTATCTTGATGTACGACCGCATTGATGAGTGGCTGATGAACTACTTAACTGAGTTTGATGGTAAACAGTTCCAGTCAATCACTAAAGCTGGGCTTGATCTAAGTCAGTTTGAAGATGAAGCAGAAAAAGAGAAGCAAAAAGAAACCGAAGAAGAGTTCAAGTCGGTTGTAGAGCGCACGAAGTCTTACCTAGGCGATCGTGTGAAAGAAGTTCGTACGACCTTCAAACTCGCATCTACGCCTGCTGTTGTGGTAACGGACGATTACGAAATGGGCACTCAAATGGCGAAGCTTCTTGCGGCAGCTGGTCAAGCTGTGCCGGAAGTGAAATACATCTTTGAGCTAAACCCTGAGCACGAATTGGTTAAGCGTATGGCTGACGAAGCCGATGAAGAAGCGTTTGGTCGCTGGGTTGAAGTTCTGCTTGGTCAGGCAATGCTAGCGGAGCGAGGCTCTATTGAGGATCCAACAGAGTTCTTAGGAGCCGTTAATCAACTTTTGACTAAGGTGTAATAACCTCTGCAAATCAAAAAGCTCGCATTTCGCGAGCTTTTTGTTTGTTGTCGCAAAATTTTGCATCTCAAGTGCTGAGTTAATAATCAATAGGGCGTGAAAGAGGGTACTGTTAACATTCTTTAGTCTTAATACACTCTTTGCTCAGAGAACCTGTGATAGAATCTGCGACTTGAATGTGAGTAATAAGGCGTGTATTTTTGCTCGCCTATATACGTTATACCGAAACTTATCGTTGCAGGTGCTTCTCAGGTTTGATGTCTAAGAGGTCAGCTATTGTGAGCTTCGGTATAAATCTTAAATATTAAAGAGGATAAATCATGCGCATCATTCTTCTAGGTGCTCCAGGTGCAGGTAAAGGCACACAAGCAAACTTCATCATGGAAAAATACGGTATTCCACAAATCTCTACTGGTGATATGCTTCGTGCTGCTATCAAAGCAGGTACAGAGCTTGGTAAACAAGCCAAAGCTGTTATTGACGCTGGTCAGCTAGTTTCTGATGAAATCATCCTTGGTCTTATCAAAGAGCGCATCGCTCAAGAAGACTGTGCAAACGGTTTCCTACTAGATGGTTTCCCACGTACTATCCCTCAAGCTGACGGCCTAAAAGAAATGGGCGTAGACGTAGACTACGTTATCGAATTTGACGTTGCAGACGATGTAATTGTTGAGCGTATGGCTGGTCGTCGTGCTCACCTTCCTTCTGGTCGTACTTACCACGTGGTTTACAACCCGCCTAAAGTGGAAGGTAAAGATGATGTAACTGGTGAAGATCTTGTTGTTCGTGATGACGACAAAGAAGAAACAGTACGTGCTCGTCTAGGTGTTTACCACGAGCAAACTGCACCGCTAATCAACTACTACGGCAAAGAAGCTGAAGCAGGCAAGACTAAGTACCTTAAGTTTGATGGTACTAAGCAAGTAGCTGAAGTTAGTGCGGATATCGAGAAAGCACTATCTTAATTTGCTGAAGTCAAAAATTTAATATTTTGATATATTGAAAGCGGCCCAAGTGGTCGCTTTTTTTAGTTTACTCGTAAACATATATCTAATTAACTTCAGCTCGGCTATTCGTTACTTCGAGGTTACTTAAATATATGAACCAAGCCGTTTACCATGAATAGGATGTTATGAAAGAGAATAATAAACAGGGTGTACTCCTAGTTAACCTGGGAACTCCTGACGCACCAACCGCTCCTGCCGTAAAGCGCTTTTTAAGTCAGTTTCTTCATGATCACCGAGTGGTAGACATGACTCGATGGCTTTGGTGTCCACTATTGCACGGCGTTATCCTTCCTATCCGAGCTCCTAAAGTTGCCAAACTCTATCAATCAGTATGGATGGAAGAGGGCTCGCCGTTGATGGTGTACTCTAAACGCCAAACGGAAAAGTTGGCACAAAAGCTTGATATACCTGTAGAGCTTGGTATGACGTATGGTAACCCAAGTTTACAATCAGGCTTTGAAGCCCTATTGGCGCAAGGCGTTGATGAAGTCATTGTTTTACCTTTGTATCCGCAATACTCGGGCACAACAACTGCAGCGGTTTCTGACGGAATCACTAAAGCATTTAAAAACCTGCCTGTGATGCCAAGCTTTAGCTTTATTCGTGATTATTACAATCACCCGAAATATATTGAAGCGTTAGCGCATTCAGTTCGTGAACATTGGCAAAAGAATGGTCAGGGAGATTACCTGCTGTGTTCTTATCATGGTATTCCAAAACGCTATGCTGACAATGGTGATGTTTACCCACAGCATTGTGAAGAGACGACTCGCTTGCTTGGGGAAGCGTTAGGTTTAAGCGAACAACAAATTGGTATGACGTATCAGTCCCGATTTGGGAGAGAAGAGTGGCTTCAACCTTATACCGATAAGACCCTAGAGGCACTTCCTGCAAAGGGTGTGAAAAATATTAATGTTGTGACCCCCGCATTTTCGTCAGATTGTTTAGAGACGTTGGAAGAGATCTCGGAAGAGTGTAAAGAGATTTTCCTTGAAGCAGGTGGTGAAAACTTTACCTACATCCCTTGTTTGAACGATAGTGAACTTCATATCGAGATGATGGTTGAGTTAGTTCAATCTAAACTTTAGATACAAAAAAGGGTCGCAATAGCGACCCTTTCTACGTTTAGTTGAGCGATCAAGCAACTTGTACTTGCTGCTCTTCTACTTGCTCTGCCGTGCTGTGCGTATTTTCAGCGCCATGCATCCAGCGAACGAGTGTATTAGAGAATAGGAGCAAAATTACGCCACTTACGGTTGCGCTGACCGCAATACCACTAAAGATAGCCATAGCGCCTAACTCGCCTACGTGAGAGCCCACATAGCCCGCAACATAGTTAGCAATCGCATTACAGCCAAACCATGCACCCATCATAAGTGAAGCTAAGCGAAGCGGTGCTAATTTAGTCACCAATGAAAGACCAATTGGTGATAAACACAGCTCGCCTAATGTGTGGAAGAAGAAAGCGCCGACCAACCATAACATCGATGTTTTTACTGTTGTATCTCCACCTTGTTCTAGCACTGCGCCAACCATACAAAGGAAACCAATCGCCAAGAAAAATAGTGCCATCGCAAATTTCACTGGCGAAGTAGGTTCACGTTTACCCAATTTTACCCAAAGGACAGCCAGAACTGGCGCTAGAGTAATAATGAAAAATGGGTTTAGTGATTGGAACCACGCAGCAGGAACTTCAAAACCACCAATCATGCGATCAGTATATTGTTGAGTATAGATGTTCATCAGACCACCAGCTTGTTCAAAGCCTGCCCAGAAGACAATAGTGAATAAGCTCATGACCAGAATTACTTTTAGTCGATTCACTTCTTCTTTGGTGAGTGGCTGCTTCGTGGTGGCGTTTTTGTTGTTTAGATCTCGTTTCGCCGCTGGTTCGCGACCAATATCACCAAGCCATGATTGAGCCAGTACCATTTGCATCACTAGGCTAACCAGCATACCCACACCAGCGGCAACAAAGCCTGCTTTCCAACCGTAAGAGGTTGTCACAGATCCAGAAACGACGCCGGCAAGTAATGCACCTAAGTTGATACCCATATAAAAGATAGTGAATGCGCCGTCACGACGGTTGTCACCTTCTTGATAAAGGTCGCCAACCATGGTTGATATATTTGGCTTAAAGAGACCGTTACCAGTGATAAGTAGGCCAAGGCCTAAATAGAAACTGTGTAGCGAACCAATACCTAAAGCATCAGCAGGAAGTGCAAGAGTAAACTGGCCGATGGCCATTAACGCGCCACCAAGCAAAATTGAGCGACGTTGACCTAAATAGTTATCTGCTAGGTAACCACCGATAAGAGGTGTGATATACACAAGCCCTGTGTATATGCCGTATAGGTCTAATGCGTCTTTGGTTGACCAGCCAAGGCCGCCATTCATTGTTGTATCAGTAAGGTAAAGCACGAGAATGGCACGCATTGCGTAGTAAGAAAAGCGTTCCCACAGTTCTGTACCGAACAATAAGAACAGGCCACGTGGATGACCAAAATATTGATGTTGGTTTGACATAAGCTCTTCTAATAATAGTTATTACATTTTTTAACGACTTCTACGTATACAATGCAATTCAACGAGTGACAAATAATAAAATTTTGCCATTCAACTATTTTTGTTTGTTAAGTGGCTGTTTTTGATTAGATTTGCAGATTATATGATGGTGTATTGGTTGTATTACAAACTTAATTTCCATTTTTGCCTATGGACTTCTTTATCGTAAGTTGCTGAAAAATGTCGTTAATGCGAGCGATGTATAATCATACTTTTATAGATAAACTGAATATCAATGACTCAACTTTGGCTTAATGCTAGGATAAAAACAAAATAGAATTGGCTAGTAAAAAGATGAAACGTTGGTATCTACTTTATTGTAAACGTGGGGAGCAGGTTAGGGCGAAACAACACCTTGAAAACCAAGGTGTAGAATGCTTTTATCCAACTGTAGAAGTTGAGAAGATTTTGCGCGGTAAAAGACAAAAAGTCGAGGAGCCGCTGTTTCCTTGTTACGTATTCGCTTACTTTGATTATGAGCAAGGGCCAAACTTCACCTCAGTCCGCTCTACTCGAGGTGTTGTTGACTTTGTGCGTTTTGGTGCTCAACCGAAAGAAGTTCAAGGTGACTTGGTCTTCGAATTGATGCAGCTAGAAAAGTGTTGTAATGACAATACCGTTTCTGAATGTATGCCAAAACCAGGCGATCAAATTAGAGTTAAAAGCGGTCAATTTGCGGGCATAGATGCCATCTTCCAAGAACAAGATGGTGAGAAACGCTCAATTATGCTAGTTCAGATGATCACCAAGCGTGTGCCTGTCAGCATAGACAATAGTGATTTAGATTTAAAATAGCCTAATTCCATCAAACATAAAAAGAGGTGCAAAAGCACCTCTTTTTGATCGTATCTAATTTTCTGTCTGTTTTAAAAGGGTTGGACGAACCGACCCTTATCTTTATCGTAGAGAATTAGTATGAGTCGTTGTGAACGGTCTGTACTGCACGACCTGATGGGTCAACACAGTTTTGGAACGATTCATCCCATTCAATCGCCTTCGCTGAAGAACACGCTACTGAAGGGCCTCCTGGTACACACTCTGCTGCTGATGGAAGTGGGAATAACTCTTCAAAGATTTCACGGTACACGTAGCCTTCTTTTGTCGTTGGCGTGTTGTATGGGAATCGATATTGAGCTGTTTCCATCTGCTGGTCTGTCACTTTCTGTTCCGCGACTTCTTTCAGCGTATCGATCCAGCTGTAGCCAACGCCATCAGAGAATTGCTCTTTTTGACGCCATGCGATCGATTCTGGCAGGTAGTGCTCGAAGCACTCACGAAGGATGTGTTTCTCCATTTTACCGTTGCCACACATCTTGTCTGCTGGGTTCAAGCGCATTGCTACATCAATGAACTCTTTATCTAGGAAAGGTACGCGTCCTTCAACTCCCCATGCTGCCAGCGACTTGTTAGCACGAGCACAGTCGAACATGTTCAGAGCAAGCAGTTTACGCACAGTCTCCTCGTGGAACTCTTTCGCGTTTGGCGCTTTGTGGAAGTAAAGGTAGCCACCAAAGATTTCGTCAGCGCCCTCACCAGACAATACCATCTTGATACCCATCGCTTTGATCTTACGACCCATTAAGAACATAGGTGTTGATGCGCGGATAGTCGTCACGTCATACGTTTCAATGTGGTAAATCACGTCACGAATCGCGTCCAAACCTTCTTGAATCGTGTACGTCATTTCGTGGTGAACGGTACCAATTTGGTCGGCAACTTCGCGAGCGGCTTTCAGGTCAGGCGCGCCTTCTAGGCCAACAGCAAAAGAGTGCAGTTGAGGCCACCAAGCTTCAGACTTTTCATCATCTTCAATACGCATCGCTGCAAAGCGTTTTGCTACCGCAGATGTAATAGAAGAATCTAGACCGCCCGAAAGAAGTACACCGTAAGGCACGTCAGTCATTAGTTGGCGTTTAACAGCCGCTTCTAGCGCTTCAGTCAATTCTTCTTTGCTAGTGCTGTTACCTTGTACTGCTGCGTACTCGTTCCAGTCACGAACATAGTAACGTGTTGGCTCAGTATCTTTAGAGCTGTAATAGCTACCAGGAGGGAATTCACTTACTGTTTTACATACTGGAACAAGAGCCTTCATCTCTGATGCCACATAGTAGTTACCATGCTCATCGTGACCTTGATAAAGAGGGATAATACCAATATGGTCACGTCCGACTAAATACTCATCTTTTTCTTCGTCGTAGAGCACAAAAGCGAAAATACCGTTTAGTTCTTCAAGGAGATCTGCACCCATATCTTGGTAAAGTGCAAGAATGACTTCACAGTCTGAATCGGTTTGAAATTCGTACTTTCCTTCGTAACGAGCACGAATTTCTTTATGGTTGTAGATTTCACCATTGACGGCAAGGATGAGCTTCTTATCAGGGCTGTATAGCGGCTGTGCACCACTATTTAGACCAACAATCGCCAAGCGCTCGTGCGCTAAAATAGCACGCTCTGAAGAGTAAATCCCAGACCAGTCTGGGCCACGGTGACGAAGTTTTTTCGACATCTCTAATGCGATAGGGCGCAATGCGGCTGCATCGCTTTTAATGTCTAAAATGCCAAATACTGAACACATACTACATCCTTACTAAACTAAACAATTTCTAATCGGTATGGTTTAAATTTGCCATTACTAATAAAAAAAGCAACGTTTTGTGATTAAAAAAATGACAAAAGGCCTTGTTGTATGGAAAATATTTAACTCAACCGTTGTTTTGGTGAATGAGATCAAGGTTTGGTATAAAAACTATACAAAAAAGGCTTTCTATCAATAGAAAGCCTTCCGAAAAATATCAGTGCTGTTGCTTATTTAATTGGTGTGAATTTAGGTTGAAGTTGTTTACAGACGTGTCGAGCAAAACCGCTACCAGCTTCACTATAAATATTGAATGCTGCGTCAACGCCATTTTCAAGTAAGCCTTCCAATTGATCTGGGTATTCGGCGATAGCGGCAATTTGCCCCTTATATTTTCTGCGTTTAAGCTGCTCAAGTGCTGTTTGGTTACCTTGATGATGTGGCATTGCAAGCAGAACCAGTTTTACATGACCTGTATCTAAAATTCGCTCCCAGAAATCCGGGTCGGTGGCATCACCAGAAATCACATTTCTTCCTTCTGAACGATGATGATGTGCAGCGTCTTCACGAATTTCTATACCCAATGAAATTTTGCCATAGCGTGAACGTAGCTCATCATAAGCGCCCGTTCCAATACGCCCCATACCTAAGATCAATACTTGGGCATGACCTGGGTTGATGAGTTGGTCGCGTTGATTGAGCTTTTCTACCGCTGTCTCTTGCAGCCACTTACCTGAATGTTGATAAATTTTATGGCTAAGGCGGTTAAGTGGCGCGGAAATTACAAAGGATACCGACACCGCAACCGCAATCGCAGCAAGCATATCACTTGGCATCCAGCCCATTTTATAGGCCAACCCAGCAACAATAAGACCAAACTCACTGTAGTTAAATAGTGATAAAGAGGCGAGCAAAGAGGTACGTACTCGAAACTTAAAATGATTAATAGTGACGAAGTACAAGAGTCCTTTGATTGGTAGCAGTAAGATAAATAGCAGGGCGAGAACGACGCCATTCACGCTCAATGAGGCGGATAAACCAATGTTCAAAAAGAAGCAGACTAAAAAGAGCTCCTTCATATTGAATAATGACTTGGATAGTTCTGAGGCTTTTGGGTGACCTGCGAGTAGCATGCCTAAAATTAGCGCGCCCAAGTCTGGTTTCATCCCGACCAACTCGAATAGCCCAGCACCGACAACAAGCGCGAAGAAAATACCGAATAGCACCAGCATTTCGCCGTGGCCAACTTTATCGAGCAGCTTATAGAATAGGGGACGAAGGAAAGGCAGTGCGAACAAACCGATGGCATACCATTCTGGGACTTTTCCGGTTGAAGCAGTCAGGAATACTACGGCAAAAATATCTTGCATAACCAAGATACCGATCGCGAGTGTGCCGTAGGTCGCGTTCATTTCGCCTTTTTCTTGCAATGCTTTTACGGCAAAAACGGTACTAGAGAACGATAGTGCAAAAGCTAAAAGCAGGATTTGGCTGCCGTCCATACTGGCTAGCGAAGTCAAGCCCAGTAGTTTTAAGCCGGATAACGCTAGGGCAAAAAAAGCGGTAGAGAGTATGTTGTGGGCGGTTGCCCCTCCCCATATTTCTTTGGACAGCAGGGTTTTTACATCGAGTTTGAGTCCAATAGTAAACAGAAGAAGAGTAACACCAAGATCTGCGAGAGTGACAATAACGTCATTGCTTTGGTAACCAAATGCATGCAAGCCAAATCCAGCTAGTAGAAAACCAACGAGGGGAGGGAGGCTGCATTTAAGCGCAATAAAACCAGCTAAAAAAGCGGCTGTAATTAGAATAATTTCCATACTGTTGAGCTGTATTCCTGATATACAAAAACGGGCTGTGAAAACACAGCCCGAGATTGTAACTCAATTGGTTGTATAAACTTAGTCTTCCAGTAACTTTTGTAACAAAACTCCGTTTAGCATAGCGCGTTTAATCATCGCAAATGCGCCCATCGTTGGCTGCTTATCAATGTGAGAAGCCACGATAGGGAGGTCGTTATGGAAAGTTTTAAGAGATTGATTCTCTACGTTGCGTTGAATTGCAGGGAAAACAATATCTTGTGCTGCAGTAATATCGCCAGCAATTACAATTTTCTGTGGATTAAATAAGTTAACCGTAATCGCAATCGCTTTACCTAGCTGGTTGCCCACTCGCACTAAACTCTGTTTCGCAAGTTCATCACCATTCATTGCGTGCTGACATACCGCTTCAATTGTGATGTTTTCAAGGTCGGTTAAGCTTGATTCGTATCCTTGAGTAATCAGTTGCTTCACTCGTTGAATAATCGCTGGGTTTGCAGCTACGGTTTCTAAACAGCCAAAGTTTCCACATTGGCATTGCTCACCAAGCGGGTCAATTTGGATATGACCAATTTCACCGACGTTGCGGTTAAAACCAAGAAAAACCTGGCCGTTAACGATAATACCTGCGCCAGTACCGCGGTGGACGCTAACCAAAATAGAATCCTGGCAGTCTTGGCTTGCTCCAAAGTAGTGCTCAGCCAACGCCATGCCACGTACGTCGTTGCCAACAAAGCATGCTGTATTAAACTTCTCCCCAACAATTTCACCGAGAGCAAGATTATCGATATCGGTATTAGGCATGTATTCGACCACGCCAGTTGTTGGGTTAACAAGGCCCGGTAAAGTGATGCCGATAGCGATGAGTTGATCAATTTTGTCTTCGCAACGGCTTACGAAATCTTTTAATAAATCGATGAGTCCTGCGATTAAGTCTGCTTGGTTAGTGTAGTGCAGTTCATGCTGATCTTCTGCCAGCGCGGTGCCACCTAAATCGTATAAACTGAACTGTACGTAATCTCGACCTAAGCGAACGGCAATCGAATGAAAAGGTTTGACTTCAGTAGTCAAAGAGATCGCACGACGACCACCAGTTGAAGCTTGTTGGGCGACCTCCTTAATAAGGCCGCGCTCTAAAAGTTGGCGGGTTATTTTGGTAACACTAGCAGGCGCGAGCTGACTCACGTCCGCGACTTGAATACGGGAGATAGGACCTTGCTGATCAATCAGCCTATATACCGCAGCGCTGTTAAGCTGTTTTACTAAATCTACATTACCAATCTGTCCGCCATTCATGCTTAATTTTGCTCGTATTGTCCGTTAACAACCGTCGCTTTTACTTTAAAGTCACGATCGAAAATAGTCAGGTTTGCAACCATCCCTTTTCGAACTCGGCCAAGGCGATCCTCAACACCAATTGCTGTTGCTGGGTATAACGTGGCCATTCGTAGAGCTTCGTCTAAAGCGATCCCCGCGTGCTCAACTGAATTCTGAACTGCTTCAATCATTGTCAAAGCTGAGCCGCCTAGCGTGCCATTTTCATCAACACACTTACCATCTCGGTAATATACTTCCTTACCGACAAAAATAAAGTGATCAATGTTAGCACCTGCTGGAGCTGTGGCATCCGTCACCAAAACAAGCTTTTCACCTTTGATTTTATGAGCAATTCGGATGTTTGCGTAGTCGACGTGAAAACCATCAGCAATAATGCCAGCATATACGTCAGGAGTATCGTAAATTGCACCAACAACTCCTGGTTCACGACCAACCATTGGTGTCATTGCATTAAAGAGGTGTGTAGCAAAAGTAATGCCTGCTTCAAAGCTTTTACGTGCTTCGGCGTAGGTTGCATTTGTGTGGCCAATTGAAACCACGATGCCAGCAGCCTTTAATCGCGCAATATGCTCTGGGTCGTTATGCTCAGGTGCTAGTGTTACTTTCGCTACGATATCGGCGTTTGCGCAGATAAGGTCGATCATGCTTTCGTCTGATGGGCGAATAAAATCTACGTTATGGATGCCTTTTTTCGCGACGTTAAGGTAAGGACCTTCGAGGTGTAAACCAAGCGATTGATTTTGATACTTGTTGTGGTACTCACGAGCTGCGGCAATTGCAGTTCGCATATCTTCATCAGATGACGTAATGAGTGTTGGCAGGAAGCTAGTACAGCCAGATTTGAGGTTTGCCTGGTGCATGATTTGCATGGTTTCAGGGGTAATTGCATCGTTTAGCATTACACCGCCACAACCGTTCAACTGCAGATCGATAAAGCCTGGACTTAGATTAGCGCCTGCAAGGTCTTTTACTTCGATGCTTTGAGGTAGCTCAGAAACCGGCACAATAGATTGAATAAGATCATTTTCGATGATGACCGCATGATCGGTAAGAACATCACTACCGGTATAAATTTTACAGTTACTTAGCGCGTACATAGTCAGCTAGTCCTTATAGATGAGAATTCAATTTCTATATCGTTATCTAAGTAGAGACTGCTTCAGTCATATGGGTACTTAGTTTGTATCACTGAATTAGATAACGAGTCACATACAGCAAGTCGCGTTTTATCGATGTTATTGTCATAGTAACTAACTGAAAAGTAATAATTGTATGGTTTTTTATGATTCTTTTTCAGAGCAAAGTTACAGTGATTTACCCGCCTAGATACCAAAATAACACTGATTCTGCCTTGCATAAAGTGCGAGAATATTATCTTTAAAACGCCATTTTTTCGTATAATAAAATAAGTTTTATGATCTCGCTAGCAAAAACCTTCCGAAAGGGCAAATTGTGGTGATTATGATCACAAACGGTGAGCTTTTAATTTGCGGAGCAAAATTAATATCATAAACTTAGGATGACTAAATTGGACGACTGAAATAAGTCATTCAACATAACATCTAATCCTATAGGGGGAACTTAAGGTGAACATTCTCGGATACTTCCAGAAGGTGGGTAAGGCGCTTATGGTGCCGGTTGCCACACTTCCTGCAGCAGCAATACTCATGGGTATTGGCTACTGGATCGACCCAAATGGCTGGGGCGCAAACAGTGCACTTGCTGCATTTCTTATTAAAGCTGGTGCAGCGATCATTGACAACATGTCAGTATTGTTCGCTGTTGGTGTTGCTTATGGAATGTCTAAAGACAAAGATGGCGCCGCTGCACTTTCAGGTTTCGTGGGCTTCTTAGTTGTCACAACGCTTTTGGCCCCTGGTGCAGTATCACAAATTCAAGGCATTGACCCAAGTGAAGTACCTGCTGCATTTGGTAAAATCAATAACCAGTTCGTCGGTATCTTGGTTGGTATTGTTTCTGCTGAGTTGTACAACCGTTTTTCTCACGTAGAGCTGCACAAAGCACTGGCGTTTTTCTCTGGCAAGCGTCTTGTACCGATCCTAACGTCTTTTGCTGGTATCGTTATTGCGTTCATCCTGATGTACGTTTGGCCATCAGTTTACGGCGGTCTGGTCAGTTTTGGCGAAAGCATTCAAGGTATGGGTGAAGCAGGTGCAGGTGTTTACGCATTCTTCAACCGTCTTCTAATTCCTGTTGGTCTGCACCATGCACTAAACTCAGTGTTCTGGTTTGATGTTGCTGGTATTAATGACATTCCAAACTTCCTTGGCGGTGCGAAATCATTAGCTGAAGGCACGGCAACGGTAGGTGTTACGGGGATGTACCAAGCGGGCTTCTTCCCAATCATGATGTTTGGTTTACCAGGCGCTGCTCTAGCGATGTACCATACTGCGAAATCAAAGAATAAAGAGAAAGTGGCATCTATCATGATTGCGGCTGCGTTTGCTTCATTCTTTACAGGTGTAACAGAACCACTTGAATTTGCATTCATGTTCCTTGCTCCAGGACTGTACGTTCTTCACGCAGCGCTGACTGGTCTATCAGTTTATATCGCGGCATCAATGCAGTGGATTGCAGGTTTCGGTTTCTCTGCTGGTTTAGTCGACTTAGTATTGTCAACTCGTAACCCGCTAGCGGTAAACTGGTACATGCTCATTGTACAAGGTCTTGGTTTCTTTGCGGTTTACTACTTCGTGTTCCGTACCGTGATTGTTAAGTTTGGCCTTAAAACACCGGGACGTGAAGATGATGAAGAAGCTTCATCTAACGTGGCTGGATCAAGCAATTCTTCAGAGCTTGCTCGTCAGTACTTGAAAGCACTTGGCGGTCATGACAACCTAAGTTCTATCGATGCCTGTATTACTCGTTTGCGCCTTTCTGTGAAAGATATGAGCGTTATCAATGAGAAAACTCTGAAAGATCTTGGAGCTATGGGAGTTGTGAAGCTAGGTACAAACAACCTACAAGTTATCCTTGGTCCACTAGCAGAGATTGTTGCTGGTGAGATGAAGAATGTATCTAAAGATGAAGACTTAAGTGGTGTTCAGTTACCAGCTTAACTGTTTAATAGTGGTGCGATTGTTTGTTATTGGTATTGCAAACAATTGATACTACAACATCGCAAAAGGCCTCCGCAGGAGGCCTTTTTTCGTTTAGGCCCTTTGAATCTGCTTTGCTTTCACGCCAACTCGATAAATATTGTCGTTTTAGAGCGAGTTCTTGTTGTCTAATTGCTTAGAATTGTGGATCATTAGGAACAATGTACTCTGTGAAACCATACTTGGATACAGGGTTCCGTTTTCTCTGACAATACTAATATTTTTGAGGTGCTATAGATGAGTGAAGCTGATGCTCGTCCATCAAACTTTATTCGCCAGATCATTGATAAAGATCTAGCGGATGGTAAACACACTAGCGTGCATACTCGATTCCCGCCGGAGCCAAATGGCTACCTGCATATCGGTCATGCTAAGTCTATCTGTTTGAACTTCGGTATTGCTCAGGACTACCAGGGTCAATGTAATCTGCGTTTCGACGATACAAACCCTGAAAAAGAAGACATCGAATACGTTGAGTCTATCAAGAAAGATGTAAACTGGTTGGGCTTTGAGTGGAGTGGTGAAGTATGTTACTCATCAAACTACTTCGATAAGCTTTACGAATATGCAATTGAATTGATTAACAAAGGCTTAGCGTACGTAGATGAGCTAAGTCCAGAGCAAATTCGTGAATACCGCGGCACACTAAAGGCGCCAGGTAAACCAAGTCCATACCGTGACCGTTCTGTTGAAGAGAACTTGGCGTTGTTTGAAAAAATGCGCGCTGGTGAATTTGAAGAAGGTAAAGCGTGTCTTCGTGCTAAAATCGACATGGGTTCTTCATTCATGGTCATGCGCGATCCAGTTTTATACCGTGTGCGTTTTGCTACGCACCACCAAACTGGTGATAAGTGGTGCATTTACCCAATGTACGACTTTACGCACTGTATTTCTGATGCATTAGAAGGCATTACGCACTCTATTTGTACGCTTGAATTCATGGATAACCGTCGTCTGTACGATTGGGTTCTAGACAACATCACGATCGAAAGCCGTCCACATCAATACGAGTTCAGTCGTTTAAACCTTGAATATACAGTGATGTCTAAGCGTAAGCTTAACCAGCTAGTTACTGAAAAACTGGTTAATGGTTGGGATGATCCACGTATGCCGACTGTCTCAGGTCTGCGTCGTCGTGGCTTCACACCTGCATCTATTCGTGAGTTTTGTAAGCGTATTGGTGTAACGAAGCAAGAAAATATGATCGAGTTTAGTTCATTAGAATCTTGTATTCGTGATGACCTAAACGAGAACGCTCCGCGTGCAATGGCTGTACTGGATCCTGTTAAAGTTGTTATCGAAAACTTTGAAGCAGGCGCAGTAGAAAACTTGACAGTTGCCAACCACCCAAATAAACCAGAAATGGGCGTGCGTGAAGTGCCATTCACGCGTGAATTGTGGATTGAGCGTGAAGACTTCCGTGAAGAAGCGAACAAAAAGTACAAGCGTTTAGTGCTAGGTAAAGAAGTTCGTTTACGTGGTGCTTACGTGATCAAAGCGGAGCGCGTTGAAAAAGATGCAGAAGGCAACATCACAACTATCTTCTGTTCTTATGATGCAGATACGCTAGGTAAAAACCCAGCAGATGGTCGTAAAGTGAAAGGCGTTATTCATTGGGTGTCAGCAGATAAAGCTCTTCCTGCGGAAATTCGTCTGTACGATCGTTTATTTACGGTGCCAAACCCAGGCGCAGCGGAAGATTTTGCTTCTACTATCAACCCTGAATCATTAGTTGTGATCAATGGCTTTGTCGAGCCTAGCCTAGCTTCTGCAGAAGCAGAAAAAGGTTACCAGTTTGAACGTATGGGTTACTTCTGTGCAGACTCGAAAGACTCTTCAGCAGATAATCTAGTATTCAACCGCACGGTTGGTTTACGTGATACCTGGGCAAAAATTGAGAATCAATAATCTCAATTAATGCTGAGAGTGATGAAAAATGCCAGCAAACGCTGGCATTTTTTATACCTAATCCCACAGAGTGCTATACAGATGTGCAAAACTGTGGATAAAAAAGATGGGTGTTTAGTAGCTTTTGTTCTGTAACCAAAGTACTGACGTCTAAGGTACTGACTTCTAGAAACAAAAAACGCCAGCATGTGCTGACGTTTACTTTTTAAATTAACAAACCCTTATTTTTTCGGTTTGTGTGCATCTGGATTGTCTTTACAACCACCATCGCTACACTTGCCGTACAAGTATAAGCTGTGGTTTGTTAGTGTGACATTGTACTTAGCTGCAATCTCTTTTTGACGTTCTTCAATAAGATCGTCAGAAAATTCAATTACCTCACCACAGTCTAGGCACACTAGGTGGTCGTGGTGATGTTGAGTCGATAATTCGAAGACTGACTTTCCACCTTCAAAGTGGTGACGAGTTACAATACCAGCATCGTCGAACTGGTTTAGAACTCGGTAAACAGTTGCTAGGCCAATTTCTTCACCTAGATCAATCAACTTTTTGTACAAATCTTCAGCACTGATGTGCTGGCAGTCTGGCTGCTGAAGTACTTCTAGAATTTTTAGCCTCGGAAGGGTTACTTTTAAACCCGCATCCTTCAGCGCCTGATTATTATCTGACATATACTTTCCCGTTGGATCATCTGCAGCGATTTAACAGAATTCAATCTTCCTACCATTATAGGATAAGCGTTCGGAACATTAAACCACGAACTTCAAAGGGTTAATAGAATCTTTTTGTAAATTAGAAACAGGTCCATTATATTACAGCTCTGACTAGTTACAATTGTGTAACATTAAGCTTGGAGAGGGCAGGGATAGCGATGAATAGGCGACTAGCGAAGATATACAAACCAGGAATTGTAAAGTTCGCACTCAATATTTGGCCTCCTTTTTGGGGGGCGGGTATTAAAATCTTACATATTTCTCAAGACTTCCGTACTGTAAAGGTACGTTTAAAGCTTCGCTGGTGGAATAAAAATGCCAATCGCACCCAATATGGCGGCAGTATTTTCTCTTTAACTGATCCTATTTACTCGTTGATGCTGATGGGGATTCTACGAGAGGAATATTATGTGTGGGATAAAGAGGCAAGCATTAACTTTATTAAGCCGGGGCAAAGTGATTTGTTTGCAGAATTTGAGGTCACTGAAGGGATGCTGGAAAACATTTATCAAATGACACGGAATGGAGAAAAGTGTTTTCCTGAGTTTATTACTCATGTAAAAGATAAACAGGGGAATGTGGTTTCAGAGGTTCAACGCAAGCTTTATGTAAGAAAGAAACCTCAGTATCGCGAAGAGGAAGTACTTACCGATGCTGTGTGACAATACATACAAAAAGACCTCCAAGTGGAGGTCTTTGCATCATTCAATTTGATTAGCCTTCTAGCTCAGCTAAACACATCTCTTCATAGATTTGTTTAACCCAGCTTTCAACACGCTCGTCAGTCAATTCTGGTTGGCGGTCTTCATCAATACATAGACCTACGAATTGGCTTTCGTCACCTTCAACAAGTGCTTTAGACGCTTCAAATTCGTAGCTTTCTGTCGAGGTATGGCCAAGAATTGTGCCGCCTTTAGATTCAACGATATCACGGACTGTGCCCATCGCGTCACAGAAGTATTCTGCGTAGTCTTCTTGGTCGCCACAGCCAAAGATAGCCACTAGCTTAGTAGAGAAGTCGATTTGCTCAAGCTCAGGGAAGAAGTCATCCCAATCACATTGTGCTTCGCCGTAGTACCAAGTTGGGATACCTAGAAGAAGAAGATTGAAGTTATCAATGTCTTCTTTGCTGCTTTTCGCGATGTCTTGAACGTGAACTAGATGTTTACCTAGTTGCTTTTGAATCATCTTTGCAACGGCTTCAGTATTACCTGTGTCGCTACCGAAGAAGATACCTACACTTGCCATAGAGTCTATACCTTTACATTGTTTGTTATTGGCGATGCTACTAAGGGTTTAACCTAACCCTGAGCCTTCCCAAGTTAGCTGAATTACACCTTTTGCAATAAAGCCAGCACAGCCTAGGAAAAGGACTAACCACACAATACGACGACCAAAAACAGGTACATTGCCTTGCTTTAGCACATCTTTTATCGCCATCCCGATGAAAAAAAAGATAGCAGCAAAAAGAAGATTGAGCCCAATAGACTCGAGCATATCCATATAGTCGTAAAGCATTTTAGCCCTTCATGCCGAAAAATCTTGGGCGCACTATACCACTGTTAAACGGTAAAGTTAATGCACTACAAGAAGGGTTATTTCAATAATCTAGTGTTGCTTTTCGAATTTGTTAACTCGAAATGTATTTTCGAATGACTCTCATTACTTCTGTCGGTTTCTCGGCGTGTAACCAGTGACCAGTGCCAGCGATAATGTGTGCTTTAGCATGGTTAAATTGTCGCTTCACTGCCGGCTGATGTTCTGGCATTAAGTAGTCAGAGTCGCCGCCTTTGATAAACAAAGTTGGGATATCTGTTGGTGTGATTTCTTGCCAGCCAATAATTTGGTCATAATTCTCAAAAAGGCTCGGTACGTTAAACCGCCAATCCATCTTATCGCCATTTTTGTACAGTGATTTAGAGAGAAATTGTCTTACACCATCGAGTTCAATATGTTGAGCTAGGATATCCATGGCTTGCTGTCGATTTGCTGGTTTTTCATTAATAACAGCATGTAAGCCGTTAAAAACATTATCGTGACGGTTCGTAGTGTAGGCTACAGGCGCCATGTCGAGAACGACTAACTGCTTGACTACATTTGGAGCAATGTCCACAAGAGCCATCGCGACTTTTCCGCCCATGGAGTGACCAATAACAATAGATGGTTCAACGTTTAAGTGCTGAAGGAGCTGAGCCACATCTTTTGCCATATCGGTATAGTTATGGACTTCGGAGTGGAAAGAGAGGCCGTGATTTCTCAGATCAATACTGATCACCGTGTGATCTTTAATAAGATCGCGGGCGAGTAGACCCAGATTACTTAAACTACCAAACAATCCGTGAATCAAAACAACTGTTTGGCCTTGGCCTTCCTGCTTATAGTTGAGTAATGCTGACATTTTATCTTATTCGTGATGGGTTTAACGTGGAGTATCCGCGTGGATCTCGTTATAATCCCCCAGAGTTTAAACATTGAGAATGTGAAAAGCGAATGAAAACAATTGAGGTTGATGAGGATCTATACCGTTATATAGCTAGTCAAACTAAGCATATCGGTGAAAGCGCCTCGGATATTTTGCGACGCCTTTTAAACCTTGATGGTCAGTTGCAGGAAGCTAAAGACGCGCCTGTAGTAGAGAAGCCACAAGGGATTGTAGTAAGTAAAGATGCGGGTAAAACGGAATCTGTTGATGTAGTGAAAGAAATGCGTTCGCTGCTTATTTCTGATGAGTTTGCCGGTCTAAAAAAAGCGATTGATCGCTTTATGTTAGTATTATCGACCTTACATAAATTGAATCCAGAAGGTTTCGCCCAGGCTACGAATGTAAAAGGACGCAAACGCGTGTACTTTGCAGATAATGAAGAAACCTTGCTAGCAAACGGTAATACGACCAAGCCAAAAGCCATTCCTGGCACACCGTTTTGGGTTATCACGAATAACAATACAAGTCGTAAAAGACAGATGGTTGAACAAGTGATGGCACACATGGGGTTCCAACCTGACTTAATAGAAAAAGTAACAGGTTCAATCTAAGAAACCTGATAGAAGCCTCATAATGCGTCGCAGTGAGCGGATATTATGAGGCTTTTTTAATTTTATTTGTATTGAAAGAAAGGATGTCAAACATGGCTATGCACCCTCGTGCTGGGCAAAAAGCGCAGCAGGAAGATCTTCACAATATCCCAGCACTCGTTGCTAACTACTTCTTACTTCAACCAGACGCGGCAAACGCAGAACACAAAGTTCAATTTGGTACTTCTGGCCACCGCGGTACTGCAGACAAGCACACTTTTAACGAAAACCACATTTTAGCGATCGCTCAAGCGGTAGCAGAAGTTCGTGCTGAGCAAGGCACAATTGGCCCGTTGTTTGTGGGTAAAGACACGCATGCGCTATCTGAGCCTGCTTTTTCAAGTGTGATTGAAGTATTGATTGCAAATGGTGTGAAAGTGATTGTCCAACAAGACAACGGTTACACGCCAACACCGGGTATTTCACACGCGATTCTGACTTACAACATCAAACACGATGAAAAAGCAGACGGTATCGTTATTACCCCATCACATAACCCACCACAAGACGGCGGTATCAAATACAATCCGACACATGGTGGCCCTGCAGAAGCAGAGTTGACTCAAGCTATCGAAGATCGTGCGAACGAACTGATTGCTGAAGGTTTACAAGGTGTGAAACGCCTACCACTAGCAGAAGCAAAAGCATCGGATCTGTTTGTAGAGATGGACTTGGTGAAGCCATACATCGATGACCTGGTGAACGTTATCGATATGGAAGCAATCCAAAAAGCGAACCTGAAGATTGGTGTAGATCCATTGGGTGGCAGCGGTATCGATTACTGGCGTCAAATTGGTCAGGCATACAACCTAGACCTAACGCTAGTAAGTGAATCGATCGATCCTTCTTTCCAATTCATGTCGCTAGATAAAGACGGCGTTGTGCGTATGGACTGTTCTTCTCCTTACGCAATGGCGGGTCTATTGGCACTGAAAGACGAATACGATTTAGCATTTGGTAACGATCCTGACTACGACCGTCACGGTATCGTTACGCCAAAAGGTTTGATGAACCCGAACCACTTCTTAGCCGTTTGTATTGACTACTTGTACCGTCATCGTGACGCGTGGGGTAAAGACGTCGCTGTTGGTAAAACACTAGTATCAAGTGCACTGATTGACCGTGTTGTGGCGGATCTAGGTCGTGAACTATGTGAAGTACCAGTAGGCTTCAAATGGTTTGTAGACGGTCTGTACACTGGTAAGTTTGGTTTCGGCGGCGAAGAAAGTGCTGGTGCGTCATTCCTTCGTAAAGATGGCACGCCTTGGTCAACAGACAAAGACGGCATCTTGTTATGTCTTCTAGCGGCAGAGATCACTGCGGTAACGGGTAAGAACCCACAAGACTACTATGAAGAGCTAGCGGCGAAACACGGTGAGTCGAAATACAACCGTATTCAAGCTGTAGCGAATGGCCCACAAAAAGACGTACTGAAGAAGTTGTCACCAGAAATGGTCGCGGCTGAAACACTAGCGGGTGATCCAATTACGGCTCGTCTCACGCATGCGCCTGGTAATGGTGCTGCAATCGGTGGTCTAAAAGTAACGACGGCAAACGGCTGGTTCGCTGCTCGTCCATCAGGCACAGAGGACATCTACAAGATTTACTGTGAAAGCTTCAAAGGTGAAGAGCACCTAAAACAAATCGAAGCAGAAGCACAAGAGATCGTTAATCAAGTGTTTGCAGCTGCCGGCCTGTAAACCATTCAATAGTCGATTTAGAAAACAAAGGGTTGATGTGCAAGCATCAACCCTTTTGCGTTTAAGATTCCTGAACTGAGTTGTTTCCGGGCCAGGAATCCGGTACCACAAACCAGAATTGACCGTCCTCCGTTTGTGCATGTACAAATCGGTCTGAAGGCTTTTCAATGGGTTGAGATAAATCGTCCGTACCAATCGCCCAGCATGGTTTGTGTAAATGATAAAGTGGCTTACCGATTAACTCCCATTGGCTCTGGTAGCACCAGTAACCACTAATCTGACTTGGATTTAGTTCATAACCCAAGCACTCGCTAGGAGTTGGCTCTGGAGTAAACGGATTAATATAGAGTCGTCCTTGCATCAATAAACGTTCTTGTGGAGCGTCGTTTAACGGAATTATTTTTTGAAATTCCGGGCGATCGCTCATTTTCAACTGATGAGTAAGCATTCTATTCAGTTTTGTATGCAGCTGGTCGTGAGCATTCGGACCATACCATACGCCGTTATAAAGAAGATAAAACTTAATCGCTACTTCCCAGTGTTCTATTTGATTTGATTCTGTATTCCGCAACACCAAGTCGATAGCACCAATAGTCTTACCTTCGATGTCGTTTAACTGAACCTCTTCCGCGATAACCTGATATCGTTCTGAACTAGAGAGAACTGCAGTGCATAAGTGCTGATATAAAAAGCCCAATCTTGGATTACCATTGTATTGCTCAGCGTTATTTAAAGGCGTTACCGAAAGATCCTCTAAGGTTGTAAACGGAGGGCGTAACTTGAAAAGAGGAGGTGAAGTGGCGATCCATTGGTAAAAGCGTTGCAGTTGGTTCATCCGTATCCCTATATGTATGGTGAGGCGACAAGCTTTGTTATTGTAACTAAATTTGCTTTTGAGGGTAGGGTGGCTAGCATCGATATTAGGGTTCGAGATACACTTTAAGTACCTAAATGATATCAAGGTGCCAGATGTCAAAACGTTGTTGTATCAACTAGGTTGCACACTCTCGGTCTGATTTCATCGAGAGGTTATTTAGGTTTACATGCGCTAGAAATTGGAAGTAATAATGAATAACTTAAAGCTAGAACAGATTCTTAATGACAAACTGTCACCGCAGTTAATTAAAGATTACGCACCAAACGGGTTACAGGTAGAAGGGACGCCAGCCGTAAAGCGTATTATCACTGGCGTAACTGCCTCTCAAGCCTTAATCGATAAAGCGATTGAGCTTAATGCAGACGCATTACTCGTTCATCACGGTTATTTTTGGAAAGGTGAACCTGAGCCAATTCGTGGTATGAAAGGTAAACGAATTCGTAGTCTGATCAAAAACGATATCAACTTATATGGTTATCACCTTCCTCTAGATATTCATCCAGAGCTAGGCAACAACGCTGAATTAGCTCGCTTACTTAAAATCGAAGTAGAAGGTGGGCTTGAAGGGCACCCTCAGTCAGTTGTTATGTTTGGGCGCTTGAAAAAGCCGATGTCTGGTGTTGAATTTGCGAGTAAGATCAACCAAGTTCTTGATAGAGAGCCTCTGCATATCGCTCCAGAGAATACCGATAAGATGATTGAGACAGTCGGCTGGTGCACTGGTGGAGGGCAGGATTTCATTGAACTTGCTGTACAGCACGGGCTGGATGCATTTATCTCTGGAGAAATTTCAGAGCGCACCACTTATACCGCTCGTGAAATGGACATTCATTACTATGCTGCAGGTCATCATGCTACTGAGCGTTATGGTGTTCAGGCTTTAGGCAAATGGCTAGCGGATGAATATGGCCTACATGTGGAGTTTATCGATATTGATAATCCGGTTTAACGTTCGCTATTAGTAACGTTAAGCGCTGAAAAGGAAAAGGGTTGAGACGAAAATCTCAACCCTTTTGTTTGTCTATCTTCGTACTAAAAGATCATTCACGTTCGTGAAGTGGAGAAAACTCACGTTGTGTTTCGCCAGTGTATAGCTGACGAGGACGACCGATGCGGTTCAGTGGATCGCTGTGCATTTCGTTCCAGTGAGCAATCCAGCCGATGGTACGAGAAATCGCGAAGATAACCGTAAACATAGAAACTGGAATACCAATCGCTTTAAGAATGATACCTGAGTAGAAGTCTACGTTCGGGTACAGCTTCTTAGACACGAAGTACTCATCAGAAAGCGCAATGCGCTCAAGTTCCATTGCAACGTCTAGCAGAGGATCTTGAATGTTTAGCTCTTTGAGAACTTCATGACACGTTTCGCGCATTACTGTCGCACGTGGGTCGTAGTTCTTGTAAACGCGGTGACCAAAGCCCATTAAGCGGAATGGGTCATCTTTGTCTTTCGCGCGGTCTACATATTCAGGGATGTTATCGACGCTGCCAATCTCTTCTAGCATTCTCAAGCAGGCTTCGTTTGCACCACCGTGAGCAGGTCCCCAAAGGGATGCAATACCAGCGGCAATACATGCAAATGGGTTCGCACCAGAAGAGCCAGCTAGACGAACAGTTGATGTCGACGCATTCTGTTCGTGATCCGCGTGTAGAGTGAAAATCTTATCCATCGCACGGGCAACCACAGGATTTACTTCATACTCTTCGCAAGGGTTTGCGAACATCATATGCAAGAAGTTCTCTGCGTAGCTAAGGTCGTTACGAGGGTAAATAAATGGCTGACCGATAGAGTATTTGTAACACATCGCCGCCAGTGTTGGCATTTTTGACAGCAGACGGTACGCTGCAATTTCGCGGTGTTCGTCGTTGTTAATGTCAAGAGAGTCGTGATAGAAGGCTGCAAGTGCTCCAACTACACCACACATTACCGCCATTGGGTGTGCATCGCGTCGGAAGCCATGGAAAAAGCTTGCGATTTGCTCGTGTACCATTGTGTGACGAGTAACGGTCGTTTTGAATTGCTCGTATTGTTCTCGGGTAGGGGCTTCACCATAAAGAAGGATGTAACATACTTCTAAGTAATCTGCGTTATTGGCTAATTGATCAATCGGGAAACCGCGGTGCAAAAGAATGCCTTTGCCGCCATCGATGTACGTGATTGATGATTCACAAGATGCAGTGGCAAGAAAACCTGGGTCAAAAGTAAAGTAACCATTGGCTCCCAGCTTACGAACGTCAATTACAGGTGTACCTAGCGTACCGTCCATAATTGGCAGTTCGATTGGCGCTTGACCTTCAACATGAAGGGTCGCTTTCTTATCCGCCATAACAATCTCCTTTGTTTATTATTTAATCCGTCCAGGATGTTTATGTGCCATTTTTGTACTGTTGTTAAAGCTTAAAGTCAATTTTTCTCCATCTTTGTGTGCACTTGTTATGATTTTTCTCATGAAAATCGTTAAAAATCTGTTCTATGTAGCATAATTTGTTACACCAATTGTATTAGAATGTTGCTCGCCGTATATTGGCAAAGAAAATTTTAGTTAAATCCTTATAAATTCGGGGCTAGAAACAAAGAGTGAGGTTTGTTGCTGGATTCCGTTTGTTAACAACTTGTTTACACTTATCTGAGTGGTTACTCGCGATATTTGTTAAATAGATGTTAACTTTTGTACGTTTGGAAGCTGAAATTGGTTATAACAATAAATGCTCAATGGAGCTGAGTGAGCAAGCCCGTGAAAGAAAGAAAGTCAAGACCTGTTAATTTAGATTTACAGACCATCCACTTTCCTATCACAGCAATCGCATCCATCCTACACCGTGTGTCTGGGGTAATTACGTTTGTTGCGGTGGGTATATTACTGTGGTTACTATCCATTTCTCTGTCATCCCCAATGGGTTTTATGGAAGCCGCTGACATCGTCGATAGCTTCTTCGTAAAATTCATCCTGTGGGGAATTCTTACTGCACTTGCCTACCACATCGCAGGTGGTATCCGTCACTTATTGATGGATCTGGGTCACTTTGAAGAACTAGATTCAGGCACGATGAGCGCTAAAGTCGCGTTTGGTGCAACAGCAGTATTATCATTATTGGCGGGGATCTTGGTATGGTAAAACACGTATCTTCATTTGGTCGTAATGGTGTACACGATTTCCTACTAATTCGTGCAACTGCAATCATTATGACGCTATACACGATTTATCTGATTAGCTTCTGTGCATTTTCAGATATCTCTTACGCATCTTGGACCCAATTCTTTGGTGGTACCTTCACTAAAGTATTCACCATGTTGGCACTTGTCTCGATCCTGATTCACGCTTGGGTTGGTTTGTGGCAGGTATTAACTGATTACATTAAGTGCGCGAAACTACGTGGCGCACTACAACTTGGTGTTATTGCCGTGCTATTCGGCTATGTCTTCTCTGGTCTATTTATTCTGTGGGGTGCGTAAGTGTCTATTCCAGTTCGTGAGTTTGATGCCGTAGTAATCGGCGCTGGTGGTGCAGGTATGCGCGCTGCACTACAAATTTCAGAACAAGGCCTATCATGTGCTTTGTTGTCAAAAGTATTTCCAACACGTTCTCATACTGTGTCTGCACAGGGTGGCATTACTGTTGCTCTGGGTAACTCGCACAAAGACGATTGGCAATGGCACATGTACGATACCGTTAAAGGTTCCGACTACATCGGTGACCAGAACGCGATTGAATACATGTGTAAAAATGGTCCTGAGTCAGTTATCGAGCTTGAAAAAATGGGTCTGCCATTCTCTCGTTTCGATAACGGTACCATCTACCAACGTCCATTCGGTGGTCAATCTAAAGAGTTTGGTGGTGAGCAGGCTGCTCGTACAGCCGCTGCTGCAGACCGTACTGGTCACGCACTTCTTCACACGCTTTACCAGCAAAACGTAAAACACAAAACAACCATCTTCTCGGAGTGGTACGCTTTGGATCTTGTGAAAAACCAAGACGGCGCAATCATGGGTTGTACTGCGATTTGTATGGAAACGGGTGAAATCTGTTACTTCAAATCAAAAGCAACCATTCTAGCTACAGGTGGTGCAGGTCGTATTTACGCATCGACCACTAACGCGCACATCAACACGGGTGATGGCGTTGGTATGGCACTTCGCGCAGGCGTTCCAATGCAAGACATGGAAATGTGGCAGTTCCACCCAACAGGTATTGCTGGCGCGGGTGTTCTAGTGACGGAAGGTTGTCGTGGTGAAGGTGGTTACCTTCTAAATAAAGATGGTGAACGCTTCATGGAGCGCTACGCACCAAACGCGAAAGACCTTGCTGGTCGTGACGTGGTTGCTCGTTCAATGATGATTGAAATCCGTGAAGGCCGCGGCTGTGATGGTCCTTGGGGTCCACATATCAAGTTGAAACTTGATCACCTTGGTAAAGAAGTACTTGAATCACGTCTACCAGGTATCTGTGAACTGTCTCGTACATTTGCACACGTTGACCCTGTGAAAGAGCCAATTCCAGTAATTCCAACTTGTCACTACATGATGGGTGGTGTACCTACTCAAGTCTCTGGCCAAGCAATTAAGCAGAAGGCCGACGGTAGCGAGATGGAAGTACAAGGCCTTTACGCATGTGGTGAGATTGCTTCTGTATCGGTACACGGTGCTAACCGTCTGGGCGGCAACTCATTACTAGACTTGGTCGTATTTGGTCGTGCCACTGGCTTGCACCTTGGCGAAACGCTAGCAGCGCAAGCAGAAGCTCGTCCTGCAACAGAATCTGATATTGAAGCGTCTCTAGCGCGTACTATGCGTTGGGAAAACAGCACTGGTGGTGAAGATCCAGTTCAGATTCGTAAAGACCTACAAGCATGCATGCAAAACAGCTTCTCGGTATTCCGTGAAGGCGATGCGATGGCAACCGGTCTAGAAGAGTTGAAAGTGATTCGCGAACGTTTGAAAGATGCGCATCTAGCGGACAAGTCTTCAGAGTTCAACACGCAGCGTATTGAGTGTCTAGAACTTGATAACCTGATGGAAACCGCGTTTTCAACTGCCGTTGCAGCGAACTACCGTACAGAGAGTCGTGGCGCACATGCTCGTTTCGATTTCCCTGAGCGTGATGATGAGAACTGGCTATGCCACTCTATCTACAATCCGGAAACAGAAGCGATGACTAAGCGTGATGTAAACATGACGCCAACGCATCGTGAAGCTTTCCCGCCGAAAGTACGTACATACTAAAGGGAGGATACGACTATGAAATTAAACTTCTCTTTATACCGTTACAATCCGGATGTGGATACTAAGCCTTACATGAAAGAGTATACCCTTGAGGTAGACGAAGGCTCAGACATGATGGTGCTTGATGCATTGATTCTGCTAAAAGAGCAAGATCCAAGCATCGCGTTCCGTCGCTCATGCCGTGAAGGGGTATGTGGTTCTGATGGTTTGAATATGAATGGTAAAAACGGCCTAGCGTGTATCACACCGTTATCTGCTCTACAAGGCGATAAGATAGTTATTCGTCCACTACCAGGGTTACCTGTCGTACGCGATCTTATCGTTGACATGACGCAGTTCTATGATAACTATGCGAAAGTTAAACCATTCTTGATTGATGATGGTGCATTACCACCATCACGTGAGAACCTACAATCGCCTGATGATCGTGCGCATTTAGATGGATTGTACGAATGTATCATGTGTGCATGTTGTACAACGTCTTGCCCATCATTCTGGTGGAACCCTGATAAATTCATCGGCCCAGCTGGTCTTCTCGCAGCGTACCGTTGGCTAATTGATAGCCGCGATACGGCAACAGATGAACGTTTGTCTGATCTTGATGATGCATTTAGCGTTTTTCGTTGCCATGGCATCATGAATTGTGTAAGTGTTTGTCCTAAGGGATTAAATCCGACGAAAGCCATCGGTCACATTAAGTCGATGTTGGTTAATCGTTCGGTTTAATTTACTCGCTCTTAGGAGTGTCGCAGTGTTGCGGATCACCCGATATGACCGCTTCACTGCTTCAGTAATATTCGAGTAAAGAATACAAAAATTGCCGACCGTATTTTTAGTCGGCTCTTATAGCTCGGCAAAGACCGAAGCAAACGTGAAAACTACTGGTTAAGGGAAAATATGCACAACGGCGTGATGAAGGCATGGCTCGAGTCTTCACACTTGGCTGGCGCCAATGCAACGTATGTAGAGGACCTCTACGAACTGTATCTAAGTGATCCCGATCTGGTAAGTGAGGAGTGGAAACGTGTTTTTGAAGGCTTGCCTAAGCCATCAGAAGAAGTGGCAGAACAACCACATTCACGTGTCCGTGACTACTTCCGACGACTCGCTAGAGAAACAAAGCATTACAATGTCCAAGTTAGTGACCCAGATGTCGATGCAAAACAAGTAAAAGTTCTACAGCTAATCAACGCATACCGTTTCCGCGGGCATGAAGCTGCAGAATTAGACCCACTAGGTCTATGGCAACGCCCAACAGTGGCGGAGTTAGACCCTGCTTTTCATAATCTTACCGAAGATGACTTCGAAGAAACTTTCAACGTAGGTTCTTTTGCTGTTGGGCAAGAAACCATGAAGTTGAAAGATATCTATGAAGCCCTCAACAAAACTTATTGCGGTTCCATCGGTGCTGAATACATGCACATGACTGACACAGAGCAAAAGCGTTGGATTCAGCAACGCCTTGAGTCTGTCGTAGGCCAGCCATCATTCAACAAAGATGAGAAGCGAACATTCCTAGAAGAGCTAACAGCCGCTGAAGGTTTGGAGCGTTACCTCGGGGCGAAATTCCCAGGTGCAAAACGTTTCTCGTTAGAAGGTGGTGATGCGCTGATTCCGATGACGAAAGAGTTGATCCGTCATGCGGGTACAAGTGGAATGCGTGAAGTGGTTATCGGTATGGCTCACCGCGGTCGTTTGAACATGCTGGTGAACGTACTTGGTAAGAAACCTCAAGACCTGTTTGATGAGTTCGCCGGTAAACACGACGAAACTTGGGGTACGGGTGATGTGAAATATCACCAAGGTTTCTCTGCTGATTTTGCGACTCCAGGCGGTGATGTTCACTTAGCACTTGCATTTAACCCGTCGCACCTAGAAATCGTAAACCCAGTAGTCATGGGCTCAGTTCGAGCACGTCAAGATCGCTTGGGTGATAATCAAGGTAGCAAAGTGCTTCCTATCACCATCCACGGTGATTCTGCAATCGCTGGTCAGGGTGTGGTTGCCGAAACTTTCAACATGTCTCTTGCTCGTGGGTTCCAAGTTGGTGGTACGGTACGTATCGTCATCAACAACCAAGTAGGCTTTACGACGTCTAATCCTCGTGACACGCGTTCTACAATGTACTGTACCGATATCGCGAAGATGGTGCAGGCGCCAATTTTCCATGTAAATGCAGATGACCCAGAAGCAGTTGCTTTTGTTACTCGCATTGCATTGGATTACCGTAACGAGTTCAAGCGTGATGTCGTGATCGATCTTGTATGTTACCGTCGCCACGGTCACAATGAGGCGGATGAGCCAAATGCGACTCAGCCTTTGATGTACCAGAAAATCAAAAAGCATCCTACACCACGCAAATTGTATGCAGATGTTCTGATCGACAAAAATGAGTCAGATATCGAGACGGCGACTCAGTTAGTCAATGAGTATCGCGATGCATTAGATCGCGGTGAAGTGGTTGTTAAAGAATGGCGTCCAATGGCGTTGCACTCTGTAGACTGGTCCCCTTACTTAGGGCACGAATGGGATATGGAGTGGGATTCAAAATACGACAAGACACGCCTTATTGAGCTAGGCAATCGTCTGTGTCAGTACCCAGAAAGCCATAAACTGCAAAGCCGTGTTAATAAGCTATACAATGATCGTCTAGCAATGATGACCGGTGAAAAAGCTATTGACTGGGGTATGGCTGAAACATTGGCGTATGCTACATTGGTTGACGATGGCAAGCGTATTCGTCTTTCTGGTCAGGACTCGGGTCGTGGTACTTTCTTCCACCGTCACTCGGTTCTTCATAACCAAACCGATGCAAGCACTTACATTCCATTAGCGAATATTCATGACAACCAAGGGCCATTCCAAGTCTTTGACTCAGTATTGTCAGAAGAAGCTGTGTTGGCGTTTGAATACGGTTACGCAACAGCCGAACCAGGTGGTTTAACTATCTGGGAAGCACAGTTTGGTGATTTTGCCAACGGTGCACAAGTTGTTATCGACCAGTTTATCTCGTCAGGCGAGCAAAAGTGGGCGCGTTTGTGCGGTCTTACTATGCTTCTACCTCATGGTTATGAAGGTCAAGGTCCTGAGCACTCATCTGCACGTTTAGAGCGTTACCTTCAGCTTTGTGCTGAGCAAAATATGCAGGTTGTGGTTCCTTCAACACCGGCTCAGGTGTACCACATGATTCGTCGTCAGGTTGTACGCCCAATGCGTCGACCTCTCATTGTTATGTCGCCGAAATCTTTGTTGCGCCACCCTCTATGTACTTCAACGATTGAAGACTTGGCGGATGGTACATTCCAATCTGCAATTCCAGAAGTAGATGATTTAGAACCAAGCAAAGTGAAACGTGTCGTGTTCTGTGCTGGTAAGGTTTACTTTGACCTACTAGAGCAGCGCCGTAACAACGAGCAAGACGATGTTGCTATCGTGCGTATTGAACAGCTTTACCCATTCCCAATGGAAGAAGTACAAGCAGCAATTGCTCAATACACTAACGTTGAAGACTTCGTGTGGTGTCAGGAAGAACCTCAGAACCAAGGTGCTTGGTACTGTAGCCAACATAACTTCCGTGCCGCTATTCCTGCAGGTGCAAATCTTAAATACGCAGGTCGCCCAGCTTCTGCTTCGCCAGCAGTTGGCTACATGTCGGTGCACTTGAAACAACAAAAAGCGTTGGTTGAAGACGCTCTGAACGTGAACTCAAAAACTTCGAATTAAGAACTAGAAGTTAAAGGAAGAAACAGATATGACAATTGAAATTCTGGTTCCAGATTTACCTGAATCAGTTGCTGATGCAACCGTAGCGACATGGCACAAACAACCAGGCGACGCAGTAGAGCGTGACGAGGTTTTGGTTGACATCGAAACAGACAAAGTTGTGCTAGAGGTTCCAGCTCCGGAAGCTGGCGTTTTAGAAGCTATTGTTGAAGCAGAAGGTGCGACAGTACTTTCTAAACAAATCATTGCTAAATTGAAGCCAGGCGCAGTTGCAGGTGAACCAACTGCAGACAAAACAGAAGGTACTGAAGCATCTCCTGATAAGCGTCACAAAGCTGCGCTTAGCGAAGAAAGTAATGACGCATTAAGCCCAGCAGTGCGCCGTTTATTGGCTGAACATGGCTTAGAAGCAAGCCAAGTGAAAGGCACTGGTGTTGGTGGTCGTATTACGCGCGAAGATATTGAAGCGCATCTTGCGAACGCTAAATCTGCGTCAAAAGAAGACTCGCCAGCAGTGGTTGACGTGCCAGCAGCGGCTCGCAGTCAGAAGCGTGTTCCAATGACTCGCCTTCGTAAGACAGTTGCTAACCGTCTGCTAGAAGCGAAGAACAACACGGCAATGCTAACGACGTTTAACGAAGTGAACATGAAACCAATCATGGACCTTCGTAAGCAGTACAAAGATCAGTTCGAAGAGCGTCACGGTATTCGTTTGGGCTTCATGTCTTTCTACGTGAAAGCAGTAACAGAAGCGCTTAAGCGTTACCCAGAAGTAAATGCTTCGATTGATGGCGATGACATTGTTTACCACAACTACTTCGACATTAGCATGGCGGTATCAACGCCACGTGGTCTAGTTACACCTGTCCTAAAAGACTGTGACAAGCTTGGTTTCGCTGATGTTGAAAAAGGCATCAAAGAGCTGGCTATTAAAGGTCGTGATGGCAAGCTAACGGTAGACGAGCTAATGGGCGGTAACTTCACTATCACAAACGGTGGTGTGTTCGGTTCACTAATGTCTACACCAATCATCAACCCACCTCAATCAGCGATTCTTGGTATGCATAAGATCCAAGAGCGTCCGATGGCAGTGGATGGCAAAGTTGAAATCTTGCCGATGATGTACCTAGCGTTATCTTACGATCACCGCCTAATTGACGGTCGTGAATCAGTTGGCTTCCTAGTAACGATTAAAGAGTTACTAGAGGACCCAGCACGTCTCCTATTAGACGTTTAATATCGCTAAAACGTCTAGTTATCGTAGGTAGCTAGACGTTAAAAATTTCAATGGCTAGACTAGCTCAACGTTTGGCCTTCATTTTAATCCTTCAGTATGAGAACTCATGATGAAGGATTGATTTGAGAAGACCCTACAGACGTACAAGCAGCCAAGACTGCAGCGTTATGGAAATAATAAATCCCTTAAGGGAAAAACAAACGGAATATCGAAATGAATTTGCATGAATACCAAGCCAAACAGCTGTTTGCAGAATTCGGTTTGCCTGTGCCAGAAGGCTACGCGTGTGATACACCACAAGAAGCTTTTGAAGCCGCAGGCCGTATCAGTACAGCCAAGAAAGTAGTTAAATGTCAGGTTCACGCTGGTGGCCGTGGTAAAGCGGGTGGCGTAGAGCTACACGATACAAAAGAAGGCGTTAAAGAGTTTGCACAGAAGTGGTTAGGTAAAAACCTAGTAACTTACCAAACAGACGCAAATGGTCAGCCAGTAACAAAAATCCTTGTTGAAGAAGCTTCAAATATTGCGAACGAACTATACCTAGGTGCGGTAGTTGACCGTGCTAGCCGTAAGATCGTTTTCATGGCTTCTACCGAAGGTGGTGTGGAAATTGAAAAAGTTGCGGAAGAAACGCCGGAACTCATCCACAAAGCAGCAATTGACCCACTAGTAGGTCCACAAGCTTACCAAGGTCGTGAGCTAGCGTTCAAACTTGGTCTTGAAGGCGACCAAATCAAACAATTCGTTAAGATCTTTATGGGTCTTGGCACTATGTTCTCTCAGTACGATCTTGCTCTGCTAGAGATCAACCCACTTGTGATTACTGGCGAAGGCAACTTGCTATGTCTTGACGGTAAGATCAACATCGACTCAAACGCACTGTATCGTCAGCCTAAGCTTCGTGAAATGCACGATCCTTCACAAGAAGATGAGCGTGAAGCACACGCAGCTCAGTGGGAGCTGAACTACGTAGCACTAGACGGTAACGTTGGCTGTATGGTTAACGGTGCAGGCCTAGCAATGGGTACGATGGATATCGTAAACCTACACGGCGGCAAACCAGCTAACTTCTTAGATGTAGGTGGCGGCGCGACGAAAGAGCGTGTTGCTGAAGCATTCAAGATCATCCTATCTGATGACAATGTGAAAGCGGTACTTGTTAACATCTTTGGTGGTATTGTACGTTGTGACATGATCGCAGAAGGTATTATCGGTGCGGTTAAACAGGTAGGCGTAAGCGTACCTGTTGTTGTTCGTCTTGAAGGTACTAACGCTGACCTAGGTCGCGAAGTTCTTGCTAATTCTGATGTTGATATCATTGCTGCTGAGTCGCTAACTGATGCTGCTCAGAAAGTTGTTGCTGCTGCGGAGGCTAAATAATGTCTGTATTAATTAACAAAGACACTAAAGTAATCTGTCAGGGGTTCACTGGTGGTCAAGGTACTTTCCACTCAGAGCAAGCTATCGCATACGGTACGCAAATGGTTGGTGGTGTGTCTCCAGGTAAAGGCGGCCAAACTCACCTAGGTCTTCCTGTATTCAACACAGTTCGTGAAGCAGTAGAAGCGACTGGTGCAACAGCGACAGTCATCTACGTACCAGCTCCTTTCTGTAAAGATGCAATCCTAGAAGCGATTGACGCGGGTATCGAGCTAATCGTAACGATTACTGAAGGTATCCCTACTACAGATATGATCGACGTGAAAGTGAAGCTAGAAGAAACTGGCGTTCGCATGATTGGTCCTAACTGTCCGGGCGTTATCACTCCTGATGAGTGTAAGATCGGTATCATGCCTGGTCACATCCACAAGAAAGGCAAAGTAGGTATTGTATCTCGTAGCGGTACTCTAACTTACGAAGCAGTTAAACAAACCACTGACGAAGGTTTCGGCCAGTCTACTTGTGTTGGTATCGGTGGTGACCCAATCCCGGGTTCAAACTTCATTGATATCCTAAAACTGTTCCAAGAAGACCCTGAGACAGAAGCGATCGTTATGATCGGTGAGATCGGTGGTACTGCAGAAGAAGAAGCAGCAGCATACATTAAAGAAAATGTAACGAAGCCAGTGGTTTCTTACATTGCTGGTGTAACTGCGCCTCCTGGTAAGCGTATGGGCCATGCTGGTGCGATTATCTCTGGTGGTAAAGGTACTGCTGAAGACAAATTCGCTGCACTAGAAGCGGCTGGCGTTAAAACTGTGAAATCTCTAGCAGAGATTGGCCAAGGTCTACGTGAAGTGACGGGTTGGTAATCGACCACACTGCTTAATAAGTATTAAAAAGCCTGCGATTTCGCAGGCTTTTCTTTTTCCGTTTCAGTGGATTTATGTTTGTTGTTAGCAAGGCCTTTCGCGTTTAATGCTCAATGCGATTATGCTTTGCTTTTAATCAGCTGGCTCAGCATAAATAAGGATGTTGCGCTGATCACTACAGAAGGGCCGGCCGGTGTATCGAAGTGCCATGATAGGCTAAGCCCCATCAGTACTGCCACTGAGCCAATAATGGATGCGAACAATGCCATTTGCTCTGGTGATGAAGAGACTTTACGTGCTGTTGCGGCTGGGATAATTAGGAGCGAAGTCATGATCAACGCGCCAACGAACTTCATACCTACTGCGATTACTACACCCACCATTAGCATTAACACCAATCTAACTAAGTCTGTATTCACGCCCTCAACAGCGGCAAGTTCTTCACTGACAGTGCTAGAAAGCAGTGGGCGCCAGAAGACGTACAAACACGCGCTTACCGCAACAACACCTGCGTAAATAAACATCAGATCTTGTGGAGAGACGGCAAGTAAGTCCCCAAATAGGTAGCTCATTAAATCGACGCGCACGTTTTCCAAAAAGCTAACCGATACTAAACCGATAGAGAGTGCACTGTGTGCCAAGATACCTAACAACGTGTCTGTAGCCACAAGTTGTTGCTTTTGCAGAGTGACAAGCAAAACGGCCAGAGCTAAACAGCAGACGAGTAGCGCAAGGTAGAGATTTACGTTGAGCAAGAAGCCCAGCGCTAGGCCCATTAACGATGCATGAGCTAGGGTATCTCCGAAGTAAGCCATTTTACGCCAAACGACAAATGACCCAAGTGGACCGGCAATGATCGCGATACCAATACCAGCAAGAATAGAAGGTAGGAGAAACTCAATCATGATGGTGATGTCCGTGTTTATGGTGGGAGCATGATGTCGCATCACCGCTTACTGGCGTTCCGGATAAATCGTGATGATGGTGCTCATGGTCGTGATGATAAAACGCGAGAGACTCTCTCGCAGCATTGCCAAATAGTGCGATGTAAGAAGGGTGCTGAGTAATAGTGGCAGGTGAACCTGAGCAGCAAACATGGTGATGCAGACAAATAACATCGTCCGTTTTCGCCATCACTAAATGTAAGTCATGCGACACCATAAATACGCCACAATCAAAGCGGTGACGAATGCTCTCAATTAAGTCATAGAGATCGATTTGACCTTGGATATCCACACCCTGAGCTGGTTCGTCTAATACCAACAGCTGAGGGCGCTGAAGCAGAGCGCGCGCCAGTAACACTCGTTGGTTTTCACCACCGGATAAGCGATGCATATTACTATTAAGTAAATGTTCAGCGCCAACAAGCCTTAATGCATCAATGCACTCCTGCTTACTGTATTTTCCTGCTAAATTTAGGAAGCGGGTTACATTCAATGGAAGGGAGTCATTGAGCTTCAACTTTTGAGGAACGTAACCAATTTTCAGTTTTCTTTGTCGGTTCAACTTGCCGCTAGTCGGCTTTTGAAGACCTAAGATAACTTTGACTAACGTTGATTTTCCCGCTCCATTGGGACCAATTAGGGTAGTTATTTTGCCCTTTTCTAATTCCATACTAATGTTATCGAGAACTCTGCGGCCATCGAACTCGACGCATAACTGCTCAAGATGGACTAAGGAAGACATGAATGAAACTCATTTGCAAATCAATAATGTTATAATGTAACATTATCTCACTTTCCACGCCATATCCCAAGTAAAACTATGAAAAGAGCATTAATTCTTGCTGCCTCAGCAATGTTAACACTGCCAGCACAGGCGGTAACGGTACTGACGAGTATCAAACCTATTCAGTTGTTAGTAACAGAGCTTACTCAAGGAGTAACTTCACCAGACGTGCTATTGCAGTCTAACACATCGCCCCATGACTATGCTTTGCGTCCATCGGATGTTAAAAAGGTCGCTTCGGCTGATTTGGTTATCTGGTACGGACATGATCTTGAACCGTTTCTAGAGAAAGTTGTTTCGGATAGATCGAATACTTTGACTATTAGTCAAATTCCAAATCTAGAATTGCGTGAATTTGATAGTGAGCACAACCATGATCATGATGGGCACGATCATGGCTCACATGATCCGCACTTTTGGCTAGGTGTAAGCCAAGCACAACAAGTGGCCAAGGCTGTTGTGAATCAACTTGTATCACTTGATCCGGAAAATGCAGCTCAATATCAAGCGAACCTCAAAAAGTTTGAACTCGAGCTAAAAGACACTGACCAACAGATAAAGCAGAAGCTGGCACCAGTAAAAAGCAAAGGTTACTTTGTATTCCATGATGCTTACGGTTATTTCGAAGATCGTTATGAACTAAATCAAATGGGGCATTTTACTGTGAGCCCAGAACGCAAGCCAGGAGCGAAGACCTTAATTCAAATTCGTCAAAAGCTAAGTGGTGGAGATGTGGCTTGTGTATTTTCTGAACCTCAGTTTACCCCGGCTGTCGTTCAGAGCGTAATGAGAGGCAGTGATGTCGCTAAAGGCGAGCTTGACCCGTTAGGGAGTACAATTGAAGCAAAACCTGGCAGTTACTTTACTTTTCTCAACAATATGGCGAATAGTTTTGAGCAATGCTTGAACAAAAAGTCAGATTAAGTGCTGTCGTAATGTAGGAGTAGTCTTTTTAACGTGATCCAGTAGTAAGAATTACAACCTTTGGTAAGGCGAGCCTTTTCTCAGAAAGTAATTGAGATATCATTACCAATAATTATCAGCTCAAAATAACCGTATCAATCCATGTTTTACAAACGATGAACGGTCACTTTCAGAGCACAAATTGATACAAAAGGTTTTCGTCTTGCTACGCCAATTAGCCCTTGCTCTGTTGGGCTTTATCTTATCCTACCAAGCATTTGCGCTTCATAATGCAAATGCAATCTTTTACCCTTTGCCAACTCAGGCAAAGGGTACTTTTATCGCGGCTAAAAAGTTGTTCTTGGGTGAAAAGGGCGGTTTGTGGATTCATGACGTACACGGGAGAGTCCTGTTTTACGATGGTCAAACTATATTGCCTAAATCAGGTAGCTTCCTACAAACGTCGGCCAAGCAGTTGGCTTATCATAAAGGTGCTTTTTGGACCTTTATTGAAAATGAGGTCTATCGAACTTATCCAAATCAGGAGCGACGTTTAGTCTTTAGTTTAAATCCAGGCTCACAAATAAGAAAAATAGGGTCTTCAAAGAACTATATTTGGGTGAGTGATGGCGCGCATTTCTATACCTACAATATCGACACTAGCGAGTTAAACTCTTTCTCTCTATTGCAGCTCTATCAACATAGTAATAATAGCTACGTTTACATTAATGATGCGGTGCTAGTTGAAACGAAGTGGGCACTAGCAACGACTTCCGGCTTCTATCTTTCTGAAGGTGATAAGTTTGACCATGTCGCTGCCTCAGGTCAAAACTACATTGAGAAAGTCTATTATTCACACACGCGAAGAGAAATTTTGATAGGTACATTGCGTGGCGCTTTAATTTTCAACATTTACCAGCCTGATAAAGAAGTGATTAGAATTGGCGGCTCACATGTTTTGACATTCGCAGAGACAAATCAAGAGTATTGGGTGGGGACAGAGCATGGCCTTTATTTGTACTCATTTTTTTCAGGTGAGGTCACCGAAGTCGCGCCTGCAAGCTTTCTTGAGTTAGAGTTAGATAACACGAAGATTTATTCGTTGTTGAGCGACAATATGGGAGGGATGTGGATTGCGACTAACCAAGGTATTCGTTATTACTCGCTATTTAGTAAAAAATTTGAACGAGTGACCTTTAGTAGTTATGACTCACACACCCTATCAGGACGAATTCGGCAAACTATTGAAGGTCCTGATGGTGCGCTTTGGTTTGCTGATGACCGAAAGATTTATCGTTCAGGAAAGAGTGGGATTAACCAAGTCTTAGAGTTGGAGTCGCAGATCAATGAATTTGCGTTTCAAAACGGCATGCTTTGGCTTGCAACCTCAAAAGGGCTGGAAATATTTGAGCTAAATGGTCTCAACAAGATTACATTTCCTTATTTACAGGTTATGGCTGGACATGCCGTAGAGCATGTGACCGTTGATGGTGATGACCGTCTTTGGGTATCAAGCGGATACCATCTTTACAATGTTGATACTGCTGCACAAAGCGTACGAAACTTTGGAAGTGAGTGGCTAGTAAGTCAGTATTTGCCTGCTAAGGTTACGCGCCTATATGATACTGAAGACGCCCTATTAATAGGCACCGATCATGGCGTATACCAATACAGTAATGACAACATCCAGTTTATCCGTTTTTCAGAAAAGTTTGGTGAATCATTAGACATGACCACGGCGGTTGATGGCAGCCAGTGGTTTGCTTCATCTTATGGTGTGTTTAAAACTGATACACGAAGCGATGAAAAACGTGTTGTTGAAATGAGTGAGCCCAACGCCAGACCTGCTTGCTTGATCAGAGACAGGCAAGGTGTATGGTTAGCTTCCTCTGTCGGTTTAAGCTATTACCACCTTTCGGGTGAGTTAGTGAAACATTACTCATCGTCATCAGGCTTAATGAACAATGAGTTCCTCCCTGGTATTTGTAGCGTTATACAGCAGACAGAAATTGGTGAGCGAGAGCTTGTTCTGGGGTCGAAGTACGGACTCGTAAAAGCAGAAGCATCCAAGCTGCTTGTATCTAATCCCCCAGAGTCTAAGTTTATTGTTAGCCAAGTTGTGCTTGAAAATGAAGTTCTGCAAGTTGGTAGTGCCGATCTGAATGGGCTCACACTGCCATATGGATCTTCGCTGAGTTTTTTATTCGGTGTGATGCCAAAACCAGACAGTCAAAATTTGTACTATCGATTGAACAACGATGACCCATGGCAAACGTTAGAGGGGGGCCAACTGACACTCGAGCACCTTAGTTCCGGTGAATATCACTTGCAGGTCAGTAATGAATCTCAAGTTGCCACTGGAGTCGTTGGTTTAGAATCTCACTTTATCGTCCTTCATCCTTGGTATCTATCGCGATTTGCTATTTTAGGCTTTGTCGTAGCTAGTATTGCGGTCGTCGCATTACTTGTTTTCTGGCGCTCTCGCTACGTTGTACAGGCTAACCGTGCTCTAGCAGCTCAAGTGACTCTCAAAACGAATCAGTTAAGACATCAAAGTAGAGTGTTGCTTACGAGCAACCAGCAATTACGTAAACAGATTCAAGTTAGAAACCTACTCGTAGACCATGTAGCTCTATCCATAAAATCAAGCGTCGACTTTATTGTGGCGAAACTACCTATGCCTCTGGATACTGCGACGGAGGATCATTTGGCTAAAACGAATTGGCAGTTAAATGAACTCAAAAGCGTTCCAAGTGATGTAAGTGGTGGGAGTCAGAACTACAACTTGAGTCAGATAACTCAGTCAGTGGTTGATGTATGGCAAGATGACTTTGCAAAAGCGGGTATTTTGGTAGAGCTAGAAGATGAGAGTAAGCAGAGCCGGGTTGCTCTGGAAAGCTTTAATCTTGATGTTATTTTCAATAGCATTTTTGCCAATATCATCAAGCGCTCTTTCCGGGGTCAAACGGTTAGAATTATGCTAGAAAAGGGGCATGATATTGTGTCATTGAGCTTTCTTGATTACGGGACGCAATTACCTAATAAAGTCGCGACTGGGCTTCCATCTAACTTAAATCACTCTGAGTTGAGTATTGACCACCTTGCCCAACTAGTGACAACGAGTGGTGGTTATTTGGCTGTCTTCTCTTCTGATGCTCAAAACAAAGTCGAGATTACATGGCCATCTGCGAAGGAAAGGAGTTATCTGGATGAACCGCAGCAAGAACTCAATCCTGTAACTATTGCAGAAGATCAAGTCACACCAGAGAAAGAGTGGTTGCAAAAAGTCTATCAATTAGTGGCAGAGCATTACCATGATCCTGAATTTGGCACTGCGTCAGCCGCTAAAATGCTGTATATGTCTGAACGCTCTTTGCAGAGACGTTTTAAATCTGCCTCGTCAAGAACGTTAAAAGACTATGTCACAGAGGTTCGTTTAGAAACGGCGTGTGAACAGTTATTGGCGGGTGAGAAAATCAGTGAAGTCGCCTTTAACTGTGGCTTTAATGATCCATCTTACTTTAGCCAAAAGTTTAAGCTACATTTTGGTTTGCCCCCTTCCAAGTTTGCTTTGACTCAAGAAAGCCAAGAAATTAACTAGAAAACCTTCATTATAAGCTCCCTAGTTAATAGTTAAGATGCTGGGGAGCTGCATACAGTGCTCTATTATTGCTGCAGTTGCTAACGCAGTGAGTTTCATTGTTTCTTCATCACATCTAGCCTACAAATCCATTCTCAACACGTAAGCACGATCACGTTCTATCTGTTAGTCGCGATGTTCATAGCAATAAGCATAAATGGCTTCAAGAGAATGATTTACTAATAGTTGCAACAAATAAATGACAGTTGTATTGCTGTATCAAAAGAGCGTTGTTCATTTGGGTGAATGATGGTGTGCGACATTCGTGAAAACGAAAACTGTGTTGAAAAGATGAATAAGGTAAAGAAGTTTTGAAAGAGGTGAAAAAAAATATCGTGGTATAGCCGGGGGGACTATACCACGGGTGTCAAGGACACCTTCGCTTGCTGCCGGAGTGACATGTTGCCATGCCACCTCTGGAATTTATTAGAGAGGTTGCCCTCTCGATGGAGTAACTATACGAGAGGTTACTTATTTTTCTTATAAAAATAACGCCATGTTTATATGAGAAAAGCGACAACGTTTTGTTTTTTAATTAACCCACTGTTTTAATTTGCATTTTTTGTTTTCTATCTTGGTTTGTGACATTTTTGTTTCGTTAGGTGTCATTTTTAATTGTTAATTTTGACGTAAATAACGAGAGGAAATTTACGAAGTTAACGTTTGAAAGCGTGAAAACATTTACGGAATCTTTGATTTCACACAAGGATTGAAGGGGTATAGGGGAGTAATATTGGCAACCTAAACTTATTAAATAATAATATTTCTCATTAGCAATACTCTTAAGGGCCACTATGAAGTTATCAGAGATTAATCCTGGCGATACGGTGACGATTCGGTTGTTAGATGGTCTTTCATCAGATATCAGAAAGAAACTCATGGTAATGGGGCTGCTTCCCAATACAGAAGTCAAAGTGATTCGACGTGCGCCAATGGGCGATCCTTTACAAGTCGAAGTCCGTGGTGTGTCTGTCGCATTGCGAGAAACAATTGCTCAGAAAATTGAAGTGGAGCGAGTGTAATGCAATATCAAGTGCTAACCGTAGGTAACCCTAATAGTGGTAAAACGACGCTATTTAATGGTTTAACTGGCGCAAAACAGCAAGTTGGTAACTGGGCAGGCGTCACGGTTGAAAAGAAAACAGGACAATTCAAGCATGCTGGGGATGAGTTTTTGCTCACTGACCTTCCGGGTATTTACTCATTAGACAGTGGTAATGACAGTAATAGTATCGATGAGTCTATCGCGTCTCGTGCGGTTCTGACGCACCCTGCTGATCTGATCATCAACGTAGTCGATGCAACAAGTCTTGAACGTAGCTTATATATGACACTGCAGCTGCGTGAACTTGGTCGTCCGATGATTGTGGTATTAAACAAAATGGACGCACTTAAGCGTGAACGCCAAATCATCAACGTTGCGGAACTCGAAAAAACGTTGGGTTGCCCGGTAGTTAGCCTGTCAGCAACAAACAAAGCACAAGTAGCAGAATTTAAAGAGAAGTTGCACAAGTCTGTGGTTCAAGGTGTCGCGTTAAAAGAAGTCGCTTTGAATTACGGTGAACAAATGGAAGCGGCGATCGGCAAAGTTTCGGCTCTTTTCAATGATCAAACCGTTTCTCACCGAGCATTGGCGATTCGCGCACTAGAAAAAGATGCACTGGTTCTTAACAGCATGTCGGATACAGACCGCAATAGTGTTGAAAATACGATTGCCGAGCTAGATCTTGATGTTGACCTTCATGTGGCTGACACCAAATACACACATCTTCATGAAGAGTGTAAGAAAGTACGCCGTAGCGAAGGCAAGCTAAGCCGCAGCGTGACTGAAAAGCTAGACCAATTCATTTTGAACAAGTGGGTGGGCATCCCATTCTTCTTTGTTGTGATGTACCTAATGTTCATGTTCTCTATCAACATTGGTAGTGCATTCATCGACTTCTTCGATATCGGTGTTGGTGCTCTGTTGGTTGATGGTGGTCACCACTTGTTAGACGGTCATTTGCCTGTGTGGTTAGTGACGGTTCTTGCTGATGGTATCGGTGGTGGTATCCAGACGGTTGCAACCTTCATTCCGGTTATTGCGTGTTTGTACCTGTTCCTAGCGGTACTTGAGAGCTCAGGTTATATGGCTCGTGCAGCATTCGTACTAGATAAAGTGATGCAGAAGATCGGTCTACCGGGCAAAGCATTTGTACCGTTGGTTCTTGGTTTTGGCTGTAACGTTCCGTCAATCATGGCAACTCGTACTCTAGACCAAGAACGTGAGCGTAAACTGGCTGCATCTATGGCGCCATTTATGTCATGTGGTGCTCGTCTGCCTGTCTACGCACTATTCGCTGCGGCATTCTTCCCTGGTTCTGGTCAGAACATTGTATTCGCACTTTACCTACTTGGTATTGTGGCAGCGATCTTCACAGGTCTTTTCCTTAAGCACACGCTTTACCCAGGTAGCAGCGACAGCCTAGTGATGGAAATGCCAGATTACGAGCTTCCGACGCTACAAAACGTGGTGATCAAAACTTGGCAAAAGCTAAAGCGCTTCGTACTTGGTGCAGGTAAAACCATCGTTATCGTTGTTGCTATTCTGAGTTTCTTCAACTCATTGGGTACTGATGGCAGTTTTGGTAACGAAGACAGCGAAAACTCTGTGCTTTCTAAAGCAGCGCAAGTAGTGACTCCAGTATTCTCACCAATCGGTGTTCAAGAAGACAACTGGCCAGCGACGGTAGGTATCATTACTGGTATCTTCGCAAAAGAGGCGGTAGTTGGTACGCTGAACAGTCTATACACTACTCCAAGCGACGGTGAAGACGCAGAATTTGATCTAATGGGCAGCCTAGAAGAGGCTGTAATGAGTATCCCTGAAAACCTAGCTGGTTTGAGCTACTCAGATCCACTAGGCATTGAAGTGGGTGACTTAACTGACTCAAATGCGGTTGCAGAAGAACAGGAAGTCGATGCTTCTATCTTCGGTAACATCAAATCGCAGTTTGCTTCTGGCAATGCCGCATTTGCTTACCTAATCTTTATCCTACTGTACACACCTTGTGTGGCGGCGATGGGTGCTTACGTACGTGAGTTTGGTCATAAGTTTGCACGCTTTATCGCGGTTTGGACAATGGGTTTGGCTTACCTATGTGCGACGTTCTACAACCAATTGACGCATTTCGCAGATAGCCCGGTAACAAGTGGCATTTGGATGGCAGTGATCGTAGCTATCTTCTTTGGCACATACCGTGTGTTCAAACGAGTTGGCAAGAAGCAAAACGGTGCATTAGAGGCGCAAGTAGCATGATTTTAAAAGAGCTTTATCAATACATTGCAGACAAAGGAACCGTCTCCCAGTCAGATCTGGCTAAGCAGTTTGGGATGAGTGAAGATGGTGCTGACGCGATGTTAAGCGTGTGGATTAAGAAGGGTAAAATTAGCCGCTTAGTCGACACCAATAAAGCTCATGACGTGACTCGAGTTCGTTACTCAGTGACTAAACAGGATGGTTTGTCTCTGACAGTCACCATGTAGCGACTATCAAAATTAGTCACCTAAAAATTATCACGTAAAAACGACAAAGCCGCATCAGCAATGATGCGGCTTTTATTTTGCTGGTTATTGTTTGTGAATACAGCGAAATTAATGTTCTTCAGAGTGTTTAGTCGCGCCTAACCCTAGGAACTTTAAACCAAGACTTAAAACTAAAATAGAAATAGGTAATGTTAAGATCGTCCAATCTAAGCTGTCGAAGTTAATCAGCACGAGCTCTAAGAACTTCACAAACAAGATCACGATGATGACTTCAGCCAAAATGTTTTTTAGATGGCCGATGTTTGGGGTTCTGATCCAATGCAAAACCGACTGCTCTTGTGTTTTCGCTTTAGCTTTGTTGGAAATAAATAGTGTGTAGATGCCGTGAGCAAAGATGAACAAAACTAGTGCGACAAGAAACGTATCCAGTGACTTGATCAAATAAGCGATCGCGATGTCTGCTTTATCTAAATGTGCGAGTGCTTCTGGAGGTGTTTGATTAAGAATGAAGACCGCAAATGCTGAATAGGTTTTTGCTGCACCCATAAGAAAAAGCAAGAATGAAGCAGCCATAGAACAGATGATGGCGATCCAGCTGACGTATCGGAATGTGTTGAAGACTTGTTTCATGATGACCCTCTCTAACTGAGCTGGTAGTCTAAACAAGTTTTATTTTAGTGATAATCCCAGAAAAATGAGAAAGATTGTTACAAATACGTATTAATCTTTCTCTGTCTGTTTCAGCCGTATTCAAAGGCGAATTATTTTCGCTTGCAGTGCTTATGCTTTTTGGAAAATAGAGCTCAGTGATAACACGTTCTTAATACGACCAAGCAATTCGTTTTGCTCTTCTTCTGTACGGAATTCACCTTTGGTGTTACCCCAAACCGGTCCCGGCCATGCGACGTCATCTTTGAAGCGAGCAATATGGTGAATGTGCAGCTGTGGCACCATATTACCTAGTGCACCAAGGTTTAACTTGTCTGGACGGAATGTTGCTTCCAGTGCTTGGCTTACTGCCTGAGACTCTAGCAAAAATTGTTGCTGTTCTTTCATTGGCAAGTGGTGAAGCTCTTTTAGGTTTGCACGTTTTGGTACCAAGATAACCCATGGCACGGCATTGTCTTTATGCAGAAGCGCCACACACAGTGGGAAGTGACCGATAACGGTAGTGTCTTTTGCCAATTGAGGGTGCAGTTCAAAACTCATTATATTATCCGATTAGATTTGAATGACATCAGTATACGCCAGATAAAACAAAAGGTTGACGCTTTCACGCCAACCTTTCGAAATCATCTCGATTCTCGATTCTCGATTCTCGATTCTCGAATCGCTTACATGCGCTCTAGAGTATCAATACCTAGTAGAGACAGACCTTGCTTGATGGTCTTCGCTGTTAGCGCTGCTAGTTTCAGACGGCTTTGTTTCACTGCTTCGTCTTCAGCAACTAGGATAGGGCACGCTTCGTAGAAGCTAGAGAACTGACCTGCTAGTTCGAATAGGTAGCTACACATGATGTGTGGTTGACCCTCGCGAGCGACAGATTGAACCGCTTCTTCGAACTGCATAAGCTTAGCAATAAGTGCTTTCTCTTTCTCATCAGTGATTTTGATGTCGCCTTGGAGAGCGTCCATAGCAACACCAGCTTTAGCGAAAATAGAAGCTACGCGAGTGTATGCATATTGCATGTATGGTGCTGTGTTACCTTCAAACGCTAACATGTTGTCCCAATCGAACACGTAGTCAGTCGTACGGTGTTTAGATAAGTCAGAGTATTTAACCGCTGCCATTGCAACTGTTTTAGAGATCTTCTCTTTTTCTTCCGCATCTAGCTCAGGGTTTTTAGATTCGATCAGTTGTGCTGCACGAACTTCTGCTTCATCTAGAAGGTCGGCAAGGCGAACGGTACCACCCGCACGAGTCTTGAATGGCTTACCATCTTTACCAAGCATCATGCCGAACGCGTGGTGCTCAAGAGATACTGACTCAGGTACGTAGCCTGCCTTACGAACAATTGTCCAAGCTTGCATTAGGTGCTGGTGTTGACGTGAGTCGATGAAGTAAAGCACACGGTCTGCGCTTAGCTCTTCATAACGATATTTTGCACATGCGATGTCTGTTGTTGTGTATAGGAAACCGCCATCGCGTTTTTGAACGATAACGCCCATTGGTTCGCCATCTTTGTTCTTGTATTCATCTAGGAATACAACTTGCGCGCCATCATCTTCAACGGCAAGACCTTGTTCTTTTAGGTCTGCAACGATCTTAGGAAGCATGTCGTTGTACATGCTCTCGCCCATCACGTCGTCACGAGTCAGTGACACGTTTAGACGGTCGTAGTTGCGCTGGTTTTGGATCATGGTTACATCAACGAGTTTTTTCCACATTTCTGCACAGTACTCGTCACCGCTTTGCAGTTTCACAACGTAGTTTCGCGCCTTTACTGCGAATTCTTCGTCTTCGTCGTACAGTTTCTTAGACTCACGGTAGAAGCCTTCAAGGTCAGCCAGTTCCATAGAAACTTCGCCAGACTCTTGTTGTACACGCTCAAGGTTTGCGATAAGCATACCGAACTGAGTACCCCAGTCGCCGATGTGGTTCGCACGGATCACTTTGTGACCTAGGAACTCAAGAGTACGTACTACTGCATCACCGATGATGGTTGAACGTAGGTGACCAACGTGCATTTCTTTAGCAACGTTTGGTGCAGAGTAGTCAGCAACGATAGTTTGAGCTTCGTCTGCTGCAACGCCAAGACGTGAGTCAGCCAGTGCTGCTTCCGCTTGTTTTGCTAGGAACTCTTCGCTTAGGAAAATGTTGATGAAACCAGGACCAGCGATTTCTGTCTTGCTCGCAATACCATCTAGGTCTAGAACATCCAGTACTTTCTGTGCAAATTCTCGTGGGTTAGTACCCAGTTTTTTAGCAACGCCCATTACGCCGTTTGCTTGGTAGTCACCAAATTGTGGCTTTGCTGATTGGCGTACTGCCGCAGGACTGCCTGCAGGTGCGCCAGCGGCTTCTAGAGCCTGAGATACTTTGTCATTAATAAGTGCTTGGATATTCACACGCGTTTCCTTCAATTCAAGGACGAAGAACTCGGCGAAATAAGTGCCGAGTTCTGTTGGAGTTCACAAAAATGGGGCTAATGATAACAACTTTATTGCTTTTCATACAGAGAGGAATTGGGGAAATTTATACTTTTTCGATTGAATGGAAATGTGGCTTAGTTTGCGTTTACTATTGCGCTCAGAGTAATGAGATAAATCGCCCCAAAAGAGAACCACAATGACGACTCAACTAGTTGAAAAACGCCTAGCGCCTAAATTGATGATCCAAGATCTGGATGCATTTATGGCGAAGATTGAAGAGCTTGCATCCCTGTTAAAACTGGATCTGAGCTTTGCTCAAGCTGACCATATTGCGCTGCGAATTAATGATACTGAAACAGCAAAAGCCGCGCATGAAGCATGGAATCAATACGGTAAGGTGATTTCACAAGCGAAAATCAACGGTCGCCCAATCATCGTTATCGAATTCGATAAAGCGTTGGAAAGTCGTGGCTGGAAGATTGAGTGTCTGGAACTGCCATACCCTGCGGAAGGCAAAATCTACCCAATTGAAAGCTGGGAACATGTGGAGTTTGTGATTCCGTCTCATGCTGAAACCGCAGATGAGTTTCTTGCTGATTTGAAACACACTTACCCAGCGTTTGGGGCGCGTTTTAATGAGTTGGAAGAGCTGGGTGTGAAGATCAAACTGTCGAGCCCGAAAGGGGATGGCGAACGCTTGAATAACCCAACGGTGGCGTTTAAGTACCAAGACATTTGTATCAAACTGCACCCGCATTCACTTAAGCGTATTGTGGAGTCTGAGCAGGCTGAATAAGCAAGTTTTGAACGACTAGAAAGAAGAAAGGTTTGCAAATGAGCAACCCTTTCTTTCATTCAAAAGCGATGAACTTAAAGGATCACTGTCTTATTCCCATAAACAAAGACGTGGTCATTGATCACTTTATTCAAAGCCTTACTCAATACGTTCTTCTCTACATCGCGTCCCGCTTGCGCCATATCTTGGGCATTGAATGTATGGTCGACAGGAATTACGTCTTGCTTGATGATCGGCCCTTCATCTAAATCATTAGTCACGAAGTGTGCTGTTGCACCGATGATTTTCACACCGCGATCGTAAGCTTGTTGATATGGCTTCGCGCCAATAAAAGCAGGTAAGAAGCTGTGATGAATATTAATGATTTTGTGGTGATATTTCTCAACAAACGTCGGCGTTAATACGCGCATGTATTTAGCTAGCACCAAAAAGTCAGCATCGTATTGATCGATCACTTCTAGCATCTTCTGCTCGTGTTCTTCACGGCTAAGGTTTTCATGGGTCACATGGTGGTAAGGAATGTCGAAGCGTTCAGTGAGAGTTTGCAGTTTGTCGTAATTCCCCACCACAGCGGCGATCTCAACATCTAGGCTTCCATCGTAGGTTTTCATCAGAATATCGCCTAAACAATGCGCTTCTTTTGTGACGAGAATGACGATGCGCTTACGGCGAGAGCCAACCAATTTACGCTTAGCACCTTGCGGGAGAGCTTGGTCCAAGTCGGCAAGAAACGTTTGATCGTTGAAGTACCCCTCCAACTCCGTTCTCATGAAAAAGTGCCCACTGGTGTTATCAACAAACTCGTTATTATGAACGATATTCAGCTGATGCTTATAACAGATATTGGTGATTTTTGAGATCAAACCCGGTGCGTCAGAACAATGGGTTAACAGTGTTTTCTTTTCCATAAATCAGATACTTCCATGCATTATTTTTCTAGCGTACGAATAAAAGGGTCACGTCAGAAGCGTGAATCGTACTGCAATCTGACTTCATAAATAATCTATTCTCGGCGCGGTTTCAACAAATTATCCGCGCGATGCTAAAACCTAGTGCTTTTGTTGGCTGATGTTTACGCTCAACTCCTGATATACTCTCGACAATTTTTCCAACCAGATGTCAGGCATGATCGCAAAAACATTCTCCTCTGAGGGCGCGTTAGGCAAAGCTATTCCGGGCTTTCAAGCTCGCCAGCCACAAATCGATATGGCAGAAGCTGTCAGCAGTGCGATCAAAGACCAAACTCAGCTGGTAGTTGAAGCAGGAACGGGAACGGGTAAAACCTTCGCTTACCTTGTGCCTGCGCTCTTGAGCGGCAAAAAAGTCATCATCAGTACGGGGTCGAAGAACCTGCAAGAGCAGTTGTATCACCGTGACTTGCCGTTGATGGTCAGTGCTTTGGGCTTTTATGGACAAGTCGCGCTACTAAAAGGTCGCTCCAACTACTTATGTTTGGATCGTCTTAGCCGACAAATGGTCGAGAGCCATACTAATGAAGCCGATCCAACATTGTTGACCCAATTGGTGAAGGTTCGCACTTGGTCCTCTGAGACCAAAACGGGCGATTTAGGTGATTGTGAGGATCTGCCAGAAGACAGCATGATCATCCCGACCATTACCTCCACCAACGACAACTGTTTGGGTAAAGAGTGTCCGAGCTACACCGATTGTTTCGTCTTAAAAGCACGTAAACGCGCAATGGATTCAGACATTGTTGTCGTTAATCACCACTTGTTTCTTGCAGACCTTGCGATCAAAGAAACCGGCTTTGGTGAATTGATCCCAGAAGCTGATGTGTTCATCTTCGACGAAGCCCACCAGCTTCCAGACATTGCCAGCGAATACTTCGGACAATCGATTTCTAGCCGTCAGATCCAAGAGCTCGCCAAAGACATTGAGATTGCCTACCGCACAGAAGCAAAAGACATGCGCCAACTGCAAAAAGTGGGCGATAAGCTGATGCAAAGTGCGATGGATATGCGCATCGTGTTGGGTGAACCGGGCTTTCGTGGTAACTGGCGTGAAGCTTTGCAATCGGAATCGATCAAACGTGAATTGGTACGTTTGACTGATAGTTTAGATCTGGCGATTGACGTGTTGAAACTGGCGCTAGGTCGAAGCCAATTGCTGGATACTGCCTTTGAGCGCGCCAACTTGATTAAAGGGCGAATTGACCGCGTTTGTGATGTCGATATTACCGGTTACTCATACTGGTATGACACTTCTCCACGTCACTTTGCTTTGCACATTACGCCGCTATCGGTGGCGGACAAATTCCATGAGCAAATCGAAATCAAACAAGGCGCGTGGATTTTTACTTCTGCAACCCTAGCGGTATCGGGCGACTTTAAACACTTTACCGACCGTCTTGGATTGAAGCCGAAGCAGCAGTTTTCGTTACCATCTCCGTTCGATTACGAGAAGCAAGCACGCTTGTGTGTACCTCGTTATCTACCAGAGCCAAACAGCCCAGGCTTAGCCGACAAACTGGTGCGAATGCTTGCGCCTGTGATTGAAGAGAACGACGGGCGTTGTTTCTTTCTTTGTACTTCGCACAGCATGATGCGTGAGCTTGGTGAACGTTTCCGTGAAGTACTGGATCTGCCTGTGCTGATGCAAGGTGAGATGAGCAAACAAAAGACCCTTGCCGAGTTTATGGAACTGGGTAACGCTTTACTCGTGGCGACGGGCGCTTTCTGGGAAGGGATTGATGTTAGAGGTGATGCGCTGAGCTGTGTTATTATCGACAAATTACCGTTTACCGCCCCTGACGATCCGTTACTCAAAGCCCGTATCGAGGATTGTCGATTACGTGGCGGTGAACCATTTGCTGAAGTACAAATCCCGGATGCAGTGATTACGTTAAAGCAGGGAGTAGGGCGATTAATTCGAGATCAGAAGGATCACGGTGCGTTGATCATTTGTGATAATCGCCTCGTCACGCGAGACTATGGTGGTATTTTCCTCGGAAGCCTACCACCTATCCCAAGGACGCGAGACTTAGATGGAATCAAAGCATTCCTGAAAGCAGAACAATCTGTCACAGACGCAAGTGCTGAGGCATAACCCAATAAATGAAAGTTGTAGAGAGTTAAATGAGCGCAAAAATTCTTGCTATCGATACAGCGACTGAAAACTGTTCAGTTGCGTTGTTGGCTAATGATCAAGTGATTTCACGTAGCGCGGTTGCACCACGCGATCACACCAAAAAAGTACTGCCAATGGTTGATGAAGTACTCAAAGAAGCTGGCCTGACTCTACAAGAGCTGGATGCGTTAGCGTTTGGACGTGGTCCAGGTAGCTTTACTGGCGTTCGTATCGGTATTGGTATCGCACAAGGTTTGGCGTTCGGTGCTGACTTACCTATGATCGGCGTTTCAACGCTGGCTGCAATGGCTCAAGGTAGCTATCGCTTACATGGTGTGACCGATGTCGCTGTGGCCATTGATGCACGTATGGGTGAAGTTTACTGGGCACGTTACACTCGCCAAGCAAACGGTGAGTGGGCAGAGATGGATGCAGAGTGCGTAATTCCACCAGCACGTCTAGTTGAAGAAGCACAAGCAGACGACAAAACGTGGACGACAGCAGGTACTGGTTGGGATGCTTACCAAGAAGTATTAGCAGACCTACCGTTTAATTTGACGCATAGTGACGTTCTGTACCCTGATTCACAAGACATCGTGATTCTTGCTGAACAAGAATTTAAAAAGGGTAATACCGTGCCGGTCGAAGATTCGAGCCCTGTTTATTTACGTGATAATGTGACATGGAAAAAACTTCCTGGTCGCGAATAGTCCGTTTTTCATTAACCTGACAAAAAGCAGGGCGTTTGCCCTGTATTTTTATGGAGTGCTATGGCGTCGATTAATGGCTTGCCTCCTTCTTTGATTCCCGGTGCAAATCGCACTCATAAAGCCAGTCAAAAGAAGCAGGTAAATAAATCACAAACAAAGCAGCCTGTAGGTCAGCCTTCAAAGGTTGCTAACGCCGTGGCGCACTCCATAAAACACGTGGATGAGTCCCAAATTCACCGAGATCAAGTGCAATATGACCTTCCTGAAGGGGGCGCACGTAAAGCAATGGAGCAGTACATGGATGTCATGAATCGAGCTAAAAAAGAGGAACTGGCTCAATTACTTGGTGTCGATATTTACGTGTGAGATCTCCCCAGCTTGGGGTTACTAATATTGAAAGGTGGTTTATGAAGGTTTTTGGACGGTTTTTTCTCGCATTATTTGCTACGGTTGGTTTGTCTGCGTGTAGCTCTTTGCCAGAGGAGCTAAATGCAAGCACAGAATTGGTCGTTACAGACTATAAAGCGTTTGCTGAGTCTCAGGGGCAAGTGAGTGAAGATGTTCGCCTTGGTGGAATCATCGCTAAAGTGGATAACTTTAAAGATAAAACGCGTCTAGAGATTGTAAACCTTCCTATCAGTAAGTCTGGTAAACCTGATATTGATGAAGAGCCTACGGGGCGTTTTGTCGCCTATTTTGATGGCTATTTAGAGCCTGTCGCCTTTAGTGAAGGCCGTTTGGTGACGGTTGTAGGCAAAGGAGCAGGGGAAGAAGAAGGAAAGATCGGTGAGCACGGTTACATCTTCCCAGTAATTAAGGGGGAAGGGTACCGTTTATGGAAAATTGAAGAACGTGTACGCATGTATGACTCGCCAACCTACTTTTACCCATGTTACTCGATTAACTGCCGCATGTGGCGTAATGATTTCCCGCAAGACGGTAAAGTGATAAAACAGGTCAAATAATCTGCGATGCATGAGCGTCAATTCGAGCTTCCTGCCGGCAAAATGGCAGCCCTTGAGATAGGGAACGAGAAAACGGCTGACTTGTCAGTCGTTTTTCTTCATGGGTGGTTAGATAATGCGGGCAGCTTTAAAGCGCTCATGGAGCAGTTGAATCAACTTAATCCTCACTTACACCTCCTCGCCATCGATCATTTTGGTCACGGTTTATCGAGTCATAAATCTCACGATAATTATTACCCCTTTCACGACTATATTGCCGATTTGTATCAGTTTTTGGACGAATTATCACCAAACAGACTGATATTAGTAGGGCATTCACTTGGTGCTTTAATCGCAAGTTGCTATAGTGCAGCGTTTCCAGAGCAGGTCGAAGCTCTTGTGCAAATTGAGGGAGCAGGACCTCTTCATGAGGATCCTACTAACAGTTTGCCTCGTCTTCGCGATGGCGTTTTAAGTCGAATAAGACAGCAAAACAAGCCAGAGCGAGCCATTGCCTCCTTCGATCTGGCGTTAAAATTACGCATGCAAGCCAACCAATTAACCGCTGAGCAACTTCTACCGATAGTCGAGCGTGGAACAGAGCAGCGAGGAGATAAATGGTATTGGCGGCATGACGCCAAGTTAAAATGTGCGTCGCTTTACCGAATGGCGCAAGCGCATGCTAACTCGATTACCAGCCAAATACGTTGTCCTCATTTGATTGTATTAGGCGATCAAGGATTTCAGAATTTACCATCTAACCAAGCTGATTGGGGAGAGAACCCACCGCAAGTGGTTTCTGTCAAGGGTGGTCATCACTGTCATTTAGAGCAAATACTCGAGGTCGCAACGCGAATTCTTGGTGTAGTTAACAAAATTTAAACAAGTGTTTGAGAGTTGCGTGCTCAAGCACGTTCGCTGTGCTGTAATAGCTTTCAAAATAAAAAGGACGCTATTTTTTAGCCAGTTATAAACGAGGAGTAACATCGTGGATAAACCATGGCTTTCACGTTATCCAAGTGACGTACCTGAAACCATTAATCCAGAGCAATATGAGTCTTTGGTAGAGATGTTTGAACAGTCTGTACAAAAATATGCAGACCAACCAGCATTCATGAACATGGGCTCGGTTATGACCTTCCGTAAATTGGAAGAGCGTAGTCGCGCATTCGCAGCGTATCTGCAAAACGAGTTAAAACTGCAAAAGGGTGACCGTGTTGCTCTGATGATGCCAAACCTACTGCAATACCCAGTGGCGTTGTTTGGTATTTTGCGTGCAGGTTGTATCGCCGTAAACGTTAACCCACTTTACACTCCTCGTGAACTTGAACACCAATTGAATGACTCAGGTGCGACGACGATTGTGATTGTGTCTAACTTTGCGAATACGTTAGAACAAATTGTCGATAAAACACCAGTCAAACACGTAGTGTTAACCAGTCTTGGTCAAATGCTGCCACGAGCGAAAGGTACGATTGTCGATTTTGTCGTGAAGTACGTTAAGGGCATGGTGCCTAAGTACGATTTACCTGGTGCAATCTCAATGCGTCAGGCTCTACGTAAAGGTCGTCGTCTACAATACGTTAAACCGTTTATGTCTGGGGATGACATTGCATTCCTGCAATATACGGGGGGGACGACAGGTGTCGCGAAAGGCGCGATTCTGACTCACCGCAACATGATTGCGAACGTTCTACAGGCAAAAGGCGCGTACGGACCGGTTTTATCTCCGGGGCGTGAATTAGTCGTAACAGCATTACCGCTGTATCACGTATTTGCTCTTACCGTAAACTGTCTGCTGTTTGTCGAAATGGGTGGTCGTAACTTACTTATTACCAACCCTAGAGATATTCCAGGGTTCGTGAAAGAGCTACAAAAGCATCCGTTTACTGCTATTACGGGCGTGAATACCTTATTTAATGCATTGGTCAACAATGAAGATTTCCACGAGTTGGATTTCAGTAATCTACGTTTAGCCGTTGGCGGCGGCATGGCAGTGCAGCGCTCAGTGGCAGAAAGATGGCAAAAGACCACGGGTTGCTATTTGCTCGAAGGTTACGGTCTAACAGAGTGTTCTCCGTTGGTGGCGGCATATCCGCATGATCTTGTTGAATACAATGGCTCTATTGGTCTGCCGGTACCATCAACAGAAGTTCGTATCGTGGACGAAGAAGGCAACGCTCTTGCGAATACTGAAACTGGTGAACTTCAAGTTCGTGGTCCTCAGGTTATGCAAGGTTACTGGCAACGACCTGAAGCAACGAAAGATACGATTAACGAAGACGGCTGGCTATCAACTGGCGACATCGTTAAGTTCGATGACGAAGGCTTCCTGCATATCGTTGACCGTAAGAAAGACATGATCTTAGTATCAGGCTTTAATGTTTACCCGAACGAAATTGAAGACGTTGTAGCACTACACGGCAAAGTACTTGAAGTTGCTGCTATTGGTCAGCCGCATGAAGTGTCTGGTGAATTAGTGAAGATTTATGTCGTGAAACGTGATCCGAGCTTGACCAAAGACGAAGTGATCGCGCATTGTCGAGAACACTTAACTGGCTACAAAGTTCCGAAGTTGGTTGAGTTCCGCGAAGACTTACCTAAAACCAATGTCGGTAAGATCTTGCGTCGTGTTTTACGCGAAGAGAATGACGCTGAACTTGCGAAGAAAAGCGCATAAGCCGATTTCGTCGAGTCGAGAGATTTAAAAAATGATAGAATGCCAGCGTTTTGCTGGCATTTTTATAGCGAGAAGTATGTGAACTATCAAATTATTACTAAAAACAAAGACCTAGAAGAGGTTTGCACTCATGCCCGAGAGGCAGACGTAGTGATGCTGGATACCGAATTCGTTCGTATTCGCACTTTCTACCCGCAGTTAGGTCTGATTCAGCTTTTCGATGGTAATCGCCTCTCGCTGATTGATCCGACTGAATTAACGGATATGACGCCGTTTGTAGCGCTATTAAAAGATACTTCTGTGCTAAAAGTGCTGCACGCATGTGGTGAAGATTTAGAAGTTTTCCAAAACGCTTTTGGTTGTACACCATTCCCTATGGTGGATACGCAGCTGATGGCCGCTTTTCTCGGTCACGGCCTATCGACAGGCTTCGCATCGCTGGTGGAAGAATATTTAGGCGTAGAGCTCGACAAAAGTGAATCACGTACCGACTGGATGGCTCGTCCACTGACACAAAAGCAATTAGATTATGCTGCCGCAGATGTTCATTACTTGTTACCGTTATACGAAAAGCTGTTCGATAAGGTGACGCAAGCAGGTTGGTGGGAAGCTGTACAGCAAGAAAGTGATTTACTCGTTTCGAAACGTATTCGCGTAACCAATGAAGAGAATGCCTACCTTGATATTAAGGGCGCTTGGCAATTAAAACCTTCTGAGCTGGCGATTTTAAAGCCATTGGCGACGTGGCGTTATCGTGAAGCAATCAAACGAGATTTAGCGCTGAACTTTATCTTCAAAGAAGGTGATCTATTAACGGTCGCTCGTCTTGGTTTAACGAACTTTAAGAAGATGGAAGCAGAAGATATTGATATCCGAGCGATTAACCGCCATGGCGCGAAGATTGCCGCGATTGTTAAACAAGCGAAGCAAACACCTTCTGAAGAGTATCCTGCGAAAATTGAGCGTTTAATGGACTATCCGGGTTACAAGCAGGTCTTCAAAAATATGAAAGACTTGGTGAAATCGGCTTCGCAGAAGTCTGGTTTAGCCACGGAGTTCCTTGCCTCTAAAAAGCAGATCAATCAGTTGATCAGTTGGGTTTGGAAAAAAGATCGTGACCCAGAAGTGTTGCCTGATTTGATGCAAGGGTGGCGTTTGGATTTACTCGGCGACAAGATGAACAAAGCATTAAAGTAATGAAAGATGAAAAAGGTTGGCCTCGATGCCAACCTTTTTCGTTCTAATTAGAGCATTCGTCTGGCGAGAGAAACTGATTACTTTTCTTCGTCTGGTAGCTTCACATTTAGCTCAAGAACTGAGATATCGTCGTCTTTGTGCTCAAATGTTAAGTCAACCATATTTGGATCAATTGCCACGTACTTGCTGATCACCTTCAAGATGTCTTCTTTTAATTGAGGCAAGTAAGACGGCGCAGGATCATTTTGGCTGCGGCGCTCTGCGACAATGATTTGCAAACGCTCTTTAGCTAGATTCGCAGAAGTTTTCTTCTGTGGACGGAAAAATTCTAATAATGACATGTCTAGCCTCCAAAGAGTCGTTTAAAGAGTCCTTTCTTCTCCTCAGTAAGGAAACGAAATTCAACCTGATTGCCTAATAAGCGATCAACGGTGTCAGAATAAGCCATACCCGCATCGGTGTTATCGTCAAAAGTGACTGGCACACCTTTGTTTGACGCGTTAAGCACGGCTTGGCTTTCTGGAATCACGCCCAGTAGTGGAATATGTAAGATCTCCTCAACGTCTTCAACGCTTAGCATTTCGCCTTGAGTGACGCGAGATGGGTTGTAGCGAGTCAGTAACAGATGCTGTTTTACTGGCTCTAGCCCTTGTTCTGCACGCAGTGACTTAGAATCTAAAATACCGAGAATGCGGTCAGAGTCACGCACAGAAGAGACTTCTGGGTTCGTTGTGACAATGGCTTCATCGGCATAGTACAAGGCCATTAACGCGCCTTGCTCGATACCTGCTGGTGAATCACAAATAATGAAATCAAAGCCCATTTCATCAAGTTCGCCGAATACGCGCTGAACACCATCTTTTGTCAGTGCGTCTTTATCACGAGTTTGAGAAGCAGGAAGAATAAATAGGTTGTCCGTGCGCTTATCTTTGATCAGCGCTTGGTTTAATGTCGCTTCGCCGTTAATGACGTTTACAAAGTCATACACGACGCGGCGCTCACAGCCCATGATTAGATCGAGGTTACGCAAACCGATGTCAAAATCGATCACCGCGGTCTTTTTTCCCTTAAGAGCTAGACCAGAGGCGATGGCTGCGCTTGAAGTGGTTTTACCAACGCCACCTTTACCAGACGTTACTACAATAATGCGTGCCATTTTTTTTCCTTTTTAGATTAAATCGCGAGAACTTCTAAATGTAATGATTCATCGGCTTTACTGATCATTACTTTCTTTTGCCAGTACTCGCTTTCAATTTGATCGCTTAACCAGTAGTCACCCGCAATGGATACCAGTTCTGCTTGTAAATCGTGGCAAATAATACGCGCTTCCTGCTGACCACTTGCTCCTGCAATCGCACGACCTCGAAGTGTGCCATGGATATGAATAGAGCCGTCAGCAATGACTTCAGCACCTGCACTGACGTGCGCTAGCACCACCAAATCACCATCTTTTGCGTAGATCTGTTGTCCTGAGCGGACAGGCGTACGAACTACTTTCGTTGGTGCCATTTTGGCAGGTGCTTGGCTTGGCGATTTGCTCGCCGACATAATGGCGAAGCCAGCTTCGGAAGCAAGGTTTTGTACACGCTTGTCTTTACAGCCCGTTACACCGACCGGAATAAAACCGGCATCTGAGATGCCTTGTTTAAGCTTAGGGAAATCAATGTCGCCTTGTACTTTTGCTATATTGATTACCAAAGGCGCGGATGCAAAAAAAGAAGGTGCTTGAGAAACTTTTTCTTGCAAAAATTCGACAGTCTTTGCGATCTCATTGTCAGAAAGGTGTAAAACTGACAATGTAAAACTGCTACCTTTAAGGTCTGGTGAATGGGTCATCGTGGACTTCTTGCCTTTATTGAAAGAGCGTTGCCTTAAACTAGGTATGTCATGTTATATTTCATCCTTTGACGCAGCAAGTTCTCTCGGGGGCAAATAGGTGAATTAATCTCAAATTTGCTATTAAGTTTGCGAGAATTTGACGTTTACAACCTAATCCGCACTCAACGCGGCTAAATCAGCATAAAAGGCGTGTCATGCTTTGTTCTATTTATAAAAGCTCGAAAAAAGAAGGTACTTATCTCTATATTCCGAAAAAGGATGATTTTTCACAGGTTCCTGACACCTTAATGCAGATGTTCGGTAAGCCTATCGCTGTCATGACGATTAAACTTGATGGCCGTAAATTGGCACAAGTTGATATCGAAAAAGTGAAGGCTTCATTACAAAATGATGGCTTCTTTCTTCAGGTTCCACCGCCGCCGGAGAACCTATTAGAAAAGTACAAAGAACAAAAAGCCCAGCAGAAAGGCGAATAACGTCATCGTTTTTCATCTGGGATTTCTGCCTTGCTCAAGGAGGGCAATATGAAAAAAATACTGGCTACCATGCTTAGCGTTGGTATGTGTACCTCGGCTTTTGCAAGTAGCGAGGGTTTTGATGAATACTTGAATAAGCTGCGTGCTGAAGCTCGTGATAAAGGTATCTCAGAGCAGGTCATTAGTGCTGCTTTTGCTAATGTTGAGTACAAGCCCCGAGCAGTAAAAGCGGACCGAAACCAACCAGAAAAGAAACTGACATTGGATGAGTACATTCCTCGCGCGGTGCCTGAATGGAAGGTGAAGCAAGCCAGACAACTCTACAAAGAGCATTACACTGAGCTAAAGCGTATAGGCGATGAGTACGGTGTCCACCCGCGCTTTATTGTGGCACTTTGGGGAGTTGAAAGTAACTTTGGTAAGTTTACCGGCAACTTTAAAGTGATTGATGCACTATCCACAATGGCATTTGAAGGCCGTCGTGAAGAGTTTTTCCGTAAAGAGACTATGTCGGCACTGCAGATCCTCGATCAAGGCCATATTGAGCTAGAGAACTTTAAAGGCTCATGGGCTGGTGCGATGGGTCAATGCCAGTTTATGCCAAGCTCTTTCCTTCGTTTTGCTGCTGACGGCAACGGGGATGGTAAAAAAGACATATGGCAATCTGAAGCGGACGTGTTTGCATCAACCGCTAACTATTTGAGCAAGTCTGGTTGGGATGATAAATATACTTGGGGTCGCCAAGTTAAGGTTCCTAAAAATATTGATCGCAGCCTAGAAGGGCGCACGGCTGAAAAAGGCAAATACCTTCAAGAGTGGAGCCAATTAGGGATCACAAAATATGACGGTAGCCCGTTGCCAAAACTGGATGAAGACATCAAAGCATGGTTGATCATGCCGGACGACGAGAATGGTCGTACGTATCTGGTTTACAATAACTACAACGTATTGATGAAGTGGAACCGCTCTTACTACTTCGCACTTGCTGTGAGTCACTTGGCTGACCGCATTAAATACTGATCTGCCATCAAACAATTTGGCATTCAGTCTTCAATACAAGGGCTCTTCGGAGCCCTTTGTTTTTTCTATAACCAAATCGAGGTAAAGCGTGTTATCTGAACGTGCCGCACAAATGGTGATTTTCTCCGCTCTTCTTAAACACAAAAGCTTCACAGCTGCTGCAAAGAGCTTAGGCGTGTCGGTGTCTCATGTGAGCAAACAGTTGAGTCAGTTAGAAGCGTCTCTTGGTATCAAGCTTGTTCAACGCACTACGCGAAGCTTTACGCCGACTGAGGCAGGGAAAACCTTTTTTCATCACTGTGAGCAAGTGGTACAAGCGGTGAGCAGCGCCACATTAGAGATGGAAACCCAGCGGGATGAAGTAGCAGGTTTGGTACGTCTTGGGTTGTCGCAATCATTTGGTACCTTACACATTATTCCAGCGATTCAAGAGTTACGCGAACTGTATCCTCAACTTCAAGTGGAAGTACATCTGTTTGACTATAAGGTCGATATGTTAGCCGAAGGGCTCGATTTATGGGTAACCAACAACGAGCATTTGCCTGAAGGTTACATTGCGCAGCGTTTGACGGATTGCCAGTTTGTTGTTGCGGCATCGCCAGATTACTTATTGAAACATGACACGCCAGCAGAACCGGATGACCTATCTGCTCACAACTGCCTCATATACAGAAGCTGGGAGCGTGACTATACGGGGTGGGCGTTTACCAAAGATCAGCAAGAATTGAATGTAAAAGTCTCGGGTAACTATTCAGTGGATCTGGCAGAAGCCGTTCGGGATGCGGCTATTGCAGGTTGGGGTATTGCCTACCTTGCCACTTACTTGCTGGGGGATGAGTTTAGAACGGGTAAGTTAATACAGCTGTTACCTGACTGGAAAGCCAGCCAGTCGATGCCGTTTTATGCGGTATACCCAAGCCGCCAGCATATGCCAAAAAAAATATCCGCAGTGATTAACTTTATCAAACAGAAGATCGGCAACCCTTGTCATTGGGACCAACGTTTGGCGCCTTACATCTCTATTCCTAAATAACAGGATCAATGACGTTGTAGAACGACACATAAGGTGATTCACTTCACAAAAATTTTTCCTGAACCAGAAACATATTTTCCATATGGAAATAATTAAAATAAGCAAACGTTTATCTTTAATAAATTCAATTGGTTATTTTGTTGGTCAGTTATTGGTCGCTTAAACTTTTCACACTGTTAACATCCTCAACTTGCAGCATTTTGAGTCCGCTATACAATCCGGTGCCTTCCATATCCCCCTTCTGTCGGATTCATTTTATGAACTCAATTATTGGTATCGTAGCCATACTATTCCTAGCATGGCTACTTTCTACAAATAGAAAAAATATAAAGCTGAGAACAGTGTCGTTTGCGTTTGCTTTGCAGGTACTGTTTGCGTTGTTGGTTTTATATGTACCAGCAGGACGAGATGCGCTGAATTCAGTGAGCAGTGTTGTGTCGAATTTGATCAACTATGGTCAAGAGGGCATTGCGTTTTTATTCGGTAATTTGGCGACAGGGGGCTTCACCTTTGCGATCAATGTTCTGGGTATCATCGTTTTCTTCTCCTCTCTTATCTCAGGTCTTTATCACATTGGTGTGATGCCAAAAATCATTAACTTTATCGGTGGTGGTATTCAAAAGCTGCTGGGTATCGGTCGTGCTGAGTCTTTGTCTGCTACGGCGAATATCTTTGTTGGCACCATTGAAGCACCATTAATGGTAAAGCCTTACCTAAAACACATGACTGACTCGCAGTTCTTTGCAGTTATGACAGGTGGTTTAGCGTCAGTTGCTGGCGGAACGTTGGTTGGTTACGCATCACTGGGTGTCGACCTCAACTATCTTATTGCTGCTGCATTTATGTCAGCACCTGCCGGCTTGTTGATGGCAAAAATTTTAATGCCAGAAGATACGGATAAAGCAGCAGATATCGACATTAGCCAAGTTGAAATTCCACGTGCAACCAACGTAGTAGAAGCATTAGCCGATGGTGCCATGGCGGGTGTACGCATTGCTGTATCGGTCGGTGGTACGTTACTGGCGTTTATTAGTGTCATTGCAATGCTAAACGGCATGTTAGGCTGGATAGGTGATTCTGATTGGGACCCCCTTAAGTTTTGAGCTCATCCTAGGTTTTGTGTTTGCGCCAGTCGCTTGGTTGTTGGGTATACCATGGCAAGAAGCAACCACAGCAGGCTCGCTGATTGGGAACAAGATTGTGGTGAATGAGTTCGTCGCTTTCATCCAGCTTGCAGAAGTGAAGTCTCAACTTAGTGAACACTCACAAGCAATCGTGACGTTTGCTTTGTGTGGCTTTGCAAACATCTCAAGCATGGCGATGCTGATTGGTGGGTTGGGCTCTTTGGTACCAGAAAAGCGTGCATTTGTTTCTAAGCATGGTTTCCGTGCGATTATCGCTGGTGTCATGGCGAACTTAATGAGCGCTTCTATTGCGGGCGTGATTTTAAGTCTGTAATTGAAATAGATATCAACAATTAGCAAAAAGGCTCCTTGCGGAGCCTTTTTCGTATCTGAAGTTTTACGCTATTTGTCTGTGTGGAACTGTTCGCAAGCGAGCATTGTGTTCTCAATTAAACTTGCGACGGTCATTGGGCCAACACCACCAGGAACAGGAGTAATAAAGCTCGCACTTTCACGTGCTTTGTCGTATTCCACGTCACCAACTAGTTTGCCTGAATCAAGACGGTTAATACCGACATCGACCACCACTGCGCCTTTTTTAATCCACTCACCAGGGATGAAGTTAGGCTTACCAACCGCAACCACGACAACGTCAGCTTGACGCACATGACTCTCTAGGTCTTTGGTAAAACGGTGACATGTTGTTGTTGTGCAGCCCGCAAGCAGCAGCTCAAGTGTCATTGGACGACCAACAATGTTTGATGCGCCAACCACAACCGCATGTTTACCACGTAGCTCAATGTTGTAACGGTCGAGTAGGGTAATGATGCCCTTTGGCGTGCAAGAGCGAAGCTTTGGAATACGTTGCGCAAGACGGCCAACGTTATAAGGGTGGAAGCCATCCACGTCCTTCTCTGGGTGAATGCGCTCTAAAACATGTGTTGTGTCTATGCCCGCAGGAAGGGGTAATTGCACTAGAATGCCGTCAATTTCATCATCGTTGTTTAATTCATCAATCAGAGCTAGTAACTCTTCTTCTGAGCTAGACGCAGGAAGGTCAAAAGACTTAGAAACAAACCCAACTTCTTCACATGCGCGGCGTTTGCTACCGACATAAACCTGAGAAGCAGGATCTTCACCAACTAGAACCACTGCTAAACCAGGAGCACGTAGCCCAGCTTCAACACGTGCTTTAACACGTGCAGCCACTTCAGATCGAACAGTTTGGGAAATGAGAGTTCCGTCTATATTTTGAGCAGTCATGACTTTCCTTATAAATTAAGAAGGCAGATTATCTGCGGCGCATTGTCGCAGAATTTCTTATCAACATCCATACGCAAACGTTTGCTTTGTGGTGTTTTTGAACATTAAGCGTTTTAATGGACTTTTTTTAGGCATTCAGATCAGAATGTTATGAAAACCCGTTGATTTACCCGTTTGAACTCGTATAATCCTGTCCCTGTAGCGCGCCCTTAGCTCAGCTGGATAGAGCACGTCCCTTCTAAGGATGTGGTCATTGGTTCGAATCCAATAGGGCGTGCCATTTATTCAAAAGCCCCGATAACTCTTTGAGTTGTCGGGGCTTTGTCGTTTTTAGGTTTTTGGCTGTAATTGCCACTCTATCTACAACTTTTGAATGGCATTCTAGCCATTGCAATTTCTAGCAATTAATATGGACGCATATTAATTACCTTTCGTTAACCTTTATGCCTGCCACTTCTAACTTTTATGACCGACACGCCGACTCTTTCGCGAAGCAATACACATCGATCCAGTTTGAGGATGTCCACGCGAGTTGGAGAGTCTTCTGGCCCTAGGCTGGAGATCGTGTGTTAGATGTTGGCGCGGGCTCTGGTCGAGACGCGAAATGGATGGCTGAGCATGGGTGTGAAGTTGTTGCGATTGAGCCTGCTCAAGCACTTCTAAGGCTTGGTAAGTCTTACTGTGGCGATTCCGTTACTTGGCTTGAAGATGCATTACCTAAGCTTGAGAAAACCATTAATCTTGGCTTTCGCTTCGGTTTAATTCTTGTCAGTGCGGTATGGATGCATCTTGCGCCTACGCACCGTGAACGTGCATTTCGCAAACTTGCAAATTTGTTAGCGCCTAATGGTCGATTGGTGATTAGCCTTCGTCACGGTGACTTTTCTGACGGTCGTAAAGCTTATCCCGTATCGGTTGAAGAGCTCGAAAAGTTTGCAAAGAATAGCGCTTTAATGGTGAGAAACGTATCTCTCGATGACGATCAGTTAAAGCGAACGGGTGTATCTTGGCAAACTGTAGTGATGTCTTTGCCTGATGATGGTTCCGGTGATCTGAATAAGGTTCGCCACATTATCGTCAATGATTCCAAATCGGCTACCTATAAGCTCGCACTACTACGTACTTTACTACGTATTGCAGACGCTCATTCTGGTGCAGTGGTTGATCGCAGCGAAGGTAAAGTTGCAATCCCATTAGGATTAGTTGGCTTATATTGGATTCGTCAATTTAAGCGTTTAATCGATAAAGAGAACATCCAGCAAAGCTCGAACTCGTCTAAAGGGCTAGGTTTTATAAAGCCCGATGGCTGGGGCAGACTTTCCCATTTAAGTCCTGATGATCTTGCTATAGGCACGACATTTTTTGGTGAAGATGCAGTGGCGCTTGATAAAGCGATAAAAGACAGCTTAAAAACCATAAAAGATGGTCCCGTCACTTTTACCTATCAAGGTGATAAATCAAACCCTTACTTTGAAATGATTCGTTCAGCTAAGAAGCCAAAACGTTCAATTGTTGTGGATAGCGAGTTCCTCGAAGGTTATGGGCTGTTTGTGTTGGATGAAAGCCTTTGGGATTGTTTTCGATTGTATAACTCTTGGATTGAGCCGCTGGTGGTCAACCAATGGATTATGGAAATGCAACGATTTCGGTCTAATCAAGAGCGGGGTATTCCACTGCAAACGTATCATGATTGTTTGGTCTGGATTGATAAAGACCATGATACGCGAGTCGTGCGAAAGAGAATTGAACAGTTGAAGCTCAGCCATTGCGACATTGTCAGTGTATGGAGTGGAAGCAAATTACGAAATGAGTATCACGTTGATCACTGTTTGCCATTTGCTTATTGGCCCAACAATGATAAGTGGAACTTACTACCAACATCTAAGGTTGAAAACCTAAACAAGCGTGATCGTATTCCTGCTAGCTATCGATTAAACGCATCCAAGCCGCGAATTTTGGATTGGTGGCAGTTAGCTTGGGGAGAGACGGATAATTTGAGTCGGACGTTTTTTACCGAGGCTTCATTGTCGCTACCTAATGTGCCTGCATCTTGTCAAGATTTTGAGCATGTCTTTGAAGCGATGGGATTACAAATTCGTGGTGTTAAAAGTCGCCTTTGTATCGCGGAATGGTAATGTCTTGTTTGCCGTTACAGCGTGATATATGAACCTGATAGCCACCAACAAAAAAGCGCTGGTTAACCAGCGCTTTTGCATTTACTAAGGGCATTACATCTTTTTAAAGATGATGGAGGTGTTGATGCCGCCAAAGGCGAAGTTGTTACTCATCAAATATTTCACGTCCAGCTCTCGGCCTTGTCCGGCGATGTAGTCTAAATCGCCACATTGCTCGTCGAGGTTTTCTAGGTTGAGCGTTGGGTTAAACCAACCTGTGTGCATCATTTCTAAACCTAGCCACGCTTCAATCGCGCCACAGGCGCCTAGTGTGTGGCCAAAGTAGCTCTTGAGTGAACTGATTGGCACTTTGCCCAGAGCATTCGCTGTTGCGTTGCTTTCCGCAATATCGCCGCGGTCGGTGGCAGTGCCGTGAGCAGATACATAGTCGATCTTCTCAGCAGGAATGCCCGCGTTTTGCAAAGCCATTTCCATACAGATTTGCATGGTTTCCATCTGTGGTTGAGTGACGTGTGCGGCATCGCAGTTGCTGGCAAAACCGATGATTTCTGCATAGATTTTCGCGCCACGAGCGACGGCGTGTTCGTACTCTTCCAGAACCAGTGTTCCCGCACCTTCACCAATCACCAAACCATCGCGATCGGAGTCATAAGGTCTTGGTGTGCTTTTCGGGTCTTCATTCTTCAGACTGGTGGCAAAAAGGGTATCGAAGACAGCAGATTCCGTTGGGCACAATTCCTCAGCGCCACCAGCAACCATCACCGTTTGGTAGCCGTGTTTGATCGCTTCGTAGGCATAGCCGATTGCTTGACTGCCAGAGGTACATGCACTACTGGTTGGGATCACTCGGCCTTTCAAACCGAAAAATAGACCAACGTTCACTGCCGTAGTATGCGGCATCATTTGCACGTAAGTCGTTGCAGTGATCGCTTTAGTGGTTTTCTCATTTAGCATGACACCAAATGCACCGATTGCGTCGGTACTGCCTGTTGATGAGCCGTATGCGATACCCGTTTGACCGTTGGTTAGCACGTCGTTACCAATCAAACCTGCTTGGCTTAGTGCGTTTTCTGTTGCGACGGTCGCTAATTTGGAAACACGCCCCATGCCACGTACTTGTTTGCGCTTGTAGTGCTTTGGCAGATCAAAATCTAAAATGGGTGCCGCGAGCTTGGTGTTCAAGCCATCATACTGTTCGTAAGAAGGCATGTATTGGGTCGCGTTCTGGCAGTCACGCAGTTTTGGTTCGACAGACTGCCAATCGTTACCAAACGCAGTCACGCCTGACATTCCGGTTACAACAACTCGACGGCTCATACTAGGCCTCCGTTTACCGAAATGACTTGGCGAGTTACATAGCCTGCGATGTCAGACATAAGGTAACTGACTAAACCAGCAACTTCTTCTGGCTCTCCCATGCGGCGCAAAGGAATTTGCGGCATCGCATGTTCTTTCACGTGTTCGTCTACCATGCCTGTGTCGATAAGCCCTGGAGCAACGCAGTTGACGGTGATTTTGCGTTTTGCCAGTTCAAGCGCGAGTGATTTTGTTGCACCAATTACGCCCGCTTTCGCTGCGCTGTAGTTAGTTTGACCACGATTCCCCATCAGGCCCGAGACTGATGCAAGCGTAACAATTCGGCCGCCTTTGCGCTTTTGCACCATTGGCATAACACAAGGGTGAAGAACGTTGTAGAAGCTGTCTAAGTTGGTATGAATCACACCATCCCATTCTTCTTCGGTCATCGCAGGGAAAGCGGTATCTTTTGTGATGCCAGCGTTGTTTACTACGCCATAGTAAGCGCCGTGTTCGGCGATATCGGCTTCTAGCTTCTCACGACAATCTGCACGGTCACTGATGTCGAATTGGATAAGACGACCGCTACCACCATGCTGTTCGATGGTGTTTAGGGTGTCTTGCGCGCCTTGTTGATCGCCCATGTAATGGACAATGACTTGGAAACCATCTTTGGCTAATTGAACGGCAATGGCTTTACCGATGCCTTTGCTGGCACCTGTAACGAGGACTTGTCGGGTCATTGTTGACTCCTGATTTTCATTTCTTGTAATTTTTCTTCTGATGGAACGTAAACGTTCAATTGGCAAGTCGCTACAACAGTTCCTTGTAGCTCAATACGGGCTGAAAAAACCGCCATACCGTTATCTTCCATAACTTTTTCAGCATACACATCGAGCACCTGTCCGCGAGAAAACGTATCGCATTCAGACGTGTATCGACGGCTACCAAGCAAAAAGCCAATCGGTGGCGCTTGTTCTTTCATTAATGCGTGGTAACCAGACCACGCCGCGACAGATTGCGCCATAAACTCAATGCCAACGTAAGCTGGCACAGTTTGAGAGGCCGAGTCGAAGAACGGGTTGTGTTCTGCGATATCAACCTGGCAGTGAATCGTATCTTGTTGAACATCCAAAGCACGATCGACCAAGATCATTGGTTTGTCGTGTGGCAAAAGTTGTTCGATGGGAGGAAGTTTAGTCATGAGCGTAACCAAAAATAAGACTAATATTATTGCCACCAAAAGCAAAAGAGTTGCTGAGAATCGCTTTGTTACCCAGTTTGGTTGGCGTCTCAACTAACGATATATGGATATCGTCTGCTTTGGTTTCGCAGTGTTGTATTGGCAAATCAAGGTTGTACTTGAGAATATGCCAAGCGATCGCGGCTTCCGTTGCACTTGCTGCGCCTAATGTGTGTCCGGTAAGTGGCTTTGTCGAGCTTACGGGAACGGAGTCACCAAAGCAGCGATGAATGGCTTTGCTTTCCATCGCATCGTTTAACGGCGTTGCTGTGCCATGCGCGTTGATGTAACCAATGTCTTGCGCTGTAAGTCCTGCATTGGCCAACGCTTTTTTCATCGCTTCTTCTGCGCCTAACCCTTCTGGATGTGGTGCGGAAATATGGTGTGCGTCTGAGCTGTCGCCAGCTCCGAGAAGAGCAACGGGCGCAGGTGTTTTGCTTAGCAACATTAATGCTGCGGTTTCACCGATATTGATGCCGTTGCGATGTTGGTCAAACGGCTTACAAAGGGTATCGGATAGAGCTTCTAAACCGTTAAAGCCGTTTAGTGTGAGGCGACAAATGGTATCCACACCACCCACAATAACTGCATCAACAATGCCAGAGCGAATCAGGCGTTGCGCGGTTAAAAAGACACGGCCACTAGAAGAACAGGCGGTTGAAACTGAGTAATGTGGGCCGCTCAAATCAAAGTAGGCGGCAATAAAATCGCTGCAGTTGCCAAGCTCTTGTTTGGTGTAATGGTAGTCGGCAGGAAAATTACCGTTTGCCAGCTTTTCGCCAAATGCGATTTCGCCATCTGAAATGCCAGATGTGCTGGTGCCGATCACGACTGCGATACGGTCACGACCATATTTAGCCATGGCGTCACGCACGTCGCTTTCGATTTGCTGCAAAGCCGAAAGTGCGAGGCGGTTGTTTCTTGTATCAAACTGGCTGAGTGCGGGTGGTAATTGCGGTAACGCCTGTGCGATTCGACCGATTACTGTTTGGCGGCCTGAAATTAAAATATCTTGGTCAACCACCATGTTGGATGGCTTCGCTCCCGATAAACACTGGTGGATGAGCGCGTCATCTTGCCCCATGGCAGAGTGAAAGCCACAGGCCTGAATATACAAAGGTTGAGAAGAGCGAATAGGCATATTGTTATTCTAAATTGTTCTTAGTTAATCTGATGTTGCAGTGTTTGAATAGAAATTGAAAACTGATGTTTGAGGTGATGAAAATCAATCTTACCCTCTAACTTGTTAGAAGAGCTGTATTGAATCTCAATGATCTTTTCACCGCCGCTATCAAAGATGGCGCGAGAATTATTTTTATCAATAATTCGCCACCTTACCTCATTTAACGATCCTTCCCAAGCGGAACTCGGCCAGAGCGTGATCATCAGGTTAAATAATACCTGTTCTGGCTGCGGTAGCGAACCTTGTAAACCGTTGAGCACTTCGGTTTGAATTTGTTCTCCATCGTAAGACAGTGAGAGTACTCTCGTCCCCCAGGATGAGAAGCCTGCCAGCACCACTTCGTTGTTGATCACTTGCAGTTGTACCGGAAGTTGCTCAGATTTGGTTTTACCATCTATTGCCCAAGAAGCCGTAATTAACTGACTGGCAGACAACTGATAGCCCAAGCTTGCGGGAGTGGGCAAGCTAACTTGGGTGTGCTCGGCAATGTCGACCAGAGGCGTCGATTGGTGAGGGACCAAGCTGCATGCACTTAAAAACAGACTCAGTACGATTAACGTCGCGCAGCGAAAAGCATGGTTAAAAATCATGACGTCGTTTCCTCTGTTTTAATCGCAATCGGAGAGAGCAGCCAAGCAACAAAAATACCACTTAACACCGTAATGCCGAAACTGTGAATCGCGTGAGTTTGGCTGAGTGATAGCAACCCAAATGACAGCACAGTGGTTATTGCCGAAAGGGTGATCGCCAATAGTGTGCTCACGCTGCGGGCTTTCTCGGCAAAGAACAGAGTGTAATCGATCCCGATACCAAGAATGAGCACCAAGCCAAGCAAGTTGAATAGGTTTAATGTTGTTCCCATCGCGACTGCCGTTGCCAGACCGCAGGCGCAAGCAATCAATGATGGCAGTAAAACTCGCCAACTGTGTTGCAGACCGTACCGCTTGATTAATACCAGAAAGATCACAGCACTGGCGGCTGCCAATAGTTCCATGATTTTGATTCGGTATTCACCAAATAGGGCGGATATTTCCTCAGCTTTGTTTAGATAAACAACATCAGACTGCGATTTGGCAAATGCCTTAACAACGGCGGAGTCTTGCAATTGGTTTAACACCACTACCGTTGCAGATTTTCCTTTGATCTTACCCAAATGGAGAAAACGCACAGGCGCTGATACTGGGTTTTGCAAGTACTGATCAACCGTGACAGGGATAAAGTCGGCGTCCATTTTAGGCTTTTTACTTAAGCTCAGTCCGGAAGCTAGTGGGCTGGATTGTGTCGCGTAAAGATCGCGAATCAATTGATAGTCTTGTTGCTGACGTTCCACTGAGCTCAAGTAGCGGCTCAGGCTCTGGTAGCTTTCGATGGTGCTGTCCGCTTTCCACGCTTCTAATGTTGGCGTCAAAGACTCCAGCTTTTTCATTAGGTTTTCGTCATCGTCGGCGGTAACGACCAACATTTGCTGTGAAGATTGCATGCCACTGAGCGTCGTAATCAAGGTTTCTTGCTGCTTGAGATCGTTCGGCATCGTTTGCAGTAGACGAATGTCGTCATCGTAGTTCAATTGCAGCAAGAAAAAGCCACTCGCAACCACACATAACATCGGCAATCCGACTTTAATTCGAGGTTGATTCCAAAGCGTTAACCATTTCGCCAACAGTGATTGTCCCGGTAAAGTCGAAATGGTGCGCGATGGGTTACGAGCCAGTATCGGATACCAAGCCACCACGGTGATGTAAGCGGCAATCAGACCAATGGATGAAAACAGCGCAAGCTGCTGCAAACCAGGAAACGGTGCCACTAACATGCCCAAATAGCCGATCAAACTGGTGATTAAGCCCAGTGTGATCGCTATGAAAATATGCTTTAACCCTTGCTCGCTATCCCATTCATTTCCCGCCGCAAGACGTTCCGTTAGGTAGTGGAATGCGTAGTCGATAGACACACCGATTAAACTTGCGCCAAACACTAAGCTGAACAGATGGACTTTTCCAAAAATCCACGTCGTAACGGACAACGCAACGAGCAGACCAATGGTGATGGAAAGCAGTGCTAGGGACAGCGGCATCACACTCCGAAAGACCAGCAAGAACAATGCAATGATACCGAGTAGAGAGAATACACCGATGGTGCTGATCTCCGATTTTGCACTTTGCGTACCAAAGTCAGCGTAAAATAGAACGCCAGTATGTGCGACTTCAGCGCCATATTTCTGCGCGACGCCTTGTTCTAGCGCTTGAATATCAGGGACTGCAAGTTGCCCAGTTAGGCTATAAGGCGAGTCTTTTAGCTCGGCAGTAATAAGCAAGTATTGAGCACCGTCTTTTTCGACGGACAGATAGCCGTTATCCAATCGGAAAGAGGACGATTGCTGGGTAACTTGGCTCAAATAATCACGAAATAGCAAGAAAGGATCATTTTGTAACTCTTGCCCGGTCACTCCAGAAAACGGGTTGTACAGCGACTGAATCACATGCTGCACTTGCTGTTCTGGATTTTGGCTTAAACGCTCTCGTTGTTCAGGCGTCAGCAATTGGAAGCGGTGCTTAAAGTAGTAACTCGCCCAAGCTTGCTGCTCTTGAGGTGAGATTTTTCCCACCACATCGCGAAAATGATTACTCTGACGCAAACCCTTATCAAATTCAGCGGCTGCTGCAAAAAGGGCATTTTTGTCCGGCGCTGTGATCACGAAAATGACTTTGTCGCTCATACTTGCCGAGACCGACTCAAAGGCTTGCTCAGCCACCGGGTTTTGTTGGTTCTTCGGCAACAGTTTTAAAATGTTGGTCTCAATCGGAGATTCTGCACTCCAAACCCATTGTTTGAGTAGCAACGCGCCCGCTAAAACAACGAGATTGAGCCAAACCAGAGCAAAGGTGTGAGTGCCAAGACTGAGTTTAGAAACGGAATTGAGCGTCTTCGGCATCCGTGAGTTCCTGAGGTAGAGAGGTCTGGTTTGTAAACGTGATTTCGGTCTTATCGCCGCGCAGCTCTTGCAGGGTTAGGCGATCAATATGCGTTTTACCGGAAAGGGTGATGGCTTTAAACACCGCATTTAATGGTGACTGTTTGGGCACTAAAACGAGCTGCCACTGATTGTTCTCAACTGAAAAATCGAGTGTGAATTGTTCTTGCAGTGCAGAAGTATCCCCGTGGAACACGGATAAAAACACATGACTAAAGTAGAACGCCATTGGGTTTTCTTGTGCAGAGATCGTTTTCGGTGCTTGGTCGGCAAAAGTTTGACGAAGTTTGTTTTCCGTCAATACCAAATTGACTGCGAAAGGTTCTGTTTGTTGCCACAACAAGCCATGTGTTTTGCTCAGCGTGAACTGACCTTTAGAGGTTAGAGGTTGACTGAACATTTCCAGATGACGCTGCTGCGTAAAATCTCCGCGCACGATTTCATGCTGAGACAACTGCTGTTGAAGCGACGCCAAATCTGTTACGTTTGCTGTCGGTGTGGCCAGTGCTGGAACAGAAAATATCAACAAAAAAGAGAGTAACCACTTTTGCATTAGTTCAGGCTCCCATGGTTGTGCCATTGCTCTACTTTATCTAAAAAGATTGCCGGAGAAACAAAGCACATCTCTTGCTTTTCAATGGATACAGCGACTTGCGTTGTATGCGCTTTGCACATACGTTGATTCGTTTCGGCGTCGTAAATCACGTAATCCACACGTAAGCGGTTTTCCCACTCAGTGAGTTGCGCGGTAATACGAATGGTGTGATTAAACGGAATCGCCTTCACGTATTTAACGCGCGTATCGATGATCGGCCACATGTACCCAGAGTCTTGCATATCGCGATAGCTGTATTGGATCTTCTCCATCAGCACACGACGCGCTTCTTCAAAATACCGAAAGAAGTTGCCGTGATATATCACGCCCATCGGGTCAGCATCTTGGAATGAGGTGACCATAGTCACCTCCGCTTCTAATGGGTAGAGAACCTGCTCTTGCATTATACCTCCGCGTAGAGTGGCCAATGACGTTGCTGAATGCGTTCAATGAAATGACGCAAATCTTGTTCCAATGGGCGATCTTCAATCACAAACTCAAACTCGCTCAGCACGGCGTCACGAATTACTCGCAAACTCTGACTCATGTGGTGTTCGTCCAATTCGTTATGACGGCGACGAATCTCAACCGCTTGAACGCTTGCTAGGAGTGAAGCCGCAGCAACTTGCTCTGTTAACTCAAGTACGCGTAGGCAGTCACGAGCCGCAATGGTGCCCATGCTCACTTTGTCTTGGTTGTGACATTCGGTTGAGCGAGAAAAAACGCTCGCTGGCATGGTGTTTTTCAACGCTTCTGCCGTCCAAGCTGAGATACCAATCTGAACCGCTTTAAAGCCGTGGTTGATAGGTTTACGCTCGCCTTCTGCACCGGTTAAGTTAAACGGCAGGCCGTTATTGAACTTGTAATCCATCAGTTGCGCCATCTGACGGTCCAGCAAATCAGCCAAGTTGGCAATGTTCACCTTCAACGTATCCATCGCCATTGCGATATGGCCACCGTAGAAGTGACCGCCGTGCAGAACGCGCTCATTGTCGCCATCGATGATTGGATTGTCGTTGGCACTATTTAGTTCATTCTCAATCAATTGACGTAGCCAAGGCAGTGAGTCTTGCGCCATGCCAATTACGTGTGGCGCACAACGCAGCGAGTAACGATCTTGCAGTCGGTCGCTATTGCGTGGCGGACGTTCAGCATTAAGATCATCACGCAGCCAAGCCGCAACTTGCTGTTGACCAGGATGAGGTTTTACCGCAAACAACGCTTCATCAAAGTGGAAGTCATTACCTTGCATACCCACAGAGACCATCGCGGTAATCTTGGTGCAAAGCTGCGCTAGGTATTCTGCGCGTTTGTAGGCAAGACAGGCGAGGGCAGTCATCACGGATGTACCGTTCATTAACGCCAAACCTTCTTTTGGTTTTAGGCGAATTGGCTCAATGCCCAGCTCTGCAAACACTTCTTGTGTTGGTCGCACATCGCCTTTGTAAAGCACTTCACGCTCGCCAATTAAGGTCGCCGCCAGGTAAGACAGAGGCGTTAAATCGCCACTTGCGCCCACCGAGCCTTCTTGTGGAATACGCGGCGCAATATCGTGGTTGATAAGTGTAACAATTTGGTTCAACAGATCGTGAGACACGCCAGATACGCCTTGCGACAATGAACATAAACGGGTTGCCAGCACCGCGCGAGCTTGCTCATGAGAAAGAATTTGACCTAAGCCACAACCATGGAAGCGTGTAAGGTGCAACGGAAGTTCATCCACAAGCGCGGGTGGAATCGCCACAGTACATGAATCGCCGTAACCCGTGGTCACGCCGTAAATAACGCCTTCTTCTTTCAGTAATCGTTCCAGAAACGCCACGCCACGATCAATTTTCGCGGTAAATTCTGGCGAGGTGTTCATGTTTGCCTTTGCACCTTGAGCAATGGCAACGACATCTTCGATGGTTAAAGATTGGGCACCAAAAGTGATGTTGTGATTATTGTTGTTTGTCATGTGGCTGATTACTTAAAGTCCAGAAGTTAAAAAAGTTGTACCACTGTAACGGCGCTTGCAGTGTGTGGTGTTCTAATCTGTGTGCGTACTGTTGAACAACGTGTTCTAGTGCCTGCTGACGCTCCTTGCGCGGTAGCGTGATTTGGTCACTAAAGTGTTCAAAGTACACATTAAAATGCGGAGTGTTTGCTTCGTCGTCGCGTAGGCCGAAGAGTAGGTAAACCGGCGCTTTTAATACCGATGCTAGCATGAATGGGCCTTGCGGGAATGGTGCGGGTTTACCAAGAAAATCTGCCCAAACAACCCGATTTTCTTTACTGGTGGAAGTGCGATCGCCAACGATCACTACCCATTCGCCTTGCTCGATTTTTTGTTGAAGCAGAATCGCGGTGTCTGGTCCCATTGAGCTGACTTGAATCAGATTCAGTTCCGAATTTGGGTTTACCGCCTTCATTACCGCATTAAATTGTTCAGCGTGTTGGGTAAATACCAAGGCATTGATTTTGACATGAGAGTGTCGACGACCAAGCGCGCGGCAGAGTTCGATATTGCCAAGGTGCGAGCCTAAAATGAGCACGCCTTGTTTTTTCTGCGCCATCTCTTCGAAATGATGCTGGCCGTGAATGGTTAGGTTATCGACGTTAAAGTCACCTTGCCATGCTGCCAGTTTGTCGAGCATGGTACGCCCAAAAGAAAGCAGATGATGATAGCTGTCCAACTGTTTTGGTAGTGCGATGTTCTGCTGCGCTGCGTAGTACTGCAAGTTTTGCAGGTAAATCTCAGACGCTTCGCGGGCAGATTTACCCGTGAAGTGGTAGTAGCGCATGACTAACTTCAAAATCAGGTCGAACGCTTTTCTGCCGAACAAGCGGTAAACCGCGAGTAAGGTTTTGATGCCTAAAATCGTGCCTTGTTCTTTTCGTTTCGACCAGTGGGCATTACTGTCGTCTGTGTGACGGCGCTTTCTGGCGAGTAGTGAAGGGATGCGCGGCAACATGCCAAAAAATAGGCGAGTGTGCATCCAGCTTATCTTGACGTTATCCCACAATGCGTCGAAGTGGGAAATGCCACCTTCAGGGTAGATCACGCGCGTTGGAACAAAATCAATATCGACGCCTTCCCAATACATTCGCACCAGAATTTCGATATCAAAATCCATGCGTTTGCCGATGTTGTACTTGTTCAACACGGCGACCGTTTTCGCCACTGGGTAGGCGCGAAAACCGCACATGCTGTCTTTGATAGACAGTGACAAGGTTTCTACCCACACCCAAACGTGCGTAGCGTAGCGACCATAAAAACGGGATTTAGGTACGCTCTCGTCGTATATCGGTTGGCCCGAAATCAGGTTATCTGGTTTTGTTTCGCTGGCGCTGAGCAATTTCGGCAATGCTTCTAGGTCGTGCTGACCATCTGCGTCGATTTGAATGGCGTGCGTAAAACCAAGTTGGTGAGCTTGATGTAGGCCTGCCATTACCGCGCCACCTTTACCTTGGTTTTCACTCAAACTAATCAGTTTTATTAGCCCTTGTTCACTCAAAGCAGAAAGCGCTTGTTTGGTGTCTTCATTGCTGCCGTCGTCAACGGCCAGCATTGGCAAAGCGAAAGAGGATAACGACGCAACCACGTCTGCAATTGTGCTGCCGTGGTTGTAGCAAGGAATTAAAAAGCAGGGACGGTAATCACTCACGTGACTCACCCAGTTTCATTTTTCCTGACGAGTGAGTCACCAAGGTTTCACCGCTTTTCGATGTGTACTTAAAGGTCAATTTCTCACGCTCATTGTCCCAAGAGAGTGAGAGGCAAACGTCGGCGTTTGGCAGAATCGGCTCTTGAAATTTGATGACTTCCATTCCTTTAAATACCTTGGGAGTATTCAAATATTGAACGGCGTAGAACAGCGCCCAATCAATTTGAGTGACGCCGGGTAAAAGAGGGAAGTGATTGAAATGACCTTGGAAATCTAAGATGTCAGCATCCACTCGCAGCGACAGCTCCGCGGTGTGGTCACTCACTTCAATATTCTGAATAGTTGGTTTTCTTTTTTCCATGTTACTAGCTTTATTGGAATAATTTTTCAATTTCAGCAACTTGGCGTTTGCCTTGGCTGTTCAATGGAATTTCGTCGACCACTCGGAATTTTCTCGGGATAGCGATCGGTTCTAACCAATTGCGCAGTGCCTTGCGAAGCTCAAGCCAAAACTTACCTTTACCAAGTTCATTAAGCATATCACCGCCTTTATCGTTAAGTACGATGATCGAGACTAATGTGAGGCGACCCGATTCTTCCATTGGGATCACCACGCTTTCTTGAACCCACGGCAGTTGCTCTAAACGTTTTTCCACTTCGACAAGGGAAATACGCTTTTCTTCGACTTTGACGATTCGGTCAGTGCGTCCACGCAATTCAAAAGAAATACTATCATGGAAATAGCATTCATCCGCAGTTTGGTACCAAGTGTTTTCATCAATGTGTGGCGAGCGGAGCTTTAAACAATTTTCATGGTTAAGCTTTGCTTCAACACCTGGGAATAACGTCCAAGGAGTGCTGGCTACGTGCTGCTGACGGTAAGCGATGCCGCCGGTTTCTGTGCTGCCAAAGACTTCAATAGGAAGTGACCCAAACAACAGCTGGCTGTGTTGCGCGGCTTGGTTTGGCAAGGGACCACCAGAAGAAAATACGCACCGAATTGCAACCGGATTATGCTCTTCACTGAGTCGTTTTAGTAACGCAGGGCTGCTTACTAGCGTGGTGTCAGCGTCGGCGTGATGGACAATTTGCTCTGGGAACTCAAGGTTGTGTGCTGAAAATGGACGTGCAGAGCACAAAGGCCACAATACGCGGAACAGCAAGCCGTAAATGTGTTGATGAGAGACGGTGCTTTCAACGCGTGTGTTGGCAACCGTGTCGCCCCATAGGTTGTCTAGAATAGACACTTCGACATCGAGCTGTTTCAGCGTTTTTGCAATGGCTTTTGGTTTGCCGCTTGAACCAGAAGTGAATAGCGTCACTGGTATTTGTGCCAGATTCAATTCACGCCAAACATAAGGTTGTTTGGCCTCTGGCTCGTTAATCACGGTGGTTTCTAGCAATGATTGAGCTTTTACTAGGAGTGAACTCACCTGTTCTGGAACAGAGACATCGGCATCGTGCAGCAATAAATCGTAGTGCTCACTGAGTTCTTTGAGTGCTTCTGGTTGGTAATTACCAGGCAATACAATGGATTTTCCTGCGTGACAACAAGCAAAAAAGCCAACGGCAAACAGGTAGCTGTTGCTAAAACACAACGCAATGTTTTGCGTTGGTTGGGTTTCTAACTGCTGAGCAAGTGTTGCGACGTGCTGCTGGAAATCACCCCAAGTGATAACCGTATCGCGATCGTAAGAGACTGGGGATTGCTCAGACCGCTCTGCGACGAACAAGGTCGCTAGGGAGGTAAAGCTCGAATACGTTGTATTCATACGATTAGTGTTCCTTTCGAACAAATTGACGCACGATCCATTCTCCAGCGAACAAGCCACCAGCAAGTAAGTAGCTGATGAGGCCGTTATAAAGCGTCCATATTTTTACTGGTAGGAAACAGGTATAGAGCGCAACGGCAGCATTGAGCGTAAAAAAACCGCACCAAACCATCGTCACTTTGCGTGTGTAAGCCACGCCACTAGCCGGAAGGTCAGGCTCTTGCAAGCGAGCAAGCCTTTCAATGATTGATTGCGGCTGTTTTAAGCTCAGTCCAAAGACACACAGCATACATACATTGACAACCACAGGGTAAAAGTGAAGCCACCCGTGTTGTTTAAACACCATGCCAAGTGTAATTAGAACAATGCCAACAGCGCCCGTAGCGAGCGCCAAGAATTTAAACTCTTTTAGTGGGGTCTTATTGGCGACGAAAACACGCAAAAGTAACGCAGCAATTAACAAGCCCCCGACTAAGTTCAAGCCAAATTTATCTATACCGAAATAGACGGCGAAGGGGTAGGCAAACAGTACAATTGCAGACAGACCAGTCAGCAATTGGCGCATTAACTTTCCTTCAATAACTCAGTGACGGCGTTAACCACATCGTCAACGGTTCTTACAGCACTAAACTCTGCTGGCTTGATTTTTTTGCCAGTGACATTCTGTAGGTGTACGACCAAATCAACGGCGTCAATGCTATCTAGATCGAGATCTTGGTATAAGTGCGCATCTGACTGAATGTCGGCTGCGTCAATTTCGAACAGCTCAACAAGCGCATCTTTAACTTGTTCAAATACTTGATCTTTATTTACATCAGTCATGAATATACCTACAACTTATTCATTAGTTTGAGAAGAAACGTATTTCGCTAGGTTTGCTACAGAAGCAAAGTGTTCGCGCGTGTTTGAGTCGTCGGCATCAATAACGATGTTGTATTGTTTTTTTATTGCGAGTCCAAGCTCAAGCGCGTCGATAGAATCTAAGCCAAGTCCATCACCAAAAAGTGGTGCATCCGTTTCAATATCATCTACGGTTAAATCTTCAAGGTTTAAAGCATCAATAATAAGTTGCTTAATGTCGTTGTGTAACTGTTCCACTGGGACCTGCTTATTAATAAAAGTTTTCTGGAAAAATGTTTTCAGCTAGGTGCTGTTGTAAGCGTCGCGCCGCTATTGTCGGCGACGTAGTTTGCTTTATAAAGGGGGTAATCTCAACTTTATCCTTAACTTCAACCCTGAAAAAGGGCTTTGTTGCCGGTACTTGATACCATTTTTTCTCTTTTGTGAGGAAACTTGGCGTTACCGTAATATGGACAACTCTTAAATCTCGTTCTGTTCTTACCGCAATTTGTGCTGCACCGCGTTGTAATTTCGGCTCTACACCTGGTGTTGTTCTTGTTCCTTCAGGAAATATAAGCAACACGTTGCCTTTGTTAAATCGTTCATCACAAAGTGCTAATAAATCATCCGGTGCTTCATTGGGAATATATCCGGCTGCTTTTACGATGTGCTTCATAAAAGGATTCGACCATATTGCCGATTTTACTAAACAGTCGCAGCGATTTAATTGTGAAGCAATGAGAACGTAATCGATTAAACTAGGGTGGTTAGCAACAATTAAACAATTACGATCTTGTTGAAGAATATCGGCACCAATAATTTGATAATCGATTGCGCCACTCAACTTCATCAATTTACAAAATGTGTTGAATGAATATCGAATCGCACCTTGAACTTTATATTCGCGTTCCGTTTGGTCTGAAACAAAAATACGAATGGTCGGAATAACAATGAAGCTCAGTACTAAACCACCTAACCCAAATACTGAAAAACAAAAGCCTGTTGCTAGCACACGCCAATACTGATTTAAGTGACTCATTGCTTGTGCCATTCCCAAATTTGTTTCGGAGCGTGAATAGTCCACTGATTTTCATCTGACAAGTAGTGTTGCAAAAACGCTAAGCCTTGTGGCAACGGGTGGTTTGAGCATTTTGCACTGATGCCGCTTTGCACCGTGAAGCCATCTCCATGAGAAAGTATCAAGCCAAGTCCAAACCCTTTGTATTGTTGGTTTTCATATTCTAAATAAGAGTCAGGCATAGGCTCATCAAAATCAACAAGCAGTACTTTTTTGTCAGGATTGTCGGACAAAAACAGCCAAGCTTCTAATATTGCGCTTTGGAATGTGTTTTCTGCCGCAGCGATAGAAGTTAGGGGAATGGGTTGTTTAGTTGCGATAGTGGCAAGCCCTGCGGCGGTATTGTGCACCGATTGAGAAAAAGCCATCGGAGACGCCTCTTCTCCATTAATTATATCTTCAACTAGTGCGACGCTGCGATGCAGTTCACCATGACGGCTTGAAAATACAAGGTAATCAACTTGATGTTGATTAAGCATTTCGATTGCAGTTTGTACCGCCAGTTTACTGAGTGGGCTCATTCTTCTGCGCATCATCGCAGGAATATTTGCAACATTGATTTTGCCATCTTCTGGCCATTTTATCTCTGTTGCCCATTGTTTCCATTCATTGGATTCGGATAAACCGAATGAATTCGCTGTCCACGCATCAATATTGAACGAAATGTTGATCTTCGAGTTTGGCATATTGGGTTAAATTGTTTATTTTACAGCTCGATACAAATTGGGGTTGACCCAAATTCACAATAAAAAGGAAATTATCATGTCGCGTTTTAAGCTGTATGTCTCGTTATTATTAACTTTGCTTCTTGTTGGTTGTGGACGAGTACAACCTGTAATGAAGGTGGAGGATACTCCAGTTGCTTATGATCTTCAAAATAAACAAGTAAAAATGGCCATAGTGCAATCAGCAACTAACCGAGGCTGGACGATCGAAGAAGTAAGCCCTGGTGTTCTTATTGCAAAAATCCACGTTCGTAAACACTCTGCAGAAGTAAAAATCCCATACAATAATAAATATTACTCAATTATTTATCTCAACTCAGTAAATCTCAAAGCAAGTGATGGCAAAATCCACCGCAATTACAATCGTTGGGTAAACAACTTGAATGTTGATATTCAGCGAGCTATTGCATTGTTGGGCAATCAATCTCAACAATAAAACTATTAATTGCAGTTAGGTTTTTCCGTGTTAAATCAAAATAATGACCCTTTTAATGCTTTTGAAGCGAAGACAGAAGCTCAGAAGTTATCTTTTGCACCAATCGTGTTCCAGACCGCCAAAACGCTTCGAGATTTAGGTATTTTAGCCGCTTTAGACAGCGCTGGCGCTCAAGGCATGAGTGCCACAGATATTGCCGAGAAAACGGGAGTATCAGAATATGGTGTTAAAGTACTGTTGGATATGGCGATTAGTGCGCATATTGTTTTATGGGAACGACCTAACTATTCGCTTGCAAACCTTGGTTTTTACCTTCTTCATGATGGTATGACGAATGCAAACATGGATTTTACGGCAGATGTTTGTTACGCCGCGATGATGCATTTGACGGAAGCAATTCAAGAAGGTAAACCGTCAGGTTTGAAAGAGTTGGGCAATTGGGAGACCATTTATCAAGGTCTATCGACGTTACCAGAACAAGCCAAACAGAGCTGGTTTAAGTTCGATCATTTCTATTCGGATCGCTCGTTCCCACTTCTGCTTAAAGAAGTATTTGCAAGCAAGCCAAAGCATCTTGTGGATATTGGCGGAAATACGGGAAAATGGGCGATTCAGTGTTGTAAACATGACCCTGACGTTCAAGTGACGATTGTTGATTTACCACAGCAATTAGAAGTAGCGATGAAGAATGTTTCAGAAAACCAGTTCGTCGAGCGTGTACGTCCATACCCTGCAAACATGCTGGATAAAGCACAAACATTGCCTGGACACGCTGACGTATGGTGGATGAGCCAGTTCTTGGATTGCTTTTCCCCAATTGAGATCCTCAATATCTTTAAAAAAGTTAAAGCCCAGTTAACGAAGGGAGATACTATTTACGTATTGGAGCTGTTTTGGGATGCTCAAAAATACGCGGGAGCTTCCTATAGCCTTAATGCCACTTCTCTTTATTTTACCTGTTTAGCTAACGGTAATAGTCGCTTTTATCGCAGTGATGATTTCTTAGAAATTGTCGAAGCGGCAGGTTTATCTGTCGTTGAAAGAACCGACAATATTGGCCTTGGTCATACCTTATTAAAACTACAAGCAAACTAAATTCAGAATGAAAACAGAGCTCAAGCAAGTTGTTGTCGTAGGAGCGGGGCCATCAGGTTCAACCGTTTCTGCCTTATTAAAATCGCGTGGCATAGATGTTGTTGTCTTAGAAAAAGCGACTTTTCCACGTTTTTCCATAGGAGAAAGCCTACTCCCTGCATGTATGGAAGTTGTTGAACAAGCAGGAATGACCAATGCAGTAAAGCAGTTTGGCTTCCAGTATAAAGATGGTGCTGCATTTCGTCGTAATGGCGTATACACCCAGTTCGACTTTACAAACAAATACACGCCAGGACCGGGCACGACGTTTCAGGTTCAACGTGCCAGCTTTGATAAAGTATTGGCAGATAGCGCTGAAGAGCAAGGCGTAGAGATTCGCTATCAGCATGAACTGCTCAATCTAGTGTTTGAAGGGAAAAAGTCTCGATTAGAAGTGCTCGACTCAAATAAGAAGGCTTATCAAATCGAAGCAGATTTTGTGTTGGATGCAAGTGGCTTTGGGCGTGTTTTGCCACGCTTGTTGGAGCTAGAAGAACCTTCTTGTCTTCCGCCTAGAAAAGCGATCTTTACCCATATCGAAGATCATATCTCTCCCCAAGAGCCGGAATACGATCGCAACAAAATTTTAATTTCAGTTCATCCTGAAAATCACGACGTATGGTACTGGCTAATCCCATTCTCTAATGGTACTTGTTCGTTTGGTGTGGTGGGTGAGCCAGAATTTTTCGAACAATACCCAGAAGATAAGATTGCAGCGTTGCAGCAGTTAGCCAATGAAGAGCCGGGTTTGGCTTCTTTGTTGCGAAATGCGAATTACCCGAATCCAGCAGGCGAGTTGGGTGGCTATTCTGCTAACGTCAAACGTTTAGCGACAGAGCACTACGCGTTGCTTGGTAATGCAGGTGAGTTTCTTGATCCTGTATTTTCATCGGGTGTCACTATCGCCATGAAATCGGCCGAGTTTGCAGCGGACTGCGTGGTTCGTCAGCTGAATGGTGAAAAGGTTGATTGGCAAGAAGAGTACTCGCAACTCTTAATGGTGGGAGTGAACACATTCCGCACTTATGTGGAAGGCTGGTACAACGGCACGTTGCAAGATGTGATTTTCTATCAAAACCCGAACCCACGTATTAAACAGATGATTAGTGCGATTTTGGCTGGATATGCTTGGGATACGAATAATCCTTACGTAAAACAAAGTGAGCAGCGTTTGTCGACGCTTGCAGAACTGGTTCGGGAAGCTGAACTGTAAGAATATACATTCGCTTATCCGAGAATCAGTAAACCTAGGTCTTACCAAAAAATTGGTAAGACCTTTTTAATGCCTCTTTACTTTTACTTCTAGCGTGTTGGAGACACATTGACCACTTACATCGGTGTGTATCGAATTTGAGAATTTTTATGGTGACATTGATCACATCTAGAATTCCTGTTGCTGATATTTATATTAAATTTGTAGGAAATGGATTACATTCTGGGAGTGTTCCCTACATCCGGCTTCGTTGTGAAAACGGTTTATAAGCAACTGTATAAGTTAGTAAAGTTCCAAAAACTACACCAAAAAAAAGACAAGTTTCTTACCAAATCAATTCGCTTGGTGAGTTCGAGCCATCGACTACGCCAAACGCTTCCTCTACTTTCTAAAATTGTCGAAGAACATGACGCATCAACGGTCTCTTCGATTGCAGATCCCGAGAACGCGGTAGCGTGGGGAGGCAAAGTTTCTCCAGAGTTCAAATCTAAAGTCATCCGTATTAGTAAAGAGCTAAAGATCAATCCTAATCATCTTATGGCGTGCATGGCATTTGAAACTGCTGAAACTTTCAGTCCAAGCATCAAAAATGGTTCCGGAAGCGGGGCTACAGGGTTAATTCAATTTATGCCCTCTACCGCAGAATCATTAGGAGTGAACACAAAGACTCTTGCGAGAATGAGCGCGCTTGAACAACTTGACTATGTGAAAGCGTACTATTGGCCCTATCGAAATAAAATTAATAGCTTAGAAGATGCTTACATGGCCATTCTCTACCCTGCTGCGATTGGCAAACCGCCGTCTTTCGTTTTGTTCAGACAAGGCTCAATTGCCTATCGACAGAATGCAGGTATCGATCGCCACAACACGGGGAAAATCACGCTTAATGATGTTTCCTACAAAGTGAGGAAAAAATTAGAAAAAGGTTTGCAGCCCAATTTCCTGGGCTAAGATTGTGTCATGTTCCTAGTTTTTCGCGCATGAATCCTTCTGTTACTTCACGGGGATTCTGATACACTACGCGCCCATTTCCTCTGTTGAGACCTTTCTATGCCATTTTCTAAGCTTGGTTTAAGCGCATCGATTGCTGATGCAGTAAAAGCGCTAGGTTATGAAAAACCCACTTCTATCCAACAAAAAGCCATTCCAATCGTATTGCGTGGCCGCAATTTAATTGCAGCAGCGCAAACGGGCACAGGTAAAACGGCCAGTTTTGTTCTGCCAATCTTAGAAAAGCTTAGTCGAGGCGAAACGCAACGTAAAAAACGCGCTCGTGCGATTATCCTAACGCCAACACGCGAACTTGCGCTTCAGGTTCATCAAAGTATTGAAGCTTATGGTAAAAACTTACCATTACGCTCAATGGCGATGTTTGGTGGTGTGGATTATGCACCACAAAAACAAGCCTTGATCGAGGGTGTCGATATTGTGGTAAGCACGCCTGGGCGCTTGATTGATCTGTACGGTCAACGCGCGATTCACTTTGATGAAGTGGAAATGCTAGTGCTTGATGAAGCCGACAAAATGTTGGATATGGGATTCATCGATGCGATCGACAAAATCGTCGACTGTATGCCAGAACATGTGCAAAGTTTGCTGTTCTCAGCGACGTTATCTAACCCTGTTCGTGACTTGGCGAAAAATGCGATTATTGATCCTGAAGAGATCACGATTGCAAAGCACAGTGCCTCAAAATCAAATATTAAACAGTGGATCACGACCGTCGATAAAGACATGAAGTCGTCGCTGTTAAGTCACTTGCTTAAAGAAAATGACTGGTCGCAAGTACTGGTATTTATTGAAACTAAACACGGCGCAGCCAAACTGGTAAGCCAACTTGAGAAACGTGGCATTGTGGCAGAAGCATTCCACAGTGGCCGTAATCAGCGTGTTCGCCAGGAATTAATAGAAAAGTTTAAAGCGGGTGAAATCCAGTACTTAGTCGCAACCGGCGTTGCTGCGCGCGGTATTGATATTGATAATCTGCCAGTTGTCATCAACTACGATTTACCTTACCCAGCGGATGAGTATGTACATCGTATTGGTCGTACAGGTCGTGCTGGCGCGAAAGGTGAGGCGATATCACTGGTTTCAAAAGACGACTTTAAGAACCTCTGCATGATTGAAAGTCGTTTAGGGCACTTGCTAGAGCGAGTGGAAATTGAAGGTTTTGCGCCAAGAAAGCCAGTACCAATTTCAATTTTAAATTACGTGCCTAAGAATAAACGTAAACCGCACGATAAGCGCGAATCAAAATAGCCAGTTTATCCCATGATCTAAAAGCCGCATTCTTGCGGCTTTTTGCGTTTTAAGGCATCCAATTATGTAGCCATCGCGACGGTTTCTATTCGGTAATGAGGAAAAAAGTTAATCAGTGTCATACGCTTAACACGTAAAGTGAATCAAGGTGCGTTAAGCTTTTGTCAATTATCTGTCCGCAGGTTTGCACAAGGTAAGGAATGGGCGCAAACTTTTTTGCTTGCTAATGAATGCATAAGATGGGGCACAAATGAAAACAGGTGATAAGCAATTCGCCGTTATTGGTCTTGGCCGATTTGGTTTGGCAGTGTGTAAAGAGTTACAAGATTCAGGCGCTCAAGTTTTAGCCGTTGACATCAACGAAGACAGAGTTAAAGAAGCCGCCAGTTTTGTTAGTCAGGCGGTTGTGGCTAACTGTACTCACGAAGAGACGGTTGCTGAGCTCAAACTTGATGATTACGACATGGTGATGATTGCCATCGGAGCGGATGTCAATGCCAGTATTCTTGCGACATTGATTGCTAAAGAGGCGGGAGTAAAGTCAGTATGGGTTAAAGCCAACGACCGCTTCCAAGCTCGTGTTCTGCAAAAAATTGGCGCAGACCACATTATCATGCCTGAGCGTGACATGGGAATACGTGTCGCGCGTAAAATGCTCGATAAACGGGTTCTTGAGTTCCACCCATTAGGCAGTGGCTTAGCTATGACGGAGTTTGTGATTGGCTCTCGTTGGATGGGTAAGACACTAAGTGATTTGGCTCTGTGCAAAGTCGATGGCGTGCAAGTGCTAGGGTTTAAACGGGGCCCAGAAATTACCAAGGCACCTGACCTTAATACCACACTAGAAATTGGTGACCTAATTATTGTGGTCGGCCCTCAAGATGCGCTAGCAAATAAATTAAAATCGCTATGACGTATTTTCATCAGAAAGGTGTTTTTTACGCACCAGATGGTAAACAAGAGAAAGCGAAAGGCAACGAACCGCGAATTATATTGCTCAGTTTTCTCGGTGTTTTACTGCCTTCTGCGGTATTGCTAACCTTGCCAGTTTTTTCTGTCACGGGCCTGTCGATAACGGATGCTTTGTTTACCGCAACGTCCGCTATTAGTGTGACAGGGCTTGGTGTTGTCGATACTGGGCAACACTTTACGCTTGCGGGTAAAATCTTGCTGATGTTTTTAATGCAAATCGGTGGGTTGGGGCAGATGACGTTGTCGGCGGTCTTACTCTATATGTTCGGCGTGCGTTTGAGTTTGCGTCAACAAGCGCTGGCGAAAGAAGCATTAGGGCAAGATCGGCAAGTCAATCTAAACCGACTAGTAAAGCGGATTGTTGTTTTCGCGCTTGTTGCAGAAACGATCGGGTTTATTTTTCTCTCTATCCGCTGGGTCCCTGAAATGGGCTGGAAGACTGGTATGTTTTACGCCTTGTTTCATGCAATTTCTGCATTTAACAACGCTGGGTTCGCGCTGTTTTCTGACAGTATGATGAGCTTTGTGAATGATCCGTTGGTTATCTTTACACTGGCGGGGCTATTCATTTTTGGCGGGCTTGGCTTTACTGTTGTGGGTGACATCTGGATAAACTGGCGCAAAGGTTTCCACTTTTTGCATCTTCACACCAAAATCATGCTGATTGCGACACCGATATTGCTCTTAGTCGGAACGATGATGTTTTGGTTACTTGAGCGAAGCAACCCAAACACAATGGCGTCTTTACCTGCAACAGGGCAATGGTTGGCGGCATTCTTTCAATCTGCGAGTGCTCGAACGGCAGGGTTTAATAGTGTTGACTTGGCGTTGTTTACCCAGCCAGCCTTACTGGCCATGATTGTTCTAATGTTAATTGGAGCGGGTTCCACCTCAACGGGGGGCGGTATTAAAGTTTCCACATTTGCTGTTGCGTTTATGGCTACGTGGACCTTTTTACGCCAAAAGAAACATGTGGTTATGTTTAAGCGAACCATAAATTGGCAAACTGTGACTAAGTCATTGGCAATTATCGTTGTGAGCGGAGCCATCCTGACAAGCGCAATGTTTTTATTGATGCTTACCGAGAAGGCCAGCTTTGATAAGGTTATGTTTGAAACCATTTCCGCATTTGCCACAGTGGGGCTCACCGCCGGTTTGACTGCGGAACTTTCTGAACCTGGTAAATACATTATGATCGTGGTGATGATCATTGGTCGTATTGGGCCGCTCACGCTTGCCTACATGTTGGCACGTCCTGAACCTACCTTGGTCAAATACCCAGAAGACGCCGTTCTTACAGGTTAATATAGCGTTAAACAATGGCAGCGCGACCATTACGAGCATTGATTAATAGCAGTGCTCGTACATTTATAGAATATGTGGAATGTTGCCCAGTTTTACCTATAAATTCGTAGAAGTTCATTTATTCTTCCTTTCGTTTCGATACTATTCATTCACTCAATTTATATTCTCAGAAGCTACGCTCATAACAGCGTTTTGGAATCCGACGCTTTTGTAGTGTGACACCAAACTACGTCGTGTTATCTGAGCGAATTGATACCAGCCTTCGTCAATAGTCACTCAGTCTTACTCTATGCCCATAGGGTTACTTTGTGTTTGTTGTGCTTGGTATGAATGAACGAATCGAAAAGATGGAGTCGTACTTTGAAATTCAACACACTCGCCATGGCTATGCTAACTGCGCTTCTTGCAGGGAAGAGCATGGCAACTACTCCGCCATCACCGGTCTGGCATACTATTGCGTTGAGCGATGGTAGCTCCAGTGAGGCAATTCTACGTGGAACGGCAGATTTCCACTGGTTTGAAGATAAGCAGGGCAATGCCTTACTTCAGGAAGACGGCGTTTGGTTTTTCGCGCAGATTCAGCGCGAGTCAGACACGCCAATATTGACCTCGACAGGTGTGGTGAAAACGCAGTCGAGTGAGCCACCTGAGTCGGCGAGGTTTCGCCCGGATTTACAAGTTAAACCGCAATTATCTTCTCTAAAAACCATTGAGCCGATGGCACGAAAAAACCTACTGCGTTCGGCGCAAGGTTACCAGGCGATGAGCAGTTCAACGGTGAAGCAGCAGCCCCTATTGGTTGTGCAAGTTTCGTTTGATGACCAAGCAATGGTGCACGATTTTGAGCAACGCGTATTTAATACCAATGGTCAAAGCGTTGTGGATTACTTTGATAAAAACTCTCAAGGTAAATTCAAAGTTGTTCCTGCACTTGAGAGTTACGGCACCGCCAATGACGGTGTGATAGATGTGACTGTGGCACAAAGCCACCCTAACTGTCACTCTAGTTCTACTGATAAGACATGCACCGCCAAGTTGAATGCGGTTTTCACCGAGGCTTATCAAAAACTGGATCCATACTTTAATCTTTCGGCCTACGACAGCAATCAAAATGGTACCGTAGAACCGTCAGAACTCTCTGTCATGTTTATTTTTGCGGGGGGCGATCGTTCAACAGGGGTTCTCAACCGTCCTGCTATTTGGCCGCACAAATTCTCTCACGATGATGTCACACTAGATGGTAAAAAGATCACAGACTATTGTGTGTTCGCTGACTATCAAGTTGATCATCAAGCGACCTTGGGCGTGATCGTACACGAGCTTGGCCACTTAATGCTTGGCTTACCGGATTTGTACGCAAGGAACAGTGATGCCTCGATCGGCTCTTGGGGCGTGATGGGTGGCGGTTCATGGGCGCAGAAACCGGGAGATTCATACGCTGGTGACACTCCGGTGAACATGAGTGCATGGAGCAAACACGCTGCTGGTTTTGTTGTACCAACGGTAACTCATGAAAGTCCAGCGCCTATTTCTGTGAACAACGACGATGTCAAGCTGGTGTATCTCGACCCGTACTTGAAAGAGTTTGGTCCACGTGTTTACTTGGAAAATCGCACCTTTAGCGGTTACGACCGAGCATTGGCGGCTGAAGGTATCCTGGCGACGTCGGTCAATGTCCAGAACCGCTTTAATGATGTTGGCGCGATGCAGGTTCAAATCATGCAGGCTGATGGTCTGAATGAGTTAGAAAATGATGGTAGGAGTGACGCTGACGATTTGTACCCTAATGGTGGCGATGTCATTTCAGATACATCGACCCCGGGTCTGAGAGCGATCACAGGGTTTGATACTGGGGTTCGTATTTCCAACATTGCCAGCAACACCAACGGCGGTAGCTTTTCTCTTGAGCATACAAACGAACCAAATAAATCAGCATGGCTGAACTCTCTTCATCAAGGTTATGTGTACGCGAGTGGGAGTAACACTCTGGCGGTGTCACTGGACTTGAATAGTGATACAGAGCTTGATGGCCTTCAACTTTACGCGCAAAGAGATAGCGCTCAAAGTGACATGACTTATCGAGTTTGGCGATTCCCATTTTCTGGAAACATTGGCTATCGATTAATATTGAATCAAAACAACGCTGAGCTTTTACAGCAAGGTAACTTCCAAAAGTCATCTCGAATTTTATTCCCTCAATCAAGCCAATTGAGTGCGGGTCAGCATTTATTGGTCGTTGAATTGGAAGGCGGTCAATTTGATGCAAACTTTGACTTCGGCCGCTTGCTAAAAACTGAAAAAGCCTCCCTACCTGTAATGTGGACTGGTGATTACAGTGAGATTGGCACGTTTGGTCTAGAAAAAGCCGGGTTCTCTTATATTCCGTTTGCAGCATTATTAAATGTGGATGCGAGCAACTTGGTTGAAGCGAAATCTGATTCGTTACAAACCAATAAAAATACGCCAATCAAACTGAACCTGATGGACAATGATTTCATGGCGGTAGGGTATCAGTTCAATGTGGACATTGTGCAGAAGCCTGAGCACGGCACCATCTCTGGCAACCAGTACCAACCTGAAGCTAACTTCGTTGGTCTGGACACTTTCCAATATCGTTTGTTGTCGGTTGATGGTGCGTACTCATCTTCAATCGTGAATGTGCAGGTGGAAGTGCTTGGCAGCAACGAAGCGCCAGTGGCCGTGATTGATGTTGATAATAAAGACATGACGGTTGGGCAGCGAGTCACGTTGTCTGCGTTAAATAGTACGGATGCTGATGGTGACGTGTTGAGTTATAAATGGGAGCAGTTGGCTGGCACTTCAGTTTCTCTTGGCAATGCAACCAGTGTTAGCACAAGCTTTACGGTGCCTCAAGGTGCAAAAGCGGGTGAGGTTCTGACATTCCGTTTAACCGTGACTGATCCTAGTAATGAAACGTCCAGTGCTACCGTCGATTTAACCATGAAAAACGCAGCGCCACTTACGCTTGCAGATACGGCGACCGTTGCCGTTGGTGAAAGTATTCTGATTGATGCAGCGAGCAATGATTCGGATGTGAACGGCGATAAACTGGTTGTAGAAAGCGTACAGAACGTAACGGGTGTGGGAAGTGCGAGTGTAGAGAATGGCAAAATCCGTTTTCAAGCACCGGATAGCCCTACTGACGGCATCAAGCTGCAATATACGGTTTCAGACGGTCATGGTGCCACTGCTACGGGGGAAGTTATCGTGACGGTTGTTGCTTCTTTGAAGACAACGACATTCAAGAACTCTGAAGGTAGCGGCAGTGTTTCTTATTGGGCTTTGATGTTACTTGCAACATTAGGCTGGCGACGTCGCGTCTAAAACGGTATTGAATTGCGGTATAAGCCACTCACATTGAGTGGCTTATTTTTTATCTGATCTATTTTGGTTTCGTTCTCATTGTCTTATGAGATGTGTTTCTCATTATTTTTAAAGCGATTTTTCTACTCTGCGGTTACCCTAGGGGCCGATTTTTATGAACTAAGGATGTTATATGTCTACCGAGGGCTTTTCTGTTTCGGAAATATGCCGAGAAGCGGCAGTGATGGTCAGAAGGAATCTACTCGCAATTGTTATTGCTTGTATTCCGTTGATTATCGTGCACTCAATTTTTGCTTTTATGTATCCTGAAATGACGGGGCAAGATCAAGCGAACGTTCAAGAAGGCAATGTCGCAGGATTTTATTTCGTCACAATTATTTTGTACCCACTTGTTGCCGCTATGGCGGCTGTGCGTGTGCATCGAATTTATTTAGCCGGCGATTACATGCACTCTGCGTTGGATGTATTTCGTTTGTCAGCTCGAGAATTCCGTTTCATAGGCTGGTGGATACTGTTTGGACTGATGATGATGCTCGTTATTGGTATGCCGATCTTTGTGTTGTCGTTTATCTACATTGCAGAAAGTGGTGAAGCCGACTTTGTTGCTATGGCTATTATCACAACGATTGCAAGCATTCCTGGCTATTGGGTAATGGCGCGATGGTCATTTGTGTTGCCAGCGACTGCAATGGATCATCAGCCGCGCAGTTTGCGTCGTTCGTGGAACCAGAGCAGAGCATACAACAAACAAGTATTCATTTTGATGGGACTAATTCCATTGGGTGCGGGCTTGCTCAGTCAGCTGATCTTTAGCCACTTTACGAATCTCTTTATGTTGAGCTTCGTCGGTGTGGCCTATGGTATTTTTGGCGCGTACCAGCTGGCATTGTTATCGTTGAGCTATAAAACGGTAGTGGATATCGAACGCGCTCGTTTTGATACGCCATCACAGCCACCAAAAACGGGTGAAGAATTTTCCGCTTAACCCTTTGATCGTTTTTACATGCTACCTCCGTTTAGGAGACGGTCTGCGGCAGGTTGATACCTTCCTGCCGCCTTCGCGTTATTCACGCAAAATACCCATGCCCATTTCATGGCTGAATGACAGGGACATTCACACGTATACTCACAACAGTACTTCTTTTTATTAAGGAACCCTACATGTCCATTTGGCAACGGGTCAATTTCACCCATCGCTTTAGTCAATTACCGTCAGCGTTCTATACGTTGGTCGAGCCACAACCCTTGGACAACACTCGCTGGGTCGCTTGGAATGGTGAGTTTGCACAGCAGTTTGGTTTACCAGAAGAGCAAAACGATGAGTTATTGGCGGTTTTTTCTGGGCTAAGTGAATTCGAACAATTTCGTCCTCTTGCGATGAAATATGCAGGCCATCAGTTTGGCGTTTACAACCCAGATTTGGGCGATGGACGTGGATTACTGTTGGCAGAAATTGAGCATCAGAATGGTACTTGGTTTGATCTTCACCTCAAAGGTGCAGGGCTAACGCCTTACTCGCGAATGGGAGATGGGCGAGCGGTATTACGCTCAACTATCCGTGAGTACCTGTGCAGTGAAGCCATGGCGGGCCTTGGGGTTCCCACGACACGTGCTCTCGGTATGATGGTCAGTGATACACCTGTTTATCGAGAAAAAACGGAATCGGGCGCTTTGTTACTTCGAATGGCTGAAACCCATGTTCGATTCGGTCACTTTGAGCATTTCTTTTACACCAACCAGTTAGCAGAGCAGAAGCTGTTGGCGGATAAGGTGATTGAGTGGCACTTTGCTGATTGTGCATCGGTGGAGAAACCATATGCCGCGATGTTTGACGCCATCGTGACTAAAACAGCCGAGATGCTCGCATATTGGCAAGCTTTTGGTTTTGCGCATGGTGTGATGAATACCGATAACATGTCAATTCTTGGGCAAACTTTTGATTATGGTCCGTTTGGCTTTCTTGATGATTATGAGCCGGGATACATTTGTAATCATTCAGACTACCAGGGTCGTTACGCATTTGATCAACAGCCTAGAATTGCGCTTTGGAACCTGTCAGCACTGGCGCATGCGTTATCGCCACTCGTTGAACGAGAAGATTTAGAATCGTCGTTGAGTCAATTTGAAGTTCATTTAAGCCAGCAGTTCAGCCGCCTCATGCGTGAGAAGTTGGGCTTAAAAACTAAGATAGCGGAAGACGGGCGTTTGTTTGAAGCTATGTTTGAGCTTCTTCACCAGAATAAAACGGACTACACTCGCTTCTTCAGAACGCTTTCAAACCTTGATAATGCGCCTTCCCAAGCCGTAATCGATTTATTTCTCGACCGAGAAGCAGCGCGAGCTTGGCTTGATCTGTATTTAGCTCGGTGTGAACTAGAGGTTGATGAACTAGGGGGGCTGATTTCAACCGAACAGCGTTGCAAACAGATGCGTCAAGCCAATCCCAAATACATCTTGCGTAACTACTTGGCTCAGTTGGCGATTGATAAAGCGGAAGAAGGGGACTTTAGCGAATTACACCGATTGGCCGAACTATTAAAACGCCCATTTGATGAGCAACCCGAGTTTGATGATTATGCGAAATTGCCGCCGGAATGGGGGAAGAAAATGGAGATAAGCTGTTCTTCATAAATGGGTCATTTCCCACCCATTTGTATCTTTTTCTTGGGTGGAATTCACTCGTTACACTTCTGATTTATGTTAATGGGCTTTGTTAATTTATTGAAATACATATAAATTTTAACATGGTCCATTAATTGCTCTTTGTTGAACATCCGTACCCATCGCCTAACACCTAGTTACTCATGGACGGGATGGGATGTGATTCAACAAGGAGAATAATAATGTTTAAGCCTCTAACTCTACTATCTGTCTCTGCACTTGCTGTTACCAGTTTTAATGCTGCCGCAAATTGTGACCCGGGTGAAACGGTCATCAAGTTTAGCCATGTAACGAACGCGGACAAACACCCTAAAGGCATCGCGGCTTCGTTACTTGAAAAGCGCGTCAACGAAGAGATGAACGGTAAAGTCTGTATGCAGGTGTTTCCTAACTCAACACTTTATGATGATGACAAAGTGTTGGAAGCGCTACTGAATGGTGATGTTCAACTCGCTGCTCCTTCTCTTTCTAAGTTTGAGAAATTCACCAAGAAGTACCGCCTTTTCGATCTTCCTTTCTTGTTCGATGATGTCGACGCGGTTGACCGTTTCCAAAACTCGGAAGCGGGTGAAAAGCTGAAAAATTCAATGAAACGTCGTGGCCTACAAGGCATTGCGTTTTGGCATAACGGCATGAAGCAAATGTCAGCCAACAAGCCGCTCATTTCTCCAACTGATGCTGAAGGACTTAAGTTCCGTGTTCAAGCCTCTGATGTACTCGTTGCTCAGTTTGAGCAGCTAGGTGCTAACCCACAAAAAATGTCGTTCAAAGAAGTTTACGGCGGCTTGCAAACCAAGGTTATTGATGGTCAAGAAAATACTTGGTCAAACATTTATGGCAAAAAATTCTTCGAAGTTCAAGATGGCATTACGGAAACGAACCACGGAATTCTGGATTACTTAGTTGTGACGTCAAACGACTTCTGGAAAAACCTACCAGATGATCAGCGCGAGCAGTTAAATACCATTATTCAAGAGGTAACTGCGCAGCGTAATGCTGAGTCAACCAAAGTAAACCTTGCGAATAAGAACAATATCATCGAAGCAGGTGGTGTGGTTCGTACTCTAACGCCAGAACAGCGCCAAGAATGGGTCACTGCACTTCAACCAGTATGGAAGAAGTTCGAAAAAGACATTGGTTCTGACCTAATCGAAGCCGCTTTGGCGTCTAACCAAAAATAATAACACCTAGCACATTTAGCCCTCTCAAACTGAGGGGGCTCTTTCCCCCTACAGACGACGTGATGTAATTATGGAACAGACTTTTTTTGCCAAGGCTGGACGAATCACTGATGCCATTGAAGAGACTTTGATTGCTTTCTTCTTGGGTGCCATGACCTTGCTGACCTTTGCCAATGTCATCTTTCGTTATGTCTTTAACGACAATATTCTTTGGGCGCTTGAGCTCACCGTTTTCATGTTCGCATGGATGGTGTTGGTTGGCGCATCTTATGGTGTAAAAAAACACTTTCATATTGGTGTCGATGTCATTATTAACATCGTTCCGGAAGGTAAACGAAAAGCCCTGGCGCTTTTTGCAGCAATGTGTTGCTTAGCCTTCTCTATTTTGCTGTTAATTGGCGCTTGGAACTACTGGTATCCGTTCGCTACTGACCGAGCGTGGTATGAAACGGACGATATTCCGATGCCTGAAATACTCCAGTTCATGGCCGGCTGGTTAAATGAGGGAGAGCGTTATGAAAAGCTGCCACGTTTTATTCCTTACTTCGCTTTGCCACTTGGAATGGCGCTACTAACGTTTAGATTTGTTCAAGTCACGTGGCAAATCGCTACTGGTAAGCTCGATCGCTTGATTGCAGGACATGAAGCGGAGGAAGAGCTCGAATCTCTTAAAGCTGAGATGAGTGACGCTGAAGACGTAATGGCTCCAAAGGCCTCGCAAGACGCTAAAAACAAGGAGCAATAAGCCATGGATATCTTATTTCTATTTTTGATGGTAATTGGCTTTATGCTGGTTGGCGTGCCAATTGCTATTTCGCTGGGTCTTTCCAGTGTTCTTTTCCTTTTAATGCATTCGGATGCCTCTTTAGCGTCAGTTGCTCAAACGCTGTTTAATGCATTCGCGGGCCACTACACGCTATTGGCTATTCCATTCTTTATATTGGCTTCAAGCTTTATGTCGACGGGTGGCGTAGCAAAGCGGATAATTCGTTTCGCCATTGCCATTGTAGGCTGGTTCCGCGGCGGTTTGGCGATGGCTTCGGTTGTAGCGTGTATGATGTTTGCCGCGTTGTCAGGTTCCTCACCTGCAACGGTTGTTGCCATAGGTAGTATTGTTATCGCAGGTATGATCAAAAACGGTTACTCAAAAGAGTTTGCCTCTGGGGTAATTTGTAACGCAGGTACGCTAGGGATTTTGATCCCACCTTCGATTGTGATGGTGGTGTATGCAGCCGCAACGGATGTGTCAGTTGGACGTATGTTCCTTGGTGGTGTGATTCCCGGTTTGCTGGCGGGTGTCATGTTGATGATCGCGATTTACATTGCCGCGAGAATCAAGAACCTTCCAAAGCAACCTTTTGTCGGTTGGAAAGAAACTTTTGATTCCGCCAAGGATGCAAGCTGGGGCTTGTTGTTGGTCGTCATCATTCTTGGTGGTATCTATGGCGGTATCTTTACGCCGACAGAAGCCGCTGCGGTTGCTGCTGTGTACTCATTCTTTATTGCTAACTTTGTATACAAAGACATGGGGCCATTTGCAGACAAGAAAAACACTAAACCTGCGCTCGTTAAAATCTTCCAAACCTTTGTTCATAAAGACACGAAACACACCCTGTATGAAGCGGGAAAACTCACCATCATGCTGCTGTTCATCATTGCTAATGCCTTAATTTTGAAGCATGTTTTAACGGAAGAACGCATCCCGCAAATGATCACCGAGTCGATGCTCTCGGCTGGTCTCGGACCAATCACTTTTTTGATTGTGGTGAACGTCTTGTTGCTGATTGGTGGTCAGTTCATGGAGCCATCAGGCTTGTTGATCATTGTTGCGCCGCTCGTGTTCCCAATTGCGATTGCATTAGGTATAGACCCAATTCATTTGGGCATAATGATGGTGGTGAATATGGAGATAGGAATGATAACGCCGCCCGTGGGTCTTAACTTATTTGTGACCGCTGGTGTTGCCAAAATGTCGATGATGAACGTAGTGAAGGCAGCATTACCCTGGGTTGGAGTGATGTTCTTGTTCCTAATTATCGTCACATACGTACCATGGGTTTCGACTTGGTTGCCTACTACCTTGATGGGGCCGGAGATCATTACCAAGTAATGGAAGCCAGAAAGTAGAAAGAGGTGTGAGAATTCACACCTCTTCGTCTATTGACTTGTAACAAGTTTTGCGCGGGTCTGAATTAATTCGACGTTCATAGTGTCGCCACCTCTTTTTATTTTTACGACGCTCTTCACCGAATCTTCTCTCTTCTTGATAGCAACCGTCTACGAGCACGGTATCTGTAACAATCGGTATTCTCACTTTTTCGTTCATATCTATAACAACCATGATAAACCCGTTGTTAAAAATTATGATTCAAGTTGAATATAATGCCAGCTATTTGAACGTGTTTTATTTGTAAAGGTCTTTATTTATTTGGTAGCGCTGCATCTTGTCGTAAAGAGTTTTTCTTGGCACATTCAATTGGCACATTGTCTGTTTAATACTACCGTTGTTTTCTAATAAAGCGCCTTCAATGGCTGCTCTCTCAAACTCCGCCACTTGCTCTGCAAGGCTTGAGGAAGACTTAGCAACTGGGTTCGATTCTCCCAACTGAATTAACTTACCCAATAGCACAAAACGCTCTGCAGCATTTCTGAGTTCTCGAACATTGCCAGGCCAGTCATGGCTCATCAGTTGCGCTAGATCTTGGGGTGACAAGCTAGGTGAGCTTTTGCCATAACGTGAAGCTGCTACCAACAGAAAGTGGTGAAAGAGGGCGGGAATGTCTTCTTTTCGTTCGCGTAGTGGCGGGAGATCCAGGGTCACGACATTGAGCCGATAGTAGAGGTCCTGACGGAAAGTACCTTCTTCAGCTGCGTGTTTTAAATCGACCTTTGTTGCGGCAATCACTCGAATATCTAAAGGCAATAATTCATTTGAACCGACACGCTCAATCACGCGCTCTTGTAATACCCTCAATAAACGAATTTGGGCTTGGATAGGCATCGACTCGATCTCATCCAAGAAAAGTGTGCCGCCTTGTGCAAACTCAAATTTACCGATACGACGGCTTTCGGCGCCAGTGAATGCGCCTTTTTCATGGCCGTAGAGTTCACTCTCAATTAAGTTCTCTGGAACCGCTCCACAATTTACGGCGACAAAGTTTTGGTTCCGGCGAGAGCTTTGCTCATGTAAAGAACGAGCGATTAACTCTTTCCCTGTACCGGTTTCACCAAACAATAAAATATCGGCGTCGGTATCGGCGATTTGGGTGATGGTCTCTCGTAATATTTGGATGCTAGAGGTTTCACCAATAACTCGTGGACCAAGGGTTTTACTGGCTTTAAGTGACAGGCGCAGTTTTTCATTTTCATTGGTTAGTTTGCGCTTCTCAATCGCCCGCTTAACCGTTTCAACCAAATGTTCTGGCGCAAAAGGTTTCTCAATAAAGTCGTAAGCGCCTTGATGAAGGGCTTGCACAGCCATGGAAATATCACCGTGTCCAGTGATCATGATGACGGGTAAGTTTGCATCGCGTTGAGTCAAAGTTGTCAGCATATCCATACCAGAAATGCCCGGCAAACAGATATCAGTGACCACGACGCCAGCTTCTTCTCCTTGCTGCATCGCTATTAAAGCCGATTCTGCATCCACAAAAAACTTGGCGTCGATATCCGCCAGTTCAAAGGTCTGTTCTATAGCGATTCTGAGATCGGCCTCATCATCAATAAAAAACACCTGACACATGATCTTATCCTTTTGATGGTTCAGTGTTGTAAGAAGTGATAGGTAAACACAATGAGAATCGAGCGCCGCCTTGTTCTCGATTATGGGCACATAATTTTCCATTCATACTGGCTAAGATTTGTTGCGAGATAGAGAGACCCAAACCTAAACCGTTCAGTTTAGTGGTTAGAAACGGTTCACATAAATCAGAAAGTGAGAAAGAGCCAAGCCCTGGGCCATTATCATCAACATGAATCCAAACCAAATCAGTGTGCTCATCGTGTTCTACAGATAATTCTACCTGTTTGTCTTGTTGCTCTTTGAGTGCTTCTATCGCATTAGTCAGTAAATTGACCAACACTTGCTCCAGTTGAATAATATTGATCTGCACTTCAACATCATGCTCTGGCAAATTTGTTTCTAACGTGACGCGCCCTGATTTAAATGCGGGCTTCATCAGTTCTTTTACAGAGGCAATAACAGGGAACAGTCGAGATTGAGCCAACTCGTCACCACTGGTTTTTTTGGCGAAAGAGCGAAGTTGCTGACTGATATTTGCCATACGGTCAGTGAGAGCAGAAATGCGAGTGAGATTATCTTCCACTCGCTCATATTTTTCTTTTTTTAGAAACAGCTTGCCGTTCTCCGCAAAGCTACGAATTGCCGCAAGTGGATTATTCAGTTCATGGCTGATACTGGCCGACATTTGTCCTAACACCGCGAGTTTCGCTGCTTGCACCAATTCGTCTTGAGTAACGCGTAAAGTTTGTTCGGTATCGATACGCTGTGCGATCTCCGCTTGCAACTCGGCAGTCCGTGCCATGACTTGATATTCCAACTTTTGATTTGCTTCTTGTTGAATTCGTTCAAGTTGCAAGTGACGCTGTTGACGGTGATAGATAAGCTGACCAATTAAAAACAAAACCATGAATGCTAGAGTGAGTACAAAGATGTAACCCATGGTGAACCAAACGATCGACTGTTTAGGAGACAGCACACGAATAGTCAGTTTGAGTTCGGGTAGGGGCAGCGAAGAGACTACCAAGGTTCCTTTATTGTATGGGTAACCCTGTTTAAGCTCAGAATGCACCTCGTCCAAACTACCCACTAATCCAAGCGTTTCAATTGGCGCATCAAGATATTGTTGGCTTGCCCAAACTTGCTTTTTCTCTTTTTTTGTCAGTGGTTGTAAGCTTTTGAGCAGCCATTCACTTCGGCTACTCATGAAAACAATTTCGTATGGGTCGCTGGCGACAAAAACACTGTTTGGTTGCTGCCAGTTGTCCTCTATCTTACTTAGGTCCATCTTCACCACGACGACACCAAGTACACCGCCAGCGTATACGATGGGATAAGAATAGTAGTAGCCACGTTTACCAGATGTTGAGCCCAGTGCGTAGTATTGGCTTCTTTTGCCTACAATGGCTTGTTTGAAATAAGGGCGAAATGCAAAATTTCGCCCGATAAAGGAGCGCTCTTTACGCCAGTTGCTGGCCGCGATCGTTGTACCCCATTGATCGATTAAGTACGTATCCGCTGCTTCAATCACGCCATTAACGGATTCTAAATACCGATTAGTGATTTCCAGTTGCGCACTGTTGTTGGGGTGCAGAAGCGCTTGATAAAGAGGATCATCTTTAGCGAGAAGATTTGGAATATGGGCGTACTTATCGAGTTTATTTTTTATATGGCCAGAAAACTGCTCCAACTGTGATTGGTGTTTATCAAGTAGAGATTGATAACTGGTCTGCCAAACCCAATGGCCACCGATAATTGCGGACAGGAAATAGAAAGCAAAAAATGTCAGCAGAATTCGTTTTTTTTGCGACATCCTTACACTCCTTACAACTTCCTTTGGTCACGTAAGAAAATGTTAATAGTTTGTAGGAAGGATTAGGGATTTAGTTTTCAACTCTGTGGAGTAAAACAAGAGCAAGATCTCTTTTTAGGCTTTTCGATAAAAAAACCGGTCGATTCTCTTGAAAAAGTCGCTATTGTCCCCATTCTAGATATGCTGGCGATGCTTAGACGGTGTCTGAATCGCATTTTTGAAGAAAAAATGGGTCAGCATTCGAGAATTTAGCGCAGACAATGTCCACATAGTGGCTATTGGCTCGACAGGGTTGCGACAGATCGCTAGAATGTCGCGTCTAAAAATTCTGTCCTGAGGCTAATAGGAGATACCTTTGGTTATTTTATCGAAGATATCACTGATTAGTCCGGTACTGACAACCAGTATCGATACTCGATTTTAAATTAGGTGTTCGGACAGAACACTACACAAGGATGAAGCGTAAGCTCCTCTGAGTTTCGCTCATACGCTCGGAAAACCGAGCCACTTTAGAGGTTTATATATAATGCAAGTTACTGTTGAAACGCTAGAGGGCCTAGAGCGCCGTCTAAACATTACTGTTCCAGCTGCAAACATCGAAGACGCTGTAACAGCTGAACTACGCAACATCGCTAAAAACCGTCGTTTCGATGGTTTCCGTAAGGGTAAAGTGCCTCTAAAAATGGTTGCTAAGATGTACGGCAAAGCAGTACGTCAAGACGTTCTTGGTGAAGTAATGCAACGCCACTTCATCGAAGCTATCGTTAAAGAGAAAATCAACCCAGCTGGCGCTCCAACTTTCGCTCCTGTAGAGAACAAAGAAGGTTCAGACCTAGTTTTCACTGCAACTTTTGAAGTTTACCCAGAAGTTGAGCTTAAAGGCCTAGAGAGCATCACTGTTGAAAAACCACTAACAGAAGTTAAAGATGCAGACGTAGAAGAGATGATCGATACTCTACGTAAGCAACAAGCAACTTGGGTTGAAGTTGAAGAAGCAGCAGAAGATGGCAAACGCGTAAGCATCGACTTCGTTGGTTCTATCGACGGTGAAGAGTTCGAAGGCGGTAAAGCTGAGAACTTCCCTCTAGAAATGGGTGCTGGTCGCATGATCCCTGGTTTCGAAGACGGTATCGCAGGTAAAACTGCTGGTATGGAATTCGACATCGACGTGACTTTCCCAGAAGATTACCACGCTGAAAACCTAAAAGGTAAAGCAGCTAAGTTCGCAATCAAAGTGAACAAAGTTGAAGCTCGTGAACTTCCAGAACTAAACGACGAGTTCGTTGCTAAGTTCGGTGTTGTTGAAGGTGGTGTTGAAGCACTTAAAGCTGAAGTTCGTAAGAACATGGAACGCGAACTTAAGCAAGCTGTTAAGAACCGCATCAAAGAGCAAGCGATTGACGGTCTAGTTGAGCAAAACGACATCAACGTACCATCAGCGCTTATCGAGCAAGAAATCCAAGTTCTACGTCAACAAGCTGCACAACGCTTCGGTGGTAACCCAGAAGCTGCTGCTCAGCTTCCACGTGAACTGTTCGAAGAACAAGCTAAACGTCGCGTAGTTGTTGGTCTTCTACTAGGTGAAGTAATCAAATCTGAAGAGCTAAAAGCGGACGACGAGAAAGTTAAAGCTCTAATCGAAGAAATGGCTACTGCATACGAAGATCCATCAGAAGTTATTGCTTACTACGAGCAAAACGAAGAAATGATGAACAACATGCGCAACGTAGCTCTAGAAGAGCAAGCAATCGACGCGATCATCGCTAAAGCACAGGTTTCTGAGAAAGAAGTAGGCTTCAACGAGCTACTTAACCAACAACAACCTGCTGCTTAATAAGCAATATCTTGCGTAGAAGGTTGACTTAACGTTAACTATTCTGCTAACAATGGTCCGTATGATAGTCATCATCCGGGCCATTTATTTTAGGGACATAAGAATATGAGCTACCAAGAAAAAAATGCAATGTCGCCAATTATGGACGCGCTAGTACCAATGGTGGTTGAACAAACTTCCCGAGGCGAACGCTCTTACGACATCTACTCACGTCTGCTTAAAGAGCGCGTGATTTTTTTAACGGGTCAAGTGGAAGACCACATGGCAAACCTTGTCGTGGCTCAGCTACTTTTCCTAGAATCTGAAAATCCAGATAAAGATATTTTCCTATACATCAACTCGCCAGGCGGCAGCGTAACAGCTGGTATGTCTATTTACGATACCATGCAGTTCATTAAGCCAAATGTCAGCACTGTGTGTATGGGTCAAGCATGTTCAATGGGTGCCTTCCTGCTTGCAGGTGGTGCGCCAGGTAAGCGTTACGTACTGCCTAACTCACGTGTAATGATCCACCAACCATTGGGTGGTTTCCAGGGTCAAGCTTCTGATATCCAAATCCATGCTCAGGAAATCCTGACGATTAAACAGAAGCTAAACAAGTTGTTAGCAGAACATACAGGCCAACCTCTTGAAGTCATTGAGCGCGATACTGATCGTGATAACTTCATGTCATCAGAGCAGGCTGTGGAATACGGTATCGTGGATGCAGTGTTAAGCCACCGTGGCGAGTAATTAGCCAGCGCATTTTGGCAAAAATTGATATACACTCATTCATGAAGAGTAAAGGCTAAGAGGTTAGCGAATGACAGATAAAAGCAAAGAAAGTGGCAGCGGTAAATTGCTGTACTGTTCTTTCTGCGGCAAAAGTCAGCACGAAGTTCGCAAGCTAATCGCAGGTCCGTCAGTGTACATTTGCGACGAGTGTGTCGACTTATGTAACGATATTATTCGCGAAGAAATCAAGGATGTTCTCCCTAAGAAAGAATCTGAAGCGTTACCAACGCCAAAACAGATCCGTGAACACCTTGATGACTATGTGATCGGGCAAGATTACGCGAAAAAAGTGCTCGCAGTTGCGGTATATAACCACTACAAGCGTTTACGCAATGGTGATACAACGAGCGAAGGTGTGGAGCTTGGTAAGAGTAACATCCTTCTAATTGGTCCTACAGGTAGTGGTAAAACACTACTTGCGGAGACATTAGCTCGATTTTTGGATGTGCCATTTACAATGGCAGACGCGACGACACTAACCGAAGCCGGTTACGTAGGTGAAGACGTTGAAAACATCATCCAAAAGCTTCTGCAAAAATGTGATTACGATGTAGCTAAAGCGGAACGCGGCATCGTTTACATTGATGAAATTGATAAGATTTCACGCAAAGCTGAAAACCCATCTATTACGCGTGACGTATCTGGTGAAGGTGTTCAGCAGGCGCTACTAAAACTTATCGAAGGTACGGTTGCATCGGTTCCACCTCAAGGTGGTCGTAAGCATCCTCAGCAAGAATTCCTACAAGTGGACACATCTAAGATCCTGTTCATCTGTGGTGGTGCTTTTGCTGGCTTAGACAAAGTGATTGAGCAGCGTGTTGCAACAGGTACAGGTATTGGCTTTGGTGCTGAAGTTCGTTCGAAGAATGAATCGAAGACAGTAGGTGAGCTATTTACTCAAGTTGAACCTGAAGACTTAGTGAAGTACGGCCTCATTCCAGAATTCATTGGTCGTCTACCTGTAACAACAACACTGACTGAGCTTGATGAAGAAGCATTGATTCAGATCCTATGTGAACCGAAGAACGCACTGACCAAGCAATATGCAGCATTGTTTGAGCTGGAAAACGCTGAACTTGAATTCCGTGAAGATGCGCTGCGCGCTATCGCGAAAAAAGCAATGGAGCGTAAAACAGGTGCTCGTGGCTTACGCTCGATTCTTGAAGGCGTGCTACTTGAAACCATGTACGAATTACCATCTGCAACAGACGTTAGTAAAGTCGTGATTGATGAGTCCGTCATTAATGGCGAGTCAGAGCCACTGCTTATTTACAGTAACGCAGACAATCAGGCAGCTGGAGCAGAGTAAATTCAGCCATAATGAAAAAGGAGGTAAGTAATTACCTCCTTTTTTTATTTCTCTTATTGAATCCAAACAATTAGCCCCCATATACTGCCTTAAGTAATACGTTAAACGTGAAAGCGGAAGAGAGAATTATATGAACTTGGAACGTTCCGAGCGTATCGAGATCCCGGTACTACCTCTACGTGACGTAGTGGTCTACCCACACATGGTTATTCCATTGTTTGTTGGTCGTGAGAAATCGATTAGCTGTCTAGAAACGGCGATGGAAACCAACAAACAAGTTCTTCTTGTGGCACAAAAGCAAGCGGATACTGACGAGCCTACGGTTGACGACCTATTTGACGTAGGTACGGTAGCCACCATTCTCCAGCTCTTGAAGCTTCCGGATGGCACAGTAAAAGTATTGGTCGAAGGCCAGCAGCGAGCAAAAATTAATCACTTTAAAGAGAGTGACTTCTTCCTAGCGGAAGCTGAATTTGTTGTTACGCCAGAATTGGATGAGCGTGAGCAAGAAGTGATTGTTCGCAGCGCGATTAATCAGTTTGAAGGGTTCATTAAGCTAAACAAGAAGATTCCACCAGAAGTGCTAACGTCCCTTAATGGTATCGACGAAGCCGCGCGCTTAGCGGATACCATCGCGGCTCATATGCCGTTGAAGTTGGTGGATAAGCAGCAAGTGCTTGAAATTGTTGACGTCACTGAGCGTCTGGAATTCCTGATGGGCCAGATGGAATCAGAGATCGACTTGCTGCAAGTTGAAAAACGAATTCGTGGTCGCGTTAAAAAGCAAATGGAAAAATCTCAGCGTGAGTACTATCTGAATGAGCAAATGAAAGCGATTCAGAAAGAACTTGGTGAGATGGAAGACGCACCAGACGAGTTCGAAACGCTACAGAAGAAGATTGACGAATCAAAAATGCCTCAAGAGGCACGTGAAAAGACAGAACAAGAGTTGCAAAAGCTTAAGATGATGTCTCCAATGTCTGCTGAAGCAACAGTGGTTCGTAGCTACATCGATTGGATGGTCAGCGTTCCTTGGGCTAAGCGCTCAAAAGTTAAGAAAAACTTAGCGAAAGCAGAAGAGGTTCTTAATGAAGATCACTACGGTCTAGAACGCGTCAAAGAACGTATCCTTGAATACTTGGCGGTTCAAAACCGTATCAACAAGCTAAAAGGTCCTATCCTTTGTCTTGTTGGTCCTCCTGGTGTCGGTAAAACATCTCTTGGTCGTTCAATTGCTTCAGCTACAGGCCGTAAGTATGTTCGTATGGCGTTGGGTGGTGTGCGTGATGAAGCGGAAATTCGTGGTCACCGTCGTACTTATATCGGCTCATTACCAGGCAAATTGATCCAGAAGATGTCGAAGGTTGGTGTGAAGAACCCGCTGTTCTTATTGGACGAAATCGACAAAATGTCTTCCGATATGCGTGGTGATCCAGCATCGGCTCTGCTAGAAGTACTTGATCCTGAACAGAATAACTCGTTCAACGATCACTACCTAGAAGTGGATTACGATCTCTCTGACGTTATGTTTGTTGCGACATCGAACTCGATGAACATCCCGGGTCCATTGTTAGACCGTATGGAAGTTATTCGTTTATCTGGTTACACCGAAGACGAGAAGCTGAACATTGCAAAACGTCACCTTGTTGATAAACAAGTGAAGCGTAATGGCTTGAAAGCGGATGAGATCGTCATTGAAGATTCTGCGATTATTGGCATCATTCGTTACTACACGCGTGAAGCGGGTGTCCGTAACTTAGAGCGTGAGATTTCTAAGATCTGCCGTAAAGCGGTGAAGAACATCTTGCTGGATAAGGACATCAAGTCAGTAACGGTAACGATGGACAACCTAAAAGAGTACTTAGGTGTTCAACGTTTCGATTACGGTAAAGCGGATGAAAGTAACCGAATTGGTCAAGTAACTGGCCTAGCTTGGACCGAAGTGGGTGGCGATCTATTAACGATTGAAACTCAATCAATGCCAGGTAAAGGTAAGCTGACACAAACGGGTTCTCTTGGTGATGTGATGCAAGAGTCTATCCAAGCAGCAATGACAGTGGTTCGCTCTCGTGCAGAAAAGCTAGGTATCAATACTGACTTCTACGAGAAGAAAGATATTCACGTACACGTCCCGGAAGGCGCGACACCAAAAGATGGCCCAAGTGCGGGTACAGCAATGTGTACAGCATTGGTTTCTTCTCTAACAGGCAACCCTGTGAAAGCAGAAGTAGCGATGACGGGTGAAATCACACTGCGTGGTGAGGTTCTACCTATCGGCGGCCTAAAAGAGAAGTTACTTGCGGCACACCGTGGTGGCATTAAGACAGTGCTAATTCCAAAAGATAACGAGCGTGATTTGGAAGAGATTCCTGATAATGTTATCGCGGATCTGGAAGTTATCCCTGTACAGTGGATTGATGAAGTACTGAAAGTCGCACTAGAGCGAGACCCGACGGGCGTTGAGTTTGAGTCTCAAAAATAGTGATGTGTAGCAAAAATAAGTAAAAGTTTACGCTGATAAGCCCAAAAAGGCTTGTCAGCGTTTTTTTTGGGCGCTAAGTTAGTTTCGATAGCTGCCAGCCCTTGATGAATAAGGGGTGGAGCATATTTTCTTAACAATGGAACGAAAGTCATCACAAAAATAATCACAGATGACACAAAGGGGAAATTACAGTGAATAAAACTCAGTTAGTAGAACAAATCGCAGAAAATGCAGATATTTCTAAAGCGTCAGCGGGTCGTGCTCTAGATGCATTCATCGAAGCAGTAAGCGGAACTCTTCAATCTGGTGATCAAGTCGCTCTAGTTGGCTTTGGTACATTCAGCGTTCGTACTCGTGCTGCACGTACTGGTCGTAACCCAAAAACTGGTGAAGAAATCCAAATCGCAGAAGCAAAAGTACCAGCTTTCAAAGCTGGTAAAGCACTGAAAGACGCTTGTAACTAATCACGGCGTTATTTCTGTAACCGGCCATTTGCTTAACTTTTGCTCAAACAATAAGTTTCGAACAAAAATTTACAAACTTCGAGCCGAACTTTCTTAAATTATGCGCATCATACTGATGCGCATTTCTTTTTCTGATATTATTGCGCCATTATTTCTATTAGATAGAAGCAGTAGGCTTCAATTGTGGAGAGCAGTTAAATTATGATGGATCGACTACGCGAAGGCGTGAATAGCATCGCGGTCAAAATTATCCTTGGACTTATCATCCTGTCTTTCGTATTTGCAGGTGTAGGTAGCTACATCGTTGGTGGTAGCAACAACTCTGCAGCGAAAGTCGGTAACACTGAGATTCCTCGTGGTGAGTTCGAGATGGCATACCAAAATGAGCGTAACCGTATGCAAGCTCAGTTGGGTGACTACTTCTCTCAAATGCTGGCTGACCCTGCATATGTTGAATCTTTCCGCAAATCCGTTTTAGATCGAATGATCAATGACGTGTTGCTTGACCAACAAGCTGAAGCTTTGGGTCTGCGAATCAGCGACACTCAAGTGCGTAGCATGATTCTAGACATGCCTCAGTTCCAATCTAATGGTCAGTTTGATCAAGAGATCTATCAAGCTTCTTTGCGTCGTGCAGGCTTTTCGCCAGACTCTTTTGCTGAGTACATGCGTCGTGAATTGGTTCGTGAGCAACTGCTGAATGCGCTACAAAACAGTGAATTTATTCTGCCGGGTGAAGTACAAGCAGAAGGCAAGCTGTTCACTCAAACTCGTGATATTCGCACGATTCAGATCGACTTAGCGGAGTTTGCGAAAAATATTGAATTGACCGACGAAGAAATTCAAGAGTACTACAAAGCAAACCCAGACAACTTTACACGCCCAGAGCAGGTTAAAGTCTCTTACATCGAACTGTCAGCTGAAGCGCTAAAGGAACAAGTTAATGTTTCTGATGCTGAGGTGAAAAAGTACTACGACGAGCACTTAAACAAATACTCTTCAGAAGAGCAACGACGTGTCGCTCACATTCTTGTAGAAGGGGACGATGAAGCAAAAGCGCAAGCTATCCTAGATGAGCTAAACGCGGGTGCAGATTTTGCGACGCTTGCTCAAGAGAAATCTGACGATTTTGGCAGCGCTGAAAACGGTGGTGACCTAGGTTGGATTGAGCGTGATGTGATGGACCCTGCTTTTGAAGAAGCGGCATTCGCACTGAAGAATCCTGGCGATACGTCGGGTCTAGTAAAGTCGGACTTTGGCTATCACATTATCAAGCTTGAAGAGCTAAAAGATTCTGTGGCGAAGCCATTTGAAGAAGTCGCTGCTGAAATCAAACAAGAGATGGTCGACCAACAAGCGATCGATCAATTCTACGAGTTGCAAAATGAGCTTGAGCGCGTAGCGTTTGAATACCCAGACTCATTGTATGATGCTTCTCAAGCGGTTAACCAAGAAGTGAAAACAACGGACTTTATTTCTCAGGTTGATGCACCTGAAGTGCTTCGTAGCCCTGCGGTAATGCAAGCTATCCTAAGCCCTGAAGTTAAAGAAGATGGCCTAAACTCTGAAGCTATCGAAGTTGCGCCTGAGCATATTATCGTTGTTCGTGTTGAAGATGCGCGTGACGAGACAGTTCTTCCACTAGAAGAAGTGAAAGATCAGGTTGTTGCAGAGCTATCTCGTGTTAAAGGTGAGCAAGAAGCGATGGAACTTGGAACACAAGTCGTTGCGGCATTGAAAGAAGGTAAGACGAACGTGCTTGCTGAAAACAATCTTGCCTTTGGTGAACAAGAGACAGTAGATCGTCGTTCTCCGTTGGCAACAACGGTATTCGCGATGGCAAAACCAGTCGATGGTAAACCAGTATACGGTCAGTCTAAAGATCTTGAAGGTAACATCATTATCATCGAGCTTGATGCTGTAAACGCAGAGCTAGATAGTGAGTTAGAAGATCAAGTTGCGATGCAAATGCAGCGTGCATCTTCTCAGCAAGATTTATCATCTGTACTAGCCGTACTGCGTGCAAATACTGACATTGAGTACTTTGTTGTGAGCAACTAAGCACAATTAGTGTAATTTGTATGTTGAATAAAACGGACCGCATAAGCGGTCCGTTTTATTTTTGTCTTTATGAACTTCAATCATCAATAGGCATTACTTAAATTAGTGCGCGTTTAAGTGATAGCGGCCGTTGTGAATTCCGGGTCATCTCAGTTTGTTAAATGCATAACCATATTGCTTTCCATTGCAAACTTGATAGTGACTCGCTCTCGACGACTGTTTTTAGCCTACTATTTTGGAGATTGTATGTTCAATATGAAATGGATTTTGACATTGTGCTTATTTGTTTTTGCACCTTTTAGCATGGCTGCGGATTCAGCCACTGACAAATATGAAGGAATTGAAATTACTGTAAATATCAACACGGCCACTGCTGAAGAAATTGCGACCATGTTGAAAGGTATAGGTGAGAAGAAAGCGCAGAGTATAGTGGACTACCGCGAGGAACATGGCCCTTTTAAAACGGCAGCAGATTTGAAGAGCGTAAAAGGCATAGGTGAAGCGACAGTTAAGAAAAACGAAGACCGCATTTTACTGTAGCTTGATGTATCGTAGATATTGAGTCTGAATTCAGAACAATATCTGTTTCCCTATTACTGCTTTCCCGAACCAGCCCCTCTTTCGTGGTTCGGGATTTTTTATCCGAATAAACGACGGCGAAGGCCTTTTTCCATTAAAGCCATTACTAACCCACCGAGTGCGCCAAACATATGAGCATCAATAGCAACGTTTGCACCGATAAGCTCAGCAGTACTGCTGGATGGGCCATAGACCTGCTCCCATGCTACTTTGGCGATTAGCCCTCCGACTAACAACACACTGCTTCTTCTGCTTTCAAAGACTTCTCTGAGCGCCCAAAATCCAAACAATCCGTGTAATACGCCGGATAAACCCACGTACACCGACATGTTGGTAAACAAATTCAGCGCACCAACACATGCACATAAGATTGAAAAAACGATAAGGAAGTTACGAGTGCTTGGGCGAAAAATAAAAGTAATGATCCACAATCCTGCGAGGTTCATTCCTAAGTGCGCAAAGTTGGTATGTGTGAGATTTCCTGTTACGATTCGCCACCATTCACCATGGCGTATATTGTAGCTGTGCCACTCGGTTAGGCTTGCCATTGGTTCAAATTGAAGTATCAAACAGATCACGCTGATAATACTCAGCAAGGTATAAAGGTTCACTCTATGTCTCGTTATTGTTCTCGTTGTGGAAAATCGCAAAAAGCGTGTATTTGCCAATGGATTGTACCGCTGGCAAGCGAGGTAGAACTTATCATTCTTCAGCACACGAGTGAAGAACATCGTCCGCTTGGTACGGCACGGATTCTCAATTTGAGTTTAGATAACTGTATTTGTTTGATAGGAGAGGACTTTTCTTGTGATGATGTCTTAAATCACTTATTAGCGGATGAGTCATATCAACATTTTGTTCTTTACCCATCAGAAGAGTCACGATGCATTTCTGAAATCACTCAAGCGAGTCATAGTGTATCTAAGAAAATACGTTTGATTTTGCTCGATGGTACGTGGAAAAAAGCGTACAAAATGTGGCAACTCTCAAGCAACTTACATTCATTCCCAACCGTGCAGTTGCCTAAGCAACTACAAGGGCACTACACCATTCGTAAGGCGCCCTCTGAGAATAGCTTATCGACAGTCGAGGCTGGTTATCATTCGCTTCGCTTGCTTGAACCCGAGCGAGACTTTACACCGCTGATGCGTGCCTTTGAAAAGATGATCGAATTCCAAATCGCCCAGATGCCTCCGGGCGTTTTTGAAAAGAATTACTTGAAAGGTTGAGTGTTACTAAAGAACGATGGAAGAGAAAAGTTGGCGGTGTAGCTTTTGCGCGTGACCATCGGTCATTGCAGAAATATAATCGGCGATGACCCTCATTTTATTGCTCTCGCTCTTCGCCTGACACCACAGATCTTTTGTATGAACGGGTAGTAATCGCTCTGGGTCTGCTGTTAACGCTTCAAAAATATCCATAATAATTTGCTGACCCTTATACTCAACGATCTGGACCTGCGGGACTTGGATAACGAAGGTGCTGACAAAGTGCTTGAGTATGTCAAGTGCACGTGCCATCTGTGGTTCTAAACACGCATTCCAAGACAGTAACGGGTTATTAAACGGCTCATCCACCATTTTGATTGAAATGCTGGTCAGTAGCGCGTTAACCATACCACCGATGGCATCTTTCCGCTCATGGTGCTTACCGCTAAATAGCATCTGTCCGATGGAATCGATATGAGCTTCAAACCACGGGTCGCCACAGTCCGCTAATTGACTTGCTGCGCCTTCTTGCCATTGCTGACGTGTCACCATACCAAGTACGATTGCATCTTCTAAATCATGAACACCGTAGGCGATATCATCTGCCAGCTCCATGATTGAGCAATCGAGTGATTTAAAACGCGTTTTACTGTGCTCAAACTCCGATTCTGGCGTTGAACGCATCAGACTAAGCAATGCCTTGTCGTTGTCAGAAAGCGGTGCAATTACCCAATCAAATAAGTCTTTATCACAATCATAAATGCCTTTAGCTGGGCTCCAGTCTTTTGCTTTTAGTTTACGTTGATGCTCGGCTGGCTGAGGCAACTTGACGGAGCGTGTTTGACTAATGAGGGCAGGGTACTTAATCAAACCAAGCAGTGTGCGGCGTGATAAATTCATTCCGAAATGCTCGGTATAAGGCTCTAACTTAGTGACTATACGAAAGGTTTGGGCGTTCCCCTCGAAGCCGCCATGTTCGCGCATTACGTAGTTTAGAGCGACTTCTCCCCCATGACCGTATGGGGGGTGCCCGATGTCGTGCGCCAAACATAATGAATCAATTAAGCTGTCTGATGGTAATAGATCACGGAACTCTGGCTGTTTTTTCTTTAACTGGGCGACGATACCGGTCCCGAGTTGCGACGCTTCTAAGGAGTGTGTTAACCGACTGCGGTGAAAGTCTTCCAAGCTATTGCCGTGTACTTGGGTTTTTGCTTGTAGGCGTCGAAATGCAGCCGAGTGAAGAATGCGCGCTCGGTCTCGTTGGTACGGGCTCCGATGGTCGTCTCGACGGATTTTATGCTCATCATCATGGCGCTCTTGCCATTGCGGGTGTAATTCAAACGACACGATTATCTCCGTAAGCTAACTGATTTCATCTAACGATAATTCGAAACTTGGGGCAAAGGTATTGAGAAAGTAATCCATTTCAGGTGTTCTGCGTTCTTGCAAAGTGACGTCTAAGCGTTTTTTTGCCAGAGCGAACTCATGGTTGCCGGCGCTTAGTTCTTCGAGACATTTTAAATAGGCACAGATGGAATCGGCTTGCTTAACGATTTTTGCGTCCTCTTCATGTGCAGAGTGAGAAAGAAGATAGGGGGAAAAATCATCTTGGAACTCTTCCGGTAACATTGAGAGTAATTTTTGTTCCGCTGCCGATTCTATCTTCTTATATTCTTTGGCAATTTCAGGGTTGTAATACTTCACTGGAGTTGGAAGATCACCCGTTAATACTTCACTGGAATCATGGTACATGGCAAGAATCGCTATGCGCTCTGGATTAAGGTTGCCGCCGAACTTTTTGTTTTTAATTAGGGCAAGGGCATGAGCGACAAAAGCAACTTGTAAGCTATGCTCTGAAACGTTTTCTGGTGAGACGGACCGCATTAAAGGCCAGCGTTGGATCAGCTTCATTCGAGCCAGGTGGGCGAAAAAATGGCTTTCTTTCATGGCTTTCTCCGTTTCTGGTGTAAAAAAGGAACTCACTAGGAGTTCCTCTAAGCATATGAGAGATCAGCACTAATTACTACCAGTGATTCATTACTGGCTGTAGGTTGATAGGAATCTTTCAAAACGTCCAATGGCGATTTCTAGATCTTCAACGTGCGGTAGTGTCACGATGCGGAAGTGGTCTGGTTTTGGCCAGTTAAAACCAGAACCTTGCACCAGTAAGACCTTCTCTTGTTTTAAGAAATCTAAAACCATCTGCTGATCGTTCTTGATGTTGTACATTTTAGTGTCGATTTTCGGGAAGAGGTACATCGCACCCTTAGGTTTGACACAAGAAACACCAGGAATCTGATTGATCAGTTCATACGCTCGGTTGCGCTGCTCTAATAAGCGTCCGCCAGGTAAAATCAGTTCATTAATACTCTGGTATCCACCTAACGCGGTTTGAATCGCATGCTGCATTGGTACGTTTGCGCATAAACGCATCGATGAAAGCAGCTCCAAGCCATTCACGTACCCTTGAGCCAGATGTTTAGGCCCCGTTAAGAACATCCAGCCACCACGGAAACCACAAACACGGTAGGCTTTTGAAAGGCCATTGAATGTCATGACTAGCACGTCTTCAGTGAGTGTGGCGACTGAGGTATGTGTTGCACCGTCGTACAACACTTTGTCGTAGATCTCATCTGCGAAAATGATCAGTTTGTGCTGGCGTGCTATCTCAATCACTTCAAGTAGGAAGTCACGGCTGTATACCGCACCTGTCGGGTTGTTCGGGTTGATCAGAACAATGCCACGTGTCTTTGGTGTGATTTTCTTTTTGATGTCTTCAAGGTCTGGGTACCAGTCAGCCTCTTCATCACATAGATAATGAACCGGCTTACCACCAGATAGTGCAACTGAAGCTGTCCATAACGGATAGTCTGGTGCTGGGATCAGCATTTCGTCGCCATTGTTTAATAGCGCTTGCATGGCCATTACGATCAACTCAGACACGCCGTTACCTACATACACATCTTCGACATCTAGCGAGCGTATACCTTTACGCTGATAGTGTTGGACCACAGCTTTACGAGCAGAGTAAATACCTTTGGAATCACAATAGCCTTGAGAAGTCGGCAGATTACGAATCACGTCGACTAAAATCTCATCAGGGGCGTCAAAACCAAATGGGGCAGGGTTACCAATGTTTAGCTTTAGGATTTTATGCCCTTCTTCCTCCATGCGCTTAGCATGTTTGAGTACAGGACCCCTAATGTCGTAGCAGACATTGTCGAGTTTTGACGACATCCCGATATTTTGCATTGTTTAATTCCTAAAAATTCGTTAATTTCTTTATTAAAATACAATAATTTGTTTTTTATTAGAATATATATCTGTAAATAATCTGTCTGCTGGTTAAGTTTTGCTCGCTTGCTATCACAGGATTTTGCAAAAGATCGCATACGACCTTGATTTGCTTTGGGTCTAAACTTAGAGTAGCCGTCAGTTACCATTTATCCTCACATACAACGAGGTTGATTTGTCACAGTTCCATCAAGCCGTAAAGAGAATTATCGAGCGAGTTCAGCAATCGGAAGGCAATCAAACACGTCTGGTCGAGCCCCTTAGCGAGAAACCTAATTTCTCATTTATTGATTGGCTTGATGCACAACCACTTTTCCCTAAGTTTTATTGGCAGTCCCGCGATACACGTGAAGAGGTCGTTGCACTAGGGCAATTGCACGCTTTTGTTGAGCCAGGTCCTGCTTATACCATTCTAGGTGAAGGGCAAAGAGTCTGGGGCGGGCGCTCTTTTGATGGACAGCATGAGAAGAATCGTCGCTGTATGCCTTCTTTTTTCTTTTTGCCTCAAATTGAGTTAATTCGTTTTGACCAACAGTGGTCTCTCGCAGTTAATATTTCAGAAGACAAAGCGCGAACTCTAGCTGGGTTGAATAAACTGGTTTGTGAGGTCGCGACCTTAGCTCCAATTTCGTCTCACATCCGCTCTATTGTTCATACGCCAAGTCAGCCTCAATGGAATGAGTTAGTTCATAAGGTTCTGACTGGTATAGAGAATGATGATTTTAAGAAAGTGGTTTTAGCGCGTCGCTCTACCGTGCAGCTTGATAACACATTAAGTGCTGCACAGCTACTTAAAGCAAGTTACTTAAATAACCATCATAGCTTCCATTTCATGCTGAGCTTAGACAGTAAGCACAGTTTTATGGGGTCTACGCCAGAACGTTTGTATTCTCGCGTAGGGCATGAGCTACATACCGAAGCGTTAGCAGGTACGATTGGTCGGGGAGACAATGCCACTCAAGATATGGAGTTGGCGAATTGGTTATCCCAAGACCAAAAGAACCTCAACGAAAACCAGTATGTGGTGGACGACATCATTGACCGTCTATCACCGCATTCTGAAATGGTTGAAGTGGAAGCTGAACCGAGTTTGGTCAGACTACGAAAAGTGCAGCACCTTAAGCGAAATATTCACGCTAGTCTAAGAGCGGGGATAAATGGTGTTCAGTTGTTATCGGCGCTTCAGCCAACAGCGGCGGTTGCTGGCTTACCCCGACAAGAGTCCATGCAGTTTATTCTTGATAATGAGCCGTTTGCACGCGGCTGGTATGCAGGCTCTATGGGTTACATCAGCCATGAGCGTGCAGAGTTTTGTGTCGCAATCAGAAGTGCGCTTGTGCTCGGTGAGCAAGTACAACTGTTTGCGGGCGCAGGGATTGTTCCAGGCTCCATTGCAGAACATGAGTGGGCAGAACTTGATAAGAAAATGTCGACGTTACTTACGCTGATTTCTGATCATCCGCCATTGGGAGTCGCATCATGAGTCATGACCAAGCGGTGCTCAATCGAGTTTGGTCAGAAACCATATTGATTGAGCTTCAGCGATTTGGCGTTAAGCATGTTTGTATCGCTCCCGGATCTCGTTCTACGCCTTTAACTTTAGAAGCGGCAGAACAGTCCGACTTTTCCATTCATACTCATTTTGATGAGCGTGGATTGGGCTTTATGGCTCTTGGTTTAGCGAAAGCTACTCAGGAACCCGTGGCAATTATCGTTACCTCTGGTACGGCAGTGGCGAACTTATTACCGTCGGTTGCCGAAGCCAAACTTACTGGTGAAAAACTGGTGCTGCTGACAGCAGATCGTCCAGTAGAACTTGTCGGCTGTGGTGCAAACCAAGCGATAAATCAATTGGGTATTTTTTCACATCATGTTTCGGCCAGTTTGAATTTACCAAGCCCAAATTTAGCAACGTCGCTTAACTGGTTGCTGACCTCTGTTGACGAAGTGATGTTTACTCAGCAATTGCAGGGTAGTGCCGTTCATATTAATTGTGCATTTCCAGAGCCTTTGTATTCCAACGGCGCAAAAGCGGATTATCAAACCTACTTAGATTCGGTCGCCGGATGGCGAAAAGGAAGCGGCACTTATACTCAGCGTTTTAGCCATTTGTCACAGGCGAACATCCCGCCTTTTTCAGACAAAAAAGGCTTGGTTGTGATTGGCAGCTTACCGCTTGAACAAGCGAAGTCGGCGCAGGCATTTGCACAAAAGATGGGATGGCCAGTACTTGCAGACCCGCAAAGTGGTCTCAGTTCGGATTGGGCGTATTACGATGTATGGCTTCAACTTCCCGAGTTCGCAAACGAGCTTGAATCTTGTGAACTTATTATCCAATTTGGTAGCCGAATCATCTCCAAACGTTTGAACCAATGGATTGATAAACAAGTATCGAAAAATCAACAAAGTAAAGACGTTCAGTATTGGTATGTCTCACCTTGTATGGACCGGAATAACCAAAATCATCTGGCGCAAATGCACTGGGTTGAGCCTCCTAAAACGTGGGTTTCTCGCATTAGTTTTGAGAAGTCAATATTTGCTGGGTGGGCTGATAGGTTAGCGAATGACGTTAAGCGAGTTCATCAACGTATCGAAGAAGCCTTCCTATCTGATTCAGCGTCTGCCATTGACGAAATTGCGTTGGCAGCAGACATCAACGAGCGCACAAAGAACGTAGATGTTTTCTTGGGTAATAGCTTGTTTGTTCGGCTTGTTGATATGTACGGAAAATTGGATGGTGTAGAGGTTTTCACTAATCGAGGCGCATCAGGGATTGACGGTTTGTTTGCTGCGGCATCAGGCGTGCAACGGGCAAGAGGTAATCCGTTACTAATGTATATCGGTGACACAGCAGCACTTTATGATCTCAATTCTCTGGCGCTATTTTCTCACAATAAACTGCCGGCGGTACTTGTTGTTACTAATAATGACGGCGGTGCGATTTTTGATATGTTGCCAGTACCACCAGAGCGCAGGACGACATATTATCAAATGCCTCATGGTTATCAGTTTGAACACGCGGCAAAGCAGTTTGGTTTGGCGTATTTGCATGTTTCTACACTGGAGCAATTCCAATCATCTGTAAAAGAGCATTTATGTCACCGCCAAGGAACGTTGCTGGTCGAGGTTCAAACCCCACCTAATCAAGCTGCTGAGACACTCAAGGCATTTAATAAGAGTCTGAATGCTTTACTTTGAACGTTTCCCTGTATTAGAAAAACACCAAAGTAGAACGTTGCCCACTTTGGTGTTTTTGCATGGTTTGCTTGGTAGCGGTGAAGATTGGCAATCGTGTATCAACGCGTTACCCGAGTATGAACGTGTTACGGTTGACCTCCCTGGTCATGGGCACAGCCAATCTATTTCTTGCAGCGATCTGAATGATTGCTGCAAACTTCTTGGTTCCACACTATCTTTATTATTTCCCTCACAACAACCACTTATTTTGATTGGTTACTCTATGGGCGGCCGCATTGCGATGCATGGTATTGCCCATCAATGCTTTCCAGATCTCAATATTGCGGGCGCGATTGTTGAAGGGGGAAACTTCGGGCTTCAAACTGAGTCAGAGAAACAGGTGAGATTAGAGAATGATGCTCGCTGGGCAATGCGTTTCAAAACTGAACCACTTGAACGTGTTTTGAACGATTGGTACCAACAAGCGGTGTTTTCTTCACTAAACCATGAGCAAAGACAAACATTCATTGCGAAGCGAAGTGATAATCTTGGCTCAGCGGTGGCGAATATGTTGATGGCGACATCGTTAGCCAAACAGGCATATTTGTTGCCCTCACTGCAAAAGCAGAACATACCAGTGTATTACTTGTGTGGTGAGAAAGACCAAAAATTTAGCCAACTGGCACAACATAGCGGGTTGGCGTATCGACAAGTTGAAGGCGCTGGTCATAACGTCCATCAAGAGCAGCCCAAACAGTTTGCGATACATACCAAGCAAATAATTCAGTCTCACTTTGGTGAGAGTAACGAGAACAATGGGAATCACCATGGCTAAAACAGTAGGCATTTCTGAAGAAGAACTTTACGCTCCGGTTCAATGGAAAGATTGCGGCGAGAAATACGAGGACATTCATTACCATAAGTCTGAAGATGGTATCGCGAAAATCACCATTGCGCGTCCTCAAGTGCGTAACGCGTTTCGTCCTCAAACGGTAAAAGAGATGATTGATGCGTTGGCAGATGCGCGTTACGACTCTGGTGTTGGCGTGATCATTCTGACAGGTCTAGGTGAAGACGCATTCTGTTCTGGCGGCGACCAGAAGATCCGTGGCGACTATGGCGGCTATAAAGATGACCAAGGTACGCATCACCTAAACGTATTGGACTTCCAACGCGATATTCGTACTTGTCCAAAACCAGTGATCGCATCGGTAGCGGGTTGGGCTGTTGGCGGTGGTCACGTTCTGCACATGATGTGTGACCTAACGATTGCAGCTGACAACGCTCAATTTGGTCAAACAGGCCCTAAAGTGGGTTCATTTGATGGCGGTTGGGGTGCATCTTACATGGCTCGCATCGTAGGCCAAAAGAAAGCTCGCGAAATTTGGTTCCTATGTCGTTTCTACAATGCTCAAGAAGCGGTAGACATGGGCCTAGTAAACACAGTTGTACCACTAGCGGATCTAGAGAAAGAAACCGTTCGTTGGTGTCGTGAAGTACTACAGCACAGCCCAATGGCATTGCGCTGCCTGAAAGCTGCATTAAACGCAGATTGTGATGGTCAAGCGGGTCTGCAAGAGCTAGCGGGTAACGCAACGATGATGTTCTACATGACTGATGAAGGACAAGAAGGTCGTAACGCCTTTAACGAGAAGCGTCGCCCAGACTTCGATAAATTCCCTCGCAACCCATAATCCGTCTAAATGAGGAGCGTGTTAGCTCCTCTGTTCCTTTTTTCCTGAGCGCCTCGCCCTCTGGGAGGCTGGTGGGATTGCTCGTCAGAACACTCAAATATACGGCATTACATAGGACTTGAATTATGCGTGAAGCGAAAATTTATCGTTATAGCTTGCCCATGGATAGTGGTGTCATCCTACGTGACAACAAGCTAACCGAACGTGTTGGTTATGTTGTTGCGCTTTCCGAAGATGGTAAAACAGGGTTTGGAGAAGTCGCTCCTCTTCCTGGTTTTAGCTTAGAGAGCACCGAAGATGCGGGTGTTCAGCTACAAGAACAGGCGGAGCGTTGGGTAGCAGAGTTGGATGTGGATTATGCCAATATGTACCCGTCGGTTGCGTTTGGTTTATCGATGGCACAGCTTGAATTAGCTGGTGGCTTACCACAACAAGGTAAATACCAAACAGCGCCACTATGCACTGGCGACCCAGATGAGCTCATTCCAAAGCTGAACGAAATGGAAGGTGAGAAAGTCGCTAAGGTGAAAGTTGGACTTTATGAGCCAATTCGCGATGGCATGCTTGTGAACCTTTTTCTTGAATCAATCCCTCAATTAACGCTTCGACTCGATGCCAATCGCACTTGGACACCAGAAAAAGCGCAGCAGTTCGCTAAGTACATTGCTCCGTCTCTGCGTCAACGAATCACGTTTCTAGAAGAGCCGTGCCGCTCTCCTGGCGATAGTCTCTCTTTTGCGATTAATACTGGTATTGCTATCGCTTGGGATGAAACATTGCAAGATGCGGTTCGTCGTGAAGATTTCCGTCTTGAAGATCTAACTGGTGTGAAAACGATCATCATCAAACCCACACTCATTGGTTCAGTGGATTTTTGTATTACACTGATAGTGAAAGCGAAGTCACTGGGGATGAAAGCAGTGATTAGCTCGAGCATTGAATCCAGTCTCGGTTTAACTCAATTAGCGCGCTTTGCCCAATGGCAGCTGCCTGATGAAGTTCCAGGTTTGGATACGATTGGCTTATTCAAGGCTCAGCTAGAGCAGGGCTGGCCTAAGTGTGAACTTCCCGTTCTTCCTCTAAAAGACCAGGAGATTGTGTGGCATTCTGCGTAGACAATATTGCGAAGGCACCATGGAAATACTGGGCTCAAACGAGCCCTTTTTCTATTGCACTCAAGACATCAACAGAAGTATTAAACTGGCAACAACTCTCGAAGCGTATTGACCAATACACTCACTATTTGAATGACTTGGGTGTAACTCGGGGGGATGTGCTGACTTTGGTTGGCAAGAACCAAGTAGAAACACTGTTGTTTTATCTTGCCTCCAAACAGTTGGGTGCGCTCGCTGCGCTGACCATGGAACAACCACTAGATAAGTTGCAGGGTAAGCTTGCTACACTTTACAGGCCTGATCAAACTCGGTTTATCTGGTTTTCTCAGGAGTGCGCTTCGACCTTTTCTGAACATGATATACAAAAACTCAAGGCAACATTGCTTTCACCTCCTGTAGTATCACAGCAAGAGAGTGATTCGTTGACTGAAGATAGCTATCATCATGACCGGCTAGCTTCAGTAGTATTTACTTCTGGCTCTACAGGGGAGCCTAAAGCTGTGGTTCATACACATCGACAGCATCTTGCGTCTGCAGAGGGCTTGTTGCAGGAGTTCATTTTCACTCAGCAAGATGCTTGGCTGTTATCGCTTCCGCTGTATCACGTCTCTGGATTAGCGATTGTCTATCGTTGGCTATATGTCGGAGCAACACTAAAAGTCGGTTCAGGGAAACTTGTTGATGATGTTCAGGGCGTATCACACGCTTCTTTGGTTGCGACTCAGCTCAAACGGTTATTGGATGATGATGCACATTTGTCATTGACACATGTGCTACTGGGCGGCAGCCACGTTGATCACGAATTGGCACTACGAGCAACAAGGCAAGGCATTGAGACATGGTTAGGTTATGGGATGACGGAGGCGGCCTCTACCGTTACCGCAAAGAGAATTGACAGCACCAGTAATGCTGGACATGTATTGAAGCACCGTAAGATAAAATTAGTTGACCAACGCATTTTTATTGGCGGTAAGACATTAGCGGCAGGGTATTTCCATCAAGGACATGTTACCCCATTTCTGGATGAGAAAGGCTGGTTTGACAGCAAGGATCTTGGCGAGTGGCAAGGTGATGAATTAAAGATAATCGGCCGTGCCGACAATCAGTTTATCTCTGGTGGTGAGAATATCCATTGTGAAGAGATTGAAGCCGCTTTGAACCAAATTGATGGTGTAGTGCAGAGTATAGTGGTTCCAGTCGAAGACGCGGAGTTTGGTCATAGACCAGTAGCTGTGATTCAGACCAATGGATTGCGCAGCAAGTCGGAGTATGACCAGCACTTGCAATCAAAGTTAGAGAAGTTTAAATGGCCAGTGGAATACCATGTAATGCCACAAACTCTACTAAAAGGTGGGATCAAAATTTCACGTAAGGCCGTGAAAGAGTGGCTGCTGTCATCACTTCAGCATTAGTCAATTTTGCTATGTATTAGTCATAAAGAGAATTTCGTATCCTTATAACTCTGAATCATAATTATGCTTCTTCGTGGAGAGAAAATGCATAAGGTTCAGGATGGCAAAGCTAGTTTTAATTGCGGCAGTAGCACTACAAATTGGTATCGCGATAAGTAGTGAAGGGCTAGCCCGCTCTCTTGCAGAGCTAACGGCATTTTTGATCGCTATTGCGTTGGTCGTTATATACAAAAATAGCAAACGGGAAATACCGTCCCCTCAACGCGATAAGCAGACCACCAATATCTAAAACAGTAACCAACTTAGAGAAGTGGTCGAAATTAACACCCACAGAGTCACGCCAAACAACAGCGGCTTAGCTCCAGCTGACTTTAGTTTTGAAATTGAAATGCTGCAACCTATCAAGAACAGACATACAACCAACGCTTGCTTTGCTCCAATGAAAATGCCGTGATAGACCATTTCAAATTGAGGAAAGAAGTCGCTAAACGCGATAGCTGCACAGTACCAAAAAATGAAATAAGGGATAGCTAGTTTTTTCTTTCCATTCTCTTTTTGGCCTCTTGAAAAGATGACGGCACTGATAAAAGCAACAGGAATGATCCATAAAGCGCGCGCGAGTTTCAATGTTGTTGCCGTCGTTAGTGCTTCTTCCCCATAGGCCGAGGCAGCCCCGACAACAGAAGATGTGTCATGAATGGCAATCGCAGCCCATGTGCCAAACGTGTGTTGATCTAGCCCTAAAGCATGTCCAATCACAGGAAACACAAAGAGTGCAATGGAGTTCAGGACAAACACTGTTGCCAGTGCTAATCCAATCTGCTCGTCTTTCGCTTTAATCGCCGGTGCCACAGCAGCAATTGCGCTACCACCACAAATTGCAGTACCTGATGAGATTAAGTAAGCGGTTACTCGCTCCAATTTAATTACCCTGGCAATGAGAGTGCCCATGATCAGTGTGCCTGTAATAGTGGCGATGATCAGGCCGATACCATCCGATGTGACTGCAAGTGCTTGCTCGAAGTTGATGCCAAAGCCTAAGCCAATAATCGAGTAAGACAGCAGCTTTTTAGTAAAAGAAGCGATGGGCAGCTCGGAAGGCACAAAACCAAAACTTGCGAGTAGAAAACCGATAACTAGAGCAATGGGAGAGGAGGCAAGAGGGGTTAGACAAAAAAGTAACGCCAATCCAAACAGGAGGTAGTTTCTATTCAAGGTTTTTATTCGCTGTTGTGAATGAAAGGGAGAGTATATCGCACTGGGTGTGGTCAGTTTGTCTTAATGATTTGAACACATGTTCAGTTATCCTAAACATGTGTTCAAGTGTATTTATCGCCAGTCGCCTCTAAGTTGATGCACTTTATCGAACATTGTTTTTGCCGTTGCCTCGTTTGGTGGCACCGGTTGTCCTGCCTCTATTTCTAGCTTTGACCAAAATCGAGTCGGTAAGCCACAGCATGCGCGACCTTTTGCGCGGCTGAAATAGCTTCCCCATAAGCCTTTAAGTGCAACAGGTATGACAGGTACTGGACTACGACGTAGGATTATATCAATACCGCGCATGAATTCATTCATTTCACCATCTGAAGTTAATCTTCCTTCAGGGAAAATACAGACGATATGACCTTCGCTTAGCGCAGCTTCCACATCGTTAAATGCACGTCTGATAGAGCTTCTGTTACTCGCTGAAATTGGAATTACCCCAGTTCGACGTAAAAAGCGCCTTAATGGAGGTAGGTTGGCGTAATCTTCCTCCATCACAAAACGAATCAACCTTGGGCATACGGCACTAAGTAGCAATGCATCCATGTAGCTTACATGATTACATACAATCAATGCCCCACCATGCTCGGGTAGGTTGTGTAGATTCTTATGCTTAACTCGATAGATGGTGTGCGTAAGCATCCACATGACAAAGCGAACTACAAAAATAGGAATTTGCAAAAAGATGTAAGCGGCGACTAAGAAATTTAAAATGGCTAACAATGCAAACAGCTGAGGAATTGTCATCTTGATTACACTTAGGCACACAATACCTAAGACAGCGCTGCCGACCATAAACAGAGAGTTAAAAATGTTGAGCCCTGCGATGACTTGAGCACGTTCGGTTTCCTTTGCTCGATGCTGCATTAATGCGTAAAGAGGCACGATAAACAAACCGCCCGAAGCGCCAATCATCAATAGGTAGAAAAATAATGGCCAAAAAGGCTCATATCTAAAGAAGTCTACAAAGTTATGGAAAGTAGGTAGATCATTGGGAATGGAAGTGGCCATTAGGTACCCAAATACCGTAATGCCAAAGGCACCAATTGGCACAATACCGACTTCGATACGATGGTTTGAGATCCAATTGCAAAGTAGCGACCCTAGCGCGATACCAATGGAAAATAGAGCGAGCAAGAAAGACACCGCACTCTCGGTGCCATTTAGGTAAATCTTAGTGAAATTCGGAAATTGTGTTAGATATGCGGCGCCTAAAAACCAAAACCAGCTTATTGCCATTATGCATTGAAAAACAACTCGATCGGATTTGGCGATAGAGAGCGTGTGTTTGGTTTGCTTGTATGGTTGCCAACGAAAAGAGAGATTGGGCGCGCTGGCTGCAGCAAAGGGGATTGAGCGGCTCGACAAGTAGCCTAACAATGCGAAGATCACGACACAAAATGCGGCGAGGTATTTTGCGTTGTCTGCAGAGGCTATAATCCCAGCGCCTAAGGTGCCAATAAGGATGGCGATAAAGGTACCAGCTTCAACAAGAGCGTTGCCGGGCACTAATTCTTTAGCATTTAACTTTTGAGGCAAAAGGGCATATTTAACTGGGCCAAAAAATGCTGACTGTGTGCCCATTAAAAACAGTAGCAATAAAAGCACACCATAACTTTCGGTTATGAATCCGATGGCACCTAACAGCATGATGGCTATTTCAAATAGTTTGACCTTACGAATAAACCATGACTTTTCATATTTGTCGGCTAATACGCCAGCGGAAGCAGAGAACAGAAAGAACGGTAGAATGAACAAGCCTGCCGCAAGGTTGATGAACAAATTGCTCGAAATAGGCAGTGCACTGGAGCCAGCGAATGCGACAAACAACAGCAAAACGTTTTTAAAAATATTGTCGTTGAAAGCGCCAAAAAACTGAGTAATGAAATAGGGCAGGAACTTTCTCTGCGTAAGTAAGGACGGCTGTCTGTCGGATGACATGGATAATCCTTTGTTACCAGTTCGTGAGGTAGTTAGAAAGAAGATTACTGATCAATTCTTTGCCATCAATCGGTTCACTAGAGAAAAACTTATCATCAACACTGAGTAAAGTAATGCCATGTACGCCAGACCAAAGGACTCGACTCGCTTGAATCACTTCGGATTCAGTACGATGTGGTGCGATTTGAGCCAATAGTGACTCTAGCATTCCCGTCATACCATCGATACGTTTGGCATGCCATTCCGGAAGTTCTGCTCCATTCATGTTGTGTTCGAACACTAACTGCCAACGGTATGGGTGTTTTTGAGCAAAATCGTGGTAGCAATAAGCGAGTTCAAAAAGCGCTTGATGGGAGTCTTTGCTGTCATTAGTCGCTTTGCGTGCTTCTTGAGATAACTCATCTAAAGTTTGAGCGACAACATGAAGCAACAACAAATTATAATTACCAAAAACATTTACCAATGTGCTTGGCACGTAACCAATCATGTTAGCGATTTTACGAAGACTGAGTTCGTGGTAAGAATTCTCATCTAAAAAGTTTTTGACCGTTGTTAAGGTCAAATTCACTAACTCTTCTCGGGTGTGATCGTTTCTGCGCGCCATACTCTCAAACTACTTTATTGAACATCGTTCAATATGATAGTCAGCTACCTATTAACCGTCAACAAGGCAATGTGTCCAAGTGCCCTCAAGGTGTAGGATTCTGAGTTGTGTCACTGATTCTAATTCAAGTAAAACAATCTGGAGTATTAGTGAACTTATTCCATACTTTTTTTACATTGATCAAGCGCCTTCAGCTGAATTGCAAGCAGTGTGAGCAGTCTGCATTTTTGGCAATATTCTGATACATGTCAGCTTCTATAAGCTATTTTCATCAATCGGTATACAGAGTATGATGACTTAAAAATCATCTTTGGCGTGCTACTGTTTGAAACAACGATTGTTTCGTCTTGAAAATGGGGCACTATCTTAGATAGCTAACTTTAAGGATAACGATGAAACGTTTATTTTCTATTGTTGCTTTATTGATGTTTACTGTTGCTGTAACGCCTATCGCGGAAGCGAAGAAGTTTGGTGGCAGTAAGTCTTTCGGTAAGAGCTACAAAACTGCACCAGCACCGAAACAACAGCAACAAAACACCAATACGGTCGGCAAAGATCAGACGACAAAGTCTTCAAGTAAGAAAGGCCTTATGGGTGGTCTGCTAGGCGGACTTCTTGCTGGTGGTCTACTTGCTGCATTCTTTGGCGGTGCTTTTGAAGGTATCCAGTTTATGGATATCCTAATTATTGGTTTGATTGCCTTTGTCATCTTTAAACTAATGCGCGGTATGCTAGGTGCGAAGCAGGGCAGTATGAACCAGCATCGTCAACAGCCTGCATTTGGTGGCAACGCATCTAAGTTTGAGCAACCAAACATGCAAAACTTTGAGCAACAACCAAACACAAATAATGGTGGCTTTGGTGGTTTTGGCGCTCAAACAGACGTACCACATAACTACCCACCGGGTTTTGACCAAGCAGCGTTCATTAATGGTTCTCGTGAACACTATCGAATCCTGCAAGGTGCGTGGAATCACAACCAGCTAGAAACTATTGAAGAATATGTTTCTCCAAGCTTGTTTGAAGACCTAAAAGCAGAGCGCGCGAAGCTCGACGGTGAGCAGCATACTGATGTAATGTACGTTGATGCAGAGATCGTCCGTGCTGATTACGATGCAAATAAAGCACAGCTTAGTCTACAGTTTAGCGGTCGTTACCGTGACACAGTAGAAGGTGTTGAAGAAGAAATCGAAGATATCTGGCACCTAGAGCGTGACTTGACTGCGCCTAATGCGCCATGGTTAATCGTTGGTATTCAAGGCTAGTCACCTTTAAACCGATTTAGCCACTAGTAAAAATCCCGCACCCCCTGCGGGATTTTTTGTATCTATCATTTATATTTCTTGTACGTGCTTTTACACAAACATCACTAATTGAGTCCGCTTGATAACTTTTGCTCTAATTTTGCGAGCCCCCTTTTTCTAGTAAGTCCTCAAGTGTTTTCCTAGTTATATTGAACATTCATATTAAGGCCATACGAACTAACAAAATCAAAATAGCTAGTACATTGTTTGTAGGGTAAAGATTTGCTCCTCAGCCTTTTGTTTGTGGAGCTTCACATGGGGTTGGTTACTTTAGTGAGATTGAGTATAGGTTATACCAATCGTAGTAAATAACTGGTCATTCTAGCTTGTTAAAATACTCGATAACTGCGTTGCAATTTTTGATTGCAGAATAACTACTTATCGAAAAATTGCGCCTTGTTCTCAAGCATTTTCCCTACGCTATTTCTGATCACTTATTTACTGTGATAGGTATTAAATCGAGCAGAGTTTCGGTGAGGAGTGAAAGGTTCGTGGTAGTAGGACTATGCTATCAAGATCCTGAAACGAAAAAAGCCAGCTCAATGAGCTGGCTTCTTCAATATGGTGGAGGGGGACGGATTCGAACCATCGAAGGCAGTGCCGGCAGATTTACAGTCTGCTCCCTTTGGCCACTCGGGAACCCCTCCAGGGTATTTTTATACTTAAAAGTTAGTTTCCCAACCTAGCTTCCAAGTTGTTCTCACGTTAAAGGAAAAACATAAGAAAGAATATGGTGGAGGGGGACGGATTCGAACCATCGAAGGCAGTGCCGGCAGATTTACAGTCTGCTCCCTTTGGCCACTCGGGAACCCCTCCAGGGTGTTTTATACTTAAAAGTTAGTTTCCCAACCTAGCTTCTAAGTTGTTCTCATGTTTAAAGGAAAAACATAAGAAAGAATATGGTGGAGGGGGACGGATTCGAACCATCGAAGGCAGTGCCGGCAGATTTACAGTCTGCTCCCTTTGGCCACTCGGGAACCCCTCCAGGGTGTTTTATACTTAAAAGTTAGTTTCCCAACCTAGCTTCCAAGTTGTTCTCATGTTTAAAGGAAAAACATAAGAAAGAATATGGTGGAGGGGGACGGATTCGAACCATCGAAGGCAGTGCCGGCAGATTTACAGTCTGCTCCCTTTGGCCACTCGGGAACCCCTCCAGGGTGTTTTATACTTAAAAGTTAGTTTCCCAACCTAGCTTCCAAGTTGTTCTCACGTTAAAGGAAAAACATAAGAAAGAATATGGTGGAGGGGGACGGATTCGAACCATCGAAGGCAGTGCCGGCAGATTTACAGTCTGCTCCCTTTGGCCACTCGGGAACCCCTCCAGGGTGTTTTATACTTAAAAGTTAGTTTCCCAACCTAGCTTTCAAGTTGTTCTCACGTTTAAAGGAAAAACATAAGAAAGAATATGGTGGAGGGGGACGGATTCGAACCATCGAAGGCAGTGCCGGCAGATTTACAGTCTGCTCCCTTTGGCCACTCGGGAACCCCTCCAGAGGATTTTTATACTTAGTAAGATGTTTTCCCAACTCATCTCCCAAGTGCGGAGCGAATCATAGCAAACTCGCTCAGGCTGTAAAGCGTTTTTCTTACGTTTTTACGTTGAATGCTGTCTTTTTGGGCAAAGATGGTAGAAAGTCAGCGTTTTGTTTGTCCTTTGAACAGAAGAGAAGCGCGCTTTTTACTTGAATTTACACTACTTGACGTTAAACACCGTATCTACTGATAAACTGTAAGCAGTTTAATGACATAAGTTTATTCGTTTAGAAGTCAATATCATGAGCATGAAAGCCACGTTATCGTTATCTGTTTTAACGCTTTCTATATTACTGAGTTCTCCATCGGTTTGCGCTGCGATGCGAGGAGGCTCAGCGGTTACTGTTGTGACTGAACAAGTAGAAACGCACGAGATCAATCAATCCTTAACTCTTATCGGCAAATTAAAGGCAGCGGAGTCTGTGGTTGTCGCATCGGAAGTCGCCGGCAAAGTGAATCAAATCGCTGTTAAAGCGAATCAAAATGTCCAGCAAGACCAGTTATTAATTAAGTTAGATGACGATAAGGCTCAAGCCGCTTTGATTGAGGCAAAGGCGTATCTAAAAGATGAACAGCGTAAGTTAAAAGAGTTCCAACGTTTGGTTAAGCGGAATGCGATTACTCAAACTGAAATCGATGCACAAAAAGCCAGTGTTGAAATAGCACAAGCGAGGCTAGATGCTGCTCAAGCCAATTTAGCTGATCTCCATATTACTGCTCCATTTTCTGGTACTGTTGGTTTTATCGATTTTAGCCGCGGCAAAATGGTCAGTGCGGGTACTGAACTTTTGACGTTGGATGATCTTTCCGTCATGGAACTGGATTTGCAAGTACCGGAGCGCTATTTATCGATGCTTTCTATTGGTATGGAAGTCATCGCTAAAACCAGTGCATGGGGTAGCCAGATCTTTACTGGTCAAGTCACAGGTATTGATACGCGTATCAGCGCCGAAACACTGAATCTTCGCGTGCGTATTGAGTTTGATAACCCAGAAAATCAATTGAAGCCGGGCATGTTGATGAACGCTTCACTAGCATTTCCTGCTATTAAGGCGCCAATCATTCCTGTTCAAGCGCTTGAATACTCCGGAACTAAACGTTTTGTATATGTAATTGATGAAAACAACAAAGCTACTCGTCGAGAAGTGTCGCTAGGTGCTCGTGTTAGTAACGAGGTGGTGATCGAATCTGGTGTTGAGATTGGTGACAAGATTGTGGTTCAAGGCATTGTTAACATGCGTGATGGTGTCGAAGTGAAAGAAATTGTCGCGCCACTAAAAGCGAACACCACGGATGTGACACGCAATGACAGTGAATCGGATGAGGAAGAAAACTAATGTTACTGTCCGACGTTTCAGTTAAACGCCCTGTCGCGGCGTTGGTTCTGAGCATGCTGTTGTGTGTGTTTGGCTTTGTGTCATTCACCAAATTAGCCGTTCGTGAAATGCCTGATATAGAAAGCCCAGTCGTTTCTATCAGTACGCGTTATGAGGGTGCATCGGCGACTATTATTGAAAGCCAAATTACCTCCGTTTTGGAAGACCAGCTTTCTGGGATCAGTGGAGTTGATGAAATTAGCTCCACTACTCGTAACAGCATGTCGCGTATCACGATCACGTTTGAGTTAGGTTACGATCTCAATACAGGTGTAAGCGACGTGCGGGATGCCGTGGCTCGTGCTCAGCGCTCGCTACCTGATGAAGCGGATGACCCTATTGTTTATAAGAACAATGGCTCGGGAGAGGCGTCGCTCTACATCAATCTCAGTTCTGCAGAGATGGACCGTACTCAATTAACGGATTATGCCGAACGTGTATTGATGGACCGCTTTAGCCTGATCTCTGGGGTTAGCTCCATTGATCTCTCCGGTGGTTTGTACAAGGTAATGTACGTGAAGCTTAAGCCTGAACTAATGGCTGGACGTTCAGTTACAGCTTCGGACATTACATCAGCTTTGCGAAGTGAGAACCTAGAAAGCCCAGGTGGTGAAGTTCGTAACGACTCAACGGTAATGTCCGTGCGTACGGCTCGTACTTATAACACGCCTGAAGATTTTCAATATCTTGTCATTAAACGCGCAAGCGACAATACACCTATCTATTTAAAAGATGTAGCAGATGTCTTCATTGGTGCAGAAAACGAAAACTCAACCTTCAAAAGCGATGGTGTAGTAAACATCAGTCTTGGTGTGGTACCGCAGTCAGACGCAAACCCGTTAGAGGTTGCTAAGCTGGTTCGTTTTGAAGTCGATAACATCCAGAAGTTCTTACCAGAAGGTACACGTCTTGCGATAGATTACGACGCGACAGTATTTATCGAGCGTTCAATCGAAGAGGTGTACAGCACGCTATTTATCACGGGCGGCTTGGTGATTTTGGTGTTGTACATTTTCATCGGCCAAGCTCGTGCAACCTTAATTCCTGCGGTTACGGTACCTGTTTCTCTGATTTCTTCGTTTATTGCCGCGTACTACTTTGGGTTTTCTATCAACTTGATCACCTTGATGGCGTTGATATTATCGATTGGTTTGGTGGTGGATGACGCAATTGTGGTTGTAGAGAATATCTTCCACCATATTGAACGCGGTGAATCGCCATTACTCGCCGCATATAAAGGCACAAGAGAGGTTGGTTTTGCTGTTATAGCAACAACATTAGTGCTGGTGATGGTGTTCTTACCGATCTCCTTTATGGATGGCATGGTAGGTCTACTATTTACAGAGTTTTCTGTATTGCTGGCTATGTCGGTCATATTCTCCTCTTTGATTGCCCTGACGCTGACTCCTGTATTAGGTAGTCAGATTTTGAAAGCGAATGTAAAACCAAATCGATTCAATGAAGCGGTTGATCGCTTGTTTAGCAAGCTTGAGAGTGGCTATCGCGCATTATTGAAAGGCGCATTGAAAGTACGTTGGGCTGCTCCGCTGGTGATTCTAGCTTGTTTGGGCGGTAGCTATTTCTTGATGAATCAGGTACCGGCCCAGCTGACCCCACAAGAAGATCGCGGTGTGATATTTGCGTTTGTGCGCGGTGCAGATGCTACGTCATACAATCGTATGTCAGCCAATATGGATATTGTCGAAGACCGATTGATGCCATTACTAGGGCAAGGTTATCTGAAGTCATTCAGCATCCAAACGCCAGCGTTTGGTGGCCAGGCAGGAGACCAGACAGGCTTTGTGATCATGATTCTAGAAGATTGGAACGAACGTGATATCACGGCTCAGCAAGCCCTTAACAAAGTACGGAAAGAATTGGCAGGTATCCCAGATGTTCGAGTGTTCCCATTTATGCCAGGTTTCCAAGGTGGTTCGAGTGAGCCAGTTCAGTTCGTATTAGGCGGCTCTGATTACGATGAGCTCGTTGTTTGGGCTGAAATGCTAAAGAACAAAGCAGAAGAATCACCAATGATGGAAGGAGCAGAGATAGATTACTCGGAAAAAACGCCTGAGTTATTGGTTACAGTTGACCGACAGCGTGCCGCAGAGCTAGGAGTCAGTGTTAAAGACATTTCTGACACCCTAGAAATCATGCTCGGTGGTAAAAGCGAAACGACTTATGTTGAGCGTGGCGAAGAGTACGATGTGTATCTTCGCGGTGATGAAAATAGCTTTAATAATGCTGCAGATTTAAGTCAGATTTATCTGCGCACGAATAGCGGTCAGCTAGTGACGTTAGATGCGGTCACAAAAATTGAAGAAGTGGCGGCCTCTATTCGTCTTTCTCACTACAACAAACAGAAGTCCATCACTATTACTGCCAACCTGTCGGAAGGTTATACATTAGGAGATGCGCTGAATTACCTAGACCAGGAAGCCATCGACAACTTACCGGGTGACATTTCGGTGAGTTATTCGGGGGAGTCGAAAGACTTTAAAGAGAACCAAGCGAGTGTTGCTGTTGTGTTTGCATTGGCACTGCTAGTGGCGTATCTTGTGTTGGCGGCTCAGTTTGAAAGCTTCGTAAACCCGTTAGTGGTCATGTTTACGGTGCCGATGGGTGTCTTTGGTGGCTTTCTTGGTTTGGTTATTATGGGCCAAGGTATGAACATTTATAGTCAGATCGGCATGATCATGTTGATTGGTATGGTGACGAAAAACGGTATTTTGATCGTAGAATTTGCCAATCAGCTACGTGATCGTGGCGTTGGGTTTGAAAAAGCGATCATTGATGCTGCCGCGCGACGTCTACGTCCAATCTTGATGACTGCGTTTACCACACTTGCTGGCGCAATTCCGTTGATCGTATCGACAGGGGCGGGTTATGAGAGCCGTATTGCCGTGGGTACGGTTATCTTTTTCGGGATGGGGTTTGCGACATTGGTGACCTTGTTTGTTATCCCGGCAATGTACCGATTGATTTCGGCGAAAACACAAGCACCAGGTCATGTAGAAGCAGAGTTAAACAAAGCAATTAGCCATGATACGAAGGGCCGTGTTGCCCACCCCTAGCAGTAGCACGTAAAGCTTTGATTGAAAACGCCGGGCAATTTTTGTTCGGTGTTTTTTTATATAGATAGTGATTACTTATAGATTTAATGATTATTTTTGTTTATTATTTCGCCACTTCTTCGAGGGGCACAGGACTCGCTCATCGTTTTGACTGAATGTTGGGCCTTGTTAGGTTTAATGCTAGGAAAGCAGCCTATGCCTATTATTATTGAGGTGTTTCCTTGAAAAAAGTACGTGGTAGTTACATGGTCGAAATGGTTTTAGTTGCAGGTGTTATGGCGTTGCTAGCAACTACCGCACTTCCAACGTTGACGAATGCATTAAAAGATCGTCAAGATGGTATTTTGCATTCTCTCGATGCTGGTCAACCAAGCAACCATGTGAACAAAGAGGCAACAGAAACGTTCTCTGTTCAGTAAATGACGACATATTATAGAATCTAAAAGAAGCCGAGGCAAAACTCTCGGCTTCTTTGTTTTTCAATTATGGAAACTTGGTGCTATCTAATGTTAGAAGCGTTTCCCTAGGCTGATTTGTACACCTTCGTAGCTGTCGTAAAAATCTTCAAAACCCATATCTGCGACATTATAAATGTACTCTGCGCGTAACCAGATATCTGTACTCATATCCCAATGGACGCCAGCACCGATGTTGAATAGTGCGCCTGAGTCATCTGTGACTTTTTGTTCGTTTGGTACGTACATTTCGGCTTGAGTGCCAAGCGCTGTTACGCGACCGAATAGTGATAGTGGCGTATCGCCTAAGTCATCACTCGTTACAACAGCAGACATACCTGCTTGGTAATAGTGAAGATCTAAGTCAGTTTTTAGAGCATCGTTCTTAAGTTCATTTTGTGAATAGCGCAGAACCCCTTCAAACGCGAGGTATTGGTTTACATGGTAACCCCAGCCAACTGTGATATGTGGTGTTGACCACTCATTGTCTCTATCCGAGCCAAAATACGGTGTATCAAAACCAACGTTACCAGTACCCAGATAAAAATAAGATTGATGAGCTTGTTCTTGAGCAGCTAAAGTTGGCACGCTAATGGTCAAGGCAGACAATAATAGAATGGCGTTTTTCATAACTAGACGATAACCTTGGTAAAAGACCGTTGTAATGATTTGTTTAAATGTTAATTTAATCAATAGGATGGATGGTAGTTATCATATCAGCTTTTATCAAAGGTAGTGATTTTAGAATAGGAATTGTTGCGCTAAAGCATACTTCTTACTCATGACTACCGACTAACTAGATATGGTGACGAAAGCTAGCTAAATAAGAGAGAAGGAAAGGAAAGTGGCTGAATTCAAATACAAAAACTTGACTCAAGAAGAACAAGATAAGTTAGACGCGGCGACATTTCGCCGTTTATTGGCGCATTTAGATGCCAACAAAGACGTACAAAACATCGACCTGATGATCCTTGCGGGCTTCTGTCGAAACTGCTTTAGCAAATGGTATAAATCTGAGGCTGAAAATCTCGGTTTGGATTTAGATATTGATGACGCTCGCGAACGTGTTTACGGGATGACTTACGATGAATGGAAACAAAATCATCAACCAGCGGCAACGCCAGAACAATTGGCTGCGTTTGAAGCGCGCCAGAAAAAGTAAAACCCAGCGATAAAAACAGCCCGCATGAAGTTGGGCTGTTTTTAAAGTCCAGTTTGCACGTTAAGCGTTAGTTGAGCCGCAACAAGCTGGCTCAACGCAACCTTTTGCTTGAATGACTTCGAGTTGAGCTAAGTAAGGTTGAATATCGCCGATGTTCTCTTTTACCCATGTTAAGTCATAATACGTATCTAGGTAACGCTCTCCAGAATCACATAGAAGCGTCACGATAGAACCCTTCTCACCGCGTTGTTTCATCTCACAAGCCAATTGCAGCACGCCGTAAAGATTGGTGCCTGTTGATGCGCCGACTTTACGCCCAATCAGCTGAGATACCCAATGGGCAGTTGCCACACTGGCTGCGTCTGGAATTTTGCGCATTTCATCAATGACACCAGCAATAAAGCTTGGTTCGACACGTGGTCGCCCGATACCTTCAATTTTGCTGCCAGTATCACCTTTCAATGAGTGATTTCCTGACTGGAAAGCGTCGTAAAACACTGAGTTTTCAGGGTCTACCACGCAAAGCTTGGTGTCGTACTTTTGGTAACGAATAAAACGGCCAATGGTTGCTGATGTGCCGCCTGTTCCAGGGCTCATCACTACCCAGCTAGGAATCGGGTGATCTTCTAACTCCATTTGGCTAAAGATAGAGTTCGCGATGTTGTTGTTACCGCGCCAGTCAGTCGCACGTTCAGCATAAGTAAACTGATCCATGTAGTGACCATTTAGCTCTTGAGCCAAGCGTCGAGACTCGTCATAAATCTGATCTGAGCGCTCTACAAGATGCGCTTTACCACCGTAAAACTCAATTTGTTCAATCTTTTTACGTGCGGTGGTTTTCGGCATAACAGCAATGAACGGTAAGCCAAGTAAACGCGCAAAATACGCTTCCGAAACGGCAGTGCTGCCTGAGGACGCCTCGATTACAGTGGTTTCAGGACCAATCCATCCATTACAAATAGCATAAAGAAACAATGAGCGCGCCAATCGATGCTTAAGAGAGCCTGTAGGGTGCGTACTCTCATCTTTTAGATAGATATCGATACCATCAAGAGAAGGTAGTTCGAGTTTAAATAAGTGAGTATCAGCAGAACGTTGGAAGTCTGCTTCAATTTTACGCACTGCATTGTTGATCCAATTGTGGTCAGTACACATGGCGTCTCTCCTTGGGAAATCGATAGATAAGTATTAGATAGGGATAATTTATCTATAATTTTCGAGAAAAACTTTGCTATTGTTACTCTTAATAAAGATATCTGTAGAAAAATTTTCTACATTTTATGGATTTTATAGAAATGAGTTTAGATCGAATAGATAAGCAGCTGCTTGCTTTACTACAAACCGACAGCACCTTGTCATTAAATGACGTGGCTGAGCGAGTCAATCTTACTACAACACCATGCTGGAAGCGCTTGAAAAGGTTGGAAGAAGAGGGCTACATCGAAAAACGCGTGGCGTTGTTAAGTGCAGAAAAGCTCGAGCTATCTTTCATTGCATTTGTTCAGTTAAAAACGATTGATCATTCCGAAGGTTGGTATCACCATTTTGTTACAACTGTGAGTGACTTTCCTGAGGTAATGGAGTTTTATCGTATGGCTGGCGAGTATGACTACATGATGAAAGTACTAGTCAAAGATATGAAGTGTTTTGACGAATTCTATAAGCGGTTAGTTAATAGCGTAAAAGGGCTATCTAATGTGACTTCAACATTTGCTATGGAGTCCATTAAATACACAACAGAGTTACCAATCCTAAAATAACTCGCCCTATAAGAATTCTATCTAATGTTAATTCTACCTTTTAGTTTTTTAAATGTTAAAAGGTAGTTTGATTATGCTTTTAAAACTATTTCCTACCAGATTTTTATAAATATAAACGATATTTATTCTCTCTTCTATTTTTCATTAACCATTTGTTTTTACAGTCCATTAATCCTGTACATCATAATGAAAGAAAAAATAACGCAATTTTTTCTCTTTCTTTTTCATGTTTTATTTTATTGAATATTAATTTTTACTAAATTAATGGAAGGGTTTGATTTAAACGTTTGCTTTTTGTTTTTTCATGTAATTTGGTCGCTATTTTTGAGTATTTGTTTTTAGGATTAATACAGTAGCAATTACTTAAGTAATAAAGTACTCAAAAATGGGGATAGTGATTAATAAAACATCGTATTATTATCGCCCCATCTTGTATGTAACAAAGTATTACTAAAAATGAACAGAAATTACTATTTGCTTTTTCTCGCAGCTTTACTCGCTGGCTGTGGCGGTGGGGGAGACTCTAAGCCGAACAATACGAAGACACCAACTACGATAACAAAGCAGAACCGTCCGCAATTAAAAGTTGAAGACACGGTATTGAAGTTTGAAGGAGTGGGAACGGTTACTGAAGCAAAACTGAGCAATGTACATGGGTCGGTATCTTACCAAGTCATTGACTCTAATCCGCCAAATGTCGTGAAAATTAATGACTCAGGAATACTACAAATTCTGCGCCCAGGAACGGCGACGATTCTTGCTACAGATAGTAGCTCTGCTTATGAATCTTCTGAAGCAAGATTTTCTGTCACTGTAGAGCGAGGCATCAATACTGAACTTTCAGTGAGTGATCTGAATTTCAATGCGATTGAGTCAGAAGGAAAAGCGTTGATCGTCCGTGGCCAAAAAGGCGAACTGAGTTATGAGGTAGAAAGTGGTCATAACTTGATTCGTGTTGATGAGAACGGTTCGGTATATTCATTAGGTTCAGTTGGTCAGGCATCGGTGCTGATTACTGATTCAGGTAACGACTTTTACTTGCCGAAACAAGTTCGCGCTACGGTTAAACTGCATGCAGTAGCTCCGGGGCAATTACAGTTCGCTTTGCTTGAAGACGAGTATCGAGAAGGGTTGACGTTAGAACCAGTGCGTTTAGATAAAGCTCAAACGCAACGTATTTCTTACAAAATTATAAATAGCGTACCAGACAGCAAGGTGGCCGAGTTGCTAGACCCTGAAACGGGTTTGCTTCTTGTTCATAATGTTGGGCAATTAACGGTTGAAGCGACAGCAACTTACAGCGACGCGTTTCTGGATAAACAGCAAACAGCGCAATTTTTTGTGGATGTAAAACAAGGCAAGCGTCAAGAAATCAGCGCAGCGGATATCGTCACAACTTATGAGGAAGGTGGACGAATTTTCCCTAAGGTGACGAACGCCTACGGTGACTATGAGCTGAGAATCATTCGTGGTGAAGACGTTGTTGCTAAAACAGAAAATGGTGAAGCATTACTGATCAAAGGTGTTGGTGCTGCTGAAGTGGAAATTTACGAGCATGATATGCGTAATTATCCTGCAAGCAAAACTCGTTTTGATCTTGAAGTTAATCGCGCGCCTCATCCCGTTATAAAAGACATTGAAATGCCGCTTACCTATCAACCAAATCTTTCAATCCCTCTGGCGTTTAAAGGGCAAAAAGGTAACGTAAATCTAGTTAGCAGCTTACCTAATGGCTTACGAATGACTGACGGCAAGTTGGAGGTAGTGACTGCGGGTGAGTACGGCCTTAAGTTTGAAGACGATGGTGGGGAGTTCTACCAACCTATTCAATTTAATGTCGTCATTAAAGTTGCAAAGGCTGAAGGCCAACCGATGGCAACGCACGATTATGACGTTGTATACAGCAACAAATACAGTTTTGATCTTCACCGTGATTTTGGTTTGAGTGCTGACGAGCAAATTGAGATTGTAGATAACACCGCACCAGATGTTGTCGGTGGTTTGAGTGAAGGACGTCTCCATGTGTATAAAGCGGGTAAAGCGACGCTAACTGTGCGCAGAAAAGAGAGCGCGAATTATACTGTTGGTCCTGATCAAAAAGTCTATGTGACAATTTTGAGTGCGCCGAGCCGAATTGAAGTTCAATCCGATGTGGAAGAGATTTGGAAGGTTGGCCAAACATTTGTTGCGCCGAAAATCTCTGGTACGGTTGGAGAAGTTACGTACCGATTTGCAGACAACGCTGCAACAGATGTGGTTTCCTTAAACAGCCAAACGGGTGCCATGCAAATTCTTAACGCGGGTAGCACAAAAATTATTGTTTCGGATGCGGGGGACGACAAAGTGGATCCGGGTGAAAGTAGTTTCTCGGTCACGATTAAACAAGGCACAAACCCTGTATCGGTTACTTACCCAACGGTAGAATTCTCCGCTGGTAGTGTTATCTCACCAGTGATGAGTGGTGGGACTGCGAAGGCAAGTTACCGTCTTATTAACCAAAAAGACCCTGTGGTCGAGCTAGTTTCTCCTGATACAGGGCGTTTGAAAATCCTGCATGCAGGCACGTACCAATTAGAGGTTACTCTTACTGGGCGCAACTACAAAGCTAAAACAATCGTCGTAAATGGCACTATTAACAAAGCGAATCACCCTGGTTTAAGTGCTTCTACAATGAAGGTGGAATTTGAACCATTTAAAAAGGTTAAGCTAGACTTTGGTACACCAATAGGAAACCGCAGCTATCAAATATCCAGCTCAACAATTAAAGGAGTCGCTTCATTAGATGTTGATAAGGAAGAGCTGACGTTACTTGACCTCCCACCAGTAAAAAGACGTTGGATTTCTCTCGACGTTTCGGAAGGAGAATCTCGAGATTACAAAGCGTTGGAAAGTAAGAAAGTCCAGCTGTATCTAAGCTTTGCAGATGAAGGTGTTGCGGATCAATATACATTGCTTGAAACTGAACAAACAGTATTGTTTAGCACGCTAAATGCACGTGAGTTTTCTAACTTAGAAGAAAGTGAGTTTGGTTTGATGAACGTTCGTTCAGTGCGTGAGCCAACGGACGAAGAATTGAAATTATACGGCAAAGGTAAGATTGCACTACTTGCATTCAAGCCGGTGGGTAACGATGACCAAACTCTAATAAAAGGAGCGTGGGTACACTTAGCTCGATTTGATGGATGTACATCAGAGCTGTTCGAAGATGATCTCAAGCCTTTTGAAGCAATTGACTATGATGACCCAGGGTACTGCACCAGCGGCAGCACGATTCGTATGACTCGGTTCTTAATAATTGATGACTCGAAGATGGAAAAGGTAGAGTATGAGTTAGTAGCACCTGTGATTACTTATCGTCGTGGGGTTCGTGAATTTTTAGCAACGAATAAAGGTGGATTCTATGCCGACCCAAATGTCATTTACGGGAAAGGCGAATATGGTTACCCGAAATCACTTTACGAATGGTCGGTTGTTAACATGAAGTATCAACCAAATTAATCATCGTTTGATACCCATTAAAAAAGGAGTGCGGAACAGCACTCCTTTTTTCGTCTAGCGAACACGAGCTATTTCGTGTAGCGCATCACCCCTTCTTGCACGGCGGTCGCCACTAAGTGACCTTGCTGGTTGTATATTTCGCCACGGACCAACCCACGAGTATTGCTCGCCGTTGGGCTCTCTATCGCATATAGAAGCCATTCATCCATCTTAAACGGGCGATGGAACCAGATAGAGTGGTCAATGGTGGCCACTTGAAAGTTAGGCGTCATTAATGAGACTTCATGTGGATGCATTGCTGTTACAAGGAATCCCCAATCGGATGCGTAGGCCAGAAGGTACTGGTGAATTAGCTGATTCTCTGGCATTTCACCATTAGCACGAATCCAAAGGTACTGTTTGGGTTCTGCTTTTTTGGGCTTCAAAGGGTTGATAACCGTAACGGGGCGAGTTTCGATTGGCTTTTCCCCGCAAAATGTTTTGCGTAAGCGTTTGGGTAGAAATTCTGCAATATGGCTTGCGAGCTCACTCTCTGAGGCAAAGTTTTCTGGACCAGGGATATCTGGCATTTCTTTTTGATGATCAAACCCAGGTTGATCGCCATGGTAGGATGCGGTTAGGTAAAAAATAGGGCGTCCATTTTGAATTGCCTTTACGCGTCTAGTGCTAAAGCTACGGCCATCTCTCAGATTTTCTACGTCATAAATAATAGGTTTTTCTGGATCGCCAGGGTACAAAAAATAGCTATGGAAGGAGTGTACCGTGCGTGTTTCTTCAACGGTGTAGCGCGCAGCAGAAAGTGCTTGCCCAATTACTTGACCGCCATAAACTTGAGGCAAACCTAGGTTTTCACTTTGGCCACGAAACAAGCCTTCTTCTAATTTTTCGAGTTGTAGTAGGCTGAGCAATTCTCGTAGTGGTTTACTCATTGTGTCTCCTCACCGTTGTCTTTCATTCCAAGTTACCTCAACAGCCTCACTCTTGTGAAGTGGCATAGTTAAGAACTATTGAGTAACTTAGAAATAGTATTGTTCCAATTATGAAACAAAATCAATTGTTTGATAAATTCTAACTCAGTCAAACTATTGTCAAATAAAGTGACAGGAAGCAGACAGTTTTATATTCCACACCTATAATTGCTTCGGTTTAATGCTCTTTTCGAGGAATATATGAAAAAAACACTACTACTTGTTACTTCTCTACTCTTTGGGGCTGCGTTAGTGGGTTGCCAAACTTCTCAAAATACAGAAATGGAATCTACAGAGGCGTCAATGAAGACGATTACAGGTACAGTGGCTTATCGCGAGCGGATTGCCTTGCCACCAAACGCAGTGGTTACTATTGCGTTAGAAGATGTGTCCTTGGCGGATGCGCCAGCAAAAGTGTTGGCGAAACAGACATTTGAAACGAAAGGTAAGCAAGTTCCTCTTTCTTTTGAGTTGAGTTACGACAGCAATGAAATCAAACCAAACCATCGTTACAGCGTTCGTGCTCGCATTGAGGTAGATGGAAAGCTGCGTTTTATCAGCGACACACATAACGGTGTTATTACTGATGAAGCACAAACTCACCAATTAGATATTCGTCTAGTTGGAACACGTTAATACGACGTACTAAGAACAAAAAATGGCAGCTTAAGGCTGCCATTTGTATTTTTTAAGTGAAGTTTTGCCAACTTCCGAGACTTCAATCCCTTCTGCTTCTAATTTCTTTTTTTGTCGCTCTAAGTCTCTGCCTTTTAAAGATATTTTTCCTTGGCTATTTACCACTCTAAACCAGGGGAGTTTACTGCCTTCTGGTAAGTTGCCCAGTGCTTTACCAACATGTCTCGCATAGCCCGGATAACCGGCCATTTTTGCAATTTCCCCATAGGTGGATACTTTTCCTTTTGGAATTTGGTGAATTACAGCAAAGATTTGCGCTAAAAATTGGTCCATACTCAAAAGTGTCTATTTTGGATTACTAAGGAATGGTAAACCATTGGACTTGTATATTGCTAACGGTTCTTAACCCTTGTGTTATCAGCGACTCACTTTGAAGAATTACATTTTCTGTTCTGTAGTGTCGTTGGTTGATGAACGTTAAACAGCATGAAGCAAACGCAAGCTAAGCTTGAATCTAGACCCTCTCAACGACTTTCAATCCCAGTTTTTGCCGTTGAGTTACCAAGTAGGTGGGGAAGCCAGGAGGCGCTATGATTTTATCGACACTTCAATTTTTCGTTACGACCTTACTCGCTGTTGTCTGCGTTCGGGCGATGAGTTTGAGCGAGGGTGACATTCCCGTTCTTGCACTTATGATCCCCGCGCTGTGGGTTCTGCCACAAGGTGGGTTCGCTGGCCTAGTATTACTGGGCGCGATGATGGCTTTTGGTGCGACACTCTCAATGCAGCCAATTGCTTTGTCGGTTGGTGTTTTGATCCTTTTCCCACTTTTAATGGTGGTATTTTCTCGTAGAAGCTCTTTAGGTGTGTTGCTCACCGCTGGTCTTATTGTACTTACACTGCAAGTTGGTCTTATGGTCACACAGCAAGGCGGTAAGCTGGATGGGTCTGCTTGGGTTACAGTGGTTCAAACCATTGCGGTTATGGCGATGTGGTGGTCGGCTGCGCATTGGACGCCATCCAATAAACACAGCTGGTGGCCGTTGTTTTTGTTGCTCCCATTGTGGATTGCAGGCCTACCGTACGCCGTTCTTATGGCGTTAAGTTTGACGGGAATGTTAGCGTCAATGGAAGCACTTGCGAAGCTTCAACATACCATTCGTTGGAGCAAATTATTATGTTGGACATTGCCGACTGTGGGTTTTGCCGCTTTAGTCGTCAGCCCGACCACGGATGTGCCAAACCCTGTTTTCGTGGTTTGGATCTGTTTGTTAGGGACGGCTTGGATGACTGACTATATTTTACGTAGTAGCGATGAACAGGCTGAATTATGAATTTTTAGTCAGGTAAAAAGTGACATGTGCGGCAGAGTATCGAATTGGTTGTGGAACAAAATGGAGATTAGTATATGTTCTTCATTTCATATTTACTACACTTCCAATAACAATAACCACAATATAAGTGGTTGATTTAAGATAAGTTTGTCATGACAACTTTTGCTCGAACACTGTTGCTTTTTGCATGTTGCCTCTTGAGTTTGAATGTAAAAGCCGAAGCCCCTTTAATTGCTCATTATAAAGTCGCGACTGAAGCGGATGATGTCGTCACTCGTGTTCTTTTCAATGCTGCTTCAAAGGAGTTTGGCTTTATCGTTCAATACGTAAACTACTCCAGCTTTGATGCCATTCTAAATTCAGTAGCGAATGGGGAAGCGGACTTTGCTGCGAATATCACTTACACACAAGAACGTGCTCAACGTTTTAGTTATTCCCGCCCAACAAATATCGAATATACCTACCTCTTTGGTTTAAAAGATTCGACGTTGAGTGACATTTCGCGTGTTGGCGTCCCCAAAGATACAGTTTATGCCCAATTACTTAAACAACACTACCCTGAGCTAGAACAGATCTCTTATCAAGGTCACGAACAAGCAGTAACACTGCTACGTTCAGGTGCTGTGGACGGCGTTGTCGATGCCATTAACCAGCTCAAGCCGATGCTGATGGAGGGGTTTGACGCCAAGATGCTCAATGATCAGATTTCGATAAAGCCCGTATCCATCATCAGTAAAAAAGATCATCATCTTGAGGAGTTGGACACGTTCGCCACGTTTATTCACGGAGAAGCGGTGCAAAAGCAGCTTCGCGAAGAAATTTCCCAGTATCAATTTGAATTAAGGCGAGCAGCGTTGCGTGAGTCTATTCGTTTATTGCCCCTTGATTTTAATGAACCAATACGGATTAAGCTCGAATCTATCTTTCCATATGTTGTATACAACGCAGATGGTAGTGTCGAAGGGATGACGGCTGATGTAGTCCTGAGAAGCTGTGAGATCTTGGCTTTAAACTGCTTGATCATTAGTGAGCCTGGTGAAAGCTGGGGTTCTATGTACCATGAGTTTATCCAAGGTAATTTCGAAATTTTGGCGCCGTTAACGGTCAGCCGTGAGCGGCGCGCATTTAGCTACTTTCCAAAGCCCCATTACGCGCCAGCATCGGTGATGGTCAAGCGTTTAGGTTACAAGCCGAGCACATACTCTCATGTTTCACAGTTGATATCTGAGCGGATTGGCGTGGTTAAGGATGACTTTTTCGATCAAATGATGACGCAACTGTTACCGCTAAAAGAACTCAAACGTTATCGTACTCAACAAGAGCTCATTCAGGGGCTATTAAATGAAGAAGTCGATTACATTCCGATGGATACGGCGATGCTCAATCATTTTTTACGTCTCAGTGAACTGGTTCCGATAGAGCAGGATACCGCTATTGGCGAGTTTTATGAGTCACAACTCTCTGTTGGATTGGTCGCGAATGAAAAAGGAGCCATGCTTGCGCCTTTCTTCAGTCGAGCGATAGCGATGTTAGAAGTTGATAAGATCATTGCTCAGTACGATGTACGCCCAGATTGGCGTACCGCACTTGAATATGAGATTCGATTAGCGACGCAAACACAAGCTGTGTTTATCTTTGTATTATTGTTTGCTATTTGTGTTTCGCTTTATCTTTACCGTCAATCGAACACTGACAACTTAACAGGGTTAAGGAACCGTCGTGCGTTGCAAGTAAAGTATCGAAAAGGAGTAAACAAAGATCTATCCATACTTTACTTAGACATTAATCATTTCAAACGAATCAATGACACTTATGGGCATCGCGCTGGGGACGAAGTTTTACAACTACTGGCACTAAAAATTCATTATGTCTGGTCGGGAAGATGTTATCGAATTGGAGGGGATGAGTTCATATTGCTGGGTTATCCAACGCAAGCCGAGTTAACTAGAGCAATGAGAGAGCTCAGTAGAATCGACGTGAAAGGCAAATTATGTAGTGATTTGGAGTCTATAAGTATCTCTATTGGTTTCTCTGCAAAAAGGGAACGGCACATGAGCTTAGAGCAAGCGATGCATTTGGCTGATGAAGACATGTACATGAGTAAGCAGTCCTCACGGCACGACTCCTCTTATCGTGACTGCACGGTTTCATCATAAAGGAATGAATTGATCGAGTTTTGTTCAAACGGTAATGAAATGATGAAATTCAAGGTTTTTGCTCTTGCATTATGAGAGCTGATACTGAATAATCGCCCCATCGATTGAGGCAAGACCTCTCGAAAAGAATTATGGGGCTCTGGTCCTCTCGCAACAATAGCTCGTGAACTCGGTCAGGTCCGGAAGGAAGCAGCCGCAGCGTGTGACTTGTGTGCCGGGATGTGGCTGGGGTCCCACCCTTTGTGTCGCTGAAAGCATAAAGCGTCCTAAAAACACCATAAGGTGTCCTTTTAAAACCCATAAAGTGTCCTAAACTAAATTGAGTTGTTTTCTTACAACATTCAGGGGCACTTTATGTACGTTCGCAATCTCCGAAAACCTTCTGCAAACAAAAACGTTTATAAGTTTGTTAGTTCCAAAAACGGTTGCACCGTTATGTGTGAAAGCTCATTGGAATATGACTGTTGCTACTATTTGGAATATTCGGATGATGTTGTTAGCTACCAGTCTCAGCCGAAAGGCTACAGTTTCTCTTACCAGGGTAAAGAACACCCATACACTCCTGATTTTTTAGTTCATAAGAAAGATGGAACGTCCTATCTCATCGAAGTAAAACCACTATCCAAAACGTTTCAGCCAGAATTCCAAGATAAGTTTCGCCAAAATCAATTTATGGCGAATGAATTGGGAACATCACTATTACTTGTGACCGATAGACAAATTCGGAACGAAGTGCATCTTAATAATTTAAAACTCGTACATCGCTATAGTGGCTGCATTGAGAATTCTAGCCATTTAGAAAGAGTTTGGTCAGCTGTTAATCAATCGTCGTCCATCTGCATTAAGGTGTTATCAGAAATACTAAACCTAACGATTGGTGAAGTTTTTGCATCCGTACTGCGTCTTATTGGTTTGGGAAAAGCCAAGACAAAACTGGATGTTTTACTGGATGAAAACTCTTTAATTTCGGTGGCCTAATATGTCTTTCGGGCCATTTGAAGATGAGTTCGGTTCAATAACAAGTGACGTTCAGCAACAATATGAAGAAAGCTCTGAAGCTAAGTTATTTCGCCTGAAGTATTCACCGCTTGAAACCACAAACGTTATTGAACGAGATCTATCATCTTTTCCTGAAGCGCAGAAACTAAAAGCGCTTGAACGTTATAAATTAATCTCTCTGATTGCTAAGGAGATAAATGGTGGTTGGACACCTAAAAATCTTATTCCCTTGATAGATAAGCACATAGAAATACTTTCGATACCGAGACCAAGCGATCGTACAGTAAAGCGTTGGTATAAAGCTTTTTGTGAAAGCGATGGTGATATTAAGAGCTTGGTAGATAGCCATCACTTGAAGGGCAATCGTCAACCCAGAATTGAAGACGATGAACCGTTTTTTATAGAAGCAGTTGAACGTTTTCTAGATGCTAAAAGGCCAACATATTCCCAAGCATATGAATTCTATTGCGACAGAATAGAAATTGAAAATAGCAGTATTATCTCGGGGAAGATTCCGAAGATTAGTTATCAAGCGTTCAAGGAAAAGCTTAAAAAACTACCTCCGTATGCAGTAGCTTTAGCAAGATATGGTAAACATTATGCTGATAAATTATTTAACTATTATCAGTCATCAATTATGCCGACTAGGATTCTTGAGCGAGTCGAGATAGACCATACCCCTTTGGATTTAATACTACTAGATGACGAACTGTTAATCCCATTAGGTAGAGCTAATTTAACATTGCTTGTTGATGTGTTTAGTGGGTGTATTATTGGTTTTCATTTGGGCTTCAATCCTCCTAGCTATGTTTCTGTAGCTAAAGCAATTATTCATTCAGTTAAGAAAAAGAATTATATTCAGGGTATGGATGTTGAGTTTCAAAACGGTTGGTTATGCCATGGAAAAATGGAAACGCTAGTTGTCGATAACGGAGCTGAATTTTGGTCAGATAGCTTAGATCATGCCTGTACCGAAGCTGGAATTAACATAGAGTTTTGCAAAGTAGGGCAACCGTGGGAAAAACCAAGAGTAGAGAGAAAGTTTCTAGAGATTATTCAGGGCATTGCTGGTTGGGTACCAGGAAAAACGTTTTCAAATATTCTGGAAAAAGATGAATATGACCCTCAGAAAGACGCAGTTATGCGATTTAGTGTTTTTGTCGAAGAACTGCATCGCTGGATCATAGATGTGCACAATGCATCACCTAATAGCCGTTTTACCAAAATTCCTAATTATCACTGGAAGAAGAGTGAAGATGTGTTGCCACCGCCAGCATTAAATGAGAACGACGAAAAGAGTTTTAGCGTCGTAATGGGTAAGATTCATAAAGGAACAGTTACCAGTAAAGGGATAAAATTTAAGCACTTGACTTATGACAATGTGGCATTAGAGCACTATAGAAAGCAGTATCCTCAAACGAAAGAAAGCCGTAAAAAAACTATCAAAATAGATCCGGACGATTTATCAAGAATCTTCGTTTTTCTAGAGGAAATTGGCGGTTATATAGAAGTACCTTGTAACTTTGATCCGCTTGGTTACACCAAAAAACTTAGCCTTTGTGAGCATTTAAGAACGGTAAAAGTACATCGTGATTTTATAAAAGGACAAGTTGATTCACTATCGTTAGCCAAAGCACGTCAGGCGTTGCATGAGAGAATCAAGCAGGAACATGAAAACTTACGTCAAATGTCGTTACCTCAGCGTGCTAAGAAAGCTAAAAACGGTAAAAAAATGGCTGAACTGGCTGGCGTTAACAGCGATAGCCCTAAATCCATAACAACCGATTACCCGATAGAAGACATCATACAACCGCACGAATCTACACCTGTCGATGATCTCCAATCTCTTTGGAATAAACGCAGGGAATTACGGAAGTCGAGCAAATGAAAGCGCTTCACTTAACTAACAATGACATAGATTCGTTGCTAGCTGATTTCCATCAGTCTTTCGTTGTTTATCCTGACGTGGAAAAGATATTTGAAGGTTTAGATTGGATTGTTCGTCGTAGTCAGTTCGGCAAATTTACTCCTTCAATGCTAATTACAGGCGGAACAGGAGCAGGTAAAACTTCCGTAGTTGAAACTTATCTGAACAACCATTTTTCAGCTTCAGAGGTATTAATCACGCGAGTAAGGCCAAGTTTTGTAGAGACACTGATATGGGCAATTGAGAAATTAAACGTGTCATACAATCGTCGGTCTAAGTGCTCTGAGATAGGATTGCAAGATTACTTCATTGATAGTGTTAAAAAGTCTGGGTTGAAGTTATTGATTATTGAAGAGGCACAAGAGCTTTTTGAATGTGCGTCTGTTAAAGAGCGTCAAAAGATACGCGATAGACTCAAAATGATCAGTGATGAATGTCGGCTACCCATAGTGTTTGTTGGCATTCCCACGGCAAAGCTGATTCTGGAAGATTCGCAGTGGGATAGGCGAATTATGGTTAAGCGAGAGTTGCCATATATTTCCATAACAGGTGAAGAGTCTTTAGATGTATATATCGATTTACTTGAAGGGATAGAACAACAGTTGCCTATTTCAGTACAGCCTGAATTATCCGATATGGAAATAGCTATGCGTTTATTAGCAGCCAGCAAAGGGATGCTCAGTCTAATTAAAGAACTTGTAGGTTATGCGTTTGAACTGGCTTTACTTGAAGGTAAAAGTCAGATTACTAAAGCTGAATTTATTCAAGCGTTTAAATCCATTTTTGGTCCCGATATTAGTAACCCATTTGAGTTAGAACTCGAAAAATTATCAATTCCACAGGTTATTAAATACGAAAGTTTCTTAATCGACTCAGATAGTGGCGACATTAAGTTCACCCATCAGATATTTGAAGATATACCATTAACAGAATTGCTACGTTAACTATTTGCTTCGGAAGATAACTTATCCAATAACCCCGCCTTCTCTTCATCACTCAACTTATCAATCAGACAAGCCAATTCAGCCGTCACTTCATCTTTACAAAAGAAATAATTCAGCGGTACATCCAACTCTTCAGCCATACGGGTTAACGTTCCGATATCAGGGACATGACGACCTTTTTCGTAATGGTTCATGCGACCACTTGCAGAGCTTTCTTCCATTCCAATTTTTACCCCAAGATCTTTTTGGGTGATTTTGGCTTTTTTACGCGCTGCTTTGAGCCTCGCTGGGATCGGGTTTTCCACTTAGACATTCTTTTCTATACCTATAGATAACTTAGATTGTCTAAGTTTTACTTATTTTTGTATACTTAGCAATCCTAAGTTTTGTGGTGTTTAGAGGTTACAGTGAAAAGAACCAAAAAGCTCAGCCATCCAATTTATAACCTTTTGATAAATCGAAATTTGGATCGCTTTACAGTGATACAGGCCCGGGACGAACTGCAGCAATCGGAAGATCGGTTTGATGATGATAATCACGCGAGAAAGTACATATACCGCCAGATCAACCATCTGGTATCTAATGGCTACTTAAAGACGTTAGGTAAAGGCCGAGAAAAGCTTTATATAAAAACAGAAGCTTTTAATTTAGGTTCTTTTTCCAAGAAAACGGTTAAAAGGTACAAGTGCAAGTCATTGGAAGAGGAAAAAAGTGTCCAAATAGTTCAAACGGAACAATACATTGAAGCATTAGAAAAAGAGCGTGTTCAGTACAAGAGTGAATTGTCTGTAACATATGCTGAAGAACAGGAATACAGTCGTTTGATGAGTCGTTTCCCGGATAAAAAAGAACTATTGATGCCGATCTATGTGCAGGCTAAGGAACGTTCGGAAAGTACACTTGGGAAAATAAACGCTTTGACTGGTGCACTTAACGCAATCCAACATTCAGTTCTTTGAGTATGAGTATTTGACGGATCCGAAACGATTCAATGGGAGGTAGGCTGAATCGTTTTTGGACAATAACGACTTAGAGTAGATACCCTATAGTCCCGCTTTCAGATAACTTCTCGAATCCCAAAATGACAAAGAGACCACCGTTAATGGAGGTGGTCAATTTGCAAGGAATTGGACATAAGCTGCATCCCCCGAATTACGATGTCAGATTCACTTTATGCAGATTTTTACGAAGAACATGCAAAGCATGGTTTATCCCTGGAACACATTTGCCCCCAAATTGCTTCTTAAAGTGGGAAACTCCTTCGGTTAGTAACAAGATCTTCAACCAACATAATCTAAACCAAATATTTAAGAGTTTTGAGTCGTCACTTAAGCAAATAGTGGATTGAGTCGATTTCGGGCCATAAAGCTAGTAGACCACCCAAATGGGTTTTAATGCGGTAACGTGGTAACTCGTATTGAGATGTCCTTTGGTTGCTCAAGAGAATTAGTCGGAACTCATAAGGCGCTGTATTTTAAATGAATTTAAAATGTTTGATACCATGATATTATCAAACTATAACCATATAACCTTGAGACAAAAGGAAATTCTATGATTAACTATCTCAATACGTTGTTTGCAGATTTCAGGTTGTATAGCCTTTTTGGGGATGATGACAATTTCACCGTAACCCAACTATGGGTGTTGGAGATCGAAAGGGAAAGTTCGAGCGAGCTGCGCTTCCTATATGCTCGAACACTACCAAGTACCTATCAATCGGACACTTGGCAAGGTAGCGTTAGTACCAAAACACAACTCTATGATAATTGCTCAGTCAAGACTCATACCTTGACACTTCATACCTCTACCAAGAAATTAAAAGCTTTCCTTGAACACTTCATCAACGGAGCACCGCTCCAGAAAGCCAGCCAACTCGCCGAAGTCAATATCAGCGACAAATTAGCCAATACAGTAGGTGTTAATACATTTGGTGACAGTCCCCTCATTCGCTCTGTAATGCATCTGCCGACACGCGATTATTATCAATTCCAGACCAGTCGGTTAAGCCCAACTAGTTATTGTAGTGTTGACAGCGGCGCAATTTCTCCAGAGGACAAACCAAAGATATTCAGTGTCCCTGAGGGATGTGACATGATGATTGCCGAAGCTGCGTGCCAAGCATTAGATGCTGATACTGGCTTAGATTTCTCCAAAACGGATTCCTGGAGAATTAGTGACTTCGAGTTCATTTGCGCTCCAGGACTAAATGCCGCAGAGCGGTGTAAGTATGATATATCCTTGAAAGGCAAGCAGTCGTCTCTGACACTATTCGAATCATTAACTCGAGAACCCTCGGATTTATTAGTTATGATCAAAGCTTACAGTGAGGGTAGCATTCAGTCCTCTTACATTACCAACCTCAGCAAGAGCTCTTCTTACCCACTCCATCACCAGTTTGAACTTAAAGTGTTTCAAAACCAATCTAGCACAGCTTATACAATGGAAATCTTTGCACTTGGACCTAACGGAGAACATTCATCCCTCCTGCTTCAAACGGGCAACCATTTCATGCGCCAAATGAATTGCAATTTACAGCTAGTTGAACCTATCAGGGCATACGAGCAATTCTCATGGTTGGACAAGAAAGTACCGAAAAGAGAAAAGGTCAAATTGGAAGCAGCCAAGCAGGTTGGGCGTGCTATTCGCCCCTCTCGATCACAGATGAGCGATTATACAGCTGATCCATGGGTTCCACTTAATCGGCTCATCCAAGATAGAGTCAGGCAGCTATGCCCCAATAAATCCGACGGTCGGTTTTTTCCCACTCTCAACAATAGCAACGGTATGAGCCGTCTTGAGTTAAAGGACTGGCTCAAGAGCATCTTCGAACAACATCACGACGCGAAAATCGCTTGGATCGATCCGTATATGGAGGACGTCGGTATTGAGCTTCTCAACAGGTTGGGTACAGCTAGCGCTGATTACTTGATCATTACGACGGAGAAAACGTCTAATGATGATAGTACAAAAGAATCCGGCCAGCCCACCCGAGTTGACAATCTTCTGGCAAGATGTTCGGGCTGGAACAATGGCTATTTTGGAAGCGTTCATCTCAAGGTACTCGCAGTGCCAGAGAGTAAACTCCATGATCGCATGATCCTTATTCGCTCCGCCAATGGTCAGCCTTTATCAGGGTATCATCTTTCAAATTCAGTTCAGAGGGCCAGCGAAAACCACCCTCTGCTAGTGACCCCAATTCCTCTGGACGTGGTTCCACATGTATTTGAGTATGTTGATCAGATTATCCAAAACACACTCCATAGAGACGATAAGACGCCGCCTCCAGCAAGGATAATTTTCAATTCTACCGATATTAAGCCACGTGATGAAGAAAAGCCCAAGGGGTTGAGCCACAATTCTTCATTCGCTGAACCACAATGCGCCGGTAGTGTTATAGCTTGGTGGCTCGACGACGAACAGCTCTCAGATTTTTCCGGTTCCGAACTCATGGAGAAGATGAGTACTAAAGGATACGTTAAGGATGGACAACTAGATCCTGAGCACTTTGACGCTCTTCCGGCCAAATTCTGGAAGGAAGGGCTACCAATGGCAGATTTCCACTCAGCCTGGGATGCCCTTGGTTATGTGATAGCAAACTCCCCAGCTAGGCGCTATTCCGATAGCCTCTACAATAAGGAGCAGTCGGTATTATCCGAACAAGTGAAGCTTGCACTGTTGGAGCACATCTCCCCCTCCAGAGCAAACGCGCTGCAACCACGCCTCACAAATAAACAACTTGATATTGAACACTACCGTTCTCAGGGACTTATAGAACTACTGCTTTCAAAATGTGACCCGTTTAGTACATTCACATACTCACCCGTAGATACCTCATATAGCGACTACTTCTCTATACAGCTCCTATGGTCGGAAGCTCCAAAGCAGTTTGTATCTTGGTTAAATACAATACTCTCTAAACCAATCAAGCAACCTCGCTCCCATGCGCTTGTGGTTGAAGCCCTTAAGCATATTTGTTTGGTTGTTAGCTTCGACAAGCATCAAGAGCAAATTGATGCACTGTTGCAGAGTAATGTGAGTGTCATAACCTGGATAGGGCTTCATGCACTTGCAAAAAACATTAATGGAGGCGAATGGGGGATTGAAGCACTCTCGAAAATTGAGCATATCAGACCTTCCGCTGTTCGACGTACCATCCAGTGTTGGCTGATCAACGAAGCTAACTACTTCAATTCGGATATTAAACCACAACTCATCGCTTCGTTAACTCGATCGTTGGAGGCACCTCTCAAAGACAATGAGCTCAAGGATATTCTTCTGCCCGTTCGTAATCACAATGGCAGACTGCACCATTTCAAACCATGGATTCTTGAATCCATGCTTGTTCCTATGCTGGAACAAAGAATAATAGACATTACTCAAGTTGCTCATCAGTGGTTGACAGAGCTGATTAACCAATGGCAAACGGCGCTCAAGAATAACCGCCTCGATTTCATGCTTGAAACAGACGGTGCGTTCACAGATGAGCTGGCTGTGTTGACCAAATACCTAAGCCCTGACGTTCGAGAGAAAATTTTCAGCAAACTCCAGAAGGTTTTTAATACGCTGGCTCGAACTATCAGGAGACCGATGAGCGCTCAAATAAGCTGGAACTCATACAGTAATGCGCATCAAGTTAACCTATGGCTCTATGCATTCGCTAATAGGATGGCAGAGTTGCTACCTGATAAGCCATCACCTTTGAATGAGCTTTTGTTGGAAAGCAAAGAAATTATAGAACGAATTTCCCCATCTACTTGGGACAGTTTTTCAATCAACAAACTCTCTATTTACGCAATGGCTGATCCCAAACATATTAGGTCACATAACCTTCACCAAATTATTAAGAACACACTCACCACGCACTAACTCCTGTTTGTTAAGTAGTATATTAGGCCACTTGAGTTGATTGTAGTGGCCACCCTAAAATGATCGCGATATAAAGGCTTCCCACATTATTCTTATCCGTGTAGAAGGTCTGTTGTTTTGCTTCTAACGTAAAATTATCTAGTTTTTAGGTATGCTTTTCTGTGGTCTCGCATAACTATGCACACGAAAATGACTCGTTGAGAACACCGTTTTTGAACTTTTTTGGGAGATTCCTTTCATCCCCCTGCACTACCAACCATGAGTACAAATACTGCTATTCCCATGGCACGATTCGCTACTGAGTAATAGCGTTAACAAGGAATGGGGCAAAACCGTCTTAGAACTATTACATACACAACGTGCCCACTACGAATGTGTTCACGGGTAAAAACACCATATGTATCGCTTCAACTAAACAGGTACCGTACACAAAGACCACAGCCAACACCGACCAACTTCTTGGATTTATATCCAACTTTTTGGCTCGATAAACAAAAAATTGTATCGGCGTATACTACTATCATCCTACCTGGCTGATTTTGCAGAAGAAAGTTCATGGCATGCTTACTGCTTATTGCCGTGATAACTAGTATTCACTTTAGGTATTTGTGTGTCCTATAAAGTTCTTCCACTGTCGGAAGTAATGTCTCATGAATTTGGATTGATAGAGGGCAACTTCCATAATATTTCGGAAGCGGATATCGCCTCTGCTATTCCTTCACATCTTACTTTTGAACAGCTAAAGCAGCATCTCTACGAAGGCAATCTCGTACTCGTGAGTGATACGCCTCAAACTCCCGCTCTACTTAGTTACAACGACCCAATAGGTCCTAAAACTTGGAGGCTGAACTCTGAGGTTATCCCAGCATTCTCTGATGATGCCGCTAATAATTTATTAGCAAAAACGAAAATCACCAGAACAACGGGAGGATACAGCTCTTGTCTAGGGGAAACCTCGACGCTCGAACGAGTTTACACGCCGCAGCCAATCGCAACCGAAAGTGAAGAGGAAATCACCAAGGAATTTGAGTACAGCTTCGAAGTTGGCTGCTCGGATGCCACCATAAAGAAAATGGTGCACAGTGACTTTGCTTTAGCGAAAACTGAAAAAGAGAACGCGTTAACTCGCTGGGAACAAACCAATACCGAGCAAGGCACCCGCTACACAGCGTTATGTGTATTTGATGAGCCAAAGCGTTTAAATATCCACATCGCTGATGACAATCTCGGGCTGACGCCACAGGAAGCCGTCACACTAAAAAAAGTCGGCAGCCATAAAGCTGAGGAAGGTTTTATACCTGTTGTCCCTGCAGTGCGATTGGGCGAACGTTTAGGTTTGCCTACTGAAGGCTATTACTACCACTTTAATGATGGTGAACTTGTCCAAGAATACAAAATTCTTGGGGACGAAAAATGGGCGTTTTACGCTACGCAATCGACACAAGACAAGCTCAATGACGAGCGTGGTTTTACTAAAGACCAAAGCGCTATTTTGGTGTATTGGAAATTAGCCGATCAAATCATCGAAAATCAATACATCATTTATCTTGAGCGACAAATCACGCGTGAAGAGCTCGATAATCTCAGTGAAGATTGGCTGTGTGAAAACGGGATAAAGTTGGATATCCCCGCATTGTTTGATGCGGTCAAACAGCCGGAAGAAGCGCGCTCAGAAGGTAACAACGATGAGACGCAAGCGGAACAAACCGCAGCGACGCACACCGTAACGGTAGGGGAAGACTGGCAAAGCATCGCTGAACTATATGGTATGGGAGCTAAAGCCTTGCTCTTGCTTAACCCAGTGTTTGAGGCCGACCCTCTGTCACTTGCGGTAGGTGATGAAATTATTGTTGCTGAGAAACAGCAACAACAAGCACCGGACAAAAAGAATACATTTCCGCCGCTGCGCCCACAAACTTACAACAACATCCGCAACAGTCATTATCAGCACAGTGATCCATTACTCGGGTTGACCAAATATAGAGCCATTAACACTGCCGATTGCATAGAAGGCGATGTGGTAATCCTCAATTTAAAAGACGCCACGAGCTTGCTCGTGTTCGCTAAATCCTGCACCAGACCAGAGGGATGTATTGAAATTGGCGACCAACAAGAGTCAATAAGTAACTTTGGTCCTTGGTCATTCTTCTTTGCACAAGCCAATGCAAACCCAGCTGCTGTCATACCCGCCATTCAAGCGACACAAGCACAAATGGCTATGGGCAGTTCCGCAGCTGTCGCCGGTTCCCCAGAGCAAATGCAGCAAACCCAAACCGCAGCGATGCAGTTAGATAAACTGGCCGGCACATTGAAAGACAAAATCGTCGAGGGCTACCGCTGGCAGGTCGAAGGTATTGGCGCTTTGTTTGCCATGCAGCAAAGCTTATTTGGCGATAACACCCAATACACAGACCAAGATTTACGCCAAGTAACCACGGCGCAAAGCCGCGTTCGTGTCCACATTACCGAGCCCCAAGATGGTGAGTTTTATCCGCACGTACAGGGCTATCATGTAGATGACACACGAATCCCCATCAAATATGTGAAACAAGGGAACAATGGTCAGTTGTCCGTTGCGATTGAAGAGAACGGACCAACCATATATTGGACTCCAGAAGAAAACGGTGAAGCAAGTTGGCAAACTACCCCCGATCATAGTGATGGGTTTGAAAAAGACGATATACTGGTCACGCCAATCCACTCGGATAGCGATGCGAACGTCACCGTTACGCCTGCGCCTGAAGAGAAAGACTGGCGTGATGCGATCTTGGTATTCCCTGAAAGCTCAGGCATTGCTCCGCTCTATGTAGTTTACAAAGAAAGACTGAGGGATAAGCCCGGAGTCGTTACTGGTAAGGGCGAAGATATCTTGGGTATCTGGTTAGCTGATGCGGGTAAAGATTTAGGAGCTCCAATACCGTCTCAAATTGCTGATAAGCTAAGAGGAAGTGAGTTCAGTAGCTTTGACGATTTTAGAAGAGTCTTCTGGGGCGAGATTGCCAATGATCCTACTCTATCAAGTCAATTTATACCTGCGAACCTTAAACGGATGATGGATGGCAAAGCTCCTCGAGCAAGGTTTAAGGATACCGTTGGAGGAAGACGTTCTTTCGAACTACACCATGTTGAAGAAATACAACATGGCGGTTCTGTATACGATGTTGACAATTTAAGAGTAAACACCCCCCGTAACCATATTGATATACACAAGAGTTAACGATGGAATTAAAAGACACACTGAGTGCTTATACTGAAGCTGATTTCATAAACTTAATAGATGAGATAATTGAATCAAAGGGCAGCGATGATTATCAAGATAAGTTGCTTGAACACTTCATATTAATTACGGAGCATCCGGCGGGTTCAGACTTAATTTACTACCCAGAGAACCCGGGTGAGGATACGCCTGAAGGGATAGTCAAAATAGTGAAAGATTGGCGTGCTAGTCAGGGACTTCCTTGCTTCAAAGAGTAAAAGCTAAAAGGCGTCACGATGACGCCTTTTCTCATTCCCATTCCTCAACCTGCTCTAAAAACCGCTCAAAATCCTCTTGTGTCAGAACCTTATGGCTGCTCTCGGTGAACTCAATATTTTGTCCATTGCGATTGTAGATAACGTACCAACCATCAATTGGACGCCAGAAAAAACGGTGAAGCAAGTTGGCAAACTCCCGATTCAAGTCAATTTATACCTGCTAACCTTAAACGGACGATGGGTGGCAAAGCTCCTCGAACAACGTTTAAGGATACCGCTGGGGGAAGACGTTCTTTCTAAATGCACCATGTTGAATAAATACAACATTGTGGTTCTGTGTACGATGTTGACAACTTAAGAGCCCCCGTAATACAACATGAGGATTAACAACGAATAGCATTAGAAGAATGGATTACTTTTAGTAAGGCAAAACCCAATTAACAGGATATGAATGAGTATTTACTCTGTCTTATAATGGGGCAGCTTCAAGTTACGCTGTCCTGTGCCTACCTGTGAGCACCGTGAAGTGTACTTTTAATTTATTAACTAGTCTCATTTGTAATCTGCCAAATCAGGGGACATACTAAAACTTAGTTATTCTAAGTTTTAGGTTGGCAATGGATACGGAAATTGAAGTCTACTCTGATGAATCGCTCGAAAGCTTTCTACTGCGTTTAAGTAAGTATCAAGGCTACGAGCGGTTCGCTCATTTCGCTGAAGACATTTGGCAAACTACGCTACTACAACATGAAGCTATTCCCGGCGCTTTTCCTTTCGAGTTAAGTCGAATCAATATCTATAAAGCTCAAACAACTAGCCAAATGCGAGTTCGAGTACTCATAGATTTAGCAAAGCGGCTGAAACGTAATGATTTTGGTATTCTGCGATTAGCTCTTTCCCATTCGAATGCGAGTTTATCTCCGGATTACAAAGCGGTGCATCGCTTTGGTGTTGATTACCCTCAAGCTTTTCTTAGAAAACGTTTCACACCGGTTTGCCCTAAATGCATAGAAGAAGCACCTTATATCCGTCAATTCTGGCATTTTATTCCCTACCAAGTTTGCCATAAACACTACTGCCAACTCGTTCAGCGATGCCCTGAATGCGGAAAATTATTGGACTACCAGTCGTCAGAGCTAATTGAGCAGTGTGAATGTGGTTTTTCTTTAGCCAATAGCGAATCAGAGAAGGAAAGTGGTTCGGCTTATATCGTTGCTCAATGGCTAACGGGAGATATGCCCGTAAAATCTGGTTTTATGAGTCAGAAACTGACTCAATCAAGTCGATTTGGGTTTCTGCTTTGGTATATCAACCGATATGGTGAACTTGATGATATTAGTTTCGACGACTTTGTTGAGTGCTGTAAAACTTGGCCGAAGAAGCTCTATGCCGATCTAGATGCAACCGTGCAAAGGGCTGATGTAGTGCGAATTCAGCCTTGGAATAAAATCTACTTCAGCGAAGTGTTTGGTGATTTACTGAAAGAGTGCCGAAACCTTCCAAGTCGTGACCTTAGCAGAAATCCAGTGCTGCAGAATGTGATTCGGTATTTCAGTAGGTTGGTTGCTAATTATCCCAGGGCGAAATCAGCTAACATCGGTGATGTGTTATTAAGTCCGTTAGAAGCTTCAACACTTCTTTCATGTAGCACCGATGAAATACGCCGCTTATACCAGTTTGGAGAGCTTAAAGCGCAGCTCACGCCCAAATTGCACACTAAAATTGAAAACCATCACTCTGTTTTCACTCTTCGTAGCATCATTGAGCTCAAATTATCCAGCATGTGCAGTGAAACCGATGGTTTAAATCATTATTTGCCAGAGTGGTAAGTTATGACGACTTTGCAAAATTTAATCGACATTGAAGATCCCCAACTCCGCTTTGCTGAGATTAAAAAAGCGTTCATGCCGTATACACGACCAGTAGACGTCGATGGGAATGAAAAACAGGCATTAGTTGTGTTACTCAATCTATCCTTGAGTAAACCGGAAGCTAAAGACTGGCTCGATTTTACTCGTGCTTTGGGTTACTTCGCCAATTCAGATAATTTAGTGACTGCTGAACAAGAAATTCAGTGGTTTCATACTCATAACCTCAAGTTTCCAGATTGCCGTGTATCGGAGCAGCGAATTATAGCAACGCCTCTGTACAGTGAGACGCTGACACTTACCAGTCAGTCATTAAATAGAACTTATGGGTGGGCACATAATTCTGCCGTTTATAAACATACTATCTGGTTATTGAATGAGTTCCGCTGGCGCGGAAGAGTGGAAAATCTACTTAATCTCATTTGTGCTGGCGATGATTTCTGGCTGGAACTTTTAGCTGATATCGAATTAAAACCTAAAGCACAAATACAGCTCAAAGACCTAATTGAACGTCAGTTGCCACCGACTCATCTTCCCGACAAAGTGAACCGCTATAGCAAGCAGCTACGCTTCCCCTGGAAGGGTGACTATTTATCCGTAACTCCAGTGGTTAGTCATGCTATGCAGCAGGAGCTCTCTGTATTGTCTCGTCAAGGTGAATGCTCTCTTCGCTTTAAAACGATGAGCTATCCCAATTCAGCTAGTATTGGGAATTTATGTGGCTCACTTGGCGGATATATAAATATACTCAGCTATCCGATTGAAGTAATAGCGAATCGGCATCAAACACTCGGTGCAAGCCGCAGTAGAACTAACCGCTACTTCGATGATTTTCAGTTAACCTCAAAAAGAACCTGTAGTGTGTTAGCTCATTTGACAGGTTTTGAACAACCTCAAACGCGCAAAGCGCAGAAACATGTTCGCCAATATCAACTTAAAGTCATACGTAAACAAATTGCGCGATGGTTACTACCGCTCATCGAATTACGAGACAATTTAGTTACAGAACCAATAGGTTTTTATGATGATCCAGAGGACGAGCTGGTGAAGCGGTTCTTAACCATCAATGAGTCTGATTTTTTAGATCTGACAACTGGTTTAAATCAACGCTTGAACTTAGCTCTGCAGAACAACCGCTTTGCTTCTCGTTTCGCCTACCATCCAAAACTGATGCGAGTCTTAAAAACGGAACTTATATGGGTACTAACTCAGCTAAGTAGTCCTGAACCTGATCTTCCTTCCGTTTTTGATAGCAAAGTGCAGTATCTTTATCTTTCATCTATGAGGGTATTTGATGCCGCGGCTTTGAGTTGTCCATATTTATCAGGTGCACCTTCATTAACGGCAGTGTGGGGATTTGTTCATCGTTACCAACGAGAGTTGCAAGATTTACTGCCTGATGGTGAAGGTCAATTCGAGTTTAAAGACTTTGCTATTTTCGTTCGCAATGAATTAGTTCAAACCAGCGCAAAACTCACCGAATCAAGTGTAATAGCTAAAGCTCGGAGTATTTCCCCAGTTAAGCGAACCACAATCATTCGTGAAGACAGCTCTGATTTAGTATTCGATATTGTGATTACAATAGAAAGTGACCAGCGTCTCTCAGACTACCAAAGCCAGTTAAGAGCAGCGTTACCAACTAATTTCGCCGGAGGTACTTTGCTTCAACCTGAAATTAAACCAGAGATTAATTGGCTAAGAACCTTTGTGAGTCAGTCAGTTCTGTTTCAAGCGGTGAAAGGTTTACCTGGCTATGGTACTTGGTTATCACCATATTCTTTTCAGCCTCAAAATCTGGCTGAGTTACAAGAGCGTTTATCTATTGATGGTTCGTTAATTCCGGTAGTAAATGGCTTTCATTTTCTAGAGCAGCCACAGGAACGAAAGGGCGCATCGACGAACCTTCACACTTATGCGGAAAACAATATTGCTTTAGCGAAGCGGGTTAATCCAATCGAAGTAAGATTAGCTGGAAGAGATCAATTTTTTGAGCAGGTATTTTGGTCGCTGGAGGTGACAGAGCAGACTATCCTTATAACAAAAAGGATTTAGTTGCTTATGGAACTCTGTAGTCAGCTGAACTATGTTCGCTCGTTATCACCTGGCAAAGCATATTTTTATTATCTTGATGAGGATAATAAAATGCGCCCACTTCAGATAGACAGGACTCATTTACGAGCCCCAAAAAGTGGTTATTCAGAAGCATTTTCGGGCAATTTCAAATCCAAAAATGTAGCTCCTCAAGATCTTTCCTATTCAAATCCACAATTCATTGAAGAGTGCTATGTACCGCCCGGAGCAGATGATATTTATTGTGCCTTCTCTTTAAGAGTTCGAGCGAATTCGTTATCTCCAGAAGTTTGTGTTGATAATGAGGTTAGAGACATACTCAGTAACCTTGCTGCCCTGTATAAAGAATTGGGAGGATATCGGGAGCTGGCAAGGCGTTATGCAAAAAATATTTTGATGGCGACATGGGTTTGGCGTAATCGAGAGTGCAGAAACATAAGCGTTGAAGTTAAAACAGAAGATAAGCAGTGGGTAATTACTGACGCAAGGTTTTTAGATTGGTATGGCTCGTGGGATAAGGGGTCACAACTAGCCTTGGATGAATTTACTGACTATTTGTCTCAAGCTCTGTCGGATAGGACCAGCTATTTCAATGTGGATATTAAAGCGAAGCTCACCGTAGGCTGGGGCGATGAGGTGTACCCAAGCCAAGAGTTCTTAGATGCGAAAGAAGTAGGAAAACCAACTAAACAATTGGCAAAGGTAATAGTCAATGGAGAAGAGTCAGCAGCATTTCATTCGCAGAAAGTAGGAGCCGCAATCCAACTAATCGATGATTGGTGGGATGAAAATGCAGATAAGCCGCTGCGTGTTAATGAATATGGCGCTGACAAAGAATATGTAATCGCAAGGCGACATAGTTCACAGCACCGAGACTTTTACTCATTGATTGCAAAAACAGAAAGCTATGTTGAATCGATGCTTGAAACCAACCTAATCCCAGATGACGTTCACTTTATCATGGCGGTATTAGCTAAAGGCGGTGTGTACAGTGGTGGGAGTAAGAAAAAGAATAAGGATGACTGATGGAATCACGGTCTTATTTTTCTATTCGTTACATACCGGAGCGTGCTGATAATGAGCTCTTGTCAGGCCGCTGTATTTCCAATATGCACGGCTTTCTTTCTCATGAACGTAATAAGCAGTTTAAAAACAGTGTTGGTATCTGTTTCCCTTTATGGAATGAACAAACCGTTGGCAATGTAATTACTTTTGTCTCGACCAATGAAAGTATCCTAACTGGTCTATCGTACCAACCCTACTTCTCTACAATGATGAACGAGAACCTCTTTGAAATCTCAGATATTAATGTTGTTCCTGATGATGCAGAGGAAGTTCGATTTGTATTCAATAAAACGATTCAAAAGATTTTCAATGGTTCGAAAAAGCGAAGAATAAAACGAGCAATGAAACGTGCTGTGGAGCAAGGTCGTATTTACACACCTATATCCATTGAAGAGCGAGAGTTTGATCTATTCCATGAAATCCCTATAAGTAGTCAGTCATCAGGTCATGAATTTGTTCTACATATTCAACGGCAATATCCTGTGCAAGTAGAAATAGGGCAGGGCTTTAATGGTTATGGTTTTGCATCTAATAACAAGTGGAGAGGGACAGTACCTATCATAACGGTTTAACCCTATTTTAGAACGCTAAAAGTTAACGATCTAAAATCAAGCAGTTAAAGATAGAGCTAAAAGAAAGGTATTTTAGCTAGAAAAGTTATAAATATTCGTTTAGTAAATGAATTGTGTTGTAATCTATGCAGCACTCCGCCGAGTAGGCGGCTAAGAATTCTGGCTACGGCGCGGGTCTCTCTGGTGCAGCGTACTCCGCCGAGTAGGCGGTCAAGAATAGGTCAGGAAGTAAGCATCCTATATCCGCTGGGCTAGCGGTAAAATAAGCCGATTATAAAACCATGGGTGAAGGTCTGCGGTTTTGTTTTTGTAGGGGGCTAGATTACGTGATCACAGACTAAGATTACGTGTCACTAAATTGGAGTTACACCGAGACGTGTTACGTGACCGCTTTGGAACAGTTCCGAGTTACGAAATAATAGAGCAGTCAAACGTTCAGGATACTGCCTCAAACATGCCAGTTAACTACAAATTGGAGTGAATCGTTTATTTGGAGTTGAACATGTTTAGCAAAGCAGATCGCATCATACAAAGAGTAGGTCAGAATGATGAAAGTAGTGTATTAATGAGAAACCTCTTCAAGCGATGTATCAGCGCCAAGCCTGACGTGTTAATGTTGGAAAGTCAGGATTATTGATGTGTTTGTTTAGTAGCGTTCGTTAAAACACTTAGCGGTCAAGTGATAATTTTAAGCCACTTTATTTGTAGTAACCAAAAATGATTAATGGAATAGTAACTGTCATGTTCACGTTGCTTTTAGCAGCGTCAATTTCTGTAGTAGCTTGCTTTGTCTTAGTAATTGCTATCATCCAATTCGACTCGGTATCGTTTTCGAGTATGGCTTCTTTAATGCAGAACATGTCATTCGGCAGTTACTCTGACTGGACCGTTATTGCCATCATTATAAGCGCCTTATTGTCTTGGGCCCTTAATCATTGGGCAGAGAATAAAAGGGTAAAGGTTGTAGCAAACTTTACATTGTCCTCTCTGGGTTATGCTTTACTAACCCTGACCGGTGTCGCATGGGGTGCAATCGTTTCAGTCTCTAGCTCTGAGCTAAAAAATGAGATCATCGGAGGTGCATCAATTGGAGTTTCTACGTTCGTTTTTGTAGTATCTCTTGGCGTTTTCGTAGTTGCTACCGTATTACATCATGGGGCGAAGCGCAGAAAGAACCGAGAAGAGCAGTCGCGGCCTCCTGTTGAAGTAGTAGCCTTAGCTAATAAAAAAACTATTGAACTAGCCAAACAATGGAAAGATGTTGCAGAAACATCCGACTTGTTTAAAGAAGCACTGAGTGTTGATGATGAATTCGCGAATGATGAGGACTTGGTTAAGATAGAAAAGGACCTGCACGACGCAAAGCAAAGGTGCATGAAGTCAATGATCGAAGTTTTGGAAGCCTGGAATGGCTTTCACAAGTTATCCATGCTCTACCGATGCAACTTGTTCATGATAATTAAAGCCAACGAAGCATTGGAGACCTTTAAGGGTGACCAGACTGCGCCACATATAGATCAATACTCGTTTGAGCTAGAAGCAATAAAGAGCTCTCCATTCTTTCTGTTTAATAATAACTGGGAAGCAAAACTAGAGAGAGCAGAGTACATACTCATCAATGAGCAATCATTAAGTCAGACTATTTCAAACAATAAAGACGCAGAGCGCTCGCATCAACCGATATGCATGCCGTATAGTGCAAGCGAAATATGCAGTAGCTCGAAAGAAGCGAACCAACCGAATATGCATGGCGCTCCACTAGCAATGCACAGAAAGGGACCTGTATACCATCCCGAGTTAACACATGCTGCGACATCTAGACTCAAGGAACTCAGCGATTCTCCACTTTATTCAAGAGAAATGACACCAAAGTTTAAAGACGATATCATGTCGTACTATAACACAAATAGTACGGGTTCATTGATATCCATCCCGATATTTGGCTTTAAAGGTGACACTTTAGAGCCAGACAGTTCGAAGATAAGGTGTATACTTAACGTGTATGCAAACAAAAACGATATTCTTGCTAACTCTAAAATGGCAGAAGTTTATGCGGATATTACTGCACCATTTTGTCACTATTTGTCGAAATTAACCGAGATAAAAATGTGGCTTAGTGAGTATAAAATAGAAAGAAGTAAGACGCTGAAACAGGGGGAGGGCGATTATGAATAATGACACACTATGGCGTTTGAGTGCTCAAGCCCAAAAGGATCTTGAATGCCAAGAAGATAGCTGTGACTATCGCAATCGAACAGCTCGACGAAGAATTGCAAAGAGTAGCTTGTTACGTAAACGTCGATATGAACGTCCAAGTCATGACTCTACGGTAGAGAATGATGACAATGTTCCCCAAAAAATGATCACTATTAGATAGCCAGACTGGTGACCTATTGATAGCTCGACTAAGTTAGTCGAGCTTTTTTGTATTTGGGATATAGAAAACACAGGTTCGATGGGTTAATCAGGAAGCAATCTGTTATTTTTCAACTCAAGTTTTAATCTGTGCTGACAGATTGCTAAGACCTAATATTCTATTTCACTAAACTCATTTATCTCCAAAGGCGTGCTGATGGAGCATGAAACACGAAAGTGCCCCCAAAGTGTGCTGGCAGCATTTGTAACAATTTTTTTCGTGCCCCATAGTTGCCCTACTAAATCTAATCGTGCCAAAAGTTTGTGTTCTAATGCAAAAAACGCACTGGGCAGTTCTGCAAGCTACAGAAAGATGGGAATGGGGAAGTTCCTTGTATCGATAAGCTTGAGAGACTGATCAGTAGCTTGGGTAGAGAGCTAAGTGGATGAGTAGATGGTACATTGTCTAAAAAAAGATGAGAGTTTTGTTAGTTAAATCTGCTGGTTAACACAATTTTTGTGCTGTGAGTGTGGTATAGATAGGAGTATTGCATTAAGAAATTAGGTGAGTATTCATGAGTGAATTTGACTTTTACGCTCAGGCGCAAAAGTACTATCAAAAATCTCCTGTAATCATCCTCGGTAGCGGCGCATCTGCTGCGTTTGGTTTATCGGGGATGGGAGAGCTGTCAAAGCATTTAGTAAGTACAGTTGAAACTAGTGGACTTGATGGGACGGAGCTCGAAGTTTGGGAAAGATTTAAAGTCTTACTGGAATCAGGAGCCGATTTAGAATCGGCTTTACATGAGGTTCGCTTATCTGAAAACTTAACAAATGCAGTAGTTAGTGCTACATGGGAGTTACTCAACCCACAAGATATAGGGGTGTTTAAATCATCTCTTTTGGGAACGAATGAGTTCCCTTTAGCAACCTTGATTAAAGGCCTGTTTCGTTCGGTTGCAGATCAAATTAATATTGTGACAACCAATTATGATCGTATTGCTGAATATGCAGCTGAGCAAGCAGGAGTTCATCATTACACTGGATTTACGCACGGCTATCGAAGGTTACAGGCTCCACCTCAATCACTCCGAGCTGATAGAGTAGTCAATATTCTAAAGGTGCATGGCAGTCTAGACTGGTTCACAAGTCCTCTTGGTGATGTGATTGGTTTAAATCAAGTCGAAACTATTCCTGAAGGACATAAACCTCAGATTGTAACGCCAGGTATAGCTAAATACATGACGACATATCATGAACCATTTAGAACTATCATTCAGATGGCTGATAGTGCGATCAGAAATAGCGACTCTTATCTTTGTGTTGGCTTCGGTTTTAACGATGAACACATTCAAGAAAAGTTAGTAGAAAAATGTATCCGTGATGGAGGATGCATAACTCTTGTCACTTGGGGATTGAGTGATACTGCTAGAGATTTTCTTTTATCAGGAAGAGCCAATAACTTCTTGGCTATTGAACGAGGAGTACACGATAACCAATCAATAATTTACAGTTCAGAAACTGACACTCCTATTACCGTAGATGGTGATTTTTGGAGTCTATCTGGTTATTTGGAATTAGTTATCTAGGGGGGAAATGGAATTGCCATTATTTACTTACAGTGATGAACAAGCGCTTGGTAAAGTCGCTTCGGTTGACACTGCGACCGTTATTGTTGAAGTTGAAGATAGAGAATTATTGAAGCGCTTGCAGGTAAACAGGCTTGCTGTGCTACAAAGTGCTAAACCGGGACAGCACTTGATAGGGTTAATCTCTCAAGTTACTCGTAAAAAGTTATTCGATCTTGAAGAAGGGAATGAGGAAGAGACGAATGAGCAAAACCTTTGTAAGGTAGCTTTAATAGGTACCATGCTTGATCGAGATGGAGCACGTCGAGACGTCTTTAGAAGAACGTTAGAAAGTGTTCCTGAAATAGATGCTAATTGCTTTGCTTTAGAGGGAGATGAACTTACTGCTTTCATGAGAGTGTTATCTAATGCTGCTGCTGAGGGCAACTCTCTTACTTTGGGCAAGTATACCTTAGATGACAATGCTATTGCGTATCTAAATGGCAATAAGTTTTTCCAACGACATGCATTTATTGGTGGAAGTACTGGCTCGGGTAAGTCATGGACTACTGCAAAAATTATCGAGCAGATGGCTAACTTAGCGTCATCCAACGCAATTGTATTTGATCTCCACGGAGAATATTCACCTTTGCAGCATGAAGGCTTGAAGCATTATAAAGTTGCGGGGCCTGGGGAAATTGAAGCAGGAAAAACAATTGTAGATGGGGCAATCTACTTGCCTTATTGGCTTTTGTCTTATGAAGCTCTTGTATCACTATTTGTTGACCGCTCTGATCAAAACGCACCTAATCAGGCCATGATCATGTCACGGGAAGTCAATGCCGCCAAACAGCAATACTTAGTTACTGGAGGGTATACTGATATTCTAAATAGCTTTACTGTAGATAGCCCAGTCCCTTTCGATATTGATGTACTGCTAAATCGGCTGAACGAAATAAACTCGGAGATGGTTCCTGGAGCAGCTGGGAAGACTAAACAAGGAGAGTTTTATGGGAAACTTTCTAGGCTTATCGCGAGGCTCGAAAACAAAGTCACAGACAGAAGACTAGGCTTTCTATTTCAAGGTGGCACAGAAACATTGGAATTTGATTGGCTTGGTCAGCTTACGGACGCTTTGTTGGGAAGTACTCAAGAAAATGGACAAGGTGGCATAAAAATTATCAATTTCTCTGAGGTTCCTTCTGATATATTGCCATTGATTGTTTCTATGGTTGCTCGGTTAGCTTTTTCTATTCAGCAGTGGACTTCAAGTGAGGAGCGACACCCAGTCGCTTTGCTTTGTGATGAGGCGCATCTATACATTCCACAACGTAATGCCGCTGGTGCCGCTGATGATATTTCTATAGAGATTTTCGAGCGAATTGCTAAAGAAGGTCGAAAATATGGAGTCAGCTTAGTAGTTATCAGCCAGCGACCTTCAGAAGTAAATAAGACAATGCTGAGTCAGTGTAGTAACTTCGTATCAATGCGCCTCACTAATGCAGATGATCAGGCAGTTGTGAAAAGGTTGCTACCTGATAGCCTCGGAGGGTTTAGTGATATCCTACCTACATTGGATACTGGTGAAGCTCTGGTCGTTGGTGACGCCAGTTTATTACCAAGCCGTATCAGAATTGATGAACCAATCCACAAACCAAATAGTGGTACAGTCGATTTTTGGGATGAGTGGCAACAACAGGCCATTAATGGTCGTATAGCCAAGGCAATACAAAACTGGCGAAAACAAAACATTCAATGATACTGAGAGGGAGTTTCTCCCTCTTTTTTGTTGAGTTGAGTAACAAATAATAGCCTCAGGTCTTGTCTTGTGCCTGTCGTTGTTTTCCATATTTGAGCTAATCCATCTTTTGGTGCATTAGCAAAATTCAATAATACATCATGTTTAGCTTCTATTCAGCCTTGTGACGAGGTTAGTCTGTTTGCTTACCGCACGGTCCGGCTTACTGGTATTACACCGCTGCCTGAGCATGTAAGTAGTTTTCTTTCACAACATTACTCAGGGCTAAACGGAAAAGAGGATTAGGACATTATATGCTTTGACATTAGGACATTATATGGTTTTAATGTGTTGGTAACTGATTGATTCGCAGTAGGGCTTTAGGATACGTTATGGTTTCAGCGACACTTTGAAAGCCCTGCGTTATCGCAGGGCTTTTTTCGTTTTTGAGCCTTCTTTTATTTTGGCTACGCTTGGTGTTCAACGTCTTCTGATGATCAAGCTTCTTGAGGTTATTTAGGTATAATTTATAATCTCATCCGCTTGATACCGAACTGTCGTGAAGATTGTTTAGGGTACGCTCGCCGAATAACCATTTTCACCTGGGATACTTTAATGATTTCAAAAAACCAATTAAAACTGCTTCGTGCTTTAGGTCAAAAGAAACAGCGTAAAGCGCATGGCTTATTCCTAGTTCAGGGTGAAAAGAACGTACTAGAGCTAGCAAGTTGTTCATTGAAGGTGAAGCAGGTTTTTGCAACAGCGGCATTTCTCGAACAAAATGCTGGTACGCTAAATCGTTTTGATTGTGTTGAAGCATCGCTTGATGAATTGACCAAAGCGAGCACGCTTGTGAGCAATAATGCGGCCATTGCTGTGGTTGAAATTCCGAGTGTAAAAGAGCCTCAAGCGAAAGGCTTGATGATTGCGCTAGATGGTGTATCCGACCCTGGTAATCTAGGTACGATTATTCGTGTTGCAGACTGGTATGGCATCAAGCACATTATTGCGAGTACAGATTGTGCTGATCCTTATAATCCTAAAACGATCAGTGCGACCATGGGCAGCTTTGGCCGCGTACAAGTGAGTTTGGTGGATTTGCCAAGTTACTTGGAACACGCCAAATTGCCAGTATATGGCGCGTTTTTGGAAGGAGAGAGCGTTCATAAAACGGATTTCGCTGCTGAAGGTATTTTGTTGATGGGCAGCGAATCTCATGGTGTGCGCGAAGCCGCAGCAAAATTCGTGACAGATAAAATCACGATTCCGGCGTTTGGCGGTGCCGAATCACTGAATGTCGCGATGGCGACTGGCATTATTTTAGACAACATGCGCCGCCAACATAGCTAACGCAACAATTACTTAATAACAAAGCCAGTCAATTTGACTGGCTTTGTTGTATTTATTGCCTAGAAAAATCAGCCTGGCTGAATCTTGCGTTTAACGAAATACAGTGAATGTTGTTCGGTGAGTTAATTTTGTTTTAGTTCAATAGGCTGTGCCTATAAATAAAATTACTCCTTTCCATTTAGTAAAATCAGGAAATTAGGCGACACTTATCTAAAGGCCGCAATAAAATGCCCTTAAGGAGATAAGAATGCATTCATTAAAAGTAAAAGATTACATGACGTTGCAAGCGGTGACTTTCACGAAAGATATGTCACTTTCGGCAGCTTTAAACAAAGTAATGCAAAGTGTCACACTAGGTGGCCCTGTCATTGATGAAAATGAAAAAGTGGTTGGGTTTTTATCGGAGCAAGACTTATTAGATAAGTTGGTGAAAGCAAGTTATCACTGCCAAGATACACATACGGTACAAGAGTGTATGCATGATGATGTCTTATCTGTTTCTCCAGAAATGTCAGTAATTGAACTGGCTGACATGATGAAAGTTGGAAAGCCGAAAATGTATCCAGTGGTGGATAGCAAAGGTAAGTTGGTTGGTGTTATCACAAGAAGAGACGTGCTGCGTGCCATAGGAATGACATTAAATGAGTGCTTTAAGCATCCCGTTTAACCTCTCTGTTTAAACTTTACGGAATATTGCTTTTAAACTGGTTTGGAAAGACGCTTCGGCGTCTTTTTTATTTTCTATCGCCGAACTGTACAAATTTATCTTGACCTTGGAGCTTACTCTAAGGTTTATCCTTAGCAATAGGTAAATCACCGATACCAATAAGGAAAAAATTATGTGTACAAAACATCAAGGTTGCCAATCTAGCAAAATCAAAACTGCGGTGCCGCTTGGTGCAAGCGAGTCATGCTGTGCGCCAGTAAAATCTTCGCTCAATATCTCTCAGGCCAGTGTTGATGTTTCTGAAAGCTCTTGCTGTAGTGGAGGAGGCTGCAGCGTTGACACAGGCGAGGAAGACGATCCCACAAGGGAGAGTAATTCCTCCGTTCGGAACGCTTGGCTTGTGTCAGGTATGGATTGCCCATCTTGTGCGCAAAAGCTTGAGAAAGTCATTACGTCTTTACAAGGCGTCAGCCAAGCCAAGGTTTTGTTTGCAACAGAAAAACTGGTCGTCGATTTTGATGGTCTAGAGCTGATAGCTACGATAGAGCAGACAGCCCAAAAAACGGGTTTCCCGCTCTCTTCACTGGATGCTCCAAAACCAAGCACTACAAAGAAAGGCTGGCTTGGCGTCATAAGAGACAACATCCAAATTCTCTCGATTGCTGGTGCAATGGCTACTGCGGCAGTAATTTCTAAGATCGACCCTCAAATAAGCGCTTGGTTATTCACTTTGACGTGTTTACTTGGTTTATACCCAATCGCGCTCAAAGCATTTAAGTTGGCGCGTAGCGGTACGCCTTTTGCGATTGAAACGTTAATGAGTGTAGCGGCGCTCGGCGCTTTATATTTAGGTGAAACCGCCGAAGCCGCAATGGTGTTATTGCTTTTCCTTATTGGTGAAAAGTTAGAAGCATATGCATCATCTCGCGCGCGAAGCGGTGTCCAGGCGTTAATGGACTTAGTCCCAGAAAGTTCAATTTTAATAATTGATGGTGAACGTAAAGAAGTACCAGCTGCTCAGCTTAAACCAGGGGATATCATAGAAGTCGCACCCGGAGGTCGTTTGCCTGCCGACGGTGTTTTGCAAGATGCGCTTGCGAGTTTTGACGAAAGTGCGTTAACGGGAGAATCTGTTCCCGTTGAGCATCAAACCGGTGGCAAAGTGATGGCCGGGGCTGTGGTTGTCGATAAAGTGGTTCGTTTACAGGTGACTTCCCGTCAGGGCGAGAATGCGATAGACCGAATTCTTCATTTGATTGAAGAAGCAGAATCCCGTAAGGCACCATTAGAACGCTTTCTTGATAAATTTAGCCGTTGGTATACGCCACTAATGATGTTGGTGTCTCTGGTGGTTATCGTTACGCCGCCATTACTATTTGCTCAACCGTGGGAGACGTGGATCTATCGAGGACTTGCCCTGCTGTTGATTGCTTGTCCATGTGCATTAGTAATTTCAACGCCTGCGGCGATCACTTCTGGCTTGGCGGCAGCTGCTAAGCGGGGCGCATTGATCAAAGGTGGAGCGGCGCTTGAGTTGCTTGGCAAGGTTGAGTCTGTCGCATTTGATAAAACTGGGACACTGACGCAAGGTAAACCAGAAGTGACCGACGTCTTTGCTTTTGATATGGATGAAGACAAGTTACTTAGCCTAACTGCGTCAATCGAGGTTGGCTCAAGTCATCCTCTAGCAGTTTCTTTAGTTACCAAAGTGCAAGAGCAGGGGCTTACTATTCCTGAAGCGTTGGATAAAACCGCGCAAATAGGCTCTGGTGTCACTGGTTACGTCGATGGAAAAATGGTCCAAGTGGTCACGCCTTCAAAGGCAGACTTTCCACTTTCTCAAGAAGCCAAAGAGCAAGTGGTTACGTTGGAACAACAAGGTAAAACGGTTGTCATTGTGCGTTTCGATGACGAGGTCATTGGCGTGATCGCATGGCAAGATACATTGCGCTCAGATGCCCAGCAAGCCATCGTAATGTTGAAGGAACTTGGGGTCACGTCGGTGATGCTAACGGGTGACAACCCGAGAAGTGCAGAAGCAATGGCAAATAGAATAGGCTTGGATTATAAAGCGAGTTTGTTACCTGCAGACAAGGTGCATTACGTCGAGAAGCTATCACAACAACATACCGTTGCGATGGTGGGAGACGGTATCAATGATGCTCCAGCCATGAAAGCTTCGAGTATCGGCATTGCGATGGGAGGCGGTACGGATGTTGCGCTCGAGACTGCTGATGCGGCGTTAACACACAACCGTTTGATTGAGCTACCTGCCATGATAGAACTGTCGCGTGCGACGCTAAGTAACATTCGTCAGAATGTCGCGTTAGCGCTAGGTTTGAAAGGTGTATTCTTAGTGACAAGTTTACTTGGTGTAACTGGGTTGTGGGTTGCTGTATTAGCCGACAGTGGTGCAACAGCACTGGTGACATTGAATGCGTTGAGATTACTTCGTTTTGAGTCCAAGCAGATCAAATAACTGACCTAACCATTGATCCCACTCATTAATAGCCCGAGGCATTCGTGTATCGGGCTTTTTTTAACCGTATTAACCTGATGCGATCGGACGTTTTTCTCGTCCTTGAAATCACGCATTGCTATGCAACAAAATGATCTAACGCCCCTTAAAGTGTGATCAATACCAGTTTTGTTTGAAATTTCATTTTCATTACATTTTGTCATTGTGATTGTGATCACTCTATGTTGGTGAAAGGTTCGCTACAGTGCATCTGTACCCAATAACTGATTAATGAGCTTATTGTTCATAAAATAAGCCACAATAAGGAGCGACTTATGTCTCAAGCTGTATTCCATTTAGGTGTTACTGAAGCTGATCTTAATGGTGCGACTCTAGCGATCATTCCTGGTGACCCAGCGCGTGTTCAAAAAATCGCAGAACAAATGGAAAATCCAGTATTTCTAGCAAGCCATCGTGAATACACGCTATACCGTGCAGAGCTAGACGGTAAACCTGTTGTGGTTTGTTCTACAGGTATTGGTGGTCCTTCTACCTCTATCGCAGTTGAGGAATTGGCACAGCTTGGTGTTCGTACTTTCCTACGTGTTGGTACAACGGGTGCAATTCAACCGCATGTAAACGTGGGTGACATGATCGTAACGACGGGGTCAGTTCGTCTTGACGGTGCGAGCCTACACTTTGCTCCTATGGAATTCCCAGCAGTTGCTGACTTTGAAGTAGCAACCGCAATGAAAGCAGCGGTAGAAGAGTCTGGCGCTACAGTTCACATGGGTGTGACTGCATCAAGCGACACGTTCTACCCTGGTCAAGAACGTTACGATACGTTCTCTGGTCGTGTTGTTAAGCGTTTCCAAGGCTCTATGCAAGAATGGCAAGACATGGGCGTACTTAACTTCGAGATGGAGTCTGCAACACTGCTAACAATGTGTGCGAGCTCTGGTTTAAAAGCGGGTTGTGTGGCTGGTGTTATCATCAACCGTACACAAAAAGAGATTCCAGATCATTCAACTCTGAAAGAAACGGAAGCGCGTTCAATTAAAGTGGTTGTAGAAGCAGCGCGTAAAATGCTTTAAGCCGCTATAGTTGGCATTTAAACAAACAGAAAAAACCAGAGGCTAACCTCTGGTTTTTTTCTACTTATAGAAATGCGTACAGCTAAAATTTAGGTATAAAAAAGCAGCATTAATGCTGCTTTTTATCGTTGTGAATTTTAGCTTTTCTTAATGGCACTATATCTCGTCTGAACCGCCCGCGTCTTTAAACCAAGCCGTTAAGTGCGTTCTTAAATCTTTAAGCTCATCAGGGCCAATCAGGGCTAGCCCTAAGTCTTCAGCACGAGTAATGTCATTGTGACGAAGAGGACGGAAGCTCACCAACATTGCGCGCGCTTGTAAGCCACCTAATAGATCGCGAAGCGATTCTAACTTATATAAAGTATCGTCGCCGTCATCTCTCATGCCTTTGGTTTTGCACTCGATGATGTGCAGCTTGTTGTTTACAACTGTTGCGACATCTAACTCATTGCGTACTTCACTTTCACCAAGTTTGCGATAAACCTGAACATTTAACGATCGATCTTGGATCGTCGGCATGGTGTCTTGGATTTGCTTCACGGTGCTGTGAACCAAAGTCTCTAACCACTCACCGTTTGAAAAGCGTCGAGCATCTTCATCTGCAAACGTTAAAACGCCATTCTCGTAGGTGGCGATTTCTGCTTCTACTAAATCTGAAAGCAACATGTTGAGCTCACGGTAGCCCTGCTGTTTTTCGGAGAGCTCGACATCAAGCTTTTGTTCTTTGCGGCATGTGGTTGCAAGGTAGTTAAGTGTTGCTAGACCTGGCCCAAGCTCAAGCGCATTTGAGGCCCATCGTTCACCAAGTTCATACAATTTTTTATCAAGAAGAGGTGGTAAATCAACGTGGTGAAACTCGCCGCGTGCACCAAAGATAGTGAGGTAATCTGCAATCGTAATGTGATCTTCGACTTGGGTATCTTCTTTGCCATCAGGGTATAACCAACAAAGCTTATCGCTACTAGGCTCTACCACAAAAATTGGCCAGCGATAGGTACGGAAAACTTCGTACACCGACAACAAGCGATGACGAAGACCACAGCTCGCGTTCAATTTTACATCTTCGCCGCGTTCATGGAGGTCTTTTGCCAGTTTTTGAATTGCTTGTTTGATCAGAGATGTATTAACAGCGGATGGAATTTCAAAAAATTCAGAAGTAATTTCTCGTTGATCTAAAACGGCACTCAGTCGGTCAAATATATCTAACTGGCTCTTGTCTCCGATGAAGACGATATGTGTGCTTAGCGTACGATTATCTAATAGAGGAGTGACCAATCTCACTGGGTCTTGGTCGATAATACCAACATGAACAGCCATAGATTTTCCTTTTTATGAGGCCGCTCGAAAAGAGTTGTGCAAGGGGATGAGCTGGCCTTATTAATCATATGTAGACATGGCCGACAAAAAACAAGGGCGACTTAACAAAAAGTCGCCCTTATACAGTTGATTGCACTAATTAATGCTCTTAATTATAAAGTATTTATAACTTAAAGCGGTGGACCAATTCATTTTGCTGATGAGCCAAGTGGGTCAGTGACTCACTGGTTTGTGCGATACTCGACATGGCTTGGAAACTTTCATCGGCGATGCTGTTGATATCTTCAATACTGCGAGCAATGTCTGTTGATGTTTCACTTTGCTCTGCTGCTGCTTGTGAAATGTGCGTACTCATTTGGCTGATCTCAATGATTAGCGCCTGGATCTCTTCCATTGAGCTGTTCGCTTTTGACGCTTGCTCAACCGACATCTCCATATCGCTCATACAGCTTTGTATGACTTGGTTTGCTGATTGTGAGCTAGATTGCAGATTACTGATCATGGATTCAATTTCAGTGGTTGATTGAGTCGTTCTTGATGCGAGTACTCGTACTTCATCTGCCACTACCGCGAAGCCGCGACCTTGTTCACCAGCGCGAGCCGCTTCAATTGCCGCGTTCAATGCCAGTAGGTTGGTTTGCTCCGCAATGTTGCGGATCACATCAAGGATAGACCCAATTTGGCCACTCATCTTTTGTAGCTCAGAAACAGCGGAGACCGATTCGTTCAAACGTGTTTCTAGTTGATTAATGGTTGAGATATTACTGCTCATAACATTTCTACCTTCTTCAGAGGCAGATTCGACGCGTTGCACCATTTCTAACGAGCCTTGCGCACTTTGCGCGACTTCCTGCACTGAATGAGACATTTCTGTCATCGCGGTAGCGACGTTTGCTGTTTGTTCGCGTTGAGAGCTCAATTTAATTTGTGCTTGCGAAGAGGTGCGTTCGTTGGTTGTCGCGGTTGACGATAGGTTTTCTGACGCTTCGTTGAGTTTCACCAAGATCTCGTGAAGGTTGTCGGCGAGTGAGTTAATGTGTCCACTCACACGGCTGAATTCGTTGTTATAGCGAATGTCGATACGCTGTGTCATATCTCCTTCAGTCAGGCTTTCTAACACTTTTAGAATACGAGTCAACGGTTCGCGAACGCTTTGTGCGATGTGGTAGCCAATCGCTGTCGCGAGTAAAACGACAATAACGCCAATGATGATGGCTTTCGTTACACCTGCCGAATATATGTCACCTGCGTCTGCCAATGATTCATTGAGCTTATCTGTTGCGGTTGTCGTGAATTGCTCAAGAATCGCCATGGTTGAATCCACTTTATTTGCTAGGTTGGCGATATTGTTATACAAAGCGGCGCGAGCATTGAGGTAATTATTATGTTGGTCTAGCACACCGCCACGCATACCAACGTCACGAGTAAATTGCTCCACAGATTCGCCAAAAGCTTTTTCTAGCTCAGGAAGCTGAGTCACCAACCCGCGGAATGCGTAATTCAAGTGCGTTACTGCTTTGCGGTTTTTAGCTACGGCTTGCGTAACAAACTCAGGGTTGGAACTGGCGAGGGCATCAGAGGTAATTACTTCGGCATCTTTTAACTTGATAAAGTAGCTCTTTGCCATGACTTTGACAGAAATGCTGGTTTGATCTGCCACATATTCTTTAAGACCAACCGAAAGTTCGGTATTCAGTTTTTGGAAGCGGCGTGAGGATTTTTGCACTTCTTCTTGAGCCGCAAACATTGCTTCGTAGTTGTCCATGGCCTCTAGAGCTTCTGTAAAATAGCTCTGCTCTAACGTTTTTAACTGTGAAAACGGTTCGGCAAGAGAAGGGTAGATTTGGCTTGCGGTTTTCAGTTGAGCCAATGTGGATTCGAAGCGCTGTTGAGATCTAGCAAATTCCTGACGCATTTCATCCATGCGTTGTTTATTCTCTGTCGTCAGGAAGTCTTTAAATGATTTGTCGGCAGAAAGCAGCTCAACACTGGTTTGATTAGATAACGATACCAACGGTAGGGATGATTTAGAAACCGTGCTAAATTTTCCGTGAATATCACTCATTCCTCCCATCATAATGGCAATTGTGACGGCAAATAGGATGATGATCAGTGCAAAGCCGGCATACATCCTTTTAATAACTGAACCTCGCATAAGTGAGCTTCCTCTCCCAAAAATAGACAAGCTACCCAAGTATTTTTGAATTTACTTGGGTATAAAAATAATAATTGTCTTAAAAAAGTAACAAAATTCATTGGATTGTATTCAGTTTGTGATGCGCATTTTATGACGCACACGACAAAAAAAGCTTCGTTAATTAGCATTTGATTAATAATGTTAAGTGAACACTGTTTTTATTGAGCTCCGCTTTTGGTTGGCGCATACTAATTGGGGTCTAATTACGTTTATAAAATGGAGTCCTCATGGCGGAAGAAACGATCTTTAGTAAAATTATTCGCAAGGAAATCCCTGCCGATATCCTTTATCAAGATGATTTGGTGACTGCGTTTCGCGACATTAACCCTCGCACACCAAGCCATATTCTCATTATTCCGAATAAACTGATCCCAACAACGAATGATGTAGAAGCTGAAGATGAAGCAATGATGGGGCGTTTGTTCACTGTTGCTAGAAAGTTGGCGAAAGAAGAAGGTATTGCTGAAGACGGCTATCGCCTGATCGTTAATTGTAATCCACATGGTGGCCAAGAGGTTTACCATATTCACATGCACCTACTAGGCGGCCGCCCTCTAGGTCCAATGGTATTGAGCTAAGCTTTTAAAAGTGGGTGGCGATTCACCCACTTCTTTTTCCTGTCGAATGACACATTTGTGGAGATAAATGTGAAACTAGGTGTAAAGCTGTTAGGGCTGATGAGCTGGGCTTTAATGGCCTCTGGCTGCGCGAATTTATCTGCGGGCAATCTGTTTAGTCATTACAGCAACCAGAATCAAGAAGTTTATCAAGCCGTTGTTGCAGGGGAATATGCCAAAGCAAAACAACTTCAATCAAGTGAAGTGGGTGGCGAGATACTTGGCAATTTTGAAAAAGGTCGCATCTCTTTTCTTGCTGAAGATTACCCAACAAGTTTGAATGCGCTAGAAAGCAGCGATCGTGCCGTACGTGTTCAACAAGATCGAGCGACGATATCTGTGTCAGACACGGCAACGAGCGTCGGCTCTCTCGCAGTGAACGACAATCTCCAAGATTATCATCCCGCCGATTACGAACTTGGCTTTTTGCACCTGTATCTAGGACTAAATTACTTACAGAAAAACGATTTAGAAGGAGCACTAGTTGAAGTGCGTCGAGCTAATCAAGTTCAGGAAGCGGCAAGAAATGCGCGTGAAAAAGAGCTAAAAGCAGCAGAGAAAGACCTTAACAAGCAAGGCATGTCTGCCAATTTAGGCAGTGTATTAGCGAACTACCCTGATGCTGGTAAAAAACTAAGCGCGGTACAAAATGGTTATCTGTTCTATCTTTCTGGCTTGTTATATGAAGCGTCGCGAGACTTAAACAGTGCTTATGTTGATTACCGACGAGCACTCGCTGTAATGCCAGACAACAAGCAAGTTGTAGAAAGCACCTTATACGCTGCTAAGAAGTTAGGCATGCGTGAAGACTTGCGCATGCTAGAGAAGCGGTATGGCAAAGCACCTTCTGGATTAACTCAGTCACAAGGGCGAGTCATCGTTATTGATGAGCAGGGTGTTGTTGAGGCGATGAAAGGGTGGCGTATTGATTTACCGATTTACGACAGTCGCGATAATGGCGCGATTTATTCGTTGGCGCTTCCTTATTATCAGAACCGAGGTGCTCAACGTTTTAGCGATGTTGTTTTAAATGGTCAGGTATTATCTTCCAGTACGCTGGTTGATGTTAATGCGATGGCGCAAAACGATCTTAATGAACGTCTTACTACAATAGTGATCCGTCAAGCTCTTCGTGTTTGGGCAAAAGATCGAATCCGAAAAGAGGCGGCGAAAAAAGGCGATGATGTGGGCAACATACTTTTCAATGTATGGAACACATTGACCGAACAGCCAGATACGAGAAGTTGGCAAACATTGCCAGCGCAAGTGAAAACGGCTTCAAAAATCGTGAAACCGGGAACACAAAGTTTAAACTTGGGTGATCAAACCTATCAGTTTGAAGTGCCTGCACAGCAGACTACATTGGTATGGGTATCTCGTCAGGGAGCACACTCAACCGTGTGGCATAAACAGCTAGGGAGACTGTAATGAAAGCATGGCTTGTTTGTTTAGCAATGGCTATTGGTTTAGTTGGATGCGCCGAAAACACGGCTGGTATTCGAATTGATGGCCAAACGCAAAAAGTATTTTTTAATGATAACGTTTTAGGTAGTCGCTTATTAGTTGACAACATCACCACCACTTACGTTGATGATCGCCCACGAGGAGTCGTGCAGCTGAGTAGCAATTACAAAGGTGATCAGCACATTCTTTACCGATTTTATTGGTATGACAACAATGGTTTAGAAGTGAATACCAAACCTGGTCCGTGGCGAAAAATGATTGTGCGAGGATTTGAGCAAGTCACGTTATCTGAAGTTACTGTGAATCCAAATGGCACAAAATTCCGTGTGCAAATTAGAGAAGCACAAGACGATTAATCTTAACGGCTCTGCCGAAGCTGCCGCGCTAACGATGCGCTGGTATTGAAAAACTAAGGAACTCTCATGAAAAAAAGTATTATTGCTCTTTTAGGTCTTGCCGTCATTTTAGGTGGCTGTTCTAACAAAGTCTCTTACGGCGATGCGCAAGCAACAGAAACCACGACTATCGATTTTGGCTCAACAGATTTACAAAAAATCGCGGCTGAAATGGTGGATAGCATGATGATGTCGGGCTCTGTAGCAGCAATTACTCGTGACCAACGTCCTATCGTTTTTGTTGAGCGAATTAAGAACAAAACCAGTGAACATATTGACACTGAATCCATTACCGACACGATCTCTACTAAGATGTTGAACTCAGGTAAGTTCCGCTTTGTTGATATGGATCGTGTTGAGTCTGTGCGTGAACAACTTAACTTCCAAAACACGGATGAGCTTGTTAACCAAAGCACAGCGATCCAATTTGGTAAAATGGTTGGTGCTCAATACATGCTTTACGGCAACCTATCTAGCATTGTGAAAAATGCAGGTAGCGATAAAGATGTATACTACAAGATGACCATGCGCCTAATGGACCTAGAAACAGGTTTGATTGAGTGGGCGGATGAAACTGAAATTCGTAAAGCGCAATCTAAGAGCCTATTCGGTCTTTAATCGAACAGGGTGGAGAAGTCATCAATGGCATGGTTTTCTTGGCAACAAGCAAAACAGTTAGATCCGAGTCTTAACGCTCTCGATGGCTTCTTTACGGAGCCTCCGGTAAAAGTACAAACTGTTACCGGGGGGCTCACCAACCGTTGTTGGCGGTTGGAATCTTCTCAAGGCCTTGCATACATCTGGCGACCGACCAGTCATGTCTGCAAGGCTTTTTCAATTTCTCGTCACAGTGAATATCAAGTGCTGAATGCAGTCTCTTCATTGGAAATTGGCCCCAAGCCAGTTTTTATTCATGAGCAAGGGTTGCTGGTGGAATGGATAGAAGGAGAGGCTCTGACGGAGTCAGGCTTAGCACTAAGCGATTTATTATCCATTGCGGCGAAGATTCATCAATATCCGATAAGCGCAATTCCTTTGGTTCCATTTTCATATATTTCTCGCATCGATCATTATTGGCTTGAGCTTGATGGTCAGTATGTGGGGACGGAGTTTGAGGCTTTGTACATGAAGTGGCGCACGGAACCGAACGTTGCACCTGTTCCGCTGGCACTATGTCACTTCGATCTGGGGTGTTACAACCTAGTGCGAGGAGAGAGTGGGGTGAAAGTCATTGATTGGGAGTATGCCGGGATTGCTGACCCTAGGCTTGATTTGACCTTAACTATTCAGGTCGCGAATTCGCCTGTGGAAGAAGCGGTAAAGCAGTATTGCCAAATTCGAGGTGTCGAAGATGTGTCTCTTTGGCTGAGAGGTGTAAAAGCTTGGCAACCAAGAACCTTGGTGATGGCGATGCTCTGGTATCTACTTGCCTATAAATTGTGGGGAGATGAACAATACTTAAACAGTGCGTATGAGTTGAAAGGCTCATTGTGTATGGAAGATCACTGTTTTGAGAACTCGTGATATTTTCCCCTTTAACAGTAAGGAAATAGTGGTAGTTTTAATAAAAGTACCAGATACACACAGGGAGAGGTACACATGATTATTTACTTACACGGCTTTGACAGTACAAGCCCGGGTAACCACGAAAAAGTTCTTCAACTGCAATTTATCGACGACGACGTTCGTTTTATCAATTACAGCACCCTTCACCCAAAGCACGACATGCAACACTTGTTAAAAGAAGTGTCTAAAGTTATCGATCAATCTGATGACCCAAACCCGTTAATCTGTGGGGTTGGTTTAGGTGGTTACTGGTCTGAGCGAATTGGTTTTCTATGCGGTATCAAACAAGTGATGTTCAACCCGAACTTGCACCCAGAAAAAACGATGGCTGGTCGAATCGATCGCCCAGAAGAGTACGAAGATATCGCAACAAAATGTGTTGATCAGTTTCGAGCGAAAAATCAAGCGCACTGCTTAGTGATTCTCTCTAAAGATGATGAAGTGCATGACAATTCGAAAACGGCAGCTGAGTTAGGAAAACACTATCAAATCATTTGGGATGAAACTCAGTCTCATAAGTTCAAAAAAATCTCTCATCATTTACAAGCGATAAAGGTATTTAAAAATACTTATTAATGTTGAGTGTAGACAGTAAAGCGGCGTTTTTATCGGCTGCTTTGCTGCGATTCCTTCTCTTGAGTATGCCGAGCCACTGTCTCTTTGAAAGGCACATTTTCTTGGTTTAACGCTTTGAATATTGTGTTCTCCTTACCGTTTTCTTACTTCCCTCCTATGTAGCACGAACACCTTGTTGTAGAGTAGTCGAAAAGTAGTCAATCCGTACTCGTTACACGGATTTTGGTTGCCTTCAAAGTTGGTCTCTATATAATGAACCGGACTAAAATAATTTGATAAATATCAAAAAAAATTGAGAGCGAGTAATAAACTTGCCCAAAAAATTCTGGCGTCGTATGCGTACCAGATAAACATGCCAAACCCTGACAAGTCATTGATAGATAAAGATTCAAGGTGAGTGGCAGTTTTTTAATCCAAGTAATTGAGACACCTCTAAGAACCAAGAATTCATCGGTTGGATGGATGCCACAAATGTTTGTGAGTCATGCATCGAGCTGAACCCCATATATTCATTTTTGTAGAGGAAAATCATTGTGACACGCATTATCGTTGTAGGCGGCGGTGCAGGTGGTCTTGAGTTGGCAACTAAGCTTGGTCGAACTCTAGGTCGCAAAAACCGTGCGCAAATTACGCTAGTCGATCGAAAAGCGAGCCACTTGTGGAAGCCATTATTGCATGAGGTTGCTACAGGTTCTTTGGACGAAGGAGTAGATGCACTGAGCTATCGAGCTCATGCAAAAAACCACAGCTTCGACTTCCAAATGGGTAGTCTTCAAGACATCGACCGTGAACGTAAAGTGATCATCTTAAGTGAGCTTAAAGACGAACACGGTGAACTTCTTATGCCAAGCCGTGAGCTAGAATACGACATTCTAGTGATGGCGATTGGCTCGACATCAAACGACTTCAACACGCCTGGCGTTCGTGAAAACTGTATTTTCCTAGACAGCCCTGAGCAAGCACACCGTTTCCGTACAGAAATGAACAACGAGTTCCTAAAGCTGCACGCGAAAAACGGTAACGGTACGGTCGATATTGCGATTGTTGGTGCTGGTGCAACTGGCGTTGAACTATCAGCGGAGTTACATAATGCTGTTAAAGAGCTGCGCACTTATGGCTTCGGTGATCTTGACTCTAGCAAGTTGAACGTCAATCTGATTGAAGCAGGTGAGCGTATTTTACCAGCGTTACCTCCACGTATTTCTTCTGCTGCTCATCAAGAGTTGGTGAAGTTGGGCGTAAACGTGCGCACCGCCACTATGGTGACTAAAGCTGAAAAAGATGGCCTTACTACAAAAGATGGTGAGAAGATCCCAGCTCAAATCATGGTTTGGGCTGCAGGTATCAAAGCTCCAGACTTTATTAAAGATATCGCTGGCTTAGAAACGAACCGTATCAATCAGCTTGTAGTGAAAAACACACTACAGACAACACGAGATGATGACATCTTTGTTATTGGTGACTTAGCACAATGTACCCAGTCTGACGGTTCGTTCGTGCCGCCACGCGCTCAAGCTGCACACCAAATGGCAAGCCAGGCATTTAGTAACATCGTCGCGAAGATCAACGGGCGCGAGTTGAAAGACTACGTATATAAAGATCACGGTTCATTAGTGTCTCTAAGTCGCTTCTCAACCGTTGGTAGTCTGATGGGGAACCTAACTAAAGGGTCGATGATGGTAGAAGGCCGTATTGCTCGTGTCGTTTACATCTCGTTGTATCGCATGCACCTAATGGCGTTGCACGGTGTATTCAAAACCGGTCTGATGATGCTCGTCGGCCGCATTAATCGCGTGCTGCGTCCAAACCTTAAGCTGCACTAAGGTTTTAAATCCACTCTGTGTGGATGTGTTGTATCTTAAAAAATGCAGAAGCCACCGCAAGTCGGTGGCTTTTTGTTTATGTTAGATCTGTCGGTAAAAGTGAGAACACAACGCCATCTTTAGGCTTACCCTGAAAAATAAACCGGTTTCTGGCGATGGCTTCTTTTTGTGCACCGACGGACTCAATTAAGGCTTGGCTAGCTTCGTTGTCGGGGTCACAAACAATCTCTAGTCGAGTTAAACTTAGCTTTGCGAAGCAGAATTCTGCTAAGGCTTTAACGGCTTCTTGGGCATAGCCTTGCCGTTGATAGCGGTCGGCAACCCAGTAACCAATACTCGCCATATTAAACGTATGATATAACTCATTAACCGCTGCCATTCCAACCAAAGTGTTACTTTGCCGCTCATAGATACCGAAACCAAAAGCCTCAGTTTTGACCCAGTTAAGACGGGTTGCCAACAGAAAGTCCTGCGCGGTTTTCAATGTGACGTTTTTATCACACCAGTCAAGCCATTGGTGCAGCGAAGGGGATTCTGCAAGTAATCGTTGTAGTGAATGTGCTTCTTCAGCAGGGATGAGCTTGAGCGCTAAGCGGGGCGCAATGATTTCAAAGTCTGGACTCATGAACTAATACGACTTCCATGTTGAGTGTAAGTAAATTGAAAGCTGTCTATTTATACTTGAACGCAGCTATTTTCCTTGCTCTGCGTTGGTTAGGAATAACTGAGGTATAGCAGATAAAAACAAAGCGCAGCTTTGCTGCGCTTTGTCGAACCGCTCGTGCTTATCGAACCCGACGAACTTGAATGATCATACCCATCAACGGGTTATCTAGGTAATGAGTCTCGCTGCTACGCATACGACGTTTTTGATCCATTCGATAACTCTTCAGGAATTTCTCTTCGGTTACTGTCGGCGATATTTCTGCCAAGTTACCGACTTGGACGTTACCATCGACTTCACCTAAGTCATCCGCCAATTGCTCAGTTGAGGTTGGTTCAAAACGCACCTCTCTAACACTTGGTTCGCGGAGATCTAGTGTTGTTTCGGCGAAGAGGTAATGCTGTACGTATATTTGGAATCGACCATCTAGCTCATATAAAGGACCATTGACCGTCTCTTCACTGTAACCGTCACTGGAAAATGTTTGATTACTATTGCCATTTATTGGGCGGCCATCTGCTTGATAAGAATCAGAGAAATCTCGCCCGCCAACGATGCGGAAAATTGGGGCGCTAGATTTACCTCGGTCACCTTGACGCCAGGCTACGTGTTTAAGCACTTTAAAGCCGGCATGATTATTTAGTGCCGCTTCTTGCGCGTTGAGACGGAAAGAAGAACTTGGCAAAAGCGTCACGCCTTTAGAGCGGCGGTAGGATTCACTCTCTAGGCTACCGACATTTTCCATATCGATTTTTGGCAGTTGATTCGGCCAAGATTCTGTTGTGCTTTCAGCGTCGACTGCTCGCTTGAAAATGATCACTTCAATATCAAATTGGCGCTGTGCCCAAGAGGGCATTGAGACACATAGAAGCAATAACGGGATCAGTATTCTCATTCGACTATTAGCTCGTTGGTAATAAATTCTGTTTAAAATCATTCAGTAAGTCTTGAACAAACTGAATGCGTTTACGTCGGTCCACCAATGGTACGCTAAACTTGAACTTAGTTGGACCTTCCATTGCAAATTTTTGCGGCTGTGATTGCAGCAGTTTAACTAAATACGCTGGATTTATGTCAGCATCAGGGTAAAACTCGATAAATCCACCTTTATCATGGGCTTCTATCTTTTTCGCTTTTAAACTACCAGCCGAAATTTTCAATTCTGAGACGGCAAGTAAGTTCTTTGTTGCGTCTGGAAGCAGACCAAAGCGATCAATCAGTTCCACTTTTAGCTCTGATAGTTCATCACTGCTTGTGACACTCGCAATGCGTTTGTACATCGACAGTCGTGTGTTTACATCCGGAATGTAATCATCTGGTAAGAGCGCTGGAATTCGCATTTCCACTTCAGTTTGCTCACGAAGCAGCTCATCCAAAGATGGCTCCTTGCCTTCTTTTAATGCTTGCACTGCTTGTTCCAGCATTTCCATATAAAGTGTAAAACCAACGGATTGAATTTGCCCACTTTGCTCATCACCAAGCAGCTCACCAGCACCACGGATTTCTAAATCGTGGGTTGCTAACGTAAAGCCAGCACCTAAGTCTTCCAGTGAAGCAATCGCATCAAGACGCTTGATGGCATCTTTGGTCATGGCTTTTGGATGTGGCGTTAATAAGTAAGCATAGGCCTGATGGTGCGAACGTCCAACACGGCCACGCAATTGATGCAACTGCGCCAAGCCAAGATTGTCCGCACGATCCATGATTATGGTATTTGCCGTTGGTACGTCGATACCGGTTTCGATGATGGTTGTACACACCAACACATTAAAGCGCTGATGGTAGAAGTCATTCATGATTCGCTCAAGTTCGCGCTCGCGCATTTGACCATGAGCCACGGTAATGCGTGCCTCTGGGATGAGTTTCTGTAAGTCTTCTGCCGTTTTTTCAATGGTTTCAACCTGATTGTGCAGGAAGTAAACCTGACCACCACGCATAATTTCACGCAGTACCGCTTCACGGAGCACTGGCTCTTCTTTTTGTCGAACAAAGGTTTTAATGGCTAAACGGCGTGCAGGAGGTGTCGCGATGATCGACAGGTCTCGCATGCCACTCATTGCCATATTCAGTGTGCGTGGAATTGGTGTTGCGGTGAGGGTAAGAATGTCCACATCCGCACGCATTGCTTTGACTTTTTCTTTTTGACGAACCCCGAAGCGGTGTTCCTCATCAACGATCAACAAACCTAAATCTTTGAATTTAATGTCGCTCGAAAGCAGCTTATGCGTACCAACGACAATGTCTACTTTACCATCGGCAACGTCTTGCAGAATGACTTTTTGTTCTTTGGCAGATTTAAAACGAGACAGTACTTCAACTCGGATTGGTAAGTTGGCAAAACGGTCACGGAAGTTTTCGAAATGCTGCTGAGCAAGCAAGGTTGTTGGTACGAGTACGGCGACCTGTTTACTGTTATCCGTTGCGACAAATGCTGCGCGCATAGCGACTTCCGTTTTACCAAAGCCCACGTCACCACACACTAAGCGATCCATCGCTTTTGCCTGGCACATGTCTGACAAGACGGCATTGATGGCCATCGCTTGGTCATCTGTTTCTTCAAACGGGAATGTTGCTTTAAATGTTGCGTATTGCCCACGATCTAGCTCAAATTTGAAGCCAGGTTTTAATTCTCGTTTAGCATACACATCCAGCAATTCTGCCGCGACATCACGCACTTTTTCTGCCGCTTTACGACGTGCTTTTGCCCACGCTTCACCACCTAATTTATGCAGTGGCGCACTCTCTTCAGCGCCGCCAGAATAACGGCTGATAAGATTCAGTGATGAAACTGGCACGTAGAGCTTGGCATCGTTTTGATACTCAAGGGTGACGTATTCCGTTTTCATACCACCGGCTTCAAGTGTTTGTAAACCGATGTAGCGGCCAATACCGTGATCAATATGAACCACAGGTTGACCGGGTTTTAGTTCCGCAAGATGGCGAATAACGGTGTCACTGTTGACGGCTTTTTTATCTTTGCGGCGTCGCTGGATAACGCGGTCACCGAGTAGATCACTTTCACAGATCAGAGCGAAGTTCAGCTCTTCGTGAATGAAACCATGCTCTGCTGCGCCTAAGATCAAGCTGAATCGATCACCCGAGTCTAGAGCTTGGTAAAGTGAGCCATGTACGACTGGCCGAACTTTGATGCCTTGCAACAGCTCCGTTAGTGCTTCACGACGACCTTCTGACTCTACCGAGAAAACGATTTTTCCGCTGAATTGCTCACTAAACTGACGAAGGCGCGAGAGCGGCTCTTTATTTTGTTGCTGAACGCCAAGCTCGGCTAACGATTGTACGGGTAGGTTTTGACGACCGGCACGCTTAACCACTTTATCTAGGCTCAATTGAGCGATAGGGAGCTGTTTTAGTTGACTGAAAAGTTCGTCTTTTTTCAACCAAAGCTGTTCAGGAGTCAAAAGAGGACGCAGCGGATCAACTTTTTTCTGGTCGTATCGATATTCGACATCGGTTAAGAAAGTATCGACCGCAGATTCGATATCACCATATGTGATGACTTGAGAGTCTTCTGGCAAATATTCAAATAAAGTCTCGGTATGGTCAAAAAACAGCGGCTGCCAATACTCAATACCAGCGGGCCACGTGCCTTTGGTCACTTGCATGTAGATTGATTCAGGCTCGCGGCGTGCGTCGAACTGGGTGCGCCAACGTGTACGGAAATCTTCAATCGCTTCTTTAGTGGTTGGGAACTCATGTGCAGGCAGCAATTGGATTTGCTGAATATCGTCGATAGAGCGTTGGTTCTCTGGATCAAACGTGCGAATGGTATCTATTTCATCATCAAAGAAGTCGATGCGGTACGGGTCATTGCTGCCCATAGGAAAGAGATCCAGAATAGACCCACGACTTGCATATTCACCTGGCCCAAATACTTGATCTACATGGCGGTAGCCTGAATTTTCAAGTTGTACACGTAACTTCTTTAGCGAGATTCGATCACCAGTTTTCACCATTAAAGTGTGTTGCAACAAAAAATCACGTGGCGATTGGCGTTGCAATACTGTACTGACCGGGACGATGGTTATGCCATCACGTTGACTTGGCAGTTGGTATAGGCGTGCGATACGTTCAGAGATGATTTCTTGATGCGGAGAAAAGTTATCGTAAGGCAGCGTTTCCCAGTCGGGGAATAGGCTTACCGTTTGGTCGGTGAATTGCTCAATCTCTGCCTGAAGCTTTAAAGCGATTTGCGGGTCAGGCACAACGAGTAGCGAGTGACTCGAATGCTGCTTGGCTAGCTCTGCAATGGCTAGAGGTAGAGCTGCGCCCGGCAAATTACCTAGCTGTTTTTTGTCGCCACGCTCTGAAGGGTTGGTGACGGAAAGAATCGTTGCTTTTGTCATAGGAATTATTTTTTATCTCGCTCCATCGAGCGCTGACGTAAAAGTTTTTGTTGTTGATACAGTGCCGCCTTTATCAGTAAATCTTGATCAGATTCTCGGAGCATCTTGTATCTAAGCGTGATAATGAAATCTTGCTCTGAAGCATCACATTCTTCTACTTGAGCGTAACAGTAAATCGCCGCAGCAGGGTGATCGAGGAACAGTTTAACACGAACGAGTTGTTGAGTAGTTAACGCTGTACCTGAGCGGAAACTGAGTTGACTAGCACCAAACTGCGTCGTTTGATAGCGAATGGAGGCGTCATCTTGTTGTGAAAGCATAAAGCTCAACAAGAGGTTAAGTTTCGCGTTTTGCGTATCAAGCAAGTTGATCACATGCTTTAACTCTTTGTTTTTCAGCTCTAGACGCGCGTTGTCTGCCAACATATCTAAGTGACTAAATTCACTGGCGACAATAAATGGTGCTGGAATTTCGGAGACAAATGTTTCTTCATCTGGCAAAGCAAAGTCCTCACTCAACGTTTCGACGTTGATGGTGAGGTTATGATGGACGGTAAAGTATTCTTGCTCTGTCATATAGTCGATCCTTTTGCCAGTGAGCGCTCCCTGTTCACTCAACAAACAAAGAGAAATAGGGCACTGATTATCGCTAACTGAATGAAGTTATCAAGTTTAGCCGATTTGTCCTTGAACTTTTTGCCCTAAATACAGACTTATTGCATGTCGTTGACAAATTTAGCGATTCTCTTGTCTTCTTAATGAGAAGAGTAAGGTAAGATAATCCGCTAAAGCTTTATATCAAAACAACCAGTTGGTTTGTCTTATATGTATCATCCTATCTCATTGTTTATTGGCTTAAGGTATCTTCGGGGACGCTCTGGAGATAGGTTCAGCCGATTTGTTTCTTATATGTCGACGGCGGGTATTACGATCGGTGTAATGGCGTTGGTGACGGTTCTTTCTGTGATGAACGGGTTTGAATCGCAGTTAAAAGAACGCATTTTAGGTGTGCTACCTCATGCCGTTGTTTCGCAACACGATGGAAAAACGCCGATGACCGAGTCTGCCCCTCCATTTGTTCAAGCGATGTCGAGTGAATCCCAGCCGGAACCTATCGTTAGAGGAGAGGCTGTTATTCAGAGTTCTGCACAGCTGACGGCTGGTTACCTCATCGGTATTGAACCTAAGAAAGGCGATCCGATTAGCAACCATTTGATTGCCGGACGATTATCGTCACTTCAAGCAGGTGACTACAATGTATTTTTGGGTCACAGTTTGGCGCGTTCACTAAAGGTCTCAATCGGGGATAAAGTGCGCTTGATGGTGACCAACGCGACGCAGTTTACCCCACTTGGTCGTATTCCTAGCCAGCGAAACTTTACTGTCTCAGGCATTTTCAATACGGGATCGGACGTTGATGGTCAATTAATGATTGTGAACATGACGGATGCATCTAAGCTGATGCGTTTCCCTAAAGACACGGTTTCTGGTTGGCGTGTCTTTTTCTCTGACCCATTTATGGTGACGGATTTTGCTGACCAACCCATGCCTGATGGGTGGCAATGGAGTGATTGGCGCGAACAGCGTGGTGAGCTTTTCCAAGCGGTGAAAATGGAAAAGAACATGATGGGACTTATGCTAGGTCTAATTGTGGGTGTCGCTGCATTCAATATTATCTCCGCTTTAATCATGGTAGTAATGGAGAAGCAATCAGAAGTCGCAATATTGAAAACTCAAGGCATGAATCAATCTCAAGTGATGACCATTTTCATGGTGCAAGGTGCAAGCAGTGGTGTAATTGGCGCGATTGTTGGTGGTGCTGCGGGCGTGATCTTGTCACTTAATCTAAATGCGATTCTTGAATCTGCTGGTGTGGCGCTGTTCAGCTTTGGTGGTCATCTCCCTATCTTGATTGATTCACTACAAATTCTTTTAGTGGTGGTGTTGGCGATTGCTCTTAGCCTTGCTGCTACGCTTTATCCTTCTTATCGAGCATCTTCTGTTAAACCTGCTGAGGCACTTCGCTATGAATAAGCTATTAGAATGTCGTGATATTCGTAAAGTCTACCGAGAGGGTTCGTTAGATACGGAAGTGTTGAAAGGCGTAAGTTTCGATATCGACAAAGGGGAGTTGGTTTCTATTGTTGGCTCTTCTGGTTCGGGAAAAAGTACCTTATTGCATATTTTAGGTGCGTTAGATGACGCAACTCATGGTGAAGTTGATTTTCTAGGGCAAAACCTATCAGCTTTGAGCTCGAACAAACAGGCGGCATTACGCAACAAGCACCTTGGTTTTGTATACCAGTTTCATCACTTGTTGGCTGACTTTACTGCGCTTGAAAATGTGGCGATGCCACTGATGATTGGCGGTGCTAAAGTAGCGGATGCAAAACAGGCGGCTAAAGCGCTGTTAGATAAAGTTGGTTTGAGTCATCGGATGCAACATAGACCCTCCGAGTTATCGGGCGGAGAGCGTCAGCGTGTTGCGATTGCGCGTGCATTGGTGAATAAGCCTGATCTGGTCTTGGCTGATGAACCTACAGGGAACTTAGATCACAATACGGCACTGTCTATCTATGATTTGATGCGCGAGCTCAATAAAGAGTCAAACATTGCATTTTTGGTTGTCACGCATGACAAAGAGCTGGCAGCAAAAATGGATCGTCAAATGCACATGCAAGATGGTTTGCTCGTAGATCGTTTTGTGACTGATACAGCATCTGCGGAGGGCTAGTTTTGTTTACCTCTTTAGCTTTGATGATTGGTGGTCGCTTCAGTCGAGCGAAAAAGCGCAACAAGATGGTGTCTTTCATATCGCTTTCTTCGACTATTGGTATTGCGGTTGGCGTTGCTGTGATCATTATCGGTTTGTCTGCAATGAATGGCTTTGAGCGCGAGCTGCAATCGCGTGTGTTGTCTGTGATCCCACACGGCGAGTTAGAAGGTGTTAATGGACCATTTCATGACTACACCAAAACGATGAATCAAGCTCTAAAACATGAACATGTTGTTGCGGCAGCACCGTACGTTCGTTTTACGGGCTTGGCAGAAAAAGGCAGTAAGCTAAAAGCGATAGAAGTTCGTGGTGTAGAGCCTACTTTCGAGCAAGCGGTGTCGAGCTTATCGAATTTTATTGACCAAGAAGCTTGGCAAAACTTTTATGCCGGTCAGCAGCAAGTGATCTTAGGACGAGGTGTAGCAAACGAGCTAAATGTCGCCGTGGGGGATTACGTTACGTTGATGATTCCGCAAACAGGCGGTGCAAATAAAGTGCAGGCTCCTAAGCGAGTGCGCGTGAAGGTGTCAGGGTTCTTAACATTGAATGGCCAAATCGACCACTCTCTAGCGTTAGTACCATTAGCGGATGCTCAGCAATACGCGAGATTAGGGGAAGGGGTCACTGGCATTTCACTAAAAACTGACGATGTTCTCAATGCGCCTTCTATTGTTCGCGAGGTTGGTAGCATGATTGATGTTTATGTGTATTTGAAAAGCTGGCAGCAAAAGTTTGGTTTTTTGTATCGCGATATTCAGCTCGTGCGCACCATTATGTACTTGGTGATGGTACTGGTGATTGGCGTGGCATGTTTTAATATTGTGTCTACGTTGATGATGGCAGTGAAAGACCGAGCGGCGGAAATCGCAATTTTGCGAACAATGGGAGCAAAAGATAGCCTAATCAAACGGATCTTTGTTTGGCAAGGTGTATTCTCTGGTGTATTTGGCAGTCTCGTCGGCAGTGTTATCGGTGTCTTAGTGGCGTTAAACCTGACTCCGTTAGTTAAAGGGTTAGAGAGCTTAATTGGTCATCAGTTTTTATCGGGCGATATTTACTTCGTCGACTTCTTACCATCACAACTACACTGGCCAGATGTGGCATTGGTGTCAGTGACGGCGATAGTGCTTAGTTTACTTGCGACGTGGTATCCTGCTTCTCGTGCCGCAAGGTTGAATCCGGCGGCTGTACTGAGTTCTAAATAGCTGATTGTTTTACAATATGCGAAAAACAAAAAAGGACCGAATTCGGTCCTTTTTTGTATTTATCCGACTTGAGTAACATCGCGTTTCATTCTAACTGTTAGATGCCCCTCAACTGATAGCTCAAATGCTGATTTTTACGCAGTAAGGTCTTATCTTATTTTGCGTTTTTGCCAGCTCCGTACCACTGAGTAGCGCCAAAGCCCTCGAATTCCGAAGTAGCCAATAATCGCGGATACAACCCCACAAATTGCGCAGCCCAATAGAAATGGAGGTCCAATGGTACTCATTTGCTGCATGATGAATTCCCACGATAGTTCAAAGTGAAAAGGTTGTGGGGGAAGACGCATCACTAGAGCACCTAGCTTGTACGCAAAGTAAAATAGCACAGGCATAGTGATAGGATTGCTGATCCATACCAAAGCGACGGAGAGGGGCAGATTGACACCCAACATAATGGCCAAACCAGCGGCCATGATCATTTGGCTCGGCAGCGGAACAAAAGCCATAAATAACCCGACAGCAAAAGCCCCTGATGCCGAGCGGCGGTTTAAGCACCACAAGTTCGGGTTGTACAACACATTGCCGAAGACCTTCAATGCTTTTTGGCGTTTGATCAATTCATGATCTGGCATGAAGCGTTTTATCAGCTTTCTAGGCATAGGACAGCATGACTCTCTCAGAAAAAAGTTGGACCTTGGCGTTATTTGTAGCGAGCGTAATCTCGTCGGCTTGGTGGCCGACAATACCAGATTGGCGTTGGTTGCTGCTGGGAATAATAACCACTGGCTCAATAATCAAATTACGTCGTGGCTTAATTAGCATAGGCGCAATTGCGGGCTTTATGGTTGTCATCGTCCACGGCAATGTATTGGAGTCTCAGAGACAAGCCCTTTTTCAAGCAGGGGAGAATATTACCATAATTGGTAAAGTTGACAGCCCTTTTACGCAAATAAGTCACGGTTATGAAGGTATTGTCGCGATAGAAGCGGTAAATTCTCAAACTCTGTTACCTTTTCTTAAACCTAAAATCCGTCTTATTACGCCTTTTCCACTCGATGTTAACAGTGAGTTTACGACATCCATTTCGTTAAAGCCGATTACAGGTCTACGCAACGAAGCTGGCTTTGATGCTGAAAAGCACGCGATGGGTAAAAATACTATCGCCCGAGCGGTTGTTAACAAAGACGCTAAGTGGATTGTTCGTTCTAATGTATCTCTGCGTCAATCCATTATTGCCGATGTCGCTGATGATGTGTCTTCCCTTCATCATTTCTCGTTAATAAGTGCGTTAGTTTTTGCTGACCGTTCTTGGCTGTCTAAAGAGGATTGGCAAGCGCTCAGGGACAGTGGTTTACTGCATTTGGTCTCCATTTCTGGTTTACATATTGGTATGGCGTTTACTTTTGGGCTAGTCGTGGGCGGTACCGTTCGTTATCTATTACCCCAATACCAGTTGTTACCTAGCTTATATGGGCTGATCTTCGCTGTTGCCTACGCTTGGTTAGCGGATTTCTCTCTGCCTACTACGCGAGCAGTGTCGGTATGCGTTGTTTACGTTCTCCTGAAGTATACTCTGGTGCACTGGACTTCTTGGCGAGTTCTTTTGCTTGCAGTATCTCTACAACTGCTTGTCCAACCTTTTGCATCCTACAGTATGAGCTTTTGGTTATCATACCTCTCCGTTTGTGCGGTATTGTTCGCAATTAATTTGATTCGACATCAAAGGGGAGGTTGGAAAACGAAATTAAAAGCGGTATTGCTTACTCAATTGATGTTGAGCGCTTTAATCGTACCTGTTAGTGGCCATTTCTTTTCCGGTTTTAGTTTGTCCTCAATAGCCTACAACTTGGTATTTATTCCTTGGTTTGGATTTATCGTTGTACCTTTGATGTTCCTAGCCCTGTTCTCATCTTTGTTTCTTGAAATGATAGCGAAGCCTCTGTGGCATTTGGTGGACTGGTCATTACAGCCACTGAGCACGTCAATACAGTACGCAATAGGTTCTTGGCAACCTATTAGCATGGAAATGACAATGCTGGTTATGGCGATAGTGGTTTGCTTAATATTTCAACGGTTCATGTCTCAGTACGCGTGGTATTTGTTACTCGGCATCGTTATTAGTATCAAGCTTGCATCGGAGTATGAACCACATTGGCGTATCGATGTATTAGATGTAGGTCATGGCCTTGCAGTGGTTGTAGAAAAAGACGACAAGGTGTTGCTGTATGACACTGGTAAAGCATGGCAAAGCGGCAGTATCGCAGAGCAGGTCGTCACTCCGGTTTTGCATCAACGAGGTTATGAAAGCATAGATACACTGATTCTAAGCCATTCCGATAATGATCACGCAGGCGGCCGCTTTTTCATTGAAGATGCCTTTTCTCCACAGCGTAAACTTAGTAGTCAATTCTTTATCGAATATGAGCCTTGCACTAGAGGCGACCAATGGAAATGGCAAGGATTAAACATGGAAGTGCTCTGGCCTCCTGCACTTGTTCAACGTGCGTATAATCCGCACTCCTGTGTATTACGACTTACTGACCCTATTTCTAACTTTAGTATGCTTTTTACTGGTGATATTGAGGCCATTAGCGAGTGGATTTTGCTTAGAGAACCCGGAAAGTTACAAAGCGATGTGATGCTAGTCCCTCACCACGGGAGTAAAAGTTCATCGAATCCTCGATTTATTGAGGCGGTGAGCCCGAGTGTGGCAGTTGCTTCTTTAGCAAAAAACAATCGATGGGGAATGCCAGCGGAAAATGTCGTTGCTTCATACCGAAAGCTTGGCGTTACTTGGCTTGATACTGGTGAGGGTGGTCAGGTAAGCTTCTTTATTCACCGTGATAATTGGCGCTCAGAAACCAAACGTAGCGATACATTTGAGCCTTGGTATAGGCAAATGCTGCGTAGCGGAACTAATATAAAAAGACCTAATGTCGAATTAGGTCTGTAAGTTTTAGCTTTTTATTTTTAATATATCCAACCTGAATTTTTTATTCTTTTTTAATGGTAGTGTAAAACTAAATAGTTTCTTTTCACCATTTGGTCTGGCTAGTTGCTCTAAGCTAGAAAAGTAGTCTTCGAAAAACTCGGTCTTAAGTATACATTCTAACCACAAGTTAGCTTTTATAGAATCTAATTTGTTCCATGGTTTTACTCTTGATGCGTAATGGAGTTGAATCGGATTATCATATGCATCCAATAATTCTTCTTTAGTATAGTTAACCTCATCCACAAACTCTTTTCTGTCATACATACTATACACATAGTTACAAACCATGTTTCTTAAGGGTAATTTTCCAACTCTAGGGTGACAACAGAAGTTTAGAACGTCTTGTTCTGGCTGTATTAATCTGTGAGAGTTTTTTTCGAGGTAGTCTTTAAACCTTTTCTCTAAATTATCTTTTCTAATGAGATCGGCATTCATAAAAAAGTATCCAGCACCTATTTTCAGTTGGCTAATCTCTTCATTAGAAAAACTCTTTTTATAAACATCATTATAGCTTAGGATCTTATCTACAGAGAATACCCCTGATATATAATTATTATCATCGTTGTTATTATATTCTATAAAATCTTTTGAAATGTCATTTAAGTAAATAACATCGACATCAGATACGATCATTTTTTTATGTTCTTTAATTAAACTTGAAATACTAAGTTTGTAAAACATAGCTTTAGAGTAATGACCTTTTGTCTTTATGTTTTTCCAATCATTTTCAAAGTCGACATTTTCATCGAAATTAATGAAAATAAGCTCTGAGTTTTTGAATTTTTGTATGGTTTTTTTTAATTTTTCTTGATTTAGCAGCGTAATATCTTCATGTAAGACATATATCTGGTATTTGTAGTTTTTATCTGATTTCTCAAGCAAAGAATAGAATGCTACTGCAGCTGGAATAACATAGTTGTTATCAAAGCAATGAACAATGGGAATGACTTGCATATTTTTTATTGTAAATAAGAATGAACATATCAAGAGTATAGAGCGAAATATAAAAGACTAAAAGACTTTCTCTAAGTGGACATAACACATTTATTAATGTTTATCAGTAGATGAACAGGTACGATGGTCAAGTTTGCTTCACGATGAGGCTTGATCCCCCAATTTTCATATTTAAGATTGAATATCAGTTGAGTCAGAGTAGGTTAGCCAATGACACATTGGAGATCTACTGGGTAAAAGTGGCAGTCTTATACGTTAGCAAACTTAGTGTACGTTCTAGGGATAGGCATATGAGCGCTAACAGAGTAGAATGAATGCCTTAATGTAAGAAAACAAAGCACTTCTATGTCAACAAATACTGATGAAACGACTTGGCAGACGTTTAAGCGTCTCTGGCAATTTATACGCCTTTATAAATCTGGCCTAATCGTTGCTGTTTTAGCATTAGTTATTAATGCAATATCAGATACTTATATGATTTCCTTGCTAAAACCGCTACTCGATGAAGGTTTTGGGAACGCTGAGTCTGATTTTTTACGCACGCTTCCATTGATTATTTTTGCTATGATGTTCATTCGTGGCATAAGTGGATTTGTCTCCACCTACTGTTTGAGTTGGGTATCTGGCAACGTAGTTATGCAAGTCCGTCGCATGGTGTTCAATCACTTTATGCATATGCCGGTGTCTTACTTTGATAAGGAAAAGACGGGCAATTTATTGTCGCGTATAACCTACGACTCAGAGCAAGTGTCAGCGGCAACTAGCCAAGCGTTGGTGAGCATTGTCCGTGAAGGCGCAAGTATCATTGGTCTGTTAGTCTTGATGTTTTACAACAGCTGGCAATTGTCGCTAGTGCTGTTTGCTGTTGCTCCCGTTGTAGCATGGGGTATTGGTGTTGTTTCTAAACGTTTTAGAAAAATATCCAAAAATATGCAGACCATGATGGGTAACGTAACTGCATCAGCAGAGCAGATGCTGAAAGGCCATAAAGTTGTGCTGAGCTATGGCGGCCAAGACATCGAACGTAAACGATTTGAAAAAGTCAGCAACCAAATGCGTCAACAAAGCATGAAGTTGGTGACGGCTCAAGCGGCGGCTAACCCTATCATCCAAATGATTGCATCACTTGCAATTGTTGCCGTTCTTTATTTAGCAAGTATTGATTCGATTAAAGAGCAGTTGACTCCAGGGACATTTACTGTTGTCTTCTCTGCAATGTTTGGTCTGATGCGCCCACTTAAAGCGCTGACTAACGTTACTTCTCAGTTCCAACGTGGTATGGCCGCGAGCCAAACGCTCTTCGCGTTAATTGACCTCGAGCCTGAGAAAAACGAAGGTAAGTTGACAGTTGAACGCGCAAATGGCGATGTTTCGGTTAAAAACGTAAGCTTTACTTACACTGGCGCAGAAAAACCAGCATTGGAAAATGTCAGCTTCGATATTCCAAGAGGAAAAACGGTGGCGCTAGTTGGCCGTTCTGGCTCAGGTAAAAGTACCATCGCGAACTTGTTCAACCGCTTCTATGATGTTGGCAGTGGATCTATCACATTAGATGGGCATGATATTCGTGATTACGAGCTAAAGAATTTACGTCAGCAATTTGCACTAGTATCGCAAAATGTTCATTTGTTTAATGACACGATAGCAAACAATATTGCGTACGCAACGGATGGCCAATACGAACGCAGTGATATCGAGAAAGCGGCAACACTCGCGCATGCGATGGAGTTCATCAGTAAGATGGATGGCGGACTAGATGCGATGATTGGTGAAAATGGTGCTAGCTTGTCTGGTGGTCAACGCCAACGTGTTGCGATTGCGCGAGCTCTATTGCGTGATGCTCCAGTGCTGATTCTTGATGAGGCAACTTCGGCTTTGGATACCGAATCCGAGCGAGCTATTCAAGCTGCACTTGATGAGCTGCAAAAAGACAAAACGGTACTTGTAATAGCGCACCGCTTATCCACAATCGAGAAAGCCGATGAAATTCTTGTGGTTGATGATGGTGCCATCATTGAACGTGGCAACCACGCTGAGCTTATTGAGAAAAATGGTGCGTATGCACAATTGCACCGTATTCAGTTTGGTGAATAAGCGCGGTGATTGAAAAAATCTGGTTTGAAAGCCATCCAATAAAATATCTCTTGTGGCCGCTTTTGTGGCCACTGAGTTTATTATTTGGAGCGATAAGCAAGTCAAAGCGAAAGCAATACCAAACTGGCCGCAAGCAAGCTTATAATGCGCCTATACCTGTTGTTGTGGTTGGCAATATCACTGCTGGTGGCAATGGTAAAACACCAGTTGTTGTGTGGCTTGTTGAGCAACTACAGCAAATGGGCTTTAAGCCGGGGGTTGTTTCTCGTGGTTATGGGGCAAAGGCTCCTGCCTATCCGTTAGTGCTAAAAGAAGATACGCCAGCGAAGCATTGTGGCGATGAACCTAAGTTGATTCATCGCCGTACAGGAGCACCTGTTGCGGTAGATCCTGTGCGTTCAAATGCAGTGAAAGCACTGCTAGATTTGGATGTGGATATCATAATTACGGATGATGGATTACAACATTATGCGTTAGGCCGTGATATTGAGTTAGTGATTGTGGATGGGAATCGCCGGTTTGGGAATGAAAACCTGATTCCATTAGGTCCTTTACGTGAAGGTATTGAGCGACTTAAAGAAGTCGACTTTATCATCACCAATGGCGGTCAAGCGCATACGGGCGAAATCGCAATGGCTTTAGCACCCTCTAAAGCTATTAATCTTAAGACTAAGCAACATGTGGATGTCTCGGAGTTGAAAGATCTCGTCGCATTTGCGGGCATTGGGCATCCTCCGCGTTTTTTTCATACACTAAACTCGATGAACGCAAATGTTAAAGTCACAAAAGGTTTTGCTGACCATCAAGACTTTGATCAACAAGAATTAGAAGCATTGGCTCAACAAGGGACCAATGTGATTATGACCGAGAAAGATGCCGTCAAGTGCAGCCATTATGCGCAAGATAATTGGTGGTATCTGCCTGTATCTGCCCAGTTTGAATCAAACGATGCAGAGCAAATTTTAAATAGAATAAAAGAGGTTAAAGCGGCTTATGGATCACCGTCTACTTGAGATTGTAGCTTGCCCTGTTTGCAAAGGTAAGCTGACGTACGATAAAGATAATCAAGAGTTGATCTGCAAATTGGATCGCCTTGCTTACCCGATCAAAGAGGGTATTCCAGTTCTGCTAGAGCCTGAAGCTCGCACTATGAGCATGGATGAGGGACGCTAATGTCTTTTACGGTTGTCATCCCTTCGCGCTACGCATCGAGCCGTTTGCCTGGTAAACCGCTAGCGGATATTGGTGGTAAGCCTATGGTTCAGTGGGTTTATGAACAAGCGCTACAAGCGGGTGCGGAAGATGTCATCGTTGCAACTGATGACGAGCGTGTTGCGAAAGCGGTTTCGTCATTTGGTGGTAAAGTTTGTATGACCTCTCCCCACCACGAATCAGGTACGGAGCGTCTTGCCGAAGTTGTTGAAAAGATGGCTATTCCGTCAGACCACATTATTGTTAATGTGCAAGGGGATGAGCCTTTGATTCCGCCGTCCATCATTCGTCAGGTTGCTGATAACTTATCTGGGTGTGAAGCCCCGATGGCGACGTTAGCTGTAGAAATAGACTCGGAAGAGGAAGTGTTCAACCCGAACGCTGTTAAAGTTGTCGCAGATGAGCAAGGCTATGCGTTGTACTTTAGTCGAGCAACCATCCCTTGGGATCGCGATAACTTTGCTAAACAAGACAAAACTATTGCCAACCCATTAATGCGTCATATTGGTATTTATGCTTATCGAGCTGGTTTCATTAATACGTATGTCAACTGGGCACCAAGTGCATTAGAGCAGATTGAGTGTCTTGAGCAACTGCGAGTGCTTTGGTACGGTGAAAAAATTCATGTGGCGGTAGCGAAAGAAGCACCAGCGGCAGGGGTTGATACGCCCGAAGACCTAGAAGCCGTGCGCGCGATTGTTGCAAAGCAAGCGTAACAAATGCTCATATAGATTTAAGAATAAACAAGGCTCCTGAATTAGGAGCCTTTTTGTTTTACTTGTATCGCGGTATTAGTTAAATGTTAGTGTCGTATTGGTTCCGTTTAGGGCAGGTTGCTAACACTTCTCGGTGACCGGTGTCTTTCACTTCTTGGAGAATGACATCAAAGCCCCATAATCGGTACACGTGCTTTAGAACTTCTTCGTAACTATCATCAAGTGGGATGCGGTTGTGAGGAACGTACTGCAACGTAAGCGATCTATCACCACGGACATCGACATTAAACACCTGAATGTTTGGCTCAAGATTAGATAAGTTATACTGAGCAGCTAAGGTTTCTCTAATGCGTTTATAACCCATCTCATCGTGTATCGCAGCGACTTCAATAAAGTTCTTATGATCATCATCGTTGATCGCAAACAGCTTGAAATCACGCATTAATTTCGGAGAAAGGTATTGGCTAATAAAGCTTTCATCTTTGAAATTATGCATCGCGAAATGCACTGCATCTAACCAGTCGGTTCCTGCTAGGTCTGGAAACCACTCTTTGTCCTCATCAGTTGGTTCTTCACAGATACGCTTAATATCTCGGAACATGGCAAAGCCTAACGCGTAGGGGTTAATGCCATTAAAGTAAGGACTGTTATAAGGCGGCTGAGCCACGACACTGGTGTGGCTATGTAAGAACTCTAGAATGAATTTTTCAGACACCAAGCCCTCATCATAAAGATGGTTGAGTATGGTGTAGTGCCAGAACGTTGCCCAGCCCTCATTCATAACTTGCGTTTGTTTTTGCGGATAAAAATACTGACTGATCTTACGGACGATCCGAACAACTTCACGCTGCCACGGCTCTAGCAACGGCGCATGTTTTTCGAAGAAGTAGAGCAAGTTTTCCTGAGGCTCGCTTGGGAATCGCTCTTTAATGTCTTCCTCTTTCGTCTTGGCTGTCGGTACCGTGCGCCAAAGCTCATTAACTTGAGATTGTAGGTATGCTTCGCGTTCTTCTTGTCTTGCTTTTTCCTCTGTAATTGAGATTTTCTCTGGACGCTTGTAGCGGTCTACACCAAAGTTCATTAACGCGTGACAAGAGTCGAGCAGTTTTTCCACTTCTTTTACGCCATATCGTTCTTCACACTCGGCTAAATACTTTTTGGCGAACAGCAGATAGTCGATAATAGAGCTGGCGTCAGTCCACGTTTGGAATAGGTAATTACCTTTGAAAAAAGAGTTATGGCCGTAACACGCGTGCGCTATCACGAGTGCTTGCATTGTTACCGTATTTTCTTCCATCAAATAAGCAATACAAGGGTCGGAGTTAATCACAATCTCGTAGGCTAACCCCATTTGACCATGTTTATAGTTCTGCTCTGTTTGAATGAATTTTTTACCAAATGACCAGTGGTTGTAATTGATTGGCATGCCGATACTTGAGTAGGCATCCATCATCTGTTCTGAAGTAATCACTTCTATTTGGTTAGGGTAAGTGTCTAGGCGATAATGCTCCGCGACACGCTTAATTTCTTTGTGGTATCGCTCTAACAGCTCAAATGTCCAATCTGGTCCATCTGGCAACACTTTACTGTTACGCTTTTTAGGCGCCTCTCCTGAGAGGTTTCTCGTTGCGGTATTCATCGCTAGCCTCCTTACGCCGTTTCTTTTTGGAATAGTTCACGAAAGACTGGGAAAATATCCTCCACAGAGCGAATGTTTTTCATTGCGAAATTAGGAAACTCTTCAGTGAGTTTTTCGTACTCATGCCATAGAGTTTGGTGCGATCGCCGCGTGATCTCTATGTAAGAGTAATACTGACAGTTTGGAAGTAATTTGTTCACTAACAGATCCCGGCATCTTGGCGAATCATCTGCCCAGTTGTCACCGTCGGATGCTTGAGCTGCATATATGTTCCACTGACCAATCGGGTATCGCTCTTTTACTATTTCATCCATTAACTTGAGCGCGCTAGATACAATGGTACCCCCGGTTTCTTGTGAGTAGAAAAATTCGTGCTCGTCCACTTCCTTCGCTTGGGTATGGTGGCGGATAAAGACGACTTCGACATTCTCGTAGGTACGAGTTAAGAACAAGTACAAAAGAACATAGAAGCGTTTTGCGATGTCTTTCGTTGCCTGGTCCATCGAACCGGATACGTCCATTAGACAGAACATTACCGCTTGGCTCGATGGTACCGGGCGTTTCTCATAGTTCTTGAAGCGTAAGTCGAAGGTATCGATGAACGGCACGCTTTCGATTTTCTTGCGCAGTTCTTCAATTTCAGCCTTCAAGCGGTTCTCTTCAAACTGCTGAGCAGGTTCAATATTTTTGATGCGAGCAAGTTCGTCTTCTAACTCTTTAAGAAGTCGTTTCTTACCAGCAGTCATTGCAGTACGGCGCGCAAGAGATTGTTGCAGAGAGCGTACTACGGCGATATTGGAAGGGATACCGGCAGTTTGAAAGCCTGCACGGTGCGTTTTCCATTCTGTGATTTTGGCAATTTGGTTTTTTTCTAGATTAGGCAGCTCGAGATCTTCGAACAAAATATCGAGGTACTCATCTTTTGATATTTGGAATACAAATTCGTCTTGGCCTTCTCCATCTGGACTGGCGTTCCCTTCTCCAGAGCCGCTACCTTGACCGCCACCTTTGGGACGCTCAATTTTATCACCAGTAATGAATTGGTCGTTACCGGGATGAACTCGTTCTCGAACACCACCTTTGCCTTGATGAAATATAGGCTCATTGATGTCTTTGTGAGGGATAGAGACGTCTTCGCCCGTTTCCGTATTCGTAATCGAGCGTCGATTCACTGCGTCTGCTACCGACTCTTTTATTTGCTCTTTGTGGCGCTTCAAGAAGCGCTGTCGATTAACAGCGCTCTTGTTCTTGCCATTGAGCCTTCGGTCTATAAATTGCGCCATGAAATAGCCCTCTTCATGTTTCACAAGCGACCTAACTCAATACTGGGTTAGGATGACTTACGTACTCGTAGGTACCACTCAGAAAGTAGGCGAACCTGTTTCTCGGTATAGCCTTTTTCCATCATGCGAGCGACAAAGTCGTCGTGCTTCTTCTGATCTTCAGAAGAGGTTTTCGCATTAAATGAGATAACCGGAAGTAGCTCTTCGGTATTGGAGAACATTTTCTTCTCGATTACTGTGCGCAGTTTTTCGTAGCTGGTCCAAACCGGGTTTTGACCATTGTTATTCGCTTTCGCACGAAGCACAAAGTTAACGATTTCGTTTCGGAAATCTTTCGGGTTAGAAATACCAGCTGTTTTTTCGATCTTCTCTAGCTCAGCATTCAGTGAAGAGCGATCAAATAGCTGACCAGTTTCTGGATCTCGGTACTCTTGGTCTTGAATCCAGAAGTCTGCATAGGTGACATATCGGTCGAAGATGTTTTGGCCGTACTCAGAGTAAGACTCAAGATAAGCGGTCTGAATCTCTTTACCGATAAATTCAACGTATCGAGGTACTAGGTAGCCTTTCAAGAACTCGAGATATTTCTCTGCTGTTTCAGCAGGGAACTGTTCGCGCTCAACCTGTTGTTCAATCACATAGAATAGATGTACAGGGTTGGCTGCCACTTCGGTTTGGTCGAAGTTAAATACGCGTGACAAAATCTTAAAGGCAAAACGTGTTGAGAGACCGTTCATGCCTTCATCGACACCAGCATAATCACGATACTCTTGATAGCTTTTTGCCTTTGGATCCGTATCTTTCAGCGTTTCACCGTCGTATACGCGCATCTTAGAGAAGATGGACGAGTTTTCAGGCTCTTTAAGTCGAGAAAGAATACTGAATTGTGCCAGAGTCTCGAGCGTGCTTGGTGAACAAGGGGCTTGAGACAACTCACTGTTTTCAAGAAGTTTTTGGTAGATTTTGACTTCTTCTGAAACACGTAGACAGTAAGGTACTTTCACAATATAAACACGGTCCAAGAACGCTTCATTGTTCTTGTTGTTACGGAAGGTCTGCCACTCAGATTCGTTTGAGTGAGCCAGAATCATACCGTCGAATGGAATCGCAGAAAGGCCTTCTGTACCGTTGAAGTTGCCTTCTTGCGTTGCTGTTAACAGCGGGTGAAGCACTTTGATTGGTGCTTTGAACATCTCAACGAATTCCATTAAACCTTGGTTTGCTTTACACAGCGCACCGGAGTAGCTGTAAGCGTCTGGATCGTCTTGCGAATAGTGTTCAAGCTTACGAATATCGACTTTACCAACCAATGATGAGATATCTTGGTTGTTTTCATCGCCTGGTTCAGTTTTGGCAATACCGATTTGGTCAAGGATAGAAGGGCGTACTTTCACTACTTTAAATTTGGTGATATCACCACCAAACTCGTGAAGACGTTTAGCGGCCCAAGGAGACATGATCGAGCGAAGATAACGGTGCTCGATGCCATATTCTTTTTTCAAAATATCGCCATCTTCTGTGGCTTTGAATAGGCAGAACGGATGGTCATTCACTGGGCTGCGTTCGCCGTTAGCAGTAAGAACATAAATAGGCATCTGTTCCATCAGAGCCTTAAGCTTTTCTGCAAGCGAAGACTTACCGCCACCTACAGGGCCAAGTAGGTAAAGAATCTGCTTACGCTCTTCTAGGCCTTGCGCCGCATGTTTTAGGTAAGACACAATTTGTTCTATGGCATCTTCCATGCCATAAAAGTCTTTAAAGGTTTCATAACGAGAGATAACACGATTCGAGAAGATTCGGCTTAGTCTCGGATCCTTTGCCGTATCGATTATCTCTGGTTCACCAATCGCCATCAGTAGGCGTTCTGCTGCATTAGCATAAGCGCTTTTGTCATCTTTACACAGGGCTAAAAACTCCTGTAACGACATCTCTTCATCTTTTGCAGCTTCATATCTTGATTGATAGTGGTCGAAAATACTCATGTCGCTTTCCCCTTTAATAGTCAGTCTACCGACGAACGTTGATTCAGGCTTTCCACCAACAGTTATGCTCGTTGTTGTTTGAATATACGTCCTGTTATCACATTTGGTTCGTACAGAATGTAAGATTGGCGACACCAAAGACTTTGCTTTATGGACGGTTTTTTCGTTACAACGGTGAGCGGTGGATATGAATTTTTCAATCACAGCCTTTCTCTACTTAAGCCTAGTCGGGGATTTGCAATTTTGCTTAACAATTATGAATTTATTGTAAAAGTGACATTTGAATCACTCTTTTATTAAGGACGAATTTATGTCGTGAATAGGTGCAATAGAAATCAAATATTTGGCAAAGACAGAAGAGTCTCAGTGATTCGTTGTTCTACATTGAGCAAGGTAAGTGAAAGAGGTAGGAAGAGAGCAAAGTCTTAGATAAGTTTGTGACAGGGTAAATAACAAGGAGAGCGGGCGCTCTCCTCATCTTAGACGACCATTTTATGCGCTGAAGATTTGCGCTAGTTCGTTTTCACATAAATGATACTGACGAGGGCAGTTACGCCAAGTTTGCAGCATACGGCGGTATTTATCTAGCATCGGCATTTGGCTGTTAAAGTGATGATCTGCCTTGTCAAACTGAGGGTACAAACCTTCAGAATCGATGAGAAAACGTACGTAATGTACTTGTTGCGCTTCTGAAGCGATATCAAATCCCAAGAACTTCAAGCGGCGCTGATCTACGTTGCTGCGGTCTTCATTGTCTAGCATGTTGTAAGATTCTTGCATCGCATGATACATCTCCATAACGTCGATGATCTCACGACATTCTGCTTCTGAGAGGCAGCCGAAATCTTTGTTCAACTCTCGCATTTGTAGTTCATAACCACGTTCAACGATCGTTTGTAAGCGTTTGTATTTGGCCGCATTACTTGGATCAAGTTGAGACATAAGGTTGTATTGGTTTGATAGAATCAAACGTTGAGCGTTTGACATTTCCATGGTGACCTCACTAGATATCTAATACATTTTTAATGTGCTTAGGTTAACGCTTAAGACATGAGTGAAACATGATCTCAACACATATTTAATACTAAAAAATGGCAAGAACTGTCACTTTTGACCAGTTTGAAAACACTTATTTATGGTAATGATTGTATATGTAGTCTCGGTCTGAAAATACTCTCAGCCACTCTGGCTTGAATACGGTTAAAACCGCCAGTGCCATACCATTTAGTAGACCTTCAGGAAAGGCGAGCAACGGCACAAAAACAAAGTAGTTATGTTGAATGGTTTCCCAATCGTAGTGACCAACTGATAGGTGATAAAAAGAGTTAATGATGAGGTGCAGACTTCCTGTTATCGCGCCATTGAAAAATCCAGCAACGAAGATGAAAACAAAAATGTTTCGTGGCAAGTAGTGGTAACTCAGAAGAAACACTAAGTAACTAATGAAAATCGGAATTAGGGCTGATAGAACTAACGACGTGGGTAAGAGTAGCAAGGACACATCATGTAGTAGGTGGTTGACCAACATAGCGGGAATGCTGAGTAGAAATGCCATGCGCCAACCATACATCATCGTCAGCGTTGTTAGTGCAAGAAAATGAATCTGTAATCCTTCTTTTACACCTGCTTGAGCTGTCCATAAAATACTGAAAAAGAAGAGCGTTGCAAAAACGAGGTGCTGAAATCCTTTTTCTTTTTCCAGTTTGGGCCAAACGACTTTTTTCCAATCTGGTAGGCAGTAGACTACTACTATCCAAATTGAGACAACAAGAGAGCCTAAGTTAAACAAATCCATGTTACTTCCTTCCTATGCGAACATGACGCAATCATTTCTATCGTTCTTTTTATACCTAAATGACCGCAGAGAAACTCACTGATAAGGCTTAGATATAATCAAAAAAATACCAGCAATAAGCTGGTATTTTAAAGAGGTTAGTCTTGCGGTTCACTTAGTATTTTACGTTATCGTTGTATTGAGCAAGAATGGATTGAATTTCATCCATGGTTTCTTTCGGTGGCGGGTTTACGCCTTCGAGTGGGTATTCTAAGCCTAACGCTTCCCACTTATGAGCCCCTAATTTGTGGTAAGGAAGTAACTCGACCTTTTCGATGTTATCCATGTCTTTAATAAATTCACCAAGCATGTGTGCTGCTTCTGGGTCATCTGTGTAACCAGGCACGACGACATAGCGAATCCATGTTTTCTTTCCGATTTTTTGCAAGTAACGAGCAAAGTCCAATGTGCGTCGGTTGGATACACCAATGAGATCTTGGTGCACTTCGTCTTTCATGTGTTTGATGTCAAGCATGACTAAGTCTGTTGCATCCAGTACTTCATCGATAACATCAGTGTGCTTACGAACATAACCGTTAGTATCTAGACATGTATGAATGCCTTCGGCTTTAGCAGCGCGGAAAAAATCACGTACGAATTCCGGTTGAAGCATCGCTTCGCCGCCAGAACAAGTAACGCCACCGCCTGATGCATTCATGAAGTGGCGGTAACTTTTCGCTTCGGAAATGATTTCTTCAACCGTGACTTCTTTGCCATCATGCGTGTCCCAAGTATCGCGGTTATGGCAATACTTACAGCGCATTAAACAACCTTGCAAGAAGACGATAAATCGAATACCAGGTCCGTCTACGGTACCACATGACTCAAATGAGTGAATACGACCAGCTGTTGACATCTTTTGCTCTCATTACTAGTAAATTCTAGCTGTTATTTTATTACAAAAAGCAGGGTTAAAACAGCTTTGTCGGTACTAAAGGCAAGGTTATTTGAAGAAAGAAAATAGATGGAGCCAATCTACATAAACGCTTGAACACGAGGTGGTTAATACCTACCCCGAGAACTTGCCGTGTATCTAGATTGACTTCGATGCTGGGATAATCCAGTTTTTATAAAAAGGCGAACACGGAGAACGAGCCTGTCCCATAAACATCGGTTTGGGCTTCTTCATAATCCGGTGTTTTAATTGTAAAGGTGATGCTTGCACCGTAATTTTGGTTGTACCAAGATACCCCCGCGACGGCACTTGCTTGCCAATTTTGCAGAGTGACGTCGTATGGCGCTGATGGTTCAGGAATGCCAGGACGATCTCCTTCGATAGTCATGTCATTAAAGCGGTAACGACCTTCAAATCCGGTGAACAAGAACCAACTCGACGTGTTCTGAGCGATCATACTTGCTGAAAAAGGGCTTTCGACACTGATATTGGCGGCTCCGATGCTATTCGCTAGGTTTGTACCCCAACGAAACATGACGCCTTGAGAGACATCACTACGGAAGTTACCCGCATTGATGTCGTTAATGTTGGTGATCTCCCATTGTGTTTTTTGTTCTTCGCTGCGCATCAATTTGTTAAATACGCGGTAACCAAGGCTGAACGCAACTTTATCTTCAATCTGGTAATCCCAACCTTGAGGGTCCGTCGATCCTGTTATGCCGTGAACGATTTCTTGCGCCTTTTCTGATAGCGAACTTTCACCCGTAGCTCCTATGGTGAAATTGTACCGTACAGCTTTGTCACTCGTTAGGGAAAGGTAGTTGATTTCGGTGTGTAGGTAACCGGCATATGGGCGATCATTGATTAGTGGATAATCGGCTTCAATGTCGCTTGGAGTCCACATTTTGTGGCCAAGAACCAACTCTATTTTATCGATATTGGCGTGCTCTGAGTTAGCTAGACTCAGCCATTTCCATTGGCTTTCTTGTATCAGTTGGTCTGTCGCGTACGAAAGGAAAACACCATTCGTATAGTCTTGATCGACGCCAAAAATACCATCGTTGTCGATGGTAAAAGAAACCGTAGACTTAGTGGATGCTATTGCAACTGGAGAAAGAAGGGTAAGAATAATTAATTTACTAAATCTCATAGACTTTATTTGCTAACTTTTTTCGCATCATACGTAAGAATGCGGGCAAAAGTCTTTCGCGATATCACAACTTTCATTCAAGAAATAAAAAAGGCTGATGCTACTTAGCATCAGCCTTTGTTGTATTACTAGAACGTTATTTCGCTATAGTCTTATAGAGACTCAGTGAATGTACGCGCGATTACGTCAGCTTGTTGCTCTGCAGTTAGAGAGTTGAAGCGAACAGCGTAACCAGATACACGGATTGTTAGCTGAGGGTATTTCTCTGGGTGCTTAACTGCGTCTTCTAGAGTTTCACGGTTAAGAACGTTCACGTTTAGGTGTTGGCCACCTTCGATACCCGCTTCGTGGTGGAAGTAACCATCCATAAGACCAGCAAGGTTAGCGCGTTGTGAACCCTCATCTTTACCTAGCGCGTTAGGTACGATAGAGAATGTGTAAGAGATACCATCTTGTGCGTCAGCAAACGGCAGTTTAGCAACTGAAGTTAGTGATGCTACAGCACCTTTCTCGTCACGACCGTGCATTGGGTTTGCACCTGGAGCAAATGGAGCACCAGCACGACGACCGTCAGGCGTGTTACCAGTTTTCTTACCGTAAACCACGTTTGAAGTGATAGTAAGAATTGACTGAGTAGGGATTGCATCACGGTAAGTCTTAAGCTTACGGATTTTGCCCATAAATACAGAAACAAGTTCACATGCAATGTCATCAACGCGTGGGTCGTTGTTACCGAATTTAGGGTAATCGCCTTCGATTTCGAAGTCGATTGCTAGACCGTCTTCGTCACGAATTGGCTTAACTTTTGCGTATTTAATTGCAGATAGTGAGTCAGCCGCAACAGATAGACCAGCAATACCACAAGCCATAGTACGTTTAACGTCACGGTCGTGTAGAGCCATTAGTGCCGCTTCGTAGCTGTACTTATCGTGCATGAAGTGGATAGCGTTTAGTGCAGTCACATATTGTTTCGCTAGCCAATCCATGAAGTGGTCCATTTTCTCCCACAGTTCATCGTAGTTAAGAACATCGCCTTCGATCTTAGGCATTTGTGGGCCAACTTGGATTTTTAGCTTCTCATCCACACCACCGTTGATGGTGTAAAGCATTGTTTTCGCAAGGTTCGCACGAGCACCGAAGAACTGCATTTGCTTACCAACAACCATTGGGGATACACAACATGCGATCGCGTAGTCGTCAGAGTTCATGTCTGGACGCATTAGGTCGTCATTTTCGTACTGAATAGAAGAAGTATCGATAGATACTTTCGCACAGAACTTCTTGAAGCCTTCAGGTAGTTGCTCAGACCAAAGAACAGTGATGTTTGGCTCTGGAGAAGGACCCATAGTGTATAGTGAGTTTAGGAAACGGAAGTTTGTACGAGTAACTAGCGTACGACCGTCAAGACCCATACCACCCATAGACTCAGTTGCCCAGATAGGGTCGCCAGAGAATAGATCATCGTACTCAGGAGTACGTAGGAAACGAACCATACGTAGTTTCATTACGAAGTGGTCGATCATTTCCTGAGCTTGTTCTTCAGTTAGCTTACCAGCCGCGATATCACGTTCGATGAAGATGTCTAGGAACGTAGAAGTACGACCTAGAGACATAGCCGCACCGTTTTGAGATTTAACAGCAGCTAGGTAACCGAAGTAAGTCCACTGAATAGCTTCTTGCGCAGTTTCAGCAGGACGAGAAATATCACAACCGTATTTTGCAGCCATTTCTTTGATTTGACCTAGAGCACGGTGTTGCTCTGCGATCTCTTCACGAAGCTGCATTGTCATTTGTAGGTCTTCGCCGTTCTCAAAACGCTCTTGTAGAGAAGAGAACTGCGCGAATTTATCCTTCATTAGGAAGTCAATACCGTATAGAGCAACACGACGGTAGTCACCGATGATACGACCACGACCGTATGCATCTGGAAGACCAGTCAGTACGCCAGATTTACGACACGCCATGATTTGAGGAGTGTAGATATCGAAAACGCCTTGGTTGTGAGTTTTACGGTATTCTGTGTAGATTTTTTTAACTTGTGGGTCTAGCTCGCGGTCGTAGGCTTTGCATGAACCTTCAACCATGCGGATACCACCGTTAGGGATGATCGCACGTTTTAGAGGAGCGTCAGTTTGAAGACCTACGATAGTTTCTAGGTCTTTTTCGATGTAGCCTGCATCGTGAGCAGTGATGGTAGAGATAACTGAAGTATCAAAATCAACAGGAGCGTGAGTCGCGTTCTCTTGTTTGATGCCTTCCATTACCTTAGCCCAAAGCTTGTTAGTCGCTTCAGTACCTTCAGAAACTAGGAAAGATTCGTCGCCTTCGTACGGAGTGTAGTTCTTCTGAATGAAATCACGAACGTTTACTTCGTTTTGCCAGTCGCCTGCAGCAAAACCTTCCCAAGCTTTAGCAAATTGCTCTGCCATGACATACCTACCTTTTTAGTAGAAAAAAATACGTACTGCTTCGCCGTTGAGCCAGCTATCCCCAGATAAAAGAGGGGAACAGTACACTCTTATGAATAACAATATTTATAGTCTTAAATTTACGTATTCGATTTACAAAACTATAAATATTGTCACTAGTTTTAACGTTTCTCTTTTTAAGCAACAGTTAGAGGTTAAACTAAAATTTTTTTGCAAACCTTAAACTAAATCAATAAATCCTCAAAAATCTCGATAAAAATGGGGTAGCGACGAGCGCTACCCACAAATTTCTGGACTGCTAGCTTATAGCCAAGCTTGGATGCCATACTGGCCTTCAAGCATACCAACTGCAAGCATAGCAACTAAACAGATAACAAGTACGCTTACTGGGATCACAATCTTGTCTACAAATGATAGGCGAGACGCGCGCTCTTTATCTCCAATTAAACCGTTGTTATCTAAAAGCATAGTTAGTGCCCAAGCTAGAACTGGATTAACAACGGCAGAACCAAAGATACAAATGCCTGCTGCTTGTGAGTCTTTCGAGTCCTTCACCATCTGCATGCCAGCTTCAAGCAGTGGTAGAGATACACCAACGAGAAGAGCAACGCGCATAACTGGAGGCCATACTGCAACGTCCATAGGAAAACCAAGGATTGCAACAATAATACATAGAGAGCCTAGTAAGATGGCACCAGCAGGAATAGGGCGTTTCGCGATTGCAGCAGGGATCATGTAAGTCCCCCAAGATGATGTGATGTTACCACCACCCACTGCAGTACCGACCATTTGGCGAACGGAACACATTGTCATTGTGTCATCAACGTCCATCAGCACTTTCTCACTCTTACGTGGGTAGTTCATCTCTTGGAAGATACGGTGACCCAAGAAGTCAGGTGACCACATTGCTACCGCAAGAATGGCGAATGGTAGTGAAGCGATGAAGTGTTCCATATTAGGAAGACCAAGCATCCAACCTTCTTCTGTTGAACCCCACCAGTAGATTGGATTTAGGTTTGGAAGGCCTGTCTCGGTTACGAATTTAATATCGAAGCCTGCGCCAAGAGCAAGTGCGATTGCAAGCCCAGTGAAGGCACAAACAGGGATCGCTAGCCAGCGTTTGTTCACTTTAGCAAGGAACGCGTATAAGCCAATGGTAACCGCAAGAACAATTAGACCGATGTAACCCATGCTACCAGCGGCAACCGTATCGGATTGCAAACCAACAGCCCAAGCTTGAATAGAGTTAATTTGGCTCATGGTTCCGGTTAAACCTAGGAAAATAAGAAGGCCACCAGCCGTACCTTCAGAGGTGAGGTTAACCAGTTTTGACCCACCTTTTAAGAGGCTCAAAATCAAACCAAACACACCAATGAGAATTGCTAATGCAAGAGGATGAGCACCAGCAAGAGCGATGGTACCAATAAGAGGGATCATTGGGCCGTGGTTGCCTGCTAGGTTGGCTTTAGGGTTAATAAAACCAGAGGCAAGTACACAGAAAAGAAGTGCAGGGATGAGCATTTCTACACGCGCAACTTCGATAGCAAAGTCCTTGCCTAAGTTTACGTGGTCCCATGCTGCAGTAAGACCTTCAGCCCAAGACATCATTACCGCAGAGTACATTGCGATAATACCGATAGTACCAGCAAGTGCTGGAACAAGGTCTTCAAGCTCAAAGCGGAAGTCACGACCTGGCAAGTTCAAGCCAAAACGACGTGGCTTCATGATTTGTAGTTCGTGGTCTAGGTAGTCTGAACGGCTTGCGAACTCAGATGCTGGACGATGAAGCTCACGGTAGCTCTTGGTCTCGATATCTGAATCAGAGTGCGTTTTGTTAACTGCGTCTGACATAGATTCCTCATATATTTAAAAGTTATGAATTCTTCATTCAATTGTGTTAGTCCGCATCCTGCGGCACGCTTATGCTAGCTATTATTAGATTTGTTACACGTCGACACTGTGCCTAAGCATAGCTAATAACTTATTGTGTTGAGGCACAAAAAAAGCCTCATCTTTTGGCAGGAGTCTAGCAAGATAGCCATTTAGGGTGATTGATTTAGATCACTTTAAGAATGGTTGTGAAATAAAACTACAGAAAGTTTCTGGCATGCGAATGAGATGCGGAGAACTTGTGTAATTTCATTACACAAGTTGCATAAAATTAGAACTTTTTGTCCTTTTGCACGAGATGCAGATTAAATGTCAATATTCACGATGATTATATAAAGCTGGCTTTATTCTTGCTTTGGACAGAGCAAAGACAATTTTTTGGCTAATCATTGCCGCTCAGTTTAGGAAAAAGACATGAAACAGCTTAAAGTACTGCCACTAGTGGCAATCATCTCAGGGTTAATGGTCGGTTGTGGCGGCGGTGGCGGCGGTGGCGGTAGTTCCACACCAAGAACTACATTCACTTTTACTTTTGCAGCTCCAAATGTCATTAGTGAAACAAATGCACAAAAAGACAGCTGTACTATTTACGACCGAAGAGTAGATGGCAACGGCATCGAGCAGGTATTGACCTATCAACCAGCCGTAAGTGCACAGCTAACAGGAGGTAAGGTCGTCGGTTTCTATTCAGACAAGAATGGTGTCCGTCAAGGCGACTTTATCTACCCATCAGGCACTACTTTGAAATTTGTTCTAGAAGACATTCCTGAGGACGGCTATTTTACTTATCAGTTGCTTGATGCTTCTGGAACAGTATTTACGGCAAACAGCTTCGGTCGAGATTTTTTAAAGGACAATAACCTTAGAAACTCAACGTTCTCAATGAATCGAGAGGCGGTGTCTGCTTGCAATAAAAATGGCAACTTCCGTAAGGCTACCCGAACTGACCTTAAATATGAAGCAACGGAGGCTGGTGGCTTAGAGTACAACTTCATATCTAAAATTGCGAAAGAGTCTAAGCCTACCTATTCTATTGATTCTTTGGATGTAAGAGCAATTGGTTCGAAGATGGAGTCGACAGTCGTGCTACAATATGCAGACGCAGCGAAAACAGAACTGCACCAGTATGGTATTCGCGATTGGTCGAGTGAATCACCATTGCCGTTGGTTGGCATGAATGGTTCTTCTCCAATCTTGAACCCAACACTTTTTAAATATGACACTTTAGACATCAGTGTACTTGTTGGTGATTACAACTACGAAGTTGCAGAGCTACCTATGTCAACGACGAAGTTCTACCACCCGCTTGAGCCAAAAACGGAAACTTGGACTTACAGTGTTGCAGCTGAAAAACCTATCAATGGTTGGACGGTAGTGCTGAACCAAAAGATGTATCAGGACGCAAATTGGGATATCTCAATTGATCCAAGCGCTTACTACAACCTAAATGCTCTGCCTGCGTCGCATGTGGTGAGAGGCTCAACTATTGATACTGGTTTTGCTTTCACTGACCAAGATAAAGGCTTTAGCCGCCTTGCATATCGTGCAGAGTCTAACTCTGGAACACTACACCGAGTAACACACAAGATATTTACAACTTTAGAGAGTGATGTCGTTGTTCCGGAGTTGTTCTACTACACATTCGATGACAGTGTGAAGCAAGATTTGAAAGTTTCTTCTAAAAGTGATTTCTCACAATCTATTGTCGTGGAGTCTGCTGAAGCAAACCTAAATAGCTATGACTTTGTTTCTCTTTTCTCTCATGGTGATGTGACCGATCTTAAAGTGGATCACGATGGTCTTGTGATCAGTGAAGTTGATTCTGAGAAGGTCAATACGAATGCTCAGAAATCTGATTTTATGGTATTGGTTAAGTAGCGTCTTAACACTTTTGTAAATTTATTAAGCCCCTTTGAAAGGGGCTTTTTTATATTTAATATTCAACTTTTGAAGAATATGTTGCTATATATTGCATATTAATTTGTCTATCGTATCTTTCTATTCGAATTATTTAGGTTAATAATTTGTTGCAAGTTTCAGAGGGCGGTGCTAATTTGTTCCGAATTAGAGAGGGCGGAGTCCCTTAATTGCAGTGACAAAAACACAGGGAGTAGGGCGCATGAATGATGTACCAGCGCTAGATATAAAAGACCTGCACAAAACATTTGGACAAAATGAAGTTTTAAAAGGCATTTCACTTGCCGCGCACAAAGGAGATGTTATCTCCATCATTGGCTCTTCCGGCTCAGGTAAGAGTACCTTTCTCAGATGTATCAACTTGCTAGAAACGCCTACCGCGGGCGAAATTTGGGTAAATGGTGAATTAATCCAAATGAAGAACAACAGAGCAGGTGAATCTGTTCCTGCTAATGAAAAGCAAGTCCAACGTATTCGCTCACGCCTGGCAATGGTTTTCCAAGGTTTCAACCTCTGGTCTCACCTAACCGTACTAGAAAACGTGATTGAGGCGCCTGTTCATGTCCTAGGCGTGCCAAAAGCTCAAGCGATTGAAAACGCAGAAGTCTTGCTTAAGAAGGTAGGCTTGTATGAGCGTAAGGATTATTACCCTGGGCACTTATCTGGCGGCCAGCAGCAACGTGCAGCTATTGCCCGTGCGCTAGCAGTTGACCCAGAGGTGATGTTGTTTGACGAGCCAACTTCTGCGCTTGACCCAGAACTTGTAGGAGAAGTTCTGGGGGTAATGAGAGATTTGGCAGATGAAGGGCGAACTATGCTGGTGGTCACGCACGAAATGGCGTTTGCGCGTGACGTATCAAACCATGTGATGTTTTTACATCAAGGCTTAGTGGAAGAACAGGGAAATCCAGCTAAGCTATTTACAAACCCGGATTCAGAACGATTACAGCAGTTTATCTCATCCATTTACTAATATTTGTTAGGCGGCAGACTATTGCCTCCTAAGCCAACACAACAAACAAAACGAAATAAAATAGCAATCACAGGAGTATGGAAATGAAAAAGTGGTTATTAGCAGCAACGATTGCTGCAACGGCAGTATCAGGTGTTGCCCAAGCGAAAGAATGGAAAACAGTTCGCTTTGGTATCGAAGGTGCTTACCCTCCGTTTAGCTGGACAGAAACTGATGGCTCAATAAAAGGCTTTGACGTAGACATGGCAAATGCACTCTGTGAAGAGATGCAAGTGAAGTGCAAAATCGTCGCTCAAGATTGGGATGGTATTATTCCTTCTCTGCTTGCACGTAAGTACGATGCCATCATCGCAGCAATGTCTATCACTGAAGAGCGCAAGAAAAAAGTCGATTTCACTGGCAAGTACGCACAAATTCCAAATAAATTTATCGCTAAGAAAGGTGCGGGTCTAGATTTTGATAATCTTAAAGATGTCAAAATTGGCGTGCAACGTGCGACGACACATGACAAGTACTTAACTGACAACTACGGCGATGATGTTGAAATTGTGCGTTATGGCTCTTTTGATGAAGCGTATCTTGATCTAGAAAATGGTCGAATTGCTGCTGTTTTAGGTGATGCTTCTGCTCTAGAAGAGGGTGTGATCAACAAAGCAGGTGGCGAAGCTTATGAGTTTGTTGGACCGTCGTTAACCGATCCAAAATGGTTTGGTGAAGGTATGGGTATCGCTGTTCGTAAACAAGACAAAGATCTGACGAAGAAACTCGACGCAGCAATTATTTCACTACGTGAGAAAGGTGTTTACCAAGAAATTGCTGGTAAATACTTTAACTACGATGTGTACGGTGAATAAACCGTAATTAAGCGACCGTTGGCTTGTTCCTAGAAGTAGTCAACGGTCGATTTTTTGAGTTTAGGGATTAGGAACTCACCTATGCTAGATTTACAAGGATACGAAGCTTCGATTTTGAAAGGAGCTTTAGTAACAATAGAAGTTGCAGTGCTTTCACTCATTCTCGCCATGGTCTTAGGCATGCTTGGCGCATTAGCTAAGTTAGCACCTTACAAATGGGCAAGGGCGATTGCCACTCTTTACACCACAGTCATTCGCGGCATTCCAGATTTGGTTCTGATGATGCTGATTTTCTTTGGTGGACAAATACTTTTAAATAACAGCCTTTACTCCATTAACGAAACGCTTAACGAGTGGTTTGCCTCGAGTGATCCAAACCATGAATGGACGTCTTACTTACCTGATTATATTGATGTCAGCCCATTTATTGCTGGTGTACTCACGATTGGTTTTATCTTTGGCGCCTACATGGCGGAGACTTTTCGTGGAGCGATCATGGCGGTGGACAAAGGTGAGCTAGAAGCGGCGAAAGCTTATGGGATGAGTTCTGCTTTATCGTTTAGAAGAATCTTACTGCCTCAGATGATTCGTCATGCATTACCTGGATTTGGTAATAACTGGTTAGTGTTACTTAAGACCACTGCGTTAGTTTCCATTATTGGTCTGGATGACATGGTGAGAATGAGCTCATTGGCAGCAGGTACAACGAAAATGCCGTTCACCTTTTACATGGCTGTCGCGCTCATCTTTCTATTTTTTACCAGCGTTTCGACCGGGCTACTCAAGCTTGTTGAGCGTAAGTTCAGTATTCACGCGAGGTAAGTTATGGACTTTTCTTTGATTATTGAAAGCTTTCCAACTTATCTTCAGGGACTTTGGACAACAGTTTGGTTAGTGGGATTAGCGTTGGTTATTGGCTTGTGTGTCTCTATCCCATTAGCCGTGGCACGCAATAGTACCAATTACGCTCTAAGCTTACCTTCTTGGGGATTCATTTACTTTTTCCGTGGAACGCCGCTATTGGTTCAGCTGTATTTGATTTACTACGGCATGGATCAGTTTTTCCCTGTGAAAGATACCTTGTGGGAGAACGCTTGGTTTTGTGCTTTGGTCGCTTTTATTCTGAATACATCGGCTTACACCGCAGAAATTATTCGTGGTGCGATTAATGGTTTGCCGAAAGGTGAGGTGGAAGCTGCGAAAGCCTATGGCATGAGTAAGTTTATGACATACAGACGTATTATCTTGCCGAGTGCATTGCGTCGAGCATTACCAGCTTATTCCAACGAGGTCATATTTATGCTGCACGGAAGTGCAGTCGCGGGCATCGTTACCATCATGGATTTAACTGGTGCTGCGCGTCTAGTTAACTCGCGCTACTATGCACCATTTGAGTCTTTCCTGACGGCGGGGCTGTTCTACATGGCACTGACGTTTATGATCTTGTGGTGTTTCAAAGTGGCAGAGAAGCGTTTCTTAGCTTATCTGCGTCCTTTAAGCTAATTATCAATAGAGGCAATAGCACCGGAATGGGTGCTATTGCTTTTGATAATTTTGTTATCTTCATTCCTATTTTTCCAGCCGATGTAAAAGACTCTTTCTTATTATTCATTAACTTACATTAACATTCGGTAAACTCATTGTTTAGTAAGTAAAAATGAAAAAAACAATTCTATCGTTGGGCATTGCCGCCTTAGCCACAGGATGTGGTGGGGGAGAGGGAGAATCACAACCTAATGCTCAAGTAAAACCAACGCCAGCTCCAGTTCAACAAGCTCTTGAAACTGGTAATGCACTGCTCGTTTCTGACCCGAGCGATTTCATTCGTGAAAGTCGTCAGGTTGTGGAAGCTCACAAGATGCAGTCGAATACGATCAAATCTGCAATTGCGAAAAGCCTTTCAGGTCTTTATTGGGATCCAACCCATGATGCCGCGATCTTGGCACCTCAGTATGGCTTCAACGACACCATCTTGATGACCAATAAGGCCATGGCAAGCGGTTACAAAGATCAAGCTCTGTCAATTGGCGTTGCCGGGGAAAAGTCTAATGGTCAACGTTACGCACTATTAGGTAGTAACCCATTTAGAACGGCACAACGTTTTCCCGACTCTTCCAACGCAGCGATGACGCAATGGTTAAGTAACCTGGTCACTTGGTTGTCGGGCGGAGTTACTTCAAACGTCGTCATCGCGCAAATGGATCAGTCTTATTACTTTCCGGATGAGCAAGCGACTCGGAATTGGCTGAAAGACAATGTTTCACAAGAGCTGGCGTTTAACGAGGCCAACCTATGCGATGGTTCGAAGCTACTTAGCTGCTTGCAAACCAATACTCCAAACTTATTGATCTTGTCACAGCATCTGCAATCTGGAGATACCAACAAACCAGTACTCGAAGCTTTGGAATACGCTGAGCAAGCCCAAATTCCTGTTCTATACCTGCATTGGGATGGAGGACTAACTGATCTTGGCCAAGACATTTTGGAAAAATTCCATGTTGATTATGTGGGAGATAACTATTGGCGTAAGTTAGGCTTGGTCGACTGGGAACCTTCATCGTTGATGAACGTTGTGCCGGACTCTGTCATCACACAACAAGCGCTGTTGTCTCGTTTTGAATCTCAAAATTTCAACGTTGACTTGTCAAAGTGTGATGACAAATCCTGCCCTGACACTGCGAATATGGACAGTCAATTTTATGCAGGGGCAAACAGCATTCGCCATTGGTTGCAAAAGCTTGATGAACAAAAAGTAGATTTGTTTAATCAAAACGGCTACCAATACGAAAAACTCATGGTATTGCTGGCTGATCATTATCGTCAAACGGTTGTCTTCCCGATGGACAAACAATCAACCCAAACGACCGAATTCCTAAAGTCGTACTTTGCCGATTACGTGCAATACAACAGCCGAAGCGTAAACCCAAAACAACCAAATATGGGGAACTTCAGCCGTAGTGAGTTTAGCCCTGACATAAAGAGAATCAGTGCAACGATTAATATAGAATCAAAGCGTAACTTCCGTTCGGCTGGTGTGTATGCGCTTCCTGGGGAAACCTTTACGGTTAAACGTAATGACAGCAATGATGTGGCGACTAAGATTGTCATCAACACTTTAAGAAGTGGTGCAACTCATGAGTTCAGCAAAGATGGATACACGCGACCAAAACTGCTGACTTCATTCGGCTATGAAGTGAAGCCGGGTGAAACCATCACGCTGACTTCTCCTTATGGTGGTCCAGTACAGGTTCACTTTGACAAAAATGATGTTCCGGTTGAACTGAAATTTAATCATGTGGCACAGCATCCAGTTTGGAGAAGTGAGAAGGACAACGACGCTTTTATTCAACAGTTAGAAGCCAATTTATTCGATTGGGCTGAGCTGATCACTCCTGGGTTTGAAGTACACTCAAAGCGCGACAAAATGTTGGAGTCGGTCAACGATGAAATGTGGTCTACCCCTTCGGAAATGGCGCTTGCAACAGAAGAATATGTTCACAACTACCCGCATGTGCTGGCAGGTTTCCAAGGGCCGGGCATAGATGAAGTGCCTGAAATTATTCAATACGCCCAAAACCAAGGTTGGGAAATCGCCAATATTGATATAGTGAAGCACATGAACGCTGACCAAGCGACGTGTGGTTATGGTTGTTCGGGTAACCCTTACGATGCTTACTGGTCATTCAGCCCACTCGGTCACGGTGATTTACATGAGCTTGGTCATGGTTTAGAAAAAGGTCGATTCCGATTTTCAGGCTGGGAAGGGCATTCAACGACCAATTACTACTCGTATTACAGTAAGTCTCGTTTCTTCCAGAATACGGGAAAAGTTTCAACTTGCCAAAGCTTGGATTTCAAAGGCCAGTTTGAATTATTGCAAGCTAGCCGAACTCAAGCGGATCCAAACGCATACATGGCTGCGCAAAATCAAACCAGTTGGAGTTGGGGCGCTCGTGTTTACATTCAAATGATGATGGCGGCGCAGCATGAAGGTGTGCTTAAAAATGGTTGGCATTTATTGGCGCGCTTGCACCTGATTGAACGTGAGTTTAACCGCTTAAAATCGGACGACGCGCTTTGGGATGAGAGACGATTGAGCATTGGTTTTGCCAACTACTCTCGGGAAGAAGCAAATAGCATCTCGAACAACGACTGGTTGCTTATTGCTCTGAGCTACATCTCTCAGCGAGATATGACTAGCTATCTCGATATGTGGGGGTTCTCGTTCACAGAAAAAGCGAAACAGCAGGTTGTGGCGCTGAATCTACCGCCGATGCCGCTCACTTACTTTGCAAGTAGTAATACAGGCTACTGTCTGAACGAATTTGCACAAACACCGATAACTGTTGATGGTCAAACGGTTTGGCCGCTGAATCAGTGATTAAATGGTAATTTGTATGAAAAAGGGAGACTGAGTCTCCCTTTTTATTGGATTAAGCTTAGCGTTGAGTCTCGCTTATAGCTTTGCAATATATTACTTAAATGTTGACCAGATTGGTGCGTGATCTGAAGGCTTCTCGATACCACGAAGCTCATAGTCGATACCAGATTCAATACACTTTTCCGCTAGAGAAGGGGTTGCCAAAATGACATCAATTCGTAGGCCACGGTTATCATCAAAACCGCGAGAACGGTAGTCAAACCACGAAAATTGATCGTTCACCTCTGGGTATAGCTTACGGAAGGTGTCCACAAAGCCCCAGTCTAGTAAGGTTTTCAACCATTCGCGCTCTTCAGGTTGGAATGAACATTTACCTGTTTTTAGCCAACGTTTACGGTTTGGCTCGCCGATACCGATATCTGCATCAATAGGGCTGATGTTGATGTCACCCATAACAATCAATTGCTCGTCGTTATTGTGATGATCGTTTAGGTAGGTCATCAGATCTTTATAGAATTGGCGCTTGTATGGGAATTTGGTTTCGTGGCTGATGTTATCCCCTTGAGGGAAGTAGCCGTTTAGCACAGTGACCTTTTCGCCGTTTTCATTTAAAAACGTTGCCATGATCATGCGCTTTTGATGTTCTTCGTTATCCGTCGGGAACCCTTTTTGTACGTGTAGAGGCTCTTGCTTACAAAGCATTGCTACGCCGTAATGTGCTTTTTGACCATGAAAATACACTTTGTAGCCCATGGCTTCGACAGCTTCAATCGGGAATGCTTCATCGTGAACTTTAATTTCCTGAAGACCAATTACATCAGGTTGGTGTTTGTCGATTAGCGCTTGGAGTTGGTGCAGTCGCGCACGTAGTCCATTGATGTTAAAGCTGATTACTTTCATTATTTATCCTTTTGGGGGCGTACTTTTTTATGAATAGTATCATTGTGTAAGAGCACTGAAAACGAGTCTCGGTGAAAGGAGTGAAACGCTCTGAGCTACTTTGCTTTTAATTTGTTTTCTAAGTCGTTTTGCACGATCTTTAAAGCGTTAAGCGCAACTTCTGGATCTATCTCATTGCTCTCAAGCAAATAGATTAAATCGACAGCCAGTTTGATCTCTTCAGGTGCGTCATCTAAAGGCGAGGTTGGTTGGTCAGCCATTATTGATGTTTTTCCCTATGTGTAATTTGGTTCTCTAGCTTAAGAAGTGCTGCTTCACAACGCGCTAAACGTTGCTCGGTTGCTAGTAATACTTTTTGAGCGTTGGCACGCATAAAACTCGGAGCGCTTTCGACAGCACGTTCTTTTTCTAACACCATCTCGCGCAAGCGCCTTGCCCACTCTTGGTGTTGAGCGAGCTCCTGATAAAGCACGTTGATAGGCTTGCGGAAATGGCTGCTATGTTTGATTTCATTCTTACGAATTTTAGTGGTAGAAATCTCGCGTTGAATCGCACCGATTTGCGCCACTAACCGTTCAGTGAGGTACTCAGCACGCAAAGCGGTGAGCTTACCTTCATTTTGCTCACGCACAATCGCATCCAGCGTGGCTTTTGCTTCTTTTACGCAAGGAGTAAGTAAGCGAGAGCGGCAACCAAATAAACGCTCATCAAAAAGCGGAACATGATGTTCGCCTCTTTGACGGTCAAGAACAGCGGCTTGCTTCGCCATTTGTTCTAGATTTTCCTGGAGTTGAGAAATGTTCATGACAAACCTACAAACCATGCGTCATAAGCCAATTTAATGGCTAGTATGCTGACGACAGTAACAAATACAGGACGAATGAATTTAGAACCAAATCTAATAGCGGAGTGCGCGCCAACAAAAGCACCAGCCATTAAACATACTCCCATTGTTAAGCCTAGCACCCAGTTGATATGTCCGAGGAATGCAAAAGTGATCAAAGAGGTAAAGTTACTGGTAAAGTTCATTGCTTTTGCTAAGCCAGAGGCGAGCAAGATATTCAGCCGGTACAGCGCCATTGAACTTACTGTCCAAAAAGCCCCAGTTCCAGGCCCTGCGAGTCCGTCGTAGAATCCTATGGATAAGCCTTGCATGTACTGTTTTTTATGAAGTTTTGGGCAAGGCTCGGGTATTGGACTTTGATGAGCAGAGTGGGGTGTTTTATGAAAAACGGTATACAACGCTGCCGCCAAAATAACAAGCGGCAATCCTTTTTCCAGCCAATCCGTACTAATCGCATCTACAAATAGCGTACCTAATGTGGCTCCGATGAGTGTTGCCACGAATGCACGCCTCCAGCATTGAGGTTTGAATAGACGTTTTTTGTAGTACGTAAATGCTGCAGTAGAAGAAGCAAAGGTAGCGGCAAGTTTATTGGTGCCTAGTGCAATATGAGGCGGCAAGCCTAGCGAAAGTAGAGCAGGTACGGTAAGCATGCCACCACCACCGGCAACTGCATCAATAAATCCTGCGACAAAAGCGACAAGCGCCAACACCAACAGCATGGTTGGCTCAATCATTTCCATAAATGGTGATTCTTCTAATATTCTATTTTACGTTTAAATGGAGGTAGTGAGTCGATTAAGGCTTGTCCGTATCGCTTAGTGACTAGGCGTCGATCAAGAATCGTTACTCTACCAGAATCTCTCTCTTTACGCAGTAAGCGACCTACGCTCTGGATCAGCTTTTTGCTTGCGTCTGGTACAGTTATTTGCATAAACGGGTTTCCTCCTTTTTTCTCAATGTATTCGGAATGAGCCTGCTCAACAGGGGAGGTTGGAACGCCAAATGGAATTTTTGTAATCACCAAGTTTTCAAGTAATTCGCCAGGTAAGTCTAGCCCCTCAGAGAAACTGCCAGTGCCAAATAAGACGCTGGTTTTATTTGATTCTATTAACTTTTTATGTTTTTTTAGAATTTCTTGACGTGAGCTTTCACCTTGAACTTGCAACGCCCAGCCTTTTTTTATGAACTCCGAAGAGAGTGCCTTCGCGACTTGGTTCATCTGCCAATAGGATGAGAATAATACTAAGTTGGCTTTCTTGTCTTCCAAGTACTTAGGTAAGATCTCAATAAGATATTCAGTAAATTGAGGCGCTGGTGGTTCATATTTCATCGCAGGGATGAGTAATTCTGCCTGGTTTTGGTAATCGAATGGTGACGCAAGCGCTAAAAACTGAGTGCCTGATTCTGGTTTTCCATCAATACCAACCTGATGGCAAAAGTAATGGAAAGAGTTTAATGCACGCATCGTTGCGGAAACCAAAATGGCGCCAATACATCTGCTCCAAATCTGTTGGTCGAGTTGCCATCCAATTTCAAGTGGCGAAACACTCACAATGAAATCACCCTCGCGATCGGGGTGGGTTTCTAACCAGCGAGCTAAAGGCGCACCTTTTTCACGAGTTGGTTCAGCCATTAAATGCCATACTTGCGCTAGGTTTTCTAACCTTTGAATGTAGAAACCGAGCTCTGCAAGCGCTGGTTCAGCCAACCTTGTCGCAAGCTCCCCGTCTTTTACTCTTTCCGCAATAAGGTCGGCAATTTTTGCCACACTCTGATTTGCTTTTTTACTGAACTGTTTTAGTTCTTTGGATTGGTTCTCTAGCCACTCAGGTAGTTCACCGTGTTCGAAGCGGTAGATACCCTCTTCAAATTGAGCTGGGTCGAACTGTTTGGGCAATTGAGTCAGTGCCGGTATCAAGTTCTGAACCGCGTCTTGAAGGTCGTTGCGAAATCGAGCTACGCGTTTCTCGTCTGCGAGTGATGAAAACTTACTAATCGACTGATTTAACTTCTCAAGCCATGCTGCCGCGCCTTTTAAACTCGCAGATGCTGAAGCATGGTCACGAGCGACGTGAGGTAAGTGATGTGCCTCGTCGAAGACGTATATTGTATTTTCTGGCTCAGGTAAAATCACGCCGCCACCTAAATCTGCGTCTGCCATGACGAGAGAGTGGTTAGCAATGATGACATCGTTTTTATCCAACTCTGAGCGCGCTTTTTGGAATGGGCAGCCGCGGTGGCCTGGTAAACTGTTATTGCAACTGTGTTTATCACTGACAATCAGTTGCCAAAGCTTATCGTCGATGGGTTTAGGCCAAGAATCACGGTCACCGTCCCATTTACCTTGCGCAAGAGAGCGATGCATTGTTTCTAACAGCTCTATATCTTTTTGCTTAGGTTTGGTTTCAAACATGGCTAACTGGCCACCATCAGCACCGCTAGCAGTGGCGAGCTTTTCTGCACAACAATAGCGTTGACGGCCTTTTGCCAAAATAAAAGAAAACTCTCGGTCGGTAATCCGACGAAAAAGAGGGAGGTCTTTATTTATGAGCTGCTCTTGCAGAGCGACGGTCGCCGTTGAGATAACCACTTTCCTATTGTTATGTACAGCCACGGGAATGGTCGCCATTAGATAAGAGAGCGATTTACCAATTCCAGTCCCTGCTTCTGCAACGAGTATTCGGTTAGATTTGTGATACTGACCGCACAGCGTTTTTGCAATCTCTGCAACAAGGTAGTTTTGTGCTCTTCTAGGCACAAAGTTATCAAGTTGATCTTGAAGGTTTTGATAGCTATTACGAATCGATTTTTGAATGTTACTGGTCAGCATACGGGCCTCAAATGCGTTGGAGGCGAATAGTAGCACACATCACTAGTTGTACAGTAGTTCACAAAACGGAATGCTTTTATAAGGAATGTAGATCTCCTTCACAAAAAAATATTGAACCTAATCTTAATGAAATTAATTTCATTATATGAAAAATATAAAACTCTAAATATGATGTTTTTGTGGTTTTTTATTCCATTTTATGTGTTTCATAGAGTCTGTTTTGGGTTTAAAATCTCATTGTTAACGGTTTTATAAATTATGAAAAATCAAGAGGATTGATTAGATGTTCGTCGAGTAAATAAAGATAAGTATTACAAGTTATTGTTTTTTAATATTATTTTTGTTTTTTTACATTGGCATTTAGAAAATTTGACAGTCAGAATAATCTTTTGCACTCTTAGCTCCAGATTTTGAGGAGGCGTTGTATAACCTTTTGTTAACGCTCTATCTCAAACATATAAAAAAGGGAACCGGACAAGGATATCCCGAACTAAGAAAAGGCAGTGGATTAATTATGAAAAAAACTCTATTAGCACTAGCTGTAGTTGCGTCTGCAACTTCAGTGAACGCAGCTGAAGTATTCAAATCTGAAGAAGGTTCTGTAGATTTCTACGGTCAGCTACGTCCAACTCTTCTATTCCTAGACAGCACAGACCACACTGCAGAGCTAAACACTAGCTCTTCTCGTATGGGTGTAAACGGTGTTTACGTTGTAAACGACAACCTAAAAGTTCTGGGTGAAGTTGAAATCGGTGTTGCTCTAGGTGACAACTACGGTGCAGGTGCTGATTCAAGCGAGCGTACTGATGACTCGGTATACGTACGCCGTCACATCTTTGGCTTCGACATGGGCGATATGGGTACACTTCGTTTTGGTAAAGAAGGTACTTGGGCTGATGACATCTACGGAGCTGATTACTCATACTTCTTCGGTGGTTCTGCACTTCTTTACGGACACGCGTGGAACAACTCTTCTCAAATTAAATACGCTTACGAAAATGACGCATTCTGGCTAAAAGCTGGTTACGCGCTAGGTGAGAAAGATCAAAACGAAGAAATCCGCGAAGTATTCGTAGGTAAGTCTTTCAATGACCTATCTGTACACGCTGGCGTTCTTTCTTCTGAGAACAAGATTGCTTCTAAAGGTAACAACACTGAAAACCTATCTTTCGAAGTAACTGCTGAATACGCTCTAGATGAGCACACTCTAGGTGCTACGTACTACTACAACGAAAATGAAGACAAAGCAGCTAACGAGACTATCGATTCTCACGGTATCTCTCTAGCAGGCATGTTCGTTGTAGCTCCTAAAACAACACTTTACTCTGGTTACGAGCTAGTAATGTCGTCTTCTGACCAATCTGGCAAGAAAGATGGCGACCAATCTAAATTTTACGCTGGCGTTGAATACAAGTTCTCTAAATGGGCTCGCGTATTCGCAGAAGCGGGTTACAATTTTGATGGTGATAAGCTAGAAGCTGGTAAAACAACTGCAGCAACTGATTCTAAAACTGACTTCGGTGTTGGTGCACGTTTCTACTGGTAATCAATACCCAGTTTGATATTGTAAGACCCAGCTATATGCTGGGTCTTTTACTATGAAGATAAGGATGAAAAATTCTATGCAGTTATCATTAAAAGTGGCAATGGCGTTGTCTATTCTTGCCAGTACAAACCTTTATGCTGCAACGACTTTAGTGGTTCCAGAAGACGTGAAGTTATTGGCCGTCAACATGGAGAAGCCAAAACTTGAGGGGGGACTTTTCTCTAGTGAGAAGACAATTGAGATCCCTGACGGAACTAACCAAATTGTCTTCAAATATCAACCTGCTTTTGAAACAAACGAAAACCTTAAGACGGTTTACAGTGATGTAATCGTTGCTAAATTTGATGCTGAAAACGAAAAGCTAACGTTTGAGCTGCCAGAGTTTAAAACTCTTCGCCAAGCGCAAAACAACATCTCGCCTCTAGATTGGCAATTACTGGATACCAAAGGCCAACCTATTGCTTTGGTCGAAGATGTATTAGAGTCAGATGGTGTTCAAATTGGTCGTAATTACCCTCAAGAATCTCGTAACTACAACATTGCTGGCGGTATCGCGAGTGTTGCCGTTAGTTATGTAACTGTGAATCAGCATCAACAATCAGTAAGTGATATCGAGCCTCGAGTTGAGAGCAGTGATACCCGTTCAACAGCCGCATCAAACGACAGCCCAATGGTTGATGTATTAAAGACGATGTACCAGAAGGCGTCTCCGGCGGAAAAAGAGGCCTTTAAAAACTGGCTTGCTGAGCAGTAATCCCTTAGTTCATTAGGTAGGGCTTAACTGAAAAAGTACGAATCTAAAAAGCAGGCTTTAAGCCTGCTTTTATCTTTTCTGCTTATTAGAGAGAGATTTCTCTCCATTCACCAGGCATTAGGTCGTTAAGGACGATATCACCCATCGAATGACGAATGAGGCGCAAAGTAGGGAAGCCAATGTGCGCAGTCATGCGACGCACCTGACGATTTCTTCCTTCAATAATGGTAATGGCTAACCAAGTGGTAGGGATATTTGCGCGAAAACGGACCGGAGGCGTTCTGTCCCAGACTTGTGGTTCTGGAATAACTTCAACTTCGGCTGGTAGAGTCATACCATCTTTTAGCTCTACTCCCTTTCTCAATTTTTCAAGATCTTGCTCCTGAGGAGCGCCATCAACTTGAACCCAATAAGTCTTCGGCGATTTTGACTTTGGCTGCGTTAGCTTCGCCTGCAAGATGCCATCGTTAGTGAGTACCATCAAACCTTCGCTGTCTCGGTCCAATCGGCCAGCCGCATAGACATTTTTGATTGGGATATAGTCCGCTAACGTTTTGCGACCATCGCCATCGGTAAATTGACTGAGCGTATCGTAAGGCTTATTGAAAATAATGACTTTACGATCTTTAGGGGCCACTTTGGGCTTTTGGCTTTTTGTTGGGCGATTAGGGCGGCGGTCTTGCTGAGTACGAGTCTTCGAGCCATTGCGAGCTCCTGAGTGTTTAAAATGGCCCGTTTTAGACTGGTTACGACTGCGACCTTTTTCCTGACCTGTACGAGATGACATGTTAACTACCCTGCAAAAATGTAAATGAACTGTGTTTGAAAGTTTTAAGTTTTCTCATGATCGGATATGATTTGCGCGCCTAAAACTAACAAACGCGCACAGAATGATAGACTAATTCGTGTTATTTGTTTAATTATATCAGTGCACTCATGGATTCAGAGCTTAGAGCTTCAAACTACAACAAAGAGTGCGAACCGCATGTGGCGTTAGTGAGGAGACATGTACTGCTAACGTGCAGCAATGCGTCAATTAAACCAACTCAGACGCTGAGTTGATCAGCCAACAAGTTGATTAAAAAATAGGGAAATTTCATGCCTACAGAAAAACCTACAATTATCTACACCATCACTGATGAAGCGCCGGCGCTAGCAACTTATTCATTACTACCAATCATTCAATCATTCACAGCATCGTCTGGCATCAATGTAGATACTCGTGATATTTCACTAGCAGGTCGAATTATCGCTAACTTCCCAGAGCATCTAAAAGAAGAACAGCGCATTGGCGATGCGTTGACTGAGCTTGGTGAACTAGCTCAAACTCCAGAAGCAAATATCATCAAGCTACCTAACATTTCAGCTTCAGTTCCTCAGCTTAAAGCGGCGATTAAAGAGCTTCAGGCGAAAGGTTACGATTTACCAAACTACCCAGAAGAGCCGAGCACGTACGAAGAGAAAGCGATTAAAGCGGCTTACGACAAAATCAAAGGTAGTGCGGTTAACCCAGTACTTCGTGAAGGTAACTCAGACCGTCGTGCTCCGACTTCGGTAAAGAACTACGCGAAGAAAAACCCACACTCAATGGGTGCATGGTCAGCAGAATCTAAGTCTCATGTTGCGAGCATGTCAGACAATGACTTCTTTGGTAGCGAAAAGTCTACAACTATCTCTGGTGCAACAGAGGTCAAAATCGAGTTTGCCGGTAATGATGGTACAGTTAAAGAGCTTAAGTCTGCGTTCCCATTACTAGATAAAGAAGTCATTGATACTTCCGTAATGAAGAAGAAGGCGTTGGTTGAATTTTTCGAGAAAGAGATTGCAGAAGCGAAAGCGCAAGACGTGCTGCTGTCTCTTCATATGAAAGCGACGATGATGAAAGTTTCTGACCCTGTCATTTTCGGCCATGCCGTAAAAGTTTACTACAAAGACGTTTTCGATAAGTACGGTAAGCTGTTTGAAGAGCTAGGCGTTGATGTAAACAATGGCATCGGTGATGTTTACTCAAAAATTGAGTCTCTACCTGAAGCGCAAAAAGCAGAAATTGAAGCGGCCATTCAAGCGGTTTACCAAACTCAACCAGAACTTGCGATGGTTGACTCTGATCGTGGTATCACAAACTTACATGTACCAAGTGACATTATTGTAGATGCTTCTATGCCAGCAATGCTTCGCTCTTCGGGTCAAATGTGGGGACCAGATGGTAAACAAAAAGACACCAAAGCGATGATTCCAGATCGTAGCTACGCAGGTATTTACCAAGCGGTTATTGATTTCTGTAAAGAGCACGGCGCATTTGATCCAACCACTATGGGTAGCGTACCTAACGTTGGTCTAATGGCTCAGAAAGCTGAAGAGTATGGTTCTCACGACAAGACATTCATTCTAGACGCTGCGGGTACTGTTCGCGTTGTTGATGCTTCAGGTAACGTACTGTTAGAGCAAGCGGTTGAAGAAGGTGATATCTTCCGTATGTGTCAGGTTAAAGACGCACCAATCCAAGATTGGGTTAAACTAGCAGTGACTCGCGCACGTGCAACAGGTGTTCCAGCTGTATTCTGGCTAGATGAAAACCGCGCGCACGATGCTGAGCTCATCAAGAAAGTAAACGCCTACCTACCAGATCACGATACTGACGGTCTAGAGATTAAGATCCTATCTCCTGTTGAAGCTTGTAAGTACTCACTAGAGCGTATGAAAGCGGGCCTAGATACTATCTCTGTTACAGGTAATGTTCTTCGTGACTACCTAACAGACTTGTTCCCAATTCTAGAGTTAGGTACGTCTGCTAAGATGCTATCTATTGTTCCATTGATGAATGGTGGTGGTCTATTTGAAACAGGCGCTGGTGGTTCTGCTCCTAAGCACGTTCAACAAGTAGAAAAAGAGAATCACCTTCGTTGGGATTCTTTGGGCGAGTTCCTAGCGCTTGCAGCTTCGTTAGAGCATTTAAGTGTAGCGACAAACAATCCTAAGGCTCAGGTTCTAGCAGATACACTAGATAAAGCGACCGGTGAGTTTTTAGACACCAACAAATCTCCGTCACGCAAAGTGGGTGAGCTAGATAACCGTGGAAGCCACTTCTATCTTGCACTTTACTGGGCGAAAGCGCTTTCAGAGCAAACGGATGATGCGGATCTTGCTGCTGAATTTGCACCAATTGCAAAAGCGCTGTCAGAGCAGGAAGAAACGATCGTTGCTGAGCTAAATAATGCGCAAGGCGTGAAAGGTGAGCTAGGAGGTTACTACTTACTAGACGATGCATTGGTTTCTAAATTGATGCGTCCAAGCGAAACCTTTAACGCAATCATTAACAAGTAAGTTAGTGTTAAAAAACACGTCGTTTTCGGCGTGTTTCCTATCCTGTAAGTGCGTTGTACATGTTCCTTTTGTAACACGTGCTCTAAATAGTAAGAAACCCGCTATCTTGGCGGGTTTATTTTTCTCTTCAAAACATCAACGTGGCGTTTCGAGAGCAATATTTTTATATTTCGACAGCGCTCTAATTATTTGGCTTGGCCTTCAAGAGGCACGACGCTACTCGCGTGACAGCCTTTGGGACCTTTTTCAATCTCGTAAGAGACTTGTTGGCCTGCTTTCAGTGTACGATAACCGTCCATCTGGATAGTTGAGTAGTGGGCAAAGATATCTCCCTCTTCTTCATCTGAACAAATAAACCCAAATCCTTTGGCATTGTTAAACCACTTTACTGTACCTGTAGCCATGCTTTACATCCCTCATGCATTTTTTACTGATGTTGTTACTGCAACCAAGTTATACCTTTAACTTGGTACTACCATTGTCAGCGAATGCCAACAAACGTCAAATCAATGATAAGTCACATTCATCAAACCACTTAAAGAAGAGATGTTTCAAAATGATGATTTATGCATCGACACTTTCCACTGTAGTCAATGAATTTCGACAGTCAATAGCAGTGAGCAACAAACAGAAACATAATTGAAAACAAATCACTTTTGAGATTAACAAATTTGCAAACAGTTTTTCGTATATACGCAGAAGTTTAGTCAATTTGCCTATGAAGTGGTTCATACTGAAAAAGCCATACTGTCCGTGTTGCTTATGGTAGAAGAATCCTCTGACTGAATAAAAAATGAAGTTTTCGTGATAATTACCGTATTCTCAATGAGGAAGTGTGATCCAGATAGAAGATGATGGGGTGGTTTGCAATAGTCCGAAAGCAATAAATAGAAAGTTCTTTTATAAGAAAAAATGTGTAACTTATCGACAAGCATCTTTTATTTGCGCCGTATCAAGACGTGCATTAGTCTCTATATTAGGTAGCAACTTTTATCGATCAAAGATCGAATTCGGTGCCATAACTCACTACACCGCGCTGCACGCTTGTGGTAGATTGTTTTTATAGGTCGAAAACATCAACCCTTTGATACGATATCTTTAGATTGCCATGAGTAAAAATTTTGAATGGGTCACTCCGGACTCTGATCTTCTGGAGCGAGAAAGTACGAAAGTCCAGCCACCTAAGCTGTACAATGTCGTACTCAATAATGATGACTATACACCTATGGATTTCGTCATAGAGGTGCTTGAGCGATTTTTCTCACATGATATTGATAAAGCAACTCAAATCATGCTTCAGGTCCACTATGAAGGAAAGGCAATCTGCGGCACATACAGCGCAGAAATTGCCGAAACAAAAGTAGCGCAAGTTACGATGTACGCAAGGGAAAATGAACATCCGCTACTTTGCACTATGGAGCAAGCGTAAACAAAGAAGACTTGCTCGAACAACCCCAGTTGTTTTTTCGGGAGGTACTTATGCTAAATAAAGAACTAGAGTCAAGCCTTAACGGTGCATTTGCTCGGGCGCGCGATAAACGCCACGAGTTTATGACTGTCGAACACCTCCTACTTGCATTGTTGGAAAATGATGCAGCTAAGGAAGCCCTTCTAGCTTGTAAGGCGGATCTTGACGCTTTACGCAACGAACTCGATATTTTCATCGATCAAACTACGCCTCTTATCCCAGATAGTGATGAGACGCGTGAAACGCAGCCGACTTTGAGTTTTCAACGTGTACTACAACGCGCCGTCTTTCATGTACAGTCGTCTGGTCGTAATGAAGTAACAGGCGCCAACGTGCTTGTTGCTATCTTCAGTGAACAAGAGTCGCATGCCGCTTACTTACTGAAGAAAAATGACATCTCCCGATTAGATATTGTTAACTTCATCTCCCACGGTATTACTAAAGCATCAGGTGCAGGTGAGGATTCATCATCAGACTCGTTTAGCTCAGAAAGTGTTGAAGAGCCTAATTCTGAAGAACGCCTAGAAAGCTTTGCGACGAATCTTAATCAAGTTGCTAAAGATGGAAACATCGACCCACTCATTGGACGTGATAAAGAGTTAGAGCGCACTATTCAGGTACTTTGTCGACGCCGCAAGAATAATCCACTACTAGTGGGTGAGGCAGGGGTTGGTAAAACAGCCATTGCGGAAGGTCTTGCATGGAGAATTGTCGAAGGGCAGGTCCCTGAGGTCATTCAAAACAGCGTGATTTATTCACTAGATATTGGCTCTTTGCTCGCTGGTACCAAATATCGCGGTGATTTTGAAAAACGCTTCAAGGCGGTTTTGAAACAACTTGAAAAAGAAGAAGATGCCATTTTGTTCATCGATGAAATACATACCATCATCGGTGCAGGCGCGGCATCTGGTGGTCAAGTCGATGCAGCAAATCTTATTAAGCCTCTTTTAAGTAGCGGTAAGTTGCGTTGTATTGGTTCGACGACATACCAAGAATACAGCAACATTTTCGAGAAAGAGCGTGCGTTGTCTCGCCGTTTCCAAAAGATAGACGTTGTAGAGCCTTCATTAGATGACACAACTAAAATCTTGATGGGCTTGAAGCCGAAGTACGAAGCTCACCATGAAGTACGTTATACCAATAAAGCACTGCGTGCCGCGGTAGAACTGTCGGCTAAATACATTAATGAACGCCATCTACCAGATAAGGCCATTGATGTCATTGATGAAGCTGGTGCTCGTAGTCGTCTTGCTCCTGCAAGCCGTCGTAAAAAAACGGTCGGAGTGGCTGATATCGAATCAATGGTTGCCAAAATGGCGCGAATTCCAGAGAAGTCGGTTTCTTCTTCAGATAAAGACATTTTGAAAAACTTAGATAGCAAAATGAAGATGTTGGTATTCGGTCAAGATAATGCGATTGATGCATTATCCGAGGCGATCAAGCTGACACGTGCAGGTTTAGGTGTAGACAACAAACCTGTTGGTTCATTCTTGTTTGCAGGCCCAACAGGGGTTGGTAAAACAGAGGTGACGGTGCAGTTATCTAAGCTTCTAGGTATCGAACTACTTCGTTTTGATATGTCTGAGTATGGTGAGCGTCACTCCGTAAGTCGCTTAATTGGTGCGCCTCCTGGTTATGTCGGTTATGACCAAGGTGGTTTGCTAACCGATGCTGTTATTAAGCACCCACATTCAGTCGTATTACTTGATGAGATTGAAAAAGCGCACCCTGATATCTTTAACCTGTTGTTGCAAGTCATGGATAACGGTACGCTAACGGACAACAATGGTCGCAAAGCAGACTTCCGTAATGTCATTCTTGTTATGACAACTAACGCAGGTGTGGCGGAAACCGAGAAGAAATCAATTGGTTTGATTCAACAAGACAACAGTCACGATGCAATGGCGGAAATTAAGAAGGTGTTTACTCCTGAGTTCCGTAACCGTCTTGATAACATCATCTGGTTTAACAGCCTTGATGAAAGCGTTATCCATCAAGTGGTTGATAAGTTCATTGTTGAACTGCAAGTGCAACTTGATGCGAGAGGCGTTTCAATGGAAGTATCGCAAGACGCTCGCCATTGGTTAGCACATAAAGGTTATGACAAAGCTATGGGGGCTCGCCCAATGGGGCGTGTTATCCAAGAACAGCTTAAGAAGCCTTTGGCTAACGAACTGTTGTTTGGATCTTTAGTTGACGGCGGTACAGTGAAGGTAACGCTGGTCAACGATACGCTTGAGTTTGAATACTTAAGTGAGAAAGAGACAGCGATGCATTAATCGTTAGTCGGTAACAAACGCAAAAACGTACGAGAAGATCGTACGCTTTTTTTATCTGAATTAAATCGGAAAAAATTGTGCAATAAAAAACGGAGCAGCTTGCTCCGTTTTTTATTGCATCCGAAAATCAGAGATTAACGAGCGCGGAAGACGATGCGGCCTTTTGACAGGTCGTATGGAGTCATCTCTACAGTTACTTTGTCACCCGTTAGGATACGGATGTAGTTCTTACGCATCTTGCCAGAGATGTGAGCAGTCACAACGTGACCGTTTTCAAGTTCAACACGGAACATAGTGTTTGGTAGAGTGTCAAGGACAGTGCCTTGCATCTCGATTACGTCTTCTTTAGCCATTTAATCCTCTTTAGAAATTAGGCAATATTAGCGGGCTATATTCTGCCGCTAAATAGTAATTATGTAAAGTTGAGGCGTATTCTACCCTCGCCAACGCTGATTTACTAGCCTTTGGTGGCGTTGAAAGCGTGTTTTGTAGCTCATTGCTGGGCACTCATCAATCTGATATCCCAAATATAGCCACTGTTGTTTGTTTTCTTGGCAGTATTTAATTTGATAAAGCACTGCTAACGTGCCAAGAGATAACTCGTAGTCAGGGTCAAAGAAAGTATAAAAAGCACTCGAGCATTGTGGCATCAAATCTGTCACCGCAATGGCGAGCAATTGATCTGATTCATCGTAAATGTGTAAAAACGACGTTGTCAGCCAGCTAGTTTGAGCAAATCGAGCAAACTCATCACGCTTTGGTGGGTACATAGTGCCGTTTTTATGCCGTTTGCAGATGTACCGACTGTAAAGCTCAAACCATTCCTCATCCATTTCAGGTTTCATTTCCCAGCGTAAAGACTGTGCTTTATTAAGCAGCCTCTTCTGACTTTTTGATAATCTAACGTCTGGAATCGAGACTCGAATTGGCTGGCAAGCGGTGCAATGCTCGCAATGCGGTTTATATATGGTATCTCCGCTACGACGAAAACCGTTAGCCATGAGCAACTGGTAATTTTCTTCAGTATGCAGCCTTTCATCAAGCGCCACCGCAACTCGCTCTTGCCGTTCAGGCAAATAACTACAAGGGTGATTATTCGTCAACCCTATTCGAATATGTTGTATATCCGTACTCATACTGAATCCTGCAAAACTTGGGGCTGATAGGCATCAAATAGTGTTTGCTTTTCTCTTAAAGATAGTAGTTTTTGCATAAATTCGTCACGCTCAAGTTCAAATGCGCCAAGTGATGCCAAGTGAGAATTCATAACTTGGCAATCGATTAATTGACCTTGCTTTGACGCCAAATGGTTGCATAAGTACCACAATGCAATTTTGGATGCGTTATCTTTTAGGCTAAACATCGACTCCCCGCAAAAAAGTTGGCCCACGCAGATGCCATATAGTCCGCCAATCAGGTTGTTGTCATGCCATACTTCTACAGAGTGACAGTGACCAAGTTTGGCTAACTCAATGTAGGAAGTTTGCATTTCCTCGTTGAGCCATGTTTCCTCTGCAGGGCGTGTTGAAGAACATAGTCTAATCACTTCTTCTGTCGCGAAATTGAGTGTTACTTTATAGTTATGTTTACGCTGAAATTTTTTGAGACTTTTAGATGGCTTAAACTGCAATGGGTCAAACACAGCGCGCGGAGAAGGGCTCCACCATAAAATAGGTTCACCAGGACCATACCAAGGGAAAATGCCTTGATAGTAACCATTGAGGATTCTCATGGGGTTTAAGTCACCACCAAAAGCCAGCAAACCATTGGGGTCGCTGAGTGCTTTATAGGGTGAGGGAAAGTTGAACGTTTCATCGAGTTCAGTTAAATAAATAGCCATAAGAAGTCGTTACCAACATTGGAGTCAGAGGAGTTTATGATGACCTGGTTAAGAAATATCGTAAAAGTATGGCTTGGGATCATACTGTTTTTACCACTTGTCGCCAACGCAGCCTATGAAAGAAATGTTGCCAAGCCAGTTAATGAAGTAGTTTACGGGAAGATTGACTCTGTCCGTTATATTACTCAACAAGAGGTTGTTCAATCGAAAAGTAACGGTTGGAAGACACTACTTGGTGCCACTATCGGTGGTTTAGTCGGTAATCAATTTGGTGGCGGTACGGGAAGAGAAGTCGCGACGGCAGTGGGTGCGCTTGCAGGTGCCGCAGTTGCTCAAAACCAAAGTAATTACCAATACACGGTTGAATATAAGTTAGTTGAGCTACTCATCAAAGTGAAGGGTGATAAGCTAATTAATGTCATCCAAGATGTTGATAAAAATATGTTATTTAGTCGAGGGGATGAAGTTCGTATTTTATATTTTGATGATGGAGTCAGGGTTGATATCACTTATTAACCCTAGGTTGTTTTAGTCTAACGAAGCCTAATCAGGCATGTACAGTCGGGCTGGCTTATCGTCAAATAAAGTCGAAATAGTTTGCTGTTTCGCCGTGCTTCTTTCGCTCTGATTTACATCGCTGGCAATGCCTTTAATTCTGTATCTTTAGGCTGCTTGAGGATATTCATAAATTAGCGCCGATTTACTCTGGTTTTGTCGTGTTTTTTTGGGTAGTCTGAATTCACGAAGAATTGTTTAGCCCTCATAAAAAATCGTATGTTGAGGGCACAAAGGATTATCAACTTTTAATGGAAAGCCTAACGTTACAACCTATCAATAAAATTCAAGGGGAAGTGAACCTTCCTGGCTCTAAAAGCGTTTCTAATCGAGCTCTTTTACTTGCTGCTCTTGCTAAAGGCAGAACTCGCCTTACTAATCTCCTCGACAGTGATGATATTCGTCATATGCTGAATGCGCTGACTAAACTAGGCGTTCAATACCAACTTTCCGAAGATAAAACAGAATGTCTCGTTGACGGCCTTGGGCGTCCGTTTTCTGTCTCAGAGCCGGTAGAGTTATTTCTCGGCAATGCTGGCACTGCGATGCGACCATTAGCTGCGGCTCTTTGTCTTGGAGAAGGGGAGTATGTACTGACGGGCGAACCTCGTATGAAAGAGCGTCCAATTGGTCACCTTGTCACGGCACTGAAAGATGCTGGTGCGAACGTTGAGTACATGGAAAACGAGAACTTTCCGCCTCTCAAAATAATTGGTACTGGCCTAAAAGCAGGTACAGTTTCTATCGATGGGTCCATTTCAAGTCAGTTCTTGACCGCTTTCTTAATGTCTGCGCCATTGGCTGAAGGTGAAATTCGCATCAACATTGAAGGCGATTTGGTTTCTAAGCCTTATATCGATATCACCCTGCATATCATGAAGCAGTTTGGAGTCGATGTGATCAACAACGACTATCAAGAGTTTGTGATCCCAGCCGGTCAGCAATACATCGCTCCAGGTGATTTCTTGGTTGAAGGTGACGCGTCTTCTGCTTCTTACTTCTTGGCGGCGGCAGCCATCAAAGGCGGAGAAGTTAAAGTCACGGGTATCGGTAAAAACAGCATTCAAGGTGATATTCAATTTGCTGATGCGCTTGAAAAAATGGGTGCAGAAATTGAATGGGGTGATGACTACGTAATTTCACGTGTTGGTCAATTAAAAGGCATTGATATGGATTACAACCATATCCCTGATGCTGCAATGACCATCGCGACAACAGCGTTATTTGCCGAAGGCACTACCGCTATTCGTAACGTTTATAACTGGCGTGTAAAAGAAACAGACCGTTTGTCAGCTATGGCGACTGAGTTACGTAAAGTTGGTGCGGAAGTGGAAGAAGGGGAAGACTACATCATCGTCAAACCTGTTTCTCAGTTAAAGCATGCAGCGATTGATACTTACGATGATCATCGTATGGCGATGTGTTTTTCGCTGGTGGCACTTAGTGATACGCCTGTGACGATTAACGATCCAAAGTGTACGTCGAAAACGTTCCCTGACTACTTCGACAAACTTAAGGCTTTAAGTTGCTAAATATTCTGACCTAAAACAGGAAAGCCAGAGTGAATAACACTCTGGCTTTTTTGTTTCCCAATACTATTTAACCAGCGTAAATTCCTTAGAAAGGTGATGCGCTAAGTATTTGAACATATTGAATACTGCAGTCGTATTTGAAGTTGGTAAACCTTTGTCATCAAGGAAGTATTCACCTTTAAAAACTAAAACACCTTCTTTTTCTTCTACGCTTGTTGCTCGCATTCCCTCGATGTAATCATCGTGCTCTTGGATGATTTGGTTAGCGATCAAAAGAAGGTCGAACTCTTCGATAAACGTTCTATCAGACATATTCTTTCTACCATTCTATTCAGTTAAGAACGCTGAGTATACCTACAACTAAAATGGGTTTGCATGATTAATTCAGTCAATCGTTCAGTAAGACTAAACAGATCAATTTTTAGAGTGTAAATATGATGCGGAGGAAGATGGCAGAGTATTGAACGAAACTATTTTGTGATGGGTAACAAAATTTATTGCATTGGATTAGCGGATGCTAAGTTTGCCTGTTTAGATATGCCGCTCAATACCTTTCAGAACCCTGTCTCTTTGAAGTATAAAGACGATGAATTGTCAACCAATCGGATCTGAATTTCAAAAAAGCAGTTGATCTTCTTTTCATCTCGCACAATAGTAAAAAAAGAAGCAATGAAATAGAACATTATGCGGGTGGCCTTTAAACAAGGTTTCTACCCGCATTATTATGAAGGACGTTAGAGTCAGTTATGGGTAAATCACTCGTTATAGTGGAGTCACCAGCCAAGGCAAAGACGATAAATAAGTACCTTGGTAAAGACTTTATTGTTAAGTCTAGTGTTGGTCATGTGCGTGATCTGCCTACGGCCGGTCAAAGCACTGGTGAGAAAAAAGCCGCAGCCATCTCAACTAAAGGGATGAGTCCGGAAGAGAAAGCGCGCGTTAAAAAAGAGAAAGACCGCAAAGCGTTGATCAAAAAAATGGGGATTAACCCATATCATGACTGGGAAGCGAATTACCAAATCCTTCCAGGCAAAGAAAAAGTTGTCAACGAACTACAAAAACTCGCCAAAGACGCAGATTGCGTTTATCTCGCAACCGATTTGGACCGCGAAGGGGAAGCAATCGCATGGCACCTTCGTGAGATCATCGGTGGCGATGAAGAGCGATACAAACGTGTAGTTTTTAACGAAATTACGAAAAACGCGATCCAACAAGCTTTCCAGACACCTGGCGAGCTGAACATGGATGGTGTAAATGCCCAACAAGCACGTCGCTTCATGGACCGTGTCGTTGGTTTTATGGTTTCACCTTTACTTTGGAAAAAAGTGGCTCGTGGCTTATCTGCTGGTCGAGTGCAGTCTGTTGCGGTGAAATTGTTAGTTGAGCGTGAGCGTGAGATTAACGCGTTTGTACCAGAAGAATTCTGGGACATTCATGCGAATACGAAAACGAAAGACAAAGCGGACTTTAAACTGCTTGTTGCGCAGAAAGACGGTTCTGCGTTTAAGCCAGTTAATGAGGCAGAAACCAAAGCAGCGATGTCTGTACTTGAGAATGCAAGTTACGAAGTATGTAAGCGTGAAGACCGTCCTACAAAGAGCAAGCCTTCAGCACCTTACATCACCTCTACGCTTCAACAGGCAGCGAGTACACGTCTGGGCTACGGCGTGAAAAAGACCATGATGCTAGCTCAGCGCCTCTATGAGGCCGGTTACATCACTTACATGCGTACTGACTCGACTAACCTAAGTGCCGAGGCTGTGGACGCTGTACGTGACTTTATTGGTTCTGAGTTTGGTGATAAGTACCTGCCAGCGAAACCATTGACGTACGGTAGCAAAGAAGGGGCACAGGAAGCGCACGAAGCGATCCGTCCTTCAAATGTGGGTGTTAAGGCGGAAGACCTGCAAGGTGTCGATGCTGATGCGCACAAACTTTATGCTTTGATTTGGAATCAGTTTGTAGCGTGTCAAATGACGCCAGCAGAATACGATTCAACAACCATCAGCGTAAAAGCGGCAGAATACACGCTTAAAGCGAAAGGTCGTATCCTTAAATTTGACGGCTGGACTCGTGTACAGCGTCCAATGGGCAAAAACGAGGATACAATCCTTCCAGCGGTACAACTTGGCGATAAGCTAAGCTTAGAGTCACTTGACCCTAAACAGCACTTTACAAAGCCACCTGCGCGCTACACTGAAGCAGCACTGGTTAAAGAGCTGGAGAAACGAGGCATTGGTCGTCCGTCGACTTACGCATCGATCATTTCTACGATTCAAGATCGTGGCTATGTGAAAGTTGATCAGCGCCGTTTCTACGCTGAAAAAATGGGTGAAATTGTTACTGACCGCCTTGATGACAGCTTTAACGATTTGATGAACTACGACTTTACTGCGCGTATGGAACAGAAATTGGACCAAATCGCTGAAGGTGAAGTGAACTGGAAAGCTGTGTTAGACAACTTCTTTGCTGATTTTACTGGCGATCTTGAAAAAGCGGAGCTGGATGAGTCAGAAGGCGGTATGAAGTTAAACCACATCGTCATGACGGATATCGAGTGTCCGACGTGTAGCCGTCCAATGGGCATCCGTACTGCTTCGACAGGTGTGTTCTTAGGCTGTTCAGGTTACGCGTTACCACCAAAAGAGCGTTGTAAGACAACCATCAACTTGGGTGACGAAGAAGGTATTATTAACGTTCTAGAAGAAGACGTTGAAACCGCAGCTCTTCGTGCTAAAAAGCGTTGTCCGATCTGTGAAACAGCGATGGACGCATACCTGATTGATGACAAGCGTAAGATGCATGTTTGTGGTAATAACCCGAATTGTGAAGGCTACCTTGTTGAATACGGCGAGTTCAAAGTAAAAGGCTACGATGGTCCAGTTGTTGAGTGTGACAAATGTGGCTCTGATATGGTGCTTAAGAACGGTCGCTTTGGTAAATACATGGATTGTACGAGCGAAACGTGTAAGAACACTCGTAAGATTCTTAAGAATGGCGAAGTCGCGCCACCGAAAGAAGATCCTGTTCATTTCCCCGAGTTGCCATGTGAAAACTCAGATGCGTATTTCGTACTTCGTGATGGTGCTTCAGGTCTATTTATGGCGGCAAGCAACTTCCCGAAATCGCGCGAGACACGTGCTCCTTTGGTTGCTGAACTGGCACGTTTTGAAGAGCGTTTACCTGAGAAGTTCAAATACCTAGCGACCGCACCGCAAGAAGATCCTGATGGTCGTCCTGCAGTCGTACGCTTTAGTCGCAAAACAAAAGAGAACTACGTTCGTTCGGAAGAGAATGGCAAACCATCTGGTTGGACAGCGCTCTTTGTTGACGGTAAGTGGGAAGTCACTGATAAGCGTAAAAAAGCGAAAGCATAATAACGTACGATCTAAGTAATGTAAAAAGGCAGCGATATCGCTGCCTTTTTTGCGTTTTGTTTTTGCGTAAAGGCCACTGTGTTGTTCGTATAGATCTTTGCTGCTTTGACTGAGTTTTGCTGACGCGAGAAGATCCCAGTATCAATATTTCATAGTCGCTGATGTATTTTTTATGTAAAAAATATTCGTTGTAACTTTCATTTTGCATTCACATATTTGTTATACATTGGGCTAAAAAATCGGCGGTGTAGTGAATCCGTTCGTAAATTGTTTTCACAATGTAATCGTTTGCTTTTCCATGTGTGATCTAGATATCGTCTTGAGTACGCAAGAGCTGTATGGTACACAGAATGGCGTATTAAAAATTGTAATTTAGAACCCGCTTAGATAATTTATTACAAAAATTAGTGCAACTGTGTGCATTGTTTGCGTCAAAAAATAAGGAAAGAGTGGACGTTGCATACTGGAAGTGCCGTAGCTTTTTTATCCGTGTTGTAAGAGTTCACAGAAACTCAGAGACGGTTGCTAAATGTATTCGCTTGACTCCCCGAGTATGACTCATTCAAGCGAGTACCAAATCCAAGCTATAACGATATGGAGAACAACAAATGGCTGGTGTTTTGGGAATGATTCTTGCTGGCGGTGAAGGCTCTCGTTTGAGACCTTTAACGGAATCTCGCAGTAAACCTTCGGTACCGTTTGGTGGTAGTTATCGATTGATCGATTTTGCTCTAAACAATTTTGTTAATGCGGATCTGATGCGCATTTACGTCCTAACCCAATTTAAATCTCAATCTTTATTCCATCACTTAAAAAAGGGGTGGAACATCAACGGCATTACAGACCGCTTTATCGATCCTATTCCCGCTCAAATGCGTACTGGTAAACGTTGGTACGAAGGGACGGCGGACGCGATCTATCAAAACCTGCGTTTTATGGAGTTAGAGGAACCAGAGCAAGTTTGTATTTTTGGCTCTGACCATATCTATAAGATGGATATCAAACAAATGCTGAACTTCCACTCAGAAAAGCAGGCTTCTCTGACGGTATCTGCATTGCGCATGCCACTAAAAGAGGCGTCGCAATTTGGGGTTATCGAAGTGGATAGCGAAGGCCGTATGATTGGCTTTGAAGAAAAACCAGCAAATCCGAAGTCGATTCCTGGTGACCCTGATTACGCTTTAGTTTCAATGGGTAACTATGTTTTTGAAGCTCAGGTACTGTTCTCAGAGTTGGTCGAAGATGCGGATAATGAAGCTTCATCACATGATTTTGGAAAGGACATCATTCCAAAGATGTTCCCTAGAGGTGATGTGTTCGTGTATGACTTCAGTACCAACAAAATCAGTGGCGAAAAAGAAGAGGTGTACTGGCGTGATGTCGGAACTATTGATGCGTACTGGCAAGCGCATATGGATCTGCTAGAAAAAGATGCACCATTTTCGCTGTACAACCGTAAATGGCCATTGCATACCTACTACCCACCATTGCCACCTGCGACATTTACCGACTCTGATAATGGTCGTGTGCAGATAATCGATAGTTTAGTGTGTAATGGCAGCTATGTTAGAGGCTCAAGAATCGAAAAGTCGGTGCTTGGTTTTCGCAGTAATATTGCTTCTGCTTGCGATATCAGCGAATGTATACTTCTTGGTGACGTAAAAATTGGCGAAGGATGTGTTTTACGTCGTGTGATTGTCGACAAGGATGCCGATATTGCTCCTGGTACTCAGATTGGTGTGAATCTTCAAGAAGATAAAAAACACTTCCACGTGTCTGAGGAGGGCATTGTTGTTATTCCGAAAGGAGCTCGAGTTGGCTACTAACAACTTATCTATTCTGTTTGTAGCTTCTGAGGTTGAAGGCCTCATTAAAAGTGGTGGCTTGGCAGATGTTGCCAAGGCACTACCGGAAGCCCTTCAAAACCTACAGCAAGACGTAAGAATTACCATCCCTGCGTACAGCAGTATTGATAAACTCGCAGACGCAGAAGTTGTATTAGAAACAGAATTAACATCATGGCCGCATACGGAGTATCGAGTTTTGCGGCTCATGTTAGGTCAAAATCCTGTTTACCTGATTGATTGTCCGCCGTATTTCAATCGACCATCAATGTATGCGGAGAACAACCAAGCGTATACTGATAACGGCGAGCGCTTTGCGTTTTTTAGTGCAGCATGTCTCGATATGTTACCCAAGCTCGCCTTTCAACCTAATATCATACACGCGAACGATTGGCACACAGGTCTTGTTCCATTTTTGCTCAAGCACAGGTATGGCAATGATCCGTTTTTTGCTCATACTAAAAGCGTCATTTCAATTCACAATGCGGTCTTTAAAGGCGTATTTAGTTATGAAGATGTGCAGTGTTTGCCAGAGTTTCATTGTAGAAACGTTCCCGATGCTGCGGTGAGTGCAACGCATATTACGATGCTTAAAGCTGGTGTAATGAATGCAGATAAGATAAACGCGGTTAGCCCTACGTACGCAGAGGAACTAAAAACAGAGCTTGGCAGTCACGGCATGGCTTGGGAGTTTCAGCAACGTGCGCAGGACTTAGTCGGCATCTTGAATGGTTGTGATTACAGCGCTTGGAATCCGGAAACTGATACCTACTTGCCGGTTAATTACTGCGCCGACCAGCAAAGTATGTCGCAAGGGAAGAAAGCTTGTAAAAAAGCATTACAACAACGACTAAATTTGCCCGAAAAAAATGTAGCTATGTTCGGTATGGTTTGTCGGTTGACCCAGCAGAAAGGCGTTCATTACTTGTTGCCTGCTTTGGCCGACTTTTTGAAGCACGATGTTCAGCTAGTTGTCGTTGGGACCGGAGACCCTGTTCTTGCCGCTCAGTTACGAGAGGTTGCCGCGCAGTTTTCTAGCAAATTTGCCTTTGTAGAAGCGTATGACAATGAACTTGCGCATATCGTTGAAGCTGGTTCTGATTTCTTCTTGATGCCTTCTGAGTTTGAACCATGTGGCTTAAACCAAATCTATAGTATGGCTTATGGGACATTACCGATAGTACGCGGTGTTGGTGGCTTAAAGGACAGCGTTAGCGATTATGATGTAAACCCATCTGAAGCAACGGGGTTTGTTTTTTTCGAACCGACACCGCAGGCATTGTTGTTAACGATGCTAAGGGCACTGTTGCTCTACGCTCAAAACGAGCCTGAAGTGAATAAAGTACAGTTGCACGCGATGCAACAAGACTTTTGTTGGCAAAAGGCCGCAGAATCTTATTTGCAGCTTTACCACTCAGCGTTAGTTTGACTTAAAATTGTAACGAAAGGCACCGAATGAGGTGCCTTTATTATCTTGAGTAAGGGGAGTGTGGTAGGATGGCTTTTTACTCAATAGCACGATCTTTTTGATACTCAATATGACCCAGCCGCTACTTTTTCATAAAACCTATTTGCACCCTACTAGTAATGAGTGGGTTGTATTTGTGCACGGTGCTGGTGGTAGCTCTTCTATCTGGTTCAAGCAAATTAAAGCTTACAAGCAACACTTTAACTTATTGCTGATCGATTTAAGAGGTCATGGAAAGTCAAATCAGTTACTTAAAGAGCTCATTGCTAGCCGTTATACCTTTACGGAAGTTACCCAAGATATTTTGAAAGTATTGGACCATTTAAAGATCCAATCCGCTCATTTTGTCGGTATGTCGCTTGGTACTATTATTGTTCGAAACCTTGCTGAATTGTCATCAGAGCGCGTACGTTCGATGGTGCTCGGCGGTGCTGTCACAAGGCTTAACACTCGTTCTCAGATATTGGTGAAATTAGGTAATTTTTGTAAGCATATCCTACCGTACATGTGGCTCTACAAACTGTTCGCTTATATTGTTATGCCTCAAAGAAGCCAACGAGAATCTCGCCACCTTTTTATTCGCGAAGCCAAGAAGCTTTGCCAAAAAGAATTTAAACGTTGGTTTATTCTTGCCGCTGATGTAAATCCGTTAATGAAATATTTTAAAGATCGAGAGTTACCCATTCCGACTCTTTACTTAATGGGCGACAGGGATTACATGTTTATTAAACCTGTCAAAGAAATGGTTGCAGCACATAAGCTCAGCATTCTACGAGAAATCCCGAATTGTGGTCATGTATGCAATGTAGAGCGTCCAGAAGACTTCAATCAACACTCCATCGAGTTTATTAAACAGCAAGCTGTATGTGCTTAAAACTGAGTGCATCCACTGAATAGGAGAGCCGCTATAGCTCTCCTAGTTGATATCCACATTGCCAACATGCACCAAATTGCCCTTCGTTTATTTCATGACATTTTGGGCATTGCCAATCTTGATACTCATGCCTATCGGATTGTTTTCGATATGCTTTTACTATTTCTTCAGCTTTCATCTTTTGTGCAGTGTCAAAAAGCCACACATAAGGATCGGTATCATCACCAAACGGCAGTTCTCCTTTTAAGCCGAAAATACCTTCTCCACGAACTTCACAGTAAATTTGTTCCACTTTAAGCAGCTCACATACAATGTGTGCTTCTGCTGGGTTTTTAGCGATAAATATTTTCATCAAAATACCCACTTCACCAATTACGAGTTTTGCTGACTTGGTGTCGGCCTTACTTTATTCATAACCCATTTAGTGATGATTGGAAATAGTCCCAATAGCGCAAAAGACGCTAATACTGCGGTTGAAACAATGCCCGATAGGCTTTCAATTGTTGCTAATTGAGTACCTGCATTCAGATATACGGCTGTGCCTGGCAGCATACCTATTTGGCTAGTGAGATAAAATCTACCTACAGACATCGGCGTTAAGCCCATCAGTAAGTTGATTAGAAAGAAAGGGAATACAGGGATTAGACGCAAGGAAAATAGATAAAAAGCTCCGTCTTTTTCGACACCTTGATTAATTGCGTTGAGTTTATTTCCGAATTTGTTTTGTACCCAGTCACGCAATAAGTATCGGCTGCTCAAGAAGGCCAGTGTTGCCCCCATAGTGCTAGCGAAAGAAACCAGTAGCAAGCTTGTCCAAAAACCAAATAAGGCTGCACCAAGTAAGGTGACTACTGCCGCTCCTGGGATAGAAAAAGCGGCAATTGCAATGTAGGTAAAAAAGTAAATCGCAGCCGAGAATACAAAATTCTGATCGATGTATGTAGTTAGTGCTTCTTGTTGGGCTTTTGCATTCTCTAAGGTTAAATACTGGCCAAAGTTAATACCTAAAAAGACAATAGCCGCTAGTAGGATGAGACCTAAAATCAGTTTCTTATTCATAATTTTGATTCCAATTTGGGATATATGTAATAAGACAGTAGGAAAACCGAAAAAATTTCACAAAAAAACCGCAGATTAGACTGCGGTTTTACAAGATAGTTTTTAGGCCGACTTTTATTGGAGGCCGTTCATCAACTCATCTCGGCGAGCTTGAGGTACCACACTCCAATGAGTGCCGTTGATAGCCCCTTCTAGTGCCCATAGCAACTCAATGTTGACGGTTGCAGAGTGCGTATCTCTTATCGCTTTATAGGCGTTAAGCGCACCTTCCTCTTCAAGCTTCTCTACGGATTCGATGCCGGCTTTTTTTAGCATGCGCTCGGTAGCCAGTCGTAAGTTAGGCAAATCTTTCAAACGGTTAGGCTTTGTACTTGCTTGTTGTTCTTTCTCAAGCTTTGCCTTTTTCAATGATTGATTCGCTACTTCGATTAAGCGTTCGCTTGATTCCCATAAATCGCTGGAAATAGCGTAGTACTTTGTAACGACTGGAAAGCCACGTTTTTTATAAACGTAAGGCTTTAGCCCTTGTTTCTCGAAGTCAGATGAAGTTTTTTGGTCTGCTCTGATATGAAGCTGATTGTTTACCACTAGTGCAAACATTGTTTCATCAGCGAATAGTCCGAAGCCACCAAACATTGAGCGCGACTTGATATTACCAAGTGCCTCAAATAGCTTCATAGAGTCTTTGAGTATCGGTTTATCCATGTTTTGTTATCTCGGTGTAATTAATATTACGCCACCAAAAGTCAGGTCCGAGAGAGTAGCAAACATGCGTAAAAACAATGTCATTACAGAGTAAAGTCATTGCTTACACACTTGCCATCGGTAACCCCGCTACCTTCCATATCGTAATATGGTTCAGGCCGGAGGCTTTGCGTCCCACTCTTTCGAATGGTTTGCCCTGTGCGTGACACAATGAGCATACTTCTTATATTGAATTAACATCACGGTTTAGCGTTAAAAGTGTGATTTCGGTTCAATAAAAATGATAGATTGAATGCTCTATTTTGCATATGGAAAGGTGCAAATTGGCCTTTGAAAAGGAGTTCTTAATATATATTACATTTATATAAAACAGGGAGTTAACGTTAGTCAATTGTTATTAGAGTGGTGTGAAGTATTAGAGAATGCTTAATTTTTCCAAAAAAATAAGCGCCCCTGTAGAGCGCTTATTTAACACGGTTAAATACAGTGAAATTTAGTTCATTTTTTTCACAGTATTTCGAATTACAAGCTCAGGTTGCATCTCGAAAATTCGTTTTTCGTGTTCTTTATCTTTGATACGCTCAAGTAGAATTTCGAATGCATTTTTACCAACACGACGTTTAGGTTGGTGGATAGTCGTTAGCGGTGGAGAGAAGTATTCTGCAAGCTCGATGTTGTCGTAGCCGATCACTGAAATATCTTCAGGAATTTTGATCCCGTTTTGTTGCAAGCGGCTCATTAGGCCTAGAGCCATTGTGTCGTTAAAACAGAATACCGCCGTCGGGCGCTTGTCCATTGCGGTAATTTTATCTGCAACTAATACGGCCGTATCACATTCAAAGTTACCTTCAAGGATCCAGTCTTCATTTACAGCTAGGTTCGCTTCGCTCATTGCGCGACGGAAACCTGCAATGCGCTCTTGGCAAGCAAGCTTTTCAAAATGACCGCTTAGACAAGCGATATCCGTATGACCATTGTCAATCAGATGTTTGGTTGCAATGTAGCCACCTTCTTCTGAGTTATCCATGATCTTGTCTGCTTGTGAGCTCTCTGGGCCCCAATCCATGACCACTTTAGGAATGTCTGCATGACGGTCAAGCATCTCTTTTAGTTCTTCGGTTAAGTCAGAACACATCACTAGGATGCCATCAACGCGCTTTTCAGCCAGCATACGAATGTAATCGCGTTGTTTTTCGTAAATCCCGCCTGTGTTACATAAAATCAGAGTATAGCCTTGGCGGTAACAGTAGCTCTCAACGCCATCAATCACTTCTGAGAAAAATAGGTTAGTTGATTGAGTTACTAACATGCCAATCGTACGAGTTGAGTTGCATTTTAGGCTGCGTGCAACGGCACTTGGCGCGTAATTCAGCTCGTCGACGGCTTTCATTACTTTTTCTTGCGTTGCTTCTGCAACGAAACGCGTTTTATTGATAACGTGCGAAACTGTCGTAGTGGAAACGCCGGCTAAGCGAGCAACGTCTTTTATCGTGGCCATAAATGGTGTCCTGTATCGAGCTACTGAAATATGTCGTATTGGATGTACCTGATGCTCTAATGGTTTCACACCTAGCAATATAAAATTGGCGCTAAGTGTCTCGGCAGCGGTTGATCCAAGTGCGACAAAAGGGTGCGTAGCAGCATCGGTCGATGAATTTTATCTTTTTTCTATCTGATGAGAAATTGCCATCAACCTGTTAAGAAAACACAAAAACCGCTATATTTCAGCGGTTTACATATAAATCATATTTAATCGTTTGCGCTCACATTTTAGCCCTATGTGGACTGACTAGCAATGTTTTCAGCACGAGATTTGTGTATTTGAAGTCACATTTTGACTGCTAAATAACCAAGCGTCTTTGCGCTAAGTTAAGGCAAACGAATATTATACCCAAGTTACTTACAATTGGTCACTTTCAGGCATACAGGAAGCCCGATAGGCAGGCTCCCTAAAAATAGGCGGCAATTATTCACCAAGAAGGTAGGCGCTGTCTAGTTTACAAAATGCAACTAATAGTTTCGCGACACTCGAGTAAAATCCAAATTCGTCGAATTTTTTACATTTGTCTGAAAACTGAGGTAACCAAGACATCAATTGTTGCTGGATAAAGTCGTTTTGTTTAACGAAGGCTTCTTCCATGTGTTTTTCTTGTTCAAGCTCGTTTGAGCGGATAATCATGTTCCCGAGAAAGTCGAGCTCAACGGCTAAGTGATCCGCAGGTTCCTTTAGGTTTTCGTCTACTTGAACGCCAAATTCAGCCATCAACTTTTCCATTTCCTCAGTTGGCTTGTCATTCAGTAAACCTGATTCACCAATGTACATGGATGCGTAAGGAAGAGCGCCGTATTTTTCTGTCTTCAAAAACAGTTCACAAAAGTCAGCTGCAAGCTCTAGTTGTGCATCTTCACGATCTTGTAACCGATTCAATGCATCAACTAGGCTATCAACAGCTGGTTTCAGCGACTCATTTTCACCTAAACCTGCGAGAAAACTGCGAATTTCAACACTGTGATAGGCTTCCAATTCTTTCTCTGTTAGTTCTTTTGCGAACAAGCTCGAAAACCACCAGTAAATTTCAGCGCGTTTTTCATTAAAAGCTTTCACTTCTTGCATTTTGGGCTCCTGAATGATGCTTCAAGTCATGCATCACAAAGTCAATTAGGGATATCCCCTAAGTGTAATCAATTAAAATGAATAGCAGTAACTATAATTGTTATGTTTTATAGTCAAAAATGACCGTTTATTAATAGCAATGGGCAAGCTTGTTTTGAATCAATAAAAACGCTAAATCTTGCGTTTTAATGTATCTATGACTAGAAATGTTACTAGTTATGAATAGAATACGTCTTGGATAATAAGAAGACAGAAAAGTGGTGTAAATGAGCTATCACGTATTAGTCGTAGAAGATGATGTTGTAACTCGTAGTAAGCTTGCGGGATATTTCCAAAATGAGGGCTACCAAGTCAGCGAAGCAGAGAGTGGCGCAGAAATGCGTGAAGTTTTGCAAGCGGGCGATGTAGACCTGATCATGCTGGATATTAACCTGCCTGGTGAAGACGGCCTGATGCTTACTCGTGAGTTACGTAGCCAATCGGATATTGGTATCATATTAGTAACAGGACGCACGGATAGCATTGATAAAATCGTAGGCCTAGAAATGGGTGCTGACGATTATGTGACAAAACCTTTTGAACTGAGAGAGCTGTTAGTTCGCGTTAAAAACTTGCTGTGGCGTATTTCAGCGGCGCGCAGTGGCAGCTCGAAAGCGAATGAAACCAGTGAAGAGCACATTGTGCGCTTTGGGGAGTGGACATTCGACATTCAACGTCGCGCACTTAGCCGCAACGGTGAGCCAGTAAAACTAACTAAAGCAGAGTATGAACTTTTGGTGGCATTATCGTCTTATCCTAACCAGGTGTTAAGTCGTGAGCGTATTTTGAACATGATCAGCCATCGAGTGGATGCGCCGAATGACCGCACCATTGATGTTCTTATTCGACGTATGCGCGCAAAAATGGAGTTCGATCCTAAGAACCCACAGATTTTTGTAACGGTACACGGCGAAGGCTATATGTTTGCTGGTGACTAGTTGGAACATAACTCAATCGTAAAAAGAAAAAGGAGAGCTTCGGCTCTCCTTTTTTGTGGCTTCAAGATAATACTAGTTTGCTTCAACCATTGGTGTTTGGCCGACAGTATCACGCAACCTTTGCCAAATACTGCCCAAGTACTCATGCCAATAAAGCTCTGTTTGTTCTAAGTAACGCGCTTTAGGTGAGTATTTATCCCAAGGTTGACTTATCTCGCTAATAGCTAAGAAGTTGGTCGGGGCTGGGATTGGTTTAATGCCTGCTGCGTTGAACTCATACAATGCACGGCTCATGTGACTCGCAGAAGTGACTAACACAATCTCCTTTTGTTGAACGAATGCAGCCGCTTGACGCGCCTCTTCCCACGTATCTTTCGCATCTTCTAATAAAATGATATCGGATTTCGCGACTCCCAACGCAAGGGCAACGTTCGCCATCATTCGCGCGTGGCTAATTTCAGATCCGCCAGCATAGCCGGATAAGATTAATTTCGCGCCTGGATACATTCTTAAAATACGAATGCCCTCAGTTAAGCGCATTAATGCTGCACGGCTTAACTGCGAGGTGGGTGGAATTTCGTCATCGATAACATGACCATTCCCTAAAACCATCACGTAGTCGATGGTGCCAGAAACTGGCAAAAAGGCTTTATGCTCTCGCTCTAACGGCATAAGAAGCTTGGTTGAAACAGGTTGGAAGGCAACAAGAAAAATGCCAACAAAAGAGAATAGAACAACGAAGCAGCCAGTTTTACGTTTTGTAGTAAAACTAATGAGAGCAAGACCCAACAAGCCTATCAGCAGCAATGCCGGAAGGGGCATAAGCATGGCTGACACTACTTTTTTCAGCTCAAACATACATAAATAGTCCGAAAAAACATCAATTGATAATAAAAATGAGGGTATCCCTCTTTATTCCTGCTTTCCTTGTGCCAGAATAGCGGCACAATCCGTTATGATAACTCAGCAGAAGTGACAGAAGACCGCAATTTCGACGATATCGCCCACAAATTTGCAAAAAATATTTACGGCTCCGATAAAGGGGAGATCCGCCAAATCATTGTGTGGGAAGATTTTCTACAGATTCTAAGTGAATTAGATGCTGACCAGCAACCCCTAGAAGTGTTAGACGCTGGTGGTGGTTTGGCACAAATGTCGCAAAAGCTTGCTAAGCTCGGACATCGAATCGCTTTATGTGATCTATCTTCGGAAATGCTGCAGTTGGCTAAGCAGGATATTGAAAAAAACGGTTTGCTTGAGCAGTATCGCCTGATTCATTCGCCTGTCCAATCCATCGGTGAACATATGGATGTACAGGTCGATCTGGTTATGTTCCACGCTGTGATGGAGTGGCTGGTTGATCCTAAGGCCGCACTTGAAACAGTTCTAGAACAAGTAAAACCGGGAGGCATCGCATCAGTCATGTTCTACAACCACCACGGTTTAGTCTATAAAAACGTAGTTTGTGGCAACATTCCTCATATATTAGACGGCATGCCTCACCGAAAAAGATTTAAACTACAGCCGCAAAAAGGCTTAAAACCTGAAGAAGTCTACCAGTGGATAGAAAATTCAGGTTTTAATATTTGTGGCAAATCTGGTATTCGCTCATTTAGTGATTACATAGGCAATATGGAATACATGGGTGATTACGAGTTTGAAGATGTGTTGGCGCTAGAAAAACAACTTTGTCGACAAGAGCCATACCTCTCATTAGGCCGCTACATTCATGTGTGGGCTAAAAAGAACGATAAACAGGAATAACAATGAGTGAGATGACTCTCAATGCTGCAGAGCAACCAATCGATGAGCTGGTTGGCTGGGTTAAGCAGCACGATTTCTCGTTGAACCTGACCACAGAGCGATTGGCATTTTTGATAGCCATTGCCGTACTGAGTAATGAAAGGTTCGATGAAGAACTGGGTGAAGGTGAACTGCATGATGCATTTGCCATCGTCACTCGACTATTTGATGAGACCGGCGAAGCCTCCGCTTTTCGTGCGAACAATGCGATCAACGAGATGGTTAAGCAGCGTCTTATGAGCCGTTTTGTCAGTGAAATTACTGACGGAGCGAGCATTTACCGCTTGTCGCCATTAGCGATAGGAATAACCGACTACTACGTGCGTCATCGTGAGTTCTCAAAACTGCGTCTATCTATCCAGCTATCCATGGTAGCGGATGAAATGGCGAAAGCGATTGAGGCAGCACAAAAAGGTGGCACTCCGGGCCACTGGAAGAAGAACGTATACGGTGTTTTAAAATATTCTGTAGGCGAAATTTTCGATCAAATTGACCTCAACCAACGTGTTATGGATGAGCAGCAACAGTCAGTGAAACAACAGATTGCTGACCTGCTAAACAAAGACTGGCGCGAAGCGATCAACAACTGTGAAGCACTTCTGTCAGAAACATCAAGCACGTTGCGTGAACTTCAAGATACGCTGCAAGCCGCCAGTGATGAACTGCAAACTCAGATCCTCGATATTCAAGAAATTGTTTACGGTGACCCTGAGCTGGAGTTTATCGAAGAAGCCTTGTTTGGTCTGCAAATGAAGCTGGACCGAATCACAAGCTGGGGCCAGCAAGCTATCGACCTTTGGATTGGTTACGACCGACACGTGCACAAGTTTATCCGTACTGCAATCGATATGGATAAGAATCGTGCGTTTAGCTCGCGTCTGCGTCAATCTGTCAAAGATTACTTCGATGCGCCTTGGTATCTGACTTATGCAGATGCGGAGAGGCTTTCCGACCTTCGTGATGAGGCCCTAGTACTGCGTGATGACGAGGTCACGGGTCAAGTTCCGATGGAAGTAGAATACGAAGAGTTTCAACAAGTCAATGATGAGTTGTCTGAACGAATTGGTGACATGCTAAAAGCGCATAAAGATCAAGGCACACCAATCGATTTGAGTGTGGTACTGCGAGATTACCTTGCACAACACCCTCATACTCATCACTTTGATTTAGCTCGCATTGTCGTTGATCAGGCGGTACGTCTGGGTTATTCAGAATCCGACTACCAAGCTGTTCAGCCAGACTGGAAAGCAATCAACGAATTTGGGGCAAAGGTACAAGCGAATGTCATCGACCGATACTAATGAATACATGTCAGAGAATCTGGCAAAAGCAATTTCTAACCCTCTGTTCCCAGCGCTAGACAGCATGCTTCGAGCAGGGCGTCATGTTTCAAGTGAAGATCTGGACAACCACGCGTTGTTGTCGGATTTCGAACTTGAGCTTTCTTCTTTCTATCAGCGCTACAACACCGAATTGGTGAAAGCGCCAGAAGGTTTCTTCTACCTCCGTCCACGTTCAACGTCTTTGATTGGTCGTAGTGTCCTTTCTGAGCTGGACATGCTGGTGGGTAAGGTACTGTGTTTCCTTTACCTAAGCCCAGAACGTCTTGCGCACGAAGGCATCTTCACTAACCAAGAATTGTACGACGAGCTACTTGCTCTGGCTGATGAAAACAAGCTGATGAAGCTAGTGACGAACCGTGCGACTGGTTCTGACCTTGATAAAGAAAAGCTGTTTGAAAAAGTACGTACGTCACTCCGTCGCCTGCGTCGCCTAGGCATGATCATCAACATCGGTGAAACCGGTAAATTCAGCATCAGTGAAGCAGTATTCCGCTTTGGTGCCGATGTACGAATTGGTGATGATATGCGTGAAGCGCAGCTACGTCTGATCCGTGATGGTGAAGCGGTAGTGCACACCAAAGAGCCAAGCCAAGGCAGCCTATTGTCTGAAGAAGATCAAGACGACCAAGCCCAAGAAGAAACAACAGAAGAGGGTGAAGCATGAGCATGATTGAACGCGGTAAATACCAATCGCTGACCATGGTCAACTGGAACGGCTTCTTTGCCCGTACGTTTGACATCGATGGTCTGGTCACCACGCTATCAGGTGGTAACGGTGCAGGTAAATCAACCACAATGGCGGCATTCATCACCGCATTGATTCCTGACCAAACGCTACTGCACTTCCGTAACACCACAGAAGCAGGCAGCAGCCAATCGTCTCGCGACAAAGGTCTGTACGGTAAGTTACAGCCGGGCGCATGTTATGCGGCGCTAGATGTGGTGAACTCACGTAACCAACGCCTATTGTTTGCAGTAAAACTGCAGCAAGTAGCGGGTCGTGATAAGAAAGTAGACATCAAACCGTTTGTTATCCAAGGTCTTCCAAGCCATGTGAAACCAACGGATATCTTGGTTGAAAGCGTATCTGCGACTCAAGCTCGTGTACGTCAAATCAATGAAGTAAAAGAATCGATCGCAGAATTTGAAGGCGTTCAATTTAAAGCCTTCTCTTCTATCGTGGATTACCACTCGCAGATGTTCGAATTCGGTGTGATTCCGAAGAAACTGCGTAACTCTGGTGACCGTTCTAAATTCTACCGCCTGATCGAAGCATCGCTTTACGGTGGTATCTCAAGTGCAATCACGCGCTCGCTGCGTGACTACCTTCTGCCACAAAACGGCGGCGTGAAGAAAGCGTTCCAAGATATGGAATCAGCACTGCGTGAAAACCGCATGACGCTAGAAGCGATCAAAACCACGCAAGCAGACCGTGACTTGTTCAAACACTTGATCACAGAGTCGACTAACTACGTGGCGGCGGACTACATGCGTCACGCGAACGATCGTCGTAACAAGTTGGATAAAACGCTGTCATTACGTTCAGAGCTGTTCGGTTCTCGTGAAACTCTCGTTGAGCAAAACAACCTGCTTAACCGTGTTCAAGAAGAGCTAGAACTGCTGATCGAGTCGGAATCTGCGCTAGAGCAAGATTACCAAGCGGCTTCTGACCACTTGCAACTGGTGCAAAACGCACTGCGTCAGCAAGAGAAGATCGAACGCTACCAAGAAGATCTTGAAGAGCTGAGTGAGCGTCTTGAAGAACAGATGATGGTAGTGGAAGAAGCGCAAGAACGCGTGATGATGGTGGAAGAGCAAGCGACCGTTGCGGAAGAAGAGGTGGATAGCCTTAAGACGCAGTTGGCGGACTACCAACAAGCACTCGACGTTCAACAAACTCGTGCCCTTCAATACCAACAAGCGGTTCAAGCGCTGGAAAAAGCGAAGCAACTACTTGGCGATGACAGCCTAACGGCAGAATCGGCACAAGCGCTTGTCTCTGAGCTTAAGAGCAAAGAATCAGAAAGCACCAATGCGTTGCTATCGGTTAAGCACAAACTGGATATGTCTTCTGCAGCAGCAGAGCAATTCGAAACGGCGCTTAAACTGGTACAAAGCATCGTTGGTCAAGTTGAGCGCAAAGACGCGTCTGAACATGCGAAAACCGCAATTGCGAAAGCGCGTGAGTCACAACAAATTGCACAAAACGAACAACAATGGCGAGCACAACACCGTGATCTCGAACGCAGCCTTAACCAGCAGCGTCAAGCACGTGAACTGGTTGCTGAATACAAAAAGCAATATCACGTTGAACTAACCGATGAGGTTACGTTTGAACAAGAACGTGAACGTCATGCGACGCAAATCGAATCACTAGAGATAGCTCAAGAAGAAGTTCGTGATCAGCGTGGTGAACAGCGCCGTCTAGAGCAAAACGCGGTGGCAGAAATCAGTAAGCTTGAAGCAATAGCACCAGCTTGGATTGCGGCGAACGATGCGCTAGAGAAACTGAGAGAGCAGAGCGGTGAACAGCTTGAGGATCGCCATGCGGTAATGAACCACATGCAAGTTGTCCTTGAACAAGAAAGGGAGCTGTCTTTAGCTAAAGATAAGCTTGCTGAGCGCCGTAGCCAGCTAGACTCTGAGATTGAGCGTCTTGCTTCTCCTGGTGGTTCAAATGACCCTCGCCTGAAAGGTTTGGCAGATACGCTGGGCGGTGTATTGCTGTCTGAGATCTACGATGACATCACGATTGATGACGCGCCTTATTTCAGTGCGATGTACGGTCCGGCTCGTCACGCTATCGTTGTTTCTGACTTGTCAGGCATCGAAGAGAAACTGGTAGAGCTAGACGACTGTCCAGAAGACTTGTACATCATTGAAGGTGACATCGATGCCTTTGATGACAGCTCGTTCGATGCAGAAGAGTTAGAGGGCGCGGTTTGCGTTCGTATGAACGATCGCCAAATGCGTTACTCTCGCTTGCCTGAGATCCCATTGTTTGGCCGTGCGGCACGTGAGCAGCGTCTAGAGTTGCTGCGTAACGAACGAGAAGAAGTGGTAGAGAAACACGCAAAAGCGGCGTTTGATTCTCAGAAAATGCAGCGCTTGTACCAAGCGTTTAACCTATTTGTGTCTAACCACATTCAGGTTGCTTTTGACGCCGATCCAGAACAAGCACTGGCAACTATTCGTGATAAGCGTAACCAAATTGCTCGCGTGCTGGCGGATCTGGATGCGAAAGAGCAACAACAACGTTCTCAGCTTCAAACCAGCAAGCAAGCGTTGTCTTCTCTGGACAAGCTAGCGTCACACATGGTGCTTGTTGAAGATGAGTCATTGCAAGCGCGTTTTGATGAGCTAGAAGAGAAAATCGCTCAGCTTGCAGAGGCGAAGAACTTCTTAAGCAACCATGCAAAAGCCGTCGCGCAATTAGAGAATATTGCGTCTGCGCTTGATGCTGACCCAGAGCAATTCGATGCACTAGAAGCAGAATACAAAGCGGCAGACGAGCGGCTACAAGATCTTAAGAAGCAAATCTTTGCACTCTCGGATCTCGTTGAACGTCGTCACTACTTCGCTTACTCAGATTCAGTAGACCTACTGAACAAGAGCAGCGAACTGAGCGAGCAGCTAAAAGCTAAACTGGTTCAAGCTGAACAAATGCGTACACGCTCTCGTGAAGAGTTGAAGCAATCGCAAGGTCAAATGAACCAATACAACCAAGTATTAGCTTCATTGAAGAGTTCACACCAAGCGAAACTGGAAACGGTTCAAGAGTTCAAACAAGAGCTTCAAGAGTTTGGCGTGAACGCTGACGAAGGTGCAGAAGAGCGCGCAATGCGTCGTCGTGACGAATTGCACGAGCGTCTACACACGTCTCGCAGCCGTAAGAGCGAATACGAGCGCACGATCACCTCTACTGAACTCGAGATGAAAGGCTTGGCGAAACGTCTGAAGAAAGTTCAGAAAGAATACGTTGAGCTGCGTACCTTTGTTGTTGCAGCGAAAGCCGGCTGGTGTTCAGTACTTCGTTTGGCGCGTGAGAACGATGTTGAGCGTCGTCTACACAAGCGTGAACTGGCTTACATGTCAGCGGATGAACTGCGTTCGATGTCGGATAAATCACTGGGTGCGCTGCGTCTAGCGGTTGCGAACAATGACGACCTGCGTGATGCGCTGCGTCTATCAGAAGACAACGCTCGCCCAGAGCGTAAAGTTCTGTTCTACATTGCGGTTTACCAACATCTTCGTGAACGTATTCGTCAGGATATCATCCGTACTGATGATCCAGTAGAAGCGATCGAAGAGATGGAAGTCGAGCTGGCGCGTCTAACGGAAGAGCTAACGCAACGTGAAAACCGCTTAGCGATCAGCTCTGAGTCAGTAGCGAGCATCATCAAGAAGACGATTCAGCGTGAGCAAAACCGTATTCGTATGCTGAACCAAGGCCTGTCGAACATCTCGTTTGGTCAGGTGAAGGGCGTACGTCTAAACGTGAAGATCCGCGAAAGTCACGAAGTGCTACTGAACGGTCTAGCGACACAGCAAGAGCAGCACAAAGACCTGTTTGAATCGACTCGCTTTACTTTCTCCGAAGCAATGGCGAAGCTGTTCCAACGTGTGAACCCACATATTGATATGGGTCAACGTTCTCCTCAGGTTCTGGGTGAAGAGCTACTGGATTACCGTAACTACCTAGAGCTAAGTGTAGAAGTGAACCGTGGTACAGATGGTTGGCTACAGGCTGAGTCTGGCGCACTATCAACAGGTGAAGCGATCGGTACTGGTCAGTCAATCCTATTGATGGTGGTACAAAGCTGGGAAGAAGAGTCTCGTCGTCTACGCAGCAAAGACATTGTGCCTTGTCGTCTGCTCTTCTTGGATGAAGCAGCGCGTCTGGATGCGAAATCGATCGCGACATTGTTCGAATTATGTGACCGTCTGGATATGCAGCTTCTTATCGCGGCACCAGAAAACATCAGCCCAGAGAAAGGTACTACCTACAAACTGGTACGTAAGGTGTTTAAAGACCACGAGCACGTACACGTAGTTGGTCTGCGTGGTTTTGGTCAAACGGATAAGCCTAAGACCGAAGCGCAAGAGATGATTGAAGAGTTTGAATCGTAAACTTCGAATCTAATAAAACGCCCGCAATGAACGCGGGCGTTTTTGTATCTGTTTACGAGGCAGGCTTCGAAATACATAAGATAAGCCGAGACTGTAGGACGGCAGTCTCGGCTTATTAACGGAACTTAATGAGGAAGCGACGTTTATTCCTCTGGAATATCGTCCCTGACTTCGATCATTTCAGCAAGCTCTTCAAGTGCTTGGACAGAAAGCTCAGACAAGCGTTGTAGGTGTTGGTCTAAGCTCTCTTGTTCTTCAAGCTCTGGTTCATCATTATTTGTTTCTTTTATTAGCATTTCCCAACCTCTCAAGTTGAGTAAGGGGAGCTCTCATCATACTCAAAAGGCAAAGTAGAAAAGAAACGATCTATGTTGATTTTGTTAGCTCGATCATTGATTCAACTTATATATGAGAAGGATGTGTTTAATAAGGAGAGCAAGTGCAAGGTTTTTGGATGCGGGAACAAAAACGCCAGTAATCATGACAATTACTGGCGAGTAATAACGAACATTAGGTCGGAGGGTTAGAACAACGGCTTCACACCGAACTGCTCTGCTGCGTAAGCGACGCGTTCAATCGGTTTTGGATACTCAGCAGGTGTGCCAAGGCTCTCTATGTGTTTCAAACGAGGAAGCAAGCCTGCACCATTAGCGATTTGGATTGCCAGACCAGGGCGAGCGTTAAGCTCTAAAACCATAGGTCCTTCATCTTTATCCAGCACCATATCCGTACCCATGTATCCCAAACCTGTCATTTCCCAGGCACTTGACGCAAGCTCCAGCAAGCGCTCCCAATGCGGTACTTGAAGGGTCGAAAGGTCTTTACCTGTATCAGGGTGATGAGTAACTGGATGATCGAACTGCACCGCTCTGACGGCTTTACCTGTCGCGATGTCAATGCCTACTCCTACGGCACCTTGGTGAAGGTTTGCTTTGCCGTCGGAAGCCGCTGTAGAACAGCGCATCATCGCCATAACTGGATAACCTTTAAATACGATGATCCGAACATCTGGTACGCCTTCATAACTGAAACCATCAAAACAGTCATCAAACTTGATTAAGTTTTCAACCACAGCAACGTCATTTTTACCACCAAGAGAGAAAAGGCCAGCAAGCGCATTACTAATGTGACGCTCGACCTCATCCCTACCAATTGTAGAGCCGGAGGGTTTGGTATATACCCCGTTTTTGTGAGACGTAACAACCAGAATGCCTTTACCGCCACTACCTTGTGCAGGTTTGATTACAAAACCAGGCCAGTTCTCAACCATTTTGTGGATAGTCTTAACTTCAGCTTGGTTATGAATGACACCGATCAGGGCAGGAACTGTTGCTCCTGCTGCCTGTGCAATAATTTTGGTCTTTAGCTTGTCATCGACAAGTGGGTATTTAGAACGATCATTGTAACGGCCAATATAGCTGTGGTTACGCTTGTTCATCCCCATAATGCCTTTATGGCGAAGCTTAGACGGCGAAGTAAAACTTTCGAACATCGTTTAGTCCTCCGCTAGTGGTTTGAAGCGTCGTAGCTCAGTGAGGCGGTAACCTGTGTAAGTACCTAGTAATAGAATACCGGCCAGAACAATCAACTGTAGACCAATGAAGTTAAAGGTTAAGTGTTGAATGTATGAGTTCGTCATTGCAAGGTAAACTAATACCGCTGTCAGCAATGAACCACCACCTTGCAGGGCAACTTCCTTCGCACCTTCTTCTTCCCATAGGATTGACATACGTTCAATCGTCCAAGACAAGATGATCATAGGGAAGAAGGTAATTGTTAGGCCTTCCGTTAAGCCCATCTTAAACGCAACAACGGTGAACACCGAGATGATCATGATAACGGTAATAATGACCGCAGATATCCTTGCTACCAGCAATAAGTTCAACCTAGACAAATAGCTTCGAATAATCAGGCCTGTACCTACAATTAGCAAGAAACCGACAATACCCGTTAATAGTTGAGTTTGAACAAAAGCAACGGCAATCAACACAGGCATGAAGGTACCGGATGTTTTCAGGCCGATAATCACACGCAAGAACACAACGATCAGAGCACCGATAGGGATGAGCATGATGGTTTTGAACATCGCTTGCTCTTCCAAAGGTAAGCTATGAATTGAAATATTCAGTAATCCATCTGCTTCTATTTTGTTGTTTGTAGCTTGTTGTGGTGTCATTTCTTGCTTAATCATCGAGAAATGCACTTGGCTATTTTTACCACCAACAAGGTCAAGTAAGGATACGTTTGATTCATCCCACACTAACAAGTTGGGTTTCACTGCTTTTTGTTCGGATTTTGGTGAAAACAGTACCCAATCTTTACCTGACCAAACCTGAACCATTGGTTGAATTGTTTGGCGTCGACGACCATCTTCTAGTTCGATAACACCGACGGTTTTGCTTTGTATACCTGCGGTAAGCAAAATATTATGCAGTGCATCAGTACGGCTGAAATCGTTCAGTAGTAGCGACGAGTTTTGGCTATCTGGGTCATTAAGCGCTTTGATAAGCTCACGAGTAAACGTCACATTATCGGCTGAGCGACTCATCGCACGTTCGATAAGGGCATTTGCCGCTGCTGCTTGTGGCGCTGAAAGCGTTGGTGGCGTAATGTCTTCCGTTGGCGGTAAAGGAGTGACTTTAGCCTGAGGGTCCACTAAGAACTGGGCTTTGTAGTATATGGTTTGTGGCCCTTGAGCTTGGCGAATTGACCATTCTGCACGACGGCCTGAATCGTCATTGATGTAGGAAACGCCATAACCTGATGAAGAAGCAGATTCACCGATAAGTGTGTAACCACTTTGCGTATGAGGTGCTGCAAGTGACGCTTTTACTTCGTTGCCGTTAGCATTGAACTCAATACGAGCTTCTACATCCCACACCTGGCGAGTTTCGCCTGGCGTCCAAGGCACGCCGTAGTTTTCATGTCTGAAAACACTCAGAGCAATGCCCGCAATCACCAATAAGATGATAGAAAGGTAAAACGGTATTTTTGACGTCATAATCTACCTTATTATTTTTTATCTTCGTCCGTTTGGATATAGGTACGACTTACATCGACAAGTGCTATGTCGCGCATAAATTCTCTACCCAGTAAAATAGGATGGTTCATATGTGAGCGATCTGCCAACGTAAATTGCGCTTTTTCATGAATTTTTCCAACGCGCACCCAAAGTTCTACCACAGCGCGGCGTTCTAACTCTTCACTGGTAACCTGGCGGATTTTGACGTAGCGAATGACAGGAGCTTCGATCCAAGTACTTTTCTCTTCTTCGGATTTACTGGTGTCTGCTAAGTGGAATCGGACCCATTTTTTGCCATTTCTTTCGAACTCTTCAATATCAACGGCATTTAAAGACGACGTCGCAGCACCAGTGTCGATACGTGCATCAAAAGTTTGCTTAATCGACTCTACCGTGACCTTTTCGATAGAGCCAAGGACAATATCGTGAGTTGGGGTTGGTTCCACAGGAGCGGGAGATTGGACAATAATCGGCTCTTTCGGTTTTTTTACTTCTGCCATTGCTTCATCGCGAAATGTAAGAAGTTCAACCTGTAGTTTATCGACTTGTTCTTCAAGGCTGTCGATATAGTCCGATTGGTTGCTGAGCTGTAGCTCTAGGTTGGTAATGCGATTATTGACATTCGCTTCTGAATTTTGAATCGCCGCTAACGTTTCTTGGTGGTACTGTTCGCCTTTGGTTAGTGAGCATCCAGATAGTAAGGCGATGGCAACAATCGGGGTCAATCGTAATAACATTGAAAACCTTGGGATTGGATTAAGTTGTTTATTTTTTAGGAGTTTAGCTTATATCGATAAAGCCTCACAAGTAAGAATGTTTCTCTATTACTTATTGTTTGAGGAATAGTGATGAAAAGCCAAAAATCAAGGACATAAAAGCGCATCCTTATTTAGAGCGTGCTTATATTTTGACGTGACAAATGGATTCAAAAAACAAACTCGCTCATTACGAGGAAAGAGGGTAATGTCTTAACTCGTAAAATGAGTTAAGACAATGTCAGGAATCTCAGCGAATTATGATTTGCGAGCGACAAGAACCGCGCGGCGAGGGGCAGGGTAGCCTTCTACAGTCTTGCTTGGGTCGTTCGGATCTAAGTAGTCAGGTAGAGAGTTATGCGTCATCCAATCTGTGGTACGTTGTTCATCTACGGATGTGATGTTTTCATCAACGATACGAACATCTTCAAAACCGACCAATTCTAACCACACTTTTAGGGCTTTTGCTGAAGGGAAGAAATAGACATTACGCATTTGCGCGTAACGAGAAGTCGGGACCAGTACTGCATTCTCATCACCTTCAATAACGAGTGTTTCCAATACGAGTTCACCACCAGATACCAATTGATCTTTTAGTTGCACTAAATGATCGAGAGGCGAGCGGCGATGGTAAAGAACGCCCATGCTGAATACCGTATCGAACGCTTCTAACTTAGGTAGCTGTTCAATGCCCAATGGCAATAGGTGCGCACGTTGGTCATCGCCCATTAGTTTACGAATTGCTTCGAACTGAATTAGAAACAGGTGAGATGGATCGATACCGACAGTTAAGCGTGCACCTTCGCCTAGCATGCGCCACATGTGGTAGCCGTTACCACAACCAACATCGAGTACGCTGCGATTCTTTAATGGTGAAATATGCGGAAGCACGCGGTCCCATTTCCAATCACTGCGCCACTCAGTATCAATATGGATGCCGTGTACGTTGTATGGGCCTTTGCGCCAAGGATGGAATGTACGAAGTAAGCTTTCTAGCTTTTTAAGTTCCCCTTGAGGCATGGGCTCATTGTTTGAAATCGTGACAGAATCAACAATGTCGATGTTGTCCGGTCTACCCGCTGGGATTTTGTTCAGGGCTTTCAACCAGCGACCAAAGTCACCGTGCTCTGCATTTTGCCAATCCGTTAGCTGTTGCGGAAGCACATTAAGCCAAGGTTGAAGACGAGTGTCTTGGGCAATCAATTGGTAGAAATTTGCAAAGTTAAACATAGTTAGTTAATCGCTGAGTTGATGGGTATAAATTATTAACAAAAGCCGAAATCGGTATAGTTCAGGCTTTGTATGCATGGTCTATTTAATCGCGAACATGGAGCCGAAGTTAAAGCATTGGAACCAAACATCGTAGCTAGAAAAGCCAATTTTAGCGAAACGCTCTTTATGTTCTTTCTTTGAATCTGGGCGCATTACGTTTTCTATCGCGCTGCGCTTTTGGCTGATTTCTAGTTCGCTATAACCATTCGCACGTTTAAAGTCGTGGTGAAGGTCAATTAACAGTTCGTTCGACACTTCATCTTCGAAGACGAATTTCTCAGATAGAATCAAAATGCCGCCCGGACGAAGGCCTGCGTAAATTTTTTCGAGCAAGGAGTAACGATCTTCTGGAGAGAGGAATTGCAAAGTGAAGTTCAACACCACCACTGACGCGTTTTCAATTTCGATATTGCGAATGTCTGCTTCTACTACATCCACAGGAGTGTCACTGCGGTAAGCGTTGACGTGAAGTTTACAACGCTCAACCATCGCAGGAGAGTTGTCCACTGCGATGATTTGGCAGCCTTCTTGTTTGATATGGCGACGCATAGACAATGTTGCAGCACCCAAAGAACAGCCAAGGTCATAGATGTTTGAGTGAGGTTTTACAAAACGCTCTGCCAGCATACCGATTGCAGAAATGATATTGCTGTAACCCGGTACCGATCGTTGAATCATGTCAGGAAATACTTCCGCTACGCGTTCATCGAACGTGAAATCCCCAATTTTATCGATTGGAGCCGAAAAAATAGTATCTGGATTGCTCTTAGGGTTCATAACTAAGTCTCTGCATACAAGCCGCCTGAAAATGTCAGGCACCAAAAAAGGCGCGTATTTTATGGGAATTTCGCGCCTCTGTCATGTGTTGCGTTAGAACATCTGTAACTGCGAGTTGCCATCGTCAGCTGGGAAAGGTGCTAACTCAGGGAGCGTGATACGCTTTTGTATGTCTTTATATAGGTTTGCGGCCAACTCTGGCGCAATTATATTGTCTGCAGTATGGATCATGACATATGGCTGCTTACCTTCGGCAATCCATTGTGGCAACTTGCTGAGCCATGGTTTAAAAAACTCGTAGTTTTGCTGTTCTTCTGGATGACCAATAAAGCGAATCAAAGGGTGTGAAGCGGTAGCAATGGCGTGAACAGGGACTCGTGGTTTTTTCATTTGTGCATCAATAATCGCCTCATTGTCGGGCTTAGCGGCAAAGACTGGGCGGCTATCCATAATAATGCGGTCAATATTATTCTCTACTAACCATTGGTTAAGTGCTCGCTCTTCTTCGCCTTTGGAGAAAAATGCCATATGGCGAACCTCAACACCGAGAGGGAAGCTAGGTGGAAAGCTCGCACAGAACTTTTTCAGTCGATCAAGGTGCTCAGGACCAAATGCGGCTGGTAATTGAATTGTCCATTGGCCCACACGGTCATGCAAAGGCTCCATGACCTTCATGAAGTCTCTCAGTTGTTCGCTGCAACCTCTTAGCATTTGCTCATGAGTGATGGCTTTAGGAAGTTTGAAAGTAAAGCGAAAATCATCGTGGGTTGCGGCTCTCCAGTTTTGCACTGTATTGAGCGTCGGTGTGGCATAAAATGTCGTGTTGCCTTCCACGGTATGAAACACTTGCGCATACCTTTCTAAACGTTCAGCGGGCTTTGTCCCGCTGCCGTAAAAACTTTGTTGCCATTGATTGTGCGACCACATCGTCAATCCAAGTCGAAGAGGTAAGTTATCCATTATTCTTTACTGCTTGCTACTCGTGTGAATACTTTACGAGAGTTTTGCTGAAATAGGTAATTTCACGCTATAATCCTCCCCAATTTTTTCGCTTTGGTGCGCTTTTGAACATTTGTTGTACTAAAAAGCACCAGTGAATGATAAAACACACGTAATTGTATGTTGAGTAGTCGATTTTCGTGGACATTCAGCGTATAACTGAATCTTTACTCTGCTTAGCAATGAGGCTGACAGAGCGTAGTTAACAACATTTGAGAGATTGGGAATTTCATTATGCGTACCCATTACTGTGGTCACCTGAACAAGTCCCTTGCAGGACAAACTGTAGAACTTTGCGGCTGGGTTAACCGTCGTCGTGATTTAGGCGGTCTTATTTTTATTGATATGCGAGATCGCGAAGGTATCGTTCAGGTAGTTGTTGATCCAGATATGGCGGATGCGTATGAAGTGGCGAACACACTTCGTAATGAATTCTGTATCAAACTAACGGGTGAAGTGCGCGTTCGCCCAGAGAGCCAAGCAAACAAAGACATGGCAACAGGTGAAGTCGAGATCCTTGCGAAAGGTCTTGAAATCATCAACCGTTCTGATGTTCTGCCTCTAGATTTCAACCAAAAGAACTCTGAAGAGCAACGCCTGAAGTACCGTTACCTAGATCTACGTCGTCCTGAAATGAGCGACCGCATCAAGCTACGTGCTAAAGCGTCTAGCTTTGTTCGTCGTTTCCTAGATGACAACGGCTTCCTAGACATCGAAACGCCAGTACTAACAAAAGCGACTCCAGAAGGCGCTCGTGACTACCTAGTACCTAGCCGTGTTCACAAAGGCAGCTTCTACGCGCTTCCTCAGTCTCCACAGCTATTCAAACAACTTCTAATGATGTCTGGTTTTGACCGTTACTACCAAATCGTTAAGTGTTTCCGTGATGAAGACTTGCGTGCTGACCGTCAACCAGAATTCACTCAGATCGATATCGAAACGTCATTCATGACGGCTGACCAAGTTCGTGCAACGACTGAGAAAATGGTTCGTGAAATGTGGCAAGAGCTACTAAACGTTGACCTAGGTGAATTCCCAGTAATGCCGTTCAGCGAAGCGATTCGTCGTTTCGGTTCGGACAAGCCAGACCTACGTAACCCACTGGAACTAGTAGACGTTGCTGACCTAGTGAAAGACGTTGAGTTCAAAGTATTCTCAGGTCCAGCAAACGACGAAAAAGGCCGCGTTGCCGTTATTCGCGTTCCAGGTGGCGCTTCTCTGACTCGTAAGCAAATTGATGGCTACGGTGAATTCGTTGGCATCTACGGTGCGAAAGGTCTAGCTTGGATGAAGGTTAATGACCGTGCAGCGGGCATGGAAGGTATCCAATCTCCAGTCGCTAAGTTCCTAAATGAAGACGTGATCAACGGCATTCTAGATCGTACTCAAGCGGAATCTGGTGACATTATCTTATTTGGCGCTGATAAAGCGGGTATCGTTGCAGAAGCAATGGGTGCGCTACGTTTGAAACTAGGTAAAGACCTAGAGCTAACGGATGAGTCTGCATGGGCTCCACTATGGGTTGTTGACTTCCCAATGTTCGAAGAAGATGACGAAGGCAACCTACACGCGATGCACCACCCATTCACATCGCCTCTAGGTGTGACTGCAGAAGAGCTAAAAGCAAACCCTGCTGCGGCAAATTCTAACGCTTACGATATGGTTCTAAATGGCTACGAAGTGGGCGGCGGCTCTGTTCGTATCCACAACGCAGATATGCAAGAAGCCGTATTTGATATTCTAGGCATCACACCTGAAGAGCAACAGCTTAAGTTCGGCTTCCTGCTTGATGCGCTGAAATTCGGTACGCCTCCACATGCTGGTCTTGCATTTGGTCTAGACCGTCTAGTAATGCTGCTATGTGGCACAGAGAACATCCGTGATGTTATCGCGTTCCCTAAAACAACAGCAGCGGCGTGTCTACTAACAGACGCACCAAGTATTGCGAACCCAGCAGCGCTAGAAGAGCTAGCAATCGCAGTGACTGCAGCGAAAGAAAAAGACGCAGAATAAGCGCACAACATTTGAAGAAAACTCCCGCAACTGCGGGAGTTTTTGTTTAAATAAACCCAAGAAACTTCCAAAGCAATTTCCCAAGCAACGCTTTTTAGAACATGTCTGCTATTAAGCGTCAAAATACATTAAAAGGTGAATTATGGCTGGTCATAGTAAATGGGCGAATATTCGTCACCGTAAAGCAGCGCAAGATGCGAAGCGCGGCAAAATCTTTACTAAATTAATCCGTGAAATCGTTGTTGCGGCAAAAGAGGGGGGCGGTGAGCCAGAAAACAACCCACGTTTGCGAGCAGCAATTGATAAAGCACTGTCTAACAACATGACACGTGACACTGTCAACCGCGCTGTCAGCCGAGGTGCTGGTGGTGAAGGCGACGACAACATGGAAACCGTGATCTATGAAGGTTATGGTCCAGGTGGTACGGCGGTCATGGTCGAATGTATGACGGATAACCGAAATCGTACGGTATCTGGCGTACGCCATGCATTCTCAAAGTCAGGCGGTAATCTGGGGACGGATGGTAGCGTCAACTATCTTTTCGACAAGAAAGGCGTGATTTCATATGGCCCAGGTTTAGATGAGGATGCGGTAATGGAAGTAGTATTAGAAAGTGGTGCTGATGACATTGAAACGGCAGAAGATGGCTCGATTGATGTCTACACGGCCCCAGGCGATTTTGGACTCGTAAAAGATGCTCTTGATGCCGCAGGGTTTGAGGCAGAGAACGCTGAGGTGTCGCTGATCCCATCTACGAAAGCAGATTTGGACGCGGATACTGCGCCAAAACTACTTCGTTTGATTGACGCTTTGGAAGATCTGGACGACGTTCAAGAGGTTTATCACAATGGTGATATCTCTGACGACGTTGCGGCTACGCTAGATTAAACTCAAGGTGTCGGGAGCGGTATTTGCTCCGAAGTTAGCAAGTAATAAAAAGACTGAGGCCGAATTAGGCCTCATTTTTAGGAACATTCATGTCAATTATTTTGGGCATTGACCCAGGTTCGCGCATTACCGGCTATGGGGTCATTCGTCAAAATGGGCGCCACTTGCAATACCTTGGTAGTGGCTGCATTCGTACTTCAGAAAAAGAACTTCCGGGTCGGCTTAAACAGATTTATGCAGGCGTCACGGAAATCATTACCCAGTTTCAACCGGACGTTTTCGCGATCGAGCAAGTGTTTATGGCCAAAAACGCGGATTCAGCGCTAAAACTTGGCCAAGCTCGTGGCAGTGCAATTGTTGCTGCGGTGAATGCGGAGTTGCCGGTATTTGAATACGCGGCTCGTCTTATTAAGCAAGCTGTCGTCGGCACTGGTGGCGCGGACAAAGCGCAAGTTCAGCATATGGTTCAGCAGATGCTTAAATTGCCCGCCAAGCCTCAAGCGGATGCAGCCGATGCTTTAGGTGTGGCGATTTGTCATGCCAATACTAACAAGACTCTCGTTGCGTTAGCGGGCAAAGCAACCAGTGCCAGAAAAGGGCGCTACCGTTAAAATTAACTGGATGTCTATCCAGTTCTTTATTATCCTGTCGCAAATTCATTTCCAAAGAGTATTTATAGTGATTGGACGTCTTCGTGGCATACTGATTGAAAAACAACCACCTGAAGTATTAATTGAAGTTAATGGCATTGGTTATGAAGTCCAGATGCCAATGAGCTGTTTTTACGAACTGCCAAATGTTGGCGAAGAAGCCATTATTTATACTCACTTTGTTGTCCGTGAGGATGCGCAATTGCTATACGGTTTCAACACAGTAAAAGAACGAGCACTTTTCCGTGAAGTGATCAAAGCCAATGGCGTTGGTCCTAAACTCGGTCTTGGTATTCTCTCTGGTATGACAGCAACGCAATTTGTTACTTGTGTGGAACATGAAGACGTTTCTACGCTGGTTAAGCTTCCAGGCGTTGGCAAGAAAACCGCAGAGCGATTGGTTGTTGAAATGAAAGACCGCTTGAAAGGGTGGGGCGCTGGCGATCTATTTACGCCATTTACGGATGCTGCTCCTGCGGATTCTGGTGCAACATCCAACAACGCAGAAGAAGAGGCAATCAGTGCTCTTCTAGCTCTAGGTTACAAGCCGACTCAAGCGTCGAAAGTGGTATCTCAGATCGCTAAACCGGACATGAGCAGTGAGCAAATGATCCGTGAAGCTCTAAAATCAATGGTGTAACGCTGGTTGCACAGTGAACATTTGTTCAAGATAACTCATTCTCTAAGGTTAATGCCAATCGCTTAACGATGTTTTTTGTGTCATTCCAGCGAGCCTGGCGAGACTGGGAATCTAATAGCAGCACGCTGAGCGGTTAATGAAACAATTTGACCATAAATCGCTCGGATAGAAGATCCTGTATCACGCTCCTTCGTCGCTGTACAGGATGACGAGATATAGAAATATGCCACTTGCTGTTAAACGAGCGGCATTATTCTCTCAGGTAACCATTTTTCAAGGTAAAAAGATGATTGAAGCCGATCGTTTAATCGCGCCAGAAAACCCTGCCTTTCGTGATGAAGATGTCATTGATCGTGCTATTCGGCCAAAAAAATTAGCGGATTACCAAGGTCAGGACCATGTCCGTGACCAAATGGAGATCTTCATTAAAGCTGCTCAGTTACGTAGCGAAGCACTTGATCACCTTTTGATTTTTGGTCCCCCAGGTTTGGGTAAAACCACACTTGCGAATATCGTTGCCAATGAAATGGAAGTGAACATTCGCACTACTTCAGGCCCTGTACTTGAGAAAGCAGGCGATTTGGCCGCGCTGTTAACCAACCTTGAAGAAAACGATGTGTTGTTCATCGATGAGATTCACCGCTTGAGTCCGATGGTTGAAGAGGTGCTATATCCGGCGATGGAAGATTATCAACTGGATATTATGATCGGTGAAGGTCCGGCCGCTCGTTCTATTAAGATCGATTTACCACCGTTTACGTTAATTGGTGCGACGACCCGAGCGGGCTCTTTGACGTCACCATTGCGCGATCGCTTTGGTATTACTCAGCGCCTTGAGTTTTATAAGATAAAAGACCTCCAAGATATTGTGCAGCGAAGTGCGGATTGTTTAGGTTTATCAATGGAACCTGAAGGTGCATTGGAAGTGGCGAGACGTGCGCGTGGCACACCACGTATTGCTAACCGTTTGCTACGCCGTGTTCGTGATTATGCGGAAGTAAAAGGCAATGGTCACATTTGTGCCGATGTTGCCGATAAGGCGTTGAATATGCTTGATGTGGACGCCGAAGGCTTCGATTACATGGACCGTAAGCTACTACTCGCGATTATGGAAAAATTTGGTGGTGGTCCGGTCGGGCTCGACAACATGGCAGCGGCGATAGGTGAAGAAAAGGACACTATTGAAGACGTTCTTGAACCTTATCTTATTCAGCAAGGTTATTTACAACGCACTCCGCGTGGAAGAATCGCGACAGATCGTGCGTATTTGCATTTCGGAATTGAAAAATAAGATTCCCTCGCTGGGCCTTTGTTGCCCAGCGCTTCATTAAAGTTGACCAAACTCACATTTTTTGAATTTTTTCTCATACTGGTTTAGTAAGTAAAAAGCATTGATTGTTAACTCGATGTTTGCTTGCAACTGGTTAATTTCTCTCCTGATTACTCTCTCTTAACATCCGTATCCAATACTGGTTGATCTAGAATCAATGTGATGGATTTTTGTGCAAATTCCACGCATAAACATTGATGTATATCAAAGCGCGTTACGGCTATAAACCTTTTGAAACAATCTGTTTTTACAAGTAATATTAGCCCCAGCTATATTAGCTGATGCTTAACAATTAACTAACCAATGAAGCACATTTTTGCAACAATGAGTTGTGATAATTCAACATTTTTCAAGTGTAAATAACACCTGAATATGGATTGCAATATGTAGAGAGTGTCATTCAGCCGACACATAGGAGTTACCATGATTGACGTAGTTGATCTATCGCGGTTGCAGTTTGCACTGACAGCGATGTATCACTTCCTATTCGTACCATTGACCCTTGGTATGGCCTTCCTTCTGGCCATTATGGAATCGATGTACGTAATGACGAACAAGCAAATCTATAAGGACATGACCAAGTTCTGGGGTAAGCTATTCGGTATTAACTTTGCACTTGGTGTGGCGACAGGCCTTACCATGGAGTTCCAGTTTGGTACGAACTGGTCTTACTACTCCCACTATGTAGGTGATATCTTCGGTGCACCGCTAGCGATCGAAGCACTTGTCGCATTCTTCTTGGAGTCAACTTTTGTTGGTCTATTCTTCTTCGGGTGGGATCGTCTATCTAAACGCCAACACTTAGCGGTTACCTGGCTTGTTGCACTAGGCTCTAACTTCTCTGCTCTTTGGATTCTTATCGCAAACGGCTGGATGCAAAACCCAGTAGGCGCAGATTTCAACTTCGAAACCATGCGAATGGAAATGGTGAGCTTCTCTGAGGTTGTACTAAACCCAGTTGCTCAGGTTAAGTTCGTGCATACGGTTGCTTCTGGTTACACTTGTGGCGCAATGTTTATTCTAGGCATCAGTTCATACTACCTATTAAAAGGTCGTGACATTGCGTTTGCTCGTCGTTCGTTTGCTATTGCTGCTTCTTTCGGTATTGCAGCTATCTTATCTACCATCGTTCTTGGTGACGAATCTGGCTACGAGCTTGGTGAAGTTCAAAAAGTGAAACTCGCTGCAATTGAAGCAGAGTGGCACACTGAACCTGCACCTGCCGCATTTACGTTATTTGGTGTTCCTAACCAGGAAACGATGCATACCGATTACGCAATTAAGATCCCTTACGTAATGGGTATTATCGCGACACGCTCTTTTGATGAGCAAGTAACAGGTCTTCGTGATTTACGTGATGAACACGTCGATCGTATTCGTGACGGCATGTACGCTTATGAACTTCTAGAGAAGCTTCGTGCGGGCGACAAGTCAGAAGAAAACATGACTGCGTTTGATGAAGTGAAAGGTGACCTAGGTTACGGTCTACTTCTAAAACGCTACACAGACAATGTTGTTGATGCAACAGAAGAGCAAATCCAAGCTGCTGCGGACGACTCAATCCCAACAGTATGGCCGCTATTCTGGTCATTCCGTATCATGGTTGCTTGTGGCTTCATCATGTTGTTTGTCTTTGGTGCGGCGTTTATCCAAACGTGTCGTCAGAAGATTGAGCAGAAACAATGGATTCTAAAAGCTGCACTATTTAGCATTCCACTACCTTGGATTGCAATTGAAGCGGGTTGGTTCGTCGCTGAGTACGGCCGTCAACCTTGGGCTGTAGGTGAAATTTTACCAGTGCATGTTGCAGCTTCTGCACTAACTGCAGGTGAAATCTGGACTTCACTCTTCGCAATTCTGGCGCTATACACGGTATTCCTGATTGCAGAAGTTTACCTAATGTTGAAATTCGCTCGTAAAGGTCCAAGTAGCCTGAAAACGGGTCGCTACCACTTCGAGCAAAATGCTGACTCTGTTGAAGACAAAGTTAGTCGCCAAGTAGAAGCGTAAGGTAAGGAGATAACAAGATGTTTGATTACGAAATCTTGCGACTCATCTGGTGGGTACTAATCGGTGTTCTACTAGTTGGTTTTGCAGTAACAGACGGCTTCGATATGGGTGTAGGCGCGCTTGTACCTATCATCGGTAAAAACGACACGCAACGCCGTGTCATGATTAACTCAATTGCTCCTCACTGGGATGGTAACCAAGTTTGGCTTATCACTGCTGGTGGTGCACTGTTCGCAGCTTGGCCTTTGGTTTACGCAACGTCATTTTCAGGCTTCTACTTAGCGATGATTTTGACACTAGCAGCGCTATGGCTTCGTCCTCTGGGCCTAGACTACCGCTCTAAAATCGAAGATCCAAAATGGCGCAATACCTGGGATATCTGTATCTCAATCAGTGGTTTTGTTCCGCCAATCATCTTTGGTGTAGCGTTTGGCAACCTTCTACAAGGTGTACCATTCCAATTGAGTGAGTTCTTGATGCCAACATACCATGGCTCATTCTTTGGTCTACTAAACCCATTTGCACTGTTGTGTGGTCTAGTAAGCTTGTTCATGATTTTGATGCAAGGTTCTACTTGGCTACAAATGAAAACAACAGGCGAAGTGCATGTGCGTGCGCGCAACGTTGCTCAGTTGGCTGGTTTACTGACGGTTGCTGCGTTTGTAGCGGCTGGTTTCTGGATCCAAAATATCGATGGCTACGTCATTGTTGGCGGTATCGACACTAACGCTGCTTCTAACCCTCTAAACAAAGAGGTTATCCGTGAAGCTGGTGCGTGGATGAAGAACTTTGAAAACTACCCACTACTATGGGCTGCTCCTGTATTAGGTGTTGCAATGCCGCTTCTCGCTGTATTGGCATCTCGTCTTGAAAAATGTGCGATTTCGTTCATTACTTCAAGCTTGGGTGTTGCTGGTGTTATCTTTACTGCAGGTTTTGCGATGTTCCCATTCATCATGCCTTCAGACTTAATGCCAAGCCACAGCTTAACAATGTGGGATGCAACGTCATCTGAGCTGACTCTGAACCTAATGACAGGCGTTGCGTTTGTTATGGTGCCAATCATCCTTGGTTACACATCTTGGACTTACTACAAGATGTTTGGTCGCCTTGATGACCAGTACATTGAAGACAACAAAAACTCACTTTACTAAGGAGCATTTACTATGTGGTATTTCGCATGGATTCTAGGTGTACTACTTGCTTGTGCATTCGGTATCATCAACGCTCTTTGGCTAGAGCACTCAGAAATGATGGATAAAGACAGTGAGTAACCTCGCTGATAAGGTAGCGAAACTTCACGCACCAATGGATAAGACTCTGCTACGAGTCTTATCTCTCATCCTTGGCTTTATGCACGTAGGATTGGTGATGTGGGACCCTGAAGCTTACCATCAAGCAATTGGTGGTTTTAACTCAATCATCGCACCAGCACTGATTTGGTCTGTATGTTCAAGCATGGTGTATGGGGTGGGCTTCAAGCCAAGAAACTGGTACTGGCAAGTTTTGTTTAGTCCTTATTTCTCGTTAGCTATCTTAATTTATCTAACGGCACTTTATTTCATTTAGGCTGAAATATGCTGTAATAAAGTCGGTTACTAAATCACCGAATAAAAGCTAGGTATCTCGCCTAGCTTTTATTTTTTCTACAAATTTCAAAAATATTTCCTTAGCTCGGTACCAATTGCTGTCGCTTCAGTTATAGTAATTACTTTAAAGAATTGAATATATTGGTACTCCCTTGCAAGGCACATCAAATCTCTTTCACTGGCCGATCACTGTGTACTATGAAGACACTGATGCGGGCGGTGTTGTATATCATTCTAATTATCTAAAATTCTTTGAGCGCGCACGGACAGAGATGTTACGTGCTAAAGGCATTTCTCAACATGTGTTACTGGAACAAAATATCGGCTTTGTTGTCCGACACATGGATATCGATTTCAACCAAGGCGCTAGGCTGGACGAGCATCTGACAGTCGTAACCCGAGTGTCAGAAATAAAACGTGCTTCTCTGCAATTCTGTCAAGAGTTGGTCAATGATCAAGGCAAGATATTGTGCAAGGCCTCGGTTAAGGTAGCATGTATCGATAATAAGAAAATGAAACCAATAGCTATTCCAACCTTTATAAATTCGGAGCTAACAAATAGTGACTGCTGATATTTCCATTTTAGATCTCTTTCTTCAGGCCAGTCTGTTGGTAAAGCTTGTGATGCTGACGTTGCTTGGCATGTCAATTGTGTCATGGGCAATGATCATCAAGCGCAGCAAAGTGCTTTCTCAAGCATCAAAAAATGCAGAGCAGTTTGAAGACAAATTTTGGTCGGGTACTGATCTTTCTCAGCTTTACCAAAAAGTAAAAGCGCGTAAAGACGAAATTGAAGGCACAGAAGAAATCTTCTACGCAGGTTTTACAGAGTTTGCTCGCCTACGTAAGAGCAACGCAAATTCACCAGCTTACATCATGGAAGGCACTGGCCGCGCAATGCGCGTTGCTGTTTCTCGTGAAGTAGATGAGCTAGAAACAAGCTTACCGTTTTTGGCAACAGTCGGTTCTATAAGCCCTTATATCGGCCTATTTGGTACCGTTTGGGGCATCATGCACGCCTTTATTGCGCTGGGTGAAGTAAAGCAAGCTACGTTGTCTATGGTTGCACCGGGTATCGCCGAGGCACTTATCGCGACAGCGATGGGGCTATTTGCGGCTATTCCGGCAGTAATGGCGTACAACCGCCTAAGCAATAAAGTGAGTAAACTAGAGCACACTTACGCAACATTTTCTGAAGAATTCCACAGCATCCTTCATCGTCAAGCGATGGCTGGCCGAGACAGCGCGGATAAGGAATAAAGCATGGCGGGTTATCAACCTAAAAAGCGAAAAATGACAGCGGAGATCAACGTTGTTCCGTATATCGACGTAATGCTCGTACTGTTGATCATTTTTATGGCGACCGCTCCATTTGTGACTCAAGGCGTCGACGTTGATCTTCCGAAAACATCGACCGCAGAATCTATGCAAGACCTTGCTGGCGAGACTGACAGTAGCTTTATTATCATCGAAATTGATAGCGAGGGTAATTTAGGCCTAAGCGTAAATGATGAAGAAGTTCAGCGAGGTTTGTCGTTGCAAGATGTTATTGTGCGAGTGAAAGCGGAGCGAGAGGTTAAGCCGGATTCACCAGTTGCGGTAGGTGGCGACGCGGCAACACCATATGCCGATGTTGTTCTATTGCTAGATGAACTAAGTCGAGCTGGTATCCCTAAGGTAGGTCTAATGACCGATATCAGGGAATAGACATCAATTATCTATGAAAGATCACAAGAAGAAACCCAACCAATACGCCAAACCGATAGCAATATCGGTTGGTTTGCATGCAATTCTAGTTGCAGCCCTGCTTTGGGGGACGGACTTCAACATGTCTAAACCAGAGCCTACAGGGCAAATGGTTCAAGCTGTTGTCATCGATCCAAAACTTGTGCAGCAACAAGCGAAAGAAATTCGCCAGCAACGCGAAAAGGCAGCGAAAAAAGAACAAGAGCGTCTTGATAAACTGAGACGCGAAGCAGAGCAGCTAGAAAAAAACCGCAAAGCTGAAGAAGAGCAAATTCGCAAGTTGAAAGAGCAGCAAGCGAAAGATGCTCAAGCGGCGCGAGAAGCAGAAGCTGCACGTAAGAAAAAAGAGCAAGAGCGCAAGCAGGAAGAAGAACGTGTTCGCAAAGAAAAAGAGCGAGCTGCTAAGCTAGAAAAAGAGCGCAAGGAAAAAGAAGAAGCCGTGCGTAAAGCTGAGCAGGAGCGTTTAGCAAAAGAAGCGGCTATAGCAAAAGCTGAGCAAGAACGTTTGGCTCGTGAAAAAGCAGCAAAAGAAGCGGAAGAAAAAGCACGTCGTGAGCGTGAAGCTGCTGAAAAAGCTGAACAAGAGCGCATTGCAAAAGAGAAAGCGGCAAAAGAGGCAGCGGAGCGAGAGCGTAAAGCGAGAGAAGCAGCTGAGCGTGCCGAGCGTGAGCGTAAAGCTCAAGAAGCCGCGTTAGATGATATTTTTGCGGGTCTCGAGGATGAGGTCAGTAAAAACAGTGCTGCGCGCAATCAATTTATTGACGACGAACTTTCTCGTATGTCATCCATCTATACTCAAAATATTCAGCAAAAGCTGATTAAGGATGACTACTTGCTGGGAAAGGAGTGTAGGGTAAACATCAAATTGATTCCGACAGGAACTGATATGATGGTCTCTGGTGTTACCGTTTTGAGTGGCGATACTCGAGTATGTGCTGCGGCGAAGCGAGCAATAGCTCAGGTAGGGACGTTCCCTAAATCTTCAGAATCAGCGGTCAATGAAAGACTAAAAGACATCAACATAACTGTTGCTTTGGACTAAAAGGAATAAGACGTGATTAGACGCCTTTTACTAGGAATGTTTGTACTGTTTAGCAGTATGACAAATGTGGCGAATGCCGCATTAGAGTTGGTCATTACCGATGGTATTGATTCAGCACGACCAATTGCTGTTGTTCCGTTTAAGTGGGAGGGCACACAAGCGCTTCCAACGGATGTTTCTGCTGTTATCGCCTCGGATTTACAACGTAGTGGTAAATTCAGCCCAGTTCCAACGAGCAAAATGCCACAAACACCGTTCAGTGAATCAGAAGTTAATTTTGATGCTTGGACCAATTTAGGTGTGGATGCGCTATTGACTGGTTCAATCAAGCAAAACGACCAAGGTGACTACGTTATCAACTATCAACTTGTTGATATTGTGCGTGGTCAGTTAACAGGTGGGAAGAGTAAGGCGCTTGGTAGTGACGGTGAATTGGTTCTGTCAAAAGATCATGTGCTGTTCAATAAAGTAGCCACTGTTCAAGGGCCTCGTATGCGTGAGTACGCTCACCGTATCTCTGATTTGGTGTATGAACAGTTAACTGGCGACCGTGGCGCTTTCATGACTCGTATCGCATATGTGGTAGTGAACGATAAAGACCGTTTCCCTTACCAACTTCGAGTCGCTGATTACGATGGCTATAATGAGCGTCTGGTTTTACGTTCTAAGCAACCATTAATGTCACCAGCGTGGTCACCAGATGGTAAAAAGCTTGCGTATGTTAGCTTCCAAAATGGCCAAGCAGAAATCTTCATCATGAACATCTACACCGGTGAACGTGAGAAAATTACTTCATACCCACGTCACAATGGTGCGCCAAGATTTTCGCCAGATGGCAATAAGTTAGCGATTGTTCTTTCTAAAACAGGCTCGCTTCATGTTTATACGTTTGACCTTAACACTCGTAAGCTGACGCAAATTACGCGTGGCAGATCAAATAATACGGAACCGTTCTGGCATCCGGATGGAAAATCGTTGATTTTCACATCGGATAGGGGTGGTAAACCACAGATTTATCAAGTAAATTTGGGCAGCGGTTCTATTGACCGTTTGACTTGGCAAGGCAGCCAAAATTTGGGTGGTCAGATTACTCCTGATGGGCGATTCCTAGTTATGGTGAACCGCAGCAACGCAGGATTTAATTTGGCGAAACAAGATTTGGAAACTGGTGCTCTTCAAGTCTTAACTAAGACCTTGCTTGATGAGTCTCCTAGTATTGCCCCAAACGGTGGCATGGTTGTGTATAGCTCGATTTACAACAAGAAAAACGTACTATCGATGGTGTCAATTGATGGTCGATTCAAAGCTAGATTACCGGCAACAAATGGGCGTGTTCGAGCGCCTGCATGGTCACCGTTTTTGTAGTAATAAGTTTGATTAATAAAGGAAAATAAGATGCAACTGAACAAGGTTCTAAAAGGGCTACTAATCGCGCTTCCTGTAATGGCTGTTACAGCGTGTAGTTCAAGCGACGACGCTGCTTCTAACACTGGTGCAGCAACAAACAACAATGGCGCAGTGGAAACAACAGTAGCTACGCCAATTGATCAAAGCGGTCAGTTGACAGAGCAAGAGCTAAAAGAGCAAGCGCTACGTGAAACTCAAACAATCTACTTTGCTTTTGACAACTCAACAATTGCAGCAGATTACGAAGAGATGCTAGCGGCTCACGCTTCTTACCTAAGCAAGAACCCAGCACTTAACGTAACTATCGAAGGTCACGCTGATGAGCGCGGTACACCTGAGTACAACATTGCTCTAGGTGAGCGTCGTGCACAAGCAGTAGCGAACTACCTACAAGCACTAGGTGTTCAAGCTGACCAAATCTCAATCGTTAGCTACGGTGAAGAGAAGCCACTTCTTCTAGGTCAATCAGATGAAGTTTACGCTAAGAACCGTCGCGCGGTTCTAGTATACTAATTCGAGGTAATCCTCATGTTCAGTAACACTAAGCGCGCTGTTGCGCTTACGTTACTGGCAAGTGCAGCGAACTTTGCGTTCGCTGCACCAGCTCCAGTATCCGATCTCAACAGCACATCATCCGTCTCTAAGAGCCGTTCATCTGAAACGGAAGTAGAACGTCTAGAACGTTTGCTACAAAATCGCAATCGCGTTCAGCTCCAAATGCAACAGCAAATTGACCAAATGTCACAAGAGATCAGTGAATTGCGTGGTCAATTAGAGCGAAATAGCTACGAAATGAAACAAATGTTGCAACGTCAACGTGAGTTGTTTGTCGAGCTGGATCGTGTTCGTGGAGAGATAAAATCCACACCTGCACAAGAAGCACAACCTGTGAAAACAGGTGGCCAGTACACTCCAAATGTTGATGAGCAAACGGCATATCAGAATGCAGTTGACCTCATTCTCAAAAAGCGTGATTACACTGGCGCAATTGCAGCGTTCCAGCAGTTCCAGAAAGATTATCCTGATTCTACATATTCAGCGAATTCTCACTACTGGTTAGGTCAGTTGTACTTCGCTAAAAAGCAGGATGAGGATGCAGTGAAAAGTTTTGCCGCTGTTGTGTCTTATAAAGACTCCAACAAGCGAGCCGATGCGTTGCTTAAGTTAGGCGAAATCGCTGAGCGTAATAACAATGCAGCTCAAGCGAAAAAGTACTACCAACAAGTGGTTGATGAATACCCAGGTAGTGCATCTGCAAAACTTGCCAGCTCTAAGCTGTAAGACGTTATGTTTTGAAAAGGAAGCCTCGGCTTCCTTTTTCTTTTCCATTTTCTGTTGGTGCAGAACGGCTAAGTCGATAGCAATGATGCAGAGCCTCTGACCTTGTGTTGCACCGAATTTCGCTACTCGGAAATGCTACCTGTAACAAAGATATACGGCTAGACCGCTAGAAATCCCCGCGACAAGTTGGTTTTTGAAAATTAACGAGGTTACAATACTCGGATTAAAGGAAGTTGCGTAGAGCAAGAGCAATGAGCCATATATTAGATAAAATCGACACTGTTTACCCATTCCCACCGAAACCAGTTCCATTAAGCGAAGAAGAAAAAGCATCTTACATTGAGCGTATTAAAAAGTTACTCAAAGAAAAAGATGCGGTACTTATCGCGCACTACTATACCGACCCTGAGATTCAAGCCCTAGCTGAAGACACTGGCGGGTTTGTTGGTGACTCGTTGGAAATGGCGAAGTTTGGTAATCGTCACCCTGCAAGTACATTGATTATTGGTGGTGTTCGCTTTATGGGCGAGTCGGCCAAAATTCTGACACCAGAAAAGCGCATTCTAATGCCAACGTTGGAAGCGGAATGTTCGCTCGACCTTGGCTGTCCTGCGGATAAGTTCAGCGAGTTTTGTGATGCTCACCCTGATCATACGGTTGTAGTTTACGCAAATACCTCAGCAGCGGTTAAAGCCCGTGCCGACTGGGTCGTTACATCGAGCATTGCGCTTGAAATCGTGGAACACTTAGACGCTGAAGATAAGCCAATTATTTGGGGACCAGACCGTCACCTAGGATCGTACATCGCTAACAAAACTGGCGCAGATATGCTGCTTTGGCAGGGTGAGTGTGTGGTTCATGATGAGTTCTCTGCTGATGCGCTACGAAAAATGAAGAGCGTGTATCCAGATGCGGCTATTTTGGTTCACCCTGAGTCACCAGCAAGCGTCGTAGAACTTGCCGATGCCGTTGGATCAACGAGTCAGCTGATCAAAGCAGCGAAAGAGCTTCCTCACAAACAAATGATCGTTGCGACAGACAAAGGCATTTTCTTTAAAATGCAGCAACTTGTGCCAGAGAAAGAACTTATCGAAGCGCCAACCGCAGGTGCAGGCGCAACATGTCGCAGCTGTGCACACTGTCCTTGGATGGCAATGAACGGTTTGAAAGCAATTGAGAAAGCGCTTAGTGAAGGTGGTGAAGAGCACGAGATTTTTGTTGACGAAGAACTGCGTGTTAAATCCCTTATACCGCTTAACCGCATGCTAGATTTTGCTGAGCAGCTAAATATGCAAGTGAAAGGTAATGCTTAAAAAGTAGGCGTAACTGAAAGTAAATCTCAAAAACCAGCCGAATATGGCTGGTTTTTTTGTGTCTTACTATCAATGAGTTACTATTGATGCAATCAATGAATATCGAGGTCATAAATTTATGGCGGTGTGGTTAGTAGTTAAAAAGTGGCTTAGTTCCCACCTTTTTAAATTGAGCAACCGAAGCCTTCTCATCTTTAGTGGCTTATATGTGAGCCTTTCATGGTGGCTGCTGGTTCTCGCTGGTGAAACCGCATTAACAGACAGTTTCGCTAACTTTATCTATTACCTCATGGTTACGGCGAGTACGGTGGGTTATGGCGACCATTCTCCTGTAACAGATTTGGGTAAATGGGTTGTCGTACTATTTGTAATCCCCGGCGGTTTGAGCTTATTCGCCGCATTATTGGGGCGTGTCGCTGGAGCAGCGATGGACTATTGGCGAGCGGGTATTTTAGGAAAACGGAGAGTAAGAGTGGAAAACCATATTGTATTGTTGGGCTGGAATGGATCGAGAACGATGCACCTTATTCGCATGTTACAACATGAAGAAGAGGGAAAGCGCCCGATTGTTTTATGCAGCCGTTCAGAAATAGAGAACCCGTTACCTGGCGAAATCAGTTTTATCAAAGTGACCAGTTATACCGATTCGCAAGAGATGAAAAACGCCAATATTGCCGAAGCCGCTTGCATTATTGTGGATAATCTCTCGGACGACATTACCTTGTCAGCCGCTCTGTACTGCGCATCTGTAAACCCTTCCGCTCATTTGGTCGCTTACTTTAAAGATGAAGCGCTCGGCCGACTTCTAAGTCAGCATTGCCCGAAAGCGGAATGCATACCTGCTGTTGGCGCAGAAATGTTGGCAAAAGCGGCGGTTGACCCGGGCTCAAGTGCGCTTCATCAGGAGCTTTTGGCTTCAACACGAGGTATGACTCAATACTCAGTTATTTATCCTGAGGGTCAGTCTGCCACCACTATTGAGAATCTCTTCGTTTTTCTCAAAAGACGCCATCATGCCACGCTGATTGCTTTTGATATTGGCGATGGTATTCAACTCAACCCAGATTTAGATGCTGAAGTACCCGCGAGTACCAAGCTGTTTTACATTGCAGATGAACGTATTGAAGATTTTGCCTGGAAAGAAATGAACAAGGAACAATAATGCACATGATTGCCGGCCTGTTAACAGGCTTCCCAAACTTTTTACTCTATTTCTCTGTTTCTATTATTTTTGTATTGGCGTTTAAGTTCATCTACGTCAAGTTGACGCCATACGATGAGTGGCATCTGATTAAAGAAAAACAAAATACAGCAGCAGCGATTGCGCTAAGTGGGGCTTTCCTTGGTTACTGTCTCGCGATTTCGGGGGCGGCAAAAAACTCGGTCAATATCGTCGATTTTATGGTGTGGGGCGTTGTCGCAATGCTTGCTCAAATTATCGCATTTGCAATTGTACGCTTTATTTTACTTCCGAAAGTGGCAGAGCGTATCGAAAAAGATGAACTGCCAGCCGGTATCGTATTAGCCGCAGTTTCTGTTTCGGTTGGCGTATTGAATGCCGCGTGCATGACCTACTAGGAGGAACGATGAAGCGGAGTTCTAACGTTAAACGTTCTTCCATGGACAAAAGCTTAAAGCTTGGGAAAATTCTTCCCTTTGCTGCCTTTGGTGGTATTTTCTTCTTTGCTACGTACGAGTCAAAAACAGAAGGGTACATTTTTTCTGATGCTGATGAGTGTAAATCTAACTCGCCTGAGTTTAGTGAACAGTGTGACACTGCATACCAAGAAGCTTTAGCTCGTGCCGAACAAAATGCCCCTCGCTACCGCAGCGAGTTCGAATGCGAGAATGATTTCTACGAGGATGATTGTTACTACAGTTCCAGTTCCCGAGCTTATGTACCTAACTTTGGCGGTTTTTTTTACAGTCGCTCATTAAGCGGGTTGAAAGGTTATAACAAGAGCTATTACTCAGAGCCGATGTACCGTTATAAATCCAAATTCTATAATGGAGCAGGACAATTCTTTGGCTCCTACCGAAATCAGCCGACCAAAGTTGCGACGAATAGCCTTAATAAACGTGGTGGCGGCACCATTGGCAGGGCGATGTCTCGAGGCGGGTTTGGTAAAGCGGTGTCGGTCAGTCGAGGCGGTTAAAAAGCACTATGTTTCGACGAGAAATACAAGAGCGCGAAAACTGGCGTGAATTAGCACGCCAGTTTGGTTTTGGTTTCCATACCATGTATGACCAACCGTATTGGGATGAGAGTGCTTACTATCAATTCACGCTGGAGCAAATTGAGCGCGATATAGAAGCGCCCACTGAAGAGCTGAATCAGATGTGCCTGGCTATTGTGGATGAAGTCGTTCGGAGTGAGCGGTTGCTGACGCAATGTGCGATCCCTGAATCTATGTGGGAGCAGGTCGCTTCTTCATGGAGACGAAGCGAACCTTCGCTTTATTCGCGGCTGGATTTCGCGTACAACGGGACCTCGCCAGCAAAATTACTGGAAAACAATGCGGATACGCCAACCAGCTTGTTTGAAACTGGCTTTTGGCAGTGGGTGTGGCTAGAAGATGTTGTAAATAAAGGTCGAGTTCACCAGAGCGCGGATCAATTCAATATTCTTCAAGACTTTTTGATCGAGCGCTTTGCCGAAATAGCAAAATACCAACCAGGACAAACACTTCACTTTAGCTGCTGCAAGTACACTGAAGAAGATAAAGGGACTGTCCAGTATTTAGAGGATTGCGCGCGAGAGGCAGGGTTAGCAACGGCATTCGTGCATGTCGAAGATATTGGAGTGACGGAAGATGGTCTGTTTGTGGATGCTGACGACAGAGCGATTCGTTGGATGTTTAAGCTTTACCCTTGGGAGTTTATGTTTGAAGAGGAATATGCGAAGTACTTAGCGACTGCGAACGTAAACTGGTTAGAACCGATGTGGAAGTCGATTCTATCCAATAAAGCACTTTTACCGTTATTGTGGGAGCGCTTTCCTAACCACCCGAACCTTTTGCCCGCTTATTTTGCTAACGATTCAAAAGTGAACACTATGAGAGATTATGTCATCAAGCCACTATTTTCTCGAGAGGGCGCGAACATCGAGATCGTCATCGATGGAAAACGTTTTGTTAAAACGTCAGGGCCTTATGAATCTAAATTTAATATCGTCCAGCAATACCATCCACTACCTAAGTTTGGGCAAAACCATACGTTAATTGGCAGTTGGTTGGTCAATGATAGAGCTGCCGGTATTTCGATTAGGGAAGACAGTAGCTTAGTGACTCAAGATATGGCGCGGTATATTCCACATGTAATTTTAACATGATCAAAAAAGCTCTCCATTTGGAGAGCTTTTTGTCTATTCAGCCGTTCAATCTTGATGGTCGACAGCGTTGCGTCTATTGTTCTTCAGCTAATGCAACACCGCGCTGGGTAAGACCACATAACATCACTGGCATTGCATTGAAGATTTCTTCAAACTGCTCTAAGCCTTCCATACCTTGTTCGGCCAATGTTTCAATGGTTGTTTCTGGGTCGTAAAGCATAGTAAGAGAAAGTAAAATACCACCGAGTAGGGCATTATCTTCGCTATCCTCAGGCATCAACGTTTCCCAGTCATCACGCGCAAGTTGCCAGCCTTGTAATACACCTTCACAGAAATCGCGAGCCTGACTTGTTACAATGTCTTGCTCATCTAGCGCGCACCCTGCAGGCCACTGCCAAGTGCCTTCTAGGAGAGCGGGACGAGTTTGGTTCCACATTTGTACAATCTCGTCAATGTACTGCTCTAGTTGTTCACCGTCAGTAAATGGCGCTGTTTCTTCTCCACCCCATAAGAATGGCAACCACTCTTGAGGCATTAATACGTTTGGCGCTGCAGCCATCGCTGTTACAAAGCCTTGAGTTTTTGCTAGGTTTAGTAGTTTACCGTCAAGTTCTGGGAGAGAAAGGATGTCTTGTAGTTTCAAAATAGAATACCATTTGTTAATGGGTTGGTTGATTGCGCTCATCTTACCAATCAATTAGTGATAAATCGATATTAGGGAATGATTCACACATCTATGGAAATTCGCTCATCACTTAGAAAAAAAAGCATTCTCGCCCTAACACTTTACCTGTGCTTCTTTATCGCCACTATCGGTTCTGTCGCCTATTTGGTTGTTGAGCCACCGGTTAGACAAAAGCTAGAGCAAAACCTAGAGTTACGTACCCAACTCCTGGCTCTTGAGATAAAAGAGCCCCTCCTCAGTTCTACAGGTGTATTGAGCAGCTTAGTAGGGCTAGCCCAAGGGAATGAAAATATTCAATCTCTCAACACAATAATTCCACATATACTTCAATTGAGTGACAAGATGCTTGTTAGTGGTGGCGTATGGCCTAAACCCGAACTCAAAGCAGAACAATGGAGATATAAAAGTCTATTCTTCAATAAAAACAGTGATAGTGGTATTGACCAAATTCACTCCTACAATAACCCCGAATCTGGCGGTTATGATAATGAACCCTGGTATGTCGCTGCCGCCGATGCTCCGGTAGGTTCTGTTAGTTGGTCTACGGTTTACATCGATACCTTTACTCAGGTCCAGATGATTACCGCGTCTTCTCCGTACTACCAAAACGGTCGATTCGCTGGAGTTGTAACGGTAGACCTATCACTTGATGCACTTTTTCAGTTTATTCGAGAGCACACGAACCAGCATTCTTTGGGGGTAGTGGTTCGCGATGCTGACTCAAACGTGATTATTGAACACAACTTTCAACTGACGGACGAAATTTATGTCAGCGAGCTTGATTTCGGAGAGTTCGATTGGCGCATGGAAGTTGTCAACGCAAAAGCTAAAGTCGCCGATCAAGTGTTTGAACAAGTGATGAGCGTTGAGGGGAGGATCATTCCATTTTTGCTCTTGTGTGTCTTGGTCGGTTACTACTTACTGAATCGCTATATTGTTGAACCAATTGTTCGCATTGCCGCTAAGATTGATGACTCGAAAACTGGTGGGATCATAGATATTGACTACGATAGCGATGACGAAATCGGACAGCTTATCGAGAAGTTCAATGAAAAGACGATCTATTTAGAGCAGGAGAGAATAAAAGCTCAGGCTTCGACAAACGCTAAAACGGCATTCTTAGCCACATTGTCCCACGAGATTCGCACACCAATGAACGGTGTACTAGGAACTGCCCAGATACTGTTAAAAACACCACTTACCGATGAGCAGCGTAAGCACCTGAGAACACTTTATGATTCAGGTGATCACATGATGACATTACTCAATGAGATTTTAGATTACTCAAAAATTGAACAAGGGCATGTTGAGTTTGAAAATAAGCCTTTCCCAATTGAGTCGATTATCGGCAGTATCAAGAGTGTTTATCAAACTCTATGTGCAGAAAAAGGTCTTCGCTTTAGAGTCGTCTCGCATTTACCAACGGGTCGTTGGTACAACAATGACAAAGCCCGTTTGCGTCAAGTACTGTTCAATCTACTCAATAACGCTGTTAAGTTCACCGATCGTGGCATCGTAGAGGTAGAGCTAGCCGAGAAATCGAGTAAGGCAGGCACCAAGCTGATACTAAAGGTAAAAGATACAGGAATTGGTATTTCAAAAGAGGCACAAAAACGCATTTTTCGTCCTTTTGAGCAAGCGGAGTCATCAACGACTAGACGGTTTGGTGGTACAGGGCTTGGTTTAGCAATAGTCAAAGAAATCGCGGAACATATGGGTGGGCAAGTGGTTGTAGAGAGTCAGGAGGACGCTGGAACGACTTTTACTGTCGAAATTGCCCTTACACCTTGCAAGCCGGGTAAAGTAGAGTCAATCAATACACATAAATTGAACTGTAAAGGGTTGAAAGCACTCATTGTTGAAGACAACCGAACAAATGCGATCATTATGGAAACTTTCCTCCGAGCCAAGGGCTTTGAGTGCACAAGTGTCGAAAATGGTCAGCTTGCAGTCGATGAGGTTGCGAGCAAACCATTTGATTTGATACTGATGGATAATCATATGCCTGTTCTAGATGGCGTTGGGGCCATATCAGCCATTCGAGCAATGAGTTCACCTGCTAAGTCGGTACTGATTTTTGGCTGTACAGCGGATGTGTTCAAAGAAACACAAGAACGTATGATTAATGTAGGAGCAGACCACATAATAGCGAAACCAATAGTGGAGTCTGAATTAAATGATGCACTGTATCTTCATGCGACACAGTTATATCAGTACCAATCGGACTTTGATGGAAATGCAGCAGATAGCTTTAATGCTGAAAAGTGGTTACTCAACTTCTATGTCGCTCTAGATAATGGACATCTTAATGAAGCACTTGAGGCTATTTCAGCGATCATTGCGGAGGCTCCCCTTGAACTCAGTGACGACGTTTCTTCAGTCGCTGAACGGATAAGAAGTAACTTAAAGCGTCAGCAATCCCCAGACCAAGATGATATCGATACATTAACGATTTTGCTGGCCTCACCATAACTGAATCAATATGGCGCAACTGTGAATTGTTCTTACTATTCATACGTCATCCAGCTTCGTGACAAACTCTTCTAACCTGCAATGAACAGGCTTGCAGTTTTACTTTTACGAGTAAAGCAGCAAGACCTTCTACTGTGATTATATCGGTAATACTCTGAATTTTCGCAGCTTGGTAGCATAAGCTATAGGAGTGACTGTTTACAGTCCGAGTTTTGTTCTAACTTTACGTCAAAATAATTATCGTAACCCCTTTTTATGTAAGTGAAATCCGTGTTTTTGTACCATTTTTACGTAATTTTAGGCGTTTTTACTCGTCATTGGTGAAAAAAACTACTTTTACTTTAAAAGTTGGTTATAAATTTACAACTTAATTTTAAATACAGAGCCATAAGCTAGTTTTTGTGTGTTCTAATTGCATCACTAACTGGCTTGGTGTCTTTTTAGTGGTTAATAGTTTTATTATTTTTATTAATTGCAGTGTTTGATTTTAAGGGTTTTGTAAATGAAGTCTCGTGGACCATTTTGTATTCGTCACGCCGCAGCGGATACCTTTGCTATGGTTGTTTTTTGCTTTATCACAGGGATGATTGTCGAGATTTTGATTTCAGGGATGACATTTGAGCAATCTCTAGCATCGCGTACGCTATCGATTCCAGTGAATATCGCCATTGCTTGGCCGTATGGGGTTTTTCGTGATTGGGTGCTGCATCAAGGTAGTAAGGTGTCACCGTCTTCCTTTATGAAAAACATCTCTGATCTGGTCGCTTATGTACTATTTCAATCTCCAGTTTATGCGGGTATCTTATTCGCAGTTGGCGCGTCTACAGATCAAATTGTGACCGCAGTGGCAAGTAACGCTGTTATTTCTTGTGGCATGGGTGTGTTGTATGGGTACTTCTTGGATATGTGCCGCCGTTGGTTCCGTGTTCCCGGTTATTCTCAAAGCATGTAAATGCCCCAGTTTTGCTCAATTTAGTTACTTAGTGAGCAATCGATTCGAAAAGGGCGCTTTTTTTTATGTTTAGCCTTGACCATCAGGCACATAATCATTAAATTAGCGCCTCGTTAGCCAATGATGCTAACCAAAATTTGATTCGGTGAGTTGTCCGAGTGGCTGAAGGAGCACGCCTGGAAAGTGTGTATACGGCAACGTATCGAGAGTTCGAATCTCTCACTCACCGCCACATTCTAAAAGGTCTGATTTATCAGGCCTTTTTTCGTATCTACACTAAAGTAATGCGTCATTGAAAGTACACAAGAGTGCTCAAGGTGCAAGCGCCATTCTATCTACAAGCCAACTATTCACATCTCACCTCGATACAACGCCAAAATTGAAGATGCTATACAGAGGCAGCCATAATCTGATTGGTGCGGGTTAGCCTATCCGCTTTAATCTAGAATTTAGCACCCATATCACATGAGGTATGAATACGGCCACAAGAATGAACGTAGTACTACTAGATGCTAAGCAAAACAGCCATGAACACGAATACAACAGCAATCATACCAAAGAGATCTGTGTTTGGATTGAGGTCATCAGGGTTAAATTTTTCAATGCTTTGCGTCGTTTTGCATCTTATCTTCATGTTCTTGTCCTTATTTCATGTACTATTTCAACAGCAACATAACATGCAATTGAGTGTTCACAAGTCATAAAAAGCATAAGTATACTTGAACCTCATTGAGCGCAAAAAAATACTCAAAGCGTTTTAAAGTGGCGGTCTACCTTTTGTAACATCAAATATTCTTTCGGTTTTTGTGCCTGTATCGCTATAGTTGAGAAACGGTTATCTCGTTCTAGTTAGGAGCAAACTACTGGCTGCCGCTACATTCTCTCAGCGTTCCCACTCAGTCGCTTTGGGTAGATACTTTAGTCGTGAGTACTGCAAAAAAAACGCCGCATGAGCAGCGGCGCTTCGTTGAGGAATTCCCTTCCTACTTGTAGCTAAGTTCTGTCGCTTTGCCTTTGAAGATCCGGTATACCACAAAGGTGTAAAGCAATATCACCGGCATAACAATCATTACACCGTAGCCCACGATTATTAATGTCGCAGGTGAGGAGGCCGCTTGTTGTGCGGTCATCAACCCCGGCACAACTTCTGGGAAGAAGCTGTACGCAAGACCTAGAAAGCTCAACGCGAAAATGACGGTGACACCAAAGAAAGGCCAGCGCACACCCAGATCATTCACCATTGGAACCTGACGCAAATAGCGATCAACTAGGAAGATGGTTGCCAATACAATTAACGGAACTGGGGCAAGCAACAAGATTTCTGGGAAGCTGAACCAACGCAAGGCAACTTGTTGATTTACAATTGGGTTTACAACACTCACTACCAAGATACCCAGAGCCGCTAACCAACCAGCACGGCGAGACCAACGCGCCGAGCGTATTTGCAAATCACCTTCCGTTTTCAGTACCAACCATGCGCCACCGATGTAAACGTACGCCGCTGTTACACAAAGTGCGCTTAACCATGCAAAGCCAAATGCTTCGGTTGATTGCTCAAACCCCATGATGTAACGACCCACCATGTAACCCTGAGTTAGTGCGGTGATTAGCGAGCCAATTCGGAAGCACCAATCCCAATGAGGCTTATGATCCGAGTTGGCTTTGGCTCGGAAGTCGAATGCCACGCCACGCATGATCAGTGCGATAAGCATGATGGCGGTCGGCATATAAAGCTCCGTCAAAATCAAGCTATGAGCGGTAGGAAAGGCAATCAGCAGAATACCGACGGCTAACACCAACCACGTTTCATTCGCGTCCCAGAAAGGGCCGATAGATGCTATCATTCGGTCACGTTGCGCTTCATTATCACTTGGCAACAGGATACCGACGCCAAGGTCGTAGCCGTCGAGCACGGCATACATAAAGACCGAGAAGCCAAGCAGCAGAAGGTAAATTTCTGGTAGATAGTCGAGCATGATTAGGCCTCTTGTTGTGTCAGTGGGACTTCATGGGCTGCAACGTCTTTGCACGCCAAATAGAACAGGGTATGGATGTACGCAACCAGCAATGCAGCGTAAATGGCTAAGTACATAATGAGCGAAGTCATCACGCTACTGCTCGCAACCGTGGTGACGGCTTCTGATGTACGCAATACACCGCTGACCAACCAAGGCTGTCGGCCAATCTCAGTAACATACCACCCCGCCAGTGTGGCTATCCAACCAGAGAACGTCATGGCTAATACCGTGTACAGGTAAGGTTTAGGTAGCGATTTTTTACGTGCTAGCTTCACCGCGCCATACCAACTAACCAGCAACATAAGGACACCTACACCAACCATCACGCGGAAACCAAAGAACAAGGGCTTCACTGGCGGGTGGTCAGGCGCAAACTCGTTAAGTCCCTGGATTTCCCCGTCTAAGTCATGCGTAAGAATCAAACTCGCCAACTTAGGGATGCCCACTTCAAAATCATTGCTGCGAGTTTCTTCATTTGGCATCGCAAATAGTAGAAGAGGCGCGCCTTGCTCGGTCTCCCACACACCTTCCATCGCTGCAATTTTTGCAGGTTGATGTTCAAGCGTGTTTAACCCGTGAAGGTCACCGACAAAGATTTGTACCGGGATGAACCCAGCCGCCGCGAACAGCGCGACTTTTAGGCCAAGTTTGGCTGAGCGGTGATCTGACTTTTTCATTATTTGATAAGCCGAGATACCTGCAATCAAGAAGCTGGCAGTCAGCGCCGATGCTAATAGCGTGTGTAGAAGACGGTACGGTAAAGAAGGATTGAAAATAACTTCCTTCCAACTGGTTACATGCACAATACCGTCAATTACTTCATAGCCGCTTGGTGTGTGCATCCAGCTGTTAAGCACCAGAATCCAAAATGCGGACATACTTGTCCCTACAGCAACCAGAACGGTGGCGAGAGTATGAACCCACTCCGGTACTCGTCCTCGTCCAAAAAGCATCACGCCAAGGAAGGTGGCTTCCATAAAGAAGGCGGTCATCACTTCGTACCCGAGCAATGGTCCAGCTACGTTTCCGACTCGTTCCATAAAGCCTGGCCAGTTGGTACCAAACTGGAAGCTCATCGTAATGCCGGATACCACGCCTAAGGCGAAAGTAAGAGCGAATATCTTGACCCAGAAGTAATAAACATCGAGCCATACGGGGGCTTGTGTGCGGTTATATCGCCACTTGAAAAACACCAACATCCATGCCAACGCGATGGTGATGGTCGGGAAGAGAATGTGAAAGCTGATATTGGCCGCGAACTGGATCCGCGACAGCATGAGGGTATCTAACATCTTGGTTCCTCAAAAACGTGCCATACTAAAAATTGTGTCTATCTGTAATTTAGTTACGAAAAGTCGGGCAGTTTGGATTCATGTATCGAGAAATACAGGTGATTCTGTTTTCTTCTAACCATGATTTATATCAACTAAGGGAAAGAAAGGAGTGTAGGAAATTGTCTCAAAATGCCACTAATAGTCGCGAGAAGTGAGTAAAAGAAAGCAAATGTAACTGAAGGAGCATGGATTAAGATTAGTTCGAATTATCCTTATGATGGTTTCGATAATCCTGAAATAAAATTACAGAAACAATATTTTTAGTAAGGAAATTTGCCTTGCCTTCACTTTGAACCTCCATACTATTTATACACTAGTCATGTCGAGATCGTCTCAAACACAGCAAACTTACTGGCAGTTAAGGTGGGAAACTTTAGCTAATTGATAAACTTAAAATTGCACTGCTAATGACATGTGCATCATAAGTTCGTTAGCACTCGACCAGAAGTGCGATAGGCTACATTTTTATACTAGCGAACGATTTGGCGCTAGGTAATTCGGTTTTCACTAGATCAACAAGTCGACTGCGGACCATTTTCGATTCCTGATGAGTTTCAATCCAAACTGACACTTACTTTTCAGCAAGTGTGCTAGTGTCTTTCTTGTTATTTATTAAATAATTAATAAATGCCGATCTGGTAAAGAGAGTTGTGGACAGCTATCTCGAGCAGTAGACTGGCGCTAGCCAGAGAGTCTGACTTTGAGGGGGGCATTCTACATGAACTTTGGATTCTGCCACCGCAAAGCTGATATTGAATTTGATGGAGATGGATAATGAACGACAGTTGGGCTAATTTCTTTCCTTACTTTGCTGGAGCTTTTAAGCTTATTGTATTAGGGATAGGAGCCTACTTAGCCATTAAATGGCATTTTGACGAAGAGCGAAGGGTAAGAGAAGCGGAAGGTGTAGTGTTTGATAACCCAAGTCTCATGAAAAAGTTTGCGAAGACGCTAACTCTGCCATTCCTTTTGTGTCTTCTAGTTCTTCTTGTTATATATGCTACCAACTGGTTCATGTACTGACGGCTTTATTGTTTGTTGTAGTAAAGTTGAATGCTGCCACCTCTGAGAGTCGAGCCGTAGTTGAAGTTAACGCCTATGCCGAAATTGTCCAACCAATCAAAGGGCTTTGGTGCATAAAATAGCCATCCTATAGAAGCTTCGTAGTAATGCGGACTTCCAAGTTCGTCGCTTAAATCATGCGAAAGGTCGACTCTTTTAATCCCAGTAAATAAAGCTTGCTCACCGTGATAAATATTGTAGTAACCGGTGATTTCATTAGATAGGTACCAACCTTTAGGGTTGCCTATATTGCCGTTATTTGCGCTTCCCCAGCTGTGCCCAATGAATGAATTCAATGTCGAACTGGCATGCCATTTCCCCCAACTTGTGGGAGACGTGTATTTGGCTTTAATGGATGGTTGAACTATTGCCGCCCATGCTGAAACGTTAACGGCACGGCCGTCTAGGATTCTTCCAATGATGGATGAAAGTTTATTATCGGTAGAGAATGAGTTTTTATAACGCATAAGGTGAGTCGTCGTTCTGGTGCTAAGGGTGACGTTTTCACTTGCTTTGTATAGATACCCATAACCAATCGATGCACCGTATGTCCTTTCCTTGAGAAGATCCTTACTTGTGCCGAATAGTTTGAGATCATTCTCTGTTTGTATCGTAAACGCCTTAAACGACAGCTCATGTAAGTCCTCGCTGCCCTCTATGTCAAAGTTAGTCGTGTAAGGGAGAACATATACGGATTTGCTTCGACGTTCATTGATTGACTCGTCAGTCCCGAACTCTGGGTTGGCGGTATCAAATAATGCATTCGGATCAAAGTCGCCAATACCAAACGCAATTGCGTCAGTGTCGGACAGCAAAACCGCGATAGAAAAACGTTGTTGGAGAAGGTTGCTAATTTCCTTATCTAGTGGATCCGCTTGAGCTGTGTTAGGAAGAGAGAGTAGGAGAGCGAGCGAAACGACTCGCCACTCCACTGAGGCGAAGTTGGGTTGGAACATTTTGGCTCTTTCAAATGGTTCATGCATGGAGTTTTTGGACGTACCGGTACGCTAACATTAGTTTAATCGCTGAATGGTCGGTGTAACTTTGAGAAATCTATGTTTTCTCATATTGATATGAAAAAGTTCCTTAAACGAGTTTAGCTTCAATGTGTATGCTGCACCAGATTTGTTTAGCAACATCATTCTTTTCTGAAGATGTAGCAAGACTTTGTGACTAGGTTGCATTATTTTCTTTAATGCGTCTCTTGAGAGGAAAATAGCAAACTTTTTTATTGCCTTGGCGCTCAAGAAAATCTGAATCGTTCACTGTGCTACTGGTTAACTTCGAAAACTTGTAAGCATCCTGTTTGCCAACATCACGACTAACATCATCAAGGAGTACCCTTAAATACGTCAGATAAACAATGGTTTTTTGAGCTTTAGAAGAAATGTTCGGACCTTTGCATATTCCGCGGTGGTGCTCAATCCAAGAACTGTGTTTTGTATGTGTTCTCAGTAAATCATTGATTCGATCTATTCTTCAAAATGTGGTCCCTTTTAATTCACTTTCTGTTACATATTTTTCGTTTTGAAAGAGCATTTTAATTTGCATCTTTTGAAAAGGTCTCTTTGTTAAATTTTGTATAAAATCAACTAATTGTTGAAATTAGAACCCTTGTCAAAAAGTCATTAGATTTCATGTTGAATAGCCTCTTTTACCTAATAGTATACTCTATTTGTTTGATATAATTTCCGGCAGTTTGTATACCATAAATAAAGAGAGTCTATTCATGTTCCAGAACTTAACGATCAAGCAGAAGATAGTGATCCCGCTGTCATTGATTATTGGATTGTTTATTGTGAGCTCTGTATTAAACGTTATGACAAGTTGGAAGCAATCTGAATTGAGTGAGACACTCAACGAACAGATCGTGCCGAACTTATTAACGATTGAGGATGCTTATCGCGATCTTTACCAAGCAACATCTGCAATCCAAGGTGTTGCACTTTCTGATACTCAAAACGATATTGATCATCACATCGGTGAATACAAAGACAACGCCTACAAAGCACTGCCACGTATGGAACAAATGATTGAGCTATCACAAGCCGGTGTGATGCCTTCTACACATGGTAATGAAGTTCGAACGCTTGTCTCTTTGGGTGAAAAATGGTTAGTAAGTTATGAAGCGATGCTACGTTTACCTCAATCTCAATGGCGTGGTTACTATAATGAGCACAAACATACCTTTGAAGACCAATTTATCGAGGTTAGAGCGCAGCTTAACGTTGTAAAAGATGCAATAGAAGAAAAGCAAAGCCAATTGAAGGACGAAATATCAGCGGCTGCAACAAGAGCAGAACTCATTCTTGAGGCTGGCATTGTGATTGTTATTTTTGCCGCTATCGCGATGGCTTTTTTGTTGTTACAAACGGTTGTGAAGCCTATCAATGATATTAAAAATGCGATGACAGAAATTGCGTCCGGTGAAGGTGATCTAAGTCAGCGAATCGATGTAAAAACACAAGACGAAATTGGCAATTTAGCAGACGCATTTAACCAGTTTGTGTCCAAAATTCAAGTGACAGTCGCTCAGGTAATTGAAAGCTCAAATACCCTACGTAACGAAATGGCAAATCTTAGCTCGTTGACCAAGACCATCGCGAACTCGACCGTTTCTCAGCAAAAAGATAGTGAGGCGGTAGCGGCGGCAGTGCACGAAATGCAAGTCACCAGTAGAAATGTAAGCGATAGCGCTAACGAAGCCGCGGTTGCGAGCCAAACAGCGAATGATGAACTTACCAATACCAATGTTATTTTGGATCAAACGGTTAGCTCAATTCGCAGCCTCGCAAGTGAAATCGAAAGCGCAAGCCACGTCATTAACACATTGGATCATGATGTGAGTAACATTGCGTCCGTACTGGATGTAATTCGTGGTATTGCCGAGCAAACAAACTTATTAGCGCTTAACGCAGCCATTGAAGCGGCTCGCGCTGGAGAGCAAGGGCGAGGCTTTGCTGTGGTAGCGGACGAGGTTCGTTCTTTAGCCAGTCGTACGCAACAGAGTACGGGAGAAATCCAAACCATGATTGAAAAGCTACAATCTGGTGCAGGACAAGCTGTAGAAGTGATGCGCGGTAGCCAAAATAGCAGTGATGAAACGATCAAGTCCGCTGGCCGAGCGAGTGAATCCCTTTCTGAAATCTTGAACGCGATTTCACGTATGAACGAGATGAATACACACATTGCAACGGCTGCGAGCCAGCAAAGTACAGTAAGTGACGAAGTAAATAGCAACGTACAAGGCATTGCAGACAGTAGCACTTCAATTGTGGAAATCGTAAACCAAGCGCAAGCTTCTTTAGCCATGTTGTCAGAGCAAACTCAACGTTTAGATCATCAGGTCAGTCAGTTCAAAGTATAAGCTTGAGAACAGCAATCTCACTGACGAAATAACCCGCTTCTTAGCGGGTTATTTTTTAGATAAGTGGCGAACCTGACTTGTGAAATTTCGACTATATTTACATTCCTTTCTCACTTTAGTTCGTATACCAGAGTGGGCAAATAACCCTAGACAGCGGTAACAAACTCTGTACAGCGTGATGATGCTTTTATCATCACTTTTGCTGCTTTTTAACCATTGCAATTGCACACAGGAAAATGTGATTTCCAACCCAAAATCTTCAAATTTGAGAACTTCATAACACCTTTACCATAAACGTTTTTCGTAAGCGTATAGAACTGTAAATTTTGTTGTATGTACAACACTGGGTATTTATCATCCTAATTAATTTGTTCTGGATATACATCCGTTAGTCATTATTAAGTCATTCTAGAAGCTTTTAATAAGGAATCTTGAAGGCTTGTCGGTAGATAAGAGAGAAAAATTCATGAGACGTAAAACCACGCTATCTCTGCTGATTGCGTCGAGCCTTTTTGTGGTTGGATGTCAACCTAGCGAAGAAGGATCGAGCCAAGGTGGTGGTCCTGCGCCCGCAACCGAAGTAGAAGTGTTAACAGTGCAGCCAACGCGCCAAGCATTGACAGTAGAGCTGCCGGGTCGTAGCCGAGCATTCAAAGAAGCAGAAGTTCGTCCGCAAGTTACTGGCATTATTTCGGAACGAAATTTTGTTGAAGGTGGATTTGTTGAACAAGGACAGTCGCTATATCAAATTGATGATTCGTCATTTCAGGCGGATTTGCTGAGCGCTGAAGCGGAATTAATCCGTGCGCAAGCTGCGGCAGAGTCGACCTATGCCACGGTGAAGCGTTACAGAACCTTGATCACCAAAAAATCCATCAGCCAACAAGACTTGGATGAAGCAGAAGCGGCATACAAAGAAGCGAAAGCGCAGGTCCTAGTCGCAAAAGCCAAGATCAACACAGCAAAAATCAACTTAGATTATACGCAAGTCAAAGCTCCGATTAGCGGGGTGATCGGTAAATCGAGTGTGACAGCGGGTGCGTTGGTTACGGCTAACCAAGCTGCCAAATTAGCGACCATTCAGCAGCTTGACCCTATCAATGTTGATATTGTGCAATCATCCGCGCAACTGCTGCGTTTGAAAGCATCACTCTCCCAAGGCCATATGCAAGAAGATGACTCTGCGCAAGTTACATTGATGCTTGAAGATGGCAGCACTTACGAACACAAAGGCACAATGAAATTTACTGAGGTCAATGTGAACGAAAGTACGGGCAGCGTGACGCTTCGTGCCGAATTCCCAAACCCTGACGGTTTGTTGCTACCTGGAATGTTTGTTCGTGCGACGGTCATTACTGGTGTCGACCCTGATGCGATTCTGATACCACAAAATACGGTATCTCGTGATGCGACAGGTAAAGCGACAGTGATGACGGTTAATGGCGAGAACAAAGTGGAAGCGAAACCAGTGAAGACTGCCGAAGCGATCAATAGCCAATGGCGCATTATTGATGGTTTGAACGCGGGTGATAAAGTCATTACCGCCGGTTTACAAAAGGTAGGGCCAGGTAGTTCGGTAACTATCCAAAACGGTGAACAGGAGTAATCATGGCACGATTTTTTATCGATCGTCCGGTATTTGCTTGGGTTCTCGCGATTCTAACGATGTTGGCGGGGGTAATGTCATTATTCAATTTACCCGTCTCGCAATACCCAACGATTTCACCGACGACGATCACCATCAGTGCTCGCTATCCAGGTGCATCTGCAAAAACCGTTGAAGACTCGGTAACGCAGGTTATCGAGCAAAACATGACAGGATTAGATTACCTTCGCTACCTATCATCGAGCAGTGATGCATTTGGTAATGCGACAATTACCCTGACGTTTGATAGCGAAGCTGACCCTGATATCGCGCAAGTACAGGTGCAGAACAAACTACAATTGGCATTGACTTCATTGCCGATGGAGGTACAAAACCAAGGTATTGTCGTCAATAAATCCAATACGGCATTTCTCATGGTTGTCGCAGTTTATTCTGAAGATCCTGACTTTACAGAAAACGATATCGGCGACTTTGTTGTAACGAATATTCAAGACCCGATAAGTCGTGTAACTGGCGTAGGACAAGTGCAGGCGTTTGGTGCGCAGTATGCGATGCGAGTTTGGCTGGATCCATTTAAGCTTACGCAGTTCAACTTGACCGCAATCGATGTAGCGAACGCGATCAGTGAACAGAACGCGCAAGTTTCTTCAGGTCAACTGGGTGCGGCACCTGCGCAGGAAGGTCAGTTGTTGAATGCTACGATTTCTTCTGCAAGTCGTTTGAGCAGTGTAGAAGAGTTCCAAGACATCATTCTTAAGTCCGACGCCAGTGGTTCGAATGTTTATTTGAAAGATGTAGCTCGCGTTGAGCGTGGTGCAGAAAGTTATGATATTCGAGGCCAATATAATGGCTTCCCAGCATCGGGGTTAGGTATTTCATTAGGTACTGGCGCAAACGCGCTTGAGACAGCCAATGCGGTGAAAGAGCGTTTAGAACAACTGAGTGCAACGTTCCCAGAAGGGTTGCAGATTGCTTACCCATTTGAAACAACGCCATTCGTCAAAGCCTCGATTCAAGAAGTGGTTAAAACGCTATTAGAAGCCATTCTTCTTGTGTTCTTAATCATGTACCTGTTCTTGCAGAACTTCCGTGCGACGATCATTCCAACGATCGCAGTGCCTGTCGTATTGCTCGGAACCTTCGCTATTTTGTACGCGACTGGATTTAGCGTAAACACGTTAACCATGTTCGCGATGGTTCTGGCTATCGGTTTGCTGGTGGACGATGCCATCGTTGTGGTGGAAAACGTCGAGCGTGTGATGCATGAAGATGGTTTAGAGCCCAAAGAAGCGACCAAAAAATCGATGGGGCAGATCACTGGTGCCTTGATTGGTGTGGGTTTGACGCTTTCAGCGGTATTCGTCCCTATGGCGTTTATGTCTGGTTCTACCGGGGTTATTTACCGTCAGTTCTCGATAACTATTGTGGCGGCTATGACGCTTTCCGTTTTGGTTGCGATAATTCTGACTCCAGCATTGTGTGCTACGTTGCTGAAAAAAGGCGATGCTGAGCTTCTAGAGAAGAAAGGTTTCTTTGGCTGGTTTAACCGCAAGTTTGATGCGATGACAGCTGGCTATGAAACCGGTGTTGCTAAACTTCTAAAACGCACAGGTCGCATGTTGGTTGTATTTTTGGCAATGAGTGCAGGTGCTGGCTGGTTATTTATGAACCTTCCAACGTCATTTTTGCCAGATGAAGACCAAGGCACAGTATTCTCAATGGCTATTTTGCCGCCTAACTCAACACAAGAACAGACGGAAAAAACACTTGAGAAAATGCGTGACTTTTACCTAGTAGACGAAAAAGACAATGTAAAGTCTGTCTTCTCCGTTGCTGGATTTAGTTTCGCAGGCCAAGGCCAAAACATGGGGATGGCATTTATCGGTCTGAAAGATTGGTCAGAGCGTGAAGCGCCGGGTGCTGATGCAGCTTCCATTACGGGTCGAGCGATGGGGTACTTCTCAACCATCAAAGAAGCACTGGTCTTTGCATTTGCACCTCCTGCGATTCAAGAATTGGGTAACTCGACAGGCTTTGATTTCTATCTTCAAGATTCGTTGAACAAAGGTCACGACGCATTAGTTGCGGCTCAAGGTCAACTTCTGGGCATGGCAGCACAAAACCCGAAACTTGTCGGTGTTCGTCCAAACGGTCAGGCAGATGCGCCAATGTACAAAGTGAACATTGACCACGTCAAACTTCGTGCTTTGGATGTCAGTATCAATGACGTAAACCAAATCCTGTCAGCTGCATGGGGCGGGGCTTACATTAACGATTATATTGACCGCGGTCGTGTGAAGAAAGTGATGGTGCAAAGTGATGCGGAATACCGCATGCAGCCAAAAGACTTCGATTCATGGTACGTACGCAACGCTAAAGGAGAGATGGTACCTTTCTCTGCTTTTGCGAGTGGTGAGTGGACCTATGGTTCTCCTCTTTTGCAGCGCTTTGATGGTTTGCCAGCAATGAACATTCAAGGCGGCGCAGCTCCTGGTGTAAGTACTGGTGAAGCCATGGAAGAAATTGAAGCAATGGTAGAAAAGCTACCAGAAGGTTTCACGGTGAACTGGAATGGTATTTCGTATGAAGAGCGCCTTTCCGGAAACCAAGCGCCAATGCTATATGCGCTATCTATCCTCGTCGTATTCTTAGTTCTTGCCGCTTTGTATGAAAGTTGGTCAGTACCTTTCGCCGTGGTGTTAGTTGTTCCTCTTGGTGTGCTTGGTGCTGTGCTTGCGGTAATGACGCGCAGTATGGATAACGATGTGTTCTTCCAGGTGAGCTTATTAACGACGGTCGGCTTGGCAACCAAAAACGCGATTCTGATTGTTGAGTTTGCAAAGGACTACTATGAGAAAGGCGCTGGGCTTATCGAAGCAACCTTACATGCTGTTCGCGTTCGTCTGCGCCCAATTATCATGACATCGCTTGCTTTTGGTTTGGGTGTGGTACCACTTGCTATCAGTTCAGGTGTGGGATCGGCAGGTCAAAACGCAGTGGGTACCGGCGTACTTGGTGGCATGATCAGTGCCACGATATTGGGTATATTCTTCGTCCCAATCTTCTTTGTGGTGGTTGAGCGATTGTTTGATCGACGTGCGAGAAAAGAATCGGAGGCAGAGTTGTCTGAGACTAATCCTAAACCGGCTCAGCAAAGCGAGTAAGACTTGGTTGCTGTAACTAAGTTATACTGGTGATAATAAACACAATAAAAGGGCGCTTCGGCGCTCTTTATTTTATGTTTTCACTTGGTGGTTACCGTCTATGACGCGAGCCTGAAAGACGGCGTGTTGTGTGCAGTATCAGCACAGCCTTTTCGACCGAATGAAAGCCTAAAGAAGAAAAACGACGATGAAAGATCAGAAAATTTCCCCAATTTCCGTTTTGGATCAAAGCCCTATGTTTGTCTGCGGTGTGATGCAGCGCATGTACCGCAATCGTGCCCAAGCCGAGCTCTCTCGGCAAAATTTGATGACACTAGAAATGGCAAGTGCACTGGCCGCTTTAGAAGAATTTCAACCTATGAGCCAGCAAGCGTTAGCTGATGCGGTTCGAACTGAGCGAAGTGTAGCAAAGCGGATGGTGGACAATCTGGAAAAGAGAGGGTTTGTTCAAGTTTCTAAAAGTAAATCGAATCAGCGCCTTAAAATGCTAAGCATGACAAAAGAGGGGGCAAATGCTTTAAAGCAAGTTCATCAAATCATGACGAATTTACAGAAAGAGTTTTTTTCTTGTTTGTCGGAATCTGAAGCGAGTGAATTTTTTCGTCTGGTAAGAAAGCTCACTTTTGCGAATCACGACCAGTAACTGACATCAATGCCGTTTAGCGTCTTTATTTTATCGCAGACCAATTATATTAAGTTGTAGAACTTAAGAAATAGGATGCCCAACGTACAGGTCACGGTAGAAAGCACCGTAGTGAGTGCGATGATATTTGCGGCTAATGTGGCATTGCCCCCCATGGAACGCGCCATGACATAGCTGGCAGCAGCGACTGGAGAGGCGTTCATAAAGAAAAGAATACCTAGCTCAATTCCTCGAAATCCTACTAAGTAAGCTCCCATGGTGATGATGACTGGCGCTACGATGAGCTTGTAACTGCTCGCAAACCAAGATGGACCTTTCTCTTTTCTCATCAAGCTAAAGTCAAGTGAGCCACCCGTACACAACAGCGCCAAAGGCAATGTCATTTTGGACAAGTAGTCTCCTGCGTCAATAACCACATTCGGTACTGGAATAGCGAGTAAATAAAAAGCCATTCCTAGAACAATGGAGATTATGAGCGGATTCCTAGTCAGTGTTCGGCCCATCATCTTTGCTGCTTGCGAGGCAGACGTTGCCCCCTTAGGCGATAAGCAAATTACCGCTTGGACGTTATAAATAAATGTGGTGACCGCGACATAGAGCGCTGCTAGCGCCACACCTTGAGAACCATACGCATTGGCAACGTAAGCGATACCAATAATACCTGTATTTGCTCGGAACCCACCTTGGATGAGAACGCCTTGGTCAGGCGATGCTTTGAACAGAAGTTTGACGGAAAGGTAGGTGAAAATGAAAAACGAAATACTAGCGATGACGCCGAAATTGACGAATCCACTTGCCGCGGAAAAGTCGTGTTCTGAAGCCACAATGCTGACAAATAACATTGCAGGCAAGGTAACTTGAAACACCAGTTTAGAGCCTACTTCGATAAAATTATCGTTGATTAGACCAAAGCGCTTAAAAAGAACGCCAAGTACCAACATCAAACAGATAGGTCCGGTTATCGACAAAGAGAATTGCAACTGATGTAAAACAGCTTCCATGTAAGTATCCGCAGCAAAAGAAAAAAGTGTTCCTGTTGCCTATTAAGCCACAAACCCGGAGGGTAGGACAGTAACGTGATGAAATTTTCTTCTGTTGTAGGTTCCGGAGTCATTTACACTCCAAGTTATGGACGAGGTCCCAATTTAACAAAGCGGTACTGGTCCTACGTGCGATATGTTGGTTAACTCGTTGTCGTGATGCATCCACATGCGTATTAGATGTGAGGGCTGGTCATCGTAGTTATGGATAGGAGTTCATCAATGAAAAGGAAACACAACAAAACTGTACTGTGTGCGTTTGTCTCTGGTTCGGTATTTGGTGCGGTTTTGGTCATTGCGATGTCTTTACCAATGTAATCCTCTTAATTGGCTGTTGGAACACTCACTCTAATTCAGTACAAAACAGATTGAGTTCTGCGGTGTGTGCTGTTAGTTTAAAAAACATGAAAATACACGTTCGCCCTTCATTAACAACCTTCTCTTGGTGGCGCTCTAAATAGAGCGGCGCGGAATACTTACATTCTTAAGCTGCTGGATGGTAGCTAAGAGTGTTTGATCTTTTTATCTCCAGTAGCGATCTATTAAATACTTGGAGACAAATATGAATAGCCATAAAAATACATCTCAGCGTGAAATTATACTTACCGGAGATCTAGCAACAGGTCCATTACACCTAGGGCACTATATTGGTTCATTGCAACAACGAGTCAAATTGCAAACGGAGCACGAGCAAACGATCTTGGTTGCGGACATGCAAGGGCTGACGGATAACGCGCATAACCCATCAAAGGTATCCTCTAATATTCTCAATGTCGTTGCAGATTATTTGGCTGTTGGTATCAACCCCACTCAAACTACGATCACGTTGCAGTCTCAAATTCCAGCGTTAGCCGAGTTGACAATGTATTACAGTAATCTTGTTTCTATCGCACGATTAGAGCGAAACCCCACGGTTAAAAATGAGATTCAAAGTAAAGGCTTTGAACGCTCTATTCCCGCAGGCTTTTTAACGTATCCAATTTCTCAAGCTGCTGATATTACGGGGTTTCATGCGACGCTAGTACCAGTGGGTGATGATCAGCTGCCGATGTTGGAGCAAACTAATGAAATCGTAAGAAAAATAAACCATCTAGGTGGAAAAGAGGTTCTTAGAGAATGCCGTCCATTACTTAGCGATGCACCTCGTTTGCCGAGTACTGACGGTAAAAATAAGATGTCTAAAAGCATGGGGAACGCAATCAACTTAGGGGCCTCCGAAAAGGAGATTTCCGCGGCAGTGAAATCTATGTATACCGATCCCAATCATCTGAAAATTGAGGACCCTGGCCAAGTCGAAGGGAATATTGTATTTATCTACCTCGATGCTTTTCATCCTGATAAAAATTATGTCGAACAGCTAAAAGACCATTATCGACGAGGTGGGTTAGGTGATGGTTTGACCAAGAAAGTGTTAGAAGAATGCTTACAAGAGATGCTTCGCCCTATTCGAGAAAAGCGCGCTATGTATTTGAATGATAAAGCGCAGCTGATTGATATTTTAAAACAAGGTAGTGAGCGTTCTCGCGAGAAAACCGAAAAAGTGCTATTTGATGTGAAAGATGTATTTGGTTTAAATTTGTTCTGAATTAAAAGTAGAGAGTTGAACATAAGGCACGACGGCTGGTTAGCAACGTGCCTTTTTAAGTTCTCAGTCAGTCAAAGCGCATTGTTAAGAAGAAAAAAATTCACGACGAAAATCCGCGACTTCTTGTTGGTAATAGCTTTGCCATTCCGGTTCTGACAAATGTGAATGGCTAGAGGCTCTTTGCGTTCTTAGTTTGGACTCAAGTTGCTGTAATGCTTGTTGATAATCTTTGACTCGTTTTTTTTGCTCTGTAATTTGCTGCTGACGAGCATGAATGTTTTTACTTTCTTCTTTCGTTAAGTAAGTTCGTTCTAGCTCTGCGATGAGCGCCAAGCGATCTGGTAGGCTTATACTATTAGGAATCAGGGTGACCGCACGCTCATATTTTTCCTGGTCGCTTGTTAGCCCGATCGCACCTGCATGTTCTTGCCAGTCAATGGTGAGTTGCTCGAAAGCTCGCAAAAAGTTATCTGGGCTTTGAGTGTCCAGCTTTTGGGCTTCTAAGTTGAAATCGTACAGCGCGAACTCATCCGCGAAAACAACATCAGCCAATTCTCCCCAGATGCTTCTTGCTTCGTTCTTCAGCTGTGCAATACGCGACGCCAGTGATTGTTGCTCATCAAATAACAAATTTCCTACACTCTCTTGCCATTGGCTGCTGAGCTGAGGGTAGTTCGCCAAAAGCTGGAATCGAGCTGAAGATAAATGCGCCTCAAACAAGGCGACCTGCTCTTCACAACTACGGTTCAACATACACTCTTGCCAAAACGTCTCAAGTTGGGCGACAAGTTTCCTGCCTTTGAGTTGAGTTAATCGCTCAGTCGTTATTTGAACTGTGGAAGGGAGCTTAGCTGTTTGTGGTGAAGTATCTGTATCGGGCACGATGCTGCTTGTTTGTGGTGATGTACTGGAGACACTCTGATTTTTTGTCTTAGGGAAAGGAGAGGAAGCGAGCTCTTCTTTTTGAACATCGTGACTGAAAGTTAAAAATATCATGCCCGCCATAATGGCGGACATGATTATCAAAGCGATTTTCTTCATGGCTTGATTGTTGCGCTTACTGGGAAATGGTCAGAAAGGTTATAGTGTTTCCATAAACTCTCTGCGGTTGTGCGCGGCACGTCTACACGGTTGTCATTGAATGATTTCACCCCGTATTCACTACTCACCATAACATAGTCAAGGTATTCCACGTTTTCGCCACCTGATAACGCTTCACCTGCAAAGTTATTGATACGGGGATCAAAGGTTGACTCCGTGTAACCAGAGTACTGAGGTTCGATGGCGCTTAAGTTAGCGATCATTTGTTGGTAGTCACCAGGGAACTTTCTTTTGTTTACGTTAAAGTCGCCGCTGTATACCACAGTTTCGCTTGAAGGAATGTCAAGAGATTGGGCGAGTGCGCGGATTTGTTTGAACTGGCGCTGACGATACTCACGGGCGGTGTCTGTATCGAAAGATGCGGTATGGGTAGCAAACACATGGTAAGCCTGACCACCTTTAATTATTTCCGCATAATTTACGCCTTTATCGGCAAAGCAGTCTGTACCAGAGCAATCGGGAAAGACATATTGCGCTTCATTCACGATAGGGTAGCGACTAACTATGATTACGCCACCATCATGAATATTAACGCCTTCTTTATCTAACATCTTTGTTTGGTAAGGATATTCCTTGGCTAACTCACGTAAGAATGCTTCACGACCGCTGGCAAACACCTCTTGCAGCGCCAAAACATCGTAACCTTTTACATGTTGAGGAATCAGTTCGTAACGATCTCCAATGTGCGATGCAATAGCCGTCAACGCCCAGATGTTATAAGTCATCAACTTAAGGTTTTGTTCTTCATTGTCGACAGACTCCGCTACCTTGCTTGGCGTGATGGTGTAGTAAAGATCATCATATCGAGCGGTACTGTCTGACTTAAATGCCAGTTCGGTTTCTCTCGCACCAAAAGCGTTAGTGTTGGCACGATGAATGTTACGATCATCTTTGAGAGATAACTCGACATCGGCTGCGGATAAGCCGTATTCAATGGTCGAATTGTACCAATGGCCTTCCATTATTTGATTGAGTGTTATGCTTTCACCTTCGGGGCTAGAAACCACCGTTTCAAAACGGTAAGTTTGATTTGATTTCACGCCCTCCCAGCGGTTGAAGCTTAATACAGATTTAGTTTCCCACGGACCAAGTACCTGCACATGTTGTTGCCACTCTTCTCCGTATTGAAGCAAATCACTGCCTTCATGTTTTACTTGAATAGTTAACGGTTGATCAGAGTTATTCGTTAGGTAAACGTCGGTATCTGCAATGCTGGGTAACGCTATCAAGCTACTTGATAAAAGGCTCCACTGCGAAAATTTCATCTTCTTTTTCCATCATTTGAACTAGAGCAATCATTCTTGTTTATAAATATTACTTGCACGTTAAATATGGATGACATCGAAGCCAGTACTGAAAATTGTTATCAGAATGTGATCTTTATTCAATGGTGAGGAGTCGGGGTAGAGAGTTAATGGTTGCTTGAGCGGCTGTAAATAATAGCGATGGTTAACGAATCGCACTCACTGCAATCAAGTTGTCATCTTTGCTCTATAAGTTGTGCGGCGTCATTCATCTAGCCATATGGCTAGAACTCAAATTGATAGATGGAGCACCATGGCTAGAGCAGTAAATCCAACCGATGAAACCATCATTAAATTGTTACAAGAGCAAGGTCTGATTAGAAGTGAAGCAGAAGCGCGTTTAAAGAAAGAGGTGTACCGCTTGCAACCTAATGAGATAGCAAAAGTAAAAAATTATGCCCAGCATTTTGGGATAAATGCGAAAGAAAAGCTCATAGATGAGATCTTGGATCTGCGCCGAGAAGCGCTCATGAAAAGATGTAGACACAATACGGAGCATACGAGCCTATCTCTAAAATAGCATGTGATAAAACTATCAATTACTGGTCAAGATTTGATCTCTCAAGCCGATGTATATAAGAGCGTTCAATGATATCGAGCGCAAAAACAGTGTGTTTTAGAGGTTAAGCTTTCACTTAAGTGAGAGGTTTGGAAAGGCTGCGGGGAGAAAGTGCATGCGTATTAAAGACTTAAGTGTCGTAAAGAAAATATCGGTTAGTTATTTAACCGTTTTTGCCGTGTTTGGTTTAGTGTCAGTAATGTTGGTGCAAGGTTTGTTAACACTGAATAAAGACATCTCAGTGTTAACAGATAAAAGTTTACCTTCTGTTGCGATTTTGAAAGGTATCCAAGTTGATATTACTAAAGTGCGTAAAGATGAGTTCTCTTTATTGCCAAACGCAAATCACCCCAAAATTGGTGAGTGGTTAAAAGGCCTCGACCAATGGCGTTCTGATGTGCAGGCTGGTATTGCAGAATACGAAAAGCTCGACCTTAATAAGCGTGAAACGCAGTCATTTAGCGTTTTTAAAGAAACTTGGAATCAATACATCAAAGAAACGAAGACTTACAATGCACTGCTAAGCCAAGGCGATGCTGAAAGTGCAAATGATGTGATTTTATCGAGTTTCGATACCTACTCAAAAGCGTTGAGCAGCTTGGATGATACCCTCGCGTTGAACGATGAGTTGGTGAATTTGATTGGTGAAGAAGTACAAAGTGAAGCGGCATTTACACAATACAGCGCTGCTGTTGGTGCGCTCGTCGTCGCATTGGTCATGGTAATGTCTGCCATGTTGCTTTCTCGAGTCATTTGCGGGCCTGTTGATCGAGCATTGGAATTCGCTTCTAAAATCGCCAAGGGTCAATTGAATAATCAAATCGACGAAAGTGAATTGAGCAAAGACGAGTTAGGAACGTTGCTTAAAGAGCTTGTCGGTATGCAAACAAACTTACATTCGCTGGTTTCTGAGATTAATGACTCAACGATTCAGCTAACGGCAGCAGTAGAGGAAGTGAGTGCTATTTCTTCTCAGACCGCCTCTGGTATGCAAAATCAACAAATTGAACTTAGCTCGGTGGCTTCTGCGATGACAGAGATGCAAGCTGCTGTAAGTGAAGTGGCACAAAATACCGAAGTTGGCGCAACCTCTGCTTATTCGGCTGCGGAAGTGGCAAAGCAAGGAACGGCGACGTTACAACAAACTATCGCAGTAATTGAGCGTGTATCACATACGATCCAAGAATCAGATGAACTGGCACGTGAGCTTGAATCGAGCTCAAACAATATCAATGTGGTCGTCGATGTGATCCGCGGGATTGCCGAGCAAACAAACTTGTTAGCACTGAACGCCGCAATTGAAGCCGCTCGGGCTGGTGAACAAGGACGTGGGTTTGCTGTTGTGGCAGATGAGGTTCGTTCTCTGGCGCAACGCACTCAAGACTCCACTTCACAAATTGTGGAAATTGTTAATCAGCTACAAGAGAGCAGCAGTAAAATAGGGCATTCAAGCCGTGATTGTCAGGAGGGTATTTCTCAGTGTGTTGAGCAAGTTAATGACGCTGATAGCCAGATAAAAGAAATTGAACATTCTGTCGATAACATAGCGCAAATGAGCACACAAATCGCAACGGCGTGCAGTGAGCAGAATTCTGTATCCGAAGAGCTGAATCGCAGTGTGGAGCATATTAATAGTGCTTCAACAGAGATGGCTGAGGGAGCTTCACAAACGGCTGTGGCTTGTCAGCAGATTAGTAGCCTAGCGCACAACTTGAAAACTCGAATGGGTTCATTCCAGCTCTAGTTGTTGTGTTTCAGCTTTATTCCTAACCTCATTGCTACAATAAATAAGCCGGACGAAATGTCCGGCTTATTTATTCTCTGTCTATATAAGTTCAGAGTATGCTCAACCTTGGGAGAATATGCTCGCTAGGCTGGGATACCACTGTGAAACTTAAAATCTGTATCTGGCGTAGAAATTAAATCTGCCTCTATACGTCCAAAGTAGGCGATGCGCTCGCTGATATCTTTGCCTGCGATTTGCTCCGCTAATACAAGATAATCCTGGTAATGGCGTGCTTCTGAACGTAATAAAGAAATGTAGAACTTTGCGATATCGTCATCCATATGTGGTGCTAGTTTGGCAAAACGCTCACAAGATCGGGCTTCGATGTACGCACCAATGATGAGTTTATCGATCAGCGTTTCTGGCTCATGAGTCTTCATATGCGAAATCAGTCCTTTAGCATAGCGACTTGCTGGAATATTTTTATACTCAATTCCACGACTTTCTATGATCTCTAAAACTTGATAAAAGTGGTGTAACTCCTCTTTTATCAAAAGCACCATCTTATCGATCAAATCTTGGCTGTATGGTGAGTCGGACTTAGCCATGATTGACTTAGAAATATTGCTCTTGCCTTTTAAAGTTTCCAATGAGCCTACGTTACGGTAAGCAAAATCTTCGTAGGGCTTAAACCAGTCAAGTAGAGCATGTGAACTGGATTGGTCAACGGCATACTTACGAATTAAAAACATGGCAGATTGGCCTGCTTTTAGTTCGCACAGTAGGTGGTCTAACAAAATGGTTTGAAGGTTCTCTGGTTTCTTTGCTTCCTCTACCCATTCATCAGGTGTACTGCATTGCAGAAATTGGTTAATGGGAGCAAGAAGATCTTGATAGGCGTCTAGATTCATCATTTTAGTTTTAGTACTTCACATTTTTATTGGGCATATCCGTTGTCTTGCGGATAGAAAAAAGGCTGCAATTGCAGCCTTTTTTGACCTGAAGTGAATGTTACCACTTTTTCTTCTCGCCGAAGAGAGCTTCCATGTCATTGTCACGCTCTTTGTCAGCAATCTGCTGCATTTCGGCATCGCTTTTATCTTGGCGCTTTTTATCTAAGTCACCTAACATCTCTTCAAGCTTTTGTTTCGCTTGAATAGAATAAGGATCGCTCTTAGTGCTCAAAGCATCGATACCTTTACGCAGCAGTTGAAGTGCGGTGCCTGGTTGACCACGAGCGATAGAGTCATTTGCTCTTTTGATGACATTTTCAATGTTGATGCGAATTTGCATCGTTTCCAAGCGCGCATTTTCAGTGACGTAAGTCTGGGTATCCAATCGGCCTTTGTTGTGCTCGTTACGGATAGTGTCGCGAAGTCGTTTAACCAGCTTAAGCATGACGATAGCTTGTTTGTCACTACTCGGCATCTTGAAAGTGGTACTCTCGCCAGTAGGACCATTCTCTTTTAGCTGCGTAATCTGCTGCTTCATATTTTCGATACGTTGAGCAAGTTGCTTGTTCTTCGGGTCCAGCTCATGCATGCTCTCTAGCGCGTCAAGAATACGATTGTTTAGACACAGCAACAGCTCTTTACTAAAAGGGATATGGTGCGCATGACCAATCAACTCTTCAGTACCATCTATCAAGGCTACATATCGCGCTGATTCCTGCCTTTTTGCGGTTTCAACTTTAACCTTATATTGCAACATAATGTTATAGCCTAGGATTAACACCAGTAGGATGGCTACCAAAGCGATTATTAAACCAATATTCATATCTTTGCGTCTGCTTTACTTTTCTGCGGCTAGCGTTAAAGAATACATGAATCTTATCTTACTCGGCACCTTATTTGTTTGATTATTTTGTCTCTCCCACGTTTTAGTTACTGATAGAAGTCACATCATAGAAATTCGGTCATTTATTGGCTCAACTTTGTGCATATTGTTTCTTGCTTGAAGATTATTAGTATGTGATTGAGGTATAAGTTAGAAATTGCTGTTCATTTCGATTTGAACGCGTTATAACTAATTATTATATCGCTCGCTTGAGTGGCCAATAAACTCTCTCATGAATAAGTAAGGGATTACGATGAAACTGCAGCAGCTGAAGTATATTGTTGAGGTTGTAAACCATAATCTGAATGTATCTGCAACGGCGGAAAGCTTATATACCTCTCAGCCAGGTATCAGTAAACAGGTTCGGTTGCTGGAAGATGAGTTAGGCATTCAGATTTTTGAACGTAGCGGTAAGCACTTAACGCAAGTGACGCCAGCTGGTGAAGAAATTGTACGTATCTCGCAAGAAATTCTCGCTCGTGTAGAAAGTATCAAAGCGGTGGCTGGAGAGCACACCCATCCAGAAATGGGGACGCTGAATATCACCACGACACATACGCAGGCTCGTTATGCACTGCCAGATGTCATCAAAGGTTTTACTTCTCGTTATCCAAAAGTGTCGTTACACATGCACCAAGGTACACCGTCACAAATGTCTGAGGCGATAGCTAAAGGCACAGCGAATTTTGCGATTGCGACAGAAGCGCTTCACTTATATCAAGATGCCATCATGCTGCCTTGTTATCACTGGAATCGTTCAATAGTTGTGCCTAAAGACCACCCACTAGCGAAGAAAGACAAAGTAACGATCAGTGATCTTGCCGCTTACCCATTAGTCACTTACGTGTTCGGTTTTACTGGCCGTTCAGAGCTGGATACAGCATTCAACCGCGAAGGTTTAACCCCGCGAGTGGTGTTCACTGCAACTGATGCAGACGTCATTAAAACTTACGTTCGTATGGGTATTGGTGTGGGTGTGATTGCAAGCATGGCTGTGGATGAAGAGCAGGACGGTGACTTGGTTGCAATAGATGCGAGCCATTTGTTTGGCGCGAGCACCACGAGCATCGGCTTCCGCCGTGGTACATTCTTACGCTCTTACATGTTCGATTTTATGGAGCGTTTTGCACCGCACTTAACGCGTCCAGTGGTTGAGCAGGCGATTTCGTTGAAGTCTAATGCAGAAATCGAAGAGATGTTTAAAGACATCGAGCTTCCGGTGAGATAACACTTCATTGATGTTTCGATTCCCTCTACAATGCGCTCGTTGTAGGGGGAGTTATGAAAACGCAATTTCAATTTATTAATGACTGCTTAATCGAAAACCAATCTTTGTGGCGATTCGAGCCTTTTAAAAGCAGCATTCACACATCATTACCTTGGCAGGAGCAACATCCTCGACTGTGCCAATGGCTAGCGTCTCTTACTCCCTCTCAAATCGAAGAATACAAAGCAGCACCAGAACTCGCGTTAAAAGCACTTAGTCCGTTTTTGCCTGAGCTTGAACAACTCGCAGAACTGACTCATTTAGAGCTTTTGTCGTTAAACGGCTTGGAACTCGCTCGTGGTTTAGATAACGGTATTCCGGGACGTAAGTTGGAGCAAATTAGCTCGATGGGTGAAGCTGCAATTCAACAACACTGTGGCGAAGAATGGCTAGAATGGTGCTCAGGTAAAGGTTACTTGGGGCGAATCCTGACAACGCAAACCGATCAGCCTGTAACCAGCTTTGAATACCAACAAGCACTGTGCGATTCGGGGCAACAAGCAGCCAATGAACATCATTGGAAGATGACGTTTATTCAAGGCGACGCGTTTGATAGCAAAGCGAAAGCCGTGTTTAAGCCAACGCAACACGCAGTAGCACTGCATGCATGCGGTGACCTTCACGTTCGTCTAATGCAGTACGGCAGTGAAAATGGGATTGCTGCGATGACCATATCACCTTGTTGTTACCACTTGATTCAGTCGGAACAATACCAGCCGATGTCGGAATCGGGCAGGGCTTCTTCTCTCTCATTGTCTAAGCAAGAACTGCGTATCCCATTACAACAAACGGTGACGGGAGGAGAGCGCGTGCGTCGTCATCGTCAGCAGGAAATGATGTTTCGTCTTGGGTTTGATTTGATCACGCGACAAGCTTTGGGAATGGCAGAGTATCAGCCTGTGCCGAGTATCCGTAAGTCGCAATTAAGTGATGGTTTTGAATCGTTCTGTCGCTGGGCAGCGGAGCAAAAAGGCATTGTTCTTCCTCAAGAAATCGATTTCTCTCATTTTGAAAAGTTAAGCGAACAACGCTTCTGGCAAATGGAGAGAATGAGCTTAGTGCAACTTGTTTTTCAACGTCCGTTGGAGATCTGGCTCGCATTAGATAAAGTGCTTTATCTTGAAGAACGTGGTTACCGTGTTAGATTGTCAGAGTTTTGCCCTAAATCGGTCACACCTAGAAATATTTTAATTTGTGCATATAAGATTTAGTTATTCTTTATAGCCAAACGCTCTATATGAAAAAGCCCACTTATGAGTGGGCTTTTGTAAACAAAACGTGACAAGTTATGTTTTATTTTGTCATTAATTAAACATAGCGATAGCTTGAGTTGGTTCAACGTATTCCAAGTCAAAGCTTTCTGCTACTTCTTTACACGTTACTTTTCCGTGAATAACGTTTAGACCTTCAAGGAAGCCTTTATCTTCTAGAAGTGCTTCGCGGTAGCCTTTATTTGCTAACTTCACGATGTATGGAAGTGTAGCGTTGTTGAGTGCAAATGTTGAAGTGCGAGCAACTGCGCCAGGCATATTTGCTACACAGTAGTGAACCACTTCATCAACGATGTAAGTTGGATCTGCGTGAGTTGTCGCGTGCGAAGTTTCGAAACAACCGCCTTGGTCAATTGCCACGTCAACCACTGCCGCACCAGGCTTCATCTTAGCAATGTGCTCTTTAGTGACCAGTTTAGGTGCTGCTGCGCCAGGAATTAGAACGGCACCGATAACAAGGTCCGCTTCTAGAACATGCTTCTCGATAGCGTCTTCAGTAGAATAAACCACTTTTGCGCGACCTTGGAATTCTTCGTCAAGCTTACGAAGTGTGTCTACGTTACGGTCTAGAATGGTGACGTCAGCGCGAAGGCCAACCGCCATACGAGCAGCGTTTGCACCAACAACGCCACCACCAACGATAACGACTTTTGCAGGTTCAACACCAGGTACGCCGCCTAGGAGCAGACCACGACCGCCGTGCGATTTTTCCAACGTTTGCGCGCCAGCTTGGATAGACATCCGACCTGCCACTTCTGACATTGGTGCTAACAGTGGCAAACGACCCATATTATCTGTTACAGTCTCATAGGCTATACAGACAGCTTTGCTCTTGATTAGCTCATCAGTTTGTGGAAAATCTGGTGCTAGGTGTAAATAAGTAAATAAAATTTGCCCTTCGCGGAGCATTGCTCTCTCTACTGCTTGGGGTTCTTTTACTTTTACAATCATGTCTGCTTGCGCAAATACGTCAGCAGCATGAGGGAGAATGGATGCGCCGACAGCGATGTAATCATCGTCTGAAAAACCAATGCCGGCACCTGCATTGGTCTCAACTAAAACTTGGTGACCATGTGAGATGAGTTCTCTCACGCTAGCTGGGATCATACCAACACGATATTCGTGATTCTTGATTTCCTTAGGTACGCCAATGATCATCCTGTATCCTCTTTCTATAATGGTTGTATTAACTGTTAGTAGGGTGTTATTGTCGAATTAATAACTAGTATAGTTATAGATTTGTAAAATTTGGCACCAAATATTAAAAAGTTGTAGTATATTTTTTTGCAAGGAAGTAATAAGGTGGAATAAAAAATGGCAGACAACTATAAAAAGCCGTCCAAGGAACTAGACCGTATCGACCGCAACATTCTTAATGAGCTGCAGAAAGACGGTCGTATTTCAAACGTTGAGCTTTCAAAACGTGTGGGACTTTCTCCAACGCCATGTTTGGAGCGTGTACGTCGCTTAGAGCGTCAGGGTTATATCACAGGGTATACTGCATTATTGAATCCGCAGTTCCTGGATGCATCACTATTAGTATTCGTTGAGATTACGCTAAACCGTGGTGCGCCGGATGTGTTTGAGCAGTTTAACTCAGCTGTTCAAAAGCTAGACGACATACAAGAGTGTCATCTTGTTTCAGGTGACTTTGACTATCTTCTTAAAACCCGTGTATCAGATATGGGTGCTTACCGCCGACTATTGGGCGATACGTTACTACGTCTACCTGGCGTAAATGACACTCGCACATACGTTGTTATGGAAGAAGTGAAACAATCTAACCAGCTTGTGATCAAAACTCGTTAATTTCTTGCAAAGAAAGCGGTATATGCTTCCGCTTTCGCCAGAGAGTAATTGGGTTTTTCTCCTTGATATGGTTAAATCAATTTACCGAGCGGCTTGATGCCGCTCGGAATGTTTTGCAATTTCCTATTTCATTTCCATATTCAAGTTGATTTATGTTCAAAGAGAACGCAAAGAAAGTCGAAACCATTATCAAAACCAGTGAAGAGCCCCAGTCTTCACGCTTAAATGGCTTCCAACGCTTAAAAGAGTGCTGCTTTATCGTTGGCGTTCTTAGCTCGGTATTGCTTGCGGTTGCACTATTTACCTTCAGTCCGGCCGATCCTTCTTGGTCCCAAACCGCATGGGGAGGGGATATCGATAATGCTGGTGGCCTTTTCGGCGCTTGGCTAGCCGATACTCTATTCTTCACATTTGGCTCTCTCGCTTACCCAATCCCTTTCTTGCTAGCGGCGGCTGCATGGGTGATTTGCCGTAAACGAGGAGAAGATGAGCCAATTGATTTCATGCTATGGGGTACAAGGCTGCTCGGTCTTGTCGTCCTTATTATGACCAGTTGCGGTCTTGCCGATATTAATTTTGATGACATTTGGTATTTTTCATCCGGAGGTGTGGTCGGGGATGTATTGTCTAGCCTCGCTTTACCTACATTGAATGTACTCGGTACCACATTGGTACTGCTGTTCTTGTGGGGAGCGGGCTTTACGCTCTTCACTGGCATCTCATGGCTTAACATCGTGGAATGGCTTGGTGATCGTGCATTAGCACTAATTGCCGCGCTTGCAAATAAGGCAAGAGGTTCAGAGCAGGAAGTTTTAGAACCTCAGCTTGATGAGTTTGTAGAAGATAAAGTCTCTACGCCTAAACATAATGTAGCCTATGAAATTGATGATGAGCCGCTTCCTCATTTAACGGCATACGACGTCGATGAACCGAAAGAATCGGCGCCAACGCATGAGTATCCTATTTATATGCCGCAAGCTAAACCTGATAAGTCTGCGGAACAGGCGATGGTAGAACCGACGCCACCACAACGCAAGGCTACGGTTAATGCTGCGCCAGTTTATGCTGAACCTGAGCCTCAAACACAACCTATCCATACGGTTAACACTGATAACGTTGATCCGCTCTTGGAACGCACCAAGCAACTGAATGTTACGATAGAAGAGCTTGAAGCAGCGGCGCAACAAGCAGATGACTGGGGAACTGAAGAACAGGCAGCCCCATCATTTGCAGACACTTACTCTTCCTATGTAGAGCCACATACAGCTACAGAAGAACCGATCAGTGTTGAACCAGATTATGCGGAGTACGAACAATTTGAAGCAGAGCTAGTACAGCAGCCAAGTATTGAGCATCCTGTACATGAAGAGCCTGCAATTGATTCTGCTGTATTAGATAGCATCACGGCGCAAACAGAATCGAGCCAACATATTGAGCCTACGATCTCTGACTTTGATGTGTTAGATGATGAAGACGAAGTGGAATCTCAGCCTGCACAGCAAGCACAGCCAACAACGCCTCATCAGCAAGTTGCAACACCTTCAACAACATTTGAACCTGCACCTCAAAAAGTGGAGGTGGAAGAGGTCCAAGACAACGACCAAGATGTTACCGCATTCCAAGATATGGTTTCCAATGCGCAAGCCAAAGTCGCTGCAACACAGAACCCATTTTTGGTACAGAAAGAAGAAAACTTGCCAGTTCCGGAAGAGCCACTCCCAACGCTCGAGTTGCTTTATCATCCAGAAAAACGTGAAAACTTTATCGACCGTGATGCGCTAGAGCAGGTCGCTCGATTGGTAGAGAGCAAACTCGCTGACTACAAAATCAAAGCCGATGTGGTTGGTATTTATCCTGGTCCAGTGATCACTCGTTTTGAGCTTGATTTGGCGCCGGGGGTGAAAGTAAGTCGTATTTCTGGTCTTTCAACTGACTTAGCGCGTGCATTGTCTGCGATGGCGGTACGTGTTGTGGAAGTAATCCCTGGCAAGCCTTACATCGGTTTGGAACTGCCAAACATGAGTCGTCAGACGGTCTATTTATCTGATGTCATCAGTAGCCCTCAGTTTGAGCAAGCAACGTCACCAACAACGGTTGTGTTAGGTCAAGACATTGCGGGCGAAGCTGTGGTGGCAGATCTTGCGAAGATGCCACACGTACTAGTAGCAGGTACAACAGGTTCTGGTAAGTCGGTGGGTGTGAACGTGATGATTTTGAGCATGCTGTATAAAGCAGGCCCAGAAGATGTACGCTTCATCATGATTGACCCGAAAATGCTAGAGCTTTCTATTTATGAAGGTATCCCTCATCTTCTTTCTGAAGTTGTGACTGATATGAAAGACGCATCAAATGCTCTACGTTGGTGTGTGGGCGAGATGGAACGTCGTTACAAATTGATGTCGGCATTAGGTGTACGTAATGTGAAGGGCTTCAACGAAAAATTGAAGATGGCAGCAGAAGCGGGCCACCCAATTCATGACCCGTTCTGGCAAGAAGGCGACAGCATGGATACTGAACCGCCATTGCTAGAAAAGCTGCCTTACATCGTCGTTGTTGTTGACGAATTTGCTGACCTAATGATGGTGGTAGGTAAGAAAGTTGAAGAACTGATTGCTCGCTTGGCGCAAAAAGCGCGTGCGGCAGGTATTCACTTAATTCTTGCGACTCAGCGTCCATCGGTTGACGTAATTACCGGTCTAATTAAAGCGAACATTCCAACTCGTGTTGCGTTTACGGTATCGACTAAAACGGACTCTCGTACAATCCTAGATCAAGGCGGCGCAGAATCACTACTTGGTATGGGTGATATGTTGTATCTACCGCCGGGATCAAGTCATACAACTCGTGTTCACGGTGCATTTGCATCAGATGATGATGTTCATGCAGTTGTAAACAACTGGAAAGCGCGTGGTAAACCGAACTACATTGAAGAGATCATCAGTGGAGATCAAACTCCAGAAAGTCTATTGCCAGGTGAGCAAATGGAAGCGGATGAAGATGTAGACCCGCTCTTCGATCAAGTTGTTGAGCACGTGGTTCAATCACGTCGAGGTTCGGTTTCCGGTGTTCAGCGCCGATTTAAGATAGGTTACAACCGTGCCGCCCGTATTGTAGAGCAGCTTGAAGCGCAGGGCATCGTAAGTGCTCCGGGTCATAACGGTAACCGCGAAGTACTGGCACCCGCGCCACCAAAAGATTAATGAACTTGTGTTACTCACCTCAGTCCAACTGAGGTGAGTGGTTCTAATAATAGGTATCTGAATGAAAAAACTATTTTCAGCGAAACTTTTCTCTGCGCTTGTTTTAAGCTTTTCCCTCTTCTCTACTGCGCACGCAGCGTCTCCTAAAGATGAATTAAACAAACGCCTTTCTATGAATGATGGCTTTAGTGCGGATTTCTCTCAGCAGGTTATCAGCCCTGAAGGCGAAATGGTGATGGAAGGAGAAGGTACGGTTGAAATCGCCCGTCCAAGCCTGTTCCGTTGGAGTACAACATTCCCTGATGAGAACCTATTGGTCTCTGACGGTAAGACATTGTGGTACTACAGCCCATTCATCGAGCAAGTGAGCATCTACTGGCAAGAGCAAGCAACAGAGCAAACGCCATTTGTTTTGCTAACGCGTAACCGAGCAAGTGATTGGAATAACTACAAAATATCTCAAAAAGGTGACCAGTTCACTCTCATTCCTACCGCAGTAGACTCCACACAAGGTCAATTCCAGATTAATATTGATGCCAAAGGTGTCGTTAAAGGCTTCAACGTGGTTGAGCAAGACGGTCAAAAAGGTTTGTTCACCTTTAACAACGTGAAGCTGGGTAAACCAAAAGCAGACAGATTCACATTCACAATTCCAAAAGGTGTGGAAGTGGATGACCAAAGGAATTAATTGGTAGTGAGTAATTACACATTAGATTTCTCAGGGGACGAAGATTTTCGTCCCCTTGCTGCTCGTATGAGACCGGAAACGATCGAGCAATATATTGGACAGCAGCACATTTTAGGCCCTGGTAAGCCACTGCGCCGTGCGCTAGAGGCGGGTCACATTCACTCTATGATCCTTTGGGGACCACCAGGCACAGGCAAAACGACATTAGCGGAAGTGGCTGCAAACTATGCCAATGCTGAAGTAGAGCGTGTGTCTGCGGTAACGTCTGGTGTGAAAGAAATCCGTGCTGCAATCGAGAAAGCACGTGAGAACAAAATGGCGGGCCGCCGCACCATCTTATTTGTGGATGAGGTGCATCGCTTCAACAAATCTCAACAAGATGCGTTTTTACCGCATATCGAAGATGGCACGGTTACCTTTATTGGTGCGACGACAGAAAACCCATCGTTTGAGTTAAACAACGCATTGCTGTCACGTGCACGTGTCTACAAGCTAACGTCTCTCGATAAAGATGAAATCTCACTGGCGCTGAATCAAGCGATCAGTGACAAAGAGCGTGGCTTGGGCAATACACCCGCACACTTCGCTGATAACGTATTAGACCGCCTAGCAGAACTGGTAAACGGTGATGCTCGCATGTCTCTCAATTATCTTGAGCTGCTCTACGACATGGCAGAAGACAATGCGCAAGGTGAAAAAGAGATCACGCTTAAGTTGCTTGCGGAAGTAGCAGGGGAGAAAGTCTCTCGCTTTGATAACAAAGGTGATATCTGGTACGACTTAATCTCTGCGGTCCACAAATCCATTCGTGGTTCAAACCCGGATGCGGCGCTTTACTGGGCTGCACGTATGATTGCCGCGGGATGTGATCCTCTTTACATTGCCCGTCGATTACTTGCGATAGCATCGGAAGATGTCGGCAATGCGGACCCTAGAGCCATGCAAGTGGCACTCTCCGCGTGGGACTGTTTTACGCGCGTTGGTCCAGCAGAAGGTGAACGTGCGATTGCACAGGCGATCGTGTACTTAGCGTGTGCGCCAAAAAGTAATGCGGTATACGTGGCGTGGAAACAAGCGCTCACGGACGCTCATAACTTACCTGAATATGAAGTGCCGCATCACCTTCGAAATGCACCAACCAGTTTGATGAAAGACATGGGTTACGGTGCAGAGTATCGTTATGCTCACGATGAGCCTGGCGCTTACGCTGCGGGTGAGCAATATTTGCCACCTGAAATGGGCGATCGTAGGTACTATCAGCCGACAAATCGTGGTCTAGAGACCAAAATCGGCGAAAAGTTAGATTACTTGGCTACTTTAGACGCAAATAGCCCACAAAAGCGCTATGAAAAGTAGGCGTTTTTGGATACATTTGTGCAGTAAATTTTTTTAACGCGTACGCTTGGAAAGTGCGCGTGATTTCACAACAAAAAGCATAGGATTAACAATGCTGGATTCTAAATTACTTCGTACAGAGCTGGATGAAACAGCTGCTAAACTGGCGCGTCGTGGCTTTAAGCTAGACGTAGATACTATTCGTAAACTTGAAGAACAACGTAAGTCCATTCAAGTAGAAGTAGAAAATTTACAATCCACGCGTAACTCCATCTCCAAGCAAATCGGCCAAAAAATGGCGGCTGGCGACAAAGAAGGCGCAGAAGAGATCAAGAAACAAATCGGTACGCTAGGTAGCGATCTTGATGCGAAGAAAGTTGAACTTGAGCAAGTAATGGCTCAACTAGACGAATTCACGCTTTCTGTACCAAACATCCCAGCAGACGAAGTGCCAGATGGCAAAGATGAAAACGACAACGTTGAAATCTCTCGTTGGGGTGAGCCAAAGTCTTACGACTTCGAACTGAAAGATCACGTTGACCTAGGCGAAATGGGCGACGGTCTAGACTTCGCAAGTGCAGTTAAGATCACTGGCGCACGTTTCATCGTGATGAAAGGCCAATTCGCTCGTCTACACCGTGCAATCGCTCAGTTTATGCTAGATCTTCACACTGAAGAGCACGGCTACACAGAAATGTACGTACCTTACCTAGTAAACTCTGACAGCCTATTCGGTACTGGTCAGCTTCCTAAGTTCGGTAAAGACCTTTTCCACACAGAGCCTCTAGCGGAAAAAGTAAACGACGAAGAGCCACGTAAACTGTCTCTAATCCCTACTGCAGAAGTACCTGTAACGAACCTAGTTCGTGACACGATTTCTGACGAAGCGGATCTACCAATTAAGATGACAGCTCACACGCCATGTTTCCGCTCAGAAGCAGGTTCTTACGGTCGTGATACTCGTGGTCTGATCCGTATGCACCAGTTCGACAAAGTTGAGCTAGTACAAATCACTAAGCCAGAAGATTCAATGAACGCACTAGAAGAGCTAACAGGTCATGCTGAGAAAGTTCTACAACTTCTTGAGCTTCCTTACCGTAAAGTGGTTCTATGTACAGGTGACATGGGCTTTGGCGCTCGTAAGACTTACGACCTAGAAGTTTGGGTTCCTGCTCAAGAAACTTACCGTGAAATCTCTTCATGTTCTAACATGTGGGACTTCCAAGCTCGTCGTATGCAAGCGCGTTTCCGTCGTAAAGGCGAGAAGAAACCTGAGCTTGTACACACGCTAAACGGTTCTGGTCTTGCTGTAGGTCGTACAATGGTTGCTATTCTAGAAAACAACCAAGAAGCAGACGGCCGCATTGCGATCCCTACAGTACTTCAGAAGTACATGGCAGGCGCAACGCACATCGGTTAATTCATTAACCACTAGAACACCAAAACCCAGCCTTAGTGCTGGGTTTTTTGTTATCTGCGTCGAGTGAAAATTGATTATTACTAAGCTGCAATAGTGTTTTCGAATTTACCCTAATTATCTTGTTATTTGTAATCGATATAATCATCCACCTTACCACGGTAAGTAGATTTTCTCATTCAAGTAACGAGGAGGGCTTATGGCCGTAGGGTGGGCAAATGACGATAGCGTCAGCCAACAAATTCAAAACACAATAGACGACGAGATTTCCCGTGTTCGTGGCAGTATCACAAGGGGTGAAAGCGCCCATTATTGCGCTGAGTGTGGTGATGAGATCCCAGAAGCACGTCGTTTTGCTATGAAAGGCGTTCGTTTGTGTATCGAATGTCAGTCAACAATCGAATTGGTGTCTCAACGCCAAGCATTGTTCAATCGACGAGCGAGTAAAGACAGTCAACTCCGATAACTTTACTGTTCTAATAAATAATGAGACGGTTTGAGTCTCATACTCAAACCGTTTTCGTATTGAATTGGACTATGAAGCGAAGCAGTCTTTACGTTGCAACGCCGCATCAATCGCGTTAACTAGCTTCTCAATATCTTCCGGCTTGCTGATGAACGGCGGCATCATATAAATCAGTTTGCCAAATGGACGAATCCAAACTCCGTGTTCAACAAACAAGGCTTGGATGGTTTCCATATTCACAGGGCGATGCGTCTCCACTACGCCAATGGCACCTAGCCAACGGGTGTTTTTCACCAACTCGTATTCTTCAAGTTTTGGTAGTAACTCAGAAAACAGCGTTTCAATTTGTTGGGTTTGTTGCTGCCAATTACCTTGCTCAATCAATTCCAAACTTGCGGTGGCAACAGCACAGGCGAGTGGATTCCCCATAAAGGTTGGACCGTGCATAAAACAGCCTGCATCACCACCACAAACGGTGTCTGCTACGTGTTTGCTCGCCAGGGTCGCAGAGAGGGTCATGTAGCCGCCAGTGAGTGCTTTCCCGACACACAGAATGTCTGGTTGAATGTCTGCATGTTCGCAGGCAAACAACTTACCGGTACGACCAAATCCGGTAGCGATCTCATCTGCAATCAATAACAAGCCGTATTTGTCGCAAAGCCTACGCACGCCTTTGAGAAATTCTGGATGGTAGATGCGCATGCCGCCTGCGCCTTGAACGATAGGCTCTAGGATCACCGCAGCAAGTTCTTTATGGTGAGTCTCAATCTTGTGCTCGAAGTCAGTAAGGTCTTCTGGCTTCCATTCATCCCAATAACCACAAGTTGGTGACTCCGCAAAGATATGCTCAGGCAAAAAGCCTTTGTAAAGAGAGTGCATTGAGTTATCAGGATCGGTAACCGACATCGCCGCAAAGGTGTCGCCGTGATAACCGTGTCGCAAAGTAAGAAACTTCGGTCGGCGTTCGCCTTTTGCATGCCAATATTGCAGTGCCATTTTTAAGCTGACTTCTACGGCAACGGAGCCCGAATCGGCAAGGAATACATGTTCAAGATTACTTGGGGCTAGGGATAGCAACTTCTTACACAAACTGATTGCTGGCTGGTGGGTAATCCCGCCAAACATCACGTGAGAGACCTGATCGATTTGCTGGTGAGCGGCTTGATTTAAATGCGGATGGTTGTAGCCGTGGATCGTCGACCACCAAGAAGACATGCCATCGACCAGCTCAGTACCGTCTTCCAATTTAATGTGAACACCATTTGCCGATGTCACTGGGTAGCAGGTCAGAGGTGTCAATGTCGAAGTATAAGGATGCCAGATATGCTGGCGGTCGAAGGCGAGATCCATGTGCGATTCCAATAACAATTAAGATTAAAAAGTAAACGGATGTAAACTTTGTTATTTTGTGTTGTGTTGACAGTTTATCGAGACTCAGTAGACTGTCAACACAACAACAAAAGTGACTAAAGGAATACACGTGGAAGTTCGTCATAACTGGACGCATGCTGAAGTGCGCGATCTCATGGAAAAGCCATTCATGGATCTCCTATTTGAAGCGCAGCTTGTTCATCGTCAATACCAACAAACCAACCATGTTCAAGTAAGCACGCTTCTGTCGATTAAGACGGGTGCTTGTCCAGAAGATTGTAAGTACTGTCCTCAGAGCGCTCGTTACACCACAGACATCGAAAAAGAGCGTCTGATGGAAGTCGAACGTGTACTCGACGCTGCTCAAAAAGCGAAAAATGCAGGTTCGACGCGATTCTGTATGGGCGCTGCGTGGAAGAACCCGAAAGAGCGCGACATGCCGCATTTGACCGATATGATCAAAGGCGTAAAAGACATGGGTTTGGAAACCTGTATGACGTTAGGTATGTTAACGCCAGAGCAGGCGAAGCAGCTGGCAAACGCAGGTCTGGATTACTATAACCACAACCTCGATACGTCGCCTGAGTTTTACGGCAACATCATTACAACACGTACTTACCAAGACCGTTTAGATACTTTGTCTCACGTTCGTGATGCTGGCATGAAGATCTGTTCTGGTGGCATCATCGGCATGGGTGAAAGTGCTAACGACCGAGCAGGTTTGTTGGTTGAATTGGCTAACTTGCCGGTACACCCTGAAAGCGTTCCAATCAACATGCTCGTGAAGGTAAAGGGGACACCACTGGAAGAAGTGGATGATGTTGAGCCTTTCGATTTCATTCGCCTGATTGCGATTGCACGAATCATGATGCCTCAATCAGCCGTTCGTTTATCCGCTGGCCGTGAAAACATGAACGAACAAATGCAAGCGCTGTGTTTTATGGCGGGTGCAAACTCCGTCTTCTACGGCTGCAAGCTTCTGACAACGCCAAACCCTTCTGAAGACAAAGACATGATGCTGTTCAATAAGCTCGGCATTAACAGCCAAGAGGTGTCTCAAAAGCCTGATGAAATCGAAGAAAACGAGTTACTCGATCGCGTCGTAGAGCGTGTTGCTGCTCGTCCAACAAAAGACGACCTTTTCTACGATGCCAGCGTTTAAATCTCGTATCGAGTCCGCCCTTGCTGAGCGTAAAACGCAAGGGTTGAATCGTTCTATGAATGTGGTGTTTGCCGGTAACCAGTCCGTTTTGGAACACGAAGGTAGACGTTACATTAATTTCTCAAGTAATGATTATTTGGGATTGGCTAATGACCAAGCGCTTGTTCGGGCTTGGCAACAAGGTTTAAGCGTATATGGCAGTGGCAGTGGAGCATCGCCAATGGTCACTGGCTTTAGTGCCGCACACAGCAATTTAGAAGCCGCACTGACTGAATGGTTGGGCTATGACAGAGCAATTCTGTTTGGTTCTGGATTCAGTGCTAATCAAGCCTTGTTGTTCACCTTGTTGGAAAAATCAGACGTATTGATCCAAGACCGTTTGAACCATGCCTCACTGATGGAAGCGGGGGCGTTGTCACCAGCTAAGATGAAGCGCTTCAAACACAATGACATCGAGCACCTAAAGTCGCTGATTAATAGCGAAGACAACCATCTAGTTGTGACTGAAGGGGTATTCAGCATGGACGGCGACTGTGCGCCGCTCACCGATATAGCTGAAGTCACTCGCAGTAATGATGCTTGGTTTGCTGTCGATGATGCTCATGGTATTGGCGTTCTTGGTCAATCCGGTGGTGGTTCTTGCGAGTTGGCAACGGTTAAACCTGAGATACTGATCGTTACTTTCGGCAAAGCGTTTGGTATGTCTGGCGCGGCTATTTTATGCGACCACGCAACGGGAGACTTTTTGACTCAGTTTGCTCGTCACCATGTGTATTCCACAGCGATGCCTCCGGCACAAGCCTATGCGCTAACGCATGCGGTTTCTATCGTTCAAGAGCAGTCTTGGCGACGTGAAAAGCTTTCAGAGCTTAGTGAAGTGTATCGAGACTGCCTCAGCGATCTGGAGGGCTTTGTTGAGACTCAGACTTCGATTAAGCCGTTTGTGATTGGTGAATCTGAATTGGCTTTGCGAGTAGCAGGTGCTTGTCGCCAAAACGGTATTTGGGTTACCGCTATTCGCCCTCCGACGGTGCCTAAAGGGACGTCTCGTCTTCGAATCACACTCACTGCCAATCACACTAATGAACAAGTTAAAACGCTTTCAATGGCATTGAAGCAAGCATTAGGAGCGCTGTAATGGATAATGCAACTACCGCATTAGCGCAAACGCTCGCGTTAGAGAGTTTCCATCAAGATAAAGACGCGATTGCCTCTTCGTTTGGTAAAGCAGCAGAAACATACGATAAACATGCGGCTTTTCAACGTGATGTCGGGCATCAGCTGCTTGATAAACTTCCTGAAAACTTGACGGGAAAACGTGTATTGGATTTAGGTTGTGGCACGGGTTATTTCTCCCAACTACTTCAACAACGCGGTGCGGAAGTAGTCTGCGGCGATATCTCTCAAGCCATGTTAGATAAAGCAGAGCAGCGTTGTGGTGCAGTACGAATGCATTACCAAGTTGCTGATGCTGAAAACTTACCATTTGACGATGATAGCTTCGATTACGTGTTTTCAAGTTTAGCGCTGCAATGGTGTACAGATTTAAGTTACCCACTAAAAGAAGTGCGCCGCGTGCTAAAAAATGGTGGGAAAGCGTGGTTCTCTACACTGGTTGATGGATCACTGTATGAGCTGCGTGCATCATGGGAAAAAATTGATGCATATCAACACGTCAATAACTTTCTAACGCTCAATCAGGTAAAAATTGCGTTAGCGCAATCTCGATGTGACAGCCATCAACTAGACTTGACCACCATCACAGTTTGGTACGACTCTGCATTTTCAGTTATGCGTGACCTCAAAGGTATAGGTGCAAATCACGTAAGCGGGCGCTCACACGGTTTAACTAGTCGCGAGACTTTGTTAAAAGTTGAGCATGCGTACCAAGCGTTTAAAAACGATCAAGGTCTTCTACCTGCAAGTTATCAGGTTTGTTTTGGAGTAATACATCTATGATTGATGCTTTTTTTATTGCTGGTACGGATACTGATGTTGGAAAGACGGTAGCGTCTAAAGCCATTTTGCAAGCGATCGCCGCAAAAGGACTAAACACTATTGGTTATAAGCCAGTGGCAGCAGGGAGTGACAAGACTGAAGCCGGATGGCGTAACTCTGATGCTTTACACTTACAAGACGTCGCAACACTCGATGTGGCCTATGATGATGTGAACCCATACGCTTTAGAGTTGCCTGCTTCTCCCCACATTGCAGCGAAGCATGAACATGTCGAAATAAGTTACGATGTTCTGAGTCAAAAACTGGCTCAACATAAGCAGCAAGCCGATGTTGTTCTCGTTGAAGGTGCTGGAGGCTGGCGTGTGCCAGTATCCGATACGGACTGTTTATCTACATGGGTAAAAGAAGAGCAGTTACCTGTTGTACTGGTGGTTGGCATTAAATTAGGCTGTTTGAGCCACGCTTTACTCACAGCGGAGAGTATTAAAGCGGATGGTTTGAATCTTGTTGGCTGGGTGGCAAACCGCGTCAACCCAGGCACAGAGCACTACGCTGACATTATCGAGATGCTAGAAGCACGTATCGATGCACCTAAGCTTGGGGAAATTCCATATATTCCAAGTGCTAAACGTAAAGAGCTAGGCAAGTACATTAATGTAGAGCCGTTGCTAAACACTGACTAATGGTGTTTAGGGTAAAAGACTAAAAAACCAAAGGGCTGCGCAATGCAGCCCTTTCTTGTTGGTGTAACCTAAAAAGTCAGATTACTTATCTTGGCTGAGCCCCATCAATGCTTGTTGTGTTTCTGCAACACGCTGAGACATATGATGATCGGTTGAAATACCAAGTTGTTGCTTTGCCTCGTCCTCTGAGATGCCTAGGTGACAACGCAGTAAATCAATAGCCATCTGATAGTCGTTAGTTTCTACCATGGTTTTTCCCTCAATACATGGAGTTTTTGAGCTCACCCAATGCACTTTTTGCAATGTACTTAGAGTAGCTCTGTTTTGTTCATCTCATTCGAATTTAGCATGTCCATGTAGCCGCACAATAAGACCAAAGTCTATAGCAGAGCTAACGTACTGTTTTTGGTCTATTAAAAAATTTCTAGCTAAGTTGCTAAGAGGTGATAGATTTAACACCAAGATCATCTATCAATAGATGATGGGTAGGTCAGAGCTTATTTCATCATTTTGATAAATGTATATGAACGGAGGTTCCAGCTCCTACCAAAGCATGTTTTGAAATCGCTTGAATCAAATATTTCAGTCTCGAAAACAAATGTTGCAATTTATTGCTTAACCTTGTTTTTATCGCGGATAGACTATATCTATAACGCACGGAACATGAAAATCAACGGAATTGGCTTTTATAGCGATTACCATTTGTTCCTTATAACAATCCGTTTTAAAAAAACGATAAGCTTCCTCGGAGAAAAGTAATGAAGCGAATTATGTTATTCCTAGCAACTAACCTAGCTGTCGTGCTAGTGCTTAGTGTTGTTCTGAATATTGTTTACGCTGTAACTGGAATGCAACCAGGCAGTCTGTCAGGTTTACTTGTAATGGCTGCTGTATTTGGTTTTGGTGGCGCATTTATTTCGTTGATGATGTCAAAGGGTATGGCACTACGCTCGGTTGGTGGTATGGTCATTGAAAGCCCGCGCAACGAAACGGAGCATTGGTTAGTCGAAACTGTGGGTCGTCAAGCTCAACAAGTGGGTATTGGTATGCCAACGGTGGCTATTTATGATTCACCAGATATCAATGCATTTGCGACAGGTGCAAAGCGAGATGACTCTCTTGTCGCAGTTTCTACTGGTCTTTTACACAATATGACTCGTGATGAGGCAGAGGCAGTACTTGCACACGAAGTGAGCCATATTGCAAATGGTGATATGGTCACGATGACGTTGATGCAAGGTGTCGTGAACACGTTTGTTATCTTCCTATCACGCTTTATTGCCAATATCGTGGCATCGAACGATGATGAAGAAGGCCAAGGTACAAATATGATGGTTTACTTTGGCGTATCCATGGTGCTTGAACTGGTATTTGGTTTCCTAGCTAGCTTCTTGACTATGTGGTACAGCCGTCATCGCGAATTCCACGCGGACGCAGGTGCTGCGCGCCTCGTTGGCAAAGAAAAAATGATTGCGGCTCTAGAGCGTTTGAAGGTGAGTCATGAATCTCAACTGGATGGCACCATGATGGCATTTGGTATCAACGGCAAGCAGTCGCTGACTGAGCTACTAATGAGCCACCCTCCGCTAGATAAACGTATTGCAGCGTTGCGAGGCCAGCAATACTAACTATGTCTACTTAAATAATTGTTAATTTGCTGAAAAGGCTTGGTTTTGACCAAGCCTTTTTTTTCGCCGATTGATCGCGTGCGAACTTCATCACGTACTACTTACAGAAATAAAGTTATACAAAATTATTTTTGTACAACTTTGGTGGAATGAACTATCTTGTACATATAATAATTTTGTACAACTTAATGGGCGTGTAGGAGTAAAAAATGGACATACAGTCTGTTGGCAATATCTATCAAAAGCTCAACAAAGCGAACTTACATCTGCTTAAGGATATATATCACCAAGATGTAGTATTTGAGGACGCAGCGCATCGTTTAGAAGGATGGCCAGCACTTTCGGATTATTTCACCTCATTATATGCCAACGTCATCAGTTGTGATTTTGTAATCCATGAGCATCTACAAGTCGGAGATACAGGCTTCCTAACTTGGACAATGGACCTTCAGCATCCCAAACTTCAGAAGGGTGCGCCTATTCTCGTCAATGGTGTTTCGCACCTCAAATTTAGCGAAGGTCAGGTCATTTATCACCGAGACTATTTTGATCTCGGAGAGATGCTCTATGAGCATTTACCGTTACTTGGTTCAGTCGTTAAAACCATCAAGCAGAGGTTAGGACAATGAACAACACCATCTTAATCACAGGCGCCACCTCCGGAATAGGAAGACAGCTTGCCCTAGATTACGCGAACTCAGAATGGAATGTGATTGCTTGTGGTCGGAATCAAGATGTTCTTGCAGAACTGGAGGCAGTTTCCTCTAAAATTCATACATTGCAGTTTGATGTGACAAATTATGAGGAAACTCAGCAGGCGCTCTCTAATTTGCCCTTTACGCCAAACACATGGGTTTTTAACGCAGGCGATTGTGAGTACATGGATGAGGGAGTGGTCGACGCGAAACTCATGGCGCGTGTGATGAACGTAAATGTTGTCGGTGTTGCTAACTGCGTCGAAGGCTGCCAAGTGCATTTAGAGAGAGGGCACCGCATTGTTATTGTTGGCTCTATCGCATCAGAAGTGGCACTGCCTCGTGCTGAAGCTTACGGCGCATCCAAAGCGGCAGTCAGTTATTTTGCACGCACGCTCGCCGTCGACTTGAAAAAGAAAGGGATCAAAGTGGTAACGGTGTTTCCTGGTTTTGTTGAAACGCCGTTGACTGACAAAAACGACTTCGAAATGCCAATGATCATTTCTACTCAGCAAGCGTCGGACTCTATCAGGAATCAGTTAGCCGCCAACAAGACCTATATCTATTTCCCGGCGAGATTTACCAGTATTTTACGTTTTATCTCGTTACTTCCATACAGTTGGCAAGCTCGCCTAACTGCTAAACTCGTATCATAAGAAGGAATAAAAATGAAAACAGCAGGAAGAAAGAAGATAGCGATTGTGGGAACGGGAATCTCTGGCCTTACTTGTGGTTATTACTTGCATAAAGAACATGATGTAACGCTGTTTGAAGCGAACGATTACATCGGTGGCCATACTGCAACCGTTGATGTGATCCTTGATGGTAGAGAATACGCGATAGACACCGGGTTCATCGTCTATAACGACCGTACGTACCCTAATTTCATTAAAATGATGAGCGAGATTGGCGTTGAAGGTCTGCCTACTCAAATGAGCTTCAGCGTCAGAAACGATGGGAACGGACTAGAGTACAACGGCCACACAGTGTCGACATTGTTTGCTCAAAAACGCAACTGGGCAAACCCCAAATTTTATCGATTTATCTTCGAGATACTTCGTTTCAATAAACTTGCCAAGCGCTTCGCTAGCGAGCAATCCACGCACTCTCAGACGTTAGGTGAGTTCCTTGACGAACACAAATTCAGTGCTTTCTTTACCGATAACTACATATTACCGATGGGTGCTGCGATTTGGTCGTCGACTTTAGCTGACATGCGCGCATTCCCTCTTATGTTCTTCTTACGTTTCTTCCTCAACCACGGTCTGCTAGATGTGACTAACCGGCCACAATGGTATGTGATTAAAGGTGGTTCACGATCATACATTCCACCATTGACCAAAGGCTTTGCCGAGAGTATTCGTCTTAATAGTCCTGTCGAAAAAGTGGTTCGCAACGAAAAAGGTGTTGGCGTTCAAGTTCGCGGAGAAACGCATTGGTTTGATGACGTTATCTTTGCTTGTCACAGTGATCAAGCAATGAGAATGCTAGAGGATATCAGCCCAATTGAGCAGGAAATCTTGGGGGATATGACATACCAAGCAAATGAAGTTGTTCTTCATACCGACTCTGCCGTACTACCAAAACGTAAGGCAGCATGGGCATCATGGAACTACCTATTGGAAGGCAGTGAAGAGGAACAGCAACGCCTCCCTTCGCTCACTTATAACATGAACATTCTTCAGCATATTCAATCAGAACACACGTTTTGTGTAACGTTGAACAGTACTGAGCAAATTAACTCAAATAAAGTCTTGCGTTCGTTCACTTATCATCATCCAGTATTCACCAATGAGTCTATTGCAGCGCAGCAGCGCAAAGATGAGATACAGGGCAAACAAAGTACCTGGTTCTGCGGCGCTTATTGGTACAACGGTTTTCATGAAGATGGCGTGCGTAGCGCGCTTGATGTTGTGAAAGAACTAGAAGAAAAGTACCGCGAACAAACTGTGGTTCCTTTCGAAAAAGGCGCAGCGTGATATGGATAGCCAAATGAACAGCCGATTGTTTATAGGCAACGTTCGTCACCGTCGATTCACGCCGGTGAATCATGAGTTGAACTACTCTTTATTTATGCCCGCCATCGATGTAGACGAGCTCGATGCTTTAGAGAAAAAAGTATGGGGTTTTGGTTCGCGTTGGTGGCATTGGGCTCGCTTCAAGCGCAGTGATTACATTGGTGAAGGTAGCGTCAAGTCGGCAGTGCACAGCAAAATTGAAGAACTGACAGGTGTTCGCTGTACCGGCAAGGTAATCGCAGTCTGCCACTTGCGTTATCTAGGACTTTATTTCAGTCCCGTTAATTTCTACTACGTTTATAACGCGGAAGGAGAATGGAAGTATCTCCTCGCAGAGGTGAGTAACACTCCTTGGAATGAACGACATTACTACGTGGTGTCAGCAGATAAAGAAGAAGAAAAGTTTGGTTGGGAACAAGTTAAAGCATTCCATGTTTCACCATTCAACCCGATTGACCAACTCTACCGCTGGAGAATTAAACCTTTGACAGACAAGTTGAATATTCATCTTGAATGTCACAAAGGAGAGAAACACTTTGATGCCACCATGGTTATGAAAGCCAAGCCACTTTCAAGCAAAACCTTATTGAGGTGTTTGATCGTTACACCAATACAAACGGTAAAAGTAATGGTTGGTATTTATTGGCACGCATTAAAACTTTGGGTGAAAGGCGCACCTTTTTATTCTCATCCTAAATATTCAACGCATGAAGAAATAGAAGCCGATACTGAAAAAACAGACAAAAAAAATAAAAAGCACAAGGAGAATTCTGCATGTTAAATACTAGTTCTATGACATTGCCGCGTAAATTGACGACAACGCAAAAAGCGGCTCGCGGAGTTATTTTTCAATGTCTGCAAAAAATGGAAATCGGCTGCTTAACAGTTATTGAAAGTTTTAAGACGGAAACGACAGAGCGAAGCGAGCGTTTTAGTGCGCCAAATGGGGAGTACAGTGGTCAACCTGTTGTCGCTACTATAGAGGTAAAACATCCAGGTTTTTATTCACGGATCTTGCAGGGCGGCAGTATTGCTGCTGGTGAGGCTTATATGGATGGGTGGTGGGATAGCCCCGATTTAACCTCATTAATGAAGCTGATGGCCCTTAACATGCGTGCTCTAGATAAACTCGAAGAGCAAGGCAGTTGGTTGACTAAAATACTGTACAAGTTCAGCCATTGGTCAAACAGAAACTCTGAAGAGAACTCACGTAAAAATATCCATGCGCATTACGACTTGGGTAACAACCTATACGAAGCGTTCCTTGACACCAATATGCTGTACTCGTCGGCGCTTTACAATCATGCGGATGACTCTCTAGAGCAGGCTCAAATCAACAAAATGGATCGTCTATGTCAGCAACTTGAGCTGAAGCCCACTGATCATGTTGTTGAAATTGGCACTGGGTGGGGCGCTATGGCGATTTACATGGCAGAACAATACGGTTGTCAGGTCACCACAACAACGATATCTGAAGAGCAACACGCGTACGCGGAGCAAAAAATCAAAGAGCGTGGCTTAGAAGACAAAATCACTCTACTCAAAGAAGATTACCGAAACCTAACCGGAACTTATGACAAGCTCGTTTCTATTGAAATGATTGAAGCTGTGGGCAAACAATTCCTTCCTTCGTACATTAAGGTCTGTGAGTCTTTATTAAAGTCCGGTGGCGTGATGGCGATTCAAGCGATTACGATTGCCGATCAGCGTTACGATTACTACAGTAACAACGTCGACTTTATCCAAAAGTACATTTTCCCGGGTGGTTTTTTACCGTCGGTAACCTCACTAACCCAAGCCACAACAAAATACAGTGACTTAGTGACGCGAGACTTGTTCGATATTGGTTTGGACTACGCCAAGACGCTGAACGAATGGCACTTACGTTTTAATCGAGCAGAGGGTGAAGTGCGCTCATTTGGCTACGACGACCGCTTTGTGCGTATGTGGCGCTACTATTTGAGCTACTGTGAAGGTGGCTTTTTGGCTCGCACGATCAGTGCAGTTCACATGACGTTTCAACGCCCGTAGTTCGTCATGAAGGTATTTCTTGCTTCGACATGGTTCCAACTCTGCTGGTTTGCAGCGGTGCTTGGAACCTATCAATGGCAATGGGTGACGTTATTCCTTACTTTGGCAACCCTACTATACTGTCTGAAAAGCGATGCATCTTCGCTCAAAAGTATTGGTGTGATTGTCACGAGCGGGCTCGTGCTTGATACGCTCAATCAACAACTCTCGGTATTTGTCTTTCCAACCCCATGGCTGCCAGTCTGGTTATTATGCTTGTGGGTTTTGTTTTCTTGGTATGCCTATCAACTTAAGTCAATTTTGTACCGTTTCCCAAAAACTTACGTATCAATAGTAGGCGGACTCGGAGGAACAGCGAGCTACTTTGCTGGCTATAAGCTCCAAGCCGTTGAATTTGGATTTAGCACTGGCGCTACACTGGCAATGTTGTTTGTCGAATGGTGCGTCATGATGCTATTGATACTCAAGGTGTACGGAAATGAAAAGCTTGAAGAGAGTTTTAACTCAGAGACTGACTAGGCTGCTTGCGTTGGTAATAGTAACTGGCTCTTTTGCTCTGCAAGCTCAACCTGTTGGAAACAGCGAAGCTGCTAGCAACATTGCGAATTGGAAGGGATGGAAAACTGTTGGAGAAGCCCAACTTACTTGGTTCATCTTCGATATTTATCACTCAAGATTAAAAGCGCCTGATGGAAAGTTCATCGTAAGCGATGACGTATCGCCACATCCCCTTGCGTTGGAAATTAATTACAAGAGAGACATCAGTAAGCAACAGCTGCTTGATGTGACGGATGAGCAGTGGGCGAAATTGGGTTTTACTGACTCATATCGAAAAACTTGGATCAGCGAGCTCGATCGTATGTTTCCTGATATTCAAAAAGGTGACGAGCTTACTTATCTAACAGATGGAAAATCTGGTCAGCTGTTTTATAAGCAGGTTGGGGACGTGCAAGTAAAGAACGTTGGCATCATTGAAGACGAACGAATGAACGATGCATTTTTAGCTATATGGTTATCACCCAACACAGAATTTCCGAAACTCCGAAAACAATTGATAGGGCAGGTTAGATAGTGTTTAAACGAATTTGTAAATCAGCGACTTTAGTGGCAGCTGTTTTTCTTTCGGCATGTTCCGCAGACATTGATAATTACCGCTTTTCTACACCGACTTTTGACGTATTCGGCTATTTCGAAGGCGACATAAAGGCGTGGGGGATGGTGCAAGATTATACCGAACAGCAAACCCGTCGCTTTGAAGTCGATATAGTGGGTACTGTAGAAGGTGATACGCTGACGCTGGTGGAAGACTTCGTGTTTGATGACGGAGAGGTGGACCAGCGAATTTGGGTTATCACTAGATTAGAAGACGGTAGTTATGAAGGTAAGGCAGACGATATTATAGGTGTAGCAACAGGGGAAGAGCAGGGCAATGCGCTACAGTGGCAATATGACTTTGAGCTACAAATGGAGGATTCATCAGTGACGGTTGCTTTTGATGATTGGCTTTATCGTCAGGATGACAGACACGTTTTCAATCTAACGAAAATAAAAAAGTTTGGTGTGGAAGTAGGAACAATAACCTTGTTCTTCCAAAAGCAGCCATAACAAATGGGGCTGATCTTCAATTAATAATCCATTCCATATAACTAAAATTATTTTCTCCCGACCTAACTCTCCTAACTAAAAAAGGTTGACGCTTTCGCGTCAACCTTTTAAGTATCTGGTCGTTACAGGAGTATTACAGCTTATCTGTCAGCTCGATTGCTTGACCGATATAGTTCGCTGGTGTCATCTCTTTCAGACGTGCTTTCTCGTGCTCAGGAAGCTCAAGACCGTCGATGAAGTTACGCATTGCTTCGCCGTCTACACGCTTACCACGAGTTAGCTCTTTCAGCTTCTCGTATGGCTTCTCGATGCCGTAACGACGCATAACTGTTTGTACTGGCTCAGCTAGTACTTCCCAGTTCTTGTCTAGTTCAGCAAGAAGCGCTTCACGGTTTACTTCTAGCTTGCTGATGCCTTTAAGTGTCGAAGTGTAAGCGATGATAGCGTAGCCAACACCAACACCAAGGTTACGTAGAACCGTTGAGTCAGTTAGGTCACGTTGCCAACGAGAGATAGGCAGTTTCTGTGCTAGGTGGCCGAATACAGCGTTCGCAAGACCTAGGTTACCTTCTGAGTTTTCAAAGTCGATTGGGTTAACTTTGTGAGGCATTGTTGAAGAACCGATCTCACCAGCAATAGTTTTTTGCTTGAAGTGGCCTAGTGCAATGTAACCCCAAACGTCACGGTCGAAGTCAATCAGGATAGTGTTGAAACGAGCGATAGCGTCGAACAGCTCAGCGATGTAATCGTGCGGTTCGATTTGAGTTGTGTAAGGGTTCCAAGTTACGCCTAGAGACTCTGTGATGAACTCTTCAGAGAACTTGTGCCAATCTAGCTCTGGGTAAGCAGAAAGGTGTGCGTTGTAGTTACCTACTGCACCGTTGATTTTCGCTAGGATCTCAACGTTTTCGATTTGCTTGAATTGACGCTCCATACGGTACGCCACGTTTGCCATTTCTTTACCCATAGTAGATGGAGAAGCAGGCTGACCGTGTGTACGAGATAGAAGAGGAATGTCGCGGTATTCCACTGCTAGTGCTTTGATAGCGTCGATTAGGTTACGGATTTCTGGAAGAATCACGTTCTCACGCGCTTCTTTAAGCATTAGAGCGTGTGATGTGTTGTTGATGTCTTCAGAAGTACATGCGAAGTGGAAGAACTCGTTTACTGCGTGCAGTTCAGGAACGTCTGCTACTTTCTCTTTTAGGAAGTACTCAACCGCTTTTACGTCGTGGTTAGTTGTACGCTCGATCTCTTTGATACGGCGTGCATCTTCTTCAGAGAAGTTTGCAGCAAGGTCGTCTAGGAATTGGTTTGCTTCTGCGCTAAACGCTGGCACTTCTGCAATTTCAGCAGTAGCAGCAAGCTTTTGTAGCCAGCGGATTTCAACGATAGTACGGTACTTTAGTAGACCGTATTCACTGAAAATTTCGCGTAACGCAATTGTCTTGCTTCCGTAACGGCCGTCTACTGGTGAAACAGCAGTCAATGCTGACAGTTCCATGATGTTCTCCTGAATTGGGTTTCTAAATTTCGTGAGCTTTATACCAATAACTGTGGCAATTGTCACGAATATTGCGCAAACGTTTGCGCGAGATTTGTTTTAGTCGAAAAAAATGAGCTCGCGATAAACGCGAGCTGCTTATTTGATATTTTACTACAGACGAGCAAGAAGGATTTGTGCTTGCTCTACCATCTTCTTGCGCCCGAAGATTAGGTGGCGACGCTTACCACCAACTTGACGCCAAAGAACTGCACTACGAATGCCAGATAACAACAGCGCACGAACTTTGTGTTGGCTTGCCGTCTGCTGCAGTACAGATGGCGTGCCCGTTACTTGAATGCGTGGGCCAATAGGGCTAACGACATCCAGATAGATGCTCGCTAAATTGCTGATCATTTGATCGTCTAGTAGCTCAAAGTGCTCTGACTGACGCTTGGCCATTTGAATACGATCACCAAGCTGAGACATAGCATCGTTACGAGAGCTTAACTTACGTTCTAACGCCATTAAACTAATAATGTAACGAGTAATTTCACTGCCTGATGGTGTGCTATCAATCCCTTTAACCAAGCATTCTAGGCCGAGCTTTAGATCGGCTTCGCGACCGAATACGCCAACTGTGTTAGCAGGGTTCGTGCTCAAAATAGCGTTGATTGATGTTTCAAAAGCATCTTGATCACAATGTCCGTTTCTCGCTACCTGTTGAACTAAAGCAACAGCTTGGCAAATCCCAGCGAAAGCGATAGTACGGTCATAAAGTGTATTCGCCACGTAACGACTCCTAAGCTTGAGAATATTTAATGCGTTGCTCGATGATGCCGCCACCTAGGCACACGTCACCTTTGTAGAACACTGCTGATTGACCTGGAGTTACAGCAATTTGTGGCTCGTCAAAGATAACTTTAATGTTTTCATCATCGATAGGGATGATTGTACAAGGAATATCTTCCTGACGGTAACGAGTTTTCACTGTGCACTTCATAACATCGCGAATTGGCTCACGATCTACCCAGTGAAGTTGTGATGCAAGTAGACCTTCTGATTTCAACATTGGATGGTCTTTACCTTGAACGGCAATCAAAACGTTACGTTCTAGATCTTTCTCACCAACGAACCATGGGTCCTCGTTACCACCGCCGCCTTTACGGCCACCAATGTGTAGACCTTTACGCTGACCAAGTGTGTGGTACATCAGGCCTTGGTGTTGACCAATCACTTCGCCTTCTGGAGTCTCGATATTACCAGGCTGAGCTGGAAGGTAGCGACCCAGGAATTCCGTAAACTTACGTTCACCGATGAAACAAATACCCGTAGAGTCTTTCTTCTTCGCCGTGATTAGATCTTGCTCTTCCGCAATGCGTCGTACTTCTGGCTTCTCTAGGTCACCAACAGGGAATAGGCTACGTGCGATTTGCTCGTTGCTTAATGTGTACAGGAAGTAGCTTTGATCTTTGTTGCCATCTAGACCACGTAGCATCTGTGGTTTTTCACCGTTTTCTGGGAAAGAGCGACGCACATAGTGGCCCATTGCAATGTAATCAGCATCAAGTACTTCATCAGCGAATTCTAGGAATGCTTTGAACTTGATTTCTTTGTTACAAAGAATGTCAGGGTTCGGAGTACGGCCCGCTTTGTATTCAGCAAGGAAGTACTCAAATACGTTATCCCAGTATTCGGCAGCAAAGTTGATAGTGTGTAGGTGGATGCCTAGCTTGTCACATACTGCCTGAGCGTCAGCAAGATCTTCTGCCGCTGTACAATATTCTTCGTTGTCATCTTCTTCCCAGTTCTTCATGAAAAGGCCTTCTACTTGGTAGCCTTGCTGTTTTAGAAGATACGCGGAAACAGATGAATCAACGCCGCCGGACATACCGACGATGACTTTCTTTTGGCTGTTATCAGACATTACTAAACACCACTTAAATAAACGGGATGCAGATTCTATCAGAATCCACAGACCGGTGACAGATCCGAGATCGAAATCACAATTCATTTCGCTGAATTTTTCTTCAACAAAGATTCGAACGAGTAATTTCGCAAGTATAGAAGAGGTATATATGGCATAGTTGGCCAAAATCCAAGAGGAAACATCAAATGACAGAAGAAAACCAATTTATGCAAGAAAGTGAGTTGATTGAAATTGTTGAAAATCAGCTCGAAGATGGCAACCCGCTTAAAGTAAAAGAAACCCTTATGCGTTTAATGATGACTGGCACACCACGTGAAGATGCGGTTGCGATGATCGCATGTGCGATGTCAATTGAGATTTTTGATGTAATGAAGAATGAAGGTGAGTTCAACCTAAAGCGTTATAGCGAGCACCTTGAGCAACTACCAGATCTCAGCTTTATGGAAGGTGAATAAGCCACCTAAAAGAAAAAAGTAGTCAGCAAACGTTTGCTATAATCGCTTTTATTGCTGCTTTATTATTAGCGGTATAGAATCCGCTCTCCTTTTCATCCCCTTACTCAGACTGACAATATGAAATTTCCTGGACAACGTAAATCGAAGCACTATTTTCCTGTTCATGCTCGTGACCCGCTGGTGAGCCAAGCACAAGAAAGCAAGAAGATGACGCGCACTCACATCATTGGTATTGACCAAACCTTGGTTGATATTGAAGCAAAAGTTACAACGGATGTGATTGAAAAGTACGGTCTGAGTAAAGGTCACTCTCTGGTTATCGATGACGAAAGAGCAGAAGAGTTATACCAGCAACTGAAAGAAGAGAACTTGATTACCAATGAGTATGCGGGCGGTACAATTGGTAACACGCTACATAACTACTCCGTGCTAGCGGATGATCGCTCCACACTACTTGGAGTGATGAGCCAGGATATTAAGATTGGCAGCTACGGTTACCGTTATCTTTGTAATACATCAAGCCGCATGGATTTGAACTACCTACAAGGTGTAGATGGTGCAATTGGCCGTTGTTTTGCTCTTATCACAGAAGACGGTGAACGTACTTTTGCTATCAGCGAAGGGCAAATGAACCAACTCCATCCTGATAGCATTCCAGAGAAAATCTTTAAAAATGCATCAGCACTTGTACTGACGTCATATCTAGTACGTTGCAAAGACGGCGACCCAATGCCGGAAGCAACAATGAAAGCAATTGAGTACGCGAAAAAGAATGATGTGCCTGTTGTTCTGACTTTAGGCACAAAGTTTGTTATTCAAGATGACCCTAAATATTGGCAAGAATTCATTAGAGATAACGTTTCAGTCGTTGCGATGAATGAAGATGAAGCAGAAGCACTGACGGGGGAATCTGATCCACTTGCTGCGTCTGATAAAACATTGGAGTGGGCTGATCTAGTATTGTGCACGGCGGGTCCTGTAGGTCTATTTATGGCTGGGTATACGGAAGATAGCGCGAAGCGCGAAACTTCTTTGCCATTACTTCCAGGGTCAATTGCTGAATTTAATCGTTATGAATTTAGTCGTCCGGCGAAAAAAGACTCATGCGAGACGCCAATAAAAGTGTACTCGCATATCTCGCCATATATGGGTGGCCCAGAAAAAATTAAGAATACAAATGGCGCAGGTGATGCCGCGTTATCTGCTGTTCTTCATGATATGGCAGCAAATAAATACCATAAAGAAAATGTGCCTAATTCAAGCAAGCACAGTAACGAGTATTTAACTTACTCTTCTTTTTCTCAAGTCTGCAAATACGCAAACCGTGCTAGCTACGAAGTTCTCGTGCAACATTCACCACGATTGTCGCGCGGACTTCCTGAGCGAGAAGATAGCCTAGAAGAAGCATACTGGGAACGTTAATACGAAGCGATTTAATTAACTATTCTGTAACTAAAGTAAAAGGCACATTAAGAAATGTGCCTTTTTTATTTGTAATGGTTTAAATAAAAAAGGCTCCCTATGGGAGCCTTTTAAAAATAGCACGGATTTAGATTAGGAACTCATCCAGAGATTTACCTGCATCAAGTTGCTCTTGAATCGCCGAAGGTGTACGACCTTGGCCAGTCCAAGTTTTCTCATTACCGTTTGAATCTGTGTATTTGTATTTAGCAGGGCGAGGTGCGCGCTTCGCTTTGCCTTTCGTCTTAGTTTCGCCAGATAGCGCAGTAATAAGTGCTTCTACGTCAATACCGTCTTGAGCGATTTTCTCAGCAATCTCTGCAAGCTTAGCTTCTTGCTCTGCTTGTGCTGCGCGTTCTGCTTCTTCTGCTTCACGACGCTCATCTACGACAGTAGTGAGTTTATCTAGAGCTTCTTCCAATTGTTCTAGAGTCAGCTCACGAGAAAATGCACGAAGGCTACGGATATTTAGAAGGGTTTTAGTCAGCTCTGACATAACGATTCCTATTAAAAGGTTAATGTGTTGGGCACTTTTTATCGTTACGATTAAATAATGCCAATCTATAAATAAACAAAGAGTCCTTATATTTAACTTTATCTTTTCCTTATGTGCAAATGCTAAATCAAGATTTTGTTTAAATTTGACTATTTTTTAAAGCAATTAATATTATTACACTCGAAATAAATCATTATTAGATGAGAACTAAAATCAACAATCATTATTGTATAGAGAGAGTGACAGCTTGGTTTTTTATAAAAAAATTTGAGTTATTACTTAAAAATATGAAGCATCCATCTTTAATGCTGTGTCATATATCCTTAATTTATTGATATAAGATAAACCATGATATTTCTAAGGTAGTAATAATGTTTCATAAATAACATGATTGATGTGATTTCAGTTGCACAAAACTTATGGAAGTAGGCAAGGTTTATAAATTATCTCAGTCATTATTTATTTGTTTAATTTAGTTTGATGTGTTGCATTGACTCTCATCATAAGTACAATGGCTGCCACCTGATGCAATATTGCAGACAATTTGTTGTTAATTTGTACAGTTAGTGGTTAATTGTTTGTTGTTGCCGTAGAGGCGCGGTCTCGAAGAGTAGCTATTATTGGGGTGATGCCAATGAATAATAGTGGAAGGCGAAGATTGCCGAAGTAAGTAACTCATCAAAGTTACTTGCTGGGGTTGTATCTGAAAGGAACAACACTGCCATAGTATATATTCACATTAAACTATGGAGCGCTACTGTAGGGTTGGGTGGAGTGTTCGCTTCCCTGTCGCTAAGTTCAACATGAGCACGTATCGTATGCTACGTGACTTGTCTGCAGTAGATCTCTAGCCAAACTTTGGTTTTTGAAGATCATGAATTTAATAGATTTTTCTAGTTCTCCTGTTTCATTGTTGCCACCTATTGTCGCTTTGACTTTGGCGATTTTGACTCGACGTGTATTAGTTTCCTTGGGTGTAGGTATCGTGCTAGGTGCGGTGCTACTTAATAGCTGGTCTATCAGCGACACCGCAGGTTACGTCAGTTCTCAAGTTTCTTCTGTCTTTATTGAAGATGGCGGAATTAACACTTGGAACATGAGCATTGTTGGTTTCCTAATCTTATTAGGTATGACAACAGCTTTATTAACGCTATCTGGCGGTACTCGTGCTTTTGCTGAATGGGCACAATCTCGAGTGAAGAGTAAACGCGGCTCCAAACTTCTTGCCGCCTTTTTAGGCGTATTCATTTTTGTCGATGATTACTTTAATAGCCTTGCTGTTGGTGCGATCTCTCGCCCAGTAACCGATCGCTTTTATGTGTCTCGCGCTAAGCTTGCGTACATTCTAGACTCAACCGCTGCTCCAATGTGTGTAATTATGCCTGCTTCTAGCTGGGGGGCTTACATTATTACTATTATTGGCGGGATCTTAGTCTCACATGGGATCACAGAGTATTCGGCTCTTGGCGCATATGTTCGTCTTATCCCAATGAACTTCTACGCCGTTTTTGCGCTGCTAATGGTGTTCGCTGTTGCGTGGTTTGGTCTTGATATTGGTAAAATGCGTGAGCATGAGATCTCTGCATCGCAAGGTCGTGGCTTTGATAAAGATAAAGAAAATGACTCGCAAGAAGCGCATGACCTAAACGAAGAGCTAGATATCCGTGAAAGTGAAAAGGGTAAAGTGTCAGATTTGATACTTCCTATCGTAACGCTGATTATCGCGACTATCGCTTCAATGCTTTACACGGGTGGCCAAGCATTGGCTGCTGATGGTAAAGAATTTGCGCTTCTTGGTGCTTTTGAAAATACAGATGTAGGTACATCACTAATCTACGGTAGCTTGCTTGGCTTAGCAGTTGCACTGTTTACTGTTGTGAAGCAAGGTCTACCAATGGCTGAGATCACACGTACACTTTGGATTGGTGCTAAGTCTATGTTTGGTGCGATTCTAATCTTAGTATTTGCCTGGACCATTGGTTCTGTTATCGGTGATATGAAGACTGGTACTTACCTTTCGACAATGGCGCAGGGCAACATTAACCCGCACTGGCTACCAGTTATCCTATTCTTGTTGTCTGGCCTGATGGCGTTCTCAACAGGTACTTCATGGGGTACGTTCGGCATCATGCTTCCAATCGCTGGAGACATGGCTGGCGCAACAGACGTAGCGCTAATGCTACCGATGCTGAGTGCGGTTTTAGCTGGTGCGGTATTCGGTGACCATTGTTCACCAATCTCAGATACGACTATCCTGTCATCGACGGGTGCACGTTGTAACCACATTGATCACGTATCAACACAGCTACCTTATGCATTATCAGTCGCGCTTGTTTCATGCGTCGGCTTTATTGCCCTTGGTATGACTGCTTCAATTGCGTTTTCGTTCATTGCAGCGTCGATAACATTCGTTATCGTTTGCGCTATTTTGTCATGGCTTTCAAAGTCTAAAATAGCGTCTTGCCAGAGTGCGTAAGTTGTTTTGAATAGATTCGTTACAGAGGGAAGCTCCGCTAATTTAGCGGAGCTTTTTTTTAACGCGACTTAGGTGAGGGGGGCAATCGCGTTTTTGGGGATAAAAGTCTCGTGTTAAGAGCGAATTGTTTGTGTACCGAGCTCTCCTTGATGGGCTGTAATGGAAAAGCAATCCATCTTCTTCTTAGTTCTAAGCAAAGACTATGCCCATTTTAAGCTTTTGATTTTTAATACAGCAAAATACGCATGGTTGCGATGCAGAGTTAACTAAATGATATCTAAAGAGTTACCTGTTACACAGTGTTACGTTACACCTATACAGTATTTAAACATTTAAGTTGTATTTCTTTATTAATCGATAAAGCGTTGTTCTTGAAATGCCGAGATGACGTGCAGCCGCACTCATATTGTGTTTATTTTCTTCGATAGCTTGCAGTAGGTAGTCGAGATCAATTTGGTCCACAGAAGGGAGCAATTGCCTCTCATTGTTATCAAGGCCCAAGTCAGCGACGAGAAGCGTGTGATCTTCACACATGACAATTGCTCGTTGGATGACATTACGCAGTTCTCTTACGTTGCCTGGCCAACGATGTTTGAGGAGCTTGGCTTTTACCTTATCAGACATTTTTTGTACCTGACCATGAGACAGATCTGCTAGGAAGTGTTCAGATAAAATAATAATGTCTTTTCCACGCTTTCTCAGTGGAGGGATAGTTAATGGCAATATATTAAGCCGATAGAATAGATCTTCACGAAATCCTCCTTGTACGACCTCATTTTTCAAATCCACGTGGCTTGCTGCAATGACCCTACAGTCCACGTCAATGAATTTATCCGCTCCGACTTTATGGATTTGTTTACTCTCCAAAAAGTGAAGGAGGTGGATTTGTAAGTCTGGTGGCATGTCACCAATTTCATCAAGAAATAGGGTGCCTTTATGTGCCTTTTGAATAAAACCTATACGCTCTGAGATTGCGCCTGTAAATGCTCCTTTTTCATGGCCGAAAAGCTCGGATGCAATAAGACCACTTGGAATGGCTCCACAGTTGACTTCCACAAAAGGTGCTGAGTGTCTGTTCGACAATTGATGAATAAGGCGAGCGCAAAGACCTTTCCCAACACCAGTTTCACCCTGAATGAGGACTTCAGCATCACATTGAGCGTACTTTTGTATTGCAGTACGAAGTTCTTGGATACAGGCACTATTGCCGATCAACGGGTATAGTGCCATATCGTCGAAATCTACAGCTTGTTTATTACTACCGTTACGCAGTTTCATTGTTAATCACTATTTTTTGCCCCACTCTAATAATAGTTTTGAATGACTTGTCTCAAACGTGAGTTGCTGTCTCTTTATTGAGAAAAGTGTCAATTAATGGGTTGGGTACGGTCTAAATAGTTGTTTTGGTGAATATTCATACTATTCTTCGCTTTCTTCGTCAGAGTAGAGCTGATTGGAGGTGTTCTTTCCACCAGAGTATTCCATATGGAAAAGAATTTAATTTCATTTAAATCAATGTCTTGTGAAAAATATTTAGAAAATATTCAATTGAGTATTGAAAAATATAGAATCCTTAGTTAGTGTGGTTACTAACAAAGCAACTCAAAAAGAGCCTTAAATAAGTATGCGTAATTTTGTAATGAATATTCATCACCATCATCACCCAATCTAGTCTTTCGGGCGATGTACGCATACCCGGGAGGCAGGAAACTCCCGGAGGTAAAATCAAAGTAAAAGCAGATTTTAAACCCTCGGGAGACTTCAATCTCCCGAGGGTTTTTTAGTTTTATTAGTTTGAAAAATACTTAGATATCAAAATCTTGCATAGGGACAAAGCAATGCAAACACAACGTTTAAGAATCGCAATTCAGAAAAAAGGTCGTCTTAGCAAAGAGAGTCAAGCTCTACTAAAACAGTGCGGCGTAAAGTTCAACGTAATGGGCGAGCGTTTAGTTGTCCATTCTGAAAATATGCCAATTGATTTACTCTTGGTTCGTGACGACGACATCCCAGGTTTAATTATGGATGGCGTGGTTGACCTTGGCTTTATTGGCGAAAATGAACTAGAAGAAGTTCGCCTTGACCGCAAAGCATTAGGTGAACCCTGCGAGTTTGTTCAGCTTCGTCGACTTGATTTTGGTGGCTGTCGTTTATCTATCGCAATCGACAAGGACGAAGAGTACAACGGTCCACAAGACTTAGCTGGCAAGCGTATTGCTACAACGTATCCTCAACTTCTAAAAGCGTACATGGATGAAGCCGGCGTTCCATTCTCTACATGTATGCTGACAGGCTCTGTAGAAGTTGCTCCTCGCGCGGGTCTCGCTGATGCTATCGCTGATTTGGTTTCTACAGGTGCAACACTGGAAGCGAACGGCCTTAAAGAAGCTGAAATTATCTTCAAATCAAAAGCGACATTGATTCAACGCACAGGTGAGTTCGACGCAGACAAAGTGGCGCTAATCGAAAAGCTGTTAACTCGCATGCAAGGCGTACAACAAGCAAAAGAATCTAAGTACATTATGCTTCACGCCCCAGCAGAGAAGTTAGATCAAATTAAAGCACTACTGCCAGGTGCTGAAGATCCAACTGTTCTTCCTCTTTCTGCAGATAAGCAGAAAATGGCTGTTCACTTGGTGAGTTCTGAAAACCTGTTCTGGGAAACAATGGAACAGCTGAAAGAGTTGGGCGCAAGTTCAATTCTTGTTCTACCAATTGAAAAAATGATGGAGTAAGCATCATGAGAACAGTCGTTTGGCAATCATTAAGTGAGAATCAGCAAGACTCTATTTTGGAGCGCCCTGCTATTGCAGAAGGTGCCAATATCACCACTGCTGTGGCCGAAGTTATTGCTAAAGTTCGAGAAGAAGGTGACTCTGCTCTTATTGAGCTGACAGAAAAGTTTGACCGTGTTAAGCCTGAATCCATTCGTGTTTCTTCTCAGGAAATTAAGGCAGCGTCAGAGCGTTTGTCAGAGTCAATGAAGAGCGCACTAGAGCAAGCTTACGCCAATATTTCTAAGTTCCACAAAGCGCAAAAGCCGCAACCGATCAAGGTGGAAACCCAGCCAGGTGTCCTTTGTGAACAAGTAACACGCCCAATTCAAAAAGTGGGTTTGTACATTCCTGGTGGCAGTGCGCCTTTGCCATCGACTGTTTTGATGCTCGGCGTTCCTGCAAAAATTGCAGGTTGTCGTAAAGTCGTTCTTTGTTCTCCACCCCCAATCGCTGATGAGATCCTTTATGTCGCGAAACTGTGTGGCATTGATGAGGTGTATAACGTCGGTGGTGGCCAAGCAGTTGCTGCAATGGCTTATGGCACCGAGACTGTATCGAAAGTAGATAAGATCTTTGGTCCGGGCAACGCTTACGTGACCGAAGCAAAACGTCAGGTAAGTAATGATTTCCGTGGTGCTGCGATTGATATGCCAGCAGGGCCATCAGAAGTGCTTGTGATTGCCGATGAAACCGCAGATGCAGACTTTATCGCTGCGGATCTTTTGAGCCAAGCGGAACACGGTCCTGATTCTCAAGTGGTATTGGTGACTCCTTCTCCTGTGATTGCTGATCAAGTGACGGATGCGGTTCAACGTCAGCTTAAGGAGCTATCTCGTGCAGACATCGCAGAAAAGGCTCTGGCATCAAGCTTGATCATTATTTCCGAGTCGATGACGCAGTCAGTTTCTATTTCCAATTACTACGGTCCTGAGCACTTGATTGTTCAGACTAAGAACCCTCGTGAGCTTCTACCTCTACTTGATAATGCAGGCTCTATCTTCCTTGGGGATTGGTCGCCTGAATCTGCGGGAGATTACGCATCGGGGACTAACCACGTCCTTCCTACTTACGGTTACACACGTACTTATTCAAGCTTAGGTTTGGCGGATTTCTCTAAACGAATGACGGTTCAGGAGCTTTCTGCTGATGGTTTAAAGAACCTTGCACCAACGGTAGTCACGATGGCTGAAGCGGAAGGTCTGGACGCTCACAAACGTGCTGTTACTATCCGCGTAGAAAAATTAGCAAGTAAGTAAGAATAAGAGAGTAATGAGATGGAAAAGCTAGCGCGTAAACAAGTCCAACAGCTTACCCCTTATATGTCGGCTCGCCGAATCGGTGGTACGGGTGACGTATGGCTAAATGCCAACGAATCACCATTTAACAATGAATACAAAACAGACTTTGCTCGTCTTAATCGTTACAGCGAATGCCAACCGAAAGAACTGATTTCCGCTTACGCAGCGTATGCGGGTGTGAAACCAGAACAAACACTGACTTCTCGCGGCGCAGACGAAGGTATTGAGTTATTAATTCGTGCATTCTGTGAGCCGGATGAAGATGCGATTCTTTACTGCCCACCAACTTACGGTATGTACGCCATCAGTGCAGAAACCATCGGTGTAGAGCGCAAAACCGTGCCGCTAACGTCAGATTGGCAACTAGACCTTGCAGGCATCGAAGCTAATCTGGATAACGTGAAACTGGTTTTTGTATGTTCGCCAAACAACCCAACGGGTAACTTGGTTAAGCGTGAGGACATTGTGTCTCTGCTTGAGATGACAAAAGACCGTGCAATCGTGGTGATGGATGAAGCGTACATCGATTTTTGTCCAGAAGCGTCAACGGTAGACCTACTGGCGCAATACCCGAATCTTGCGATTCTGCGTACTCTGTCGAAAGCTTTTGCGCTTGCAGGTCTGCGTTGTGGATTTACGCTTGCGAACGAAGAGCTGATTAATGTACTTCTTAAAGTTATCGCACCTTACCCAGTCCCAGTTCCAGTGGCAGAAATTGCGACTCAGGCGCTTTCGGAAGCTGGTTTAGCACGAGCGAAGTTTCAAGTTCTCGATTTGAATGCAAACCGTGCTTACTTGCAAGTTGGCCTTTCAATGATTCCGGGTTTGGAAGTGTTTGAAGGGTGGGGGAACTACCTATTGGTGAAATTCCCAGATGGCGATGACCTTTTCAAAGCGGCTTGGGATACGGGCATTATTTTGCGTAACTCGCCAATTGAAAACTGTGTGCGTATCAGTGTGGGTAACCGTGACGAGTGCGAAAAAACGCTTGGATTTATCAGAAACTACTACGCATAAATAGAGACAGAATTTATCGCTCTCGCTCAATAGCGGGAGCGCCAAAAGAATAGCAATAAGGAAGTTCGAGTGAGCAAACAACAAAAAATCCTTTTTATTGATCGTGATGGCACCTTAATTGTCGAGCCGCCGATTGATTTTCAAGTAGACCGTTTAGATAAACTAAAACTGGAACCATTTGTTATCCCAAGCCTGTTGTCGTTGCAGGATGCAGGATACCGCCTAGTGATGGTCACGAACCAAGATGGTTTGGGTACAGACAGCTACCCACAAGCTGATTTTGATGCACCGCACAACATGATGATGGAGATCTTTGAGTCTCAAGGTGTGAAGTTCGATGACGTACTGATTTGTCCTCACTTTGATGAAGACAACTGCTCTTGCCGTAAGCCTAAATTGGGCTTGGTAAAAGAGTACCTTCAAGGTGGCAAAGTGGATTTCCAAAACTCTGTTGTGATTGGCGATCGTCAAACCGATCTTCAACTTGCAGAAAACATGGCAATTCGTGGCATTCAATACAACCCAGAAACCATGGGTTGGAAACAGATCCTGAAAGATCTGACGGTGAAAGCGCGCGTGGCTGAAGTGGTCCGCACCACAAAAGAAACAGACATCAAAGTATTAGTTAACCTTGATGAGCATGGCGGCAATGACATCTCAACTGGTCTTGGTTTCTTCGACCACATGCTGGATCAAATCGCGACGCACGGCGGGTTCCAAATGGTGTGCAAGGTGGAAGGTGACCTACACATTGATGATCACCATACGGTAGAAGACACCGCTCTTGCGTTGGGTCAAGCGCTGAAAGAAGCACTAGGTGACAAGCGTGGTATTGGTCGCTTTGGCTTTAGCCTGCCAATGGATGAGTGTTTGGCACAATGTGCACTAGATCTGTCTGGTCGTCCTTACCTTAAGTTCGACGCGCAATTCAGCCGTGAGCAAGTGGGTGATCTTTCAACAGAGATGGTGGTTCACTTCTTCCGCTCTCTGACTGACACATTAGCATGTACGTTGCACCTTTCTTCTGCGGGCAACAATGATCACCACATCATTGAAAGCCTATTTAAAGCGTTTGGCCGTACTTTGCGCCAAGCAATCAAAGTAGAAGGCACTGAGCTACCAAGTAGTAAAGGCGTGCTTTAAGGCTAACCTTAACAAGGAGAAAAACAGTGACAGAACAGAAAGTTGTCATTATCGATACTGGCTGTGCCAACGTTTCTTCGGTGAAGTTTGCCATTGAACGCCTAGGATATGACGTAACGATTTCAAAAGATCCGCAAGTCGTATTATCGGCTGACAAGCTATTCCTACCGGGTGTGGGAACCGCCAGCGAAGCGATGAAAAACCTAGAAGAGCGTGACCTGATCAGTTTAGTAAAACAGGTAGAGAAGCCGCTGTTGGGTATCTGTTTAGGCATGCAACTTTTGGGCAAAGTGTCTCAAGAGAAAGGGCAGAAAGCCGACGAGTTAGTTGAGTGTCTTGGACTTTGTGATGGCGAAGTGAAGTTGTTACAAACCGGCGATTTACCGCTGCCGCATATGGGGTGGAATACAGTGTCTGCAAAAGCAGGTAACCCACTTTTCAAAGGTATTGAAGAAGGTGAGTACTTCTACTTCGTGCACAGCTTTGCGATGCCTGTTGGAAATTACACGATTGCGGAATGTGAATACGGCAACCCGTTCACAGCAGCAGTACAAAGCGGTAACTACTACGGCGTGCAATTCCACCCTGAGCGTTCTTCAAAAGCGGGCGCGAAGCTTATTCAAAACTTCTTAGAATTATAATAGGGATTTAGTGTGATTATTCCAGCTCTTGATTTAATTGAAGGACAGGTGGTTCGCCTTTATCAAGGTGATTACGGCCAAGTAACCGAGTACAAAGTCGACCCAGCAGAGCAGTTCAACTTGTACCACCAAGCAGGTGCTAACTGGTTGCACTTGGTGGATTTAACTGGCGCGAAAGACACGACAGCACGCCAGCTTGATTTGATTGCAAAGCTACTAGCAAGTACACCAGCAAACATCCAAATCGGTGGTGGTGTGCGTACAGAGCAAGACGTTATTGATCTGTTAGAAGCCGGTGCTCAGCGTGTTGTTGTTGGTTCTACAGCAGTAAAACAGCCAGAGCTTGTGAAAGGTTGGATGGAAAAATACGGCTCGGAGAAAATCGTTCTCGCGCTAGACATCAACATCGACCAAGACGGCACACGTAAAGTAGCGATCTCTGGTTGGCAAGAAGATTCAGGCGTGACTATCGAAGCTCTGATCAACGATTACCTGACGGTAGGTTTGCAGCACGTGCTTTGTACGGACATTTCTCGTGACGGTACGCTAGAAGGCTCAAACGTAGAGCTTTATGTCGACCTATGTAAACAGTACCCACAAGTGCAGTTCCAATCTTCAGGCGGCATCGGCTCATTAGCGGATATCGAAGCACTAAAAGGCAGCGGTGTGGCTGGCGTGATTGTTGGTCGCGCGCTGTTAGATGGTAAGTTCACAGCAGAGGAGGCATTTGCATGCTGGCAAAGCGAATAATTCCATGTCTTGATGTCCGTGATGGACAAGTGGTAAAGGGCGTTCAGTTCCGCAATCACGAGATCATTGGCGACATCGTTCCTCTGGCACAGCGTTATGCGGAAGAAGGCGCTGACGAGCTTGTGTTCTACGATATTACCGCTTCAAGTGATGGGCGTGTCGTTGACAAAAGTTGGGTCGCTCGCGTTGCTGAAGTGATTGATATTCCCTTCTGTGTCGCTGGTGGTATTAAATCAGCGGAAGATGCAGCGCGCATTCTTGAGTTTGGTGCAGACAAAGTGTCTATTAACTCACCTGCATTGGCTAACCCGCAACTGATTACTGACCTTGCTGATAAGTTTGGTGTGCAATGTATCGTCGTTGGTATCGATTCATACTACGACAAAGAGACAGGCAAGTATCAGGTTTACCAGTTTACTGGCGATGAAGAACGCACCAAAGCAACTCAATGGGAAACACGTGATTGGGTGCAAGAAGTACAAAAGCGTGGCGCTGGTGAAATCGTACTGAACATGATGAACCAAGACGGCGTACGTAACGGTTACGATATTGAACAACTTAACATGGTGCGTGAAGTGTGTAACGTGCCATTGATTGCATCGGGTGGGGCAGGTGCTATGGAGCATTTCGCAGAAGCCTACCAAAAAGCAAATGTGGATGGCGCGCTTGCCGCATCGGTATTCCACAAACAAGTCATCAATATTGGTGAACTAAAGCAGTATTTGAAACAACAAGGCATTGAGGTACGACTATGAGTGTGAAAGCCGCCGAAGTAAGTTCGCTAGCTGAGCGAATCAACTGGGAAAAGGTGGATGGTCTGGTACCTGCTATCGTACAAGATTTCCAATCAAGCCAAGTGCTGATGATGGGTTATATGAACCAAGATGCGTTGGCAAAAACGGGCGAAACAGGTCAAGTGACGTTTTTCTCTCGTACCAAGCAGCGTCTTTGGACGAAAGGTGAGACTTCTGGCAACGTATTGCAATTGGTGAACATGCAGCTCGATTGCGATAACGATACGCTGCTGGTGAAAGTGAATCCCATTGGTCCTACGTGTCACTTGGGTAACACAACTTGCTGGGATGTGGACCCTCAAGAGGAGTCACAAATGGTGTGGCTTCATCAACTTGAGCAGCTATTGGCTGCCCGCAAGAGTGCCGACCCAGATTCCTCTTATACTGCCAGTCTTTATGCCCGTGGCACCAAGCGTATTTCGCAAAAAGTGGGCGAAGAAGGCGTTGAAGTCGCGCTTGCGGCGACGTCGGGCGATAAGGCGGAGTTAGTGTGTGAATCTGCGGATTTGATTTACCACTTAATGGTATTGCTTCAAGACCAAGGCTTATCGATGAATGACGTAGTGAACAAACTGAAAGAGCGTCATAAGTAAGCTTGCGATAAGTGAAAGCCCCTATGCTCTCGAGCCTAGGGGCTTTTTACTTTAGTGTTCTTGATTCGGGGCAAAAACCGGCAACAGTGCTGGTGGCGATTAGATTCTGAATCACGCTCGTCCCTCGCTGTTCAGAATGACGGTATATTTTCTAATGGTACTTGCAGTAGAGTTATTTACTTCAAATAGGTACATATATTAACGTCACTCCAACGAACCTAGGCGAAGTCAAGAATCCAATTAAATCGAGCTCAATAAGCTAGGAGTGGATGATCTTACCCACAACACTTCTTAAATTTCTTACCGCTTCCACAGATACACGGGTCGTTACGACCTACTTTTAGGCTACTCACTGGTTGGTTTAGGCGAGGATCTTGTTCTGGTTCTTCTTCTAGCTCTTCTTCTGGAAACGTGCCGTCAATGTAGTACCAAAGCCCATTTTCTTTTACAAAGCGAGAACGCTCTGTCATGCAGTAGCGTTTGCCGTCTTCATCAAAATAAGCGCTAAACTCTACAAAGCCTTCATTGTCATTACTGCCAGCTTCTGTTTTTACAACTTCAAGTTTGCACCAATCGCTGTCGATAGATTGGGCAATGTCTTCACGTTGCTCTTCTGCATTACAGCTTGGGTGGTACGTGTTCACCACGTAATCGACTAGACCTAACACATGCGCACTGTAACGAGAGCGCATTAACTGCTCTGGAGTGGTGACGTCAGCGTGGTTATTGTGGGCAATTTCACAACACTGTTGGTAGGTGCGGTTAGATCCGCAAGGGCAAGAAGAAGCCATAAAATGAAATCTCGATTAATTAAGCGGTAAAAACAAACAACCTCACAATTGCGAGGCTGGAGGTGAGGCATTATAGCGATTTAGGGCGTTTGAGACAGCAGTTCTTGAGCCCATTCCGTCGATTGATTAAAAGCGTCTGCTAATTGAGGTTCGGTTAATTTAAGAACGGTGCAATATCGCTCGGCTAACTCCCAGTCCGCTTGTTCGTAGGCGATCGTCATCGAAAGTAAGTGACCAAGTACGCCTTTTCGACTGGTTAATGCGAGTTTTATATCTTCGTCAACGGGGATATCTTCAATGACATCCGAGAGCGGTTGATCGAGCAAAGATCCGAGTAAAGAAAACATGCCTGTCAAAAAAGCCTGCCCAGGGTCATACCTAGTGTTCATTTGACTAAGTAACAGTTCACACATTCGTGCACGCTGAATCGCTAAAGAGTAAAGAGAGTCAGGTTTATCTTCTTGAACGGACGCAATCGCAACTAAGGAAATAAAGCGTCGTAGTCGCTCTTCACCCAGATAAATAAGCGCCTGTCTGAACGATTTGATCTTAGTCGTTAATGTATATCCTGAATTTACGTAAGTAAGCAGCTTGTATGACAGCGTCACATCAATCGAAAACAGACGTTCAACCTCATTGAAGTCGATGGGCTTATCAGCAATCTCTTTACAAAGTTGGATGACGGTAAGAAACGCGGGGTTCAACCGTTTTTTCTGGATCATCTCAGGTTTGCTAAAAAAATACCCTTGAAAATAGTTAAAACCGGCTTCTAGAGCTTGCTCAAACTCTTCATAGGTCTCTACCTTTTCCGCAAGAAAGTCGATTTTAAATGGGCTCAACGCCTGAATAAAAATGGCAGCTTTCTTGATCGGCACAAGTCTAATATCAAACTTGATCATGGAAACGTATGGAAGAAAACGCTTCCAAGCTTTCGTCGGAACAAAATCATCCAGAGCAATTTTGTATCCGCACTCATGAAGGTGCTTGATGGCTTCTAACAGTTCTTCTGTCGGTTCGCAGTCTTCAAGGACTTCAATGACGAGAGATTCTTTAGGGAACAAAGTTGGGACCAAGTTCACCAAGCTTTGATGCGGAAAGTTAACAAAGCCAAGTTTGTTTCCTAATGTGTTGTAATGCGTCGACAAAAAATGATCGGATAGCAGTCGACTAGTAGCCAGCTCTGGTTCTACTTCAGGGAAGGTATTTTTAGGGCCGTCTCGAAAGAGGAGTTCGTAACCTATGGTTCGTTTTTCTCTATCCAGAATCGGTTGGCGAGCTACGTAAGAATACTTCAATTAGGTACTTCGTTCTGTTTAACTTAGTATTATGATAATAGCGATTTTTTACAAAATATCTACGACTTGAGCGTGAATCTTCTACACGCTCTACATGCTTAACGCAAATTCTGTATGAACGGTCTCGTTTGTAGGTCAAAACTATCAGAATTTACTTTTAAAACTGAGCCTTGCGTATACCAATCCCCTAAAACAATTCGGGTCTTTTTAACGCCATCGACGTCAAAAAAATGTGTGTTCGGGCGATGTGTGTGACCATGAATCATTAAGTTGACGCAGTTCTGAGACATCACTTTCTCGACCTCATTTTGGTTGACGTCCATGATATCTAATGACTTGCTCATTTTATCATCACGAATATCGGATTGAACTTTTGAGACAATTTTCTTCTTAATGAACCAAGGAATACGGTTAAACAACCATTGTAGCCATGGCTTGTGAACGGTTTTTCTAAACTCTTGGTATTTCACATCGTCAATGCAGAGCGTATCGCCATGTAGGATTACGGCTTTTTGACCATAAAGATCAATCGTGCAGACATCGTCGAGTAATGTCATACCGGTTTCTTTGCAAAAGCGTTTGCCGAGTAAAAAATCTCGATTGCCTTGGATGAAAAAAGTTGGCACACCCGCATCCGTCAGTGCTTTAAATTCTGCACGGATTTGGTCTGCAAAAGGGGTGTTGTCATCGTCACCAATCCAGAACTCAAACAGATCGCCGAGTACATAAAGTGCATCAGCTTTTGTTGCTTCTGTTCGCATGAACGTCACAAAACATTCCGTGATATCAGGACGTGATGGGGTAAGGTGAAGATCGGAAATAAATAATGTCGTCATAGAAATAAGGGGAAGCTATGCCTCCCCATTAACTTATCTTTTAAAAATAATTCCTAAGAATTACTCTTCAATTGTTGTACCAGTGATTACTACGTCTTCTAGAGGTACGTCTTGGTGCATGCCGTAAGAACCAGTGCTAACGCCTTTGATCTTATTTACGATGTCCATGCCTTCGATTACTTCACCGAACACACAGTAACCCCAACCGTCTAGGCTTTCGCTACGGAAGTCTAGGAATGTGTTGTTGTTTACGTTGATGAAGAACTGAGAGCTTGCTGAATGCGGCTCCATAGTACGTGCCATAGCAAGTGTACCCACTTTGTTGCTTAGGCCGTTGTTTGCTTCGTTCTTGATAGGTGCACGAGTCGCTTTTTCACGTAGACCAGACTCCATACCACCACCTTGGATCATGAAGCCGTCAATAACACGGTGGAAAAGCGTGTTGTCGTAGAAACCGTCGCGGCAGTACTGAAGGAAGTTTGCGCTTGTCTCTGGCGCTTTCTCTTCGTTTAGTTGAATCTTGATGTCACCAAAATTAGTGTGAAGGGTGATCATGCTACTTTCCTTTACTGTGTTGTGTTGAGCCCGAGATTCTAGCCTAAGTTCTAGTGCTTTAAAAACTCAGGAAGAGGAAATTCTTCGTTTTGTGCTTGAAGTTTAGCCGATTATCGTTTTATCGGTTAATTGCTATTACCTAACTAGGTTGGAGTTGATATACTCATCTTCTTTTATTCATTCACAATCATAGATAGAGATCATGTTAAAGATATATAACACACTCACAAGACAGAAAGAGGAATTCAAACCAATTACAGCTGGCAAAGTCGGTATGTATGTCTGTGGAGTTACCATCTACGATCTCTGTCACATTGGTCACGGTCGTACTTTCGTCTCTTTTGACGTTGTATCACGTTACCTTCGCTACTTGGGCTATGATCTGACGTTTGTACGTAACATCACAGATATCGACGATAAGATCATCAAACGTGCCGCAGAAAATGGTGAGTCTTGCGATTCATTGACTGAGCGTTTGATTGGTGAAATGCACGCTGATTTTGATGCGCTGAACATGAAACGTCCGGACGTTGAACCTCGTGCGACACAGTTTATTGCTGAAATCATCGAATTGGTTGAGAAGCTAATCGAGCGCGGTTTTGCATACGTTGCAGATAACGGTGACGTAATGTTTGAAGTGGGTAAGTTCAACGAATACGGCAAGCTTTCTAAGCAAGACCTTGATCAGCTTCAAGCTGGCGCGCGCGTTGATATCGAAACAGCAAAACGCAGCCCTCTAGACTTTGTACTTTGGAAGATGTCTAAGCCGGGTGAACCAACGTGGGAGTCACCATGGGGTCCTGGTCGTCCAGGTTGGCACATAGAGTGTTCAGCAATGAACTCTTCAATCCTAGGTAACCACTTCGACATTCACGGCGGCGGTTCTGACCTTCAGTTCCCACACCACGAAAATGAAATCGCACAATCATGCTGTGCACACGATACACAATACGTGAACACATGGATGCACAGCGGCATGGTAATGGTAGACCGTGAGAAGATGTCTAAATCTCTAGGTAACTTCTTTACTATCCGTGACGTTCTTGGTCACTACGATGCTGAAACAGTGCGTTACTTCCTAATGTCTGGTCATTACCGTAGCCAGTTAAACTACAGCGAAGATAACCTAAACCAAGCACGTGCTTCGCTTGAGCGCCTGTACACATCTCTACGTGGTTTAGACCTAAACGCGGCGCCTGCTGGTGGTGAAGAGTACGTATCTCGCTTCACTGCAGCGATGAACGATGACTTCAACACACCAGAAGCGTACTCAGTTCTGTTCGACATGGCGCGAGAAGTTAACCGTCTGAAAACAGAAAACCTAGAGAAAGCGAGCGAACTCGGTGCGCTAATGCGTGAACTAGCTGACGTGATCGGTATTCTTCACCAAGATCCTGAAGCCTTCCTAAAAGGTGATGCGGGTAACGATGATGAAGTGGCTGAAATCGAAGCTCTGATCAAGCTGCGTAACGACTCTCGTGCTTCGAAAGATTGGGCGAATGCAGATATGGCTCGTGACAAGCTGACCGAAATGGGCATTGTTCTGGAAGATGGTCCAGAAGGCACAACGTGGCGTCGTAAGTAATTGAATTTTCATTTTTAAAGGGCTGATAATTCAGCCCTTTTATTTTCCATTTCCATAAATTAAAACTTTAACTTTAGGTAATGCTCTGTGGCTCAGATGTATTTCTATTACTCAGCAATGAATGCGGGTAAATCAACAACGCTTCTTCAATCCTCTTTCAACTATCAAGAACGCGGCATGACGCCAGTTATTTTTACGGCTGCGCTAGATGATCGTTTTGGTGTCGGTAAAGTGAGCTCTCGTATTGGTCTTCAATCTGACGCACATTTATTTCGTCAGGATACCAATTTGTATCAAGAGATCGCAGATCTGAATGAGGTTGAAAAACGTCACTGTATTCTTGTTGATGAGTGTCAGTTCTTGTCGAAAGAACAAGTTTATCAACTTACTGAAGTCGTTGATAAGTTGCATATTCCAGTATTGTGTTACGGCCTTCGCACCGATTTTCTAGGCGAACTTTTTGAAGGCAGTAAGTATCTATTATCTTGGGCAGACAAGCTGGTTGAGCTCAAAACAATCTGCCATTGTGGCCGCAAAGCGAATATGGTTATTCGTACCGATGAACACGGCGTGGCAATTAAAGAAGGCGATCAAGTTGCGATCGGCGGTAACGATAAGTATGTCTCCGTATGCCGCCAACATTACAAAGAAGCGCTCGGTAAATAAGCCGTATTGATATAGAAAAGCCACCGTACTTGGTGGCTTTTTGTTTGTCGGTTAGAAAAAGCTAGACTAAGTCAAAACCAAATCGCTCGAGTAAAGCCTGGTAAGAAGATTCGACTTGCTGAGGGATGTTCTGCTCGGTTTGAAATCCTTTCTCTGGATAGCTTTTTACGCGAGAGAAATCTTCTATTAGTGCTTCTAGCACCATCATTAATGGCATGTCTTCATTAATGTATTCAAAAAATGGAAGAGCCGCAGAGCTTACTTGGAGCTGAGTGTAGGGTGACTGCCACTGTTTTTCAAATGTCGCGATTGCTCTACGCTCCATAAACGGTTTTTGTACCAGAATAAACGAGGAACACTGTTTTCCTTCCTCTTTTAATCGTTGCTCAGTAAAGCGAACATTTTCTCCACTGTTTGTGGATTCAGTTTCGAGCAAAATTGCTTCACTTGGAACGCCCGACAACTTTGCAATCTCGGCAAAGGTTTCTGCCTCGCTTTTTTCAAACAGTCCATCTGTGAAGCGACCTTGACCCCCTGAAAATACAATCAAAGGTGCCAACTTTTGGTGGTAGAGCTTGGCAGCGTGCTCCGCTACACGCACATCATTACTGCACATCACAAACAAACAGTCCGCAGGTTTCAGTTCATGTTTGAGTTGCATGTAATCCCAAAGCGTTTCTATATGTCTATAGAGTCTCATAGCGCATCCAAAGTTGAATTGAAGTGAAATCGATAACCAAGTGAGAGTAGTTTGTCAGCAAGAATACGCTTGTCAGCTTGCTCTGTGACGGGTGGAAGAGGTATCTCACTTCCGATTTTGTTTATGGCAGCTTGGTAGAACTCAGCCTTGCTGACAGTATGAGGTGTCGTAACATTAATGACTTGGTTGCTTAAATTGCCTAAGGCAAATTTCGCAGCCGAGACAGCATCATCTTGATGAAGCATATTAGCTGGTGCTTTACGACTAACTTGTTGAAGCCTTGCAGCAAAGCGAGATGGGTGTCTATCTGGCCCGATTAATCCGCTACAACGTAGAATAACAAAGCTAATATTCGAGTCGATAACATGCTGCTCTGCTTGAAGCATAATACGTGCATTGTCAGAGAAATAAGGGCTTTCGGCTGCTAAAGAGAGTGACGCGTCAGCTTCTTCCATATCGGAAGCAAGGTTAGGGTAAACCGTGGTAGAGCTGATCATGAGAAGTTTTTCAACGTTGTTTTGCTTAGCTGCGTTGGCAAGTATTTGCCATTGCTGGGCATATTCTTGACCGCGTCCTTTACGAAATCCTGGAGGAAAAGCACCGATAACGTGCGTAATTTGATGCTGTTTGAGCAGCTCATCTAGCCGTGCTGTGGCGTTCAATTGATTGAAATCGAACAATGCGGAGTGAGTTAATGAGGTGGGTAACTCTTTTAATCGAGTTTGGCTACGACGAGTGACGACAACATAGTGTCCATCTTTCATCAATGTTTCTGCTAGCGGAGTTCCGAGCCAGCCTGCACCTACGATCAATGTATTTGCCATTTGGGTCTTCCTACTTACTTATGTCTGCCCGAATAGGTTGAGCAGTTCTGCTTTAGCTTGTTGATGGAGGGGATCTGAATGCCATTTCTGGTGCTGAATAAGGTCAACATTGACTTGCCAAGCCAGTTTTGTGAAATCATCCCCAACTTTTTCTAATGTATTAGGTGAATACGCGACTAAATGCTGTGGTAGAAAGCACCAACCAAACCCTTTATTCGCCAATTCCAACAAAATATAGTAGTTATCAGCGTACCAGATATCTGGGCTAAATGCTTGATTGAGGCCACATGGCTCTGCACTTTTGGATCGTATGACCAATTGACGATGTTGTTTTAATTGATCAATGTGAGTGATTTTCTGCTTTGCTAAAGGATGTGTTGAAGAAACATAGACATCAAATGCAATATTGCCAAGATTGGTGAAATCGATGTGCCTTGGCATTTGTAAATCACTCAAAATAATCCCAGTCGTGGCGCGTTCCGACTTAACCAATTCAATGATATCAGGGCTTGATGCCGTTAAGCATTCAACTTGTAAGTGTGGAAAGCGTTGCTCTAACTTCTTTAGCACATCCGGCAAGCGAGTCAGAGGAATCCCTTCATCAATAGCTAAGACTAATTTGTTCGTTGGCGTGGAAAAGAGCTGTGATGCCCTATTGTTTAGGCGGTCGAGTTGGCTGATTGTTGCTTGTGCATAAGGTACGAGCGCGAGGCCATTCTCAGTTAATTTAGGGTACCTGCCTGATCGATCAAAAAGCTCAACGCCACAGTCGATCTCCATATTCATGATGTGCTGGCTCACTACAGATTGAGCTCGCCCCAGTTTTCTAGCTGCTCCTGAAAATGATCCTGCTTCTGATGTAGCAATAAAAGCTTGCAGTTGTTCGATGGTAAACATATCGCTTAAACCGATGTTATCTAACTTTTGGTTATCTAAATAATAGATAAAATTCTAAGCATTGAGTAGAACTATTTGGACAGAGAAATATGACTCGTAACGAACGAATTTTTCATGCAGTACTTTTTGAGTTAATCGCACTCGCGATTATTGTACCAGCGGCTTCATTGATCACTGGAAAGGGCTCTAGTGATCTTGCGTTGGTTGGGGTCGGGTTGAGCATGTATACCGTGATATGGAACTACATCTACAACTTGTACTTTGATAAGTGGTTTGGTGACAATCGAGCTGAGCGAAGTTTAGCGATGCGGCTTGGACACACTATTGGTTTCGAGGGAGGATTAATCTTTATCTCTCTACCTGTGATTGCCTGGTTCTTAGAAATTACGCTTCTTCAAGCTCTAATGCTGGAAGCCGGCTTCCTCGTTTTCTTCCTATTTTATGCCACTGGTTTTAACTGGTTGTATGACAAGGTTCAACCATTTAGCAAAATGAAAAAGCGATTATTGCCACAGGCATCGACAGGAAAAATATAGGACTAAAAAACGCCACCGAGTTCGGTGGCGTTTTTTGTTTTCAGCCCTAAACCACCTACTTCAGTAGGTGGTTATCATCCGTTTCGGCTTTGCCTGTAAAACTACTCATGCTAAATGCGTCTTTGATTTTTCCAGAAGTCAAAGAGGACAAATAACATGAGTAGATACAATCAAGCTTCCCACGTATTTTGGCGTTGTCAATACCATATAGTGTGGACGCCAAAGTATCGATTTAGGATCTTGAAGAACAATATAGGTAAAGAAGTTTATCGATGTATTTATGTTTACTGTAATCAACTTGGATGTGAAGTCGTAGAGCTAAACGTACAAGTTGACCACGTACATTTAGTTGTAAAGGTCCCACCAAAGCTTTCGATATCCAAGTTGATGGGGGTATTGAAAGGCAAAATAGCCTTAAAGCTATTTAGCAAGTTTCCTCACCTTAGGAAGAACAGGCTTTGGGGTAATCACTTTTGGCAAAGAGGCTATTTTGTCGATAGTGTTGGAATCAATGAAGAAATAATACGCCGATATGTAAGACATCAAGAGAAGCAAGAGCGAGTAGAGCAGCAGCAATTGGCGCTGGACTAAACAAAGGCCCCCTTTTAGGGGGCTCACACAAAGCCACCTTCTTTAGAAGGTGGTAATTTACTCAAATTACACAGACAAAACTCTTAAAATCTTATCTGCATGTTCTGCAACTTCAATGCCTTCGTCTGTTAGATAACCACCGTCAGGCTGTGTACAAAGTTGCTTCTTATATAGACGAGCAACGGCTGCCTGCATTTCTTCTGACGCGTCTGTATGAACTTTAATACCAGTTGCAGCACTACTTAGGTCGAACTGAAGAAGTAGATTCAATTCGGCGATATGTTCAGCTGAATATTTCATAAATGATTCCTTTGCGCTTTTTTACCAAGCTAGTCTGAAAAGTAGCGTTGGGCAACATTCAACGACAAGAAGTGTTAAGTACGGCGCTATCAGGCTGATATAACGCAGGATCTTTGTTCGAAAGGTCGAATACTTGTTAAGTATCAATGATACTTACGGTAGCGAATGATAGGCGCTATTTATTGCTTGATCTCCCAATAACAACGATTTTAGTAAACACGCCAAATAGCACTTGAAAAAATAGGGAAATAGAGCGATTATCCGCGCCTCTTTAAATGTTTCTAAATGTTACACCAGAATGAACTTTAATCAGTTTGACTCACTATTACCGCCACAAGCTGCGGAACGCGCGGCTGAAGTGGGGGTAGGCAAAGCAACGAAAGCTCCAATCAAATCTTTTCTGCTCGCCATTTCTGCGGGGCTTCATATTGGTATTGCTTTCATCTTCTATACCACAGTAACGACAGGCGCAGGCGAGCTGCCTTGGGGCATTACACGACTCATTGGTGGTCTGGCATTTAGCCTTGGTTTGATTTTGGTGGTGGTTACTGGCGGCGAGCTTTTCACTAGCTCTGTGCTGACACTAGTTGCGCGTGCGAGTGGAAAAATCTCTTGGCAAGCACTTATCAAAAACTGGTTGGTGGTTTACTTTGGCAATATGGTTGGGGCCATTTTGCTCGTGGCCTGTATGCTAGTTACCAAGCAATATATGTTTGATCATGGCCAAGTTGGTCTCAACGCGATGGCGATCTCTCAACACAAATTGCACCATGGTTTCTTTGCTGCTGTTGCGCTTGGCATCATGTGTAACGTGCTGGTGTGTATTGCTGTTTGGATGACGTTTAGTGGACGTACATTAACTGACAAAATAGCGGTCATGATTTTGCCTGTGGCTATGTTCGTGTCGGCAGGTTTTGAGCACTGTATTGCGAACATGTTCCAAGTACCTATGGCGATTGGTATTAAGTACTTTGCGCCAGAAGCGTTTTGGCAAATGACAGGGGCAGATATTGCAAACTACGCGGACTTAAACATGATGGGGTTCATCGTAAACAACCTAATTCCTGTTACGATAGGAAACATTATTGGTGGTGGCGTATTTGTTGGCATGTGGTATTGGATGATTTATCTACGCGACGAAGATAACCATTTGCGATAAGTTTAGAAGATCACAAGAAAGGCGAACCAGATGGTTCGCCTTTCTTTTTATTTGTCTCTGCAAGTGTCAAATAAGTCGAGTCATGCTAAATCAACTCTTCGTTGATGCCAAAATCGGTTGGGAGCCAATGAGAAGTTACTTCCTTTGGTTCTTGAACGAGCCAATCCAGAGGTGCATCGGACAGGAGTTCATCGTAATTTTCTTTGATCATTAAGACATCCATGTACGTATCTCCAAGTTTGTGGTCACTGCCTTTACTCTAAAATTAGAACATGTCAGTCACGTGATCAATGCATGACGATTCGATTGATCACTTATGTTGCTATGTTTCTGGTTGCGTATGGGGTTTGGGGGCTTATCCACATTTTCTGTGGATAACCTGTATCAAAGGTCGTGCGTATCTAAACTTGCAAAGAAAATTTCATAAAATTAGAAGCTTATATCAAAAAGAATTCTGCCTGACTTTTCATCTGAAAGCGTCTTGATGAGTGCTCGAAGAATAGTTGAGTTATTCAGTTAAAAGTACGTTCGACTTGGCAATATAAGTTGTTTAACGGTCTTTACCCACAAGCGCCAGCTAACCATGAGTTTTGGTCGATTCGGGTTGCTCGATTTTTATCTTGATTCGGCCTTCTTTGGTTTGTACCCAGCGCAATGTCATTTCTAACGTTATGGTTACGGAGGCACTCAACATGACGAAAATAGCCAGCATAATTACTAACTGATATTTAATCGCAACCATCGGGCTCGCGCCACCTAGAATTTGACCGGTCATCATACCAGGTAAGGTAACCAGCCCTGTAGTGGCCATAGAAGCTAAAGTTGGGGCGAGGGACTTTCTAAGAGCCTCCTGAATGAAGGGGAAGGATGCGTAGCGAGGAGAGGCTCCAAGTGAGATTGCAGCCTCATATTCTGCTTGTCTCTGCTCAAAAGCCGTAAACAAATTCTGAAGAGCGATGATATTACTACTCAAGCTGTTACCCAATAACATACCAGCAAGTGGGATCATGTACTGCGCATTGTAAATAGGGGATGGTTGCACTAAGCCTGCTGTAATTGCTATCAGAAGTGGTATTAGACCACAGGTAAGGCCCGTTAGTAGCGGAAGCATAAGTGGCTTTTTAGGTAAGTGAGCTTTTCCCGCAATTGAGCTGGCACCAATCAGTAGCATGATGGCAAGCCAAAGTATATTGACAAGTAAGCTGTTTAATTGAAAAAGATATTCTAAATACACGCCAATCAATATGAGCTGAAGTGTCATTCGGATAACACTGATTATGGTGTCTTTTGCTATCCCTAATTTGTAGCGGGCATTGATAAAGAAGGGGACCAATAAAATCAAACCAAACAGTGCCAGTTTGACCCAGCTTATATCCACCACGTTGTCCATAATCGCTCCTTGAAAATACGCGAATAATTGTATCTAAGCCTCCCCTTTATATGAACCACTACGTGCACTTTTTGCTGTTCTTAAAGTAAATCTTGAGTGCTATTTTCGACATTAATACGCAGCATTTTGTTTACAAACGGTTATCTTTTTCGGAGTTTTTAAGTCGATTTATGGCATGGTAATTACGATTTAAATGTGATCGATGTTTCTTAAATGTTGGTTATTTAACAACTCCTTAAAAGACTTATTTTGTCACATCTGTTCATGTTTTTTAATAAATAACATCAATCCATCATATCTCTGGATGAGCTCAAAAAAGTGTTGAATTACAAGGTCTGAGGTCGCTTATTTGATTGAACCCTACTATTAGTATGGTCTAACATTTTCCATTAGAGTTTGTAAAAAACTTAAGCTTGGTTACGCGGGCTTTTCAATAACACTAGATACAAAATAGGCAAATGTATGAGTGATGTTAATAAAATTGAGAGTGGTGAAAAACGCTCCCTGGAGTGGAAGTCGTTCCTCTTCATTGCAGTTGTTCTCTTCCCAATTCTGAGTGTGGCCTTTGTTGGCGGCTACGGGTTCATCGTTTGGATGTTGCAAGTCTTCTTCTTTGGACCTCCAGGCGCGCACGGCATGTAAGCCAGTGAGCTCATAACCACACTTTTGAAAAGATTTTAAGAGAGCAAATAATGAAATCATTAATCATTAAACTGTGGCGTACCATGACGCGCCCAGCTGTACATATCAGCCTAGGTGTGCTGACTATGGGCGGCTTTATTGCTGGTGTTATCTTTTGGGGTGGCTTTAACACCGCTCTAGAAGCAACCAACACAGAAGAATTCTGTATTAGTTGTCACACAATGCGTGACAACGTGTACGTTGAGCTACAAGAAACGGTGCACTGGAAAAACCACTCTGGTGTTCGTGCTACCTGTCCTGATTGTCACGTTCCACATAACTGGACAGATAAGATCGCTCGTAAGATGCAAGCTTCTAAAGAAGTATTTGCACAAGTATTTGGCAACTACGACGAACCGGGTGTGTTCGAAGAGCGTCGTATCGAACTTGCTAAACACGAATGGGATCGTTTCTCGGCAAACAAATCTCTGGAGTGTAAAAACTGTCACAACTACGAATCGATGGATTTCGAGCAAATGTCTCCAACCGCTCGTATCCAAATGAAGCAAGCCGCTGAGAAAGATCAAAGCTGTGTTGACTGTCACAAGGGTATTGCGCACAACCTACCAGCAGGCATGGACAGCATTGGCGGTATCGTGGGTGATCTAGAGGGTATGACTTCTAACACGGATTACGGCGTTGGTCAGCAACTCGTGAGCGTTCGTCACCTACCAATTTACTTTGATGCGCAAGGCAGTAAAGAAGCTGGTCTTCTTAATCCTGCATCGACCGTTAAAGTTCTTGAAGACAAAGGCGAGTTTGTTGAGATCGAAATTGACGGTTGGCGCAAAGCAAAAGGTTTTGGTCGTGTAATTCAAGAAGACTTCGGTAAGAACATTGCGACTGCGTCTCTGATGAAAGAAGCAGCAACAGACAGCAACATTGTGACGACTGGTGAGAAAAAAGTGGATGAGTTAACAGGCCTTCCTTGGGAAAAAGTAGCGGCGAAAGTATGGATTAAGAAAGAGTCTATGCTGAACGACATCAATCCTGTTTGGGAAAAATCTCGTGAAGCCTACAAGACCAATTGTTCTGTATGTCACACTCAACCTGCGGAAGCGCACTTCGACGCGAACACCTGGCCAGGTATGTTCGACGGTATGTTGGCGTTCGTTAACCTAGATACAGACAGTGAAGCACTGATCTTGAAGTATCTACAGAAACACTCTTCAGATTATGCTGAAGGTCACCACTAATAAGCGTCGGATTGGAGTAATTTTAAATGGCTATTACACGAAGAAGTTTTCTTAAAGGTGTAGCAACCACAAGTGCAGCGTCAGTAATTGGTCCTAGCTTATTGGCGTCCGCCTCTGCAAATGCCGTTGAGACGACAGGTACTTGGAAAGTAACCGGTTCTCACTGGGGCGCGTTCCGCGCCCACATCTACGCGGGTAAAGTTCAAGAGATCAAGCCGCTAGAGCTAGACAAAAACCCAACAGAAATGTTGAACGGCATTAAGGGTATTATCTACAGCCCTTCACGTGTTCGTTACCCAATGGTTCGTCTAGATTGGTTGAAGAAACATAAATACAGCGCAGATACTCGCGGTAACAACCGTTTCATCCGAGTAACTTGGGATGAAGCGCTAGACTTGTTCTACCGTGAGCTAGAACGTATTCAAAAAGACTACGGCCCATGGGCGCTGCATGCAGGTCAAACAGGTTGGAACCAAACGGGTTCATTTAACAACTGTACAGCGCACATGCAACGTGCAGTAGGTATGCACGGCAACTTCATCACGAAAGTAGGTGACTACTCGACGGGTGCAGGTCAAACCATTATGCCGTACGTGCTAGGTTCAACCGAAGTGTACGCACAAGGTACGTCTTGGTCTGAGATCCTAGAAAACTCTGACAACATCGTTCTTTGGGCTAACGACCCAGTGAAAAACCTTCAAGTAGGTTGGAACTGTGAAACGCATGAGTCGTTTAAGTACCTTGCACAACTAAAAGAAAAAGTGGCGAAAGGTGAGATCAACGTTCTATCTGTAGACCCAGTGAAGAACAAAACTCAGCGCTACTTAGAGAACGATCACTTGTACATCAACCCGCTGACAGACGTAGCGTTCATGCTCGCTGTGGCACACGTGTTGTACAACGAAAACCTGTACGATAAGAAATTCATTGATACTTACTGTCTAGGCTTTGAAGAGTTCATTCAATACGTTCAAGGTAAGACAAAAGACAAAGTAGAGAAGACGCCTGAATGGGCAGCGGCGATTTGTGGCGTGAAAGCGGACAAGATCCGTGAATTCGCACGCATGCTAGTCAGCGGTCGTACACAGATCCTGATGGGTTGGTGTATCCAGCGTCAAGAGCACGGTGAGCAGCCATACTGGGCAGCGGCTGTGGTTGCTGCAATGGTTGGTCAAATCGGTCTACCTGGCGGTGGTATCTCTTACGGTCACCACTACTCAAGTATCGGTGTGCCTTCTACTGGTTTCGCGGGTCCTGGTGGTTTCCCTCGTAACCTTGACCAAGGTATGAAACCTAAGTGGGACAACAACGACTTTAACGGTTACAGTCGTACTATCCCTGTTGCACGTTGGATCGACTGTCTGCTAGAGCCTGGCAAAGAGATCAACTACAACGGCGGTAAAGTGAAACTGCCAGACTTCAAGATGATGGTTATCTCGGGTTGTAACCCATGGCACCACCATCAAGATCGTAACCGCATGAAGAAAGCGTTCCGCAAGCTTCAAACGGTTGTAACGATCGAGTTTGCTTGGACTGCGACATGTCGTTTCTCAGATATCGTTCTACCGGCGTGTACGCAATGGGAACGTAACGACATCGACGTATACGGTTCATACTCGAACAAAGGTCTGATTGCGATGCATCGCCTCGTTGATCCATTGTTCCAATCTAAGCCTGACTTCCAAATCATGAGTGAACTCACTCAGCGTTTTGGTCGCCGCGAAGAATACACTCGTGGTATGAGCGAGATGGAATGGATCGAAAGCCTTTACAACGATTGTAAAAAAGCGAACGAAGGTAAGTTTGAAATGCCAGAATTCAACGAGTTCTGGGAGAAGAGCGTACTAGACTTCGGTGAAGGTAAACCTTGGGTTCGTCATGCGGACTTCCGTAAAGACCCTGAGCTGAATCCACTAGGTACGCCGTCTGGCTTCATCGAGATCACGTCTCGTAAGATCGGCCGTTACGGTTACGAACACTGTCAAGAGCACCCAATGTGGTTCGAAAAATCAGAGCGTTCACACGGTGGTCCTGGTTCAGATAAATACCCATTCTGGTTGCAGTCTTGCCACCCTGATAAGCGTCTGCACTCTCAAATGTGTGAGTCTGAAGAGTTCCGCGCGACTTACGCGGTACAAGGTCGTGAGCCGGTTTACATCAACCCAGCGGATGCCAAAGCAAAAGGCATCAAAGATGGTGATTTGGTACGTGTATTCAACGGTCGTGGTCAGCTATTAGCTGGTGCTGTTTTGACTGACAGCTACCCACGTGGCGTTATTCGTATCGAAGAAGGTGCGTGGTACGGTCCTCTAAACGAGAAAGAAGGCGCAATCTGTACCTACGGTGATCCTAACACGCTAACGCAAGACATCGGTTCTTCTGAGCTTGCACAGGCGACTTCTGCGAACACATGTATCGTAGACTTCGAGAAGTTCACAGGTAAAGTGCCGCCAGTCACTTCATTTGGTGGTCCGATCGAAGTTGCTTAATTAGTGCAGTTTGCATAAATCCAAATACCAGCCTCAGGGCTGGTATTTTTTTATCAAAATTTCAGTGAGCGTTGTCTCAATAGTAACTTCATAACGTTAAACGAGACTGGTATTCGTGATGATGGTAACGAATTGGGTGAGACAAGCAGGAGATAATGCGCCAAGCTAAACAATAATAATTAAGTGAGTAGACTCTTTATGGCTCAGAGCATTCAATTAGCAAATCACACTGAGATCACTGTGAATAACAATGACTTCCAAGTTGAAGTTGAGGGTAATCAATTACATTTTTCTTTTGCTGGTCTTCACAATAAAACCTTTACGGACCGTGAAGTGTTATTCGAAATGCCGTTTTTGTACGAGCACGAGGCCAACGTAATTGGGGATGGTTTTCAAATGTTGGCGCAAACGGCGGGAACGATCAATCACCCCGTTGATATTGGTCGCTGCCCAGACAATAATCCTTCTTATCGAATCTACCCTAAAGATGCCCCTAAGCGTTATTACAACTATTTAGTGGTGGAAGGTTCAGCGGGCTACACATTATTTGGCTTCACATCATGTCATCGCTTTGCAGGCTATTTTGATGTTGTGCTGCGTGATGAGCATTGGGTTTTATCAGCCGCAATTGATGGTGAGTTGACTCAAGTGGCGGATTGGGAAAGTAATCAACTTGAGTCCGTGGCGGTACTCTGCGGTCAATCACTGTCCGAGCTTTATCAAACCTATGGCGAGATGATTGCAGAGCATCATCCTGTTCGCCAAGGTGTGACACAAGATGCGCCTGTTGGTTGGTGTTCGTGGTACGCGTACTACGCAGACGTGACAGAACAAAACATCATGCAGAACGTAGATTGTATGCAAGATAAGCTCGAAGACCTAGAGTGGGTACTTCTGGATGATGGCTATCAAGCCTTTATGGGCGATTGGTTAACCCCATCAGATAAGTTTTCTGGTGGCGTAAAAGAGCTCATTCATAACATCCGTGCAAAAGGAAAAAAGCCGGCAATTTGGATGGCGCCTTTCATTGCACAGCCTGAGTCGGAGATCTTCAAACAGCATCCAGATTGGTTTGTTCGCCACAAGGGTGGTGGCTTACTTAAAGCAGAAGATGTCACATACGGTGGTTGGCGATGCACGCCTTGGTACATACTCGATACCTCAAACCCAGAAGTGCAAGACCATCTGACGCATGTAGTCTCTGTCATGAGACAAGAGTGGGGCGTTGAGTTGTTCAAGCTAGACGCGAACTATTGGGGCACCTTAAAAGGTGTTCGTAAACAATCTGGTATTACAGGCGTTGAGGCGTATCGCTTAGGAATGGAAGCGATTGCCAAAGGCGCTGGTGATGCGTGGCTTTTAGGTTGCAACGCGCCAATGTGGCCATCTCTGGGGCTTGTGGATGCAATGCGTGTTTCTGACGATGTAGAGCGTCATAGTCGTCGATTCGAACAGATAGCCAAAGAAACCTTTTACCGTAGTTGGCAGCATCGAAAATTGTGGCAAATTGACCCGGATTGCGCCACGTTCACTTCATTAGCTAATCAATCTGCATCCAGAGAAGAGTATGAATTTCATCGCACGGTGTTATTAGCGAGTGGTGGTTTGCTGCTGTCTGGTGACCCGCTCCCTGAGATTACGCCGTTTGCTAAGAAGACACTGTCTAAGCTCATGTTACGTCAACAACGTAACCAGCAATCTGCAAAGTTTACCGCTTTGAGTTTAAATCACGCGTTTTTAAAACTAACGACGAAGAATGACCTCCATTGTTTGTTTAATTATGCGAGTTACGGAGCGATGGAATTTACGCTGACGTCTGATCAACCGGTGGACTGGTATGATTACTGGACAGGGGAAAAGCTAAACCAAGAACCTTGCCAGTTGTTAATGGTGAGCGTGGATAAAGGGCTCAATGCGAAAGCGATCGTTACAGCATAACGTGAAGTAAATCGCCCAATACCAAGATCAAGAAAGGAGCCTATTGCGGCTCCTTTCTCGTTTTGATGCTCTGGGCGTTAGAACTCGAATAAAAAGTAATACCCGTATCCAACAATAAACGCAGGAATGGACGAGTAAATAGTCGCGACCAAAGCAGCTTTCGGTGCCATTGCAATAGCGGGGAATAGGGCGTCACCATCGTTAGAAATCGCATTGGCCAGTTGCGCAGAAAGTGGCGCTGCACCAGAAATGTATAGGCTAGTGACTAAAATTTGCGGTCCACAACCAGGCAACATACCAATGGCTAGGCCAGCTAATGGCATCCAAATTCCCCAATGAGAAAAGGTTTCTACAAGGTCGAGTCCAGAAAAATAGGTCGTCAGTTCAAACGCCAGAAACGCCACGATCACCCAAGCACTGACGAAATTCGTATCTTGTGCTGCTTTTTGAATCGGGTGTGAGTCCACGATTTTTTCATCTTCAGAGACCGTTGACTGATAATCGCCGAGCTCTTTTGTCATAGCCCACAACGACATTGTGATCACCGCGAAGATAGCGCCCAGCCATTCAATGGTATTGGCCTGCAAAGACAACAGCTGATTAATATCGATTTGGAAAGACATTAACACAGCAACGACACTAGCAGGCACAATAAGCCATTTCCAAAATGCGCCTTGTAGATTGATTGCACGTTGTTCAAGGGGTGTGTGTCGGTCTGTCTGGTGTTGGCAACAAGCATGTGTCTGAGGTGCTTCTTTTGGTTCTGGTCGCAGAAAGTTATCAGCATGAAAAGCATTAACGACTAACCCTGAAAGAGTACCCACGATAATGCCTAATCCAACCACGCCTAATCCAACACTTGGTTTGGCGGCCAGAAGTAAAAAGGCAGCGTCACCCATTGTTGAAGTAAGTACCGCGACAATCGCACCAAATCCTACTCGGCCACTAATAAATTGCGTTGTCACAACAATAGCGCCACCACAGCCAGGCAAAGCACCCAACAAAGAAGCAAAGAAAACCTGATGATTACGCGAGCGATGATATAGCTCGGTAATTCGATTGGTTTTCGACATAAAGTTTGAAAGATAATGATAAATAGCCAATGTGGCAGCAACATAGCATGACACCGCCCAGAATGAGTCGGATAGCGTCTGTACGGCTACGTCACGTGTATTTTCATTGCCTAGCAAAATGAGCATGACGATAGGGATCAGCAATCGCTTATAAGCTAAACGAAACTGAGTAGGCTGAAACAACTGTTGTGCAGAGTGTAATAATTGGGTCGCGTTCATCGTTTACTCAAATGCAAATAGGAATAATTATCATTATATGTAAATGAGATTTATTCGCAATAGCATTGTGAACTTTTCTTCGTGTCAAACTCTCTGAAATCAGGTAAAGTATCGGCCTTTGTGAGCAAACACGCCCTAATTAACTGTATTAGGCGGCGTATAAAATTGACTTGAATAGGAAGAAACATGATTCTAGTTGTAGGTCATAAGAACCCAGACAGTGACAGTATTTGTAGTGCACTCGTTGCAACTGAACTTCTAAAAGCGCGTGGCGTTGAAGCTATGCCAATTCGCCAAGGCGAAATCAACCGTGAAACTCAGCACATCCTAGAAGTTGCTGGCGCTGAAGTTCCTGAGCTTCGCACATCAGTTGCGGGTGAGACCGTTTGGCTAGTAGATTACTCAGATCTAGCACAAGCACCAGACGATATCGCAGAAGCTGAAATTGCGGGTATTGTTGACCACCACCGTCTAGGTGACGTGATGACAGTAAACCCAATGGAAGCATGGATCTGGCCTGTTGGTTGTACCAACACTGTTCTATTCAACATGTTCAAGATTGAAGGTCACGCGATTACTCCACAAATTGCTAAGCTAATGATGTCAGCAATTCTATCTGACACAGTAGGTTTTGCTTCTCCAACTTGTACACAAAAAGACAAAGATGCCGTTGCTGAACTAGCGGCAATCGCAGACGTACAAGATGTTGACGCGTTCACTAAAGATCTTCTAATTGCTAAAACAAACATCGAAGGTCTATCAGCGGCTGAGCTTGTTGAGAAAGACCTTAAAGGTTACCCATTCAACGGTCGTGACGTAGTGGTTGGTCAAGTTGAACTTGCAACTCTTGAGCAAGTTGACGGTATGATCGAAGCACTAGAAGCAGACCTAGAATCTCGTTGTGAGAAAGATAACCTAGCGTTCGCTGCTGTAATGCTAACAGACATCACGACTGCTCAAACTCGTCTTCTATACAAAGGTGAGTGGGCTGAGAAGCTTGTTAAGCACGAAAAAGACGGCATGCTAATGATGGAAAACACGCTAAGCCGTAAGAAGCAAGGTTGGCCTTGGCTTCAAACTGAGCTAGCTTAATTTTCTAGCATATACTTTAAATGCCCGCCTAGCTGCGGGCATTTTTCTATGGGAAATAGGAGACGAATATGTCTGAGCAACTGACCCAAGAGCAGATGGATACCATTAATCGCTACAACGAAGAGCAACGTTTAAAGTACTGCGTAAAAGAGATTGTGGCGAATCGTAAGGTTTGGATTCTGAAAGACGAACATGGCTGTGTCATGTTAAATACAGAAGATGATGATTGTGTACCAGTATGGCCAAACGAAGAGTTCGCTTTGCAATGGGCGAATGGTGATTGGGAAGATTGCGAGCCTGAGGCGATCTCTTTAAACAAGTGGCACAGCCGTTGGACCTCTGGTCTAGAGGATGACGAGCTATCGATTGTTGTATTCCCAAATCAAAATGAAGAAGGGGTCGTATTGTTTCCTGACGAGTTTGATTTTGAACTGCGCAAACAAGCGAGCCGCCGTTAGTTTTTTGATTAGTACCCATGCAATAAAGAAGCCTGCGTTAAAGCAGGCTTCTTTACATTTGCACGATTACATCTTTGATAACTATTTTGTTTGATGGCTTGGCGCTTTATAAAAGTGGCTTTCGACTAGTCGTTGAGTAATAGGATGCTCGGGATGAGTCAGTACTTGGTTGGTCTCGCCAAACTCGACCACTTCACCTTCATGCATCACCATCACTTTATCAGTAATATGCTTAACAATGCCAATGTGCTGAGACACGTACACAAATGACAATCCCATCTCTTCTTGCAACTCGAGGAATAAGTTAATGATCTGCGAGCGCATTGCCATATCCAAACCGTTTAACGCCTCATCAGCGACAATGATGGAAGGTTGAAGAATAAGTGCACGAGCCAAACACACGCGCTGTTTTTGACCGGCAGCTAGCATTTGTGGATAAAAATAGGCGTGCTCAGGCAGCAATCCTACGCGGAGTAGGGTGTTCTTTACACGCTGCATGCGCGCATCTGGCGGCATGTTGGTATTTCGCTTTAGCGGACCTTCTAAAATACGACCAATCTGGATTCGTGGGTTTAACGATGTGTTTGGATCTTGGAAAATCATGCGGATGAGCTTGCAGCGTGTCGCGTAATCTTTGTGCTCCAATCGTTCGCCATTCACACGGATCTCTCCGGAGCTTGGTTCAACAACGCCAGCAAGCATACGAGCTAGTGTGGATTTTCCTGACCCGTTTTGACCAATAAAACCAATAGTTTGTCCTGGCTCTAAAGTAAAGCTTACCGGTTTAACTGCCTCATTAACCTGACGTTTGAACAGACGGGAGCGCGTAACAAATTGCTTCGATAAATTATCGACTTCAAGTAACGCACTCATGACTTTTTCTCCGTGTTCAATGGAAAGTGGCAGTTAAATTTATGATTCTTAATTCGTCTGGTGTGTGGAATTTCTACACATTGTTTCTGCGCATATGGGCAACGTGGTCCGAGGCGACAACCGATAGGCAGATGCTGCAATGGCGGAATCGAGCCCGGTAGGGATTGGAGTTTTTGCTTGTGTGGTACCCAATCATTAAAGTCTGGCATCGCTTTAAGCAAGGCATCTGTATACGGGTGCTTGGGTGCCGCAATGATTTTACTGGTATCGGCAGACTCTACCGACTGACCACAATACATTACCGTAATACGTCCTGCCCACTGTGTTATGGTCGCTAAGTCGTGGCCGATAAGCAGAATGGTTGTGTTATTAAGTTGGTTCATGCGGCTCAACAGACGCAAAATTTGCGATTGGGTAATCGGGTCTAAGTCGTTGGTTGGCTCATCTGCGATCAGCAACTTTGGTTTGGTCGCTATCGCCATGGCAATCATGACTTTTTGACACTCACCATCAGTCAGTTCATAAGGGTAGCTACCCATTAAACGCTTGTGATCTTTAATACCCACTTTATGCAAAAGCGCGATGGCCTGTTTTTTACGCCATTTAAATCGCTCCCACCATTTCCCTTCAAATGCGCGAGATGGAATGGATTCAATCAATTGACGCCCGACTTCCTCTGAAGGGTCAAGACAAGTTGAAGGTTCTTGGAAAATCATCGCAATATCACGAGCAATGACGCGCCGACGCTCTTTTGGTGTAAGCTGAAGCAAGTCAATATTGCCAAGGCGCATACGGTCTGCGGTGATGCGCCAGTTATCTTTACTTACCCCGACAATCGCTTTTGCAACTAAGCTTTTCCCTGAACCAGACTCACCTACAAGACCACGAATTTCGCCTTCGTTCAAAGTTAGGCTCATTCGGTCAACGGCTTTGACCAACCCTTGAGGTGTTTCGATCTCAATGGTCAAATGTCGAATATCTAACAACGGCATTATTCGATCCCCGCATTAAGCGCTTGACGTACACCTTCACCTACTAAGTTTAGGGTAATAACAGTAAACATGATGGTCAGGCCGGGTAGGGTCACTGTCCAAGGTGCAATATAAATAAGCTCGACAGAGTCACCTAATATTGCTCCCCACTCGGTGCTTGGGGCCTGTGCGCCTAGGCCAAGAAAACCCAGTGCCGTAATATCTAAAATCGCAGCAGAGAGCGCGAGTGTGATTTCAGCGGCAATGACCGTCAGAATGTTAGGAAGAATTGAACTCCACAGTAAGTAGAAATCATTAGCGCCATCAAGGCGTGCTGCCATTATGTAGTCTTTTTCAACTTCGGTGTGGACTGCGATATAAACGGAGCGAATAAAACGCGGAATCAAAGCCAAGCAGATTGCGAGTAAAATATTGAACCCACCAAAGCCTAGAAATGCCACAAAAATGATTGCTAATAAGAGCGACGGGATCGACATGACGGTATCGAGCAAGTGGTTGAGAGTACTCGACAGTAAGCCTTTCGTCATACCTGCCAATACGCCAATTAAACAGCCTACAACGGCAGCAATTGCGGTGATGGCGACAGCAGCGCCAAATGTCAGCTGAGAGCCCATAATCAGGCGCGAAAGAATATCTCTACCTAAGTCATCGGTCCCCAAAAAGTAATCAACCGTTCCTGCTGGGGCCCATGATGGCGGCACAAGCAACTCACCTGACTGTGCTTGGGCGTCAAATGGTGCAAGTAGGGGGGCAAAAATGGTAATAAGGACGATAAACACCAAGCACCACAAGCCAAACATGGCTAGTCCGTTGGCGCGGTAGCTTCGCCAAAAACGCTCAAACTGTGTTGGAATGCGCTCTTCCTGATAAACGTTATTTGTTAGCATACCATTCCTTTCGAACTAAAGGGTTAATCATCGCGCCAATCAAATCCGAGAGTATGTTAGCGGTAAGAACCAAAGTCGCAAGTACCATCACGCCAGCTTGGATAGATGCATAGTCTTGGCTTGCTAGCGCATCTAAAAGCCAACGACCAATACCTGGCCAGTTAAAAATAGACTCCGTGATGATAGCTAAGGTAATCATACTCGAAAGTTGAACACCAACTTTGGGAATGATAGGCGGTATCGCATTCCGCAATACATGTTGAGTTACGATTTCGCGGTTAGAAAGACCTTTGATTCTCGCTGCACGGATGTAGTTTTGGCTCATCACTTCCGCTACCGAGGAGCGCATTAGTCCGACAACCTGGGTGGTTGGAGCCAAAGCAAGCACCAAACATGGCAGCACCATATGCTCAATGACGCTTTGCAGTGCGTGAGCGCGGTATTCACCTTTCGCCATGAATGCGTCGATAATGGCAAATCCGGTTACATGATCAATTTCGTAAAGCAGGTCATATCGTCCTGCCACGGGAAAGAGTTGGTACTCTAATGAAAAAACCATGATAAGTAACAAAGCCACCCAAAAAATTGGGGCGGAATAACCAGACATCGACATGAATGAAATGCTGGTATCGAGCCATTTACCTTGCTTCATCCCAGCCACGGTTCCAAGTGGAATGCCGATCAAAAGGGACACCAAAAAGGCAAAGAAACACAATTCCAAAGTGGCTGGGAATACAACGGCGAGCTCGTCGTAAATCGCATTGCCGTTTTTACTTATGCCAAAATCGAGTTGAGAAAGGTTGATTAAGTAAGTTTGCCAGCCAGACCAAAAATCAACGTTTGCCCAGTGCGAGAGAGGGTCAAGGCGAAGCAGAGAAAAACCTACTAATGTAAGGATCATCAAAGTGATGATAAATAGGTTAAAGCGTCGAACGGTATACCAAAACATCAGTGAATTCTCTCAACTCTATCAAACGGTTGGGCATTGAAAGGGCTTGATTTGAAGCCTGTCAGCGATTTGTCGTGCACACGGAACTGCACGCCATGCGCCAGAGGAATAACCGGGAACTCTTGATTCAAAATGTTCTGTGCTTGGCGATATAGGTTCAAACGGTAACGCGGTTCTTGAGTTTCTAACGCCAAATCGAGCAAGAAATCGAAGTCATCGTTACACCACATGGACACGTTAAGGCCAACGCGGTCAGACTCGCAAGATAATAAAGGGCGGAAAAAGTTGTCAGGATCCCCGGTATCACCAATCCAACCTGTTAAAAGTAAATCGATATCGTTGATGTTCTCCAAATCCACACGTTCAAACCTATCATCGGTCAGTAGCGTTAATTTAACCCCAATATCGGCAAAATTCGCTTGGATTAACTCCGCAGTCTTACGAGGGCTTGGGTTAAAAGCACGTGGTTCAAGTGGTACCCACATGGTCAATTCTAGGCCGTCTTCGTAGCCTGCATCTCGAAGTAGTGCCAATGCATAATTCCGGTCATAACGAATTTTTACGCTGTCTTTTTGATAAGCCCATGAATTAGGTGGTAGCAAAGTATAAGCTTGGGAGCCAGTTCCGTAGTAAACCGAATCTAAAATATTTTGACGGTTGATCGCTAAGTTAAGTGCTTGGCGAACTCGAGCATCACTCAGCGCGGTGGTTTCTGTGTTTATCGCAATAAAGGAAACGTTGTTAGCTGGTGTAGCCGTCAGCTCAAGGTTGTCATTTTCTTGAATGACAGGTATTTGGCTCGAAATAGGTGAAGAGAGTACGTCACACTCGTTTCTTAAAAGTTTAGCTAATGTACCCGTCCCTCTGTGAGAGATATCGAACACCACTTGTTCCATTTTTGCTGGTGACTTCCAGTAATTAGAATGACGCTCTAATCGAATCAAGTCGTTCACTTGGTACTCTTTTAATTGATAAGGGCCGGTACCGATAGGAAGTTGGTCGATTTCTTCTTTATGATCTTTTGCTGCCAATTGCTGTCCGTACTCCGCAGACAAGATAACCGCATGGCTGGTGGCAATATTGGCCAAGAAAGAAAAGTTTGGCTGAGATAACGTAAACCTTACCGTATGCTCATCTATTGCAACCACGTCTTGGAGTAGGTTTTGAAAATCTAACCCTGCAAACCATGGATAAAAACCACCACCTACTTGGTGAAAAGGATGGTCTACATCGATGATTCGCTTGAAGCTAAATACCACATCTTTTGCATTCAATGGGCGAGTGGGTGCGAACCAAGGCGTGGTTTGGAATTGAACACCACGTTTAAGCTTAAACGTGTATTCCGTCCCTGATTCATTTACTGACCAACTCTCGGCGATGCTTGCCACGGGCTGATGTGATTTAGGATCGAGCGTGAGCAGCGTATCGTACAGCTGTGGGCTCAGAGCCTCTGCGGTAATACCGCTATCAATAAGCTGAGGGTTAAACGTGGTCGGCTTACCCTGTCCGCAAAACACAAAGCCAGCTTTGCGAATATCATTGTGGTCAATTTCATCGCCACAAGCGGTAAGTAGGCTAATCCCAATAAGGCTCAGCGATAATCTTATAAAAGCATTCATAATATGAAATGTTCATTGGATCTTGCTCGTTTCGTTTGATCTTACTCTTTCAAAGCTAACAAGCGAAAATGATCTCGCTAATTTATCACCTTTGTGAACTCGCTCCAAACATAAAATCCATACACTGTAAGGTGTTATGCCATAAATGCATGCGAATTAGAGCGCAGTCACGAGCTCGTGTATTGATTGAGTACTCTCGGTCAAGTTAGCTTTGTCCGACCAAACCATATTTTCTAACCATCCCTCGTAATTGGTGATAGCTCAAGCCAAGTAGCTCGGCTGCTTGTCGTTGATTAAACTTGGCTTCTTCCAATGCACGATTGAGTAAATGGATATCTTGTTCCTCTTGCCATTGTTTATAGTCTAGAGGGAATTGGATGGTGTTGCTTGATGCTTCCTCTTCTTGTTGTTCTGCTTGTTTTGCACTATGGCCAAGCGCGCTGTGCCAAACCGTTTCAAAAGGATTGAAAACCAGTTCATCAATTGGGTGAGCATTCAGACCATGTTGGTAAATCGCACGTTCAATCACGTTTTTTAGTTCGCGGACGTTACCGGGCCATTCATATTCAATAAGCGACTGCTGCGCTTTTGGGGTAAAACCGACAAAGTATTCCAGTTGCAGTTCACGACACATTTTCATCGCGTAGTGCTCTGCTAAAGAGAGAATGTCTTCTTTGCGCTCGCGAAGAGGCGGTAACATAATGACATCGAAGGCTAGCCTGTCGAGCAGATCTGCACGAAAATCACCTTGCTCTGCCAATTTTGGTAGGTCGGCATTGGTTGCACAAACAAGTCGAACATCCGCATTGAGAGCGGTATGACCGCCAACTCGCTCATATTCACCATATTCAATGACACGTAATAGCTTTTCTTGAACTAAAAGTGGTGCGGTTGCCAGTTCGTCAAGGAACAAAGTACCGCCCTCGGCACGCTCGAAACGCCCTTTATGCTTACCTTTAGAGCCCGTGAAGGAGCCGGATTCATGTCCAAACAATTCGGAATCTATTAGCCCTTCGCTTAATGTCGCACAGTTGAGTGATAGTAGTGGTTTATCCCAACGTCTTGATAAATAATGCAAACGCTGAGCGATGAGTTCTTTACCCGTACCTCGTTCACCAATGATGAGGACAGGGCGCTCAATGGGTGCAAGTTGTGATACTTTATCTAGTACAGCGAGAAAAGCAGGTGATTCACCAATCAGGTTTTGCTTCATAAAGTCCTTCTTATTTAACAGCCGAGCCATGATTTAGAGATAGAGTTGGTAAATTTCACCAACAGTTGGTGAAAAACATCATAGCACAATAGTGTGTAACGACAACAAAATGAATAACGCTCTGATTTATAAGAAAATTATAAGTTGGCACGTTACTTGTTATATATTCAGGGAGACACAAGGTTAATCACCACCTTGTCGAGTTTTAATAGGAAAAAAGAGGAGTTCCGTTATGGGTATTTTTTCTCGATTTGCAGATATCGTTAACTCAAACATCAGTGCATTACTGGACAAGGCGGAAGATCCTGAAAAAATGATCCGTCTTATCATTCAAGAAATGGAAGACACACTTGTTGAAGTGCGTACTAACTCGGCTAAAGCGATTGCAGACAAGAAAGAGTTGGCTCGTAAGGTTGAAACGTTAGAAGAGCAAATTGGCGAATGGGGCCAAAAAGCGAGCTTAGCATTAGTTAAAGAGCGTGAAGATCTAGCTCGTGCAGCGTTAATTGAAAAGCAAAAGCTAGAGCAAGTGATTAAAGGCCTCCACACTGAGCAAACCTTAGTGGAAGAAACGATCGATAAGCTTACTGGCGAGATTGGTAAGTTGGAAAGCAAAATTGCTGAAACGCGCGCCAAACAGCAAGCTCTAGCAATTCGTAACCAAACTGCATCTAACCGTCGTGATGTGCAAAAACACCTGCATACTAGCCGTACTAATGAAGCGATGGCGAAATTTGAGCAGTACTCACGTAAAGTGGATGAAATGGAAGCGGAAGCAGACCTGTATGCTCAAACTGGTAATGCTAAATCGCTAGAACAAGAGTTTGCAGAGTTGCAGGCACAAGACGAAATTGAAAAAGAGTTGGCAAAACTGAAAGAACAGATGTCATCGAAAGATAAATAAGAAAGGAGCCATTTATGTCGGCATTTTTTATAGCAGGACCAGTGATTGTCTTTTTAATCTTTGTCGCTCCACTATGGCTCTTCTTACACTATCGCAGCAAACGCAAAACAGATAGTGCACTGTCGAGCCAGGATTTAGAGCGCCTTCAGGTACTATCTGAAAAAGCAGAAGCGATGCAGTCCCGAGTTGATACATTGGAGCGCATCTTGGATGCTGAGTCACCAACATGGAGACGCAAGTATGAATAATCGAGAACTGTATCGTGATCCAGTAAATGGCAAAATCTCCGGTGTTTGCGCCGGTATTGCCAACTACTTTGGTGCAGAAGTTTGGTTGATTCGTATTGTAGTGATTTCTGCAGCGCTGTTAGGTGGTACGTTTTTGGTATTGTTAGCGTACGTCGCGATGGCGTTTATGTTAGAAAAGCAACCAGTAACGTATTCTGAAAATATCAGAGCGCAGCAAGAGCATACGCTCAAAAGTAAGCCTTGGCAGAAAGGGCAAAGCCCTGATCAACTGCTCAGTGTGTTGGAAAGGGATTTTGACCGTCTTGATGGCAAAATTCGTAACATGGAAGCTTATGTTACGTCTGATACATATAGGGTGAACAGAGAATTCAGTAAGCTTTAGGCATTTTGTATCCAAAGAAGATTTAACTGAAGCAGGCATAAAGCCTGCTTTTTTATCACAAATTACTAATTTTAAAGCACTATTAATCTTTTCTGCTCTGGAAGTTCGTTCAAAATTCATCTACTTTAAAAATAATCCCCCAATTTTTATGGATGAATGTAATGAGAAAATTGCTCATTCCTATTGCCATCTCGGCTGTCTTGTCGGGGTGCGGTAAAGAACTTCCTCCTGTTCCTGAACCTGAATCGCGCCCTGCGAAGCTATTTACAGTATCTGTTGGCAATGCCCAGTTTGAGCGACATTTTCCTGCCACGACGGAAGCTGGCGATAGAGCAGTACTGACATTTCGAGTTCCTGGGCTTCTTCAAACGATAGAAGTGAATGAAGGTCAAGTCGTCAGTAAAGGTGATGTTTTGGCGTCATTAAACCCAGATGAATATTCTCTGCTCGAACAGCAAGCTCGGGCAAATTTTTTGCTCGCAGATGTGCAATACAAGCGATACCAAAAGCTACGTAAAGACCAAGTAGTATCTGAGCAAGATTTTGATGAGGCAAAAGCGAACCACAACTCGGCAAAAGCTCAATGGAATCAAGCAAAGGCAAACTTAAGGTATACCAGACTTGTCGCGCCATATGATGGAACTATTTCGTACATTCCAGCAGAAAACCATGAATATGTTGCCGCGAAAGAAGGGGTGATGAATATTCAGTCCAACCAACTCCTCAAAGTGATATTCCAAATCCCAGACTATCTTCTAAATCGTTACACGCAGGGGAGCGATGTCTCTGCCAGAATGATATTTGATGCGTTCCCCGAGCGAGCCTTTGACTTAACCTTTCAGGAAATCGATACAGAAGCCGACCCTAAAACGGGCAGTTACAAAGTCACGATGGTCATGGAGCGGCCAGCAGAAATTGGCCTTTTGCCGGGAATGTCTGGCAATGCTTACCTCCTGTCCAAAAGTGCAGGAGCGACAAAGATTCCTAACTCCGCGTTGCTAGAAGAAAACGGCAAAACATACGTTTGGCGTGTCGATGAGCAAGGCATTGTATCCAAAGCCGCAATTGAGATGAATGACAAAAATCAAGTGTTAGCCGGGCTTAACGATGGCGACCAAATCATTATCTCGGGTGTCAGTGTAATTGAACCCGGAATTAAGGTAAGAGCGTGGATTAAGGAAAGAGGGTTGTAATATGAAAGGAGTCATCTCTCTAGCGACTTTACTTTCAACGCTTTTTCTCGTTGGCTGTGGGGATAAGGCGCCAGAAAAAGAGCTCGAAACGCCACGAGTTAGAGTTACGTCATTAGCGGGAAACAAGGTGGATGACAACTTGTACTTCCCTGCGGTTGCGAATGCAGCGGATCGCTCTCATTTGAGCTTCAGAGTGGCAGGAGAAGTCAGCAGCATCATGGTAAAAGAGGGCGACAAAGTCACGAAGGGTGATGTTATTGCAACGCTAGATCCCACGGACTATGAGTTGGATGTAGATAATGCGAGTGCGCGTTTTTCTGTTGTCGACAGTCAGTATCGCCGCTCACGCCCTTTGGTTGATAAAGGCCTATTAGCTAAGTCTCAGTTTGATGAAATTGCAGCACAACGACAAATCGCCTTAGCTGAGCTTCAGTTAGCCAAACTTCGTCTATCATTTACTGCCTTAAAAGCGCCCGTGGATGGGATTATTTCGCGAGTTAATATCGACCAATTCGAAAATGTTCAAGTCGGACAGCATATCGTTAATATTCACAGCTTGGAGCGAGTCGAAGTGTTGATTCAGCTTCCTGACCGCCTCTATGTGAACCAACCGCCAACGGAAGAAAGGCTTACCGCGATCAAAGCATTAGTGCGCGTGCCCAGTGGTAACGAATATAACGCGACGGTAAAAGAATTTACAACCGAACCCGACCCAACAACAGGTACGTTTACTGTCACACTGTCGCTTCCTATGCCGGAAGAAGAGTACATCCTAGATGGTATGGCTGTTGAGGTAACTTCTAAAGACGAGAATGTTGGGCTTGATCTCAACCTAGGAATTAATGTTCCTATCGAAGCCATTTTTAATGCGGATGGTGACGAGCTGGGGCGCGAAAACAAATTTGTTTGGGTACTGAATGACGACAATACGGTATCGCGCAAACAGGTGCGAGCAGGTAAGGCATCTAAAACGTCCATTCAAATCCTTGATGGTCTCATGCTCAAAGACAAAGTCGTGATTGCCGGTGTTTCTCGATTAAGGGATGGCATGAAAGTGGAAGTGATACAGGAAATGGCTACGCAGGAGGTCGGTCTATGAGCGATCTTAATAAATCAGTGCCTCAAAGTGATGATGATGTGACCGGTATTGCTGCGTACTTCATCCGAAATCGCGTCATCAGTTGGATGGTCGCACTGATATTTTTGATTGGTGGTATCGCCGCATTCTTTGGTTTAGGGCGTCTTGAGGACCCTGCTTTTACTATTAAAGATGCGATGGTAGTGACCTCTTACCCTGGTGCGACACCGCAACAAGTCGAAGAAGAAGTGACGTACCCAATCGAAAAAGCGATTCAGCAGCTTACTTATGTTGATGAAGTAAATTCGATTTCTAGCCGGGGATTATCTCAAATCACGGTCACGATGAAGAACAATTATGGCCCTGATGATCTACCACAAATTTGGGATGAGTTGCGCCGTAAAGTGAACGACCTTAAAGGGACGTTGCCTCCAGGTGTGAATGAACCTCAAGTGATCGATGATTTTGGTGATGTTTACGGGATTTTGTTAGCGGTGACTGGCGACGGTTATAGCTATAAAGAGCTACTGGATTACGTCGATTACTTACGCCGAGAGCTCGAACTGGTTGATGGCGTGAGTAAAGTTTCGGTATCCGGGCAACAGCAAGAACAAGTTTTCATCGAAGTATCGATGAAAAAGCTGAGCAGTATAGGTCTTGCTCCGGATACCGTGTTTAATCTTCTTTCGACGCAAAACGTGGTTTCTGACGCAGGAGCGATCAGAATTGGTGACGAGTACATCAGAATTCAGCCGACTGGCGAGTTCCAGAGTGTGGAGGAGCTGGGTGATTTGTTGATTACTGAGTCGGGCGCTCAGGGGCTCATTTTCTTGAAAGATGTGGCGGAAATAAAACGCGGGTATGTAGAAGTACCGAGTAATATTATTAATTTTAACGGAAGTCTTGCACTAAACGTCGGCGTTTCTTTTGCTGAAGGCGTCAATGTGGTTGAAGTCGGAAAAGCGTTTGATCATCGCCTTGCCGAGCTAAAGTACCAACAACCTGTCGGTATCGAAATCTCGGAAATTTACAGTCAGCCTAAAGAGGTGGATAAATCGGTTAGCGGTTTTGTTGTGAGCTTAGCTCAAGCAGTCGGTATCGTTATTATCGTACTTCTGTTCTTTATGGGGCTACGTTCGGGGCTACTTATCGGTTTAATCTTGCTGCTGACGGTATTGGGTACGTTCATTTTCATGAAGTATCTCGCGATAGATTTGCAGCGGATTTCATTAGGTGCCTTGGTTATCGCGTTAGGTATGCTGGTGGACAATGCCATCGTTGTGGTTGAGGGGATTTTGATTGGTACTCAAAAAGGGCGAACTCGACTCCAAGCAGCGACCGACATTGTTACCCAAACAAAGTGGCCATTACTTGGGGCAACTGTGATTGCGGTAACTGCATTTGCGCCAATTGGACTGTCTGAAGACTCGACGGGCGAATACTGTGGCACTTTATTTACGGTTCTGCTGATCTCTTTAATGTTGAGCTGGTTTACCGCTATCTCGTTGACACCATTCTTTGCTGACATCTTCTTTAAAGGCCAGAAGATTAAACAAGGTGAAGGGGAAGAAAATGATCCATATAACGGGATTATTTTCGTTATTTATAAAAAGTTTCTTCAGTTTTGTATGCGTCGTGCTTGGTTTACCGTTGTGGTGCTGATTGCGGGATTAGCGGCAAGTGTTTACGGGTTCACCTTTGTGAAGCAAGCGTTTTTCCCATCTTCGACAACGCCGATTTTTCAGTTAGATGTATGGATGCCAGAAGGAACTGATATTCGAGCAACCAACACAACGCTTAAAGAGTTAGAAAGTTGGTTAGCTAAGCAAGAGCATGTTGACCATATCACGACGACCGCGGGTAAAGGTTTACAGCGCTTCATGTTAACGTACGCGCCAGAGAAAAGTTATGCGGCTTATGGTGAGATAACCACTCGTATGGAAAATTACGAAGCGTTGAAACCATTAATGGCGAAGTTTCGAGAGTATTTAAAAGCCAACTACCCAGAAATCAATTACAAGCTCAAACAGATTGAGTTAGGCCCTGGTGGTGGTGCAAAAATTGAAGCGCGCATTATTGGTTCAGATCCAACCGTCCTTCGTACGATAGCCGCTCAGGTCAAGGACATCATGTACGCCGATCCTCAGGCAACAAATATCAGGCATGATTGGCGTGAACGAACCCAAGTTCTTGAACCGCAGTTTAACGAGAGTCAGGCACGTCGCTATGGCATTACAAAATCAGATGTCGATGACTTCTTGTCTATGTCATTCTCTGGAATGACGATAGGCCTTTACCGAGACGGCACGACGCTCATGCCTATCGTGGCTCGCTTACCTGAAGATGAACGTATTGATATTCGTAACATCGAAGGCATGAAAATATGGAGTCCAGCACAGAGTGAGTTTATTCCACTTCAACAAGTCACAATGGGTTACGACATGCGTTGGGAGGATCCTATTATTGTGCGTAAGAACCGTAAGCGTATGCTCACTGTGATGGCAGACCCTGATATTCTAGGTGAAGAAACCGCATCGACGTTGCAAAAACGTTTACAGCCCCAAATCGAAGCGATTCAAATGCCTCCTGGCTATTCACTAGAGTGGGGTGGTGAATACGAATCTTCTGGTGATGCTCAAGAGTCGCTGTTTACTACCATGCCAATGGGGTACTTGTTCATGTTCTTGATCACTGTATTCCTATTTAACTCTATCAAAGAGCCACTCATTGTTTGGCTTACCGTGCCGCTGGCGTTAATTGGCGTCACCACAGGTTTGTTGGCACTCAACACGCCGTTTGGTTTTATGGCATTGCTCGGCTTCTTAAGCTTATCGGGAATGGTGCTCAAAAATGGCATCGTATTACTGGACCAAATTGAAATTGAAATGAAGTCCGGTAAAGAGGCTTATGACGCGGTTGTTGATGCTGCGGTAAGTCGCGTCCGTCCCGTTTGTATGGCTGCTATCACGACGATCCTTGGTATGATCCCACTGTTGCCAGATATTTTCTTCAAACCAATGGCGGTTACGATTATGTTTGGTTTGGGTTTTGCGACAGTCCTGACACTGATTGTCGTGCCAGTGTTGTATCGTTTGTTCCATAAAGTGGCAGTACCGAAACAGGCTTAGTGCTACTGATATAACGATGAAAAGTATTGCGCCTCTAGCTCATCAGTTAGAGGCGCTTTTTAAGGAAGAATAATGACAGAACAAAAAACGTGTGCGTGGGCGATGAATCACCCATTAGAGCGCGAATATCATGATTCCGAATGGGGCGTGCCAGTATATGACGACCAAGTCCTGTTTGAATTTATTACTTTGGAAGGTGCGCAAGCTGGTCTTAGTTGGATCACCATCCTTAAAAAGCGCGAAGGTTACAGAGAAGCGTTCGAGAATTACGATCTAGATGCGTTGGAACAAAGAAATGAAGAACGCGCTGAATACATCGTGGAAAACTTCGATGTTGTGAGACATCGTGGAAAGATTAACTCGGTATTTAGTAATGCCAAAGCGGCTAAAGCGTTAATTGCTGAATACGGGAGTTTATCAGACGCGTTGTGGCAGTTCGTGGACGGTGAACCAATCGTCAATCAATGGCAACATATGAGTGACGTACCAGCTTCGACAGAGCAATCCAAAGCCATGAGTAAATTCCTAAAAAAGAAAGGCTTCAAGTTTGTCGGTGAAACCATCTGTTATGCTTTCATGCAAGCCGTCGGCATGGTGGATGACCATATCGTTGGATGTCCTAAAAAGCAGAATAAGTGACGTTTGGCTATTAAGCTAATGTTGTTAGTTCTGGCTATCATGAATACGTTCCAAAGCTTCGATTCGACGCCATTGAGTGGCATCGAAGCTTTGTTTTCTTAAAGCAATGATTTCTGCCTGTTTTTCGTCTTGCCCTAAAAAACCCCTATTCAGAATATTTTGACGCTGCTTTAAGTAAGTGGCGAGTTGAGTCTCAAATGATGCTCTTTGCTCATCAAGCTTTTGCAGCCTCTGCGCTCCGGCATCTCCTACCAGAGCAACACGGGCGATGTACTTGTCTTGTGAATCAAGCTGAGAAGCTTGCTCGAGCTGCTCTGCTAATGCGTTATTGCGTTCACTTTCTCGTATGTAATCCGGTTGTTCTGATAGCGCTTGATTGAGAAGGTGTGCTTGACTCTCGATATCCGATGCCTGTGTTTTAATCGTCAGCTTTTCTAAAGCAAGTTGGCGAAGTCGGTTTTCTTCGTCAAACAATTGGGTTATCTGCACCTCGTTAAAGTATTGAAGCTGTAAGTTCAGTATTGCTTCATTCAGCATGGTTAACTGTTCAAGAGTTAGGTGGTTGTGCTCAAAAGGCTCTAATGCAGTGAGTGCTTGCTTGTAGGAAAGGTAGGCTTGAAAAAGTGTGGCATCAATATTCAGAGTTTGCTTTGCTAAAGTGTCATCATTGACTTCCGCTTTGATCGTATCGAGATCTTCTTCGCCCAGCCGGCTAAGAGAATATTCGAAGAAATCTTTTGGAGAAGAGACATCGGCGGCTATATCTTGCTGAGATTGCGAATGGTTAGAGGTTATCTCTTGTTGTTTGTCGCTTTGCAACAGAGAAAGCGCTCCCACGCCAAATATCGAGAGCAGGATAAAAGTGGTGAGAGCGACTTTCTTCATTGTGATGACCTCTTATAAACCTTGAAGTTTGAGACGATTTGCATGTTGGCGATAAAGCGTGACTGGATCGGTTTCAAAAAGATGATGAATACCGAGTAGGCCGTTAATTTCATCCAAATGGTTCATTTGATAATCATCACGTATGACTTTGCCCAAATGTGTGCTGCACGCACCAACTAAGCCATCATTTGGCCCATCAAAGGCTAAGCCAAGTACCATCATGGCAGCGTCGGTCGGATCGAAAACGTTTGTAAAAGTGGATGATCCGGTCCATGAGTAGTAATAAACGCCATTTGAAGCCAGCAAGTCACCATTACCACATTCACTGGTAGGGACTCCCTCCGGGTAGTGTTGGTTAAACGCTAATGATCCTTCCGTGGTTAATGCTGCTAGTGAGGCTAAAGGGTCTTGGTCGAGATCAGAACCACCTGATAGAAGATTAATAAGAGTAGTTAAGCCTTGCGCCAGTTTTACCGCGAGCTGCTCACTACCCGAACCCTCGGATACGGTGCCACGAACTAGATCTGCCACTTTAGACCCTTTATTAACGCCTCCTATACTCGTAACTGATGCGACTAGGTCAGGACGGACAGAGGCAACATAGCGCGTTGTTGGACCACCATGACTGTGACCAATGAGATTGACTTTCTCTGCGCCTGTTGCTGCAAGTAAGGTTTCGACTTGAGCAAGCAGTTGCTCCCCTCGAACTTCGCTGCTATTGGTCGCGGATACCTGTGCAACATAAACCGTAGCGCCATCTTTTGTTAAGGAATGTGGTATTCCGAAAAAGTAATCAACGCCTGCCAGGGTATCAAAACCAAACAAACCGTGAACCAGAACAATCGGATACTTGGTTTGGGTATAACCTGTTGCAGCGTATACGGAGGTTATTGGGACGGTAACTAAGGTAAAAAGCATTAGCGCTATAAATTTGAGTTTCAAAACTATCTCCTTGTGGTATGACCTCTTATGAATGATAAAAAGTAGGAGAGAAACTCTAAATTTGGAAAGCCTATTTGTGGCACATTATTTCATTCTGTGACTGCTCAATTGAAAAACAACACAAATGATTAACATTAATTAATGGTTCGGGTGAATGTTAGTTAATTCTAATTAAGTCAGGGGCTTATAAAAACGCCCCGCAATGCAGGGCGATTCAATCATTGTTATAGGGAGGCTTCTTTTTCAAGCATTAAGGCATTATAACGCGCAAAACCAGCCTCTAAATCAGCGATCAAGTCATTTACGTCTTCTAAGCCAATATGAATACGAACCAAAGTACCTTCAAAGTGTGGGTGAGCTACGGTTCTCAGGCTGTTAAAGCTCTTAGGTTCGTTAGCTAGAATGAGGCTTTCATAACCGCCCCAAGAGTAACCCATACTGAAGTGTTTCATACCATCAAGCAGAGCCGTCGTCGCTTTTGGATAAGACGTTTTGAGAACAAATGAAAACAAGCCGTTTCCACCTGTGAAGTCTCGTTTGAAAAACTCATGGCCAGGGCTTGTTTCTAAAGCTGGATGGCGGACATGATCAACTTCTGGGCGAGAAGCGAGCCACTGAGCGACTTTTAAACTGCTTTCTGCGTGCTGTCTTAGGCGAACATCCAACGTGCGAATACCTCGAAGACCTAGGTATGCGTCGTCAGGAGAAACGCACTGACCCATCAGGTAGCTTTGTTCACGAAGCTGATCCCAATACTTTTCAGAAGCCACAGCAGTACCTAGCATGACATCTGAATGTCCAACGATATACTTAGTCGCCGCTTGAATGGAAATGTCTACGCCATGCTCGAAAGGAGAGAAGTTCACGCCAGCTCCCCATGTGTTGTCAAGCATCACAATGATATCTTGCTCGTGGGCAATGCGCGCTAATGTAGGTACATCTTGGACTTCCATGGTTATTGAACCAGGAGATTCTAAGAAAAGGACTTTGGTATTCGGCTGAATCAAGTCTCGGATACCTTCACCGATCATTGGGTCATAATAGGTGGTTTCGATGCCCATTTTCTTCATGATGGTGTTACAAAAGTCACGAGTTGGTTCGTAACAAGTGTCCACCATTAGAATGTGATCGCCAGTTTCAACGAAAGAGAGGATGGCGTTTGAAATTGCTGCCGTTCCACAAGGGTAAAGCGCGCAACCAGCTCCACCTTCAATCTCAACCATTGCGTCTTGGAAAGCAAAGTGCGTGTTGGTGCCTCGGCGACCATAAAACAACGTTTTGTTTGCACGATTAATGGTGGCTTGGTTCTTTTCTGCAACGGTATTGAATACCACAGTTGAAGCGCGTTGAACGGGTGGGTTTACAACACCATTTGTCCACTTTTTATCGCGGCCAGCGGTAATGAGTTTGGTTTTTTTTCCCTCTGACATAAAAGTTCCCTGTCTTAAATATTGCGGTTTGGAATATTTAAAACATGGACGACGTAGGTTATGCAAGGGAAAAGTCAACTATCAGCCAATAACAGCCAAGATGAACAGGTAATGATGTCGAGAGGTATCGTGTAGATAGGGAGCTAAAAGAACAAACCTCCAGCAGGATGCATGTAGCGCTGGAGGTTTTTTAGTCGGTGTATTTGAGGTATTAAAGGAGTGGATTGAAGAGATAGAATACTCGCTCTAAGAACCGAGAAAATAGGCTCCTTTTCTCCCATTCTTCCAATACAACAGTGTGAGATTGCTTAATATAGCTATCTTGTAACCAAGACATTTGCTTGGTGAACTCTTCGTCATCAACGGCGAGGGTCACTTCGAAGTTCAGCCACAAGCTGCGCATATCCATGTTTACGGTGCCAACTAAACAGAATTGGTCGTCAATTACGACAGATTTTGTATGCAGCAAACCACCATAAAACTCATAAATCTTGACCCCTGCACTCAAGAGCTCACTATAAAAAGCGCGTGACGCCCATTGCACCATCATAGAGTCATTTTTATGGGGAATAATGAGTTCAACGTTAATGCCTCGTTGTGCTGTCATCTTTAACGTTTCGAGTAAATCAGCATTGGGCACGAAATATGGTGTTGTGATTCGTACCGAGCGATTGGCTTGGTTTATTGCCAATGTTAATACTTGATAGATCAGATATTCCGGCATACCTGGGCCAGAAGGCACAACCTGAATAGGGTGTTGGAATTCACTCTCATCGATCTTGCATTCAGGTAGTCTTGGTAAATGACGTTCGCCAGTTTCGACTTCCCAATCCCAACAGTGGATGGCACTCAATACGTTTACCGTTGGTCCTGTAATGCGAACCATGATATCCACCCAATGCCCAACGCCACTATTTTGCTTGAAGTAAGCCGGGTCAACCAAGTTCATTGAACCTGTATAAGCAATTTCATCATCAATTACGATGATCTTGCGATGTTGGCGAAGATCAAGACGACGTAAGAAAATACGCCACATCTTCACTTCTAACGCTTGAATAACTTCAATTCCAGCATCCTGCATCATTCGATACCAAGGACTTCTGAAAAAACGCGGGCTACCTGCTGAATCGAGCAATAGTTTGACATCTACGCCGCGTTTAGCCGCTTGGATAAGTGCAGAAGCGACAGAGTCAGCCAAACCACCCGGATGCCAAATGTAGAATACCATTCGAATACTGCTCTGCGCGTTTTCGATGTCTTCAATAATGGAATGCAAAATCTCATTAGGTGACTGTTGCAGCGACAATGTATTACCGCTCAATGCGGGAAGACCAAGGCGGTTGTTACAAAGTTCATCAATTCGGTAGATGTGCCTTCCCATCGTTTCTGGGTTGTGCGCGTTACAGTCGTTAAGCTGACTGAACCACTTCTCGAATGGTGTAAACATCTCTTTCGCACGTTCGGCTCGTTTTCTGCCTAAGTTCAGTTCACCGAAGAGGAAATAACATGCGACACCCAGAACGGGAAGGATATAAATGATCATTAGCCAAGCTAAAGACACGCTCACTGCACGGCGCTTTAAAACGACACGAATGGTCACACCTGCGACCAGTAACCAATATAGCCCGATGCCAGCTAAAGTAAGAAAGTGATAAAACTTGTCCATATACGCTCAGAGTAATATGCCCTTCTAGGATATTAAGCATAAAAGTGGGTTGGGGGAATAGATTTCCCATTTAGACGTGGGATTGACCTTATATGAGGAACGAATTTCATAACAGCTGATTCTGTTATTTTAATGTGAAAAATAAGGTCATTCTTTAACTTTTGAACAAAAAAGCAGCATTTAACCTGCGTAACTCGACACTTGTGCGATAAATGTACTTTTTTGGGGTTCCAATTTTAAAGGGGAGCTGCTTTACTTTCTAGACATAGTGCGTCGAACGCTTATTTTATAAGTGTACAATAATTTTTACATAAACTTTTTAGACGCCTATCTCTATGCATACACAACAAACTAATTTTGGAGAAAAAGCGTGGCTACAACTAATACAGCAGCACCACGTGATACGTGGGGGTCTAAACTAGGCTTCGTAATGGCAGCAGCGGGTTCCGCTGTCGGTTTAGGCAATATATGGAAATTCCCTTACACAGCAGGTGAGAGTGGCGGCGGTGCATTCGTTGCTATCTATCTTATCTTTGTAATTTTTATCGGCTTTAGCGTGATGCTGACAGAGTTCGCTATTGGTCGTAATACAGGTCTTTCTGCCGTAGGTGCATTCAAAACAACTGACCGACGCTGGACGTTCACTGGCGTTATGGGAGTTTTCAGTGGTCTTTTGATCATGGGCTTCTACCCTGTGGTTGGTGGTTGGGCATTGGCCTACATCTTTAAAGTGGGTGGTGGTCTACTCAGCGCGCCAGAAGCAATTGGCGACAGTTTTGGCGGTTTCATCTCAGATCCGATTCAACCTTTAATGTGGATGGGTGTTTACCTGTTCCTTAACGTCATGATCGTGATGAAAGGGATTTCGGGTGGTATTGAGAAAGCCGGTAAGGTTCTGATGCCGCTACTGTTCTTAATCCTAATCGTTGTTTCTGTTAAGGGCTTAATGCTGCCAGGTGCAATGGCTGGCCTTGAGTTCTTATTCATGCCGGACTTTTCTAAAGTCGACAGCAACGTGGTTCTTGCTGCACTAGGACAGGCGTTCTTCTCACTTAGCTTAGGTATGGGTTGTATGATGACGTACGGTTCTTACCTGAAGAAGAAAGAGAACCTAGTTCAAACAACCGGTATGGTTACAGCGATGGATACTGGTGTCGCGATTCTTGCTGGTGTTGCTATGTTCCCAGCAATGTTTGCCTTTGGCATGGAGCCTGCGGCAGGCCCTGGTCTTGTATTCGTTGTCGTTCCTCAGCTATTTGCTGAAATGGGCGGTGTGATTGGGTTGCTATTCGCGTTGCTATTTTTCATCGGTTTGACGGTGGCGGCATTAACTTCTTCAGTATCACTATTGGAAGTTGTCGTGTCTTACCTAATCGACGAGAAAGGCATGAAGCGCTCTAACGCAGTTCTGTCTGCAAGTGCAGTTATGGCGGCATTATGTATTTTTGCGTCACTATCGTTAGGTGGAATGGGACCAACGCTGTTTGGTACCGGTGCCTTTGATATCTTTGACTTACTAACGGACAAAATCTTCTTAGCGGTTGGTGGTATGTTGGTTTGTATCTTTGCAGGATGGCGCCTAAGCCGTGCTGAGTTAGAAAAAGAGATCACTAATGACGGCGAAGTATCCTTCCCGCTATTTGGATTGTGGTACAACCTAGTTAAATACCTGATTCCTGTTGCGATTGCTATTGTTGCCTTCATGGGGATTAAGTCTGGCTTTGATAGTGGCAAAGGTGAAATCATGCTGCTGGGTATCGCAATCATTGGTCTTGCTGGCATTTTCTCGAAGAAGCTTTAGAAAAGACCTTAGGGGCAAGCCTCGATAGCTTTGTCCGGTAACTTATGTATACTGCTGGCTCCAAACGTGGAGCCAGTTTTTTATGTTCGATATTCTACATACCCATCCCGATTTTCTGATCATCAATAAGCATCCCAACGTCTCTGTTCATAAAGACGATGGCGACACAATGCTGCTGCAAGAAGTGGCTAAGCAGAGTGGTGATGAGCAGCTCTATCTTATCCATCGCTTGGATAAAATGACATCGGGTATTCTGCTCCTCGGACGCAACGCCAAAGCGGCTAGTGCGTTATCGCAAGCTTTTGCTGACCGCCAAGTGGAAAAGTTCTATCTGGCGATTGGCTCTAAAAAGCCGAAAAAGAAACAAGGTTTGGTCGTTGGTGATATGGAGCGTTCGCGCCGTTCATCATGGAAGCTGGTCAACAGTAAAAATAACCCAGCCGTCACCCAGTTTTTCTCTCTTGCGGCAGAGCCTGGAGAGCGCCTATTTTTATGTAAGCCACACACTGGTAAAACGCATCAAATCCGCGTGGCATTAAAATCGGTTGGCTCAGGTATTGTTGGCGACCAGATTTACAATGCAGGCAATGAGGCTGATCGCGGTTATCTGCACGCATTTTCACTTTGCTTCCAATACCGAGATGAGCAATATCGCTTTGTTTGCGATCCACGAGAATACAAAGTGCTTGGTAACAAATGGCACAGTGAAACCGTCTCTCAGGGTTTGGATACTTGGCTTTCCCCCTGGGAACTGAACTGGCCTACGATCAAATAACCGTCACAAAGAAAACTAATAAGAGAACTCGATGCAAGCATCACAACTTTCGCTGTTTTTTCAGCATCTAGAAACCGAGCTCGCGCAAGCTCCGAATGAAATTCGTCGACTGTTTCATGGTCGTGGCCGCCGTTTTGAGGGCTTAGAGCAAATTACCTGTGATTGGTTACAAGGTCAGTTGATCATCAACTTGTTTAAAGAAGTCGACGACGCGTTTCTCGCTGAGCTGAAAAGCGGCCTCAATGCGTTGGCACTATCACCACTGTGGGCAGACAAGCAAGGTCGTACTATGGTTCTTCAGCACCGTTATGCCGATGGTACGCCTTCAGAAGTGCTTGTCGGTGAATTAGACGCTCGTCCTGTCGTTGAAGAAAGCGGTTTGAAATACCAATTGGATATTGGCCGCAACCAAAACTTCGGTCTGTTTTTGGACATGCGCTACGGTCGTGATTGGGTACGGGAAAATGCCAAGCATAAAAACGTGCTCAACTTGTTTGCTTACACGTGTGGCTTTTCTGTCGCTGCCATTGCCGGTGGCGCAGATAAAGTGGTTAACGTCGACATGGCGAAAGCGTCGCTGTCTAAAGGTCGTGAGAACCACAAGCTAAATGGTCATAACATCAACCAGGTAAGCTTTATGGGGCACGATATCTTTAAATCTTGGGGTAAGATTAAGAAATCTGGTCAGTATGATTTGATCATCATCGATCCGCCTTCATTCCAGAAAGGCAGTTTTGCGCTGACTAAAGACTACAAAAAGATTCTACGTCGATTGCCGGATTTGTTGGCAGAAGGCGGTCAAGTGATGGCATGTGTGAACTCGCCATCTGTGACAAGCGACTTCTTGATTGAAAGCATGAAAGAAGAAGCGCCAGAGTTGACATTCCGTGAGCGTCTGGATAACCCACCAGAGTTTATGGACGTAGACAGCGAAGCAGCATTGAAAGTGTTGTTGTTTAGCGAGAAGCAATGACGACGAAACGAAAGTTGTACCTATCTATAGTACCAGCCGTTTGAGTACGGCTGGCATTTCCGCGATACCCCGTCAATCTGAATAGCGAGACGCGAGTGTGATTCAGAGTCTATTATCAGAATAAGTTATTCCTAACACGCTGATATTAGGTTCCTGATCTCGCCTAGGCTCGCGATGTATGGACTCCCTCCCTCTGGAGGGAGCTAGAATTTATGGTGTCAAAGCCTAAATCTAAGGAGTCCATACATGAAAAAGTCTACTACTATCGCCATTGATTTAGCAAAGCACTCTTTCCAAGTTTGTAAGCTTCAAGGAAGCTCTGATGAGTTTAATAAAGTATTTACTCGCGAAAAATTAAAAGCTTGGTTAATACAACAACCTCCAACGACCGTGGTTATGGAGGCATGCTCTACAGCCCATTATTGGGGACGGTTCTGCTGCAACCATGGGCATTCGGTTTGCCTCATTGCCCCAAAATATGTCACGGCATATCGAACGGGACAAAAAACAGATAAGAATGATGCAACAGCGATTGCTGTTGCATCTCAGCAAGCTAACGCCCGTTTTGTCGCTTTAAAATCTATTGATGAACAGGCACTACAATCGATCGATAGAATAAGACAGCACTTAACCGATTCGATGACAGCGACAAGTAACATGGTTCGCTCCTTGCTTTCAGAGTTTGGCTTCAATATCCCCAAAGGACATAGCGCCTTTAAAAGGCACATTATTGAAATTCTGGAAGATGGTCAGAACTCACTTCCTGATATCTTAAGAGAGCACATAGCAAACGCATTTCATTTGCATGAGACCTTAGCAAAAAAGAGGGCAGATTTAGAAACGAGCTTAACCCAACACCTCAAGCACCATGATGCATGTAGAAAACTTGAAGCTCTAGAGGGCGTTGGTCCAGTCAATGCTTTAGGGCTTTATCTTTCGTTAGGAGCCAATGGCGGTAACTTCAAAAATGGTCGAGAGGCTTCGGCTTGTATTGGACTTACTCCAAAACAGCATAGTACTGGAGGAAGAGTTACCCTTTTGGGTATCAGCAAAAAAGTTGGACAGAAGAAGTTACGTTCAAGCTTGATACAGGGAGCGCTTGCTGTTGCGAAGGTTGTAAATAAACGAGAGCCAAGGAATGTTAAAGAGACTTGGCTCAAGTCACTGATTCAGCGTGCAGGGTTAATGAAAGCCGCGGTTGCTTTAGCAAATAAGACCACAAGAACAGCTTGGGCATTGCTTCATTATGGCAGTGAGTATCAAGTGCCTCTAACTTACGAGTAGTAAGTCAAAGACGTTATTTACATCTTGATATAGCGAAGAACAGGTAAGACCGACCTTGAAGAGCCAGATCATTCCTTTGGATTATTTCCGCGCTCGCGAAATGGCATCAAGGTGCGAATACATCTAGGGTCGAGTTAGCTACTCATTAAAACCCGAATATACGCATGCATCTAATCTATTCTCGCTAAACAAGTTGTAATAACTCGGGAGTCCATATACGGAATGACGGGAAACAATAAAAGATCGATACCAGCAGCATTAACCGATCTGCACTTCAAGATCCGCTTCGATGATTGATGAGCAGGCGAGCACATAGCCTTGTTCAATTTCTTCTGGCGTCAATGTTTCTAGGCTAGTGGAAGATACGTTGCCTTTACGAACCTTGCATTTGCACGAGCCACAAATTCCGCTTCGACAAGCGACGATTAATGGTAAACCTGCGCCTTCGAGCACATCGGCCAGTACCTGACCTTTTTGCGCATCGATGCTTTGAGCAAAATCAGGAACAGAAACGTTAACCGTCTCATCGGAGACCGATGATTCTGCGCCAGTCGCTGGCGTAAAACTCTCTTGGTAGAAGTTCGTCATGTCAAAACCAAGGTCATTCAAATAGCCGTGAACATCTTGCATAAACTGGCTTGGACCACACAGGTAAACGGTGCGCTGTTTGAAATCAGGAACAAGCTCTTTAAGCCAGTCGGCATTCAAACGACCTTGTGGATGCGATGTTCCTTCGCGGTTTTTCAGCAACAACTTTAAATTGAAGTTGGGATACACAGCGTCTAACGTTTCTAGCTGATCGTAGTAAATCGTCTCTTCTGGGCTGCGTGCAATATGAAGAAATGCGATGTCCACATCGTTGTCGTTTTCATCTTGATTACTCAGCCAGTGCTTTGCCATCGAAAATACGGGCGTGACGCCGCAACCTGCACTGATAAGCAAGGCTTTTGTTTCGCCATCACGTAAAACGGGTGGATGGTCAATGCAGTTAAATTCGCCCGCTGGTGGTAATGCTTGAACGGTATCACCAAGCAGCAGCGAGTCAACGATGTAGTTCGATACTTTACCGCCAGATACTCGTTTGATGGTGAGTTGAAGGTGATCGTCTTCATTGATCGAGCTGATTGAATAGGCACGAAACTCCATTTTTCCATCAATTTCGACGCCCAAGTTAATAAACTGGCCAGGCTTAAACTGAAACAGAAGTGATTCGGTTAGTTCGGCCAATTTGATGCTGACGGTGTCGTGTGTTTCGAAGTATTTGTCGATGCAACGGAGTGTGACGGGTTGGTTACCTTGCCATTCAAAAAACATAACAATCTCTTTGGTTGTGGCTATTTTTAGTTCGAAATAGATAGCGCCTCCACGTAAGGAGGCGCGAACAAGCAAGTTTATTAAGCTGCTAGGATGGCTTTTAGATCATCCTGAACATTGCCAATACTGCGCATATCGAACTTCTCTTGGATGATGGCGATTAGGTTTGGCGTTAGGAATGCCGGTGCAGTAGGGCCTGTGTAAATGCCTTTCACGCCCAATGCAAATAGCGTTAGCAAGATAACGATCGCTTTTTGCTCGAACCAAGAAAGCACAAGCGTGAGTGGTAGTTCATTGATATCACAGTCAAACTCTTTCGCCAGTGCAAGTGCAAGCTGGATTGCAGAGTAAGCATCGTTACATTGGCCCACATCCAATAGGCGAGGGATGCCGTTGATATCTCCGAACGTATTCTTATTGAAGCGGAACTTACCACACGCCAAGGTCAGGATTAGCGTGTCTTCTGGTGCTTCAGCCGTAAAATCGGTGTAGTAGCTACGTTCCGCTTTATCACCATCACAACCGCCGACTAGGAAGAAGTGCTTGATGTTGCCTTGCTTCACTTGGTCGATAACCGCAGGGGCGGCGTTCATCAGTGCATTTCGACCAAAACCAACCGTGATGTGGTGTTCGATTTCATTGTGTTGGAAACCATCTTGCGCTAGAGCACATTCAATCACTTGGCTAAAATCATCGCCTTCGATGTGAGCAACACCAGGCCAGCCAACAATACTACGCGTGAATAAACGGTCTGCGTATTGACCCACATTTGGATTCAACAAGCAGTTTGACGTCATTACGATTGCGCCAGGGAAGTTTGCGAATTCTTTCTGCTGGTTTTGCCATGCGCTGCCGTAGTTGCCGACAAGATGAGGGTATTTCTTCAGCTCAGGGTAGCCGTGTGCAGGTAGCATTTCACCGTTGGTGTAAACGTTAATGCCTTTGCCTTCAGTCTGTTGCAGGATTTTTTCTAGGTCATGCAAATCATGGCCAGAAACAAGAATACATTTGCCTTTTACTGGCTTGACGTTCACCGTGGTTGGTTCTGGATGGCCGAAGGTCATTGTTTCACCTTGGTCGAGCATTTCCATCACTTTGTAGTTCATCAGGCCGATGCGCATTGAGCAATCAAGTAGTTCACCAAGATCTTCAGGGTCTGTACCCAACCACGCCATGATTTCATGGTATTCGGCATAGATATCGTTGTTGGTTTGCTCAAGAACACGTGCGTGCTCCATGTATGCTGCGGCACCCTTAAGGCCGTATAGGCAAAGTAAGCGTAGGCCAATAACATCTTCATGTACTTGGTCCTTACCACGGTTAACCGCGACTTGAGGAGCAAAAGCTAAGATTGCTTCTGCGCTATTTGGTAGCTCAAAGTGAGCAACAACAGGGATGTCAGCAACTTCGGTATCGGCGAGTGTTGCAGCAGACATTACTTGCTCTTTTAGCAATGCTTTGTACGTTGCCGCTTGAGAAGTTAGCTCTAGGACACGTTCAGGGTCAAAGTTTACGTTCGTCAACGTAGAGAAAAATGCCTTTGGTGCCCATTGGTTGATTTCATCGTTAATGATGTTGAATTCAAGTGCTTTTGATGCCCAAAAAGAAACCCCTTGCAGTGTGTAAACCAACACGTCTTGAAGGTCAGATACTTCAGAAGTTTTACCACACATACCTTGTGCAAAAGAACAACCTTTAACAGCAGGGGTTTGAATTGTCTGTTCACATTGAATACAGAACATATTGGGTTCTCCAGTGATTGTTTTAATAGTCGTGATGTTGACCACTAGAGAGCAGAATGCGTGCCAATTATTATCTTGTTGATTTTTAATTATTTTATTTGTTTTTGATAGGGCGAGTGATGTAATTAAGACAACGTAAATGATGTCTTAATTACATCAGCTTCTTGTGGTTGGTTATTTATTGATCCCGAGCTTTTTACCCATTCGATATAAGTTCCCGCGATCCATTTGCAAAAACTCCGCTGCTTTTGCCCAAACGCCACCAGTTTGGCTTAAAGCATGTTCAATTAAATCACGTTGATAGCTTTCTATCAGTTCTCGCATTGGTTGGCTTTCTTTGGGTAAATAATGCGATGTGTTTTTTACATCACCGAGAGCCAATGAGGTGTCGAAATGGTTAAGCATGATCGTGCTTGCGCCTTGTTGAATGGCGTGCAAAGCCGCGCGCGTTAAAGTATGTTCGAGCTCGCGCACGTTTCCGTACCAAGGTGAAGATTCCAATTGAGTCAACACTTTAGGATGAACGTGCAGATTGGGTGCATTGAATTGTTGGCGTACTTTTTCCAACAAATATCCTGCTAAAACGGGAATATCCCCGTCACGGGCACGCAGTGGGGGGACTTGGATTGGGAACACGTTCAAACGGTGGAAAAGGTCAGCTCGAAACGTGCCAGATTCGACCTCTTTTTCTAATTGTCGATTGGTCGCGGCGATGATGCGCACATTGACCATCAAATGCTGATCGCTACCTACACGTTGCAGCTCGCCTTGCTGAATTACGCGCAGCAATTTTGCTTGCAAAATCAAAGGCAGTTCGCCCACTTCATCAAGGAAAATCGTTCCACCGTCTGCCAGTTCAAACTTACCGGCACGGTGGCTATTAGCACCTGTAAATGCGCCTTTGACATGGCCAAACAGTTCACTCTCAGCCAGACCTTCTGGTAAAGCCGCACAGTTGACGTAAATCATCGGCTTATCGCTACGATGAGATTGCGCGTGTACCGAGTGCGCGACCAGTTCTTTACCAGTTCCGGTTTCTCCTAAGATAAGTACCGCGTAATCTGATTGAGCAACAGTCGCAATGTTGTTTCGTAACTGGTTGATCTGCGGACTCAAACCCACCATTTCGCCATGTTGAGAACGGGCTTGCTGGATAAGGGTTTGAGTGACGCTTTTTTGCTTCTGGTTTTGCGCTTTGAGTGCTTTTAACTGAGCAATGTTACGCAATGTCGCAGCGGTCAATGCCGCAAAGGTTTCGATAGCGACAGGATCGATGCCATCAAACGCGCCCACCGTTAGTGCATCCATCGTTAGTGCGCCAACAAGTTGGCCTTCGACATACAAGCTAAAGCCCATGCAATCGTGAACATCAATGCATTGGTCTTCAGTTAATAGTGTGCCGTCGAAAGGATCCGGCAGTGAACAATCGGCATCGAAACGCACCGGTTCACCGCTATGAATAATGGCATCTAAGCGAGGGTGCGCCTTGGGGAAATAGCGACGACCTAAGACCGAGCTAGATAAGCCTTTTACCGCGACAGGAGTTAGAAAACCATCCTCATCGAAGATAAACAGGCAGCTCGCATCACATGGGAATACTTGCGCGACCCCATCAATGAGATTTTGATATTGCTGCTCGTGAGAGCGATTTGAGCTGAGGTTTAGCGCGATATTAAGGAGTACGTGGTCAACAGTCGGAGTCATAACAAGCCCAAAGTTATCTGGAATGGGCTCATGCTAGCAACTTGATGTCATTTGAACATCGAAAGGTGTGGGAGATTGATGCTCCATTGACGACGATCAAGTTTGATACGAAAAGAAACGCGCAAGTTAACAAGCCAGTGATGTAAGCTTGCGCGGGTTAGGTGTTTGAATTAAAGCAGGCCAAAGGTTTGGTTCGTCCGAATTAACGAGGAACGACTCTAGCGTCATTACCAGAAACATTGATTTGGACCGCTTGGCCTGGTTGGAAAATCATGTTTGGATTTGCTTCTTGAACAATAGAGATAATCTTTCCGTCCTCTAAACGAATGGTCAGATTCACGCCATTTCTTTTCGCGGTTGCTTCAGCCGCTTTGCTGCCTGCATAGCCACCCAATAGACCACCACCAATGGCAGCGATATCCGAGCCAGAACCGCCCCCAACTTTTGAGCCTAAGATCCCGCCCACGGCAGCACCAGCGATGGTGCCAATGGCATTGGATTGGGTAGAGGCATCAATGGTTACGGGTTCTACTTTTTCTACTGTGCCGTAGTAAACCTGCTGAACTTTGCGAGTGTCGGATGAGCCGTATGCATCTCCGTACGGGTTAGGTGAGCTACAGCCGCCAAGCACGAGCACACAAGTAATGGTGAGCAACATGCCTAAATTGATCTGTTTTTTCATATAGCCTCCGAATGGTTTCTTCATTCAAAGAGTATATACCCCAATTTAACCTGCGTTTTGGTGCTTTATAAAACAGTGGCTTAGCGGCCTGTCCCTTAAGGAAACGCGATTGTCTAAGCAGTATTAATGATCGTTAAGCGTATGAAACCCTGAATAAATACGTGTAAAAGTAGTAAACCAGCATGCCGCGCCAAAGATATACGCGATGACGGCAAAGTGTTGCGGTAGCAAACAAAATAAAACCAAGCAGCCAATGGTTTCTGTACCTTCGGTTAAGCCGCTCATGTAGTAAAGCGATTTGTTTTTATATACCGGATTATCGATGCCTTGTTTTCCTGCCATGATGGCAAAAGCCAAAAAGCTACTACCAGTGCCGATGAAGGAAAAAATCAAAAATGCGCCTGCAACGGCATTGTGTTCTGGGTTGGCAAGCACAAAGCCAAAAGGAATCAACGAATAGAACAAAAAATCTAAGCTGATATCAAGAAAGCCACCCGCATCGGTAATGCCTTGAATCCTTGCCAGTGCACCGTCTAACCCATCACAGATTCTGTTCAGCAAAATAAACAGCAACGCCAACAAGTACTGTTCGGCGATCAAAGCAGGCAGGGCAAAACAGCCAAGCACAAAACCAAATATTGTCGTCTGATTTGCGGTGATGCCACATTTATCGATATATGTCGCACTGAGTGCCAGCGGTTTGCGGATGAGCTTTATACTCAGGCTATCAAGCATGATTTGTCTCCCACGGCCAGTTTAGGCAGCGGCTGCCATCAGGAATATCATCTTCATCGTGCGTTACCATCAAAGTAGGAATGTTCGCTTGCTGCAATTGTTCGACCACCCAATTGCGAAATTGTACACGCAGGTCTTTATCCAACTTGCTATAGGGCTCATCAAGTAGCGCAACTTTCGGCTTTGCTAGCAGCATACGAGTCAATGAAATACGGGCGCGTTGCCCTCCCGAAATTTGGTCAGGAAAGGACTCTGCTAGTTTGGTCAATGAAATGTTCTTCAGCGCTTGCATAGCGTGAGCTTTACGCTCTTCACCTTTGATTGAGTTTGGTAGCGCGAAGGCAAGGTTCTCCCACACCGTTAAATGAGGGAAGAGCAAATCTTCTTGGAATAGAATACCGACCTGACGCTTATGGGCAGGGAGGGCATCCAACTTTTCGTTATCAAGCGTAATGGATCCAGAGTAGTTGAACTCGGCGGATAGGTGCCCGGCAATGGCATCCAACAAAGTGGATTTACCACAACCACTTGGTCCCATCAGAGTAACAATTTCACCTTTCTCTACGGTCATGTTGAACGCTGAAAAAAGCGCGGCACCATTGGTTTTACGGATGGCGAGGTTTTCGAGACAAAGACTCATTCAGTAGTAAACCTTTTATAGACAAGCGGCGATACTTCCTGTGCAAGTGGCTAAGCAGTATCGCAAAAGAGAAGAACAAGAATGGCAGCAGAGCTTGCCAAATGGCGTAAATAGCGGTGACACGTCGGTCAAAACCACTGGATAGTGCAACGGCTTCGGTTGTGATGGTGCTAATGCGCCCAGCCCCTAGAACTAATGTAGGTAGGTATTGCGCTAGGCTGACACTAATACCGACAGCCCACGCGAATGCAATTGCAGGCAGGAGGATTGGCAGTTTCACTTTTAACCAAGCTTGCATCGGTGTTTTACCCAAGCTGAGTGCGACGCGAGTTAAGCTGTTATCGAAGCTGCGCCACGGCCCGTCTAGCGAGAGGTAAATAAATGGGAATGCGAAGAACACATGCGCCCAGCATACCCAAAAGAAATACGCGTTACTGTTTAAGTACAGCGTCACTACTTGCATACCGAATAGCACGGATAGCTGAGGAATCAGCATTGGGATGGCGATGATGTAACCGGGCACCTGCCAGCGATAACGAAGGCGATACTCATGTGCGATCAAGGCAAGGGCTAGAGCGACAGTCGCGCTGATAACGGCAATCAGCATGCTCTGTTCCAGCGTGCCAAGAATACTGTGCCATTCGTATTCCCAAAAACGCAGGCTGTAACGGCTTGGGAGCAAATCTGGAAAGCGCCAACGTTGAGCAAAGCTCCACACCACCATGAGTGGAATCATTAGAAGTGCAAGTAGCGCGACCAGTGAAAATAGGGTTTTACCGGGTAAACGAAAACCGTTTCGACCAGAGTACTGCCAGCGTTTGAAGCCTTTGGTAATACACCATTCCATTAAGCGTGCAAATCCAATCAAAAGGCTAGCGATCGCAAACAGTATTACTGCGCCAGCGGCAGCTCTTGGTAGGAGCGATAAATCTGGATCGTTAAACCATTGCCATACCAAAACCGCAAACGTGGGTGGGTTGGTAGGGCCAATAATCAGGGCGACATCGACAACGGACAAACTGTAAGCCAATACCGCCAGCATTGGGAAACGAAGTTTTGCTAACCATTGCGGAAATACGCATTTCCACCACGCTTGCGCGGAACTGTAGCCCATCGAGTGACTGACTTTTTCAACCTTATCGACTTTCAATTGCTGAAGGATCGGAATACTCATCAACAATAAAAACGGCACTTCTTTAATCGCAAGCATGATGACCAAACCGAGTGCATGTGGGTCCTTAATCAGCAATGCTAAGTCATTCACCGTTTGTGCATTCGGGTCGTAACCAAACAGTTGGTTGAGAACACGAACGCCCATACCAGTTGGGGCAAACAAGAACGCAAAGCCAATTGCAAACGCGACGTGCGGCATCGCGAGAAGTGGGGAAAGGCTAACTTCAATTTTTCGCCAAAACTTACTGCCCCAAGAGGCTTGTAGAATTGCAAATGCGATGAAGCAAGCCAAGTAGCTACTGAAAATGGCGGAGTAGAAAGTAAGCCCGATGGATGTCCAAACACCTTCCCAATCAAAGACGGCATTGAAGCCATCAAAAGAAAAGTGGTGTAGACCGATAGGAGGTACATAACCGAGCGCAGAGACCACCACTCCAAGTAGTCCCGGAATGGTAGGCAAAATACAAACTGCGATAATGACTAAATACAGCGCTCTTAACATGGATTCTTACTAATTCCCGTAGCGTTTCAACCATTCTTTTTCTAACGCCGCTTGCCAACTTGGATGTGGCTCAGCGATAGATTTGAATTGTTGAGTGTTTTTGGCCGAACCAGTTAGGTATTGGTTGCTTAGTACCGAAGGGTCGCCCCAGATGTTTAGGTTACCTTTGCGAGACTGTGCTTCAGGGCTCAATAAAAAGTTTATCGCAACTTGTGCACCAGCACTGGCATTTGCGTTCCAAGGAATCGCTAAAAAGTGGATATTTGAGAGTGCTCCTGCGTCCATTGCGTACGCTTTGGTGCTCTCTGCAAGATTACCGCTCGACTGCGCAGAGAAAACCGCGTTCGGGTTAAAGGTAATCGCCAGGTCAGTCTGACCATCATCTAGTAGCTGAAGGGTTTCTGCTGTACCACCTGGAAACTGCTTACCACCGCGCCAAGCGACTTTATGGAACTCATCTAGATAAGACCACAGCGGTTGAGTGACTTGCTCAAACGTGTCATCGGTAACTGGTTGTTGCAGCTCAGGGGCGTTGTTAGACAGTTCAATGAGTAATGCTTTGATAAAGCTTGTGCCATGAAACTCTGGTGGTCGAGGGTAAGTCAGGCGATTCGGGAACGCTTTTGCATAGCTCAGCATTTCTGCGAATGATTTTGGAGGGTTATGGAGGGTTTGCTCGTCATGGATAAACACTAATTGTCCTACTCCCCAAGGTGCTTCTAGACCTTCTGTTGGCTCGGAGAAGTCCACATCAATTGGTAGAGATTTATCCACATATTGCCAGCTTGGCAAACCTTCGACAAAAGGACCAAATAGCAATTGGTTATCCTTCATTGATTTGAAGTTTTCGCCATTGATCCAAACCATATCAACACTACCACCGCTGTTTTTGCCTGCTGCTTTTTCTGCGATAAGTCGAGTAGTGGTCTCAGAAATATCAGTTACTTTAACGTGGTTTAGCGTCACGTTATAACGTGATTTTAGCTCTCTACTCGCCCACTGTATGTAGCGATTAATTTCTTGGCTCCCGCCCCAAGCATGAAAGTAGACGGATTGCCCGTCGGCTTGCTGTTCGATTTTTTGCCATTCGCTATTCACTGATGAATCGGCAAAAGAAGGTGTCGCAAAAGTCGTGGCTAAAATGCCAATGCTGCTGAGTAGCTTTTTCATATCTATTCCGTGTTATGTCTTTTGGTGCTTGCTTTCGTTTCTATTGATGTTTTCGCAAGTCGTTCCGCTCTGTTACAAGGATAGTAATTCATCTCTCTCTATTATCAATGCCAATCCCAAACGGAATCACTCATTGATTCAAAGAATTACTCTCAATGTGAAGCAAAACGAAGAAAGGACAAATTTGGTGTCATTTTAGGAGCGGACCGTTTGTTTGAGGATATTCTTTCAAGTAATTGAAAATTATTGTCCCCAGAGATATGAATAGGTTGTTTTACAGAGCAAAATTGATGTCTAAAGCATGGAATTGAGGGCGAAAAGAGAAAGAAAGTTGGCCATTTAAATGACTTTAGCATGCATGACTAACGATTCATCGATATAAAAAAGCAGCCGTCTGGCTGCTTTCAAAATACTATTTGGTTTACTTAGTTGGGATTAGTTTACCCAGTCACGTAGTGTAAACGTCAATTCGTGATCGGCACTTTTCAGAACAAGACCATCTTTAGTTAGCGTGATATCGCTCCAGTTAGATAGTGTTTGTGTCATTGCGTTTTCGATCTTCATTTGATCTTCCATACACATCTTCATGGTCATGCCCATTTTTTCGATGCGTAGTTGGTTGTTTTTCAGCTCGGCTTGACCGAAGAAGTTGTTACAACCTGCGTTGCCGTTTGCGGTTAGATTTTCACCGATTTCTAGGCGAGCAGCTTTTTGGTGTTCGTCTAGAACGATATTTTTGCCATCAACTTGAACAAGTTCCCAGTTGTGGTGCTGCAAATCTTGAGCCGTTATTTCTTTCACATCATCACCGTTGCTAGCACAAGCAGTCATAAGAACAGGGAGAGAGATTGCTGTAACTAACGTTTTTAGGCTAAGCTTCATTTTATAGACTCCGTTTTTATAAACGCGGTAAGTATAAGTAATAAAACACTGTTTTTGTCAGCATAAGGTTATGGTTTCGTATGTTTTTGACATAACGAAGTATATAGCAGATTTTGTTGCTGACTAATCTTCTCATTATTTAAACTAGGCCAATACGCCCTAATATGGAAAGAGCGGTTTTAGTATGGAGCAACTGGAGTTTTTTACTGTCCCAAGCCCTTGTGTTGGAGTATGTACCTCCGATGAAAAAGGGTATTGCAAGGGGTGTATGAGAAAGAGAGAGGAAAGGTTTAATTGGCTTAACTTAACCCCCGCTCAGCAGTTGCACGTTATTAAGTTGTGTCGTCAAAGGTACAGAAGAAAGATGTTGGCGGGGAAGACGAAGCCAGAACAGCTTCAAGATGAGTCATCGCCTCAACAAGACTTATTCTAGAACTCTTGTTCAGTCTGTGGGGTTACGCCTTCGCTTTCGGTTCTGATTAGGCTTTTACATATTCCCGGTCCGGCAAGGTGTCCTTTAAGAACCGGGAATCTCCTATCCATTTTCCCTATAGAGCGGTAATTGGCGTTATTTCATCGACCAACGGTCGCTAACCCAGCCTCCCGCTTGTTCGTCGAAGTGATTTCCTGAAAATCTATGATTGAATTCAACATCTAATTTACTTGTTGGGCGTTCATCCATCAGTTGATGAATATATCTCGCCATAGGATCCGTACAAGCTTCACGCTCTCTACGGGTAACTACTTCTTTGATCATTTGGAGTCTGTAGCTATTGCTGGCTCGTTTCATTTTTGACCTCCAGAACTCGATGGCAGCAGTTTGAACACATTGACGTCCAGATCGCTGCTCATTAGTGTGCGCGTGGAGGCACATCACCATCGTTTGAAGTCCAAAGACAAATTGTTTGAGAGCAGTGTTTGTAACGCCATTCACATCTTTCTCAGAATCATTGACTGTGCGATTGAAAATGTTTCGCGAAATTTAGCCGATGAACCTGCATATTTAAAAGACCTTATCAAACATAGAAGCCCAACACAGGGGCGTCAATAACACAAATGAACAATTTTTGAACATATTGTGAAGGTGGAGAGTTTTCAGTAATTTATCGAAAATAAAAAACCGAAGCACAAAGCTTCGGTTTTAAGGAAAGCCCTGACGAAATTGCTTGTAAAAGCTCTTAGCGCCAGGGGTAAGGTGTTGAGTATTAGCTACCAGTTGCAGGACAACCTTTTACTGGTTGGCCATTACTGAAGTACTTGACGTTCTCTAAGTTCTTGTTGTAGTTATCCGCAGAGATTTGTGGGTTGTTTACGAAGAACTCGCGCAAAACGTATGCATCGGTTAGCTGTGTAGATTGAACATCGATGATTGGATAGTTATCGCCACCAGCAGCACTGAAGCTGATTACAGAGAATGTGTACGTTTCGTTTAGATCGAAGCCTTTATTGTTAATATCGGTAATGGTTACTGAGCCAGCATCACAGTTTACATCTAAAGTGATGTTATCTAGTTGAGCGTAAGCACCAGACCCTGCAGATTTCGTCGCAACCACGTCTAGGTATTCTTTAACTTCTTTACCTGTCATAGTTGCTTTAGTCACGAAGTTACCAAATGGCTGAACCGTTAGTACGTCACGGTAAGTGATATCACCATCTTGGATTGAATCACGCACGCCGCCAGAGTTCATCACACCAAAGTCAGCATTTACCGTTTTGTAAGTACGGTATGCCTCGCCGAGTAGGTGACCTAGGTTAGTTTGTTGAGAGCGAACTACGTTACGATCACCTTCTAACTTACCCGTCGTATTAGAAATCTTCTCATCTAATAACTCTTGACCTTGTTGTTGGTATGGCAGTAGTAACGCTTTTACTGTTGCATCTTGTTGAATTCGTTCACCGATAACTTCATCGTTTTCGTCTAGAAGGTTTACAGGAATCAGTGCGTAGTTCGCTAAGTGAAGCTTGCCGTCGTAGTATTCGAAGTCTGCACGACCCACATATTTACCCCACTCATGCGCTTGCATAATCCAAGTGCCTTTTTGTTGGTCTGGGGCACAATCATCCCCAGGTTTGAAATCAGCATACTCATTGGTACCTGGTTCCATACATACAGGGTTTTGCGAGTGACCACCGATGATAGCGTTTAGCTGTCCTTCTTCAAGAGAGCGAGCGAGTTTAACGTCACCTGGTGCTTCACTACCGTTTTTGCCGTCTTCGTAGTGACCCATGTGCGTCGTTGCAAATACTAGGTCTACCTTTTCGTTCTCTTCGATTTCCTTCAGTACCTTTTTGATTTCTACTTGAGGGTCTTCGAAGTGGATGTTTGATACGTTGTCTGGATTGACTAGCTTCGCAGTGTCTTGCGTTGTTAGACCAATAACAGCGATCTTAAGGCCGTTGATAGTAAATACTTTGTAAGGGTCGAAGTAACGCTCGTTTGTATCTTTTTTATAGATATTCGCAGCCAGCATAGGGAAGTCAGCTAGCTCGGCTTGCATATCGAGAATATCTAGTGAGTTATCAAATTCGTGGTTACCGACAGCCATTGCATCGTAACCAAGTAGGTTCATCCCTACGAAGTCTGGAACCGCATCTTGCATGTCTGATTCTGGTACGCCGGTATTAATATCACCGCCAGATAGCAGAATGGTTTCACCGCCTTTTGCTTCGACTTCTGCGCGGATAGATTCGATTAAAGTGTGACGCGCAGCCATGCCGTATTCGCCGTCGCTGTTATGCCAAAAGCGACCATGGTTATCGTTAGTGTGGAGAACGGTGAACTTAGTACAAGAATCTGCAGTCTCGCAGGTTACTGGAGAATTGTCGCTGTCTGAGCCGCATCCTGCTAGCGCAGCGCCTACTGCCACTACCAAAAGAGATTTGGAAAACTTCATAAGGGATCCTTTCTTTGTGATTTTGTTATTGTTACGGCGTGAAATATACGGAATTAATGTGAAACTTTAGTGATCTATCTCTTATTTATACTTCTATCGGAGAAATGAATTAATAAGCCTGCAAACTACGTCTATAAATAAACAGAATTGGTATTTAGTATTTATTTTATATAGCTAGCTCTGTTTTTTGTGAGGTAGTTAATTGAATGTGTGTTGTTTGTGTGAATCAATGCGCATTTTTGCGAAGTATTACGCTGATTTTGGTGATTATTTTGCCAAGTTTATGTTTTTCCTAATAGGTATGACACAAATCGTTATAAATTTTCGCTCTGATGATGAGGGGTGGCGGTTTGTATGCATAATGAACAGCACAGAGCTTAAACTCATTTGATCATGGCTTTATTCTGCCAAACTCTATCAAAAATTGTATTTATCTCTTTACTATAATTGCGATCGTTTAGAAACCTTATGCTTTAAGCATCGTTTATTTATCCTCATCCGATACCTTATCGTGCTTATTCCGCATTTGACACTCGAATGTTTAAACAAATAGATTCAACCTAATGAGTCAAAATGAAAAGTAAATAATGGATCGTTCTTCTTCGAATATTATGATGTGAACTATCATTTAATTAATGAAAATGAAATGGATTAATGTAAAGCGTTGCGACTGTAGCTGTTATCTTTGAGCTTTGGTTTAAAGGGTAGGGTTAAAAGAATTTGTAAGTGGTGAACGCTAATAAAGGATGCTTATGAGATACACAGTAAGGGACGCACTCAAAAAGGAAGCAGCCCAAATCGCCAAGATACACGTTGATTCTTGGCAGGTGGCGTATAAAGGATTAATGCCAAAGAGCTACATAGAGCAGTTTACGATTGAGCGTCGAGAAAGGATGTGGGCGCGAGTGATGACGGAGCAACTGGCCCAATTGATCGTAGTTGAGAGGCAAGGAGAAATTGTTGGCTTTTTAAGTTACGAGTTACCTAACCACACCAGCGAAGATAAAACGGCATTAGTGACATGTTGCTACGTTACGCCGCTACATTATGGGCAAGGAGCAGGAAGTGCACTGTTAGATGAGTTAGAGACACGTTTGCTCTCTACGTCAGTTATGCAGATCAGTTTGAAAGCACTGGATACTAATCAACAGGGGCTTAACTTTTACAAGAAGTGTGGTTTTGTGCGTACTGGAGAGGAAGAGTCGGAAGTGATTGAGAGTATGACGCTGACCGATCTCACTTTAGTGAAGTATATTGCCCGTTCATAAATCAAATGCTATATGCCAAATATAGTAAAACCCCGGAGGTGGTAAGACTCCGGGGTTTTGAAATTTTGTAGATGTCTCGGTTGGTAAATCCGATTATCTTTTATGCAAAAGGTTTGGATTTAATCCGATTAATTCCTTGGTAGGGAATTAGATACGGATGAAGTCCATGTGTTCAACTTTTGGCTTGAACGCGTGACGTTGAACGTCTTGTGGCTTAACTTTAACTTCTTTGCCATCGATAACTAGAACGATGCCTTCGTAGAATTCAGGCTTGTCCATTTGGTTTACGATGTCGTCGTGGTTAAGAACGATAGCTACTGCTGCTTCTTCACCGCCGTATACAACTGCAGGGAATTTGCCAGCGTGACGTAGGCGGCGGCTCGCACCTTTACCTAGTTCAGTACGTACTACTGCTTCGAATTTCATAGTATTTACTCTCAAATTAGTAAAAATCAAATGTTCACAATCAACAATGCGACCTTGTTGTTCGTGGTAAAGCTTGAAACAGGAACTGTTCAAGCGAGCGCGGATACTATCATTCCACTTATAAATGGGCAACCCAAATCGTATCCAAATCAACAAAAAGGTATGATTTAGCGGGGTGGAAGGCTATCCCTTTTAACGCTTTGCTTGGATTTTGTTCACATCGACTTCATTTTCATCGGTTTACTGATCATGGTCCGAAAAACAAAGTTTATGTGTTATATGCTTTATGTTCGGCCGAGATGTAAGACTAAAGATGCTTTTAATCCACCTAAAGCGCTTGTATCCAATGTTAATTGACCTCGGTAACTGTGTGCCATTTCACTGACTATGTTTAGACCAAGACCTGAGCCAGGGGTTGTTTCATCCAATCTAACTCCTCTCTTGATTACTTGACTCAGTTTCTCTTTAGGGATGCCTGGCCCATCATCTTCAATAATGATGTGTATATTTTCCTTATCCTGAGAGGAGTGCACACGAATCATGCTGTTGGCCCACTTATAGCCATTTTCTAGCAAGTTACCTAGCATTTCATCGAGATCGGTCTGCTCTACTGCTACATTCAGCTCTGAATCAAGTTCATTAATTAAGGTAATGCTTCGGCTCGCATACACTTTATCAAACGCCATTGAGATAGCATCCACACGATCTGCTGGGTTCGACTTCACTGATAATATGTTCATCGATCCGGCCATACGGGCACGACCCAAATGGTAATCGATATGGTCTTGTATTTGATTGATTGGAGCTCGGAGACGGGATTGTGCCTCAGGTTCTAACGTCTGAACTTCATTTTTTAGAACAGAAAGTGGCGTTTTAAGTGCATGAGATAGGTTACCTGCATGATTGCGAGCTCTCTCTAGTAATTCTTGGTAATGGAACAGCAGAGCGTTGAGGTCGAAGATTAGAGGAGAAATCTCTTTTGGGTAGGTTTCTTCTAGACTCTTTTTATTACCAGACTTCAGCTCGGCTAATTCTTTTTGTAGCTTTGTAAGCGGACTCAATGACCAAGCAATTTGCAGTAAAATGACGGTAAGCACGCCCGCGAATAATAAACCCAAAATAAGCCAAAGTTGGCCGATTAACGTCTGAAGGGTATTTTTAATGGGCTCTTCGTCAATACCAATAATAATGTGAATAGGACCATCGTAATCAGGAAGATACAGCGCTTTTTCTAGCGTAATTAGTTTTTCGCCTCTTGCTCCATACGCATCTTTATCCAAACCTTTGTATTCGATTTTTTTGTCCCACAAAGAACGAGAACGTTCGAGGCTTGCCTCTGTAGAGGCACTCCAATACAAACCACTGTAAGGTCGGTTAAATCGAGGGTCTGATAGCTGAGCTGCGAGTGAAAGATGCCCGGTGTTATCGACTTCTAACTGTGCTGCGACTTCATCCATAAAAATGCTGAGCTGTGAGCGAGTGTCATCAACCATATAGTTGTAGACCTGCGTCGGTATCGTCACACCAGCGGCGAGGATCATTGCCGTTAACCAAACGATCGCCGCTAAAACGAGGCGACTTTTGATACTCAGTCGTTTTATTGCGTTCAACGGTAGCCTGTTTCTATTCGGCATTTAATTGGTATCCCAACCCTCGGACAGTTTTGATGATCTTTGGTGCGATTTTTTTGCGAATTCGGCCGATAAAAACTTCGATTGTGTTGGAGTCACGATCAAAGTCTTGTTTGTAAATGTGCTCGACGAGTTCGGTTCGAGAAATCACTTTTTCCGGGTTATGCATAAAGTAAGCGACCACTTTATACTCTAGCGCTGTCAAGCTTACCGCTTGCCCTTGCCACATGACTTTAGAAGTGCGTGTATCCAAGCTCAAGTCGCCAATTTGCATCACAGGAGAGGCATTACCAGAGGCTCTTCGAAGCTGTGCACGAATACGAGCGATAAGCTCAACCATTTCAAATGGTTTAGTTAGGTAATCGTCTGCACCTGCGTTTAAGCCTTCAACTCGCTGCGTTAGGGTGTCGCGAGCGCTTAAAATCACGACAGGAGTATTAATGTTTTCATCTCTGATGCCTTTTAGGACGGTAAGACCATCCAGTTTTGGCAACCCGAGGTCGAGAACAATGGCGTCCCATTCTTCCGAGGTCGCGCGATACAGAGCGTCTATGCCATCTTGGGACAATTCTGGTACCCAGCCGGTACTTTCTAATGTTTCGATGATTTGCTCGCCTAAACGAGGATCATCTTCAACAACAAGTATTTTCATATTGATGATTCTTATTATGTTTGGATTTTTATCGAAGTAAGCTACGCATCGCGTCTGGATTACGCATTAGACAAGTTTAGTTGTTTTGCGGCTTTAACGCTTTGTTAAAGCTGCGACCTTTGATCTCAAGCATTTCCAGCGTGGCGGCGTCGTACTCAACTTTCAGGACGCTATTGTTGTACAGAATTTTCAATTCATACACCCAAGCATCATCATCTTCTTCAAGCTCGACCTTGATGATGCGGCCGTATAGGTCGTTTTCTACTGCGGCGTAAAGTTCCGAAAATGGTCGTATATATCCTTGTTGAACCGCGCGGTAGACCTCATCTTGATCTTCATCGAACTCGATGCGTGTTCCTGGCTTTTCGACATCTTGCACGATGGCGTGGCCATTTTGTGATGTGTACTCGTTGTCATGCTTGGCAAAACTTGGTGCACACATGAATGTCGCAATAAGGCCGAAAAGTAACGCAGAATGTAGAGAAGTCGTTGCTTTATACATAGTCAAACCTTTTCTGGAGCGTTAGCCGCAGTATATCGGATATAGATGAACAGAGAGTGAATCAGCTAATTAAGTTTTGCCATGTGTTGTGGATGTTATTTCAACTCATCTTCAAAAATTTTATCTCGCAGCTTCCAAAAGCGACCAGATTTTCTAGCAATAACAAACTGAGGCAAACGGAAACGATGTTGATTAGCGACAACGCGTGTCGGTGAAGCCTCTTCAAAAGGGCGATGCTTGTCTGCTAAGTGGGGGCGTACGAACTGATCTTTAAACGTTTGTTTTTGTTTTTTGGTACTCAATGACCAAAACTCATGAACTAACGCATTGCCTTCGCCTTGGTATGGTTCACCAGAATACGTCACTTTTAGCTGAGATTTACCATCACTGGACTTAAATACAGATAGGTCCATTTCTGTGCATTCAAAGATTAATGCATCTTTGAGATTAAGGGCTTCTTTTAGCTTTTTATCTGGGTCTACGAGCGTCGCGTCACACTCATGACAAATTCGTGCAGCGATATCGTTGTCCGCACCACATTCACCGCAGTATTTGGCACGAAAACGGTAGCCACAGTGTTCACGTTCGCCTGTGTCTTCATCTTCAAAGTAACCTTGGCAACGTCTGCCAAAATGTTCAACCAAGAAACCGTTACTATCCAACTTACCCCAGAAATTGTTATTGAATCCGCAAGCCGGGCAAGGAATCGTGATAATTTCACTGTCAGAGTCTGGTTTGGGATCACCGACTTCAGGTTGGTATAAATCGTAGCTGTTGCCTGCGTAATCAAGCACTAAACATTCTGATTTTCCGTCTGATAAGCGTAATCCTCGTCCTACTATCTGTTGGTACAGACTGACTGACTCTGTTGGTCGCAAAATCGCGATTAAATCGACATGCGGCGCATCAAACCCGGTTGTCAGTACCGAAACATTGACTAAGTATTTTATTTGACGATTCTTGAACGCTTGGATGATCGCATCGCGCTCCGGCGTAGGTGTATCACCAATGACGATTTCAGTTTCGCCTTCTGGCAATAAACCGTGTATCTCCTGTGCGTGTCGAACAGTTGCAGCGAAGATCATGACACCTTGACGCTCTTTCGCATATTGCATGATTTGCTCAACAATTTGTGGAGTCGCACGTTTGGCTTTATCGATCACCATGTCCATTTCTGCTTCTTTGTAGCGTCCGGTGTTAGCGGGCTTCAGCTGAGAGAAGTCGTAAGACAAAACGGGCGCATCCATCATGCGGGCTGGAGTGAGGAAGTTTTCGTCGAGCAAGTAACGGATCGGCAGTTCGAAAATACAATCGCGGAAGAATCGGGGCTCTTCGGCTCGCACTTGACCTCGGGTGTGATACTGATAAATCCAGCCCATTCCTAAACGATAGGGCGTTGCAGTTAGTCCCAGCACCTTAATGCCAGGGTTCAGTTCTCGTAAGTGAGTAATAACTTTTTGGTAGCTGCTGTTTTTGTCATCTGGCACACGATGGCACTCATCAATAACGAGCAGAGAAAACTGGTTTTTGAACGAATCTAAGTTACGTACGACCGATTGAACCGAAGCAAACACGACTTGCTGGTCAGTTTCTTTTCGTCCCAATCCTGCTGAGAAGATAGAACCTTTTAAACCATAACCTTCATACTTCGCGTGGTTTTGCTCGACCAGTTCTTTTACGTGGGCGAGGACTAACACTCGTCCTTTCGCAAGGCGAGCAAGTTCTGCGATCACCAAGCTTTTTCCTGCACCGGTTGGCAGCACGATCACTGCTGGTGTCGAGTGTTTACGAAAGTAATGAATAACGGCTTTAACCGAGTCGGCTTGATAAGGACGAAGTGTGTACATGAAAATATGTGAAATTGCTCAACTATTCGAACGAGGAACGCTATAATACCTGACTTTTATACCCAAGTGACCTTTAAACCAAGATTTAGAGATCACTTGGGTATAATTCAATGAGGTATTCATGCGTTTAGATAAATATTTGTGTGACGCTCTGGGTGCAACACGCAAACAGGCAACAAAGATCATCAAAAGTGGAGACATCACCGTTGACGGTGAGGTTCAAAAAAGTGGTGCATTTAAAGTACCTAAAGGTGCGGAAGTGATGTGGGAAGACCGTGTTATTGGTGCTCCTGGCCCTCGTTACATTATGTTGTATAAGCCTGCTGACTTTGTTTGTTCACATGAAGATGGCTACAACCAAACTGCATTCGCATTGCTTGATGAGCCTAAAATTGAAAACCTTCACTTTGCGGGCCGATTAGATGTCGACACAACTGGTTTAGTGTTGATTACGGATGATGGTAAGTGGTCTCACCGTATTACCTCACCTAAGCATAAGTGTGAGAAAACGTACCGTGTTTGGCTCGTCGATGCTATTCAGCCAGATTACGCGGAAAAGCTCGAACAAGGCATCATTTTGCGCAATGAATCAGAAGCAACATTGCCCGCTCGTTTGGAAATCGTGAACGAGGCCGAGAATGAAGTATTGTTAACTATCGTGGAAGGTAAGTATCACCAAGTGAAACGTATGTTCGCGGCGTTAGGAAATAAAGTTGAGTACTTACATCGTGAGCGTATTGGTTCTATCGAACTTGATGAGGCACTAGAACCAGGTGATTATCGTTACCTCACGCAAGAAGAAATTGATTCTATTTGGAATTAATTGTCGGCATGGGAAATTCTTTAGTTCCTAATGGGAACTAGTCTTTTGGTAGGAATTGGCTCAGAATAAATTTTCCTACCAAAATTAGTGCCTAGACAATTCCGGTGTGCTTACTCATCTCAGTGATATGCCTTTGCATTTAGCTGAGGCATGCATACTCTTATTGCAAAGCCTTCGGCTACGGTGAATGGAATGATGGTGTCAACGCCATCATTTTTACTGCATTGTGTTTGTTTCCCATAAACACATTTCGCTTTCACATGCTTTTCTATGTCGAGTTCGTCAAGGTCACACCTTGGTACATATTTGCCCTTATGATTCTCGAACGTTGGATAGAACAGGTTTTTGGCTTCTACATTCAGCGATATGAGAACTTCCGTTATTTTCACTTTGTTCTGCAAGTATTGACGGTAGGGCTCCAACAAGAGGTAAAAGAATGACAGAAAAAGCTCAAAGTGCTCCGCAATCCCAAATCAGTTTTCTATTGTTTCTGGTACTAGGAGCGATTGGTGCTTTGACGCCTTTGGCGATCGATATGTATTTGCCTGCGATGCCGACAATTGCGAAAGATTTGGGGGTCGCGCCTGGCGCGGTTCAGATTACGTTGACGGCTTATACCGCGGGTTTTGCGATCGGCCAGTTAATTCACGGGCCGCTTGCCGATAGCTTTGGTCGCAGACCTGTGTTGATTTTAGGCGTACTTTTCTTCGGCTTGGCTGCTGTTGTGAGTGCGACAACAAATGGCATTGATGCGCTGACCTATGTACGTACGGCACAAGGTTTTGCTGGCGCGGCAGCGGCGGTCATTATCCAAGCCGTCGTGCGTGACATGTTTGACCGTGAAGACTTTGCACGCGCAATGTCCTTCGTTACTCTGGTCATTACTATTGCGCCGTTGGTGGCACCGATGATCGGTGGCCATCTCGCGATTTGGTTTGGTTGGCGTTCCATTTTTTGGGTACTAGCTATTTTCGCTGTAGTTGTGATTTTTCTCGTACTTTGGAAAATCCCTGAAACGTTACAGCCTGAAAATCGTCAGCCTCTTCGTTTCCGCACGACGCTGAGAAACTACGCCAGATTATGCTCCAATCCTGAAGCGATCGGTTTGATGCTCTCAGGTGCGTTTTCATTTTCCGGAATGTTTGCATTTTTGACGGCGGGTTCGTTTGTTTATATTGATTTATATGGTGTTCGACCAGACCACTTTGGTTACCTATTTGGTTTGAACATTGTGGCGATGATCATCATGACCAGTATTAATGGTCGCTTGGTGAAGAAAGTTGGTTCCCATGCCATGCTTCGTTTTGGGTTGTTCGTGCAACTTTTGGCGGGGATTGGTTTATTCGTAAGTTGGATAATGGACTTCGGATTATGGGGCATTGTGCCTTTTGTTGTGCTGTTTATCGGTACATTGTCGACGATAGGTAGTAACGCGATGGCGCTGCTTTTAAGTGGTTACCCATCAATGGCGGGTACGGCGTCGTCTCTAGCGGGGACATTAAGATTCGGTATCGGTTCATTGGTTGGTGCGCTGGTGGCATCACTGCCCGGGAATGTTGCTTGGCCGATGATCATCGTGATGTTTGCTTGTTCTGTGCTTTCAGCACTGTTTTATTGGACTTTAGGAAGAAAGGCGTAATGTCGAATTACACCAAAGAAATTCAAAACTTGGTTAACTCAGCACTTGAAGAGTTAGATCAAGAGCATCGCTCAGGTAAGTTAGCCAATGCCCCTGTTGCGAATAACCATTATTTAGTGCGTTGGGTAACAAAGGCGCTAAAATCACAACGTTTCGGACGTACGGTAGGCGATGACTTAACGCGTTGGCAAAAAGCAGGTCGCTCAAAGGGGAACGATGCTGGTTTGTTGTTTATCTTCAAACGTATTTCTGCTTTTTATGCGCAATTCTTCCCTGAAGGTGAAGACTCCAAAGTGTTCAAAGATTCAGATATTGAGTCTTTTCTTGATTTGATGGAGCAAGCAGGCTGGGAAGTCTCAACGTCTGAGCAACTGATTGGGTGCGGCAAAGTACAAATCTTCACTGAAGGTCAAAACTCTTTAGCGTTATGTGCAGACCAATGCGAAAGCTGTTTTGATGGCGAGTTGCTCGTCAAGCCAATGAGTTGGTTTGTGCGTGGCAATCATGCTGAGTTTGTTGAGAAAGCAGCGCAAGCGGGCTTTATGGTTCATAAGGTAACAGACTACAAATCGATGGTGAAATACCATGGCGAGTACCTTATTTTTCCAGCAAACGAAGGCAACCAGTTAGCCGAAATTCCACTCTCGTTCAAAGCTGACTAAAGTGACATTTTGAGTGTTTAAAAGCCCCTGTTATTGGGGCTTTTTGTTTTCTAAACGGTTTGCTTCTTTCGCGATGGCTTTGACCATGCCTTTAAATATGAAAAGATGGGCTGGCATCATTGCAAACCAATAAAGCAGCCCAAGAAACCCTTGCGGGTGCCACCAGGCGGTAATATCCAGCTCTCGTTCGTCACCGAGATCTTTGATGGTAATTTCTAAACGCCCAAGGCCTGGGCCTTTCATACCAAAAAACAGTGAAAGAAACTGATTATTATCGCAGCGAATCACTTTCCAAGAGTCAATAAAATCACCGACTTTAAGCTCTGGTCCAGGAGGAGAAACGCGAATCGGTTTTCCGCCACCAAAAAAGATATCGAGCCATTCACGTGTACGCCACAAGATGTTGGCAAAGTAATAGCCTGTTTCGCGACTCCCGATCTTTTGCGCCACTTTCCATAATGCCGCAGCGGAGGCATGAGTTTTAATGCTCGCTCCAGCTTTTTTTGGGTAATAGCCATATCCTGGTTGCCATCGACGAAGCGCTGCGGGTTCAAACCCCCAGACATTACTGCGTACAAATGTGCCTTCATCTTGAATGGTATCAGTTACCGCTTGCTCGTAGCTGATCAGCGTTTGAGGAAATCGTTCTTCAATCGCTTTGGAGTTTGCAATGTAGTCGTGCTCTAAGCCCGCAAGTAATGCTTTACCGATACTAGTTGGCACTGAGGTAACTAAACCTAGCCAGTACGATGCCATTTTCGGAGTAAGTAGCGGGGTCGACCACAGTCGATACGGCTTGTTCGTGATTCGGCAAATGACTTTGAACTGTTCGCGGTAGCTAAGTGTATCTGGCCCACCAACTTCATAAATTTGACTTTCTTCTGGAGAGGGGGCTTCTGCTAACTTCAACAAATAGTGGTTGAGATTGGGCAAGGCAATAGGGTTCGCTTTTGAGTCGACCCATTTAGGAGCGATCAAAATAGGTAAGTTGTAGACAAAGTCACGCATGATTTCGAAAGCAGCAGAGCCGGGGCCGATGATAACGCCTGCACGCAATTCAGTTACTGGAATACCAGACTGTCGAATTATTTTTCCCGTGGCTTTACGAGCGGCTAAATGGCGAGAGTTTCCGGTTTGAGGTTGAATGGCACTCAAATAGATAACATGCTCGACGGAGCTTTGTTCCAACGCATATTTGAAGTTCAAAGCAAGGTTTAGTTCGTACTCAACAAAGTCATCACCTTGAGCCATCCCGTGCACGAGAAAAAATACTAAATCAAAATCGTTCACTACAGCCTTCGTGGTCTCTGCGTCAGCCAAGTCGAGATACCTTAACGTTAAATTAGGGTGAGGCTGAGTTCTTGACTCTAAATAATCAATATGTCGCGCTGCTGCTGTGACGGCGTAACCTTTATCTAAAAGTAACGGAAGAAGTTGAGAGCCAATGTAACCCGAGGCGCCTAGCACCAACACCTTTTTCATTATCTGTCCTTTTATCGTTGGTGGAATAAACACCACAGAGTATAATCATGAGACACTTTCCCCATTCTATCAATAAGTTGTCGTTGGAGCGCTTGTGACTTTTCTTTCTCAACTCTCAATACACGCAGATAAAGCATTCTTACGTCGTTTATTTGCAATCGCGTTACCAATTACACTGCAAAGCATGATGTTTTCAAGCCGAAGCCTCGTCGATGTTCTTATGCTTGGTCAACTTGGTGAAGCAGAAATTGCCGCTGTTGGAGTTGCTGCGCGCGCGACTTTCGTCACCACCATCATGTTAGTTGGGGTGACAACGGGCGGTGCGTTGTTAACCGCTCAATATTGGGGGGCTGGCGATAAAGTTGGGGTGCGTCGCAGTACCGCTTTAACATGGATGATCGCAATGATGTTTGCTGCGATTGCTGTTGCTTTGTTTGTTGTTTTTCCACAGCCCATCATGAGTTTGACTACCGATTCACAAGAAGTGATTGAGCTAGGGGCCAGCTATCTCATTATTTCGTCGGTTAGCATGTTTGCTGTTGCATGTGTGGCCAGTATGTCGGTGGGCTTAAGGGCGATGCACCAACCAGGCTTAAGCACTTTTTTTAGTGGTATAGGCATTTTATCTAATGTGTTTCTTAACTGGGTGTTAATTTTTGGTCAATTAGGCTTTCCTGCTCTGGGTATTACGGGAGCAGCGATCGCAACGGTAATCAGTGGCGCGATCGAAGTAGGTTGCCTGTTTGGTTATCTATGGTTGAAAAAACACATAATCGCATTTGGTTGGGATGATATACGCGCAGGATTGGTCTTAGATAAAATTACGCGTTTCTTGAGCCTCTCTTTGCCAACCACATTTAACTTCTTGGCGTGGGCTGGTGGGCTGTTTGCTTATCACGCCATCATGGGGCAAGCAGGCGTACAAGGTTTGGCGGCACTTTCCGTAATGACACCTGTTGAGTCGATCGCATTGGCGATGATGATTGGTTTATCGAATGCGGCTGCAGTTTTAGTCGGGAACCAGCTCGGCGCTCGTAATTTTGAGCCCGTTTATTATCAAGCATGGGCTACGGTCATTTTGAATGTGCTTATCGCATTTGTGGTCGCCGTCTTGTTGATAGTGTCAAATCAATGGATCCTTAATGCGTTTAGTGCACTGACAACAGACACTCGCGAGCTAGCTGAACAGTTTATGGTGATTCTTGCGTTGGGTGTCGTGCTACGCTCGGTGCCGATGATGGCTATTGTTGGTGTATTACGTGCGGGCGGTGATGTTAAGTTTTGTTTGTATCAAGACATCTTGGCGCAGTGGGTGATCGGGATTCCACTCGCAGCATTTGCAGCTATTTATCTCAATTGGGACCCACAATGGGTTTACTTACTCTTTTTGACGGAAGAAGTTGTGAAGTGGGCGATTTGCTTGCCAAGAATGGTTAGCCGAAAATGGATGAAAAACCTGATTGGCCAGTAAGGAGGAACAGAGTTTATTTTGGCTGCAAAAATCTGCTCAAAACGTCAACAAAATTAGCAACAGAAAGTGAATCGAGTTGCATTTGTACTTCCATAGTGTGATCAAGCATTCAAAATACTTTCTACTAACAGGATTTTAGTGTAGATTCTGATCCCAATTTTTAAACACCATCCGAGCGGCATAATCAATGTTAAAACTGTCAGACCTATGTAAAGGCTATGTAGACGGGGGAGAGTTTCACCCTGTATTACAAGGGGCAGAATTAACATTGCAGCAAGGCGACCAAGTTGCTCTGATGGGAGAAAGTGGTTCGGGTAAAAGTACTCTGCTGAATTTAATCGCCGGATTAGATACTGCTGACTCTGGTGAAGTGCAGTTTCCAAATTTTGCTATGCATGAAGCACCGGAGCATTTAAGAACCCTTTATCGCCGCAACAATATTGGGAATATCTTCCAACAATTCAACCTGCTTCCTACACTTAATATTGCCGACAATATTCGTTTTTGTCGTCAGTTAAAAGGTCTGCCGGAAGATAAAGAGTTGTGGCGTCAAATTCTTTCTGCTTTGGACTTAATGCCATTGCTAGGACGTTATCCGGAAGAGGCGTCTGGTGGTCAGCAACAACGTGCGGCGATTGCTCGTGCACTCTATATGGAGCCAAAAATCCTGCTTGCTGATGAGCCAACTGGTAGCCTAGACGAGCGAAACGCAGAAGCAGTAATGCGCTTACTAACGAGCCTCGCTCGCCAACTGGAGTGTACTTTGCTGTTAGTGACGCACAGTGAAAAAGTGGCCGCCCATATGGAAGGAAAGATTCGACTTCAAGGAGGGCAGCTACATGTTATGGCCCGTAGTTAAGGCACTACTCGGTCATTACCGTCGTTACCCTCTACAAATTATTCTTGTCTGGCTGGGATTAACTTTAGGCGTGTCCCTCCTTGTTGGTGTTACTTCTATCAACCAGCATGCAAAACAAAGTTATGCTACTGGGGAAAAGCTTTTCTCCAATCCTTTGCCATACCGAATCCGAACGAAGCACTCTGCCAATAAAATTCCTCAAGGTTTCTATATTCAGTTACGTCGAGCTGGGTTTAACCAATGTGCACCGTTTGACGTGCTTCATCTAGATGCCAAGACCGATATGAGCCTGATGTTGGTGGGGATTGATCCTGTCGCGATGATCCCACTACAACAAGGAAAATCGCTAGGTGAGATGCCTGTTTTATCTCTAATGAAGCCTCCTTATCCTATTCTCGTTAGTCAAGATTTAGCCGCTTACATGAGTTGGCAGGATGGGGACTTCATTGAGATGAATGACGGAAGCCGTCTTGGGCCTATTCAAGTAGATAAGGACAAGATGCTTTCGGGTACTCGGTTGGTTACTGATATATCGTTGTTGCGTATGCTCAAGCGGAGCTCAGGTTTGTCTGCGATTTCTTGTGGTGAAATGCCAGAGGAAAAGCTAATAGCACTGAAAAACATGCTGCCAAATGGAATGACGCTTGTTAGGAATACGCGTACTGAGCTTGAGTCGCTAACTAACGCATTCCATATGAATCTCACCGCGATGGGAATGCTGTCGTTTTTGGTCGGGTTGTTTATTTTTTATCAAGCGATGTCTCTGTCTTTCATCCAGCGACAACGTTTGGTAGGTATTTTGAGACAGACTGGTGTTAACGGAACACAGTTAGCGCAAGCTTTATTACTAGAGTTGTCTTTGCTCGTCTTTATTGCGTGGGCGTGTGGTAACTTTTTTGGCTTGATCTTAGCAAATGAACTTATCCCAGCAGTGTCTTCGAGCCTGAGTGATTTGTATGATGCCAACGTAGGCTTAACCATAGGATGGTCATGGCAATCTAGCTTATACAGTCTAATCATGGCAGCGATGGGTGCGTTGATATCGTGTCTGTGGCCATTAATCCGTTTGTTGAAGTCACAACCAATCCGCCTTTCTTCTCGACTGTCGCTAATGCGATTTGCTGGAAGAGAGTTCTCTTGGCAGGCGCTTGCGGCATGTGCGTTTTGTGTCGCTGCAATAGCGGTATATCAGGCGCCGAAAACACAAGAAACCGGCTTTGCTATTATTGCGCTGATGTTGGTTAGTGTGGCGTTGTTTATGCCATTTATTATGTGGCATATGTTCCAAAGTTTTTCTTATACCATGCGATGGGTTCGTGTCCGTTGGTTTTTTGCTGATGCAGCAGCCAGCATGAGCTATCGCGGTGTGGCTACGATGGCGTTTATGTTAGCGCTGGCGGCAAACATTGGTGTAGAAACAATGGTCGGAAGCTTTCGAGATACAACCGATAAGTGGCTAAATCAGCGATTAGCGGCTGATGTGTACATCTATCCGACCAACAATTCAGCCGCTAGGATGAGCGCATGGCTCCAGAATCAGCCAGAGGTGAACTCGGTTTGGTGGCGCTGGGAAAAAGATATGCCGACCGAGCACGGTGCTCTACAAGTTGTAAGTACGGGCTCTTCTGAAGGTGAGTTAGACTCACTTACCGTCAAGTTAGGTGTCCCAAATTACTGGTATCAACTGCACGCTACCAAGAGCTTAATGGTCAGTGAGTCGATGGCCTTGAAGCTGGATATCCGCCCTGGCGATTTCATTAACTTGCAAGAACCGCTTGGTGGTGATTGGCAAGTCGTAGGCGTTTACTACGATTATGGAAACCCATATAACCAGGTGATGATGTCGCACCGGAATTGGCTGTATGCATTTGCAGGTACGGGTAATGTTGGTCTTGGCGTAGTATTAAAAGATAACGTCAATGGAGAAGGGCTGAAAAATCGCTTAGAGAATGTATTCCGTCTCCCGCAAGATCGTGTGTTTGATAACGGTAATATTTATAGCCAAGCAATGAGAGTGTTTGATCATACCTTTGCGATAGCGGGAACCTTGGGCAATATCACGCTGATTATTGCCGTGTTTGGTTTATTCTTTGCGACGTTGGCAGGAGAACTTTCACGGCAGCGGCATTTTTCCTTATTAAGGTGTATGGGTGTGTCCGGAAAAGAACTTGTCGTATTAGGTGGTTTGCAGCTATTCGTCTTCGGAGCCATTTCTGCGATTATTGCAGTGCCGCTCGGCTTGGCGCTCGCACATTTGATCGTTGATATTATCATTAAGCAATCATTTGGCTGGTCTCTAGAGCTTCAAACGATTCCATGGGAGTATGCTCAAACCATTGCTTGGGCGATGCTTGCCATCATGGTTGCTGGCGCATTGCCTGTTATTAGAATGATCAAAAGTACACCGATGAAGTCATTAAGGGACGCGTTGTAATGAAAAAAATGGGCTCTAAAAAACGCTTGTTGGTTTCAACGCTCATTGTTGTTACGTTCGCTTTTCTGACTGGGGCTGCTTTTTACTCAACTTTTTGGTTAGAGGCGACAGCAACACGAGAAAGCGAACTTGATTCTATCTTAACGCGTGAAAATCAAACGATTTTCGAGCCTGTACTACCTAATGAGCATGTCTCTTTACCCTCAGACTTTCGCTTTCATCCCGAGTATCAGCATGAATGGTGGCACTACTTTGCGAAACTAAAAGATGAGCAAGGCAAGATCTACAATGTTCAATGGAGCTATTTTAGGGTTGCGACGGACGAGCGAGAAACCAGCGGTTGGCAGAACCCTCAATTGTACATTTCACATGTTGTCGTCAGTCATGGCTCGCATGTATGGAAAGAGCAACGGGTAGCTAGAGGTGGGATAGGCCAAGCTGGTATGATCAATCGTCCTTTCAGGTTATGGATTGATAATTGGACTTGGCGATCACTCGGTGCGACGCCTTTCCCGGGCAACTTGAATGTGAATACTGATACGTTTGGACTTGAGCTCAATACCATGACAAGCGGCCCCTTTGTCGTGAATGGAGACAAAGGCTTCCAAGTTAAACATGCGTTGCAATCTGTTGCTTCTTTCAGCTTCAGTGCTCCATTTTTAAAAGTAAAAGGCAGCTTAAGCTTAAATGGTAAGCGATTCTCAGTGACGGGTTCTGCTTGGGCGCAAAAAGAGTGGGGCAGCGGCTTAATTGGTGAGGGGCAACAAGGCTGGGATTGGTTTGTTTTCAATTTAGATGATGGTCGAGCATTAACTGTTAGCCGTTATCGTCACCATGGGCAAACACCGCACGTGTTTGGCACGTTGTCGACACGCTCAGGTAAAGTCATCAACCTCTCAGACGACGATATCAGTATTAAACCAATGCAAGTGACCAGTTTATCCAATGGAAGAAGGTTACCTTTGCAGTGGATTATCAATATTCCGAAGCATCAAATTAATTTGACTACCCGCATTATCAAGTCAGATATGTGGCTACCCTTTGTAATACCTTACTGGGAAGGGCCTACTTTAGCTTCCGGCTCCAATGAGGCTTGGGGCTTTATGCAGCTGACAGGCTATTGAGTTGTGAAGAAAACCACCTCCTACGGGTGGTTTTTTAGTGCGCGAAGCTTCCTAGCTTTTTCTCAAAAGTACGGGGTTATCATGATGGTACAAGCCGTGTTATGCTGATTTTCTCATCATCTTGATAAATATTTGGTGCGACAAAAACAAATACGATCTCCGATCAAAATTGAGTGTCATGTTGGAAAATACGATGTATAGTAAACTTAACATCGAAAAAACCGAAGTTTATACTCTGAAGAAGCGATTATTCTAAAGTTTTCGACAGCTATACACTCTTATCACTCTTTGTTAATCGTTTATTAAGATAATAAATATAAGGACGAAACCATGAACGATGTCATTCGTGACTTTTTCAAAATGGAATCAGCAGGTGGTATTCTTCTCGTAATTGCAGCGGCAATTGCGATGACCATTGCTAACTCACCGCTGGGCGAAACTTATCAATCTGTACTGCATACTTATGTATTCGGTATGTCAGTTTCTCACTGGATTAATGACGGCCTAATGGCTGTTTTCTTCTTACTTATTGGCCTTGAAGTGAAGCGAGAGCTACTTGAAGGAGCGCTAAAATCAAAAGAAACCGCAATTTTCCCTGCGATTGCAGCGGTTGGTGGTATGTTAGCCCCTGCTCTTATTTACGTTGCGTTTAATGCTAACGACCCAGAGGCGGTTTCTGGCTGGGCCATTCCAGCTGCGACGGATATTGCATTTGCTCTAGGTATCATGGCGCTACTAGGTAAGCGCGTACCAGTAAGCCTTAAAGTGTTTTTGTTAGCTCTCGCTATCATCGACGATTTAGGCGTGGTTGTTATTATTGCACTGTTTTACACAGGTGATCTTTCTAGCATGGCGCTGCTTGTTGGCTTCATCATGACTGGTGTCCTGTTCATGTTGAATGCGAAGGAAGTAACGAAACTGACGCCATACATGATAGTCGGCGCGATCTTATGGTTTGCGGTACTTAAATCTGGTGTTCACGCAACACTTGCAGGCGTAGTGATCGGCTTTGCTATTCCTCTTAAGGGTAAACAGGGCGAACATTCCCCACTTAAGCACATGGAGCACGCACTTCATCCATACGTGGCATTTGGTATCTTACCTCTATTCGCATTTGCAAATGCGGGGATTTCGCTAGAAGGCGTATCGATGTCAGGCCTAACTTCAATGCTGCCATTAGGTATTGCTTTGGGGCTACTGGTTGGTAAGCCTCTAGGTATCTTCACCTTTAGTTGGGCAGCTGTGAAAATGGGTGTAGCTAAGTTACCGGAAGGCATTAACTTCAAGCATATCTTTGCGGTCTCTGTGTTGTGTGGTATCGGTTTTACAATGTCTATATTCATTTCCTCTTTAGCGTTTGGAAATGTAAGCCCTGAGTTTGATACCTATGCTCGACTAGGTATCTTAATGGGCTCGACGACAGCCGCGTTACTTGGCTACGCGTTACTGCACTTTTCTTTGCCTAAGAAAGCGCAAGCGTAAGATACACACTGTTTAGTAAAGCCTCCCATTCGGGAGGCTTTTTTATGTCTGCAGATCGGCACATCAACTACTTCAGGATGGTTACTTTTGTGACCAACTAAGGTCTAGCTTATGGAGTTGGGGCAAATCATCGAAAGAGGCGCTTGGCAAATCTATAGGCGAAAAAAAGCCCAGCCGAAAATTTGACTGGGCGGATACAAACATAGGAGTTAATAAGAAAAAAGCAGCAACGTAACAATTAGATGGAAACAAGTTTGACGGCCAGTGAAACTTCAAATGCCCTAACTGTTACGTATATTCAGACCGAGCCTTTTCCAAACAGTTCCATTTTTTTTCAAAAAATTTCTACTTAATGCTTTCTAGCTTCTTACACACCCGAAAGTAATAGAAAAATCGAGATGGATTACCAACTTGGCGAAGTTACTAACTTCTGTGTTTCTCATTTTATCTCCCCTAGAACCGAAGATGTATTTCATACTCTCGTCGCTCACTCCAAGCCGCCAAGGCTATTGTTAGCATTTCAATTGCGATGGACTGAGAAGTTTGATCGTTTTCTTCTGACAAGCTTCACTGGAGTATTCGATTGAATTTCAAAAGATTAGATCACACCTTTTATTGTCTGGTCAGACCAATTAGTTAAAGTGTGATGTTAATCATTTGTTAATCTTAAGTTTCGGGAGTATATTTTCAAACAGTTGTTTAATACGAGTGATTAAAATGGCCCCGAGAACATCAACAAAAGAAAAAATACTCGATGTCGCAGAAGGACTCTTTGCTGAACATGGCTTTAATGATACTTCGCTAAGAACGATAACAGGTAAAGCTAACGTTAACTTAGCATCGGTAAACTATCACTTTGGCGATAAAAAAACGCTGGTTAGAGCGGTTTTAGATAGGTATTTAGAAGCACTAATGCCGAGCATTAAGACTTCATTAATTGAGTTAAACACGCGCGATAGCTACAACATGGACGATGTCTTTGAGTCATTGCGATTACCTTTACGTACATTAAACGATGTACGCCCAAATGGTACTGCGCTATTTATGTTGTTAATTGGCCGCGGTTATACAGACGTTCAAGGTCATCTACGCTGGTTCATTACCACCAGATACGAAGAGGTACTGAACCTTTTCACTTTCTCGATAATGAAGGCGAACCCGGAACTATGTGAAGAACATTTGTTTTGGCGACTGCACTTCACGTTAGGAACCTGTGTATTTACGATGGCTTCAAGCCAAGCTCTTTCGGAGCTGGCAGAAAGTAAGTTTGAAAAGGAAGTCGATGTGAAATCTGTCGTCGATTTACTGATTCCATATTTGTCAGCAGGAATGTCAGCAAAGCAGTTGGCATAAGACAAATAAGAAAGTTAAACCAATAATAAGATTATACCCCGAGCGGTTACGTGAACAAAAGGATCTGAACTATGAGCTCTCTACGAAGAAAATGGATTAGTGACCCGGCTTTTAAAGTGTTCAAAAAAGTATTGCCACCTCTGTCTAGCACCGAGAAAGAGGCGATGGAAGCGGGTAGTGTATGGTGGGATGCCGAACTATTCTCAGGCAAGCCAAACTTCACAACATTGCATCATTATCCAACGCCTACACTGACGGCAGAAGAGCAGTCATTTATGGATAATGAGCTTGAAACCCTGCTAGAAATGCTTGATGACCAGAAGATTGTCAAAGAAGACAGGGATTTACCGCCTGAAGTATGGGAGTACCTACGTAAAGAGCGATTTTTCTCTTTGATCATCTCGAAAGCATATGGTGGTCGTGAATTTTCCGCTTTGGCGAACTCAACCATTGTTTCTCGTATTGCGACTCGAAGTATCAGTACCGCGGTATCGGTAATGGTACCGAACTCTCTTGGCCCTGGTGAGCTGCTATCGCACTATGGTACGCAAGAGCAAAAAGATTACTGGTTGCCTCGTTTAGCTGATGGTACAGACATCCCTTGTTTCGCCCTAACTGGCCCTGAAGCGGGTTCTGATGCGGGTGGCATACCTGATCAAGGCGTGGTTTGTTACGGCACCCATGAAGGCAAAGAAGTGCTTGGCGTGCGAGTTAGTTGGAATAAACGCTACATCACGCTTGCGCCAGTTGCGACAGTGCTCGGGTTAGCATTTAAACTGCAGGATCCTGAAGGGCTACTTGGTGACAAGAAAGAGGTTGGCATTACATGTGCGTTGATTCCCGCTGACCATGAAGGTGTCGAGATAGGCGAACGCCATGATCCTCTGGGGTCTGCGTTTATGAATGGTCCTACTCGTGGTGAAGATGTCTTCATCCCTATGGACTGGTTGATCGGTGGCGCTGATTATGCAGGTAAAGGTTGGCGTATGCTGGTTGAGTGTCTTTCTGCTGGTCGCGGTATCTCTCTCCCAGCGCTTGGCACAGCGATTGGTCACCTTACTACACGTACAACAGGTGCTTATGCTTACGTGCGTAAACAGTTTGGAATGTCGATCGGTAAGTTTGAAGGTGTTGCAGAAGCAATGGGGCGCATTGGTGGTCTTACTTACCTACTAGAAGCGACGCGTACGCTAACGACGACTTCTCTCGATATGAAAGAAAAACCTGGGATTGTAACCGCGATTGCCAAGTACCACATGACGGAAATCGCGCGTACCATTCTAAATGATTCGTTTGATATCCATGCGGGTCGTGCGATTCAAGATGGTCCAATGAACTATCTTGCTAAACATTACCTTGGTATCCCGGTTGCTATCACCGTTGAAGGCGCGAATATTCTGACTCGTAATCTGATGATTTTTGGTCAAGGTGCGACTCGATGTCACCCATATGTTCTAAAAGAAATGGAAGCCGCGGCGAATCCAGATTCTGAACAAGGTGCGAAAGAATTTGACAACTTACTCTTTAAACACATCAAGCACGCGCTCGGTAATACATTCGGTGCATTTGGTGCAGCACTAACTGGTTCTCGATTTGTCAACGCGCACATGAGTGGCCCAACGCAGCAATACTACAAAGACATTACTCGTCTCAGTCGTGCACTTGCAGTAAGTGCAGACTTTGCGATGTTAACCTTAGGTGGAGACTTGAAGCGTAAAGAAATGATCTCCGCACGTTTGGGTGATGGATTAAGCTATCTATACATGGCATCTGCTGCCTTGAAAAAGTATGAAGATGAAGGCCGTCAACAAGGCGATCTAGACTTCGTTCATTACGCTGTTCAACACTGTTTGTATAACGCTTCTAAGTCATTAAATGAGGCTTACACCAACTTCCCTGTGAAATACGTTGGCGGTGTGCTTAAGGGGCTATTGTTCCCGCTTGGTAATCATTTCAATAAGCCAAGTGATGAGCTGTGTGTGAATTTGGCAGAAGCGATGATGACACCAGGCGCGCAACGTGATCGCCTCACGCATCTGTGCTACATCGGAAAATCAGAGGATGACAGCGTAGGCTTAATGGAGAATGCATTCCTTGCAATGTACGACATTAAACCTTTGGAGCGTAAACTTATGAAGGCTGCTAAGGATGGTAAAGTGGCTCGTAAAGGTCTGCTACATGATCGTTTGCAGCAAGCATTTGAAGCAGGCGTGTTAACTGAACAAGAAATTGATCAAATCATGGCTGCAGATAAATTGCGCTACAAGGCGATTCAAGTTGACCACTTTAGTCATGACTTTTCTGAAGTGCGAACTCATAGCCCAAAAAAGTCGCAGTTGAATCCGGCGGCATAATAGATAACTAATGTTAAGAAAAGCACCTCAATGAGGTGCTTTTTTGTATTCTTGGGGAGTGGATGGTGGGATAGTGCTCCAACCACTTGCCTTTTAAGAGCATTTTTACAGAAATTAGATGCGAAATCCCAACGAAACTTTTATCCTAACAAGGTTTTTTAAAGGAAGTTGAATATGATCATCAAACCTAGAATTCGTGGATTTATCTGTACTACAACGCACCCTGTTGGTTGTGAAGCTAACGTAAAAGAACAAATTGCGTACACCAAAGCGCAAGGTCCAATCAAAAACGCACCTAAGCGTGTTCTTGTTGTTGGTGCATCAAGTGGCTACGGTCTATCTTCTCGTATCGCGGCAGCATTTGGTGGCGGTGCATCAACTATCGGTGTTTTCTTCGAAAAAGAAGGTACTGAGAAGAAGCCAGGTACAGCAGGTTTTTACAATGCCGCTGCTTTTGAAAAGCTAGCGCGTGAAGAAGGTCTGTACGCAAAAAGCTTAAACGGCGACGCTTTCTCAAATGAAGCGAAACAGAAAACTATCGAGCTGATCAAAGAAGACTTAGGTCAAATCGATATGGTGGTTTACTCACTGGCATCTCCAGTACGTAAAATGCCAGAAACTGGTGAATTAGTTCGTTCATCTCTTAAACCTATCGGTGAAACTTACACATCAACGGCTGTTGATACCAACAAAGATGTGATCATCGAAGCTAGCGTTGAGCCAGCAACAGAAGAAGAAATCAAAGACACTGTCACGGTAATGGGCGGTGAAGATTGGGAACTTTGGATCAATGCGTTGTCTGATGCTGGTGTTCTTGCTGAAGGTTGTAAGACCGTCGCGTACAGCTACATTGGTACTGAGCTAACTTGGCCAATTTATTGGGATGGTGCACTAGGTAAAGCAAAAATGGACCTAGACCGTGCAGCGAAAGCGCTAAACGACAAGTTAGCAGCAACAGGCGGCAGTGCCAATGTTGCGGTACTTAAATCTGTTGTAACTCAGGCGAGTTCTGCAATTCCTGTTATGCCACTGTACATCGCAATGGTATTCAAGAAAATGCGCGAAGAAGGTGTACACGAAGGCTGTATGGAACAAATCTACCGTATGTTCAGCCAACGTCTATACAAAGAAGACGGTAGCGCGGCAGAAGTTGATGAGATGAACCGCCTACGTCTGGATGACTGGGAACTTCGTGACGACATTCAGCAGCACTGTCGTGAGCTATGGCCTCAAATTACGACTGAGAACCTAAAAGAGCTGACTGACTACGTTGAGTACAAAGAAGAGTTCTTGAAACTATTTGGTTTCGGCGTTGAAGGCGTAGATTACGAAGCGGATGTGAATCCAGCAGTTGAAGCAGACTTCATTCAAATCTAATCGAATCACAGACTAGATAACCAATAAACAAAAGGCGCTCATTGGGCGCCTTTTTGTATTTCATAGTCAAAGTGAGTATTAACTTAGTATTATCAGAATCGTACCAGCTAGCGTCATTAAAATATTCGCAATCGCATAGGTACCCGCATAACCAAGGGCAGGGATGGTGGACTTAGCGTAGTCGTTAACGACATCCATAGCTGGAGCGCAAGTACGGGCGCCAATAATGGCTCCGAAGAGCAGGGCACGGTTCATCTTGAGTACGTGTGCGCCAACTAAGTAAGCCAGAACTACAGGTACAACACTGACAATAAATGCCAAACCAATGACTTTTGGTCCTACTTGCGTTAGGTGCTCGAACATCTTTCCACCTGCACTTAGACCAATTCCCACCATAAAGAACATTAACCCTAGATCTTTGACCATATTCAGCGCCCCTTGTGGGACATAACCGAAAGTAGGGTGATTTGCTCGTAAGAAACCAAGCGTAATACCGGACAACAGAAGACCCACCGCATTACCCAAACTGAAAGACACCTGACCGAACGTCATTGTGATGAGGCCAAACAGAATACCCAAAATAAAGAAGCTACAAAAAGCGAGCAAATCGGCCATTTGACTGTGGATCGAGATGAAACCGATTTTTTCCGCCAGTCCATGTACTCGGCTTTTCTCGCCGCTCACTTGAAGGACGTCCCCTTTAGCGAGCACAATGTCTAAGTCCATAGGCATTTCAATCTGAGCGCGAACTACGCGGTTTAAGAAACAGCCAAACTCAGACAAATTCAAATCCGATAAACGCTTACCAGCGATAGCGTCACTTTTTACGACGATTTCTTCTTCAACGATGCGCAAATCAAGCAAGTTACGGTCGAATACTTCTTTACCATTACGGAAGCTAGGGTCTAAGCGAGCATGGCTGTCAGGGAAGCCAACCAGTGCAATTTCATCTCCCTCTTGCAAGATAGCATCACCATCTGGGTGGGCGAGAATACCATTGCGACGGATTCGTTCAATGTAACAGCCAGTTTGACGATAAATCCCCAGTTCTCGTAAGTTTTTACCATCAGTCCAGTCAATTAGCTCTGGGCCCACTCGGTAAGCTCGAATAATGGGTAAATACACTTTTCTCTGGCTTGAATTTCCAAGGCCACGTTCTTGTGCGATTTGCTGCGCGGAATCAGAAAGGTTTTGTTTTTGCAGTTTTGGCAACAATTTAGCAAACATGATCATGCTAATTAAGCCGACCAGATAAGCCATCGCGTAGCCTACGGATAGATTTTCTAATACCAGAGAAAATTCCATATTCCGCGGTATAGTCGCAAGGCCAGAGTTAAGAGCATCTTGTGCACCAACCAGTACTGGCGTTGCGGTCAATGCGCCTGCCATCATACCGGCGGATAAGCCAAAATCGAGGCCGAAATAGTGACTCAAGCCATACGTTAAGCTGACCGCAGACACGAGAACGGTCATGCTTAAAATAAAATAATGCTTACCATCTCTGAAGAATATACCAAAAAAGTTTGGTCCAGCTTCAATGCCAACGCAGTAGATAAACAGCATAAAGCCAATGGTTAAAGCTTCTGCATTAAATGAGAAACCAAGGTGGCCCATTACCAAAGAGGTAATAAGAACGCCAATAGAGTTGCCTAGTTGTAATTTGCCAAATCGAATTTTTCCGATGGCAAGGCCAATGGCTAATACGACGAAGATTAGAAGGATAGGGTTTTGCTCGAGAAGGTATACGACGTCTATGTTCACTGTGTGGCTCGGTAGAGTGTGTGCCAAAAAAGATTAAGAACTGTGAATTGTAACTAAATATAGCAAAAAGATAAGTGAATTTTTTTAGGTTTTACCATTAGTTGACTTAACGTAATAACCAGCTGAAAAATAATAAAAAAGCCGCATGAAGCGGCTTTTTTGAAAACAGTCTTTATTACTCGTCAAATAGACCTAGGTGCTCTTTCGCGTATGCTTCGAACTCGTCGCAGCCACCGATGTGCTCTTGGTCGATAAAGATCTGAGGAACGGTTTCAACTGGTTTACCAACAGTTTTCTCAAGATCTGCTTTAGAAATACCTTCAGCGTGAATATCAACGTAACGGTAGTTGAAGTCATCACGTTTTGCTTTTAGCGTTTCTGCGTGCTCTTTTGCACGAACACAGAAAGGACATGCAGGGCGACCAAAGATAACAACGAACATAATCTTATTTCTCCTAAATCTATTCTTTTTTGAAAGCGTACAAAACATAGCGGCTGAGTGCGCTTTCTTTTGTTGGAGTAACTATGCCCGATCCAGATACGGAAATAAAGCGGCAATTACCTCTTGGTTCTATAGGTGAAATCTATCGAATAAAAACTAAACGCGCGTTCTTATTTTACGGCTCTGAAGTATGTGAAGTGACGCATAAAAAACATACATTCTAAAGGGTTAATGATGGCAAGGTGGAATTGGTCAATTTTTTTTGTTTAAAAAAATAGCAATCTATTTTGGCTATACGCAAATAACTTCAACTCTTACATAAGTGTTAAATCAGAGGGCGAGAGGTTATTTGGGTATATTCTTTTGGGAGGGTGTGTATGTTTCAGTTTATGACTGCAACAAGGATTATATTTGGTGAAGGTGCACTTCAATCTTCATTGTCCGTTATTAACCAATTTGGCTACAGTGTTTTGCTGGTTACTGGGCAGGATACCCAACGAGCCGCCCCCATTATCCAATATCTTAAAGCTCAAAATATGCGTTACCAGCACGTAGCTATCGTTGGTGAACCATACATCACGATGGTAGAAGAGACCGCAGTGCTCGGTAGAAAATTCCAACCTGATATGGTGGTTGCGATAGGTGGTGGCAGCGTCATCGATATGGGCAAAGCCTTAGCTGCCATTATTCCCAATCAAGGCAATGTTTACGATTACGTAGAAGTGGTAGGAAGAAGCGTCCCTTTAAAAGCAAAGCCTCTTCATTTTATTGCAATTCCTACGACAGCAAGCACCGGTTCAGAAGTGACCAGAAATGCTGTGCTGAAATCTGGACAAGATAAAGTGAAAGTGAGTCTTCGAAGCCCTGATATGCTCGCAGACGTTGCCATTGTAGACCCGACACTTACTTACGGGACCGACCAATACACATCTGGACGTGGCGCAATGGATGCGTTCACTCATTTAATGGAAGCGTATGTGTGTGGTGAGCCAAACCCTCTTACTGATATGGTCTGCGAAGAGGGGCTACGCCGTTTAAGCCGTTCAGTGGTTGCCGCTTGTAAGCAAGATAATCATAAGGCGCGCTCTGATTTATCGTTCGCTGCATTGCTTGGTGGTATGGCGATTACTAATGCCAAATTAGGTGCCGCTCATGGGTTAGCATCGGCGTTAGGAGGCAAGTTAGACGCCCCCCATAGCATTATTACGGCTCGCCTAGCTCCACACGTGATGCAGGAGAACATTAACGCCGCTAAACTCGCGGGTAGGAATGATGTGATAAGTCGTTATCGCAAGCTGGCCCAATTAGTCACTGAGCGAGTAAACGCGAACGAACACGATGGAATTCTTTGGGTCAATATGGTGCTAGATAAGCTAGCGTTACCGCTACTGGCTCAATTTGGAGTATGCCAAACCTCTTTTGAGCAAGTGGCGAACGATGCGCTTAAATCAATGGCAATCAAAGGGAATCCTTTACCCCTGAATCAGGAACGTTTGATTTACATATTGCAGCAAGTCTGTGATTGTAGCGGAGAGTGCGCAGCTGAGAGTGCACAACATGTCAGTTCTGTTGAAGTACTGGAATCAAGAACGGACTTATCGAGTGTCAACGACTTAGGGTGATTGCTCCCTTAGCAGCATTAAAACAAAAGGGGAGCCTTGAGTTCCCCTAGATAAAGTATTGACTAAGCTTTAGTGCTTAGTACTGGCTTAGTTTGTCATAGCGACTGTCTTTCAACGCATCTTTTACGCGTTTTAGGTTCTCACGGAAACCTGTACCACGGCGAAGAGTGAAGCCAGTTGCTAGCACATCAATCACTGTCATTTGTACAACTCGGCTTGCCATTGGCATGTAAACGTCGGTATCTTCTGGAATATCGAGCGTGATGGCCAGCGAGCTTGCCTTTTCTAGAGGAGAATCCTTCGCTGTAATCGCAATAACCGTTGCGCCATTTTCACGAGCAAGGTTCGCTATTTCTACCTGACTCTTTGTTCGACCGGTATGAGAAATAAGAACCACAACATCATTATCACTGCAGTTGATACAACTCATGCGCTGCATAACAATATCTTCAAAACAAGTAATTGGAATATTAAAGCGAATAAACTTGTTTTGTGCGTCTCGGGCAACAGAAGATGATGCACCAAGGCCAAAGAATGAAATGCGCTTCGCTTGCGTTAGCAAATCGACCGCACGGTTCACTTGCATTGGATCTAGGCTATTTTTAGCGACATCTAAACACGCCATCGTCGATTCGAAAATCTTATGGGTGTACGCGTCTGGGCCATCGTCTTCTTCCACATTACGGTTAACGTAAGGGGTGCCGTTGGCTAGGCTCTGTGCCAAGTGAAGCTTAAAATCTGGAAAGCCCTTGGTGTCCAGACGACGACAGAAGCGGTTTACAGTGGGCTCACTAACGTCGGCCATTTTAGCCAGCGTTGCAATGCTTGAATGAATTGCAGTTTGTGGAGACGCCATAATTACTTCCGCAACTTTGCGCTCTGACTTACTGAAATTCTCCAGGTTTTTTTGAATTTTTTCTAATGTATTCATAGTGTTCACGAGGGTATAGAGAACAACTCGCTGGCTCTGCTAACGAAAGGAAACACGAAGATTCCGGAGTAGAGTGGGGCGTTAACGAAAACAACCAGCGCCATAGAATCAGTATAAACCTGATCTTCAATCAGTCTAAACCAATAACGGGTACTATTTAGTGAGAATTTGACAGGCCTCAAACAAAATGTTGTAAAAACTACAGAATTGGATGTGTAAACGAAGTTTTGTTGCGCTAGTCGTACGATAATGATGTTTGAGTTACATCAAAACGAAAAAAAATTTCAAATTGATGTAACTCGATCTGGCCGTTAAGACGATTGAATATCAACAACCAGCTGTTGAATTCTTTTCATCAAATTTGGTGCTTGCTTGGCGATTTCGCGTTGTTCATCAAGCACTGAGCTCAAAATTTCTTTTGTGGTCAGTGGATTTGCCAAAACCACTCGAAACACTATCGTATTCATGCGCTGCCATTGGTCTGGGTTCAGTCTTGTACGTGAAACGAACGATTTGCCCGTTTCGCGCTGACGCTTTTGAATAAACTGTGTTAACTCATTGATCAGCTCATTCAGTTGTTCTTTTTGTGAGCCTTCTGCTTGTGCTAATACTTCACGGATGAATGGCGGCAAATAACGGTATGTGAGCAGACAAAGCTCTGGTTCAGAAACTAACTCGAAATCATCTTGCTGTTTGATTAAATCCGCAAAGTATCGAGCTTTTTCAATGCTTTGGTCAATCAGAAGCTCGTAACCTGGGCGACTTATGATGTGCATTGCGGCGTAGACCAACATCGCCATGCCCGAACGTGAGCCTTCTAGTGTATGGCTGCCTAGGTCTTTTGAACCTTTGCGCAATATATATTGAGCGTGATGCTCTATGGATTTCATTGCGTCAGGGTCTTTGAACAGAACCATACCAGCGCCCATCGGGATGTAGAGCTGCTTGTGCGCATCAATAGTTACTGAGTCTGCCATTTCCACACCTTTAAGAAGGTGACGGTGATGGTTAGACATAAGTGTTGCGCCACCCCATGCGGCATCCACATGGAAGTGACAGCTGTGAGCTTGGCAGACTTCAGCGATTTCAGGCAATGGATCAACATTACCTGTCTCTGTTGTGCCAGCCACACCAATAACAGCAATAGGCTTGATGTTTTGTTTTTCGAGCTCAACAATTTTCGCTTTCAGGTCGTCGATAACAATGCGGTTGTTGGTATCGGTTTTAACCGCAACCAAACCCTCCTGGCCTAGCCCTAATACATCGGCTGCTTTCTTAAGGGAGTAGTGACCACGCTCAGACACTAGCACCGCTAAGCCATCATAGCCATAGTGCTTCATGGCTTTAAAAAGGCCTTCCTTTTCCACGCCTTTAAATGAGCCATTGGCTCTTAACGCTTTGTTACGTGCTACCCAAAGCGCAGTGATATTGGCAATGGTGCCGCCGGAACAAAATGCGCCTAATGAGTGATTTGCACTGTGCATCCACTGATTGTAAAACGTATCATTCTGACCATATATCAAGCGATGCAGCATACCCAAAACTTGACGCTCAAGTGGCGTAAAGGCTTTGGAAGTCTCTATTTTTACCAGGTTTTGGTTTAAGGCGATCATGATCTTTGACAGTGGCATCAAGAAATAAGGCAGTGCCGATGTCATATGACCAATGAAGCTTGGTGAAGATGTGTGAACTGAGTGCGACACCAAAGTGTCGAGTAAGTGCTCTGTATGATCTGACACGAACTCTGGCTGCTCAGGAATCTGAGCAGAAGAAAAGTCTTTTTCGATTTCGCGTAAAGGCTTTTCTTCTGCCACGATGTGTTCACGAAGAAATTGATTTAGATTTCGCGAGAGGCTCTCGTCAATTTTAGTTAACGTTGAGTCCGGACCTTCTGGGACAGTGAAGATCTTTAGCAAGCTCTCAAAGCTAACATCAGCGGTTTTTTGTTCCTTAACCATAGCAAAGAATCTTTGTAGTTATTTTGGTAATGCGAGCGGCACAATCTAAACTAAAACGGGCGCAAAGTCCCGTTTTAATTGTTGAAACCCAAGTTGTAGAAATGAAAATTTTAGGTGAAGGTTACGATATTCACATTAAAAAATTCTAGATTGAGTACGTTAAAACATTCTAGTGTTTTTGAATGCTAATCAACGACTAATGCGAGCAACCTTAGTCACATTTCTGCTTTTCAATCTTTTCTATTGACTGATTGTACTTATTAAGTGCGGTATCAATTTGTTGGGGATGACTAAGCAGATCAGCGAATGCTGAACGAAGCTCGTAGTTTTTGGGGTGGTTAGTTGATTGACGGTCGCTAAATGTCTGTTTTGCAACTTCACCTAACTTATCGCTTCGGGTCGCTAACTGCTTAACGTCATGTTGCTCTAGTTTTAACCATGCTTCGATTGGCTGTTCCGTCGCAACGCGGCTAGGGTCGTTCTCTAGAAAGTAGTGAACCGCTTCGCGGTTTAATTCAAAGTGATGTTTACGTCCATCCAAGAACCATTGACTCACTTCTTTCAGATCTGGATATTGGGTAACCGTCAAATCAACAAGATCTTGATACCACTGTAGTGAGGCATCGACGTAGCCATCGTATTTGCTAGCAAGACATTGTTGATCTGCGGCAAGCGTAAAAGTTGAGCTTGTAGCGAGGAGCGCTGCAACGACAAAGCGTTTCATTCTTCTTCCTTCTGGTTGTTATCCCTTTATTAACGCAATGCACATCAGTTGATGTTTCTCCCTTCTTTCTATTTGGTCGTGACAAATCGTTGGGCTGAATGACGAAAAGAAAGAGGGGTCTTGCCAAAAAATATTGACCACTTTGACGTTAACTGGGTATTTAAATTTTTGCCGTATTGTAATGGATGTTAAAGCGAAAACCTGAGATCTAGCTAGCAAGTGATACAAAGAAAAGCATCATAACTGGTACCAATAAACTCAAAATAAAGCCGCTAACGATAGCAACAGGAACACAACGCACACCACCGGTGGTTTGAATAACGGGTAGGGTGAAGTCCATTGCTGTTGCACCGGCATAACCAATTGCGGTGCACGGATAGCTACGAATAAAGAGAGGAATGGCAACCAGTGCGACTAGCTCTCTCATCAATTCAATCAAGAACGACGCGCCACCAAATACCGGACCAAAAGCGTCACCCATTAAAATACCTGCGAGTGAATACCAGCCAAAACCTGAAGCCATTGCGAGTGCTTGATAAAGAGGAAGATCCAAAAGCACCGCTGCAAGAACGCCACCAAGCATACATGTTGCGATGACAACAGCCGCAATGGCCATTCCTTGTTTATTTAATAGGATTTGACGCAGAGTAAGTCCACTATTACGCAGCTGAATACCAATAAAAAATAGAAGTAGAAAGAGTATCCATTCGCTTGCTGTATCTACCCAACTCAAATCAATGGGTAACAGCAGGCCAACCACTAACCCTCCGCCAACGACCACGATAAGCTTAACAGACTCTAAAGCCATCGAAGATAACGGTAGTTTCTTTTGATTCTGATTGGTCTGGAGTGGAATAATTTTATCAATAATAGGCAGAGCCAACAGGTTGCAGGCACTTAGACACAAAAAAAACGTACTCGCATAGAGGAGAATACTTTGTAAGTTGCTGCTTAAATTATCGAGCGCCGCCAAACTAAGACCCATCAACGACAAAATGACGTAAATAAGGTAGGACGTTGACTGATTGATCTTCTCCAATAACGAAGATCGAGATATAGGAATTAGATACCCCACCACAAGCGGAGCGAAAATAAATAGCATCCCTGAAAACATAAAGCTCAATGATTCCTTTTTGAGATAACATCAACACGCATAAATCAAATTATCTATCGGTTGAAATTAAAGACATTTCACCACACGCAGCTCAGCCTTGAGCGAATCGTTTTATCACGGATAAGGTATTATCAGAAAGCGATAAATTACAAACCGCTAGCATTGAGTACAGCACGGATTTGATCATTGAAGTCAGTATCACTCATGTTACTAAGTTCATACAAGACTTCTGCACCAGTTAAGTTGAATTCAACTTCATGTTCGTCAATGCGTTCATCGTGATTGCGGAACATCAATAAATGATGCGCAATTCTAGCGATGTCGAGATAACTCACTTCTGGTCGCGTTAATTCGTATTTTTCGTTTGAGGATACTTCTCTGAAGTCGTTGTCAAACCCCCAACGCTCAAGTACCAGTTTACTTGTGGCAGAACAACGTGTTTGGAAGATCTGCAATGCAATATCTGGGTCTAAGTAATTGCCCCTATCTAAGTACAAGTGGTACTCATTAATTAGGCAAAATAACCCTATATCGGCTAATAGACCGACCAATAACGCCTTTTCTTGCTCTAGATGACCATAAGTGCCTGGCTCGTGGCTACGAAACGATTGAACCAACATCACCATGACGGCACCGAGCTCACGAGATATCGCCGCACTCTTCACCAAGATGGCATTGCATTCTTTAGTGAGATTAACTGAGTGTTTAAGTTGCTCGATCGCTTGTGCGGTAACAATATCACGTACACGAAGTATTCCGAGACGAGATACCGCTGTAGTTAAGTCGTTGCAGGTGATATTTCTGCGATTGAAAATCACAGAGTTAGCGACTCGTAAAACGACCGCTGCTAATCCGGGATCTTCCAATAAACAGTTAGCAACATCGGCAATCGTGGTGTGTTCTTCGACACATAACTGCTGAATTTTAAGCACGACATCAGGAATAGGAGGTAACGAAATCTTACCCGTGGCGATGGACTGTTCTACCAGCTGAGCAAACTCGGATTCCAGTGCGTTTATAAGCTTATCTTTATTATTTGGCAGCCAAAAAAATGATAAATGTTCCATTGTGACGCTGTACTTGAGATCTTTCGTACAGTGTACCCTTACAGCGTATTCTTTATCAATTAAATGCGTATTATGTGCCCGTAATTGCCAGCGAGATCATAATGATGGCGTGTTTTAGGCATGCTATGCGTCAAAAAAATATCACCACACAAACAATAAGTGTGAAACTAATCACGTATGTAGAATTTATACTTTTTTATATGTGACCTATGTCCTAACTTATTTTTCAACGTTAAGTATGATTAAGCAAGTTGGTGAGCACAACTCACAAAAATATCGCCAACAAATCGACATTTATAATTCGCTATAAGCTGCTGTTTATCTGGTGACATCGCTAATCGGGGTAATTTATTCAGATTAAAGAGGTCAATGGACATGACAGACCAAGCTTTTTTTAAATATGTACGCACCTTCAGTGAGTACCAAAAACGTTCTATGTTCGGTGGTATTGGTTTATTCACCGATGATGCTATGTTTGCGCTTGTCAGCAATGATTGCTGCTACTTACGTGGTGGTAATGGGCTAGATGAAGTGTTTACTCAACTGAGCTGTGAGAAGTATAAGCACGTCAAAAAACAGACGACGGCAACCGTAAATTATTATGATGTAACCGATTTATTCGAATCCGGATATGTAGGGCTTGATGAACTGGTACAGAAATCAATTGAATACTCAATTAAGGAACGGAAATATCAAAAGTCCTCTGCCAGTAGACGCTTAAGAGACTTACCCAACATGCAACTAACCCTTGAACGTATGGTCAAGAAAGCCGGTGTTGATGACGTAGAAACCTTTTTAGAACTTGGACCTGTAAAAGTCTTCAACAAAGTTAAAACGGCTTACGGTAATGATGTTGATGTAAAGCTACTGTGGAAATTTGCTGGTGCAACTGATGGCGTACATTGGAAACTGATCCAAGAGCCGCGTAAAAAACAGTTATTGGCACTGTGTGACTAAGCGAAGCTGATCGCACAATGATTGACTCGTTTCGATGGAGTTAGCGGGTCGTAAAGGCAAGTGTGAAAAGCGGAAAAAGGACGTTGAAGTTTTTTACCACTTCATTGAGTTAGTCATTAAATTAGACAAAAAAACCGAGGTAGAGACCTCGGTTTTTGTTTTTTTAATTTGCTCTTTTCTTACAGCACAAATCTTAAAACTTAAAACGCGTAGTGAACATTACCTGATCACCGTAAAAATCGTTGATACGTGCTTCAGCACCCAAAGAGAAAAGCTCTGTTGAGTGGAATCGAGCGTAGGCAGAGCCAGTCCAATCGTCATCGTTATCGATAGAAACGTAGCCGACTTTGCCGCCTACTTCTAATTGAGGGCCCAACCATTGGCGAACACCTAAGTTCAGCTCCATACCAACATCTGTGCTGCTCTCATTCGAAGGTTGCACAACGCGCATTAGCATTTCACCAGTAAGATCTGCCCAGTTGTTTAGCGGAGAATGGAAGCCAAAGCCTGCAGCTGAGTCAAAATCACTTTCAAACTCAGAGTCAATACGAGCAATAACATGCGCGTTCGGGTGAATTGATTTGCTGAATCCAGCACCAAATGTCACAGGACTTGCGCCAATACGTGCTTCGAAATAGTCGTAGCTAAAGTTGCTCATAGTTGCTGGCGCATTGCGATCGTTTGCAGCTAGGGCATGGCTTGATGCCACTAGTAAGGCAGCGGCTAATAGTGTTTTACGCATAACTAACGATAAACCTTGTTCATTATTTCCATGGATTCAAGCAACCACTTGAACCGTAATCTGATTTGTCCGACATCATAATAAAAAGGAAGGTCCACGACCAACAAAAATGTGTCGATGTTTTGTCAATTAACTTAATAGTTCCTTGGTTTAAGCAAAAACTACGCCATATACGTAGTGTCCGAGAATTTCACTCGGACAAGTAACGATGTTTTTCTAACCTCGTTCTACTATGCGAGGTAAGGTGGTTCAATGACCATCGTTGAGTTCAAGTTAGAATTAAACACTTTATTACTCGCCAAAGCTTGCTCTTCTTTTTGCCATGGCGTTGAGGATTGCCTCAGAATCAAGGATTTGAGTCCAGGATAGCAGGTTATCATCATTCTCAATCACAAACGCGGTAAGCTGAGACACGATTGCCTTTCTCAATGCTTCGCCTTTCCAAGGTTTGGCAATGTAATAATCGAGACTCGCGTTATTTACGGCTTCTACGGTGTCTTCCAAACCGGCTTGTCCTGTGAGTAAAACTTTGCGCGCTGCTTTTGTGTCACCATTTTGACTGAGTTCGATTAAGAAGCTGATCCCAGTTTGTTCCGGCATAATGTGGTCACATAAAATGAGAGCAAGCTGAACTTCTTCTTCCGCCATCTCCTCAATCACTTGCCGAGCTTCAGTCACTGATTCCGCTCCTTCGACAACAAAGTTCTCCTCGAAGGGAGCAAGATCTTGGAGCACGCTATCCAAGACTTCTCGTTCGTCATCGACACATAAAATTAGATACTTGGTCATGTTTCATCTCCTTCTTCGATGACTGGTAACCAGACGGTCATTCGTGTGAACTGGCCGATCTCTGATTCGACGTCAATCCACCCTCTGTGTGCTGTTACGATTTGCTGGCAGATGGACAGCCCGATGCCTAAGCCAAAGTTACCTTCTTTTTTTGTGGTGAAGTTTAGCTCGAAAATGGCGTCTCTTTGCGACTCAGGAATGCCACATCCATTATCTTCAAATGAGATAACGGCATAATTTGTGTGCTCTTTTTCTACAAGGCGTGTTTGTATGTTTAACACCCCTTTTTCTGGAAATGCGTCAATGGCGTTAGAGACCAAATTCGTCCACACCTGTTGGAGTGCGATCGGTTGACAAAGGATGGAAGGCAAGTTTGCATAGTCGGTTGAAACTTGGTGCATTTTTAATTTGTTCTCGAAAATCACCAAGGTGTCTTCAATACCCTCATGAATATCGGCATAGTGCAGGGTCTCATCATCTGACCGAGCATATCCTTTCAGGCTTTTTACCATATCAGCAATTCGTGCTGCACAGACATTAATTGAGCGAAGTGTAGAACCTGCTTTGTGGTATTGCTCTAGTGTATTGAGAGCATGATAAGACGCTTGCTGCTTTCTCGTTAGTTGGGTAAGTAGCTCTTGATCGGATTCTAAACCAAGGCTCACCACTTTCTTTGCTAATGCTCGGTCTGGAAGTGTATGGCTAAGCGCTTTTACGCGTGATCTGAGCTCGGCGGTTGAAGCGGGTTTTGAGGTTTGCGCTTTGTTCAGTAATTCAATGCCTTTGCTTTGTATATCGGAACTGGGCGCATCGTTAAGTAATCGTTCTAGCGTATGCGTTAAATTCTCTACGCCCCTTAATATCGCGGCTACTGGATTGTTTAGTTCGTGGGCCACTCCCGCAACCAATTGACCAAGCATCGCCATTTTTTCTCTTTCAATGAGCTGCTGGTGGGCTGATTCTAAAGATTCGAGCGTTTTTTGAAGTTGCAGTTTGGTGTTGATGCTTCTTTGCAATCGGCGGTTGAAGTGGCGTAAGAGCAAGTTTGTAAAAAGAGGCAGTAAGTTTGAGTCGCTTTGCATCACTTTATTGAATACGTTGCGATCGAGTTTGATAACTTCTGTTTTGGTTAGTGTCAGAGCTGTCGAGAAAGAACATTCCCCAGTAACAAACGACATGCCTCCGACAATATTCCCTTTGTTATGGCGTACAACCTCTCGCTGCATGCCTTGCTCATCGCGCTTGTACAGAGCCACTTCACCTTCGGTGATAAACCACAAAAAGCTATTTGGCTCGCCTTCCACGGTTAACAAGTGTTCAGGTGAGTATGTACGGCACGCTCTTGTTTCGTCATTATCTTTGAAAAATTGTTGGAGAGCGGAGATCACTTGCTCGGCTAACTCGGCATCAGACATCGAGTGGTAGTCGTGTAAGAATCCGGCTTGATAATGGCTCATCTGGTTATTGATGTGCGCTCGCAACAAGCTGTGATGATCCAATATCTGACTGTAACTTAGCAGGTCTTCTTTGCCATTTCGCAAGATAAATTGGGTCAGCTCTTTTTGCACTGTGTTAAATAAGACGTGATCTGGCAAAGGTTTAGTGAGGCAGTGGTCGAGCCTGCCCTCATTAACGGCAGTGAGAATTGCCTCTATATCAGACGAGCAGCTAATCAGAATTTTTCTTGCTTGCTCGGTATGCGGCATCCGGTCTAAACCAATAAGAAAATCCACGCCGTTAAAGTGAGCGTGATGGCTCGCTATAACTAAAGCAACAGTCTGTTCTCTTTCTTCTAGATACTCTAAAGCGCTTTGAGCCTCTTCTATCGATTCGACAGAAAAAATATCAAACTTACTTGAGAAGGCAGACAGCTCCAATCGAAATTGTTCAGCACTGATTGGGTTGTTGTCGAGACACAACACAGCATAACGATTCACAGATGTTTTAGCTCCGGTTAAAACTTCGCCACGCAAACTTTAACAATAAAAGGACATGATGAGTGGGAGCCAAGTATGATTCCTGATTAATGGACTAGAATAAGCATCAATAGTCTGATTTGTCTCAATGTTTTCTCCGCAGGTGGTTTGGGGTAGACTGACCGAAAATATCTAATAAGTGACGTTATGCAAAATCTTAAAAAAATCGGCGCCATTGGTGGTGCTATCTCATTAGCGCTGTGTTGGCCATTGGCTGTCGGACAAATTGGTCAGTCCATCATTGAAGATGGTATTACCAATATGAATGATGAAATGATTAAAGGCGAAGTGGTCGAGTATCAGCGTGGCTATTTGTCTTCAGTCGTGCTGACTCGTTATTCAGTTGTTGATCCTGAGCTTAAAACGCAGCTAGAGCGTGATGGTATGCCAACGACGTTTGACGTAACCAGTGATGTTAGCCACGGTCTAACAAGCCTAACAGCTGATTCAAAATTGGTGGACAATGACTTTTTGCCTCTCACGATGCATAGCCAAACTCAACTAAATGGCAATACAGCATTTATCCTCGACCTAGACAGTTGGCATTATCGTAACGAAGCGCAAGGTGTTTCTGTTTCTACAAGCCCTGCAAAAGTAACAGGTGATGTGACGGTATTGGGTGATCTCAATTACCAAGTTTCCGTTCCTTCTGTTCAAGTGGATTTTGAAAACGGTGAAGAGCTTCATCTGAATGCATTGACAGGGCAAGGTAAAGGAAAGCAAGCAAAAGGCTACTGGTTAGGCGAGCAATCTTTCTCTCTAGAGAAGCTAGATGTGGTTGATGCGAACTTAACGCCTGTCTTTTTGATTGAAAATGCGAGCTACCGTGGTAACACTACGATGAGTGAGTCTGGTGATAAGCTGAACAGTCAATTAAACCTAGATGCTAAGAAACTACGTTTAACTGATGGGACGGATGTCGATAACTTTAAGTTGGATTTCTCAATTGCAGATGTGGATAGCCAGTCTTTTGATCAAATTATGTCTATCTATCAAAGCTCTCCTATGCTAGATGAGCAGGAAATTGCGAATTTATTGCCGCATGTCGATACGCTGTTTAGCAAAGGTTTTGATTTATCCGTGAACGAGCTTTCACTCGCGTTCGGTGACGGCAAGTTCCACAATGAGTGGCAACTATCCATCCCTGAAGGTACTGAGCATATTACTCAAGATCCAATGAAGTTGGTGACGGCCACTACTGGTGAACTTAGCACTTACTTCTCTGATGAATTAGTAACGCATTACCCATTTATTCAAGAAGGGATTGATGAGCTCCTTATTATGGAGTTGATCGAAAAAGTAGAGGGCGGTTATCAATTAAAAGCAGAAATTGGTGAAGGCAAATTGAAGTTCGAAAATGGGCATGAGTTCCCATTGGTGGCTCTACTTATGCCTGCTTTGATGCAACAACAGTAATTCGTGTTGTTGCGAATTTGTTCCAATTCAACGCTTAGTCTTTAAAAAGAGGTCGTAAGACCTCTTTTCTTGTTTTTATCACTGCGAAAACGTGATATTAATTTCGTAATATTTACATAGCAGGAGCAATGAGCATCATGGAACAAAATACGGACAACGTATTTAACTTCAGTGCAGGGCCAGCAGGTCTGCCTAAAGCAGTTATGCAGCAAGCACAACAGGAACTAATCGATTGGCAAGGTCTTGGCACTTCGGTCATGGAAATCAGCCACCGAAGCAAAGAGTTCATCAAAGTTGCAGAAGAAGCCGAGCAGGATTTACGTGATCTTCTGAATATTCCGGACAACTATAAAGTGCTGTTCTGCCAAGGTGGTGCTCGTGCTCAGTTTGCTGCTGTTCCTCTAAACTTACTTGGTGATGCCGATACGGCAACTTACATCGATGGTGGTTATTGGGCTGAAAGCGCGGTAGCTGAAGCGAAAAAATACTGTGAACCAGACGTGTTTGATGCAAAAACAGAAATCAACGGGAAAGTCGCGGTTCTACCTGCAAGTGAATGGAAAATTGCTCCAGAAGCGGCTTACGTTCACTTCTGTCCAAATGAGACCATTGATGGTATTGAGATTAACGATCTTCCTATCACCGACAAACCGATTGTTGCTGACATGTCTTCGACAATTCTTTCTCGTGAAATTGATGTGTCGAAATACGGTGTGATTTACGCGGGCGCTCAGAAAAATATTGGTCCTTCCGGCATTGCTATTGCTATCGTGCGCGATGATTTATTAGGTATGGCGAAGCATGTACTACCAAGTATTTTGGATTACACTGTTTTGGCAGAAAAAGAATCAATGTTCAACACACCACCAACCTTTGCATGGTACCTGTCTGGTCTTGTTTTCAAATGGCTGAAGGCACAGGGTGGAGTAAAAGCAATTGAGCAAGTGAACCGCGCTAAAGCCGCGCTACTGTATGATTACATCGATCAGTCTGATTTCTACCGTAATGGCGTGCACTCAGCAAACCGTTCTTTGATGAACGTGCCATTTCAACTTGCTAAGCCTGAACTGGATGCAACCTTCCTTGAGCTAGCAGACTCTAAAGGGCTGAAAGCGCTAAAAGGTCACCGAGCAGTTGGTGGTATGCGAGCATCCATTTATAACGCAATGCCGCTAGAAGGTGTTCAAGCGTTAGTAGACTTCATGCAAGAGTTTGAGAAAAACTACGCGTAAGCTCAAACTGATAGTTGTTCTCCAAAGCGTCGCTATTGCGACGCTTTTGTTTATCTCAACTCACATCATTCCAGGAAGGTAAAATGACCAAGGCAAATATTGAAGCGCTGACTAAGCAGTTCCCACTCTTGGCAGCACTTATTGATCTTGAAGAGGTTTGTTGGTTTAACCCCCATATCACTTCCTTGGAGGAAGGCTTACCTCATGTCGGGTTAGATGAAAAAGATATTCAAGCGGCGAGTGAACGGCTAGCACGATTTGCGCCTTATTTGATGAAAGCGTTTCCCGAAACGGAAGCGTCGCGTGGCGTTATTGAGTCCGCAGTGGTGGATATTCCCAATATGAAAGTGCGTTTGGAGCAGCAATACGACACACCAATATTGGGCCATTTAATGCTCAAAAAAGACAGTCATTTGCCAATTTCTGGTTCGATCAAAGCGAGAGGTGGTATTTATGAAGTGCTCACTCATGCAGAAAAGTTGGCGTTTGAAGCCGGCTTGCTCTGTGAAAGCGATGATTACAGCAAATTGTTCAGCAATGAGTTTCGGCAGTTTTTTAAGCAGTACAGTATTGCAGTTGGCTCAACCGGCAATCTTGGTATGTCCATCGGTATCATGAGTGCGAAGCTGGGTTTTTCAGTTTCAGTCCACATGTCTGCGGATGCGCGGGAATGGAAGAAAAATAAGCTCCGGTCACATGGTGTTAATGTCGTAGAGCACCAAGAAGATTATGGTATTGCTGTCGCGCAAGGTCGTAAAGAGGCAGAAAAAGATCCCAACTGTTTCTTTATCGATGATGAAAACTCACGGACACTGTTTCTAGGTTACTCTGTTGCGGGTGAGCGTCTTAAGCAGCAGTTTGATGACTTGGGAATCGTGGTTGATGAGCATCATCCATTGTTTGTTTATCTTCCTTGTGGTGTTGGCGGCGGGCCTGGTGGCGTGGCATTTGGCTTGAAGGTAGCGTTTGGCGAGCATGTCCATTGTATTTTCGCGGAGCCAACGCACTCCCCGTGTATGCTGTTGGGCGTACATACAGGCTTGCATGACGATATTTCGGTACAAGATTTGGGTATCGATAACATCACCGCCGCTGATGGTTTGGCTGTCGGGCGTGCCTCGGGATTTGTCGGAAGAGCGATGGAAAGGCTACTTGATGGTTTTTACACCATTGATGACGCTCGTATGTATCACCACTTGGGTGAGTTAAGTGAACTGGAAGGTATTAATCTAGAGCCTTCTGCATTAGCCGGTATGATTGGGGCAGTGCACGTCTCGAATAACCATGCTTATCAGTCTCGAATGAAATTTGACGAAGAAAAACTCAAAAACGCAACACATCTTGTTTGGGCAACAGGTGGGGGCATGGTTCCGGAAGATGAAATGGCGGCTTATCTCAAAAAATCTGGTCGGTAAATCAGCACTGTATACGTGCTTAATTAGGTAACTAATAATACAGGAATAACAAAAGGGCTCATCGTTTGATGAGCCCTTCTCGTCACTGAAAATCGAATTATAGAGATTGTAATAGCTGGTAGTAACGACCTTTTTGAGCGAGTAGCGTTGGATGGTCGCCTTGTTCGATGATCTCACCTTGTTCCATCAAACAGATGCTATCCATACTTTCTAACTCTATCAGTCGGTGTGTAATGAATACTACTGTCTTATTAGCAAAGTGTTCATTGAAAAGCGCCATCACTTTTTGTTCCGTACGCTTATCGAGGCCTTCAGTCGGTTCATCTAAGAGTAGGATTGGGGCATCACGTAGCAATGCTCGAGCAATACCGATTCGGCGTTTCTCACCACCAGATAACTGACGGCCGCCGTCGCCTAACCAAGCGTCTAACCCCGGCTCTTCAAGAAGTCCGCCAAGCTCGACTTTTTGTAAAATAGTAGACAGTTGCTCATTACTTGCGTCCGGAGCGGCCATGAGTAAGTTGTCACGTAGTGTCCCGTTTAGTACATCTACGCGTTGACTGACCACAGTCATTGCTGCTCGCAGGTCCGACTCGCTCCAATCTTGCAGTTTTGTACCACCGATTCGAACTTCACCTTGGTTAACATCCCAGTAGCGGCAAAGAAGCTGAATCAGTGTTGATTTACCTGAACCTGTTTGACCTACAACTGCAGTTTTAGTGCCCAACGGTAGTGAGAGTGACAAGTCTTTCAGTACCTTTTGCTGACCGTCAGGGTAAGTAAAATCAATGTTGTCGAATTCAATGTCTAACGTTGTGTCTTTATGTTTCGACTGCTCAGGGAAGACGACGTCAGGTTCAGCCAAAATTACTTCATTTAAACGACGAGCAGAAGTCAACGTTTGACCGAGATACTGGAATGCGCTCGCGATAGGCATCAGAATCTCAAAGCTCGCCATGGTTGCAAACGCAAACAGCGCAATCCAAGGATCAGGAGCACGACCACCTACGCCGTCTGCAGCAAACCAAAGCATCACAACCAGTGTAATGCCGTTCACCAGCATAAGCAGGCCTGAAGCCATTCCCGTTAAATTCGCGTTCACAAATTGGTTAGACAGCAACTGCTTCTGCTTCTCTAGAATGAGATTACGATAACGTTCTTCTGCTCCAAAGATACTCAGTTCGCTGTAGCCTTGAAGCCAGTCCAGTGTCGCCACTCGCAATTGCGCTTTATGATGAGTGAGATTCTCGCCATTGTTTTTACCCAGTTTATAGAACAGCACTGGCCATACAAACAACATGACGGTAAGAATCGAGCCAAGCAGTAGGGCGAGATGCCAATCAAAGAACGCTAGGACAGCCGTTAAACTCAATATGCCAAAAATACCAATCACGACAGGGCTGATAAGTCGAAGGTATACGTGATCCATCGCATCTACGTCCGCTACTAGGCGGTTGAGCAGATCGGCATCACGCATCGTAGAAACACGACCCGGAATCAGTGGTGCAAGTTTCTTAAAGAAGAAGATACGTAGATCGGTAAGCAGCTTGAACGTTGCATTGTGGCTAACGACACGTTCTCCCCATCGACCTGCGGTTCGAGCCATTGCAGCGCCGCGTACCCCGGCACCTGGTAACATGTAGTTGAAGGTCTCACGAGCAACCGTCAAGCCTGCCACCGCTGCGGCTGAAATAAACCAACCTGATAGCGTTAATAAGCCAATAGATGCCGCTAAGGTCAGAAATGCCAGTAGCATACCTAGCGAAAGACCAAACCATTGTTTCTTATAGAGTTTTAGATAAGGGAGTAAATCACGCATCTAAGTTCCCCTTGTCTGTTTCACGTTGTGCGAGGTTCGCTTCCAACATGTCTTTAAATAAGCCATCTTCTGTCGACAGTGTGGCGTAATCACCACGTTGAACAATCTGGCCGTCCTGCATAACAAGAATTTGCGATACGTTTTGTAAAGGCGCAAGTTGGTGAGTAATCATCAAATTTGTTGTGGCATGCGCATACTTGTTAATGCCTTCCATCACGAGTTTTTCACTGCGAGCATCTAAGCTTGCGGTTGGTTCATCTAATAACCAAAAACGACCATTTTGTAGCATGGCGCGAGCCAGTGCTATACGCTGCGCTTGGCCGACAGATAAACCACCAGAACGATCAGATATCGGATAATCCAACCCATGCATTTCAACAAATTCAGCAGCGTGAGAGTCATTCAACACAGAATGTACGTCTGCATCCTGAATATTGTGCTTACCTAGTGTGATGTTATCTCGAATGCTACCGTGTAATAGCATCGGGTTTTGACCAATCCAGCTTACTGCCTCTCGCCATGTGGCTAGATCCAGTTGCGACAATTCACAACCATTAATCTTCAAGCTACCTTGATAAGGCATGAAACCGAGGATGGTGTTTACCAAGCTTGTTTTACCTGCGCCACTTGGTCCAACTAAAGCCGTACTTTTGTTGGCTTCAAGAGAGAAGGATAGGGGACCTGCGAGCTGCTTACCTTCCGGACTAAAAATGGTTAACTGGTTCGCTTCAATATGGATAGGGCTGTTTTTATCTAACGCTTGGGTACCATCTTTGATTTGATCGACTTCCAAATCCAGAAACTCGACAATGCTTTCTGCTGCCCCAACCGCTTGCTGTTTCGCATGATAGAACGTGCCCAAATCACGTAATGGCTGATAAAACTCTGGAGCAAGAATCAGAATGAACAAACCAGCAAAGAGCGTAACACCTGTGCCGTAGTAGCCGAAGTCCAGCTCCCCGATATAACTAAAGCCAAAGTAGACAGCGGTAATTGCGATAGAAATGGAAGTGAAAAACTCTAACACCGCAGAAGACAGAAACGCGATTTTCAGAACGTCCATGGTACGAGTACGAAAGACTTCTGAAGCACCCTTTAGCGTCTCAGTTTCAGATTTTGTTCTATCGAATAAGCGAATGGTTGTCATTGCTTGCAAGCGGTCATAAAAGTGACCCGACAAACGCTGCATCGCTTTAAAGTTTTTACGGTTTGCTTCTGCGGCTTTCATCCCAACCAGTGCCATGAAAATAGGCACTAGTGGTGCAGTGACCAGGAAGATCAAGCCTGCTGCCCAGTTTACTGGGAATACGACAACCAAAATGATGAAAGGCACTAGTACCGATAATGACATTTGAGGCAAGTAGCGTGAGAAGAAATCTTGCATATCTTCTACCTGCTCTAAGATGAGCGTTGCCCAACTGCCAGCAGGTTTGCCTTTGATGTAAGCTGGCCCAAGCTTATGAACTTTATCTAAAATGAGTTGGCGAATATAAACTCGAATTTGCTCCCCGCAACGGTAACCGGCAAGCTCTCGACCCCAGGTACAAGCAGCTCGACCGATAACCGTGCCACCGAGCCCAACAAAATGCCAAATGAGGTCGGCTTTGTCGACTTGGTCAATGATTAACTGGTGCAGAATGGAGGCGAGCAGGGCTGCTTGAGCCAATAAAAACACGCTTGAAAGTACGCCTAGGCCTATCGCAATCATAAGCCAGCGCTTGGCTAACTTACTTTGTTGCTTCAGCCACTTATTCAAGCTGCTTTGCTTTTTCTTATCCATCGTGAAGGCTTAATGATAATTGTTTTAATGAGGCGGTAGTATACAAAAGAAAACCCAGCGGGAATACCGCTGGGCTTTAAGGATATGACACAAATGTGAAAAGTTATTTGTCACCAAGTGAGTCTAAGAAACGTTCAGCATCTAATGCAGCCATACAACCTGTACCTGCAGAGGTGATCGCTTGACGGTAGTTGTGGTCCATTACGTCGCCAGCTGCAAATACACCTTCGATACTAGTTTGTGTTGCGTTGCCTTCAAGACCTGATTGAACGATGATGTAGCCATCTTTCATGTCTACTTGGCCTTCAAAGATTTGTGTGTTTGGCTGGTGGCCAATTGCGATGAATGCACCCATTACATCGATATCTTCTGTCGCACCGCTGTTCACGTCTTTAATGCGGACGCCCGTTACGCCCATATCGTCACCCAGTACTTCATCGAGAGTGCGATCGGTATGAAGAACGATATTACCGCTTTCAACTTTATCCATCAGACGTTTCACAAGGATCTTCTCTGCGCGGAATGAATCGCGGCGGTGGATCAGGTGAACTTCTGACGCAATGTTAGATAGGTATAGCGCTTCTTCAACAGCCGTGTTACCACCGCCCACAACTGCAACTTTCTGATTACGGTAGAAGAAACCGTCACAGGTTGCACAAGCAGAAACGCCGCGACCTTTAAATGCTTCTTCAGACTCAAGGCCAAGGTATTTTGCTGATGCGCCGGTAGATATGATTAAGGCATCACAAGTGTACTCACCTGAGTCGCCTTTTAAACGAAATGGGCGTTGTGATAGCTCTACTTCATTGATGTGATCAAATACGATTTCAGTTTCGAAACGCTCGGCGTGTTCTTTCATGCGATCCATCAATGCTGGACCTGTCAGTCCCTCAGCATCGCCTGGCCAGTTTTCAACTTCAGTTGTGGTGGTTAGCTGACCACCTTGTTGCATTCCCGTCACAAGCACAGGGTTTAAGTTTGCACGCGCTGCGTAGACGGCAGCTGTGTATCCTGCAGGACCAGAACCAAGAATTAATAATTTACAGTGTTTTACGTCGCTCATTATGGCTCCAAAAAGGGCGTAACATTTCCCTCGATTGTATGGAAATTCTTAGTGCTTTAAAAGCATAAACAACGATTGTGATCGAATAATTGGTTATAGATTAGAACCCACTAAATATTGATAGAGAACGTTGACTTCTAGCATAAAATTCTATTCGTAGTAGAGAAGTCTAGTTTCAAATATTGCCAAAGCGTAAAACTGAAACATGGCTCTGTTTTTGTGGCTTTATTTGGTTTGATGTGTTGTTTTTGTTGTTTTGTTGAAGCTATCAACGTTAAAAGCTGGTAATTGCAGAATATTTGCGTAACCTAGCGTGTAAATTAAATGTTAATTAATGTGCCTCATTAAAGGAGCAAATGATGTTACATTCACGTGAGAATACTCTACATTTAACACAGCTCAGCATGGCAGCAATTGAGCAGCTTTCCCCATCGTTTGAAGAACTGCCTCGAACCGAACATGCAGATGGTCAGTATCGACTACGACGTTATTCTGTGGTTGGTTTTGATAACGGCAAAGTCATCGACTTAAATAAAAATAGCTTTGTTCAATCCTCTGATATCAACCGATTTCAAGGTGATGTTGTAAGACAATTCGAGCCAATTGAGAAGGATATTCTTACCAGCGATGGATTTCGAGAAATGTGTGAATTGTTTGTCAATGCGAATCATCTGCCAAACGGTCAAGAAATAGAAATTCACCAAATCCGTATCAGGGCACTGGAAGAAGAAACCCAAGTAGCACCTGAAGGTGTGCACCAAGACGGTTTTGATCACATTGCAATGGTTGGTGTGGGACGCCATAACATCATCGGTGGCGACATCATGCTGTACAGCAGCCATAACCAAGCCCCATTTTTCCGTAAAGTGCTAGAAACCGGAGAGGTCGCAATCTTGGCTGATAGCAAGCTGTGGCATAACGCGTGCCCAATCCGCTCTGTTATTGATGACGAAGCGGGCCATATGGATGTATTTGTACTCACGGCTACGGATAAGCGTAATGAACTTCAATCTTAATCAGATCAGAGAGCAATTTCCGGCGTTGGCTCAATACCACAACGACAAGCCCGTGACGTTTTTTGATGGTCCAGGTGGCTCACAAGTGCCTCAATCAGTACTAGACAGCATGGTTGGGTATTTAGGTCGTTTCAACGCTAACTTAGGCGGGCATTATTTTTCTAGCCAAGTGACCGTTGACGTAATGCAAAATGCGCGTGAGTCGGCTCAGGCTCTACTTAATGCCCCTTCATCTGGCAATATTGTCTTCGGTGCCAATATGACCTCACTAACCTTTCAGCTTAGTCGCGCGATTAGTCGAGATTGGCAAGCAGGAGATGAGATCATTGTCTCCGCTTTGGATCACTATTCAAATGTATCCAGCTGGCAGCAAGCGGCAGAAGATAAAGGCGTTACGGTTCATCAAGTTCGTATCAACGAAGAAGATTGTACGCTTGATATGGAGCATTTAAGCCGCCTTCTTTCTGATAAAACGCGCCTTGTCGCTGTGACTTATGCATCGAACACGACGGGCTCTATTGTGGATGTACAGCAAGTAGTCAGCATGGCGCACAATGTTGGGGCACAAGTTTATGTGGATGCCGTCCATTATGCGCCTCATCATTTGGTTGATGTTCAAGCGTTAGGTTGTGACTTTTTAGCTTGCTCAGCTTACAAGTTTTTCGGACCACACGTTGGTATTGCTTACATAGCCGATCAGTGGCTCCACAGTATTCGCCCTTACAAAGTCGAGCCTGCCACTAATATAGGCCCAGGTCGATTTGAAACAGGAACGCAAAGTTTTGAAGGTCTTGCTGGTGTCGTTTCTGCGGTTGAGTATCTGGCTCAATTTGGTGAAGTCGGTTTACCTCTTCGCCAACGATTGGAGCAAAGCTACCAACTGTATGAACAACATGAGCAGCGCTTGAGTGAGCGTTTCTTGCAGCGTTTGAATGCATTAGATGGTGTCAATCTATTCGGTATCGCAAAGGAAGATAGCCAACTCCGCACGCCAACTTTTGCGCTAACGTTTGACCGATATTCTCCAGAGTTCATCGCGAAAACACTGGGTGAACATAACATTTGTGTATGGAATGGTCACTTTTATGCGTTGGGCTTAGTTCGTCAACTTGGTTTAGAAGAATCGGGTGGTGTAGTGCGAATTGGTTGTATGCATTACAACACAATAGAAGAAGTCGATATGTTATTCGATGTGCTAGAAAGCATCCTTGACGCATAACTAACGATTTCTTCCTAATAGAAAAACAAAAGCTCGAGTCAAACTCGAGCTTTTTTCATTTTTATTTGAATCAACGCGTTCTGCAAGCGATTACTCACTAACTTCAACTTCATAGGAAGTGAATTTTCTTACATTAATAACGCCGGTATCAAAGATGAGGTATTGACCTTTGATGCCTTGCAAAGTGCCAGTAACAACCGGGTTTTTATCGAAGTTATGCGAAGTGATCTTCGTTGGGTGCTGTTGTACCGGGTAGCTAAGGTCGGTAATGCTTTCGTTTAATACTTCAATGGCATCTTCGCCGAATTGCTGTTTTATCTCGGCAATTTTCTCTTCGACTAAAGGCAATAGCTCAGCAAAACGGTCCTGCAATGCCATAGGTTCACCGTCACCTTTTAGCAGTGTGCGCCAATTGGTCTTGTCTGCGATATGTTTCGCCAGTTCAACTTCAATTAAACCGGAGATATGGCGAGTTTTTACTTTAAAAATTGGCAAGCCCTGAGTCGCGCCTTGGTCAATCCAACGAGTCGGGATTTGAGTATGACGAGTAATACCAACTTTTAAGCTGGATGTGTTGGACAGGTAGACAAAGTGATCCACCATGCAATTCTCTTCACCCCATTGTGGTTCGCGACAAGTCCCTTGATCGTAGTGGCAGGTCTCTGGCTTCATGATACACATGTCGCAGCTTGCTAGCTTTTTCATGCATACAAAACAGTGGCCTTGCGAATAACTCTTTTTCGTTTTCTTTCCACATGAGCAACAAAAAATATTGCCAGTGTGAGTCAGTGCGAGCGTTTTACCCAGAAAAGGAGTTAAGTCGATTTCTTCCTCACCGACAGGAAGACGGTAGTTGACGGCACCGTCCAGAGAAGCGCGCATTTTGTTTAGCGTGCCAGTTGCAATTAATGACATGACATTACTCATTATTGTGTTTTTGCACAGTATATACTGAAGTGGAGAAGAGATGCAGGGTTGACAGGAGCTTTAAAGTAAATGTCTTGCACTAAATTATTATGCATCGTGTTTTATTTTCTAAAAATTATGGCTGTGAAATGCTTCGCAAATAGAAGTTGGGCTGCACTTTTTAGAAATTTTAAAACGTGATAACGGTTCAAAATCCGTTACCATGTGTCGAAACTAAGAATTGAATGAAAAAGCGATTTTATTTCTTGATAAATCACCTTGATTTCATTTTTGAAATTATTGAACCCCACGTATTGTATAATCTCAGCAGGTCACTTGCCCATGAAGTGGATCCATAACTTTATCTTTGCTCTTTCTATTTGCACTATCAGTTTGGTTGCCCTTTATAGTGTGCTTGGCGATACGCGAAAGCTGACCATTACACCTGAGCATTTCAATATCTATGCAACTAAAGATGCCAGTGAAGGAGGTGTGAGTGAGGCAGATATCACATACGATCGGCAAAGCCTAGTCCTTAGCTGTGAACTAAAGCAGAGCTCGTATGCTTGGCCTTACTGCGGAATCTCGGTTTATACCGATTCAGCAACGCCAACACAGGGTATTGACCTTTCCAACTACCATACGATTCGATTGAAGGTGCGATATGAAGAGGCAGGAATAGGGGCTAACCCTAGCCACGACCTACGTTTGTATCTTCGCAATTATAATTCTGAGTATTCCAAGCCGGACGACGAGTACACCATTAAATATAATGGCATGCAGTTTTCTCCGTCGGGTTCGAGCGATATTGTCGAAATTCCGATTAAAAATCTTCAGGTGATGACCTGGTGGTTAGCAGATAACGGAGTCGCGATTGAGCACTCTGCACCTGAATTTTCAAACATCACACGTATTGATATTGCAACTGGGTCTGGTGCGGCACTTGGTAAACATAGAATTGTGATTGATAAAATTGAGTTTGAAGGCGCTTACCTTGCGCAAGAAACATTGTTGTATGCATTATTACTCTCTTGGATGGCGCTTGGACTGGCTTTTTCACTGCATGAGTTACGAAAAAATAGAGTGGCTTATGAAAAAGCGCAAAAGCGTCACCGTCATTTGGAAAAGGTGAATGATACTTTGCGAGCTCAAAACTATGAGTTTGCAGAGCTAGCGCATCGAGATGCTTTGACGGGCGCGATGAACCGATATGCTGTGCAACACTGGCTGGAACAACAATCTCGTCAGGTTCGCTGGGGGCATAACACCTTCAGTATTCTCTATTTGGACTTGGATAAGTTTAAAAAGGTGAACGACAAATTTGGGCACCAAATGGGGGATGACATATTGCGCGAATTTGTCATGGTGGTAGCGACTTCTATTTACTCAGACGATCGACTCGTTCGTTGGGGCGGCGAAGAGTTTGTCGTATTTTGCCCTGATACCAATATTGAACAAGCGTTAGAGAAGGCAGAAATGATTCGCAAAAATGTGGAGGATCATTTGTGGGTGCACGGTGAATCATTAACTTGCAGTATTGGCGTTGCCCAAATGCAGAATGAACGCGTCTCAGAAACCATGGCGAGAGCTGACGAAGTGCTGTATCAGGCGAAGCGCAATGGTCGCAACCGAGTGGAAGCTCATTATGGTTTACTTGCTTGCGAAAAGAAGCAAGCCTGATAGCCGTTCACTAAAAGGAAAGAAAAAAGGTGGCCAACTGGCCACCAAGAGGGAAACTGCTGAACACCACTTAGGGGGGAAGTTTGGGTTATCGATACGATTACCGTGAGCAGCAGTGTAGTGCTAATCGAACTTGCTATTTTTACCAGAACAACCAAGCGAAAAGCGTTAGTGCAGCAATACAGGCAATGTTTAATACGAAACCAATTCGCATCATTTCTTTTTGCTTGATATGACCCGTACCGAACACAATCGCGTTTGGAGGTGTTGCAACAGGTAACATAAATGCACAAGATGCAGCGACGGCAATCAGTGCAGAGAGAATAACCGGAGACATGCCTAAGGCTTCTGCAATGGTCGCAAATACAGGGACAAGTAGCGCAGCACTGGCGGTGTTACTCGCAAACTCAGTCAAGAAGACAACAAAAGCAACCACTGCAAGAATCGTTAAGAGAATACCGGCTTGCTCAAGGAAGCCTGACAAGCTATGAGCCAAAAATACGCTTGTTCCGGTTGTTTTTAGGACGTTACTCAGACAGATACCACCACCAAATAGGATTAACACACCCCAGTCGGTTGTTTTCTCAATATCTTTCCACTCGACGGCGCGAGAAGCACCAAGTAGAAGGATGGCGCCAATAGCTACAAGAGTATCGAACTTCGCGAAGCCACCCAGCATAGCGTTAATAGGCTTACTGAATATCCACAACGTCACGGTCAGTAAGAAAATCGCCAACGTAATCATTTTGCCGTTTGTCCATTCGACTGGTTGATGGTCAAGGTCAAACTTGTGGCTAAGGTCAGGCTTAGTCATCGTGTACAATACGAGGATAGCGATTGGCATTAATACTAGGGAAATAGGTACACCAAACTTCATCCATTCAGTGAAGCTTAGGCCAACTTCAGCGGCTGCAATTGCGTTTGGTGGGCTACCAACCAGTGTTGCAATACCACCAATTGAAGCACTGTAAGCTATACCGAGTAGAACAAACAAAAAGGTGTTGTGGTTTTTCTTGGCGTCTAGCTTTGTCATCACACCCAGCACAAGCGGTAACATCATCGCGGCGGTGGCGGTGTTTGAAATCCACATTGACAGGCCAGCACTCACACCAAATAGCATGAATACAGCGACAGACATTTTTCCTCTTGCCAGCAATAGTACTTTATCTGCAATCGCTTGATCTAACTTTTGTTTATGTAGAGCCGCAGCTAGTGCAAAACCACCCAAAAATAGAAAAATGATGGAGTTGGAAAAGTTATTCAGTGCGGCTTGAGTGTTGAACACACCCAAAAATACCGCAAGTAGTGGTATGAGCAGCGCAGTGATGCTGACGTGAATCGCTTCGGTTAGCCACAAAATAGCAACAAAAACTAAGATGCTCAGGCCGGTTACTACTTGTGGTTCAAAGGGTAAGGTATTAAACAAGATAATGAACAATAGGATATTCGCGTTCAAAATCATGCTGTTGCGAGTGAAGAACCAATTCTTCAATGTCACAGCGAGTGCGGTCATGGGTAGTGCTCCTTTTGCATTGCCTTTTGTCGGTTTTTTTATGGCAAAGTAACTGACTTGTAGTTATTTATTGATGAAATGTTACTTTGAATGCGAAAAAGAGTTTTGCCTGAATCGTAGAGCAAATTAGAAAGTGTGATGTTGAGAATTGGAAATGGGTAGAAAACTACCCATTTGTTTTATAGAAATGTTACTAGGCTTGTGAGCCACGTTATTCCTCTATTCGACGGGGACTTGAAGAGGCTCGTTAGCTGCTTTATTTGGCTCTTTTACTGCGACGATAGGTTCTTGAGGGCCAAGAAACTTAGGCTGCGTATTGATAATATACAGGTCTAAAAACGCTTTCACACGGGCTAGCAGTTCTCGAACACGCATCGATGTTTTTTGCTTGTTGGCCGTCGGCCCTGCTACCGCGAGACACTGCGCATCAATGTTGTAAGCATCAGCGATGAACAGTGCGCGTTCGCAGTGAAAGCGTTGAGTCACAATCAGAAATCGCTCCGAAGCAAAAATTTTTTTTGCTCGTACAATCGAATCTAAGGTACGAAAGCCAGCATAATCAAGGTGAATCACTTCTTCAGGCACGCCTGCTTTAAGTAAGTCGCGTTTCATTGTCCACGGTTCGTTGTATGAACGGTGGGCGTTATCACCACTCAATAAAAACTGTTTTACTTTGCCTTGGTTGTAAAGCTCAATCGCCGCATTAATGCGATGAGTGTAGTAAGTGTTGAGGATCTTTCCGATGTATTTACTGGTACCAAGAACTACGGCAACCTCATGTTGAGGGATTTGCTCGTATTCAGTGAAAATGCTCTCTTTGGCTTGTAAAACCACCCACCGGTCGATGGCAATAACAGAAACAAGCAGACTAAGTGCAGAGATCGACAAAATCAAAGCAAATCGCTTCCAGGAAAATTTCAGCTTCCACTTTGATCTTATGCGAGAAAACAACAAAACGTTTTATATCCTTAACTAAAAATGTAGTTCTCATCATATCTGATAGAAACAAAAAGAGAGAAGCCCATTTATGCCAAAATCTGGTTAGGATGATAAAAAAATAAAAGCCCCTACATGGTAGGGGCTAATTATTAAACGAATTGTCTCAAGCTTAGAACGCAGTGCGTTTGTAGCGGCGGTAAACAGGTTGCCAGAACGACTGTTCAATCGCCACGTTCAATGCTTCATCAGTAATTTCTAATGCTACACCTTGTTCAATTGCCTTTTTACCAACGGCGAATGCGATTTTTTTCGATACTAAGTGGATCTCTTCCAGTGGTGGAAGTAGTGCACCACGACCATTGATTGCTAGAGGAGAACATGTTGCTAGCGCGCGGCTTGATTCCATTAGCATCTCGTCGGTGACACGTTTTGCATTGACAGCAAGTACACCAAGGCCAATGCCTGGGAAGATGTAGCTGTTGTTACATTGTGCAATAGGGTAAGTGCGACCTTCATGAACCACTGGCTCAAATGGGCTACCTGTTGCAACCAGTGCTTCACCATTTGTCCAACGAATGATGTCGTTCGGTGTCGCTTCCACGCGGCTTGTTGGGTTCGACAGTGGGAAGACAATCGGACGCTTACAGTGTTTATGCATTTCTTCGATGACTTCTTGGCTAAATAGGCCAGGCGCACCAGAAACACCAATTAATACCGTTGGCTTGGCGTTACGCATAACATCGAGTAGTGAGAATCCATTTCCTTCATTTTCCCACTCTTTCGTATTGGTATGCTTTTGCACCAAGCGTTGTTGGAAATCAAGAAGGTTAGGCATGCCTTCTTGTAACAGACCCCAACGGTCAACCATGTAAACTTGTGAGCGAGCTTGCTCGTCAGAAATTCCTTCCGATACCATTTGTGCGATGATCGCTTCTGCGATACCACAACCAGCAGACCCTGCGCCTAGGAAGGTAATACGTTGTTTAGAAAGCTGAGTTCCTGCTGCTTTACAAGCTGCAAGTAGAGAGCCAACAGTAACAGCAGCAGTACCCTGAATATCATCATTGAAGCAACACACGCGGTCTTTGTAACGCTCAAGAAGAGGCATCGCATTTTTCTGAGCAAAGTCTTCGAACTGGATCAAAGCATCTGGCCAACGGCGCTGTACCGCTTGGATAAACTCTTCTACAAATGCATCGTATTCTGCACCCGTAATACGAGGATGACGCCAACCCATGTACATCGGATCAGCTAAGCGTTGCGGGTTATTGGTACCCACATCAAGCACGATTGGTAGCGTGTAAGCAGGGCTGATACCACCACACGCGGTATATAGTGACAGTTTACCGATAGGAATACCCATGCCGCCGATACCTTGGTCACCCAAGCCAAGGATACGTTCTCCATCTGTCACAACAATCACTTTAACGTTGTGGTTTGCTGCGTTGTTCAGCAAGTCGTCAATACGGTCACGGTTTGGGTATGAAATGAACAGACCACGACCACGACGGTAAATGTTAGAGAAGTTTTCACATGCTGCGCCAACAGTCGGTGTGTAGATGATAGGCATCATCTCAGAAATGTGATTTTGCACTAGGCGGTAATACAATGTTTCGTTGGTGTCTTGGATATTACGCAGATAAATGTGCTTATCCATATCGCTTTCGAAACTTTTGTATTGCTGGTAGGCACGTTCCACCTGCTCTTGGATAGTTTCGGTCGACTCTGGAAGCAGACCTTCTAAGTTGAATGAACTACGTTCTTCAGCAGAGAATGCACTGCCTTTGTTCAAAAGAGGGGTTGCTAAAAGAGCCGGACCCGCATATGGAATATATAGTGGGCGTTTATCGTTGTTCATTGGGTGCCTTATGTAGGGTTGAAGGATGCGCACCAAATTTTAACGGGTTCACTATTTAGTTGTAAACATGCGTTGATGCACATCAATGTAATGTCGCAAAAAAATTCAGATACCGACGAAAATATCTGCAATATTGGTTGTTTATAGATACCTAAAGCAGGATTTTTTTACTTGGGTATAATGTTTTGCATCATCAAATCAAATCCAATTTCTATGTTTCAACTACCTATCGACAGCCTGCAAGCCGAGTTTGACCATCATGTAAGCCTTAACCATCTTGTGGTGGAAGCCGAAACCGGGTCGGGTAAATCTACCCGCTTGCCCATGTGGGCGGCAAAACACGGACGCGTTCTGGTTATTGAACCACGTCGAATTGCTTGTACCTCGCTGGCTGAATTTCTTGCGGAGCAATCTGGAGAGCCAATAGGTCGCAAAGTCGGTTACGCGATCAAGCTTCATGCCTACTTTGATGAAAAAACCGAAGTTGTATTTGTGACTCCGGGGGTTGCACTGCGTTGGTTTTCGGAAAACAAGCTAGCAGACTTTGATGTCGTGATAGTGGACGAATTTCACGAGCGACGCTGGGATATTGATCTATTAACCGCCATTTTGAAGCAAGAAAATCAACATCGATTGATCGTCACTTCCGCTACCTTAGAAGGCGAAAAGCTTTCTCGTTACCTGAATGCTAAGCGTCTGCGTTCGGAGGGACGTTGCTTTCCAGTCACGGTGACACATCGTTCCACAGACAGCCGCTATTTACCGAACAAAAAGGGATGTGAACAGGAGGTTGTCGGAGCGGTAAAAGAAGCACTGGAAGATGAAGATGGCGATATTCTTGTTTTTCTCCCAGGACGTAAAGAGATCGCCCAATGCGCGCAGATGCTACAAAGCAGCAGTGATGTCATGGTGGTTAAACTTCATGCCTCGGTCAGTGATGAAGAACGACATCGTGCGCTGACGGTACAAAAGCAACGGAAAGTCGTATTGGCAACCAACGTCGCGGAAACCTCTCTGACCATTCCTAATATCCGTGTGGTAATCGATAGTGGTTTAGAGCGCAGAACTGTACAACGAAATGGACGTACAGCACTGACATTAACCAACATTTCTAAGGCCAGTGCCGCGCAGCGAATGGGGCGAGCAGGTCGCGTTACCGAAGGGGCTTGTATTCGTCTATATGGTGAGCACGCGCCTTTAGAATTAGTGACGCCTCCAGAATTACACAGAGAAGAGCTCGTCGAGCCCATGCTGGCAGCGGCTTGTTGTGGGTACCGTCTCTCAACACTCGATTTTCTCGACTCAATTCCCCCAAAGTCGCTAGAGGCATCTCATTCGACGTTGTTATCCATGGAAGCGATTGATGAGGATGGCAATGTCACGCAGCACGGGAGAAAAGTATATCCACTACCCATTGATGCACTGTTTGCCGATCTCGTTACCAGAATTCAAGCGAAGCCAGAGAAGGAAGCAATGATTGATTTGGCTGCCGCCTTATCTGTGCCTGCGCAGCTCTATCAGCGACAAAGTGGTGAAGTTGCTGAGCTTCTATCTCAAGAGGAGCCATACGGATGTGATGCCTCTTTACTGATCCGTTTGGTTCGAGGGGAGCAACTCTCAGGCATTATCATTGACGCTAGCGCGCTCGAAGAGGCACAAGGTTTAGCGAAACAAATGCGAGAAGTGTTTGAATTGCCGGAACTTGACGTTGCCTCTCGATATAAACGTGAAGCGCTCTTTTTCTCCATCGCCTCATTGCACCCTGAGCTTGTGTTTGTCCGACGAGCTCGTCGAAGAGATGCCCTAGGAAATGGCGTAGTCGAGATGCTGGTTGGGCGTAACAGCCGCTTTCCTGATAAAGAAGAAGCGGCCATCGTGCTAGATAGCCATAGCGTGCCAGGACGAGGTGTTAAGCAAACACTAAACCTCGCATCGGTTATGATGCCTATCCCGCTGACGTTATTACGCGAACTTGAGCTAGGGGAGTGGCAACAAGGTGAGACGAATTATGAAGAGGAGACCCCAAGAGCAACGATGCACTTGGTCTACGCCGGACGAACAATCTGTACTGAACATCAAGCGTTAAAAGGTGATGTTGCTGTTCAGTCTATTGTCGAAATGATAGAAGACGAGACACTGTTACCAGGTTTTGCTTCTCAAAGAAAACAGCAAATCCAACACTGGAAACTCTACAACGCATTGGGCCTTAATGTCGAAGGAGAAGAGGTTAACGACTTGGCCTCCTTGACATTTTCTAGCTGGTTAAAGGATCAGTTGGAAACATTAGGCGTTGAAAACATCGATGATATGGCGTTGTTTGAACCAGAAGACTTAACATTTAATGGTGTTCCAGAATGGGAATACGACGATTTCACGGAGCAGTACCCTTTAGAACTTTCGCTGCCAGAACTCCAACTAGATGTCGAGTATTACGCGTCTCGCAAGCTGGTACAGGTCGTTTATCGAGAGGGAAACCGTAAGGGAGACCCGAAGCGTTGGGAGCTGCCACGCTGGGCTGGTTGGAAGATACAGTATAAAAAGGCCAGTCGAGTGATTGATGTGAAGTAGGTCGGCGGATGACGTTGTGACGAAAATGGATATTTTCTTGGTGAATCTATAATGATTTCATATTGATAGCGTTACTTACGTGTTGTTTTTAGTTTCTTAATTGAAATATTAATCAATTGAATGCTTATATATGGCGAAGCTGTACATCAGTTGTTACAAAGCTGGTTTTAATATTTCCTTTTGTATGTAAATTAGGGCATAAAAGACGAATGTTTTATATCCCATTGCTATATCAAAACAGTTGAACGATATTTGGTATATCTCATTTTCGAGTGTCGGGGGCATAGAATGGATCAACAAGGAAAGACGTGCATTGAATTCGACTACACTAGCTTTTTAGGAGCGACAGGTAGTAAAAAATGGACCTTTTTAGAGGCATTTGCCACCATCGCGCCTATTTTCGGTTTGATGTGGAAACAGAACATTGCGGAATTGAGCAAGCCTGAAGATCGGTTGTGGGATGCCGCATTAAAATCGATGTCTTCTCGTAAAAGTGATGAATCCAATTTGGTCCGCTTAACCCAGCTAGCTAAACATGAAGGGATCAATGAATTGCGAGTCGTTATGCCATATTCGCTCGACGTTCAGCAAATCGAGTACATAGAATCTCGCAGTCAGTTGAAAGTGGACACGTCAGAACAAGATGTTCTTAACATCAAGTTTTAGGCTGAGTATTTCCACTGCATCGATGTACTACTTAACAATAGTGCAATGAAAAGCGACCTCAAAGTAGGTCGCTTTTTTATTTTGAGGTTTTTGTCACAGGTCTTGGAAATGTGATGAATATAGAGTATTTGCACTTAAATTAACAAAAATGTAACGTTTGGAAATGCAATTGTCATAACTAGCTTCTAACTTTGTGTTTTTAGGACAAATTACCGACTAAGTGGTTGGTACTGTAAGTTCGAATTAACGTCCCTTATTGGCACACAAGGATGATTGAGTCACCACGTCATTTGGGCATAAAAACAAGCACAATAAGAAAGGAAGTCAATATGTCTTTGTCTCGTCGAGACTTTATGAAAGCAGCCTCTTCAACTGCGATTGTTACCGGGCTGGTGGGCTGTGGTAGCGATGCTAGTGAATCTGTTGCGGTTACCTTTGAGCACGGAGTGGCGAGTGGAGATCCTACTCAAACACAAGTAATCATTTGGACTCGTGTTACAACCTCAGCGAGCTACGCAGATGTAAGCTGGCAAGTTTCATCTAACGAAAATTTTACTGATATCGTGCAAAGTGGCACTTTTGCCACAGACACGAGCCGAGATTTCACGGTAAAAGTCGATGTTCAAAATCTCAACGCAAATTCTCGCTACTACTATCGATTCATGGTTGGAGATGTCACTAGCGAAGTCGGGCAAACTCAAACATTACCAGAGGGTGGTGTAGAAAAGGCATCCATGGCCGTTGTTTCTTGCGCAAACTATCCTGCTGGTTATTTCCATGTGTATCGAGAGATTTTAAATCAACATGAGCAAGACCCGTTTGATGTGGTGCTTCATCTCGGTGATTACATTTATGAGTATGGTGCTGGTGGCTACGCTAGTGAAGATGCTGAGGCACTAGGGCGAGAGCCAAGCAAAGGCACTGAATGTATTACCTTAGATGATTACCGAAAACGGTATGCGCAATATCGCCAAGATGCTGATCTGCAAGCGTTACATGCGAGCCTACCAATGATTGCTGTCTGGGATGACCATGAGCTTGCAAATGATACTTGGAAAAATGGTGCGGAAAACCATCAAGAAGAGGAAGGCAGTTTTAATGATCGTCGTGCAGCAGCTGCTGCCGCGTGGACAGAATGGTTGCCCGTTCGTGAAAACACTTTCTCAAACATGCTGATTTACCGTCAGTTTTCGTTTGGAAGTTTAGTCAATTTGATGATGCTCGACACGCGACTTGTGGGGCGTGATAAACCGTTGGATTATTTCTCGCTCAGCTCACCAACGATGGAAGCTATTGGCGGTTTAGTTGCTCAGTCGCGCAGTCAAGACCGAGAGCTGTTAGGCGGTGACCAACTCGCTTGGCTGATGGATGCGTTCAGTACGCACGACGCAACTTGGAATGTGCTAGGGCAACAAGTGTTAATGTCTCGTATGGAGTTGCCAAGTTCGGTTATGACCGCGATGTTTCAATTGTTTACTGCCACTGAAGAACAAAAAACAGAGGCGTTATTAGCGGTAAACTCTGCGATTACGGGTTATCTCTCTGACCCAAGTTTAGATACCATTGCTTTGCCATATAACCTAGATGCATGGGATGGTTACTACGTTGAGCGAGAGAACGTTTATCAACTGGCCAAAGCCAGCAGTGGTAATTTTGTCTGTTTGGCAGGAGATACGCACAACGCATGGGCAAGTGAGCTTAAAGACGTATCTAAGTATCCTATCGGGGTAGAGTTTGCGACTAGCTCTGTGAGTTCCCCTGGGTTAGAGGCCTACCTCGCGTTAGACCCTGTCGCGATCGCTCAAATGGAATACACGCTGCCGCACTTAGTGTCAGAATTACAGTGGGCAGACATCAAACAGCGTGGCTTTATGCGTGTTACTTTTACGCCCGACAAAGCAGAGTCGACCTGGTATTTCGTATCAACGATTAAAGACAAAACATATCAGGTGACGACTAAGTCAGCCTCTACAACAGATGGCACTACGTTAAACATCAGCTAAACTGAACCTAATACGAAAAAAGTCCGCAAGCTAGTGCGGACTTTTTGTTGGAAAGCGTTTAGCAATCTAGCGACAGTGCTAGTCAATCAATCCGTATTCTTTGCTCAGAACTTCGATGATTTCCGCTTTCGGATTCTCACTCAAATGAATCGGCTTGCCTGTAATCTTCTCGGCAATACCAATGTAGGTGCTCGAAATCGCCATCAAAGATTCGACGGGTAAAGCATTATCACGAGCGAGTGCTTCGCGCTCTGGCATACGTTCTTTGTTTAGCAAGATATCTGGGTCAGGGAAGTGGTTAATTAGGAACTGGCGGAAACCTTCTTTTGAGTTCTCTACGATGTGACCTGCTTGGTACTCTTTAGCATCCCATATACGAGACGAGTCTGGTGTACCCACTTCATCCATGTAAATCAGCTTTTCATTGCCAGCAGCATCATGAACATAACCAAATTCGAATTTGGTATCGACAAAGATTTGGTCGATTGCTTCTAATGCTTGGCTGATAACGTTAAAGCCGTCTTTCAGCAGTTTTTCGTAGAGTGCGATATCGTCAGCGCTTGAGAAGTTAAATGCTTCGTAGTTGTCTACGATGTTTTGACGAGTAATATTTACGTCATCCGCTTCTGGCACACCGGGAATGCCTTTTAGAATGCCTTTTGTGGATGGGGTCATTAGCAATTCTGGAAGTGCTTTGTCTTTTTCTAACCCTTCAGGAAGTTGGATTCCACAAAACTCTCGCTCGCCATTTGCGTAAGCGCGCCACATCGAACCCGTGATGTATTTGCGGCAGATGGCTTCGATTTTTACCGGTTTGGCTTTTTGTACAATCCAAACAAAAGGGTGAGGAATGTCTAGAATATGGCTATCTGCTAAGCCATTTTCTTTGAACAGTTTGAACCAGTGATTAGAAATCGCATTAAGCGCCGCCCCTTTACCCGGGACACCATTAAGACCACCTTCAGCATGCCAAATACAATCGAATGCAGAGATTCGGTCGCTAATCACCATGATAGCCAAAGGCGCATCTGGAGCGACATTGTATCCTTTTTCTTTGATCAGTCGGGCGCTGTCTTCTTCAGTTAACCAGTAAACTGAACGAACTTTTCCACTATGAACGGGTTTATGGGTGCGAATTGGCAGGTCGTCATTGACGGCAAGTACTTGATTAGCAAGGCTCATTGCGACATTCCTATCATCTTAATCAAACGTCAGAAAGAGAAGATATTCAGCAAAATGTGGGCGCTGAATAAATCGAATGTGGGCATCATACCAGAACTATTTTAACTCGCCAGAGAAAAAGCAAACGTTTGCCTGTTTTCTTTAATACAAAAAAATGCCCCCTTAAAAAGGAGGCGAGATGCAGGATAGATAACGTCGAACTTATTAGTGGTACTTATTAACTCTGCCTTCGACGAAAAAGACTTCACACTGATAGCGCTGCGCCATGTCGCGCAACATAGATTGATTCATAAGTGCAATTTTATTTGATGCAACAACAGCACTGGCATTGCCTGATCGGATGGCTTTGATCACGATCTCGACTTCTGAAAGCTGTTGAGAGGGCTTCATTTGAATAACGTTTTTACAGCAAATATTAGAAGCAGTGAGTTGTTCAAAGTCTGGACGAGGGCAGTCTGCTGTAAACAAAATCCATTGTTTCTGCTGCGATAAAACAGCCAGCTTAGATAGAAGCTGATCCGAAACGGCCATGGGCTTAGTTGCTTGTGCCAATACGTTGTAACGAGAGTATGTATGAGATTGACTTTGTAACTGCATCTTACTGTTCCTTTATACATGCTGTATGTGTATACAGTAGTTTGTTTTGGTGACCTGATCAACCAGTTTCTCAAAAGTTATTTGCGGTTTTTTGAGAAGGAAATAAAAGGATTTGATTCTAAGTAATTGAATTTATGTGGTTGTTTTTCATTTTTGATATGTCTAACATCAATTTAAAAATGTGAGGTGAGTAGAAAACTGGACGAGAGACATACAGGGGTTTACTACTGTATATACAGGTGTTTTTCACGGACAATGGTTTGTATACAGTGGGAGAGGGCTGATAACCGATGCGACGTGCTATGTAAGATAGGAGGGAATACGAGATAGAGATTGGAAATAGGGCTTGGCCGATCAAAAAAGCGCCTTAAAAGGCGCCTTTGAAAATCAGTTCCGTTGATTCCGTCTTGCTTAGCTCGCTCGTTGCAAGCGTTCGCGCATTTGTAATTCGCCTTGGTTAAATAGGCGCACGTCGATTTTCGCCATATCGTAGCAAGCTTTACATGAGTAGTGGTGCTTGCCATCTAAATAATCGTGACGAGTTACAAGGCTAGGTTTTTTACACCAATCACAGGTGCCTTCTTCAGTGAACATTGATTTTCTCCCCACCTAGATTAATTTGAGTCGTTAGGTGTTATTTTGCGCCGGGCATTATGGCATAAAAGCGCGACTTAAGTTAAATGTCTGTTAATTTCTTTGAGAGGGAGATCGATTGCGGTGCTTGATTATATGGGAATAAAAGCATGACAGCCAAAGTATCCTGACCTATTTTTACTGTTTTGTAACATTTTGTGAGACGAGCTTAAAGGCATGATTGAGTCGCTTCATTTCTTCTTCACTGCCTCTTGTGTCCGGATGATAAAGCTTTGATAGCTGTCTATAGCGTAGCTTGATTGCTTGTAAATCAGGGATGTGTTGTGGTGTGTAGCCAAACATAGCACACGCGACGCTTAGCTTATGGTTTTCTGCCTGAGTTTTGGATTTCTTAAATTCTCTGAATACTTTCTCTAGCTGACGCTTCAGTTGCTTGTTCGTAAACTCTAGCTCTTTTATTTGTTCCGCCATTCGTTGATTTTGGTTTTCCTCTTTGGCTTCACGCGCTTTTCTATTCTGCTTAAGTTTCTTGATCACGAGAAAACTTAAGCCGCTGATGATGAGTATCGCCGCTAGCCAAATCAGCCATAGAAACTGCGAGTGTTCTACTTTGGGGGTTGCAACTGTGCTTTTTTCTTCTTGTGTTTGCTCCGCCTTTTTATCGAGCGACTTTATTTGCGAGACTTGTTTAGCTCGCAGTTGGTTGAAGCGCAGCTCTAACAGTTGATTATAAGCTTGTTCTGCTGCTGGATTATGCTGAGAAGCCATTTGATACAAGGCTTCAGTCAATTGAGAAGTTGTGACCTTATCTGGATTGCGCTGAATAAAATCGGCGAGAAGAAAGCCACGATCGGTTGGGTCATTGAGTGCGATAGAGGTTAGCCAATATAACGCTTGTGTTTCATTTTTTTCGCCATTTATCCCTTTAGCAAAGTCGTTCGCGAGCTGTTTTTGTGCAGGGAGGTAACCTTGGTTGGCGGATTGCTCTAGCCAGTAGCGCGTTTCTGGTGAGGCTTCAGCTTCGTTTGATGCCAATAATTGTTGTGCGTACTCGTATTGTTCGATGGGGTCATTTGGAGCTTGAGAGGCAAGTGAGTAGCCAGAAAAGCTAAGGCTAAATAAGCAGAGTAGGGCAGACGTTTTGACAGACATTAATATGTCAGGCCTAACGATAATGGTTAGGCCTGCTCCGGTAATTTTTTATTATTACCGTTATGGTGCAACCAAATTACTTCAGTGGCAAGATCTGGATTTCAACACGACGGTTGCACGCACGACCTTCAGAAGTTTGGTTTGAGCAAATTGGGTTACGTTCGCCGTAGCCGCGTGCAATTGCACGACCAGGTGCAACGTTTTGAGATACTAGGAATTGACGTACGGACTCTGCACGGCGCTCTGACAACGTTTGGTTGTATGACTCACTGCCTGTGCTATCCGTGTAACCATCAATAACGAGACTGGTATCTGGGTACTCAACTAGGATGCGAGCAACACCGCGTAGAGTGTTATGGATACTAGCATCAAGTTGGTAAGAGCTTGAAGAGAAGCCGATACCGTTTTCCATACGCAGTAAAAGCTGATTTTCACCAACACGCTGAACTTGTACGCCAGAGTTTAGCAAAGCGCGACGTAATTCCGCTTCTTGTTGGTCAAAGTAGTAACCAACGCCAGCGCCAGTCGCTCCGCCTGCGGCTGCACCAATGAGTGCATGCTGACGACGTTCTTTAGCATCATCACCCGTTGCTAGGCCGATTGCTGCGCCAGCGATCGCACCAATAAGTGCGCCTTGCGTGGTGGAGTTAGTTTCGTATTCACCCGTTGTTGCATTTTGGCGTTGAGTGGCTTGACAGCCAGTAAGAGCTAGCACTAGAGCTAGTGCAATAGGCATCTTTTTCAAGGGAAAATCTCCGTATAAAACTGAGGCGAAACCATGCCTCATAATGGGATGCGAATTATGAATAAACAAGCATTAATATTTGTTATGAGAAAGTAAGATTGATAAGAGTTTCTGTAAGAAAATTCCTATCAATACTGCCAAAGCTCTCAAAGTAAGCCCCATAGACATCGAAGTCATTGCTGCTTATGTGAATCCTTTACTATCCTGGCTATTTCGATGAATCGCCCAACATTTTGCGTGCTTGTTCGCCGCCCACTCCACGGTTAACTGAAACCTTTCTACCTTTCTTTAAGCCCACTTCGTAGTCTTCAGTTAGGTTTTTCATCGCTTCTTTCAATTGCTTCTTGAACGTTTCGCGGTCAATGTTTTGGAATTCTTTATCAATATAGTCATTAATTTTATTGGCCGACTCTTCATCTGGAGAAATAATTGGCAATTTTTCAATCGCGCCTTCCACCCAGCCAGATACAAATGAGTTCACACGGCGAGTCACTTCCTGAGAAGAGGTGCCGGTGCCAGCAAAGCTGTTTCGGAATTGTCCGGTACTTTCGTTCATCTCGCGATAAACAATATCGAAAGCAAATGCAGCAAAAATAGCGCGATCTGCTTCACCGATAAATTCGACACGTTTGAGCCCTTTGTGATTCAACAATACTGCTTCGACACCGAATTTTGTGTTAATGCCGCGAATCACTCGCAATATGGTAGAACTGATGTTCGCTGGTAGCAGATGAGAAGATTGTGTTTTTCCCATTCTGATGAACTCAATATCGTCTTTATCGAGACCATATTTAAGCATGAGGCGATGTGCCATTTTGATAGCATTGGCAGCCTCATTAACATTAGCGGAATTGCCCAGTTCTAAGCACTTGGCGATTTTTTTCAGAGCTTTTTGTTTATCCATCGACAACCAGTAACGAAAGCAGAAAATTTATGAAGTCAGACATATTACCTTTTTTGACATAAAAACGAAATACAAGGTGGGACTGAAGATAATTTCTGCACATAAAAAGAAGCCTCGCATTAAGCGAGGCTGGCGTTTTAGTTCGTCGTAATCAGTATGAAGTCGTACTTGTGTCTAAGAAGCCATTCTTCATTAAGATTCGTTAGAATTACAACCCGAGCTGGTTGAGCAAGTCATCGGCATCATCGTTTGATCCCGACGATTTAGATTCTTTCTCAGCCAACTGTTTACGTGTTGCCTCTAAAATGTCGTCTGGGTTTTCGTCTTCAGCAACTTCAAACTCTTCCAGTTGGATGAACTCAGTTTTATCCATTGCTAGTTCGAGATAGAAAATATTGTTGTTTTCGGTGGAGAACGTCACTCTGCGCGCTTGAGGGCGGTCAAGGTTGGTATCAACTTGTAAGATAACTTGCTTATTCAGCGCTAGCATTTTTGGTTGGTTTTGTGTGATGTTCGTTTGCAGGTCTTTACGAATTTTATTAGTGAAGTCTCCGACCAGTTGATTCATGAGTTCACCCAGAACATCGCCTACCTCGTCAGAAGTATGAGATATTGCCAGTTCTTCTTCTGGCATGCCCATATTACGCATGTAGTTCGTGTAAATCTCCAGTGCGGCTTTTGCCGTAAAATTAATCACAACTAGCCCGGTAAATCCGCCATCAAACAGAACAAAACAGCCAAAATCTGGTTTGAGGCTAGTCTTGTGGATTTTTTGCACCATTGCTGAATAATTTACTTGAGAAGATGTCGCCGAAGTAAGTACGCCAGAAACAGACTGGCAAAGTTTGAGAAGGATATCTTCAGTGGTCACAATTTTATTTTTTTTCATTCTGAAAACTCATCTAGAAACGCGATTCGTTCCCCAATGTAAGGCATCAAGCGTGAAAAAATAAAGCATAAGTTTAATTATTGTATCGAGATTCTGATTTGCTCGTCTTTTTAAATGTTGTAAAGTGACGAAATTCAAAGAATATTACTTCACTAACTCTTTTGTGGTGTTTTTTTCGCTTAGCGCCAATTTGTATGAGAAGTGAGCAAATAATTACATAACCCGCAGCTGATCGGATCAGCGTCGTAGGGGCAGGAAGCAAATGTTACCAAGATTACACTCGCAAACTGATGTCGATCCTCTTGTTCTTAGTTTTCTGAAAGAGCTTGAGCACGCCGGATTCACTGGTGATATCGAAAGCCAATATTCAAGCCGACTAGCGGTTGCCACTGACAACAGTGTTTACCAGCAACTTCCTCAGTCTGTCGTTCATCCCAAAACGACAGAAGATGTTTCTCTCCTCGGGAAACTGAGCAATAAAGAAAAGTACGAACGAATTACCTTTTCACCTCGTGGTGGCGGCACAGGGACCAATGGTCAGTCGCTAACCAAAGGTATTGTGGTGGATATGTCTCGTCACATGAACAAAGTGCTTGAGATTAATGAGAAAGAAGGCTGGGTTCGTGTACAAACTGGTGTAGTGAAAGACCAGTTAAATGACGCTGTTCGCCCTTATGGCTACTTCTTCTCTCCAGACTTATCTACCAGTAACCGTGCAACGATTGGCGGCATGGTCAACACCGATGCTTCTGGTCAAGGTTCTCTGAAATACGGAAAAACATCCGATCATGTTTTGTCGCTACAAGCGGTGTTTGCTGATGGTTCAATTTTAGAGTCGGACTTGTCTCATGGTTACCCAAAAGAAGGCGAGTTTGCTGCCAAGGCGCTACGTGTAACGGAATTCGTATGTCGTGAAAAACGCCAGCAGATCGTAGATAAGTTTCCTCCTCTTAACCGATTTTTAACGGGCTACGATTTAAAAAATGCCTTGAATGACGACGGTAACCGTTTCGATATCACACGAGTGTTGTGTGGTGCGGAAGGTTCATTGGCATTTATTACCGAAGCGAAGCTAAATCTGACGCCAATTCCGAAAGCACGTACTTTGGTTAACGTTAAATACAACAGCTTTGACTCTGCGCTCCGTAATGCACCGTTGATGGTCGAAGCGAAAGCGCTATCTGTAGAAACCGTTGACTCGAAAGTGCTTAATCTCGCGAAGCAAGATATCGTCTGGCACACCGTGAGTGATTTGCTTACCGATGTTCCAAATAAAGAGATGCTTGGCATCAATATGGTGGAATATGCAGGTCAGGACGAAGAAGAAGTTGCAGCGCAGGTTGCAGCGCTGACCGCCAAGCTCGATACCATGTTGGAAACAGAAGAAGCGGGCATTATCGGCTACCAAGTTTGTAACGATGTAGCGAGCATTGGGCGTATTTACAACATGCGTAAAAAAGCGGTGGGTTTGTTAGGCGCAGCAAAAGGTCGTGCTAAACCGGTCGCATTCGCTGAAGATACCTGTGTGCCACCAGAAAACCTGGCGGACTTCATTGTAGAGTTTCGAGAACTGTTAGACAGCAAGTCTCTGAATTACGGCATGTTTGGTCACGTCGATGCTGGGGTGCTTCACGTACGTCCTGCGTTGGATTTGTGTGACCCGCACCAAGAAGCATTGATGCACGAAGTTTCTGATGAAGTGGTCAAGCTGGTGGCGAAATACGGCGGTTTGATGTGGGGTGAACACGGCAAAGGTTTCCGTTCAGAATATGGCCCTGAGTTTTTCGGCGACGAGTTGTTTACTGAACTGAGACGTGTGAAAGCTGCATTCGATCCACACAACAAAATGAACCCGGGCAAAATCTGTACACCGCTGGATAGTGATGCAGAGCTTGTCAAAGTTACCGATACCAAACGTGGTTACTATGACCGTCAGATTGACGTTCAAGTACGTGACAGCTTTAAACAAGCGATGGAATGTAACGGTAACGGTTTGTGTTTTAACTACGATACTAGCTCGCCAATGTGTCCATCGATGAAAGTAACAGCCGATCGTCGTCATTCACCGAAAGGTCGTGCGGGTTTGGTTCGCGAGTGGTTGCGTCAGCTCACTGAGCAAGGCATTGATATTCTTGACTTAGAAAAGCAAACACTAGAAAACAAAACATCAATCAAAACCATGGTTGACCGCGTACGTCATTCTATCAATCGTCGTCACGAGTATGACTTCTCTCACGAAGTGTATGAAGCGATGAATGGTTGTTTGGCGTGTAAAGCGTGTGCGAGTCAGTGTCCGATTAAAGTCGATGTTCCGAGCTTTCGCTCGCGCTTTTTAAACATCTATCACTCTCGTTACCAACGTCCTGCAAAAGACTATCTGGTTGCGAACATTGAGACTATGCTGCCGATGATGGCGAAAGCGCCAGGTGTCGTAAATGGTGTTTTGAAGCAGTCGTGGGTGAAAAGTTTAACGGCATCTACGGTCGGGTATGTCGATGCGCCGTTGTTATCAGTACCCACCTTGAAACAACGAGTAGAGTCGCTGACAACGCCTTATGATCTGCAAGCGCTCAGTGGTTTGTCTTCGTCTGAAAAGAGCAAGCATGTTTTAATTGTTCAAGACCCATTCACTAGTTACTACGACGCTGATGTCGTTGAAGACTTCGTTAAGTTATTGAAAAAGCTGGGTATGAATCCGGTGCTTCTGCCGTTTAAGCCGAATGGTAAAGCACAACACATTAAAGGGTTTTTACGTCAGTTTAAGGACACAGCAGCCGACACAGCGAAGTTCTTGGCGATGGTAGCGGATTTGGATATCCCATTAGTTGGCGTCGATCCTGCTTTGGTGCTGTGTTATCGAGATGAATACACTGAAGTGCTTGGCAGTAAGCGAGGTAATTTCGATGTACTAACAGCCCACGAATGGCTTTACCCAAGACTAGAAGCGTTTGAAAGCGGAGAGCATAAGGCGCAGGAACCTTGGTATCTGTTTGCTCACTGTACTGAGAAAACCAAAATGCCAAATGCGGAAAAAGAGTGGGGCGCTATTTTTGCTCACTTTGGTGCAGTTTTGAATACGGTACCTGTTGGTTGTTGTGGTATGGCGGGTACGTTTGGTCATGAGGTTGATAAGTTGTCGATGTCGAAAGACATTTACAATTTAAGCTGGAAGCCGAGCTTAGATAAGTTGGATAACGAGAGATGTTTGATTACAGGCTATTCTTGCCGCAGCCAAGTTAAACGCTTTGAAGGAACGAAGCCCAAGCATCCCGTTCAGGCATTGTTAACTTTGTTGTAATCGGACTAAATCAAGCCCAGTTTTACTGGGCTTTTTAGAAACCGTATTTAGACCCTTTCAAAGGATATGAATCTTGAGAAAACTTGAACTCAAAGTCCCACCTGTTGTGGTGTTTTTGCTAGTCATACTTTTGATGTACGGACTTAAAGTTTTGACGCCGAGCATGAACATTCGAGTACCCTTTGTTGAATTTGTAGTAGGTGTATTAACTTTGTTGTCTGGCTACATGGGCATTGCTGGCGTGTATGAATTTCGCAAAGTAAAAACCACAGTGAACCCAGTAAAACCTGAAGCGGCATCTTCTGTTGTAAGAACTGGTGTGTTTGCCTTTTCACGCAACCCTATGTACACGGCATTATTGCTTCTAATCATAGCAACTGGTTTGTGGTGGCAGCACTTGAGTGTGGTGCTTTGTGGCGTGATATTTGTCAGTTATATGAATCGGTTTCAAATCAAGCCTGAGGAACGCGTTTTAGAGCGATTGTTTGGTGAAGAGTATGTGGATTATAAAAATCATGTTCGTCGTTGGCTCTAAGCATTGCATTTAGTTTTGTTTGGATGAGACATAAAAAGAAAGCCCAACGGTAGACGTTGGACTTTCTTTTAGTAAACACATTTTTTGTGCGCTTCTGATAGGGCAGTCGACTAGGCTGCCTTAACGAACTTTGCTAGGAATGCATCCTTACGTTCATTAAAGCGGCGTACAAGGTCGTCAACCGCTTCTTGGTCATATGGCTTCAAGCCACTTGCAACCATGCGCTTAATACCTTTACCAACGACTTCACCGTCTTCTTTAAACGCAAAGTTTAAGGTGACTACACCTCGTTTTCCTTCTACGTCGAATGTTGCGCCAGTGAAATCCACCTCTGGATGCGTAAGGTCTAAGCGTGAAAATTCGACTTCCATGCTTTCATAAATAACTAATGGACGCTGGCAGTTAATCATCATTTGCTTCTCTTCCATAAGAGGAACCATGATGTGAGGGAAGTTCATACCAGAAAATTGCACGTAATTTGTCACTACATGCTCAATAAATGCCGGATCGTGGTTAGTTTCACCTTCACGGGACATGTGTAAGTATTCTTTACCTGCCTCGTCAACAACAGCGCTTTCTTTGTCACACTTATTTTCAATATGAAGTGCTACACCATCGTTTACCATGCCAGAGAAGTTAAAACGCATCTTTTGGCTAACGCCTTCTTTACTAAGAAGCACAGCGAAAAGTAAATCTCCAGGGACACAAAAGCGTTTGTTGTCTTCATCATGAATTGGGTTGTAGTCACCTGCGACACGTTTTGCAAAGTGGCTTGCTTGTTCGCGAGTGAACTGAAACTGGTGATTAGTGTTTGAAAAATAAGGTGTTAGAAACATAATTTTTACGTAGTAACCAAAACTGTGTGGGATTATATGCGAATATCTGCGTAGCAATGGTCCATCCAGTGAAAACTTCACCGTATCCTAACAATAAGACACTATTTCGGCGGATAAACCGTTAAAAACGCATACTTTAGCAACGCTTTTATTTGTGAAAACAATAAACAACGACCTTTTCGCTCGCCTATCTTTTAAAGTATAGCCATCAAAGTAGACAGGCGTTCATAAATAGTGCCATCAACATGTTTAATCGTATGTAAAAAGGCTCCACGCTGAACGTAGAGCCTTCAAGTCATTATCTGTTTATTCGATGAAATGCCAGTTATGCTTGGTTATTGAACGCTTGGTAACAAGCTCTCTGGCATGAGCGTGTTGTGGATAGCCAGCTTAAGCAGAGTATTTGCCTGTTCAATGTCTGGAGCAAAGTAGCGATCTTTATCGTAGAACGATACTTTTTCACGCAACATTTGTTTCGCAATCTCAATACGCTCAGAGGACTTGTTTGGTGCTCTAAAGTCTAGGCCTTGTGCTGCTGAGAGGTATTCTACCGCCAGAATACCGCGAGTGTTTTCGCCCATTTCTTTCAATCTGCGAGCCGCGAATGTTGCCATTGACACGTGATCTTCTTGGTTTGCAGATGTTGGCAAGCTGTCTACTGACGCTGGGTGAGCGAGCGTTTTGTTTTCACTTGCTAACGCAGCAGAGGTCACCTGAGCGATCATGAAACCAGAGTTCACACCACCATTGTCGACTAAGAACGGTGGCAGTTTTGATAGCGCGCTATCGATAAGTAATGCCATACGACGTTCAGACAAGCTGCCGATCTCGGCAATCGCAAGTGCTAGGTTGTCGGCTGCCATTGCAACAGGCTCCGCGTGGAAGTTACCGCCAGAGATGATGTCACCATCTTCAGCAAACACCAACGGATTATCTGATACGGAATTCGCCTCTACTTGTAATACTTCGGCCGCATTGCGGATTTGCTGTAAACACGCGCCCATCACTTGAGGCTGACAGCGCAAAGAATACGGGTCTTGCACTTTTTCACAGTTAGTGTGCGAATCACCTATTTCACTCGATGTGTCTAACAAATGACGGTATGCGAGTGCTGCGTCCATCTGGCTGCGATGACCACGTACACGGTGAATGCGCGGATCGAATGGACGTCGGCTGCCGAGAGCGGCTTCAACAGACATTGCACCACAAACGGTTGCTGATGCGAAAAGGTCTTCCGCGATAAACAGGCCTTCCAATGCGAACGCTGTGGATGCCTGAGTCCCATTTAGTAGCGCTAAGCCTTCTTTTGGCGCCAGAGTGATAGGCTCTAGACCTGCGATTTTTAATGCTTCTTGCCCGGAAATGATTTTACCGTTGTGGCGAGCTTGTCCTTCTCCCAGTAATACAGTGCTCATATGGGCTAGAGGAGCTAAGTCACCTGATGCGCCAACAGAGCCCTTTTTAGGTACACAAGGGTAAACTTGTGCGTTGACTAGGTCGGTCAGCATATTAATGACTTTTAGGCGAATCCCAGAAAAGCCACGAGACAGACTATTGATTTTTAATACCATCATCAGACGAACCGTTTCATCTGACATAAACTCACCGATACCTGCCGCATGAGAAAGAACGATACTGCGTTGCAGTGTTTCTAAATCTTCTGGTGCTATTCGTGTGTTAGCCAATAGCCCAAAACCAGTGTTAATTCCGTAAACCGTTCGATCTTCCGCGATGACTCGGTCTACGACCTGTGTGCTTTCTTCAATGGCCGGAATGGCTTCAGGATCCAAAGTAAGGTTGACTGGTGAACGGCTCACTTGGCGTAGTTCGTTTAAGCTAATATGACCTGGCTTTAGCGTTAAATTTAACATCTCTTTCATCCTTACTTGAGCTTCTTCAGTTCTTCGTTGAGCATTGGCAAATCTAGCCCTTGCTCTGCTGCACATTGTTTAGCGATATCGTATCCCGCATCAGCATGACGCATAACGCCTGTTGCTGGGTCGTTATGCAGCACGCGGGCAATACGTTCTGAGGCATCTTCACTGCCGTCACAGCAGATAACCATACCTGAGTGTTGCGAGAAGCCCATACCTACGCCACCACCGTGGTGTAGTGAAACCCAAGTTGCGCCGCCCGCCGTGTTGAGTAGCGCGTTTAATAATGGCCAGTCTGATACGGCGTCAGAACCGTCCATCATACCTTCGGTTTCACGGTTCGGGCTTGCTACAGAGCCAGAATCTAAGTGATCTCGACCAATGACAACGGGCGCTTTAAGTTCGCCATTTTTCACCATTTCGTTGAATGCTTGACCAAGACGCTCACGATCTTTAAGACCAACCCAGCAAATACGCGCAGGTAAACCTTGGAACTGGATGCGTTCGCGAGCCATATCTAGCCAGTTATGTAAGTGCGGATTATCTGGAATTAGCTCTTTTACTTTTTGGTCGGTTTTATAAATGTCCTCAGGATCGCCAGAGAGAGCAGCCCAACGGAAAGGACCGATACCTTCACAGAATAGAGGACGAATGTAGGCTGGAACGAAGCCAGGGAAATCAAATGCGTTTTCTACGCCTTCTTCCAAGGCCATCTGGCGGATGTTGTTACCGTAGTCGAGTGTTGCGGCGCCGCGATTTTGCAGCTCTAACATCGCTTGAACTTGCACAGCCATGGATTTTTTCGCTGCTTTTACGACCATTGCTTCATCTTGCAAACGCATTTCTGCTGCGTGAGACATGCTCCAGCCTTGTGGTAAATAGCCATTGAGCGGGTCGTGTGCAGACGTTTGGTCTGTTACGACATCAGGCGTGATATTACGTTCTACCAGCTCAGAGAAAACGTCTGCTGCATTACCTAGTAGACCAACCGATACTGGTGTGTCTGACTCTTTAATGATAGCTAGCGCTTCATCTAAAGAAGTCGCTTTCTTATCGACATAGCCTGTACGTAGGCGGTAATCGATACGTGATTCATCACACTCTACTGCAATCATGGAGAAGCCCGCCATTGTACCAGCGAGAGGTTGAGCACCACCCATGCCACCGAGACCACCTGTTAGAATCCAACGGCCCTTTGCTTCACCGTCAAAGTGTTTTTTTGCAACAGATACGAACGTTTCGTATGTGCCTTGTACGATACCTTGCGAGCCAATGTATATCCAGCTGCCAGCGGTCATTTGGCCGTACATCATCAAGCCTTGTTTATCGAGCTCGTTGAAGTGTTCCCAGTTTGCCCAATGCGGAACAAGGTTTGAGTTTGCGATAAGCACGCGTGGAGCATTTTTATGGGTAGGGAAAACACCAACAGGCTTGCCTGATTGAACTAAAAGCGTTTGGTCATCTTCGAGTCTTTCAAGTACTTCAACAATCTTGTCGTAACATTCCCAGTTTCGCGCTGCTCGGCCAATGCCGCCATATACAACCAGTGAATGTGGATGTTCTGCAACATCAAGATCAAGGTTGTTCATCAGCATACGAAGAGGGGCTTCGGTTAGCCAAGATTTTGCGCGCAGTTTATCTCCGTGAGGTGCACGAATTGTTCTGCTTGTATCAAGTCGTGGATCTTGTCCCTGGCGCTGTGTCATTTCAGACTCCTTTAGTTTCTCGTGATGACCAAGTACTTGCTTGGTCGTAATAATCAGTGGCATCTGGGATGCATTATGGTTTGTGCTGTTTTTCCGCCATTGCGTTGGCGATATCCCAACACAAACGGGCAGCTAATCGTGCTGTTTGACTATCGACGTCATAATTTGGGTTGTATTCGGCGATATCAGCCAGCATTAACTTATTTTTGTAATGAAGAATTCGATCTAAAAAGGGTGCAATAGTGTCGTAACTCACTCCCCGAGCTGCTGGTGCGCTGACTCCAGGTGCGGTTGCGGCAGGAAATACATCCAGATCAATGGTCAAATAGAGGTGGTCACAGTCGTCAATAAAATGCTGAAGCTGAGTTAAGTGATAACTGTGGTTTAAGTAGCAGAGCTGATTGTCCTCTACATACCAAACATTTAACGCATCTGCTTTTTCAAATAGCGCTTTAGTGTTGCTACTGCGGCTTACACCAATACAAGCGTAATGAAAGTCCCAATCGTTACGTTGACAAAAATGATGAATTTGGTTGAAGGGTGTACCAGAGCTCGGTCTTATGTCGGCGAGGTTACTCTCGAATGCGCGCAAATCGAAATGCGCATCGAAATTGATAATGCCGATTTTAGGCTTCTTCTCTGGATGGTGCGCTTTAAAATATTCCGCTAAGCCGGAAAACGAGGCCCACGCAATCTCATGCCCACCACCCAGCACGATGACTGGCGTATGGGGCAGTGCGCTTGAAATGGTTGCTGCACATAGAGCTTGGCTCTCTTCCAGTAAGTCGTCTTCACACACCACAGTACCTAAGTCATATAGTGGGGCGTCTTGGTGCCATGCTAAATTAGCGAGTGCTCGTCGGATTAAGTCTGGCGCTTTTTTCGCGCCAATGCGTCCTTTGTTTCTCGCAACGCCAGCGTCGGTAGCAAAACCGAGTAATGAGACGCCATGCGCAACGGCACTCAACTCATCTGCTTTTTGGCGTTGAACAACGTGATGAATTCGCTGACCAAGCTTGCCGTCCTCGGCATCATGACGGCCTTGCCAATGAAATAGGGGAGAATGTAGGTCGAATTGAGACATATTATTGGCCTCCGTGTGAAATGTATTCACCATTTACTATACGACCTACCAGACGTTTTGCTCCGACTTGATAGCTTAAATCCGCAGGGCTTTCGATATCCCATATAGAGAAGTCCGCATTAAACCCTACTTTGATTTCGCCACGTGAGTTTTGATAACCCAGAGCTTTGGCTGCATGTTGCGTTACACCACGCAGTGCTTCTTGCGGTGTAAGGCGAAATAGTGTGCACGCCATATTCAGCATGAGTGTGAGATCAGAAAATGGTGATGTACCTGGGTTGACGTCCGTAGCAATTGCCATCGGCACGTTATGCTCTCTCAACAACTCAATCGGTGGTAACTGAGTTTCTCTTAGAAAATAAAAAGCGCCAGGCAATAGAGTGGCGACGGTGTTTGATCGAGCAAGTGCTTTAACACCTTGCTCATCTAAAAACTCGATGTGATCCGCTGACAGACCGTTGTATTGCGCAGTGAGGGCTGTACCACCGAGATTAGAAAGTTGCTCAGTATGCCCTTTAACCTTTAAGCCGTGGCGTTTTGCAGCTACAAACACTTTTTCTGTTTGTTCAAGATTGAAACCAATCGATTCACAAAAAACATCGACACTCGTAGCTAATTCTTCCTTTGCGACAACAGGGATTATGTCCTGACAAATGTGCTCAATATAATCATCTGCACGACCCTGGAACTCTGGCGGAATGGCGTGAGCGGCGAGAAGTGTAGTGGTAATTTTAACTTTGCGCTCTTGTTCCAGCATTTTGGCTGCACGGAGCATTTTTACTTCATCATTCAGTGTCAATCCGTAGCCTGACTTCACTTCGACAGAAGTGACGCCGCTCGCGAGTAGCCCGTCTAAACGTGGCAACGCTAACTCAACTAATTGCGCTTCGGTTGCTGAACGCGTCGCATGCACCGTTGAAAGTATTCCACCGCCTTGTTTGGAAATTTCTTGATATGGCACGCCGTTTAAGCGCATTTCAAATTCGTTGGCACGATTGCCCGCGTAAATAAGATGAGTGTGGCAGTCGATCAAACCTGGCAGAACTAACTTGCCTTGAAGGTCGATACTCTGAGGGTAATGTTGAGCAGACAGCAGAGACTCGGTTTGCGGTGCGTCTTCACCAATGGCACAAGTACTGATCGCAACGATTTTTCCAGATTGAATACCAATGCGCGCTGGAGGCGTTGGAAGGTATCCGCATTCTCCCGATTGCATGGTAACTAGACGTGCGTTTTCAATCAGCAAATCCATGTTTGTGTCCCTGTGTTTATTTGTATCATTAAATGTATATACAAATAAATAGAGCAAAATAAGAACACTGACAAGATTGATGTTGCTAAAATGTGATCAAAACGTAGATCTAGAGGATAAATCTTGTCCTTAAATGAGCACTTTTGAGCTCAGCTTATATTTGTTACCAGGGTGATAAAGTAGGGCGGTACTGACTAACTTATCTTGGCTCCACGTTCTGCGATTCAAGAGAAGGCAAGGTTCATTGGCTTGCATTTTTAAGTCTTGCTTAATACGGCTTTCAGGCACAATTGCCTCTACAGTATGTTCTATCGCGCTGAGTGGGCAATTATCTGACAGGTATTGATTTGGAGTGATTTGTGTGAAGTCTTGATTTAAATAACTCGGGGCATATTGGCTATTCACCCAGCGGAGCTCCAATTGAATCGGCGTTTGGTCTTCATAGTGAATAATTTCACTGTAAAACACTGTCGTGCCTAGCATAACGCCGAGTTTTGTCGCAATGTTGTCATCTGCTTTTATGGCAATCTGTTTGAGCACTTTACTGCCATACTTTCGCCCTCTATCGCTGACTTCTTCGGCAATGTTTCGAATGTCTAGCAGGGGAGATTCTGACTTTTCACCAGGATCACACACGAACGTGCCTAAGCGTGGGCGACGTTGTAATCGGCCCTCATTTACTAAATCCCGAATTGCTTTGTTCACTGTCATTCTACTGACACCAAATTGCTCGGTAAGCTCAATCTCGGTGGCGATGCGATGACCAACTACCCACTCTCCAGCATCAATTTTATCCAGGATAAATTGTTTAATTTGAATGTAGAGTGGTGCAGACATAATGATCTCCCTTTATTTGACTATACAAATACTGCTTAATTTAGGTACAAATTGCAAACATTTCTCGACGAATGTACCGCTTAGTGACCGAGCAATCCTATTGCAGAGCTGAATGACTCTTGCTGCTGAGCATTATTTGGATTGATGATTGAATTCAAACATTTTCTTGTGGTCTATTGCTTGCACAGCAGAAAACAATTGTGTAAACAAACGATTATTAGAAGAAAAATCGCTAAAAAAGGAAAAGTATGTTTAAAAAATTGAAAGCATCACTGGGGATCGGCTCTGCAAAAGTAGATACTATTTTGGACGAAATGAGCGTGTTTCAAGGAGCGACGCTGAAAGGGCATGTTCATATCAAAGGCGGAGACGTCGAACAACAAATTGATGCTATTACGATTAAATTGAACACGGAAATGAAAGTCGAAGTGGATGATAGCGTAAGTTACCAAACCTTCACTATTGATCAATTGAAAGCAGTTGACCCTTTTGTGATTCAACCTAATGAAGAAAAGCAGGTTCCGTTTGAGCTAAAACTGCATGATGAAACACCAATTACTGCGGTTAGCGCACTTAAGAATCAATGTCATGTTTGGGTCGAGACGACGTTAGATATTGATTTTGCAATTGATCCGCGTGACCGTGACTATATTGAAGTGAAGCCTTTACCAGTAGCATCTCGGGTTATTCAAGCGATCGAGCAAGCTGGTTTCACTATGGTTAAAGCCGATGTTGAAAAAGGCTTTTTGCGCGGTGGCTCGTTTGCCTCTCGCTCTGGTATTTATCAAGAGCTAGAGTTCCGTAACAGCGGCTTTATCTCATCAAAAGAAGTTGAGCTCTCTTTTATTCTGGAAGGGCAGGTCATGCATTGTTTGGCAGAGATTGACCGTTCGCTCAGCTTGGCTGGTGACCAATATCGCTCGTTTACGTTGCCGATCAATGCAACCGATGCTCAAGTCGCTGCCGCAGTTACACCAACGCTAAATCTATAGCTCTCATCAACTTGATGAAAATATGTACCGATATCCTATTGTGAAAGCGATATCGGTACTGTTATCCATGTTTCTTGCGTTCTCTACGGCTAAAAACTCAAGCGCTGAATTTTCCATTAGATATCGATAGCCCAATACCAGTTCATTAGAGGCATCAGCAAACTCTGTGGGCCCTTCTGTTGAGCCTTGATACCAATGATATTCCAACATCAGGTGATGGTTATCTTCTAAGGCATAACGGTACCCACCCGCAATGGCAATCGTATTATGTCGATAGGGCAGATCGAGCAAGGCACGGTCATCCGATCGAAAAGTCATGCCAATCATCGAATAAAATGCATGAGCATCACTTAAGTAGCTGTAGTTTAATTGGAAGCCTTGCTCGAAACTGCTACCTTGAAAAGTGCCGTGAGCCACATCGTTAAAATACAAACTGCCGCCAATCGATAGGCCGTGATGTTCATTTTGGAACACTTGATACTGTAAGTAAGTAGATAGGTTATTGGCCAGTGTTTGTCCTTCGAAATCATCTTCAAGCACATCATATTGCGGCATTGAAATGTAAAAACGATCTCTGTCTACTTTATCCCGCCCATTTTGTCCGATACCGAAAAGTTTATGGAAGCTTTTCGTCAGTCCATCTAAATGGTTGTCAGCGGCAAAGACCCATCGATAGTTGAGCTCCCACTGCCAACGGTTGCTGACTTGCCATTTGCTGCCTAATTCGATTTGATTGTGGTAATAATCCAGTGCGTATTCATCAGTATGAGCCCAAACACTTGCCACGGTTCCCGAACCATAGGCTTCGACAAAACCAGAGGGCAGACTGTGCCCTGAACGTAGTATGTTGGTGTGACTAACCACTTGCATTGGGGATTGTGCGTAAGAACGCAGCGGGCCATATAAGTCATTTGATGCGAAGGCTTGCAAAGAACATATCGAGGTGCTTAGAAGCACCATAAAGCGCGATTTGAAATAGACCATGATGAATACCTACATACAAACTACTCTATAAAACAACTATATACCTAAATCGCACGTTGAGCTCTCGCCAAGCGTGTTAGGCTTTGTATCGGTTCACACGTAATAGGCGATATTGTAATTTGTTGTGTAAGTTCATTGAGGGGCAATTCCGTTTACAAGTTATGCGGTCTCTTAAAAAGCATGATCAGATTGCCGTGATGGGTCTGCGGTTAAGTTCTTATGACAAAACAAAATCGCGCTTTGCATTCTAAATGTGAGCTAGGTACAATCCCATTTTCGATAACGGTCCGGTATTCGTGTTACCGAGAGGCCTTTATTGACTCTCAACTATTTTCAACAAATAGCTTCTAATTTGAATAACATGTGTTGCTTGGTGTGCAACACCACTGTAAAGGACATAGCATGCCTATTATTACTCTTCCTGACGGCAGTCAGCGTCAATTTGACAACCCAGTATCTACTATGGAAGTTGCGCAATCGATCGGTCCCGGTCTTGCCAAAGCAACTATCGCTGGTCGTGTAAACGGTAACCGCGTTGATGCGTGTGACCTAATTGAAGAAGACGCAAGCCTTGAAATCATCACAGTTAAAGATGAAGTAGACGGTCTAGAAATCGTTCGTCACTCTTGTGCTCACCTTCTTGGTCACGCTCTTAAGCAGCTTTACCCTCAAGCTAAAATGGCGATCGGTCCAACCATCGACAATGGCTTCTACTACGATATCGACCTAGACGAATCTCTAACGCAAGAAGATCTTGAAAAGATTGAAAAGCGTATGAAAGAGCTAGCGAAAACCAAGTACGAAGTGGTTAAGAAAAAAGTAAGCTGGCAGGAAGCGCGTGATACGTTTGAATCACGTGGCGAACCATACAAAGTGGAAATCCTTGACGAAAACGTATCTCGTGATGATCGTCCAGGCCTTTACCACCATGAAGAATACATCGACATGTGTCGTGGTCCTCATGTTCCTAACATGAGCTTCTGTCAACACTTCACTTTGCTGAATGTTGCAGGTGCTTACTGGCGTGGTAACAGCGACAACAAAATGCTTCAACGTATCTACGGTACGGCTTTCCACGACAAGAAAGCACTGAAAGCGCACCTAACTCGCCTAGAAGAAGCGGCGAAGCGTGATCACCGTAAGATTGGTAAACAACTAGACCTATTCCACATGCAGCAAGAAGCACCGGGTATGGTGTTCTGGCATCACAATGGTTGGTCTATCTTCCGTGATCTAGAAGTATTCATCCGCGCTAAGCTAGATGAGTACGGTTACCAAGAAGTGAAAGGTCCACTTATGATGGACCGTGTTCTTTGGGAACGCTCAGGTCACTGGGATAAATACGCTGATGCAATGTTCACAACTTCTTCTGAGAACCGTGAATACGCGATTAAGCCAATGAACTGTCCAGGTCACGTACAGATCTTCAACCAAGGTCTAAAATCGTACCGCGACCTACCGCTACGTATGGCTGAGTTTGGCTCATGTCACCGTAACGAACCATCTGGTGCACTACACGGTATTATGCGTGTACGTGGCTTTACTCAGGATGACGCTCACATTTTCTGTACTGAGAGCCAAATTCAAGAAGAAGTAACAAACTGTATCAAGATGGTGTACGATACGTACCAAACATTTGGTTTCGACAACATCGTAGTGAAACTGTCTACTCGTCCAGAGAAACGTGTAGGTTCAGATGAAATCTGGGATCAATCTGAAGAAGCATTGAAGCAGTCTCTTGAATCGATGGATATCCCATACGAAATTCAAGAAGGCGAGGGTGCGTTCTACGGCCCTAAGATTGAATTCACACTATACGATTGTCTAGACCGTGCGTGGCAGTGTGGTACTGTCCAGCTAGACTTCAACCTACCAGGTCGCTTAGGTGCAACTTATGTAGGTGAAAACAATGAACGTCTTGTACCAGTAATGATTCACCGTGCGATTCTAGGTTCACTAGAGCGCTTCATCGGTATCCTTATCGAAGAATATGCTGGTTTCTTCCCAACTTGGTTGGCGCCAGAACAAGCAGTTCTTATGAACATTACTGATAAACAGTCAGGTTATGTTCAAGAAATAGTACAAAAACTACAAAAAAGTGGAATTAGAGCTAAAGCGGACTTGAGAAATGAGAAGATTGGCTTTAAAATCCGCGAACATACTTTGAAGCGTGTACCGTATATGCTTGTTGTTGGTGACCAAGAAATGGAAGCTGGCGAAATTGCAGTGCGTACTCGTAAAGGTAAAGATCTTGGTAAATTTAAAGTGGATGATTTTATTGCATACATCCAAGACGAGATCTCTAGCCGTAAGCTCAATCTGGAGGAATAAGCTATTAAAGGCGGAAGACGTGGCCAACAGCCGGTAAAACAAAACCCGCACCGTATCAACGGTGAAATTCGTGGTATTCGTGAAGTTCGACTAACAGGCGCTGACGGTGAATCAGTTGGTGTTGTATCGATTCAAGAAGCCATTGCAGCTGCTGAAGAAGCTGGTATGGATCTCGTTGAGATCAGTCCTAACGCCGAGCCACCTGTTTGTCGTGTGATGGACTATGGTAAGTTCCTCTTCGAGAAGAGCAAAACTGCTAAAGAGCAGAAGAAGAAGCAAAAGCAGGTCCAGATCAAGGAAGTAAAATTCCGTCCTGGAACTGATATTGGAGACTATCAGGTAAAACTACGCAACCTGACGCGTTTCCTTGAAGAAGGCAACAAAGTGAAAGTAACAATTCGCTTCCGTGGCCGAGAGATGGCACACCAAGACATCGGTGTTGACGTTCTAAATCGTCTTAAGGAAGATACTGCAGAAATTGCTGTAGTTGAATCTTTCCCTAAGAAGATTGAAGGTCGCCAGATGATCATGGTGCTAGCCCCTAAAAAGAAGTAATTAACGGCTCATCAAGTAATTAAAACCTAGCCGCTTTCCTTTCGATAAAGGCATGACGGCTGGGTTTTGTTCGCCCTAATTACGTTGTTTATTAAACCTACTCAATGCGGAGTTATTCATCATGCCTAAGATGAAAACCAACAAAGGTGCTGCTAAGCGTTTTAAGAAAACTGCTGGTGGTATTAAGTACAAGCACGCTACAAAACGTCACATCCTGACTAAGCGTACTACTAAGAACAAGCGTCAACTACGTCCGAATGCAATCCTTCCAAAATGTGAAGTGGCTGCAGTAATCCGTATGTTGCCATACGCTTAATTCTTTTTAGTTATCAATCGTTTAGTTTAGGAGAAGCATAATGCCTCGCGTAAAACGTGGTGTACAAGCTCGTGCACGTCATAAGAAAGTTCTAAAACAAGCTAAAGGTTACTACGGTGCGCGTTCACGTGTTTACCGCGTAGCTTTCCAAGCAGTTACTAAAGCTGGTCAATACGCTTACCGTGACCGTCGCGCTAAGAAACGTCAATTCCGTCAACTATGGATTGCACGTATCAATGCGGCATCTCGTCAAAATGGTCTATCTTACAGCCGTTTCATCAACGGTCTTAAGAAAGCATCTATCGAGATCGACCGTAAGATCCTTGCGGACATCGCAGTATTCGACAAAGCTGCATTTGCAGTTCTAGTTGAAAAAGCGAAAGCTGCTCTTTAATTAGCAGTTTAGGATTAAGAGAAGGAGAGCATTAGCTCTCCTTTTTTATTGCTAAAATTTATACCCAAATGACTTTTAGCTTGGCTATTTAGAGTATTGTTTATCAGTCTTCTCAATTTATTGGTTAGCATCTTATGTTAGTTATAAGGTAGCTTGGGTATAAATTTTTACGTTTATAAGGGATTAAAAATGATCTACACAACGACCGAAAGCATTCCTGGCAAGCAGATCTCTGAAATCAGAGGGGTTGTAACTGGTAATGTTGTTCAATCAAAGCATATTGGCCGTGACCTCATGGCGGGTATCAAGAGCATTGTTGGCGGCGAAATTCGTGGTTACACGGAAATGATGACCGACGCGCGTGATATTGCTATACAGCGCATGGTGGCGGACGCTGAATCTAAAGGTGCCGATGCAATTGTAGGGATTCGATTTACCACAAGCTCAATCGTAGATGGTTCTTCGGAAATTTTGGCATTTGGTACTGCAGTGAAACTAGCGGACTAGTCTACTTGAATAGCATTGCAAAAATTCTAATAGAGAGCGGTGAATTATTATGCATTTACCGTTCTGTTCCTTTTAGGTTAATTATTCTAGATTTTTGTAGAGAGAATAGGTTTATATTCTCAACTTTACGTTACTATTAAAATTAATCACGATGATTTAGAGTAATTGCTTCACTTTTATTTTGCATATTATTTTATATCTATAATGAAATTGAATTCATATTGAATTTTTCATTTGTTGTGTGAATTCTCTTTTCAGTATATTAATTCATGTTTTTCTTATAAAAATATGAACTTATACCTTGCCAAGCGGTTCTAAATTGTTACAAATACTATACAGCTGTAACATTGCCAAAAGGAATTGTAGATGAGAGATCTGACTCCCGAATACTTGCTAGCCGCATTACGCCAAGCGATTAAAACAAAAGGGCTAACATATCGAGAGCTATCTGAGAAAATGGGTATGCCACTATCTACCTTTAAGAGACATCTTACAAGCACGAATCTCGCTTTAGATAAGTTGCTGGAATATTGTAGAGCGGTTGATTGCACGTTAGATGAACTACAAAAGCTCGCAAATCAATTGCAAGGTGAAGACGAGGATTACTTTAGTCGTACGCAGGATGAGGTATTCTTTCAATTCCCTCACCTTTACGACTTTTATCGTGAATTGAGAATGCTTCGAGGTAAAGACGGTTATTCTATTTTAAAGAAAAAGTATGACTTGTCTGAGCAGAGCATGTCTGATTACTTAAAAGCATTAGAGTTGTTGGATCTCGTTTACGTTGATGAAGATAAAAATATAACGCTGCACGGGCCTTTATATTATAGCTATGCAGAGAACTCCAAGCTCAACGACAAATATACAGAAATCATAAAAGAGCAGACGACTACCCACGATAAGTGTGTTCGCGTTGCTTTGGCGCGTATGAAAATTACCGAAGAACAGCTTTTGTTACTGGAAGATCAAGTCGCAAAGACCGTCATCGATTTTCATTCCAAAAATGTTGTAGCAGAGAACTTTAATGTCTCTGATTTTACTAATATTGTTCTACTTGCTGGGCCACATCAGCCAGTCACATTCTCTGACGGCATTATTGAGACAGAGGGGCGATTTATTGATGATATTCGTTATGCCATCGCAGCTGCAGGTGATAAGCCAAGCCTATCTATATAGATTTTGAGCCTTTTTTGAAGAGAGTTTCTGAAAGGGCGTTGCAAAAGAAAAAGCCTAAGACAGCAAATACTTTGTAAGTAGGGCATTCAGCGGTGTTTGCTCTTAATTCAGACTTAAAGTGTTTTGGGCTTATTTCGAATAATACCTGTTCAGCATCTACTTTCGTTATTTTTAACATGCTGATTTCCTTCGTTGTTCCTCCCAAAGCCTCTCTCGCTTCCTCTACAAAGAAACCATTCTCGTTGAACCAAGCATCCTGTAGCTACTTGGGTATGCATAATTGGTAGCTATTTATCTTCTAATTATAAATTCATACTTGAAATGTTTGTTTTTTGATCTATTATGACGAAGTGTCATTTATGACGGTTCGTCAACTTTAGTTGCGTTCCTGTATTAAAGAATCGTGTTACAATTATTGGGAGTGTGTTGGTATACGGATCAAAGGATTATGTTTAACTTTCGCTGTAAAAAATATAGCAAGCAAGACGGATGTCGTGTGTCTTCAGGGCTAACAAAAAAGCAACAGGCGATTGCTGATCGTGAGATAGAGCTTATTCAATTGGCTAAGTCTTTAGTTCAAGAGCAAGGCTTTGCCAACTTAACGATGGACAAGCTTACAGCGTCAAGCCCTTATTCTAAAGGGACGATCTACAATCATTTTTGCAGCAAAGAAGATGTGATTCTTGCGCTTTGTATTCATTCGCTGAAAAGCGAAGCAATATTTTTCGAACGTACCGCCAAATTTAATGGCAATACCAGAGAAAAAATCATTGCGATGCATGTAGGTTATCGTATTTACGCTCGTATGGAGCCAGTACTATCAACTTGTGCGATTGTTGCAAAGACGCCTTGGGTTCTAGAGAAGGCTTCGCCTAAACGTGTGAATGAACTGAATAACTTGGAAGAACAAGTAATAGATGGTGCTGATGCGCTGGTGAACAATGCGGTAGAATGTGGTGATCTTAAGTTTTCTCCCGCAATTGGTTCTGATGCTATTGTATTCGCCAACTGGTCTATTGCATTCGGTTCAAACGCTTTGGCGCAAAATGCATCGAACAGTCGATGTATTCAGCGAATTCAAGACCCATTCTCAGTACTGCACAACGCGAATATGTTACTTGATGGTTTAGGTTGGTCGCCTTTATCTACAGAATGGGACTACCGTAAAACCTGGCGTCGAGTGGAGCAGGAGTTATTTAGTGAAGAGCTTGCTTATTTGGAGTCAGTGAATCGCTAATAAACTGGAAAGGCCAATCTGACGTTATGGTTGGCTTTTTTATCGCACTATTGTGACGAATCGTCATTAAATCTCGAAGGTTGGCGTTCAGCCAATGATCACGAGAAGCATAGGAAGTTACTAAAAACTAACTTATGTAGCCAAATTCATTCGATCTAAAGTTTGCATGTCGAGTTTGTCTGGTTATTTACAGCATTTGCTGTTTTTTTAGTTTTTAAATTTGACGAAACGTCACAAAAGGAGAGTGTGATGCCACATCACAACGTTCAACAATACGCCCGTTCAGGGTGGGGTAAGCTACCAACGAATTACAGTGTATTGGTGATGCTTGCTACCGTTTTATTGATTGTCATAGCAACCATTGGAGGAAAAAATCTTTACTTTAGAGGAGATTACGACATCTTCTTTGATGGAACAAATGAGCAGTTACTTGCGTTTGATGAAATTCAAACCACCTTTGCAAAATCTGACAGTCTTGCTTTGGTTATAGCGCCAAAGAGCGGCACTGTTTTTACTCCTAGCACATTATCTCTTATTCAGCAGATCACTGACGAGGCGTGGCAAGTTCCATACTCCACCCGCGTTGATTCCCTCGCTAACTACCAGCATACCGAAGCGTTTGAAGATGATCTTCTTGTCGAAGATTTACTGTATAGCGAATATGAATTGACACCTCAACGAATAGAGAAAGTCAAAAGTATTGCGTTGAGTGAGCCGGTTTTGAAAAGTTCACTGATTTCTGAAAAAGGAGATGTCACGGTCGTAAACATTACGGTCCAACTCCCTGAAATAGATAAAACTGCTGAAGTACAAGAGGTGGTTGCTTACATAAACGGAATGATTGAGCGTTATCAGCAAGTGTACCCAGACACGGAATTCCACAAGGCTGGTATTATTGCAATGAACTACGCGTTTATGACCGCAGCCCAAGATGATAGCGCAACATTAGTGCCAACTATGTTACTAGTGATATTGGTGTTTCTGACCATCATGTTGCGCTCATTGCTTAGCGTCATCGCGACGCTCATCGTTATTATCGGCTCGGTTATGGTTACAATGGGCTTGTCAGGATGGGCTGGTATGTTCTTAAGCACGGCGACCGTTAATGTGCCTACCTTGGTGATGACGCTTGCCGTCGCAGACTGTGTACACATCATCGCGACAATGCGTCAGTCTATGCAAAACGGCTTTAGTAAAGCCCACTCTATTGAGCGAAGTATTGCGCTCAATTTCATGCCTATCTTGATTACTTCCATTACCACCGCGATCGGCTTTTTAATGATGAATATGTCGGATTCTCCAATCCTGAGAGATTTCGGCAACCTATCAGCCCTTGGCGTCATGGTTGCTTGTTTCCTTTCCATCACGTTACTTCCCGCCTTGCTTAATATCCTTCCGGTTACGGTGAAGTCGGATACTTCTGATGAAAGAAAGCACTTTATGGATCATTTAGGAGATTTCGTGGTGTCAAAGCGACATGCTTTATTGCCGTTGTCGGTGCTTGTTATTGTCGCGAGTGCGAGCTTGATTCCGCTGAACAAAGTCAATGATGAATCCGTCGAGTACTTTGGCCATAGCAATGAATTTCGCCGAGCGGCTGATTTTATGGAAGAGCGAATAAGTGGCATGGCTAACATCAGTATCGCGATAAAAACCAACGAATCGCAGGGCATTGCCGATCCTAATTTTCTCAATTCCGTGGGTAAATTTACTGACTGGCTAAGGTTGCAGCCAGAAACGGACCATGTTGCGACCTTGAGCGATGTTTATAAGCGCCTAAACAAGAACATGCATGGAGATGAACAGGCTTATTACTCGCTCCCTCAAGACAGAGAATTAGCGGCTCAATATCTGCTGCTTTATGAAATGTCACTACCGTATGGTTTAGATTTGAACAACCAAATCAATGTAGATAAGTCGTCGATCAAGATGGTTCTCACCGTGGAGAACTTGGGCAGCGTCGAGCTTGTTGATTTGGAAAATCGCATTTACCAATGGTTTAACGAAAACGCGCCTCAATATGATGTTGTTGCGTCTAGTCCTTCACTGATGTTTGCGCATATTGGTGAAACGAATATGGCCAGCATGCTGTCTACCTTGCCCATTACTCTTGTCTTAATCTCTGCATTACTGATCTTTGCCTTGCGTTCGTTCAAGCTTGGCTTAATTAGTCTTGTCCCAAATATTGCTCCTGCGCTTATTGGTTTTGGTATTTGGGCGCTGGTTTCTGGCGAGATTAACTTGGGATTGTCTGTCGTTGTGACATTAACGCTTGGTGTAGTTGTCGATGACGCCGTTCACTTTCTTTCTAAATATCAACACGCTCGTAAAGATGGCCACAGTGCGGAGCAAGCGGTTCGCTACGCCTTTCGTACCGTGGGGCGCGCACTTTGGATTACGACGGTCGTGCTTGTTGCTGGTTTCTCTGTTCTGGCGATGTCGAGCTTCCGTTTAAATGCCGATATGGGACAGCTGAGTGCCATTGTCATCTTTATTGCTCTTGTTGTGGATTTCATCTTCCTACCGACTCTACTGATGTTGTTTGACAAAGGCGTTTACGACGAGGTGGAGCGCCGAAATAAGCTTAAATCAACTGACTCTCAAACCAAGACTGTTACTCAGTCATAACGAATTAAAGGATTGAACATGAATTTAGTAAAAAATGCCTTAAAAGTATCAGTACTTTCTGTCTCGCTTATTATGAGTCATGCGGTGTTGGCGGATAAAGCCAAAGGACTAGAAATTGCTCAAGAGCGCAAAGCCCGTGATGAAGGGTGGGGGGATTCTGTTGCTACGATGCAAATGATTCTGCGAAACGCGCAAGGAGAAAGCAGCACACGTTTAATGCGCTTACAATCACTCGAAGTTGATGGTGATGGTGACAAAGGGCTCACGATATTTGATGAACCGAGAGATGTAAAAGGCACGGCGTTTCTTAACCATTCTCATACGGTGGGTGCCGATGACCAATGGCTTTACCTTCCTGCACTGAAACGTGTGAAACGTATTTCCTCGCGTAACAAATCAGGTCCTTTTATGGGCAGTGAATTCGCGTATGAGGATCTCAGTTCCTTTGAGATTGAAAAATACCGTTTCAACTACCTAAAAGATGACAGCATAAACGGGCAAGATGTTTTCGTCGTAGAGCAAATTCCGACCGATAAGAACTCAGGTTATACCAAGCAAACGGTATGGTTAGATAAAGCGCATTATCGTCCACTTAAAGTTGAGTTTTACGACCGCAAAGGTTCTTTGTTAAAAACGCTTTCTTTTTCCGATTACAAGCAATATCTCAACCAATATTGGCGAGCGCACACTATGGCGATGACAAACCATCAAACAGGAAAAAGTACTGAGCTAACGACTAGCGAAATGCGTTTTAACACTGGATTACAAGACAATGACTTTCATAAGAATGTGTTGAAGCGAGTGAGGTAGTGGAGGAAAAATGAAGCGATTAAATGCTGGGTTGTTGCTTAGTGCAGCAGCCTTTTTTTACTCGATGCCTCTGACTGCCGTCGAGCTCGCAGGACAAGTCAATATTGAGCATCGTCAGTTTTTTAAAACGGGCTCTCAGGGTCAGAGCAAAGCGCAAACGTCATTGGTTTTGCAGCCAGAATTTTACTGGGAGATGCAAAATGGTGATGCAAACTTTACTTTCACACCTTTCTATCGTCTGGATGGTCTAGACGATGAGCGAAGTCATAGTGACATACGAGAGGCACTTTATCTGACTTATTGGGATGATTATGAGCTTCGAGTTGGGATTAGTAAGGTCTTTTGGGGAGTGACTGAATCAGCCCATTTAGTTGATGTAGTAAACCAAACAGATGCCATTGAAGCCGTCGATGGTGAAGATAAACTCGGTCAGCCGATGTTACATTTTACCTCTTTCAAAGACTGGGGCACCGTCCACGCAATGTTGTTACCTTACTTTAGGGAACGAACGTTTGCGGGTACAGATGGCCGCTTGCGAACCGACCCCGTTGTCTCTGATGATGCTATCTATGAATCAAGCAGAGAAGAGAAGCACGTAGATGTGGCTTTTCGATATTCGAAAATGCTTGGCGATTGGGACGTAGGCCTGAGCTATTTATATGGGACAAACCGGGATCCTTACTTTCGTTTTGAGTACGGAGAATTAAAGCCTTACTACGCTCTGATGAGTCATGTCGGTCTGGATGTGCAAGGAATCGTTGGCGATTGGTTATGGAAACTGGAAAGTATTTATCGAGATAGTGCTGATAATCATGTCGGTCTTGTGACGGGCTTTGAGTATACCTTCGTCGGTGCATTTGACACGGTTTGGGACGTGGGGGTTATTGGTGAGTACCTCTATGACAGTCGTGGGAACAACGCACAAACTATCGGTCAAAATGATGTGTTTGCAGGTATTCGTTGGGCGCTCAATGATGAGGACGGAACGGAAGTATTGACGGGAATTACGAAGGATTTAGATAACGATGATGTTTACAATGCTAAGTTAGAAGCATCGAGCCGAATATCGAATCACGTTAAGTGGCAAATTGATGCTTGGTTGTTTAAAAATGAAACACCAAATGATTTGCTCTACTTCGCTAGAGATGACGATTTTATCGAGCTATCTATTCAATACTATTTCTAAAACAAAAGGGCGCAACTAAACGGCAGATTAACTAAAGATGACATTTTTGACGTTTTTGTGCTCTTTTTATTCAATAACCTCTTCTTTTCGTAATTCAATTTGGCATTGGTGCCCGGTTTGGCTACTATGTACAGCTATCAAAAAACCAATCACTCCCTTATGGACACTACCTACAGGTAGATGAGGAAACGATGCAACATCTAGAAGAGATCATTGCTAGCGCGAGCACTGCAATTGAAGCTGCCGAATCGCTAGTCGCACTTGATGAAGTGCGTGTTCAGTATCTGGGTAAAAAAGGTGAGCTAACTGCTCAACTTCAAAGCCTAGGCAAACTACCACCAGAAGAACGCCGTGAAGCTGGTCAAGAGATCAACAAAGCGAAAGGCGTCGTTCAGCAAGCTATCGCAGCTCGTAAAGATGCACTACAACGTGCTGAGCTTGAAGCGAAACTAGCAGCAGAAACAATCGACGTCACACTACCAGGTCGTCGTATTGAAAACGGTGGTTTACACCCAGTAACTCGTACTGTAGAGCGTATTGAGAAGTTCTTTGGCGAACTTGGTTTTAACACCGAGGCTGGCCCAGAGATCGAAGATGCATTCCACAACTTCGATGCGCTAAACATCGCAGCTGATCACCCAGCGCGTACTGACCACGATACTTTCTTCTTCAACCCAGACTTGATGCTTCGTACTCATACGTCAGGCGTACAGATCCGTACGATGGAAAATGGTAAACCACCATTCCGTTTTATTGCACCAGGCCGTGTATACCGTAACGACTACGACCAAACGCACACGCCAATGTTCCACCAAGTGGAAGGCATGCTGGTTGATGAGAACGTAAACTTTGCTCAGCTGAAAGGCATCCTGCACGATTTCCTATGTAACTTCTTCGAAGAAGAAGTAGAAGTACGTTTCCGTCCATCTTACTTCCCATTCACTGAGCCTTCAGCTGAAGTAGACGTGAAAGGCAAAAACGGTAAATGGTTAGAAGTACTAGGCTGCGGTATGGTTCACCCGAACGTGCTACGTAGCGTAGGTATCGATCCTGAAAAATACTCTGGTTTCGCATTCGGTATGGGTGTTGAGCGTCTAACAATGCTTCGTTACGGCGTGAACGACCTACGTGCGTTCTTCGAGAACGATCTTCGTTTCCTAAAACAGTTCAAGTAATCCAGAGGGTTCATCAACATGAAATTCAGCGAATCATGGCTTCGTGAGTGGGTAAACCCTGCGGTTACTACTGACGAGCTAACTCACCAAATTACAATGGCCGGTCTAGAGGTAGACGACGTTCTTCCTGTTGCTGGTTCTTTTACTGGCGTTAAAGTCGGTCACGTTGTTGAATGTGGTCAACACCCAGATGCAGACAAACTGCGCGTAACTAAAGTTGACGTGGGTGAAGAAGAGCTTCTAGACATTGTTTGTGGCGCACCTAACTGTCGCCAAGGTCTGAAAGTAGCAGTAGCAACAGTTGGTGCTGTTCTTCCAGGCGATTTCAAAATCAAAAAAGCGAAACTACGCGGCCAGCCTTCTCACGGCATGCTTTGTTCATTTACCGAACTAGGTATCGATGTTGAGTCAGACGGCATCATGGAACTAGCAGAAGACGCAGTAATCGGTACTGATTTCCGTGAATTCCTAGGTCTAGACGACGTAACAGTAGACGTAGACCTAACAGCAAACCGCGCAGACTGTTTCAGCATTCGTGGTCTAGCTCGTGAAGTTGGCGTACTAAACCGTGCTGACGTGACTGAGCCATCAGTAGAAGCAGTTGCCCCTTCAATCGACGATAAAGTGTCTATCGAAGTGAAAGCGCCAGCTGCGTGTCCTCGTTACCTAGGCCGTGTTATTAAGAACGTAAACGTTCAAGCAGAAACGCCACTATGGATGCAAGAGAAACTGCGTCGTTGTGGTATTCGCTCTATCGACCCTGTAGTAGACATCACTAACTACGTTCTTCTAGAGCAAGGCCAACCAATGCACGCATTCGATCTAGCGAAGATCGAAGGTGGCATCGTAGTTCGTATGGCTGAACAAGGTGAGAAGCTAACACTTCTTGACGGCAGCGAAGCAGAGCTAAACGCAGATACACTAGTTGTTGCTGATCACAACAAAGCACTTGCAATCGCAGGTATCTTTGGTGGTGAAGAGTCTGGTGTAACAACTGAGACTAAAGACGTTCTACTAGAGTGTGCATTCTTTGCACCTGACCACATCCGTGGCCGCGCACGTAGCTACGGTCTTCACACTGATTCTTCAATGCGTTTCGAGCGTGGTGTGGATTACGCACTACAAGTGAGCGCAATGGAGCGTGCAACTCAGCTTCTCGTTGAGATCTGTGGCGGTAAAGTAGCACCTGTTGTTGCAGTAGAGTCTGAAGCAGACCTACCTAAGCCGAACAAAGTTGCTCTACGTCGTACTAAGCTAGACAACCTGCTAGGTCACCACATCGCTGATAGCGACGTAGTAGAAATCCTAGAGCGTCTAGGTTTGACGGTTGAAGCTTCAGAAGAAGGTTGGATGGCAGTAGCGCCAACATGGCGTTTCGATATCGCTATCGAGCAAGACTTGATTGAAGAAGTTGGCCGTATCTATGGTTACGACAACATTCCTAATCAACACCCAGCAGCAGCACTTAAGATGCACAACCACGTTGAAGCGGATCTTCCACTGAAACGCGTTCGTGATCTTCTTGTTGACCGTGGCTACCACGAAGCAATTACATACAGCTTCGTTGAGCCTGAGCAACAAAAGCTAGTTGTACCTGGTGTTGAGCCTCTAGTGCTTCCAAACCCAATTTCTGCAGACATGTCAGCAATGCGTCTTGGTCTTATCCAAGGTCTGCTGAACACGGTTGTTCACAACCAGAAGCGTCAACAGCCACGCGTTCGTCTATTCGAATATGGCCTACGTTTCATCCCATGTGAATCTGCAGAAAACGGCATGCGTCAAGAGCCTATGCTTGCAGGTGTTATTGCTGGTACTCGTGGTGAAGAGCACTGGGATATCGAAACCGACACTGTTGATTTCTTCGACCTTAAGGGCGATCTAGAAGCGATTCTAGAGCTATCTGCGAACGAAAAAGCGTACTCTTTCGCTGCACTGTCACCTGAAAGCAAAAAAGCTAACCCAGCACTTCACCCAGGTCAATCTGCGGCAATCATCGTAGATGGCAAAGAAGTGGGCGTGATCGGTACCGTTCACCCTGAGCTTGAGCGTAAGTTCGGTCTAAATGGTCGTACTATCGTATTCGAAATCGAATGGTCTGCAATTAACAGCAAAGTGATCCCAGAAGCGGTAGCACTTTCTAAATTCCCTTCAAACCGTCGTGATATCGCGGTAGTAGTGGATGAAGCTGTTGCATCTGGTGACATTGTTAACGCTTGTCTAGAGCAAGGTGGCGAGTTCCTTAAAGATGCGAAACTGTTCGACGTTTACGTAGGTAAAGGCGTTGAAGATGGTAAGAAGAGCCTAGCAATCGCTCTGACTCTACAGTCACTTGAGCGTACGCTTGAAGATGCAGATATCGCTGGTGCGGTTGACGCTATCGTTGCTCACGTTTCTGAGAAGTTTGGTGCGTCTCTGCGTGACTAATCTCGCGTAACGTATCTTCTTAAGAAATGAAAACCCTGCCAGTTTGGCAGGGTTTTTTATTTTTAGGATTACCTTATCGTTGTTCAAGTTCCTTACTGCTCGCACCATCCCTCATTACTTTAAAATACTAGACCAAACTAGGGATGGCCCTTACCCGAGATTAGGAACGTATTGTTTTTCAGCTAATACACGCTAACGATAGCTTGTTGGCGGTTAGGCAGCGAGTGAGAGGGTATAGCTAAGCAGAAGAGGTAGCGTAAGAATGCTGAAAAAGTTGCCAAATAGTACCATTGACGCCACTTTCATGGGTTCTATATTCAGCCTTTCCGCAAATAGGTAATTCATGACGGCTGGCGGCAGCATTGTGAAGAGCACCATCATTTGCAATTGCATCGTTGGAAGGGGAATTAACCAATAAATAAGTGCAAAAGCGACAGCACCAGTTGCCAGTGACTGCACGGTACACAACACACCAATCTTTAAACCGTCCAACCTTAAATGACACATTTGTGCCCCCAGAGATAAAAGCATCACGGGTACGGCCGCTTGCCCAAGTAGAGCCGTGGCTTCGTATAAAGGCGCCCATGCACCCACATTTGACACGTTGAGAAACAGAGCCAACGACGCTGCTAAAAAGATTGGCATCTTGACTATTTGCTTAAAAGGGTTGCCATGACTAAGCAGCATTACGCCTAAGCTGATATGCAAGCATGCTGACACGACAAATAAAAGCACTGCTGACGAAAGCGCAATTTCTCCAAACGTATAGGTAAACAAAGGAATAGCTAGATTTCCGCTATTGCGAAACATATGTGGTGGCGCCCAGGTTTTAAACGAGAGTGACGTCCATCGACATACCGGGATCATGAGTAGTGCGGGAATTAAAACCGCGACAATTGCCGCCAAAAGAAGCGGCCCCTGATTTGAATCGAGCGGCATGCTAACGAGTGACGAAAATACCAGTGCTGGCGTAAATACCTCAATATTAATGCGGTTTATTGGGCGAAAGTCAGGCTTGATGTAACGACCGACCAAATAGCCAACTCCGACAAGAGCAAAAACAGGGAAAAGAATATTTATGATTTGATTAATCATGGTCGCCTAGAAGCAGTGTAAGAAGCTAATGAGGAAATACACGAACTTCCACATTATCAATCTTTATATATGGCGTCATCGTTAAACAGCGAGAAGCGTGGGTTTAATCAAGCTTTCTAAGCACAGTTGCAAAGTACAGGTGGTCATACCTTTTAATCTAATTGTTACGTATCGAGTTACATACAAATCACTGAATTTACGACAAGTTCTATGTCAAGTGTCTGTTAAATAACCAATATCTGATATTTTTATTAAATAGTGTTTAATGTTGATATTTAAGCTACTTTTAGTTTTATAATCTGGATGTTTTTCCTGATAAAGATGAAACAAAAACAAAAATATCAAATTTCTGGCGTTTAACAATAATTTACGTAGTGCTATTCCTTTTGTTCGCCAAGAAAAAAGTTGGCGAAAATCATAAGCTTGTCATACACTTCCTGATGTAACCCCGATATGTTGTTGAATTGGTAGGGTAAAACTGCTCTGGCGCTACACTAACGTAGCATTGTTTAACATAGCTTTGAGGAAAGTTTTATGGCGCTCACAAAAGCCGAACTGGCAGAAAACCTGTTTGATAAATTAGGATTTAGTAAGCGGGACGCCAAGGAAACGGTGGAAGTGTTCTTTGAAGAGATTCGTAAGGCACTGGAAAGTGGCGAACAGGTAAAACTGTCAGGTTTTGGTAACTTTGATCTTCGTGACAAGAATGAACGACCTGGTCGTAACCCGAAAACTGGTGAAGATATTCCAATTACTGCTCGACGTGTAGTGACTTTTCGCCCGGGTCAGAAGTTAAAAGCTCGTGTAGAAAACCTGAAGAAAGTACAGTAAGCCGAATAAATGGATCACGCTAAGGCGTGGTCTTTTTTTTGCGTAAAATTCGTGAGCATACAAATGAAAACCACCGCAATGCGGTGGTTTTTCTGTTTATGAGAGACGCCTAATGATATCGGTTACGCCGCTTCTAGATGCGTTGTTAAGTATGGTTGCCATGCTTGTTGGTACAAGTTCTTAGACTGTGTACGCATGTTGCGAATAGAGGCAAGCTCTATTTCGCTTAGCTCACGTTTTTCCAACATCGCTTGACGTTCTAGTTTCTGGATTTTTTCGTATAGGTCGTGTTCGGGACCGCTTTTTACATCTGCGATTGCTTTCAAGTGCAGTTGAACTTCGGCTACTAGGTTTGTTTTTGGTAAACGAACGAGCAAGTTCAAGTCTCTATATCCTGAAGGGCCAGGTTTTTTGAATCGATTTTTTACTTTCACAATCGTTGTTTCACGCTCTAACGTTTCATAAATGGAGACTAAGCTCGCGACGTCTTCAGCTACAATCGTTGCACGTGCTAGGTCAGTAATACGTTCAACTTTCCCATCTAACTCTAAAGCTATCTTTTCTTCTGCTCGTTGTTTGGATTTCACGCCTGCGAAGTATGGCTGAGCGTCATTAAGAAGTGCGGTACTCTTACAGATAGTTTCAAGTTCAAATTGTGCTTGGTGAGCTTTGCTGTAAAGAATGTCGAAGTCAGAATATGGCTGAGTTGGTGTGGTGTCGATTGACTGAATGCCATATAAACCGCTAAGGCTGTGTTTAAAAAGTTTCGAACAAACTTCGTTTTGGCTGGTTGAACGATTTTGTTCGCCACTAGGCGCAGGGGTAATTGGAAGTGCGGCAAATGCCGGTGCACGGCTAAGTACCAAAAGCATCAATGCTGTAGTACGAAGAAATAAGCTCATTCACTCTCCTTAACTTGCTTGTACTTAGAAAATAGGGAACATAAAGGTCGCTAAGTTCGGCAAATCAGGTACTAACTTATAAATGGGGCCATTACGAAAGATTCCAAGGTTTCAGTTTTATCTTGAAGTAGAATCGTGCGTTAGATCACCATTTCTCTTTTCTTTATTCTGATTATCAGATAAAGGCGCGTCTCCTATGAGACCGATTACATCCTATCACCGCAGTATTAACCAAAGATGAACGGCATAGACAAATTGAAAAAAAACGTTAGTCTTACCTCTCAAAATGAAAACAGCCGACAAGTAGAAAGTAAAATGAGAGACCAAGAATTTTGGCATAACAAATGGGCCAGCAATCAGATCGGATTTCACTTGGAAGATGTAAACCCGCTATTACCAGTATATTGGAAACACACTAATCCAAAGCGTGAAGATAAAGTGTTAGTTCCTTTATGTGGAAAGTCAGAAGACTTGATTTGGCTAGCGATGAAGCATGATTCGGTTGAAGGCGTTGAGCTAAGCCATATTGCTGTGCGTGCCTTTTTTGCTGAACATTTTTACACGCCAACGGTAACGCCTCTTAATGGCATGCACGAGCTTTATCAATTTGATGAGCTCTCTATTTATACTGGGGACTTTTTCACTGCACCAGTATCTCAAGCCGATATCATTTATGATCGCGCCGCGTTGGTTGCTTTACCGCAAGATATGCGAGAGGAGTATGTAGAGCGTCTCAAGCAACTTTTGAACCCAGGCGGTCGTATTTTGCTTGTTACACTCAACTATCCTCAAGAAGAGATGGCGGGGCCTCCATTTAGCGTGCCGGTCGAAGAGATTGAGCAGTTATTTTCAGGTTACAAAGTTACTTGTTTGAACGTAGATGAAGCTGACGAGAATCATCCTAAAATTGCGAAAAAAGGCTTAAGTCGCTTCTCTGAAGAAGTGTACTTAATCGAGAGTGAATAGGCTCTCTTCGGTTTGGAACACGAAATAGCACAGCAATTTGAGCTGCGCTATTTTTGTATGAGTGGTTCGTATTTAATAAATGATATTCACTTTTGAAGCACTTTCAACAGCATCTTGAACGGCTTCTTCGGTGGTTTTTCGTCGCGTAAGGACAACACCTAAACGGCGGCGACCATCGATTTCTGGCTTACCGAATAGACGAACTTGTGTTTGAGGTTGAGCTAAAGCTTTGCTTAGGTTTTCAAAGCGAATGTTTGTGGAAGTCCCTTGTCCAAGAATAACAGCAGACGCAGATGGGCCATATTGCACAATATTATTAATTGGCATTCCGGTAAACGCGCGCACGTGGAGAGCAAACTCAGACATTTCCTGCGAAATCATTGTAACCATACCCGTATCGTGAGGGCGAGGAGAGACCTCATTGAAAATGACTTTATCGCCTTTGACAAACAGCTCTACACCAAAGATGCCGTAGCCACCGAGCGCGTTTACCACTTTCTCAGCCGTGTATTCAGCTGCTTTTACTGCGTTTTCTGACATAGCTTGCGGTTGCCATGATTCGCGGTAGTCGCCATCTTCCTGACGATGACCAATTGGAGCACAGAAATGCACACCGTCAACGGCTCTGATGGTCAATAAAGTGATTTCGTAATCGAAGTCGATAAAACCTTCCACGATAACGCGACCTGCACCCGTACGTCCGCCTTCCTGAGCGTAATCCCATGCTTTTGTAACGTCGTCTTCGGTCTTGATAACACTTTGCCCTTTACCTGAAGAGCTCATCACAGGCTTCACCACGCACGGAATACTCACATGCTCAACCGCGGCTTTGAAGTCTTCAAAGTTATCTGCAAAACGATAAGGTGAAGTCGTCAATTCCAGTTCTTCTGCTGCCAAACGTCGGATACCTTCACGATTCATTGTTAGCCTGGTTGCCTTAGCGGTTGGAACAACATTCAGTCCTTTTTCTTCAAGCTCTACCAGTTTGCCGGTTGCGATGGCTTCAATTTCTGGTACGACGTAAGTAGGTTGTTCCTTCGCAATAACTTCTTCTAAGGCGTTCCCATCTAACATGTCGATAACATAACTACGGTGAGCGACTTGCATCGCTGGAGCATTGGCATAGCGATCACAAGCAATCACTTCTAAACCAAGTCTCTGGCATTCAATGGCGACTTCTTTACCGAGTTCGCCAGAGCCTAAAAGTAATACACGGGTAGCATTTGCGCTAGTTGCAGTGCCAAACATAGTGTTCCCTTACAAAATAGAGTGGTGAGACAGAAATTGCAGGAGATCATACTGAAGTTTCATGACAAAGCAAACGTTTGCTTTTGGTTTTTAGGCAATAAAAAAGCTCTACATGTTGTAGAGCTTTTTGTTGAATTTGTCGTTTATACGTTGACAAAACTAAGCGGAATATCTGGATTCAACGCTTCTAACGTTGATTGCGTATCGGCTAAGTGGCTGATCTTACCTTCAGAGTTTTCTACCAATGCAGCGGCTTTGATGCTGTCAAAGGTTTCACCCGCAAGTAAAACTTGGATTAGCGCAACTTGTAGCGGTGGCAAGCTAGGATTAAACGCTGCATTTTCTGCATAAGCGCCTTGGAATACACGGCCGCTAGTCATCTCTAATGCTAAACCACTCAAGTTGTTGGTGTATGGAGAGTGGCTCATGTTCATCGCTTCAACTGCACTTTGGATGAGTGCGTCTTCATCATCACATGAGAATTGGTGTTTAACTTCTGCCATTAAGCCGGACTCGATACCGAGATCGTTTGGTCCAAAGGCTTCAGGCAGGTATTCATGAAGTGACTTTTCTTCGCGTTCTGGGAGCTGGATTTTAAGCTCGTTTGCGGTAGATAACTCATTCATGAACTGGCGGCAGTGACCACATGGGCTGAAGTTGATAGTGATATCCTTAACACCACGTTCGCCTTTCATCCAAGCATGGCTAATCGCAGACTGCTCTGCGTGAACCGTTTGACCCAACTGTACGCCAAAGAATTCCATGTTGGCACCGAAGTAAAGGCGACCTGAAAGACCACGAACGATAGCGCCGACATAAAAGTCAGAAAGGGGAGCATAGGAGTACGCTGCGGCAAAAGGAAGTAGCGCAACACGAAGCTCTTTGTCTGATAGACCGGTAGCTGAAAGCAACTGCTCAAATTGTTGAACTGAAAGCGTAGCATCAAAATCATCAGCTTGGATGATAGGAGCAAGTTGTTTGGAAAGTGCTTCTGGAGCGCCTGCTAGCGCCTGTTCAATGCGACTTTTCATGTTGAATCCTTGTTATTGCATGGACAGTTATTCTATGTGAAAGATAGAAATGTTCCGTGCGTTAGATCACGATAAATAATGCAATTGATAATTCTGTTACATAATTAGAGTGAGCTCACACATGTATTCGATTGCACAGGTATGAAGCGTTATCTCCGTCTCACAATTAACCATATCAGTATATATTCATATGACCAAGGAGCAGGAGTATGTTACTAACGCGACTTTTACCGCTATGCTACTTTATACCCACGTAATCTAGAGCGAGTGGTAGCACCTAGAATGCTAATGCTATGAATGTATATCTCGATCAAGTCCCTTCACGGTATTACTGGGTGAGGTTGCTAGATAAGATAGGATTTTGAAAGGGATAAGTAAGAAATGGAAAGGCTACGGCCTGCCGGAAGGAGGGCAGACCGAGAGCGCTTAACTATTGATATAGCCAGACCGCCAAAGCAAAAAAACTTGGAGCCAAAATAGAAGTTATGATCCCACATAAAACCAATGCGAGTGATGAGAACGCGGCATCTATGGGCTGTTTCTCTGCACAAGTAGCGGTGCCTAAGGCATGAGAGACTGTACCCATTGTCAGACCACGTGCAATCGGGTGTTTAATTCCAATCAAATTGTAAATTGGGTATGCCAAAATTGCGCCCAATAAACCGACAATCAGAACCAAGATCGCTGCAACGGCGGCTTCACCACCAAGGTGACTCGATATTTCCATCGCTATTGGTGTCGTGACGGATTTACCCACTAGACTCGCGATTAAACTGATATCCGCTTTGAAAGCGACTGCGATCAAGGTGGTTGTCATCATCGACATCACACTGCCTACTGTGCAAGCGAAAGTGATGATTCGCCAGTTTGCTTTAATTTGTGGTAGTTGTTCATATAGTGGATAAGCCAGAGCAACTACAGCAGGTTGAAGCAAAAAGCTAATTCCTTCGTTATCCGCATAATACTTTTCAAATGGCACATTTAAGTAAGTAAGCAAAGGAATGAGCACTGCGATACTGATCAGCAAAGGGTTTGCTAGAGGATTGTTCACTTTGATTGCGATTTGGCGAGCGATAAGAAAAACCGCAATGGTAACAACTAACCACATATCAGTGTTTCTCCTGTAGCAAGTAATCCAGCAGCCAAGCGAGGCTGACCAATACAATGAGTGAACCGCCAACCGCGCTAGCGATGATAGGGAGCGCATTGGCGAGTAGTAGATCGAAATGCTGCATTAATCCGACGCTGATAGGAACGAACAATAAGATCATATAGCGTATAAATAGCGTGGCGCCCGGTTTGACCCAGTCGACTTTTACAAGCCCAAGAGTCATGGAGAAAAACAGTACGAGCATACCGATGACACTTCCTGGAACGGAAACGCCAGTGAACTTTTGAATGGTAATTCCGATGCCAAGTGCTCCCATGATGAGGAAGATTGAAATGAGCAGTTGGATCAGTTGTAAGAATCGTTCTTTAATCATTTTGACAGTATATAAACAACAAGCACACCATAAGGTGCGCTTGTATTAGGAGGAGTTAGGAAGCTAAGCTCTCTACATAACGGTACACGGATTTTAATATCGCAATCTTCTTTTCGTCACTTTCATGTTCGTGAACTAAGTTTTCTAAATTCAGCATGTACTCTTCAATTTGGCTTTCAAACACTTCTCGACAGTGTAGTGCCCAGCGTCTTTGTTCTTGCTCGTCTAATGTGCCTGGGAAGTTACGCGCACGATAGCGGAACAATAGAGGTTTAATGCGCTTGTCATCAAATTCAATGTCTAATGCAGCAAGATTATTCGGATCGGTTTCGCGAATGATATCCATAGCTGCGCGATCGGCTGGAGAAAAGAACCCGTCGTAAAGTTGTGTATCGACGTCATCACTTTTATCGAATTTGCGCTCGACTGAAAAGAGGCTAATCAGCTTTTCTCTAATTTCAGGATGTTGGCGCAACAAAGCGAGATTGGCGAGACATTGTTGGCGATCAATGCCAATAGACTCTGCATTTTCAGCCGTTAACGTTTTTGCAGGGGCGAGAATAGGGCATTTGTTCAAATGAACTAGTTTAACTGGCACTGGTAGCAATTCACCAAGATCTTCGCGCTTCGTGTAGAGTCTTTCGTGCAGCTCTTCTGCGGATAGCTCAAGAATAGGTTGAGGGTCTTTCGCTAAATCGATGGTGATAACGGCGTTATTATTGGTTGGATGCCAAGCAACAGGCACAATCCAGCTAGTGTACTGGCATTCGCGCCCTAGCATGCCTGAAACGTGCATCAACGGTGTCATGTTGACGATGTCGACTAAATCATTGAGCTTGCGCTTTTGGCGCATAGAAAAAAAGTAATCAAACAATTTTGGTTGCGCTGCTTTTACTTTCTTTGCCATTTCGATAGTCGCAACCACATCTGCCATGGCATCGTGCGCGTTACTATGTTCTATGCCGTTAGCCACAGACAAGTGTTCTAATTTAAAGCTAGTGAAGCCATCTTCGTTTTCTGGCCATTCTACGCCTTCTGGGCGAAGGGCATGGCACGCGCGTAGTACATCGAGTAAATCCCAACGTGAGTTACCGTTTTGCCAACTCCATGCGTATGGATCGATAAAGTTGCGATAACAAGTATAACGGGTCACTTCGTCATCAAAGCGAATGCTGTTGTAGCCTAAACTGGTAGTATTGGGTTTCGCGAGTTCAGCGTGAATCTTAGCGATAAACTCTGGCTCAGAAAGGCCTTCTTGAACCGTTTTTTGCGGAGTAATACCAGTAATAAGTGCAGCTTCAGGAGACGGAAGATAATCAGCAGGTGGCTGGCAGTACATGACTAAAGGCTCGCCGATGATATTAAAGTTTTCATCTGTACGAACACCAGCGAACTGGCTTGGGCGATCTTTCGCGGGGTTGGTTCCCCATGTCTCATAATCAAAGAAGAAAAAAGTGGGCTGATTATCTTGGTGCATTCTGCTTACCGTTTACAAAACCGATGACAGTATTAGACCATTCAACGCCTTGACTAGCAACGAAAGATGCAAGTTGAATTTTTGAAAATGAAAAAAGCCGATGGCGAACCATCGGCTTGATATTTTACGTTATATCGCTTTGGAAGGAATTTGAGTTCTATGCTCGTGTTTCTTCCAATGTTGCTTCACTTTCTGGTGACTTCAGCACTCGGCTAGCAATTGTACCCGCAGTCATTGAACCTGAAACGTTTAGTGCGGTACGTGCCATGTCAATCAATGGTTCAATAGAGATGAGCAGTGCCGCGATGGTCACAGGTAAGCCCATTGCAGGAAGAACAATCAAGGCTGCAAACGTCGCACCGCCGCCGACACCTGCAATACCAAATGAACTGATGGTGATAATCGCAATCAATGACAGGATAAAGTGTAGATCAAGTGGGTTGATGCCCATTGTCGGAGCTACCATCACTGCTAGCATTGCAGGATAGATACCCGCACAGCCGTTTTGGCCGATAGTGGCACCAAACGATGCTGATAGGTTTGCAATCGCTGGTGGTACGTTAAGCTTCGTGATTTGCGCTTCTACGTTTAGTGGAATTGTTGCTGCTGAGCTACGAGATGTAAACGCGAAGGTCAGTACAGGCCAGATTTTCTTAAAGTATTCCGCAGGGCTAACGCCGACAAAAGAGACTAATACGCCGTGAACAACAAACATCAGTGCGATAGCAACATAAGACGCCACAATAAAGCCAAGTAGGTTTAGGATGTCGCCTGCGCTTGATGTCGCTACCACTTTTGCCATCAGTGCTGCGATGCCGTATGGCGTTAGGGCCATGATCATCTTCACTAGTCGCATAACGATAGATTGAGCAGCTTCTACGAAAGTACGAATCGGTGATTCCAACTCTGCTTTTTCCATCATCACTTTACGAGCGGCGATACCAGTTAACACGCCGAAAATCACAACAGCGATAATTGATGTCGAGCGAGCACCTGTTAGATCAGCAAATGGGTTGGTTGGAATGAAGCTAACTAGCATTTGAGGAATAGTTAAGTCACTTACTGTACCGGCACGGCTTTCTAAAACGGCGATACGAGCGGTTTCACGCGCACCTTCAGTTAACCCTTCTGCTGACAGGCCAAATGTCGTTGTCACCAAAATACCGATAAGTGCAGCAATTGCAGTCGTTACTAGAAGAACAGAGATGGTCAGGCCAGAAATTTTACCTAAAGATCCACCTTTCTCCAACTTAACAACTGCAGAGATCATCGATACCAATACTAGTGGCATGATGACCATTTTCAGTAGACCAACGTAGCCACTGCCTACAATGCCTACCCATTCAAGTGTTTGAGCAATTGCGCTGTTGCCTTCACCGTGAATGAGTTGCAAAGCAAGACCAAAAAGAGAACCGGTAACAAGACCGATCAAAACGAGACGTGAAAGAGTGTGTTTCTTTTGTTGCTGATTAAATAGAAAGAACAATATTCCAACAAAGACGGCTAGAGAGGCTATCACTGCAAAATTCATAATTTGACCTTATCAACCAGCCGAAGTGGCGGTTGTTTTTTATACGGGGTTTTATACGGATTTATTTATGGAGCGTAAGATAACGCTCGTGATATAACTTTAAAAATGACAAACGGGTATTAGCTAGATCTAAAATGAATATAAAAACGAGATCTAAGTCGCGTGAGAGTGTGAATTAGCACGTTAATTGTACAAAATGGTTATTCGTAGTGATGCAGTAATTCACGCATTTCTTTCCTTTGTAAGTAAACCACCGACTCTTCTTGATAACTGAAAAGTTGATAAATCATCGCTTTGGCGACATCTTCTGCTCGAATAGGTAAAAAGTTGGACAGTTTGCCTAGCATAAGTGGGCGAATTACCTTAAACAGAGTTTGTACTAACTTCTCGTCCATTCTTGGGTTTTGACGTTGACCAACAAGCGGGCCTGGGCGAACAAATACGATTTCCTCAAAATCCATAGCTTCGATTCGTTGTTCCATTTGTCCTTTACAAGCTAAGTAATGGGATGGCGATTTACTATTTGCACCGAGGCTAGAAACAACCGCAAGGCGTTTGACTCCGATTGTTTTCATTTGTTGGGCGACTTTGCACACCAGATCAACATCTACTCTACGCAAATTATCCTTACTGCCTGCTTGCTTAAGGGTCGTGCCTAAACAGATAAAGCCGATGGTTGGTGTTGGTTGGTTCTCATCCCATTGGTGGATAGAAAGGTCTGCATCAATGAGAGGAATAAGCTTGTTGTCCACATCTAGGACGCCATCGAGTGGGCGGCGAGAAAGATAATATAATGTTCCAACACCTGACTGATTTATGAGGTTTGCAATGACTTTTGAGCCTACTAAGCCAGTTGCACCGGCGATGATTGCGCAGGTGTTGTTATCCATATCTTTTCTCCTATATGGGAACATAGTCTAAGCTATTGTAGCGGATTTCAACGAGTTACTTATAATCTCGTGCAAGAAAGGTGAGACGCTCTGCGAACTCGGCAGACTATCCTGAGATAAACTTGATTAGCGCTGCCCCAATTGGATGCAAGTGTATACAATAGTGGGCGCGCAAAAACTGTCGCTGAACAAGACCTCTTGAACAACAGAACACCTCTCACCCAGACAACATCAAAGGAACGTAAAAAATGGATGACTCTTTTGCTGCGGAGATACAAGCACGCATAGATAACAAAACCAAACCCGTCGGTTCTTTAGGCTTATTGGAAAAGGTGGCACTGCAGTTAGCTCTTATTCAAAGTCAGAATAAACCTCAGCCAGTTGATTCCATCGCTATCTGCAAACCAAGCATGCTGGTATTTGCTGGAGATCACGGCGTTGCAGAGGAGGGTGTGAGCATTGCGCCAAGCGAAGTCACTCAGCAAATGGTGGCTAACTTTCTCGCTGGCGGCGCAGCCATCAACTGTTTTTGCGACATCAATGGCATTCAACTCAAAGTAATAGATTGCGGCATGTTGGCTCCTATTGATGTGCTTGTTCCAGAATTTAAATCCCATCCCAACTTGGTTGAACAACGGTTGGGTAACGGTACGGCTAATTTTTCTAAACAATCCGCGATGTCCCCAGAACAAGTGGCGCTAGGTTTAGAATATGGTGCGAAGATTGCTGAGCAAACCATTTTGCATGGTTCAAACCTCTTGATGTTCGGTGAGATGGGCATCGGTAATACCAGTTCGGCCTCAGCACTGTTATCGGCGCTGAGCTCATTAGATATTGATTATTGTGTTGGCGTTGGCACTGGAATCAATCAACAGCAGTTGAGCCGCAAATATAAATTGGTAGCACAGGGGGTAAACCGATGTCGAGGTCTTGATACCAAAGCGATTCTCGCACAGGTTGGGGGCTTTGAAATCGTACAAATGGTGGGCGCTTTTTTAGAAGCCAAGCGGCTTAAAACTCCAGTTTTAGTGGATGGGTTTATCGTATCGGTAGCGGCTTATATTGCGACGTTGTTAGACGAAGAAACGCGTGAATACATGTTGTTTGCCCATCGCTCTGAAGAAAATGGACATAAATTTGTATTGGAACATCTAAAAGCAGAACCTCTGCTCGACCTTGGTTTACGGCTAGGGGAGGGAACAGGAGCCGCTCTTGCCTTGCCTCTGTTAAAAGCTGCTGCTCAGTTTTACAACAAAATGGCGAGCTTTGAGAGTGCAGGAGTTACAGTTTAGTGTCAGTCCCTGATAGTTCTGAGAAAGTCATGCCGTCATCGTTAAGATACCAGTGGGAGTTATTTCTATTAGCTACCAGTTTTTTTAGCCGCTTACCCGTGCCCCAAGCGTTGCCTTACAGTGAAGAACGCATGAATCAGGCAGGCCGTTACTTCGCGTTAGTTGGTCTCGTGCTTGGAGCACTTTGCGCTTTGGTATTCTCGCTCACCTCAATTTTTTTCCCAGAGTCGGTTGCCATAGTATTAACGATGGTGTTTAACTTATTGTTAACTGGGGCTTTTCACGAAGACGGCTTGACCGATATGGCGGATGGCATTGGCGGTGGCATGACCGTAGAGCGACGCCTCTCTATTATGAAAGACAGTCGTATTGGCACTTATGGTGCCGCCACTCTCATTATGGCGTTATTGGCTAAGTATGTTTTTTGGAGTGAACTGGCTAACTTGCCGCACTTTTGGTTGGTCATTGTCGTCGCTTACACCGCAAGCCGAGCACTAGCAGCGACGCTTATTTATGACATGCCTTATGTCAGTGACAGTGATACGTCGAAAAGTAAACCGCTAGCAAGTCGCCAGTCTTCTCTAGAAGTCTCCATTTTGTTGTTTACTGGTGGCGTAACATTGCTTGTGCTTGGTATCGCGGATGCGATCTTGATATCGCTTGTTCTCGTGGTATTTCGTTTGATGTTCAAACGTTGGTTAACCAAGAGAATTGGCGGCTTTACGGGGGATTGCCTTGGCGCAGCGCAACAGTTGTCGGAACTGCTTATTTATCTCACTATGATTGGGTTGTATCACTCCTCATGAAGCAATTGATACTCGGTGGCGCGCGCTCTGGGAAGTCGCATTTGGCAGAAAAAACAGCTAAGCAATTATCGGTCGCTTCTCATCGATCATTACACTATGTTGCAACCGCGCTGCCATTTGACCAAGAAATGCGAGAGCGAATAGCGCATCATCAAAAGCAACGCGGGGGCGAGTGGCAAGAGCATGAATGCCCCCTTCATTTATCTGAGTTACTGACAAATTTCGCTATCACCGATGTTGTATTGATCGACTGTTTAACCTTGTGGCTCAACAATTGGATATTTGAGTTAGGTGATGAATGTTCCAATGAGAAGCTAGAAGCAGAAATTGAAAAGCTTATACAGGTGGTACGTGGCTCAGATGCGACGTTAATATTCGTCTCTAACGAGGTTGGAATGGGCATTGTACCTTTGGGGGCGGTTAGTCGTTATTTTGTGGATAATGCAGGACGGATGAATCAAAAACTAGCCAGTGTTTGCCATCGCGTTACCTTTGTTGCTGCTGGTTTGCCGTTGGTTCTTAAAGAGTAGGATGGAACAAAATGAAAACACTCAATATCTATCTTGTGCGTCATGGAAAAGTAGACGCTCCACCAGGACTCCATGGCCAAACAGATGTAAAAGTTACGCCTGCTGATCAAGAAAGTATTGCTCGGGCTTGGGCTGAGAGTGGACGAGGTGTGGGTGGAATAATTTCTTCTCCACTTTCACGCTGTCAAGAACTGGCAAACATCATTGCTGAACAGCAATTATTACCAGTAATGACGGATGAATCTTTACAAGAGATGGCATTTGGTGATTTTGATGGTATGCCTTTTGATCTGCTCACTGAGCAGTGGAAAAAGCTAGATGCTTTTTGGCAATCGCCAGCACAACATACGTTGCCGAATGCTGAGAGCTTAAGCACATTTTCTGAGCGCATATGTCGCGTTTGGTCTCAAATCATCAACGATATCAATGACAATCTCCTTATCGTCACGCATGGTGGCGTCATTCGTATGATTCTTGCTCATGTATTGGAGTTAGATTGGCGTAATCCAAGGTGGTATTCGACGTTGTCGATAGGAAACGCTTCTGTCACGCATATAACAATTACCATAGATGAGCAAATTTACGCCTCGGTGCGTTCGATTGGCGTACCTCTTTTAACTCGTTAACTTATAAATATTAAAATGCCCAGAACGATATTGCTTACGGGCATAGTCACGGAAGATGTCAGTGGAAGCCCATCTGCTAGGTGCAGGAAGCGAAAATTGACTCAGTTACATAAAAAGGAAATATAGAAATGACAACGCCGAGTTGGGATTTGTCCATCGTTTATAACGACCTTTCTGACCCACGAATTCAAGACGATATTGCTCTGGTGGAACAATGTATTGATCTTTTGAATAAACAATCAGTAGATTGTGGCAACGTAGAGATCATGCAAAATGCGATTTTGACCAATGAAGCTGCGAGTCGTTTAGCGGGTACAGTTGCAAATTTTGCGAGTTGTTATGCTTCTGTTGATGCAACAAACGCCAAAGCGAAATCGTTACTTGGTAAAATGACCCGCATCTTTTCGGAGCTTTCCCAAGCATTCAGTCCCTTTGATTTGACATTAACTCATGCTGACGAAGAGTTTATCTTGCGCGTGTTAGACCATGAGAATCCTGATATCAGTGGGCAAGCTTTTTCTATCTTGAATTCTAGAAAGTTGGCGGATACTCGTCTTAGCAACGCAGAAGAACAGTTACTGGCTGCGATGAGTGTGGATGGCAAATCGGCTTGGGGTAACCTATACGATAACCTGACTGGCTCATTGAAAGTGAAGCTTGAGTACACAGATGGTAATAGTGAAGAGCTTGGATTTTCTCAAGCGGCAAGCATTCTTTATGGTTCTGAATTCGAGCGTCAAGAAGCCGCGTGGCGTGGCGTACAAGATGCAATGCAAACGCACCAAGAATCATTCGCTGCGATTTTGAATGCGTTAGCAGGATGGCGCTTAACTGAAAACAAAAAGCGTTCTACGAAGCGTGAAGTTCACTTCCTAGAGCCGAGTTTGCATGGTAGCCGAATCCAAGCTGAAACTTTAAATGCGATGATGACAGTAGCCAAAGACAGTCGAGCTATTGGTCAGAAAGCAGGTTTATTGATGGCGCAAGTACATGGTCTGGATGAGATGAAACCTTGGAATCATCTGGCGGCTATGCCTGCTTTGAGCGGTGAAGCGAAGGTTTACGACTTTGATGAAGCGATTGATGTTATTTGTGAAGCATTTGAAACAGTAAACCCTGAGATGTCGGAGTTTGTCCGTTTGATGGTACAAAATGGTTGGATTGATGCCGCGCCAAATGCTAACAAGCGTCTTGGCGCATACTGCACCAAACTGCCAGCAACGCGAACACCACTTGTGTTTATGACTTGGAGTGGCAGCCGTTCAGACCTTATGACTCTGGCACATGAACTTGGCCATGCGTTCCATAACTGGGTTATTCGTGATTTGCCACTTTGCCAAACTTACTACCCAATGACGTTAGCAGAAACCGCCTCTATCTTTGCAGAAAACATCGTTCGTGATCATTTGATTTCGAAAGCGGAGAGCGTTGATGAAAAGCTCGAAATGTTGTGGGAAGAGTTGTCATCTGCGCTAGCTTTAATGATCAACATTCCGGTTCGCTACGAGTTTGAAAAATCGTTCTATGAACGCCGCCAGGATGGAGAGTTAACCGCAGATGAGTTCTGTGAGTTGATGTCAGAAACTTGGAAAGAATGGTATGGCGACGTAATGAGCGAACCGGATCCGTACTTCTGGGCAAGCAAGCTGCACTTTTCTATTGATAGCGTGAGCTTTTATAACTACCCATACCTATTTGGTTTCTTGTTTAGCAAGGGTATCTATGCACAGCGAGAAACCAAAGGCGAAGCGTTTTACACCGATTACATCAATTTGCTGCGCGATACAGGCTGCATGATGGCGGAAGATGTCGTCGAAAAGCACCTGTCGATGGATTTAACCCAGCCAACGTTTTGGCAGCAGAGTGTTGAGCTAGTGCGTGAAAAAGTCGATGAGTTTGAGCGTTTGCTCGCACAGCGCGGCTAAGTTTTTCGCAGTGTTGATGCATAATCTGCTTTATAGCTACAAAAATTTGATCAAATCATAATGATCTTAATCAGGGCTGTGGTAAAGTTCACAGCCCTAACACTTTGTAATTGTTTGAAAATTAAACGCCTCAATGCTTGATTTGAGTGCCTGGCGCGAAAAGGCATCGGATTTTCGAGGGAAATAGTGATTTCTACTCATAAGTGAGATCGCAGCAACAAAAATCCTTTGTACAATTTATTAACATATCCGCCGTGCTATTAAGGAGTAACGCATGACGAAGTCTCTCTTTCGCCAATCGTTTTTAACTGACACGTTAGATGTTCATATTGATGTTGCACCAGCGGAGCAGGTGCTTTCTAACGGTGTAAAACTTAAACTCTATCAGCGTGGTGTATTAGAAGTAATCCCTGCGAATTATACTCAGGATACGAAGAACATCATCATCTCTTGTGGGGTTCACGGAGATGAAACCGCACCGATGGAGCTGGTGGATTCCATTATTCAAGACATAGAATCTGGGTTCCAGACGGTCGATACCCGTTGTCTGTTCATTATCGCTCACCCAGAATCCACTCTGGCGCACACGCGATTCCTCGAAGAAAATCTCAACCGTCTGTTTGACGAAAAAGAACACAAACAGACAAAAGAGCTTGTTATCGCCGATACGCTTAAGCTGCTTGTTCGAGATTTTTATCAGGATACCGACCCGACAACACGCTGGCACCTTGATTTACACTGCGCGATTAGAGGCTCGAAGCACTATACGTTTGCAGTAAGTCCTAAGACTCGTCATCCTGTGCGCAGCAAGGCATTGATCGATTTCTTGGACAGTGCACACATTGAAGCAGTGCTCCTGTCAAACTCACCATCGAGCACGTTTAGCTGGTACAGTGCCGAGAATTTTGGTGCGCAGGCTCTCACAATGGAGCTTGGCCGTGTGGCTCGTATCGGTGAAAATGACCTCGATAAACTGACCGCGTTTGATTTGTCTTTACGTAATTTGATTGCGGAAACGAAGCCAGAACACTTACCAAAACCATGCATTAAGTATCGCGTAAGCCGCACAATCGTTCGTTTGAACGAAGACTTTGACTTTATGTTCGACGACAATGTTGAAAACTTCACCTCATTTGTTCACGGCGAAGTGTTTGGTCATGATGGCGACAAACCATTAATGGCGAAGAATGAAAACGAAGCGATTGTCTTCCCGAACCGCCACGTCGCAATAGGTCAACGTGCAGCTCTGATGGTTTGTGAAGTGAAAACCCGTTTTGAAGAGGGTGAGTTGGTTTACGATTAATCCAACATTGCTTTGAGAAGTTAATTGCAATTTACCGAGGCTTAACTGTAAGGTTAAGCCTCGTTTGTTTTTATCGGCCGCTATGGATTTTCAACAACTTATCCTGAACAAGGAACGACGCTGGCAACGTAACCTGATGGTTATGTCGATCGTGCTCGCTGTACTCTCTGCCATTCACTTGATGGTCGGAGAAATTTTCCTTTCTCCTTTTCAATCCTTATCTGCATTTGAACAGAAGCTATTGGTGGACTTGCGTTTACCGAGGTTAGTGTCCGCGGCAATTATTGGTGCTGCGTTAGCGGTATCTGGCGCGACGTTACAAGTGTTGCTTGGGAACGTGTTGGCTGAACCTGGCGTGCTTGGTATATCTGGTGGTGCAAGCTTAGCAATGGTCTTAATCATGTTCGCGTCACCTATTCTTCCTACCCCGATTGTTTTTATGTTGGCAGCGATTGCTGGCTCGATGGCATTCACGTTTGTTTTGGTGGCGATAGCAAGGGCAATGCACCTGACGACGGCTCGATTGCTTTTGGTTGGGGTCGCATTGGGTATTTTATCGAGCGCGATTGTGACCTGGGCATTTTACTTTAGTGATGATCTCAGTTTACGCCAACTGATGTATTGGTTAATGGGCAGTATTGGCGGTGCGAGTTGGTATCAACATACTGTTACCTTGGTGATGTTACCGGTGCTCATCTGGTTATGTTGTAAAGGCAAATCGCTTGATAAATTGATGCTGGGTGAGATTCATGCGACCCAATTGGGTGTCGATGTGCATCAAATGCGTTGGAAATTGATCCTCGCCATTTCTATTTTGGTGGGTAGTTCAGTCGCTTTGGGTGGCATCATCAGTTTTGTTGGTTTGGTGGTGCCGCACTTGTTGCGTTTGGCTTTTGGTACGGAAAACCGTTATTTATTGCCACTTTCTGCAATATCTGGTGCTGCGTTGCTTGTATTTGCTGACATCGGCGCAAGACTGTTATTGGACTCCGCAGAGTTACCTTTAGGTGTCATGACAACATCGATTGGCGCACCTATTTTCATCTGGATGCTGGTGAAGAGTCATGATGCACGTTAAACATATGTCGGTTGGTAGTCGATTATTGCCTCTTTCTTTTGAATGCAAAGCTGGCGAAATCGTACATATCGTTGGGCCTAATGGTTCCGGTAAGAGTACTTTATTGGCTGCGATTTCTGGTACGTTAAGTCACCGAGACGGTATGAGTGGTGAAGTGTACGTTGGCAACAAAAACTTGCTTACTTTACCGTTGTCAGAGCAAGCTCATGTTCGAGGTTATTTGTGTCAGCAATCGCGCCCAGCGTTTAATGTTGATGTGTTTCAGTATCTCGCTTTATCTCTGCCAAGTGGTGCTGAGATTGCGGATATCAAAGTGCGTGATGCCGTCAATATGGTGGTGGAGCTGGTACAACTGCAAGATAAGCTTCATCGCAGTATTCAAACATTATCCGGTGGTGAGTGGCAGCGTGTCCGATTAGCAGGTGTATGTTTGCAGGTGTGGCGTACCATTAATCCTTTTTCGCAGTTTTTAATTTTGGATGAGCCAGCAGCACCGTTAGATATTGCGCAAGAGGGTCTGCTCTATCAATTGATTAACGCTATGGCGGCGCAGGGAATTGGAGTATTGGTTGCTAATCACGATCTCAATCGCACATTAAAGCACGCAGATAAAGTATTGCTGCTTAACAACGGTGTGCTGCACTCATCAGGAAGTGCCGATACTGTGCTAACGGAAGAAGCTCTCGGGGAAGTGTTCAATACTCAAGTCAAAAAGGTCATCGTAGATGAGCAACCTTATTTAATCTTTGATTAGTATTTAGGGACAATAAAAAAACGACCTACTTGAGGTCGTTTTTTTAATCGAGAAAGCCAAACTCAACGCTTACTGAGTTAGCGGTTTTAGATCTGCTGGGCGGTAGTAAACAGATTTGAGTACTTTGCCTTTACGAATGGTTTTACCTTCCGATACGAAATCTTCGGCGCATTTCGCGATGATGTATTCACCTTTCTGCACCGCCATCAACTTGATGCCTTGTTCTGCGTAGAATGCTTCTGTTTCTGAGTACTCTTGCTCGTTACGGCATACTTTGCTCATGTTGCTTGAATGTACTTCATCCCAGCAAGGAATAAACTCGATACCACGGTTTACCGCAACGTTTAATAGAAGATCAATTAAGTAGCTGATCGCCAGGTTGTCTTCTACTTTGCTGTGGCCAAGATGAACGAGACGGCCCATTAATACATACACGCTGTCTACGATGGCATCTGCTTGCTCAGTTTTACAATCTGCTTCTGCTAGCTCTGTTAGCTCTTCGATCGCCAAAGAGGTGTGTAGTGTGTCTGCTTGCGTATCAAGGCTTGCAGCGTCTGCGACTGGTAAGTCGAACGTACTACGGAACTCGGTGATATCACGGTATAAGTGATCAAAAATCTCTTGGGTTAGCTTTGACAGTTGCATTCTAATTTCCATTGAATCGATTGAAGCGGCAATGATACCAAACCGCACTTTGAACCCCAAGGGCATTGCATCTAACTGGTGATAAATCTGCCTTTGGGGAATAGTGGTGCTTAACGAAATAGGTAAGGGAACAGCTTTTTACGTTCTTCCTCTGAAAGGGCGGAAACACGAGCGATGTTCGTATCGGGAATGGATTCAGGATCAGGATAGTGTTTTAGTACCTTTTCCATACTCTCTTCGCGAATCAAATGGAAGATCGGGTAAGGAGAACGATTGGTCAGGTTTTCGTCGTCTTCAGGCCTTGCGCCACCAAAACAGTAATCAGGATGGAAAGTCGCTACTTGGAAAATACCTTCCCAGTTTTGCTGCTTAATTAATCCTTCAACCCAATCTATGCAAAAGTTGTAGTCCCAGAAATCTTGTAGCATGTTGGGAGCCACAACCAACGTGGTCTCAAGTTGTTCGGGCTCTGTGTTACTCAGCTCAATCAGTTGCAATAAAATATCTTCAAGAAGCGTTTCTTCTTGAGTCGCTTCACTAACAAAGATTTTGATTTGTTTATTACGTTGCGGTTTGGCAGCAAACGGACAAAGGTTGAGTCCGATTACCACATCGTTGAGCCATTGATCGACCTGTTGTGTTATCGCTTCGATATCTGTGTTTTGTGTTGAACGCGTTGACATACGACTTTCTGGTTTTTATTAAAGTAGCGCAAGCATAACAGAGTTGGTTATCCAAGTAACCAGAGAGGTATTACGTAAATGAGCGTACCTTAGCTACTCTTTAAACTCGCCGCGTCAGGTGTTTGGTCAGTCTGCTTTCTTTCGGCAATGTGTTTCAAATACGCAATTGCAGCAAACATTGCTAGGTAGACTGCGCTTCCCCCCATAAGAACACTCGACCAACCTCCATGCTGCCAACAATAAAGAAGTAAGAATCCTCCTAAGCTACCGCCTACGTAGTAGTGTACTAAGTAGAGCGCTGTCGCGGTGGCTTTGGCGCGAGTGGCGTTCTGCCCGACCCAACCGTAGGCGAGGGTATGAGTAAAGAAGGCACCAAAACTTATCAGCAACGACCCAAATAGCATTGCAGTCAAGCTTTCAACCGCCGCAATCCACATCCCTGTCATGCTCACTATCGCGCCTAAGAACATACCGAGGATTGATGAATAACGTTTACTCCAGTGGCCTGCGCAACGAGAGGAGAAAGTCCCTCCCAAGTAACAAATAAAGATCAGTGAGGCGAACCCGACGGGCACATTGTGAGGTTCACTCACCAGACGGAAACCCATGACGGAATAAAGGTTGACGAACAAGGCAAAGTTGAGTCCTCCTATCAGCATCGCGAACCACACGCGTTGGTTTTTAAAATGACCAATAAGCGCACGATTTTGATGGCGCAAGCTGCTTGATGACGGGGTGAAGTTGCGCTGTGTTGGCAATAAATAGTGAACGCCAATGACACCAAGAAGAGTGAACACCATCATAACTTCAATGGCGACATCAACACTGAAATTGTCCGCCAATAAGCCGCCGCTAATACGCCCTGCAATGCCGCCTAATGAGTTAGCCGCAATGTACGTTCCAATTGCCATCGAGAAGGCGTGCTTGTCGAGCTCTTCTGCCATGTAAGCCACGGCGACCGCAGCAAAAGCTGCGAGCGCGACACCGATCAGTGCTCGACATACCACCAAAAACAGAAATGAGTCACCAAACAGCATCAAAGCGGAAAGGGTAGGAATCGAAAACAGACCAGCCATCATGACTGGCTTTCGTCCCACTGATTCTGACAACACAGCCATCGGAACGAGGCTAAAAGAGAGAGCGAGTGTTGAGGCCGCAAATAACCAGTTCACTTGCGTTTCTGAGATCGTGAAAATTTGGGCAAAAGTGGGCAGCATTGGCTGTAGTAGGTATAAATTTGAAAAAACCAAGAAGGAACCAAGCGCTAGCGAGAGCGTAATGCGTTTGTATTCCGGTGTGCCAAAACTGACCATGAATCCTGCCTAATGTGAGCAAATGGAGAGACTGTGATCAATCTATCAGTTCGTTATAAATTAAAAAAATATATTAAAAATATGGACACCATATATTTTTGATCTAATGGAATCGAAACAACTTAAACATTTTCTGGCGGTCGCTGAACACGGAAACATTACCCATGCGGCGAAAGCCCTGCATATTGCCCAGCCCGCATTAAGCATTTCTATCAAAAAGTTTGAGCAGTCTTTGGGCGTTACCCTATTTCGCCGTGATGATAAAAAAATCAGCTTAACGAAAGAGGGCGAAACGCTACTTATACATGCCAAGCGGGTGATTCAACAGTTGCACGACGCGCAGCTCGCGATTGATGAGTTGAAAGGCTTAGCGAAAGGAGAAGTACGACTCGGAACGCCATCAATGATGGGCAGTTATTTCTTTCCACGAATTGTGATGGCGTTTAAAAGCCAATTCCCGGAGTTAAAATTGACCTTGGTCGAAGCTGGGACTCAATCGATTCGTCGTATGCTGCTCAATGGTCAACTCGATATCGGTGTGATCAGTTGTGATAACGTGCCTGATGACCTAGAAACTGACCATTTGTTTACTAGCCAAATGGTCGCAGTTGTTTCACCTGAGCATGAGTTAGCCCAGCGACACGCTCTTACTTTTGATGAGTTCTTTGAACACGATTTGGTTATGTTTCAGCATGGCTATTTTCACCGCGAATTTTTGGATCAGGTGAGTGAGGAGCATGGGTTTACCATGAAGTCATCATTCGAGACCAACTTACTGCCTTTGATTTTGAGTATTGTAAAACAAGAGTTTGCGATTACCGCGTTACTGGAATTGGTGACTCAACATGAGTCGGGCGTTGTTGGCTTACCGTTTGAACCACCAGTGACGCTGGATCTGGCACTTGCTTGGCGCAAGCAGGGGTACTTATCAATAGCAGATCGAACGTTTATCGACTTTATCAAGCGCTACGTTTAAACGCAGCGCAGATTCATCGTCCGAGCACTAGTCGCCTTTGTACATCTTCTCGAAGTTCTTTGGGTTCCAGCCAATCATTACCCGATCACCAATTTTTAAAACTGGCACTGAACGAGCACCAAGCGCATCAAGTTCTTTGCGACCGCGTTGCATCTTAGCATTGCACAAACGATAGTTAATATTTTTCGAATCCAGATAACGTTGAGCATCTTTGCAGTGAGGGCATTTGTCTTTGACGTAAAGGACGACACGTTTCATTGAGTTTCTCTCCATTATCATTGGGAGGCGAAGTTTAACGGCCTTTCACCATAAATGAAAGGCGAAAGCTAAGGTGAAACTGTCCTTTATCTCAGGTATATTGAGCGCCTTTATTTTGTCATAACAGACGTTAATTCTATGCATCCGTCACTTCGATACATTCAAGGCTACCCACAAAACATCGTAGAGCAGGTGAGCTCATTGATAGCGAGTGGCAAGTTTGTTCCTTGGTTCGAGAAGCGTTATCCCGATAGGCACCAAATCAAAAGCGAAAGGGCGCTCTATGAGTACGCCATGGCAATCAAAAACCGCTACATGAAGAAAGCCGCGCCAATCAGTAAAGTTGTCTACGATAAGAAAATTCACGCGGTAAACAACGCGCTTGGTTTGCACAGTGTAATCAGTAGAAACCATGGCGGTAAGCTGAAGTCGAAAAACGAGATTCGCATTGCCAATGTATTTAAAGATGCGCCCGAGCCACTATTAAGGATGCTGGTGGTACATGAGTTGGCACATACTCGTGAGAAAAACCACGACAAGGCGTTCTATCAGTTATGTTGCTACATGGAGCCTGAGTATCACCAACTCGAATTTGATGCTCGTTTGTTTATGATTTATCTCGATTTAAAAGCGAATTTGAATGAAGAACAATAATCACAACGCGAAGCAAGCAAAGCCAAAGGCTTCAATGGCGGCTCAGAAGAAAGACGCGAATAAAGCCAAGCCGAAGCGTGTTAAAGACAAAGTTGCGCGCAAATCCCCTCAGCCTGCAGGAAAGAGCGAAGTCGAGTTCACAAAAATAGCGAAGAATGGTTTGCATGAGCGTAATGTTCATCGAGGTCGTTACGATTTTAAAAAACTCGTGGAAAGTGAACCACAGTTAAAGCCATTCGTTATCAAAAATCCGAAAGGGGAAGATTCCATAAACTTCTCTGATCCTAATGCTGTTAAAATGCTCAATAAAGCATTGCTTGCTGCGTATTATGGTGTCGAGTTCTGGGACATTCCCGACACCTACCTTTGCCCACCGATTCCGGGCCGCGCTGATTACATTCACCGAGTGGCAGAACTACTTGATAGTGAAGTAAAAGGTCAGTACGCGCACCAAAAAGTGAACGCGTTGGACATTGGCGTGGGAGCAAACTGTATTTATCCGATTGTTGGTGTAACAAAATACGGTTGGCACTATACGGGCAGCGATGTCGATCCAAAATCCATCCAATCGGCTCAAACGATCGTAGAGCACAATCGTGTTTTGACGGGAAAAATTGCACTGATACAGCAACACAATGATGCCAATATTTATCGAGGTATCATTCAACCGAATGATCGTTATGATGTGACGACATGTAATCCGCCATTCCACCGTTCGGCGGAAGATGCCGCTATGGGCAGCCAGCGTAAAATCGATAATCTAAAAGCAAACCAGCGTAAGAAAGGGCTAAAACCTCAAGCCGCACAAGTAAAGACAAGTAAGCCCGCGTTGAATTTTGGCGGTCAAAACGCTGAATTGTGGTGTGAAGGCGGAGAAGCGGCGTTTATCCGAAAAATGGCGAATGAAAGCCAAGCTTTTGCCGCGCAGGTCTTGTGGTTTACAACCCTTATATCCAAAAAAGACAACGTTCGTCCGATGCGCAAGCAGCTTGAAAAATTGGGTGTGAAAGCCATTCGTGTGGTTGAAATGAGTCAAGGGCAGAAAGTGAGCCGCTTTGTAGCTTGGTCATACATGGATAAGCAACAGCGCAAAGCATGGATTGAACTAAAGTAACGTTGACCGTTTCACACTGAACAATAAAGTAGGAAGCCCGCTGATATCAGCGGGCTTCTATTTTGGGAGATCTAAAACTTAATGTTGGGCTCACAATCTAGTGAACTGAGAGAGACAAAAGTATCTGTTTTGGCATAGTACAAGCCACAGGTTTCACCTCTTATCTGCAACGTATATTGGTCTGGAAGATCCTTATAGCTGCCATCCAACAGTTGATTGTTGTTCCCTTTTACTCGTCCTTTTTCAATCAACAAATGCGGTGAAGATTCAAATACGTTATTTGCGATTCTAGGTGCTGGTGTCCCTTGGATTTCTGCGATCGCGTTTTGAATTTCTATGACTGTTTCCGGAGAGTTCTTTTTACTCAATGCTTCAACGGGTTCTTGTGACATAGCTTGACATCCTATCAAAGAAATTGAAGTGCCTAGGAAAAGCGCCACCCGAATCAGCATTCGTAAAAAGCTAGTTGATCTCAACATGAATTGCCTCTGTTCGTAGCGGAGAGCGAAGATCGCTTAACTCCGGAGATGAAATGTTACGCGGCATGGCGTTGAAACTTGAAGAGGAGACTGGCGGACAGGTTCCAGTTTCCATGTAGTTTAGTGCCGCAGAAAGCATACCTTCAGATGGATCGCCTAATGGTTTTGTTAGGTCGTCATTGACCCAGCAACCTTCCACTCTATTGTTTAAGCCTAGCTCGGTATTGATTTGGCTCTTTGGAGTAGGAATAAAACCATCAGCGAAGTCGCCAAATTTTTTCTCGTTCGCCGACTTGAACTGAATAGTGTAGTACATAGTGCCGCAGTTTTGTTCTGGTGAGAACCCATACGGTTTACCTGTGGTTGTTGAGCCTATTTGGATAACCTCCACATCAATGCCGCGCAAAGCGTTGATTAGCAGTTCACTTGAGGAAGCCGTGCCTCCTGAAGTCAGCACATATACGCGCTTTTTGTTCAGTGTCGGAAGCACTTGGTCCGAATATTTCTGTGCTGCCCAGTCTATTGCTAGATTTGTAAAGCGATAGATGTTATCCCCATCTTTAATGGTACGCATCACTTTGTCATTGTGAATCAACTCACTGAAGACTCGGTTCTGACCAGCACCGCTTAGCATGTAGCCTACTTGCGAGGACTGAAGGACTAAGCCACCGCCGTTGTAACGTAAATCAACGACGATCTCGTCAACATTCTCTGCTGAGAGCGTACTGAACGCCTCAATAAGCGGGGCTTGAGCGCTTGGTTCAAAGGAGTTGTATTGCAGATAGCCGATCCGCATACCATTGTGTGTAATCACTTTGGCATTTTTAACTGGAGAGGTCATGACATCAGAGGCGGTAAGCGTCACGGTTTTCACTAGACCGTCGACACTCTCAAATGTGAAGGTGTAATCTTGATTGATGTCAGGGTTAAAGAGCGTTTTATTAATAAAATCAATGTCGGACTGACTACCGGTGTTAACCACATCAATATTATTGATTTTCAGAAGCTTATCACCACGAGCAATGCCGCTTCTATCAGCTGGCGAGGCTTCTTCATTGTAGGAAATACGAACGTCTCGAGGTTGTACGCCACGTAAGAATGCCCAGTTGAAACCAAATCCAGCAACTAAACCGGATTGCGATGATTTCATCTCATCTTCATAAGGGACGGTAAAATGGAAGCGATCTTTGGGTTTACCCGTCGCGGTAGTAGCAGAGGTGACCAGCGTATTGAAGTAATCAGTAACAGTTTTGTAGTTTGCTGGATTATTATCAGGAACCTCGTCATACCATAGGTACGTTTCGTTAGTAAAAGCTCTTAAAAAGAGTTTTTCGTGCAATGTAGAGCCCAATTTATCTGGATAGGCGGCATAGTTGTCATATGGGTCCAGTCCGACGCGGGGCGTTTCACATTGGTTGATAAACGTTTTCGACGGTTGGCTAAAATCACCGGCTTTCCATGTTGGTCCAGTTGCGCTGCTAGTTGACGGAGTAGGTGATGAACCATCACCGCCGCCACCGCCACAGCCTTGTAATAATGCGAGAGTGACTGCCGTTGCTAAAGAATACTTAAATTTCACTTTTCTATGTCCTTATAAATAATAGAATTATAATTATGTGTTTTGCTTTTGTTTTTATTAGCTAGGTGAATGTATTAATTTAATTTGTTCGTCTGCAAATTTATAGTTAAATAGTGTGAGGTAAATAACGTAAAAAAGTTGTCTTTTATACTTAAGCTAAATTAGTCATTACTTAAGTTTTCTGTCTATTTCAAAAGAGCTAACAAGACAATTAATAAGTGTGAAATTAAGACAAGTTCTTAGTTGACTAAGCGATGCTTGCTAAATAAAAATCAGAATTAGATTCAGGAAACGCTTTGAATCAATAGTTTGGTAGGGATATATGATGTTATCTGGGGTTTGTTTGATTTATTTGTCTGATGCTTTAACTTAATTTAGTGAGTTGAGCGACGTGCTTTAATAGGCTTCCGTCAATGTTAGGTAAATCATCAGCGAAAAATATCTGAGCACCGGGAGTGCAGCGCATTAATATATTTATTAGTTCACCTTCATTGTTGGAAGTGTTAACTGCGTTAAGTTTCGCTAATTTATTACAAAGCTCGTCCTCTATTTGCACTTTCTGCTCTTCGGTGAGCCTAATGCGACCTATACATACGCCTGGGTTGATATCATGAGAAAGCGAATCTTGTTGAAATCGCTCTTTGAATAAGGTGTCTAATGCCGTACCTTCTTCCATAATAAATCGACGACCAGAACGGTAAAACAAGCCGTCTCCGAAGTTTTCGACATATCCTAGAATTTCCGCGATACGCAAATAGAATCGTAAGCTTGTATCAGAAAGTCCGTAAGTTTGGGCTATCTCTTGCGGTTTAATATCACGAGAAGTCAGCATATAAATAAAATCAAGTAAGTAAGGATGCTCAACGAAAAGGGCGCTCTCTTCATCTGTTAGCATTTGCTCGTTTTGGTGCTGAAGCTCGTTGGCTAAGGTTGCGAGTTCGATGAGATCGGTATTCAGGTAGTTCAGATAAATAAGTACTTTATCCAAACCTAAAGCTGGATTATGTAGGTGGCGTTTAATACTAGATAAAGGGATGCCACTTTTCTCTGACAAGGAATTGTAGCAAAGCCCTTCTTCTTTAATCTTTTGTCGTAGCGCTGCGAGTAAAAACTTTGGTCCAACATTCATCCTTGAATATCACCTTATTCGTTATTCCGTTTACTGGCTGATATTTTGCCTTTCAAGCAGCAGGTTTCGAATCGCTGTGCCTGCTTCTAGAATGTGTTTTTTCAGCAGGTACTTGGCGCCTTCTATATCGCGATTCTGGCACATTTCAAACAAGCTTAAGTGCTCTTCTTCTGCCTTTTTAATGCCTGTTGTAAACAATAGCTGCATGCGTATGTATCGGTCACACTTTGTGTTCAGGTTGTAAATGACGTCCATAGTTTCAGGCATGTTGGCTGGCGCATATAGGGCTTTATGGAACTCGTAGTTGTAGTTGCTCCATTCTTCTACTTCGTCGCCACTGTTCACTACTGACTCGAAACGTTCGCGAACTTCTCGCGCGCGTTCAAGGTCAGCGTCTGTCATATTTTGAATCGCACGCTCTAAAATGTGGCATTCCACGACAGCGCGCAGTTCAAATAGCTCATTGATTTTCTCTGGAGATAGCTCAGTGACCGTCGCACCTTTGTGAGGTTCAAAGCTAACGAGTCCTTGTGCTTCCAATTGAACTAACGCTTCACGCACAGGAATTCGGCTAACATTAAACTCTTTTGCTAACGCATCTTGACGTAAAGGTTGACCAGTTTTTAACTCGCCCTTCAAGATCTGAGTTCGAATTGCTTCCTCAACGAGCTGAGTACGCGTTTTAAAAACAGGTTTCTGTGACATTGAAGTCTCCCGTGAAATTAATATTGTATCCAATCCATTTTACTTTAGTAGTTTATTGTTTTTCTGGCACAAACCAACTAGGAAAGAAGGTTTTGAGAAGTAGAGTGAAATAAAAGGCATCAGTTGATGCCTTTTTGAGCCATTTGGTGATCTTATTGGGAGACTCAGCCATCTATGGCGCGTTGAATACCCAGTGGGTTCGACGCTTTTAATGAATCCGGCAATAAAGATTCTGGTAAAGCTTGATAAGCGACGGGACGCAACCAACGATGAATAGCCTCTGCCCCGACAGATGTTGAGGCAGAATTGGTTGAAGCCGGATATGGTCCACCATGAACCATAGCGTAACCAACCTCGACGCCAGTTGGCCAACCGTTGAATACAAGGCGTCCGGCGATTTCTTCCAAACTTGGAAGCAGTTGCTTGGCTTGTTCTTCGTCTTCAGCGGTAGCGTGAAGGGTTGCGGTGAGCGAGCCAGTCAGTGAATCACTCAGTTTCAACATGTCATCGAAATCTTCACAGATTACGATCAACGATTGAGGACCGAATATTTCTTCTTCCCATTGCGGGTTTTTACGCCAGTTTTTACTGTCCGTCACGAACAGTACTGGTGCGACATTGGTCACTTCTGCTTGTTCAGAGCGAGTTACATTAATGCCCGTTTCGGAAGCTCGCTTGTTAACTTCTGATTCATACGTTTCTCGGATTCCTTGCGTTAGCAAAGTGGCCGTTGATTGTTGTCGAATTAACCCTTGAGCGGTTTCGATAAAGGCTTGCGTTTCTGGGCAATTCAAGACAAATACAACGCCGGGCTTTGTACAAAATTGTCCACAGCCCAAAGTCATAGAAGCCACAAACTCTTCAGCCAATGATGCGTTTGCTCGTATGGCTGAAGGGAGAATAAATGTTGGGTTAATCGCCCCTAGTTCGCCATAGAAGGGGATTGGCTCTGGTCTTTGCTGAGCTAGGTTAAACAGCGCACGGCCACCACCGACGGAGCCTGTAAAACCAACCCCTTTAATTTTTGGATGGGTAACGAGTGCTTGGCCAAGTGCGCGTTTGTTGCCTTGCAATAGCGTGAAGATGGCTTGCGGTAAGCACTCTTTCTCAAGTGCAGCCTCAATACACTCAGCAACAAGTTGACTGGTGCCAGGGTGGGCGGTATGGCCTTTTACAATCACAGGACAGCCAGCTGCCAGTGCCGAAGCCGTATCACCACCTGCAGTAGAAAATGCGAGCGGAAAATTAGACGCACCAAACACGGCGACAGGGCCAATTGCGATTTGCTGACGACGAATATCTGGTTTCGGCAGTGGTTGGCGGTCTGGGTTTGGCGTATCGAAAATTGCTTGATGGTGATTACCCGAGCTCACAACCTCGGCAAATAGTCGTAATTGGTTGGCGGTACGTCCTATTTCACCGCTTAAACGTGCTTCGGGAAGGGCAGTTTCTAAATGAGCACGAGCAACGATTTCTTCACTCTTCTTTTCCAATTCAGAGGCGATAGAGCAAAGTAAGCTCGCTCGCTTTGCATTGCTTAGTAGGCGAAACTCACGCGCAACGCTTTGGGCGGCTGAGGCTGCTTGATTAACTTCTTGCTCCCCATGCACCGGAAACTCTGTGGGTAGAGGCTCACCAGTAAAGGCGTTGACTGCGTAAAAAGTGGTTGGTTCTTGTGGGTTCATCATTCTTCCTTACTATCCTTATTACTTTACTTCAAATCCGTACGCATATGGGTCTTCATCGTCTACCCATATCGTGTTGTGACCGTATACTTGTGCCCATCCTTCAATACTTGGCAAAATAGCGGCTTTGCCATTCACTTCGGTAATGCCTTCTATACGTCCTTGAAATAGGCTGCCGATGATACTTTCGTGAACAAAGTCTTCCCCTTGATTGAGTTTGCCTCTTGCATGCCATTGCGCCATGCGTGCACTTGTTCCCGTACCGCATGGCGATCGATCCAACGCTTTGTCGCCGTAAAACACAGCATTTCGAGCGGTAGCGTTTTCTTGAGTGGGCTCTCCGGTCCATAGCACGTGAGAAACACCGCACACTGTTGGATCTGCTGGATGTACGCACTCAACCGCTCGAGATACCGCTTCGCGAACTTTTGGAGAAAGCATCAAAATTTCATCTGGAGAGTAGTGTTCAAGTCCGGCGTAGTTTTCTTGAGGGTCGACGATTACGTAATAGTTTCCGCCATAAGCAACATCGACAGTGAGCTCACCTAAGCCTTCTATGTCCACGGTTACGTCTTGGTGGGCAAGGTAAGCCGGTACGTTAAATATCTTTACCGACGTGACCTTGTCACCTTTTGTTTGGTAGTGCACTTCGATTTGCCCTGCTGGGACATCAAGTATCAAACGACCTTCTTTTTTGGGAGTGATAAGGCGATTCTCGATAGCGGTGGTGACGGTTCCAATGGTGCCGTGGCCACACATTGGTAAGCACCCACTGGTTTCAATAAACAGAATTGAAGCGTCTGCGTTATCGCTGCAAGGAGGCAAGACAACGGACCCCGACATCATTGAGTGTCCGCGAGGCTCAAACATGAGTGCCTGACGAATCCAATCATAATGCTCAAGAAAGTATTGGCGCTTTTCGCTCATGGTATTGCCTTCGAGTGGAGGCACACCGCCTGCGACCAGCCTAACTGGGTTGCCGCAGGTGTGGGCATCAATACAGAAAAAAGTTCCTTGTCTCATTTTTCGCTCCTTGCTGAAAAAATGGTTGAATTAAACAATAGTGATGTTAACGTAATGTAAAATATATTGTATACAATCTACGTTTTCAAGTGTGACTCGGAGCATATTTATGTTGGTCAAGGATGAAACCAAAAAGGAAAGGATCGCCGTGATAGGTGCGGGGATTATTGGCTTATCAATTGGATTGAAGTTGCAGCAGCAAGGTTATCAAGTCACGATTTTTGATCCCAATGGCGTGGGGAATGGATGCTCTAAAGGAAATGCAGGTCATATCGCGACTGAGCAAATCTTCCCTCTTGCAACGCCAGCGCTGCTTCCACAATTACCTAAAATGCTGCTAGATTCCAAAAGTCCGGTTTCGATCCGTTGGCAAGATATTCCAAGCACTATCGGGTGGATGATTCGTTTTCTATTACAAACAAAGCCATCAGCCGCGGAGCGGGCAAAAAACGCGATTAAGAGTCTTAACGAGCGGTCAGTGGCAAGTTGGCGTGACGTGCTTGATTCAATCGGAAAAGCACATCTAATAAAAATGAATGGTTCATTGCTCACTTTTGAAAACGAGAAACTGTTTCAGAATTATCAAAGCACGCTTAACTCACTGGTTAAAAACGGTGTGACGTATCAAGTTTGGACACAAGAGGAGATTCGAGAGCGGATACCTGATCTCAGCCATAAGGTTCGTGTCGGAGTCTTTTTTCCCGAAACAGGTCATACGCTAGACCCTTATCAGCTCTGTGCTGAGCTAAGTGAAGCCTTTGAAGTTCTTGGCGGTAAGGTTTTACAAAAAGGTGTATCTGCGTTGGCGAAAAATGGCGATGTGCTGGTTGAGTCTCAAACTCATTCATTTGACCGAATCATTGTTGCCGCTGGTGTACATTCTAAGCCTTTGATACGGCAACTAACCGGAGTCAAAGTGCCTATTCAAGCCGAGCGTGGTTATCACCTAATGGTGGATGACAAGCGTGATGTATTGCCATTTCCTATTAGCTCTGCCGATAGAAAATTCATCATGACTCCGATGTCTGGTGGGTTACGCTTGGCAGGCACTGTTGAGTATGCCGATGTAGAGTCACCACCCAATATGAAACGTTCAGAAATGCTTTTTCAGTTAGGTGATGAGATGTTTGAATCGGGGTTACATCCACTCAAGCAAGGAGAAAAGTGGATGGGGAATCGGCCTTCAACAGTCGACTCGTTACCGGTTATTGATAGCATTTGGGATGGAAATGTATTACTGGCATTTGGTCACCAACACCTTGGATTAACTCAAGCGGCGATTACGGCAGATCTCCTTTTAGAGCTTATCGAAGGAAAGCCGACATCGATTGATCTTTCACCTTTTTCACTACAACGATTTGCCTGAAAAAATTTAATATTAAATATTATATAAAATATATTAAATGCTAATGTTAACTTAATTTTAACAAAAACTGGTATCCAACAGCCGTACTCGGATGCCTCCAGAAAAACAACCAAAAGGAGTAATACATGTCACGAATGACCAAAGCACCATTGGCACTGTTGATTTCAGGAATGCTGTTGGGGACTTCTGCTTATGCTGAAGACAAATTGACGGTCGTATCTTGGGGTGGTGCATTCACCAAGAGCCAAGTGGAGGCATATCACAAGCCTTTCATTAAAAAAACAGGTGTAGAGATCGTATCCGAGGATTTCAGCGGCGGATTAGCCGAAATTAAAGCGCAGGTGGAAGCGAACAACGTGCGCTGGGATTTGGTTTCTCTCGACAAGCCGGACATTGTTCGTGGTTGTACAGAAGGGCTATTAGAACCAGTGAGCCCAAGTATTTTGCCTCCGGGCGCAGATGGAACACCAGCACAAGAGGATTTCATTGATGGTGCGATTCACGAGTGCGCAATCAATACCATCGTTGTGTCCACAGTATTAGCGGTGAACGAAGACGCGTTTAAAGGTAAGGCTTTGCCTAGCAAGTTGACCGATCTCTTTGACCTACAAACTTTTCCAGGTCGACGTGCATTGCAAAAACAACCTCAGGGCAATCTTGAGTGGGCACTATTGGCTGATGGTGTAAAGCCAGAAGAGGTCTACAGCCTGCTCGAAACCGAAGCGGGGCGCGAGCGTGCTTTTGCTAAGTTGGATACGATCAAATCAGAAGTACTGTGGTGGACAACCGGTGCCCAACCACCTCAAATGCTTGCAGACAAAGAAGTGGTGATCGCCTCGGCGTTTAACGGCCGAATTCACAATGCCCGTAAAGATGAAGGTCAACCATTTCGGATTATATGGGACCGTCAAATGGGTTACATGAATGGATGGGCGATACCTAAAGGGAGCGAGAACACAAAGCTTGCATTGGACTTCATCGCTTTTTCTTCAGGAACAAAACCATTAGCTGATCAAGCTAAGTACGTTGCCTACGGGCCTACGCGTAAATCGTCTTCGGCGGAGGTGAACCCAGACATTTTAGCGAACCTTCCTACCGCACCTCAAAACTTCCAAACCGCCTTCCTGATTAACGATGAATGGTGGTCAGACTATGCGGATGAACTAAATGAAGAGTTCAATACCTGGCTGCTTAACTAGGCGTTAATTTGTGTATGGGGCCGAGTTTTCATCCATAAGCGAGGTTCCGTACTTTTCCTCAACTGTATTTATGTTTTCGGAGAAATGATGAAAGTCATCGAAGCACAGCAAGTCGCGCAATGTTTAACAATGAAGTCTCTTATTGAAACGATGCGTGAAATGTACTCGCGGCCAGCGACAATACCTCAACGCCGAGTCATGCCCTTAGAAGAGGGAGAATACGAGGCGTTTGCGCTACTTCCAGCTTGGAACCAGGAGTTGATTGCGGTGAAAGCCTTTACGTATTTCCCGCATAATCCTGAGCAAGGCAAAGATACGCTTGCATCTAAGCTGCTTGTTTTTAGACGAAATGATGGTGAGCCGCTCGCACTCGTAGACGGTAAAGTTTTAACGTTTTGGCGAACCGCCGCAGCTTCTGCGTTGGCAGCGGACTATTTAGCGCGTCCCGATGCTGATCGTCTGTTGATCTGCGGAACGGGCAATCTTGCGCCTTATTTTGCGTGGGCATACGCTGCGGTTCGCCCACTTAAGCAGGTTTATATTTGGGGGCGTAACTCAGACAAAGCCGAGGCGACGGTAGATGCCATTGTGTCATCTTCAGAGTATCAGTCGCTTCCTGATGAGCGTCGGTTTCGCGTTTCAGTCGTAGAAAAAGTGGACCACGTTATCAAACACGTTGACATCATCAGTTGTATTACCGCATCAGCAGAGCCTTTGTTTAATGGCGCGGACGTGCAGCCGGGTACCCATATTGATTTGGTCGGTAATCATGACTTGGATAAGCGTGAATGCGACTCAGAAGCAGTGCAACGAGCGCAGGTGTATGTCGATAGCCGCATTAACGTATTAGCCGAAGCGGGCGATCTTCTCATTCCAATTCAAGAGGGCGTGTTCACGTCAGACGATATCAAAGGGGAATTACCGCAGCTTTGCGCCCAACAAATCTCAGGACGTCAAAACGATGAGGTCATTACTTTATACAAATCAGTTGGCAGTGCTTTGGCTGATTTGGCCGCTGTAAAGGCGGTGTTGTTAGAAAATGGCATAGATAGCCATGCCTGAGCATTTTTGCTCGTTTATTTAAATTGCATACAATATACATATAAGGAAAGTAGTTCATGAAAATTGATTGGAAAGGTGTTTATCCGGCGGTCAGTACGCAATTTCGTCAAGATCAGTCAATCGACTTAGACGCAACGCAAACCGTTATAGATAACCAAATTAAAGATGGTGTGAATGGCATTATCTGCTTGGGTACCGTCGGTGAGAACTGCGCGTTGTACCCGGAGGAGAAACGCCAGGTCTTGCAAGCGGCAAAAGAAGTCGTAAATGGCCGTGTGCCTTTGATTGCTGGTACAGCAGAGTCTATTACCACAGCAGCTGTTGATTACATGCAGGATGCGTACAAAATTGGTATCGATGGTTGTATGGTGATGCCTGCCATGGTTTACCGCACGTCTGAGAGCGAAACGTTCGAATATTACCGCACGCTAGCAAAAGCAGCGCCAGAAATGCCAATCATGATTTACAACAACCCGGTTGCTTATGGTGTCGATGTAAACCTCGATATCATGGCGAAACTGGCTGAGTTTGAAAGCATTGTAGCTATTAAAGAGTCGACCACTGATACTCGTCGTATCACTGAGCTTTACAATAAATTTGATGACCGCTTTACCGTGTTCAGTGGTGTTGATGACATTGCTCTTGAATCATTGATGCTAGGCGTGACCGGCTGGATTTCAGGTTTAACCAACGCATTCCCAGAAGAATCCGTCGCGATTTATAAACTGGCAAGCCAAGGTCGTTATGCTGAAGCGTTAGAAATCTACCGTTGGTTCTTACCGCTACTGCGTTTAGACACCATTCCTACGCTGGTTCAGTGCATTAAACTGGCCGAGCAAGTCTGCGGACGTGGATCTGAACAAGTTCGTGCGCCACGCCAACTTTTACAAGGTGAAGAGCGTCAACAAGTCATTCAAATGGTTGAACATGCGTTAGAAACCCGCTTAGACCTATCCAAATACAATCTGTAATTGTGCTGTTTAGTAGAGCGTTAACTGACGCTCTACTCATTCGTAATATTCAAAAAATGAAAAGAGGGAAGTCATGAGCACGGAAAACAAGGACTATGTCAGCTTTCAACACGTTAAGAAAACCTACGATGGCACGAATTTGGTGGTGAAAGACTTCAACTTAGATATTGCTCCTGGAGAGTTCGTTACTATGTTGGGGCCGTCAGGATCGGGCAAGACCACTTGCTTAATGATGCTAGCGGGCTTTGAAACCGCGACCGGTGGAGACATTTATATCGATGGCGTTCCCGTTAATCATCTCGCGCCGCACAAGCGCGATATCGGTATGGTGTTTCAAAACTATGCGTTGTTTCCACATATGACCATTGCCGAGAATCTTGCGTTTCCTTTAAAGGTGCGAAAACTCGACAGTTACACGATTCAAAGCAAAGTTCAGAGTGTATTAGAAATGGTCGAGCTTGAGCATGTTGCGACTCGATACCCAAAGCAGTTATCAGGTGGTCAACAACAGCGTGTTGCGTTAGCGCGAGCATTAGTGTTTGAGCCTAAACTCGTGTTGATGGATGAACCACTAGGCGCATTAGATAAGCAGCTGCGTGAGCAAATGCAGATGGAAATTAAACATTTGCATGAAAAGCTTGGCATCACCATTTTGTATGTGACGCACGATCAAGACGAAGCTCTCACTATGTCCGACCGTATTGCGGTTTTTAATCACGGCGAAGTGCAACAACTCGCGACACCAACCGAGCTTTATGAATCTCCGAGTAATACGTTTGTTGCGCAGTTTATTGGAGAAAACAACCAACTCTCAGGTTTAGTCAAAGAGTTGAACGGAAAGTATTGCCAAGTGCTCGTTGGGAAAGAGTTATTTACTGCGAAACCTGTCAGAGTATCTGAGCAAAGGCAGAGAACAACACTTTCCATTCGACCAGAAAAGATTGTTATTCAACCAGATAAAGCGTCTTGTGAGAACCAAGTCTCGGGTGTCTTACGAGAATTGATTTATCACGGTGATCATTATCGTCTGGTCGTCGAAGTAGAGAGCGTTGGTCACTTCATCGTTAAAGTACCTAACGATAATCGTAAACACTTGCAGTTAACGCCTGGCTCAATTTGTCGTATTGGTTGGCAAAGCGACGATTGCCATGCTCTTGATGAAACACTAACTCCAAGTAGCGAGGTAGCAGCATGAGTCGAGAGCTAACCGCATTAGATTCTGTATTGGAAGTCGAACGTCAAGTTCATCAGCAAGAAACCAATCTGAAAGCGCAGCTGCAAAAGGCGGAGCGCCGAAAAAAGCTTCGTTCTATTATGCTTACAATTCCATTGGTGTGCTTTATCCTGTTTACGTTTGCTTTTCCTATCCTCGACATGCTTTATCGAAGCGTGGATAACCGAGAAATATCCCAGTCACTCCCACAAACTATTCAAGCCTTAGAAAGTTGGGATTATCAAGGTCAGCCTCATCAAGAAGTCATTGAGGCATTCTCTGTTGAAGTACTTGCGCTTTATCAAAGCAAAGAGCTACCGAAAATAGCCAGCCGGATGAATATTGAAGAGTCTGGTATGCGCAGCTTATTGATGAAAACAGGTAGAAAGTTGTCTCGTTTGACGTCGCTGCCTAGCTCGGTGACACAGTTGGCCAAGCTTGATAAGCGATGGACTAATCCTAAATATTGGGCGGCGTTTAAGAATCTTAGTGGCGCACTAACATTCAGTCATTATCTTGCTGCGCTAGACTTGCAAGTGAATGAGTTTGGAGACATTGAGCCCCAACCAGAAAAACGCCAAATATACGTCGACCTTTTCTTTAAAACTTTTTGGATGTCTATTTCAATCACCTTAATTTGTTTGGTGATGGCGTACCCCGTTGCTTACCTGCTTGCCAATTTACCTGATAAGCGCGCGAACTTACTTTTAATCATTGTACTGCTGCCATTTTGGACGTCATTATTAGTCAGAACCACGTCTTGGATTGTTCTGCTGCAAAACCAAGGGGTCATTAATGATCTCCTTATTTGGTCGGGTTTTACTTCCGAACGAATTCAGATGATTCACAATACCTTCGGAACGGTGGTGTCTATGGTTCACATTCTGCTGCCGTTTATGATCCTGCCTCTGTACAGCGTAATGAAAGGAATTAGCCCAACTTATTTCCGTGCCGCTCGTTCTCTAGGCGCGACGCCTTTCATTGCGTTCATCAAAGTTTATATGCCGCTTACGTTACCGGGGATAGGTGCGGGGACCTTGCTCACTTTCATTCTTTCTATTGGTTTCTACATTACGCCCGCTTTGGTTGGTGGAAGAAGCGGACAGATGATATCCAATATGATTGCCTATCATATGCAGACATCACTGAACTGGGGGATGGCTGGCGCATTGGGTGGACTGCTTTTGTTCGTTGTACTGGTTCTGTTTTATATATTCAACCGTGTGGTTGGCATGAATAACCTTAAGGTAGGAGGATAACCATGGCATTACCAAACTATGCATCAAAAGTAGAGCGAGTCGCTTACGCAGGCTACTTAGTTTTTTGTGGGTTGGTGCTGTTCTTTTTAATCGCTCCGATTCTGACCATCATCCCGTTATCGTTTAATGCAACGCCTTACTTTACTTTTACCGAGGGGATGCTAAACCTTGATTCGGCAGCGTATTCTACTCGCTGGTATCAAGAAATGTTTACTAGTGATCAGTGGCTGTTGGCGCTGAAAAACAGCACGTTCATTGCTTTTATGGCGACACTCGTTGCAACAGGGCTAGGAACTCTGGCGGCGTTGGGTTTAGCCAGTAGTAATTTGCCTTTTCGCAATACGATTATGGCGCTGTTGATCTCACCTATGATCGTACCAGTCATTATCTCTGCTGCTGCGATGTACTTTTTCTACACACGCCTTGGCTTATCACAAACTTATCTAGGCGTCATTTTGGCACACGCCGCGTTAGGTGCGCCTTTTGTTGTCATTACCGTTACTGCGACCTTAAGCGGCTTTGATCATAGCCTGGTAAAAGCGGCGGCTAGCTTAGGAGCAAACCCTGTTTATACTTTCAGACACATTACCTTTCCGCTGATTCGTCCGGGGATGATTTCTGGCGGCTTGTTTGCCTTTGGCACCTCGTTCGACGAGGTTGTGGTGGCGTTATTCCTGACTGGGGCAGAACAAAAAACCGTTCCGAGGCAGATGTGGTCAGGAATTCGAGAGCAAATTAGTCCGACCATATTGGCGGTCGCTACGTTGTTGATTTTTATGTCGGTGTGTTTGCTCGTGACATTAGAAGTTTTACGTAGACGTAATGTACGCATTAGAGGCATTCAAGAATAACCAGACTTTTTCTTTGTTGGTCACTTTGCACTTTTGTTTAGGGGCACCTCAATTTTTGATCAAATGCGCCTCATTGTAGGCGCTTTTCTTTTGTGTTTGTCGTCAGCGATGACTGACATATCACTCTTGTAGCTTAATGCCAGCTTGCTCGAAACGTGCCAAAGGCGACTTGTTCGATTGCTGATACCAACTAGCTGGCATGTTTGATTTAAGTTGCGCTTTTTCTTCCTTGCTAATCACAACATAGTGCAAAAACATATTAAGTGTGGTTACCATCACGTCAAACGTCATTTCTCCATCTTTGCTGATGGTTTTCAATAACCCAACGACGGTTTCCTCAGAGACTAACGGTTCAACCACCGCCTTTTTTCGCTCTTTTATTGATGTTGAAGCAGGCAGGTTTGCACGTGCCGTCTCCCAGCAAACTTTGTTGGTTTTACTGACAAGGTTGTGCTTGTAGCAGTAGTAACTGAATAAAAAGCGTGGCAGGTTTTGCCAGCGTTCGGTTTGGACTTCTAACCAAAGGTGTTGTAGCTCAATATCAGCGTCGGTCATAGGAGTTGTTTAGCAAAAAGAAAAGAAACCATTTTATAGCTTTTATGAGGAGCAATAAAAGATATTTGAATGGAAAGATAAACAACTAGTTGATCAATATTACTAAAGCAAATCGATTTCTGGCAAGCTCGTGCAACGGCAACTCGAGTACCAAAAACCGATACCGCCACATCTATTTGTTAACAAAATGTTTCTTCTTGTCTTGCTAGTAGATTATATGGAGATGCTCTTGCAGTAATAAGGGCAGTGGCGATGCAAAAGACGTAATGCATCTAAGGAAAACTCAATATAGAAGAAATTAGATGGAACTGAAGATTTTGAGTGTCGCGATTGCGACAACATTAACCAGCACTGGCGTATTTGCGTTAAGCGAGCCAGTTTCTCAAGTTACAGAGCACCATGCACATTCGGCTCATACACACGGTGTTGAATCCAATCGAGTTGAATACCAACCAACCGCAACTCTCCCAATTCAGCCCTCTAAGGCAACTCGAGTACAGTCACTTGAAAGCCTTGATGAGTCGAGCACTGCTTGTGATTTGGAGGCATTGATTACCGAAAGTAGTAACCAATTGATCAGCGAAATTTTAAGTCAGGGCGCGACGTGTGTGAACCAGTTATTCTCTGCTGAAAGTCGGATTCAAGAGTCGGTATTTAGCTCCGATCATATGTACAACATCGCTAAGCACACTACGACGTTGGCGAAGGGGTATACGGGTGGCGGGAGCGATGAACTCGAAACGTTGTTCTTATACTTACGCGCGGGTTATTACGCCGAGTTTTACAATGACAACATCTCATTTATTGAATGGGTCACACCAGCGGTGAAAGAATCAGTGGATGCGTTTGTTAATAACGCAAACTTCTACGAGAACAGCGACCGTCACGGCAAAGTGCTTAGTGAGGTCATCATCACTATGGATAGTGCCGGCTTGCAGCACGCGTACTTACCGCAAGTGACCCAGTGGCTTACACGTTGGAATGATCAATACGCCCAGCACTGGTATATGCGCAATGCCGTTAACGGTGTTTTCACTATTTTGTTTGGTGGGCAGTGGAACGAGCAATTTGTGCAAATAATTGGCAACCAAACAGACCTTGCCAAAGCTTTAGGCGATTTTGCTCTAAGGGCGTCATCAATCGGTGCTGAAGATGAGTTTATGGCCGCGAATGCAGGGCGAGAGCTCGGGCGTTTGACCAAGTATACGGGTAACGCGAGTTCTGTTGTGAAGAGTCAGCTGAGTCGAATCTTTGAACAGTATGAAATGTATGGTCGGGGTGACGCGGTTTGGCTTGCGGCGGCGGACACCGCCTCATATTACGCAGATTGTAGTGAGTTCGGAATTTGTAATTTCGAAACTGAGCTAAAAGGCTTGGTGCTATCGCAAACTTATACTTGTAGCCCGACAATCCGAATTTTGTCTCAGAATATGACGCAAGAGCAACACGCGGCCGCATGTTCTAAAATGGGTTACGAAGAGGGTTACTTTCATCAGTCATTAGAAACTGGTGAACAGCCAGTAAAAGATGACCACAATACTCAGCTCCAAGTTAATATCTTCGATTCAAGCACCGATTATGGTAAGTACGCAGGGCCAATTTTCGATATTAGTACTGACAATGGCGGTATGTACTTGGAGGGTGATCCTTCCCAGCCGGGGAATATTCCCAACTTTATTGCTTATGAAGCCTCTTATGCGAACGCGGATCACTTTGTCTGGAACTTAGAGCACGAATACGTGCATTACTTAGATGGTCGATTTGATCTCTATGGAGGGTTTAGTCATCCAACTGAAAAAATAGTGTGGTGGAGTGAAGGCATTGCAGAGTATGTCGCTCAAGAAAATGACAACCAAGCAGCACTTGAGACGATTTTAGACGGCTCGACGTATACCTTAAGTGAGATTTTCGAGACTACTTATGATGGGTTTGATGTCGATCGAATTTATCGTTGGGGGTACTTAGCTGTACGTTTTATGTTTGAAAATCATAAAGATGACGTAAACCAAATGCTGGTGGAAACACGCCAAGGGAATTGGAGCAATTACAAAGCAACGATCACCCAATGGGCGAATTTATATCAAAGTGAGTTTGAGCAGTGGCAGCAAGCCCTTGTCTCAAATGGTGCACCTAATGCAGTCATAACCGCAAACAACAAGGGGAAAGTCGGTGAAAGCATTACATTTAGCAGTGAAAACAGTACAGACCCAAACGGGAAGATCGTCAGCGTCTTATGGGACTTCGGTGATGGCTCGACAAGTACACAAACCAAGCCGACGCACCAATATGGGAGTGAAGGGGAGTATTCGGTCAGCCTAAGTGTGACAGACAGTGAAGGCTTGACGGCAACCGCCACTCATACTGTTGTTATCTCAGCGTTGGGCGGTAATGACACATTGCCACAAGACTGCGCGGTGCAAAGTAAAGTAAGCGGTGGGCGCTTAACAGCAGGAGAGCCAGTTTGCTTGGCAAATCAACAAACCATTTGGCTGAGCGTACCAGCGGTGAATGAAAGCTCAAACCTGGCGATAACGACGGGGAATGGTACGGGCAACCTAAAGCTTGAATACAGTAACTCTGGTTGGCCGGATGATACTAATCTTCACGGGTGGTCAGATAATATTGGTAATGGAGAGTGTATTACGTTGTCAAATCAGAGTAACTACTGGGGCTACGTTAAAGTATCTGGTGACTTTGAGAATGCCGCCATCGTGGTTGATTTTGATGTTCAGAAGTGTCGTCAGTAGGGCAGTTTAACTGCATCATTTTAATTTAATGGATCGCCTCGCTAACATCGCGGGGCGTTTTTGTTTTTTACGCCGTTATCTCTATAAAAAAAACCAGCCCGAAGGCTGGCAAACAAGGAGTTTGAGATGAAAATGAAAACGTTATAAAACTTGCTGATATCCTATTTCTCAATAAGCTGGGTTGTGCTTTGCAGCCAGTTTTTATCTTGCGCATCAAGAAAAGGGCTAAGCGCCTGATAGACACGTGAATGGTAATGATTAAGCCAGTCTAGCTCTGCTTGATCTAGCATTGATAAATCAAGGGCGTTGGTCGCAATGGGAGCAAGAGTGATGGTCTCAAAACCGTAAAACGTGCCGAACTCATTTTGTTCTACTTCTACAACTTTAAGAATGTTCTCTATTCTTACCCCATACTCACCTTCGCGATAAACGCCTGGTTCATTAGTAATGACCATACCCGGTTTTAGTTCAACCTCGTGGTGGCTTTGCGAGAAATTTTGTGGGCCTTCGTGAACATTCAAGCAAATGCCCACGCCGTGTCCAGTGCCGCACTTGTAATCAATACCATGTTGCCATAAGACGCCACGCGCCATGATATCAAGATTGGCACCCGTAGAGCCTTTCATGAATCGAGTCTGAGTCAGTCGGATGACCGCTTTGAGCACCAAGGTATAATCTTTGCGCTGCTTAATGGTCGGTGACCCGAAGTGGAAAGTACGGGTGATGTCTGTTGTCCCGCCAAGGTATTGGCCACCAGAATCGACGAGAAAGAAGTTGCTTTCATTGACTGCCGCATTGCTTTCTTCATCGGCGGCATAATGCATTTTTGCCCCGTGAGCTGCGAAGCCTGCGATAGTGCGGAAACTGTCACTCACATAATGTCGGGTTTGACGGCGATAGTGATTCAGTTGTGCCTCAGCAGACAATTCTGTAACGAGTCCGCTTGGAACTTGCTCTTCGAGCCAGTTCATAAACCTTACGATTGCCACACCATCATCTGTTAATGCCTGTTCTAGGCTAGTTAGCTCGGTCGCATTTTTTATGGCCTTCATTGCCGTTACAGGGCAAGCCATTGGCTTTAGATTCACATTCCCTTCAATCGAACTCACCAATAAGCTGTCTGTGTGGGTCGGGTTAAAAGCGAGCGATAATCCCTCACATTGCTGATTCAAATACTGACTTACGTAGTTGTAATGGCGAATGTGTACACTCTGCTCGGTCAGCGCTCTTTCAACGTCTTGAGGCAGTTTGGCTTTATCAATAAACAGTGTCGCAAGTGATTGCTCTACGACTAGATAGGCTTCAGAAACTGGGCAGTAATTCGTATCACCACCTCGAATATTCATTGTCCACATGACATCATCTAGCGTTGACACTAATAAGCTATCTACTTGGTTCTCGGTTAACCAAGAACGGATTCTCGCTAACTTATTTTCAGTGTCAACGCCAGCAAAAGCGGTGGGGTGCTCGAATACGGGTGCACTTGGGCGAGGTGGTCTTTCAAGCCAAATCGGTGTGAGTAAATCCAGGTCGACAATGATCTTAATGTTTTTCGTTTCAAAGGCTTGTTTGAGGCCTTGATAAAAAGCGTAACTGATGGCGCGCCCGTCAACCGCGACAATACTGTTTTCTGGGAGCGTGGTAGCCAGCCATTTGGCAACTGTCGGCGTTTCTGGTTGTTTGGCTTTAAACAGTTCAAGTCCTGTGCCGTGTAACTGTTCTTCAGCTTGAATATAGTAACGACCATCAGTCCACAGGCCACCACCTTGTTGGGTAATGACGACATCGCCTGCTGAGCCGGTAAAACCTGAAATCCAGCTTCGCGCTAACCAATGATCCGCTGAGTATTCACTGTTATGTGGGTCATTGTTGGTCACGATATATGCAGACACGTTGTGAAAGGACATTGCCTCACGCAATAACGTAAGGCGTTGGTTTACTGAGTTAGTATTGTTCATTAAATGGTTCCTAAAGTCATATTTGAGCAATAGATATGATGCTGCTCCGAGCCTGTTTTTATTGGGTTCTGTTGCCCGCATACTTCTGTTGCTTCTGGGCATCGAGTACGAAAAACGCAACCGCTAGGTGGGTTAAGTGGAGAAGGAAGGTCGCCGGGCAATAGTTGTATTTCACGGTCACGTGCTAATTGCGGATTAGCTATCGGGACAGCAGATAACAGTGCTTTGGTGTAGGGGTGTTGTGCATCATCAAATACTTTATCGTAACGTCCTACTTCCATAGGTTTACCAAGATACATCACCATAACGCGGTCGCTGATATGGCGCACCACGCTTAAGTCATGCGCAATCATCACCAGTGTTAACCCCATTTCTTGTTTAAGATCATCTAGAAGATTGATGACCTGAGCTTGTATGGAGACATCTAGTGCACTAACGGGTTCATCACACACGACCAAATCTGGATTGAGAATTAATGCTCTGGCAATGCCCACACGCTGGCATTGACCTCCGGAAAATTCATGTGGATAGCGGTTTCGCTGGCTCGCCAAGAGACCCACTTTATCCATCATAGCGATGACACGCTTTTCTACCTCTGCCCGTTTAAGCTTTGGCTCGTGGGTGAGCAGTGGTTCGGCGATGCATTCTGAGATGGTTAACCTCGGATTCAAACAAGCGGATGGGTCTTGAAACACCATCTGAAATTCTCTGCGTCGAGAGGAAAGCTCTTTTTTACTAAACCCGAGCATGTCTTGACCTTTCCAAGTCAACTCGCCATGTGTAGGTTCAATTAAGCGAAGTAAGGCGCGTGCAAGTGTTGATTTTCCGCAGCCTGATTCCCCCACAATGCCAAGTGTCTCACCTCGGTAAACATCTAAGTCGATACCATTGACCGCTTTCACGATTTTACGTCGACTTGGAATAAGATGACGTGAAACAGGAAAGTGGACGTTTAAATCACGAGCAGACATGAGGACTTCTTTTTTATTCATAACGCCTCCTTAAGCTTTTATTTGAATGGGAGTGATAACACTGGGTGCGTTAACGTGACAGGCAATGGACTGGCTCGTGTTTAATGGAGAAAACCGTGGGGTTTCGTATTGGCAACGCGTCTCTCGATGCTCGCACCGCTCTCTAAACGGACACCCTTTATGGTTAATCAACGCACTTGGTGGGTTACCTGGGATGGTTGGTAAACGCGGCATATCTTCAGTGATAGAAGGAATAGCCTTTAGCAGACCTTGAGTATAGGGGTGCGCAGGTTGAGCGAACAATGTCTCGGTATCGGATTGCTCCATTTTTTGACCACCATACATGACCAATACGCGATCACACATCTCGGCGACGACGCCCATATCGTGAGTGATCAGTAAAATAGCCGTATTGAACTCTTGTTGTAAGTCTCGTAATAGCGTCAAAATTTGAGCCTGAACGGTTACATCTAATGCGGTGGTTGGTTCGTCTGCAATTAACAACTCGGGCTTACACAACAACGCCATCGCTATCATGATTCGCTGACGCATTCCGCCAGATAATTCGTGAGGGTATTGATTCATCCGAGTTTCGGGAGAGGGAGTACGCACCGCATCCAACATGTGAATCGATTCAATTTTTGCTTGTTTTCGGCTCATTCCTTTATGAATCATGAGAACTTCACAAAGCTGCTTGCCAATTTTCATGAATGGATTAAGTGACGTCATCGGATCTTGAAAGATCATTCCGATTTTCTCTGCACGGATGCGGTTGAGCTGCTTTTTAGACATCGCGAGTAAATCATCACCGTGGAACATCGCGCTGCCAGACACGGCGCCGTTGTCCGCGGTTAACCCCATTAATGCGAAAACAGACTGGCTTTTTCCCGAACCTGATTCCCCAACAATCCCAAGAGTTTCGCCCGCTTTAATCGAGTAGGAGAGATTACTGACCGCTTGCACTTGCCCATCTGGCGTATCGAAGCGCACGTTCATGTTTTCAATAGATAGCATGGGTTTGTCCTTATCGGTCTTTCGGGTCAAGAGCATCACGTAAGCCATCGCCGATGAAGTTAAAACAAAAGAGGGTGGCAACTAAAAACAGAGATGGAAAAAGCAGCATCCATAATGCAACGTCAATCGTTTTTGCGCCTTCGGAAATTAGGATTCCCCAGCTCGTGTCTGGTGGTTGAACACCAAGCCCTAAGAAGCTCAAAAACGATTCGAACATAATGAATCCTGGTACCATTAAGGAGGAATAAACCATCACGATTCCAAGCACATTAGGCAGAACATGGCGTCGGACAATTGTCAATTTAGAAACCCCAATAGAGTGTGCGGCTTCGATGAACTCTCGCTTTTTTAGACCGAAGGTGACACCACGTACAACACGGGCAATGCCCAGCCAAGATACCATTCCGATCACGATAAAAATCAGGTAGATGTTGTTGCCAAAAAGGGTAACAAACAGGATAACCATAAACATAAATGGCACCGAATCGAGCACCTCAATAATGCGCATCATTACGCTATCGACAACGCCGCCAAGATAGCCGGAAATACTTCCCCAAATCGTACCAATAACAACGGCGACTAAGGCGCCGACAAAACCCACCAAAATAGAGAGCCTGCCGCCTTGCATCGTGCGAGCAAAGACATCTTGCCCGAGATCATCGGTACCAAAGTAATGGCCACTGCTCAGTGAAGGTTTCCCTAGCTCGTATGGATCGATTAGCACTTCCCAGTCAATTTCATCATGGCCAAAAGCGGCAAGAGAGGGGCCGAAAGTGATGCATAAGGTAATGAAAGCCAAAACATACACTGATGTCATCGCGGCTCTGTTTTTACGAAATCGAGTCCATGCATCCTGCCAAAGACTGCGACCTTCGACGGCTTCAATATTGTCGACGACTTGATCTTGAAGAGCTTGTGTATCCAGTTTTTTGATCGTTAACATGCCGGACTCCTAAACGCGTATACGAGGGTCGATAATCGTATATAGCAAGTCGACCACAAGGTTAAAGAAGATAGTGAGTGAAGCGACAATCAGAGTAATGCCCATTACTAGGCCGTAGTCGCGGTTGAGAGCCCCAGACACAAAGTGTTGTCCCATGCCACCTGTACCAAAGAAAATGTCGATAATCACCGAGCCTGTCACGACAGACACAAACGCAGGGCCGAGCATCGCAACGACGGGAATCAGGGATGGTCGCAAAGCGTGATGGAATAAAATGTAGGTTGTGGACAAACCTTTGGCTTTTGCCGTTCGAATGTATGGTTGGTTGAGCGTTTCAATCATTGCGCCACGCATGACGCGTGCAATATTCGCAATGGAGCCAATCGCCAGGCTGAGCACGGGAAGAACAAGAAAAGCCAGCTTTCCTCCTTCCCAACCACCAGCAGGGAACCAGCCGAGCTGAATGGCGAAGATCATGACTAAAACTGGAGCAAGCACGAAAGCCGGAACCACAACTCCAGTCATCGAAAGTGTCATCAGGCCGTAATCTAGGCGGCTATTTCGGTTCAATGCCGCAATGGTGCCAAGCAACATGCCAAGTGGAACGGAAATGCAAAAGGAGAGTACGCCTAATACTGCTGAAACTGGCCATGATTGTGCGACGAGCTGTGTAACACTGAAGTCTTGATAAACGAAGCTCGGACCGAGATCTCCTTGTATGAAATTACCAATGTAAATCCAAAACTGAGTAAGGAAGGGCTGGTCCAAATGGAATTTTGCTTCGATATTCGCACGTACCACTTCTGGCATAGGCCGTTCCATATCAAATGGCCCCCCTGGTGCAATGTGCATCAGCCAAAATGATACGAGTGCGATGAATAGAAGCGTGGGGATAGCGATAGCTAATCGCTTAACAATGTACCAAATCATGATCCATCATCCTTTGGTCATCCGAAATCACTTCGAACGGTTATGAATAAAAAAATGGTCTGAGCTCAGGTTGCCTTCTCCACCGAGAGATATGAGGAACGGCAAGTAAACATTGAACTTGCCGACTCAGACCGAAAACATGCTTTTAGTGGGCTTTTACATAGACATTCTTGCGGTAGTACGACGACTCAGGGTTTGTCAGTTCGTAGCCGCCCACGTAAGGCTTGATGAGGTATTGATCGTTACCCGGACGATAAATAGGAATAATGGCCATGTCTTCAATCAGCATGCTTTCTGCTTGTAGATACAGTTCTGATGGGTTGCTCATGGTCTTTGAGCGAGCCATTAACTCGTCGTATTGTGGGTTGTTATATCGAGAATCGTTGTACTCGCCACTAGAAACGAAGATATCCAACCATGTAGAGGCTTCATTGTAGTCGGCCGTCCAGCCGCCGCGAGTAATGTCGGTCGGCTCTTTAAGTGCGTAGAACACTTTCGGTTCTAGCTGTTTTATCGTGACTTGCGCACCCAATCGGCTTTTCCACATGCCTGCCATGGTGGTTGCCATTTTTACGTCCATCGAGAAAGTTGGTACGGTAAACGTTAACTTAAGCGGATTGCTTTTATCGTATCCAGCTTCTGACAGTAATTGCTGCGCTTTTTCGATACGTTTATGGCGGTTCCAAGTTGCGAACTCAGGAGTGTGAGATTTAAAACCATCTGTTTGAGGTGGCACAAGGGTATACATTGGAACCCCACCGTTTCTCAAAATAGCACTCGTTAACAGTTGACGGTCAATGGCATATGAGAGGGCTTTACGAACCCGCACGTCTTTTGTTGGCCCTTGTTGAGTGTTGAGGTAATAGAATGTGGAGCCAAGAGACGCACTGGCGCTTGCCACTTCTTGTGGGCGTTGTTGAATTAACTTTTTCTTCTGAGCGGCAGGAATGGAAACCGCTTGGTCTATCTCACCAGCTAGGTAGCGGTTTAGCACTACGTTTGCATCACCAATTGGTAGCCAGGTGACTTTTTCCAGCACTACATTGCTTGCGTCCCAATAATGTGTATTTTTAACCATCACCAGTTTTTCGTTAACTTTCCATTCAGAGACAGTAAACGCACCATTTGTAACTATATGTTCTGGCTGGGTCCAACGGTTGCCATGTTTTTCAATGGTCGCTTTATGAACGGGGGCAAGCACTGGATGACTTAATAGTTTCGTAAAGAAGGGAATAGGCTCTTCGAGTGTTACCTGGAACGTTTTTTCATCCAGCGCCTTCACGCCCAAAGACTCGGGTGCGGCGTCGCCTTTCATAATGGCTTGCGAGTTTTCGATATTTGGAATGGCCGCAAACCAAGCGTACGGTGAAGCAGTGCTTGGATTCAGTAAGCGTTGCCAGCTGTAGACAAAATCTTGTGCAGTGACCGTTTCGCCATTTGACCATTTTGCATCACGTAAGTGGAAGGTATAAACCGTATTGTTGTCATTGACTGACCAAGACTCAGCAACACCAGGAATGGTTTTACCTTGCTTATCTTGAATGACCAGACCTTCAAACAGGTCTCGACCAAGATTAAAAGCGGGCTCTGCGGCTTGCTTGGCTGGGTCAATAGAAGTAACTTCAGCCCCATTGTTTAGCGTAATTTCTTGTGTCTCATCGAGGGTCACTCCTGCGGGATACGGCGCGGCATAGCTTGATGTTGCCAGTATTGGACTCATCATCGACGCTAATAAAAGCAACTTAGGTAATTTCATCCTTGTCTCACTCTTTTCATCCTGAAAGATGCCAAAAATGTATATTGTATAAATTGTCTACACAATCGAGTTTTAACATTACTGTAACAGGGTGTCAGGTGTTGAGCTGTCTAGTCTCAAAAAGTGAGCTAGGGGAATTTCTTTGAAGATCTGATATCAAGTTGGCATGACGGGAAGTAATTTTGCTTCGATACAAATTAAAATCCCCTTCAAGCACAGGCTAGAAGGGGAAGATAGTCAGTCTGCTCTTCAAAAGGCATGACGTTAACTGACTAGGAAATGTTTCACGAACTCAGTGATTTTGACCATATCACTTACCGCGATAAACTCTTCTGTCGTGTGTACTTTTGCCATGCCAGTTGAAAGGTTGACAGTTGTGAGACCTTTCTTGTTAAAGTTGTTGGCATCGCTACCGCCGCCAGTGCCTTTTGTGAAGGCGTCAATTCCCAACTCTGAAAACGCTGCTTTTATAGCGTTTACGTGTGGGTGGTTTTCTTCAATAACAAAAGCGTCGTAGGCTCGGCTAGATTCAATTTCGACTTCTGCACCGTGTTTTTCACAGACAGACTCTAATGTTGAGATCATATGATTGACCTGAGCATCTAGTTTATCGCCATTCAGGGAGCGTGCTTCTGCCACGATTTTTAATTCAGGCATAACAATGTTTGTGGCCTGACCGCCGTTAACCATACCGATGTTGGCTGTCGTTTCTTCGTCGATGCGAAGCAGCTTCATTTGGTTGATGGCATCTGCCGCCACCATGATCGCACTGATGCCTTCTTCTGGCGCAAGCCCAGCGTGTGCTGGTCGACCTTTGATTTTTGCCATGATCTTTTGCTGGCCTGGGGCTGCGGTCACAATGGTGCCAATAGGGCCACCCGTATCTAACACGATTGCTTCCGTTGAAGTGACGTGTGACATATCGAAGTATTGTGAACCGAATAAACCGCCTTCTTCATACACGGTGAAAGCAAGTTCTAACGTTTTGTGCTCACGGTTTTCCGCTTGAATACAACGAACGGCTTCCATGATGGCAGCAATACCAGATTTATCATCGCCACCGAGAATCGTATTGCCTTTTGAACGGATAATGCCGTCTTCGATGATTGGCTCAATGCCAATGCCTGGAGTGACCGTATCCATATGACAGCTCATTAGGATAGAGCCGTCTTTTTTGCCGTCTAAACGGGCGTATAGGTTAAAGCCGTTAGAAATGTGCTTAGGCACTGGAAGCTTGTGCACGGTGAAGCCTAGGTCGCCTAGCTGCTCTGCCAGTGTTTCTGCAATTTGTTTTTCGTTTGTTGATTCGCTATCGATACGTACCAGTTGGCAAAAATGTTCAACTAAGCGTTCTTGATTAATGTGTGTCATTAGATGTCTCTTTTTCTGATCGAGCGTGAAGCCTTGTGGCTCGGCTCGATAGGGAACAGAGCACCACTTATGGCATAGTTACTTTTGAATAAAACTGAGGTGAATCAATAAAGGGGTATCCATGACACGATTCTGACCGATGAGTCCTTCGAACTGTATGAAGCGTCACGAAACATTACTTTCGATGTTTTGTAGGACCAAATGAATGAAGCAGATAGAAATAGGGGGCAATAGGCTTTCTATCCCTCTTTTACTTTTTAAGCTACGTTGCCAAGATAAAATGCCAAAGTAACAACTTATTTACATTTTACATGTTTGCGTAAAGCCGAAAATATCAATCTAATGTATTGAAAATAAGCAGTTTATTTAATGTTTACGAAAGTGGATTCGATGTGCCTCCTGTGTGTAACATATTTCTTACAATTATGCGTAAAAATCGCCAAGGTAAAGATTTCTCCCCACGTATTCCAATTTCTCAAGACCTGCGCCAAGTTAGAAAAATAAGTCCAAACAAAAGCTACTGAGACAAGGAGAAAGTCATGGTTGATGCATATAACCCACTAGGAACAGACGGATTTGAGTTTGTTGAATATACCGCTGCTGACAACAAAGGCATTCAACAGCTTAAAGATCTGTTTATATCGTTAGGTTTTGCGGAGATTGCAAAGCATCGCTCAAAAGAAGCGTGGTTATATCGACAAGGTGACATTAGCTTTATTGTGAATGCGCAGCCGCATAGCCAAGCTGAGGGATTCGCCAAAGTTCACGGTCCGTCGGTTTGTGGCATGGCATTTCGTGTGAAAGACGCCACCGTTGCTCTGGCGCATGCGTTAGAGAATGGCGGTAAAGAATATAAAACGGAAATTGGGCCGATGGAGCTTAGCATTCCTGCTATTTATGGCATCGGTGAAAGCTTGCTTTATTTTGTCGACCGTTATGGAAAGCAGAGTATTTATGATGTCGATTTTCGTTTTTATGATGATGCTGATGAGCGTTTATCAAAAGCGAATGTTGGTCTTTACGAAATCGACCACTTAACGCACAACGTTAAGCAGGGCAACATGGATGTCTGGTCAGGTTTCTATGAGCGCATTGGTAACTTCCGCGAAATTCGTTATTTCGATATCGAAGGTAAGCTGACTGGTCTTGTCAGCCGTGCGATGACCGCACCTTGCGGCAAAATCCGAATTCCTATCAATGAGTCGTCAGATGATAAATCGCAGATTGAAGAGTTTATCCGTGAATACAATGGCGAAGGTATTCAACACATCGCATTGACCACAGACGACATCTACGAAACGGTCAAAACATTGCGTGAGCGAGGCATGGACTTTATGCCAACGCCAGATACTTATTACGAGAAAGTCGATCAGCGTGTTGAAGGCCACGGTGAAGATGTAAGCAAGCTTCGTGATTTGCAGATTCTTATTGATGGTGCACCAACGAAAGATGGCATCTTGCTACAAATCTTTACTCAAACCGTTATCGGCCCTGTGTTTTTCGAAATCATCCAACGTAAAGGCAATGAAGGCTTTGGCGAGGGTAACTTCAAAGCGTTGTTTGAATCGATAGAAGAAGACCAAATTCGCCGAGGAGTATTGAGCGATGCATAAATGGATCACATTCCCTCACCGGGAGGGAGTGTGCTCTAAACAAGCGCATGCTGACTTCCCGGAAGAGGCAATTTATGAACGTGAGGCAGGTCGAAGTGGCTTCTTCGGCCCCGCAACACATTTTCATCATCAACATGCCCCAACGGGGTGGTCTGAGTGGGAGGGAGAGCTACGTCCACGAGCGTTCGATTTTAATCTAGTTGAGAAAGCCAGCCATATTACCCCTTGGGCAGTCCCGCATCTATTACACAACGCGAATTGTAAAGTTCGTGTTTGGCGTATGGATGAAAAAATGGACTTCTTGGTGAGAAACGCGGATGGCGACGAACTGCTATTCATCCACCAAGGTACGGCAGATCTCTACTGTGATTATGGTCATTTGAAAGTGAGCGAAGGGGATTATGTCATGATCCCTCGCTCAACGAGCTGGCGTTTAGAGCCAAGCGAGCCGATGTTCATTCTGATGATCGAAAACACCGATGCGGCTTATACATTGCCCGAAAAAGGCATGGTTGGAAACCACGCGGTGTTTGATCCGGCGGTTTTAGAAACGCCGTCGATCAACGATCAGTTCCGTGCTCAATATTCTGAGAATCAAACACAGGTTCAGGTGAAACGCCACGATAAAGTCAGTGTTATCACTTACCCATTCAACCCGTTGGATGCGATTGGCTGGCATGGTGATTTGGCGGTAGTAAAAGTGAACTGGCGTGATATTCGTCCACTTATGTCACATCGTTACCATTTACCGCCTTCTGCACATACTACATTTGTAGGAGCAGGATTTGTGGTGTGTACCTTCGTTCCTCGTCCAATTGAAAGTGATCCTGGAGCGCTCAAAGTACCGTTCTACCACAACAATGACGATTATGACGAAGTCTTGTTCTACCATGCAGGTGATTTTTTCAGCCGTGACAACATTGAAGCAGGCATGGTGACATTCCATCCAGCAGGATTTACACATGGTCCTCACCCGAAAGCATTCAAAGCAGGGCGAGAGCATAAGAAGACTTTCACCGACGAAGTTGCGGTCATGATTGATACGCGTCACGCACTTCAGTTTTCGGATGAGCTGGAAAAAGTAGAAAACAAAGAATACGTCTATAGCTGGCAAGAGAAGTAAGAGGCAAGGATGAAATTAGCAACCAAGAAAAATGGCACTCGTGACGGTTTGTTGATGGTCGTGAGCAAAGACTTAACGCGCTGCGTACCAGCGACAGAAATTTTCCACCCCATGAACTTAGCACCGACGATGCAGGTGGCACTTGATAACTGGGATACGCTAGCACCGCAACTGGAAGAGCTATACGTTGCACTGAACAATGGCACGGTTGCAGGGTATGAAGAGTTTGAAGCGCACTACTGCGAGTCGCCGCTTCCTCGCGCTTATCAGTGGGCTGATGGCAGTGCTTACGTAAACCACGTTGAGTTGGTTCGAAAAGCTCGCGGCGCTGAAATGCCAGAGAGTTTTTGGACGGATCCGTTGATGTACCAAGGAGGCTCTGATGCCTTTATTGGTCCTTGTGACAACATCGAGTTTGCGAGTGATGAATGGGGTATTGATTTCGAAGGTGAAGTGGCTGTGGTAACTGGTGACGTACCAATGGGCGCGAGTGTTGCAGAGGCTCAGGAGTCGATTCGTTTGATCATGCTGGTGAATGATGTCTCACTGCGTGGGCTAATTCCCGCAGAATTAGCTAAAGGGTTTGGTTTTTTCCAATCTAAACCTTCTTCTGCGTTTTCTCCTGTGGCAGTAACACCTGACGAACTAGGCGATGCGTGGTACGAAAACAAAGTGCATTTACCATTGGTCTCGACCTACAACCACAAGCCGTTTGGTCGCCCGAATGCAGGTATCGATATGACGTTTGATTTCGCAGACTTAATTGTTCACGCGACTAAAACGCGCCCGCTATCTGCTGGGGCGATTATAGGTTCAGGTACGGTATCCAACAAGCAGGGAACGGAACATGGCACTTCTATTGAAGAAGGTGGCGTTGGCTATTCATGTATCGCGGAAGTTCGCATGATTGAAACCATTCGTGATGGTAAGCCGTCGACTAACTTCATGTCGTTTGGAGATTCAATCAGATTGGAAATGTTCGATGCGGATGGCAACAACATATTCGGCTCGATTGACCAACAAGTTAGCCAATATCTCAAGCACTAACAATGCTGGTTGGGAGACGATATGAGCGATAGCATGATTTTATACGGATACTGGCGATCATCGGCGGCATATCGTGTGCGTATTTGCTTGAATCTTAAAGAGTTATCGTATGATTCAAAATCGGTACACTTGGTGCGCAATGGTGGCGAACAACACAGTGACGAGTACCATGAGTTAAACGCTTCTGAACTGGTTCCTTTGCTAGTGGATGGGGAGGTTCAGTTAACCCAGTCACTGGCGATCATTCAATACTTAGAAGAACACTACCCGGATGTCACTGTGATCCCCGAGCAAACGCCGCTTCGATACCAAGCGCAAGCTTTGGCTCAGGATATTGCAATGGAGATTCATCCCCTGAATAACTTGAGAGTTCTACAGTATTTAGAGGGGGAGCTAGCTTGCGAACCAGAGCGCAAAGTCGCTTGGATTCATCACTGGATCCACAAAGGTTTTACAGCATTAGAAGAGAAACTTCAGAAGCATCGTAAACTAAATGGTGATTGCAAGTTTAGCCTGACAAGCTCGCCATCTATTGTCGATATTTGTCTGGTACCACAATTTTATAACGCACAACGCTTTGGTGTAGATACTTCTCTTTATCCAACCATTAACGCTGTTGTGCAGTCATGCAATCAACTGCCAGCTTTTATTGATGCGATGCCAGAGAATCAGCCAGACGCTAATAGTTGATTCTTAGCATACATAATGTATTAACAAAATTTAAACGAGCCAATCCAAGTGTGTGATTGGCTCGTTTTTATTGGTGAGCAAAATTTTCTGTTTCTCGCTATCGTCGTGGCGCCTCAAAATTGCGAGGTTTTGTTGCTCTGCATAACATTTCCATTTACGCTTTGAGCAACGAGTTGTTTTGGATGCACTTTATTTATGACCAACATTTTTATCATTGTTGTTCTTCTGGTTTTATTCTTCTTTGTTATTCAAAAGTACGTGATTAAGCACGATGACACGCGTGATTATCCTTATCGCTCGAAAGGCCCTCTGCTCAGAGGTCAAGAGGGTGCGTTCTATAATGCGTTAAGAGCGGCGGTCGGGGAGCATGCCGTAGTATTCGCGAAAGTAAACATGTCCAGTTTGGTTACGCCAAAAGAAATCAAAAATAAGAAGCAGTTTTTTGTCGCGAACAATCGTATATCTCGAAGCTATTTTGATTACGTTATTTGTGACCCAAGGACACTAGAGCCGCGCGTTATCGTTGAATTGGATAATGGGCAGGAGCTAAACAAGGGTAAGATAGAAAGACAAAAGTTATTGATTCATGTTTGTAAGACGGCCAACCTGCCTTTAATCGGCGCTTCGATAAAGCACAGTTATCAAGTTGGGCGATTACGTCGTTTGCTTGCGGCACACATTGATTTGATTGAGCCCGATAAAGGAGTGCGCTTTTGCAAAAAATGCGGCAGTCCGATGATCATTAAAACCGCAAGCCAAGGTGAGTTCAAAGGGAGACGTTTCTTTACTTGTAGCCGTCAGCCGAATTGTACATACACCGAAAATTATAACGTTGTGTTTGAGGCGGACGACTAAACACGACAATTAACCAGCAGAAACAAGGGGCTTTGATTAGAGATGATCAAAGCCTTTTTTGTATCTGTCCTCAAGGCAAGACCTATACTTTGAAAAAGAGTGCAGAATAGGGCAGCCATATGCGATACGGATGGATTTTGTCAGCATTGTTCATCGCATCTAATGTTAGTGCGATACCTAATTTGAAACCACTGGAGTGTGAATTGACAGAGACACCCCAAGATCATTTCTTGTTTTACCGAGAGCAAATGGTTTACCACAGTGAGCAGTTTGTCATATTTCAAAACTTCAAAGGCAGGGTGAGCACTCAAGTGGACGTCAAAACAGGAGAGTTGATTCGTACAACCTATATCGGCGAACCATTTAAACCTAAATATCAGATTTTGTTCGGCACTTGCCCTAAGGTATCGCAAACCTTACAGATTTGGATGCTCAGTGAAGTGCCTTACGACAATTAAGTGAGATAATAAAAGTTATATAGATCACACTTTTAAACCCTGCAGGCTCAGTCCTTGTCGATAAAATCATCTGAAAACGCGTGTTGAGTTTACATTTTCGCCAAACGGTTCAAAGTTGGTAAATTTGTGCTTGCACCGTCGTTCGCTTATAGCTAATATCCTCGTCGTTCCAGAGAAATGCGTCCGTAGCTCAGCTGGTTAGAGTATCGCCTTGACATGGCGGGGGTCGGTGGTTCGAGTCCACTCGGACGCACCATTCTGAATTGAATGGTTAGGAACATAAAAATTTGGGTCCGTAGCTCAGTTGGTTAGAGTACTACCTTGACATGGTAGGGGTCGGCGATTCGAGTTCGCCCGGACCCACCAAATTTTAAAAAAGCCCACCTTTTGGTGGGCTTTTTTGTGTCTGTAATTCATTGATACTCAAATAAAACTACTTCTTTTCTTGTCCCTTGTTTTTGCTCTGCGTTAGCCCCTTGTTAAAGATAAAAGCGCACTACCTGATCCGCAACACAACCTCAAAACCCTAAATGCAATGCATAAGGTGTATACGCTTCAAACCCACTAGAGCCGTCTATAAATCATGTTGCGTGCCACTAGCCGTGGCATTAGAGACAATGACTATTAATCTAAATTATCTGGCGTGTGAAGATTGGTGCCGCATATTGTACATTTGTAGTCACCAGTCGCTTCGCCTTCCATTAATGAGCTAATTATTGCTGCAAATAGACCTGAGAAGAAACCTTTAGCTTTTTTCTCGGTCTTTTCCTGCGCTTTAGAGAAGCTTTCGTACCGATGCAGCGTTACTTCTTTACAATTACAGCAAAACGCTCTTGTCTCTTCAGAACCGTACATTTTTACCAATTGATTTACTCCCTGTAAGTTAATTTCCCCAAGTGGCGTTATGTTCAAGGGTAAGTCACACAAGACTGATGTGTGACTTACCCTAAACACTAAAACTAACGTAATGTAAAACACCACATGTTATGAATGATTATTTAACGCCTTGTTATCCGAGCTTGCTAACTCTGCTGATTGAATAGTTGTGGCAATAAGTTCTTCAAACAGCTCTAATTGCCCAGCAGGTATCAATTGATTTTGTATAGCTTTTCGTTTGTTTGAGTCAAATAGCCGCTCTGTTAACCAACCAATTAGATACATCAGTGAAAGACAGCCACCGGCCGTCGCTACATTACCGTCTATCACGAGAGGCAGATCCTGAACATCTCCTCCCATACTTTGTAGAACAGCCTTTGCATCTGGGTTTGTTGTTAATCGCTTGCCTTTTAGTAAACCGAGTTCATGGAGGATGAATGATCCCGCACAAATCGAACCTATTAGCTGCCTATTTGGATCAAGATTCAACGCTGACATAAATTCAGCATCTTTTAAAGCGGCTGGAATACCCTGTTTGCCGCTTGTAATAAGAACGACATCTTGATTCGTCACCTCAGAAAGGTGTCCGTCTGTTTTAACTTTCATACCGAGGTGGGAATGATGTTCAGATTTAGTTCCAAGTATACTTACTGTCCAACTGTCGGTTGTGCGCCCCAGCAAGTCATACATAAGAAAGAAATCGACATCCGTGAAATCATCAAATAAAACAACGCCGATTTTATACATAACATTTATCCTTTTGGACTTACTCGTAAGTCGCAAAATGTGTAGTAGGAGGGGAGGGGCATTCAATACGCAAGCTTCTACTGAGCACCTTAAACACCAAAGGCGGTGCAAACTAACAATGCCATGTGTGCCAAATCCCTATTATAAAACTTTGTTATGTTTGTTTTATGAGCCCGCCCAGAAAAACTCAACCCTAATACCACTTGGGTCGTAACACATTAAATGTTTTGCGGGTCCTGTTTTAACAAGCTCGGGACCAAACTCAATTTCGATTCCCGACGCCATAAATTGATCACGCAACTCATCGAGTTGCTTCTCAGTCTCTACCAGTAAAGCTAAGTGATGCAAACCAATATTCGTTTTTCTGTCAAATGGAGTGGCGGCATCAGCCTTAGCCGCCCATAGTGTAAGCATGATATGCCCATCACTCACAAATATTGCCGGGTAGTCTGGATTTCTTTTTACTTCACTCCAACCTAATTGTTCAGTGAAAAACTTCGCGCTTGCTTCTAGGTTAGATACGGTTAAACCTACGTGGTGTATGCCTTTTGTTAACACAGTCACTTTGTTTCCTTACTCGTTTTAATGGCTATCAAACAAAGATAACTCGATAAAAAGTAAGCATCAATACACATATATTGATTAACTTCGTCAATCTATTCGAATACGGTAATCCAACTGGAAACATAACATTGTAAACAAGAAACCCAATCTTGAACTAAAAATTAAACTTAGAGTTCATTCTTAAGTGCTGTATTAATCAAATACATTAATAGCCATAATATTTAAGCCAGCCTATAGGGCATATCATTCCATTAAAGGTTTGAATGTTCTTATTCAAGCTAACGTCTTCCAATTTGTAACAGTGAACAACATTACTAGTCGAAGTAGATGCTGGTGTTGAATACGTCACAGGTTTAGAAGCGTTTGCTTTATGTATTTCATGTGCTCGCTGCTGGTTTATCGCCACTTGATTCTTGTGATTGTTAACTTCTCGCAACCCAGATTCTAAGGGTAGGTGCCAATCCTTACATGTTGTTCCTAAACCATCATTCTGAGACTGATATTCTGATAACGCTACACGAGCTTCATTTACAGACTGATCGATATCGGACTGATCGACTAGCCAAGTAGAAAAAGAATAGTTAATGGCCTCTCGATAGTTTACGGATTGCTCTAAGCTATAAGCATCGGAGTGAAAACAGGCCTCTACCACTGCCCATTGAGTCGATAGGTTTGATAATACGTTTTCAGGTATAGGCTGAAGCTGGCTTTGCGTAGACTGGCAACCGGTTAGAAGAAAAGGGACAGGGAGTAGTTTTAGAAAAAATTTTTGGTTCATTTTAATTTTAAAATTAGTGCAATCTTTTTCATTATCATAATACAGGACGATTGAAGAAAGTAGCATTTCTATCAGTAAGGGAATATAGCTAACGCACTGATAAGGTGTGAGTAAAGCGATATCAAAGCCCTTAACACACCTTAACTACGAATACTACCGCATAACAAAGATGCTATGCGGTAGCGGTAGTATTCAGGCTTGAACAGTTTGTCGCACGTTGCTCTCGCCTGACAGCACGGAAATTCTCTCAAAATCTCGACTCGGGAAGTCAGGGTCTACGTACACAAACATACGACTTATCATTTTTCCTTCAAACTCAAATACACTACAAAAACGCCCTGTGGAAACTTTGTTGTCCGGCCAAGAGGTACCATCACTCATTACGCCGCCTTCCTGTCCTTCAACAATGACCTTGTTTCCAGCAGTCGTTATTTGAAAGCCGTCTATGTCGTGCCAGATACTAATCAACGAGCTACCAATCCTATTGCCAAACTCCACTAAGGCACTCTTTCCTTTCGCTTGCCCAAATTTAGGAAAGAAAAAATCAACATCCTCTGAGAATAGATCCAGATAGCTAGGATCACCGGCATCTATTTTCTCGAAATACTTAACTACTAGCCCAACTAAATCGTCTTTTTCCATAATTATTTCACACCCATATTAGCTTTACGCACAACGCAGGGTTAAGTAGTAAGCGGAGCGACCACTCAACCTGAACGTTTGCATCTTAAACACCGAGTACATTTAAACTGAAATTGCCAAGAGTTGCGAATCTTATTGAAGTGCTTTGTTAGATGTAATCCGTTTAGCCTACGTATACTCCATTGAAGTACTCGACGCGTTCTAACGTCATTCTTAACTTACACTCTTCAATCTGGACACCTTGCCAGGGTGAGGGTGTGGAAGACAGGCCCGTAAATTCACATTCGGCGTCTCTGTATTTTAGCCAAGCTCTTTGGGCCTTTCGAAATGGCTCTACCAGTTCGGTCTGAGACCATGTTTTCCTTAGTGCTTTTTCTTCCTCACCTATTCTAGCGATTGCTTCCTTGTAACTTTCGTTAAGCTCTTTATCTGCAGATTCCATCTTCTTTTCTACACACTGATAACCAGCCATAACGCCCCCGCCTTTTACTTTGCAGGGATCTTCAACATCATCAGAAGCCAAGCAAGGTAAAGAAACCAACGCAAACATCATAAGTAATTTGTTCAAAATTGCCTCCAAGCTCCGAGTGCTTGTTAAACCGTTATCCGCTATTTTTCCTTTTTAATCATGCAGCTTTTTATCTGTGCCTTCAAAGATAAAATAGAAGGTTAGTGATTCTAGTGCCTAAACAGAAGGTAAAAGAGATTGATACACGGATTAAATGACGCCTTAATCTGAGTTACTTTTAGTGGGCGTTTTGTATCAATCTTTTCTGTGGAATCATTAGTTTGATGGCGACTGAGGACGTTAAGATGACTCCCATTGAATTTATTATCGCCCTGAAACACCTAGGTTGAATTAAGTGGTGACTATTCCCCTCCAATCATGAAGTTGGTTCAAAGGTAGGGCGATAAATGTTGCGATTCGTAATAAAAATTTATGCCAAGTGCAGTTCGCTATCGCGGCTTATATTGAGTTGGGCAATAACCTCTAATGATGTCTGAGTTTCGTAGCTTGTTGTGTTTTGTATTGCGCCCCGAAACCCTTTTACGCCACAATTTAAAGCTACTTGATTTGAGCCGGCTACGCATAAACTGAATCACGTCGGATTCATTCAAACCAAATTGAAATTCGATAGCCTCAAATGGGGTGCGGTCTTCCCATGCCATTTCTATTATTCTTGACTCAGTTTCCGAGGTCAGTTTCATTTCAAATAACCTATTTTAGAAAAGAGATTTCTACGACGGAAATTGAGTCTTGGTTCAAATGTTCTTATATGCGTGCTTAGTGTTTAGCGACTTAACACCTACAAAAACTTCTCAATGAGGACTTCGTCTACGTATTTCCCACGAACTTTTGCATGCTTCTTCGCGGTCCCTACGATTTCGAAGCCTTGTTTGAGATAGGCTGATAACGCTCGCTCATTATCGCCGCGAACGTACGCAAATAGTTTTTCGTAACCCTTTTGTTTGGCTACTTCGAATGTCGATTTGAAAAGCTGTTTAGACACACCTTGGCCACGAGCACCGTCACTAACAAACGTACCAATTATGCCAACATGGTCAAAAGCTTTTGTATATTGTGCAAATGGCTCGATATTTTGGAAACCTATGACTTGTGAGCTATTTTCGGATAAAGCGACTGTAAACACGCCCCGTTCTGGGAAATGAGTAATGAACTCTTTTTCTTCTTCAGGTGTGAAAGGCGTATCTAATACAGTGTATAAACCTTCAATAATGATGGGGTTGAGGACGTTTGTAATGCCTTCAGCATCACCTAAAGTTACCTGACGTACAATTAAATTCATGCCACTTAGCTCCTATTAAAATTAGGGCTGCTTTGTACATGAGTTGGAGACTTGCGGCAACAAGTAACGTCATTAAGTCGTAAAGAATATACCTATTACACTTAAACGGCGGTTAATAGTGCTGATTGTTACTTTAGTATTTCTGATATATCACTTTTTAAGTGACGGCTTAACTTCTACAGAATATTTCCACATCACGATCCCGTTTTCTACAAGATCATAACTCGCGCTTTGACCCTCGGAGTTGAGCACAAATACCGGCATTTCCATCCTTGACGTAGAGCCATCTTGGTTGCATGACATGGTAGCTTCAAGCTGTATACTATTTTTGCTCGGTTCTGAAAGGGTCCCTAAGTACGTGCAGCCGTCGACAAAACTGGTTTTGCTTTTTCCTTTAGAGGATATTTCAAAAGTCGGAAAAATGAATGTTGATTGAGGCTCTGTTACTACCACATTGACTTGATAGTTCGTCGCTGAAAAAGCATTGAAATGAGCTCCAAGCATAAGTAAGAACAAGATTTTTGATTTCATAAACTCTTCTTTATTTCGATATTACTAGTTTGGTTACGGCGCTATTAACGTGACCACTTAATCTAAAACTTTACTGCGGAAGCATTAAAAAGGATACAAAGGTAGAGTAGTTGAATATGGTTAATCGGCCGTAAATAGTTTTATTAAGCGATCTTACATACCTAAAAGAGGTAAGTTCTTTCGCTTTTGATAGGTTAATGCTAATTCTAAACAGGTCTTGATTGAAGCTTCTGGCAAAGGTGCTGATAAAGATAGAATTATTGCTCGATTACCCTGAAACTCAAGTGAGTCACTATACAGTTCGCGGAATGTGTCGACGAGCTTAGTTTGGCAATTAAAGAACAGATAATAACGACTAGGCGTTTTCTGTTTCCAATCCATCCTTACCGGGCTACCTGTTTTCACACTGTAGCTTGGCTCTCCCCATTTTAGAGATTCTTCAACTTCCCCCAGTTTTAATTCAGAAGCGATAGTTAAGACGATATTTCGTAGCTCTTCTATCCGAATACGCACATGTTTTGGATACTCATCAAATCTTGCCTTCACTGCATGGTTCATTAGTATCTCCTATAAATAGCGCTGTTTTGGGGTGAAGCCCAAGCGTACTTTGGCTATGTAGCAATTACGTCATAATGTTATTAATCAATAAATCTAGCACATAGCCAAAATACTAAGCGTAAGGGTTTCCCTCGGTTACGTTTAGGATGCTCTGGGTGAAAACATGATGATTGACATGCCAAGCATAGCGACAGAAACCCCCACTATGTCCCAGAGCGTTGGTCGAACGCCGTCGATACACCACAACCATAGAATTGCGACAAAAATATAGACACCACCGTAAGCGGCATAAACTCTGCCAGTTGCGGTAGGATGTAAAGATAGAAGCCAAGCAAACATAGCAAGGCATAGCGCTGCTGGTACCAAAAGCCAAACTGACTTATCTTCCTTTAACCAGAGATAAGGTAAGTAGCAGCCTAATATTTCTGCAATGGCGGTTATAAAGAAAAGCCCAATGGTTTTGACTTCAGTCACTTAAACATTCCTATCTTTCTCTACAAATATATGATGCTTGTTAAATGGGCAATTGTTCGGCTCATTACATTTCGCCCAGCTTAATCTTGGATTGAGCCTCACTCACGGTTTGTTTACCGAATAACAGATCCATCATCGAAATGATTCGTTTGTTGTCTTTACCCCATTTATCTGGATTCGCGCTGTTTGGTGCTTTAAATTCAACTTGTCCTACTTTTTCGTTATTTTTGTAGGCTTTGATCTGAGCATCAGCGATAAATGTTCTAAAATCCCAGCTCCAGCGTGATACGTAAGTAAGTGTTAGCTCAGAGCTAACAGGAGGCGTGCCGTCGCTTACGACTGTGCATTTATGGGCGGTATCCAAACACCAGTCTTGCATCGAATCTAAGAAAACATCTCGCGTGGCGTTGTCTTTTACGATGGTGATTTCCTTGCTCTGATTTTCTTTCGAGATTGTTTCTACCGTATACTTTGGTGCCGCACATGCAGCTAATAGAATAGGCAAGCTTAGAATGATGAGTTTTTTGTGCATCTTATGTCTCTTTTTTTTAAATTTATATATTCAAACAACTTCAAGATACTGAGTTCAACGAGAATAACTAACAAGCATGGCAACTGTTATTAACAAAACCTTTAGAGTAGAAGGGTTTGTTTCGGGAGTATGCCAATGTCTCGATGCAAAATAATTAGTAAGAGATTGCTATTGCGTTATGTTAACTCTTGAACTTATGTCCGTATCAATGTCCAGAATTCTTCGCATTGAAGTTTTTGAAGTGCAATTCTAACGGAATTTTAAATTGCTGCATAATGCTCAATTAAGAGGAATAGGGGAGCTTATCGTTAAACATAACGTGTAGTGCTGTAAATTCGTCCCTAAGACTAAGCTAAAAGGGCCTAATGTTTTAAAATAGCTTCTTGTCTATTCTGTTGTGTGAGTTTTCAATGTTGTCTCATACTAGCCACTTAAAAGAGCGCTGTAAGAACTCGTCTGCATTATCAAGGACGATTTCACCGTGAGCCATAACCAATATATTAGGTTTCCAAGACAGCAATTTATTTAAGTGTTTTCGAGCCTCTTGTTTGCTAAACATAAAACTTAGGCGCCAATCCAAAGGCATTTTTCCATTCGGAGCAAGAATACCGGCCCCTTTAGCCACAAACCGCTGCCAGTAGTTAAAGTCCTGGCCAGAAAAATTCTCGACGAGGTCAGTAACAATTAAGGTCTTTGAAAGTCGATGATAAAACACACACTCTTCCATTAATGGAGAGCCAGAAAATAGTTCTTGTTCAACCTCAGAGTTCCAAGCATTACCGCCTTGGTTAAGTGAAGCGTGAAAGTGTATATCACGGCACTTCTTAATGACTTCATCTGTGCCATAAACTTCTGCGCTAGGATAGGCAAATACCCATTCAGATAAGAACAAGTGGTGTAAATGATTAGGAGCGATTAAGTATTTCACTTGGCCTAGATTGTTGATTTGCTCTCTAATCGAATTTGATAACTTAATTGGACTATGAACCCAAAGGCCACCATCAGAAAGCCTAACAATAGTCATACGAGTGGTGTATGGGAGTCCTAAGAATTGGACGGGATCTCCGTCAAATATCCATATCTCATGGGCTAACTTTTTCATGTCTCTCCAACCGTTAACACTGTATTAAGGCGGCATTTTAGTTACTCAAAAGCTGCCTTGCTGCACAATAAACGCTTCGCTAAGCGTAAACCAAAAATATTAGGTTTACCAAACCCTTATTGAGTGCAGTTGTATATCTTTGAGTATTTTTATACTGAACGGGCGTAAAGTAGTTTTAAGAGGATCATTTGACTTGATAGAACAAAACCCCGCTATTTTTGAGCAGGGTTTTGCAATTAGATAAAGGGGCTAACCGATGATGAAGAAGAAAATCGCGGTTGCAACAATACCAATCAACGCATAAGGAAACTGTGTGGTTGCGTGTTGCATTGCTGTACAGCCTGAACCTTGTGCAGATAACACGGTTGAGTCACTAAAGAAACAAGAGTGGCTCCCTGCCGCTGATGCTGAAAGCAGCGCTGCAACGGTTAAGTGTAGAGGCACACCAAGCTGTTCGCCCAAAGGTAGAACAATTGGCATCGCTACTGCAAACGTTCCCCAAGACGATGCCGTTGCAAATACCAACGCGCCCGTAATCATAAAGATAATCGCAGGGAAGTAAGACGCTGACAGGTAAGGGCTGACGGTCTCAATGACATACTGCGTGACGCCCAATGAGTCGTTGACCGATTTCAACATGAAACCACCAATAACGGTCGCAAGCGGCAGTAGCATAACTTTAATGCCATCATAAACAGCTTCGAACATGTCGTTCATCGAGATCAGTTTTTGTGCGCCGTAAAAGCTAATAGTAAAGATTAACGCGACGAAAACACCAGCAAGTAGATCGATACCAAAATACCAACTTGCGGCAACAAGTACGATCATTGGTAACAAGAAGTTGACAAGGCCCATGGTTGGGTTGGTATGTGCAGATACATCGGGACCAAAGTCGACATCTGTTGCACCGTCTGGACGAACTTGACCATTCTTCGCACGCTTTTCTGCCTTTTTCATCGCGCCTAGATCTGGGACCTTTTCCATTGCAACCAGCAAAACAATCACCAGCGTTACCCAGCCGTAAGCCATGTATGGAATAGCTTCAATGTATGCTTTGATACCATCTCCCGCTTCTGCTACTCCGTTTGCTTCTAGCAAAGAACTGAAGAAAATTGCCCAAGTGGAAATTGGTACGAGGATACAGATAGGTGCGGCGGTTGAATCCACAAGATATGAGAGCTTTTCACGCGAGATTTGGTAGCCGTCCGTAACTTTTTTCATTGAGGAAGAAATTGCAATCGCATTCAAATAATCGTCGATAAAGATCAGAATACCTAACGCAAAGGTCATCAGCATCGATTGCTTACGGCTTTTTACTTTCGTGACCAGCATGTCGGAGAAGCTTAAGATACTGCCGCCTTTCTCCAAAATAGCAATTAGGCCGCCCATCAAACCACAAACGAGGATGATCCAGGCGATAGTTTCATCCATCATTACACTCATGGAAATATCAACAATCTGTTCCACCGCTTCAGTTGGGTTAAGCAGAAGAACACCGGCAATAGCGCCGCTAAAGAGGGCTTCCACAGTTCGGTGTGTTGTCAGCGCAAAGACCAATACCAACGCCGTTGGTAAAAGACTCATCCATCCGTAGGCTTCGCCTTCCTCATGGTTCAAACCGATTGTGGTAAAAAAGACAAACGTCGCAACCGAGATTAAAGAAACAATAATGTGTTGAGAGTTGATTTTAAGAGGCGCATCCAGCGCCTTGGTCTGCGTAGTCATAAAGTTCATTTCCTTTGTTTATGCCGAGTGCAACATCCAGTCGATTTCCAATGGAGTAATCGCTCGCTCAAATTCTGCGAGTTCACTCTGTTTGCAAGCTAGATACAAATCGATAAAGTCTCTTGAGATGTATTGAGCTAGCTCACTGTGCTCCAGTCGCTCTAGAGCTTCTGACATACGCAGAGGTAACTCAATTGCATCATCACTGAGAGTCGGTGGACATTGATCTTTGGTGTAGCTTTCACTCGCTAATACTGCGGAAAGTACTACTGCAGCGAGAATGTATGGGTTAACGTCAGCGCCTGCTATACGATGCTCTATACGGCGATTTTTGCTATCGCTGATAGGCACACGCAACGCAACACCGCGGTGGTTTTCTCCCCAATCGGCTTTGGTTGGGACGTAAGCGCCAGGAACAAAGCGACGGTAAGAGTTAACGTTAGGACAGATTAGGGCCATGGCATCGGATGTTTGTGACAGCATCGCTGCCATGGTTTGATAGAAGAAGGCGCTCGCTTGACCGTCTGATTGGCTAAAGTGGTTGTTACCATCTGTATCAACCAAGCTGAGATGAATGTGCATGCCATTACCCGCTTGCTCACTAAAAGGTTTCGCCATAAATGTGGCGTCAAATCCGTGCTGATGAGCGACCTGGCGAATCAAGCGTTTTGCGATGATGATTTCATCACATGCTCGAAGTACATCTTTAGAATGGTTGAAGTTGATTTCGAACTGCCCTGGTGCCGATTCAGATAGGGCTCCGGAAGTGTTTAAACCTTGTTCTAATGCAATTCGATTAAGGTCGGCCAAGAAATCAGCGTAGTCATCTAGTCCATCAAGGTCGTAAACCTCGGTATCTTTTTCTCGAGTTTTTTTCGTGGGGTTAATTGCCGTTAATGGTTCGCCATTTTCGCCGCGGGTTTTGTCTATTAAATAGAACTCCAGCTCGAGCGCGACACAAGGATATTGGTCTTTAGCATGCAGTGTTTGCAATATAGAAGCGAGAATGTTTCGGATGAACAGTGGGTTAGGGTGCTGCCCGGTTTCATCCATCATACTAAGCAGTAGCTGACCAACTTGTTCTTTTGCCGTCGGCATTAAGGTGCCGCTGATTGGATAGCAGAGATTATCTGGTTCTCCGAGATCTTCTCCCAACCCGGCCGTTTCAACGACGTTACCTTTGGTATCTAGGGTGATGGTCGAAAGGGGGAGGGCAACACCTTTATTCAGTTTTTCTAGAGCATCTATCGGGATGCGTTTTCCTCTTGGGGTGGCATTTATATCGGTAAAGATGAGATCGATAAATTCAATATCGGGCCATTTTTGTTTAAAATTTTGTACTTCCTGTAGATACGATTCCATTTTCTTCTCCAAATAGCCTGACGAGTAGAAATTAGAAATAACCAAATTAACAAATAAATTACAGTACTCTGAGCGAGTTGTTTGTTTTTTAGGTTATTTTTAATTTAAACATGCACTTACACTGTGTTTTTGATGTTTAACGGCTGGTTCTTATGTCTTTCTGTTAACTATTTTGTAACAGTTGGTTTTGTTTTGTTCAATATAATGAGCATAAATATTCAGTTTTGAAGCCTAAAAAGTGCGTCAGATCACGTTGTGACGATAATAATGGTCATCTGTGTTGATAATTTTGTACATGGTTTGTAGGGTTTGTGTTAAATAAATTGAACATGGACATATCATGGCAGATACACACAAACCCATCATTGGTGTGGTTAGCTGCGCTAAAGAGTTGGGTGGCTATCAGATACAAGCGGTCAACGACTTTTACCTTCGCGCCATAAAGGATTTTGGAGGGCTACCGATTATGTTGGCTCCCGACATGTCGGGCAATGACGTAACCACCATCCTAGACATATGTGATGGTTTTCTTTTTCCTGGCAGCCACTCTAACGTTGCGCCACATCGATACAATGCAACGCACGAAGAGAGCTACAAAGATGAAGCTCGTGATGAGCTCTCATTCACGTTAATTCGTCATGCGGTTGACCAAAACATTCCGTGCCTTGGTATTTGCCGTGGCTTTCAAGAGATGAATGTCGCACTCGGTGGCTCGTTAAACCCAGCCGTTCATGACTCCGGCTTCAATGACCATCGTGAAGCGCCTGTTGAAGATTTCGAACAAAAATACGCGCCAGCACACGCTGTGCTAGTTCAAAAACAGAGCTTATTTGAACAATGGCTGGTGCAAAATCATTGGGAAAACACCACCTTCTTTGAAGTGAACACACTACACAACCAAGGCGTCGATCAGCTTGCTCCTCTCTTACAAGTAGAAGCTAAAGCCCCGGATGGCTTGGTAGAAGCATTTAGTCTTCCTAATCAAAAATTTTTCGTTGGCGTGCAGTGGCACCCAGAATGGGAAGCAAAAACCAATCATTTCTCTCAAATTTTGTTCAATGAATTTATGATGGCTACCTCTCGTTAAACGTTTGGAGCTGTATGAATGGACAATCAAGAGATTGGTAAAAATATTGTTCAGTTACGAAAAAAACATGGATTGTCACAAAGGGAACTAGCCGAGCGCGCTGGTATTACCCACAGTGCAATCTCATCCATTGAAAATGGCAAAGTGAGCCCGTCGGTCAGCTCACTACAAAAAATCGTTAATGTATTTTCTTTATCGTTATCAGAGTTTTTCACTTTTGAACAACCTTCGAACGATGAAGTGAAAGTAGTCATCAAGCCGTCAGATCTTGTGGAAATCGGGAGCGAGACGGTGTCCATGAAACTGGTAACGAATGGCGACAAAGATCAAGTCATCGGATTCTTGATCGAGGAATACGCACCTTATGGAACCACTGGTGCGGCAGAAATCAAACACGAAGGCGAAGAGATTGGCACCGTATTAGAGGGTGAAATCACTCTGGAATATAAAGGGCAATCTCATGTCATAACAGCGGGCGAGTCGTACATTATTGATACGACGAAGCCCCATCGATTTACAAATCACACAGACAAGGCTTGTCGAATGATAAGTGCGCATACGCCAACCACATTTTAGTGGGGGCTTGCCTTGTGTGATCACAAGGAGAGCGTATGAAAACCCAAGAGCAATGGATTGAACTAAAAAACAATCTAAACATCGAAAACAGGGCGTACATTAACGGTGAATACAGTGCCGCTTTAACAGGGCAAACCATCCCGGTAGTTAACCCAGCAACAGATGAGATATTCACCGAAATCGCCCGTTGCCAAAATGAAGATGTTGATCTCGCGGTTTCCTACGCTCGCCAAGCATTTCAATCCGGTCAGTGGAGCGAGAGCAGCCCAGCTCATCGCAAAGCAGTGCTTAAACAGTTTGCTGACTTGATTGATCAAAACCAAGAAGAATTGGCTCTGCTAGAAACGCTTGATACCGGTAAGCCTATCTCTCACAGCTTCTCTACCGATATTCCTGGCGCGGCGAGTGCATTACGCTGGTACGCAGAAGCAATCGACAAAGTATACGGCGAAGTTGCCCCAACCGAAAAAGATGTACACGCTTTTATTTCTCATCAACCAATTGGTGTGGTTGCTGCGGTTGTACCGTGGAACTTCCCCCTTTGGCTTGCGTGCTGGAAGCTTGGTCCTGCTTTAGCCGCTGGTAACAGCGTGATTCTAAAACCGTCAGAAAAATCTTCTCTCACCGCGATATTTCTAGGTCAACTTGCTTCTCAAGCGGGCTTACCAACAGGCGTTTTCCAAGTCATTACGGGTTTTGGTCATGAAGCTGGCGACGCGCTGGCGAAACACCAAGACGTAGACTGCATCGCCTTCACAGGCTCGACGCGCATTGCAGGTCAACTGATGGTCAGATCGGGTGAGAGCAACCTAAAGCGCGTGTTTGCAGAAGCGGGCGGCAAGAACGCGAACATCGTGTTTGAAGATTGTGATGATTTAGACCGCGTAGCAGCAGAAACCGCCGCAGGGTGTTTCTACAACCAAGGTGAGGTGTGCGTCGCGGCAACCCGCCTGCTTGTTCACGAAAGCATCAAAGAGCAGTTTATAGAAAAAGTTATTCAAGCGTCGAAAGCGTTCACGCCAAAAGACCCAATGGACCCAAGTTCATCAATGGGTGCGCTCATCGACCAAGATCATAAATCAAAAGTATTGGAATACATCTCGTTAGGTGAATCAGAAGGTGCAAACGTACGTTGTGGCGGCGATGTCGATGGGCAGGGCGCATTTGTTTCCCCAACCATTTTAGACAACGTCGACAACAAGATGCGTGTCGCCCAAGAGGAAATTTTTGGTCCGGTGCTGTGTGTCATTCCATTCAAAGACGAAGCGCAAGCAATTGAGATCGCTAACGATTCGAAGTACGGCTTAGGTGCTGCACTTTGGAGTAGCAATATCAACCGCGTTCATCGCGTAGCAAAACGACTGCAAGCCGGCTCGGTTTGGGTCAACAACTATAACGAAGGTGACATGACGGTTCCATTTGGTGGATTCAAAATGAGCGGAAACGGTCGAGACAAGTCTCTCCACGCGATTGAAAAATTCACCGAAACCAAAACCACTTGGATTCGCCTCCATCCTTAAGCCTGCTGACGATTACGATAAATAAAGGAATAGTTCTATGAACAAGCATACGGATTCGTTCTACGCGCACTCTGTGCCAAACATGCCGGAATACCCACAGTTGCAAAACGACATCGAGTGCGATGTGTGTGTAGTCGGTGCGGGATTCTCTGGTCTTTCTTCTGCACTACACCTTGCAGAAAAAGGTTTTAAAGTCGTTGTGCTAGAAAGCGCAAAAGTGGGCTTTGGAGCAACTGGTCGTAACGGCGGCCAAATCGTTAATAGCTACAGCCGAGATGTTGACGTGATTGAAAGCCGTTACGACCAAAACCAAGCTAAAGCTCTGTGCGATATGATTTTTGAAGGCGGCGATATCATCCGTGGTCTGATCGACAAATACGACATCAACTGTGATTACAAGCAAGGTGGTTTGTTCACGGCACTGAATAGTAAACAACTCAAAGGGCTAGAAGAGCATAAGAAGAACTGGGAGCGTTACGGCAACGACCAACTGACTCTGCTTGACGCAGGAGAAGTAGAACAAGCGGTAGGGACCAAAGTGTACACTGGTGGCTTGTTGGATATGCGCGGTGGTCACATTCACCCGCTTAAACTTGCGTTAGGTGAAGCCGCTGCGTTTATTTCTCTGGGTGGCCAAATCTTCGAACAGTCGGCGGTCGTGTCGATTGACAAAGGGATTAACCCAGTAGTCAAAACGGCGCAAGGTAGCGTGAAGAGCAAGTACGTGGTTTTGGCAGGTAACGCGTATCTTGGTGGGTTGGCACCAAACATCAGCAACAAAGCGATTCCGTGTGGCACACAAGTGGTGGCGACTCAGCCTTTGAGTGATGAGCAGCTAAAACAAGTGCTGACCAGTGACTACTGCGTTGAAGACTGTAACTACTTGCTTGACTACTTCCGCTTAACCGCCGACAAGCGTTTGTTATTCGGAGGTGGCGTGGTTTACGGCGCACGTGACCCAGAAAACATTGAAGCATTGATTCGTCCGAAGATGGAGAAAGTCTTCCCACAATTGAAAGGCATCAAGATTGATTATACCTGGACGGGTAACTTCTTGCTGACTTACTCACGCATGCCGCAATTTGGCTCGTTTGCAGACAACATTTACTACCTACAAGGCTACAGCGGTCACGGTGTAACGTGTACTCACCTCGCAGGCAAGTTGCTGGCAGAAGCATTGACCGGACACGCTGAACGTTTCGATGCGTTTGCTGCACTGAAACATTACTCCTTCCCAGGTGGCCGCCACTTCCAAATTCCGTTTACGGCAATGGGTGCGGCTTACTACAACCTACGTGACAAACTGGCGATTTAAGAGATAAGGAATATCCAATGAGCAAAGTGGTGAAATTTGCAGCCCTTCAACTGACGAAAAGCTGGGATCTGGAAGACAACTTGGCCAAAGCAAAAAAGGCGATTCGTGAAGCAGCACAAAACGGTGCGAACGTGATTCTTCCGCAAGAGCTGTTCGCTGCGCCTTACTTCTGCAAAAAACAGGAAGCAAAGTATTTCGAGCTTGCAGAAGAAACGGAGAATTGTCGTCTTATTAAAGAGATGAGTGCGTTGGCTAAAGAGCTCGGCGTGGTTATTCCAGTCAGCTACTTTGAAAAAGCGGGCAACACGTTTTTTAACTCGCTAGTGATGATAGATGCCGATGGCACGGTATTAGATAACTACCGCAAGTCACACATTCCTGACGGCCCGGGCTACAGCGAGAAATACTACTTTAGCCCTGGCGATACCGGTTTCAAAGTGTGGCAAACCAAGTTCGGTAAGTTCGGTGCTGGCATTTGCTGGGACCAATGGTTTCCAGAGCTTGCACGCAGCTTGGCTCTGCACGGCGCGGAAGCGATTTTTTACCCAACTGCAATCGGTTCTGAGCCTCAAGATTCGACACTGGATTCACGTGACCACTGGCAACGTACAATGCAAGGTCACTCGGCAGCAAACCTCGTTCCAGTGATTGCGTCAAACCGAGTGGGCACTGAAGTCGATGATGGTATCGAGACGACGTTCTACGGCTCTTCTTTTATCACTGACCACACTGGTGCAAAAATTGCCGAAGCACCGCGTGAAGGTGAAACCATCATTTACGCAGAAATCGACCTCGCTACGACAGCGAAAGCGCGTCACGCGTGGGGCTTGTTCCGCGACCGTCGTCCAGACCTTTACACCAGCGTTGGCAAACTAGCTGTTTAAAGAGGCGTTAAAATGAAGTTATCGACAACACCAGCGCAGGATGGCTTCTATTTTCCGGCTGAGTTTCAGCCGGTTAGTGAAGTTTGGCTAGCGTGGCCAGAAAGGAAAGACAATTGGCGTGATGACGCATTACCCGCGCAAGAAACCTTTGCCAGAATCGCGAACTTAATCGCGGAAGTGACCAAAGTGTGTGTGGCGGTGTGCTCGCACAACTTTGACCGAGCGCGTCAAATGCTTCACTCAGATGTACGTTTGGTGGAAATCCCATTTAACGATGCGTGGATGCGAGACATCGGGCCGACCGTGCTTGTTAACCAAGCGGGCGAGCGCCGTGGGATTAGTTGGCAATTCAACGCGTGGGGCGGCGAATACAACGGCCTTTACGACAACTGGCAGCAGGACGATCTTGTCGCTGGTTCGGTGTGCGACATCATCGGTATTGATCATTACCGCGCACCGTTTGTACTTGAAGGTGGGGCGATTCACACCGATGGTGAAGGCACCCTTTACACCACAGAAGAGTGCTTACTTAGTCCGGGGCGAAATCCACAGTTGAGCAAAGCGCAAATTGAAGAGCAGTTAAAGGCGTATCTCGGTATCGAAAAAGTCATTTGGTTGCCAAATGGTTTATTCAATGACGAAACAGACGGCCATGTTGACAACCTGATGCACGTTATCGCTCCGGGTAAGGTGGTACTGAGTTGGACCGATGACCCAAGTGATCCGCAATACGCGTTATCTCGTCAAGCGGAACAAGTACTGAAATCTCAGCACGATGCGAAAGGGCGCAATATTGAAATTGTCCGTTTGCCATTACCGGGTCCGTTGCATTACAGCGAGCGCGAAGCCAATGGCATTGACGCCAGTTCGGGAATGAGTCGACAAGCTGGCGAACGCCTAAGTGCCTCTTATGCGAACTTTCTTATCGTCAACGAGCATGTGTTCTTGCCGATGCTGGACGAAGAGACCGACGCTATGGCGATCGATATTTTGCAAAACGCGATGCCGGAATACCAAATCATCGCGATACCGTCGAGAGAGGTTCTACTCGGCGGAGGGAACATTCACTGTATTACGCAGCAGATCCCTGCTTAAACATAAACTCGCCGCTGGCTTAGCGGCGATGATGAGTTGTCAAAAGGAATGACCATGCAACAGATACAAAACCAAAGCCTTGTTTCGTTTATGGTAGCGAATCCACAACAGGGCATTGCAGTGACTAATCCGGCGACCGGAGAACTCCTCGGGTACGCACCAGTTTCAACCGAAAACGACATTTTAAATGGCATTGAACGTGCCAGTGTGGCGCAGAAAGAGTGGGCGGCACTGCCAGCAAAAATGCGTGCTGGCATGCTCAATCGTTGGTTCCAACTCCTGTTAGAAAACAAAGTCGACCTTGGCCGTTTGATGACGTTAGAGCAAGGTAAGCCGCTAGCGGAAGCTCAAGGTGAAGTGCTTTACGGCGCGAGCTTTATCGAATGGTTTGCTGAAGAAGCGAAGCGTACCTACGGTGAGACGATTCCTGCGCCAAGTGCGGACAAGCGTTTGGTGACCATCAAACAGCCAATTGGTGTCGCCTGTGCGATTACACCTTGGAACTTCCCAATTGCGATGATCACGCGCAAAGCAGGGCCAGCTTTAGCAGCAGGCTGTAGCTTTGTGGTAAAACCATCTGAATCTACGCCGCTGTCTGCGTTTGCGGTTGCAGAGCTTGCCTATCAAGCGGGTATCCCACGCGATGTGCTGCAAGTGGTATTGGGGGAAAACTCCCGTCAGGTCGGTGCTATCTTCACTTCACACCCGTTGATTCGTAAGTTGTCTTTCACTGGCTCTACTCAAGTCGGTAGCGTGCTGATGCAGCAAAGCGCGGCTGACATCAAACGTACCTCAATGGAGCTCGGTGGCAACGCGCCATTTATCGTATTCGATGATGCGGATATTGATGCAGCTGTGGCAGGCGCGATGGCGTCGAAATTCCGTAACGCAGGTCAAACGTGTGTTTGTGCGAACCGTTTCTATGTACACAGCAAAGTGTATGACGAATTCGTTGCTAAGTTTGACGCTGCGGTTCAGCAGCTCAAAGTTGGTAACGGATTGGAAGAGGGGGTCAACATTGGTCCAGTGATCAGCGAGTCAGCGAAGCAAGGCATTCAAGCGTTGATCGATGGTGCTATCGAGCAAGGCGCGAAGCCAGTTTCAGAACTTAAAAAGCTCGATGGTCTATTTATGCAGCCAGTGGTTCTCAAAGACGTTACTCACGACATGAAGATTGTCTCTGAGGAAATCTTTGGCCCTGTCGCGCCAGTGATTCGTTTTGACAGTGACGCACAGCTGATCGAAATGGCGAACGACACCATTTACGGTCTTGCGTCGTACTTCTACAGCCAAAACATCCACCGTGTTTGGAAAATCGCAGAAGCGCTCGAATACGGCATGGTCGGCATTAACGAAGGTATGATTTCTACTGAAGTCGCTCCTTTCGGTGGTGTTAAGCAGTCCGGCATCGGACGCGAAGGAGCAAAACAAGGTATCGATGAATACATGGACGTGAAATATCTTTGCTTTGGCGGCAACTAATTAAGGACAAAACAATGACAAACCAACAACTACATGAAAGAAGAAGCCAAGTAATTGCTCAAGGCATGGGCGCACTGTACCCACTTTACGTCGAGAAAGCAGAAAACGCTTACGTATGGGATATCGAAGGCAACAAATACATCGACTTTGCAGCGGGCATCGCGGTAACTAACACCGGGCATTCTCACAAACGTATCAGTGAAGCGGTAAAAGCTCAGTTGGATAACTTCTCGCACACGTGTGCGATGGTTACCCCGTATGCGTCATTCGTTGAGCTGGCGGAAAAGCTGACAGAACTTGCACCGGGTGAGACTAAGAAGAAAGCGATCTTTCTAACCACTGGCGCCGAGGCGGTCGAAAACGCAGTGAAAGTAGCGCGCGCTCATACTGGTCGTAGCGGCGTGATAGCGTTTAAAGGGGGCTTTCACGGTCGCACAAACATGACGATGGGGTTAACCGGTAAAGTTGCGCCATATAAAGCAGGCTTTGGTCCTTTCCCGAACGAAATCTACCACGCGCCGTACCCAAATGCGTTCCACGGCATCAGCGTTGAACAAAGCTTACAAGCGATCGACGATCTATTTGCTTGCGATATTGAACCTTCACGCGTTGCGGCGATTATCTTCGAGCCAGTGCAAGGCGAGGGCGGCTTCTACAAAGCACCTGAAGCGTTTGCACAAGGCTTGCGTCAGCTGTGTGATAAGCACGGTATCATGCTGATTGCCGATGAAATCCAAACTGGTTTTGCTCGTACCGGTAAAATGTTTGCCACAGAATACCTAGGCATTGAACCAGACCTAATGACAATGGCGAAAGGCATTGCTGGTGGTTTCCCAATCTCAGCGGTAGTTGGGAAAGCGGATGTGATGGACTCTGCACTGCCTGGTGGTCTAGGTGGTACTTATGCAGGCTCGCCACTCGGTTGTGTTGCTGGTCTTGAAGTGCTGAAAATCATCGAAGAAGAAGATTTGTGTGCTAAAGCGATTGGCATCGGTGAAGTGGTCAATGCACGTATGACCAAACTGCAACAATCTGTGCCTGCTATTGGTGAAATCCGTACTACGGGTGCGATGATGGCGATTGAATTTACTGACCCAGAATCAGGTAAGCCGCTACAAGAGATGACCAAATCGGTGATTTCTAAAGCGCAAGAAAACGGCCTTATCCTGCTTTCTTGTGGAGTAAAAGCGAACGTGATTCGTCTGTTACCTCCACTGACCATCGAATCTGACGTGCTAAATGAAGGCCTAGATAAGTTGGAAAAAGTGATTCTTGAAGTGGCGTAATTCACGCGCTTTTAAATAGCAATAACAAATCAAGGAAGCGGTTGGCATCAATCGTTTCCTTTTTGTTTTTTAGCGTATCTGCTGCCTATCTAAAAAGTATTGCTCAAGATCCAAGTTGTCACTTTTATTACGGATGACTTAACAATTGGGCTCGTTCTTACTTTCCACTTAGTCGCTACTTTGTTCTCCTCGAATGTGGTTTGGTGCTCGCATTCTAAATCCCGACATCTGAAAGCCACTTGAGTCTATAATTTTATTGAGCGTCATTCCTCACTTTTTGGACTATAAAAATGAGATAGTATTCATATCCCACTTAGGTTGCTTGTCAGATTAGCAGGACGAACTTTGATAACAAAGAATACAAGGTATGCCATTTTACTCGGCTTAGCTCCCATCGCCATATTTGTAGTGGCCTTTCATTCGATAACCAACTTTTACGTCAACTCGGTAAAAGCGTCGAAAATAGATGCTTACGTAGAATATTTAAATCAAAGGTCTGCCTATTTGGACAGAGCAATAGTGAAGCAGATTGCTCAGTTAGATTTTACTTGTAGTGATAGTGATGTAAGAACTTTACGCGACCCACGTTTTTATAACCGTTACATTCGTTTTATTGCGATGACCACAGAAGGCGGAAAAACGTGTTCCACGGTTGGTAGTGAAGTGTCTCGCCCATCTAGTAGTGAACGATTTCAGATGGATGAGAACTTTTTCGCATCACTTATTTTGCCGCAGCAGAATGACCAAATAGAGTGGATGGTCATTTATGATAATGAACACGTTGAAGTCTTCTGGGTGCTTGATAACAGTTGGGTTAACGAGGTAATAAAAACGCCTTGCAAAGACTGCCTATTTGTAGAGTTTAAGTATGATGAACCAATATTTGGTGATTTAACGATAAGCCGTGGCAAAGCGAATATTGCAGGAGAAGAAAAAGCACTGTCAAAAGAGTTTTTCTTTTCAGGAGATTCTCAAGCCAACATGCTCATAAAGATATACAGCGGTGAAAAACTTAAACATTATGCTCAGGAAAGAGTACTTTTGTGGGGCGGTCTTGTAAGTGTGCTGGCTGGTCTTGTGACTGCATTTTCATACATATCAGGTAAAAGCTTGAGAAAATCCATTACAGGTCTAATTGAAAATGGGATTAGTAATGCAGAATTTATTCCTTACTACCAGGCGATTGTCGATAGTCGCGATGGTAAGACAGTAGGATATGAAGCTCTGATTCGATGGTCGCGGCGTGATGGAATGGTGCCACCAAATATGTTTATTGGTGCTGCAGAAGAAAGTGGCCTGATTATCCCGATGACCAATCAGCTTATTCGTAAAATCATACAAGACTTAAGTGACTTACCCGAGCATACGTGGGTCAGCATCAATATTGTTTCCTCCCATTTAGAGTCAGGTGTATTAACGAAGTTGCTGTCGGAGTTAAATTGGCCAATCTCTAATAGAATTCATTTTGAATTGACCGAGAGAATACCAGTAAAAGACACTGAGGCCGCGAAAAAAGAGATTTTGTATTTAACGAATAAAGGCTACAAGTTCAAAATTGACGATTTTGGTACCGGATATGGTGGCTTTTCTTATCTACAAGACTTGGGCATCCGATGTCTAAAAGTGGATAAGATGTTCATTGATCCAATAGGATCTGACGACCAAAAATTGAAAGTGCTGGACTCAATTGTGTCTGCAGCGAACAAAGCGGAATGTGAGATGATTGCAGAAGGTGTAGAGAGCCAGGATCAAGTCGAATACCTGGCTCAGCATGCGATTTACCTTATTCAAGGTTATGTTTACGCTAGACCAGAGCCCCTGACTAACCTTGCAAGTGCTTAATAGCCATAACGTCATAACATCCCGCTTTAAAGGTGCCAGTTGCCTAGGTTAGCGCTGATTTCTGCTGGTAGGCTCACACTTGAGGATTCCTAACACTCTCATTACTCCTAGAGTGTTAGGAATTAACGTTACTTAGGAGGAGAGTGCGGCTCTTTTCGTTTTGATTGACGTAATGAGCTGAGGTAGTAATGACATTACGATCATTCCTAGCATTAAGCTGTATTGCAGAGGAGTGAACGTTTCCCCCAATAGCAGTAGGCCCGAAACAATGCCTGCGACTGGGTTTGCAATACCACCAAAGGTAAAATCTACGACCGACATCCGCTGTAATAACCATACATACATGCCATACCCTAATGCGGTGTTCAGAATAATTACCCACAGTAACCCTAGAATATTCGTCATGGATACGTCCTGAACGACCGTAACATATGGCTCTGGATTGTTTATCGCCAGCACACTTGTTGCGATAGACATAATCACGCCACCCAAAATGAGCTGCCATGTTAGCACTGTCCACCAGTGCATTTTTGTACCTAGTGACTTTGTTACGCTACTTCCTATCACGATGCACATAATGGCGGAGATCATCGCAAGTAAGCCCACGGGTTCGAGAGAAATAGAGCTAGGATCAAATAAGAACCAAGCTAAAGCAATCAAAGTTGCGCCGCTTATCGCTTGAATGCCACTAGGCTGACGTTTGTAGACCGCCCAACCAAACAGCATCGCAAAAACGGGGACCGAAACCATACCAACACCAGAGATGGCAGAAGGAAGCGTCAACGCCATGACAAAAATGAGACCAAAGAAGCAAGCGATGTTGATGGTTCCTAAAACAAGCAGCACTTTCCACTCACTTCTTTTTGGAAACGAGGGCTTTATTGCCAGCAACAAAAGACCCGCAGGCAGTGCCCTTAGAGCGCCAAGTAAAACGGGAGGCCAGTCCGGTAGAGTAAACTGAGTAACAGCGTAAGTCGTCCCCCAAAAAAAGGCAGGAATCATCGCAAGTAAAATGTTCATGTTAAATATCTTTATGTAGAGATAATTAAATGTAACGATATCGGCAAGGTGGCTTTTTGTAAAGTATCTTTATGTTAAAATAAAAAATATATGATGTTTGGAGAGAAATAATGGATGCAATTGATAGAGTGGTAGAGCAGTGGGCTAGGGAGAAGCCAGACCTCGACACTGAACCGATGGCAATAATGGGTCGACTAATGCGAATTGCAAAACACATGGAATCTAGGGTCGCCGAGCTACATAAGAAGTACGATCTGAAAATGGGTGAATTTGATGTGTTAGCGACACTGCGTCGAGCTGGTTCACCATATTGTCTTACTCCCTCAGCGTTAATAGAGTCGATGATGCTCACTTCGGGTGCGATGACTAATCGCTTAGATAAACTAGAGAAGAAAGGGTTTATTACCAGAACCCATAGTAAAGAAGACCGACGTAGCGTCACCGTTGAACTAACAGGGCAAGGCTTAACCTTAATTGACAAGCTAATTTTGGAGCATGTAGACGTTCAGCAATCGTTATTGCATGGTTTAGAAGGCAATGAAAAAGAGCAGGTTAACCAGGCGTTAAAATTGCTATTGCCACAATTTGAATGAGAACGCAGAAGGAGGCAGGGGATATGAAAAGCAAAGAACTAGAACAATACTTAAGTACCTTCATGTGTGCAGAAAGCGATTTCCCATTTGGGCCTGAAGCGGTTGTTTACAAAATCAAAGGCAAGATGTTTGCCATCATTGCAGAGAGAAACGGTCGGGAGTATGTCAGCGTAAAAGTAAAACCAGAAGATGGAGAAGTCTTAACGTCGCAGTTTACGGATATTATCCCGGGTTATCACTTAAATAAGCGTCATTGGATAACGGTTTATTTTAACGGTGATGTCGAGGATGGGTTGATTCAAGACTTGTGTGAACGCTCTTATGCTCTTGTCGTTGCCAAGCTGCCGAAAGCACAACGAGCGTTGCTTGGTGAGTAATCGGCAACGCACTGGCCTCTGTTGTTTTGTCGCTCGTTGCTCGTAGCCTTTACGGAAAAATTCGCACCTTTTTCATCCTCGGGCTATATAAGAATAAGAAGGTGGAAAAGGGGAATGATATGCGAGCATTATCTGAATGGCTAAAAGAATACGGGGAGAGTCACCAAAACCCTATCAACCAAAAGATTCACACAATTGCAGTTCCAGGTATTTACCTTTCTGTGGTTGGACTTATTTGGTCGATTCCCCAGATTTCATTATTAGGCTTCGAACTTAATTGGGTTTGGGTAGCGGTGATCCCCACTTGGGTTTTCTATTTTCGTTTGTCTCTGAGCGTATTCATGATGATGATCGGCTACACATTAGCGTGCATTGGCCTTATTTGGTCTCTAGAGGTATTGATGTTGCCCGTTCTGCATATTTCTATGCTCTTGTTTGGCGTATTGTGGATATTGCAATTTATCGGTCACAAGATTGAAGGTAAAAAACCGTCGTTTTTTGAGGATTTACAGTTTCTACTCATCGGCCCGATTTGGGTGTTCAGAAAACACTAGCGATAAGCAAAATCAGACATCATCCGAATTACACAAGACATATAACGTTAAGAGATTTTGTAGCTCTTACTACAGAATACCTCTCCTTCTTATTGCCACGACAAGCATTCACTTTTGATACGCACTATGATTAAAGAGGTGCCAACGCACTTTACGCTATCGAGATACTTAAACTTACGGCAAGTTTACTTTAGGGGGATGAATGTACGACCGACAATATAAATATGCCTATTGGAGAGAAGAGCGTAAAAAAGGCAAATGGCACTATATATTAAAGTCCTTCTTTATGATTTGTTGTGCATTACTGCTTGGTAAAGTCATCGGTTTGTTCATTTTTGGAGAGCTGCATTCTTTAAGCGACATTTGGGAACAACTCCCTGCGGATGTTTTTATTATGATGCTCGTGGGCTTTCCAATTAGTGTCCTTGGTTGGTACCACGAAGAGTCAAAGTTTTTCCGGGCACTGCGACGCAAAGAAAAGCGGTTAAAAGGCAATCAAAACAAACCGAAATAGAGTAACCTTTGTCTCTGTTTGGATTGCCACTTACCTATCTGAACGATTCTATCCCTTCCAGTCGTTTAGCGTTTAGTTACGTGTTGCAAAAAGCCTTCTTAATACAACAGCCCCCAGTGTTGTGGAAATTGGTACTGTAAGAAACATTAAAAAACGAAGTTGAGCATTAGCGTATAAAGGCTCGCACTGTCATCCTTTGGGGCTGATGAAAACGCGCCAGAGCTATTATTGTAGGCGTTGAACCTTTGCCAATCTGCATTCAGGGAAACGTTGTAATCTAGGTCGTATCTCAACCCGAGTAAGAAACTGTCTCCACTTTTTTTATCCCGACTATTAAACTGCTGACCGTAAACAATATAAGGAGTCAGCTTGTTTACATTATAACTTGTTGTCGCGTACCAAGATGAGGAAAGATTGCTGGTCTGTCCTTCTGCCATAATCACAATGTTATCGAGCTCGTATCTTAACCCTAGAGAGAACAGATCGATCGTGTTGTTTTTTTCTGTTTCAACTAGACGGTCAATGATTGTGGTTCCGCCACCGGGAGTGGACTGCTCAATGTTAGAGAGCGCCGTTGTTTGATCATAATCGCCGTGGAGGTAGGAAAAATTCCAACGATAGCTCTCTCCGCTTAGCGTTAAGTTCATCCCTGCAGTATTGTTTGACTCAATTTCCAATTCAGTACGTTCATTGATGGTTACGTCACTATTGTCTTTAAACCCGACAAACGGCATGGCAGTAAGTACGACTTGCTCATTGAGGTCATGAATCCAGCGTGCAGATAGGCCGTTATAAGCCGTGATACCTAGAATGCTGTCATATACCTCATTCGGTGGGCGGGCTTGGGTAAAAGCGTGGCCGACATAGTTGTACTCAGACATCAAAAACAGTGGCAGTCTTAAGCGTCCTCCTCGTATTTCTATGTTTTGATAGGTATAAGCCAAATACGCCCACTCGAGCTGAGGCGAGCTCCAATGGTCTTGCGGGCGCTTTACGACTTGTGCGGATGCCCGAAATGCCTTGTGAAAATAATCGAGCTGCATGCCGAAAGTGGTATCGCAATCGAAACAAGATTCATCGCCAATAAAGCGGTTAACTAGTAACGTAGTTGGGTTATCGGATTTTGCCCACGAAGTAGAGCCAAAACCACTTAAAGAAAGTTGTTCTGTTAGTTCAATCGTGGCTGAGCTCGGAAAGGTCGCGATACTCAGCGATAACATGGTTAAATATTTTTTCATATCAATTCTCCGAGCTAACTACACATAAAACATGAGCATTACTAGGGACGCTCGATGTTGGGGCATAACCAATTCTATTCGGCTTCTCTTGCATCCATGCTATGAGGTCATCAATGCTGGAGCGTGCAATCACTTTTGGCGGTCTAGCTTTACCTGAAAAAGACAAGCTTGCCCAATGCGCGTTCATTTGCGCTAAATTTTTGTTGAGAAGATAACGATAGAACTCAGCTCTTTCTGTTGATGTCGCAGGCCAGTCAGAGAGTTCAATTCGCTGGCCTTGTAAAAGTTGCGTCTTCCCTCTGTACAACTTTCGCGCTTTATTGACAGTGAGCGGAGAGAATTCGTCATTAAATGAGAAAACGGCGTAGCTCTCTGCAGCGAGAGCTTGGCAATTTAATGAAAGAAGGGCAATCAGAATAAACAGATAGCGTTTTATGTAACGCAAAGGAAAAGCAACGCGAGAATGATTTCTACTCATAGAATCCACCTACATTGCTTGTTCAATCTGATACAACAGTTTTTCTTTGCGCACAGGCTTTGGTACGTAGGCATCCATTCCTGAATCAAAGCAGCGCTGAATGTCATCATCTACGACGCTTGCGGTTAATGCGATAATGGGCGTCTTAGCTAATCCTTTACTCGCTTCATAAGCTCTAATTTGCCTAGAAGCTTCGAACCCATCCATTATGGGCATCATGCAATCCATCAAAATAACATCAAACTTTCCATCTTTTTGGAACATTTCGACTGCAATTTGTCCGTTTTCTGCGACTTCGAATTGATAGCCTGCTTTAGATAGCAATAGAGAAGCCACTTTCTGGTTCACTCTATTATCTTCGACAAGCAAGATGCGTTCGGAGCGAATAGGCGTTACCGTTGCTTGTGGTTGCTCAGAACTTGCAGGTAGTTCATGAGTTTTATCGGGGGTGGTGTTCTCTTGGTGTTGTTCAGCAGGCGTCGTGTTGGAAACGCGTAACCCTATTGCCTTATCTAACTTCTCTTTGAGCAACCCTGCTTTAAACGGTTTGGGCACATAGTCATCCATTCCAACGTCAAAGCATTTTTGTATATCGTCATCGACCACACTTGCCGTTAGAGCAATAATCGGAATTCTGAAAGCGCGTTTTTCTTTTGCTTCTATTTGACGAATTATTTGGGTGGCTTCAAATCCATCCATTACGGGCATCATGCAGTCCATTAAAATTAGGCTGTACTGATTCTGTTGAAATTTCTCAACCGCTTCTTGTCCGTTTACTGCGACATCAAAGTCGAAGCCAGCTTTTGTGACGTGTAGCCCCGCGATTTTTTGATTGACCGTATTGTCATCAACGACCAAAATTTTCGGCAGAGATTTAACATGTTGCGCTGAAGTGCTCTCTTGTTGTGCGTGCGAGAAATTTGCCGCACAACTTTCAAGTGCTTTAATTAAGCGCTGCCCTAGTAGTGGCTGAGTGACCAAGGCGCTGATACTGTTTCTAAAGTCGAATTGTGGGCTATGAAGGTGCTTGATGAGGCAGACACGAATGTTTCGTTTACAAAGGCTTTCTATCTCATCGATATGCATCGCCGCTGCATTTGGTGATGCTTCTACATGAATAACGATAACGCGCTCGTTATCAATCCACGTTGGCAACGCACTTAAGGTATCTACTGACTGCGTTATATTGATGTTGAAAAAACTTAACTCGTTACGCAGTTTTTGTTCTAGTTGAGTACTGCTGCATACAATCCATATGTCGTTGTGATTCAGAGCGTGATAAGCGTTAAACTCTTGAGTCACCACAGGAGCAGTTAGTTCAAAGAAGAAGCGACTGCCTTTACCTTTCTCGGATTCAAGTTGAATTTCTCCACCCATTAGCTCAACTAATTGCGTGCTAATGGCAAGCCCAAGTCCAGTTCCCCCAAATTGTCGGGTAGTAGAGTTATCCTCTTGGGCAAATGGAGCAAATATTTTCTTTTGCTGCTGGGCATCAATACCAATCCCAGAATCTTTAACGGAAAACTCGATGACCGCTTCACCATTTTTAATTTCGCGGGTGATGACCGATAGCTCTACACTGCCTTGTTCGGTAAATTTTACCGCGTTAGACATGAAGTTCATGACAACTTGGCGTATACGATGGTCATCCAACATTACGTGGTAAGGCGTGTTACGGCTAATGTTGACTTGCACATCGATGCCTTTTTCCTTTGCTTTCGGTGAAATGATAGAAGCAATGTCATAGATAGACTCTCGAACACAAGTTGAATGTGGGCTAATGAGCAGCATCCCTGATTCAATTTTTGAGAAGTCTAGAACGTCATTAATTAAACTCAAAAGCAGTTGGGAGGAGGTTTCAATCGTGTCGACGTAATCGCGTTGTGTGGCAGTCAGGGAAGTATCGGATAAGACTTCAGAGATACCAATAACGCCATTTAGCGGCGTGCGGATCTCGTGGGACATGTTGGCCAAAAAGCTACTTTTGGCTTTACTCGCCTTAATTGCATCATCTTTTGCTTGTTCTGCATCTTCTTTAGCTTGTGTGAGCTTTAGTCTGGACAACATCCGCTCATCACTAAGCTTTTTTACCTCCCGAGCAAACTTACTCAGCTCGTCTTTACCCTTTATTAGTTGAGCAAGAGGTGAATTTTCAGTGTTACTTTGTTCATTGCTTTCGTTACTGAGAAATTTGAGGACTAGATTCAAGTTTCCAGTAACTTTTCGCACCAATCTTAGCGTTAAACTTACGACCAACAGCGTTAAAAGGCTCATCATTGCGATAAAGGTAAAGCGGTGCTGTGTCGTCGTGTTGATTGTCTTTGATATATCATCACTCAACTGTTGTTCCATTTTGTCGTCAACACTTTGTAATAACGATAAGCGTTTGTTGAGTGCAGATAACCCCGCATCAATCTCATCCGGGGTTAATGATTTGAGTTGAGCTGGTTGCAATAAATAAGCACGAAACTCTTGGCTTTTGATAAAGACTTCACCCGTAAACGTCTCAATGAGCAGATCTACTTGTTGTTGATTGGCATTTAGCGTCACAAAACGCTCTAGAAATAGTTGTTGGTTCTGGATTAAAGATTGGATAGAAGCCTGTGTTGTGAGGTCGTACTCGTTATTTTCCTCTGAAGATCGAATCAAATATTCGCTTAATCTATGCTCTTCAGTGGACCAAAACATCAACCATTCAAGTTGCATCAAAGAAGAAAGGTGAGTGTTTGTTTCATAACTCACATTTCTAAAATAGACTTTGTCTAAGCTCATGAGGATTTCTTTGAACGTATCAGCGCGCCACTCTGCCGCATCTAACTTTTCTTCTTGATTTTGCGAAGAGAGCATCGAGAGGGTTGCTTCCTCAAAGCTTGTCAACTGGTTTAGTATCTCAGCGTTTTCACCGAATACTGGTGCAGCGGTGTCGCGTAACAATTGAGATATCTGCTGAGTTTTTAGTTGCTTATCTATTACATCAGGGTTATTCGGTAGGTGATAAAGCGAAGATACGCGGTCGATGTAGACAGAGAATAACTGTGCTTTTTGTAGTTCCTGAGCCTGGATAGAAAGGCTTTGTACATGTTTACCCGCGAGGACAAGCAACAATAAAATTGGCAGCAAAACCAACCCAAATAGCTTTTGTTTTACCGACAGGTTGTTCCAAGAAAAGATTCCTACCACGCGCATTTCCATATCCAAGAAGTTGATATGAAAAGTGTAGTTTATTTATCTCAGATGTTAGATTTTAAGAGAAAATTCATATTAATGAGGTGGGGGAAGTGTGACCGATATTGCATTACGAGTACTAACGCGCTAAGCGGCAATAGTTAACAAAACGGCGTTCTAAGCAAAGTGATTGACGCTTTGAGCGCCACTCTCTCGTTGGTATTCAAATGCAATCAATTCCTCGGCAGGTACAGGTCTACCTAAGAAAAAACCTTGTACGACGTCACAGTGGAGAGACTCCATTCGTGTGAGTTGAGTTTGAGTTTCTACGCCTTCGGCTACTACTTTCATTCTTAGGTTGTGAGCCATGGATACAATCGCGCGAACTAATGAATCGTCTTGATCGCTTTTTCGGATTTGAGCGATAAATGAACGATCAATCTTGAGACCGTCAAAAGCCATATGTTGTAGGTAGGCAAGGGCTGAATACCCCGTACCAAAGTCATCTAGCCAAACTTCCACTCCGATACTTTGTAGTTTTTTAAGCACATATTGAGCTTTCTCTGTATCATCAATAAAAAGTGACTCTGTCACTTCAACATGAATGGTTTGAGGGGCGACATCATGTCGTCGTAAATACTTAGAAAATAATTGACTTAAATCTTGGCGATAGATTTGTCTTGGGGACAAGTTTAGTGCGATGTGAAAATCAGTATCGAAATGTTCTGCCCACATTGCCCGCTGAGCAACTGCCGTCTCAATGATATGTTCTCCAAGCTCCAATATTAAATCACTTTGTTCTGCGATCGGGATAAACGATTCTGGACTGATATAACCTTTCTCGGGATGATTCCACCTAACCAATGCTTCGACCCCAATTAGGCGATAGGTTTTTAGATCAAATTGTGGTTGATACCACAGCTCGAATTGAGACAAGTCACGTACTGAACGACGCAGTTCTCGTTCTATGTATAAACGTTGTTTAATCGTTTCATCAAACGTGGAATCGTATATCGTCATAATGTCTTTACCGCGTCTTTTGGATTCCTGCGCCGCAAGAGAAGAAAGCTGTAAAAGAGACTCAGCGTTTGAACCAAATTCTGGATACACAGCAACTCCGAGGCTTGCCGTAATTTGAATATCGTTCTCTTCCAAACTAAAGGGAGAGAGTAGTTGGTGATGAATAGCGTGCGCTTTTTCTCTAGCTTCATGATTGTCCGAGCACGGAAAGGCCAGTACAAATTCGTCCGCACCTACTCGACTTACGATGGTAGAAAGGCGGTAAAGCGGCTTAAAATAACTCGGCAAACGGCCTTGAAGCTCTGAGGCAAGATGGCCTAGCAATTTATCCCCAATGTTATGTCCATAGTTATCGTTAATGTGCTTAAAGTCATCCAAGTCAATAAACACAACCGCGAGTGAGGGGGATTTGTGGTCAGTTATTTGCGTTTGAATATCAATGAGTAACTTTTCTCGGTTTGGCAGGGAAGTCAGAATATCGTGGTACGCCATGAACTCAACTCGGCTGGTGTATCGGTTCACTTTGTTTGACATTTTGTTGTACGCCGAAATAAGTTCTCCCACTTCATCTTTGCTTTGTATGTCGGTGACTGGCAGCGCTTGGGTATTTGACTCTGAAAATTGATCTTTTAGTTGCTTGAGTGGCTTAGTTAACGACCGCCCCAAAGCATAAGCGATGATGCTACCGAATAGAACGGATATCCCACTGATCGTTAGCAGCAAGTTAAACATCTTCTGTTTATCGTTTGAGGTAATCGCTTGGACTTGTTCAATGTTCTGTTCTTTCTCTTCCAGTAGATGTATCAAGTTAAGCTCAAGATATACCGCCCCAAGAGTAATATTTGATTGCTGAATCGGCGCTGCGATCTCCAACTGATGCTTGGAAAAGGAAACGAGAGTTCTGGATTCTTCTATTGCTTTCAAAATAAAAGGAGAGCGGTAATGAGGTTGGGCAAACATCCTTAGCTGAGTAGTGCCGTCGTGAAAGATTAGCCCTTCATTGTCAACAACATGTATTTTCGAGACATCTGGCTGGCTCAATGTTGCCTTAATTTGCTCATACGCTTGACTGATATTGTCTGTATAGAGTGGATCAAAAAGCTGTTTTGATAATAGCTCTGCATAAACCAACCCTTTTTGCTTAACGTAAGATTCTGTTTTTTCTTGAGAGTTGTTCGTGATTTGTTGAGTTAAGCTATTTGAATACGCATCGTAACCGTGCATGTATAACGCAAGATTTATCACCACAACAAACAAGACAACGAATATTGTCGAGCAAATATATTTGGTTTCGAGTGAGAGCTTTTGAAACATCAATCCACCTTCGGTAACAAGTGAACTGACTTGCGCACTGTACTTAAGGAGGCTCGCATTTCTGGAGTAAGCGCGCTGAATTTTTTGGTGTTCTGAAACTTTTTAAGTGCGAGAGAGCCTTCGTGAGTTGTATCCATATCAAGCAGTATGGACGTGATTTTACGCTGTTGCTCTAGGCTCATGCTTGGAGAAGCGAGAATCAAATCCCTGGGTATTTCAACAGAACGAGAAAAAATCGCTAGTTTGTCTTTCATGTTCTCTGGCAAATCTTTGGGATTGTTCCAGTTGAAGTTACTGAATGCTCCTGCTGCAACTCTCTGTTTATATACCCATACAGATAGGTTGATTTCATTTGACTGAGCGAGTTGCTCATCAAGGAATAAATAACCAATGCTGTCTTTGGCCGGTTTGTCATCAGGAGAGGGAAGGTATTGCAGTTTTTCTCCGTGGTTCAGCAATGTAATCGCAGGTAGGTAATAGCTGCTGGTAGACGTGCGCTTTTCGAAAACAAGCGTTTTTCCGCGCAGGTCAGAAAGTGACTCAATGCCACTCTCTTTATAAGTAAAGAACACCGTATGATATTTTTGCAGGCCTTTTTTCCATCGTATAGCAAGAACTTGGCTATTAGACTCCTTTTCTAAGGTCATCGCATTAAAGGGGGTCGCCGTTGCAATTTGAACGGTGCCATTTTCAAGCGCAACCGCGAGCTGACGATAATTTTTAAATACCTTTACCGCCCCTTTTGCGTAACCATATTCAGTCATATTTTCAGTTACATACTGAGTAAGGGGCGTCGCTTTTTTGATTTTGCTTTGGGCTTTATTGGACACAATGCCAAATGTGAATGTTTTCTCAATATTTTCTTGTGCACTGACGACAAAAGGTGAACTCAGCAAAGTGAGTAATAACAGAGTGCAGGCAGGTTTCATCCGGCTTCAACTTCCTTCTGGTGCATGTCAGTAATATTTAGTATTTATCAATGTGCCGAAATCAATCTTAAAAACAGTATGATGTACAAATTTCGTTGTGTGCGCACTTATTATAATGTGACTTGGTCACTTATTCCGTTCAAATAGTACCGAATTTGACGTTTATGTACAGGATGAATGTATCACCGTGAGTCTGAATTCACTGGATTCTTGGTCAAGCGCTGTATTGGCTGTGAGCTAATGCGCCTTATGTATCGCTATTTTGTACTAAGAAAATTTTTCCAATTGTTTTTGATACTTTTTCTCGAGAGCTTCATTGCCTGCTGCACGTTCAAGTTGAATCATGAGTTGCAAAGAGGGCTTCTTCACGCCATACATTTGATTGAATCTCATTAATCGAATTCTAGCTTCAGTATAATCACCGCTATCAATTTCTATTTTAGCGAGTTGCAAAATCGATTTTGGTCTATGAGGGTCATGATCGATAGCTCTAGTAAAGTAGTATCTCGCTTTGTCTTTATCTTGTGATTTTAGCGCACAAAAAGCTGCATTCTCATAGCTTGCTGGAATAAGGTAGTAATAAGGCTGCTCAATGGCTCGATTAAACATCTGATCGGCTTTTTCGAAGTCACCTCGCTTGCAAAGAAAAGTACCGTAGTTATTGAGCACATTTCCGTTTTTAGTGTGTTGGCGTAGAGAGCGTTTATACATCTGTTCGGCTTTAATATCTTCACCAACCGTTTCGTAGTAGTGAGCCATAGATAATTGCGCGCGATAGTATTGAGGTGCGTGGTTTAAGGCTTGTTGTAAGTTATCATGCGCGCGAATCATGTTACCGCCGTCTAAATAACCTAAGCCAAGTGCGATACGTGATTCTGCCATTGCCACAGGATCGGCTTTAACGACAGGGCTTCCATCTTCTTTCACCGTCACGCAACTCACGAGTGCAAACTGAGACAATAATATTAGTGCACCGAGCTTTGCTGTTTTCATTCTTTATCCCTACATCCCTGAATCTTTCTGCATGATATGAATTACTTAGCAAAAACCTATTGAGGAAAAAACACTATGCGATCAGGTTTGCAAACTGTTATGAAAAAGCCGCCATATGGCGGCTTGGTTCACATATTACATTTCGGTAATGATGAGTGCTTTGTTTGCTTCTTTTGAAGCTAATCGTCTTTAGTGAAAGCATCTTCACTGAAGTGATCGAGGTCGTACGGTGTTTGCTGATAAACACAGTAGTTCAGCCAGTTTAAAAAGAGGAGGTGTCCATGGCTTCTCCAGCTTGCAATTGGTGGGTTATCTGGGTTGTTGTTTGGGTAATAGTTGACAGGAATAGCGGGCTCCATACCTTCGCTTAAATCTCGGATATATTCATTATGTAAAGTGTGAGAATCATACTCAGGGTGTCCTGTGACAAAGACATTTCGTTTGTCTTTTGTGGTGGCCAAGTACACACCTGCGACATCCGATGTCGCTAAAATGTCTAAGTCAGTATGCTCTTCTAGAAAGTGAGGCGAAAAATCTGCGTAACGCGAGTGAGGAGCCAAAAACGTGTCATCAAATCCGCGTAAGATAGGGTGAAACTGATGATGGATTTGATGATGATACACGCCTGAAAGTTTTTCTTTACGCGTTTTTTTAGGTAGATCGTAGAGTAGCTTTAACCCTGCTTGCGCAGCCCAGCAAACATAAAGAGTGGATGTCACATGATCTTTTGCCCACTCCATGATGGTTTTGAGATGATCCCAATAAATGACATCTTCAAATTGCACCAAACCTAATGGAGCCCCAGTAATGATCATGCCATCGAAGTTTTTATCTCGCACCATTTCAAATTGGCGATAAAACGTGTCTAAATGTTCAGTTGGCGTATTTTTACTCGGGCGGTTATCAATGCGCAGTAATTCGACGTTAACCTGTAGTGGGCTGTTTGAGAGTAGACGCAGAAACTGAGTTTCAGTCTCTATTTTTTTTGGCATCAGATTAAGGATCAGCACTCTTAAAGGACGTATTTCCTGACTCGCTGCACGCGTTTCACTCATCACGAAGATGTTTTCTGTCCTTAATACATCGGTAGCTGGTAATTGATCTGGAATTCTAATTGGCACGACTTTCTCTCCCTAAGTATAGTCAATCTAGACGTCTATACTTCTAAAGCTAACTTAATTAAGTTTAGATGTCGATACGAAATCCGACTTTTCAATCTACTCTTTACATTATGGTAAACCGTACTCGGGGTTGTCACACAATTGTGACTAAAGCAGAGTTTCTGATGAGATAGGTTTGAAACGCAGTGTGTACTATTTGCTGGTAATTATGCGATCACGTTAATATGTGAAGGTGACTTCGTAGTAAGGAAGTCTCAAATTAATGAGCCATACTAAAAACAATCAGCTCACCATTTTGCATTAATGTGCATATTTGGAAACATCGTCAGTGGAGGACATTATGTTCGGTATTTTCAAGAGAAAGACAAAGATTCAGAGCATCGCTCAAGAAGTTCCTTGCGTGCTACTGCATTCGTTTGGTGATAAAGACATTTATACGCCGGAAGAGATTGATCAAGTTCTTCAAAAGCTGGGTTATGATAAGAGCAAGGATGTCAGTCATTATCAGTATGCGTATGGAATGTTTGCCGATGAAGCCTCTTACGAGCTCCTAGAACTAACGGATGAGCTAGGTAATTATGGTCATTTCCAACGTGAAGTAGGTAAGATGCTACTCAATACACCTGAGCCGATTGATATGCATATCTACTTTGAAATTTCTCGTCAGCACCAAAACGTCAGCCTTTTACCTGGTCATCAAAAAGTAAGCGAAAGTGATGGTGTGTAAACATCGTTAGTGGTATTCCATCGTGAGATGAGTTGGGTATAATGCGCGGCCTAATTATCCGGACATGTTGTCGGTTACATTTCTGTTGAGCGTTAATGCCTTATGTTCAAAATGCTTGTCTCTATGCCACCAATGTTGGCGCTGTCGATAGCGATTGTATGTGAAGTGATTGCCACTTCTTATATTCCCAAAACAGAGCAATTTACGAAAGTAATGCCGAGCACAGTCGTTTTGATTGGTTACGGCATCGCTTTCTTCTTGCTTTCCGTCACAGTGCAAACAATGCCTGTTGGGGTTGTTTATGCCATATGGAGTGGTGCTGGGATCGTTTTGGTTGCGACGGTTGGTTACTTTGTTTACGGACAGCGTCTAGACTTACCAGCCCTAGTTGGTATTGGGTTTATCATCGCTGGTGTGTTGATCGTAAATTTATTATCCAAAACAGTAGGGCACGAATAACGCCACTCTACTTGTTAAGTGAATAAGAAGCCGCAGCGAGAAATTGCTGCGGCTTTTTAGTACAAATTCAATCGCTAATGGCGAGTATTGATATGATGTCTTATTGTTGCATTCATCACGGTCGCATTATGTGATTGAAAAACAGGCATTATTTAGCGCATTGAAAATACAAAGTTATGTTTCTTCAAACTTTAGGAAAGGGCAGTAGATAAATCACTCCGATAGATGTTAACGTGGCGACTCATCTTTACTGCTTTTTCATTCCCTACATATTTCTGCAAAGTTCTTATTGTGTAGTGTGTCGAAGAACCATAGAATCCGCGCGCTTTAATTTATGTTATTAGCGTTATCAATGATAAAAGTGCAGTCCATTATCATTGTTTTTATCACTTATAGATGGGCACATCTGACAATACTTACATGAACAAATACAAAAAGCCTGCATTCAAGGCCGAATTTCTTTTGCCTCGTTACTGGGGAACGTTAATTATCATTAGCGTGATGTACTTACTTAGCCTCCTTCCTTTTAAAGTTCAACTAGCTTTGGGACGCAACATTGGTCGTTTAGCTATGCGACTCATGAGAAAACGTCAAGTTACGATCAGACGCAATCTTGAGCTTTGCTTCCCTCATATGGAAGAATGCCAACGCGAAGCAATTCTAAAAGACAACATCGACAATACTGGCATCGCACTTTTTGAGACCGCAATGGCATGGTTTTGGTCAGATAAACGGGTAAACAAACACGTCACGATAAAAGGCATGGAGCATCTAGAGGCTTTAGAGAAGTCAGGCAAAGGTGCATTAATGTTGGCCGTACACTCAATGAATCTAGAGTTAGGTGCTCGAGCTTTTGGCATTAAAAAGTCTGGAACCGGTGTTTATCGCCCAAACAATAATCCGTGCTTTGATTATTTTCAGTATAAGGGACGCTCTCGCTCTAATCGTACACTGATTGATCGTAAAAACGTCAAAGCCATGCTTGAAGCACTTAAAACGGGTGAGCGGGTTTGGTATGCACCGGACCACGATTATGGTAACCGACGCTCGACATTTGCACCGTTATTTGCCGTTAAAAATGCTTGTACTACGACAGGCACAAGTTTGTTGGTTGATTCTACAGATTGCGCCATTGTGCCTTTTACGATGGTAAGAGGAAAAGACGGACACTATACCCTAACCATTAGTGCGCCCGTCGAAGGTTTCCCGAAAGAGGATCATCAACGCGCCGCCGCATTCGTGAATCAAATAGTTGAAACATCAATCATGGCAAGTCCGAGCCAGTATATGTGGCTTCATCGTCGGTTTAAAACTAGACCAGAGGGTGAGGACTGTTTGTACAAGCCTAGGCTCATCCCTAGCTTGGCATAGCACATAGAGAGCCTAAAAAAAGCCCAAGGAACGTACGAACCTTGGGCTTTTACTTTCTATTCTTTTCGCTTTATAAGTAGCGATCTTTTAGGTGAGCTTGAAAGTGTTTAGCATTCAGTGTTTCACCCGTGGCTTGTTTTACCAACTCATCAGTTGTGAATAAGCTACCTTTACTCCAGATGTTTTCTGAGAGCCAATTGAATATCGGAGCTAAGTCGCCAGAACGAATAACCGCATCTACATCGACGGTTTGTTTCATTGCTGCCATAAATTGTGCAGCGTACATCGCACCGAGCGTGTAGGACGGGAAATAGCCAAAACTTCCATCTGTCCAATGGATATCTTGCATACAGCCATTTTTGAAGTTTCCTTCGGTTGATAGCCCCAAGTACGCTTTCATCTTTTCGTTCCAGAGTTCTGGTACATCTGTATGTTTGATGACGCCGTTCATGAGATCTCGCTCAATTTCATATCGAAGAATAACGTGAGCAGGATATGTAAGTTCGTCAGCATCTACGCGAATAAAGCCTTTTTCTACGCGAGTGTAAATTTTGGCTAAATTGTCTTTTTCGAATTCACTACCAGAAAAATGGTTAGAAGCCAGTCGAGCGAGGTGATCGATAAACGCGCTGCTTCGTCCTATTTGCATTTCAAAGAAGAGTGATTGTGATTCATGAATACCCATAGAGCGAGCTTCTCCCGCGGGTGTTCCTGATAAATCTTTTGGTAGCCCTTGCTCGTATCGAGCATGGCCAGTTTCGTGGACAATCCCCATCAATGATTGGACAAACTCGTTTTCATTATAACGTGTCGTAATACGTACATCTGTCGGTACACCGCCACAAAATGGGTGGGTACTCTCATCAAGTCGACCGTGTTCAAAATCGAATTGAAGTAGCTTCATGACTTCCAAACCGAGCGCTTTTTGCTTTTCCGCAGGGTAGTGTGCAGTTGGCAATAAGATGTTGTCTGATTGTTGTTTTTCAAGCGCTTCATCGATCAAAGTAGGAAGCCAGGTTTTCACGTCAGCAAAAAGAATGTCTAACGACGCAGACGTTGTGCCAGGTTCATAAACATCGAGCATGGCATCATAAGGAGTCGTGCCATTTGCTTCGGCTCTAATTTGCGCTTCTTCCTGCGATAGCTTTACTACTTCAGCCCAGTTCTTTTCAAAACCAGCCCAGTCATTTTCTCCACGTTGTGTACGCCATGCATGTTCACATTTGGAGCCAGCAAGAGATTGAGCTTGAACTAATGATTCTGGTAGTAAGTTAGCTTGCTGCCACCCACGCTTCATTTCTCTTAGGATAGATTTTTCTTTTGTAGACAGCGTCTCTTCTTCTGCCTGAGCGAAAAGCTCTCCCAAGTGCGGTTGAGTCATTAAAGAATGGATATGTACATCGAGCTCTGCCGTGGCATTCGATCGTGCTTCAGCGCCACCAGGTGGCATGACCGCTGCTTGATCCCAATCTATGATGGCAGATAGATGCTCAAAATTTGCCACTTTTTTGGAATGTTCAACGAGTTTTGTAAATGCGTTCATGTGACTACTCTTATTCTTTTGTTCTTTCCCTAAACACCCGATAACGGGTCCTTCATATGGTGTTGCACTAAGCAACCTACGTTAATTTACTAATAATTAACAATTAACTCCAACCCATTGTCCATAAACTCACCCAGTTGTATAGCTCTCTTAAAAAAGAAGCTTGCGAATCTTGTGGATTGGCGGTATTGATGAAGGATTGACAATTAATTATCACGATAATATGGATATTTTGAATTTCGAGGCATTTATTATTGCCATTACGATTTTAACGTTAACGCCAGGTTTAGATACTGCACTTGTTATCCGTAACACTAGTCGCTCGGGCCTAAAAGATGGATGTACAACCAGTCTAGGGATTTGCTTTGGCTTATTCGTACATGCTTTTTTTTCTGCGGTTGGTATCTCGGCGATTCTTGCGCAATCAGCAGAGTTGTTCCAAATCGTAAAAATGATTGGCGCAGCTTATCTTATCTGGCTTGGTTTGAGCAGTTTAAAAGTGCTAATGTCGTCGAAAGATGGATTGACCGTGACCGAGCAGATTCACGAAGTGTTTAATGGTAAGCGCTCTTTTAGAGAGGGCTTTCTTTCTAACGTCTTGAACCCGAAAACGGCGGTCTTCTATTTGGCTTTCTTGCCACAGTTTGTGAATCCAGAAGGTTCACCCTTGCTTCAATCAATGATGATGGCATCTGTACACTTTGCTATTGCGATGGTTTGGCAGTGTGGTTTAGCTGGCGCGCTTAACTCGGCTAAAAATCTACTAAAGAATGCAAGCTTTATGAAGTGGATGGAAGGCGCGACGGGCGCAGTATTAGTCGCACTTGGTGTGAAGTTATTAATTGAAAAACCCGTTTAATGCGTAATATTTATCGATTGTTGATACTACTCGCTGTATTTATTGTGGGGATAGGTGCCGCTGTAGCTTGGCATACGTGGCCACAAGTACAGTTTGCGCAACGCGGCATGATCTGGTCTTGGCACTGGGGCTACTTCGAGCCTTTTGCTAATGGAATACAACAAACGCGAACTCAAGACACTAAACAGTTATTGCTCAGGCGTGTGTATTTGCATGACGCTATTGTCGTTTTTGTTTCGACAACTATGGACAATAAATTTGAGGTCGACGTTGTAAAAGAGCAAACCTGTGAACCTAAAACGACGACTTGGGCTTCGGTCTCTGTCAATCATCAACGTGTCAGGCATGTACCTATGGTGTGCGATGCGTTTGGGCAAGGCTACTTTTATCGCTACATCGGGAAACATCTGGAGTCGATTGAGGTTGGTGTCGGCGACTCGTTTGTAACAGAAGCATTTTTAGACTGGCCGCTATCAGAGTTGAAAGCGGATCAATTCAAGCAAAAAAATGCGAAGTTTTTTGAAGAACGTGGAGAAAACGTTGAGCATCAATGGTTGAGAGATTAACCATTTAACCGAAGATAAATAAAGCCCGCTAAATAATAGCGGGCTTTATGTTTTTACCATTTCTAATGTGCTTTGCTCTCTGTGACTGACAGTTTGTGACCGCAAACCTGCCGTTTCACTAAGCTTTCACTGCTTCAACTTCACCTGATTGCGATGTTGAGCTAAAGAACAGTTTGGTTTCTGCCAGTACGACGTGACGCAGTGCGATCAAACCAATCAGGTTAGGAATTGCCATCAGACCGTTTACGATATCAGCCAGTAGCCAAATCATATCGAGGTGAAGGAATGCACCAGATGCCACCAAGCCAACGAAAATCAGTTTGTATGGAAGCACAGCTTTAGTTCCGAACAGGAACACAACGCAACGCTCACCGTAGTAGTTCCAACCAAGAATGGTGGTAAAAGCGAAGAACATCAAACCGATTGAGACGAGCATAGGGCCAAATGTATCTGCATTTAAACCCACCGCAAAAGCATGAGTCGTCATCGCGGCACCTGCTAGGTCACTTTGCCATGCACCGGTCAGGATTAGAGCAAGGCCTGTCATGGTACAAATAATGATGGTATCGAAAAAGGTACCCGTCATTGAAATTAGGCCTTGTTTAACACAAGAGTCTGTCTTCGCTGCTGCTGCTGCCATAGGCGCGCTACCCAAACCTGATTCATTTGAGAACACACCGCGAGCGATACCTGATTGGATTGCCAACATGATGCTTGCACCTAGAAAACCACCAGTCGCTGCTGTTGATGTAAAGGCTGAAACCAGCACTAATTCAACGGCATTGAACAATTGGTCTGCATTCATGATGATCACGCTTAAACACGCCAACACATAAAATACAGCCATGGTAGGAACCACTTTTCCTGCAACCTTAGCAATGGATTTGATGCCACCCAAAGTTACGAAAGCAACCAAAAGAGTTAGTACAAAGGCAGATAGCTCACGGTTAACACCAAGAGATATCTCACTTGCATCCAGAATCGCGTTTACTTGTGGAAACGTACCGATACCAAAACAAGCAACACCCAAAGCAAACACTGCAAACATGATCGCGAGAGCTTTTGAGCCAACACCGTATTGCAAGTAATACATTGGGCCACCAATCATTTGGCCTTTATCATCGACTCTTCGGTACTTAACCGCCAACAAACATTCGGCGTATTTAGTCGCCATTCCGAAAAGGGCAGCGAGCCACATCCAGAATAGAGCGCCTGGTCCACCGAGTTTGATTGCTGTGGCAACACCAACAATGTTACCAGTACCAATTGTTGCTGAGAGCGCAGTACAAAGAGCTGCAAAGCTAGAAACGTCACCTTGAGTATTAGATGACTTATCTTTACTGAATACCATCGCTAGCGCTGTTGGGAGGTGTTTAAACTGGATCAAGCCAAGGCTAAAAGTGAAGTAAACCCCTGTACCTACTAGCAAAATAAGCAGCGGTGGACCCCAGACAAAATTATCGATGGTTTGTAGTAAAGATTGTAGGTTGTTCATGATTTCCCCTTAATAAAACAACTAATAAGGAGAAGAGGGAAAGGACGAGATCAACGATCTCTAAAAGAACTAAGCTATTGGTTGTAGGCGGGAAGGCCAAGCAAAATAGTTAGGTTGTAACTTTCCACTCCTCTGTCCTTTTGCCTGAGAGTTTCACCTTGCGTGAGTGCAAGACTTGCTCCTTCGGCGACCGATTTAACGGTTCTCTCCAGAGGTTCCTCCAACTACAGTCCCCGCTACCTAGGTAGCACCTGAAATAGTTAATTCTTCGGCGAGTTATGCTAATCAAATGTTAAAATTTGATTAATAACCACTCTCCTGCAGTCTTCATCGGAACAATTACTCAATTAAATGAGTAAAGGTTAGTTAATGATGCTGGTCATCATTAACCTGTGAACTCTATCATGTTTTTGGTCCATTTCAACACCCTATGTCAATTTATTTTCAATGAAATAACCTCATCAATTTTCATGAAGGTATGTTTGCCAATCTTTTTGTGCGAGTCACGGCATAAATAAAATTTATTGGGTTAGGGAATGGAACCCAAAAACACTTCAGAACGATAAATGTGTTTCGATTGTTACGACATAAGTTATTCAATTAAGGACACAAAATTGATTAAAATCGGAGCACTTATTTTAAAATCTACGCTAAGTTGACCTTATGGTACGTATAAATGGGTTACAATGAATCTTTGTGAAACAGTCTACGGACCTAGGCAGTTTTTCATGAGTGGACAAGGAGGCGGTATGACCAGATTATTAGCCATTGCGGTGTTGATTGCAGTAGCATTTGTGCTGTTTCGTTATCGAACCAATGAAAAAGTCCAAAAAGCGACCGTTATAACATTAATTGGCGCATTTCTGATTTATACAGCATCAATTATGTTTGCGGAATTGATCCGCTAGCAAAGTAAAAGAGTCCTTGGAGTAGTATACGGTGAGTTCTCAGAACAAAATGGAAGAGCAAGACGACGTAGTTGTCATTGAAGAGCGTGACAAACGTACGCATATCTATATCGCAATCGCTGCGGTGTTAGGCTTGGCATTTGGTGGCCTTGTTGGATCGGTTGTCACTGCGAACAAGTGGGAATCGACTTACCACGTATTAGAAGAAAAGTATCAAGCACTAACGCAAGATAAAACCCAGTTGGCATCTCAAGTAAAAGTGCGTGAAGAGGCGCTTGACCAAGAGATACAAAACCAAGTTAGTGAGTTACTCGCCGCGAAAGATGAAGCTCATCAGAAAGCACTTAAGAAGTTGCAAAAGCAATTGACTGAGGTCGAGAAGGTTAACTTGTCACTAGAGTCTCAATTGAAGCAGCAGGCAGATAAGATCAACACGACGAAGTCAGAAAATGAGAAGTTGAGTCGTCAAGCGGATATGCAAGCGACTATGTTTGAGCGGTCCCGCGAAGTATTCCAGAAAGAGCTAAAAATTTCGCAAGAATTAGAGTCTCTCGAGAAAGAACGGTCGAAATTATTACCTAAGATTGAGAAACTCAAGAAAGAGTGTGACGTATTTTTAGAAGGCAAATCTTGGGACGTGAAGTCGGACGCGTGTGATAAACATGACGAAGCTAATTCACGACTAAGTCAGGTCGATCAAATGATTGAAGTCTATAAAATGGACCTCAAACAAATCAAAGCAATAACGGAAGATATCGGCCTTTAAGTCTTTTGTATCCGATTTTTGAAAAGCAAAAGGAGCTCTTTAAGAGCTCCTTTTTCGTTGTTAGCTATGACTTTAAGGCTGCTCGTATATTAGATTCGTGAGGCGTCATAGCCTGAGGCGAGCAGGAGCTCTCGTTCGTGTTTAATCAGCTGAGCTCGATCTTCAATTAGTTCATTGAGTGCTTGAGATGGCTTACCTGCTAATGCTTTGAACGAAGCAAAAGATTCCGCGGTGTCGATTTTATCAATCATCTGACTGATGACATTACGAGCCTCACACGGGTTACTCGTCGTTGTAAAGTATTCTACTTGTTTTGCTGCCGATTTCATCTCAGTTAATAGCTCAAGCGGGCTACTTTCTTTGGCTACTGCCATGTAGTTATCCAGCACGCGCTTTGCATAAAGCAGTTCTTTGAGGGGGATATCTCTTCCGCTTTCGATTAGGGATTCGCTAAGGATCATACTTGAGCTCATGGGCATTCCTTCTTATTACTACGCCGCTTTTAATGTTTCCTTGAGTCTAATTTATTGAAGTCACATTGGGAATGGGTAAAAAGCATTTTTAACGCATTTTTATTCATTTGTGAAAACACGAATGCGATGCTTATCTGGATCGATAGCCATAAAATTTAACCCATACACTGATGTCGCTGGTGGTTGAACAAACTCAACACCTAGGTCTTTCCAGCGCTTGTAAATGCGCTCTAACGTATGCCTGTTGGGTACTGATAAAGACAGCTCGGTGCCACCACCTCTAATTCCGCTGTAGGGTGAAAGATTATCTCTTTGCTTGAGTGTCAACGTTAAGCCTTCGGTCAGTGGAATAGAGGCGAAGGTTGGAGACAACTGCGTGACTTTGCGTTCGAACAGTTTCGAATAAAAAACTTGGCTTATGTGGATGTCCTCAACGTAGAGAACGAATGAATTGATAGTCAGCATGGTTTGTTCCTTAATCAATGAGAAATAGTAGGGGCAATCTAACGGACAGGAACGACAGGAGTTGTCAGTAGAACATTCTCGAAGGTAAGTGACAGAATAAGAAAAAGGAGCCGTTTAGCTCCTTTTTATCAGCGGAATCATTGGTATTAATGAGTGTATTTGGAAGAATACCAGTTGTTTTGATACGCTTTAGATGCAAATAATGCGTTTGCTTTTGCACGCTCGATAATAGACTCGTCCACCTCTAGCGGCTTCATGGTTTGGTCTTTAAAGTCGTACGTCAGGGTCGATACCTTTTCACCAGGGGAAAGCACAACGAGATTGTCGCGCGTTAAATAACCAAAGTTTTTGTCGTATTGCATCATTGCGCGTTCATCTTCGCGAGCCAGTGGCTTCGTTAAATCACGACCAATCATCGGTGTTTTAGCATCTACCCCAATCAGAGATAACAGTGTAGGCGGCATGTCGATGTTGTTTGCTATGCGGTCATCTTTACGTGGTTGAATGCCTTTACCAAGGATCAATGCTGGAATGTGAAAGTGCTTAACCGGAACAAGGTTAGCGCCAGAAACACGTGCATCATGATCTGCAATTACAATGAAAATGGTATCATCCCAATAAGATGACTTTTTCGCCTTTTCAAAGAAAGTGCCCAAAGCGTAATCGGAATATTTTACGGCGTTGTTACGTGTCATATGTTCTGAATCGTATGGCTCAATTTTGCCTTTCGGATACTCATAAGGGCTATGATTACTTGACGTAAAAACTAAGCTAAAGAAAGGTTTGTCGCTTTTTGAAAGGCGTTCAAACTCTTCGTTTGCTTTGTTATATAGATCTTCATCACTAACACCCCAAGAGCCAACAAAGCTTGGGTTGTTATAATCATCTTCTTCTACTATTTGATCAAAACCGTTACCAAAGAAGAAAGTTTTCATGTTGTCAAAGTTGGCTTCACCGCCGTAAATAAACTGCGTGTTATAGCCTTGAGCTTTCAGTAAGTCCGCGATGGTAAAGAAACCCGTTTGGCTTTTACTCAGCTTCACTACCGCGCGAGACGGAGATGGAGGAAAGCCCGTGGTTACGGCTTCAATTCCACGAACAGAACGAGTACCAGTGGCGTACATTTGTGTGAACTGCCAACCTTCCTTCATGAGTTCATCAAGGTTTGGTGTTAGAGGCAAACCACCCAAAGCACCGACAAATTGGGCGCCTAAGCTTTCTTGTAGCAAAATCACTAAGTTTTTATGTTTACCTTGGTAAGTCGCGGGGTTACTGTTCATGGTTGGGATTAATGAAGGGGTGAAGTCGGACTTTGTTGATGAAGTGCGAACTAATTCCAACATCTTTTGAGTGTCCATTTTTCCGTAGAACTGCTCCGCGCTCTTTTCTGACTTCATGCTATTAACCGCAAACAACAATGAGTAAGATGAGTTCAGTGCTAAGTCGTTAAGCAGTGGATCGTTAGAAAAGGCGACCATAGCAGGATTTAGCGGGCGGTGACCTAAAGATGAGCGAGCACCTGCAACCCCAAAAAGAACAACGAAAAGTGCCAACAGTGGTCGCCATTTCCAGTTGACCTGCTGCGCCTTATCGGTCAGTTTCTTACTCCACTTCCAACCTAAAGTGATGGTTAAAACTGTACCTAACGCACCAATAAACAGTTCTAATTTGTAGCCAGTCCAGAGCATACTCAAGACTTCTTTTGGGTAGATTAAGTATTCCACAAACAGGCGGTTTGGACGTAGGTCGTATTCCTGAATGAATGGCGCTGTTGCTAGCTCCATGTATACAAGCACCCAAAGCCCTAAAACCATCCATATGCGTAATATTCGCTTCCAACACTCTCCCATCTTACCGGTTAATGGCATGAAGGTTGATAACAGTGCTGGAAGAATAAATAACCAGCAAAGCGTTGCAATATCTACGCGCAAACCTTGACCTAGGATGTAAATTAAGTCGTTTAGAGAGTCAATACGGTCAATCTGCCAAAAAGCTAGCAAAACTCTTGAGATAGACAGAAATAGAAGCGAAAACAAAGAAAAGGCAGCAATTGGCTGCAAAGGCCCCCACACAGAGCTCTTTGATAAGTTTTTCATATTTATTCGAATAGTTTAATTGTTATGTTGTGTTGTTTTTAGCAAAGCAAGCGTGAAATAAACGTGAATTATAATGTGGGTTTATGGTCGAGTAGTGTAAGTGTTGGTATGTCTATGTAAGGGGGAGGGGCGTTTGTGTAAAAAAAGAGCCAGTTGATAACACCAACTGGCTCTAGAGATTGATAAAGGCATGATTACATTGCGGCTTTCTTCGCTTCTTCGACCCATGCGTCGAACTTTTTCTGGTTCGCTTTGATCCAGCCATTTACATGAGACTCGATGTCCGCTGAGCTGTTCTTACCTTGGCTCATCATCATATTCTGAGCACTAACATCATTGATATTTAGTTTGATGATTTCAAATAGCTTCGCAGCAGCAGGGTTTTTTTCCGTAAACTCTTTATTGGCAACGATGCGCATAGAGTTCATCTCGAAGCCGTAGTTCTTACCGTTCTCTAGTGTCGTATCAATGTCCTTACGCTCACCAGGAAGTGAAGAGAATGGCACTTCTAACCACACAACATCTTTCCCTGGAACTAAAACGCCACTTACCCAGTACGGTGTCCAAGTGTAGTAAAGAATCGGATCGCCTTTTTTGTAACGTGAGATCGTATCAGCGATAATCGCCGCGTAGTTACCTTGGTTGTGTGTTACTGTGTCACGAAGTTTGAAAGCATCCAACTGATGCTCAACAACCATTTCACAACCCCAACCTGGGTTACAACCAGTTAAGTCCGCTTTGCCATCGCCGTTTGCATCGAATAGCTTCGCCAATTTTGGATCTTTTAACTGACCAATGTTAGTGATGTTATATTTTTCCGCGGTTTTCTTATCGATCAAATAACCTTGCGCAGCACCACTTACGTATTGGCCTTTACGGAAGAACTTATCATCACCGCCAGACATCGTGTACTTATCGGCGTGAAGAGGGAACCAACCAACCGCTAAGAAAGTAGCATCACCTTTAGCAATAGAGGTGTAGCCTACGTTGTAGTCCACTTCTTTGGTCGGTTTAACATCGTAACCAAGCTCTTCAAGTGCGCGGTTTACGATCAACGTTTGAAATGTTTCTTCTGCAACGGTTGATTGAACAGGCTGAACAGTGACACCTTCACCCGGTAGTTCACTTGCCACACCATAAGTTGAAAATGCGATAGTACTTAGAGCTCCAACAGAGAGCGCTTTCTTCCATGAATTATTCATTGATGTTTCTCCTAAGTTTTAGATCGTCTTGGTTCGTCTTTGTTTTCAGTTTTAATAGGTATGAAACAGGACCTGTGTGATACCAGCGAAGTTTAGTGTTGCCCGCATTAACCCCTAACACCTGGGTGATACGGTCTAACAAAATCGCAAGAATAACGATGCCTAAGCCACCAACGGCAGCAAGACCCATATCAAGTCGGCCAATACCACGAAGTACCATTTGGCCTAAGCCGCCAACAGCAATCATTGAAGCAATCACTACCATAGAAAGTGACAGCATTAAGGTTTGGTTTACACCTGCCATGATGGTTGGTAACGCCAACGGTAACTGGATGCGATAAAGCATCTGTTTTTTGTTTGCCCCGAAAGAGTGGCCAGCTTCGATAAGCTCTTCAGGTACTTGCTGAATACCCAAAATAGTCAGGCGCACAACGGGAGGCAGGGCGAAAATGATCGTTACTACTACGCCAGGAACGTTACCAATACCAAACAACATAACAATTGGTACAAGGTAAACGAACGCGGGAGTCGTTTGCATTGCATCTAATATTGGCCTAACAAATTTGGCAGCGGTTTGGCTCCTTGCCAACCATATCCCCATTGGTAGCCCTATAAGCAAACAGAAGAAAACGGCGGTTAACACCAGTGCTAGCGTTGTCATCGCTTGTGACCACGCACCAATTAGGCCAATGAAAACAAGGGATACAAGAGTAGAAAAACCAAGTTTTACATTGGAAAACTGCCACGCTAGCAAAAACAAAATGAGTACCATTATAGGCGCAGGTGTAGACACCAAAGCAGTTTCAAACGACGTTAGAATAAAGTCGATTGGAACTCGTATTGCTTGGAAAACAGGTCGACCATGTTCCACCAGCCAGTTCAAACCGGACTCTACCCAGCTATCGAGGGGTAAAACCGCATCTTGGAATGGGTTCATAATATCGAATGGCGCTTGCTCTACAGTTTCTGAGTTGAGCCAATCATTACTTGGTGCGGCCTCTGTACCTTGCGACCAAGGATCATCTTGCGCAGGAGCAGTATTTGACCAGGGATCATTGTTAGTTTGCTCTGAAGACATCGTGTTAATCCTTATCTAGTGTTTGTAGAAGACGTGATTTAGTCACGACACCAAAGTAAGTTCCTTTCTCATCTACGACAGGCACGGCATAAGGAACACCAGCAACCAGACCCAAAATGTCATTAATTGACTGATCAGGCTGAAGAGTAACTTCATCCGGTAATTGAGCACTGGCTAACGAACGGTTTTCTTTATGAGCCAAACGTAGTGAATCAAGAGATACGATGCCGGAATATCGGCTAGATTTATCGACGACAATGCCGTAATCACGGTCGTGATCCATCAGAATCTGCATCGCAGAGCCTGGACCGTCATTTTCCGATTTCTTAAAAACAGCCGCTGGCTTCTTGCGCGCGATATCTTTTGCTGTCAAGACACTTGCGATGTTTACGCCGCGGAAAAACGCTTCGACATAATCATTTGCTGGACTGTGTAATATTTCATCAGGTGTACCAACCTGAACAACCTCACCGTTTTGCATGATAGCGATACGGTCGCCAATACGCATTGCTTCATCCAAATCATGAGAAATGAAGACAATTGTGCGTTTGTCATCGTTCTGTAGACGAATAAGCTCATCTTGCATCTCAGAACGGATCAATGGGTCTAAAGCGGAAAACGCCTCGTCCATTAATAGGATGTCTGGATCACAAGCTAACGCTCTCGCTAAACCAACGCGCTGTTTCATACCACCGGATAATTCGTCAGGGAAAGATTCTGCATAAGGGTCTAAACCCACTCTTTCTAACGCGGAAAGGGCACTTTTCTGACGCTCATTAACGTCAATGCCGGCAAGTTCTAAACCAAAGGCGGCATTTTCAATCACCGTCATGTGTGGCATGAGTGCGAAACTTTGAAACACCATTGAGATATTGTTACGACGAACTTCTCGAAGTTCATTTTCGGAGATGTGGGCGATATCTCTTCCTTTGAGATAAACACTACCTTTAGTCGGCTCAATGAGCCGGTTAAGAAGTCGAACAAGGGTGGATTTCCCGGAGCCAGAAAGGCCCATGATTACGAAAATTTCCCCTTCATTTATGGTGAGAGATACATCGTTTACGCCGACTGTTAAACCTGTCTGTTCAAAAATACCGTCTTTATCGACGCCTTTGTCGATAAGCGAGAAGGCTCTCTCTGGGTCTTCTCCAAACACTTTATACAGTCCCTTAACTTCCAGTATGGGATCCATGTTATCTGTCCTTTTTCGTGTGTTTATAACTGTTTAACGATTTGTACTCTAATTAATTTTAGTTCAACTTTCAACGAAAGGGGGTTGGTTAACTAGTTCTGCCGTGCATAGAGAATTCGTTGAGCAAGGTATGTTCAATTCTTATTTTTTATATTTAAAACAATTGCTTGAAATGTGTTTTTATCCGCCATAACGTTGTCCTGACGTAGGGTTGAATTTATTTTGAATTTTTTTGTACATTTCAACTCAACTCGCTTGCATAGATATAAGCTGTGATAGCCTAGAACTCTACATATAAAAAGGTTAGAGCTCTAATTTTTGGTTAAGGCTTGGTCCTGTGAAATCGGTTAGGTACTGTTATCCTTAGATTTATTTATTGCTTGATTTCACTCAGAGTGATATTTATCGCTGTAGTTTAGGCAACGTATGGAATAAAAAATGGAAGCCGAACAGTTAGAAGTGCTCAATTTCATTAGCCAGTACCCACCTTTTGATGACCTACCTGAAGAGCAGCTTAGAAAAATTGCTCTCAATGCCGAAGTTGCATACTTTCGGCAAGGAACAAAAATCCTTCACTTCGGAGATACGATCCGCGACTTGTATATGGTGAGAAGTGGGGCGGTAGAGATTTATCGACGTAAAGGTGAACTCTATAACAGGATTGATGCTGGTGGACTGTTTGGTCAGATGGGGTTGTTGATGAACAACCGCGTACGGATGCCAGCCAAAGCGATAGAAGACACTCTAGTTTACTGTATTCCGGAAAACATCTTCAATGAACTTTGTGATGAGTTTGAAAACTTTGCGGACTACATGGAACTGGAAGATAGCGCGCGTTTGCGAAGCGCAATATCTAGCCGCTCCGAAAGCAATGACTTTACCACCGCTAAGGCACGTAAAATCTTAGCAAGAGAGCCAGTAACTCTGGAGGCAACGGCTTCAATTCAGGAAGCTGCGATACTAATGGCAGAGGAAAATGTCACCTCTCTGCTCATTATTCGCCCGACAGAGGAGCTCACAGAAGAAGATGATGAACAGCTGCTTGGAATATTGACTGATCGCGATCTTTGCATTCGCGTACTAGCTCAAGGTATTGATACCAATATTCCAGTGAGTGAGGTCATGAGTTATGACGTGGTTTCATTGGATTATAACGCCTATGTGTTTGAGGCCATGTTAACCATGTTGCGTTACAACGTGCATCATTTACCAATTTTAAAAGATAAAAAGCCGATAGGAATTATTGGCATGACGGACATCGTTCGTTACGAATCTCAGAACAGCCTATTGCTAGTGAGCTCTATTTTTCAGCAAACCAGTGTCGAGGATCTCAAGCAGGTTTCTGAACAAGTAAAAGACTGTTTCGTAAGAATGGTCAATGAAGATGCCAACGCGCACATGATTGGTCGAGCCATGTCGGTTATAGGCAGTAGTTTCAAACAACGCCTCGCTGAATTAGCTGAGCAAGAGTTCGGCCCTGCGCCCATTCCTTATTGTTTAGTCGCAATGGGTTCAATGGCGAGGGATGAGCAGTTAATTGTAACGGATCAAGATAACGCGCTTATTCTCGATAACAGTTATGACGTTGAGATTCACGGAGAGTACTTTGAAAAGTTTGCTAAATTTGTTTGTGATGGTTTAGCGGCATGCGGCTATGCTTATTGTACTGGAGACATTATGGCTACCAACCCAGAATGGCGAAAAACTCGTGCAGAATGGGAAGAATGCTTTGGAAACTGGATAGACAATCCAACCCCTGAGAGATTGTTAAATAGTAATATCTTTTTTGATCTCCTCGGTGTGCATGGGCGAGTGAAATGGGCGGAGCAACTAAGCAGCTTTATTGTGAGACGAGCGAAAAGAAATAACCGCTTTCTTGCTTGTATGGCGTATAACGCAATACGTAGGACGCCTCCACTGGGCTTTTTCAAAGACTTTGTGATGGAGAAAGACGGCCGTCATCGCAACTCGATTAACTTGAAGCGAAGGGGGACGGCTCCGTTGGCCGATTTAATACGGGTGCATTCTCTGGCAATCGGTTCCCGATCGCAAAACTCTTTCGACCGTTTAGATGACATTAATGATGCTGGCATTTTACCGAAAGGTCGAGGTTTGGATTTAAGGGATGCGATGGAGCTAATCTACATGGTTCGAATTCGTCACCAAGCCCTTGATATAGAAAATGGAGAAGAGCCAGACAACAACATTGAGCCGGAGAACATGTCTGAATTTGAACGTCGAAACTTAAAAGCAGCATTTCAAATTCTAAGTAACGCTCAGAACTTCATTAAGTTTCGATACCAGAGAAGTAGCAAATAATGTGGTTCTCAAAAAATGTAGAAAAAGAACAGCCGTTGTTGGATACATCCCAGACGCCAGAGTGGTCAATGTTGTTCAAACAACTCGCTAAAGAAGCGAAAGACGAGAGGCTCAAACGCTATTATTCGACACCGATGGTTAATGGGGAAACACCAATTGAACAAGTGCCATTTGTCTCGGTAGACTTTGAGACAACAGGATTGAACTCGGAAGAGGATGTCATTCTCACGATCGGACTTGTGCCGTTTACTATTGATCGTGTTCAATGTAATGGTTCTGCTCATTGGGTCGTTAACCCAAACAGAGAGTTAAACCACGAGTCTGTCATTATTCACGGTATCACTGACTCTGAGGTTAAAAACGCGCCGCAGCTGTCTCAGATCTTGGGTGAAATATTGGATGCGTTGTCAGGCAAAGTGGTACTTGTTCACTACAAGAACATTGAAAGGCAGTTCTTTAATAACGCCTTGCTAAATAGCATCGGAGAGGGGATACAGTTTCCTGTTGTTGATACGTTAGATATTGAGTATGCGATACAGCGCCGTGAATGCAGAGGTTTTATCAATAAGTTGAAAGGCAAGAAACCCGGTTCTGTACGATTAGGGCACGCTCGTGAAAGATATGGCCTCCCTGCTTATCAACCTCACCATGCCCTGACGGATGCGTTAGCAACTGCGGAGCTGTTTCAAGCACAACTGCAGTATCACTTTAATCGAAACATGCCAATATCTTCGGTTTGGCAATAGGCGTTATTTATGGTGAAAACAATAAAATGCAATGAGAGATAGGGGGCTTTAAGATTATGATGGCGGATTGAGTAACCGCTTATAAGAACAATGTTTTATGAACATGTGCTTGGTAGTGATGAAGACGTTTCATTACTCGAACTCCGACAAAAGTAATTTAAACTTGGTCACGTATTTTTAAGGAGATTATCCGTGAGCACCGATAATAACGGTGGCATTCAACGCCCCGATGGAAAAGTAAACGCAATAGATACTGACTATCAAATTGGTCAGGATAACGTTGCGCTAAAGGTAGGCCCATTTGGCCTTGATATTCACAACCGTGTTTTTGCAATTTCTGGCTTAGCAATCGTCATGTTTGTTGTGATAACACTATTATTCCGAGAACAGGTAGAGCCGTTTTTTGCAGACCTACGAGCGGGTTTGTTGCACAATTTAGACTGGTTTTTTCTCGCTTCAGGTAATATTTTTGTCATTGTCTGTGTCGGATTGATCTTCACACCATTAGGCCGTGTACGAATCGGTGGTACTGAAGCAACACCGGATTACTCCTATGCTGGATGGTTGGCAATGCTATTTGCTGCGGGTATGGGCATTGGTCTCGTATTCTTCGGTGTATCAGAACCGATGTCCCATTTTAGTTCTGCGATTGGTGGCGTGAGCGTTGAGAATGGTGTTCGTACTGACTGGGCACCGCTAGGTGGTGCAGAGGGCGACGCAACTGCAGCTTCGGCCTTAGGGATGGCTGCGACGATTTATCACTGGGCACTTCATCCGTGGTCAATATACGCGCTCTTGGCTCTTGGGCTGGCTATCTTTTCATTTAACAAAGGTTTGCCACTCACCATGCGCTCAATTTTTTACCCTTTGTTTGGTGAGCGTATATGGGGTTGGACTGGTCATATTATCGATATTCTTGCAGTGGTAGCGACGGTTTTTGGTTTAGCAACATCGCTAGGCTACGGTGCATCTCAAGCCGCAACGGGTTTGAACTTCCTGTTTGATGTCCCAATGACCAATACCACGCAGGTTATATTGATTATTGGTATCACTGCGCTCGCTTTAATCTCTGTTGTGGCTGGACTCGATAAGGGCGTGAAAATCTTATCTGAAATCAATATGGGTCTTGCAGCGCTGCTATTGCTATTTGTTATTGTTGTTGGCCCGACGATTGCGATTTTAACTGGTTTCTTCGAGAACATCGTTTCCTATGTGGCTAATATCCCTGCCTTATCTATGCCATTTGGACGAGAGGATGTGAATTACTCTCAAGGCTGGACGGCGTTTTACTGGGCGTGGTGGATTTCTTGGTCACCATTTGTGGGTATGTTCATCGCACGTGTGTCTCGCGGTCGTTCGGTTCGTGAGTTTATTATTTGCGTTATTCTTATCCCATCTTCAGTTTGTGTGTTATGGATGACGGCTTTTGGCGGTAACGCAATTAGCCAATACGTTAATGATGGCTATGAGGCGGTGTTTAACGCAGAACTCCCTTTAAAACTTTTTGCCATGTTAGATGTTATGCCATTGGCTGAGATAACATCTTTTGTCGGCATTATCTTAGTCGTGGTGTTCTTCATTACCTCTTCTGACTCAGGATCACTGGTTATTGATACTATTGCTGCGGGCGGTAAGGTCGATGCACCAACGCCACAACGCGTGTTCTGGTGTACGTTTGAAGGTTTGGTTGCGATTGCATTGATGTTGGGTGGTGGTCTAGCTGCTGCTCAAGCAATGGCGGTGACGACTGGTTTACCATTTACTATTGTTTTGCTTGTTGCAACGGTATCTTTGATAAAAGGTTTGATGGATGAACCTCGTCCAAAGGCGGTTTCTAAGAAATCAAAATAACTAGTATCAGCAGTTAAATTATTGATAAAAGCGGTATGCGAAAGCATGCCGCTTTTTTTTTGGATTTCTATTTTTTTCTGAGAAATGAACAGCATGGAAAATGGTCTTATTCTGGTTGTTTTTTGTACTGCGCATTTAGGTGACTATTTAATAAATTAGACCTCAAACCATTTTAACTTTTGGTTAATAGGTTTATTTTTGTGATGTAAATCACAAAAATGCCGACAAAAAGGCGGATTATTTGATTTTTAGTCGCGAGGGATGCCCATAATAAAAAGGAAATTTAATTAGACCTCAAAGGATATGTATTTTCACATGATCACATCAGCACCTTGGGTCCTTTATCCAGAGATTGGAGAAGACTCAAGTAAAAAATGGATTTTTCGTGAGCCTAAAATCTCTGATGGTGACGACATTTACAGCTTGATTGCAGACTGTCCTCCATTGGACATGAACTCATCTTATTGCAATTTCCTACAGTCTACGCATTTCAGCAAAACCAGTATTTTGGTTGAGCAAAAAGGCGAAATCGCAGGTTTCATTTCCGGTTATCAGAAACCAGACGAGCAAGACGTTTTATTTGTCTGGCAAGTTGCAGTCTCACCTCGCTTTAGAGGTCATGGTTTAGCATTCCGCATGTTGAAAGAACTTCTCACCCGAGAGGAATTAGGCGGTGTTAAATCGGTAGAAACTACCATCACGGAAGATAATAAAGCCTCTTGGGCACTGTTCAAAAAGTTAGATGCGATGAACGGCAATTCTGGCCAAGTAAGCACATTTTTGGATGAAGAAGCCCACTTTAAAGGCAAACACGATACAGAATATTTGTATCGCATTCCTCTCAAATAATCCTCAAACAATAGGAATTAAAAACGGTCTCATCATGGATATTTTCAAAAAGCAGGAATCCAACGTACGCTCATATTCAAACAATTTCCCGGTCGTTTTTCGTAAAGCGAAAGGCTGCTGGCTAGAAACAGAACAAGGTGAACGATACTTAGACTTCCTTGCTGGAGCGGGATCTCTAAATTACGGCCATAACAATCCAGTACTAAAACAAGCGTTGCTTGAGTACATTGAAATGGACGGTATTACTCACGGTTTGGATATGCACTCAGAAGCGAAAGCATCGTTTCTGGAAGCGTTGGATACTTACATCCTTAAACCAAGAAACTTGGATTACAAGGTTCAGTTTACGGGCCCAACAGGCACTAACGCTGTTGAGGCGGCATTGAAGCTGGCTAAAAAAGTAAAAGGCCGCGACAGCGTCGTTGCGTTTACTAACGGTTTCCATGGTTGTACTGCTGGCGCACTGGCTGCAACGGGTAACCAGCATCACAGACAAGGTAACGGTTCTAGTCTAAGTAACGTCACTCGTATTCCATTTGAAGGTTACGCTGGCGTAGATGGTCTCGCGCTGTTCGAAACCATGCTAAATGATAACTCTGCAGGTATGGATAAACCAGCCGCTGTACTTCTTGAAACTGTGCAGGGTGAAGGTGGTTTAAATGCTGCTTCAAACGAGTGGTTACAACGTTTGAGCAAAATCTGTAAAGCCAATGACATTCTTGTGATTGTCGATGACATTCAAGCAGGTTGTGGACGTACAGGTACTTTCTTTAGTTTCGAGCCGTCTGGTATCCAACCGGATATCGTGACGCTATCGAAGTCGATCGGTGGTTACGGTTTGCCGATGGCTGTCGTATTACTTAAGCCTGAGCTTGACCAGTGGAAGCCAGGCGAGCATAACGGTACGTTCCGTGGCAATAATCACGCCTTTATTACTGCTGCAAAAGCACTAGAAATTTACTGGGCAAACGATGATTTTGAAACACACATCAAGCAGTGTTCAGACAAGGTAAGTGCTGTTATTGACCGTTGTGTTCGTCGCTTTCCACAAATGTTTGTGCAGAAAAAAGGCCGCGGCATGATGGTTGGTATTGAATGTATCAATGGTGACATGGCATCTGAAATTGCGAAAAACTGTTTCGAGAATGGAATGGTGATAGAGACAGCGGGTCCAGACGATGAAGTTGTGAAGTTCTTCTGTCCACTAACCATCAGCGAATCAGAGCTAGATCAAGGACTAAGCATCTTTGAAAATGCAGTAGAGACTATCGCTGCGAAACATTTCAAACAAGCATCTTAATAAGGATTTTAATTATGATCGTCAGAACTCTAGATGAATGCCGCAACAGCGAACGACGTGTTGTTTCAGATAACTGGGAAAGTGTCCGCATGTTGTTGAAAGACGACAACATGGGTTTCTCTTTCCACATCACAACGATTTATGAAGATACAGAAACTCATATTCACTATCAAAACCACCTTGAATCGGTGTTTTGTATGAGTGGTGAAGGTGAGATTGAAGTTGTAGGTGGAGAAACGTACCCAATCAAACCAGGTACATTATACATCCTTGATAAACACGATGAGCACTACTTGAGAGCTTATAAGAATAAAGAAATGGTAATGGCGTGTGTGTTTAACCCACCGATTACTGGCGCTGAAGTGCACGATGAAAACGGTGTTTATCCTCTCGTTGACTAAAAGATGATGGTGGGGTGCTTTGCCACCCCACACTTTACTATCTCTTCTTTTTTCTTTTTAAAGTTACCAATCAAAAAAGGCTTATCATGACATTTACCGTAGAAAAAATCGGCGGTACATCAATGACAGCATTTGATGCTGTTCTCGACAATATTATTCTTCGTCCCAAAACACCATACAATCGTATTTTTGTCGTATCTGCATACGGTGGTATGACCGATGCGCTGCTCGAGTGTAAAAAAACCAGTAAACCAGGCGTTTATCAGCTTATCGCGAAACGCGACGACAAATGGGAAGAAGCGTTAGCGTACGTTGAAAGCCGTATGTTGCTGACCAATGAAAATATTTTTGCGGACCCAATGAATCGTATCCGTGCGGATAAGTTCATTCGCTCCCGCATTGCTGAAGCGAAAAACTGTATCGCGAATATTTTAGAAACCTGTCAGTACGGTCAATTTTCGTTGCGCCAGTACTTGCCTCAAATTCGAGAGTTTCTCTCGTCTATCGGTGAGGCACATAGTGCTTACAACACAGCACTAAAACTAAAAAATATGGGTATTAACGCTAAGTTCGTTGACCTGTCTGGTTGGGATAATCAAGCGCCAAGAAGCCTTGATGAGTCGATCAGTGACGCGTTTGCTGATATCGATGTATCAAAAGAACTGCCAATCGTGACAGGTTATGCTTACTGTAAAGAGGGCCTAATGCACACTTATGACCGAGGTTATAGTGAGATGACATTTAGCCGAATTGCAGCAATAACAAAAGCGGATTTAGCAGTAATTCACAAAGAGTACCACTTGAGCTCAGCAGACCCACGCGTTGTTGGCCCTGAAAAAGTATTACCAATTGGTAGTACAAACTATGACGTAGCAGACCAACTTGCTAACCTTGGCATGGAAGCGATTCACCCAAATGCCGCTGCGGGTTTACGTGAAAGTGGTATTGAGCTACAGATTAAAAATACATTCGAACCTGAACACGAAGGTACTTTGATCTCTTCAAGCTACCGCCCAGAAGAAGACAAAGTCGAGATCATCGCAGGTAAAGAGAAAGTATTTGCACTGCATTTGTTTGACCAAGCAATGGTAGGAAAAGCCGATAACGTTAGTTACGAATTGATGGAAATCATCTCCGATGCTCGTGTAAGTTTGGTTGGTAAAGAGATGAACGCTAACTCTATTACTTACTATCTAGGTGGCAGTACTGATAGCTTAAACAAAGTATTGTATAAAGCCGAGAAACGTTATCCGAATGCCTCGATTAAAGGTCGTATGGTCGCGCTTATCTCAGCCATCGGTTCTCAAATTGATACCAACAAGACGTTGGCGAAAGGTGTGCTTGCATTGATGAATAATGGCGTTACGCCAGTTGCACTGCACTCATCATTGAGAAATGTAAATGTTCAATTTGTTGTCGGTGATAAGGAATACCAGCACGCGATTTGCGCATTGCATGATGAGTTTTTCCAAAGTAGCAGTTTAGCTAAATCGGTTAATGTGGCTTAGTTTATCCACGGTTAAAATACAAAGGAGAGCAGGTTAGCTCTCTTTTTTGTTTTTCAGTTTGTACTTTTGCATAGTCTAAACAGACGATTTAAGTAAGTTCCTATGTGGCGATACACATAAGCCAGCAGAATGGTCTGCTGGCTCAATGTTACTGATTAACTAACGTTAACTTAGTTTACTTAAACTTGCTGATTTCTTGTTCAACTTTGTCTAGTTGCTGCAGCTTCTCTTGCATTTTTAGAGAGTCGTAGTTTAGTGAAGCAGGGTTCATCGCTGTGCCACGTTGCATTGGGTATTCTGGAAGTGTTTTAAAGAACTCTCCCACAACGTCTTGTACAGGTACAAATAGCCACATGTTGTCAGCCATCCAACGCAAGTACATTTGTGATTCGCTTGGGCCTTTTTCGAATGGGTCAGCGCGTAGGTGGATGATTTTAGGCCAGCTCGGAGCAAAACGAACTGCGTTACTTAGGTTCCCTTCAAGCGTTGCAAAGTGAAGTTTCCAGTCATTCCAGCGGACAGCGTTTAATTCACCATTAGACGTAAAGTAAAGCAGCGACTCACGAGGGCCTTTTTCTTCCTTACCTTCAAAGTATGGCATGAAGTTGTAACCATCTAAATGCACACGCCATTCTTTGCCATTTGCTTTGTAGCCTTCTGCTAGTTTTTCTTTTACATCAGGTACGCCAGCAGCTGCCAATAATGTAGGCAACCAGTCTTGGTGTGCCATCATTTCATTGATCTTGGTTCCTGGCTTAATGACGCCTGGCCAACGAACCAGTTGAGGAACACGCATACCGCCTTCCCAAGTTGTACCCTTTTCACCATGGAATGGTGTTGCGCCACCATCTGGCCAAGTCATGGTTTCTGCGCCGTTGTCCGTTGAGTAGATAACGATAGTGTTGTCGGCAACACCTAGCTCATCCAGCTTGTCGAGTAAAACACCTACATGATCATCGTGTTCCAGCATACCATCGGCATAAATGCTTACACCTGATTTGCCTTGGTATTTTTCCTGCAAGCGAGTCCAAACGTGCATACGAGTGGCGTTATGCCAAATAAAGAAGGGTTTATCCGCTTTAACTGCTTTTTCCATAAATGCCAAAGAGCTTTCTAGGAACTCTTCATCTGCGTGCTCCATACGTTTTCGTGTCATCGGGCCAGTGTCTTCAATCTTACCGTCGACATAAGACTTAATGACACCACGAGGGCCATAGTTTTTACGAAACTCTGGGTCTTTAGGGTAGTAATAAGTTTCAGGTTCTTCTTCTGCGTTTAGGTGATATAAGTTACCGAAGAATTCGTCAAAGCCGTGTTTTGTCGGTAAGTGCTTATCTTGGTCACCTAAGTGGTTTTTACCAAATTGACCCGTCATGTAACCTTGTTCTTTTAACAGGTCTGCAATGGTTGGCGCCCAATCAGGTATGCCGTGGTCAGAGCCTGGCATACCAATTGTTAACAAACCCGTACGAAATGGCTCTTCACCCGTAATAAAGGCAGCGCGACCAGCAGTACAAGACTGTTGTCCGTAGTGATCTGTGAACAACGCACCTTCATTCGCGATACGGTCGATGTTTGGCGTTTTGTAACTCATCATACCTTGGTTGTATGCGCTGATATTCCAGTAGCCGATATCGTCACCAAAAATTGCCAGAATATTCGGTTTGTCGGCTGCCATAGCAGCACTGGACGCCGCTAACAGTCCTGCGCCTACAGCGATTTTGCTCAATTGATTTGCCATAAAAACTCCAGATTGTTGAGAGTAAAGATAAGCACAAGTGAGCCTTATGCTTAGTTGCTGCATAAGTTAATGATGTATATAGAAAAATCCTCTTATACTCGATATAACCATAAGTTATTGATAGGTAGTAACCATTTGTTAATTAAGAAGAAATAGGGTTGTCCTGTTAGTTTGTAGAGATTCGTAAAGTAGATTTAGATCACTGAAGAGCCTTATTTTTATTGCGTAGTAGAAGAGGGGATGGAAATGAAAAACAATAGGATGCTCGCTTGTTTTACGGTCCTAAAGCAATACTAAAGTCGTTATGTATTGCTTGTAATTATTTGTATAACCAGTGATTTAGTGTCTATATTGATTTAGGTTGTACATTATAAATATAAGGATATCTATGAGTCAGTGGGCAGGCCGGTTTCGCATTTTATTGCTGGTCAACGTTGTTGTCAGTTTTATGGCTTTTTCTCAAGAGTTATTAACAGAGAAACCAAATATTCCTTCAGGCTTAAATCCAGAATATGCTGGCACACAAGCTTGTATAGATTGCCACCAAAACGAGGTAGCGGCCTGGAAAGGGTCACATCATGATATGGCCATGAAGCATGCAAGTACAACCTCTGTACGTGGTGATTTTGATAACCATGTTGTAACGCACAAAGGAATGCCTAATCGTTTTTTTAAAAAAGGCGACGAATTTTGGGTCAATATTCAAGGTGCTGACGGGCAATGGCATGACTATAAGATCAGCTATACATTTGGCTGGGAGCCATTACAGCAGTACATGGTCGAGTTTGAAGATGGCCGCGTGCAGCTTATTCCTTTTGCTTGGGATACAAGAGCTAAAGTTGAAGGGGGACAGCGTTGGTTTCATCTTTATCCAGAAACGACAACAACGGATGAATTCTATTGGACCAATACCGGGCAAAATTGGAACTTCATGTGTGCTGATTGCCATTCAACGAACCTAAAGAAGAATTACGACGCTGACAAAAACACTTACAACAGCTCATGGTCAGAGATTAATGTGGGATGCGAAGCATGCCATGGTCCCGCTAGTCAGCACATAGAACTGGCCAAGAAATACAAAAATGCTGGCACTTCTTTTGAGCATGACAGCCATTATGGCTTTGATCGAAATTTGTCTAAAGCAGTGTCGGATTGGGTGTTTGAGGAAGGCCATAGTACGTTACAGCCGAAATCAATTGAAGCAACCAATCAAGTGCAAACATGCGCTCAATGCCATAGTCGCCGAACCCAGTTAAATGAAACAGGTGATCATGTTAAAGGTTCCTTTTTTGATAAATATCGCTTAAGTCTTATAACACCTGAACTCTACTATCATGATGGACAGATTTACGACGAAGATTATGTTTATAGTTCGTTTCTTCAATCTGAAATGGCGGAGAAGGGGGTCACGTGCACTAATTGTCATGATCCACACACGGCAGAGTTAACGATCCCAGAAGAGGCAGTATGTTCGCAATGCCATATTGCATCGGAATATACACCTGAAAAGCATACCTTTCATAAGGCTGGATCTGAAGCATCGCAATGTACGACTTGTCACATGCCAGAAACGACTTACATGCAAGTCGATCCTCGTAGAGACCACAGTTGGCATATTCCACGACCGGATTTGAGCAAACATATTGGAACGCCCAATGTTTGCATGTCATGCCATGAAGATAAAAGCAATCAATGGGCCGATGAACAGATAGCAGAATGGTACCCGAATTCGAAGTATCGTAATCAGCAACATTTTGCTGTCGCATTTTATGCGGATTCAATTGGTCATCAAGGAGCAGCAAATGCGTTGGCATACTCTGCTCAGGATTCGTCGTTAAAAGACATTATTCGTGCTTCAGCCCTGGAGAGAATGGGGGGCAATACTGACCAAAATACAACAGTATCTTTGGCTAGGGCCGTTAAGAATGAGAATGAAATGGTTCGATTAGGGGCAATTTCAGGCTCGTCTGGTTATGAATTTCATGATCGGTGGCGGATTCTAGAGCCATTGCTTGGTGACCCGGTGCTTTCAGTGAGAGCGGAAGCTGCCTCGGTGCTGGTAGCGAACTACGCACAAATGACCCCTTTACAAAAAGATATCATTAAATCGCCTTTAGAAGAGTACATGGAAATTCAAGGGTTTAATGCCGATCGTGGTTTCGGAAGAACCAATTTGGCGAATGTGTACCGCAGCTTAGGTGAAATCGACAAAGCGGCCGAGCTGTATAAACAAGCGATCAGCATCGAACCCTATTTCGAAAATAGCTACGTTAACCTAGCAGATTTGTATCGTCACCTAGGTAAAGAAGAAGCTGCGCTCACGGTGCTACAACAAGGGATGAAAGCTCAACCTAAATCCAGCACATTACCATACAGCGCAGGTCTTTCTTTGTTACGTCAAGGCAAAGCCGATGATGCGAAAAAGCTACTTAGACGCGCCGCAGAAGTTGGTGAAACTAATGCGCATTATTGGTACGTGTACGGTCTAGCTTTAGAAAAAAGCGATGTTCTAGAAGCCAGTAAAGCGTTGCATACAGCATTTGAAGTCGGTGGCAATCCACAACACTTGTTTGCTCAATGCGAGGTTCTAGCGAGAAATCATAAAAAAGGTGCTGTCGCTTTTGCTTTCGATAGGTGCATACAAGAGCTTAGTCACTATGCACCTAAGCAAGCTATTGATCAGCTTAAAGCCTCTATTGTTGGGGTCAATAGGAGCTAATTACCAAAAGTGGAGCTTTTATCGCTCCACTTTTTTCTTACTTAGTTTAATCAGCGTCTTTCGCTAATCTCAGCCCCATGTCGGACATGATGACTGACTGGCTAGCAAAATCGCGACGATAGTTTTCGGATTCGTCAGCATCATAGGCAAAGCTACCACCTCGTACAGACTTGTGTGCAAGGCTTTCTTTTTCATCTTTTGCGTTTACCGGATTATCACTTGGTGCCGATTTGTAATAGCCTTCATCAAACGCATCAATAACAAACTCACCAACATTACCCGTCATATCGTATAAGCCAAGCTCATTCGGTTTTTTCTGACCTACCTTGTGTGCCTTATTGTTTGAGTTACTGGCATACCAGGCAACGTCGTTAATATCATCAGACCCCGCGTAAGTGAATCCTTGACTTAGATTCCCCCCTTTCGCTGCAAACTCCCATTCTGCTTCGGTGGGTAAACGATAGTGCTCTCCCGTTTTTTCATTCAATTTCTTTATAAAATAATTGGCTTGTTGCCAGCTAATGTTATTCACGGGCGTATTTGGGTTTCTAAAATAACTCAGAGAAGAGCCTGTAACCGATTCGAATAACTCTTGGGTTACCTCAAATTTTGCCAAATAGAAATCTTCCACGCGAACGGTGCGAGCCGGGCGCTCGGATTTATTTGCTGATGGATTATCCGAGCCCATCGTAAATTGTCCACCTTCAATAAGAACCATATCTTGATCGATTTTTTGAGCAAGAAGGCTAGGTTGTGTTGTTGCACATCCAGTCATAATTAGCGAAATCGAAATAGCGGCACCAAGGTAAAGAGTATTACTTTTGGAATGCTTCATAGGGGAGCTCCATCAACATTTATGATCAAAAAATTTTATCAGGCAAGTCTATGAAAAACAGTTATACACACTATAACAAGCGCCACGAATAATTGAACATTATCATCACACTAGGCGATTAACTTAATGATTAGTCTTAACGCCGTTGGGCACAGGCTAGCAACTAAGAAGGTGATGAATGCACATAACTCAAGGTCCGCAGTTCAATGGAAAAGCATCCAAGCGATTACATGTCATGGCGAAACCTATCGGTGCAGTGTGCAATATCGATTGCACCTATTGTTATTACCTAAGCAAACAAGATTTACTTGAGTACAAGCCAGGCTGCTCACCAGTCATGGATGAGGAAACGCTAGAGGCCTATATCCGTCAATATATAGCGGGACAGAATACACCTGAAATCATTTTCTCTTGGCAGGGTGGTGAGCCGACAATGCTAGGTTTGGATTATTTCAAGACAATTGTTGAGCTACAGAATAAATACCGTCCCGATGGCATTACGATCTCCAATGATCTCCAGACTAATGGCACACTGCTTAACGATGAATGGTGTGAGTTTTTAAAGGCGAACAACTTTCTCGTCGGTTTAAGCATTGATGGCCCAGAAATGATGCTCAACGCTTATCGAGCAAACCGAGCTGGTAGAGGCACATTCCGGCAAGTTATGAATGCGGTTGAATTATTACATAAGCACGAAGTAAAGTTTGCTACGCTCACTTGTGTTAACAACTTGACCAGCCGTAACCCACTTGAAGTTTACCGATTCTTGCGAGATGAAGTACGCTCCCCTCAAATGCAGTTTATTCCAATAGTTGAGCAGAAAACATTCAGAACAACCGCCCCTCAAACTTGGGAGCCAAACGAGCAACTAAAGCAAGGAGATAAACGGTTGATCCCAGGTCATAAAGATGCCGTTGTTGAGCCTTTTTGCGTTGCGGATGAAGCATGGGGAAATTTTCTGATCGCGATTTTCAATGAATGGGTTTTACACGATATCGGCAACGTGTTTGTGCAGTACTTTGAAGCCAGTATCGAAACCTGGATGGGCAGAAAAAACCCACTGTGTACGTTAGGTGAAATCTGCGGGAAGGGCTTAGCAATGGAGCCTAATGGTGATGTGTTTGCGTGTGATCATTACGTGTACCCAGAATATAAGGTTGGAAACATTCATCACGAAAAGCTCGATACGCTCGCTTATAGCTCTGAGCAGCAGAAATTTGGGTTTGCTAAAAGTCGTACGCTGCCCCAACAGTGCCTTCAATGTGATTATCAATTTGCATGTTTTGGAGAATGTCCCAAAAACCGTTTTATCCGTACTAGGCAAGGTGAGCCTGGTCTTAATTATCTCTGCGCGGGTTGGAAGAAGTTTTTTACCCATGTTGATCAGTCGATGGCGTACATCTTACGAGCAACAGGTAACCCAGTGGTTCACGGTAAATACAGTGACCAGATTCTACGCCAGCAAGCTACTCAAACACAGACTGTGTTTGAAACGAAGTTTTAAGATAGTCACTACGCCTGCTACAGGCCCGGAAATGAAAGAATATAGGTTATTGAATGCAAAAAATTAAGCTGCTCTCTAAATCATTACTCGTGATCTCGATCGGCATTGCTGCGAGTCAAGCAGCAGTGGCACAAGAAACAACATTGCTAGACCCAGATCAAGTATCGCCGACAACGGTTGTCACTCCACAAGAAGCTCAAATGACACCGGCGCAACGAGTCGAAAAGCTGTCTTATGATTCGCAAAATAAAAAGTTGTCTTCAGAAAAACGTATTGATGCTTTACGTGAGTTAGCCAACTATCCAAGCCAAAATGCATTGGTTGCAGTTGCGCGTGGGTTGCAGGATGAAGATGCAGGTATTCGCGAAGCTGCGATTGTGGGAGCACAGCCATATATGATTGAGCACCGTTGGCGTTTGATTTCACCATTATTGAGTGATGACGCCGCCATGGTGCGAATTACAGCCGCGATTAACCTCGTTCGAGATTACGCCAATTTGAGTTCAGAGCAACAGCAGTCACTTGAAGGGCCTGTTTCAGAGCTGACAGCACACTTGTCCAGTAAGAACGATAATGTTTCCAAGTTATTACTTGCAGACGTTTACCGTTGGCATCGTGATTGGGATAAAGCGGCGCTGATATACCCAGAGTTAACTAAGCTTGAGCCAAACAACCCTCAAGTTTGGTTAAGCTACGCAGACAACTTCCGAGCGCAACAGCTAGACCAGAAAGCTATCAACGTGCTTGACGAGGGTATCAAGCTAAATTCAGAAGATGCCTCGCTGCATTATTCTAAATCTCTCGCTTTGGTTAGATTAGACAAAAAGAAAGAAGCGGCGTTTGAAATAGACAAAGCTGTGACGATGGCAAAGACAAACAGTTACTTTTGGTACTTAAATGGTGTTCTGCAAGAAGAGTTAGACTTGAAGAAGTCTGTCAACGCTTTTGAGCAAGCGTATTTGATATCCGGTGCTCCAGAACAATTGTATGCCGTGTGTGACATCTATGTTAGATACGGCAACCCTAAAACGGATGACTGTTTAACAGAGCTAACGAAGGTCGCTCCCGACTATGTTATTGAAGAGCTCAATCAGAAAAAGGGACGTAAAAGTGCCCCTACATCAGTTGAAGCCAATGAATTTAAACTTTAATCGTTAAATTCCATGTTTCTATTTTAATAAAATAGTGGACTAGATTGGTGACATTGTCACTTTTTGGTGGCCGTTGCATATTTCAGTTCAATATGCGCCTGTTTCAATTGAACTATACTTTTGATTGGATTCGCACCTAGCACCTCAATATAAGGAATTAAGATGGCTATAAAGTTAAAGGCGATTGTCTTAGCAACAGGTTTTGCTCTGTCTAGTTACGCTGTTGCTGCTGATATGCAAGATCCACTTCCGTCATGGAACAACACTGACGCTAAGCAAGCTATTATGGCGTTTGTTACGAAAACAACGACCCAAGGTTCGGATTCCTATGTGCCTGAAAGCCAACGAATCGCGACGTTTGATAATGATGGAACACTTTGGGCAGAAAAGCCTGTTTATCTACAGTTGTTTTTTGCGATCGATAGAGTAAAAGAAATGGCCTCTGAGCATCCTGATTGGAAGACAACCGAACCCTTTGCTTCCGCATTAAAAGGTGACATGGAGGGGATTGGTAAACAAGGACTCGAAGGTGTAATGAAGCTTGTTATGGCAACCCATTCTGGAATGTCTGCTGAACAGTTTCATCAAGAAGTTAAGGAATGGTTGAAAACGGCTGTCCATCCAACAACGGGTAGACCATACACTGAAATGGTCTATCAACCTATGCTCGAACTGCTCGACTATTTAAGAGCTAACGACTATCAGACCTACATCGTTTCTGGAGGCGGAATTGAATTTATGCGCGTTTGGGCGCCGGAAGTATACGGCATTCCAACGCAAAACATCGTGGGAACGACGTTAAAGGCGGAATATCAAAGTGTTGATGGAAAACCTACCATCCAACGTATGCCGGAAATAGACTTTGTCAATGACAAAGCAGTAAAGCCTGTGACGATCCAAAACTTCATTGGCAAACGTCCGGTAATGGCGTTTGGTAATTCTGATGGTGATTTACAGATGTTAGAGTGGACGAAAGCAGGTTCAGGTCCAAGATTTTCTGCGATTATCCATCACACGGATGACAAGCGCGAATGGGCGTATGATAAAGATTCTCATGTTGGTAAGTTAGATAAATCGTTTAAAGTAGGTGAAGAGCAAGGTTGGCTATTTGTCGATATGAAACAAGATTGGAATCAAGTGTTTAAAGAAGCCATGAAACAATAGCTCACTAATCATGATGAACCCTACGTAGAAATTTTTGTGATGGGGGATGATGATCATCAGTACGCTTACCATTTCTCTAACAATTTATGTTCAGTGTCTGTTCCAACCATTTTTGTTGACCTACGTTGGTTATTTGATTGATATGTGGCATCATGACTTGAAACCACTTAAGTGAATTTAAGTTATGACACAAGAAGAAAGACTCGTAGCGCTCAGAGCGAAGCTGGAGCAGCAAAACAAAGTAACGTTGTCTGAAGTTTGTGAGTGCTTTGGTATCTCGCGAGATTCAGCTCGTCGAGACTTAGTTAAGTTGAGTCAGCAACCTGGGTTACAAAGAATACGAGGTGGTGTCATGCTTGCGCCGATCTCTTCCCATACCGAGGCATACGCGAGTCGACCCGTGAGTGACGTTAAACATCGACTAGCTCAAGCTGCCGCAGCGTTGTTGGATGAGCGCGACCATCTTGTTATTGATACCAGCACCATTTTGTCTCTGCTCCCACTCTATGCAGGAAAAGCGCGTTGTGGAGAAAACAAGCTCAACGTCGTTACTAACAGCATTGATGTACTGACCGCTGCTGAAACAAACGACACAATGGACGTTCATTTCTTAGGCGGACACTTTGACCCTTATGCCAGAGCAGTTTTAGGGGCGCAAGCAGAGCAGCAAATGCAGCAGTATCACGTGAACAAAGCGTTCATTGGCGTGTGTGCATTGACATCCCGAGGGCTGACAACAAATAGTTTGTTAGAAGCTACAATGAAACAAACGATGATTGCTCAAGCTCAGCAGGTCATCGTCGTTTGTGAATCCCGAAAAATTGGTAGCGACAATTTCCACCACGTATGTGATTTGTCAAAGATCGACATCATTATTACCGATCATCCCCCTCAATCAGATTTTCAACAACTCCTCGATCACAATGATATTGAATGTATTGTTGTGTCACCGAAATAAGGAATCTTAGAATGGCTTACGATCCCGTAAAAACCGCTGTGATTGGTTACGGATATTCAGCAAAAACGTTTCATTTACCCTTCATTAAAGCGCTACCAAATTTAACGCTGAGCGCGATAAGCTCTCGTCAACAGGAGGCGGTTCAAAATGATTGGCCAGATGCCAAGTGGTTTTCTGATGCGAATACTTTACTCGATGATAGTGATGCAGAACTCGTAATCATTACTGCGCCAAATGACGTACATTACGAACTTGCAAAGCGTGCGTTGAACAATGGGAAACACGTCATCGTCGAGAAACCGTTTGTTACTCGTATAGAAGACGGTAATGAACTTATCGCCTTGGCGGAAGAGAAAGGTCTAGTGCTGAGCGTTTTTCACAATAGACGTTGGGATGGAGACTTTCTCACGGTTAAATCTCTTATCGAACAAGGTAAGTTAGGTGATATAAAGCTGTTCGAGTCACACTTTGACCGTTACCGCCCTGAAGTTCGTCAACGCTGGCGAGAGCTAGCTCAAGATGGTGGTGGTATTCTATTCGACCTTGCTCCTCATCTTCTCGATCAAGCATTGGTGTTGTTTGGCTTGCCAGATGCGATAGACGCACAATGTCGAATGATGCGCCCTGGTGCGACGACGATTGATTATTACAACTTGATACTTCATTACCCTGAGCGTATTGTGCACTTGCATTCAAACTTGTATAGCCCAGAGCCGAACCTCCGATACAAAGTATTGGGTACGGAAGCTAAATATGAAAAGTTCGGATTAGATCCTCAAGAGGGCTACTTAAAAGAAGGCCGTTTGCCGGAAAACGATGCTTGGTCGGAAGAAGATGAGGCGTTATACGGCGTCCGTTACGACGAAGATGGTGCGCAAACTATTAAAACGGAGAGAGGCGCGTACCAAGCTTACTTTGTTGGTGTGGCAGATGCCATTCGTTTGGGCACTGATAACCCGGTCCCTGCCGCTCAAGCAGTACAGAATATCGCTCTGATTGAGATGGCATTGGAAAGCAGTAAAACGGGTAAAACGATTCAGGTGAAACCATGAGTTTGACGCTTGAACTCGTGGCCCTGCAAGAGCATGAACTTCAGTTGGCGGAATTTAATCACCATATTGCGTGGTCTATCGGCCTCGCTCTAAAAGAAGAGGCTGAAGCTCGCGGCGTGGCTGTTGCTATTGAGGTTTACGGCTTTGGACAAACGCTATTTCAATACGCGATGGCAGGAACCTGCGCTGATCATGTAGATTGGGTCCGTAGGAAGCGAAACTCAGTATTAAGGTATGGCCACAGCTCTTACTATCTTTCTCTGTACAACAAGCAAAAGCAACGTGATTTCGAAAATCAGCCTCATCTCGATGCTCGTGAGTACTGCGCTCATGGTGGCGCGTTCCCAATTCGGCTTTCTGGGTCTGGTTTGGTTGGGGTTGTGACGGTATCGGGTTTACCGCAGTTAGATGATCATCAGCTAGTTGTGGATATATTAAAAACGATGACAGAGACAAAACCCTCTTAAACGCCAAATATGAAAGTAGCACGGTTTCTTTATCGTGCTACTGAATTCTCTTTTTAGCTCATAAAGTGTTCTTTAATGTGAGCAAATATTAACATTGATCCCAACTTACTACCTGAAAATCAAATCAATTTCATATAACCTATACGCTCATTCATATAGAAAGCCTTCAAAGTTGGCCATTGGCAATGTCTTTTAGAAGAAAAGAAAAACTCAATCTTAGAAATCTTATTGTCACCCTATGTGTGTTCAGTGTGCTTGTCACTTTGATCAACGCATTCTACTCGATTTATCGTGTTCAAAGGGATCTCATCATCAATAACACGTTAGAATCAAACCGTGTTTACGCCCAAAAAATGTCTGAAATGACAGACTCTTTCATAGAAAGCTCAATGTCGCAGCTAAAATACAGTGCGAACGTGCTAAAAGACAAGATGCATGACGCTCAGCTTCTCGATAAAGAGGCTGAGAGATTAAGAACGCAAACCAAATCATTTAACTCTGTGGTTGTCGTTAATGCAAAAGGGGTTATTATTTCCGTATCACCTGAAACACTTCAGGTGAAAGGTGTAAGGTTAGTGGGTGAAAGAAAACGCCAATCTTTAAACGCTCAAGCACCAGTTGTTACTGAACCATTTATATCGCCCGCTGGAAATTACTTGTTAACCATCTCATACCCTATATTTTCTCAATCTAATGAATATTTAGGTTATATCGGCGGCACTATTTATCTAGAAAAAGAAAATATTCTCGCAGAGTTACTCAGCCAGCACGCATACAAAGATGGTTCTTTCCTTTACGTTGTCGATGAGAGTAACACTCTGATTTATCACCCAGATCAATCGAGGGTTGGTGAAGTAATCGACGATAATGAAGCAATCAAAGCGGTGACGATGGGGCAGAGCGGCAACAAAGAAATTGTTAACTCTCGCGGCGTCGAAATGCTTGCTGGTTATGCGCCAGTAAAGTCATCAGGATGGGGAATTGTTGCTCAGCGCCCGAAATCGATGACGTTATCTGTGCTAGATGAACAGATGTGGAATGTTTTCCTTAAGTCGATTCCAATTGGTTTATTAACTTTGTTGCTAATTTGGTTCTTGTCCCTTCTTATTTCTAGACCACTTTGGCAGTTAGCGGGTGCTGTGCGAGGTGTCGAAGAACATTCATCATCTATCGATGATCTCAAACTGGTTAAGTCTTGGTATTTTGAGGTCTCACATTTGAAGCTTAGTTTTCTTAAAGCATTTGGTATCGTGTCAAAAACCATTGATAAGCTGCAACTGGATACATTAACAGATTCGATGACTGGATTATTGAATCGACGTGGATTAGATAAAGTTCTTGGTTTGTTTAAGCAGGAAAATACCGCGTTCTCTGTTTTGGCGCTAGATATTGACCACTTTAAGAGCGTAAACGATAATTATGGCCATGACGTGGGTGACAATTTACTTAGAGAGTTTGCGCAGTTAATGAAAGACCAAGCTCGCTCTAATGATCACCTGTGTCGTTCTGGCGGTGAAGAGTTTATGATGTTTTTGGAAAAAACAGACGTAAACCACGCTATGGATGTTGCAGAGCGTATTAGACACAACGTGGAAAAACATGACTTCCAAGTCGTTGGTAAGGTCACGGTTTCGTTGGGCGTTTCTCACTGGAAAGGCAATGACACACCAATTGAAGCGGTAATGAAAGACGCCGATAATGCACTGTATAAAGCGAAACATAATGGAAGAAATAGAACGGAGTTGGGTGACGACGCACAATAGATATTGCGCTTTATGCTGAACATAAAACGAGCCAGTGACTAATCTTTGCTGTTAATCGCTGGCGTAACCGCTACCAATTGCGCGAAACGGCAAGTTCAGCTCTAATTCTGGAATTTGTTTACCCACCCAAGCCGGGAATGTATTGCTATTTGGCCCTGGAAACAGCGTATATTCTTCAGCCCAAGGGTATTGGCTAATAACACTTTGTATTTTAGGGATAAGCTGGCGGGCCTTTTCACCTTGTATGGAGAGGATCTTTTCTGGTTTTGCACCATACCAATATCGATCTGGCGTCCCAGTTTGGTACTGATATAGAGCGGGTTGTCCGCGATTCACTCTCCAGCCGACTACTTCATACACTGTATATTCGTTCGCATTTTCAGGCTTTATTGCAAACCATGTATGAACGGCAAACCAGCCTCGCCAGCCAAACGCGTCTGCGGCGTAAAACTCAATCACAGCATGCTTGACATTGGAAGGATCGGGTGCGATACCCGCAGGTTCTCTGCTTGCGGTACGCCAATCTCCTTGAGTGCATCCACCCAGCATAACCGCGATTGACATGAGCCAAATTTTTACAAGGTGAGTAAAGTTGAGAGGGTCTTTCATTTATTGCTCCTAGACCAACCGATGCTGGTAACGCTCTATTGATTTTAGCTATAAAAACGTGGCAAGTCTGATAGTCGAAATCCTCTCCTTATTAAAAGAGAGAGGGAAGTTAGTGCCATAATTCCAGTTCATACGTAATAATAAGGTAAGCCGATTTGTAACATGTGGCATAGACGATGCCGTATTTCTCGAACGATTCGTCTAGTTGCGTATGAAAAAGTAAGAGGTTGTATGTATTCCTTACACGGCCACATGAATTAAAAACATTAAAAAACAGAGATTTACAGTGGGTTTTGACTGATTGAGTGAGTTTGGGACCCTCACATTGTCTCACATTTGCTTGTTTTGGGCGGAATTTTCATCGCTCATCTTTTTGCGCGTTTAGAGTCAGCGTTCAGCTATGGCACAATAGGCGCTCACAGAACAAGTGCTGTTTGGTCATGCAAATAGCAGAAAAATAACTAGAAATAGAATAATTAATGTTTAAATCAAAAAGTATACTCGCATTAAGCGTGTTCGCATTTGGCTGTTTTGCCAATCAAGATAGCGAACCAACGTCCGTTGTGCTGAACTATGGTGACTCCTCCATCAGTACTGATATTCAAGCCAATCGAAAATTTCATGTTGTCCGAGACAATGAAAGTGAGCACGTAGAATTTTCCGGCGGAATCACAAAGGAGTATTCCGATTATATTGTGAATATTCATATCATAAGAAAAAGCAATATACGCAGATCAAGCCGAGAGCTGAATACAACCGTATTGATGAACAGTGATCAGATTGGGAAGCCTTTAGTGATTGGCATTGAAAATGATGAGTTCACTAGTATCACTTTGCGTTAATGCTTAGTATTTATTGAATAGGAATGAGGAAATTGATGCTCTCAATACGCTGCTATCGCACAGAGGATGCCCCAACACTGTGGGCACTCTTTTACCATACTGTGCGAATCATTAATCGTCGCGATTACACGGAATCACAAGTTTCCGCTTGGGCACCATCAGATTTTGACCTCGATGTGTGGCAACACAAAATGGACGATATTCAACCCTACGTCGCGGAGATAGAAGGGCAGGTCGTTGGCTATTGTGATTTGCAAGGTGACGGCTTGATTGATCATTTCTTTTGCCATCATGAATACCAAGGACAAGGTGTTGGTCGTGATTTGATGTCTTTTCTTTGTTCACAGGCGAAAGTACAGGGGATAAAACGACTGTATTCTGAAGTGAGTATTACCGCCCGACCTTTTTACGAGAAAATGGGTTTCACAGTTAAGTCTCGACAACGTGTTGAGGTTAGGGGAGAAACCTTAACTAACTTTATGATGGAAAAGTATATTTAACTTAAATCGTGAGCATTTAGTGAGCTTGAACACAGATATAAAATGTTTTCCAATGTGAAAACGAGTTCATTGATCTCGCACCAACGTTTTGTTTGAAAACAGTGTACATAATCTTCTCTGGAACGCCATTACCGCATTTCGTCTCTGAAGGCTTAAAAACAGCCTGAAAGTTTTGGTTTTGCGGCGGGTAATAGCGTTCCAAACGCCAAATGTGTCTGGCTAACCATCTCAGGAAGAGAAGTAGTACTATGCGTCCTTATCTCAAATACGTTGTTCCAACATTGATACCATTGCTTGTTTGGTTAATGCCTCTCTCTGCGTTCCCATTTGATGGCATTACTATCGTCCAGCAAAGAGTGATTGCAATCTTCTTGCTTGCCGCACTTTGCTGGGTATTCGAGCCAATTCCAATCTACGCCACTTCGGTTGTGATCATTGTCCTAGAGCTATTGCTTGTATCAAATAAAGGTATTGTGCTCTTTCGTTTGCAAGAAGGGCAGCCACATTTTGGTGAGCTATTACAATACAACGAGATAATGGCGACCTTCGCTAGTCCGATTATCATGCTCTTCCTCGGCGGTTTCTTTTTGGCTATGGCGGCGACAAAGTACAGGTTAGATGTCAACTTAGCCCGAGTGTTACTCAAACCATTTGGACAAAAACCAAAGTTCGTTATGCTGGGGTTGATGCTGATCACCGCTGTTTTTTCCATGTTTATGTCAAACACCGCAACAACAGCGATGATGTTGTCCATTTTAACCCCTGTGATAGCGGTTTTCGGGCCTAAAGACCCAGGTCGAATTGCATTCGCTTTGTGTATTCCTGTTGCGGCCAACATTGGTGGCATTGGTACTCCAATCGGCACGCCACCGAATGCCATCGCCCTAAAATATTTGGTTGGTGACAACTTAATTACGTTTGGTGAATGGATGGTATTTGGTGTGCCATTCGTTATTGTGATGATGGCGTTAGCCTGGTTTCTGATTGGCTTTTTGTATAAAGCCGAACAAACCACCATCGATCTGAACATTAAAAGCAAGTTTTTGAAAACACCCAAAGCAATAATGGTTTACGTCACCTTTGCCGGCACGATTATTCTTTGGTTGATGGGTTCTGCACATGGAATGAATTCTTACACAGTAGCATTAATTCCGGTCGCAGTGTTCTCACTGACGGGCATCATCAACAAAGAAGACTTGAAGAAAATCTCTTGGGATGTGCTTTGGTTGGTGTCAGGCGGTATTGCTCTGGGCCTTGCTCTAGATAAAACCGGGCTTGCGAAGCTGGTGGTACACAGCATTCCGTTTGATCAGTTCTCGCCATATGTTGTCTTGTTTGGTGCGGCTTTCTTGTGCTTGTTAATGGCAAACTTTATGTCGCATACAGCCACAGCAAACTTGCTGATGCCGATTATGGCTGCGCTGGGTACTTCTATGGCTTCGCTAACGCCTCTCGGCGGTGAAGTTACTCTGATCTTGGTCGTGACATTTGCCGCTTCACTCGGTATGTCGTTACCAATTAGTACGCCACCAAACGCGTTAGCTCATGCAACAGGGCATGTCGAGAGCGGCCAAATGGCTCGTATCGGTGCCGTGCTAGGCGTGATTGGCGTATTACTCAGCTTTGTGATGGTGTGGATTTTACATACTGTTGGGCATATTGGATAACCCATGTACGAAACGAAGTTAGACGCGTTAGTACAACGCTACTTTAATCACCTTGAACGCCGATTAACGGTTTTATCCGGGTCGGTGCTTATTGAGCAAGCTGGCTACAATGATCGCTTGTACTATGTGCTGTCGGGAGAACTGGCGGGCTATTACGCGGAAGATGACAAGAAACCGATTCAGGTATTTTCTGCGTCTCAAGGTGCGTTTATTGGCGTACATAGTTTCTTTTCTGGTACGTGGACTGCCTCTTCGACAGTGATTGCTCAAACCGATGTTGAATTGGCTTGGATACAGCGCGATACGCCCGCCGTGGAAGAGGCGACATACGGACCATTGACGACACAATTTATGCCTGTGATGGTTAACGAATTATCTCGTCGTCAACGGCGCGCAATGCAAGAGGCATTGGCTAAAGAAAAAGCACTACAAAAGCTTCATACCGCAGAGCAAATGACAACGTTGGGGCAGCTTGCAGCGGGTATTGCTCATGAGTTGAACAATGCGATAGGCGTTGTAAGCAGTAAATCAGAACGGCTAGAGACAGTTATCATGGAACTGCTTGAAGAAGTTCATCCGGAAGCGAGTCAATTTTTTGATTTTGGTTTAATGCAAGGGCAGAAAGTCTCTTCTAGCGAAGCGAGAAAGCGAGGGCGCCACTTCGAAAAATACTACGGTTTAACCAAGGAGGTTGCTCGTGATCTTGCGCGAGCCGTTCCAAATAATTTCCTTTCGGAACATTGGCTAAAAAGACCAGAAGAAGCGATACGTTTCTGGCAAATGGGGCGAGATCTCCATGACTTACGCATCGCCTCTAAACATACCGTTGGCATTGTGCGATCCGTAAAACAATTGGGGCGCACGGATATCGACTTGGATGAAGCGATTAACATCAATGATTCAATCAATCGCGCATTGGCTCTATTGCAAAGTGACTTAAGACGAGTGAGTGTTCGTTTTAGCCCTGCGGATTTACCTGCTTTTATTGGTTCTCAAACCGAACTCGTCCAAGTTTGGGTAAATATATTAAAGAATGCGTGCGATGCACTTGGTGAAACGGAGAAACCCGGTATCGAAATACATACTCGGGAGAGTAAGGGTAAAATTTTGGTCACGATTGCTAACAACGGACCAGAAATTGATGAAGCGACACGTAGAAAAATTTTCCGGCCAAACTTCACCACTAAAAAGGGGGGATTGTCGTTTGGTTTAGGGTTAGGTCTGTCGATTGTGAAGCGCATTATCGCCGGATATAACGGCTCTATTGTAGTAAAGAGCGACAGTGAAAAAACGATTTTTAGAATCAAGTTACCAGTAGAGGGTGAACATGGAGAAGCTTAATGTAATTTGCGTTGATGACCAACGAGAGGTACTAAGCGCGGTTCTACAAGATTTAGAGCCGTTAAATCAGTGGTTGAATATCGAAGACTGCGAATCAGCAGGTGAGGCTCTAGAACTGATGGATGAATTTGATGCAGAAGGCGAGATGATCGCATTGATTATTTCCGATCATGTGATGCCAGGTAAAACGGGAGTAGAGCTGCTGACCGATGTATCAAAAGACGGTCGTTTTGGCTTTACGAGGAAAGTGCTTCTTACCGGGCAAGCGACGCACACCGATACGATTAATGCGATCAACTCCGCAGGCATTGACCGCTACTTTGAAAAACCATGGCAAGCAAGCCAATTAATAGAGTGCGTTAGAAACCTGGTGACCCAATATATCTTTGATGTGGGCTTAGATTACACTCAGTATCACGAACATTTAGATCAGAGTGTGGTGTTTGAACGCCTACGTTAATAGGGGGCATTAAGCTTTGTTTTCGTCACGGCCAGTTAGTGTCTGAAATCTATAGTGAATAGTTCAGCATGTTTAACGTGGCCGTGCGGAATATTGCTCTAGTATGCTTAACTCAACGAATAGCGGCTTGCACTGGCAACAGAAAGTGGCTTAGAGAACCAATAACCTTGCAGATAATCGACGCCCATTTCGGTAAAAAATTCACACATTTTGGCGTCTTCAATTCCCTCAATCACTACTTCAATATTATTTTCCTGGCACATAGTGATAAGAAACTTCAGATATTCTTGTGAAGAGCGGTTGGTTAGTGTTTTCCACGCCATCGACCTATCAATTTTGATTTGTGTCATCGGAAGGTCGAAGAAGCTATTTAATGAACTGTAACCAGATCCAAAGTCATCCAGAGAGAGTGCAAATCCTAGTTCCCTGAGGGTATTCAGAGGGGCAATGGCTGTCTGATTATTATCCAAAATAAATGTTTCTGTTAGTTCCAACACAATAGACTCAGGAACGACACCAACCTCATCCGCCATGGCTTTAATTCGCGCAGGGAATTCACTATTCATTAACTGAAGTACAGAAACATTCACGTTGACACGAACTTGGTTTTGGTAACGCTCACGGTAGTTTTTGATAAATTCACACGCTTTGGCAAAGACTTGATATCCGAGTTCGACAATCAAACCTTTGTTCTCTGCGACGGGGATGAATTCGTCTGGATAAATTTCGCCAAACTCTTTGCTACGCCAGCGAACCAGAGATTCGAAGCTCACCACTTTTGAGCTTTTGGCGTCAATAATTGGCTGAAACTTAACGCTTAATGTCTGTTTTTCTAGTGCACTTTTTAGACCTTGTTCAATAAAGAAATAACGGTCTACGGCATGCTGAGTTTTCTCACTGTAAACCGCAACACGGTCTTTATTCTGCTCGCTTGCGTACTGACAAGTTCGTGCTGCTTTACGTAATATTTCCTCTGCTGAGTGACTTGGATCTATGCAAGGATACAAACCAATACTAATGTTACTTCCTAAGTATTGGCCCTCTTCAATCACTGCCTCGTGGTAGGTTTCCTTTAAACTTTCGGCATAACTTTGCAGCGTTTCTACCGAGCATTCATCGTGAATCAAAATCGCAAAGTCATCATCATGTACGCGATATACAGAACTATTTGGAGAAGGTAGGTGACTGAGAGTTTGTAGCAATTTTTCCACTAACCCATCGACCAACTCGCTGCCATATTGATTTAAGTAAGATTTAATCTCTTCTATCTGAATGTAACAGATAGATGCACAAGAATCGGTGGCTCGCACACTATCTTCAATATCCAGCAAGAGATGGGCGCGATTAGCCATACCTGACGCATTGTCATGAAATGCGACTTGATGAATGTAGCTTTCCATCAGCTTGCGTTCAGAAATATCACGGTGGCTACCAACCATATAATGACCATGTTCTGTTTCTTTGGTCATGGCTACGCCTTCAATCCAGACGTACTGTCCATTGGGTTTACGCACGCGGTAGGTCGTTGTGACCCTCGTGTTGTTGGTAATGATGTGAGCATCGACCCGAGTGGAGAGTCTTTCTCGATCGAGAGGGTGAACAAGGTCTAACCATTGCTCTAAGCTGATTCGACCAGCGTTGATACCAAGCTGCTCATAAAAGCCCTTGTTATAAAATACCATGGTTCCAAACTCATCCATGTAAAAGAGGCCTTCGTTAAACACATCGAAGATATGAATGAATCGTTCTTCGACGATTTTTAGGAACTCTCGGTCACTATCTGAGACTTGTTGGTCAAATATGGTGGTCAAGATATTTCCTCCTCGAGCCTTTTAGCATCAGAGATGAGTGTTGGGGTTGATAACATAGAGTTGATCTGCTGGCGTACATTACAATCACAAAAGTGTCAGTTCAAATTGTTTGGCTATCATTTTATGCGCTACTAGGTTAATAACATACTAAGATTAGGCGGCTAATCATCGACATTTATAAAAAATAGTCAACAGTAAAAATCATTTATAAAATACAGTTATTGATGCCGTCCGCAATCTATAAATATTTATGAATAATTATCCTAAAGTTATTTTCAGTTGTGTCGGTATCAATGTGCTGTTTTCTAACGTCATTTGTATATATGTTATCTTGGATAAAACCATAATAACAAAAAGGACTTAATGAGCGCGACCGATTATTAATTGACAGGATGCTCATTAATTGTAATCAATTCAAATTTATTATCACGCCAAGTAATCAAATCTCTTATAATGCGGACGTTAATATCGAGTAAGCCTTCTTTATATGCAGTACGATCCGAAAAATTCAATCAAAATTGCGCTCGCTGATATCGGCGTTGGTATGTTTGTTACCGCGATAGAGCACAACAAGCGCGTCAATTTAGCCAATGCAGGGCGGATATCTAGCCCTGAAGGCATTAAGAAGCTTGCTACAAGTGGCGTAAAGTATGTTTGGGTAGATCAAACATTATCTTCGCAGCAGTGTGTCTTCAAGCCTGTAGATGAATCAACTGATGCCACTAAAGAGACGAGAGAGCAGAAACACTCAGATTTTAAGAGGGGTCAACGAACTTATCGTTCGAGAGACATCCAACACAAGCGAGCCAAAAAGCTGATCGCCGAAGCAAAAGATTTGGCGCAGAAACTATTGAATCAAACTTTTGAAGGAAAAATCATTGAAGTTGATGAAGTAGAAGCTTGGGCTGACGATGTCATTGAAAGTGTTTTGATTGACTCAGATGCGTTGCAGTGTGTCTCTGCACTCCGAAAAAAAGACTCTTACTTATTGGAACATTCCGTCAATGTCGCTTGTCTTTTAGTGTCATTCGGTAAGTACTTGGGCTTGGATAAGCCAACGCTAAAACAGCTTGCTGTAGGTGGCATTATTCATGATGTAGGTAAAATTAAAGTCGATGATAAGATCTTGCACAAGCCAGCGAAGCTAACGCCTGAAGAATTTGAACATATGAAGCTACATCAAGTGTTCGCAGGTGAGATTATCCTTCACGTAAAAGGACTTAGTGACGTAAGCCGTGATGTTTGTTTGATGCACCACGAGAAGTTAGATGGCAATGGTTATCCTAGAGGCTTGAAGGGGGAGGAGATTCCAATTCACGGCCGTATGAGCTGTATTGTAGATATCTACGATGCGCTAACGGCTGATCGCTGTTACAAAAAAGGCATGAGTTCTGCCGAAGCGTTTAAAATCTTGTTGAGTCTAACGCCATTTCATTTAGACGCCGACTTAGTTTACAAATTCATTAATTGCATTGGGATGTACCCCGTAGGCTCTATTGTCGAGTTGAACGATGGGCGTGTTGGTATTGTTTGGTCTTCAAATGAATCTCAAGCATTAAAGCCAGAAGTGAAATGTTTCTACTCCCGCAAGTATAAACGATACATTGATGTCACGATGGTGGATTTAAAAACGAGTGCGTACAAAATTGAAAGAGCGATAGCGCCTTCATCGTTAGAGATCGATCCTAAGCCTTTTTATGATTAAGAGAAATGGATAAGCTTATACAACAGGCTTTACATCCTTGCATGTAGATCGTATTTTATTTGCATAACTATCTATTAATTTTTTCTAAGTTATTTAGATGCAAGATGGTTCTTAAGACCTCGGCTTCATGGATAGAAACCGGGCGATAAAATAGTTCTATACACAATGGGCTATAAACCTCTTTTTTCTGGAAGGGATTCCAATGCAAATAGATACATGGATTTTTTACACTCTTGCCATTCTCGTGCTCACTGCTTCACCAGGACCAAGCTCACTGTTGTGTTTGAGTAAAGGAGTGAGTAGTGGGTTTCGTATTGCTTTCATGACTGCACTTGGCAGTTTGTCTGCGATTACGATCATCCTTACGCTCTCATTTACCGGGCTGGGAGTTGTCATTGCTTCATCTGAGTTAGTTTTTAATATTATCAAATGGTGTGGTGCCGCTTATTTAATCTGGTTAGGTATTCAAGCGTTGCGCTCATCTCAGACAGATTTTAATAAAACGGCAACGACTCAAAGTTCCGCGACAGCGTTCAGCGCGTTCACTAGTGGTTTCATTGTTGGCGCTAGTAACCCCAAAGCGATAGTCTTTTTCACCGCTTTGTTTCCTCAATTCATTGAACCTTCCGCACCGCTACTGGCTCAATACGCGATTTTCGCGTCTACATTTGTGGTTTTTGAGCTTAGCTGGCTAACATTTTATGCATTGTTAGGGGTAAAAGCCTCTGATTGGTTGTTTGTCGCTGGAAGAGCGAAGTTGTTCAATCGTTTGACTGGTGGAGTATTTATTGGTGCTGGCGTGATGTTGTCGACGGCAAACCGATAAATAAGACAGACTTCGGTACGCAGTTAGGTTTTCCCATATAGTAAGTTGGAATGCGCTAATTTAGCTTTGTCTTATTTCCAGAATGGAAATAGACGTTTTGTTTATTTTCATTAGTGGCAACAGCCAAGCAGGAGTAAAATCACGTTACTCTTTAGGGGTAGAGCTCGTATTTTGTCTTGTGGGCTTGTGGTTACTTTGTAGGAATATCTTAGATGACAAGCCTTTCTAAACTACAACAACGTTTTCTAGATATCGCGACCGACGTCCGTCTTTCTCCAAAACAGAAGTCGAGTTTTTTAGCTTTAGAGGCGGAAGCGTGCATTCCTTACATGACCGTATCTCCATCACTGAGACAAGCAATGGATGAAGGCATCATCTGCGATATGTTTGAAGGTCATGCACCGTTTAAACCTCGCTATGTGTTGCCTGATTACGCTAAATTTCTATCGCAAGGCTCAGACTATTTAGAGTTGTCTCCGGCTGATGATTTCGATGATGCGTTGAACATGCTGACCATCATTTACCATCATGTTCCTTCGGTAACGAACATTCCGGTTTACTTAGGCCAGTTAGATGATGTCTTGTTGCCTTACATAGGCGACCTAACAGAGAGCCAGATTTACAAAAAGTTAAAACATTTTTGGATCATGCTGGATCGCACATTGCCAGATGCGTTTATGCATGTGAATGTCGGACCGACAGACAACATTATTTGTCGCACTGTTTTAAAAGTAGATGCGGAGCTCAAGCAGATCGCACCGAATCTCACCTTTATGTACGACGAGACAGTTACACCTGATGATTTACTTCGTCAAGCGACACAGAACATTTGTGAATGCAGTAAACCGCATATCGCCAATTACCCAATGCACGCGAAAGCCTACAACGGCTCACGCTTTGGTATTGTAAGTTGCTACAACTCGCTTCCATTAGCAGGTGGCTCGAACACATTGGTGCGAATGAATTTAAAAGAAGTTGCAAAACGAGCATCAGACTGTAACGACTTCTTAAATGCGTTGCCTTCTTACCATCGATTAATGGTCGAGCTCATAAACGCAAGAAGCACGCACTTGCATGAAAAATCGAACTTCTTTCAAGGCTTTTTGACGCAAGAAGGGTTGATAAAAGAGTCCTATTTCGCGCCAATGTATGGCGTTTACGGCATGGCCGAAGCGGTAAACCTTCTATTTGAAAAAGAAGGGCAAATAGGGCGATACGGAAAAAATGATCGAGCAAATACTTTTGCTCATGATGTTTCAGCAACACTGGCTAAACTGGTGGACTCAACCCCGGTGAAATATGGTTTAGATGGCAAAGCGCTCTTACATGCACAAGGCGGCATTAGCTTAGATCATGATGTTACGCCAGGTGTACGTCTGCCTTATGGTGCAGAGCCAGACCCTGTCACTTATGTACAAGCAACGGCGAAGCATCATCAGTATTATCGTGCGGGTATCAGCGATATTTTGACGATTGATGAAACGGTGAAATCTAACCCAGAAGCGATGTTCAATTTATGTAAAGGGGCACTAAATGCTGGTTATCGTGAGTTTACCGCGAATGTCACTTCAAATGACTTAATTCGCGTGACAGGCTACATGATCAAACTTTCAGATGTCGCGAAATATGATAAAGAAGGTTCGAGAACCAACACGACGTTTCTAGGTGCAGAAGCAGCAAAAAATACCAAAATTTTAGAACGCTCGCCACGTGTGGTGAGTCATGAAGTAACACCGACTTACACGCAGGCATAAGTTCGGTTTAGGAAAGAACAAGATGTCTAGACGAAGTGGAAGCCTTTTGGCAAAAGTCACTCGTATCCTTCCTTTCTCTTGTGTTGATGGGCCAGGAAATCGTCTAGTCATCTTTCTACAGGGTTGTAACTATCAGTGTTTGAACTGCCACAATCCTCACACGATAAACCATTGTAATCATTGTGGTGAGTGTGTGAGTGAATGTTCAGCAGGCGCATTGAAGTTCGACGAAAACAACAACGTTGTTTGGCTTAAAGAGGAGTGCACCCACTGCGATCATTGTATAGAGATATGTCAGAACCAATCTACTCCAAAAATTACTGACTACTCTGTAGTAACAATGCTCGATTTGATACGCAAACATCGCTTTTTCATCAGTGGTGTTACTGTATCCGGTGGGGAATCTACCTTACAACTTCCTTTCATTATTGAGCTGTTTAAAGGGATAAAACAAGATCCTGAATTACGGCACCTCTCTTGTTTCATCGACAGTAACGGTTCTTTAGCGGTTGCTGGTTGGCAGCGTATTCTACCTTTTCTGGATGGCGCAATGATCGATTTGAAAGCGTGGCAGACGGAGACGCATCAGTGGCTAACTGGGCGTGATAATCATCGTGTATTTAAAACCCTTCAGTACCTTGTTGAGCACGAAAAATTGTACGAGGTCCGCTTACTGCATATTCCCCAAAAAAGTGATTTAGATATAGAAATCGTAGCAATTGGACGTTACTTGAGTACTCTTCCTGAATCGGTGCTTATACGTTTAAATGCCTTTCAGCATCACGGAGTAGTGGGGGAGGCGTTAACTTGGGATATGTGCTCTCATCATGATATCGAACGCTTAAAATCAGAGCTTCGATGCTACGTGAGTAACCCTATCACAGTGCCGACAGTACTCACGTAGTACCGTTGTTTATCTATGCTTACGCATCACAGGCATCTAACATGGCGCAGGCGTCGAGTAATTGTTGCTGTAACCATTTTAAAGCGGGATCGTTTAAGCTCGCTTTGTTCCAAACGAGGCTGTAGGCTACCTGTCCGTAATCGAATGGAAGAGCTTGTTCAACCAAACCTTTTGCTTGCATTGCCGCTCTTGCCCAAAGCTTGGAGCATGTGAACAAGTAATCCGAGTGCTGACACATCACCGCAGCTGAACCAAAGTCGGCTACACGCATGGCCAAGTTTCGCTTTGAATGCCTTTGGGTGAGATTTTGCTCAAAATAAGGTTGTGACAGATCTTTATCATGAATACCGATGTGTCTTGCACAAAGGTAACTTTCAACAGATAAGGGTTGCTCAGCGAGTGGGTTCGATGCTCTCATTAAGCAAACCATTTCGTCTTTCAAAATGGTTTTCCAGACCAAGTCTTTATTTTGTGTGGGTGGTTGGCTGAGATCGTGAGGAAGCAACAAAAAATCCACTTGACCTCTTGCTAATGCATCGAAGCTCATTTCCTCTTTCGCATGGACATTCAAGTGCGCGTGGTTGCTCAGTTGTTGGGACAAGTGCTGTAGAACTGGCGCAAAGAGCTCAAATGAACTTTCACGCATTGCTAATGAAAAACTACCTTGATAGTAAGCCGGATTAAAAGAGCCTTGATGTAATAATCCATTCATACTGGAGAGTATGCCATGGATTGATGGGCCTATATGCAGCGCAAATGCTGTCGGCACTAAGCGAGTGCCATCACGGTAAAAAAGGTCATCCTTTAGCGTTTCGCGCAACTGTCCGAGCGTTTTACTGACGCTCGATGGTGTTACACACAAGCGTTCTGCCGCAAGTGTGACGCTGTGAGTGGTTAACAACATATGTAAAACAGTTAGATGTTTAAGGCTTATACGCGAAAGAGCAATGTAGTCCATAAATAGCATGGTTTCTTATGATTTTTGGCAGTATATCAGCATGAAACAAATTTTTACTATTGTTTATCTCGGAAACACGCCTGTTTCTCTTTGAGCTCAATGCATTTAATGGGTTGCATAAGGATTGATGGTGCTTATAAGTCTAGAAATTTATCTTAGTTTTGTTGGACTTTAATGCTTTCATTTATTCAATTCTAAAGCTTCTATGTAATTTTAATCAATTTGGAGGAGTTGATTGATTTGTACACGAATTAAACTTGTTTCTTGTTAATTAAAATAGATATTGTTTTGTTGATTGTTTGGTGATTTACTCATGATCCCTCAGTAACAAAGGTATAAATAATTAATGGACGACCCCTTTAGTCGACAAAACCCTTCACCATATGTCTTCTTATTATTGGAGACATGCTCATGCTAGAACTTTTTATGCAACCAGAAGCTTGGGCTATTTTCGCCACTTTGTTTGCGCTTGAAGTTGTCTTAGGCGTTGATAACGTCGTTTTTATCTCTGTCTTATGTGAAAGACTGCCGCTGCACCAACGTAAGCTGGCAAGAAGCCTTGGTATTGGTCTGGCTGTTGTTGCTCGTATTGGTTTAGTGTTTTCAATCTCTTGGATCATGCAACTGACTCAACCGCTATTTTCTTTGGCGAACCATGCGTTTACCGGAAGAGACGTCATCATGATTGCGGGTGGTGCATTCCTCTTGGCTAAAAGCCTGAAAGAGTTGTGGAGTTGGTTAAATCACAACGAGTCTGCTCACTCAACTCACGCCCGTACTGGTTTAGCGGTAGTTCTGTTGCAGATTGTTGCCGTGGATGCTGTATTCTCGATGGACTCGGTGATAACCGCCGTTGGTTTGACAAGTGATGTCCCACTTATGGTCGCAGCGATTGTTTCTTCTGCTATCGTGATGGTCATGACAGCAGAAAAAATCAATAACCTGGTGTCGTGTTACCCTGGTTTTAAGACACTTGCTTTGTTATTCCTCGTTTTGTTAGGTGGTTTATTGATGTCAGAAGGCTTCGAAATTCATATCAACAAAGGTTATGTGTATTTTGCGATGGCATTCGGCTTAATTCTGGAACTTTGTCATATCCAGTTAAAAAACAAACAACGCCCGACTATTAAACGTCTTAGTCCGTTGCGAGTTCATCCAACCAGATTAGAAGCTCGTCAATAATAAAAGATATTGCCGCTCATATGAGCGGCATTTTTATTTTCAGCCCTAAACCACCTACTTCAGTAGGTGGTTATCATCCGTTTCGGCTTTGCCTGTAAAACTACTCATGCTAAATGCGTCTTTGATTTTTCCAGAAGTCAAAGAGGACAAATAACATGAGTAGATACAATCAAGCTTCCCACGTATTTTGGCGTTGTCAATACCATATAGTGTGGACGCCAAAGTATCGATTTAGGATCTTGAAGAACAATATAGGTAAAGAAGTTTATCGATGTATTTATGTTTACTGTAATCAACTTGGATGTGAAGTCGTAGAGCTAAACGTACAAGTTGACCACGTACATTTAGTTGTAAAGGTCCCACCAAAGCTTTCGATATCCAAGTTGATGGGGGTATTGAAAGGCAAAATAGCCTTAAAGCTATTTAGCAAGTTTCCTCACCTTAGGAAGAACAGGCTTTGGGGTAATCACTTTTGGCAAAGAGGCTATTTTGTCGATAGTGTTGGAATCAATGAAGAAATAATACGCCGATATGTAAGACATCAAGAGAAGCAAGAGCGAGTAGAGCAGCAGCAATTGGCGCTGGACTAAACAAAGGCCCCCTTTTAGGGGGCTCACACAAAGCCACCTTCTTTAGAAGGTGGTAATTTACATTCGTCATCACCTATTTTTACTCTCTTTTTATTTTGTTGTCGTTTCGACAAAAAATCGCATTTGTTGTGGGGTTGAAGATTTTTTATATAGACCGCCCAACTAATATGAGTGAACGACAATAATGAATAAAATGATCGATGCGTTAGCAACCCATGGTTACTACATCTGGGATGATTTTCTTTCTGAACAAGAAGTGGATCAATTGCGAGACTGCATTCCAAGTAACTGGAAAAAAGCGCGTATTGGTCGTAATGACGATGTGACTCGTATTGAGTCAATTCGAAGTGACAAAATTCAATGGTTATCGCCCAATATGGGGCACGCGGTTACTTCTTACTTAGATAAGATGGAAGAAATACGCCAAGAAGTGAACCGTCACTTGTTTCTGGGACTTTTTGAGTATGAAGCTCACTTTGCCAAGTACGAGGAAGGGGATTTCTACCAAAAGCATCTAGATTGTTTTAAGGGCAATGAAAACCGTCGATTGACAACCGTTTTTTACATGAACGAATCTTGGACGGAAAAGGATGCAGGTGAATTGGTGGTTTACGATCTAAATGATAATAAGATAGCAACCATCCCTCCTCAATCAGGACGCTTACTTTTATTCTTATCTGAGCAATTCCCGCATGAGGTTTTACCGACCAACGCAGAGCGGTTCAGCATTGCAGGTTGGTTCAGAATCAATGGTGTGCGAGACAATGTACTTGATATTGCAAAATGATTGGTTTGCAACCTGTACAAAATCAGCAAAGGGCGTAGATACGCCCTTTATCGATTAAACATTAGTTGATAGCTCGTAACACTCGGTCATGTTTCGCTCTAGCACTGCATAGACGTCAGAACAAAGTTCTTGATTAGCGACTTGCTCGCCCATAATCGCGGCGATTTGTGCTTGAGCCATTCGTCCTCGGTAGGGACGGTCCTGAGACAGAGCTTGGAAGACATCCGCGACAGCAATGATACGCGATGGAACATCGAGCTCGGCGCCTGTTTTGTGATAGGGATAGCCCGACCCGTCTAAACGTTCATGATGATTGGAAGCCCACTCCGCTATTTTCGCGTTAGGGAAGACCTTATGCAATGCGAGCTGAGTATCAATTGTATGGCGTTTGATACGCGTATACTCTTGTTTATTAAGAGAGCCTTCTTTATGAAGAATCTCATCTGGTGTTTTTAACTTTCCGATATCATGCACCAACCCAGCAATAAATAACATCTCTTGGTCGTGCTCACAGAACCCAAGCTTGATGGCTAGATACCGAGATAACTCCGCCACTTTTTGCGAATGTTGATAAGTAAATGGGCTTTTTGCGTCAACAATTCGAGCGATAAACATTCCCAAACTATTCATATCTTGGATAGTGAGCTGTTTTTGAAGCCAATCAATGCTTTTAAAGTTTAATCCGATGGTTTCTATATTTTCAGACTCCATCGCGAACCAAAATGCGTCGGTCATAACGAGCTTAACCATTGCCTTAGCCATGTCTGGATTAAACAAAGTTCCAGCGTTTGCCATGATGCATTCTGCAATTAGTTCTTCATGAAGTGTGACAATGTCACAGTGGCAGTTCATGACGTATTTGGAACGCATAAAATCGAGACGGTCGGCTAAATAGAGTAGGGCAGCGACCTCTTTTTCAAAAGGCGGTAAATCAAGATATTTTAGTTCACTCCAATGTGTATGGTGGTAAAGAACAGGTGTAGCAAACTGACGCAACAAACGACACTGCTTGAGGCTTCGGTATCCTCTTAAGCAATGTGTTTTTACATCTTGTGGCACCAACTCCTCAAGTAACATTTTATGTTCTTGTGTTTCGGAGACCCCACAATCGTGGATCATCCCTGCGAAGTAGCAAAACTCCGCTTTTTCTGGTTCCCAGTTCATGACCCGAGCACATTGGTAAGCGATGTAAGCGACACGATGGCTATGGTGCGTATCATCAACACCTACATAGTCGAGTGCTCGAGCAACCCAGATAAGTGCTTGTTTCAGATCGACTTCAAAGCCCATGTCCGTATGGGAATGGCAAGAATGATTCATGGTTTATACCGACATTGCTAATTAGCCCACGCTAAACCCAAATCAGAAGGTGATAGGAAAAATTGGGTACGACAGCGAATAGACCCCAAAAAGGTGGGCGTTTAGACATAGTTTTGATTATGGGCGGGATAATAATCCTAGTTGCATAATAATATCACCTGAAGCTCATGGTTAAGAGTCAGATATTTGAACTAAGTATAAGTTTTGAAAGATTATTGTTGCTCTTGTTGACTTATTTGAAAACGACAATAAATCATGATGTAACGCATTCTTATTTTTATTTTTGTAAATCGTGCTCGCGCTCAACCAGAGACACACGGTATTGATGTGTGGTTAACAGAATTCATATTGTTGCTTTTGGCAAAAAATAAGAAGACTTCTTCGAGGCTCGCTCTGTAACTAACAGAGTAATAGGGAAAGAAGCTTGTTAACTACATGACAATAGAGCGTCGTTGAAAACATTTTCTCTGTAGCTCATGTCGTTGAGGAAAGATAATAAAATGGTACGGTTTCCCAGCGATGCTAGCCCTTTTAGTGAGATAAGTTTATTGAAAATGTGTGATTGCAAAGTAAGCATAGGTAGTAAAAGTAGCTAGAATGATAGCTCTAAATGAAAAGGATTTCGTATGTTGAAGCATCGTTTATACCGGAGTTACACCGCTGGGTTAAAAATTGCAGCCCATATCCTTCCTATGCCGAGACCAACCTTGTTTTCCGGCCCTGGTTCGATGAATGAGCTATTAGAATCGATGACCGAGCTGGGATTTAAACGCGTTTTGTTAGTTACCGACGAAGGGTTGGTCCAAGTCGGTATTGTAGATAAGGTGCTTGAGGCAGCAGCACAACTCGATTTACAGTTAGATGTTTTCTCGCAAGTTAAGCCCGATCCTACCTATGATCAGGTTGAGAGCGGTCTAGAGGCTTATCATCGTTTTCATTGTGAGGGCATATTAGCTTTGGGTGGCGGCTCTGCAATGGATTGTGCAAAAGTCATCGCTGCGAAAGTTACCAATAAACGGCCAATCAAAAAATTAGCTGGACTATTGAAGGTATGGCGAATGCCAGCGCCGCTTTTTGCTATTCCAACAACGGCTGGAACCGGAAGTGAAGTTACTATCGCTGCGGTCGTGTCAGATCCCTCCTCACACATTAAAACCCCTTTAATGGATCCAAAGTTGGTGCCACTAATGGCAGCTTTAGATGCGAATTTAATGATTGGTTTACCTCCTAAGATCACGGCTGATACTGGCGTTGATGCATTAACCCATGCTATTGAGGCCTATGTATCGAAAAACGCTACTCAAGAAACGATGGCTTATTCGGTTGCCGCTATTAAACTCATTTTTAAATATCTTCCTAGGGCTGTGATGCAAGGGGATGATGTCGAAGCTCGTCATAAAATGGCTATGGCATCCTATTACGCGGGTTTAGCATTTACCAAAGCGAGTTTGGGTTATGTTCATGCCTTTGCTCACACATTCGGTGCGAGATATGGAATACCTCATGGTATGGCAAACGGATTAGCCTTGTTGCCTGTGCTGCGCTTTTCATTATCAGAGATTGAGCCTCAACTAAGAAAGCTCGATGAGTTGACGGCCGAGGGGCAGTTAGGTAACGCAAGTGCTCAGCATTTTTTGGCGAATCTGGAGTCCTTGTTTTCAACTATTGATATTGAGCAAACCAGTGCGCTCATTCAACGTGAAGATGCTGATGCGCTTGTTGATTTAATTCTGAAAGAGGCGCACTGGAATTACCCTGTTCCCAAGTTCATGAACAGGGAAGAATGCACACAGTTATTGTTAAATATCAGTAAGGTGTAAATTATAGTTTACATGTGTGGTTTTTTATCCTTACACTTTGCTTGATCTTCTGCTAAAGATCCTACAATATCGACGGTAATACAAATATGGTGTTGGTTTCGGTCCGCCGTTGCCCGATCTAATACTGATAATTTCTAATAAAGTGTAAAGATTAATATACAATGAGTCGTTCTAAAGTATTCGGTAGTACGCTAATTATTGCGGGCACTACAATAGGCGCTGGTATGCTAGCGCTTCCACTTGCCTCTGCCGGCATTGGTTTTTCAACTTCTATTATCATCATGCTAGGCTTATGGGCTCTGATGGCTTTCACTGCCTTGCTTATGCTTGAGCTTCATCAACATGCGGAGAGTAGTGCTACACTTCATACTTTGGCGAAACAGCTCCTAGGTCAAAAAGGCAAGTGGGTGGCAAGTTTTGCGATGTTGTTTCTTTTCTACTCATTATGTGCAGCGTATATCGCTGGCGGTGGTGCTCAGTTCGGAGACCGCCTTGCACAATGGTTTGACCTCGATATTTCAGGGCCTACATCAACGATAATCTTTACCTTGATTGTGACTTTAGTTGTGACAGTGGGTACCGGTACGGTCGATAAAGTAAACCGAGTTCTGTTCGCGATGAAGCTCATTGCGATGGTTGCGGTGCTTTCTTTTCTTGCTCCAAACGTTACGGAATCTTACTTGTTAAGTATGCCAATCGAACAAGGCCTTGTTGTAGCGGCGATTCCGGTGATCTTTACTTCGTTTGGTTTCCACGGAAGTATACCTGCAATTGTGAATTACTTAGACGGTGACACTTCTTCTTTACGCAAAGCCGTTATTATTGGTTCGACGATTCCACTCGTTATTTATATCTTTTGGCAAATCGTGACGTTGGGTGTGGTTAGCCAAAGTACGCTTGTTGAGAACGGAGGGTTGAGCGCACTGATTGGTCAACTATCTCAGACAGTACACCAATCAAATTTGGGTAGCATTGTTGGTGTGTTTGCTGACTTGGCATTGTTGACATCGTTCCTTGGCGTGAGTTTGGGTCTATTCGAATTTTTGGGTGATACCATCAAAGGAAGTAACGATAAGCCTAATCGTTTGATTGCGGCACTAGTGACGTTTACTCCACCGCTAGGCTTCGCACTTTTCTATCCTCAAGGCTTTATTATGGCTTTGGGCTATGCAGCGATTGCCTTAGCGATTTTAGCCATCTTTTTGCCTTTGGTTATGGTGATCAAGGTTCGTAAATCGGATGATTTTACTGGGGAGTACCGCGTCGCTGGTGGTCAAGGTGCGCTAGTGATAACGGGCATCGCTGGCACTGGCATCGTATTCGCTCAGGTGTTAATTACGCTGGGTGTGCTTCCTGCTCTAGGCTAGTTGTTTAGAACGTTCTTTGAATAACCTCTAGTTACTGAATCCATCGTAATCAATCTGTATTGTTAGGCCAACGAGTTTCGCTCGTTGGCTTTTTTAATCTGGATCAAATTACCGTAAGATATCCGGTGAAAAAATTGGTAGAAATGTGCTTTTATTTCGTACACTTAAGTTGTGGTATATCGATAATTTAAGTGGAGAAAACCGCTCAAAATACCATTGAATTTGCAACACAATGAGCTTTTCTTGTTTCTCTGCTTTGGTGTGGAGGTGAAGCATGGCGCACCGGAGTTTTTACCCGTTTGCAAAACCGCTTAACGAGCAACTGCAAACGCTAAAAGGCAGGATGCAGGCGCACTTGCCATGTATTGATAGGGTGTCATTTGCAAAATATCACCCAGACCAAGATGTGCTCAAATCATTTGCAGAAAGTGAGTTTGACACTTGGTGTTTAGCCCATCACGAATCAGCATTCCGTAAACTCCACCACCTCAATATTGCCTCTAAAAACGCGGTTCCTCGTATCGTCGAAGACCTTCATGATATTAATCACTGTCCTCGGGTTCAAATTTTACTCAAACACGGATATCAGTCGTCGGCTGCTATTCCTTGTTATGACAACAAAGCTTTTACTGGTTTTGTATTTTTGAACTCCACTCAACGTGATGCGTTTAGTTTAGAAGCGCTGAATGGTCTTAAACCTTATTTCGAAATGATTCGATTTGCGGTTGAATCAGAGACTCAAGTAGTCAATGCGATAGAAACGCTAGCGAACCGAATGCAATGTATGATGCCAGGCTATTCACCTGAGTATTACGCGCATACCAAACGCATGAAGTACTACAGTCAAATTATCGCAACGCAGTTAGCGGATCGTTATCACCTGAATGACGAAATGGTCGAAGATATTGGTATTTTTGCTCAGTTCCATGCGCTCGGTGATAGTCAGCTGCCAGTTGAAATTGCTAGCCGCCGAACAAATTACTCTCAAGAACAAGAGGCGATATTGATTCAACATATTGAGCGTTGTATCGATTCAGCGGATGACATAGTTGCCCGTATCGGAAATCCGGTTCACCCGAGTGTGACTTTGTTTTTGCAGATGGTTACTTATCAGTACGAAAACTTAAATGGCACTGGTTATCCTTATGGTTTAACCAATGATGATATACCAATCGCCGCGCAAATTACGGCTGTCGCGAATGCCTTTGATTTTATGACGACGCACCATCCGTACAGACAAGCGTGGTCCATCCCATACGCATTGTTAGAACTTGAAAAATGGGTATATCAGGGATGGTTATCTCGAGAATGTGTTGATGCTCTGCGAGAGCATCAAGGTTATATAAAGCAAATCATCCACAAATATCCCGAGCACTATACAGGCTTGGGGTTAATGTGAAGAGCAGTAACAAAGTTGAAATGTTGACGAGGAGGAATATTTAAACAATACTGTTTTTATATACAGTAATGAGTTTGGAGGTGAAGTATGTTGTGGGAAACCCTTGAAAGAGTAAACCGCTTACGCCAACAAGCACTTGCAAATCCTGAGTTTGTTGAGTCAGCAAAAGAGCACGAACAAGCACTTCAGGAGCAAGAATACCATTATCAAACTAAGAAAAAGCGTTCAGCCAAAGACAAACAAGGTAAAAAGTCGCTGGCCGATATCTATAAAGAAGTAGAGTTTGGCGCTGACGCTCGTCATTAATGTATTCACTGCGGTATTTTTCATTTCTTCATACGCTGCAGTATTCGTTCAAATTTATGCGAGAGCAGTGGGAGACCGCTGCTCTCGTTGACCTGCCTATAATTTACTAATGAAGTTCAGCAGAGCAAATTATCACTAACACTTAGCAATTCTCTCAATGATCTTGTTGATGTAATGATAATGACAACGGTTTGCATTTGTATCTTTGTTGTTATATAAAACCTCCCTTATTAATCGTTCTGTTGAATAAGAACGGCAAACGTGATCAACGAATGAGAGCTCTGAATAACTGTTATTCGTAAATGGCTATTAGGTGAAGTAGGGATGTTGGAAGCTAAAGCACTCCAGTTTGAGATTGAAGGCAAGTCATTGCTAAAAGCGTTTGATGTGACATTTGAACCCGGAAAAACATACGCTCTTGTTGGACACAATGGTTCAGGAAAATCCACATTGTTAAAGTTGCTGGCACAGCAACAGCCATACACCGCTGGTGACGTGGTTCTGCATGGAACGAGCATTAACGATCTCTCAGCGAAAAAATTCGCCCAACACATTGCCTACTTGCCTCAGCATCTTCCAGTGACCGACAGTATTTTAGGTCGAGATTTAGTCGGTTTTGGTCGTTATCCATGGCATGGTTTACTTGGACGTTTGAGTAAGAAAGATCACGACATTGTTGAAGAAGCAATGGCGATGACAGGCACACTAAAATACGCAGATCGCTTAGTGGACACGTTATCTGGAGGAGAGCGTCAACGTGTGTGGCTAGCTATGCTGTTAGCCCAAAAAACCGAGTATTTGCTTCTTGATGAGCCTTTGTCTGCGCTAGATATCAGCCATCAAGTCGATATGTTGAAGCTTATCTCTAAACTCAGTCAAGAACTGGGCTTGGGCGTTATTATCGTATTACACGACATCAACTTGGCTGCACGATTTTGCGACTACATCGTTGCATTACATCAAGGTGATTTGATTGCACAAGGCAATGTTGAACAGGTGTTTACTGAACCTAAGTTGAGGGACATATATGGGATAGAGATGATGATCTCTGACCACCCTGCGGGTTACCCGGTGGCGATGCCAAGCTAAAGGTTGGAATAATGAGCAGTACAAACACTCGACTTAAACATTTCTCTTTCGCTCTCTCACTTAGTGCGCTTTTGGTCAGTTCTTTTCAAGCACTAGCTGACGCATCACCTCGGGTGATGTCGGTTGATTGGACACAAACTGAAACGATGTTGGCGTTAGGGGTTGTGCCCGTAGGCGTCGCTCAAGGGCAAGATTACGATGCTTGGGTAAAATCGCCACCGTTACCACCTCAAACTAAGGATGTAGGGTTAAGAACTCAACCCAATATAGAGCGTATTTACGAGCTCAGACCTGACCGTATTTTTATTGCCCCGTACTTCTCCTCAATGAAGCATCGTTTAGTCGATATTGCCCCCGTTACCACGATTGACTTATATGAAAGCGGGATCACAGATTGGTCGGTACTTACTCGTTTCACTCGGAGGTTTGGTGAAGAGCTGGGAAGAGAAGCGGAAGCAGAGGCGCTTATCCAACAATATGAAAAACGTTTCTCTTTATTAAAACAGCGCATAAACAAAGACCAGCCGCCGCTTTTAATGATTCAGTTTATGGATACGAAGCACGTTCGTGTTTTTGGTCAAAATAGTCTTTACTCTCAGGCTATCGAAAAGATTGGGCTGAGTAATGCATGGAATGAAAAGACGAATAGCTGGGGCTTTAGCCTAGTTGGCATCGACAAGTTAGCTGGCATAAAAGCTCAAATTGTTATCGTAGAGCCATTACCTTACGGTGGAGCGGAGCAGCTCTCTCAAGACCCATTTTGGCAATATGTTGTTCAACAATCTGGTGAAAAGGTCATGCAAGTCGCACCCGTTTGGAGTTTTGGTTCTATGCCTTCAGCTCTCCGTTTCGCAGAGTTAGTTACGGCGAGTAAGGTCGAGGAGTTAACACAATGAAAACGATGCCTTTAAGCTTTGTGGTGTTACTTTCGGCATTTACCTTTTCTATTGGTGCTTTCCAATTGTACCAAGTAAGCTCATTTTCGTTGGCTCTAAGCAGTTTATGGGAGCCTAACTTTCAATCTATCGATTCTGTTTTACTTCACTTTAGCTGGTGGCCTCGAGTCTTCACCACGATTATATCTGGTGCTGGATTAGCGGTTGCTGGGGTATTGATGCAGCAAGTGCTGCGTAACCCTCTCGCTTCACCCACGACACTTGGTGTGGCGAGCGGTTCAAGTTTTGCTTTGATGTTAGCTACGCTATTCGCACCTTGGATGTTGGATATCGCGCCTAATTTGGTTGCTCTCATCGGCGGTGTGATATCGATGGGGTTGGTGATGCTGTTGTCATGGCGACGAGCGTTATCTCCAACGGTTGTCGTCGTTTCTGGGTTAGTGATAAACCTGTACTTTGCATCATTAAGTACGGTTATTCTGATGATGAATACCGAAAAGCTGAATGGGTTAATGATATGGGGAGCCGGTTCGCTTGTTCAGAGTGGATGGGGAGATTTCTCGTATCTTGCCCCTCGAATCGCACTTGCTACGGTCGTTGCATTTGTGATTGCAAAGCCGTTAAGTCTGTTGGAACTCTCCGAGCAAGGTGCCAAGAGTTTAGGTGTCTCGCTAGCTAAGTTGCGTTTTGTCTGTCTTGGGCTTGCGGTGTTAATCACTTCTTGGGTGGTTTCTGCCGTAGGAATCATCGGTTTCATCGGGTTAGCGGCGCCAGCGATTACTCGATTGATAGGTATCAATAAAATCCAGCATAAGCTTTGGGTATCAATGCTGATTGGTGCCATGTTATTGACTTTAACCGATTTGGTTATTCAGCAACTGCCAGGGCTAATGGCGAGTTTTATACCAACGGGAGCAGCAACCGCTGCACTGGGCGCTCCGCTACTGTTATGGCTGTTACCTCGCTTATCACAAAAGACGCAGGGCCATACTCAAACAGTGTTAACTCGACACCGTCAACATGTTTACAAGCTAAACCCTAAAGCGATCTCATTGGCGTTGATCGGCACGTTAATTTCTGTTGTTCTTTTTGCCACGGTTGCTGTGCAAAATGAAGGGTGGGCAAACTTATTTTCTAGCCAAAATTGGATTTTTTTGGAATGGCGCGCACCTAGATTATTTGCAGCAGCAATTGCGGGGGCAATGTTGGCGATTGCTGGAACCATGATTCAACGCCTAAGTGGAAACCCAATGGCAAGTCCTGAAGTGATCGGTATCAGTTCAGGGACAGCGATGGGATTGATCATCGCGATGTTTACTGGGTTTGATTCGTCAATTTTCACTCTTTCTCTAGGCGGGCTCGTAGGCGCATTAGCGACGGTATTAGTCATTGTGCTGCTAAACCGTAAGTCAGGCTTTCAGCCGGAGCGTATTTTGTTGACTGGTATTGCGATAACCGCACTGATGAATGCAATACAGAGCTTTATTCTAGCCACTGGTGACCCAAGAAGTTATCAAGCATTGGCTTGGTTGTCTGGGTCTACCTACTATGTCTCGGTTGAAACGTTACTCCCATTGTCTTTATCTGCGCTTGTCTTTATAGGGTTGAGTTTTCTCTGCGTAAGATGGCTAGATATTCTTCCTGTCGGTGCCGCTTCCTCTAAAGCACTTGGAATTCGAGTTGATCGTTCACGCGCAATACTGCTTCTTTTAGTTGCTTGTCTCACGGTCAGTGCGACATTGGTTGTTGGCCCGATTAGCTTTGTTGGGTTGTTGGCTCCGCATTTAGCTCGCTTATTTGGTTTTAACAAAGCGTCACAACACATGTTATGCGCCGCGATACTGGGGGCAGGGGTGATGTTGTTGGCTGATTGGTTGGGACGACAGGTCCTTTACCCGCAAGAAATACCAACAGGGCTTATGGCGTCTCTCATTGGCGGTTTGTATTTAATGTGGGGTTTACGCCGCTTATAGAAATGAGCTAAGCCTCAACCAAGAAAGTACTTATACAAATAAGCACTCGTAGTGGCATTCGTAACCTATGCGAGTGCTTTATGCAAAACCTCTGGTTTGTCTTTTACGGAAACAACTGGCGATGCCGTAACTCGCTTTTCTTTCAGCGGTCGCTGAAGTCATGAAGGGTTGGTTTGGCTGCCGACAAAAAGGAGAAGAATATGACTCGGCAGTTTATGCTGACACCAACGTCGATGGCGGTTGTATTAGCTTTATCAACGCCAAATGTCTTGGCTCTGGAAGATGAAAATATAGTTGTGATTGGACAGCAGCAAGACAGTGCAGTTGGTCCTGATTTTAGTTATCTTGGAGCGAAGAGTCGGGCAGCGACGAAAACTGATATTGCCATCAATGAGACTCCAAGAGCGGTGTCTGTTGTTACGCGAGAGCAAATGGATGATCGTGCCTCTATTAGCATTTCTGACGCGCTACAGTACACACCAAGCATTCAAACTAACTATTTTGGCGAAGATAACAAGCAAGATTGGTTTATTATTCGTGGTTTTAAACAGGCGAACAGCGGGTTGTATCAAGATGGTACCCGTTTATATTCTTCTGGCTTCTATAGTTGGCAAATAGATCCGTTTGCGTTAGAGAGGGTTGAAGTTTTACGTGGTGCAGCGTCTGTTCTTTATGGGCAAAACCCTCCAGGTGGGGTTATCAATGTTGTCAGTAAGCGACCTCAATTTGATGGGGGGTCAGGACTTGTATCTTTGGAGTACGGTTCTGAAGACCGTAAACAACTTTCTCTTGACGTAAACTCTGAGGTGAGTGAGCAGCTAGCTTTCCGCTTTCAAGGGTTAGCGAGAAAAAATGGGACGAGAATTAGTGGGGTAGAAGCAGAGCGCATTCTTCTCTCTCCATCGATGACGTACAAATTTAATGAGACGTCTGAAATTACCTTTCTAACGAGCTATCAAAAAGACGACTCAGATCCTTATCTGCAATTTTTGCCAGTTGAAGGAACGTTAACGCCAAACAAAAATGGAAAGATCAGTGATAGTTTAGCGATAGGCAATCCTAACTGGGAGACGTTTGAGCGTGAGCAGGTGTCTTTAGGCTATGAGTTTTCTCATGCATTTAATGATACCACTTCATTTGTTCAAGCAGCTCGTTACAGCGAAATGGATGTTAAGCTAAGACAAATGTATTCGTACGTTTACTCGGCTGACGTGCCTGCGTTGGGGCCGGCTTTGGACCCATCAAATGAACGCAAAACCATACTTCGGGGTGCTTCAACAGAAGATGGGTCATCTGATGCTTTTAATATCGATAATCGTTTGATGCACCAAGTAAATTGGGGAAGTGTTGAGCATAACTTGATGTTGGGCATAGATTTTCAAATGATCAGTATCGATGGTAAAGATTTTGCCAATGACCCTATCGTTGCTAATGGTAATGCATTATTAAACACACCAATGGGAGCTTTGCCCGATCCTAGGTTTAATGTATTTAATCCTACTTATTCGGATAACATAATGTTACTCGATCCGAATATGCTACAACCATTGAGCGAAACCGATAAGCAAAGAACGAAAATCGATAATCAGCAGCTCGGCGTCTACTTTCAAGATCATATGCTGATCAACGATAAATGGGCGATGTTATTGGGCGCACGTTACGACGATACAAGTAATGAAGTACATAATGTTACCACGGGTGCTCGCACGAAAGTCGATAATGGAGAGTGGACGTTTAGCGTGGGAACGGCTTATATTTCTGATTCTGGCTTCACGCCATACTTTAGTTACTCTCAGTACTTTGATCCAATTATTCAAGAAGACAGCAATGGTAAGTCAGCGAAGCCTGAAAGCGGTGATCAATTTGAAATCGGTATGAAATACCAACCGGATTCATTTGATGGTTATTTCAATATTGCAACGTATCGGGCAACAAAAGAAAACTTGGCTCGTATCTACTTGAGTGAATTAACGCAAATAGGAAAAATAGAAAATAACGGCGTTGAGTTTGAAGCTGTAGCTAATGTGACACCATCCTTAACATTGATCGGGAACATTGCGTACGTTGATGCAGAGATAAAAGAAGACATCAATAAGGCATGGGTTGGCAAAACACCTTCCCAAGTGGCGAATACCGTATCATCAGCTTGGGCACATTATCGTTTCTTTGATGGACCTCTTGATGGCTTTGCTGTTGGCTTAGGCGCGCGCTATACAGGTGAGTCATACGGAGACAATGAAGAGAGACTAAAAGTACCAAGTTATTTCTTAATGGATGCGACGGTCAGTTATCGAATCGGCGATTACAAGCTACAAGTCGCAGCTAAAAACATCGCGGATAAAAAGTACATAGCGACATGTGATGGCTTTTGTTGGTATGGCGACCGACAAAATGTTATTGCAAGTTTAACTTACGACTGGTGAGTTAACGTATAAATAAACACCCCTCACTTTAGGGGTGTTTATTTAGAAATCGGCTTTACGGACAAAGTGCGGGTTTTTGTACTTTTTCTGCGGGCCAAACGATGATACGACAAGTTTGTTCCATAATGTTTTGTCAAACTCACCCTTTGGAATCGAAGGGTAGAGGGTTTCCTCTTCTTCTCTTGCAAAGTTCATATATTGTTTCTTTTTAATTTGATTGTACTTTTTGGCGATCTGGTTATGTTTTCTTACCCACTCCAGCTTGTAATTGTGGAGGACTTTTTCACCATCTTCGAGACTCATTCGAGATAGGAACAGTCGCTTGTATGAGACCTTTCTGTCCAGCATTGTGCGCATAACGGTTTGGATATATTTACCGTGATGCGTAATGGTAATGTCGTTTTCATCAATAGGAGTGACACACCAGCCTTTAGGTAAAAAGTCTGGCTTCTTAAATTGCTTATTACGCTCCATTAGCGCCTGATGTAAAACTAAATCAGAGGTGCCGCGGAACGTCTTTTGCCATTTACCGATACGAATTTGAATCGAACCAGGCAAGCGATAGATGTTAGTAAACTTATCTTTGTCCATGGACTTGTGTCATGAGATTAATGTGCATAATTAGAAAGCGGAATTCGGCCCAATGCCACAGGCAGTAGACTTAAGTACCGTACGATTTTACAACGACCTTGCGTGATATAGCGAGGGGTTATGTCAATAATAGGTAAGAAATAGAAAATTAGTTCACATTATGAAGAAATTGGAAGCTAACAAGGCTAGATTTTGAAGTTACACCAATTATGCCCATACCAACTAAATAAAAAGAAGGCACGGGCATAAAATCACACCGCTTCTTCGAGTTGCTTGGTGTCTTCTTCAATCTGTTGTAGATGTCGGTTTGCTTGCTGTAACTGATACATTTGAGCATAACGACCATTTTGCGTTAAGAGTGCTTTGTGTGTGCCTTTCTCGACTAACTCCCCATGATGAAGAACAATGATTTGGTCTGCATCTAAGATAGTTGAAAGCCGATGAGCAATAACAACGAGCGTCATGTCTTGTCTGAGTACCGCCAAGCTCTTTTGGATTAAAGCCTCTGTTCCTGAGTCAATATTTGCGGTTGCTTCATCTAATATCAATATCTTAGGTTTTACCACAAGCACACGTGCTAATGCCAAAAGCTGTTTCTGACCCGCAGATAAATTAGTTTCGCCTTGACCTAACTGCGTGTCTAGCCCGTTAGGGTAACGATGAATTTGTTCTGCCAAACCAACCTTGTCTAACGCATCCCATATTTGATTGTCATCAACCGCCCGACTGAGAGAGATGTTTTCTCTGACTGAAGCAGGGAGAATATGTGGATCTTGTTGAACCATTGCCACATCTTTGCGAAGTACGTCTTTCCCTAATGTTTTAAGTGGACGACCATCTATGAGCAGTTCACCACATTGAGTTGGATAAAAGCCCATTAACAGTGACGCTAATGTGCTTTTACCGCTTCCTGTATGCCCGACAAGCGCGATAAAGTCTTGGTGGTTGGCCTTCAACGAAATGTCTTTTAGGACGTCCTGTTTACCATCGTAGCTAAATGTGAGGTCTTTAAGTTCGATAGCACCTGACCTTAATGGTTGATGATCGCCCCCGTAAGTTTGTTCTTTCGCATCAATCAATTCAAAAACACGTTCGCTTGATACTAACGCCTGCTGAAGTAGAGCAAGTTGCTGAGTCATCTCAATTAGTGGTTCAGTAACTCGCGCAAGATAACTGATAAATGCATACAGTACCCCCACACCAATCAACTCAATACCATTAAAACCAAAGATCGCAACCAAGCAAAGCAACGCAAGACCAGCGAGTAAGTCCATTAATGGTCTTAGCAGATAGCCGTTTAGCCGAATCACTCGTTTAGATGCCACCAGATGCTCTGCGGTTAGCTCGTTGAACTGTTTATTAAAACGCTCTTCTTGTTGCATTAATTGGATGACACTCATCCCTTGAATGGATTCACTCAGATTCGCATTTATATCGGTCAATAGGTCACGCATCTTTCGGTAGCTTTCTGTACTTAGCTGCTTAAACAAGTACATAAAGCCGATGACGATCGGCAGCAATACAAGCACAACGAGTGTGAGCTTCCAACTCATGAAAAACATAACGCCAAGCATTACGACAATCATGACCACGTTTTTCACCACGGTCGCGATCAAAAGCTCATAAAATTGCTGTAAAGATTCCGTATCGTTGGTGATTCGCGACACCAATTTTCCAGCAGGAGTGTAATCAAACGCAGATAACGGCTGCTTAATCACGCCAGAAAATACTTGCTTACGAATCGCTTTGATCGTGTTAGCCGCGACAATGCTAAATTGCAATGACTGAAAATACTGGAATGTTGCCGATACGATCTGAAGAGCGATATAACCTACTGCTAGCGAAATCAGAACATTTTGTGAATAGTCACCTTTAGCGATGTGCTCATCAATGAAATATTGAATCAACCAAGGGCCGCCAGCGCTGGCTAACGCAGCAATAAACAGCAAGGCGAGTCCTTTAATCATTGGCTTTGGTTGAGATAATGGGTAAGACATTAACCGTTTAAACGTGCTGGTCTGGTTCATTCATTATTCCTCCATCGCCTGCTCTAGTTTCTGATACTCGAACATCTCGGCGTACCAGCCTTTATGCGCTAATAAAGCGCTATGTTGCCCACGTTCAGTAATGTGTCCGTGATTCAATACAATGATCTCGTCTGCTGCTTCCAAAGCGGTGAGGCGGTGCGCAATAACGATTAGGGCTTGATTACGGTAGTATGTTTCTAAATTCTTAAGGATTTGATGTTCGGTCCGTCCATCAACAGCGGAAAGTGCATCGTCCAAAACCAACACTTGAGCATTCAGCAGCATAGCGCGTGCTATCGCAATACGTTGTTTTTGCCCGCCGGAGAGTGTAATGCCTTTTTCACCAACTTCTGTTTGATAGCCTTCAGGAAACTTTTCAATATCGTCATGTATACAGGCTAACTTTGCTGCTCTATAGACTTCTTCTTTCTCTGCATTAGGGTTGCCTAAGGCAATATTGTCGAAGATAGATTTGGAGAATAGAAACGGACTTTGGTTAACGACAGCAAAACGGTTGCGCCACTGTGGTAGTAGGGCATCCTTGATCTCGACATCACCGAATTTAATTGAGCCGTTTTCTAAATCATGTTGACGCAAAAGTAGTGTTAACAGGGTCGATTTTCCGCTTCCTACCGGCCCTGCAACTCCCAACATTTTTCCGGGTTCCAGTTCGATGTTTACTTCCGTCAAAGCGGGCGGTAAATCACTAGACCAATGGAAATCGTCGATATCAATTTTTAACGGAAGTGGTTTATTTTCTATTGGCTTATTGCCACTGATAATTTCTGGCTTTTCATCAAAGATCTCTTGTAATCGATTCCATGCAGCAGAGCCTCTTTCTAAAATGTTAAATAGGAATGCGAATGCCAGCATCGGCCATATCATCAACCCTAAATACATCGTAAATGCGGTCAGATCACCAAGCGTGATCTCACCTTTATCAACAAGGTAAGCACCAGCAGCGACACTAAGAAGGAAAGAAAGACCGATGGTTAACTGAATTGCCGGGTCAAATCTAGCATCGACTCTTGCGACAGCGATGTTCTTTTCGCCAGTATCATCCACAACCTCTTCAAAACGTTGCTGCTCTTGGTTTTCTAATCCGAAAGCACGCAGCATTCGCACGCCATTAAGTGACTCTTGTGTCATGTCTGACATGGTAGAAAAGGCTTCCTGAGCGACACGAAAGCGTTGATGTAGGATACGCACAATAAAGAAGATGATGATGGCAAGAAATGGCATTGGAAGAAGCGCCATTACGGTGAGCTTCCAGCTTACTTGCGTTACCATAATGATTAAAACCGCAATACCAGTGATCAAAGAGTCTGCGGCGGTTAAAACCCCTTCGCCGGCTGTCATAACGATATTACGCACATCATTAGTGCCACGAGCCATCAGATCCCCCGTCTTGTAACGTTCAAAAAAACGAGGTGGCTGTGTCGATAAATGCCTATATAGACGGTTACGTAGAATGGTCCCGAGCTCCCAGCTTGCGCCGAAAAGCCAAATTCGCCATAAGATGCGACACCCATAAATAGTAAAGATCAGTACAGTTAACCCTGAGAGCCATAGAATCAGCGTATTTGTATCTAAAGTGTTGTCTACGACGCCGTCAACTATGATGCCAACTGCTTTGGGCGGAACAAGCTGTAGTGCTGATATCACAGCGAAAAGCAGAATGGATCCGACATAGTGCCTCCACTTTTGTTGGAAATACCAACGTAGCTGCCAGAATATTCTCATTACGCCTCCCGCTTTAAATTATTGAATTTGTTATAGAACTATTATTGAGCGAAATGATGAGTTTACAAGCACAAGTTATAGGCGGGTTTAAAAACGATAGATTGTTTCAATTATAGCCATGTGTCGGCGCAAATTACTGGTTTTATCTCTATGAGCTAACTGTGCGACGACATTATGTGAAATAGTTGTTAATGGTGGTTTTGGAGCCATTACCTTGCAATAACGATGAAGACACCAAAAGTAAAAGTGTTACTGCCACTCTCTATGGGAATTAGCAATCGTCAGTTTGTATTTTGTATTTCACTTGGCCACCAGGAGTTTCTGGGTAGTAAACTTCGACATAACACATATGTTCTGGACCAACAGGCTTGTTTGCAAAACCAATAAGGAAGTAGGGCTCGTCTGGACTGTCTACCCCGTACCAAGTGTTAATAGTGAGTTGTGGATCAAAGCCTGCTAGCTCTTTTGCTGGAATAACATTTTTGATAAATCCAAAGTAACCAATTAGGTCGTTATGGCCGTCATTATCTAGATCAATGTTATATTTTATGCCGCCATCTACTGTCTCTTGAGATTGAATCACTGCTTTGGTGTAGACAAAGTTGTTGGCGGTCATGAGTGCTTCTCTGGCTCCATATAGAACCGCTACTCTGGCATCTTTTTGTAAGTCAAGAAATTTAGGAAATGCAACGACGCTTACAATACCAAGAATGATGATGCACACAATGAGTTCAATAAGAGTAAATCCTTGAGAGCGACGCACAGCCTTTCTCCATGTTTTAGAAACGAATAGGCGGCTATTCTGATATAGAAACTTTCAGGTCAAGTATTAAAAAAGAATGATAGTAAGAGATCGGGATTGCAAATCTCAAATATAAAACAAGTTGCTTATTTTCGAGATGAGGAGTGATTTTGATAAAAACCAAGGAATGAACTCGAGAGGATAAAATCCTCCCGAGTAAAGCGACTAAGATTCGTGTGTCAGATCACTGCTGTTACGTTTAAAAATGAATCGCCAAATAAATAAGACAATTGCGATGTAACCTAATCCTACCCCAAGCGCTTGCCAGTGCATGCCGTTATACATCGCGATTGGCATCAAAGAGATGATGAAGATGTCAGTGATTGAGCCAGGGACATAAGCGATGGCGTAATCATCAAGCACCTTGCTACGCATTTTTGGATCAACAATACGAAGCAACGCAATACCCATGGCAACCGTACCGGTTAACCAACCCCAAGAGAAAATGCCTTTCTCGAACCAATCTTCTCCCATGATACGTGGGGCAACCCAGAAGATTAGCCATAGTGTGAAGGCGATACCGCCGATTGCAAGCACTACCATCGGCATTAAATACTGGGCTAAGACGGTAATCTTGATGGCTGAGATACCAAAGATAATCAAATAATCGGTACTGATGCCCGCAGCGTGTTTGAATGCACCGTCACAAAGATAGCGTGAAGCCTTCGTTTGTTTTGCGATGATTCGCACAAGCATGCCGCCAAGGAAGCCGGTTACGAACGTAGGAATTTGTACCTTATCGTGGAAAGAAGATAAGTAGTTAGCCGCTACATACGAGAAAGCCGTTACCACTACAACCAACGCCGCGTGAATCGCAAAAGAATCAACCGACAGGGAAGACATGGTGTCTTTCATTACCGGCGCTTGATCATCAGGCTTAACGAGCCCCTTGCGTTCGTGTTCATCCATGCTATCGAAGGTCGTAAAGCTACGAATCCAACCCATCTTCAATGCGAATTGCAGCATGAGCATGCCGACAGAAATTGAAATGAAAATACCCACGGTTGCGAATGTTAAGCCAAGTGTGAAGCCATCTTCCCAGCCAAGCCCCGTGAAGATTTCACCAACAACAGAGGCAGACCCGTGACCACCCATAAAGCCCGCAGACATTGTCACACCAAAGCCGGGATTAATCTCTGGCCAGAAGAAGGTTGTGAGAACTAGACCAAACATTGCCGCAAACAACCACTGAGAAACAGAAGCGATTTGGTTAAACGCCCACAATGAGCCAGCACGCTGTGCGACGGTTTTAGGTGATGGAACATCCGTTGCCAGACCTAACGCAGAAAAAAGTGCAGCAGTTAATAGGCTTGCGTTAGCGGTAAACGTATCGGTCCAAGGCAGTACGTCTAACAGGGCTGGTCCAAAAATTAGACCGAATAATCCTGCGAGAACCGCCGATGGAATGTACATACGCTGTAGTAATGGCGCGTGAACGCGAATGACTTTTGCCAAAATCAATAGTAAGCCAGCGATGGCTAAGTCAGTCAGCATTAGACCTTTAGGCATCTTATCCTCCAGTAAATGCAGTCAAGGGGTAGCGTCCTTGTGACCTACCTTGAATAAAAATCTCTCTCAAGCCAAAAAGTCACATACGTGACTAAAAGCGTTGAGAAATCAATGTCGTTTTCATAAGCAAAGGAATGTGCTTATGCAATTTGAAATGAGTGCAAATGTCGTGATTGCGCACGAACTTGAAGAGAAATTTGATGAAATTTCTCGATGTTATTTTGATAGTTCACTCAGGAAAGGCGGCAATCCTAGTCACTTTGTCAGAGCAATGCAATTGATGGGAATCAACAAATAGTGTTCACTAAATGAGCGTTCTATACTAACGGACTGAAAAATAAAGACAATTAACAAGAAATAATATTTGTCATATCGACAATAAAAGTTGATTGAGTGGTTAAATTGTCGCCGCTTTATGAGGTGGCGTTACGGATTCACATGCGAAAGAACAAAATCAACCAAGGTGCGGTTTTTAAGGGAAAGCTGTTTTGAACGGTAAAGCAGGTGGATCGGTTTTGGCTTGGGAGCATGTTGCTGGAGAATTTCTACCAAGGCACCAGATTGAATTTCCTGTTCAACTAAGATCTTTGGCTGCAGAAGAACACCAGAGCCTTTTAACGCGGCAAACTTAAGTACATCGCCATTATTAGATGTTAATCGGGTGTTGCTGTTTCCAAAGGTATTAGATGGCATGTTCACCACTTGTTGGCTTTCTCCTTGGTGATACTGAAAACCCAAACAATGATGATGTTCAAGGTCATCAAGCGATTGGATAGGGGCATGTTGCTCAAGGTAAGAGGGTGAGGCGCAGTAAGTCATGTGGTATTCACCCAATTTTCTCGCGACTAACGACGAATCGACCAATTCACCGATTCGAATAATCACGTCAGCTTCGCTTCGATATGGGTCAATCAAATTGTTATCCAACATCAGCTCAACGTTCAAATCGGGAAATTCAGCTAAGAAGTCAGCCACGACAGGAGCAATGACCTTTTTGCCATACGTGACAGGGCAGTTAACTTTTACTGTTCCGGTGGGACGGTTGATCAGCGTCTGGATCAGGTTCTCTGCGTTGGTGATGTCTTCAATAATGCGGTGGCACTCTTGGTAGTAGAGTCTACCGGCTTCGGTCAGGGACTGTTTGCGCGTGGTGCGATGAATCAGCTGTGTACCTAAGCTTTGCTCAAGAAAGCTCACGTGCTTGCCAACCATGGTCGGTGAAATATCAAAGTGGTGTGCTGCATTACGAAAGCTGCCGTGTTCGACCACGTAAGCGAAAACTTTCATGCTTGTTAATTTATCCATTGCACACCCAGAGTTGATAAAGAAATAACTAAAGCAGAGTTTATCAATCAAACGAGGTTAATTACAGTGGGCGTATGATTAAGAATGGAGAAAGAGATCCATCATGAATGATACGATTTTTGTTACCGCCGAACTGAAAATGAATGCCGATAAGCCAAGACAACAAGTAGTTGAAGCCATTGAACAATTTTGCCTTGATATGCAAAGCGAAGCGGGGTGCTTGCAAGCGAATGCGACCTACGATTCTAAAGATCCACAACGTGTGATTCTTTGGGAGCGATATGAAAACCGCGCCGCGATTGAAGCGCATTTTGCTATGCCGCATACACAAGCGTTTATTGCGGCTGAAATGGCAGAGTTAGTTCAAGCATTCGAAACCCAAGCTCAATAGGAGAGGCGAACATGAAATGGGGTATTTTAGGCACAAGCTTTATCTCAGGTGTCATGGCTGAGGCAATCCAAGGCGATGACAAGAGTGAACTGTACGCGGTTGCTGGGCGTTCGGAGCAGAACTTAAAGGCATTCGCTGAGCAATATGGCATCGAGAATACGTTCACCGATTACGATGCGTTGATTGCCGACGAGCAAGTCGACATTATTTACATCGCACTGCCAAATCACCTTCATCATGACTTTATCGCAAAAGCGGCTGAGCAGGGCAAAGCGATCCTGTGTGAAAAGTCACTGTCGGTAGATATGGAAAAAACCGAGTTGGCACTAAAAGCCGTCGAAACGCACAAGGTATTCTTTGCTGAGGGTTTGATGTACTTACATCACCCATTGATCAGCGAGTTGGTTTCTGTGCTTAAATCGGGAGAGATTGGTGAACTTCGCTCCATCCACACGTCTTATATTGCGTCGATTGCGCAGTTTGTTAATCCAGACAGTAAAGGTGCTTTGTATAACTTAGGTTGCTACCCAATGTCATTGGTGCATTTGGTGGTGAAAACCATGTTGGGTGAACAAGCCTTTGGAAACCGCTCTATGACGGCGATTGGTCGACGAGGTAACGATGGGAATATCTGTGAATCGAGTTTGATTATGCAATTCGGTGAGCAACAAACGGCGAGCGTACACACCGCCGAAGATCATGGATTGAAACACCAATTCACTATTCTGGGTAGTAAAGGCAGTATTACGTTAGACTCGAATCCATGGCTACCAACGCAAGACAACCAGTTTAGTGTGGAAATTTACGAGACGTCGAAGCGCGAGGTGTCTGTATCGGCAGCTGGAGACGCTTTCTTCTATCAAGTGCGCAATATTCGCCAAGCGGTTGAAGCAGGGCGTACATCGTTAGAGAACCCTTGTGCAACATGGGAAGACTCTCACCGTATTATGCAGCTACTGACTGAGTGGGAATCACTGGCTTCAAAGTAAGCCTGTGTTTAGGTGAAATAGACCAATGAAAATAAAAACGGCGCACTAACAATGATCAGTGCGCCGTTTTTATTTTGTGTTCAGTCTGGATTAAATGCGATTATCGCCGGTGCTGAACGCAATGATTTGGCTGATCTCAGACAGGCTTCTGCCACTTTCTTGCTGCCATTGAACAAACGCTTTGTTGGTTGCATCGAGCGATTTTTTCGTATCTTTGCCACCTTCAATGATCTTGCAATTGCGCAGGTAAGCCTCGACGTCGCTAGACAAGATGAAGGTATCAACGCCCATTTGACGAAGTGTGTAAGGGCCAGTATTTCCGCCTAGGCGATTACCGCGTTTCTTCCAATACGCCCACAGGTCGGTGATTTTATCTTGCGGCCAATCGGCAACCATTTTGCCAAACGAGCCGTATTCGATTTTTGCTTCGTGGATCATACGAGCGTTGGCAGGAATCGACATAACTTTAGTGAGGTGGCGAATGATGCGTTTGTCGGTTGCTTTGGTTTCCCATTGCTCATCTGACAGCATTAATAGCGGCTCAATCTTAAACCCAAAGAACACTTCTTCGAAGTTCGGCCACTTGTTGCGAACCACACTCCACGAAATCCCACTTTGGAATACTTTCATCGAAAAAGCGGCCAGCCAACGGTCGTCGGGAATCGCTGCCAATTCTTCTTTACTTAATGGATGAGACAAAAGCGCTTCAAGTTGATCTTCACCACCTTTACGCTCAGCAGCACGCTGATAAATCGCGTCAAATTTTTCGATACTCATAAAAGAAGTTAGTCCTAGTTTATGTCGATATTTGCGAAACATACTACGCTTAAGTGGCTGAATCGTAAATTGATGGAGTGTCACAAATGAAGAAGGTCACATTAACGTTTGTCGGAGAAGGTTCGGATCGTATTGCGGAAAAATTCTATGCGTGGATGACGGACGGTGGGTTAGAAGATAGCATGATTGAGAATTTATCTGACCGTGAAATCTCAGTGGTCGGCATCAGTGATATGGATAATGAAACACGTGATGTGGTGATCAATACGGAAATGAATTAACGAGTCGACTTTCGTCAGCAAGCAGAATCAGATAAAACAAAGCCCTTCTCATGAAGGGCTTTGTTGCGTTTATAAGCATGGGAGCTTAGTTGTTTACCAGCGTCAGACCGCTTGGGAGTGCATCACCAAAGATACGCTTCGATTCGCTCTCAGATAGCTCTTTGACTTCTTCAACCAGTGATACCCAAGATTCAGGCACCTTGCTTTGCTTCAGCTTGGTGAGAACTTGTTCACGGTAGTCGTCTGAGATATCAAATAGGCGGTCGCCCGTCTTACGACAAATCATTACGGCTGCGAAAGCGATCATTGGCTCTTTCTGCCAGTTCTGTTCCAACAGCTTAGGTAACCATTGTTCCGCTTGTTCACGAGGAATGACGTTATGCTGGCTGCCATACAAAGGCGTACGCGATGCCAAGCGACCCATAGCCCACCAGTGCGCTTGTTCGAACTGGTTATGGTTGATGGCTTTGCTCAAGAACCACGTAGCCAATAGAACCTTGTCTTCGACTTCTAAATGCTCCAGAGAAGCAGACAAGCGCACCATAGACTCGTAACCCATATCTTGTGCCGCTTTGGCTAATTGTGGGTTTTTCATCGCACCAGGATGTAGGTATTTCGCGATGTCCGCCAAGATGGTCTCTTGTTGCTCTTGGCTCAAACCACCTGCGATACGTCGCCAGAATACCCACCAGTCTGTCCAACCTTGATGGTTTTTGAACTGAATATTTTGTTGATACAGTCCCCAAACTTGCTCAATACGCCAAGAGTCTGTTGGATCGCCAAAGCCCGGACGCAGTGCAAAGCCCGCCAAACGAAGCCAGTTTTTCTCGTGCTGTTCAGAACGACGGCGACGCTTACGACCTTGCGCAAAGGTATCAAAAAGTTGACGTAGGGTAGTGAAATCCCACTCGTCACGTTTGCCCAGTTTCTTCTCAAGATCTTTGGCTAAGGTTTTGATCTCTTTGCTTTCTGCGCTTTTCTTATTACCGCTGTAAAGGCGAGCGATCAGCTCCTTACATTCGTTCAGTTTAGGGTGAAGCTTAACTTGTTCACTGTCGTCAGTTTGCTTGTTACGAACTTCGAATTCCAGCTCCCAACGTTTGCTGTCATCTTCTGCGCTGACACATTCCATCTTAAGCGTGCCGACTTCGGTCAACTGACACGCCAGTTGTACTTCTACACGCTCTTTCTGGTTGGCTTGCAGTTCAGCGCCTTCACCTTCAAGGGTAGTGATATAAGGTGGAAGAGGAGCAAACAAGTCAGGATCAACGTCAACCATCACACCGTTTTGAATAACGGTGTTATTGGTTAAGGTGTCGTGTGTATAAGTCAGCAGGTTAAAGCGAACAGGTTCACCTAGGGTAAGCGAGAAACGACGACCACTTAAGCGGATCTCGTGTCCTTCTTCTGTACCTTTTGCAAGCAAACAGAGCGCTTTGCCCATCTTGTTCTTCTCTTGAAGGTGCAAGAAGTAAGAACGCGCTGCACCGCCACCAATTTTAAGCTGCGCACCACGACGTGCTTTACCAAATGCAACAGCACCCAGGGCAACAGACCAATCTGGATGTGGGTTATCTAATACCGTAACCGGAGCGCCGCGCCAATCGGAAAGGAGGGTAGTGACACGCTCAGTCACAAGTTCACTATTGAACACACCACCGTTGAGTAGCAAACCTACCGGAATGGCATTTTGTTTGTCGTCTTCAATGCGAAGAGCGGCACGAGCAACTTGTTGGTGCTGAGTTAAGAACTCGGCTACGTGCTTGCTCACCGCTGGGTCAGCAACGTATGGAAGACCAAACTCGACAACCGCGCTGCGGCGTTTGTCCGGCACTTCACTGAAATCAGAAAGCGGGAAGAAGCCATCTAATGCGATTTGGTGCACTTCTTGTTTGCTTAGAGCAATACTCTTTGTGCCCCCAAGTAGCTTAGAGCCGCTACCTAACATGGTGATCTTCACTTCGTCAGGTGCGCTCGCTGAAAGCAGGTTCTCTTTCGCTTTACGCGTTTGCTGAATCAGCTTAGTCAGGCTTGCTGCAGTGAGTTTCTTACTTTGATTGAAGCGGCTCTCTGCAAGGTGTGCTAATGCTAAGTCGAGGTTATCACCACCCAGCATCAAGTGTTCGCCAACGCCAATACGATCAAGGGCTAGCTCATCTTGAGAAGAGAAACTGGCTTCAATCAAGCTTAAGTCGGTGGTACCACCGCCCACATCGCACACCAGAATCAGCGGTAACTCTTTGAGCTCATCAGCTGCGGTTTTCTGATGGCGTGCGTACCAGTCGTAACATACGGCTTGTGGCTCTTCGAGCAGGACGATTTTCTTTAAACCTGCCAACTCTGCGGCTTCAAGCGTGAGCTTACGAGCGGTTTCATCGAACGACGCTGGAACGGTCACAACCACATCTTGGTCTTCTAGCTTGTTACTAGGATGTCGGTAGTTCCATGCTTGACGAATGTGGTTGAGGTAGCTTGCACTGGCAATGACGGGCGAGACTTTATCTACGTCTTGCGCGCCAGCCCAAGGGAGAATGTCTGAGCTACGATCAACTGCTTGGTGCGATAGCCAGCTTTTTGCACTGGATACCTGACGTCCTTCCACCTTCGCGCCTAATTCACGAGCCCATTCACCAACGATGAGATTGTTAATGTCGCCAGCAACAGGTTCGTTGTCCCAAGGAAGAGTGAGATCAGAAGGGGAGATTTGACCTACAGCTGGATGATAGCGGAAAGAGGGCAGAAGTGGTTTACGAACGACTTCGCCCGGACCAATCAGTTGGTCGATGTCGAATAGGGATACTTCGGATTGTTCAAGGTTGTCGGTGATTTCACAGTAGGCCACCACAGTGTTTGTGGTGCCGAGGTCAATACCAACAAGGAAACGAGGAGATGCCATACAAAACCAAACCTTCGTGTATTTAAAAACGGCACCCGATTGGATGCCGTTTGACTTCTAATTATTGTTCTTCGTTTGAGTCACTTTTCGCGTCTTCACGCACATCGAACTCAACATGCCATTTTTGCCCGTTATCAGCGGCAATGGCTTCTAAGTAAAGCGTACCAAGCTCTGTGACGCGAGAGGCTAGGGTAACTGGAACCACTTCACCTTCACGACGACCTTCAGATACAGGCAGCGTTACTTGAATTTCTGGAAGCTCTTCAAGCTCTTCTGGTGCCCAGTAGTCTAGGTGAGTACCTGCTAGGTCATCACGACGAACCGTTGAGCCGAAGAATTGGAAGTTAACTGGCTGGCCGATGATCAAACCAAACTCTTGGCTTGGTACGTCAACGCTTGAGCCTTCTTCCATACCAAATGGTGCAACACAAAGTGCTTCCATTGGCGGCGCCATGCCCGGAATAGCTGGCATCGCACTTTCGATACCCACGTAGTACGCCGAAGCAATACCACCACGGATACGAACGCCCTGACCACGACGCACAGAGCCGTAGTAAGCCGCACCGCTAGCAACTGCAAGGTCTAGATCCACACCTGTTAGGCGTTTTGCCATTTCTGCATCTGCTTCAATTAGCCATTCGTTGATCGTGTCTTCTAGACGAGTTGCTAGAAGTTTCGATTTCAGAACACCACCGTTGAATAGGATTGCGGTTGGCTTGATGAAGTCAGCTGACTGCGCTGCATCCGAACCTGGCATACCAGGCATGTTAGCGAATGGGTTGAAATCTTGAGCTGCTGCTTCTGCGCCATTTCCTGAAGTAGAAAGAGCATTGGCTTGCTTAGACAAGAACGCTGCAATGTGACGAGTAATGCCTGCATCTTGTGCGTAAGGCAGACCCATTTGCGTTAGTGCACCACGGTTACGTTGAACAGGGTGGTCAGTAATTGCAACTTGAGGGAAGAAGCCATCAACCAGTGTTTGTTGTACTTCTTCTTGAGTCAGTTCTGTTTTTAGCGTTGCGCCAAGCAGTTTAGAACCACGGCTTGGTACTACAATTGGCACTGACTGAAGTTCGCTGTCGTTCAATAGCGCTTCTTTCGCGTCACGACATGCGTGTGTCATTGCTTGAACTTGCCATGGCTGTAGCTCTTTGCCTTCTTGCACTAGCTTCATCTTCAAGCGGTACGCAAGTGCAAGATCCATGTTGTCACCGCCAAGTAGGATGTGTTCACCTACCGCGATACGGTTCAGAGTTAGGTTGCCGTCGTCTTCAGTTACTTCAACCAAAGAAAGGTCGGTTGTACCACCACCGATATCGACCACAAGTACGATGTCGCCAACTTCAACTTCGTCGCGCCATTTGTCGTTGCTGTTATCGATCCAGTTGTAAAGTGCAGCTTGTGGCTCTTCTAGAAGCGTTAGGTGCACAAAACCAACGTTGCGTGCTGCTTCTGCAGTTAGATCGCGAGCAGCAGGATCAAAAGAAGCAGGTACCGTGATAGTCACGTCTTGATCGGCAAGGTTGTGAATTGGGTTCGCGTGATTCCAAGCGTCTTTTAGGTGCTCTAGGTAAAGCTCTGTCGCACGAAGAGGGGATACTTTTTCCACTTCTTCTGGGCTACCTGCTGGCAGGAAAGCATCACGACGGTTCACACCTGCGTGGCAAAGCCAAGATTTCGCACTTGCAACAAGACGAATTGGTGTTTTTGAACCTAGGTTACGTGCAATTGCACCAACTAGAGCTTTTGGCTCGCTCGACCACGGAAGAACGCGTGATTGTGGGTTCATTTCGTGTTCGTGCGGCTGGTAAAGGAAAGAGCCTAATTGGCTGCGAGTCTCTACCGTACCCGGCGCAGTCAACTGCGGGATAGGCATCACTTCAACGCGAGCGTCTTCGTCGTGAGTATCAACAAAAGACATCACACAGTGTGTTGTACCTAAGTCGATACCAACACTGAATTTAGGCGTCTGTTGAGTTTCAACAGACGCTTCTTGAGAATGGTTTTCTTGGTTCATGTGTTCCATTACAGCTCAACCTCAGCTGGAGCGATCACAGATGCGTCGTAGTTCTCAGCCAGTTTAGGCAACGTCATTGATGTTGCCTTCCAACCTTTGTGAACTAGCGTGCCGTTAAATGGCGCGCTGCCTGTTACGTTGCCAGTTAGGCGGATTTCTTGTGGGTTGAAGCCTTCTTCAACCGTAATGCGAGTTTCTTCGTCTTCGTTACGAACGTGCGCTAGCGTCACGTAGTCGTTCAGTACTTTCTGACCACCAGTGTGGATTACGCGAGCGGCTGCGCCTACTTCTTCATCAGAGAATGACGTTAGGTCTTCTTTTAAGAAGTCAATCAGACGAGCTTCTTGTTGCATGATAGAAAGCAGCTGCATTGCAGAGTCCGTTGATGCGGTTGCAAGTTTTGATTCAACTTCTACAACACGCTCTACGACTTTCTCTACTTCCACTACTTTTTCTACTTCAACGATCTTCTCAACTGGTTTCTCAACCTCGACGATTTTCTCGACTGGTTTTTCTACCACTTTCTCGACCACTTTTGATTTGCGCGACACTGCAACTAGAAGAAGCAAAACGCTCGATGCGGTTAGGCCTGCGTGAAGCATATCGAACGTTTGAGGAATTAGGTTCAAATCAATGTTCATGACGTTTTTTCTCTTTCTATTGATTTATTGGTGCTCAGTATTGGCTCATATTTGTTCACTAAAACGATCGTCTTTGCGATCTTGCACCAAGTTTAGACATTAAAATGATGACGGATGGTAGCATATTCAAGGCTTAAGGCTGTAATAATTCGTGACTATACCGTACGAACAGCGTGAAAAATCGACGATCAGACTCCCCAATATAGGTTGTTGCTTGATGTTTGTGCGTTGCTAACGCAGTATTTCAATAGATCCCGAAGTTTAACTTACGGAAGTATCAAAAATTACGATATGACACAAAGCACCGCTCATAAGAGCTTTATAAAACGACATTCAGACTCTATTTTAGCTTTTTTGGCGACTTTATGTGTCACTGCTGGTGTAGTAGGTGCTGCTTATACAATGCAGCAACGGTATACACAGACGACGTTTGATACTTTAGCCGACCGACAAGCAGAATCACTTAAAGCAAACGTCGAGAATGATCTAAAGTTCATTGGTGCGGGCGCAAACTTTTTCCATTCGATTGAGCGAAGCTATTGGCCATCGTTTCCCATGTATGCGGAACAAGTGATTAATAGCTCGCGAAGTCTCATTGGACTTCAATGGATGCAAAAGGTCGAATTCGAAGATCTTGATGAACATATTTTAAAGACCCGTCAAAAATTTCCAAACTTCCAACCGTTTACCGTTCCTAAAGATGGTCCCAAAACCTACGGGTACATTTTTGAACACAATGAGCCAATTTTTATCGCGTCGGATATCTACCCAAGAACACCGGAAAACCTTTCTCTATTGGGTTTCTATTTTTCGCGCAAACGCTTCGATTTAATCTTGGATGATATTTCCGAAAATGGGCGAGCGAATGTCTCGGATAAAGTTCGCTTACTGCAAGATGGTTATGACAAGTCCATACCTAAGACTGGGTTGCTGGTGTTCCATCCAGTGTTCGACTTCGAGAACAAATATTTATTAGGAGTAGTGACCGGCGTTATCCGAAGTACGGTTTACTTTGAGGATTTGATTACGAAAACCGCGACGGAGCTCGATATGTCGGTGCGCGTAGAAGACTTGGGATTCGACGCAGCAGATGACCCTGTTCTCTTTCAAAGTGCTAGCTGGGATAACATTCGAGGAACCGTTATAAGCCGAACCATTCAACTGCCTAACCGTGAATGGCGTATTGACTTTAAGCTTTCTGACGCAGTCTCAGCTTGGGAGCGTTCTATTTTAGCGGGCACGACGCTAGCCGGATTGGTAATCGCCTTTTTGATCAGTTGGATTGTAAATTTACAGTCTCGAGAAAAAGAGCGCTTAGCGGTCATGTTGGAGCTCAAAACCGTTGAATTAAAAAGAATGGCAGAGCGAGACCCTCTAACTCAACTACTGAATCGCCGAGCATTCAACGATCACTTGCTTAATCAGATAAACAAAGGTGTTAACTTCGCCTTGGTTGGTTTTGATATCGACCACTTCAAAGTGATTAATGACAAACACGGCCATTTAGGTGGAGATGAAGCGTTGCAACATGTCACTAAGCTGGTCAGTGCTAATTTAAAACCGGGAGATAAGTTTTACCGCGCTGGTGGTGACGAGTTTTGTATTATTTCTAAAGTCATTGATAGAGCGGTGCTAGAAGCTTACCTAGAAAAGTTACGGAGTGTTGTGGCAAGTACGGCTTTTGATTATGGTGATGCGTCAATCATCTGTACGTTGAGTATCGGTGCGGTTATCCATAAAGAAGAAGATCCTGAGAGCTTGTATCACAAAATGGACAGTCAACTCTATTTGAGTAAAAAAAACGGCCGTAATAATGTGTCGATCGGCGATTAAATGGGCGCACAAATTCGAGTTTTACGCCGTGTTACGATAGAATCGCACGCTTTAAATTTTTATGTTAGGAACCAAGGCAAACTATGAACCATAACCGTATTGTATGCTTCGATTTAGAAATGTGTTGCTGGAACGAAAATGGCGTCGGCAGCACGGGTGAAATTATCGAAGTGGGGTTAGCTGAAATAGATTTGTCTAAAGGTGAGATAGTCAAGCGTGCTCAATACTACGTGAAACCAGAACACGATGAAGTGTCTCTGTTCTGCGCTGAGTTAACGGGCATCACACCACGTAAGATTGAAAAACAAGGACGCCCACTAGAAGAAGTGCTTAAATCCATGGTTAAGAACTTCGGTGGTCGCAACAAAATCTTTGCATCTTGGGGGCGAGATGACCTCATTCTTCTAGAAGAGTGTAAGCAAAAAGGTATTGAAGCACCGTTCACAGAGTTCATCAACTTAGCGACACTCTACCGTATTCAAAATCGTCTTAAAGATAAACGTATAGGCCATCGAGCCGCTCAAGAAGCAAAAGGAATAGACTGGGAAGGGCGTCAACACTCTGGCTATGTAGATGCATACAACTTAGCTAAGCTTGCTTTGACCATGTTTTAGTTATTCGAACCTAGCTAGCTTGTAATTAAATTATCATCCAACCATTGTTGTTTTGTCATGCAGTCTGTTTAGTGTGGAAAGAGCTAAACACATACCTTGACCAGTATTTTAATAACAATGTCGTTGGCTTATTGAAAAACGCGCAGAGTGCGCGTTTTTTTATGGCTACAGAAGCGATATCTGTTGTCATTCTAGGGGTAGCTTAGAGTTAGCCAGCGACTTATATACTCATCTCGTCACTTTACTGAGACTGTAACTTCGCTCGAATGAACTCGCTGTGATCAACATAGAGTAGCTCTGCTGTTTTACGGATCACCGCGTCTTCTAGCGGGTCAATTTCGCCGTCTGCGTAAGCGACTTCCCACATGCTTTTGATTAAGTTGTAACGAGTTTCTTGAGTCAGTTCTCTTAGTTGAGAGGTAAAGTCGTACAGCGAAGCGGAATCTTTTATTTTCTGTTGCGCTTGCTCTAACAAAGTATTTGATTCTTCTTCATTTAACGAAAGCAGTTTCATCAATAAAGAGCGCTTTGTTTCTTGTTCTCTATCATCGACACTATGGTCTGCGCCAGAAACTTCACAAAGCAAACACGCGATAGCCATGTTAGGGGAAAGTGTGTTGGTTTGGCTTAAATCAGAGCCATCAATGAGTTGTTTAAATAATGATGTGAGAGAATTAAACATAATGAACACCGAGCTATTGTTTATTTGGTTAACATGGTAATAAATACGGAAGATCTCAAGGTGCGATACCAAATTTAGCACGCCGTTGACATTTAAGAACGGCCACTTTCTCCCCAAAAAACCTAAACTCCTGAGTTAGTTCACGGTGACTTGCCTCTTGCAAAGGGCAAGTCATTTGGGGATAGATACTCAGCTTTCAGCACGTGTGGGTGGAAAGTGAACTTCGTCACCATCACTCGTCAGAATACTAATTTGACTTGGTTTGCCTTCATCATCAAGGCGTAGCTCACCAATGGCACTATGGTTAACCAAGCGATAAAAGTTGTGTGTACTTGGTGCGCGTTTGTAAATCTTGAGTCGTTTACGTTTTGTGAACCAGTTTAAAGGTGAGCGAGGGCTGTATAGCAGTCTATCTAGGCCATCACAAATATTGAGCAGTTGTGTAGGGAACTGATTTTTAATTCCACTACAGGTGATTTGATAGATATTCGGACTGTTTTTTCGATAGCGGAGCTTAATATCGTATGCAAAAGAGTAGTGTACGTCGCCAGAGAGAATAACAAAGTTAGTTGGTGTCTTTGTGTGTGTGAAAATACTAATAAGAGTATTCGCACTTCCGGGGTGAGCCATCCAGTTTTCAGCATCAACCATCAATGGTTTACCAAGCATGGTCACCACACGTTGTAGTGCTTCGATAAATTTCACACCAAACATTGGCGCAGCAGAAACAATAACAACTTTGTCTTGGTGCACTAGCTCTTGGTGGAACTCAATCATCGCTTCCCAGTCCATTAAGCCAGAAGGTTTGTTCATTTTAGACTCAGAACGCCAGCGTCTGGTTCGTGTATCTAGCACGACAACTTTTGGTGTCGTAGGAATGGTGTAGTGCCAATTCTCAAAGCGATACAAATATTGAATAAATGCATCTTGGGTTTGCGAGGTTCGCTCATCGATAAAGCGTTGAGCGAGGCTCATAAATTCATCATTGAATTTTTCTGGCGCATTTCCCCAACCTTGGCAAAGCCAGTAAGCAATCAAGCTATTACCGATAATGCGTTTTGCAAACGTGTTGCTGTATGCGGCTTGTTCCCAGCCTATGGTGAGATTCCAATCGTCGGTGACATCGTGATCATCAAAAATCATATAGGTTGGAATGTGAGCGAGTAAGCGTTGAACCTTGTCCAGACCTGCGACGAATTTATCAATTTGTTTTTTTTCTTCGCGCCATTGCTGCTGCCATTTGGGTTCAAGAACTTCTCCGCCGACAGTAAATTCGTTTTCTAATAAACGATCCGTTCGAACAAGCTTCCACAAGGTCGGAGACCAAACCAATAAGTACATTGCAAAGCACTCAGCAAAGCTTATTAGGTGATTCTCACACTCTTTGGCGCTGAATATTGGTGTCCCTCGGTGTGGAAAAAACTTACTTAGTAAACTGTCATCACTCACATAATGAGGCAACAATTTATCTCGACCATAATAGCAAGCAGGGTGTTGGTAGAGGTCATTGGTATTTTTTATCGGAGCTTGATCGAATTCTTCGCCTGGCAAACCCAATAAAGCTATGACTTGCTCAATGGCATCGAGAGTGGGGCCTGCAACATGGTCTGCATAGATTTGATCACCACTCATGATGAGCATATCTGGTCTTTCTTCAATGGATTGAGACGCGATTTTATGATCCGCAGCGACCAATGTATCATCACTGAAGTGATGGGGATTACGGCAAGAGCCATGTAAGAGATAATCCGCTTTTTCACTAACGATGAACTCAATACCCAAGTTTGGCGTATTATCTCGCTCATAAGTTAGGTGAGGGAGCAGTTCCGTCACTAAGCCATATTGCGTTTTTATTTGATAGCGTAACGCTTGATGGGTTGGAAACTCGCCTTCTAATTTAAGTAAGCAACACCACGCATTGAGGCCGATTTGAAGCTGTTCTTTTTGTTCACTTAAAGGGGCTTGATAAAGGATGGAGGCATTTTCATCCGTAATTTGCACCATACCCTCCAAGCGTTGGGTGGTGACTAGCCAAATATTGATTTCAGTTGCGGTCACTTTACGTAGGATCGGACCTGCAACTACAAGAGGAAGTGAAGAAATTTCAGTCGTGTTCATCAATGCTGGCAAAACGGCTCCTTATGTGTCAGCTTCTTCTTCTAATATTTCGATAACTTGCGAGCTACTAAGTTCATGTCCCATAAGGAACAAACCAAGCATCGCATCGGCTTTTGACGCGTTATTACTGTCTTCATCCAAAATTTGCTGAAGCCGAGTTCTAATTAGGTCGATTTCGTGTTCGACGAAGCCACGCCCTTCTTCGTCACCTTGACCATCTTCTGGTGCATTATCAAAGTGCAAAAACAACATGTCACCATCGAGTTGAGTCCCTATCAACCTCTCTGGCAGCCATGCTTCTCCCATCACAATGTCTGGGTCTGTATCTGCGGGTAAATGATTCAAGGTAGAGATGAGTTCTGATGCTTTCACTTTTTACTTCATTATGTTTGATTTAGAACTAAGCTAGAGTTTAAGCGCTTGTTGTAATGGTAAAATATTCGCAAACAAGCTCACCTAGTCGTGCAATATTAATATGATCTTGGGACTCAAACTGTCACGAGGATGACAACATTTGCCATTGTAACGGCTATCATCAGCAGAACATAAGCTTTTAATGGCAAATCATTGATGTTTGCCTGCTTCTCAACCAACATTTTTCGAACTCATGAAGAGATTAATTCTAACAACACTCGTTTTACCTTTGGCTGCGGCAGTTTCTTCTGCGCATGGTGCAGAAGAACAAATGTGGGGGATTGCTACGATGTATCGCACAGCATCGATTCCGTTTTATACCGCCGATAATGACTCTACGGTGAGTACATTTGTACCAATGATGTTCTTTGAAAACGAACATGTGTATATCAATGGCATTGAAGGTGGCGCTTTTTTGTATAACGAGAGTGATTCCGACTGGCGTGCGAGCGCACTCATGCGATTGAGATTTGTCGATATTCCCATGTCACTACAAAATGCTAATGAAGGGGACAGAGTCGATTTCGGTGGGCAAGTGCGTTATAGCATTAACGACAATTGGCGCGCAGAAGTAGAGTTGATGGCGGACGACGAACTCCAGTTTCACTCTAATTACCGCCTTGCTGCCAATTATGTATTTGGGGATTGGGAATTAGAGCCATCGATTACGATTCGATACAAAGACGCTGATTTCAATAGTGAATATTATTCCTTTAAGGATATTACTGGCGAGAGAATTGGAGCTGGGCTTGACACCAATCTTGGTATTAAAGCGCGTTACCATGTAACTTCAAATTTGTATTTATTGGGTGAGACGAGTGTTACTCGCTTAGATGATAACACCTACAACAGTCAGCTTGTAGAAGATCGATATCAGGGAGAAGTGTTTGTCGGTTTTGGCTTTTTCAACGATAAAAGCAAAGCTCCGAAACCGACACTGAGCAATAAAGCATATCTACGTATTGCGCATGGTTGGGCGACGCCTTCGAACATCGGTGAAATATTTAGCTTTGAGAGAGAAAAAGACCCATACGACAATCAACTTACTTCATTGTTTTATGGGCATCCATTAACGGATGAGCTGTTTGGTTTTCCTCTTGATATTTATTTAACGCCAGGGTTGGTTCATCACTGGTCGTCCAGTGTTCAGTCTGCGAGCACAGAATACGTCATGGCGATTAAGGCTTATTATACGGTTAATTGGCCTACGACTTGGCGATTTGGTGTAGCGGAAGGTGTGTCATACATTGATAGCATTACCTATATTGAAGGCACAGAAATGGAAGACAAGGGTTATACACCAAGCAAGTTGCTCAATTACTTAGATTTCTCGTTTGATGTCAATGTAGGCGATCTCTTCAACCAAAAGAGCTGGAACAATATGTGGGTGGGCTATTCATTGCATCACCGCTCGGCGATTTTTGAAAGCGCTTCCCAGTTTGGGCGAATTAAAGGTGGGAGTAACTACAATACTATTTATTTCCAGTTCGAGTTTTAGCGCATCGCGAGATGCATATAAGTCGGATTTGCAACTGACTTATTTATCGCCCATTATGAGTAATGATGAATAATACTATGCTGCTTTCAACGAGAAATTTCGTATATCGTGCCAGAGTTAAGGCTGTTTGTGATGCATCTGATGAGTCGGATGGCATGAGCACCATGAGTATCGACTCCTCATTCAATCTTCAAATTGAAGCGATAAATTGTACCAACGCTGAATTTGCCAAACGCTTTTTTGCCATTCACGGAGAAGGGCATTTGGAGGGCGATGAATGGTTGGTGTTGTACGTCAACTCTCTTGACGTTAAGGCGGGAGACAATATAGAAGTCCGTAGCGATGTCGCGTTTAATGCGATGATCGAGAACATGATATGCGAAGCTGAGCGGTCTTTAGAAAAAGTCTACCTCGATGCAATACGTAACTTGGAGAAAGTGAATCGTTTTTGACGATGTAAGCGACCCTATAAACACGATCAAGGCATCTTGATCTAAAAAGGGATTGGCGCGAACCAATCCCTTTTGTATTCTGGTTTATTCTAACTTACGCCATTGTTGCAAGTTGGCTTTGCGCTTCTGAAATGCCTTTTGCAGCTGCATCTTCACCCATGTTTAGCGCTTCTGCGTAAACAAATTCCACATCAGTGATTCCTACAAAACCCAGTACAGTGCGTAGGTACGGCGTAACGTTGTCAGTTGGTGAATCTTTATGAATACCACCACGAGTCGTTACTACAATCGCCTTTTTACCTTCAATCAAACCTTGAACACCGTTTTCTGTGTATTTGAATGTCACGCCTGCACGAGCAATCAAATCAATCCAGTTTTTAAGCTGAGTCGGGATGGTGAAGTTGTACATTGGAGCGGCAATAACCAAAGTGTCTGCGGCCTTTACTTCTTCAATAAGGGTGTCAGACAAGTCGACTACCGCTTGCTGTTCTTGTGAAAGATCTTCCGTAGCGCGCAGTGCAGTCGCAACGGCGAAGTCCAAAACAGGTAGCGGGTTTGCAGCCAAATCACGAACAGTAAGCTTGTCTTGGTCTACATTTTTGATGAAGTCTTCAACCAATTTGTTTGATTGAGAGTAATCGCCAAGGATGCTTGATTTTAGAGCTAGTACACGAGACATAATGGTTATTCCTTAAATAAGTGCTTTCGACTATGGGAGCCATTATAAGCAACGTAAGTGAGTTCAAAAGCCTAGCGATTCGCTGAACATGTTCGAAAAAATTGAATGAGCTTTCGGTTATCTTGTTACAGATCTTGTGTGATACAATCCGCGCAGTTTTTGTAATGAAAAGAATAGGAAACGCTTTGACTTCGTCACAGCCCCCAAAAAAGAATCTAGCTGAAGAGCAAGCGACACCGTCAAATGGTGCGCAAAAAGCGACAGCGAAACAAGCTCAAACACCTCAGGCTCAAGTGAATAGTGCTGCATCTCTGCGTAAAGCGCTGAATCAGTGCATGATGCGCGACCGTTTCCGCTTGAGTAAACGTATTTCTGGTGCAAGCAAAATTAAGAAGGACGCAGCGCGTAATGCTGTGTTCGACGAAATCGCATTAGACATCGCAAAATCCATGATGGTTGCAGAGCAGCGCAGCAACTACAAACCAACGATTGAGTACCCAGAAATCCTGCCTGTAAGCCAAAAACGTGACGATATTGCGAAAGCGATCGAAGAAAACCAAGTGGTTATCGTCGCGGGTGAAACCGGTTCTGGTAAAACCACTCAGCTACCAAAAATCTGTGCTGAGCTTGGTCGCGGTAAATTTGGTCTGATTGGTCATACTCAGCCTCGTCGTCTTGCAGCGCGTTCGGTTGCTAACCGTATTGCCGAAGAGATGGAAACCAAGCTTGGTGAGTTTGTTGGTTACAAGGTTCGATTCAACGATCAGATCTCTGAAAATACCCAAATCAAATTGATGACGGACGGTATCTTGTTGGCTGAAATTCAGCATGACCGTTTCTTGAATCAATACGACACCATCATTATCGATGAAGCGCACGAGCGCAGCCTCAACATCGATTTCATCTTGGGTTACTTGAAAGAGTTGCTGCCACGTCGTCCTGATTTGAAAGTGATCATCACGTCGGCAACCATCGACCCAGAACGCTTCTCAAAACACTTCAACAATGCACCAATCATTGAAGTATCGGGTCGTACTTACCCGGTAGAAACACGTTACCGCCCACTAAGCGGTGATGACGACAATGATCGTGACCAGCTTGAAGGCATCTTCGAAGCGGTAGATGAACTGTGCGATGAAGGTTTAGGTGACATACTGATTTTCATGAATGGTGAACGTGAAATCCGTGATACCGCAGATGCATTGTCCAAACGTAATCTGAAGAGCACGGAAATTGTGCCGCTTTACGCGCGTTTGTCGGCAGGTGAGCAGAATAAGATTTTCCAACCTCATACTGGTCGCCGAATTGTACTGGCAACCAACGTGGCAGAAACCTCGCTAACTGTTCCGGGTATTAAGTACGTTATCGACCCGGGTACGGCGCGTATCAGTCGATACAGTTACCGTACTAAGGTTCAGCGTCTTCCAATTGAGCCAGTTTCTCAGGCGAGTGCGAACCAGCGTAAAGGTCGTTGTGGTCGTGTGGAAGAGGGTATTTGTATTCGTCTGTACTCAGAGGAAGATTTTGAGTCACGCCCAGAGTTTACTGATCCTGAAATCCTGCGTACCAATCTAGCGTCGGTTATCTTGCAAATGACGGCACTTGGTTTGGGTGATATTCAAGCGTTTCCGTTTGTGGAAGCACCGGATAAACGTAACATCCAAGACGGCGTGCGTTTGCTGGAAGAGCTTGGTGCGATTAACTCTGAGGTAAAAGATCCGAAAAAACGCCTGACTTCCATTGGTCGCCAATTAGCGCGTTTGCCAATCGATCCGCGCTTGGCGCGTATGGTATTGGAAGCGCCAAAATATGGTGCGCTTAAAGAAGTGATGATCATCGCAGCTGCCTTGTCGATTCAAGATCCACGCGAACGTCCTTCAGACAAACAACAATCGTCAGACGATAAACATCGTCGCTTCTTCCATGAAGAGTCGGACTTCCTGACATTTGTGAATTTGTGGGAATACATCCAAAAGCAGCAAAAAGCCTTGTCTAGCAATCAGTTCCGCAAACAGTGTAAGCAAGACTATTTGAACTACTTGCGCGTTCGCGAGTGGCAAGATGTGTACTTCCAAATTCATCAGTCGATGCGTGAGATGGAATTCAAGCTTAACGACGAGCCCGCTTCTTACCATGGCGTACACAGTGCCATTTTGGTTGGTTTGCTGTCGCACATCGGCATGAAAGACCAAGAAAAGAATGAATATCAAGGCGCGCGTAATGCTCGTTTCCATATCTTCCCTGCATCAGGTCTATTCAAGAAACAGCCTAAGTGGATCATGTCTGCTGAGTTGGTGGAAACCTCAAAACTTTGGGGTCGTATCATCGCAAAGATTCAGCCAGAATGGATTGAGCCGTTAGCTAAACACCTTATTAAACGCAGTTACAGCGAACCACATTGGTCGAAGAAACGCGCTGCGGTGATGGCGCACGAAAAAGTGATGCTTTACGGCGTACCAATCGTACCGAAACGCTTGGTCAACTACGGCAGTATCGATTCGACCGTAAGTCGCGAAATCTTCATTCGTAGTGCATTGGTTGAGGGTGAATGGGAAACCAAACACGCGTTCTTTAAGCAAAACCGTAAGCTTCTGCAAGAAGTGGAAGAGCTTGAGCATAAATCTCGTCGTCGAGACATCTTAGTGGATGATGATGAGCTGTTTGATTTCTATGACCAACGCGTTGGCACCGAAGTGGTGTCTGGTAAGCATTTCGATACGTGGTGGAAAAAGGCATCTAAAGAAAATCCGGAACTGCTGAACTTTGAAAAAGAGATGCTGTTCAAGGGTGATGCTAGCCATGTGACCGATTTGGATTACCCGAACTTCTGGCATCAAAATGGTTTGAAGCTCAAATTGAGTTACCAATTTGAACCAGGCGATGATAGTGACGGTGTCACAGTGCATTTGCCGTTGCCGATTTTAAACCAAGTTGAACCAGCGGGTTTTGATTGGCAGATCCCAGGTTTGCGCCATGAGCTTGTGGTTAGCTTGATTAAATCGTTGCCAAAGACAATTCGTAAGAACTTTGTACCTGCGCCGAACTATGCCGATGCATTCTTAGCACGCGTCACGCCAATGGAAGCGCCGCTGCTAGATTCATTAGAGAAAGAGTTGCGACGCATGACGGGCGTAGAGGTACTGCGTGAAGACTGGAACTTGGAACAAGTACCTGAGCACTTGAAAGTCACGTTTCGTGCGGTTGATCACCGAAATCGTAAACTGAAGGAAAACAAAGACCTTCATGAACTGAAAGAAAGTTTGAAAGACAAAGTTCAAGAAACGCTTTCCAAAGTTGCGGATGACGATATCGAACAGCAAGGTCTGCATACGTGGAGTTTTGGAGAATTGCCGAAAGTGTATCAACAAAAACGTGGCGGCTACGATGTAAAAGCGTATCCGGCGCTTGTTGATACCAAAGACAGCGTTGAAATCAAACTCTACGAAACAGAGTACGAGCAGATAACGGCAATGCGTGCTGGTCAGCGTCGCCTAATTTTATTGAACGTACCGTCGCCAATTAAATATTTGCACGCCAACTTACCGAACAAATCGAAGCTGGGTCTGTACTTTAATCCATACGGCAAAGTGCTTGATCTGATAGATGACTGCATTGCCTGTGGTGTCGATAAGCTTATTGAAGATCAGGGTGGTTTAGTTTGGGAGCCAGAGAAGTTCGAAGCGTTGAAAGAACACGTTCGTGCTGAATTGGGTGACACCGTTGTAGAGATTGCTCAACAGGTTGAGACTATTCTGACCACGGCGTTTAGCATCAATAAGAAGCTAAAAGGCAAGATCGACTTCACAATGGCGTTTGCTCTGTCCGATATCAAAGCACAAATTGAAGGCTTGATCTTCAAAGGCTTTGCAACGGAATGTGGCTGGAAACGCTTGCCGGATATTCTTCGCTACATGCGTGCGATAGAGCGCCGTATGGAGAAGTTGCCTATCGATCCAAACAAAGATCGTTTACATATGCTGAAGATTGAATCTGTGACTCAAGACTATAAAGAGTTGCTGAACAAGATCCCGAAAGGTGTGGCCATTCCTGAAAATGTAAAAGAAGTGCGTTGGATGATTGAAGAACTTCGCGTGAGTTACTTTGCTCAACAATTAGGCACTCCTTATCCTGTTTCTGATAAACGAGTCAAAAACGCGATTGATGCTTGCTAATCAACCAGTAAAATAGTGTCAGATTTGTAATTATCGCTTAAGAAGTTGCTGGTACACTAATTGCTAGTAACTCAATAAGCATTATTTTTTAGTTCTGGGAGGCAATAGTTCGCCTCCCTTTATTTGTAGTACCAACGACTGAGTTATGCAGACGTGGGAATAATAAAGAGTAAAGGTAGATGATGAAAAAAACTCTATTAGCAGTGGCGCTACTTGGCGCATCTTCTGCGGCAATGGCGGATTCTTGGATTTACGGTGGTGCAACAGTAGGTCAGTCTGACTACAAAGGTGAGACGGACACATCATACTCTGTTCACGTTGGTACAGGCATTCTACCTATCATTGGTGTTGAAGCTGGTGTAACACAACACGGTGAGTTCAACGTAAATGGTCAAGACACTAAGCTAACTTCTTACTACGCAGCACTTAAGCCAAGCATCGACTTCGGTCCGCTACACGTGTACGCAAAAGGTGGTTTCCATCAGTGGGACAAAAAAGTGAAAGGCGGCAAAGACGATGACGATTTGGACCTAATGTACGGTGTGGGTGCTGAGTACTTCATTTTTGGCCCGATGTCTGTTGGTGCTAGCTACATGAACTACACTGCTGGTAAAGACGATATCAGCACGTTCTCTGTTAACGCAACACTACATTTCCTATAAGCGTCAAGCTTTCTAACACCATATGAAACACACCGGCTTTATGTCGGTGTTTTTTTGTCTGGAAGTCACAAAACAAAAGTTGAACATAAATTATTCACTTTTAGAGTCTTAAAATGCCTATGCTTTCCAATATATAGTGGCGATTAAATGCGCATATTTGCGTAATGTTTCGCTTAGGAATCGATCAGGAAGGGATAGTATGAAAAAAACACTCTCGTTATTCGCTCCAACGTTGTGCTCAACGTCAGCAATGGCTGACTCTTGGATTTACGCTGGTGGCCAAATTGGTCAGTCCGATATCGACAGCGAAAATGATACAACCTACGGTATTCATGTCGGTACTGGTATTTTGCCGTTCATTGGCATTGAAGCAGGCTACTTTAATCACGGCAAAGTGGATTTATCTTTGAGTGGCAGCAGGGGTAGTGCTGATTTTGATTCATTCTATTTAGCGGCGAAACCTAGTATCGACTTCGGCCCGTTACACGTTTACGCAAAAGGCGGCATCAATGCATTCAACGTTGATTATGACGGCGGACTGAGAAACTTAGACAAAGATGATGGCGTCTCTTACATGTATGGTGTTGGTGCCGAATACTTCTTGCTTGACAATGTGTCTGTGGGCGCGAGTTATCAAGCGTTTGGCGTGGATATTGAAGGCGATAGCGATACCGTTAGCAGCGTAACAGGGAACATCACCTTCCATTTCTTATAACGCTCGCTGGATGAAAGGTTTGCTGATTTGGTTTCGTCGTTAATTGTGAAACCAAATCAGCGCAGGTCTTCTCTATTTGCGCAGTGACTGGCTATGAACTTAAGTATTTCTTGTGTCTTTTCTAGTCTACAACCTACGACAAAATCAATCGTTAGACATCATAATTTTTGTGTTGATATTATTTCCCCTTCATCTGTCTTGAATTGAGCTTAAAATGCAACAAATCACGACTTTTTGCAAAAATATGTGATTGCTGCTAAAATTCGTCCCGCTTTAAAACTTTAGAGTTCAAATTAATGGAGGGCGGTATTGGAGTTCTTCTCACCTGAGGGGCGTTTCAAATGCACGTTAAATTTGTATTTATGGATAATGCATTTAAAAAATATAGTATTGATACAACCGATTATCAGGTTGGACAGGATAACGTTCAAAAGTGGGGATTCGATATACATAACCCGGTTTTTGGCATTAGTGCGGGGCTCGTTGTTTTCTGTCTGATTTCACTTCTTCTTGTTGAGCCAACCACTGCTCGTGACGTATTAAACGGTCTAAAAAACGGAATTATCGAACAGTTTGATGCGTTCTTTATGTGGTCGACAAACTTCTTCTTATTGTTCGCCGTTGCTCTTCTTTTTTCTCCGCTAGGTAAAATCCGCTTAGGAGGCAAAGAAGCAACGCCGGATCACTCAACCGTTTCTTGGTTGTCGATGCTTTTCGCCGCGGGTATGGGTATTGGTCTTCTGTTCTGGAGTGTGGCTGAGCCGACCGCGTATTTCACTGATTGGTGGGGAATGCCACTTAACGCAGTACCATACACCGAAGAAGCAAAATCCCTTGCGATGGGTGCCACTATGTTCCACTGGGGTGTGCATGGTTGGAGTATTTACGCACTCGTTGCACTAGCATTAGCGTTTTTTGCCTTTAACAAAGGTTTACCACTTTCATTGCGCGCGGCGTTCTATCCAATTTTTGGTGACCGTGCATGGGGTTGGTTAGGTCACGTTATTGATATCCTTGCCGTTTTGTCGACGCTATTTGGTCTTGCAACGTCGCTAGGTCTAGGTGCTCAGCAGGCGACCAGTGGTATTAACCATGTCTTTGGTCTAGAAGGCGGCATTGGTACACAAATGATTGTGATCACCTTCGTTACCTTTATCGCGGTGTTATCAGTGATTCGTGGTATTGATGGTGGTGTTAAGCTACTGAGTAACGTCAATATGGTGGTTGCGTTTGCGCTGCTTATTTTCATTACCTTCATCACGTTTGATACGGCGTGGAGCTCGCTACGCGACACAACAATGGCTTACATTGAAAATATTATTCCATTGAGTAACCCTCACGGTCGTGAAGATGAAACTTGGATGCACGGCTGGACGGTATTCTACTGGGCTTGGTGGGTATCTTGGTCACCGTTTGTTGGTATGTTTATCGCGCGTGTGTCTAAAGGTCGTACGGTTCGAGAATTCTTATTCGCAGTCATCGTTATTCCTACAGTTGTTACTTTGATTTGGATGTCTGTGTTTGGTGGTATCGCGCTTGACCAAGTGGTGAATAAAGTTGGTGAGCTAGGTGCAAATGGCCTAACTGATATTTCATTGACTCTGTTCCATGTTTACGATGCGCTTCCGTATAGCTCAGTGATTTCAATGCTTTCTATAGTGCTGATTCTGGTATTCTTTATTACATCGTCAGACTCTGGCTCGCTGGTTATCGATAGTATTACCGCCGGTGGTAAGATTGATGCACCAGTACCGCAACGCATTTTCTGGGCGTGTATTGAAGGCGCAATTGCAGCCGTAATGCTTTGGGTTGGTGGTAAAGAAGCCTTGCAAGCATTGCAATCAGGCGTTGTTGCAACAGGGTTACCGTTTACTTTTGTTCTGCTGTTGATGTGCGTCAGTTTGGTGAAAGGGTTAAGAACTGAACTGCCAGCTTACAAATAAATACAACGCGATCCATGATTGAGTTTAAATGCCGAGCCTTATGTGCTCGGCATTTTTTATTTCTACTTTTCTTTTCCAATAATTTCGTTACAGTTTAGGCTTATTTCCACCTCATTAAACTGCATTATGTCACTGGCTAAACTCATTCTTATTCGTGGACTTCCGGGTTCAGGTAAAACAACCTTAGCAAAACAACTGGCAATAGAGCTTGGTGCTAAGCATTTTGAAGCTGACATGTATTTTGAAAATGATGAAGGTGATTATCACTTTGAACCGGTTCAATTACCTCAAGCGCATGAGTGGTGTTTTCAGCAAACTAGAAAGTGGTTGAACAAAGGGAAAGTCGTGATTGTGAGCAATACGTTTGTTCGACATTGGGAGATGAAGCGTTACATGGACTACTGCATGAAGAAGCGCATCGAGGTGGAAATTAAAGTGTGTCACGGAGCGTATCAAAGCATTCATGACGTGCCACCAGCGACGATAGAAAAGATGCGCCGCCAGTGGCAAGAGTGACTGTTACCAGAACCGGAAGCTATTGACCTCGTCCGTCAATCATCACAACGAATGTTTTGCTCATGATTGAAAGGTCCATTGAAATCCAAGAGTAAAACGAACCTAAGCTTAGTGCGTAACTGTGGTCAAACCCAACTTTGCGTCTTACATCTTCAATGCATGCATCATAGCCTTGGTTAACCTGAGCTAAGCCTGTGATACCTGGTAACACGCCATATGTGCGCTCTACAAAATAGGGGATTTCATCTTCCAATTTCTGGTAGAAAGCTGGGCGTTCTGGGCGCGGCCCAATCATCGACATTTCACCTCTCAACACATTAAACAGTTGAGGTAGTTCATCTAAACGCGTTTTGCGTAAAAAGCGTCCTACTGGCGTGATGCGGGGATCATTTTCAGTTGCCCATACTGCGCCAGAGCGTTGCTCTGCATCAATATACATGGTGCGAAACTTCATGATTTGAAAAAGATCCATTTTTTCTGGTGTACAGCGCCCAACACGCAGTTGACGATAGATCACTGGGCCTTTCGATGTGATTTTTATAGCTAGCGCGATAAATGGGAATAGCGGTGCAGTGACGAGCAAAATAAACATTGCAACCAGTACATCAAACGTTCTTTTCGCGTGGCATACATTTGAATCGTAGCGTGAGTTTTTCATGATGCTTTCCTTATTGGTTGACGCGTTTCCAACGTCCATTTTCCATTCCGAGTAAATACTTCATACCGCCGATAAAGTTGGCGAGATGACCAATGACGATGTAGCTAATCAGCTTAAAAGGTTTAATTGTGTTAAGTGCTGGCATCAAGTAAGTGATAAGCGCGATGCTATAAATACCAACTTGTGCGGACAGCATTACTTGAAACAGCGGATTGTGTGCCAGTAGTAGTGAGCAAATAAAGCAAACAATCATCAAATAGGGTGTTGCTAAGCGCAGAACCTTTCCCGATAGAAATGCAAAGGCAGTGCCACGATAACGAGGTAGCAGTAATTTCTTTAATTGCATGAGCTGCTGCATGTTACCCGCTGAAATTCTTAGGCGCCGCTTGAAATCTGCGTTGTCTGAGCTCTGTTCTAGTTCAAGAGCCAGCATGTTTGGCTCGTAAATAGCGCTATAGCCTCGCAAAACGATTCTCATAGGGAGAATAAAGTCGTCATTAATGGTGCTAACTTCCAGTGGTTCAAATAAGTGAGTTCTGAAAGTGTAAAACGCACCGTGGGAACCAATCGTTGAACCTAACAAAGATTCTTGGTGCTTTACTCGAGACTGGTATTGCCAATACGCCGCTTCACCTTGGTTATCAGTGCTCATTATTTGATATGTTGCGTTAACCACTCCAACGTTCTCATTTTGATAATGCTGACTAGCTAGCAATAGAGAATCGCAAGAAATCAATGCCGACGTGTCACTCAGTGCGGTAATGTCCGAGCTAACATGACGCATTTCTTCGTTGAGTAGGGCAACTTTACCGCGATTGACTTGGTGATCATTAATAATGAACAGAGTATCAGAGCAGATTGCTTCTTGAATTGTCGCTTGAGCAATCTCGGCTGTGTTATCTGTGCAGCCATCACATGCGATCACTACTCTTAATTTATCCCTCGGGTAGTCTAGGCTCGCAAGGTTACGGATCTTCTCTGCTATCCATTGTTCTTCATTGTAGGCGGGCACGATGACAGTAATAGAGGGTAGCTGGCTGTCTGTTTTGGAGGCTTTGTAAGCTCGCTCTACAAATGGTGCTTTGGTTTCGTCTTGCTGTTTTAAAGGAAGCCACTTAAGGAGCAGTGGGTACCCAACGTGATGATAGACAATCAAAAACGCGGATAAACCAAACCCTATAATCCAAAGTAAATCATTCATAGCTAGCCTCCTTGGCCAAACGTGAGTAGCGACTCACCATGTCTCTGATATCAAAGTGTTTGAGAATAAAAGTTCGAGGAGAATGGTGTGATGATTCCAGTTGCTGTGATAACGCTTCGGCCAACGAAAACACGCGATTTGCTTCAACCAGTGTGCTGTTGTTCGGACAGAGCGTCTCTTTCACGCCGCCAACATCCGTCGCGACGCAAGGAATGTCACATGCTTGAGCCTCGAGGGTTGAGAGAGGAAATCCCTCTTGAAGTGATGGTAAGCAAAACAAGTCTAGGCTTTGGTAAAAGCTGGGCATATCGTCGACCAAGCCTAAAAAGGTTACTCAATCTTCAAGTTTTAACGTTCTAACTTGTGCTTCCAATTGAGCTCGCTGAGAACCATCTCCAGCAATGGCTAGGTGTGTGTTTGGCGTAAGATGAGAGAATGCTTCGATAAGCACTTTATGGCCTTTAACTGCTTCTAGACGCCCGGCAACGCCAATCACGATTTTGTCGGTTGGAAGTTCAAACAAGTGTCTTGTTGCCGTTTGGTCACCGCTTTTAAACTTCTGACAGTCAATCCCGTTATGGATAGTACAAATTTTGCGATACTTTAACTTAGTCTGTATTTGATGGGCGACAAAGTTAGCATCGGCAACTACTTGCGGGCGAATCATCGTTAGCAAAAGGGACTGTAGTCGAGCTGATTTTTTGTTATTAAGGTGCCATGCGTCGTGCTCGGTATGAATCACTACAGGTACGTGCGCTAAACGTGCAGCAATACCACCATACAGAAGTGGGCCGATATGATGGGTGTGGACCACGTCAGGCTTAAGTCCTTTGAGCATGGAAGTCAGCGTACTGATGGTTTTTCCGCTGAATCCAGGTTTCTTATTAAGAAAGTGCAGTTGGCCTTGGTAGGGCAATAGTTTTTGCCAGCCTTGTAGTGCATGTTCTTTGCTTCCTTCTAAGCTCACGACAAAAACGGAATGGTTTGGCTGCGCAAAACGAAGCATTTCTAGTACGAGCGTTTCTAAACCACCAGGAGCTAAGTGTTGCACGACGTGTAATATCACTTTTTTGCTGTGCTTAGTGTTATTGTGTTTTTGTCTGAATTCCATTTTCAAACCCTCGTTGAGTTCTTTGTTTATTTAGGAGTTGCAGACTGCGTGCCAAAAAATTAATCATTTAAAAACAATAGGTTAATATTGATGTTTGTGAGACTTTATGTTTATTCTCAATTTGAGATTCATATTAGTGGACATGCTATGAGGCTGTATAAGGCAGTAGTAAAAGAAAAGCACTCGCCGACCGAGTGCTTGTAAATGAGTTCTTATGGCGGTTAGTTTCCGTACACTATGTTAGGTAAAGTGGTGATGACAGGAACACCAAGGTGTTTTTCTAATGCTCTTTTAGAGCGGATAGAGTTATCGGCTAACTCTAGTATCGTCGCTAATCCAATGCCTAAACCAGCGCCACCAATAAATCCTAAAATGACAAATACAAAACTAGGTAAGTTAGTTGGAATCGTTGGCGTGAACGGTTCATCAATGATTTTTACGCGCTTATTCTCTTCAAACTCTCCCAAAGAACCCGTTAGTTGGGCCATCTCATAGCGTTCGACGAGTTCATCATACATTTCTCTCTTCACTGCGACGTCACGAGCTAAGCGGTTGATTTCTGTTGCTGTGCTCCCAAATTGGTGCGCATTTCGCTCTAATTCTTGGATCATGTCTCGCAAGCTGTTGGTTTCTTCCGTAAGTGCTTCAAAACGTCCGCGCATCATTTGTAATTGATGTAGTTGGGAGACAAGTAGAGGCTGTGCTTCGCCAAGACTGTTTACTGTGGTATTGCTCGCGATATCCCATAGTTGAGCACTGTTTAGTTCTGGTTGTTTAGAGTTCAAGAGTACCGAGCGTTCCTGCTCCAACCGGTTTAATTCTCGCAACTTACCTTGCACTAAACTATGCGCCTCTGTGTATTTAGCGCGAAGCAGGGTAAGTTCACTACGAATGTCGATGATTTGCTCTTCCAGTTTACCGATAACCGGGTTCGTTTTGGATAGTTGTTGATCCAAACTGCCTAGACTTCGTGAAACACCAGCAAGCTCCGCCTCCTTTTCGGCTAGCGTTTGTTTGAGGCTAGCAAGGCGAGTAAGGCTTTGAGCTTGCATTTCGGGTGTCGCGTCTGAGTAAGTATTTTTATACTCTGCAAAAGCTTGTTCAGCCTTGTCTAGTTCTTCCCTGCGTTTGTTGATATGGATAGTCAAAAAATGACTCGAATCTTTAATCGAAGAACGCTCAGGAGCCAAAAGCTGTTCGACAAAATGCTCTCTGACAGACAGCAGCATCGACTCCATTCCTTCTGATTTACCACTTTGCAATTGAATTTGAATGAAGTCTTTACCGAGTGGCTGAACAGACAGGCGCGACGCAAGATCTTTTATGATGAACTCTTGCTCTTTTGCACTCATCTCGTCATTGATCAGCGATTGTTCTTTTGCGACAGAATACAAAACGTGTCGGCTTTTTAGCAGAGTACTGAGTGCGCTCAATCGGTCTTTAAGCATTGTTGAGACGGCAAGGTCTTGAAGGAACGGGTTCATTTTCGCTGTCTCTTGAATAAGCATGCTGGTATGAGCAACATAAGTCGTCGGAACCAGTTTACTTACGATGAAACCCAGCACAGGCAAGACAAGCATAGGGATAACGATCATGTAACGACGTCGCCAAGCGCCATGTAGTAATACACTAAGGTTCTCTCTCAAATCGTTCATAGCGTCCTCACTAATTTCTCAACTTGGTTGGCTCTTGCTTCCCAGCTTTGCTGTTGAACATATTGCTTTGAGTTTGCCGGGGGTGGGATCAGGTGATCGAGACTGGCGCATACATCTTCGACATTTTGAACTATGTGGAGCATATGCTTGTACGGCATTAATGCAGGAAACGACGTGCTAATAACGGGGGTTCCCGTTGCCAAATACTCAAGAAGCTTGAGGGGGTTACACGCTTTGATTTGAGCGTTATTAACAAAGGGCAACCAGCTTGCGTCCCAGTGTTGAGAGTAGCTTGGCAAAGTGTGATGAGCTCTTGGGCCGAGATAGTAAACGTTACTTCTTTGAGGTAGCGGATTGTCACTGAGTTCGTTGGGGCCGATGAAAACCAGATCCCAGTCAGGCGCTTGGTCTGCGACTTGGGCAATTAAGTCGTAATCTAACCATTCAGACAAACTGCCATAAAAGCCCAGCACTTTGCGGCCGTTGTCAGGCAAGTCTTTGGCCTTCGGTGCTGGCTCAGAAAACAGACTAACGTCGACACCATGAGGCAAAGTGACGGTTTTATGTGATGGAAATTTGGTGGAGAGCGTTTCGCTTGCCGTAAAGATAACGCTGGCCGCATTAACAAGAGTACGTTCGTGCTTAGCTACCGTGTCGTGGTCAACACCAGCTAAAGCGCTAAAGTCATCGCCACAATAGTAAATCAGTCCACGTGGGTTCATTTCTGCACAAAGATCGGCAGCAGTCGGGAGCGACGTCCAAAATACAGGCTTATCAAAACCAAGAGCTTGTAATTGTTTGTTGAGTTGGTGTTTCATCATCTTAGCGGCCACTTTTCTTGCTAATGCAGAATTAGGGGCAGGAATGGTGAGCAAGTTGATGATGTGAATGTTTGGGTTTGTTTCAGAGTCCAGTGTTGGCTTGTGTGAGCCTACGTTATGAAATACACGAGTGAGTTTGTTTAACGCACGCTGTATGTCTTTAGAATCCAGCTTAGGTTGACGAAGGCCAATGGAGTTCACCCAAAGGATTCGATGGTTCGCTGCTAGTCGCTTGACAATATGCTGAGTGGAAGAGGGTAACCCACCAAAATCTTCTCCAAATACTACGATGTCCGTCATGTGGCTCTCCTTGAGTCTTGGTTATTTGATTACTAATTAAGTGAGTAATCACAATGCGTGCCAAGGAATTAGCCATTTTAAAACAGTGAGTTATGGGTTTTGTTTATGTTTGAAACTAGGATTTCTCATTTTGACAGTCACTTTGAACAATTCGGCTAACGACAACTGTTAATGCCGCTAGAATGTAAATTGGCCAAGTGAAACCTTGAGTCAGAAACGTACCTGATACGATGGTACCGATAAGCCCACTTAACACGGCGTTTGCTCCAACAGAGAGGGTGTAATCTGATTTTGGTGTCAACAATGAGATGGAATGCAAAGAGGTGCGGATCAATGACACAATTAAAGTAATGAACACCGCGAGTCCGACAAAACCCGTTTCTGCCAACACGCCAAACCAAGTACTATGGACCGCGTGGTTGATACCATCCCAGTGTGGGCTGTAGAAATAGTAATTAAAGTAAAAGTTATCTAGACCTACGCCAGTCAACGGGTGATGCAGCGCCATTTTAAATGCCGCTTCCCACGCATAAAGTCGCCCCATCGCAGAGGCATCTATACCATCCTCAGCGGCTCCCCCCGACTCTCGTCCTGAAATACCAGCGAATGCGTAGAGTACGATCGCTGCGATGGCGCCTAGTACCAAGACTAATGTTTTGCTTTTGATGTGTTTAAAAGCAAAGTAGGCAAATACAGACAGTGAACCTAGTAACCCACCGCGGCTCTGCGTCTCAATGATCGCAAAGAACAAAACCAAACAGGTGATAAGGGCAAAGAGCCTGAGATGCTTGGGGGAATGCTTCTCCATCAATTGACTAACGGTAAAGGCAAGGGGAAACATCAGCACTAGTGCCAAATCGTTAGGATCGCCAAGTACGGAACCTATGGATCGTCCTATCGACACGCGCGTTCCTTCGACTAAATCAATGCCATTCGCTGCGTTTTGTAATGCCACTAGACCAATCAATAATCCGGCGAAAATAATTGCTTTTGACATCTGAGCGAGCTGTGAAGGTTTAGTAATAAGCCAGGTGATGGCCAACGTCATAATGATGATTTTCCAATAGGTGTTTTTGAACACCGTTATTGCGATATCACGACTGGAAGCGAATATGATTCCGATGATCACCAGACCCCAAAATATACACAGCCACTTTAATGAAGGGTGCCAAAAAGCTGTAATCTGGCGGCTTATAAGAAGGTGAAAAGCGAGTGCGGCGAGTGCCCCCAGTGATAAGAGTAATGGGATCTTGAAGTTATAGATAACAGGAAAGGCTTCGTGAATACGAAAGAATGAAAAAATAACGAACAGTGTGACAAGCCAAAACGTTTGATTGAGAACAAACAGTAACGCGAGTGGTGCGAAACACAACGCAACAATCAAAATGGGATGAGGCATAACAATCCAAAGCAGGCCGATACCGACAGTGATCGTCAGTGCTGCGATGGACTGTTTTGTTCTCACCTTGGTTTCATTCATAACGAGTATCTCTTCACCTGTCCACGCCGTTTCACTATGTATCGAGTGAGCGCATTGAGCGTCTCTTTACTCATGTAGCGAGTGGCTATCCCTGCCAGCAAACTGCATGTCAAAATGCAAATTGCGATGGCGATGCCTATTGATTGTGAAGAGTGAAGCAGGAACAGTGCCACACCGGATATAATCTGTAATAAAACCATCAGACTTAGGTGAAAAGGCAACGTCATACATTGTTGGCCTACTACATAAGTCAGGCCCAGCTTACACAGTTGTGCGTAATAAAGCGCAATGAACACACCATAAATACCCAGAGAAGATAAGCCAAACAGCAAAGCAATCGCAACGCACGCAGAGACGACATTTATACCCAGTAGCCAGCGAGTACGACGCTTGTACAAAATGGAGATGTTAATCAACTCACTCCATTCTTTTAACATGGCGATAGGTAGCAAGAATAAGCTGAATAGTACCGCCTCATGATAGGTTTCTGGCAGTAAGTAGGTGATCATCACCATTGCTAATGTGCCAACCACTACACTCAAACCTGTAATGTAAATCATACCTAAGTGTGTGATGCGCACTGCTTCAGTGTTCTTGCGCCCTTCTAAGTAGTTAAATCGACGTGGCATCCACCACATGCCAAATGGCTGCACTAAAATACACATGCCCACTGCAAATTTTACCGCTATCGCGTAAATCCCTAACGTCGCAAGAGAAGTGTTGGCACCAATGAACCAGCGTTCAGCGCCATTGAGACAAAATGCTACTAAACCGGCCATCATCATTGGTAGGCAGTAGTTTAGGTATTGTTTTGCCAATGTCAGCTTAGGAAGGGTGACATTGTAACGGTTAACGATGTGCAGCCAAACAAATTGAGTAATAGCAGCCAACAAGCCCCCCCACAAAACAGAAATAACATGGGGATGAACAGACAGCGCCGCGACGATAAAAATGACCTGAAAAATGGTGGTAGTGACCATGACGTTAAGCAGTGTTCTTGCTTTGTCGTCTTGTGTTCTTAACCAGGCAGTGCCGATTGCAATACTGCCTTCTAGAACGATGGCAAACATAACAATAGCAAATTCGACTCGCGTAAAAGGCGCGGGAATGGGGGCGATTAAAATGATAGTGAGCAAGCTAAGAGCAACGACGCCAGCGATGAGTAAAGCAAGTGAGTACAGCTGGTTTAGTAGGCTTGTGCGCGTATTTTTATCCTTTTCAACGCCGACGAATCGATAAAGCGCTTCATGCAAAGCGAAACTGACAAACAAGGTCGTAACAACACCAAAGGTTGTTAGAAGCTCAAGCTTGCCCATTTGTTCTGGTGAGAGAAAGTGGGGCAATACAGGCAGCATGATTAGGCTGATGCTTTTATTGATCACTAAGGCGATAGCAAATAGCGTCATGTTGGTCATTGCTTTAGACATGGTCATATCCTTTGATGTCTCGCGGTGTCTTGAGTGTGCAATCATTGTTGGTAGCAATTTCGCCAGCAAGGTGCTGGGCGATTGGCAAATAACAACGTTCGGCTGTGTATAGTTGAGAAACATTGAGTGCTTCGATACCCATCGTTACTTTCATCCACGGCGATTCATTCAAAAGGCGAATTGCGTTGTGTAACGAAGCCACATTGTTAGGCGTGTATTTAATACAATTTCGGCCGTGAGTTAACACGCGGTCCCAATAACTATCATCATGTGGAATGACGACACACATACCTGCAGCGAGCGCTTCCAAAATAGATAACCCAAAAGGTTCGTTGAGACTGGTGGAAACAAACACACCACACTGTGAACGCAATTCATCTAAGTTGTTTGGGCACTCATGCCATTCAACACCTTGTGTGTTGAAGTCCGGTGTTGAATATTCCACACCTGCCACGTTAGGTTTGATGTAACACACGGTGGATTTGATCTTTTTCGACTCATCAAGTGTTAAAGCATCAAGCAAAAGATCGATGTTCTTCCATTTTAGTAAGCTAGCTGCCCAGAAAACGCGGCTTGAAATCGGATTCGCTTGTTTTGGCCAGCGATCTTTCGATAATCCATTAACAAATGTAGATGTATTCAAACCACACCAATAGCGTTCGGTGGCTGGCTTCTCTGTTTTGAGGTAGGCCTGTAATGCTTCTACCATTGATTCGCGGGTGTTTGCCAAGTAGTAAATTGCCGATGCTTTTACTAAGCAGTAGCCAGCAGATCTCGATCGTCCAATAGGGCCATGAACCATCTGTACCACAGGCTTTTTGCTAATTAATCGTAGTAAGTACAAAGGCATATCATTACTTGGGCAAGATAGGCCCAAAAAGCTATCTATTTTTGGCAGCTTCATGCACGCGTAGAGAAGTTGGAGAAAGTAGTAAGCGTTCATCAACCAGTAGGTCAGTCCATGAGTCGAGTTAAATGGTGATGGTTTTATTTTTATAACTTGCACACGCGGTGTATCACTAAGCAGTGACGCCCAATGCTCTGGATTTGTAGTGAGTAGATAACCAATCACGTTCAGCTTATCGCACTGCTTAAGGAGCTCTGCATTCGCGATTTTGGATCCACCTTGCATTGGGATGGCGTCGAACATCAATACACGTTTCATGACCGGGCTCCTCAATTGATGCTCAACCAGCGTGAAAGAGGCTTCATGCAGTGAGTCATTGGCATTGGTGTAATGGCGTTGTTATTAAGTTCACCTTCGTAAATACGTTCAATAGCGTTGATAGATGCAGTCGTCGTTAAGTTCTGGCTAGCATGTAGGTAAGCGTTTTCCGCCAGCTTGTTTCTTAATGCCGCGTCTTGCATGACTTGTTGAATCGCGTTTAACAGGCTCGCCATTCCACTGTTCTGGTACAGCAATGCAGAGTGATTATGCTCGAACAACTCAGGAATGCCTCCCGTTTTAGGGGCCACGATAGGCAGTTGAGCTAAAGCCGCTTCCCCGAGCACGAGACCAAAGGCCTCTTCATAGGCGCCGCTAATAAAAGCGTCTGCATTACCACACATCCACGCTCCAGCATTGTGTTGCTCTCCGACAAAGTGCACTCGTTCTTGGATACCAAGATCCGAGGCAAGCTGTTGCAATGCTTCTCTTTCTTCGCCGTCACCAACAATAACAAGGTGAGGGTTGTGGTGGTGGTAGTTGTGCATGCGCATTGCGCGAATAAGGCGGTCGAACCCTTTGCGCTTAATCAGCGAACCCACCGACAGAAAGGTAAAGGCCTGTGATGGGATTCCGAGGCGATCTTTAATGTCGATGGGTGTATCCACGCCTTGAAGTGACACGCCGTTGTGTACGACATGAAGTTGGTTTTGCGGGTAGCCGTCCTGAAGAATTTCGCGTCCAACATCTTTGCTAACGCAAATCAATTTTGGAGAGAGGTGAAGTCCGAGAGAGAAGCGATCGCGCAATGTATAATGGCAATGAAGTTGCGTGACAAGTGGTATATGATTCATGCGAGCAGCCAAACACATCCATTGACAAGGGCCGCCGCTATTGACGTGTACCAAGTCGATGCTGTGCTTTTCGATCAAAGCTGAGCCTTGTTTGATAAGGCAATTCCACCCGCTAATATCCCAGCGTGGAGCGCTCCAACCACCCACTAAATTGAAGGCTGAATGTTCCGCTTCAATTCCGAGCGATTGGCACTTATCGATTAATGGTTGGCAGTTTGACCATACGAAAGGCTCAAACTTATTGCGGTCGATTCCTGAAATGAGATCCAGAAGCACCACTTCACTGCCGCGAATCCAATTATCACCATAATGAACATATAGAATGCGTTTTGGCGTAGTCATAAGTCACCTCTGTCTCATCATTAATCTGCGTTAACTGCTGAGCTGCAATAGAGATGCCAAAATATGCCATTAGTTTATGTGATTGAATCTTATATGATATTTATATTTAGAACTCATCATTCTCATATTGAGAACCAATATGGATTAGTGATCCGTTTCAATTTGATATTTTTGTAGCAATACGGGAATCACACTTTGCGCTGAGAAATCATCAATGATGGTTTGTCGAGCATTCTGGCGAATGAGTGATTGTTGCGCTTCACCAATCGACATCCAGTCATGAAGACATTTAGCAAGAGAGGGAATGTCTTCGACGATAAAACCATTTTTACCCGTTTGGATAATATCTGGAAGACGACCTACACGTAAGCTCATCACGGCAATGCCTCTCGACATGGCTTCAAGCGCCGCCATTGGAAGACCCTCATAACGAGAAGAGATGATAAGTACGCTGATATTTTCCCAAACACCTTCCATATTGGTTTGATGGCCGAAGAAAGTCACATTTGAAGGGGCAGTTTGATTAAGCGACTCTTTTTCCGGGCCATCACCGTACACACTAAACTGTAATGTTGGACAGAGCCTCGCTACCTCAATAAATTGATCGGCGCCTTTTTCCTGACTCAATCGGCCGACAAAAGCGATCTCCTGATAGTTGAGTTGACTTTTGGGAATCGAAACAAAGTTATTCAGCAGTTCTGAAGAACAAAAAACTTTGCGCTGAATACTTGGACTGACAGCAAAGCAATGGTCAGATAGGCTGCCTGAGCCTCTATCAAGCCAATCGTATAGCCATAGCTTTCCTGAGGACGATTCACCAGCATGATAAGTTGAAATCAAACGAGGAAACGTACGGGTGAGCAGTTTGGCGCAGCGCGACAAAATCGACGCTTTATAACCATGGGAGTGAACCACTGAGGGTTGGTGATTGGCGACGGCGCTTGTTAGGTGTTTAATTTTTAAAGCTTTATTGGGCTCGCCAGACAAATAGTTTAAGTAACTCACAGGGATCGCGGCTTCTTTTGCCTTCTGTACAATCTGAGCGGCTGGCGAATACTCAGTGGTTAGCACAACTCGAGCTTTGTTTCCAAAGGCGATTAATCCCCGAGCTAGCTCGATAACGTGACTTTCAATGCCGCCGAATAGACGGCTATCAAGCAAGATCCAAATTTCACCAATGGCAGGTTTATCAAGATTGTTCGAGATTAATTTCATCCGCTTCCCACGCTTGTTTTTTTCGGTAAACCGTAGATGGGCTTAACTCCAGCATGACAGCGGCGTTGAGGACGTTGCCATCACAGTACGCAATTGCGTTTTGAATTGCTTCACGCTCTACTTGCCACATAGGGCGAATGGTTCCATCAGAGTTAAAGTACGGTGAGGTAGCAGCAGAGGACGGTGTACCAGGCTGCTCCGCTGCGGTAATCGACGGTTCGACCGCAGAAGGTGAAGGTTCCTCAGTATAACCAGGTGGTGGTGTGATTGGTGCAATGTTTGCTGACTCTTGAGCAACATGCGCAGGCGTCGTTGTTTTCGTCACTTTAGACTTTTTAGTAAGTTGAGCGGGTAGGTGGTTCACCGTGACTTTTTCGTCGTTATTAAGCACCACAATGTTACGTATGATGTTTTGTAGTTGCCTTACATTACCCGGCCATTCGTAATGCTTGATGATATGTTGAGCTTCGCTGTCGATTGTTGAGAATTTCTTTTTGTCCTGTTTGGCGTAAGTGGTCAAGAAGTACTTGGCAAGCGTGACAATGTCACTTCCTCGTTCACGTAATGGGGGCATATCGATAGGTATAACGTGCACACGGTAGTATAAGTCTTCACGAAAACGACCTTCTTCTACCTCTGTTAATGGATCTCGGTTAGTGGCACAAATGATTCTCACATCTACTTTCATTTCTCGAGTGCCACCAAGAGGGGTGTAAGTGCCCGTTTGTAGAAAACGGAGCAACTTCTTTTGCATCTCAAGTTCCATTTCACACAGCTCATCAAGAAAAAGCGTACCACCATGTGCCAGCGTCGCCGCACCTTTTCGATCTGTTGTTGCTCCAGTAAAGGCTCCTTTAACGTGACCAAAAATCTCACTTTCCATCAAATCTCGTGGAATAGCCCCACAGTTAATTGCAATAAAAGGCTTGTCTTTACGGTCGCTCTGGCGGTGGACGGCTTCAGCACAAACTTCTTTACCTGTGCCGCTTTCTCCCACAATAAACACACTGGCAGAAGTTGGCGCAACAGCATCAATGGTCTTGTATACCGCCTGCATCGGGAGGCTTGAACCGATGAATCCGTGATAGTTGTGGCGATCAAACTTGGACTGAATATTTTCCACCAAATCTTCCAATTTGGCGCGTTTGAGGTGCAATGCGACTGATGTTTTTAGGCGATCAGCGTTTATGGGCTTTTCTAAGAAATCTTCCGCACCTTTTTGAATTAGATTAACGGCTAAGTCGACGCTGCCGTGTGCCGTAGCAATAATAACGGACGTAGGAATGTCATTCTGGTTGATCCAATCCAACACGTCTTCGCCAGACATGTCGGGCAGTTTCAAATCGAGAATGATGAGCTGAGGTTTGCTTCTTTCAATAAATTGAATCGCTTCGCGACCTGTCTCGACATGAAAAATGTCATAAGGTTCGTCTTTCACATACTGCTTATAAAGTATGGCTAGTGAAGTAGAGTCCTCTACCAGTAACACCCTTGGTCTCATAGTCCCATCCCAACGTAGTTTGTTTCATTTTTTATGATTTTTGTCAGCACTACTATTTGGCATTATGAGTGGTTTATAGCTCTCTAGTGCTGAAAATTCTCAATTTGAGAAAAGCGTTATTTAAGTATTAGCACAAGGTAGGAAATTTGCGAAAAATCCATACTTTTTAATTGATTAAGTTATGCCCAAATAATTTCAAGGTGTGTGGCTTGGCGAGGGTGATTGAATTTGGAGCCTAAATTTCTGAGATGATGTCGGCATCGCGCTTTATCAAACGCGATGCTTCGCTAGGGAGTAAGACACTGATACTACTCAAACCCTTGAGCTTTTCGCTTTTCTAACGCATCAAACGATTCATTGGCGAGTTGCGGAAGTGTTTCACAAAGCTCCAATGCTTTTGGTATTTTTCCTTCGACACAGTACTTCTCAATCATTCTTGCTTGTCTTGAAAGCGTTCGATTGCCTAAAGCGAGAGCAGAACTGCCCAGTGTGTGAACCTCGAACTCTAATGTTTGAAGGTCTTTTGTGCTTAATGCTTGCTCTATTTTCTCCATGCGATCGCGTGACTCTTCGACATAGTGATCAATCAAGGTAGGGATGATTTCGGCGCACGTATCTTTGATCATTTGCTGAAGAATATGCTCATCCACTAATTCTTGCTCGATAGTCAATGTATTATTTATCGTCATAATAGCGCTCCCTATAACATAAACAGTTCGCTTTTTTTAATTTGCTGAGACAGTTTTTCTTTCCACTTTTTTGGTAAGAAACGCAGCTTGGAAACTTGGCGGATTAACTCATCTTTCAGGCTTGGAGTGTGCTTCATGTTCAGTACAGAACCAATCAAGTTCGCATCGCTAGCATCGAGTATCTTTTTGGCTTGCTCGAGCTGGGTTGCAGTCGTAGAACCATAATGCGCTACTAACAAAGTAGCATCACATACGCCAGCAATCACTTGAGGCGCAATATTGCTTCGGTTGACACTGAGAAGTGGTGATGTATCTATCACGACGCGCTCGTACTGCGTTAACCATTGTGCAATGTTTCGTTTCAGCATTGTTGGGTCTCGGTACGCTAACTGAGTGCTGGCGAGAGATGGAGCAGGGAGGCCGACTAAAGTTTGATGTGTATTCTCTCGTGTGATCAAATGGCCAACCTTCTCGTCATCATCAAATTCGTGAACAGTGTGATAAGCGGGTTTGAATAAGTTAAGGTCTACATACAAAGTATTGTGGCCTGCTAAAACCAAGCGCTCTGCAAGAGATGACGCCACGGAAGTGACACCATCTTCAGATTTACAACCCACAACACAAATCGTTTTGTGGCCTTTCTGTTCACTCTGAAGATAAATTTGTTCAATCTCAGCGTGAGTTGCAGGAATAGTCATTACAACGCTCCTATTAACACGATGGTTGTGGTGATTTGTAAAATATCTCTTAATCCGGCCCTAGCTTTTTCAACAAAGCTTTCGTCTTTATGGGGAATGTAAATCGTGTCGCCTGCGCGAATGACTGGCAGCTCATAAATGTTGGCTGTTTTACTAAAGTTCACCAAATCAAATGTTCGGGCTTGGCCCTGGCAGCAAGACATATTGACCACACTGATCTTTTCAAGGTAGGCATTGTCAGTTGGTCCTCCTGCTTCCGCTAACAGATCAAGCACAGTCATGTTGTCATTGAATACGTATCGCCCTGGGTCTCTTACTTCACCTAATACGCGTACCGTGGACTCTTTTGAACGATCTAACCAGTTTTTGTTTTTTTCTGGAATGTAAATGGTATCACCAGGACGAACGTGGGGCAGAATTGACTCATCGCCTGTTTCAAAGTACATCGATAAATTCAATTTACTCACTTTGGCATAACCTAGGCCTCGGTGTGTGACACGGATGTTGTGAATATCTGCATCCATTGTCGGTCCATCGGCGGCAGATAAAATATCCAGAAAATGCATATCTTCGGTGAAACGATAGCGCCCAGGTGCATTGATTTGCCCGAAAACGTATATCGATGCGTCAGAGCTTTGGCTTACCCATTGCGACTTATTATCGGATGGGTCGTCAGGCAATGCATGTACCCTTACGACTGTACCAGCGGAAACTCGAGGTAGGCTTGATGTTGGTGAGCCATCCAGAATGTATTGGTCTAAGTCAAATTGTGTCATTTGACCGTTATTGGCGACTTCAATTTTGGTGGTATCAGCTCGTCGAGTTGGGCCACCAACGTGTGCAAGCAGATCAATCAAATCCATTTCGTCTGACCACTCGATGCGTCCAGGGCGAACAACTTCTCCCATCACTGCGACCGCTCGACTAGGTGCTACTTTTAACCAAGACTTCTCATTGAAATCGGTTTTCTCCGGTACGAAAATCGCGTCTCCTGGTCCAACATTTGGTGGTCTGGCTGAAGATAGTCCTTCTGTATGCGCGGTAAGATCGAATTTGATGACTTTGCCATCGGCTTTTATAACGCGAATTTGGCGAGATTCTGCGTAGCGAGTGGGCCCGCCAGCGTTGGCGAGGATATCCATGAAGCTAGCGCCTTTCTTGCCTTCGTATGCCCCAGGATGGGCGACTTCACCCATCACGTAAACCACATTTGCACCTGCTTTGATTTCTTCTTCCTGTTTTGGGACAAAGATGGTGGCACCTGGCAGGATCTCTGGCAGTAGGCTTTGGTCTCCAGTATCAAGGTACTTTTTCAGGTTAAACATGGTTGGGTTATTGTTTGTTATCACGCGAATTTGTTCAACACTGGCATATCGTGTCACGCCGCCAGCTCGCATTACGACATCAACTAGCGTGGTGTTTGGCTTGTATGAGAACGAGCCAGGTGCGTTGACTTCACCAAAGACTTTGATTGCACGAGCGGAATCTGCGCTGTCACCTGAATTCGCGAGTTTTGCTGCATCAAACTCTTGCTCAATATTCCCTACGAGTGGGGAAGCGGGGACAAATAAGACATCCAGTGATTCTAGTTTTGGCAGCTGGCTATTGTCCCCCGTATCAAGGAAGCGTTTGTAGTCAAATTCAATGTTTTTATTTCCACGTTTCACGATCATTTTATCGAGCTGAGCCCCTGCGCGCAGGCCGCCAGCTTCGTACACAAACATTTGAATGTTGGACCCAGAAGGTAAGGTATATTCACCGGGTTTGACCACGTAGCCTTGAACGGACACTAACAACTGTTGCTGTTTAATAAAAACTCGAGCGTTGTTAACGTCACGATACACGGTCTTTAGCCTGTCGATAATCACGTCTTGGAGTTGTTGTTCATTGTAGCCGGCCACTAATACAGGGCCGACTTCTGGTAAATTAATTCGTCCACGACGATCAACCTGAAACCCTTGGTTTAACGACGCCTCTCCAGGTAAGTTAATCTGTATTAAATCACCGACCTTAACAGTATTGCTCTCATCCGCTATGGAAGAAGGTACCCACGCGACCAGACACAACAACATTAAGAGGATAAATGGTTTCATCGTGTTCATAGCGCGCCTCCTGCCGTTGGGTTTCGGTTTATTGAGGTATCGCTATCTGAATTAGGGCTAATAACCTCGATGCTTACTCGACGATTAGTTAAACGCACGGCGGATGTTTCACCTTCATAGAGTGGCAGGTTATCTCCGACAGATTTGGTAGTGACTCTCTCTGAAGTGATACCAAATACGGTTAGGTAACGCTTTACTTGTTCTGCACGCGCTTGAGCAAGTTTCTGGTTGTAATCGGGTGTTCCAGTTGCATCCGCATGCCCCGTTACTACAAGAGATAGGTTAGGGTGGTCACGTAAAATGTAGGCTGCTTCTGCCAAATGTCCCATGTACTTCGGGTTGATTTCTGCTGAATCGACAGCAAACTGGTTGTCGATATTAAGTAGTGCATAGATATCCGACACTATGTTTAGGTCGCTACGTAGTGCTTCAATATCATCGGGCGGTGTGCAAGTGGTTTGGCTCAGTACGTAGTCGAGTTGTTGTTCGAGCTGGTTTAAGCGTCGACGCTGAATCACAAGGTCGTTGGCAGCGTCGAGTAAAAGCCCACCTTCCAACTCGCGCGCAATTCTATTTTGTTTTTCAATGGCCTGAACAACTGCCGCAGGAAAACACCAGCGCGCGCCCTCTTGGATTAGTGCGTCTAGATGTAACTTGGTCAGTTGCCAATCAAACCTTAACCCATGTTCTGGACCTAAAGGCTCGTCAGGCATCACAGGGGAAAACTGATAATTCTCGATCGAGATATCTTGATAGCTTTCCGCCAAGCCACCTTTTCCGTGTTCTGGGTAGTCAAACGACGAACAACCAAACATGCCGACAACAAGACCGCTTACTGCATATCGTCGTATAAGATTTACCATGCCAACCTCCGTTTAAACCGGTATTTTTAGTGTCCTTTTGAGTTAACGGGAATGGCATGGTTGATACGAAGCAAGCTCATGATTTCTAAAGGTTGGCCTGATACGTTTTCAATACTCATGCTTCTTTCACGTTCAACTAGACGCTTATATAAGTAAACAATGGCACCAATCCCTGAAGAATCAAGAAATTGGACGTGCTGTAGGTTAATTTCGACTTCTTTGTGATGATTGTTGTGAATTACTTCATCAATGTGATGTTGTGCTTGTCGACAGCCACTTGCGTCTAAGTCACCAAAAAACTCAATGGCTAACTTGTCTTGATTGATTTCTAGTTTGCGTAATTCCATGACTCTGTCTCCGTTTGTTTTTCTAATTGGATATAGAGCAGGTAACGTGCCAATTTGAAATTAATGAAAAATCAAACAGTTAAATATTGTTAATGATATTGTTCAATTTGAGAAAGGACTGATTCTCAAATTGAGAATCAAAAATGCACAGAGAAATGGTTTGCTTATAAGAGGTGTTGAACCTAAAGAAGTCATTAGAGCGGGGGATCTCGTCATGATTAGATTCCAACTCGATTGACGAACCATCCGCCTTAAGTGAACAACGTGTAACGACTAAATGCAAAACCTGTCTAAAGTTTATGATTATCTTTGCAAATTATTACTAATGTTGATTGTTATGAGTCGAAGAACAACTAGTAATAAATAGGTCATCGAGAGGACTTACGTTTCAATAAAGACGATTTTTTGTACAAGGTCTTCTTATGCCACTAAAAATGACATTAATTGCGCTGGCTGTTATGGCAGCGTCTTCACAGCCTCAAGCGGATACTTCTCTCGCACCACCAGTTTCTCTTGCACAAAGCTATCAGGATGGCATTGATGTGTCTGAATATTGGTATAGCGAAAAACTTGATGGTGTTCGCGCTTATTGGACTGGGCAACATCTCGTGACGAGAAATGGTAATCGAATCTACGCCCCAGATTGGTTTACAGGACCTTTACCTGACTATCCATTGGACGGTGAACTTTGGGCTGGGAGAGGTAACTTCCATCTTGTTCAGCAAACGGTATTAGATAAAACTCCTGTAGAGTCTGCTTGGCGACACATCGACTTTATGATCTTTGATATGCCATATTCCGCTGGTGATTATCGGAAGCGTTATTACAACATCAAAGATTTAGTGCTTGAAGTCGACCAGCCTCATATCAAATATGTCGAGCACCGAGCGATTCAAAATGAAGCTCATCTGTTTACACAGTTGGATAAAATTTCAATATCCGACGGTGAAGGGGTGATGTTGCGGAAGGTATCAAGCCGCTATCAGGCTGGACGCGGTAGTGATTTGCTTAAACTAAAACGATACGCAGATGATGAAGCGTTAGTTGTGGGTTATAAGCCAGGAACAGGGCGCTTATTAGGTATGATGGGAGCAATGTTAGTTCGCTTACCAAATGGCATTGAGTTTTACATCGGTAGCGGATTTACCGATGAAGTGCGTCGCCAGCCTCCGAAAATTGGTTCAACCATTACATTTAGATATAACGGTTTTACACATACTGGTAAACCACGTTTTGCTCGATTCTTGCGTGAAAGGTTGAAGGAATAGAACGCTCTGCACTTACTAGTTGCCAACGGTTACGCCACATCGTTTGAAGAGACCCTGCCAAAACTGAACGTGGTTTAGGGTTTCTTGCCTAAATTTCCTATGTGCCTCAATGATGCCATACTGGTGACCATGGAGTTGCATACGGTTCTCCACCAAAGTGGCACCATCATTAAGTTGTTGATAGGTACTGTCTAAATAAGCCAAATAAGGTTGCACTTCTTCAACGTAAATGGATTGAAAGACATTTCTTAAGTAGCGGAACTGGGTGGTGTCTCTGTTCGGCCCGCACAATACATTGCTCTGGTTCTGCTCAAGTAGCTGAGTTGTCGCTTTTAACCAAAGGGATGTGTTTACCATTGAATAGTAAAGTCGTCCGAGTAAACGAGATTTCTCTAACTCTTCTTGATATTGCGTAACTTCCACATCGGGTAGACGTGAGACCGCGCGGTGGGGTAAATCATACATTTCGCTGAAAATACGATAGACATCGTTAATGCGTACAATATCATTCGTCGTGTCTTGAGATAGCCAATCAGAGGCAGTTAGTTGCTTTTGCATGGCATCACTTACGAGTAGTAAGTTGTCGAGATGAATGTCTAAATGTTGCCACTTGGTTGAGTAAAGTTCTGTCAATGTCGCGCGTTCTTCATCGCTAAGTGGAAATTCGGATAAACATCGATTCATGACTCTTAAAAGGGCAGTTTGATAATCCAAATCATGAAAGGCATCCTGGACCTTTCCAAGTTGTGAGTTTTTCTCGGCAAGTAAATTAAAGAGTCCGCACTGTCGTAATTGATAGCTCTCTAGCAGACCAATAGATAGCCTTGGCAATGGCTCGAACAAAACGCGTTTCGCAGGAATCGTTACCGTAGACTGTAATTCTATTGGAATAACAGGAACTTCCAATACATTGGCTACACGTTGATGATACTTATCAAACATGGCGTTCTCTGGATTGAACCAGTTATCACAACCATTAAGAAGCAAGATTAAGAACAATAAAATAGACCGCACAAATATCCTTTTTTATAACTTCGTATCCGTTGTCTAGAGAGCAAAATCAACCACTTCGCAATCTTGTTATAAGTATACTCAACCGTGTGATTATTCGATCAAAAAAGCCAGCAGATGCTGGCTTTTTTTACTTTTTATTGAACTGAAAAGTTCAATTGCACTTCTGGCTCTTGGCGATGCATCCAACGCATTCTGACGCCTAACATAAAGGCCGCAGAAGATAGGCCGATGATAAAACCAAGCCAGAAGCCTTGTGCTCCCATTGGCTCGACAATCCAGTCTGTACGGCCAAGGACGTAACCAATTGGCAGCCCAAGAATCCAATAAGCAATAAAAGTACGGTTGAAGATGGCTCGCATGTCTTTATAGCCGCGTAATGCACCAGCTGCGATCACTTGAACCGCATCCGTACATTGATAAACAGCGGCAAACACGAGCAGGTGCATCGCCAGAGTGATGACCTCTGGGTTGCTAGTATAAAGCTCGGCGATCCACTCGCGAGACAAGACGGTTAAAATCGCTGTGAGAACGGACAAAGCTAGACCAACCATAATGCCGACTCGTGACGCTACGCGCGCGCCATCTACGTTTTCTTCACCAAGTCGATGGCCGACACGAATGCTTACTGCTGCACCAATACTCATTGGTAGCATAAATACCAACGAGGAGAAGTTAATCGCGACTTGATGCGCTGCCACAATGATAGGACCCAGTGGTGAAACGAGCAGTGCAACAACAGCAAACAGTGTCACTTCAAAAAACAGCGCTGCTGCAACAGGAAAGCCGAGCTTGAATAGACGAACTTGCGCTTTCCATTGTGGGCGATGCCATTCTCCAAATAGGTTGATGCTTTTCAATCGCTCTGATGTCATCACATACAGCAATAGCATGGCAAACATGACCCAGTAAACAATCGTGGTTGCTACACCACAGCCAACGCCGCCTAATTCAGGTGCACCAAACTTGCCGTACACGAAAATCCAGTTTAGAGGAATGTTGAGCAGTAAACCGATAAAGCCAATCACCATTGCCGGTTTCGTCAATGACATACCATCCGTAAAGCTTCTAAGCGTTTGGAAAAGTAAAAAAGCGGGTACTGCTAGTATAACGGCATGAATGTATCCCACCGTTTTTTCAGCCATCAATGCTTCAACATCCATCAGCCCGAGAATAAACTGGGTTTGAAGCAGGACTGCAATTATCGGCACACTGATCAGCAATGCCAAAACGACGCCTTGCTGAATTTCAAACGGGATTTTCACTCGACGACCAGAGCCATTTAACTGTGCGACAACAGGGACCAATGCCATTAATAAACCCACCCCAAACAAAATGGATGGTAGCCAAATACTTGAAGCGACAGAAACCGCAGCCATGTCGGTGGCGCTAACGCCGCCAGCCATTACGGTATCAACAAACCCCATACCAGTTTGAGCGACAGATGCGATCAATACCGGGGTCGCCAATTTGATAAGACTTGATGCTTCTTCTTTATAGCGATGCACGAAAAATACTCCAGAGCGGAACAATAAGTTGAAAGAATGAGAGTACTCGAGGGCAAAAGATGTGGTGAACGGATCTGATGGTTGATTTTAGTCACGATAAGGTGAAAAAATGCCTCGGAGAAACTCCGCGCAAATGATAAACAATTGTATGTTTATATTCCATAGCTAGGTAGCGAATAGTCGATAACACTGACTGGACGCTCTCCACGCTAAGGATACGCTTTTACTGAGAACAGCAGCGAATCATGGTAATGTTGAAGCATGCATGAGAACAAACCAGTGTTCATTAAGCCATGGCTTTATCGTCTGCGGTCTTTATTTCCGACCTGTAGCGCAGTGTTTAGGGCTTAGTCTTCGACTACAGTTGGTATTAAATCAATAGGTAAAAAGAAATGTTTACAGGAATAGTTCAGGGTACGGCGAAGGTCGTTAAAATTGATAAAAAAGAACGCTTTCAAACGCACGTTGTCGAGTTAAGCGATGAACTTTGTAAAGGGTTAGAAATTGGTGCATCCGTTGCACACAACGGATGTTGTCTAACTGTGACTAAGATCGAAGGCAACCTTATCAGTTTTGATTTAATGCAAGCGACATTGGCTCTTACTAATTTAGGTCGGCTGGTGGAAGGGGATAGCGTAAACATTGAGCGCGCGGCTAAGTTTGGTGACGAAATAGGCGGGCATAGCATGTCTGGTCATATTAGTTTAACGGCAGATATTGTCGATATCATCGATACGCCCAATAACCGCACGATTTGGTTCCAACTGCCGCAAGAATCAATGAAATATGTATTAGCGAAAGGTTACATTGGTTTAGATGGCTGCTCGCTAACTATTGGTGAAGTTGAAGCGTGTCGTTTTTCGGTACACCTAATTCCAGAAACCTTGCAGCGAACGCTTTTCGGAGTGAGACAAGTAGGGGAGCGTGTTAATATTGAGTTTGATCCTCAGACTCAAGCAATTGTTGATACTGTTGAGCGCGTTCTTGCAGCAAAACAGCTTTAGAATGAGAAAAAGGAGCCTAGTGCTCCTTTTTCATTTAAGCGTTTTTATATTTCTGATGTTCACATGCTCGAGCTGTTATTCGTAATTGTCATCGATAAATAGTTCGACCTTATCTTGTAACTCATCCACTCGCATATTTAGGTGGATAGCGTGGCAACAAGCTGGGCAATCATCATAAAACTCTTGGTCACCATTACTTGCATCTAATGTAATGCCGATAGAGTGTCCGCAATGCGGGCACTTTACATACCTTTCGGTATAATTTTTCATACAACAACTCCTAATCTCGCAGGGCTTTTAAACACACTATTCATCAAGGAAGTACAGCCCTTTACTTACTTTGCCTACAAGGAAAATAGGCACAATCCAAAGTTAAGTCTCCTTTGATATTAGGCAGAGTTGTTGCTAATTGAGTCGAAATAAGTACAAAACTTGACCCCAAACTCAACCTTGAGCTTAGGGTGATTTTCTGTAGTGATGTGCCTCGAGATTTTACATCTTGAAATATGCAGTGGCTTCCAAATTAATAAGAAATGATTTTATTAATAACCAGTTGAGCCTGTTCCAAGTAATGGCCGCCAAACAAATTACAATGGTTGAGAACATGGTAAAGGTTATAGATATCTTTACGTTCCTCATAGCTTGAAGAAAGTGGCATAACCGATTCGTAGCCTTGATAAAATTCTGGTTGAAATCCACCAAAAAGCTCTGTCATCGCAATATCACACTCCCTGTCCCCCCAATAGCACGCAGGATCATAACAGATAGGACCGAATACAGTGAGTGCCGCATTTCCATTCCATAAATCGCCATGCAACAAAGAAGGTTCCGGAGCATGGTTTGCTAGCCGCTGTTTTACGACGTCGATAAAGTCATCGATATCAACCAAGGTGACGCCTTTTTCTTTAAGGAGCTGTAATTGCCAACCTATGCGTTGCTCAGCAAAGAATACACACCATTTCTTGTGCCATTTGTTGGGCTGTAGAGTCGAACCGAGATAGTTGTCGGTATCAAAACCAAACTCTTTTTGCTCGCCCCATTGGTGTAGGTGAGCTAATTGCTGCCCAAATTTAAAGCTGTTGGGACCATCTTCTAATGGTTTCGTTGGAAGGTAGTTAAGAATTAGGAATGAGGCATTTTTGGTTTTACCAACCAATACCACCTCAGGTACAAATAGGGTGGATGTTTCACGCAAAAGATGCAGGCTTTCAGCTTCTACCTCAAATTTAGACAAAAACTCGCGATCGTTAATTTTCACAAAATAACGTTGCTCGCCATCATTGATCATGTAGCTTTCACTGATATCCCCACCAGACAGCCTTACTTTTTCCGTGATCTGGTAATCGAACAATAAAGTATCAGAAAGCTGTTGCGATATTGCTTGCCACATACAAAACCTCGCGAATCTATTTGACCACCAATAGTTTAGGATAAATAGCGGGGAGTTGGCGCTATGTTGAGCATACTTAGTAAAGAAACCTTCCTCTTAGTGTAGTCAATTTGTATAAATGTGAATCAAATCGCTTATAAGCCTCTGATTTGTTGGCTTAGCATATGGAGATGAACGTTTACAACAGGTATTATGATTTTTTTGACGTTAGTTCCATTGGTGGCATGAAAATACTGATATGTGATGACTCAGCTGTTGCAAGAAAGCTTATTGCGCGTTCTATCGTACAAGATACATCATTGCATCTTATTGAAGCGCAAGATGGTTATGAGGCGCTTAATATTCTTGCTGAGCAAAATATCGATATTTTGTTTCTCGATTTAACGATGCCCATAATGGATGGTTTTGAGGTCCTCGAATCATTACCTGTTAGCCAGTACCCGACCAAAATCGTCATTATTTCTGGAGATGTTCAACAAGAGGCAAAACAGCGCTGTCTCGATCTTGGTGCTCAAGCTTTTATCGCTAAGCCTCTGACAGAAGAGCAGGTGCTCCCGCTATACGAACAATTAGGGCTGCATTATGCGTTCAAACCTAGTCATTCGGTTGATTCTAAAAACCAGGGTTGCGAAGAGCTTTCCTTACTAGCCAAATTCCGTGAAATTGCGAACATTGCCCTTGGTAAAGGGGCTGCGATTATGGCCGACCATTTACATGAGTTCATCCAACTTCCTGTTCCTCATGTTGGACCTTTGTCCTACGGCGAGCTTCATATGACACTGGTTGATGTGGTTGGGCGTGACAGTTCCGTTGCGGTAGCGCAGAGGTTTGTCGGTGGTGGTATTCACGGAGAGGCACTGGTGTGTTTACGTGGTAGGGATATCAATCAGATTGGGGAAAAATTAGGTTACCTCCTTGAGTTTACGCCTCATAATGAAATCATCTTGAATATCTCTAACCTACTGGTTTCGTCATTTCTCACATCATTGGGCGATCAACTCGACAAGCAGTTCTCACTTCGTCAGCCAGGCATTGTGGATACCTTAACACCTTATTGTGAAGAGCAAGGCGAGTTGGGTGAGCTCTTTACTATCGAATACACCTACATGGCAGAAGCGCTCGATTTCGAGTGCGAGGTACTGTTTTTAATTGATAAGCCATCCGTAGAAATAATCTATGAAATCATGGAGCTAATCTAATGTCCGATATCACGCTGGACATAGCAGACTTTCATTGGGTCACACAAATTCTCGATACGATGGATTCAGGGCTTATTGTTTTGGATCAAGAGTATAAAGTGTGTGTGTGGAACAGTTTTATGCAGTCATACAGTGGCATTCTATCACAAGAAATTCTTGGTGAATGTTTATTTGAGCATTTTGAAGAGCTGCCAAGAACTTGGCTAGAAACCAAGATAAAAGCTGCCGCCGATCTGGAAACTCGTTCTTTTTCTAGCTGGGAAAACCGACCGTACCTTTTTAAGTTCAACAATTTTTCTCCGGTTTCAAACAGCAGTGATTTTATGTATCAAGATATCGTGATCACGCCGTTAATTGGGCTTTCAGGAGAGGTCAGCCACATAGCGATTCAAGTCAATGATGTTTCTGAAACTGCGAGAAATCGCATTCATTTGAAAGAAACAAATCAACATTTGTCGGAAATCAGTCGCAAAGATGGTTTAACAGGTTTATTTAATCGCGCTTATTGGGAGCAATCATTGAAAGATGAGTTTGCTCACTTAAAAGTTATCGACGGACCATGCTCATTAGTAATATTCGATATCGACCACTTTAAGAAGGTGAATGATACTTATGGTCACCCGACAGGGGACGAAGTCATTCGTCGAACCTCTGCCTTGTTGAGAAAAACAGCAAGAAGCAGTGACATCTGCGGTCGTTTTGGTGGTGAAGAGTTTACCGTACTACTTCCTCACACAAACCAGGAGCAAGCTTGCTATTTCGCAGAGCGTTTGCGCAAAAGAATTGAGCAAGAGATCGTGAAAGTGGAAGATTTTTTGATTAATTACACGATAAGTATTGGTGTTTGCGAGTATAAGCCTTATTTTGAAACTCACACTCAATGGTTAAAGAGTGCCGATGCTGCGCTGTATCGTGCAAAAGAAAATGGTCGTAACCAAACCTGTTTGCATGAAAATGGCTGAAATATAAAAAGGTTTGAAGAAACCCTGTATCCGAATTCAGTGAAGCAAAGCTCAATTGTTTGAAAATCATCCAGTTGGTTCGTGAATGTTTGTTAATATGAAATAAGTTAATGAAATTTTCTCGGCATGTCTTACTATTGAAACTATTCTGCTTTCAGCTTCGAAGGCTTGCAATAAACGGAGAAAAACAGTGGTTTTAGAAACCGATGGATATCTCGCTCTTATCGAGCACTTGTCTCTAAATCTAGATATTTTTACGACCGAAATTGGCGACACTGGATCCGAAAGCATCGAAGATGTTGTCACCGATATGGTGGCTTCAAACATCATGGCGATTTTTGAGCAAAATCCAGAACTTCACTCGAGCGTACGCTTCAAATTGTTGAAAGAGGCTGATGCAGTTGTTGAAGATCTTGGTGAGATATTGGCTGGGGTATGGCATAAAAAAGCGACCAATGAACAGATCACGTTCCTTGATGAATACATCGCTCTGGTCAAAAATCTGTTCGATAATGCTGTTGCGACTTACGACTGATATTGTTTTAACTTACAGCAATGTCCGGTTAAAGAGTGAGAGGAGTTACATTGTAACTCTTCTTATTTGCCAAAACTTAGATGCCCAGTATGGGTTGTCGATTCTTGAAATAATCACACCTCTAGACGTCGATGCATGCATGAACTGCTTGTTACCCAAGTAAATTCCGACATGATAAGTTGTACGTCTTGTTTTAAAAAACACTAGATCCCCTTGCTTGGCATCCGTCCAACTTAACTCCACACCTTGCTTTGATTGCTGCTTCGTTGTCCTTGGTAACGAGAGCTGATAAGCCTCAATAAACGCTTTTTGTACAAATGCTGAGCAATCAATTCCAGATTTCTGTGTCCCGCCTAAGCGATAAGGCGTGCCGTGCCACTCTGTGTAAAAGTCGAACAAGTCAGGGTTGTCCGACAATAGCTGATTTGTAGGTGTTGTCACCTGTGCTTGCTCACTAGGCTCAGGCCCAGAAGAGCAGGCGCTTAGTAGCACACTGATTATCAAAGGAAAATATACTCGACGCAAATCACCACCTGTCATCTCTATGACCCACAACTGAAATATTAGTGTCATAACCAATCCATAGTATGGGCTGCAAATCACGGTTTTGTCTCACAAATGTGACGGAATCACTGCAGAACCGATTCAACCTTAAGAAAGAATAAAAATTGATTATGGCAAAGCGAAAACGCTCACGCACATCACTTTCACTGATTCAGGCTGTCAGTGCAACATTTTTAACTATCATTGCTCTTGTTATAGCCCTTTCTGTCTCAAGTTTCAAAGGAATGGAACAGGTAGGGGAACAATTTGAAGACTTGTCGCAAAAAGCATTACCAATCGCGATGGCAAACGCAAAGTTAACCAGGAATGTATTGGAGATGGTTAAGCTACTCAACCATGGTATGCAGATTACTGAGCCGAAAGAGTTGCCTCTCATAAAAGAGCAAATCGACTCTCTTGCAACTCAAAGCACAACTTTGGTTGTGAAAGCGTCTGGTGTAGCTCAGCAACTCTCGGAGGAGTTAGACACCAAACTAGCGCGTTTACATAACATCACGCAGTCCATTTTGTTGAAGCAATCTTCGGTGATACAAATTCAAATGGATATTGATGCCGCTGTTGGTGGTTTTCGCTATGGGCTTAGCTCTATCGGCCCGGAAATGAATCGAATCAGTTCGTTCCTTAGTGCTGATAATCCTGAGTCGAGCGATGCCGCTAACCGTTTCATTGCTTCTGCAAGCTCAATGGAAAGTACGTTCTTAGTCATGATGATGCACTCAGAATTAAACAAAGCCGAAAAAGAATACCGAGAAATGCGAAATCGCATAGCAGGTATTAAACTCGCCTATGAAGACTTCCAATCTTTCCATCCTGAAGTAAGTGAATATGCAAGCTTAACCGCACCATATGAGATGGTGAAACAAGGCTTTAGTGAAAAGGGCGTGCTGCGTTTGATCCTCGCCAAACTAGAACAAGGGGAATTGCAACGTTCAGAGTTTAAACAGGCTTCGATGCTTGCGGATGAAACCATGCGGTTACTTGATCAAATCTCCCAAACCGCTGGTCAGTTGATCGATGAAAAGGAGCGGGTGGTCAACGAGACCGTTGAATCGGTGAGCGTTGTGCTCGTGTTTGCGGCGTGTGTGATTTCTTTTATTATTCTGGTTACTTGGTTTAGTCTCAAGTCATGGACAAACCGAGGGTTAAGGAATGTACTAACGCGTCTTTCAGCACTTACCGAACATGATTTTCGTGACAAGGCAGAAGAAGTTGGCCCCTATGAGCTGAAAGAAGTAGCACGAAAGTTGAATCAAGTAATCGATTCCACACATGACTCCATTCAAACGGTGACGCGCAATTGTGAAACGCTTTATCAGACGGCAGAAGTAAGCCACAGTGCAGCCGAACAAACAAGTGATGGGTTGGCAACACAAAATGAAGCGTTGTCGAGTATGATCACGACCATAACGCAGCTTGAAGCCTCTATTCGTGAAATAGCAATGGTGACAAATGCATCTTCACAGGACTCGCTCCTTGCAACCCAACACACTGAAAAAGGGGTTCAAGTCGTGGAACAAAACCGCGAACGTTTGGAGTCATTAGAAAGCTCTTTGGATGTAAATGAACAGTCAATGTTAGAGCTAGACCAGCGTGTTAAACAGATTCGTGAAATGGTGGATATGATCAGTGGGATCGCGGACAACACCAACTTACTTGCTCTCAACGCGGCAATAGAGGCTGCCCGTGCTGGTGAGCAAGGGCGTGGATTTGCGGTTGTCGCTGATGAAGTTCGCAAACTTGCAAGTGATACCTCTCAACAAACTACGAACATCCGAGAAATGATGAGCGAGCTTATTACTGCCGCAGAGCGCTCGCGCCAAGCAGTTAATGATTCAAGAGAAGAAATGACCCACGCGCTACAGTCCAGCAATGAAGTGAAATCGACATTCTCTGATATCAACCTCGCGGTTAAGCACATTCAAGAACGTGTTGAGCAAATCTCAGTTGCTACAGAAGAACAAGAACGAGCGACGGCAGATGTATCTCAATCCATCACACATATTTCTGATCTTGGCGAACGCACAAAGCTGCAGCTTGAGTCTATGGTTGAGAGTTCTGAGCAAGTGGCGGAAATTGCTGGGCACCAGCAAGCAATGCTGCACAAGTATGAGCTTCATCAGACCAAGTAAATGAGATGTTTCCACCGACTAAAAGCAGAACCTCGGTTCTGCTTTTTTGTTACGGCTACTCATTTAATGGCTCCTATTTGCATCGCAAAAGTGAGTTACATCTCATCTCGTTCATTTCTAAAGGGTTTAGTTATCACAACGTGATGTTAATGCTTTGTTCGAGGGACTCGTTGACTAGAATGTCGCCAGAATTCAAAGGAATGAATCATGCAACTTCACTCGATTTCTTTATATCCAGAGAAAGCTAAAGCCTTTTGCTTGAAGCATAAGGAGTGGTTTTGTGATCGATAAAGTTTGCCCCGTTGTTCTACGTAATCAAAATCAAGAGATCCTACTTTTTAAACATCCGTTGGCGGGTGTTCAGCTCGTCAAGGGCACTGTTGAAGTGTTTGATGAAAGTTACATCATAGCGGCCAAGCGGGAGCTCGCTGAGGAGTCTGGTATCACACATGTTCGTTCCGCACGATATTTATGCTCATGGGACAGTGGCTTTCAAAATCAAGCATGGCATTTTGTTTTGTGTGAGTGTGCTGATCTCGCTAATTCATGGCTGTTTCATACGCAAGACGATGGTGGACATGATTTCGCGTTCTTCTGGCACGATGTCGAGAGCGGCCTTCCCGCGAATGCACATACTGTGTTTCAGCGCGGGCTGGAAAAGGTACGAGAGTTGATAAACCAAGGCGTGATTTAAAGGAGGATTTTGTCATTGCATTGGCGGATTTGGGCGAAACGCCACAGCAAACACTATGCTTCTACTAGAAGCAAATAAAGAAGGTAGAGCAGCCGTTACTGTTCTCATCGTGTTGATAATGGCACTGTCGATCTCAAAAATGGCGATGAGATTACAAATGTTTAAGTGACTTCTATATGCTTTGCTCATTCATTCAGATAAGGAAACGGTAATGGATAAATTCGTCGTGTTTCTCTTATGCCTTTTTATGACAGTTGGCGGAGTGGTTCATCTTTATGACAACATTGTTGGTGGCTTTTTACCTTACGATTTTGCGCCACGCTGGTTGAATATGTATTGGAGCGCTTTGGGACTATTGGACTTATTAGCAGCGTATCTATTGGTCAAGCATCGCCGCTCTGGCCTAGTCGTTATGTTATTGATTCTTATAACCAATGTTATCTTTAGTTCCCACGCTCACTATACATTAGAAATATTAGATAACAACGTCGCCCTACAAATGAAGACACTGTTTTTAGGGTTCTCATTTGGGGTATCTATCTGGTTATGGAATGCGCGAAAACATAGTCAATCGCGCCAAATATTTCGTTAATTATTATTTTCACAACACTCGATTAAGGATTGTAAACAGGGACTCGTTATGAACGATTTTAAAGACTTGGCCAGTTTTGCTGGTTTCAGCGTACTGACAGGTTTGAGCTTTGCCACCACTTTCTTCAGCCTTGCTTTTCTATACAGCTCAATAGAGGCACAGCAAGTAATGAACACCAATGCTTTGGCATGTGCAGTGCTTGGTGTTGTTGGTTTATTTGTTGGTATTACTCAGTTAAACAAAAAGCGTCAGCTAGCAGAAAACTAATCTGTTCTTACACATCATGAGGATGAAGTAGTGTTTAACAGGGGTTTAGGCTTGGTCTATTCGTTTTGTTGACATACTTCATCCAACAATATTTTTTCAACCATTACTTCTTCTCTTTATTGTAGCGAAAGGGCTGCGTTAAAAGCTTATCTAATCTTTGCTCTTCTTCGTCTCTAATTTCCGGCACACCAATAACAACATCATCATGACCCAACTTAGGCTGAGCTCGGTATGTCCCAAAAAAGCGGTCCCAAACTGAAAGGAAAAAACCAAAGTTTGAGTGGGTCTCTTTTACTATCACTGAATGGTGCACGCGATGCATGTCTGGTGTAACGATGACGTTTCGCAGTTTTTGGTCTATGGATAAAGCCAGTTTTGCATTACTGTGATTAAACATCGCGCTCGCATTAAGCACAATTTCAAATACCACAATTCCGATAGGTGAAACACCTAAGATAAACACGGCTGCAATTTTTACTCCCATTGAAATGATTATTTCGAAGGGATGAAAGCGTGCGCCTGTAGTGACGTCTATGTCGAGATCGGCGTGATGCATTCGGTGAATCTTCCACAGCGGCTTTACATGATGAAAGACAACATGCTGAGCGTAAATGACGAAATCAAGCAAAATGACGGTTAGAAAAATATTTAACCAAGCGGGGAGGGACAGAATATTGAGCAGCCCCCATTGTTGCTCCTGAGCTATGACCGCAGCTTGAAAGGCGGCGATAGGCATGATTAAAGCAATAACTAGGCTGTTAAAAGCGACCAATGACAAGTTATTGACCCAGCGAAACCTGCGCGAAGCGGTCAGTGTTTTTCTAGGCAATTTGTTTTCCCAAATGGCACAAAGCAATAATACGCCAAGGAAAAAGCCTAATCTGAGCCATGAGGGTTCTTGAAATGTCGTTTCTGTCACTGTCATTCCCTTATTTATTTCTTTATCTATGACCGAGATAAGAGTGAAATTATTTCAACACACTGCTGATGGGCTTATCTTGAGGCGAAACCATAATATCAGTAGAATCGCGCTCTACTTTTTACTTGGCATTACTTACCATGAGAATTCACGCTTTCCACCGTTTATATCAGTACCGACAATCTATCTCAACCAAGCCTTTCAACGCGCGTGGATGTAAAGTGGTTCGTTGCCAATATTGCCAGGTTTCTGAGCAACACTGTTTGTGCAACCTTCAGCCAAACATCAAGGCCAATATTGCATGTATGTTGATTGTTTCTGAAAACGAAGTGTTTAAGCCAAGTAATACCGGTCGTCTAATCGCTGATACGATTCAAGAGACTTACGTGTATCAATGGAACCGAACAGAACCGTCTGAAGAGATGCTCGCGCTACTACAGGATGACAGTTACCAACCGGTGATTGTATTTCCTGCAGACTATGTGGATGATCCCTCTCGTTTAATTGAAGATCTAGAGCCAGGGCGATTGGTAAAAGAAGATGTCGAGAACAAAAAATGGTTGCTGATCTTTATTGATGGTAGCTGGCGTGAGGCACGAAAGATATTCCGTCGTTCTGATTTTCTTAAATCTTTGCCTGTGCTTTCCATTGAGCCGGAATCTCTGTCTGAATACATCATGCGCCGCTCCGAGAATGAGCAGCATCTTTCAACCGCCGAAGTCGCGACATTAGTTTTAAAACAAGCTGGTGAGCCTAAAGCTGCGGAATGCCTTCAATTGTGGTTTGAAGCCTTCAGAGAAACTTACATGCTGAGCAAGACTCGAGTCAAAAACGACCCTAACCAGCCTCACTTGAAACGTTTCAAAGAGTGGATGAAAACCGAGAGCTGACTCTAAGGAATGAGCTTTTGTTGATGGTATGTTGTTCAACTGGCTTCGGTGAGGGGATAAATCTGCATTCGGTCACGGTTTGCAGGCGTACAGATATGGATAATGCCATCAGTTTATACTTTTGACTCTAGCCATTTTGAGAGTCGTTTGAAGCATTTTTTAGGAGAGAAATACATGTATTACGGCTTTGATGTCGGTGGCACTAAAATTGAATTTGGTGCATTTAACGAGAAGCTTGAGCGTGTAGCGACGGAACGTGTACCTACACCAACAGACAACTACGAGCTGCTGGTTGATACCATTGCGGAATTGGTGAATAAATACGATACAGAGTTTGGCTGCGAAGGTACGATTGGTCTTGGCTTGCCAGGTATGGAAGACGCCGATGATGCAACGGTACTAACAGTTAACGTTCCTGCGGCAAAAGGCAAACCACTTCGTGCTGATCTGGAAGCTAAAATCGGTCGCAGCGTAAAAATTGAAAACGATGCAAACTGTTTCGCGCTTTCTGAAGCGTGGGACGAAGATCTTCAAGATGAACCATCTGTACTAGGTTTGATCCTTGGTACTGGTTTTGGCGGTGGCTTTATCTACGAAGGTAAAGTATTCTCTGGCCGCAACCACGTAGCGGGTGAGGTGGGTCACACACGTCTTCCTATCGACGCATGGTTCCACCTGGGCGAAAACGCACCATTACTTGGCTGTGGCTGTGGCAACAAAGGCTGTTTAGATAGTTACCTATCTGGTCGTGGTTTCGAGCTTCTTTACGCGCATTACTACGGCGAAGAGAAGAAAGCGATCGACATTATTAAAGCGCACGCAGAGGGTGAAGAGAAAGCAGTAGAGCACGTCGAGCGCTTTATGGAGCTGCTAGCAATCTGCTTTGCAAACCTGTTTACTGCAACAGACCCACACACCGTTGTACTTGGTGGAGGCTTATCTAACTTCGAATTGATTTACGAAGAGATGCCAAAACGCATCCCTAAACACTTATTGTCTGTAGCTAAGTGTCCTAAGATCATCAAAGCAAAACACGGTGATTCAGGTGGTGTACGCGGCGCTGCGTTCTTAAACATCAAGTAGTGACTGAAACCTTACTCGATACAAAGTAAGAAGAAATTTAAAGCCCCGTTTAGACCATCAAGGTAAAACGGGGCTTTTACTTGTATATCGAAGTAACTTATATACCCAAGTAACTTCTATATGCTTGGGTATAGAGCACGAACAAAAAATAGCATGCATAAAAAACTCGCGACGAATCGCGAGTTTTCTGTTTACAGCTAAGCTTATTTGTTCTTTTTGCCTACGCCTAGGTTTTCTTTTTGAGCTAGGATGATTTTACTAAAGCCTAATTTTCTGAAGTAGTTGTCGCGGTAGTTGCGCACCGCTTTAGTGTCAGACACTGCTTCGATTTGTTGCTCCATCTTTAGGAACTCAGTGATATCGATACCTTCTGCCTCGGCAACTGCTTCTTGAATGTTGCGGTGTTGCTGGTATGAGAATGTCAGTTCTTTGTCTTGGTCTTTGTAAGTGTAAAGAATGGTGCGAGCCATAGCTGTCTCTCTGAAAAGGTTTCTGTATTAAACAAAAAGGCCAGACTCGCTGACCTTTGAATTTCTAGTTTGAGCTAGATTCTGCCTTGAAGTGGGATAATTGTCACGCTTTCTCCCGCTTTTACTGTATCAATAGCTGGGGAGATTTCGATCAAACAGTTTGCCTCACTCATTGAGCGCAAAATACCAGAGCCTTGCTTGCCTGTTGTACGAACGGTTAAACGGCCAGTTGCATCCAGTTCATAGACGCCACGGCTAAACTCGGTACGACCTTGTCGAGAGCGAAGGTTTTCAGTCGCGATGGCATTCACTTTCAGAGGCTTCCAGCCTTGTTCGCCTTGCATCTTACGCAGTGCAGGCTCAACAAAGTTGATGAATGAAACCATCACTGCCACAGGGTTGCCCGGCAGACCAAAGAACGGCTTGTTGTTGATTTGACCAAACGCTAATGGACGTCCCGGACGCATGTTGATTCGCCAAAAATCGATTTGACCAAGTTTATCCAAGGCAAGTTTGATGTAATCCGCATCACCAACGGATACGCCACCAGAAGTCATAACCACGTCCGCTTGCGCCGATGCGTTTTCCAATGCTTCAATCATTAACTGTTCGTTGTCTTCCAGAATACCGAAGTCCAAGATCTCGCAGCCGAACTTTTCAAGCATGCCCATGATGGTAAAACGGTTGGAATCGTAGATAGAATTCGCTTTTTGCTCTGTTCCCGGCGCTTGTACTTCGTCACCGGTGGAGAACACGGCAACTTTCAATTTTCGGAATACATTCGCTTCACCAAAGCCAAGCGAAGCGATCATGCCCATTTCTGGAGAGGCGAGGCGAGTGCCTGCGGTAAAGACGTCACTGCCGATAGCGAGATCTTCACCTGCTTGACGAACGTTTTGGCCTGCTTTGATATTCGCACCGTTAAAAGTGACCCTGTCACCTTCTTGAATGGCTTGCTCACGCATGACCACTGTATCGCCGTTACGTGGTGTTGGTGCGCCAGTCATGATCTTAACTGCTTGACCAACTTCCAGAGGCTGATCGTAAGCATGGCCCGCCATCACTTCAGCAACCACTTGGTAGCTATCACGGTCAACATCATCACTGCGGATGGCATAACCGTCCATCGCGGAGTTGGTGTATTGCGGCACATTTACTGGTGAAACGATATGTTCCGCAAGAACGCGGCCATAGGCGTTTTCAATCTTGCATGCTTCTATTTCCGAAACCGTGTTCACCAAAGAAAGGATTTTCTCTTGGCCTTGAACCACAGAAAGGAAAGCAGGAGAAAGTGTGTCGCAACATGCGGCGTCTTTCTCTTTAGATTTTGGTGCTTTTGCATCTTGAACGTATTGAAGAACAAATTGAGCGATGGCATCCAAATCATTGATGTTCATTTGAGGGAGCTCAGAATCTAACCCCGCAGTGTCTGAAGCGATAGCGATGATGTTTTCATCGTTTGGATAAAGCCAAGGCTTGCCGACTTCTTCACGGTGCAATTCGATTTTAGGAAACGCGATGTTTTTGCAGCCTTCGACCAAAACCACATCAAGCATGTCTTCATCAAAACGTGTTAATAGGTATTCAAACTCCGCTTCGGCTTCTGGCGTTTCTGTCATTAACGCAAAACGGTTGCGAGAAGCAATCAGCATTTGAGATGCGCCAGCTTTGCGTAAACGGTAGCTGTCTTTACCCGGCTTATCGACATCGAAGTTGTGGTGCGCATGTTTTAGCATGCCAATGCGTAAACCTGCTTCAGTCAGCTTTGGCAATAGGGCTTCAAGTAGCGTGGTTTTGCCTGTGCCTGAATAAGCTGCAAAACCAAGAATAGGAATGTTTAGCGTGTATTTCATGATTCTAATTGTCCAAATTGCGCCAGTTCTTCCGGAGTGTTCAAGTTGACGAAACAGTTTGGTGAGTCGCTAAAGTCAACGTAACTGGTGTTGCACTCTTTGTAGAGCAGAATGATTTTGCGGTCGCCACGTTCTAAAAACGCGGTGAGTTTTGGCAGTACGCGCTTGTGGTAGAGCGTAAAAACAGGTTGCTGATGGTCACCATCATGCGCGACCAAAATATCGCTGTCTTCTTTGACGAACTGGCAGAAACGCTCGACAAGGTCGGTGTTAATTTGTGGACTATCGCAAGGTACAAATCCGACCCAGTCAGTTTCAGCATGCATCAAACCCGCGTGAATACCGCCCATAGGCCCAGGGAAATCTTTGAATTGATCACTAAATACGAAACCAAATTTGCTGTACGCATCTTGGTTTCGGTTGGCATTAATTAAAATGCGTGGAGTTTGTGGAGATAAACGTTCAATAACGTGTTCGATGAGTGGCTTCTGATTTAACTCAATCAGACCTTTATCTTTTCCACCCATACGGCTGGCTTGGCCACCAGCCAAAATGACCCAACTAGTTTGTGTTGGTTGAAGCATATGCATTCTCTTGGGATGTTTCTTTTGGTATGACATACAGCAGAGGAGACTCTATCAAAGTCTTGTCTTTAATCCACCACTGTTTTTTACATAAGTCGGTCAGTGCGTTGGCCTGATGGCTTGTCACCACGATACTGGAACCACGATCCAAAAGATCTTTCGCCATCACTACCAATCGTTCAATGGATTCTTGGTCTAAAGACGCACTTGGCTCATCCATCAATAAAATCGACGGTTTTAAAATCCAAGCCCTTGCCATGGCAACGCGCTGTTTTTCACCGCCGGACAACACGGAAATATGTTCGTCCGCTAAGGTTTCTAAACCTACCATGCGCAGCGCGTGAATAACTTGAGCTCGCTTATCTTTTTGCGTGTCTTGTTGATATTTCACTCCATAGACTACGTTTTCATATACAGTGCCGTCAAAAAGGTAAGGGGATTGATGGAGATAAATCACATCGACACGACCATTGCGACACGTCAGTCTTTTCAGCCACGTATCTTTTGGCGCAACAACATCGCCAGTAGAGGGTTTGAGCAAGCCAGCAAGGATTTTGAGTAGGGTAGTTTTGCCCACACCATTGTCACCCTTGAGATAAATGGCATCATTTGGGCCGATGGCTAACTCAGGGATGTGGAAAAGCACACGCTCTTTAAAGCGCATGGATAACTGTTCGGCGGTGATTTTTATAGTCATAATTCGCCTCGACATGGGGTTAATGGTGAGTCGTTTGTTTGCTTCATGTTCTATGTTCTGAGGTAGCCTTTGCCTCTCATGCTTGACAAGAAGAAGTTTAGAGCCAACGCTAAAGATAGTAATACAATTCCTAATGCAACTCCTTGCGCAAAAGCACCTTTACTGCTTTCCATTGCGATAGCCGTGGGAATATTTCGCGTCACGCCCATAATGTTCCCACCAACCATCATTGAGCAGCCCACCTCGGTCACGATACGTGAAAACCCTGCAATGATAGCCGCAAGTAGAGGAAAGCGGGTTTCCCAAATCATCGTAGCTGCCAAGCGCGGAATGGAGACGCCCAGCGTGATGGCAGTTTCCACTACACGACGGTCGCTAGATTGTAATGCACCATGCATCATCGATACCAAAACAGGGAAGCAGATCACCATTTGGCCGAAGATCATTGCCTTCTGAGTGAACAGCATTTGCCAGTCTCCCCAAGGGCCAGCACGCGACAGCAACATGTACAGCAACAGGCCAATCACCACGGTAGGGACCGCTTGCAGCGTATTTACGATCGACAACAAAAACCATTTACCGCGAAAGTCGGTATACGCCAGTACAAAGGACATCAAAATAGCCGGCAATACCACTAGTGATATTGCCGTGATAGAAACACTAAAGGAGACCGCAACGATCTCCCATAGGTCTGCATCAAAATTCACCAGTAAGCGAAGCGCTTCCAGTGTTGTATCAGCAAGATTCATATTGCGTTATTTGCTCTCAGCATTCGCAACAAACAGTTGTTTACCGTTTAGGCGGAAACCATTGATAAGTTCCTGTCCGCGAGGGTTTACCAACCAATCACTGAATGCCTTCGCACCTTGGTAGTTAATCGTTGGGTAACGCTCAGGGTTAACAAGAATAACTTGGTACGGGTTAAACAGTTTTTCATCGCCTTGGAACAGAATTTCTAGATCCAATTTGTTTTGGTAAGCCAGCCATGTGCCGCGATCCGTCATGGTGTAGCCTTGCATTTCAGACGCCATGTTTAGAGTTGGGCCCATACCTTGACCTACGCTACGGTAGCCACCAAAGTTCGGTTCGATTTTAGTTTGAGCCCAGAAGCCCATTTCTTTTTTGTGCGTACCAGAATCATCGCCGCGAGAGATGAACGTTGCGTTTTTGTTTGCGATCTCTTTGAATACATCTAACACGCCTTCGTCATTTTTGATTGTTGCTGGGTCAGCTTTCGGGCCTACAATCACAAAGTCGTTGTACATTAGCTTGCGAGGTAAAACGCCGTAGCCTTTCTCAACAAATGCGCCTTCAGCTTTTGGTGCATGTGTCATCACCAAATCTACGTCACCGTTTTCGCCCATTTTTAAGGCTTTACCCGTACCTGCAGCAATAACATCGACTTTGTAGCCCGTGTCTTTTTCAAATTGTGGAAGCAGGTAATCAAGTAAACCTGAATGGTAAGTACTGGTTGTGGTTGCAAGGCGAACATGTTCTCCGTCTTGAGCAGAAAACGCAGAGTAACTTACAAGCGTGATAGACGTTGCAGCCAGAGTTAGCGCAATTTTTTTCATTTTTATGTGTTCCTTTCCAATGATTCTTTGGAATCTCTCCAGGTTTTAGGGAGAAGCCTTTTTGGACGAGAGCGATTAGCGTAATACGCAAGTTGTCTTAGGGTGTTGGAATAAGCAAACATCAACATCCTGAGATCACTTAAATGCGCTCCGTATCCACCTTATAGCAAACAAGATGCCAACCTTTTACAAGCTTAAAGTGCTTGGTTTATGCACTAAATCATGGGGTTATTTGCATAAAAGTTTGCGTTGGTACAAAATGTCGCACTTTTTGTAGGGTATCTCTGTTTAAACTTGGTACACTCTGTCCCATCGAAATCCATCTGGGGTAAATATGTCTACTCAATCCCATCTTAGTACAAACCAACAATATAGCGCCTTTTCCGTACTGGTCGTCGATGATGAATTAGGCATGCAAGCCATCTTGAAAAAGGCATTGGGTAAGCTTTTTTCACATGTCGATACAGCTGGTAGCATCGAAGAAGCAGAACTACTGCGTAATTCTCGACATTATGATCTGATCTTACTGGATATTAATCTGCCAGGGCGTTCTGGAATTGAGTGGGAAGAAGCGTTTGAAGATGATGACAAACGTGCCGATGTGATTTTTATGACGGGTTATGCGGATTTAGAAATTGCCATTCGAGCGCTACAGCTCGGTGCTTCCGACTTTATCCTCAAACCATTCAACCTTGAGCAGATGTTAAAAGCGGTCAGTCGCTGTATGGATCGCCGTTTGAACGAACGCATGCAGTACGCCATGACACGCGATTACCAACGTCACAATACCTCAGAGATCATCGGCGGCTCAGAAAAAACGCGTCTGCTTAAGCAACTTATTAACCAATTTGCACCATCACGCGCTTCTGTTTTGGTGGAAGGTGAGTCGGGTACGGGTAAAGAACTAGTTGCACGAGGTATCCACCAGGCGAGTGGGAGAACGGGCCCGTTTGTGCCAATCAACTGCGGCGCGATTGCACCAGAGCTTTTAGAAAGTGAGTTGTTTGGTCATACATCGGGCGCGTTTACCGGTGCAAAAAAATCGCGTGAAGGTTTGTTCCGTGTTGCGAACGGTGGCACCTTATTTCTTGACGAAATCGGGGAGATGCCACTTGCAATGCAGGCATCATTATTACGTGTGTTAGAGCAGCGTACGATTCGCCCTGTCGGTTCAGAAAGAGAGATCAGTATTGATGTCCGTATCGTAGCGGCAACCAACCGAAACCTGCAAGAAGAGGTCAATCAAGGTAATTTCCGCAGTGACCTCTATTACCGTTTAAACGTTCTGAAAATTGAAGTGTGTCCGCTGCGAGAGCGCAAAACCGACTTATTTGAGTTGGTGCCATTTTTCAGCAATATGCTGACGCGCGAGCTCGGTATGCCTGCGCCCAAATGGGCTCACGAGGATATGGAAGCCATGAGTGAGTACGATTGGCCGGGAAACATTCGTGAGCTGAAAAACTTGATTGAGCGTTGTATCTTGCTTGGCAAACCACCTGCACACTATTGGCGAGAGCTGAATGGCGGGCATTCACTGCCTAATGTATCGATTACTGTTTCTCACTCTGCTGAGTTACCAACCTTTAGAGAAGGCAAAGAATTTACTGGCGAAGGCTATCCAAACAGTTGGACGTTAAAAGAAGTCGAGAAAGCACATATTAAACAAGTCGTTAACTTGCATGAAGGCAATAAGTCTGCTGCTGCTCGTGACTTGGGCGTAGCTCGCAAGACCTTAGAGCGTAAGTACAAAGAATGGGATTCTGAGGGTGAGGAATATGCCGACTAACGGCCCACAGCACAAAGGATTGTCAAAATGGACGCACCGTTTTAAAACCATGGTGCGTTATCGCTTGTTATTCTTAACCTCTGCGCCGATTTTCCTCACATTGTTAGCTCTGATCGGCATTACCATTTATTGGTCTATTCATTACACGTGGCAAAATGCGCTGCTTGATGTCTCGGAACGTCTTGGTGTTGCAAATAACAGTGTAACGTTGTTACAGCAAAAGCAAGCCAATTACGTGCGGGCGTTTGCCGATTCGTACGATTTCCGTATTCGCATTAATCAAGGAACGCCACAAGGTGACCTGCAAAAGTGGGTCACAGAGCAGAAGAAAAGATATGCTTTAGATTTTCTCTCTTTCCAACGCGTTAATTCCATGGAAAACAAATTCCGCTTTATGGATCTCACCAAGCGCGAATCGTTTTTTGATGTACTTAATAAAGAAGAACTCGAACGCCTCGATCCTGAACTCGCCAAACGAGCAGAAGTGCCTATTCTTGCTGATGGTGACAGGGAGGCGCGTGGGTTAGTCAGTCGAACCGTGATTCCGGTATACAGCCAAGCGAACGATTTGATCGGCTTTCTGGATGGTGGTTTGCTCCTTAACAATAGTACAGTGCTGGTGGATCAAATCCGCGATCTCATATACTTAAGTGATAATGACCGCCTTCGCCCTGTGGGTACGTTGACGGTATTTCTCGATGATTTGCGTGTGAGCACCAACGTTCCTTTAGACAGCGATCATAGGCTAGGGCGCGCCATAGGCACTCGCGTGAGTGCAGAAGTGTATAACCAAGTACTTTCGAAGGGTGAACAGTGGGTTGATCGCGCTTATGTGTATGACGCTTGGTATATTACGGCGTATCAACCAATCAAAGACCAATACGACAATGTTATTGGTATGCTTTATACGGGTTACCTCATGTGGCCATTCGTTAAAGCCTACATGACGAACATTGCCGAAATCAGCTTGATTACGGTTATGTTATTGCTGGTTTCCGGCGTGATGGTATATCGCGGTTCTTATGATCTGTTTCGACCGATCGAACGCATTCATAAAGTGGTGAAGCAGGTCCAACAAGGTAAAGAAAAACGGATTGGTCCGTTAGGATTAGATGCCGATCATGAACTTGCGCAGTTAGCCAGACAGTTTGATGATATGTTAGACGCGCTAGAAGAGCGCAAAATTGAATTGAAAAACTCCGCAGCTCAACTTGAATGCAAAGTTCAAGAGCGTACGGCAAGCCTGAGAGAAAAAACCCAAGATCTTGAGCTGCATATTCAATTGCTTAACCAAACTCGCGACAAACTCGTTGTTCATGAAAAACTGGCAGCATTGGGAGAACTCACCGCGGGGATTGCTCACGAAATTAATAACCCAACCGCCGTGATTCTTGGCAACGTAGAATTGATCCATTTTGAATTGGGTGATGATGCAAGTCGAGTACAAGAGGAGATTGATGCGATTCACGCGCAAATTGATCGTATCCGCAATATCACGCGCAGTTTATTGCAATACAGTCGCCAAGGTGGTGTTCAAGATGAAATCACTTGGCAACATGTCAATCCTATCATTGATGAAAGCATCACCTTGGTTAAAACGGGCACCAAGAAACGCGACGTTGAGTTTGTGACTGATCTACAAGCACATACGTCAGTTGAGATAAACCGCCATCATTTGCTACAAATCTTAGTTAACCTGCAAATGAACGCCATTCACTCAATGAGCGGTAAAGGAACATTAACAGTAGTCAGTGAAGACTGGATTGAAGAGGGCGAAGTGAAAGGAGCCGCGATTCATGTTATCGATGAGGGCTGCGGTATTAAACCAGAAAACTTGAGTCGAATCTTCTCGCCATTTTACACAACGAAACGAGAAGGCACAGGGTTAGGGCTATCGGTCTCCCAAAGTATTCTCAGCCAAACGGGTGGTGAGTTAAAAGCAGAGTCTGAATGGGGAAAAGGCAGTAAATTCAGTATTTATTTACCTAAAAAAGCCGAACTGATCCTAGAGGTGACGAACATCGCTTAGTCACTTTTTTGAAGTATTAATGGAAAAAGAGCCACTGACGATAGTGGCTCTTTTTTGTATTTAATGACGCATTTATGTTTACGCTTTTGCTTCTTAGAAACCTTACAATGATTTCACTTGGAGTGAATTAATAAAAACAACACTTGCAGTATGTAGCATGAACAAGTACCGTTGCCCGGTTTTTCTAAATACACCCCAATTGCTAAGGTAAAGGTTTTGATCTCCACAGCGAATATTACTCAACAATTCGGCGCTAAGCCGCTATTCGAAAACATTTCAGTTAAGTTCGGCGAAGGCAATCGCTATGGCTTAATTGGAGCTAACGGTTGTGGTAAATCAACCTTTATGAAGATCCTCAGCGGCGAGCTTGAGCAAACCAGTGGTAACGTAAGCTACGATCCAAACGAGCGCGTTGCAAAACTGAACCAGGACCAGTTCGCTTACGAAGAATTTACGGTAATCGATACCGTTATCATGGGTCATAAAGAGCTATGGGAAGTGAAGAAAGAGCGTGACCGCATCTACTCACTTGCTGAAATGAGCGAAGAAGACGGCATGAAAGTGGCTGACTTAGAAGTTCAGTTTGCTGAAATGGACGGCTACATGGCAGAAGCCAAAGCGGGCGAACTTCTTCTTGCGGTGGGTATTCCAATGGAGCAGCACTTCGGTCTAATGAGTGAAGTAGCACCAGGCTGGAAACTTCGTGTGCTTCTAGCGCAGGTTCTATTCGCAGACCCAGATGTGATGCTTCTTGACGAACCTACCAACAACTTGGACATGGACACAATCCGTTGGTTGGAAGACACGCTAAACGCGCGTAACTGCACAATGATCATCATTTCGCACGACCGTCACTTCCTAAACTCAGTATGTACACACATGGCTGACTTGGACTACGGTGAACTACGTGTTTACCCAGGTAACTACGACGAGTACATGACGGCGGCTTCTCAAGCTCGCGAACGTCTACTAAACGACAACGCTAAGAAGAAAGCACAAATCGCTGAGCTACAAACGTTCGTTGCGCGTTTCTCTGCAAACGCATCGAAAGCAAAACAAGCGACATCTCGTGCGAAGCAAATCGACAAGATCAAATTGGACGAAGTGAAAGCGTCTAGTCGTCAAAACCCATTCATTCGTTTTGAACAGTCTAAAGAGCTGTTCCGTAACGCTCTGATTGTAGAAAACCTGAGCCAAGGTTTTGAAGAGGACTTGTTCTCAGACTTCAATGCAATTTTTGAAGTGGGAGAGCGCGTTGCGATCATCGGTGAAAATGGTGTGGGTAAAACAACACTTCTAAACACGCTTGCTGGTGTACTTGAACCGCGTGCTGGTGAGTTCAAATGGTCTGAAAATGCAAACATCGGTTACTACGCGCAAGACCACGCGCATGAGTTTGCCGAAGACATGAATCTAACGGATTGGATGGGTCAATGGCGTCAAGAAGGCGACGACGAGCAAGTGGTTCGTGGTTTCCTAGGTCGTATGCTGTTTGGCCAAGACGACATTAAGAAGTCAGTAAAAGTACTGTCTGGTGGTGAACAAGGTCGTATGCTGCTTGGCAAGCTGATGATGCACAAGCCAAACATGTTGCTAATGGACGAACCAACCAACCACATGGATATGGAATCGATCGAATCTTTGAACACTGCGCTTGAGCAATACAAAGGCACGTTGTTCTTCGTATCTCACGACCGTGTATTCGTAGACTCACTAGCAACGCGTATTATCGAAATCCGCGATGGTAAAATCACAGACTTTAAAGGCACTTACTCTGAGTTCCTAAAATCTCGTGGTGTTGACGCGTAATTACTCGCAAAGCGTTTAAAAAGCAAAAGCCTCGCTATTTAGCGAGGCTTTTTTGATATTTGGCCTTAATCCTTAAACTGACCGGTTATATACGCATAGATCCCGACCACGCCAAAGGTAATAATCATAGAAAGCATGATACCGCTGGGCGTAAGCAGAAAATTCCACAATTGGTCATTATTCATAGTCCACATCCTCTGTGAATCCGCATTATTGGTTTTAGTTTACACTGAAAAGGTGTTATTGGTTGCCTTTTACATCAAATTCAACCTTGTCGGCTCCTGTAAACACTTGGAAGCGCAAACCTTTCGCACGCGCAATGGTCGTAATACCAAATTGCTTCGCTAGATCTAACCCCATTTGAGTAACGCCAGAGCGAGAAAGCAGAACAGGAATGCCCATTTGAGCCACTTTAATCACCATCTCTGATGTAAGGCGACCAGTTGTGTAGAAAATTTTATCTTCACCTGTCTCTTCTTTGAGCCACATCTCACCTGCAAGTGTATCCACTGCGTTGTGACGGCCGACATCTTCCACAAATGACAACACCTCATTCCCTTTGCAAACCGCACAGCCGTGTACTGCGCCCGCTTTTTTGTAGGTGTCGTTGTAATGGGTTAACGCTTCCAGCGCAGAATAAATTTCTGACTGCTTAAGAGAAACTTGAGGCACTTGATAATTTTCAAGTTGCTTCATCACGTTGCCATACATAGTGCCTTGGCCACAACCTGAGGTGACGGTTTTCTTTTTCAGGGCGCCTTCTAAGTGCTCAGTGTTTTCTTTAGTAATCACCGCAGCGGAATGCGTTTCCCAGTCAATAATAACGGATTCGATCGCGGCTGGATCGGACAGGAAGCTTTGGTTTTTTAAATAACCGAGTACTAGTGCTTCTGGACGCGAACCTAGCGTCATGAGCGTGACCACTTCTTTCCAGTTCAGCATGACCGTAAGAGGACGCTCGCAAGCGATTTGCTTCGTGAGCTTTTCGCCGTACTCGTCGTACACATCGACTTCAATGGTTTGCAGGGGATTTTCACTGGTTTTAATAATATTTGGTTTCAGCACAGTCGTGTCCTAGTGATTAAGAGCGTTAGGTTGCTACGCATTTTAGCTTTTTAAGTGGCTAGCAAATCTCATTCCAAAATAGCGGTTCCCACAGAAATTGCGAGGTTTTATGTCAACAATGCATTAAAACTGCGAGTTCGCAGTAATGACACATCAATACATTTGAGTTTCGTCTAGTTTGCTACTTATAGCCTGAGGGAGTATATAGACTAAGTTATATCAGCTTGGCGCGTTTATTGCTTCGAAGACAATAAAAATGGTCGAAAACGGGGGCAAAATGTCCTGTGTGTTTTCAGACCAAAAATAGAAAGACTGGGTGAGTTATGTCGGATAAGAAAGATTTCGAAAAAAATTACGAAAAGACTGAGGATACATGGCCAATCGGCGTAGAGCTTGTTGAGCATGAGATCAGTACAGGGATTTGGGTGACAACCCAATGGCAGTTGACAGGATTTGCGCTGAATCCGACGGAAGAGACTCCAGATGTTTGTCTGTTGCAATTACATAAAGACGAGCGTACAGACTACCGTTTTAACTTAAGCTCTCAGCAACCTAAACTCTTTTTAGTGATGGATAACGTCGAGTCTGGTGAAAAACCAGCGATACAGCTACTGACGGCCTCACAATCTGTTGCGGCGCAATATATGGATGGTGATAACCTTGTACTATCCAACGATATGCCGTTAGCCGTTCAGGCTTGGATGGAAGCCTTTATTGGTCGTCACGGTGAGTTGTTAGAAGTAAGACGCAAGAAACGCAAAGGAGCAGGCAGAGCAAATGGCAACTAGTTTTTTAAGCCGTTGGTCGAAACGTAAACTAGAAGAATCTTCCCAACATGATGAAGAGATTACGCCGATAGCAGAGACGGAGCAATCCGAAGATAATGTCACAGCGCTTTCAAACGCTGACGAAAGCTCAGATGCTTTGAACATCGATGAGGATAGTCAGGCTCCAGACATTACCGCGAGTGTAGAGACTGAAAAAACCGAAGAAATGTCTGTGGCGCAACTGCTGGTTTCTGAAGCTTCAGAAAGCGTTAAGAAAGCCGCGCTGCGCAAAATGTTCTTGTCCGAAGAATTTAACGTGCGTGACGGCCTAGACGATTACGATGATGATTACAGTAACTTAAAGTCACTTTCTCAAGACGTCGCTGAGACGCTGCGTGATTGGGTTAAAGACAAAGTGGAAGACGAACCAGACGCTGAAACTGCGCAAGGGTCTGAGCTTAATGTTAACGATATCGCATCTGAGGTAGTTGAAGACGCAGAGTCAAACACCGACAAAAATGCCCAAATTACTCAAGATGAAAATGAACTGTATATAAATACAGTGCTTGGCGAAAGTGATACTTTTGCTGAAGAATCACCGCCTAACGAGGTGAGACAAAATATACCACACAAAGAATAGGTACATTTTGACTAAACACTCAATGAGCCGGCTGAGACAAAATGTCTCAACCGGTTTTTTTATCCCTACTATTTGTCAGTAAAACTGATAACCTATTGATTTTTAGTTGATATTTCATTGGCATGACACTTGCTATCTGTTGCTCAATACCAATCTGGTTGAAGTTAGTACGGACGCACTGCGTAGTATTCATCGCCTATAGATGGCGGAATAAGAATGCTCATTGATAAGTTAATCAGCAGAATCTCCGGCGCTAACTACACTAAGAGATGGAAAAGACTATCCATGTTCATAAATGGAATTGAGCAATGCTGAAACAATTATTAGAACAAGCAACTTCCAATAACGGTAAAGCGAGGCTGTACGCTTTCGAAAATACCGTAGAGTTGACCAATCTTATTCCACCAACCGTAAGCTATGAAAGCGGCGGTAATACTTTGATTGTGGGCCCAACAGCAATCATCGAAAGTGCGGCAGCGCAATTGTCGCAAATGAACAGCCTAACGCTGCTTTCTACCGATGGCGAAAAGGGCACAAATCCCGAGCTTTATTACGCCAATTCGGTTCAGGTTTCAGGGTTCTTAGGTACGTTTGAAGTTCTGATTGAAAATCATGGTTCGACCAACAATCTTGCCAAGGTCGCGATCAATAGCGATTGTTTCGATATCGTACTCGATCTTTGCCTTAACAGCTGCATGTCGGAAGAAGTCCCAGTACCGGGCTACTACCCAGTAGGTCGTGGCTATCCGAAACTGGCTGAAGCGTTGGAAGAGATTCCAACCTTAATGGGGACGTTCGATAAACCGAAATTCTTCCGTTTAGATACCGATTTATGTGCACACAGCTCTCGTGGCGTAAAAGGTTGCGAACGGTGTGTGGATGCTTGTCCGGCAGGGGCACTATCGAGTGAAGGCAGCGACAGAACGGGCCATCGCATCGAGATCAACCCATACCTATGTCAAGGCGTGGGTACTTGTGCTACAGCGTGTCCGACAGAAGCGATTCATTACGCACTGCCAAACCCTGAAGATACGCAAAAGTTTATTGAACGTACGCTCGCCAACTATGAGCAAGCGGGTGGTTTAGATCCTATCGTATTGATTTGTAGTTCTCGCCACGAGAGCTACAACGTGATGGCACTAAAAGCACTGCCAGATAATGTGATTCCAATTGTGGTGGAAGAACTGCCTTCGGTTGGTATTGATACTTGGTTCGCCGCGCTTGTGAATGGTGCTACTCAGGTGCTGTTTGCGGCTTCACGTTTTATGCCTCAAACCATTATTCGTGTGCTTAATAGCGAAGTAGGTATTGCTCAAGAGCTGCTCGGTCAGCTTGGTATCGCCAAAGAAACCATCGACATTCTGTATCTAGAGTCACTACGTGAAGGTGCTCCGACACTTTGTACCGAGTCTTTTGATTTGGCATTAGGAGACTTGCAAGGTAACAAACGTCAGCGTCTATTTACGGCGTTGGATGCGTTGTCCGCATCACGTATTCCAGTTGAGAACATTGTTGAACTTCCAGCGAACGCACCTTACGGCACAGTCTCTTGTGAAAGTAAAGGTTGTACGTTGTGTATGAGCTGTGTGGCAGTTTGTCCTACACGTGCACTTCATACCGATGGTCAATCTCCGTCGCTTAAATTCGTCGAGCAAGACTGCATTCAATGTGGGCTGTGCGAGAAAGCGTGTCCAGAGAAAGTGCTGACGCTTACTCCTCGTATGAACTGGGTGAAAGAAGAACGCCAGAAAGCGGTTGTGATTCATGAAGAAAAGGCAGCCGAGTGCATTCGTTGTCACAAGCCTTTTGCTCCGCAATCGATGATCGACATGCTACAAAACAAGTTACGCGGTCACTCTCATTTCTCTGATGAAGCGGCGATCAATCGTATCGCGATGTGTGAAGACTGCCGTGTGATCGACATGTTTGAGTCGATGGCAGAAGACCCAATGAAACAACTGAAATACTAGGAGCTCGCAGTGGACACACAACAAGAACAAACACTGAGAACAGACATTTATCTCGTACTATCTGCACTTTTTCGTAGTGCGCCTAGTGATGAAATGCTGGCGTTCCTGAAGTCGCTAGAAATTGAACCGTCTGAGAGCGCGATGCAAAAAGCTTGGCTCGCACTGCAACAAGCCGCGAACGAAACACAGCGAGAAGCGTTAGAAGAAGAATATCAAGATCTGTTTATTGGCATTGGACGTGGTGAAGTTGTGCCATTCGGATCTTGGCATCGCACTGGCTCGATGATGGAAAAACCGTTAGCGGAAATTCGTCGCGATTTGGATCTTTTAGGCATCGAACGAGAAGAGAACGTGAAAGAGCCTGAAGACCATATTTCTGCACTGTGCGAAGTGATGGCAATGCTGACAGGTGAAGAGGAAGAACTTCAACAAGCGGTGTTTAACAAACACATCGCCCCTTGGTTCCAATCTTTTACGCGCCAACTAGAGAGCGCAGAAAGCGTGAACTTCTACAAGCCAGCTGCACAGCTTTGCGATGCGTTTTTAACGTTAGAGCAAGTGCGCTTTAGCGTGAACACCAAAAGCAGTAAGAACAAATTAAAAATTGATGTGAAAAACGTCACTGATTACGAGTAATCGAGCAGTACTTGGTCATATCGATAGATAGGCATGAGTCTCCAAAGATCTACCGTAAGGTAAGGAAGCAATGATGAAAGATAATAAAGAAATAAACACAAGCCGTAGGGATCTCCTAAAAGGCTTCACAACCGCTGCCGTTGCCGGTGCTGTTGTTGCGGGAACCACGAAAGTGGCCGTTGCTTCAGAAACGGTTGAGCCTTCTGAAAACGACGTGAAGAAGAAAGGGTATCGTGAAACTCAACACATTCGCGATTACTACGACACACTTTAGGAGATAACGGATGAAACTTGTCAAACGCTCCGACAGTGTGAGCAAAGAAACGAACCAGCTTGGCGTATCTCGTCGTGCATTCATGAAAAACACTTCGCTTGCCGCTGGTGGCGCAGTGGTTGGTGCTAGTCTATTCGCACCGGGAATGATGAAAAAAGCGCAAGCAAAATCTGTCGATCCAGAAGCGAAAACAGAAATAAAACGTACTATCTGTTCTCACTGTTCAGTGGGTTGTGGTATTTACGCAGAAGTTCAAAATGGTGTTTGGACGGGTCAAGAGCCTGCATTTGACCACCCATTTAACGCCGGTGGTCACTGTGCAAAAGGCGCAGCACTGCGTGAACATGGCCACGGTGAGCGTCGTCTAAAATACCCAATGAAGCTTGAAAACGGTAAGTGGAAAAAGCTTTCTTGGGATCAAGCGATCGAAGAAATCGGTAACAAGGTGATGGACATCCGCAAAGAGTCTGGCCCTGATTCGGTTTACTTCTTGGGAAGCGCAAAGCACAGCAACGAACAAGCGTACTTGTTCCGCAAAATGGCATCACTTTGGGGTACGAACAACGTTGACCACCAAGCGCGTATTTGTCACTCAACAACCGTGGCGGGTGTAGCGAACACTTGGGGTTACGGTGCGATGACCAACTCTTTCAATGACATGCACAACTGTAAGTCGATGCTATTCATTGGTTCAAACCCAGCTGAAGCACACCCAGTAGCGATGCAGCACATTCTGATCGCAAAAGAGAAGAACAACTGTAAGATCGTCGTAGCGGATCCTCGCCGTACGCGTACTGCTGCGAAATCAGATCACTACGTTTCTCTTCGTCCAGGTTCTGACGTAGCATTTATTTGGGGTGTGTTGTGGCACATCTTCGAAAACCAATGGGAAGATAAAGAGTTCATCCGTCAACGTGTATTCGGTATGGATGAAATCCGTGCTGAAGTGGCGAAGTGGACGCCAGCAGAAGTAGAGCGCGTAACAGGCGTAAGCGAAGAAGACGTTTACCAAACAGCAAAACTGCTTTCTGAAAATCGCCCGGGCTGTATTGTTTGGTGTATGGGTGGTACTCAGCATACTACTGGTAACAACAACACACGCGCTTACTGTGTGCTTGAGCTAGCGCTTGGTAACATTGGTAAATCAGGCGGCGGTGCAAACATCTTCCGTGGTCACGATAACGTACAAGGCGCAACCGACCTTGGCGTACTTTCTGACACGCTACCTGGCTACTACGGCCTTTCTGAAGGCGCTTGGCGTCATTGGTCAAAAGTGTGGGAAATCGATTACGAATGGATCAAAGGTCGTTTCGATGACAACGCTTACAGCGGTCAGAAACCAATGCACAGTGCAGGTATTCCTGTATCTCGTTGGGTTGATGGTGTACTGGAAAACAAAGACAACATTCGTCAGCGCGAAAACATCCGTGCAATGTTCTACTGGGGACACGCAGTGAACTCTCAAACACGTGGTGTTGAGATGAAAAAAGCGATGCAGAAGTTGGACATGATGGTGATTGTGGACCCTTACCCAACGGTTGCTGCGGTAATGAACGACCGTACCGACGGCGTTTACCTGCTTCCTGCAACAACACAGTTTGAAACACACGGCAGCGTTACCGCATCTAACCGTTCTCTACAATGGCGTGATCAGGTGATTGAACCTTTGTTTGAATCAAAACCAGACCACGAAATCATGTACCTGCTTTCGAAGAAACTGGGCTATTCCGATCTTCTGTTCAAAAACATCCGTGTTGAAAACAACCAGCCGGTGATTGAAGACCTAACGCGTGAATTCAACAAAGGCATGTGGACGATTGGTTACACAGGCCAAAGCCCAGAGCGTTTGAAAGCGCACCAACAAAACTGGCATACGTTCCACAAAACCACATTGGAAGCGGAAGGTGGCCCTGTCAACGGTGAAACCTACGGTCTACCTTGGCCATGCTGGGGCACACCAGAAATGAAACACCCAGGTACACACATTCTGTACGATACGTCTAAGACGGTTGCAGAAGGTGGCGGTAACTTCCGTACGCGCTTTGGTGTGGAATTCGAAGGCAAAAGCCTTCTTGCAGAAGACAGTTATTCGAAAGGCTGTGAGATCAAAGACGGTTACCCAGAGTTCACTGATAAGTTATTGAAACAACTTGGTTGGTGGGACGACCTAACTGCTGAAGAGAAAGTGGCAGCAGAGGGTAAAAACTGGAAGACTGACCTTTCTGGCGGTATTCAGCGTGTCGCGATCAAGCACGGTTGTATTCCATTTGGTAACGCGAAAGCGCGTGCGATTGTTTGGACGTTCCCAGACCGTGTGCCACTGCATCGTGAACCACTTTACACACCACGTCGTGACCTTGTAACGGATTACCCAACTTGGGAAGACAAAGATGCAATCTTCCGTGTTCCTACGTTGTATAAATCCATTCAAGAGCAAGACAAATCGGGCGAGTACCCAATCGTTCTGACTTCTGGCCGTCTGGTTGAATACGAAGGTGGTGGTGAAGAGACGCGTTCAAACCCTTGGCTTGCCGAGCTTCAACAAGAAATGTTTGTTGAAGTGAACCCGAAAGACGCGAACGATCTTGGCTTTAGAGATGGTGATGATGTTTGGGTTGAAGGTGCAGAGAAAGGACGAATCAAGGTGAAAGCGATGGTAACACGTCGTGTGAAACCTGGTTTGGCGTTCATTCCGTTCCACTTTGGCGGTAAGTTCGAAGGTGAAGACCTACGCCCTAAATACCCAGAAGGTACACAACCTTACGTTGTTGGCGAATCGGCTAACACGGCAACCACTTACGGTTACGACCCGGTTACCTTGATGCAGGAAACCAAAGTAACCCTATGTAACATTCGTAAAGCGTAAGGAGTCTGACAATGGCACGAATGAAATTTCTATGTGACACCAAACGCTGTATCGAGTGTAACGGCTGTGTTACTGCATGTAAGAACGAAAACGACGATGCGCTTGAATGGGGCATTCACCGTCGCCGCGTGGTAACACTAAACGACGGTGAAGCTGGTGAAAACTCTATCTCTGTTGCTTGTATGCACTGTACCGATGCGCCTTGTATGGCAGTTTGTCCAGCTGATTGTTTCGAACATACCGAAGACGGCATCGTTCTTCACAATAAAGATCTGTGTATCGGTTGTGGTTACTGTTTGTTTGCTTGTCCGTTTGGCGCACCTCAATTTCCTAAACAAGAGGCGTTTGGTGAACGTGGCAAAATGGATAAATGTACTTTCTGCGCGGGCGGCCCAGAAACAGAGCCTGGCTCTGAGGAAGAACGTCAAAAATACGGTGCGAACCGTATCGCAGAAGGCAAGTTACCGATGTGTGCATCGCTTTGTTCAACCAAAGCGCTGCTTGCGGGTGACGCAGAGAAAGTCTCTGACATTTTCCGTCAACGTGTGGTAGAACGCGGCGCGAAAAACGCAGGTTGGACAGACGGAAACGATCTTTCTTACGATGCGACGAAAAGCTAAGTAAGGAGAGGCACATGTTAAACACGCTTAAACGTGCATCTCTAGCAATGCTGTCAATGATGACGGCATTGCTGCTGACTTTCGCAATGCCTGCTTCAGGAGAGGAACAATCTTCTAAAGTTATTCAACAGGAGATCACGCAACTCGCCGGGGCAGACTATTGGCGCGAAGTCAGAGAGGGGCAAGAAGGCCACACCACGTCCCAATCGCCAGAACATGGCGTATTGATCAGTAAACCTGGTGAGACTTGGTACATTCTAAAAGAGAAATGGATGTCTCCTGCTGGTGCTGTCGCGATTTTCGGCAGTATCGCGATGGTTATCATGGCTTACGTATTCGTTGGTCCTTTGATGCTTAGCAAGCCGCGTACTGGTAAAAAGATGAAGCGTTGGTCTCGTTTAGACCGCGCGCTTCACTGGAGTATGGCGTTTACATTCTTAACGTTGGCATTCAGTGGTTTGATGCTGGTTTACGGTAAGCACTTCTTAAAACCGTACGTTCCTACTGAGTTCTGGGGCTTTATCGTCATGTTGGCGAAGCAGTACCACAATTACATGGGACCATTGTTCTTCATTTTGCTGATGCTCGTGCTCTTTAAATGGTGGCGCAAGTCGATTCCAAACATGACTGATGTTCGTTGGTTCATGAAAATGGGCGGTATGGTTGGTAAACACAAAGGCACACATCCGTCAGCTGGTTTCTCAAACGGTGGCGAGAAGGCAATCTATTGGTTGTTGATCTTCTTTGGTGCTATCGCGGCAGTGAGTGGCTTAGTTCTGGACTTTCCTATCTTTGGCCAAACTCGCCGTGACATGGAGCTTTCTAACTTAGTTCATGCGATTTCGGCACTGATTCTAATCTGTGGCTTTATCTTCCACATCTATATTGGTCTATTCGGTATGGAAGGTGCGTTAGAAGGCATGGTGACTGGTGAAGTTGACGAGACATGGGCGAAAGAACACCACGATCTTTGGTATAAGGAAGTGAAGTCCAAAGAAGCAATGGGCGAAACAGATACGGCACAAACGGAAGTAAAAGGAGCGAAAGCGAATGAACAAACCTCATAACGGGATTTGGGTTGCGTACATCCTGAGCTGTCTGACCCCGTTTACGTTTCTGATCTCAGGCGTTATCGCAATTATCTATGCGGGTTACCGATTAGATAAGGGAGAAGACAGCGACGTAGTGATTTCTCATTACTACGGTTTAATTCGCACCTTCTTTCTCTACCTGACGTTTTTTGTTGTGTTGATCGTCACCGTCGCGACTTCTAACGGTGTACTCGTTGGCGTGAGTGATTATTGGTTGCATAGTACTTTGCTTGAAACCATCGCTTACTTTATTCCTTGGGTAGGGATGGTGTTTGCTGCATTAGCCATCTTGGTGTGGTTTATGCGAATGTTTCAAGGGATGCAGCAACTGCTCAATAACCAACCACACAGACCATCGACAGGTCCAAACCTTTAATCAGTATTCTTTAAGCAAAACCGCCGTAATAGGCGGTTTTTTTGTTGCTGTTTTGTCTCAAATATGAAGCGTTGAGTCGCAGTGGTGATACTTGATGCAACTTATTGAGTGAATTTACGTAACTGGGCAGAAAATCATAGTTAAGTAAGAAACATGTAAAAAAATCGCGTCACGATGAGACATTAGTCTCACTCACGCTATTGTTCATTTACTCAGGATTCATCGTCCCGTTAAAGTACGCTGTGCTCAGAAATTCAAAGAGTTGCATACGTGAAAATTGCCATCAATACATTCAGTCTACGCATACAGAGGAATCTCTATCGGAGGATGTTTGATTAAGGCATCTTGCTCTCACAAATAAAAAGAGCGAAACGAGCATTAAATGATGCGGCAAGGTAAGAAAAGGACAAACACGTTACGGCTATGATCCCTCAATTCGTCATTCCTATCACGAATCGCTTTGGCGAAAGTTATCACTTCTCTGGTCAGTTACTTACTAGCGGCGAACCTAAAACATTCGTGACCAAACAAGAGGCAATAGAGTTTCTTGAGAGCTTTGGTGAGCTTGACCTTCGCTCTGTCGAGGATTTGTTCTATGCGATTGGTCAATTCAAGCCAAACATACCTGACGGTGAGCTTACTTCCCAACACTATAATTCAACGTTTGCCAATGCTTTGGTGAACGGTGACTTACATGTCGCTCGAATTGTACCTACCGGCGAAAACTACGCGCTCTCGTCAGCGGTTACGCCTCCACCGACTCAAAATACCGTCAATGCAAAACCATCGAAGGGAAAGGGGAAGTCGAATAAAAAGAGTGGCAGAAGTGCCGCATCCGCCAAGCCTCAGCAACAAAGCAGTGAAAAACATGAGAAAGCCGGTGACCCTGTATCACTTGTGACGGGTGAAGAAATTCTCGAACTCTATGATATCGAGCTACAACAAGGTACTACTTGGCAGCGTACTTACCGCTCATCGCAGTCGGATGTAAATCATGGAATGGGCTTTGGTTGGCGACATGCATTTCAGTTTGAATTGCACGAGAAGACCGACGAGAAAGACAATGTTATCGCTTGGAAGTTTGTTGACGATAAGGCAGATATCACAGAATTTGAGCCAGTAGATATTGGAGCGACAAGTTACCAGATATACGCTGGTGCGAGCTGTTATTTCCTAAATTCAGCAACTCGGATCGTGACGCTCGCTAGTGGGCATCAATATCGGTTTGAGCAAAAAGATGATCGTTGGCTTGTTAAACAAGTTAGAAATGGCACGTTTTCAACGTTTCAATTGCAGTATTCTCGAAACCATCGATTGATCGAGATCGCATATAACAAGCGTCCGGTTCTTGAATGTCAATATGATAAGCAAGGACGCCTTGTAGAACTGCTTAATGCAAAGTCCCAAAAAGTTCTGACAACTTATACCTATGATAAGCACGATGATTTGGTCAGTGCAACTAATCATTTGGGCTTAAAGGAACAATATCAATATAGCGGTCATTTAATTGTTAAGCGTGTACGACCAACTGGCTTTACTCATTATTTTGAATGGGATGGCGAAGGTGCTAACGCGAAATGCATCAGGAACGTTGGGGACGCAGGAATTTATGACTATCGCTTCCATTATCAGGGAAATCATTCTTCTTATTCTGACTCGTTAGATCATCAATGGTCTTTCTTGCATGACGAGCAGGGTAACCTACTTGAGAAAATAAGCCCCACAGGTAGAACTTGGCGATGGCAATATGATGAATTAGGACGAAAAGCACAAGCTATCTATCCTGATCAGTCAACGGTCAATTATCAATATAATCAGCATGGTCAATTAGTTTCTAAGTTTCATTCCTCTGGCAAAGAAATTCAATATGGTTATGACGGCTTAGGTAAGTTAGTTAAAACGGTTTCACCTGATGGGGATATCGAGAAGGCTTACTACAATAGCCTCGGTCAAAGAGTTTGGGATACCGATCAGTTCGGCTGTGTCACGGAATATGATTACGATAAACACGGTCAAGTCGTCAAAAAAGAGTCTGAAGATGGTAAGAAAAGTCAATGGTGGTGGGATGAACAACAAAGACTTATCGCGAATGAAATAGACGGTACATTACTTCGTTACAGCTACAACGAAGAAGATCTGGTGAATGGCGTTGCTTATCCCGATGGGTGTATTGCTCAACTCGCTTATGATCAATTTGGCAGGCGTACATCAGTTCGTTATTTTAACGACGAAGACAAAGTCGGTTATAGCGAAGAATATTCTTACGATGAGCACAGCCGTGTTGCTCAGATTCGAACGCCAGCAGGCATTACCTCGTATCAATGGGGAGCACTCGCGCAACAAGAAGCAGTCATCTTTCCCGATGGCAGCCATATTTCTTACGAATACGATCAACAACGTAACCTGACTAAATTAGTTCGGAGTGACGGCTTAGAATTCGAATTTATGTATGACGATGAAGGCCAGCTATCAGGAACTGTTGGGTTTGATAATCTACAAAGCCAATTTGATTATGACGATATGGGGCGGATCCATCGTAAGCAAGTCGCCGATAGGACTGTGCTGTATCGCTATGACGCTGCGGGTTATCTCAAGCACGTCAAAGCAGGAAATGGTAGCAGTATTGTAGAGAACCACTTCAATTATACGCTTGGTGGTCGACTTACTTTCGCATCCAATCGCCATCAAACATTGCAATACCAATACTCTTCATTCGGGCATTTAACAAAGCGCATTCAAGGTCAGTTTGAGATAGCGCAGGAGTTTAACAGAGTTGGCCAACGCGTATCTCAGGTACTGCCAGATAATACGGAGCTGAACTTCTCTTACGATCGATATGGGCGTTTTTCAGCGATTCGGTTTGGAAACCTAGATTTACCTCAAATCAAATTTCATTACGATGAAATGGGACGAGTTTCCCAAATTGAAACGGCACATTTTAATGAGCGCATCATTTATGATGGTGTTGGTCGTTTGGTCGAACAACATTGGCCTGATAGAGAGAAAAAGTACGTTTACAATGCGCAAAACCGTATTTCATCAATCATTGATAATACGGCAGGAGCAACACACTATCAGTACGATGCCTTAGGGCAACTGAAACGAGTCAATGCTTCCGGAGAAGTGACTAAGTTTGAATACGATAGTTTTGGCAATCCTACTTTGCCATCTTCAGAGGTATTCGCTGATCGTATTGAAGTGCACGATAATGTCCGGTTCAAATATGACGCGCAAGGAAATCAGACAAAACGTGAGGGGCAAGGACACGTTCAGACTCGCGTATTTGATGCGTTAAATCAGCTCATTGAAGTTCACACCGACGATGGCATCAGTCAATATGAATATGATGCTCTAGGGCGCAGAACGAAGAAAATTACACAACAAGGCGTTACAGAGTTCTTGTGGGAAGGTGAACGTTTAATTGGTGAACGCTCTTCAGGTGCTTTCCGCTGGTACCTATATCAACCCGAAACCTACACGCCAGTGGCACTGCTAGAAAATGACGTTATTTATTGGTACCAGTGCGATCAAGTTGGTAAGCCAGAGCGACTAATCGATTGCGAACGGAATGTTGTATGGAGTGCAAGTTACGATGTTCACGGCTTTGCTCATGTACATATTGAAAAAGTAGTAAATCCATTACGTTTTCAAGGGCAGTATTTCGATCAAGAAACCAACTTACATTACAACCTCGCTCGGTATTACGACCCTAAGCTAGGACGTTTCATCCAACAAGATCCGATATCTATTGCTGGTGGTATTAATCATTACCAATATGCAGTCAACCCTATCCAGTGGATTGACCCAACAGGCTTCTTGTGTGAAGAAGGGCTAAAACGCTTACAACAAATGCTGGCTGAGTATCAGGCGCAAAACAACGTTCCCCAAGAGGTTTGTGATCAGATTTTAGAGGTAGCAAAAGAGTCATCTGTCGGAGAAGATGGCGTTCGCTCGCAAGTCAAAATCCGAAAACCCAATGGTAAAAACAATATTCGATATGAATACGATTTAGACCATATTGATTGTGAGAAGAACGAGATTACTTTTTATCGTCATATTAACTATTCAGATGGCAGCCGACACGAAGTGCAGTATGTTGTTGGGATTGAGGAGTTTGTAAGCGGACATGTTTTTGGCGAAAGTCAAGCTTTTGAAACCTCAAAGACCATTCATAACTCCAATGAGGGCTCTAAAATCTTTACAGATTGGTCTCTTACACGGTTAAAGTTGCGCGACTCTGATACCAACAATTTAAATAACTATGATTTTGGTTCTTATTTGAGGACTTTAGCTGGGCCTCCTCCTGCAGACATGCCGGATCCACATGCTCACCACGTACTATTTAAGAGGGGGTTGGGGCAGGATCAACAAGATCTAGTTATGGAGGGGCAGGAGCTTTTAAGAAAATATGATATCGACCCAATATTTGGTTTTGAGAACTTAGTGTGGGCTCCCAACCGTATCGCTGGACAGCATGATATTAATGCGTTGCGGCAGGTTGTTGATACTCTTAAAGCGACTGATAAAATGTTGGGTAAACGCGTTGATATGGTTAATGCTTTAAAATTACTGGGTAAAACCGCAGCTGAGAGGAGATAAAGATGGCCGGTGAGCACAGCGCAAAAGATGTAATGGCCGCGATTAGATCGGGTGACGTGAGTGAGGTTGAAAAAATTCTCTCAGGAGATGACAAATTACTTCATCTAATTACGCCTCTGGGTTCCTGGTTGCACATCGCAACGGAGCAAGGGCAAGATAAAATTGTAGAGCTTCTGGTGAATCTAGGTATTGATGTAAATATCAAGGGGGGGCCTTCAGGTGTAACTCCCTTAAATACAGCTGCATATGAAGGTCATTTAGACTTACTTACCTATTTTCTAGAAAGAAATGCAGTGATGGATATATCTGAACCAGACCGCAACCCATTGTTTGCTGCGATCCATGCTGGTCATAAAAATATTGTGGAGTTATTATTAAAAGCTGGTATAGATACAAAGGTTAAATATACTGGTAACTCTATGAAAGACATGGACGCTATAGAGTTTGCTTATGAGTGGGGACGCAAGGAAATCGCAGAAATGATTAAAGAGCACAATAGGCACGCTTAGTGGAAGTTAATATGGTACGACAAAGGTAACCGTTTATCTGTTGAAACTGGTTGGCTTCCTCGTTATCTCGTCGAGGGGCGTTGGTTAGAGGGCGTAAAAGCAGGGAAGATCACTCGATAAACTCCTTTAGTTGGCAATTCAGTATATAAGCCACCTCTCATGAGGTGGCTTTGACGTTTTGTTGAGCTATATGGTGCGCATTATGTTGGTGCACTAAAACCACACTGGTGCATTTATTAGCGTGTAAAGTACCATTTCAAGAACGTCAAATTTTATTAAAGTTTATATAAAACAAAATATTAAAAAGTAAATGTTAGAAATGTAAATTGTGGAATGAGAATTGCTCTGTTAGACGCTCTATAAATTAAGTTCACCAAATTGGTGATGAGCCTAACTTTGATGCACAGGATAAGTGCGCTACAGATCAACGGAGACAATTATAATGAGTGTAACTGCCAATCAGGTACACGGCGCTGTACAAACTCTCACGCAAAGTTCCGACACACTTTTCTTACTACTTGGCGCAATCATGGTTTTTTTGATGCATGCTGGTTTTGCTTTTCTTGAAGTAGGAACCGTGCGCCAAAAGAACCAAGTTAATGCTTTAGTTAAAATCTTGGCCGATTTCGGTATTTCCGCCATTGCGTATTTTTTCATTGGATACTGGGTCGCTTATGGCGGCACCTTCTTTGCTGATGCAGAGACGTTATCTCAAGGCAATGGTTACGAGTTGGTGAAGTTCTTTTTCTTGCTGACCTTCGCTGCAGCGATTCCTGCTATTGTTTCTGGTGGTATCGCAGAGCGAGCTCGTTTTTATCCGATTCTAATCGCAACATTTTTCACTGTCGGCATCGTATACCCGTTATTTGAGGGAATGATCTGGAACGGAAACTTTGGTGTTCAAGCTTGGTTTGAAAATACCTTTGGTTATGGCTTCCACGATTTTGCAGGTTCAGTCGTTGTGCATGGTGTTGGCGGCTGGATAGCGCTTGTTGCCGTCGTGTTTTTGGGCATGAGAAAAGGCAGAGTTCGAGCAGGAAAGCACACCAACTTTGCACCTTCGAATATTCCGTTTTTGGCTTTGGGAGCTTGGGTCTTATGTGTGGGGTGGTTTGGCTTCAACGTTATGTCAGCTCAAACTGTGTCAGGCATAAGTGGCTTGGTGGCTATGAACTCATTGATGGCAATGGTCGGGGGCATTGTCGCGTCACTGTTGGCTGGTAAGAATGACCCTGGCTTTATTCATAACGGCCCACTAGCTGGCTTGGTTGCTGTATGTGCGGGCTCAGACTTAATGCATCCTATCGGTGCTTTAGTGACAGGTGCGATTGCTGGCGTGCTATTTGTTTATCTTTTTACCCACCTACAAAACAAAACCAAGATTGATGATGTGCTAGGTGTCTGGCCTTTACACGGTGTATGTGGCGCTTGGGGTGGTATTGCCGCTGGGATTTTTGGTCAAAGCGCATTGGGTGGGCTAGGTGGCGTGAGTATTATCGTTCAGCTTCTAGGAACGCTTTTGGGCCTTTCCATCGCAGTGCTTGGTGCACTTGTAGTCTACGGTGCGATCAATGCCAGTATGGGACTGAGGCTTTCAGAAGAAGACGAATTCAATGGCGCTGACCTAGCCATTCATAAAATATCTTCGACCAACGAGGATTGAGGCCAATATGGGAGCGGCATAAAGCCGCTCTGTTAGCAATTGCCTTTCTTGGCTTGGCCAGGAGGACAGAAATTACCATTACCTCGATGGTCATCATCATTGGTGCTGACTCTTACCTTTACATCATCGACTTCGCCTTCAACATTGGTAAGTTGACAGCCTGCCAAAGTCATAAGCAATATAAACGCTAGAGATACTTGTCTCATTGCTGTTCCTCTTAAATTGTAATTCTAATAGTGACCATTACGACTATGGTCTAATCCATATTACTACTGTTGCTATTCTTTCAGTGTTAAGCTAATGAAAAAACAGCAAGGATGAGTTATGAATTTCCCTTATAGAAATATTGTAGTACTTACTGGTGCAGGTATCTCGGCCGAATCTGGTATTCAAACATTTCGTGCGCAAGATGGCCTATGGGAGAATCACCGTATCGAAGATGTAGCAACGCCTGAAGGGTTTGCTCGCGATCCGGACCTTGTTCAAGATTTTTACAACCAACGCCGCAAGAAACTTCAAGATAATGCGATAAAGCCTAATGCAGCGCATGAAGCATTGGGTCGTTTAGAGGCTGAGTTAGAAGGTAAAGTGACGGTCATCACTCAAAATATAGACAACCTTCACGAAAGAGGCGGCAGTCAGAATGTGATTCACATGCATGGTGAGTTGCTCAAAGCCCGCTGTAGTGAATCTAACCAAGTAGTAGAGCACAATGAGGACATTAAGACCGGCGAGCTTTGTCACTGTTGTCAGATCCCTTCACAAATGCGACCACATATTGTTTGGTTTGGTGAAATGCCACTGCGAATGGGTGATATCTACGCGTCATTAGAAGAAGCAGATTTGTTTATTTCTATTGGGACTTCTGGCGTTGTGTATCCCGCAGCAGGTTTTGTTCATGATGCAAAAATGCACGGCGCACATACCATTGAAATTAACCTAGAACCTAGTGCGGTAGAAAGTGAATTTGAGGAAAAACGCTACGGAAAAGCAAGCGTTGAGGTTCCAAAATTAGTTGACGAGATACTGGCTCTAGAAGGAAAAGAAAGAGCGTAATAACTTCAACAGGAAGAGTTTTTGTCTTGTCATTAAGAACAAAAAAGCGGCTCATGAGCCGCCTTTTCATATCTTTAAAACTAACGAATTAGTTGTTCACTTTTAGCTTTTGGAAGTACTCATCGTACATTACGCTCGCTTCGCCAACTTCATCTTGCCAAGTACCGCTGTCCATCACTTCTTGTGGTGGGAAGATGCTTGGATCATTAGCAAATTCTTTCGGTAGCAGATCGTGTGCCGTTTTAACTGGCGTAGGATAACCAATCTCAAGTGCAATCTTAGCTGCGTTCTCAGGACGTAGTAGGAAATCGATCATCTTATGAGCTGCGTCAACGTTCTTCGCACCAGCTGGAATTGCTAGGCTGTCCATCCAGAAGATAGTGCCTTTTTCTGGCCAGATGATGTCGATGTTCGCGCCTTCTTGACGAGCCATGTATGCAGAACCGTTCCAAAGCATGCCTAGTGAAACTTCACCCGCAAGGTAAGGGTTTGCAGGAAAGTCTGAGTTAAATACTAATACGTTTGGCATTAGCTTTTTCAGTTCTTCGTAAGCGGCTTTGATTTCTTCTGGGTTAGTCGTGTTTGGTGAGTAACCAAGCTTAGTCAATGCAATGTGGAATACTTCGCGAGAATCATCCATCAGCATTAGTTGACCTTCCCACTTGCTATCCCAGAAATCATCCCATTTAGAAACCGATGACTTGTCTAGCATGTCAGCATTGATACCAATACCGGTCGCACCCCAAATGTATGGGATAGAGTAGTTGTTGTTCGGATCGAACGGTTTGTTTAGGAAGTTAGTATCAAGATCGGCAAAATGAGATAATTTCTCTTTGTCGATCTGTTGTAGCATGCCTTCTTTACGCATTTTAGAGACGAAATAGGTAGACGGTACTACCAAGTCGTAACCAGAACCTTGAGTTTTTAGTTTTGCGTACATACTCTCGTTAGATTCGTATGTAGAGTAAATAACTTTGATTCCGGTTTCTTTTGTAAAGTCTTCAAGAACTTCGTTTGGAATGTATTCCGACCAGTTGTAGAAATACAGTTCTTGATCAGCAGCCATTGCAGGGGTAGCGATGAGCGTCGCTGCACATAGAGCGCTTGCGTAGAATTTACTTTTCATTTGTTTTCCGTTTTGTTTCGCGATTGGACAAGTCAATACTAGCTGGAGTTATCAAGTTGAGCCAAATCGCAGTAAGCACAAATATGTTCATTTAGCTTGAATATCGTTGTCTCCTTGTTATGAGACGATAAATCTATGATACCAAGACAAATAAACCTAGCAACGCGCGATTATATCAGCCTAAGACAAAAATAGGCAGCGTATTGCTGCCTATTTTCCTATGGTTGATGACTTGTTACACAAGCTAGATTATTGTCCCGCTTTCAGCTTGAGGAAGTAATCTTCGTATTTAACGGTTAGATCACCAACCGCATCTTGCCATTCAACGCGGTCAAGGTCTTCTTGAGAAGGGAATAGTGGGCCAACGTCTTTAAACTTAGCATTCGATTCCTCCACCGCCGTTAGGTAGCCAGTATCACGAGAGATTTGCTCTGCGATTTCTGGGCGCAGTAAGAAGTCGATCATCTTGTGAGCGGCTTCTACGTTCTTCGCACCGGAAGAGATAGCGAAGTTATCAACCCAGCCGATACCGCCTTCTTTAGGAAAAACGAGTTTAAGGTTCAGGCCTTCACTTTGTGCCGCTGCGGCGCTACCGTTCCAAAGCATACCAACGCCCACTTCGCCAGACATGTAAGGTGCGCCTGGGTTGTCAGAGTTGAAAACTAGAACGTTTGGCATCAACTTTTGTAGCTCAGCGTACGTTTCATCGATTTGCTTAGGGTCTTTTGAGTTACCTGAGTAGCCAAGTTTACGCAGAGCGATATGGAACACTTCACGAGTGTCGTCCATCAACATTACTTGACCTTCAAGCTCAGGCTTCCATAGGTCAGCCCAGCTTTGGAAGTCGTTTGGATCGTACATGTCTGCGTTAACCGCTAGGCCTGTAATCGCAACAACGTGTGGGATAGAGTAGTCGTTACTTGGATCGTAAGGCTTGTCTAGGTAGTTTTTATCTAGGTTGCCGAAGTTTTTCAGCTTAGTCTTATCGATCTTTTGTAGCATGCCTTCGTCACGCATCTTCGCCACGAAGTACGTTGAAGGTACTACTAGGTCATAACCTTGGTTATGAGTTTTTAGCTTTGCATACAAAGTTTCGTTCGACTCGTAAGTCGAGTAGATCACTTTGATGCCAGTTTCTTTAGTAAATTGCTCTAGGATATTACTGTTGATGTAAGGACCCCAGTTCATAAATACTAGTTCTTTATCATCCGCTGTCGCTGTACCAGAGAACAGAGAAAGCGCACATGCACTACCAGCTAATAGAGTAGCCCATTTTTTCATTGACGTTAGCTCCAAACCAAACGTTGTCCAATTTTGGACGATAGATAGAAAAACAGAATGGCATGTAACCATTCTGTTTCGTGATGTTAACAGGTGCGGATTCTACTTCACTTTTTCTCTTGCTAGCAACTGAGAAATTACTACCAAGACCAAAGAAACAATCAACATCACCGTTGCTAGGGCGTTAACTTCCGGTGAAATGCCCACCTTAACCATTGAGTAAATCTTCAATGGCAAGATTTCGTATGTTGGACCCGTTACAAACGAGCTGATGATCACATCGTCCAAAGACAGGGTAAAGCTCAATAGCCAACCTGCGGCAACCGCTGGTTTAGCAAGAGGAAGGATGATCTGTTTCAAGATAACCCATTCGCTTGCACCAAGGTCTTTTGCTGCTTCCAACATTTTCACATCAAAGCCATTTAAGCGGCTGTATACAGTTACCACAACGAATGGTAGACAAAAGGTGATGTGAGCAATCAATAGTGTAAAGAAGCCAAGCTGTGCGCCTAATACTAGGAACAGAGCAAGTAATGAAATCGCCATTACAATATCGGGAGACATCATCACGACAAACAGCATGCCGTTTACCGCACCTTTACCTTTGAACGAGTAACGGAATAGGGCAACGGCCGTTAAGCTACCAATGATGGTTGCTGCTGTCGCTGAGAATACCGCTACGTTCAATGAATGCCATGCAGCTTGCATTAGGCTATCGTTGTTTACTAAGGTTTCGTACCATTTCGTGGTGAAACCACCCCATTTCATACCAAATTTGTTGGCATTAAATGAGTTAACAATTAAGACGATGATTGGCAGATACAAAAATGCATACACCAGCGCCATAAAGCTAAATCTAACTGTGCGTCCCATTAGTCTAGCTCCACTTTCTTATTCAATAGTTTGCCTGCTCTGTAGTAAGCGTAAAGCATCACAGCCATTGCGAAGGTGAGGGCGATACTGGTCGCAGCACCAAATGGCCAGTCACGAGCGTTCAATACTTGGCTCTTAATAACGTTACCAATCAGTAGGTTCTTCGCACCACCAAGAAGGTCAGAGATGTAGAACATACCTAGTGCTGGTAGCAGAACCAACAAACAACCACCGATAATGCCAGGCATTGTAAGAGGTAGAATCACTTTCGTAATGGTTTGGAACTTGTTCGCACCAAGATCTTTCGCCGCCTCGATATAAGTGTTGTCCAACTTCTCGATTGCCGAGTAAAGCGGCAGAATCATAAATGGAAGTAGGATGTACACAAGACCAATCATTACTGCTGTTTCGGTGTACATAATACGTAATGGCTTATCGATGATTTCCATCGCCATTAATGATTTGTTCAAAATACCTTGTGTACCCAGAACAATCTTCAGGCCGTAAGTACGGATAAGAGAGTTTGTCCAAAAAGGTACGATAACTAAGAACAACATGAATGGGCGCCATTTCTCTGGCATTTTCGCTATGATGTAAGCAAATGGGTAACCAATTACTAAACACAACAACGTCGCCACAATCGCCATGTAGAACGAGTGCATCAGCACTTTCGCATACAAGGGGTCGAGTAGACGTAAGTAGTTGTCGAAAGTAAATGTCATTTCGATTAAGTTTGCTTCATCACGCGTTAAGAAACTCGTACCGATAATCATCACATTTGGTACCAACACGAAAAGTGTTAACCAACCGACGATTAAGGTAATGATCGCGTTTTGAAGATTAATCTTCTTGCTTATCATTGAGGACTACCTCCCAACTCTCAACCCAAGTGATAGCGACTTTCTGGCCAAGTGAGTGGTCCACATCAGGATCATCTTCGTTAAAGAATTCGCTAACCATTACACGCATGCCTGAATCCAATTGGATAACGGAATCAAGCGTCATACCTTTATAGGTACGCTCTGTTACGTGACCTACGATGCCTTTTTCTTCAGACTCTTTGATCTCTTCGATACGTAAGTCTTCTGGGCGAAGTAGTACTTGCAGTTTTTCACCTGCTTGCGCTTCCTGATCGTAGTAAACAACAGACTCGACACCTTCGATTTCTGCACGGATACGTTTCTCGTCGATACGCTCTAGCATGGTTGCGTTGAATACGTTGATCTCACCGATAAAGCGAGCAACAAATAGGTTCTTCGGCTCTTCGTAAATCTCACGTGGAGAACCATCCTGCTCGATAACACCATCGCGCATTACAATAATGCGGTCAGACATCGAAAGGGCTTCTTCCTGATCGTGCGTAACGAAGATAAAGGTAATACCAAGTTGACGCTGAAGCTGTTTAAGCTCAATTTGCATTTGCTTACGCAGTTTGTAATCAAGTGCCGATAGAGATTCATCTAGCAGCAGTACTTTTGGTTTGTTAACAACCGCACGCGCAATGGCGATACGTTGTTGCTGACCACCAGAAAGCTGATGAGGCTTACGCTGTGCCATTTTTTCTAGGCGCACCATGCGCAGTGCTTCCATTACTCGTGGTTCAATGTCCGCAGTAGGCGTTTTCTGCATACGAAGACCAAAAGCGACATTCTCATATACGGTCATATGTGGAAACAATGCGTAACTTTGAAATACCGTGTTGACGTGCCTTTGCTCTGCAGGAACCTGTGTTACATCCTGGTCATCCAAAATAATTTGACCGTTATCTGCCGTTTCAAAACCTGCAATCATGCGTAAAACTGTTGTCTTACCACAACCAGAAGGCCCGAGAATCGTCAGAAATTCACCATGATTAACATCCAGATTTAAATTACCGATGATTTCCTTACCATCGAAACTTTTACTAATACCAGATAAACGAATAACTGGCTTTCCTGCTTGCGGTTTTGCGTTCAACGTCTGTATTTCCCCCACGTTCAAGCCGGGATTATCCCAGCTGATGTGACACTAACCATTCACTTTTGAGGCGCGCATCATAATCACCAAAAGTGTGAAATTAAAGCATTTTCTTATCTTGAAACAGAAATAATTTTGCAGGAAAAAGCCATCATTCCTTACCATACTGTTTTTATGAGATTAATTGGCATCTAGACACAGTTTGATAGCACTAAACTTTGTTCAACAATTGTTTCAATTTCATGACCTTGAAAGTGGTCAATTATCAACCATACAGTTGAGATTGCAAGGATTGTAGGTGAGTTGTGATGTTAGATGTGGAAAGATTTCTTTATAATGACGATTACATTAATTGACTGGAATTCCAGTCAAAATTTTACAAGTTAGTCTTGGATAAACTATGAACGACGATTTTGAGAAAGATTTCAATCTTGGGGGGAGTGTAGAGCGAGCTTTGTCTGGCAACTACGAGCTTAAAGCTGGCGCGGTTTTTAACGAAGCTTGGCGAGCAACCATCCAGCACTTTTTATCATTTTCTCCTGCCATTATTGTATTGCTTTTTGTCCAGTTAGGTATTTTCTATATTGCATTAAAACTGCAGTTGGGCGATTTGACCGTTATTCTTGATGCGTTTGAGAACCCAGAGTCGTTCACAAACGATATTGTGTCTTCTATTTATGTCGCGAATTTCAGTTATGAGGTGATTAGCGCCCCAATTTATGCGGGGATAAGTTTGATGGCTATGAGTCATGTCGCTGGCTTAAAGACTAAGTTGCGCCATGTTGGAAAGGGGTTGCAGTTCACCATTCCTGTTATCCTAGCAACGCTCATGAGCTTAATGCTACAAGGTGTGGTTGGTATGATTTTTCCTTTACTGTCGCTGTATCTTTCCTTGGCATTTAGTCACTCTATCTTGTTGATTTGTGAGAAAAGGGTGCCACCAATGCAAGCGTTGCTGTTATCACTTCGCGCAATCAACAAGAAGATTTTTGTGGTCGCGGGGCTTTACTTAGGCGTGATGTTAATGTTTATTATTGCAGCAATGTTCTACGGTATTGGCTTGATTTTTGTGCTGCCATTCTTCTTCCATTTGAAAGGCATACTCTACCGCGAAATGTTTGGAATTAAGCTTAAGATCGTTACAACACAGAAAAACGATAATGATCACGATGGTAACTCACAGGTGTTTGATGCCTAATTCTTTGAAATCAATAAGTTTACGAGTGGCGGCAACCTGTATAGCCGCCACTTTCATTTCTATAGGCCCATATTTACACTACGAGAAACAGTTTAAATATGTGGAAAATCCTGACGTACTCTCTGGCAAGATTAAGCATGTCGATTTATCACACTTGCCATACATCGGTGATATCCCAGACTTCAATTCAATAAAAGATACGAAAGAGAAAAAAGCTGCTTTTTTTGATTTTTTAAGGCCTAAAATTGCTCTTGAGAATCAACGAATTCGTCATGAGCGGGCCTTTCTTACCTCTTTAAAGGTGGGACAAGTGACGCAAGAACAACAAGAGTATGCTCAGCGGTTATCATCTCTGTATTCGTTGCCCTTGAGTAACGATAAGATTGATCAAGCATGGCTAGACGAGATGCTTGTGCGAGTGAACGTCTTACCTGAAGCCTTGGTTCTAACTCAAGCGGCAAATGAATCTGCGTGGGGCACTTCTCGTTTTGCTACTCAAGCAAACAACTTGTTCGGCCAATGGTGTTATAAAAAGGGCTGTGGAATTGTTCCAGCGCAACGTGGCGCTAACAAAGTTCATGAAGTTGAAAAATTCGATTCTGTACAACAGTCTGTTCATGGCTACTTTATGAATGTTAATCGAAACCCAGCGTATGCAGACCTGCGTGAAATCAGAACATCTCTGGCTGAAAAGAACAAGGGCTTGTTAACGGTCGCAACCGCGTCAGAGTTAACGCATGGGTTGCTAGCCTATTCTGAACGTGGCATCGCCTATGTACACGATCTTCGCGCTATGATTCGTCATAACAACGCCTACTGGACGCAATAAAATAACGGATAAAATGAAAAAGTTAAGCCTAAGTCTGTTGGGAAGTGCGGCGCTAATTCTTGTATCGCCGACAACCCAAGCTCAAGAGTACATGTTCACGTACTCAAAGTTATACACTCAACTAAAAAACAACAACAAAGAAGGGCATGACGATGTGAAAGTTGGTGTCTTTTTTGTGGACGCAAAAACTAAGCAAATTTGTACGATAGAAAAAGCTTGGATGGAAAAAGAAGAGCACTATGAAGAGTTTGTTATCCCTGCTTCACAAGAGTTGCCTTTACCAGTTGATAAAAACTTAAAGTCAGCAAATCCGTTGGTTTTTGTCGATACCCCAAAAGATACACGTTGCGATTACTCACTTGTCGTGATGACCAAAGAACCATTACAGGGTAACGTTTCTTACGAGCAAATTAAGCCTCTTCTACCTCAAATGCAGACGATGCTGGAAGATTTAGGCGGTATGTTTGCGGGTTGGTTTACACCGGAAGTTCAAGGTGTGACGATGGAGTTTGCAAATCAACTGAATGATAAAGTGATTTTCTCAAACGGAACCGAAAAGCCAATTGTCAATGGCAAGATACAAGTCGCACTAAGTGAAATAGGGCAAGGTGGCACAATGACACTACCAGAACCGACGATGCGAGTGTTACCTTATCTACCTAACGCAAAGAAATGAACACTGAACGTTTAGAAAGGGCTGCAATCGCAGCTCTTTTTTAATTTTGACCGTAACTAAAGTATCTTTCACACTCTTTTCTTAAAGACTCAATAAGACAAGCATTTAATCCTGCGTAAAAAGCTCGTATAATCCACGCCCCAAAGAAACCCATGTTAGGAAGTCCTAGTCGATTTATCGGCGATGTGAGAGCCCGCAATGAACCAAATAGATACAAGAAAAGAAACCCTAGAATTCAACAAGCTTCAGAAACGCCTAAGAAGACATGTTGGAAATGCCATTACTGATTACAACATGATCGAAGAAGGCGATGTTGTAATGGCATGTATTAGCGGTGGTAAAGATTCATTCGCGATGCTTGATATCCTGCTGAATCTTCAAAAAGCCGCACCGATAAAATTTGAAGTGGTTGCGGTAAACCTAGACCAAAAACAACCGGGTTTCCCTGAGCACATTCTGCCAGAGTATTTCGAAACACTGAATATCCCTTACTATATCGTCGATAAGGACACGTATTCCGTCGTAAAAGAGAAGGTACCAGAAGGCAAAACCACTTGTGGTCTGTGTTCACGCCTGCGACGTGGTACGCTGTATTCATTTGCAGAGAAGATTGGTGCAACTAAGCTTGCGCTAGGTCATCACATGGATGACATCGTCGAAACAATGTTCTTGAACATGTTCCACGGCTCTCGCCTTAAAGCGATGCCACCAAAGCTACGCTCTGATGATGGCCGTAACGTGGTCATTCGTCCATTGACTTACTGTCGTGAAAAAGATCTGATCAAATACGCTGAGCACAAGGATTTCCCAATTATTCCTTGTAACCTTTGTGGCTCTCAAGAGAACCTTCAGCGTCAATCTATAAAAGCAATGTTGATTGAATGGGATAAGAAGACGCCAGGGCGTGTGGAAGCGATTTTTAAATCAATTCAAAACGTAAGCCCAAGCCAACTAGCAGACCGGGAATTGTTCGACTTTGTTAACTTACCGCTAGATCGTGAAGGTAACCGCGAAGAGTATGAATTTAATGAGGCTGTCGTTTCTTCGACGAATATTGATGAATCAATGTTCATCGATGTTACGAACATCTAACCCGTAAAAAAGGAGGTCAATTAGACCTCCTTTTTTGTACCCAACGCTTTAACTGTTCCCAAAAAAAATCCCCCTGTATTCGGGGGATTTATTAGCGCTTATTTGAAAGCGCTCAATACATAGCAATACTAAAGAGAGATTAGGTTGCTGTATTTGGGTCGAGAGGGCTAATGTAGCCTTTTGGTTTTAGAGCCAACACGTCGCAATTTATTTTATCAATTACGTGCTCCGCTGTATTACCAATAAAGACAGCAGAAAGCCCTGTTCGCCCTGTGGTACCTAAAATAACCATTGCTGCGTTCAAGCGCTCTGCAGCTGCCGGAATGACATCTTCAGGTAAACCTTGCTCAACTATCGTTTGTTCTTCATCAAGACCATGTTTTTGGCGTAGTGCTTTCATAGCCGTTAAATGATGACCTCGCACTGCATCGGTATAAGTCGTTGGGTCAAATTCAGGAAGTTCAATCGTAATATTCGCCGGTGTAACGGGATAGGCGTTTACAAGATATGGCTTGGCCTCAAGCCGAGTGGTGATTTCTTTTAATCGCTCGACCATCGTATCGTTGAGATCAATATGAGTCGGGTTTTCTGAGCCCACATGTACTGAGGCAAGGATACTTGCTTGTTCCGGCCAAGCAGCATTCTTGATAAGAAGCACTGGAATAGGGCATTTTCGCAACAAGTGCCAATCTGTCGGTGTGAAAATGACAGACTCTAAAACATCATGCTTACGTGTGCCTTTGATGACTAGGTCATGATTGCCTGCATAGACTTCAGCAATAATCGCCTCATAAGGGCGGTTGTGCCAGACAACACAAACATCAAAGTCGAAGCCATCGTTTAGGTATGGTTGAGCAATTTTACGCATCCACTGCTCACGCTGATGAATGACACCTCGACGCATAGCATCTCTTTCATCCACTGATAGCATTGACGTCATGTCATACGAGAAATCGTAAATGGATAAAAAGAAAGTGATTCGGCTTCTAGATACACTTTTCTGAGCTAATTGAACAGCTCTTGCAAGTGCGGGCTGCTCATCATTATTGATGTCAGCTACAACAAGGATCTTACTGTATATACTCATAACTAAGCCCACTTCTATTGCAAAACCAGATACTGAATGTAAATTAAATCAGTATTTTGGAGTACTCACCGTACATTTTTACTGTAGCTTAGTTTGGAGAACTTTTTGAGGACTTTCGAAAGGAATTTATGAGAAATATGATGTAGCTCATTTTCGAGCTACATCAATAATTAGGGTGTATTATTCTTTAGTTACACCAGCAAGTTCCATCAATGCATCGTGGTCTAAGATAGTGATATATTTACCTTTTACGCTTAGGATCTCAGATTTCTGGAAACGACCTAACAAACGACTGATCGTTTCGACTGTAAGACCAAGGTAGTTGCCAATATCACCACGAGTCATAGTTAAACGAAACTCTCTAGGGCTGAAGCCACGCTGAGAAAAACGCGTTGATAGGTTGTAAAGGAAAGCAGCTAGTCGCTCTTCTGCGTTCTTTTTAGAAAGAAGCAAAATCATTTCCTGATCACCTTTAATTTCGTTACTCATCAAACGCATGATTTGCTGGCGAAGCTTAGGCATTTTACCCGATAGATCGTCTAAAATTTCGTATGGGATTTCACATACCATCGACGTTTCGAGTGCTTGAGCAAAGCTAGGGTGGGAGTCACCAGTGATAGCATCGAAACCGACTAAGTCTCCAGCTAAGTGAAACGCTGTGATTTGCTCATCACCTTGCTCTGTGATCGTATAGCTCTTGATGGTACCAGAGCGGATAGCGTATAGCGATTTTAGCTCATCACCGGCCTTAAAAAGCTCTTGTCCTTTTTGAATAGGCTTCTTACGTTCGATGATTTGGTCAAGTTGGTCAAGTTCTGCCTCATTTAGAGTGAACGGGATACACAGTTGACTAATGCTACAATCTTGGCAATGAATGGCGCAACCGCCTGATTGGATACGCTTTGTTGCAGGTTTTTCAGAAATCATAACAACCTTTCACTATTTGATATACATCAATATTTTAGCATCGCTTAATCCTAAAGGGTAGCAAAAATGTCACCTCAATAGAGTTTAACGTTATATGAAACCGAGTAATGCTAAGGCTCCTACAGCGGTATACGTACCATAGCCAATAAGGATTAATGCTGAAATATTTCTAAATATTAATGATTTTTGTAATTTCTGAAAATGATTGGCACCGTATCCAATAATAAGCATTGCAGGTAGCGTTCCGAGCCCAAACGCAAGCATAATTAGGCCGCCGTTCATCGCACTACCAGAAACCGCCGACCAAGTAAGCGCTGAATAAACTAAACCACATGGTAACCAACCCCAAATAAAGCCAAATGGCAACGCGTGAAGAGGATGCTTTAATGGCAACAAACTCTTCCCTGCCGGCGAGATAAAGCGCCAGAGATACTGCCCTAGCTTTTCTATTAAAAGTAAGCCTTGCCACCATTTAGCAATATACAGCGCGACCAGAATCATGAATAACGCAGCAATCAGCCTTAACCAAGCAAGAGAATGCGTTAACCCACTAAGCTCAGATAAACCTGATATAGCACCACCCACTAATGCTCCTATTAAGGTATAACTGATCAATCGTCCGAGGTTGTAGAAGAGGGGGATAAGAGGGGTGGTTTTATTTTTAGCAGAAGAGCCCATGGTAAGCAGAGACGCGATACCACCACACATACCCATACAATGACCGGCTCCTACTAAGCCGATCATCAACGCACCGATAAAATCAGGAGTCATAAAGGTCGCTACTTTTTATCACTATTAGATTGGTCTTCTTCGTCGAGAAGAATGTTGTGCCCTTGCCGTTCAAGATCTTCAAACTGATCGCTTCTTACCGCCCAAAGAAAAACGGCGACAGCAACACAAACGAGAACGATAGCGATGGGAATCAATATATAAAGACTTTCCATGTTTGCTTTCTCTACTTATTTCTCTTTGAGCAGGCGCAAAGAGTTAGATACAACGATAATTGAGCTTGCAGACATGCCAACTACTGCAATGTAGGGAGCCACTAAACCTGCGACCGCCAAAGGCAAAATTAACAGGTTGTAACCCAAAGACCAAGCCAAGTTTTCTCGAATAATCTTTCTTGTACGCAGTGCAAGCAAACGTGCTTCTAGTAGCTTTTCGAGATTATCCCCAAGTAACGTCATATCTGCAGAAGCTTTAGCGACATCTGTACCACCGCCCATTGCGACAGAAAGGTGAGCTCCGGCGAGAGTCGGCGCGTCATTGATTCCATCACCAACCATCATAGTGATACTGTTTTCGTCCAAGCTCTTAAGGTATGCAAGCTTATCTTCTGGCTTTGCTGACGCGACGATGTGATCGATACCAATTTCATTCGCCACTGGTTGGGCGTTTGAGAGAGAATCACCAGTTAGCAGGGTTGTCTTAATTCCAGCGTCAGCAAAACGTTGAATAAAGGCTTTGCTTTCTTTTCGGATAGGGTCGCGGTAGTAAAAGCTAGCGACATGCTTGCCATCAACCGACAGATAGACCGCCTGGCTTTCACCACTTTCTTTGCCTTGAACAAAAGCCGCACTGCCTATCTTAACGATTTTGCCATTCCATATCCCTTCAATCCCTGACCCAATCACGTTTTGCACATCAGACACGATAAAGTCATCATTGGTGAAAGTTGCAAAAGAACGAGCGATAGGGTGGTTTGCATGAGCCTCTAAAGCTGCAGCTAGTGATAGACAATCTTTCTGTGGGAGATCACTAAGTACCTTTGTTTCACAGATCTCAATATCACCTTTCGTTAGAGTGCCTGTTTTATCTACAACTAAGTGGTTGATCTTACATAATGTCTCAAACACATGGCCTTTACGAAGTAAAATGCCAAAATTACCCATTCTAGAGGTAGCACAAGTGAGTGCGGTCGGTGTGGCCAGAGATAGCGCACATGGACACGTAGCGACTAACACAGACAGCATGATCCAAAACGCATCATCTGGTTTTGTTTGATGCCAGTAAAACCAAGTACCAGCAGAGATGATAAGAATCACACCAACAAAGTAACGGGCGACAATGTCTGCAATTTCCGCAATTTTAGGTTTGGAGTGTTGAGCTTCATCTTGTAAACGCACGATGTTAGAAATCATTGAATCGGCCTTTGAGCTTACTACCTCAAGTTCAAATGATTCGTCTCCGTTTAGCGTTCCTGCATAAACAATATCGCCTTCTCGTTTCACAACGTGCACTGACTCGCCCGTTAGCATGGATTCATCAATATGAATACGGCCTGAAATAACTTTACCGTCAGCGGGGATATGCTCACCAGGTAGAACGCGAATACGATCGCCAACTTTTAGCGTCTTCACGGGTATCTGATCACCGTCCAGCGTTGTAGCAATTGCAGGAATCAACTTAAGAAGGTTACCACTCGCTGCAGCAGCTTTGCGACGAGCGCGCATCTCTAAGAATCGACCTACTAACAAAAAGAAGGTAAACATCGAGATAGATTCAAAGAAGACTTCGCCTTGTTCAGTTACTGTTGCAACTAAACTTGCAACATAGGCAAAGATCAACGCGATAGAAACCGGGACATCCATACCAAGGGTTCGGCCTTTGATACTGCGCCATGCGTTTAAGTAAAATGGAAGAGCGGAATAAAGCAAAACAGGAGTAGCAAAAATCAAACTTACCCAACGAAAGTAACTTTTAAACTCTGGCTCTAAATCACCAAAGACTTCGAGATACAGTGCAACGGCGAGCATCATGACCTGCATGGTTGCTAAACCTGCAATACCTAGCCGATATAGATATTGCTTCATCATTCGATGGTAAGAGGCTTCTTGCTTATCTGCTTCAAAAGGTGCAGCTTTGTAACCAAGTTTATGAATAACGGAAAGGAGCTCGCTTAACCGTACCTGAGTTTTATCCCAGGCTAGTAACGCTCGATTGGTGGTTGTATTAACACGAATAGATACCAACCCGGCTGTATTGGAAACTTGCTTTTCGATTAACCACGCGCAAGCAGCACATGAAACGCCTTCCAAAGAAAGGGTTACTTCAGAAACATTTTCGCGATTTCGTACGAATTCAGATTGTACATCCGCATTGTCATAATGAATTAAAGCTTGGAGTTGCTCTGGTACTAGATCTGCCTTTTCTGCTGGCGCAGTGCGGTATTGGTAATATGAGACAAGACCACTATCGGCAATAGTCTGCGCCACAGTTTCGCAGCCCGGACAACACATGTCGCGAATTTCACCCAATATTTCTACTTTGAAATCCGTGTTGGCTGGTACATCTTCACCGCAGTGATAACAGGATTTACACATATGCTTACTTCATTAACGGTGTTGAAGAGGCAGGAAACTCAACTTTACCTTGGATCATCCATTGCTTGTCGTGTGGTTGTAGTTCAACAAACCATGGTCCTTGAATAGATTCCTCAGCTTTTAGTCGGTAATTACCAGATGCATCCGCTGTTACAAGCTTTGTGAAGTCACGATCAGGAAGAGTACGATGAGTGAAAGTGGCCGTTAGAGCAGGGTAATGAGGTAGCTTCCCTTTAGCGAAAACAATCACAACATTGTTATTTTCAGAGGAAATCTCAGCGTTAAGACCTAGGTCACGAGCGACATTCATTTTACTAATGTCGATATTAATGCCTTTGCCTTTTTTATAGTAATCCTCGGCGACTAAAGAAACAGAGTTGTTCGAGAAAACGACCACAGTAATCACAGTCCAAACTACGACAGTAAGAGGAAGGATGATTAGGAACCACGGCCAAAATTGTTTATACCAAGGCTTTACCATAAAAAAGTTCTCAACAGCTAAATGAAAAAAATGTAAGGCGTTAAATTTAAAGGAAAGACAGCCCCTATGAAAGGGGCTGTTATTGCTATGTTACGTAATATCTCAGTTACTTACTCTCTGAGTTACTTAAACTCCAGACATATGAGGCAACGAGCTGAACTTTATCTTCACCCAAAATGTCTTTCCACGCAGGCATTACGCCTGAGCGTCCGTTCATTACGGTTTCTGTTACAGCTGCACGAGAGTCACCAAATAACCAGTCTTGGTCTGTAAGGTCAGGCGCACCGACTGCAGGGTTACCCTTACCATCGGTACCATGACAAGCTGCACACACTACGAAGCGTGCTTTACCTGCCGCGGCTTCACGAGCATTTACTTTACGACCAGATAAACTAAGTGTGTAACTTACAACTTCTTGAACACCTTGCTCACCAAGGGCATCTTTCCATGCTGGCATTTGACCAATACGGCCGTGCATGATGGTTGTAACGATCGCTGCTGGCTCGCCACCATATAGCCATGCATCATCAGTCAGGTTAGGGAAGCCTTTCTGACCACGTGCATCAGAGCCATGGCATTGAGAACAGTTTTGCAAAAACAAACGCTGACCAACTTTTAATGCTTCAGGATCTTGCGCAATTTCAGGAATTGGGCGTAGACCACTGTCATTGTGCGCAAGTTTACGGAATGCTTCGCCGAAGTAAGCGTCGGCATCATCCAGTTCTTTTGCATATTGGTTTAGTTGCTTGTTCTCTTGTGCTGCAGCGATGGCTTCTTTTGACTCTTCTAGTGAGCGAACGGTTTGAGCCGAACTCTGCCAGTTTAAAAAGCCCTTGAAGCTACCTAGACCTGGGAATAGGGCAAGGTAAACTGCTGCGAACACAAATGTGCTTACAAACAGGTAAGTCCACCACTTTGGTAGAGGGTTGTTTAGCTCGCGAATACCATCGTACTCGTGGCCCATGTCTTCCCCTTCCTCGACGCCCATTTTATCTTTAGCGCACCAAGTCAGGAGAATCGCACAGCCTACTAGCGTACCGACAGTAATCACGATAATCCAGAGACTCCAGAATGTAGTCATTACTTCTTCACTCCTTGGTTATTAGGGGTCTTTTGTTCTTCGTCAGCAAACACCAAGTTGGCATCTTCTTCAAAGCGTGCTTTACGCTTTTTACTAAATGCCCACCATACGATGCCAATAAAACTAGCGAAGAGTACAACGGTATAAATACTATGAATTGTACCGAAATCCATATGATCCCCTTACTTCATTGCATGACCAAGAGACTGAAGGTAAGCGATGATTGCATCCATCTCTGTTTTACCTTCTACTTCTTTAGCCGAATTCGCGATCTCTTCATCAGTGTATGGAACGCCGAACTGATCACGAAATAGCTCAAGTTTCTTCTGAGTTAGCTTACCGTCTAAAACGTTTTCAGCTAGCCACGGGAAACCTGGCATGTTTGACTCAGGTACAAGCTCACGAGGATCTAACAGGTGAACACGGTGCCATTCGTCAGAATAACGACCACCAACACGAGCTAAATCCGGGCCTGTACGCTTAGAGCCCCAAAGGAATGGGTGTTCCCAAACACTCTCACCAGCAACAGAGTAGTGACCGTAACGTTCAGTCTCTGAGCGGAAAGGACGAACCATCTGGCTGTGACAGACGTTACAACCTTCACGGATGTAGATATCACGGCCTTCCATCTCCAAAGGAGTGTAAGCGCGCAGATTTTCTACAGGTTCAGTCGTTTGCTTTTGGAAAATCAGAGGAGTGATCTCTACAAGAGCACCCCAACTGATAGCAAACACGATAAAAATAGCCAACAAACCGACATTACGTTCTAAGATTTCATGGCGATTATTAGAATTATTACTCATTCTTAAATCTCCTTATGCCGGATGTGGGATAGCTTTTAGGCTTTCTTTTGGTGCACTTACCGTTTTGTACGTGTTATATGCCATTAGGAACATACCAGATAGGAAGATAAATCCGCCTAGGAAACGTACAAAGTAGAACGGATAAGACGCTTCTACAGATTCAACAAAGCTGTAAGTTAGCGTACCGTCAGAGTTAACCGCGCGCCACATAAGACCTTGCATTACACCAGAGATCCACATCGCAACGATGTAAAGAACGGTACCGATTGTTGCTAGCCAGAAATGCACATTAACTAGACCAACAGAGTACATACGCTCTTGGCCAAATAGGCGAGGTACCAAGTGATATACAGAGCCGATAGAAACCATCGCAACCCAACCTAACGCACCAGAGTGAACGTGACCAATGGTCCAGTCTGTGTAGTGAGAAAGTGCGTTAACCGTCTTAATCGACATCATCGGGCCTTCAAAGGTAGACATACCGTAGAACGACAGTGAAACGATTAGGAAACGTAGGATAGGGTCATAACGAAGCTTATGCCATGCACCAGATAACGTCATAATACCGTTGATCATACCACCCCAAGAAGGAGCAAATAGAACCAGCGACATAACCATACCTAGAGACTGAGTCCAGTCTGGTAGCGCTGTATAATGAAGGTGGTGAGGGCCTGCCCAAATATATAGAGAAATAAGTGCCCAGAAGTGAACGATAGATAGACGGTAAGAATAAACAGGACGTTCAGCTTGTTTAGGAACGAAGTAGTACATCATACCTAGGAAACCAGCGGTCAGTAGGAAACCTACCGCATTGTGTCCATACCACCACTGAACCATCGCATCCACTGCGCCCGAGTAAATCGAGTAAGATTTACCAAGTGACACAGGAATAGCCATGCTGTTCACGATGTGAAGTACTGCTACTGTGATAATAAAGGCACCGAAGAACCAGTTTGCCACATAAATATGTGACGTGTTTCGCTTCACTAGTGTGCCGAAGAACACCACCGCATATGATACCCATACTAGCGCAATTGCGATATCAATAGGCCATTCTAGCTCAGCATACTCTTTACCCGATGTTAAACCGAGAGGCAAAGTAATGGCTGCTGCCAGGATGATTGCTTGCCAACCCCAAAAGGTGAAGGCAACGAGTGGGCCACCAAAAAGACGTGTTTGACATGTGCGCTGTACAACATAATAAGACGTTGCGAACAGAGCACTGGTACCAAACGCAAAAATTACCGCATTAGTATGCAGTGGACGTAAGCGACTGTACGTCAACCACGGCGTATCAAAGTTTAGCTGTGGCCAAACTAATTGAGCGGCAATCAAAACACCAACAGCCATACCAACTATGCCCCATAAAATGGTCACAAGGGTAAATTGGCGAACGACTGTATAGTTGTAGTTTTGTTCAAGCTGCTTTACTTGGCTCATTTGCATGCTTCCAATTTCTAATTAACTACACTTTTACTTCCAACACGACTTGCGTCGTAACACCACCCAAGTAAACTCTAGAATTCAAGTGTTATCATCACCTTATTTCCATTGCTGACTTTAATAAAAAGTGGCATTTTCAGCGTGACACTATACTTGAATTAACAATTCAATGACAGGGTAGTAACCTTACTGGACCTCTGGAAATCATTTTTTATTTAAAAAGTTTGAAGTTTGTAACAAGGATATTAGTAATTATGCCTGCACAAAAGTTAACAAAGGCGCGACTTGCACAAATCTTAATCATGCTCAGTGTTTTAATAGGCGCATTTTTCTGGCGTACCTTTACACACGAGAGTGTTAATAGCGTTGACTGTTCACAAAAAGAACGATGCGATGTAACAATTGAAGGAGAAATAATCACGATTAATCGTGACTCAATGGGAATTTCGCTCGAAACGACAGAAAGTAGCACTCTAAAAATTGATCTAAATCAATCTGGTAATTTTATCAATCTCAACGAAAAGCATAAGTCAGTAGAATGGGACATCATGCCTGAATCGAAAAAAATCACCTTTAAAAAAGGTGAAAACATTGTTGTAGTTCAATTATAAATACGATCTATCACGAGATAATCGTAACTTATTAATGAAATTAACACCTTCTTACCTAGAGAAAATTGGTTGGAATGGTATAACAGCAGAGTGATATCCAATTATAAAATCGTATGCATTGCCAATCAGTTTTTACTCATATTAAAGATGAAGACTCAGCGATAAAAACGCTCAGGTCCGAATTGACACAACAGAACTTGTCTTACGTGATGTGTTACTACACGGAAGAATACAATTTCGAGTTGATTCGAGAAGCGTTTCTTGCGCATTTTCCTGGTGTGCCTTTTCATGGCGCCAGTTCATGTCAAGCCGTAATGACAGATCAGGGCTTTCATACAGGACCAGTAATTGCGGCACTTGCTGTTTATGATACAGGTCCTCATGCTTATGGTACTGGTATTTCTAATCACAACTCAGGTGACAGCGTCACCAAGGCTTTGGATATGGCCCTTGAGAACGCAAACCGTGTAGGAGAGGTACCAAACTTAATTCTACTTCATGCTACACCAGGGCAAGAGGAATCAATCATTGCGTCTATAGATGAAAGATTTGGAACTCTAATTCCAATTATTGGTGGTTCGGCCGCTGATAATAACATCGCTGGGAAATGGTCTGTGATAACCGCCCAAGGCTCTCAAACTTCAGGTTTAAGCTTAACTCTCTTTTACTCCTCTCAACCTGTTGATATCGCTTTCAGCGCTGGGCATACACCAACTAATATCAAAGGTGTTGCAACCAAGACCAACGATAGATGCTTACTTGAAATTGATAATGAACCTGCGCTCAATGTTTATAGAAGGTGGACAAATCACCAGGATAACCAAGTAGGTAAAGATAATATGCTGTTTACAAACTCGAGTGCTTATCCATTAGGGCGGATCGCAGGTCATCTCTATGATCGCCCATATTACAAGTTATCCCATCCGATCCGTGAGACGCCAGATGGTGGAATCGAGTTGTTTACACGAATAGAAGAGGGTGACGAGCTCACATTAATGAAAGGAAGTCGTGAGCATCTCGTTGCGCGCGCTGCAAAAGTCGTCAATGCCGCTTTTAACCAAAAATTAGAAGAGTCTCGAAAAATTGGAGTGATAAATATCTTTTGCGCAGGTCCCATGTTGCACTTAATGCAAGACATGAATAGCGTTTGTGAACAAATTAACCAAGAACTAGAACATTTGCCTTTTATTTGCCCTTTTACTTTCGGCGAGCAAGGTAGATTTATTGGTGGTGAGAATGGACATGGAAACCTGATGATTTCATCGGCTATATTCCATAAACCTTATGAAAGATAAATACTTAGACATATATCAACAGGAAGCGCTTCAAGAAGCGTTAGTTGAGCTAAAGCAGGCTAGACAAAGAGAACGACTACTCGCTGATGAAAACAAGGCCATTCTTTCCGCGATATCTGCGATGAGTGAGGCAAAGAATCGGCATGAGATATTTACGGGATTAAACAATGTCCTCAAAAAGTACATCAACTTCGATGATTTTATTGTACTGACTCGTGATGGTGAACGATATCCCTTCAAGACATTGATATCAACTAATAGCGTATTTGATAATGTATCCTGGTTACACGGTAACACCTATCAAAGAGCTCTCAATGGTGAATGCATTCTACTGTTCGAGCCAGATAAACTCGCTGAGTTTGTTAACTTAAACAGCTTTATAAAAAGCCATGTAAACTCGGTCGTTTTAACTGGTATACGTTCAGAAGTAACGCAAACCGTAATCCTACTTATTGGAGCTCAGAAAGGGCACTTTAGCATAGAGAATAAGGAAACCTTGAGGCGGTTTCGTCCCTTAATTGAAAGGGCGGTCATTGATATCGAGACCAAAGAGAAGTTACAACGTATCGTTGAAGTAAGAACAACTCAGCTCGCTAAAGCAAGAGAAGAAGCAGAGCTTGCGAACCGGTCTAAGTCGGAGTTCTTAGCGATGATGAGTCATGAAATAAGAACCCCTTTAAATTCCGTTCTTGGAATGCTAGATATACTGAAGCAATCAACCTTGTCAGAAGAACAAATTGATGCTTTGAGCCAAATGGAGTGCTCTGCAGAGTTACTTCTCGCGATAATCAGTGACATTCTTGATCTTTCTAAAATCGAGTCAGGTCGCTTTCAGCTCAATGAACAATGGATTAACTTAAGAGACACTGTCACTTTTGTTATTTCTCAGCAAAAACAAATAGCTAAGAAGAAAAATCTTAAATTCAAGCTCAACTGTACTGTCACTAATGACAAACAATTTTGGATTGACTCCACGCGGTTATCTCAAATTCTGTTTAATCTAATAGGGAATGCAATAAAGTTTACAGACGAAGGTGAAGTAAAAGTTTCTGTATCTGAGCAAGATGCTGAACTTGTGATCTCAATATCTGACACTGGAATTGGTATATCTAAAGCAAAGCAAGAGCACTTGTTTACGGCATTTCATCAAGGAGACCGTTCCATCACGAGACGCTTCGGTGGTACAGGACTGGGGCTCGCAATAACCAAGCATTTAGTCGAAATGATGCGTGGAAAGATTGCCGTTAAAAGTGATGAGCATGTTGGTTCAACCTTTACGATTTCGATTCCAGTTTTGACTCGTTGTAATCAAAATCGTCCAGTTAGAATCGAAACCAATCAACCGACAAAAGCAATGGAACTTCTCGTCGTAGAAGATACCGAGTCGAATCAGTTCGTAATAAAGCTTATCTTAAATAAGCTTGGCCATAATGTTCATATCGCAAGCCATGGAGCAGAGGCATTAACATTTTTAGAAGAGAATGAGGATTTAATCGATTTGATTCTCATGGATGTCTCGATGCCAGTGATGGATGGAATTACCGCAACAAGACTTATTCGAGATAAAGGTCTCAGGACCCCAATTATAGCGTTAACTGCACATGCGCTAGAAAGCGATAGAGATAAATGCCTGGATGCCGGTATGGACGGATTCATTTCCAAGCCAGTTAGAAGACAAGATATCTTTGAAGCTATACAGTCATTTCAATAAGTAAAAAGGCGTTAATATAGATCTTAACAATCGATAGATTATTAAGATCTATATTAAGTATTTTATGGTAAATAACCATTATGTTTAATACTTACAGTAAGGCCTTTAAATTTAAAATCTGCAGGGGAATAGGAGCATACTCAGACAACATTTAGCGTATGCCAATATACAATTTAACATAACACATATAATGCGCACTGTAATAGTGATTCCTGTGGACTTGCAATCACTAAGGCTAATCCAGCGCAAGCCATTGAGATTCCTGACAATCCAAGCCCATTAAACTTTTTTGCAATTCCTTCCCATACTGCTTTTATCTGCGGATTATCATTGCGATCAGCGTGACAACCCAACAATGCAATCTCAGGGTCTAAACCTGATTGCTCTGCAAGAAAAATTGCTTGTGTATCAGTCATATAACGCTTTCCTTTGCGGAAATCACTGATTCTTTGCGGCGGCACATTCATATCCGCTGCAATTTGTTTGTCTTGTACGTAACTTTGAGCCTTTTTGTAGGCATCTAATAGTTTGTTCTGATACATACCGCTTCCTCCATTTCCGTCAGTTTAGCTCATCAATCACCATTTTTGGTGTCTTGCGCTAACCAATTTTGGTGATTACGCTACTAACCAAATTTGGTTATTCAATCAGTATCAGACCGCCTTAGCTCTGGGCGTTTGCCCTTGACGCTTTCGCGCTTGGCTTTGGCGGTCGCTCTCACAACTAGTCAAGGTGGTTGTTATGTCAGAAGTCTCCAATACAAAAAAACTCGAAATATATCTGAATCGCGCTTGGAGTTTGTTTCTTGTCTCGGTGATTGCGGCGGGTATTTATTTCTTTGGTTCCCTTATCTACGACTCGTTTGAAATCCCATACGACGATTACGAAACTTTTGCTTTTTATCTTGACCATGAGTTTTGTGGTGATTTGGCTCGCGACTATGCCTCTGACGGTCGCGTCACCGTTTACGAGTATCTGGTTGTTTCACATTGCTCTGGCAAAGATGAAAAGCGTAAATTCTACTCAGACCTTGAGGCTCAATAATGCGTGAACTTGTTATTGATTTGGCATCAGGTAAACAAGAATGGATTGATTTTGTTCCTGTCCATTCTTGGGCTTCATGTGAGCACATTCCTGATAACTTATTCGACCATCGTTTTGAGTACGTCGACCACAGATTCACAACGCCTGAGGATTTCATTCCGTCGGCTGTGAAATCGGCAATGAGTGCGTCAATCTACTCACACGACCTGTCAGATTTTATTGAGCGCCCTACTTCTAACCCTTGTTTGGACTTGCCGAAATCATTACACCGTAACGGCGACTTCGCTCGACACATGACACGCGCTTACACCGACATTCTGAAAACACGCAACGCTCTGGAAGCTGTACGCGCAGTTAACGACGCTCACGACCGTTTGACTGAGCACGGCTACAGCTACGCGATGTCAGATGAGCAAATTACCAATCTAGCCAAGCGTAAATCACGCGACTTTTCTCGCGTGTTAAGTGCGATTCCTCTTGAAGAATCACAAGCGCGTTTTGATAAAGCGGTTCAGCTTCTTGATTCATTAGGCTTGGCATTTTCACCTGGGCAAATTCAATACGCAGAAAACAACTGTGAACTTTTCGCATTGGTGAACCGTGCTCTTGATGAGCATTGGCTTGTTCGTCAACTGCGCCGTAAATGTGCTTACGAGGTTGAATGTGTTGCGCGTGATTTAGCGCTTGTTCAACGCCGTAAGCAAGTTTACTGCTCGGATTTTTCTCTAAGCCGTCAACGTGACCGCAATACGTCTAACCGTATCGCGCTAGAAAACACGATTGCTTACGATGAGGCTGACCCGTCTAACTATTTCACACTCAGTGAGTTATCGGCTAAGTCGGTTTCTAATGCTGAGATTCGCCGCGCTGAAATGTTTGTTCGTCTGCGTGGCTTTGAGGAAATCGCTCAAGAATCGAATCACGATGCGGTGTTCTTCACGGTAACAGCTCCGTCTCGTTTTCACTCTGTTTCTAAAGGCGACATCAACCCTAAATGGCTTGAGGCTGGCAAGCCTGACGCGAAATCAGCTCACGCTTACCTCATGGGCGTTTGGGCGAATCTTCGTAAGTCGATTGATAAGAGCAAAATCAAGGTTTACGGGATGCGCATTGTTGAGCCTCACCAAGACGGCACGCCGCATCACCACTTGTTGCTGTTCATGGAAAAATCCGCACGCAAATTTGTGACGTCTGAGTTTCGTCGTCTTGCTATGGCTGACTCGCCAGACGAAAAAGGCGCAAAGAAAGCCCGTTTCAAAGCTGAGGTTATCGACTGGTCTCAAGGTTCAGCCGTTGGCTATGTCGCTAAATACCTGAGCAAAAACATCGACGGTCAACACATTGATTCTGACAAAGGTTCGTCTTTGTCAGGCTCAGATGCGGCGGAACGTGTCGTAACTTGGGCACGTGTGAATCAAATTCGTCAATTTCAATTTATTGGTGGTCCATCTGTCACGGTATGGCGTGAGCTTCGTCGTCTTCGTGATGAATTCAAAGAGGACGATGCTTTGTTTACAGATTTATCTCAAGACGAACACTTTCTATTAGAAAAGGTTCGCCGCTCTGCTGATGAGGGCGACTGGAAAGCGTTTTGTTACGCAATGGGCGGCGTGTTCGTTAAGCGCAAAGACCAACCAGTAAAAGCGGAATATTCCGTTTCAACCTCTATCGAAAAACTGATTGCTTCGGGCGGTGAATACTCATCGACTCGCTACGGTGATATGGCTCAAGCGCGTTTGAATGGCTTGATGTTCCATAAGATTTTTATCGCGACTCGCTTCCGTACTTGGAAGACCGAGAACAAAGAGCAATTCATCCGTGCTCAACAAGGCATCATGTCTAACGTGGTCGATTACTTCGACGCGCTAGAACGTGAAAAAGAATACGAGCGTATGTATGACGACCTTTACGAGCAATACGAAAAACACCTAGCGCTCTATGACGAAATGGAAGCGCTGTTGCTCACTGACCCTCAGGAAATTAATGCGTCGTGTTGGGTGGGCGCAGCCCCGCCCGACATGATGCATTAATTTCCCTTGGACTTGTGTCAATAACTGTCATTTCAATTTTCAACTAACCAACAACGTAAAAATAAGGGCAAAACACTATGAGAATGGAAGGTTTAATTCTAGATGTTTCGGACATCGTTCAAGAAACCAAAACAGACCGTAACGGCGAACAAAAGCAAAACGGCAAGCTGCGTCTTATCACGACCAACCCAACAGACACCATTGAAGTGCGTGTCTCTCCTGAGCTTTGGGAAAACGGCAAGGCTGGCGAACTGCTCAAGCGCTGTGTGGGTAATCGCATGATGTTTGATGTGGAACACAAGAAATTCAGCTTTGGTAACGATGAGGGTAAACACGTCTCTATCGACGGTTTCCACCTCTACGCCCTACCTCAATTAAACGAAAAATAAGGGTTAAATCATGACCGAGACGCAATTTGCAGAGCTAATGGCTCGACTCGATAACTTTCAGTTAATGGTGTTCTTAGGCATTTGTTTCTTGCTAGTTGCGCTCGGTTGGATAGTCGGAGGACAAAGATAAATGCTGTCATCAGAGTTCATGCTCGGCTGTTTCGCGACAGCCTTTATCCTTGGCTTCTCGATTGGCTTCCACATTCTCGGATTCAAGAAAGCGGCTGAGGTTTCAACTTCTTCATAAACCATAACATAGGAAATAAGACTATGGAAAAACAAAGCAAAGTACGCGCAGCAATGGCTAAGGCTGGCGCAGTAGTAACAGCAAAACGTGCGGCATTTGGTGGTGCACTTCTCATGGCGGCATCTTCTGCGAATGCAGCACTGCCAGAAGTGGCAACACAAGCCTTTAGCACACTGGCAAGTTACGTCACTGAAATGCTCACCTCGACATGGGGCATCGCCGTGCCAATGACGGTTGGCTTCATCGGCATCAAGCTATTCAAGAAAGGTGCAAACAAAGCAACGTAATTCTAACGACTGCTTTATACACCCATTGGTCAACGCCTCCGAATGGGGGCGTTATTTTTCACGAGGAAGATTTACAAATGAACATTAAACAAAGCATAGCGTCACTGATTATTTTACTGGGTGTTTTGTTTAGTGCTTTTAATGTAAGCGCCGCTCAACCTACTTACAGCGCTAGCGATGTTGCCGCTTATCCTAACTGTAACTTGTCCTTGGGTAAGAGAGTTAACCCTTACTCGTATGTCTCTTGTTATGAAAATAAGTTTGTTAACTACAAAGACTTCTATACGAAGTCATGCTCTATAGAGAGTAGTAAATTCGCTTTAATGATTATTTGTAACACAACCAGTCCCAGTTACCCGAGATATCACGCTGCAACGTTTCTTCATCGTACCGCTAAGTGTCCAGCAGACCATGAAAGAATAGAAGATGGTGACGGTTACACCTGTGAGCCTATCGTTCCTGCATGTGAGTTTGGCGAAAACCCTGACGGCACTTGTATGGATGCCTGTCAGTTCAAGCAATCCATTGATGACAAACAATCACTTCACTGGTCGGCTTATGTTTATGGTGAGCAAGTGACAGGGGCATGTTATGGCGATTTTGGCGCAACCCGTTGTGAGCTTGAGCGTATTCCAAATGACACTACGCTTTGTACCGATGTCGACTCCGGTGAGTTCACTCAAAACACGCGATGTCACGGTAAGTTTCAATTCACTGGTAATCAGTGTGATGGTGGTACGCTGTTTTGGGGTAAAGATGGTCCTGACACCCCTATTATTCCCGATGATCCAATTCACGACCCTGACGACCCAACGGGCGACATCGAAGACCCTAGCGTATTGCCTGACGGCTCAACCAATACGGTTAACCCACCCGATACTGACGCGGAGCCAGAAGTCGAAGACCCTGACACGGATGAATCAACCGATAAGGGTGTTGTCAGTGCGATTAAAGGGCTTAACTCGGATGTGAACAAGGCACTTAACGCACTCAACGTCGACCTCAATCAATCGAGCGCTGATATTCAAAACCAAATCATTGCGCTCAATGCGTCGATGGTGACTAACACCCAAGCGATTCAAAAGCAGCAAATCAACGACAACAAGATTTACGAAAACACTAAGGCGCTGATTCAGCAAGCTAACGGTGACATCACGACGGCGGTCAATCGAAACACCAACTCTGTTGGTGAGGTGGTTAAGGGACTCGATGATTTGCAAACCACTAACGCTGATGGATTTGCGGAGTTATCGGACAAGCTCGACGACCTCAAGCCTTGTGAGCCCACCGAGGAAAACAACTATTGTGAAAACCCTCATGGTTTAGGTTCGGATTATGTCGGTGATGTGCTGACTCAAGCGGATAAAGCCGTGTCCGGTGCGATGAATTCCTATGAAAAGACCGTGACCGATGCGGCTAACGATTTGATTGAGAAGAATCTAACGGCAGAGTCTGAGGGGCATATTAATGCTATATCGGATTCGTTTTTGAGTGTATTACCTAAGCCTACGCCCTGCATGAATCTATCTTTGCCTACGCTTGGCGGTGGTCGCGCTTCTATCTCTTGTGAGTTTTCGCAGAAACTCAAAATGATCATCTCAATTCTGATTTACATCTACACGATTAAGACGCTTGTTGAAATCCTGCTGACTGAGGTCACGCCTGTACCAAGTAACAAGCCAGGTTCGGGGAGATATTACTAATGATTCAGCTATTACCAATTGTCAGCACCATTGGGACGGCGTTGCGCCTCCCTGCTCTGGTTGCCTTTATCTCTCAGATAGCGACCACGTTATTTGGTTGGTTTTTCATTGCGAAAGCACGAAACGTCACGATTAACTTGGTCATTTTAACGCTGCTAATCGGCTTGACCGTCACCCTCACCTTGGCGATTTACACCCTTGCAACGGGCCTGTCTTATGTTGCGCCTCCAATGTGGTCACAAGCAGCGGGTATGTTCATCCCTAATAACGCCGTGCCTTGTGTGAGTGCGATTTATTCGGCGCGTCTCCTGCGTTGGGTGTGGGAGTGGAAGTTCTACGCGATTGTGAGGGCGGCGTAATGGCATCGGTCTACTTTGTTACGGGTAAGCTCGGCTCAGGCAAAACGCTAACGGCAGTCGGTAAGATTCGTGAGGCGTTTATGCGTGGTGTGCCTGTAGCGACAAACCTCGATATCAACTTGAAAGAAATGCTTGGACGCGATAAGCGCAACACTCGACTTTACCGCTTACCGGACAAGCCTCAAGTGGAAGATTTGATGGTGATTGGCTCGGCAAATAAAAGCTATGACACCAAAAAAGACGGCTTGATTGTGCTCGATGAGTGCGGAACGTGGTTTAACTCGCGCACATGGAACGATAAGAATCGACAAAAGTTAATTGATCACCTTTTGCATATTCGAAAGCTTGGATGGGATGTCATTTTCATCGTTCAAGATATTTCGATTGTTGATAAACAAGCGCGTCTCGCACTGGCTGAGCACACCGTGTTTTGTCGTCGTTTAGACCGTCTTCAAGTCCCTATCATCTCGACTGCGGTATCCGTTCTGACGCTCGGTCAACTCAAGTTGAAAATGCCTAAGCTGCACGTTGGCATTGTGAAGTATGGTGACAACGCAAACTCACTCACCGTCGATAAATGGATGCTCTGGGGTACGGACTTATACAGCTCTTATGACACTAAGCAGATGTTTAGAAACAACTATGAGGACGGCGTTTTTTCAGTATTGCCGCCCTACTATACCCACGGACGTTACACTGTCCCGTATACATTGAGAAATATCATGCGCATTACGAAAATCTATCTCCGTAAATACTCTCGATTCAGTGTATTTGCGGCAGGTGTCGCCGTCTCGTTTGCGGTGTTCACCTTAGTTGGCACGCCGAACATGTCGACGGAACCCGCAACGGCTCAAGCGGAGGCACCTCGCGAGTCATTGAGTGACTTGCTCGACGGCTATCGAATCGAGTCTTCAATGAATCCCCCAAACGTTGCTCCGTCTTTTGTGTTGGTTAAGGACGATGTGCGTCTGTCGTCGTCGCAACTATACGCAAAAGGCTTTACGGCTCAATCTAACGGCTCTTGCTCCATTACGGTGAGTGGCAACGGTCAATCATTCAAAGTCATGTGCTAGGGAAAAAGGTGCGCTTTATGTCATGGATAATCGCAAAACTCACAGCTTTTCTTTCAGAAATACAAAAAGAATTTTATTGCGCCGGAGGCTCACTGTTTGCGCGATCATTACTTATCATGCGCTGTGGTAAAGTTGAGAAACAAACAACGGCTTGTTCCAACTTTTCCACATCAAGCATTACCACTTTACTGCTTACGTGCGCCCTGCTCAGCTCGCCTTCTTTTGCCGCAAGCTCTGCGCCTTTTGAGGCAAAGAACACACCGATTGGAGACTTTGCATCGTGGTTCTCGGTTCACACTGGAAACACAGTTGTGCTCGGTCATGGTGTCACTGGTGAGGTCAGCTTTACCGCGCCCGATTTGAAAGATGAGGACTATTCTGCCTTTTTCCTTTCGGTACTTCGTGCGCACGGTTACGAGCTTACACATGACCACGGCGTTTTTACCATCATTGCCGACGCTAACAAGGTGGAGACGTTCGAACCCTCTCAAGTAAAGCTGTACTTCTTTGAGAATGTTCGAAATACCAAGGTCGTTGATTTGATTTCCTCGATGCTTGCTGCAACTCAGAATCAAACACTGAACAACAAAGCGATTAAAAACTACAAGGTTGAGGTACTACCGACCACAAACAGCATTATCGTGACTGGCTCTGAAAACCAATTGAAGCACATCGATGTGCTCATCAAGGGGATTGATAGACCACAAAAGCAAGTCTTTATCGAGGCGGTGATTACTGAAACTGAGCTCGGTGATTCTCAAGAAATCGGCGTGAATATGGACTTGGCACTGAGTGAGGCAGGCTTTGTTTCGCAACCGACCGCAATCAAGAAAGCCGTGGATAACCTGCTGTTCTATGAGGGCGGTGATTTTAATGCGCTGATTAAAGCAGTGTCTAAGAATCAGAATACCAAGCTCCTATCACGACCAAACATGTTCATTATGGACAGGGAGCGCGGTTACATCACGGTTGGTCAGAACGTCCCGTTCCTCACTTCGTCTGAGGTAACTGACGGTGGTAATCGAGTCCAGCAAATTGAGCGTAAGGATGTGGGCGTGTCACTTGAGGTAGTACCGCATGTGATTGGTGATCATGTTGTGCTTCAGATAATGCAAAAATCCGACTCGGTGACGGATTCCTCTATCGCATCCGACATCATTACCAATACGCGAACACTGCAAACCGTGGTCAAGGTCAAAGACCGCCAAACGATCTCTTTAGGGGGTTTGATTTCCCAAGAGCAGAGAGACTCTGTAAGTGGTGTTCCGGTATTAATGGATGTGCCGTTACTCGGTGCTCTGTTCCGGTCAGAAAAGACCAATACTGTCGATAAAGAACTTAAAGTAACGATAAGAACCACGATACTTTGAGTTAAAAGAAAAGCCGAACAATTGCTGTTCGGCTCTGATTTAGCTGTACTGTAATGCGTTTTCCAATTCTCTACACTTTATTATCGTGTCACGTTCTAACACGGTTGCGATATGTGTTTTGTCATAAGAGCTTCTAGCTTCAAACCGAAGCAACGGATGGTGTCCGTTAAGTGCATTGTTTACGTATATATCTCGTTCTTGTCTCTTCTTCTGCCTATGAGATGAATCATCCAGCTCGATGACCGCCAAGACTTTTGTGTCTCTATCCGTTATCACGTAGTCCATTCTTTTAGCCCAAGTTCGAGAGTTATCTTTAAAATTGGTCGGTTGAACTAACGCCATCAATGAAACTTGGCTATGAATCACGTATTCGTCAGGTATAAGCTCCTGCAAAACGCTATAGAATCTGCGCTCTGTCTTGGTGGCCAAGTATGTACTTTTCTTGTGAGGTACAGAATTAGTCTTATTGCCAGTGTTCGGCAGAGGTACCTCGACTACCTTTGGGCTCTTTTCTGCAACTTTGGGTTCAAAAGAATGCACGCTATTGGGTCTTCTAACTGCTGCACCTTGTTCCCATTCGTTAAGCCTACGCTTCGGTTTTTTACCCTTCTTTGTGAATAGATACACAATACACGCTAAGGATATAAGTATCAGTAATTCAGGCACTTTCTGTTCCTCACTTATAGAAAAATGAGTGTATGGTAGCATATCCGTTTTGTTTGAAGTGGTATTGATGTGGGGGATTTCACTAAGAGATAGACTATATACAGAATTAGTTTTACACCCATCACATACAAAACTAGTCACACTGAAACATAAAAAATAAGGTTAGCCATATAAAAATTATTCATTGATAATGTCATAAAAGGTGTATATAGGTGAATTATTTTGGAAAAGATTCAACACGAGCTTCAGTCACTCACTAAATCTTTAAACACACTTCGTCTTCACTCCAACTTCCTAATTAAGTTAGGTTCGTTTCGCTTTGACTCTAAGTCTAAAATCTTAGATTTACTTAAGGGCAATAAGAAAGATGGTGAGTTACCGATAGAATATAGACTGAGGACAACCCCAGTCGAACTTCGTTTGACCAAAAGACTCTATGTTACAAAGGTTGTACTTTCGATTGAGACTTCCTTAACTAAAACGTTGGAGCTGACTTATTTCAACAATGAAAAAAGCTACAGTTTAAAATCATCTAATGCTCCCACATCAAAATCCAATATTTCAAAAGTTGTATTTTCGATTAACTCAGCAATCGATAAGTTCACCATATCATCAGCAACTGGGACTATAATAGTCATTGATTTCGAGGTTTATGGTTTAGCTGATAGCTTATATCCTGAAAGTTCCGGTTTTGCTCTTAAAAATCAAGTACAGAGATTTATAGTCACACATGAGCGAATAAAGAACACAGCAAAAGCATTACGCGATTATTCCGAGAAACTTGCACAAAGAGAGTTTGCATTTGAGAACAGAATTGAGCAACTAGAATCCGATATTGAAAATCTTGAAGCTGAATATGATGTCGCGGTCAAAAATACCGAACAAGCTGCAATCGAACATAATGACTCTACAGAACAACTTACCGAGGTACAGCAGAGCTTAGCTAAAGAAAAGGCTCAGCTAGATTTGTCTAAAGATGAAGTTGAGCGACTTACAAATGAGACTAATAAACTCGAAGAAAGAAAGCACACATTGACACGAGAGACACAGACATTAAGCAGTGATCTTGTAAAACTTCAGCAGGATAAGGATGTATTCAGTGAAGACCTTAAAGGTTATGTCGGCGAAACTAGATTTCAACAAATATTCTATGGTGTTATGGTTCTTATTTGTCTAGTTATTATTTCGGTTGTTACATTAAACATTTTCGAGAGATCGATTTTGTTAATGGATCAGTTCAATTCTGGTGAAATAAAAGAAGTGTGGAATCTAATTCTAAGTCGCATGCCTTACACATTAGCTATTATTGCACTAATGGGTGCTACCGGCGCATTTTTACAAAAGGCTATATCGCGACTAATTGATATACACGATCAAAGGTTGGCTTTTCTAAGGCTTTCTATATTAGCTAGAGATATAACGTCAATAGTGACAGAAGACCTCGACTTATCTGATCTTGAGAAAGCTCAACTGCGCATCAGGTTAAAAACTCAGTTCATAAAGCAACACATGGATAAAGATATTATCACTCAGGTCAGTAATTACGAAGTTCAACAACCCGATGTTAACAACTCTCAGTAGCCTAATTAATAGCTCTAGACAAAGTCCAGCCTCAGTCGATTAAAACTCATATAATGCTTACTCGCTGTAGAGTTAGAGGTGAAATGTAATTTACAAATTTGTTGTTACTTAAAAGTTAGATTCAGGTTTTGTTGTGATTATTTTAACCTGAATCTTTTAACTCTATGTGTTAGATCAACTGTTTATCTCTTACTTTGAGGAGCAGATATGAGTACTACTACACTAGGAGTTTCACCTGTATTCAAGAAACCACCAAGGCCAACAAATCCATCGGCATTAGAGTTAGCTATATATAACTATCAAGTCGAAGCTTTGAAACACTATAAAAAGGTTAGTAACTTGACCAATGCCAGTAAATCCGAGCTTGAAGAGGTTGAAGCAACAATTAAACATTTGAAACGCGAAAGAGCAAAAATTAAAGCCCACGCTCGCTTACAAGACGAGCTCTATGAAGACCTTAAGAAGTACCGTCGAGAAAACAAGGCTAAAGATGAAAGCCAACTATCTAGAGAGAAACACCATCCTACGAATTCGCTAATTAGAAACCTCTATGCCGTAGCTGAACCTCAACCTAGCCCAAATCACGCAGCACATCATATTGTGATGGGAAACGGTAAGGTAACTGCGATGATTGATGCAAAATTACAAATGTTCGAATTTGGTATAGGTATTAATGATGCAATTAATGGTGTTTGGTTACCTAAATCCAGTGCTTACAAAGATCACTACACTACTCCAAAAGCTCCGCCTCACTCACGAATACATGGTACAAATTATCAGAACTGGATTGGCACGCTAGGAAGAATTAGGCATAGTGAGAATGTATTTAAGTCCACACTGCTGAAAATGAAAAAGCAAATACAAGACGGCTCTCATCCTGAGAAAATTCTTGAGAAGAAAGATGCTAACTGGAAACCTACTGTATGACTGTATACAAATTAAAAAATAAGCCCCGAGAATTTAAAGTTTTAGAGCATGACCCTTATAAGCGAGCTCTCGATTCAGATGACCTTAAATTGTTAAGGCGACTTAGAAGAGATCCTGTTGACTCAACAGGCTTGAGAGATGTTTGGGTAAATGAGAATACAACATTTACTCAACATTTTAAATCTGCTGAAGCAATTCCAGACATATCTAAGTGGAGAACATTCCTTGTCTTGAGAGAAAATGCATATCAGGTAGTACGAGATGTAATTGACTCTGACGGTGAGTTCTTACCGATTACAATCGATGATGAAAGTTTTACCGTGTTCAACGTGATGTCTTTTGGAGAAGAAGATAAGCAGAAAATAAAATTTGAAGACATTGACGGAGAACAAGGATTATTAGAGAAACTGGTATTTATAGAAAGCGATCTTTCAAATAAATATGTCTTTAAATCAAAAGATGAAGGTTGTATGTCAATTTATTGTGATGACAAACTCATATCGTTATGTGACGAGCACAATCTAAAAGGACTTTCGTTCGATACAAATCTACTAGATGTATTTGAAGATTGATTCAGCAGAGTTATTAGTTAGACATTTACACGCAAAAAGGCTCCTTTGGAGCCTTTTTGCATTGTATGAAATAATACTTGCATATGTAAGCTTATAATTCTATTTGTTTATGTTTTGATGATGATTACTTACATATCCTCTAACAATTAAGGTCCCAAAACTATCTTCCACTAAATTACAATACCCACAAACTTTATAGGACTAATTTGCGGGAATTTAATGCAGAAACTTACTTTATTTCTACTTATAGCAACCAGTTTCTTTGCTTCAGCTAAAGATGAGTGGATATCAGCACCTGATGCTTCATGGGAGCAAAGCGGCGCTGTTTTAATGGCCTCCCTGTATGAAGGAGATAAGTCAGGAAGACTTTTCATCGCTCAAGCGAAGCACAATATGAACGGAGAATTAAGTATGTTTTTTACTTACGTAGATACAAGTAGAAACACATGCAACTATAGGGAACTTAAGGACACAAACAACACAAATCAACATATACTTGAAGGTACTAGGATACAAAAATTTAATGGGCAACCCATTAGAATGCTTGGATTTTGTGTTAAAGAGGATGATGATGATTTCGCTTATATCTATTTAACTCCTGATACTGAACGAGGAAAAAGATACGTGATTAATTCATTCATCAAAAGCAATAGAGTCTTAGTCGAATCCGATATTGCTGAAGGCTTTGATAAAATTACTGTTACAGCTATGGGTTTTTCTAAATATTGGAATAGTGCGAATATAGAGCCGCTTTAAACCTTACAACATTAAAAGGCTCCTATTGGAGCCTTTTTCTACATCATGTCTCTAAGTGCTCTTGCATATTTCAGCACTTGACCCGCAGCTTCTAAATCAGTTAATGCCCCAATCTCTAACAAAGCTATTCCTGTCAAAACCTGCTGAGCCGTTACCAGCTGCCCTGTTGGGAGTTCTAATCTATCGTAATGCATTTTGAAATGTTCCCATTGTTCAGATGGGCTCAGTTCCCTTCCCTTTGTCATTCTCATGAGCCGTTTACACTCAGGAGGAATGGTTTTCCCCTTATCCCATTCTTTGACTGTTCTCACAGTTTTTAAACAAAGTTCAGCAGCTTGTTCGACGGATAAACCACATTCAAATTCACGAAAAATATAGTTTTTAGTCATTTCGTGATACTTCATTGAATAGTCCCTCAAAAGAGAGACATTTTATAGGACTAGCATATGCAATCGCATTCAACATAAGCAGATATAATGCGCACCAAGGAGGGTGTAAACTCAAAGCAATAATGTCCGGTTTTAGCTACTTTAAAATGTCCTCCTAAGATTAACAACATTGTTTGCTTTTGAGGCTTTAACCGAGGTTCCTGTGGACTTGCAATCGCTAGTTTGGTTTGTGGTTATGCTTACGAAGCAAATCAAATCTCTTATTGAAAATTGATGCGCGCTTAGCCCTCGACTTACTGGCGTGTTCTTCCGTAAGTACCTGAATCAATCTATGTATGGTGATGATGGCCAACTCACTGAATTTGCCATTCAATGGCATCACGATTACTAACTTAAGCACTACCAAACAAAAAAGCCTTTCATACTCGCCTCGTACAACAGCAAAAATCAGCTAAACGCTCTAATCGCTCCGCAACGAAATCTGCCAAAAATCACGAGCTCAGTTCACTCGCTCTTAATCAAGGCGTTCTGAAACATTTATAAGCCTGTGGTTATATGGAGGCGAATGTACTTTTCGGGGTATTTGTAACGATAGCGTTTTCCTTTCTTCAAGTTGGACTTAACGTACCTACACACTTTTTGGTCACCACTGCTGGTTACTCTTTTTATTACTACGTTTTTACTTTTGTGCTCCATTTCTATCATGACGTCACAATAACCTTGATAGCCATCAAACTTATTGTCTACTTTCTTTTGAAGCTTAGTCTTAATCTTTTTAGCCAACAGGTTCGTTTCTGAATCGTCAGCAAAAACTGAATTACTTGCAAAGATCAATACCATTAAAGTTACAACGTATCTCATCGTTTTGGTCCGTTTATGTTGTTGATTGTTCGATGATAAGTAATTTTTCTGTAGATACGAAAATGGGACGCCACATTGCGTCCCATTTAACATGATGAAGTAACTGATATGTAATTAAGCGCGCTTCTTGCCTTTGTTTGCTTTGAAGCCCTGGTGCGGAAAAACGTTACGAATCCTCTGTTGAACTTTTTTGGGAATGCCTTTGGAAAAGCTTAAGCGCATTCCTGTTCGTTGGCTATACACCTTCATTTCACCAGTAAACGGGTTATGCTCACTAATATCCTGTAAGTTGTGTTTGAAAGAAGGAGGTAGATGCCCTTTTACGTTACTAATATGGCCATTATCAAACTTTACTTTTAACACCGGCCTATCGACTGCGATCAACCAAAAGATCACGATGGCTGCAATTAAGATTACATATAACATTTGGCACTCCCTATCCTAGCTAGATAGCAATTTACTCAAATCCTCTTTAATTGAGGTAACTTTTTGACTCGCTTTTTCACTTCTCGACGCTTCGGAAAGCAAATATTCAATTGCGTCAGATAACGTACAACCAAGTTCATTCGCTCTACTAGAAAGCTTTTCCCAAACTCGGTAATCTAAATCAATGGATTTCTTCTTTGTATGGACTTGCTCTGCATTGAAGTGACGTTTCCGTTTCGCTCGGATAGCCTGCTTGAGTTTATTATCTAACTCTTCTGACATGTGGTTTTCTATCCAAGCCAAGACAAGTGTAGGCTCGTGTTCAAGGCGTTTTAGTTCTGCGACCGCTGCATCTGCTTCGCTTGTATCAATATGTCGGGTAATCGCTTCACCATCTTTCCATTTTTTGATGAGATACTTCCATTTCCACCCACATTCTAGATTCTCAAGCTGCTGATATTTCATTTGTTCCGACCCATAAACATAACCTAGTGACAGCGTAACCCAGATGGTTTACTTGGGCAAATAAAACTCTTAGAAGTATCGATGTTGATCACTCATTTGTCTAAGTATTGTTCATTGAGAGTTGAATGCCGTGAGCAAACCAAATTGGTGCTAGGGTGTTATAGTCCGTTTCGTTATAATGTCGGCAAGATTGAATTACGATGAATTTTAATGAACCAACTTAATTGGCAAGACGTAACACCTTCACTTGAGCAGTACGAAGCACTTTTAAAGTCTGCACCTTCGTTACCAAAGAAGTCTTTTACTGATCTCCAACCGAGAATGTCGGCAACGATATCTCGTTTTTCAAAAATTTCTGGATTGACGCGAGTACTACTCATTAACTGCGTAGATAATTCTGTCTATAGAGAGTTCATCAGTAAAGCTCTTCAGAGCCAGTCTAACGCTGCGATAGTTTTGTCGGAATCACTTGATGCCAAACGCTTATTTGACCGTTACAGTGTCGATTTAAGTGGTGATATTGCCTTCCAACCTGGCTTAATTTCACAGGCAGATAACGGTTACTTAATTGTATCGGCTAATCTAATTTTGGCTAACCCAGGACTTTGGCCAAATATAAAGTCTGCAATCCAACAAAACCTTATCGAGCCACTGAACCTAAGCCCTACTCGTTTACCTACTTCAGTACCGCAAGCTAAAGCTTATGATGTAAAACTGATTGTAACAGGAGAAAGAAGTCAGTTAGCAGAGCTAGAATACATCGATGAAGACTTCTGTTCTGGCTTTGCCATGTATACGGAAGTTGAAGAAGATATTCATCTGTCAGAGCAGAATTTGACAGATTACTTTGGTTTAGTGAACTGGATATGTTCTCAATATCAGCTGCCTCACTTAACTGAATGTGGTTTTAGAAGATTGTTGCTAGCCGGTATGAGATTTACTGAAGATCAACATTATCTGCCTTTAGGAGTAATGTGGCACTCTCAACTTCTAACGCTTGCCAGCCAGTTCAGTGATGGTCACGCATTAGATTACAAGTCGTTAGATAAAGCGATTGACGACAAGTATTACCGAGAATCTTACCTTCCTCAGCGTGCCGTGTACGATATTTTAGATGGCCAAGTCATCATTGAGACAACTGGGGAACAAGTTGGTCAAATCAATGGCCTAACCGTTATTGATATGGCTGGGCACCCTGTCAGCTATGGTGAGCCTGCACGAATATCTTGTGTAATTCATTTTGGTGATGGCGATGTTTCCGATGTTGAGCGCAAAGCTGAGCTTGGAGGCAATCTACATGCAAAAGGCATGATGATTATGCAAGCTTTCTTGAGCTCTGCTCTGAAACTGGATGAACCACTGCCTTACTCAGCCTCCATCGTATTTGAACAGTCTTATAGTGAAGTTGATGGTGACAGCGCATCTCTTGCAGAACTTTGTTGCTTGGTAAGTGCTTTATCTGAATCTCCAATTAATCAACAAGTTGCGGTTACAGGGGCTGTTGATCAGTTTGGTCGAGTGCAAGCCGTTGGTGGCTTGAACGAAAAAATTGAAGGTTTTTATCAGGTTTGTAAACATCAAGGTTTTACAGGAAATCAAGGTGTTGTGATGCCAAAATCAAACCTTAAACACCTTGCATTACATAAAGATGTAATAGAAAGCATTAAAAATGGTGAGTTCCATATTTGGTCCGTTTCTACCGTAGATGAAGCTATTCCGATTGTAATGAATAAACCTTTTAGAGGTGAAGACGATAGCATTATTGGCAAAATAGCGGAACGTATTGAAAACTTTGAAAGACATGAGCATCCAGAAGGAATTGTGCAGCGCATCAAAAACTGGTTTGTCTAGTACTGATCGGAGTTGTTTAGCGTACACGTGTTCACTAAGATGCAGCTATCAAAAATTGGAGTAATTGATAATGCAAAACAAACGTGATTCTTATAACCGTGACGATCTACTTGCTTCTAGCCAAGGCGAACTGTTTGGGCCTGGTTACCCTCAGCTTCCTGCGCCAAACATGCTAATGATGGATCGTGTTACTAAAATGTCTGAGACTGAAGGCGATTTTGGTAAAGGTTTGATCTTGGCGGAATTGGATATTACTCCAGATTTGTGGTTCTTTGACTGCCACTTCCCTGGCGACCCAGTAATGCCGGGTTGTCTTGGCCTTGATGCGATGTGGCAACTTGTTGGTTTCTTCCTTGGCTGGGTTGGTGGCAAAGGAAAAGGTCGTGCTCTGGGTGTTGGCGAAGTGAAGTTTACAGGTCAGATCCTGCCAACAGCGAAAAAAGTGACGTACGAAATCCACATGAAACGCGTTGTAAACCGTAAGCTTGTGATGGGTTTGGCTGACGGTCGTGTATGTGTGGACGGCAAAGAAATCTACGTAGCAAAAGATTTGAAAGTTGGCTTGTTCCAAGACACTTCAAGCTTCTAATCACGATTTTAATCGATTTATTAAGGCTCCTATTTAGGAGCCTTTTTGTTATCGAGTGTTAACCTACTTCCCTATGTCCCTATAATGTAGAAAAGGCTCCGTAGAGCCCTTTCGAATCCTTCTTTTTGTATGTGGAGAGTTTATTTGTAGAGACCAGATTGTCTTTCATCTCTGGCATCACGCCAACCACCTAACCAATACGACCGAGCATCAACTTGTTGATATGGGCAAGCCTCTTGAGACCTTCCATTCAATCCAGCTTTGTAGCCTTGAGATTGAGCTCGTTCTAGGCGATCACGCTTTTGTCTCTTCATAGTTAATTCCTCATACAGGTCCATTTACTAACGTACAGCTGTTATTGTGAAACTTTGATGGAGTTTTTATGACTCCACTTATAAGAATCGATCAAAGTAGGCAATTTCTCAAGGCATAAAAAAAGCAGAGACTCAAATGTGTGAGCCTCTGCTTGATTTAAAAATTACTGACGATTTTTAACTATTTTCTACGGAACCCAAACAATCCAAGCATGGTCAAAGCTAACCAACCAAGGCCTGCACCTTGACGCTCTGTCGTCGTTGAGTCAATGCTTCGAGATACGATGTCGTCCTTAGTTGCGTCAGCAATAGGTACTAGTTTGACTGCTACAATTTGCTCTTCAGAGCTACATGTCGCATTGTTTGCTGTTGTGCTATAACCACCTGCACATTTCATAGCAGTACCAGAGATCACACCTGCATCATTGATATCAGTTGCGTCGATAATACGGAACTGATTGTTTTGTTCAGAGTAATCACCGCCATTAGTCAAACTGTCTAGGAACCAAGCTTTTCCATTAAACAATGTTGCAGCACGTTCACTAGTCTCGCCACCTAGGCTATATGGATAGATAAAACCGCGCTTACGACGTGGCTTGCCATCGTCTTCACGAGTCGTTTCCGCATCAAGTTGCCCGACGATTTCATTGTAAGAGTTGATACCGCCCATCTTACCGCCCGCACCGCTAAAGAAAATGCCAGTAGTTGGGTAAAAAGCGCTAATAGAATCCTTACGAACATCATCTACGATAAAGAGACGATTCGGAGCAGAGCCCGTTGGCATTAAGTATCCGCCCGAACGTTTCGCTTCACCAATAGCAACAAAATTAGAGTTAACGTCGGTTAAGCGTGAGTTTGTATGAACCGTATCATCACCTTCGCGCTGTCTAGCTCCTACAACAACTTTATTTTTCCAAGTTGCGTTTTCAACGCTACCTTCGGCTTCTAGAGTTCCGACAAAAACAGTCGCATTCAGGTAGTTATCATCACTGTAAGTGTTGTAACCTACGCCATAGACCGTTGTTCCATCAGTGACAAGGTCACGCATGCTCCCTTGAGCTAACCTTTCTCCATCTTTAGATGTGCCACTAGGCCAAGCCAATTCACTGACGGTTCCGCTTTGATCCCAAATCGCTGCTTTTGATGTGTGGTGAGCTCCATTGGTATTGCTTGCTGTTCGAGAAACACTGCCAACAGTAAAAATGCCGTCTGTGCTCCAAGCATGGCTTTGCACAACACTTGCGTCACTATCGCCAGTAAGAATATTTGGCTCTACTGGTGCAACTACGGTATTTCGTGTTTCTAATGTAGAAGTATTTTCTGTGCTAACTTTACTCTGATTACCGACAGCTGCACCACCCTCGGTAAGCTGGTTGATAACATTGTTATATTCATTTTTATAAGCAGCAGAATCTTCTTCTATGAACGCTAACGCATTAGAAGTAAAGTCTTTACTACGTTCTTTATTCCACGGCGTCCAGTTTACTGAAGCCCATGAGTCACAGGTGGAATAGCGAAGCTGGTTGTAACAGTAACGCTCAAAGTCTTTGAGTTCTTGGATGTAATAAAAGCCAGCGTCTAATCCGAATGGGATTTCTTCACGATAGCTGTTCCCATCCACGGCTTGTGTCGCTGAAATCGGCGTAGTGCGAGTTTCCATTGCAAGTTTAAACTGCTCTGGCGTGCAGTTTGCTGCTGCATCAAAGCAGCCTAAAGCGAAAGGTGAACCTGTTGAAGGATCTGTACTTGCATCGCCCTGTTGAATTGCAACCCCGTAAGCCGTTTGGTAGTCACCGTTTGAACCATGATCCTGAGGTGAAACCTCAACAACTTGATACAATGCCGCCTGTGCGTTCATTGTGGTACCAACCATCATTGCAATGGCGGTCAATTTGAATTTATTACTACAATTCATTGAATTCTTAACTATCCTGTTGCATTGCTTCGAGTTCTTCCCATCTCTCGAATGCGATTTCCAACTCCTGCTCTAGTGCAGCAAGCTGTTCCAATACCGGCTGAGTTTGCTCTACAGGTTTAGCAAAGAACTCTGGATCGTTCACTTGCTCCTGAAGGCTCTCGATATCCGACTCTAATTGTTCAAGTTTAGCTGGTAGAGCCTCTAATTCTCTTTGCAGCTTATACGATAACTTCTTCGAATTGTTCTTAGGTTGCGTAGTTTTGGGAGTTTCCTCAACCACTTTCTCTTTCTTCGTTGGTTTTTCAACCTGACTGCGCGAAGCAAGAACTTGGTCACGCTGCTGTTTAGCATCATGATAACCACCAACGAACTCTTCGATTATACCGTTACCCTCAAAAATCCAGCTGGTTGTTACTGTGTTGTCTACGAACTCACGGTCGTGACTCACTAACAATAATGTACCCTGATAATTGGCAAGCATTTCTTCTAAAAGTTCCAACGTTTCGATATCCAAATCGTTAGTTGGTTCATCAAGAATAAGTAAGTTGTTTGGTTTCAACAAGATACGGGCTAGCAATAATCGGTTTTTCTCACCACCGGAAAGTGCCTTAACCGGGGTTCTGGCGCGCTTAGGTGCAAATAAGAAGTCTTGGAGATAACTCAGCGCATGACGCTGACGTCCCCCAACCATTACTTCTTGTTTCCCATCCGCTAAGTTATCGATCACTGTCTTTTCTGGATCCAAAATCTCTCGGTACTGATCAAAGTACGCGACTTCTAATTTTGTTCCGCAGTGTAAACGACCAGACTGCGCTTCCAATTGCCCTAATAGCAATTTAAGTACCGTACTCTTACCGCAGCCATTTGGTCCGATAAGTGCAATACGGTCACCACGCATGATGTTAAAGCTAAAGTCGTCGACAATTGTCTTGCCTTCGTAAGCAAAAGATACATTTTCTGCTTCAAATACAATCTTACCTGAACGAGAAGCATCATCGATGTTTAGGTTAACTTTACCTTGAACTTCACGACGGTCACGACGCTCTTCACGAAGTTTTTTAAGGGCTCGAACACGGCCTTCATTACGAGTACGACGTGCTTTAATACCTTGACGAATCCACACTTCTTCCTGAGCTAGTTTCTTATCGAACTCAGCATTTTGCATTTCTTCGACGCGAAGCATTTCTTCTTTGTCATTCAAATACTGTTCGTAATTACCAGGGAAAGAAGCTAATTGACCGCGATCTAAGTCGACGATGCGTGTCGCCATCGACTTGATGAATGCACGGTCGTGAGAAATAAAGATGATCGAGCCTTTGAAGTCTTTTAAGAAGTTCTCTAACCATTCGATCGTTGTCACATCGAGATGGTTTGTTGGTTCATCAAGAAGCAATACATCAGGATCACAAACCAGCGCACGAGCTAAAGCAGCTTTACGTTGCCAGCCACCGGATAGATCGGCCAATTTGGTTTCTGGGCTTAGTTTTAAAGCGCCAAGTACGTTCTTAACACGGTCATCAAAGCGCCAAGCATTAGAATGATCAAGTTGCTCTTGAACTTTCGCCAAACGGTTAATGTTCTTCTCACTTGGGTCTTGAGCAACAAGATCGAGAAGATCGTGATAGATCTTCAATTGTTCGCCGATTTCAGCCAAACCGCCAGATACGTATTCGTAAACCGTACCCTCTTGATTGCGCGGTGGATCTTGTTCAAGCCGAGAAACTACTACGTCTTGAGTTATTTGAATCTTGCCATCATCCAACAAAATGTCGCCGGCAAGCACTTTCATTAACGTGGACTTACCTGCTCCGTTACGACCAACTAAACAAACGCGTTCGTTTTCTTGAAGAGCGAACTCCGCTTTGTCTAGCAATGGGTGGTCACCAAATGCAAGTTGTGCGTTATGAATGGTAAGTAATGCCATTATTATCCAACCAATGTGTGAGTTGTTCTAAGTCAAACGGCCAGTTCAACTCAGAATCTTGATATTTTAATACGGGTATTGTGACGCCGTAACGAGAAAATAGTACATCATCGAACGCAATATCAATGATATCTGTTTGCTCGGCCAAACCGACTTGGTCTACTAGAGCAAATGCCATCTCACAAAGATGGCATCCCTCCGTGCTATACAATATCAGCACGTATTAATCCTTTTGTTTATACTACGCGTGCGTTACTAGCCAACAGTTATGAATCTGTTTATTACGCGCAAAATCTAATGGTAACGTTTGAGAAGAAATATTCTGAGCCTTCAAACCCAATTCAGCGAGTGATTCTTCATCCATCTTGAAGTGACGTTTGTTATTTGAAAATACGATTGTGCCTTCACTTCTCAGTAAACGTTTGAGGTTCTTCATTAGCTTAATGTGGTCACGTTGTACATCGAATGATGTTTCCATACGCTTAGAGTTAGAGAACGTAGGTGGGTCAATAAAGATCAAGTCGTACTCACCTTTTGCGTTTTCTAGCCATTGCAAACAGTCCGCTTGTTCATATTTATGTTGGCGCCCTACACAGCCATTAAGCTGCATATTGTCTTTCGCCCAGTTCAAGTAGGTGTTTGACATATCGACAGTTGTAGTGGAACGCGCACCACCAACTGCAGCGTGCACTGTTGCACTACCAGTGTAAGCAAACAAGTTAAGGAAATCTTTACCCTGTGCCATTTCGCCAAGACGACGACGAGTGATCTTATGATCCAAGAACAGGCCTGTGTCTAGGTAGTCATGAAGGTTCACGATCAGCTTCACACCGTACTCGTTTACTTCGAGCGTCTCTGATACCTGACCTAATTTTTGGTACTGGCTTCGACCTTTCTGCTTCTCACGAACTTTCAGTACAACTTTGTTCGCTTCGACACCTGTCACCTGAATCGTCGCACGGATAATGTCCGTTAGACGACGCTTGGCTTTTTCTTCAGGGATGTTCTTAGGTGCTGCGTACTCTTGAATCACAATTTGATCGCCGTACACGTCGATCGCTACGTTATATTCTGGAAGGTCTGCATCGTAGATACGATAGCAGTCTAGTTTCTCTTTACGCGCCCACTTGCCAATCTTGCCAATGTTTTTCTTCAAACGGTTTGAGAAGTCTGGTGCGATTTGAACGTTAGTATCTGCACCTTTCACTTCATCAGCGCTGCGCTCGGCAATGCTGTAGTTCTTTTGGTGACACGGTAACGCACCATTGTTCAATTTAAACTGTTTATCAGCGCGCATACGAAGGCAACTCAAGAGCTCGTCTGAGCTAGAGAAGATAGATGCTTTACATCCGCCAAACTCAGATTTTAGCTGTCCACCGAATGCGGTATAGAGCGCAATCAGCCCCGGCTCAGTTCCTAGACGCTCACCGTAAGGTGGGTTTGAAACGATAACACCGTGTTCAAATCCTGCGGGACGAGTAATAGTTGCAGCATCACCTTGCGCAAACTCAATCAACTCTTCAACACCTGCTCTGCGGGCGTTTTCTTGAGCGACTTTTAATACTTTGGGGTCGTTATCGAATCCAAAAAACTTAGCGTCAACTTTCTTGACACCTCGTCTAGCTTGAACATTAGCCTCTGATTTAATCTCAGCCCAGGTCTCCGGTTCAAAGTCTTCCAAAACTTCGAAGCCCCATTGTTTGCGCTTAACGCCAGGTGCCATGTTGGCAGCCATCATTGCCGCTTCAATAAGCAAAGTACCAGAACCACACATTGGATCTAGTAATGGTTGATGCCCATCCCAGCCACAACGCATGATAATCGCAGAAGCAAGCGTTTCACGTAATGGCGCACGACCCGATTCTGGTCGATAACCACGCTGATGAAGACCACTACCTACCATGTCTACCCCAAGCAACGCTTTATCTTTATGCAAACGAACGTGAATACGAATATCTGGGCGTTCTTTGCTGATATTAGGACGTGGCAAGCCTTTATTCTCAAAGCAATCTACGATGCCATCTTTGACCTTCATAGCTCCGTATTGGCTATTTCTAATCTCACGGTTTGTGCCGTTAAAGTCCACAACAAAGCGTTTAGAGCTATGAAATTGGTTAACCCAGTTAATAGTGGAAGTGGATAGATACAAGTCCATGTCGTTGTTACACGTGAACTCAGATAAAACACGTACAAATCGAGACGCTAAACGGCTCCACAAACAACAGCGATAAACCTGTTCGTTTGTCGCTTTAAATTTTACGCCTGCCTGTACTGGTTTCGCATTTTCAATGCCTAGTTTAGTCAGTTCTTCAACAAGCAAATTTTCCATGCCATTTGAAGTTACCGCGAGATATTGATTCATAGTGTTCTTTCGCTGATAAAAAATGGCTTCAATTATACCTGACTTTACGATCAATGCCTCGTTTTTAAAGGTATTTTCCCACCCGTTAGTTCAAATCATCACCACTCAAATGATCTAAAACTTTCAACATCTTTAGTTTGAATGTTTTTCATTCATGAACGTATTTTGTTTCCTTTAGAAGAAGTGAATACTTATTTACATGCATTTTGGTATATACCAGTCGGGATTGATTGATGTAAATTACTTACAAATACCCTTTATAGGGGAATAAATAGGTTTTTTTTAGGCGCTAGGTTGCCTAATTAAAGGAGTAATCAAATTGAAATAAGTAAAATAAAAGTGACCAGCTTCATGTTTGCATGCATAGAAAACAAACAGTTTCATGGTCTTTCGGATTGGAGTGTCAGAGGAAAGGACAAAAAAAATCGACCCAATAAGGTCGATTAAGGCAAACAAAGGAACGAAATAAAGAAAAATTAAACAGCTTTAACCCACCATTGCCATAGGGGTCATTGCAAAGAGGTGGTTTGCACAAGCCATGCGATCATGCATTACTTTAATCGGCTGCCCAAATTGAAGCGCCTTATTGCCATCAAGAACAAAGGCTTCTTGGTTAACATAAGCACATAAGCTCGATGTTTCGCCTGGTTCTAGAACGATGAACATACCATCAGAATATTGATTTGTGAGAAAGACCATGTCCCCTTCTTGAGGTTCATAATCAGAGGACTGTGCATCGAAGAACCAGCTCTTAGGCTGTACAGGTTTATGAAAACGCTTTGCAGCAACACAATACAGTGTTAATTCAGCTTGGCGATATTCACTGATATCGAGACAGCGAATGCGCTCATTAAACGTTTGAAATGCGCTGGCGTCATCAACGGTAAATTCACTGTTTGAGAAGGCACAGTTAACCAACAATTTTCGGGATAGATTGGTTTGGAAAATCATTTCCTCCCCCAGATCCAGCATTAAGCAAGCTTTTTGCTCGTCAAAATACCAATTCCATTTGTCGCTGGGTTTAAGCATTATTCCGTTCTCTCTTGACTAGTTAAATCAGTGGTAAAGAGGTAAGACGCTTAATTACCTACTCGTGATTTTTAAATTCTACAAACGAACGGATAAAAAAAAAGAGGAAACAAAGTCCTCTTTTTTATGTAACAGGTACTGATTTTTCAGTAGTTTTTGATGTATATGTTAAAGATTCTTAACAATATCACGTACGAGACCTGGGCCGTGGTAAATAAAGCCAGTGTAGACTTGAACAAGTTTAGCGCCTGCCATGATCTTTTCTTTGGCTGCAACATAGGAATCTACACCACCAACACCGATAATTGGAAGTTTGTCTCCAAGCTCTTCATGAAGCTTACGTACGACCTCCGTAGAGCGTGATTGCACAGGGCGACCACTCAAGCCACCTGCCTCATTGGCGTGTCTCATCCCTTCTACGATCGTGCGATCCAAAGTTGTGTTAGTCGCGATCACACCATCTATATTGTTTTTCAATAAAGAATCGCAGATTTGGCAGATTTCATCGTCACTTAAATCTGGCGCAATCTTTAATGCTAACGGGACATACTTGTTGTACTTCTCTGATAACTCCGCTTGTTTCGCTTTTAATTCGGAAAGCAGTTCATCAAGCGCTTCACCATATTGAAGTGAACGAAGACCTGGAGTGTTTGGCGATGAGATGTTTACTGCAATATAGCCAGCATACTCATACACTTTTTCCATACAAATCAGGTAGTCCTCTGCCCCTTTCTCAATTGGCGTATCTTTATTTTTACCGATATTAATTCCGAGAACACAATTGAATTTTGCTCGTTTAACATTCTCGATCAAATTATCAACGCCTAGGTTATTAAAGCCCATGCGGTTGATGATCCCTTCTGCTTCCACTAAACGGAATAAGCGTGGTTTATCATTACCTGGTTGTGGTCGTGGCGTTACAGTGCCGACTTCGACAAAGCCAAAGCCCATGGTATCAAATGCTTCAATACATTCGCCGTTTTTATCTAAACCAGCCGCAAGACCAACAGGGTTACGGAATGTTAGACCCATACACTCAACTGGACGAGTTGGTAACTGTTGGCGGTAAAAGAGATCAAGTGGTGTGCCGTTAAAGCGTTGGAAGTTCTTGATTGCAAGATCATGTGCCTTCTCGGCATCGAGTTGGAAAAAGCCAGTTCTGGCTAGACGGTAAAGCATTGTGCCTCCGAAAGAAAAAAGCCCCGTATAAACGGGACAATATTATTTACCGTTTTTCATCGTAATTCAATGAAAATGAACGTAATAAGTAAAAACCTATATCTTTATAAGATTTTTAAATATAAAACAAACAATTACAATCAAGTTTCTGCGATAAAAATCGTAACTAACCGCTTAAAAGCAATCGATTTCACTCTGTTTTAATTTCAATTCAATGTGACAATGTAACTATTTTCGTTCCAAATGTGAATAATAGATAATAAAAAGCCCCGTTAAATAACGAGGCTTTTACTTATGACTTGATTATTCCACTACTCTTTCGATGAGCAGTTGAGGTTTAAAAGTACTAGCTCTCGAAGTGCTACAGAGAACTTAGCAAATTCGTGTACTGAGCCAACTTTGAACTCGTTTAAGATACTCTCCCAGCGGTGCAACGATTGCTCGTTAGTTTCAATCCAATCTTCTAACGCAGCCATCACGTCAAGCTCTTCGGTTGAGCAGCCACAAGTCAGTACCTGAGCGGTAAGTTGACGTTGTTGCCAGTCCAGATCTTCACGGAATGCCGCTCTTGCAAGTGCTTGCCAGTTGTTATCAACGGCTTGGCTATTAATTTGCTTCAAGAACCAATGCAACGATAAACGGTCACCCAAGTTAAAGTAGAGTTTCGATGCTTGCTCAACCGTTTTACCTGTTTCACTTGCTACTGATGAAATATCCAGTGCAGATTGTAAGCTTGATAAGCGGGCAACTTGGTGAGCGAGTTTCTCTTCAACCCCTTTCTCTATCCAACCTTGAGCCAACTCATTGTGTTCTTCAACTTCAGACTCAACTAACATAGTGTCTAGGGTTTCAGTGATAACATTGACATCTTGCTTGTAGATAGCAATCAACTCACCGACCGTGCATTTGCCGCTACGGTTACGAAGCAACCAGCGTGCAATTCGACGCAGTGCTCGGCGCACGTAAAACATAATTTCGTATTGAGCTTGCGCTGTCGCAACGTTATCAAGTTTGCGAGTTTGCTTGAGGATTGCTTCTAAATCAAAGATTTCTCTAGCCGCACTGTAAGCGTTGGCAATATCGACAACACTTGCACCAGTTTCTTCTTGCAAACGAGTAACGAAGTTACAGCCCATTTCATTAACCATCTGGTTAGCCAATGCTGTAGCGATAATTTCAGCTCGCAGTGGGTGATTAACCATTTGATCTTTATAGTTACGTCGTAACGCACTTGGGAAATATTCAACAAGTTGTTTTGCATGGAATTCATCATTTGCGATTTCATCCGTAACAAGTTGCTGTTTAAGTACCATTTTACCGTAGGCAACTAACACTGATAGCTCAGGGCGAGTCAGACCTAGTCCCTGTTTTTCACGCTCGATTAGCGTTTCATCATCAGGAATGTATTCGAGAGCACGGTCCAAGTACCCTGCTTTCTCCATAGTGTGGATGAATCGAATTTGCTCCTTAACAATGCCAACACCTTGCTGTTCAGTAACAGAGATCGACTCCGACTGACGGTAAGCATCATCCAAGACAATTTCACCCACTTCGTCTTCCATAGACTCTAGAATTTGGTTACGTTGCTTAACCGTAAGATCGCCATTTGAAACCAGTCCATTGAGGAAGATCTTGATGTTGACTTCATTATCCGAACAGTCAACGCCACCTACGTTATCAACGAAGTCCGTGTTCACTCGACCGCCAGTTAGTGCGTATTCGATACGACCAAGCTGAGTCATACCCAAGTTACCACCTTCGCCAACCACTTTGGCTCTTAAGTCACGGCCGTCAATGCGCAGCATGTCGTTAGCACGGTCACCAACATCTGTATGAGTTTCTGTCGATGATTTAACGTAAGTGCCGATACCACCATTCCAAAGAAGATCGACTTTCATTTTCAAGATCATCTTTATCAGATCGTTAGGCGCTAAAGATGCTTTCTTCGTACCTAACATTTTCTGAATTTCTGGCGTCAACTGGATCGATTTTGATCGACGAGAGAAGATGCCACCACCTTGAGAGATCAAGTCTTTGTTGTAATCTTCCCAGCTTGATCTTGGCAAATTAAACAAGCGGTTACGCTCTTCCCAGCTGCTGGCTGAATCTGGATTTGGATCAATAAAGATGTGCATGTGGTTAAACGCAGCTTGCAATCGAATATGCTTCGATAACAGCATACCGTTACCGAACACGTCACCTGCCATATCACCTACACCGATTGCAGTAAAATCAGTGGTCTGACAGTTGATGCCCATTTCACGGAAATGACGCTTAACAGATTCCCAACCACCTTTTGCGGTGATACCCATTGCTTTGTGATCGTAACCGTTTGAACCACCTGAAGCGAATGCGTCACCTAGCCAGAAGTTGTATTCTGCAGAAACAGAGTTTGCCAAATCTGAGAAGGTTGCTGTGCCTTTATCGGCAGCCACTACTAGATATGGGTCATCTTCATCGTGACGAACAACGTTTTGTGGTGGTACCACCTCTCCTTCAATGATGTTATCTGACACATCTAGCAGTGCACGGATAAAGCGTTTGTAACAACGCTGACCTTCCGCAAAAATTTCATCACGAGTGGTGAGAGATGGCTGGCGTTTACAAACGAAGCCGCCTTTTGCACCCACTGGTACAATTACAGTGTTCTTAACCTGTTGCGCTTTTACTAAGCCAAGAATCTCCGTACGGAAGTCTTCTTGACGATCTGACCAACGCAAACCACCACGAGCCACTTTTCCACCACGAAGGTGAACACCTTCAATATCTGGTGCGTAAACAAAGATCTCGAATGCAGGTACAGGCTGCGGAATCTCAGGAATATCGCTTGGCTTCATTTTCAAAGATAACCAAGGCTTAGGCTGCTTATTCTCGTCTACTTGGTAGTAGTTGGTACGAAGCGTCGCCATGATCATTTCAATATAACGACGAATAATACGATCATCATCCAAGCTCTCTACACGATCCAACTGCTCTGTTAGCTTTTTAATTAGATCGTTTTGGCCTTTCTCGCTGCCTTTGTGTTTCGGATCAAATCGCTTGGTGAACAGCTTGACTAGACCTGTCGCTAAGTCTGGGTAGTGGCTTAGCGTGTCTTCGATGTACTGCTGACTGAATGGGAAGCCTACTTGGCGCATGTATCGTGCGTAAGCACGAAGAATGGAAATCTCACGGCCAGATAACGACGCACCTAATAACAATCGGTTGAAACCATCACTTTCAAGATTACCCGCCCAAATGGCAGCAAATGCTTGTTGGAAACGATCACGAGCTTCACGAAGGTCAACGGTTTTCTCGCTCTTATGCAGCATAGAGAAGTCAAGGATCCAGAAAGTCTGCCCGTTGTTTTTCTCGATCTCATATGGCGATTCGCCAATCACACGCAAACCAAGGTTTTCCAACATCGGCATTACGTCAGAAAGGTGAATTGGTTCATCGCGATGGTATAACTTTAAGCGGACAGCTTTGGAATCTGCACCCTCTTCTTGAGGTCGGTAGAACAACATGCCAAGTTTATTATCATCACTTAACGCTTCTAAGCGCTCGATATCTGCAACCGCAGAACCTGGCATCATGTCCTCTTTGTATGAGCGAGGGAACGCACTCATATATTCTTTTGAAAGAGGAAGGCCTTTGCTTTCACCAAAGTTAGCAATGATGGATTCTTTTAGTCTGTCATCCCAAGAGGTAGAAACTTCCATTAGATTTTGCTCGATCTTTTTCACGTCTACGTCAATGTTGTTATTGTCTACACGAACAATGTAATGTGTTCTCGCTAGTGGGCTTTCTGAGAAGTACGTTGTAAATTCAACCTCTTGCTCGCAACCAAAGTACTGCTTAAGAATGCGTTGAGTTTGACGACGCAATTCTGTGTTGTAACGATCTTTAGTGACATAAACCATGCAACTGAAGAAACGACCAAATGGGTCTTTACGAACAAACAAACGCAGCAAGTCACGATCTTGCATTTGTACAACACCCATTCCCACCTCAAGCAGCTCTTCTTCATTAGCTTGAAGCAACTCGTCGCGTGGGTAGTTTTCTAAGATATTGTGCAATGCTTTGTATGAGTATGATCCGTGACGGTATCCACTTGCTTCAAGGATACGGTCAACTTTTTCACGGATCAGAGGAATACTTTGTACCGCTTGGTTGTAAACGGCGGAGGTATATAAACCAGTAAAGCGATGCTCACCTATTACTTTACCGTTTTCATCAAACTTCTTAATACCGATGTAATCAGTATAAGCCGGACGGTGGATACGAGATGCTTTGTTACCTTTGGTGATGATCAGAGCGTATGGTTTTTTCGCTTCTAATCGCGCTGAATCTGATAATTCAGAGAGCTTGACGCTACGCACGCGCTTGTCATCAGCAAACAGACCTAGTCCTTTTTCTTTAGCAGGAACAAGTTCGGTATCACCATTGACCTCTTTTAAGTCATAATCTTTATAACCCATAAAGGTAAAGTTATGATCTTCTAGCCAACGAAGAAATGCGATCGTTTCATCCATACGATCAGTTTGGATAGAAACACGATCTTTATTTTTCTCAAGTTCATCAGTAACAAACTTAAGCTTATCAACCATCTGCTTCCAGTCATCAACGACTAAGCGAGTATCAGATAGAATTCTTAACAGCTCTTCTTTAAGCGCTTGCATCTCGTCTTTACTAGTAAGGCGGTCTACCTCTATGTGGAAAAGTGATTGAAGAACACCACCCTCACCGTTTACGTCTGTAACTTGGCCTTTTTTATCACGCTGAATCTGTGTTGGGTTATTCAACATTAGGTGACAAACAAGATCCAAACGTGCTAAAGCCATTTTGACTGAGTCCACTAAGAATGGACTATCTGGAACAACAATTTCTACGATTGTGTGTGTGGATTGCCAGCCTTGACGACTTACGGTCGGGTTAAATACTCGAACCGAAATCTCTTCTGGTTTTTTTTCATTGATATGGTGCCAAAGGCTAACGACAGCACCATAAAGGTCGGATTCGTTTCGCTGAATTAGATCATCATCAGCAATGTTACTGAATAAGTGTTGAGCAAGTTTAGTTACAAGCGTTTGGTGAGAAAGCTCGAGTTTGTCTTGAATCAGTTGGTAAACCTTTTCAAGCAGAACCGGCACTACATTTTCACGCGCGGTCATATTCACACTCCACATTAGAATTGTTGTTTTGTAGGGGGACTTAGTAGCTAGGTTGTTACCTTAGAAACTAAGCATAGGTAATGCATGTGCCCATTGTAAAAGCATAATTACAAATGTTTAACAACTAATCGTAGTGGTAAGAGGTGAAATGTCCGATTCTGTGACTAAGATTCCTATTTAACTCTCTGCAAATACAATACATCACAGAGTTTCTAACTTAAGAAACTTATTATTTTGGTCAGTTGTTAGTCTAAACTGGCCTCTAACGCCCAATTGACTAAGAAATGGTCTAAATCTCGCGGCGGGTAACTGCAAACGCAAACCGTTGTGTGTGACAACTTGAACAACACTTGCCGCACCAGAATAATGAGATAAAAACGTTTGATATGAAATGTTGAGATTGAAGTAGTAATAGTTCATGAAGTGAAAACTAAGTGACATAAACAAATAAGGTGGTCTAAATGACCACCCTATTGTGTTGTTTACTATTCGTCTAGTGCTTTAGTCACTTTTTCGAATAGATCTTTAGCAAGATTATCCATTGCTTTGAGCTTTTCAAGTTCTGCACGAATCATTGCTTGGCGAGCTTCATCGTATTTACGGAACTTAAGCAAAGGATCAATCATTCGAGAAGCTACTTGTGGGTTCGAATCATTTAGTTGGCGAAGAATTTCACCGGCAAACTGGTAACCTACACCGGATTTATCATGGAAACGTACAGGGTTCGCACTTAAGAACGAGCCAATTAAGCTGCGCGTACGGTTCGGATTTTTCAAACTAAATGCTTCGTGGTTCATGGTTGCTTTTACTTTTTCAAGAGCATCCTCTGCAGGATTGCTACCTTGAAGTGCAAACCACTTATCCATAACCAAACCATCGTGCTTCCATTTATCGCTATAATCAGCCATAAGTGCTTCACGACACTCGAGCTGAGCGTTATTTGCGGCACTCATCGCAGCAATCGTATCTGTCATGTTATTTGCAGATGCGTACTGCGCGTTGACTAAATCATTACCTTTTTCCGTATATGCTAGGTACTGAAGGCAACGGTTACGTAAAGCACGCTTGCCAATAGCAGCATGGTCGATCGTATACTCTGTTTGCTTAAGCGTGTGATAAGTTGCACTTAGCTCATCTTCTAATTCCTTAGAAAGTGACACTGTAATGCTGTTTAGCACTTTGTCTACGGCATCGATATCAATTTGCTGGTACCAACCAGTAATCTCATTGATTGAAGGCATAGAGAAAACTTGAGCAATGAAAGCTGGCTCAAGCGTTTCATCCAACAGCACACCGCGGAAAGCATCTATCACACCTTCAGAAAGCGATACTTCTTGTCCCGCTTGAACATTTTTCACATTCTGACGAATGTATTTAGCCAATAGCATTTGGCTAGCGTCCCATCGAGCAAAATCGTTCGTTGCGTGCTTCATCAAGAAGACTAACTCGTCATCGCTGTAATCGTATTCTAATTTGACTGGTGCCGAGAATTCACGCAACAAAGATGGCACTGGCTGTTCTTCGACATTTTCAAATACGAACGTTTGCTTATCTTGTTTAATATCCAGCACGTTATGAACAGATTCACCGTTAATCACCAGTGGGATAACTCGACCTTTCGAATCATACAACTCGATATCGAACGGAATATGCAGCGCTTGTTTTTCTGCTTGGTCTTGCGTCGGCTCCGTAAATTGCTCTACCGTTAGTGCGTAAGTTTTTGCATCAGCGTTGTATTCGCTATTTACGCGCAGCGTTGGTGTACCCGATTGGCTGTACCACAGGCGGAACTGTTTTAAATCAACACCGGTGGCATCTTCCATTGCAGAAACAAAGTCTTCACACGTCGCGGCGGTACCATCGTGACGTTCAAAATAAAGTTTCATTCCTTTTTGGAAGCCCTCTTCGCCAAGGAGTGTATGGTACATGCGAATAACTTCGCTGCCCTTTTCATACACCGTTAGCGTGTAGAAGTTATTCATCTCAATGACTTTGTCAGGACGAATCGGGTGAGACATTGGGCTTGCATCTTCCGCAAATTGAGGACCACGAATAATACGTACGTTATCAATACGGTTATCAGCACGAGAGCCTAAGTCAGAAGAGAATTCTTGGTCACGGAATACGGTTAAGCCTTCTTTTAGACTTAGTTGGAACCAGTCACGACAAGTGACACGGTTGCCAGTCCAGTTGTGGAAGTACTCATGACCGATCACAGCTTCGATGCCTAAATAATCACGATCTGTCGCAGTTTGATCGTTCGCCAGAACATATTTTGAGTTAAAAATGTTCAAGCCTTTGTTTTCCATTGCACCCATGTTGAAGAAATCAACAGCAACGATCATGTAAATATCCAGATCGTATTCCAGGCCAAAGCGTTCCTCATCCCACTTCATCGAGTTGATCAGCGATGTCATCGCATGACCTCCACGATCTAAGTTACCTTTATCAACAAAGATTTCTAAATCAACACTGCGACCTGACATCGTTGTATATTTGTCACGCAATACATCAAAGTCGCCTGCAACAAGGGCGAACAAGTAAGCTGGTTTTGGATGCGGATCCTGCCATTGAACCCAGTGACGACCGTTCTCTGCATCGCCTTCTGCAATTCGGTTACCATTGCTCAGCAAATATGGGTAAGCCGCTTTATCTGCGATCACTTTTGTTGTGTATTTTGCTAGAACATCCGGACGGTCTAGATAGTACGTGATACGGCGGAAGCCCTCAGCCTCACACTGAGTACAAAATGCGCCGCCTGATTTGTACAAACCTTCGAGTGCTGTATTCGCTTCAGGATCAATTTTGGTGACGATTTCAAGTTCAAACTCGGATGGAAGATCGGTCAGTACCAGCGATGACTCCTTCACCTCGTGATGAGCCCAATCCTCACCATTTACTTTTACAGCGCGTAGCTCAAGCCCTTCGCCATCGAGTTCTAGCGTTGTTGTATCGCCTTTTTGAGCAACTTTTGATACCGCCGTAACGATTGTGTCATTGTCATATAGATCAAACGTTAGATCGATATCAGTAATCGCATGAGATGGCTCTTTATAATCTTTACGATATTTGGCCAGGGGAGCTTGAGACATGAGCATAAATCCTTGTATGTCGAACAACAAAAATACCAGACTGCATGATCAAAAATGCATTTCTGGTATCACTATATAAGCTATTTGTAGGGGTTGTGGTATCAGAATACAAGTCTTTCCATCAAAAAACGGAGCTTTTAGTGCTCTAGCTCCGTTTTTTGATTAACATTTAAACAACATTAATGACTTACCGTACGCACGCGTAATTTGGCGCATGTTAAAGGCATCATGGCGTAACTCTATTGAGTACGGCGTACATATCACCATTGGAATCTTCGATCGTTAGCTCATTCTTGTTGAGCTTATACGTGGTTCCATGCTCGCCATTTTCATACAGCAGAACCAAAAACTCATCTTCTGTGTAAAACACACCTTGTTTGATGGACTCATCTCCTTCTTCGTTCGAAACCCTAAACATGAACACGAAATCAGGTTGAAGTATCAAATCCATCTGATTAATGTTGTTGGCCACAAGACCGTCGCCAGATACGTGAGAGCTAGACCAAATACCTGCAAGTGAATTAGATAATCCTTTAGTGAACGTTACACCATTAAGATCAAGCGTATTATGGTTGTTGCGATAGGCATAAATTTGAGGCTCGTCGGTGTTTAAACCAAGAACGATGGTGTCTTCATTTGCGTTATACAGCCCTTCCCAATGGTCAACGGAATAGTCTTTCTTTTGAATATCAATAGAAAAGCTGTAGTCAGAACCTAATGAGAGTTTGATCGCGCGAAAGTTTTCAGCCGACTCTTCGGGGTTTGGGTTCATTAAATACCAGTCTCCGATGAGAAACGGCGTGTCAAAGTGACTTAATTCATCTTCTCTGGTGTTTTCTCCACCAAACACACTAAAGCAGCAAAAGCTAAGTAAAATAAAGAACCACTTCATATCGGCATCCTTATCGTTTTCTTTTAGCTTAGCCAGTAGTCCTCACTTTCGCGAAATTTTAGATGTAGATCACGTAAATTATTGGGGGAAAATAAGCGAATATCTTGCTCGATATCGAGACAGCGGAAGACAAAAAGGCATAAAAAAAGAGTGAATCTGAAAGACTCACTCTTTTTATTCTAAATTGCCAGTTCTTATGACTGATTTTCCTGCTTAAGTAGATCGACCATAATCGCGACAGACTCATCTAAATAAACATCAGGAGCCTCGTAGTCTTTTGGTATGTCATCCAATGTTTTGAATGCTTTTTTACCCAAAGCAGCTTGACGTTCATTTATGCGTTGTAATCGAAGTGCTTCCGCTTTATCCGATTCAGCTTTACGAACTTTCTCGTTCAAAGACAAAGTATTATCGTCTTTTTCTTTACGATATTTCTCGATGTCTTCATTGATAAAGCGGAACTCCATCTCATCAGAAATACGCTTGTTATGAAGAGCAGTAAGTTTTTCAACTAAGGCGTCGTTACTTGGAAACGTTTGATATTGTGCTTTATCAATCTGATCCCAAGGTAAAGCATTGTCTTCAACACTTTCACCAGTTTCAGAAGCCTCAATTGGCGTTGGGTACGAAATATCTGGTGCAACACCGCGATTTTGCGTACTTCCACCGTCAATACGATAAAATTTCTGAATCGTGTACTGAACATAACCTAGCTCTTTATCGAAAAGATCATAAATATGATTCAGTGAACGATGTTGCTGAACTGTACCTTTACCGAAAGAGTTTTCACCTAAGATGATTGCACGATTATAATCTTGCATTGCCGCTGCAAAAATTTCAGATGCTGAAGCACTGTAGCGGTTAATCAATACCGTCAATGGGCCATCATAACTCACTTTTCCATCGGTATCGGCATTCACCTTGATGCGGCCATAGCTGTCACGGACTTGAACTACAGGGCCTTCTTTAATGAATAGACCTGTCAATGCCGTTGCTTCTGTTAGCGCACCACCGCCATTGTTGCGTAGATCAACGATTACGCCGTCAACGTTTTTGGTTTTCAACTCAGCTAGTAATTTATCGGTGTCTTTCGATAAGCCGACGTAGAAACTTGGTACTTCTAAAATACCAATCTTCTTACCGTCTTTTTCGATGATTTCTGACTTAACCGCACGATCTTCTAAGCGAACTTTGTCACGAACAATTGTGACAATGTAACTCTTCGCATCGTTACCTTCTGGCAAGATCTGTAGATTAACCTTTGTGCCTTTAGGGCCTTTGATTAACTGAACAACATCATCCAGACGCCAACCGATCACGTCGACAATTTCTTCACCGTCTTGTCCAACACCAGTGATTCGGTCCCCTTCACCAAGTTGCTTACTCTTTGATGCCGGACCGCCAACAACAAGTGAACGAATTACTGTGTAATCGTCTGTCATTTGCAAAACGGCGCCGATGCCTTCTAGAGAAAGATTCATTTCCGATTGGAATTGCTCGGCATTACGTGGAGAAAGGTAGCTTGTATGAGGGTCAACCTGTCGCGCGAAGGCATTCATATACAACTGAAATGCGTCTTCATTGTTGGTCTGTGTGATGCGCTTCATCGCGTTGTTATAACGCTTCTCTAAAACTTCTTTAATCTCTGGCCACTCTTTGCCAGTCAGTTTCAGATTTAACGCGTCATATTTCACACGCTTGCGCCACAACTCGTTGAGCTCTGCTTCGTCTTTTGGCCATGCGGCCTCAGAGCGGTCTAACTCTATCTCGTCATCGGTATCAAACTTGATCTCTTCATCGAGTAGAGTTAACGCATAAGCAAAACGATCGAAACGCTTCTGCATTGAGAGGTTGTAAACATCAAAAGCAATTTGGTTGTTGCCCGATTTAAGCTGATCATCAAGCTCGACTGACCAATTTTTAAATGAGCTGATGTCTGCTTGAGTGAAAATATTTCTATTGTAATCAAGCAACTCTACATAGCGTTCAAAGATCGCTTTAGAGAAATCATCATTGAGGCTGAAGTGCTTATAATGAGAGCGGGTAAATCGCGAGGTGACTCGTTTGCTAGCTGTTTCATGCTGAACTTCAGGAGAAAGAACCGGCAGGTCATCTTTATGTAGTTTGGCTTCAAGAGCCTGAGCTGATGCTGCTAGCCATAAGCTAGCAGCAATCAGGGTCACTTTTGAACGGCAATTCATGCGTAGGAGTATCTCCTTTATGCGCGCAAGTGCTCCGCTTTCACAACCATTTGTAGGCCGTTAGCAAGTTGAACACGTACATCATCCTTATTGATTTCAACAATGGTCGCTGCCATGTTTCCTTTGCCCATGTTCACGTTAACTGCGTTACCTACTGTGATTTCATCAGCATTTAGAGCGCGCGTTTCTACAGGCTTAGTTGGTTTTTGTACTTTTGGTTTATTAGTACGACGAGGCTGTTGAGGCTTTTTAGCCGCAGGTTTCACTTTCGCCTTACCCTCTTCACGAGCTTTTTGTGCTTGTTCTTTACGACGAGCCTGAACTTTCGCCTTGCTTTCTGCAAGTGTCGCTTTCGCGTGTTCAACGTGCTCTTCTTCTAGCTCACCACAAGGGTTGCCATCTAGGTCTACACGTACTGCACCTGGTTTTACACCGTGTAGGTAACGCCATGATGAAGTGTACTGTCTTAACGCTGCACGAAGCTGTGTTTTGCTTACTTTTTCGTCTTCATTTAGACGTTCCGCAAGATCTTGAAAAATACCAATTTTCAGAGGTTTTGCTTCACCTTCTAAAGTAAAGCACTTAGGGAAACATTCAGCAATATATGCAATAACTTCTTTGCTGTTTTTTAACTTTTCAGTCATGAGGGGTCCTGATTTGAGCGGATTTCCGCGAGCATTAAGAAAAAATATTCTCGTATTATAGTGACATGCCAAGGAAAAACCACACTCGAAGGCTAATTTATGCGTCGTTCGCGTGTGAATTAAGCAGCTTTTCTACTTCAACCATGAAATGAGTGAGACCTTCTTCGTCTGTTTCATTAAATCGGCCAATACTTGGACTATCAATATCAAGTACACCAACCACCTTTCCATTAATAGAAAATGGAATCACAATTTCTGAATTGCTCGCTGCATCGCACGCAATATGCCCCTCAAATTCGTGAACGTCGTATACTCTTTGTATAGTATTAGTTTGTGCAGCAGTACCGCAGACGCCTCGACCCATTGGGATACGAACACAAGCTGGTTTTCCTTGGAACGGACCAAGAACAAGCTCTTCACCTTTTGTTAGGTAAAAGCCTGCCCAGTTAAGATCGTCAAGTTCCATGAAAAGCAATGAGCTCAAGTTTGCTAGGTTCGCAATAAAGTCTGGTTCAGACTCAATTAGAGCAACAGCTTGTTTGGTTAGTCTTTGGTATTGTTCTAAGTTCATATTAACTTCCTACTTACTATAAAAGCTTCCATTCTCAATGTATGGCGCTAAAATGCAGCCCTACTTTATAATAGGACTTATTCTCAATTACAATGCTTCTGAAAAATGACACTATTAGCCGTTCTTGGTTGATAACACAAGTAAAAAAGCACAAGTCCAAGCTGATCATAGCGAACTTGATAGCGGTGCTTGCAACCTTGATTAGTGTTCCAATTCCCCTCCTCATGCCTTTGATGGTTGATGAGGTCTTATTGGACCAACCTGCAAAAGGCTTAGATGCCATGAATGCCATTCTCCCTGAAGCGTGGCACACTCCGACAGGCTATATTTTCTTCACCCTGTTCTTGGTTGTTCTTATGCGAGCTGCGAGCCAAGGATTAAATATCCTTCAAAGCCGACAATTTACGCTTGTTTCAAAAACCATCACGTTTGAGATGCGCAGTAAAATGATCGACAAACTCGGCCGTATCAGCATCCGACAATACGAGACCAAAGGTAGCGGAGGAATCAACGCACACCTTATCACTGACATTGAGACCATTGATAAATTTATTGGTTCTACGTTAGCAAAATTCGTTATCAGTTTTCTGACTGTTATTGGTACTGCTATCGTTCTACTTTGGCTCGATTGGCGACTTGGTCTGTTTATCCTGTTAGTTAACCCTATTGTCATTTACTTCTCACGTAAACTAGGCAGTATGGTTAAACATCTGAAACGGAAGGAAAATCATTCTTTTGAAATTTTCCAAAACCGTTTAGTTGAAACATTAGATGGAATCTACCAACTACGCGCGGCCAATAAAGAGCGAGAATTTCTCCAGCAACTCAAAGACAGTGCGAACCAAGTTCGCGTTGATGCAGACAAGTATGCTTGGCAATCTGAAGCGGCTGGTCGCGTTTCTTTTCTTCTCTTTTTGATCGGCTTTGAATTATTCAGAGCTGTCGCAATGTTAATGGTCATGTTCAGTGACCTTACTATTGGCCAAATATTTGCCGTTTTTGGTTACCTATGGTTCATGCTTTCTCCTGTTCAAGAGTTGCTTGGGATTCAGTTTTCTTGGTACAGCGCTAAAGCCGCATTAAAACGCATCAACGACTTATTAGAGTTAGAAGAAGAGCAGAGACCGGTTCCTAAGGTAAATCCTTTCAAAGAAGGTAGAGAAGTTGATGTTAAAGTAGAAAACATTAATTTCTCTTACAATAATGAAAACAAAGTCCTAGATAATCTTTCTTTACATATGCCGGCAGGAAAGAAAGTGGCGTTGGTTGGTGCAAGCGGCGGTGGTAAGTCAACCTTGATACAATTACTTATTGGGGTTTACCGTCAAAACTCCGGTAGCATTCGCTTTAATGATGAATTAACAGAAGATATTGGTTTTGAAGTAATTCGCGACAAAATTGCCGTGGTATTACAGCAACCTATACTATTTAACGATACCTTGAGGCATAATCTAACGCTTGGTGGGAATTTTGACGAAATGTCACTTTGGCGTGCGCTTGAAGTGGCTCAGCTGCATGATGTAATTTCTCAACTTAACCACGGCTTGGATACTCAAGTTGGTCGTAATGGCATTCGTTTGTCAGGAGGTCAACGACAACGGCTTGCCATTGCTAGAATGGTGCTGAGTAATCCTCAATTTGTTATTTTAGACGAAGCCACGTCTGCGCTAGATACCGCTACTGAAGCGGCTTTACACAAAGCACTGACCGAGTTCTTACGTGGTAGAACAACATTAATCGTTGCGCACCGACTATCCGCTGTGAAACAAGCCGATTTGATCTACGTGCTTGAAGATGGGAAAGTGACGCAAACAGGTACTCATGGTGAGTTAGTTGAGCAAGAAGGCTTATATCAAACCTTATATGGGGGCATACAGTCCCACGCTTAAATCGTTCAAGCTAGAGAGGTCGTTATGACCTCTCTGTCTAAGCACGCCATGCAACCCAATAACGTACGTTTGTGCCAAGGTTGTGAATTGCCTGTCGACATCGTCGACTTACCCCATGGCAAAAATGCACACTGCCCTCGTTGTGGTACACAATTATATCGCGGAGGTAGCCCTAGCCTCTCTGGTAATCTAGCCGTCGCGATAACCTGTATCCTACTATTTATTCCATCGCACTTTTTTAACTTTATTAGCATCCGACTCTTTGGTGTGATGATTCCGGCAACCCTGCCTTCAGGGATGATCACATTGATGGAAGAAGGATTTGTTCTTCTTTCATTGCTCATTCTATTTTGTAGCTCTCTAGCGCCACTGACGGTTTGTGTTTCAGTGGTAACGGCGCATATTTCTTTACATCAACGATGGTTCCGTGGGCTTCGTATCTCACTGTGGCTAATTCAACATTTGAAGCATTGGGTTATGTTGGATGTGTTCTTAGTTAGCATCGCCATTTCCTGTTTTAAACTCCAAGATTATTCCGACATTTTCGTCGGCCCAGGGTTAATTGGTCTGGTTCTTTTGCAGATATTTACCGTTTTGTTAGTTTCAAGAATCAGCGTGCGTCGTTATTGGGAAGCTTGGAAACCAGAAAGTTTATATGCTTTTGAGCATAAAGATGTGCATTGCCATGAATGCCACTTGTCCCAGCCTGAAGGTGACCATTGCCAGCGTTGTCATCACGAGTTATATCATCGCAAGCCAAACTCCATTCAGAAAACATGGGCTTACCTCATCGCAGCAACGGTCGCCATCTTCCCCGCTAACCTGATCCCTATTTCCATCTTGCTTACCAATGGTAAGCGTTTGGAGGACACTATTTTTTCAGGCGTGGCTGGTTTGGTAAAAAGCGGCATGTATGGAATCGCTGCGATCATTTTTGTTGCCAGTATCGTTGTCCCGGTGATTAAAATACTTGGGCTCGCCTACATCATGCTTTGCATCCAATTCAAACGTTCGGTGTTTAAGAGACAACGAATGATGGTTTACTTTGTTGTTAAATGGATCGGTAAATGGTCTGTGATGGATTTGTTTGTTATTTCTATCATGATGACGTTAGTCGATCGTGGTCAGATACTGGATTTCACACCAGGATATGGCGCGGTAGCATTTGGTGTTGTCGTTGTATTGACCATGCTTGCAGCAGAAAGTATTGATCCAAGGCTAATCTGGGACCAAACAAGCCCAAAACAATCAGAAAAAGAGTCAATGAATGAGTGATCAGAACAGTTCTCAAACGTCATACGTACCAGATGTAAAGCGGAGTAAAGGCATATCTCCTCTTTGGCTGTTGCCAATTTTGACCATGGTCTTAGCTGGCTGGCTTGTGGTGAAGTCGATACACGATGCAGGACAACGAGTGCAAATCTATTTTTCTGATGCCGCTGGTCTGGTCGCCGGCCGAACCACTATCCGTTACCAAGGATTAGAAGTCGGCATGGTAAGAGACATTAACCTCACCGAAGATCTCGGCAGTATTTATGTCGATGCTGATATCTATCCTGAAGCTGCAAAGTTACTGAACGATAAAACACGCTTTTGGTTAGTAAAACCAACAGCTAGCCTAACGGGAGTTTCCGGACTGGATGCGCTCGTCTCAGGTAACTACATCTCGATTCAACCCGGAGATGGTCAAGAGTTTGAGACAACATTCCATGCGTTAGACTCTGCTCCAACAGATTTACGCGTTTCTCAAGGTTTGAATATTAAGCTCAAAAGCCGTGATTTAGGTGGTGTATCGGTTGGCTCTCAAATTGTTTATAAGAAAATCCCAATCGGTGAAGTGTACAGTTACCAGCTAGATGAAGATGCAAAATCTATCACTATTCAGGCCAACATTCAGGATCAATACCGACATATCATTAACAACCGCAGTCGATTCTGGAACGTCAGTGGAATTGGTGCCAGCATCGGTTTTGAAGGTGTCGATGTAAGACTAGAAAGCATGAGTGCCCTCCTAGGTGGCGCCATCGCCGTCGACTCTCCGGATGATGGTGAGCCTGTAGAAGAGAACACCGAGTTCCGTTTGTATAAAGATTTGAAAACTGCTGGTCGAGGCATCGCGGTTAAAATCGTCCTACCTGATGACAGCAAGATAAGCGGAGAAGGCGCTCCAATTATGTATCGCGGAATCGAAATTGGCCAAGTTACGGACTTGAGCCTTTCCGAAGGTCGAGAAGTGATATTGGCGTCAGCGGCAATTCAACCCGCTTTTAGTGACATGCTGACGACAGGTACTCGATTTGTTTTAGAAGAAGCAAAAGTGTCCCTTTCTGGTGTTGAAAACATTGCTAATTTAGTGCGAGGAAACTTCTTAACGATCGTGCCGGGCGCGGGTGAACGCTCTCGCCGCTTTACTGCCATTCGTAAAAACGTGTTTAACCAACAGCAAGAAAAGTCCATCGCGATTCGGTTGGTGTCCGACAATTCGTTTGGCCTAGATAGCGGTGCCAATGTACTTTATAAAGGCATCGTTGTTGGTTCAATTATCAAAGTGGGCCTAGTTAAGGAAGATAAAAAATCACAACACGAAGTATTTATGGATGTATTGATTGACCATGAATACAAACATCTGATCAAATCAAACAATCGTTTTTATGTAACCGGCAGTGCGTCAGCAGAGTTAACTGAATCGGGGCTCAGCGTTACCGTTCCTCCAGCAAAGCAGTTGTTAACCGGGTCAATTAGTTTTGTGAGCGAAGGCAAGCAGGATATTCAAAAAGAGTATCAACTGTTCCAAAATGAATCATTGGCTGAATTGGCGCAGTACAATCAAAGTGGCTCTAGGGCTCTAACACTATTTGCTTCTGAATTGCCGCCGATTTCCAAAGGCAGCCCTCTACTCTATCGTAATCTTCCAGTTGGTAACGTCTCCGATTTCCAACTAGTTGATGGCGGAGTACTAATTAAGGCTACCATCGAAAACCGCTTCGCTTATCTTGTAACGCCACAAACCGTTTTTTGGAATCGTTCAGGGATCGAGATAGATGCATCATTAGCCGGAGTTAGTGTGAAAGCGCACCCTTTAAAATCGTTAATCGAAGGTGGCATCGCTTTTGACTCCGTGCCAGGCGTTGAAAACAAAATCGGAGAAAACTGGAAGCTGTATTCTGATCAAAAAACCGCTCGCAAGTTTGGGCGCGTCATTGCTTTAGAAACCGACGGTTCGCAAGAGATAGCTAAAGGAATGCCGATTGAATATCAAGGTGTTAAAGTTGGTGAAATCACTCTGGTTGTACCGAATTTTCGTCGTAACATGGTTGAAGTCACTGCAAGGATCCTACCTGAATACGTAGAAAACATTGCTGTTGAAGGCTCACATTTTTGGCTAACTGAACCAGAAATTGGTTTAGGTGGCGTTAAAAACCTCGGGGCGTTGGTGTCGAAATCCATCAGTGTTGAACCAGGTAAAGGTAAAGCTAAATTTGATTTTCAATTAGAAAATAGTTCAGAACGCGTGCATGGAATCATGTTTACGTTACAAAGTGAACAAAGAGGCTCAGTACAAGTCGGTACACCTATTCTTTACCGCCAGATGGAAGTTGGCCAAGTGACCGACGTAAGCCTAGGAGAATTTGCTGATCGCATCGTCACGACTATCAAAATACAGCCTGAATACGCTTACCTCGTTCGTCAAAACAGTGTGTTCTGGAATGTTTCAGGAGTAGATGTTTCCATCGGGCTTACCGGCGCTAACATCAAAGCGGGAACCTTTGATAGTTTAGTTCGCGGAGGAATTGCGTTTTCAACGCCAGAGCAATCGACTATTCCACCAGCGGCAAAGAGTGGGCAATCTTTCTTTTTGTATCCACAAGCCGAAGAAGGTTGGACTCAATGGCGTACAGCGATTCCTAAGCCGTAGAATAAAGCTCAATTCACGTACAATTGAAGTTTGAGCACTTTAAAAGAGCAGCAATCGCTGCTCTTTTTTAATGCTCGGCCCTTGTCACTATTCGTTTCTGCTTCGCTTTCGTATATTATTTGCCACAAATTCTGCAAACGAGATCCCACATTGCATCCTAATGTTTACATCCCAGACGCGTTTCTGGAAAAAATCCAAACGATCCTTCCTGCTCACCTCAACATGGAAGACTTTATCGCGTCTTGCCAAAAGCCATTGCGCAAAAGTATTCGAGTTAATACGTTGAAGATCACTGTTGAAGCGTTTCTAGAACGAGCAGAAACAAAAGGCTGGAAGCTTTCTCCTGTGCCTTGGTGTGACACGGGGTTTTGGATTGAAGCGGACGAGTCAGTTGTACCATTAGGCAACACAGCAGAACACATGTCTGGCTTATTCTACATTCAAGAAGCCAGTTCGATGATGCCGGTATCTGCTCTGTTTATGAATGATGAATCTTACGATGCCGTGTTAGATACCGCAGCCGCTCCAGGCTCAAAAACCACTCAAATTGCAGCTTTAATGAACAACGAAGGTGTACTTGTGGCCAATGAATACGCCGCAAGTCGTGTAAAAGTACTGCACGCTAATGTGGAACGTTGTGGGGTACGTAACGCCGCACTAAGTAACTTCGATGGACGCGTTTTTGGCGGTTGGCTACCAGAACAATTTGATGCGGTTTTGCTCGACGCGCCTTGCTCTGGAGAAGGCACCGTTCGCAAAGACGAAGATGCGATGAAAAACTGGACGCAAGCTTCCGTACTCGACATCGCTGACACGCAGAAAGATCTTATTGAAAGCGCCTTCCATGCATTAAAGCCCGGTGGTGTGATGGTTTACTCAACATGTACGCTCAGTACAGAAGAAAACCAACAAGTTTGTCATCACTTGAAAGAAACCTTTGGGGATGCTGTAGAGTTTGAAAGCCTTGAGAACTTGTTTGAGAACGCAGAGGCAGCTCTAACTGAAGAAGGCTTTTTGCATATTTTCCCGCAGGTCTACGACTGTGAAGGGTTCTTTGTTGCAAGAATTCGCAAACTGGCTGCTGTTGAGGCGCCAGAAGTCAAAAAGCGCATGGGGAAATTCCCCTTTGCTAAAACTTCAAAAAAAGAATCGACAGAAATTGCTCAACAACTCCAAAGCGCGTTAGGTATTAAACTTCCAAATGACAGTTCTGTATGGCTTCGCGATAAAGATGTCTGGTTATTCCCTAATGCTTTAGAACCGATGATCGGCGAATTACGCTTCTCCCGTATGGGTATAAAGATCGCGGAAGCCCATAAAAATGGCTACCGTTGGCAACACCAAGTCGCGACTGCCCTGGCGACAGGTTCTGAAAGCAACGCCATTGAACTCAGTATTGAAGAAGCGCGCGAATGGTACATGGGGCGTGATGTTCGCCCACAAACCATTCCTGAGGGAATGAAAACAGGTAAAGGCGAAGTACTTGTCACCTATCAAGGCGCAGTTATTGGCCTTGGCAAGTGGGTAAGCAACCGAATAAAGAATGGTCTTCCTCGCGAATTAGTACGAGATAAGAACTTATTTTAAAGAAGTAGCGAATCATAAATAAATGAAAAGCCATCGTATTTGCGATGGCTTTTTAATTCGTAAGTATGAAAGCAACTGGGCTCGCTAGCGATCCGGATACGCTGTACTAAACTAGTTGTATCAAAGTAATGCTTTGATGTGGCATTTCTCTCTATGTTCACCAACAAAATTATTGTTGGACAAGTTTAGCGCAGGCTCTGCGGAGCCGTTTCCCCTAGGCCCAAAAAAAGGAAAAGTTTGGGCCGTTTTTTTGGCTGCAGATCCGCTATACGTGAGTTAGGACTACGCTAGACGAATACCGTCTTTCTCAATGACAATTTTACCCTGCTTGTATAAGCCACCGATGGTCTTTTTATAAGTCCCTTTACTTGTGCGGAAAGCATCAAAAATCGCTTCAGGAGACGACTTGTCATTCAAAGGCAAAAATCCGCCTTTCTTCTCTAGCAGGTCAAGGATCTTACTAGAAAGATCGTCCATTTTCGCCACACCAACTTTTTGTAGAGCAAGGTCGATTTTGCCATCTTCACGAATGTGCTTAATAAAGCCTTTCAGCTTTTTACCGATGTAAAGCTTACCAAAAACATCCGATGGGAAAATCATGCCCCAATGCTTACTGTTAACGATAGCTTTATAACCAAGTTGACTACGCTCTGCGATGATCAAATCAACTTGCTCGTTAACTTCATAATTCGCTGGAGTTTTATCTAACCATTTATTGAACTTAGTCGTACCAACAATGCGACCTGACGCTTTGTCGGTATAAACATACACTAAAATGGTTTGTCCGGCAGAGAAGCGAGTGCGTTGCTCACTAAAAGGAATCAGTAAGTCCTTTTCTTTGATGCCCCAATTTACAAAAGCACCTGTCGCATTCACACCCTCAATCTTCATTAAACCCCATTCACCCACTTGGGCAATTGGTCTTTCAATGGTCGCAGCAAGTTGGCTTTCTGAATCGAAGTACAGAAATACGTCTACATGCTCACCAATTTCAGTACCCTCTGGTACATACTTACTAGGTAGTAGAACAGAACCGTAATCATCGCCATCCAGAAATACGCCAAAATCAGCCTTTTTAATGACTTCTAAGCTGTTAATTTGACCAATTTTAATCATTGATTTTGTCTCTTTTTAAATTTACGTGGAATTATACCTAAACTAACAAGAAAATCAGAGAGAAAAGCATAGTGCTCTGTTATGCTGTTGTCGTTCAGCTATATGCCCCAGTCACTCTTTTAGCACTCTTATACTTATCTGCTCAACGGAACGCATAAGTTAAGAATGCTTTAGCAAAGTCAGGAGCTTTCTTTGGTCACCGTCGATAAACAAGACTCAATAACATTAAAAATCAGTCATGCACTCGCAAAGAGCAAAAGTGTCGACCTAGATATTTACTTTTTTATACCTGGTGAGCTTGGTTTAAACGCCGATATCATCAGTGAATCCGAATTTTATTACACCTCAATAACACAGCAACGATCTTATTACAGTACTGAAATCCTTCTTCCGCTAGTACACAGTCGACTTGCCAAACGTGGACGCCTGTCGAATCAGCAATACCGAGTAAGTTTGAGTTTGTTCGCTTACCAATACGTTATCGCGCTAGACAAAGCGGTAGCAAGTTTAAACAAACATGAGAACAACTCCGTAACGGAAGATGAAGTGGACGAAGTTATCGAGCTCACGCTTGAGATCTTAAAGCGCTTGCGGCGTTCTATTCCTTACGAAGAGAACTTAAAACGCTACTACGTTAACATCGATAACTATCTGTCTTGGTATACCGAGCAAAAGTTCCTGTCACTGGTGGCCCACCTACCACGTGAAGGCGACTATGGCACGATCAAGAAGCGCCTGATCACGCTATGTGAGAAAGAGCAAGCCCATCGTAAACTCAACAAATACAACTCATCAAGAGTCGTTGAAGACGTTACTCGCTTATCTAACAAAATGCGCTTGCTAAGGCGATTGATTGAACACCCTATCGTGCTTCGTGAAGAAACCATATCGATGGGTAACAACATCAAGCGTGCAATCAAAGGCATTGCAACCGGTTTAGTTATGGTTGTCGTGACCTCTACCGTGATTCTCGCTCGCGATTATCTGGGGGAAATTTCTGCCTCATTCATTATCGCGATGTCTTTTATTTACGCTTTACGAGAAATCTTTAAAGATGATTTACGCGATGCTATGTGGCGATGGATCCGTAAAGGCAAGCCAAAATGGCGTAAGAAGTATGTTGATCCAACGACGAAAAAAGTGGTTGGCAAAAAATTGGAGTGGCTCGATTATCGTACCTTAAGTAGCTTGCCGGATAAGATTCAAAGAATACGTAAAAAACGCGTCGTTCAACGTGAAGAGCAGATTCTTCATTATCACGAGAAAACCGAAATGGCGACCTCTCTTTTCTTGAGTGGTTACGAACAAACGAGAGAAACATTGAACATCAGTTTACGCCCTATCATCCGCTTGATGGATAAAAGCTCAAATCGAGTTTACCGTTTAAATGAAGGTCAAGTAACCAAAGAGTCAGTAGAGAAACGTCATTTGCTCAATGTGATTGTCAAAGAGGACAACCACACCGATGAGCCTGTTTATTACCGCTGGAAAGTGGTCTTAAATCGCTCCAAAATCGTCTCTATCGAGAAGATTGAACTCAATTAAGCCAACGCCTTTAAACAAACGAGCCACAAACCACTAGGCAGCCTCTTTTCTTTGTTGGGCTGCTTTTTTTATCGAAAGAGTAAGCGAGAATTCAGCCATTGGCTCGTCACCATGTAAGTTAGGACACAGCGCGACAATTTTTACGTCACGATTTACTCGTTCACCTGTTGCCAAGGTGTGCTCGAGCATCTCATCAATGACATGACCATCGTTACAAACAAAGTGCACATCGGCTTCCGGGCGCTTTAAAAACTCGGCTTTCACACCTTTAAATGCTAGCGAGATCGCTTCTCCCTTTTCTTGCGCTTTACTCATAGCAAGAAAACCACCAGCAACATCAGCGCCAACGGCTAAAGCGCCGAAATACATGCTATTCAGGTGGTTCTTCGTTCTTCTGCGCAATGGGATACGAACCTCAACATGCTTGCTATCTATCGCAATGATTTTAGGGTGGCAAAGCCAAATCAGCGGCACTTTCGAAAAGCCAAACAGATTTAGATACAAATTCGCACGACGTAGAGCTGATAACATTTTGGTCTCCTTACCAATCTAGTCAGACCAGTTAATCAACGAAAGAAATAGATGTCAAAGAAATGTTAACAAAAGCTCGATCTCACGAGTTATTTAACCCTCACAAAGTGACGGCGTCACCCGTAAGGTATGAAGTTTATCGCAGTTACTTAGATTACCTTACAGCGAGATAGATAAAATGGTTATAAATTCAAATGTATATATATTGATTTAATGATCAAGTTTTGTCATTTATACATAAGTCATTTAAATGAATACCTACACCTTTGTATACAATTCGGTATTTCCTGGCGAAGATTCCCGTGAAACGGTTTATTCCTGCCTGTAATTCCGTTATCTTTACCCCTTCGCAATAGAGAATAAAGCTATAACATGCCTATAAAAACAGATGAATTGAGAACCCAGCCTTTGGGTCCAATGCCTACCCCAGCAGAGCTAGGTAGTGTACATCCTATTACGGATGACGTTGCAGACCGTATCGCTCAATCTCGTCGTCAGATTGAAAACATTTTATCGGGTGAAGACGATCGCCTTCTTGCGATTGTAGGTCCGTGTTCTGTTCACGACACTGAAGCTGCCATTGATTACGCCACTCGCCTGAGTGAAATCCAAGACAAGTACAAAGACGAACTGTTTATCGTGATGCGTACTTACTTTGAAAAGCCTCGTACAGTAGTTGGTTGGAAAGGTTTGATTACGGACCCTAACCTAGATGGTTCTTACGCACTTGAAGCTGGTCTTCATAAAGCTCGTAAACTACTACTGGATATCAACAAGCTTGGTCTTGCGACTGCTACTGAGTTTCTTGATATGATCACTGGTCAATACATCGCGGATTTGATCACTTGGGGCGCGATTGGTGCTCGCACAACGGAATCACAAATTCACCGTGAAATGGCGTCGGCACTATCTTGCCCAGTTGGTTTCAAAAATGGCACAAATGGCAACGTAAAAATTGCAATTGATGCAATTCGCGCATCGAAAGCATCGCATTACTTCTACTCGCCAGATAAGAACGGTCGAATGACGGTTTACCGCACAAGTGGCAACCCTTACGGTCATATTATTCTGCGCGGTGGAGAAAAAGGCCCTAACTTTGATGAAGCATCAGTCAAACAAGCATGTGATGCTTTAGCTGAGTTTGGATTGCCACAACGTTTGGTTGTGGATTTCAGCCATGCAAACTGTCAGAAGCAACACAGAAAACAAATCGACGTAGCTCAGGACATTTGTAACCAAATTAAGTCAGGCAGCACTCGTATTGCGGGTATCATGGCTGAAAGCTTTATTCTTGAAGGCAATCAGCCAATGACTGACATCAATAACCTAACGTATGGTCAGTCTATTACAGATCCATGCCTAGGTTGGGAAGACACTGCTACAATGCTAGATATGCTGGCAAGCGCTGTTAAGTCCCGAAAGTCCCTATAACAAAATAATCAAGGAATCTTCATGCCATCGTTTGATATTGTTTCTGAAATCGATACGGTTGAACTACGTAACGCCGTTGATAACGCTAACCGTGAATTGTCTACTCGTTTCGATTTCCGCAACGTAAATGCGAGCTTTGAGCTAGTAGAAGAAAACGTAAAAATGTCTGCGGAAGGTGACTTCCAACTTAAGCAAATGCGCGATATTTTACGCGGCCACTTAGCGAAGCGTAACATTGACGCGAACGCAATGGATGCACAAGACCCAGACGTTACTGGTAAAAACTGGCACCAAACTCTGCTTTTCCGCCAAGGTATTGATACTCCAACGGCGAAAAAAGTAGTGAAACTTATCAAAGACGCAAAGTTAAAAGTACAAGCCTCTATTCAAGGCGACAAAGTACGTGTTACTGGTAAGAAACGCGACGACCTGCAAGCGACAATGGCAGCGATTCGTGAAGCAGAGATGGGTATCCCATTCCAGTTTAACAACTTCCGTGATTAATCAATCTGAGAAGTAAATAAAAACGCCAGCGCATAATCCGCTGGCGTTTTTTATTGGCTTTAGTGTAACGAACTACGTATCCACTTTAGCATTTGGCATTGCTAGATAACTAAGTCCTGCCCTTGCAGCAATACGAATTCGCTCGTTCCTTGTGGTATGAACACGCAAATTCGAAGCTTTTCAGCTTTAGCCTTGGCCAGCATATCCGAAAGCTCAGCAGCGCTCGAGAAAGCTTCTCTTTCTGCATCTCTTCGTATTAGTTCTAACACATTCGCTTCACATCGAGTTGAGTACAGAGCCAGCTCCGCTTGTTGCATATAGCGTACGGCTTTTATTGGCAACATCTCAACATCTTTCCCAACATGAACCCAAGTACAACTTCCCTTTTCATCTAAAGGTGTTGCCATGGTCGCTTGGTAAATTGCTTCTAACTCTCGATTATCTCGTGCGTTTTCAACCTCGGGATTCGAGAAGAATTGCTCCCAAAACTTACGGCGTAAATCGACGCTAGGCAATGCCTCTTTAATTGAGTTTCGCTTTGAGTTAGCAAAATCCGCCATCAACCCCATGTTTTGTGGCAGTATCGATTCAAGTTTTTCACGGATGTTTCGAATTAAAACTGGCGAAGCTCCACCACTAGAGATAGCGATTTGGATGCGGCCACGATTAATCATAGACGGCGTGATGAAATCACAATAAGGCTTATCATCCACAACGTTAACCAAGATGCCTAGCTCTTTGGCATCTTTGTACACTTGGTGATTTAGCTCAGGATTGTCTGTCGTCGCCCACACTTGAACAAAGCTTTTAGTGACAATGTCACTCGAATAGAAACGTTGTACCCAGCGCAGTTGATGCTCAGAAGCAAGCTTAGACAGAAAATCAACCAACGTCGGAGAAACGATAGTCACATCCGCCCCAGCCTTTAGCAACGCTTCCACCTTTCGGCTTGCCACCTCACCGCCACCCACGACGAGAACGGGTTTATTAATTAAATCTAAGAACAGAGGAAAATATCGCATTTCAATCCATGATTACTCTAATTAGCTGTTGTAGACCATGCTACCAAAAATGGGGCAAGCTCATCACCCTGTTTCGGTATCACAAATAATTTTTGTTTGAATTTTTACTAAACTTCACCTTGCTCAGCTAATGACAGTTTTAATAACAACTTTTTATTCTTTTGTATTGTTCACTCTTCTATTGATTGTTCTGATGCACCAAATTGTCCATGAATTGCACTATTTACAAACAATTAACATTTCGTCATTCTAAATCTCAAGGCACTTTGTAAGTTCTCTCAAAACTTCATTTAAATTATATATTTGAGAATTAACAGATCCTTTCCTACGCTTATAACTGGTTGATCTATCGAATGCCGTTTCTTCGAAAATCAATCACGTAGGACGATAACTCTAACGAATTGGACACGTTATTTCAGGTCACTCCTGATTAAACATGGATCATACAGGAAGGATACAAATGGCAAATAAACTCACAGTTCTTGCTTCCGTCGTAGCGGCTTCTACTGCGATGATGGCAACATCAGCTCAAGCAGCAGACACTACTCTGGACAAAGTCACAAAACAAGGCTTTCTTACTTGTGGCGTAAGTACCGGTCTACCTGGTTTCTCTAACCCTAACTCAAAAGGCGAATGGGAAGGTATCGACGTAGAATATTGCCAAGCACTGGCTGCAGCCGTTCTTGGGGATAAAACGAAAGTTAAATATGTACCCCTAACCGCAAAAGAACGTTTCACTGCGCTTCAATCTGGTGAGATTGATGTGCTTTCCCGTAACACGACCTGGACTCTCCACCGTGACACTGCACTGGGCCTAAACTTCGTAGGTGTGAACTACTACGACGGTCAAGGCTTTATGGTGAAGAAGGAACTTGGTATATCAAGTGCTAAAGAGCTTGATGGTGCGTCGGTATGTGTTCAATCAGGTACAACAACCGAGCTAAACCTTGCAGATTATTTCCGCAACCAAGGCATGGCGTACAAACCAGTGGTATTCGACACAGCTGCGCAAACTTCGAAAGGTTTTGATGCGGGACGCTGTGACGTATTAACAACTGACCAATCTGGCCTTTATGCACTGCGTTTGAATTTGAAAGATCCGTCCTCTGCGGCCGTTCTTCCAGAAATCATCTCTAAAGAGCCACTAGGTCCAGTCGTTCGTCAAGGCGATGATCAATGGTTTAACATCGCTAAGTGGACATTGTCTGCGATGATTAACGCTGAAGAATACGGTATTAGTTCGAAGAATGCGGATGAAATGCTGAAGTCAACAGATCCAAACATCAAACGTATCCTCGGTGTTGATGGCCCTAAAGGCAAAGGTTTGGGTATTCGTGACGATTGGGGCTACCAAGTTATCAAACAAGTTGGTAATTATGGTGAAAGCTTCGAACGTACAGTCGGTACTGGTTCGCCGTTAGAAATCTCTCGTGGCGTTAATGCGCTATGGAATGCAGGCGGCTTTATGTACGCGCCACCAATCCGATAGAAAGAGTTAATCAGGGCGGTTCATGCCGCCCTTTTTCTTGATTATATCTCACTGTATGAGTAAGGATCGCTCATTGGATGGCGAAAAGCGCTCGCTTTGTGGAACGGCTTTAAAGGTTCGTAAGCCACTAGACATGAGAGCGTTATTCTTTAGCCAGCAAGGACGAAACTTCGTTATACAGGCCGATATCTATAACTAAGGTTTGAGGTTATCGCTGTATGAAACCGACACAAGATGCATCGCCAAGTACGATGTCCAAACCAAGTGGAAGCAAGAGCCTGATTTATAATCCTGCCTTTCGTTCTGCTATTTTCCAGATCATTGCCATTGCTGCACTGGTATTTTTCTTTTACACGATTGTAAACAACGCTCTCAATAACTTAGATGCTCGTGGTATTGCAACGGGCTTCGGTTTTCTGAATCAAGAAGCCGGGTTTGGTATTGGGTTAACATTAATTGAATACGATGAAACGTACTCTTACGGTAGAACATTTATCATCGGCCTTCTTAATACGGCGTTAGTCTCCGTATTAGGTATTATTCTGGCTACTGTGATTGGCTTTACCATGGGGGTTGCCCGCCTTTCTTCTAACTGGTTAGTTAGTCGTTTAGCGGCAGTTTATATCGAAACTTTCCGAAATATCCCCCTTCTTCTGCAAATATTCTTCTGGTATTTCGCTGTTCTTCAAGCATTACCCTCACCACGCCAAAGCTTAAGTCTTGGTGAAGCTATTTTCCTGAACGTTCGTGGCTTATATTTCCCTGCACCGACTATGGAACCTGGCAGTAGCTACGTTATTGCCGCGTTAATCTTCGGGGTAATCGCAAGCTTATTAATTAATGTATGGGCGAATAATAAGCAACGTCTCACTGGGCAACAAACCCCAATGGGAAGAATAGTTTTGGGTTTAGTTGTTGGCCTTCCATTGGTTGTGTACTTCCTTGCTGGTATGCCAATTTCACTGAATTATCCTGAACTAAAAGGGTTTAACTTCCGAGGTGGTATTAGCATTATTCCTGAATTGGCTGCGCTACTTTTGGCATTGAGTGTTTATACAGCTTCTTTCATTGCTGAGATTGTGCGCTCTGGTATTAATGCGGTTAGCCATGGTCAAACCGAAGCAGCGATGTCGCTAGGCTTACCACGCTCGAAAACTTTAAAGCTTGTTGTCATTCCTCAAGCGTTACGAATTATTATTCCACCTTTAACCAGTCAATATCTCAACCTCACCAAAAACTCATCGTTAGCGATGGCGATTGGTTACCCAGATCTTGTCTCTGTGTTTGCTGGTACTACCCTGAACCAAACGGGACAAGCGATTGAGATCATTGCGATGACGATGGGCGTGTACTTGACATTAAGTCTGATTACGTCTGCATTAATGAACTTGTATAACCGTAAAGTCGCGCTGGTGGAGAGATAATATGAGTACTCATCAATTTCAACCGGATCTCCCACCACCCGCCAATACTGTAGGCTTCGTTGGTTGGATGCGGAAAAATCTATTTAATGGCCCTGTCAATTCCATTGTTACTGTCATTCTTGCGTATATTGTCGTAACTGCAATATGGTATATCGTGGATTGGGCGTTTATTAACGCAGACTGGATTGGCTCAACGCGTGACGACTGTAGCCGAGATGGTGCTTGCTGGGTATTTATCAGCGTGCGCTGGGAGCAGTTCATGTATGGTTTTTATCCAGAGTCCGAACTATGGCGCCCTCGCCTTTTCTATATCACATTGGCCATATTTACTGTTTTACTCGCGTATGAGAAGACACCGAAACGGATGTGGATTTGGCTTTTCTTCGTAAACATCTACCCATTCATCATCGCTGGACTTTTATACGGTGGTGTCTTTGGACTAGAAGTGGTCGATACACACAAATGGGGTGGACTACTCGTTACGCTCATTATTGCGTTAGTTGGTATCGTAGTTTCACTGCCAATTGGTGTGGTGCTTGCGCTTGGTAGACGTTCAGAGATGCCGATCATTCGCAGCATTTGTACCGTCTACATTGAAGTTTGGCGTGGCGTTCCGCTGATTACGGTTTTGTTCATGGCTTCGGTTATGCTTCCATTATTTATGTCTGAAGGTTCAGAGACAGATAAACTGATTCGCGCCCTTATCGGTGTGGTTATGTTTGCCTCCGCTTACATGGCAGAAGTGGTACGCGGTGGTCTACAAGCCATTCCGAAAGGTCAATATGAAGCCGCTGATGCGCTTGGGTTAAGTTACTGGAAAAAGACTGGGCTGATTATCTTGCCACAGGCGCTAAAGATTACTATTCCTTCTATCGTGAACACCTTCATCGGTTTGTTTAAAGACACCAGTTTGGTACTCATCATTGGTATGTTTGACGTACTCGGTATAGGGCAAGCAGCAAACACCGACCCTGAATGGTTAGGCTTTGCTACAGAAAGTTATGTATTTGTCGCGTTAGTGTTTTGGGTGTTTTGTTTTGGCATGTCACGCTATTCGATATGGCTTGAAAACAAACTTCATACCGGTCACAAACGATAACTCATCAAGATCAAGGACGTATTATGACGCAACAACAAGACTACATGATCCAATTGAAGGACATGAATAAATGGTATGGTGAGTTTCACGTACTAAAAAATATTAACCTCGACGTTAAGCGCGGCGAGAAAATCGTTATCTGTGGTCCATCAGGGTCGGGAAAATCAACGATGATTCGCTGTATTAACCGTCTTGAAGAGCACCAAGCAGGCAGCATTTACGTCTCTGGTACGGAATTAACTGAAGACTTAAAGAACATTGAAGCAGTGCGCCGAGAAGTGGGCATGTGCTTTCAACACTTTAATCTCTTCCCTCATTTAACCGTACTGGAAAACTGTACGCTCGCGCCTATCTGGGTGAAGAAGATGCCAAAAGATGAGGCAGAAGCAGTTGCGATGAAATATCTGGAACGTGTAAAAATTCCAGACCAAGCGGAGAAGTATCCCGGTCAGTTGTCTGGTGGTCAGCAACAACGTGTGGCGATTGCTCGCTCTTTGTGTATGAACCCTAAAGTCATGCTTTTTGATGAGCCAACATCTGCACTCGACCCGGAAATGGTTCGCGAAGTACTGGATGTAATGGTCGAACTCGCCGAGGAAGGCATGACTATGCTTTGTGTGACACATGAAATGGGCTTTGCTAAAGAGGTTGCCGATCGCGTGATATTCATGGACGCAGGAGAGATCATCGAAGAAAACAACCCGGTCGACTTCTTTGAGAATCCTCAATCGGATAGGACCCAAAACTTCCTAGCGCAAATCTTACACCACTAAGATTTAGCCGAATCGACATAAAAAAGCACTGGTTTCTATGAAGCCAGTGCTTTTGTTACTAAATTCAAAAATCTGTGTGAGAATCAACATAGCTATGCTAGGCAGTAATATTGTGTTACAAGTTGCCAAATACATAACATCTTATTTCCATTATCATTTTATCTAGGATATGCATGAAAAGGGCTTGATTTTTTGAACTTTCAGCCCCATAAATGTACCAATAGTAAACTCCCTTATTGAGGATAATTATGAACAGTCCAATGTTTACTCGTTCAACAAGTGTTCCTAATACACTAGAAACTAACAAAGTACTGAAAAACACTTACTTCCTACTGTCGATGACACTGATGACCAGTGCTATCGCAGCAGTCGCGACTATGGCAATGCAAATTTCACCAATCATGGCAATTGTGATGCAGCTTGCAGCGATTGGTATTTTGTTCTTTGTTATGCCAAAGGCAATCAACTCATCATCTGGTATCGTTTGGACATTCGTTTTCACGACTCTAATGGGTGGTGCTTTAGGTCCAATGCTTAACTACTACGCATCAATTCCAAACGGTCCTACTATCATTGCTCAAGCTCTAGGTTTGACTGGTATGGTGTTCCTTGGCCTATCGGCTTACACCATTTCAAGCAAGAAAGATTTCTCTTTCATGCGCAACTTCCTGATGGCAGGTTTGATCATTGTGATCGTTGCAGCGCTGATTAACATCTTCGTTGGTTCAACAATGGCTCACCTAGTAATCAGCAGTGTTTCTGCACTCGTGTTCTCTGGTTTCATCCTATTCGATACAAGTCGTATCGTTCGTGGCGAAGAGACAAACTACATCAGTGCAACAATTTCGATGTACCTAAACATCCTTAACTTGTTCACTAGTCTACTAAGCATTCTAGGTATTATGAACGACGATTAATCGTTTCTCGTTAAGTAGAATAAAAAAGCCCGAAGGTAATTCCTTCGGGCTTTTTCTTTGTGTGCAATTCAGTGTATTACGCCTGCTCTACAGACAACTCGATAACTTCGTCAGCTTCTGGATTTTCTCTAAAGCGTCTTACTTTGATCGTTTCCTCTCCTAACATGATTTGCTTGGCGATTCGGTGCATACCGTCAAAAACACGATAGTCACTGGTTAAGATTACCGGATACGACAAATCAGCATTGTTGATTCGTTGGCAATGTTTTGCAATTTCACGGCAGGTTGGCCGTGGCCCTTCATGACTAAACCAAGTCACTTCATTTGGGCCCTTTATATCATCAATCGCAATTTCTTCTACAGGTAAGGATTCTGCAAGTTGCCAAATTCGCTCGATGGACCAAGTGGATTTTACATTGTCATTAATCTCAATGTAACGTTGTTTCGACATGACTAACTCCTTGTCATCATTGTTGTTTCTAACCTGAATACAGGCTTTTCATCAATCAAAGAGAATATCGGTCTATGAAAACAAACACAACGTTGTCAGCTATTCATTCACCCATAAAATCCCATAATCAGACAAGTAGCCAAGAAAAAACCAAAACAAAAATGAATAAGCCTGGGTATCCATGCAATTTCGTTGGTACTCACCCCGAAAAATTTCTAACAAACTGAATAGTTTCCTATTTATTTGAATAAAAGAGCATTTATATCAAAGCACCTGGCTTAGTCAAAAAGCACTCACCATTTTGTACGCTTTTGCTTCGCTCGGCACTACTTCGAGATTCTTTTGTTGAGAACATTCTCGGCTGTCGCTAATCTATAAACATCCATGTTTACTTAACGGATAAAACGTTATGTTCGTTTACAACGGCAAAGAAATTGAAACGGATGCTCAAGGCTACTTATTGGATCATACTCAATGGGAAGAAGGTATGATTGAGCTTTTAGCAAAAGAAGAAGACATCGAGCTTACGGATGCTCATTTGGAAGTTGTGCATTTTGTGCGAGACTTTTATGAAGAGTTTAATACCTCCCCTGCAGTGCGTATGCTTGTGAAAGCGATGGAAAAAGCGCACGGCCCAGAAAAAGGTAACAGTAAGTATCTATTCAAGCTGTTTAAAAAGGGACCAGCCAAACAAGCAACCAAATTAGCCGGCCTACCAAAGCCAGCTAAATGCTTGTAGATTCATAAAATTTTAAAACCGCGTAACGGCTTATACGACGCAGGCTCCTGCATCACATGCTCTACTGTTGCCGTTCGCGGTCCTTCTTGTAACCATTCCGAAAACGCAACTATTTGCGCGTCTGTTCCACACGCCATCACTTCAACATCACCATTGTTTAGGTTCTTCGCATAACCTGTTAACCCTAGCTTCAATCCTTGATGGGAAGTATGGTAACGAAAGCCCACGCCTTGAACGTGACCTTTTACTATAAATCTCTCACACTTTACGTTCATCTTTGTACCGCTTCTTTTTACTGAGTGATATATTCTTTTCGTCTATTCACCCCACTAAGGATAGTGGGTTTTTGTACGGTTATTATAATTATGAAAGAAATTCCATTCCGCTGGATTGATAAGTATCTCATTCACTTAAAGATTCAAGAAAAGTTCTATTTGCTCTTCGTTCTCCCTCTTCTTGCTTTAGTCATTCTCACACTCGTCCTTAATAGCGCGGCTAATACACTGATTCTCAAATATGTACCAAGAAGAGCTCATGCTTATGAAAGGTCTGATAGAGGCAGGCAACCTTTCTCAATCTCAAGTAGCAAGCCTCATAGCGGGTTCAGAAACCGTTTCTATTGGCTCAGGGCCGCAATCCGTGTCAGTTTTAAATGGTGCGTACAGCTTGGTTGCAAACCATGAACTTTCTTTATGGACTGCCCTATCAACGACTCAAGTGAGCATCATCTGTGTGAGCTTGTTTATTCTCGCTCTTGGCGTTTACTACATCATGACGTTTATTGGCGGCGCGATGTTCACGATGAACAAAGCCTTAAACACTCTTGCTGGTGGCGACCTAACCGCGAGAATGAACTTCTTCCCTGTTCGCGACGAGTTTAGTGAAATTGCTATTACGATAGACAAAGTTGCAGAACGAGAGCAACAAATGGTGCTGTCGATTCAAGAGTCTGTGGCTTTAATGCAACAAATTAGCTCAGATTCTGAATCAATCGATTCATCACAGTTCAGATATTTCAGCGACTCAGCAGGAACACCTCAACTCTCTTGCGAGTGCAACTGAACAGATGGCATCAACGATTCGAGAAGTCGCGACACTAGCTCACGATTCAAGCACGCAAACCGATGATGCACGTAACGTGGCTCAGTCTGGACAAGTGAAAGTTGAGAATACGCTTCACTCGATTTCGAACCTTTCTAATGAGATTCAATCTGCGTCTCAAGCCGTTGCCGAGTTAGATGCCAATGCAGCACAAATTGATGAAGTCGTGACAACCATCAATGGGATCTCCGAGCAAACCAACCTACTTGCTCTGAACGCGGCTATTGAAGCTGCACGTGCTGGAGAACAAGGTCGTGGATTTGCGGTCGTTGCGGATGAGGTTCGCGCTCTTGCGGGACGCACTCAGCAAGCGACAGTTGAAATCCAAACGATGATTGAATCATTACAGCGTAACAGCCAGTCGCTTACTAAGCTGATGGAAGTGACAGTTAATAATGCAAATGAGGGACAAAACCTCATGACGGAAGTGAATCACGAAATCGGCTCTTTGGCAGATAAAAATCAAACTATCTCCGACAGTAGCATTCAAATTGCAACAGCAGCTGAAGAGCAAGGTGTAGTCGCGGACAATATCGCCTCAAGCGTTGAAGAAATTCGAGTTCAAGCAGATAACGTGTGCAATATGATAAGCACGACTTCACAAAACGTTGATCAACTGCGTAAGCAAAGCGACACAATGGAAGCACTACTTACTGGACTTAAAGCATAGCAACGGAATCTGTTACAGCAAATTCAAATAAAAGGGTCACTTTAGTGACCTTTTTTGTATTTAAAAGTCACTACAATGTACTGGATTGCCGAGGGATATTGCTTTTACCATTCACATCCCGGACAATACGCCCCTTTCAAAATTCAACAAGAGCTAATGAAATGACAGCTGCTATCTATTTGGTTAAAGGTCGCGAGAAATCGGTCAAGCGCAAGCACCCTTGGATCTTCTCTCGAGGCATCAACAAAGTTGAGGGCGAACCTGCTCTTGGCGAAACGGTTGATGTATTCACTCACGACGGTAAATGGCTAGCTAAGGCGGCATATTCGCCAGCTTCACAAATTCGTGCTCGTATTTGGAGTTTTGAGAAAGAAGAAATCGACACCGCGTTTTTCGTTAAACGACTTAAAGACGCACAACTTCTTCGTGAAGACATTATCGAACGTGATGGCCTTACGGGTTATCGCCTTATCGCAGCAGAGTCTGACGGCTTACCAGGCGTTACGATCGACCGTTACCAAAATTTCTTTGTGTGCCAACTTCTCAGTGCTGGCGCAGAACACAATAAGCAGGCTATTGTTGACGCTCTGGTTGAGTGCTTCCCTGATTGTAATGTGTACGAGCGCTCTGACGTGGCCGTTCGTAAAAAAGAAGGTTTAAAAGAGATCACAGGCGTCTTGCACGGCGAAGAGCCACCTAAATCAGTCGTCATCGAAGAAAATGGCGTAAAGATTAGTGTAGATATCGTTGGCGGACACAAAACAGGTTTCTACCTAGATCAACGTGATAGTCGCCAGCAAGCGATGAAATATATGAAAGGCAAAGAAGTTCTTAACTGCTTCTCTTACACTGGTGGCTTCGGACTTTACGCTCTAAAAGGTGATGCAAAGCGTGTGATTAACGCTGACGTGTCGCAACCTGCTTTAGATACCGCAAAATTCAACGCAGAGCTAAACGATTTTGATATTTCGAAGAAGCGTGCCGTGTTCCTAAATGCAGACGTGTTTAAGCTGCTTCGTGAGTATCGTGATCAAGGAACTCAGTTCGATGTTGTGATCATGGACCCACCGAAGTTCGCAGAGAGCAAAGCACAACTCAACGGCGCATGTCGTGGTTACAAAGACATCAACATGCTAGCAATGCAAATTCTAAAACCGGGCGGCACGCTACTGACCTACTCTTGCTCTGGCTTGATGGATCAAGTTCTGTTCCAGAAAATCATCGCTGATGCAGCCGTAGACGCTAACCGCCAAGTAAAGTTTGTGGAGCGTTTTGAACAAGCCGCTGACCACCCAACCGATACAGCATATCCAGAAGGTTTCTACTTAAAAGGTTTTGCATGTAAAGTGCTTTAATTATTGCCTGAACTTACTGCATTACTAAATGAAAAACGGAGCTTTCGCTCCGTTTTTCATTTTGAATCATTTACTCTCGTAATTGTTCAAGATTAGAAATCAAACTATTGGCGATATCAGAAGCAGAAGCTCCGTCAAAATTAACCTCCAACTGTTGTCCATCTTTATTTATGGTCAGAGTTGAGTTACCTCCACTTTCAGTCACCGCCACCGTGATATCATCCACGCTTCCGTGATAATCGCCAGAGCCGAGATCATCAAGTAATGTGGAAATATCAGTACCACTCATATCATCAAATACATCGGTAAAATCGAGCTGATCCCCGTCACTGAAATCCGTCACGGTGTCAGTTGCGGATTGCATCTCTGTCCACTTGAAGATGTCATCACCTCCGCCACCAGTCAAAATATCATTACCTAGACCACCAATTAGAATATCATTACCATCGGTGCCTACAAGAACATCATCTTGGTCTGTTCCCATGATGATATTAGGCTCTTGCTGTAACGAAGCAGTCTGTGTACCGAAAGCGGTCACTGTTTCAAAAGAGACATTGTTAAAATCAATATCAACGGTTGCAGTGGTATCGCTTTCTAAACCATCTGAGTCAATCGCTTTGTAATCAAACGAGTCGTTTACATTATTAAAACTTGTAATCTGAGTACCAACTAGAGTAAAGCTGGCTTTATCACTTGAACTGTCTGTTTCAGGGAACAAGCGAATCTCATCAAAACTGCCATTACTTAGCGATACGTCAGCGTAACCTTCTTGATTACCAGTAAATACGATGTCACTGGTGTGTATGGTTTGTATATCAACAAGAGTATCGCCCATATAAAAGTATGCTTGAATCCAAGCGCCGCCACTGTTAAACCTATCATTCAAGCTTGCTAGGTTTAACCTTGCTTCTTTAGCTTCAAGCCCTTCATCTAATTCAATGGCAATGAACTCACTCGTACTAATTTCATCCCCTTGGCCAGTTTCGCCCGGTGACACTACAACTAAACCTACCTGCTGAGCGGCAAAGTCGACCTTGATTTGAGCATTATTGACAAAGTCACCATTACCATCAATGGTTCCTCCAAAGAAACTTAAACCGTTAACATCGACTGAATCGGCAATGAAGTCTTTAGAAAATTCATCGAGTAAATCTTGGGAATCAAAGCTTTGCTCATCAAAGAAGTCTTCCGTTAGTGCATATCTGACTTCCGTAGTTTCTGGAATCACATCACCAATGTCCAATATGACTTCATTGTTCTGATCATCCAAGTAATAGAGATAGCCATAGTCTGGAAGCGTCGTGACACAGATGCTCGTTTCTTTATCATCTTGAAGATCAAAGTCATCTTCAAAGTCTTGCGCATGTGGTGCAAAGTCAATTAAAGCGTCTCCTCCCACACTAAGGTCAACCGAAATGCCAAAGTCTTCTACTGTCGGAGGTGTATTGTCATCATCAATAATAGTACCAAGGCCTGACGCTGCAGGTGATTGCCCTTGAATCGAACCAGTTAAAACAAAGTTTTCTGAAGATTCATAAATCTGGTCTTCAACAGTGTTTACCGTAACACTAAAGTTAGTATCACTCGCAGGTACCGAGACATCAAACGTTCCATCAGGGTTTACCGCAATAACTTCCGTCGTGTTATCAGCATAAGTAATGGTCACACTCGTAGCGTTAAAATCATCTCCAGCGACAGCGGTTCCGTCTAAGAGAGACATACTAACCATAATCGCAACCGCACTTGCATTACTCAGTGTAACGTTAAACTTCGCATCGTTACCTTCCACCACTTGAATATCCGTAATTTCAGTGACAGTTGGTATGTCTGCATCATCGTTAATCGTTACGGTACCGACCGCAGCAGTTGTTTGCACAGTAGTGGCACCGGATAATGTAAAGTTCTCATCACCCTCATAAATATCATCGTTTAACGTCACCATAGTAACGCTAAATGTTGTGTCTAAAGCTGGTACAATGACATCAAACGTACCATCTGGGTTCACTGAAATAACGTCGGTACTACTATCAGCGTAGGTAACGGTTACTGTCGTATTTGTATAATCCGAACCTCCTTCAGCTGTCCCATTTGCTAATGTCATATTAACAACGGTGTTTGTGGTACTTGCATTGCTTAAAGTGACTTCAAGCGTTGCCAGCTCACCTTCACTAACTATGGCATCCGTAATCGCTGCTACAGTCGGGCGGTCATCATCAGGATCTGGTCCTGGGCCACTACCATCATCAACAATAGTACCGGTACCAATCACAGAGCCAACTTGGTTATCAGTGTTACCTGATAACGTAAAGGTTTCAGGTCCTTCGAATAAGTCATCATCTGTTGTACTTACAGAAACACTATAAGTCGTATCATTTGCGGGCACATCGACAATAAAGCTGCCATCTGGATTTACCGTAACGACTTCTATGCCGCCACTCTCATAAGTAATTGTTACTGAAGTATCGGTGTAATCAACACCGCCTTCTGCTGATCCGTCAGTCAGCATCATATTGACAGTGGTGTTGGTGGTGCTTTCATTACTCAACGTTACATCTAGTGTTGCAATATCACCTTCGTTTACCGTTGTAGAGGTAATCGCTGCCACTGTTGGGCGATCGTCATCTGGATCAGGTCCTGGCCCCGAACCATCATCAAGAAGAGTCCCTGTACCCATTGCAGATGTAATTTGAGTGGCAGTTTTACCCGAGAGTGTTAAAGTCTCTGCGCCTTCGAATAGGTCATCATCAATAGTATTGACTGTGACGCTGAATGAGACGTCGTTCGCGGGAACTGAAACATCAAATGTTCCGTTTGCGTTGACAGTAATGACATCTGTTGAGTTATCCGCATAGGTAACTGTAACCGATGTATTGATGTAGTCTATGCCCCCCTCTGCGCTACCATCAGCGAGCACCATATTGACCAAACTTTCACTATCACTAGGGTTACTTAAAGTAACATCAAAAATGATAGGTTCACCTTCATTAACCACTTCACTAGAAATAGAGGCAACGCTGACTGTATCGTTATCAAGAATCGTTACCGTGCCTATAACCGGAGTTGTTTGTATCTCGGTCTGTCCAATTAATGTGAAATTTTCATCGCTTTCGAACAGCTCATCGTCGGTGGTACTTATCACAACGTCAAAGGTCATATCACCAGCTGGTACGGACACATTAAATGTACCATCAGGGTTCACAGGGATAACGTCTGATGAACTATCTGCATAGGTAACAGTAACAGACGATTTGGTGTAATCTACCCCTCCCTCTGCTGTGCCATCATTAAGTGTCAGATTAACGAGAGTATCCGTAGTGCTTAGGTTACTCAAAGTGACAACCAACGTAGCAGACTCACCTTCGTTTACGGTTCTATCACTAATTGCCGCAACAACCGGACGGTCATCATCCGGATCGGGTCCAGGGCCACTGCCATCATCCACAATCGTTGCTGTACCCGTATCGCTGCCTTGTACCGCCCCAATGCCAGTCACCGTCACACTGAAATCTTCAGGGCCTTCATAAACGGTGTCATCAATGGAAGCGATACGCACATCAAACTCGGTTTGCCCGGCTGGCACCGTCACCACGCCATCATTTGGCACTGCAACCCAACCACTTCCCGTGTTGTATTCTAAGGTACCTAAGTCACCGGCTTCGGTATCGCCGAGATTAAGACCCAGTTCCACCTGCGTTTCCGCTTCAGACGCGTTCGATAAGGTGACTTTGAAGTTCGCAGTCTCACCCTCATTAATGGTGCCAGCATCCGTAATAGTCACACTTGGGCGGTCATCGTCCGGATCAGGGCCCGGGCCACTGCCATCATCCACTATCGTTGCTGTACCCGTATCACTGCCTTGCACCGCCCCGATGCCAGTTACTGTCACACTGAAATCTTCAGGGCCTTCATAAACGGTGTCATCAATGGAAGCGATACGCACATCAAATTCGGTTTGCCCGGCTGGCACCGTCACCACGCCATCGTTTGGCACTGCGACCCAACCACTTCCCGTGTTGTATTCTAAGGTACCTAAGTCACCGGCTTCGGTGTCACCTAAGTTGAGGCCAAGTTCCACTTGAACTGCAGATTCGGAGGCATTCGATAAGGTGGCTTTGAAGTTCGCAGTCTCACCCTCATTAATGGTGCCAGCATCGGTAATAGTCACGCTTGGGCGGTCATCATCGGGATCAGGTCCTGGACCACTGCCGTCGTCCACTATCGTCGCCGTCCCCGTATCACTGCCTTGTACCGCCCCAATGCCAGTTACCGTCACACTGAAATCTTCAGGGTCTTCATAAACGGTGTCATCAATGGAAGCGATACGCACATCAAACTCAGTTTGCCCGGCTGGCACCGTTACCACGCCATCGTTTGGCACTGTGACCCAACCGCTTCCCGTGTTGTATTCTAAGGTACCTAAGTCACCGGCTTCGGTATCGCCGAGATTAAGACCCAACTCCACTTGCGTTTCCGCTTCAGACGCGTTCGATAAGGTGACTGTGAAGTTCGCAGTCTCACCCTCATTAATGGTGCCAGCATCCGTAATAGTCACATTCGGGCGGTCATCGTCCGGATCTGGACCCGGGCCACTGCCGTCATCCACTATCGTCGCCGTACCCGTATCGCTGCCTTGCACTGCCCCAATGCCAGTCACCGTCACGCTGAAATCTTCTGGGCCTTCGTACACCGCGTCATCAATGGAAGCGATACGCACATCAAACTCGGTTTGCCCTGCTGGCACCGTCACCACGCCATCGTTTGGCACTGCAACCCAACCGCTTCCGGTGTTGTATTCTAAGGTGCCTAAGTCACCGGCTTCAGTGTCACCCAAGTTTAGGCCTAGCTCGACTTGAACAGTGGACTCGGAGGCATTCGATAGCGTCACTTTGAAGTTCGCCGTATCACCTTCATTAATAATGCCAGCATCGGTAATAGTCACGCTTGGGCGATCATCATCGGGATCAGGTCCTGGACCACTGCCATCATCCACAATCGTTGCTGTACCCGTATCACTGCCTTGCACCGCGCCAATGCCAGTCACCGTCACGCTGAAATCTTCTGGGCCTTCATAAACGGCGTCATCAATGGAAGCGATACGCACATCAAATTCGGTTTGCTCGGCTGGCACCGTCACCACGCCATCGTTTGGCACTGTGACCCAACCGCTTCCCGTGTTGTATTCTAGGGTGCCCAAATCTCCAACTTCGGTATCACCAAGATTAAGACCCAGTTCCACCTGCGTTTCCGCTTCAGACGCGTTCGATAAGGTGACTGTGAAGTTCGCCGTATTCCCCTCATTGATGGTGCCAGCGTCTGAAATAGTCACGCTTGGGCGGTCATCATCCGGATCAGGGCCCGGACCACTGCCATCGTCCACTATCGTTGCCGTACCCGTATCGCTACCTTGCACCGCGCCAATGCCAGTTACTGTCACACTGAAATCTTCAGGGCCTTCATAAACGGCATCATCAATAGAAGCAATGCGCACATCAAACTCGGTTTGCCCTGCTGGCACGGTCACCACGCCATCATTTGGCACTGCAACCCAGCCACTTCCCGTGTTGTATTCTAAGGTACCTAAGTCACCGGCTTCGGTATCGCCGAGATTAAGACCCAGTTCCACCTGCGTTTCCGCTTCAGACGCGTTCGATAAGGTGACTTTGAAGTTCGCAGTCTCACCCTCATTAATGGTGCCAGCATCGGTAATAGTCACGCTTGGGCGGTCATCATCCGGATCAGGGCCCGGGCCACTGCCATCATCAACAATGGTTGCCACCCCGGTTGCAGGTGTATTTTGTTCTTCTGTTGTGCCAGAAAGCGTAAACGTTTCTGGGCCTTCGAATATAGAGTCATCTATAGAGTCGAGAGAAACCGTAAACCCGCTTTCACCTAATGGGACCGAGACTGTAAAAGTACCGTTATCATCAACCAAGATTTCTTCCGTTGTACCATCAGAAAATGTTATGAGAACACGCTCATTAACGTAGTCACTTCCGCTCTCGTCAGTTGAACCGCCAGTTGCGGTACCATCAAGTAGCGACAAAGTGACATCAGTATTGTCCTCTGTTGCTTGGTTTAAAGTAATATCGAATACAACCTGATCACCTTCGTTGATAGTCGGACTGGATATTTCCTGAACAATTATCGTTGCAGGAACGGGGATTGCTGTTGGTTCTGGTGGTTGTATTTGGAGAATATCGAGTAGCGTCTCTACCTGAGTACTTGAAAATCCTGTTCCGTCAGTTCCCACTGTCTCAAAATTGGTACTAGCGAGTAATTCAGCACCTGTGCGATCTATAGCTCCCGTATTCTGTGGGCTAGACCCGTTTCCTTCACCTGCAGCAGGTTCAAACTCTTCACCCAGCTCAGTCGGGTCTTCCCCACTCGCAATTGCTTCAATTAACGCAGTGATATCATCAGTTACATTTATTGAACTTCCTTGTGGTGTCACCTGCTCGATAACAAGTTCAGAAGTATCTGATACTTCATCGATTATTAACTCTCCTGGTTGAGGTAGTTGACCCTGACCTAAAGTCCTAATCTCACCGTCCAACCCGATAACGACAATGTTGCCCGCCAATGAGCTAAAAGTTACACGTTCCATATCTACCTCGCCCCACTTCAAACCAAGTCAAAAGTTTGTCACCCCTACATTTACGTCTATAGTTTAGTCAAAATCATCATATTTTCGTTGTATGTGTAGCTTGTAGGACGTTTGATAACTCTAGGGGCAGAGTTACAAAAAAGCGCAGAGTGACACAGGCCGTGAAACGCTATGATATTAAGAATTCAAGCTTTTCTCCGAGCTAAACTTGCTATGTTGCTAAGCAACATTCGACATATGTGCTAAGGTTTTAAAAGGCGAAATCTTGGATTTTTGAAACAAAAGCTTTGTTTTAACAGTAGGTTGATAAATCCCTTACTCAAGCACTGTTATTTATGATGTTTCGTCTCAGTTATGAGATGAAATAGCAAAAAGCAACACGAATTTTTAGGAGAAATACCGTGAAATGGAACCGACTAAATATTGCTTGCTGCTGTAGTTTAATGGTGTCTATACCCGTTTTCGGTCAAACTTTAGAGCAAGCCGTGGCATTGACGTTAAAAAACAACCCTGACATTAAGAGTGCATTTAATGAATTTACGAGCCGAAAATACGTAAATGAAGCATCTTCGGGTGCTTACTTGCCCTCTATTGATCTAGATGCGGGGATTGGGTATGAAGGATTAGACCCTTCTGACGAGGTGGGACGTGGAGATACAGATTACACTCGAAAAGAAGCATCGGTGACACTAACCCAACTTATCTGGGACGGCAGTGCGACTCTTAATGATATCGACCGAACTGCAGCGGATGCTGAATCAGTAAGATTTCAACTTTTGGCCGACGCATCGGATAAAGCACTTGAAGTCACCAAAGTGTATCTAGACGCTGTAAAAGCTTACGAAATACTCAAGCTGTCTGAAAACAACCTGGCTGTTCACAAAGATATCTACGATGACATTAAAAAACGAGTCAACTCGGGTATCGGCTCTACCGCTGACTTAACGCAAGTAGAAGCACGTTTGGCAAAAGCACACGGCAACTTAGCCGCTGCTCAAAATAACCTGTATGACTCTCACACGATGTTCACTCGTTTAGTCGGTCAAACACCGCAAGGGCTAATCTTTCCGAGAGCTGACCAAAACTTTATTCCGTACACAGTTGATGAAGCGGTAGGCTTGGCATTTGAACTGCATCCCGTTATTCAAGTGGCGCTCGCAGACGTAGACTCGGCTAAGTTTCAATACAAACAGTCTAAAGGTGTTAACTACCCAACCATTTCCATTGAAGCTTCGCAAACATGGCGTGACGACGCTGATGGTTTAAAAGGTCGCAGTGATGAGACACTTGCCATGCTGCGCCTACGCTACAACCTATTCAATGGCGGCAGTGATGCAGCGAACTCAGAAAACTTCGCCTACCAGCTAAATAAAGCAAAAGACTTGCGTGAAGGTGCCTATCGCAATGTTGAAGAAGGGTTAAGACTTTCTTGGAGTGCGCTTGATTTAACATTACAACAAAAAGAGTTTCTATCAGATCATGTAGACTCTGCGTCTGAGACCGTAATTGCTTACGAGAAGCAATATCGCATCGGTAAACGAACACTGCTTGATCTATTGAACACTGAAAACGAGCTCTTTGAGGCGCGTAAAGACTACTTAGATTCTAAATACGCAGAGCAGTACGCCAAATATCGAGTGATGAACGCAACAGGTCAACTGTTGAGTGCATTAAGGGTCGAAATGCCTAAAGAATGGCTAGAAGAAGTGGAGTATTAATTATGAAACACATAACTCTTATTGCACTCTCATTGATGATTTCGGCATGCAGTTCATCCGATAAAGGCGATGAGTATGATTACATCGATACGCCAATTGCCGATCAGTGGGCTGATCATATAGATGATGACTCAGACGGTGTTATTAACGAGCGCGATTTGTGTCCGGGTACTCCTTTAGGAGCCGAGATAGATAACGATGGCTGCGGTTCGTATGTCGACTCCTCACAAGAAATGCAAATTCGAGTCCTATTTGCGAACGATTCCGATGTTATAAACCCTATCTTTACGCAACAAATTCGTGAGTTGTCCGATTTCTTGAAAGAGTACCCAAATACGTCTATCGAGATTCAGGGCTATGCTAGTCGCACTGGTACTGCAGAACACAATCTCGACTTATCCAAGCGCCGGGCTGAGAACGTTAGAAAAGAACTCATGACGAATGGTATTAGTGGGGATAGAGTTACCATTGTGGGCTATGGAGACACAGTGCTTGCAACACAAGGCACTGACCAAGTGAGTCACGCGCTAAACCGTCGAGTAACCGCAACAGTGATTGGTCACAAGGGTGAAGTTAAGAAAGAGTGGACCGTTTTCACTACACTTCCAAAAAGCTAACACAACCATAAACAGAACGTAAAAATAAAAGGTCTAGCAAATTGCTAGACCTTTTTTGATTTTCAATTTTACCTAAATGGTAACGCCACTACATATCTTTGTATTGCGCCTCTAAACTTGCAATCAAGCTTTGAGTCACATCATCAACACTTGCACCGTCAAAATGGATGTCTAATGTCGAGCTACCTTTTGTAATACTCAGGTTTGCCTCAGAGCTGCCATCTGGTGCCACTTCTACGTGATACTCTCCGACATCACCGGTATGATCACCTGATTGAAGATCATTAAGAAGCTCTCCAATTTCATCTTTAGATAAGTCATCAAAGAGATCAGAGAAGTCTAGAGTGTCTTCTTCTTTATTGAAGTCAGTGACAGTGTCGCGTTCATTGGACACATCAATCCATTTAAAGATGTCTTCACCGTCCCCCCCTGTCAAAATATCATTGCCGAAACCACCAATTAAAATATCATTATCTGCACCACCGAACAGCTTGTCGTCACCGCCTTGTCCAAACAAAATATCATCTCCTGAACCACCAGAGATGGTATCTGCCTGGTCGTAATAACGAGACTGTTCAAATTCTGCTTGGTTTTCAGTAATGTAGTGATGAACTTCTTCTTTGGTAACTAACGAAACATCCTTACCTAGTTGAGAAGCTACGTAGTTTTGCAGCGCGGAAACTCCTTGCTCACCATCGACGTCGAAACGCATGGCATCACCAAAAATAATGTCATTTCCATCAAGGCTGTTAATCTCATCTTTGCCTTGCATCAATGAAACTTCCTTACCAAGGATCACTTCTGCTAGTTGGTTTACATCTATGTTAGCTCTTACTACACCATCAGAGTCGAAGTTTTCTAACGAATCTTCATCTAAGTAGCGACCAAGACCTATCGAACGAACCTCACTAAATTCAGCCAATGCTTGATATGCGTTATTCGCTTGAGATAGAACATTATTTCCATAATCATCATAGACATATGAGTTAAGCATTCTCCCCACCTGTTCACCAGTAGAGAGCGAATACACCGCCCCGCGAAAATCTATGATTGTTTTATTGTTGTATGTGACTGTATCACCAAACCTGTAATCACTTGGCAAAACATCCGCTAGCGTCACTAACTTTTGTTCTGACACGCCAAGTACGACACCCTCCCAACCACTAAACCAACTCGTATTGTTATCCGTAGCTTGGTTTGGTTGACCATCAGATATGAAATAACTTAGGTTTGTTGCGCCACTATCGGCATTAGCAAACCAGTCTAGTGCAGATTGGAACCCGGCTTCATAATTTGTATTACCATCACCGATTTGTAAAATTGCATCCAATGTAGACTCTATTTGCGATGTTGCGTTGTCAGCACTCAAATCTAATTCAAGTACCTGAGAACTCCCAGTAGCAAATGTGGTCAATAAAACGTTCACTTTGCCCGAATGAGGGCCACAAGCACTTTCGGTAAGAGTATTCAACACTGTTTTTAGCTCACCTAGCGCTAGACCAACGTCGTAACCCATGCTGCCTGATGTATCGAGCATAAAAGCAATGTTGTAGTCCTGCCCCTCGACAATCTGTAATCCTTGAACATCGCCAACAATCACATCATTGCTATCAGATCCAGCTATCTTGTTATCACCATGCGTACCGGAAACAAAATCATAATCTCGAACTGAAACAGAAGCCGTGTCCGTTCCCATTTGAGTATTGTTATTAACTTCAACACTTCCTGCCGTCGCTGTTACATCAAAATCTAACGAACCATTGTAATCGGCTGGTACAGTAATCGTACCGCTTAGTTGATGACTGGTTTGATTTGGTTCACTTGAAAGGTCAACCGTGTAAGAACCATCGCTGTTTTCAGTAACCGTTTTGCCATTCACCTCTAATGTTAGCCCTGAAGGAATTCCCGTTAAGGTGACGCTATCGTTAATGAATGACTCACTTCCATCCACATCGATAAGATCAAGGTTCAGGTCAAAAGAGACTTGCTGCTCTGTAAGTACAACATACTCTCCTGTGTTGTTATTTAGCTTGATAATGGCATCTTGGAAGATAAGTTGTTCAATTTCATAAAGGTGGTCACCCGACTCTTTATGAGTGCTCGAAACAACATCTTTTGTATCAATAAATCGGCTATCTTCGACAATCCAATACGGGACCTCTGAGTGGTCAGATGCAGGGTAATAGTTGAAGTTGTAATCAGACAACTTGCCAGAGTAAACAACTGTGTCCGTCTCCGCTTGATCATCTAATGAACCAATACCGCCATAGATAGAATCATTACCTCCTCCAGTCACAAAGATATCACTGCCTTGAGCATCAACGTTCGCACCTGCTTGTTGATCTCCGACAAAGCTCAGTGGCGATTCAGTGTCACCGCTTAGCATTAAGTCATTACCAACATGTCCGTTATTAAACGTTTGTGTCACCACATGTTCAAAGTCAAGCCCTGGTAAATTACTTGCCTCAAGCAGCTCTTTAAGTTCTTCGTCTGTAGACCAGCTTCCGCCTAGTGTCACAGGTACAGACGTTACTGGACCGAAAGTAAGGTCAATCTTAATTGGGTCCGCGACAGGCTCTATGTCGATACTCAACGTACCTGAAGCAGAAGAATTGCCATCACTAACAGTGAAATGAATCTGCTCGTAAGTATCCAAGCCGTTCCCAACACCGTCTTTATCGAAAACATTTGCACCAGACTCATGTTCAGCAGGAACATAACGAACAAGACCATTTTCGATATCAGAAGCGAGTACACTGCCAGAAACCTCTTCCCAACCATCAGAACCTTTCACTTGCAGTGAGCCATTTAGAGCAGAAGTGTCAAACTCAACACTTATACTACTATCAACGATGCCTAAATGTTCTAGTGTTATAACAATAGCTTCGTCTTCTAATCCGGAAATTTCGTTGCTTTGAACTGCTGGCGGAACATCATTATCATCAATATAGCCAACGCCAGATACATCTCCGACTTTAATCACAAGACTCTCTGTTGATTCAACCAACTGATCATCAATACTTGGAATGGTAATCTCAAAGCCATTCACTCCGGCTGGAACAATAAGGTATCCACCCAAATACTTCACGCCATTAGTAAAAGTTGCGTTCGACAAATCAATGTCTTGAGAGCTCACACTAGAACCCTCTGCAGAGAAATCCACTTGATACTTAACGGTCTGATCTGTCGCGTTATTTAGAGAAACAGAAAACGTGACATCGTCACCCTCAACAACAGTAACACCTGCAATGCTCTCCACCACAGGTCCATTTTCCGCAACATTACCATCTAGTATTTCGTTAACGATATTGACCGTAGACGGATCACTAACTCCACTTTCAGAATCGACTGCCACATATCCAAAGCTATCTCCGGCAGGAATACCTTCTACATAACGTAACTCCCAGTTCCCTTCATTTTTCGTAGAAAAATCTAACTGAGTAATGACCGAACCTTCAGGAAGAGCTAGTTCCTGCCCAAAACCAACGCTTGTTTCTTGGAATAGCATGAAGTTGCCTTCAGGCTTCAAGAACTCGAACGTTTGAGTCTGTTCGATATTATTTGAATCTAAATACGTAACCGTAATAAGCGCAGCGTTGTCATCACCGTAATCAAACAATCCACCTAATCCATCTAAGCCAAGGTTTACGCTGCCCACAGGGTTATTAGACAAATCGATCGTAATTGTCTCGCCTTTCTCAATACCCTGCCCATCATTGTCAGCAATACCGTTTCCGATATGTGACACTTGGCGGTTGTATTGAGCAAGTTCACCACTATCAGAAGATATAGTGATGGAGGAACCATTAACTAAATGCTCAGTACGGGAGTGTGATGGACCTCCGTCCTCACTTAGCCCCCAATTATTGAAATCTGTTGTAGACTCGGAACTATTTGGTGTATCTGGGCGATCCTTGATACCTAATAAGAAACCCACATTATCAGCTTCATAGTAAAGGCTATCTTTTTCATAAAGAGTGTCACTGACTTCTTTTATTTCATGCAGTTCACCGTTGTTATCTCTGAAGAACAATGTTCCTGAGGTCGGTAGTTCAGTAATCTGCACATGCAAGTCGTTGCCATTTAAGTCATCTTCAATATCCGCTATATGATCCTGAGAGTCGCCATCACCTAAAGGTTTCGTATCAGTATCAAATACAACTTGCGTCACAGGCTTGTCAGTCACATGCGTAAAGTCCTCACTGTCAGGCTTGTCATTGACTGGTGTGACATCGACGTTCACCGTGGTGGACTCACTGACCCCACCGGACGTGACGATGTAGGTAAAGCTGTCTGTACCGTGGAAGTTGTCGTTTGGCGTGTAAGTCACGCTGCCGTCCGGGTTGACCGAGACCGTGCCGTTCGCTGGACCGTTGTTGGTATCGAGCGACACCACTTTGTCGTCGCCTTCGAACGTGTCGTTACCTAAGACCTTGATGATGGTTGGCGTGTCTTCCACGACCGTTGCTTTATCTGCCACGATGTCCGCCACAGGCGCCACTGTGAAGTTCACCGTTTGGCTAACACTTTCGCCGCTTGGATCGGTAGCCGTAAAGGTTAGGATTTCTGAGCCGTTCCAGTCAGCGGTTGGAGTGAACGTAGCAATGCCATTGACGATCGCCACTTGAATGTTGCTGTTGCCAGAGACACTGAAGCTCAACTCGCCATCCACGTTATCCACATCACTGAAAGCGGTATTCAGATCGATGCTGTATGGCGTAAAGTCTTCCGCCAAGGTTTGGTCTGCAATGCTGCTTTCAACCACAGGCGCGTCGTTCACCGCATTCACGGTGACGTTGACCGTTGCTTGGTCAGTCAGTGCACCATCGGTGACGGTATAAGTGATTTCAGCATCACCATGGAAGTTCTCAGCCGGTGTGAAGACCAATTTGCCGTCAACAATCTCGACTGTGCCTTGTGTTTCAGGTACGGACGCCGATTGGATAGACAGCATATCACCATCGATGTCGGTGTCGTTTGGTAGGACATCAATTGTCACTGGCGTGTCTTCGTCAGTAACAGCTGTATCATCTTTTGCCACTGGCGCATCGTTCACTGGCGTGACATCGACGTTCACCGTGGTGAATTCCGATACCCCACCGGACGTAACGATGTAGGTAAAGCTGTCTGTACCGTGGTAGTTGTCGTTTGGCGTGTAGGTTACGCTGCCATCTGGGTTGACCGAGACCGTGCCGTTAGCTGGACCGTTATTGGTATCCAGCGACACCACTTTATCGTCGCCTTCAAACGTATCGTTATCTAAGACCTTGATGATGGTTGGCGTGTCTTCCACCACCGTCGCTTTGTCTGCCACGATGTCCGCCACAGGCGCTACTGTGAAGTTCACCGTTTGGCTAACGCTTTCACCGCTTGGATCGGTCGCCGTAAAGGTTAACGCTTCTGAGCCGTTCCAGTCTGCCGTTGGGCTAATGGTCGCGATGCCATTTTCAATCGACACCAACACGTTGTTGTTGCCAGAAACGCTGAAGCTCAGCTCGCCATCCACGTTATCTACATCGCTGAACGCGGTATTTAGATCGATGCTGTATGGCGTAAAGTCTTCTGCCAAGGCTTGGTCTGCGATGCTACTTTCAACCACAGGCGTGTCGTTCACCGCATTCACGGTGACGTTGACCGTCGCTTGGTCAGTCAGTGCACCATCGGTGATGGTGTAAGTGATTTCGGCGTCGCCATGGAAGTTCTCAGCCGGTGTGAACACCAACTTACCATCAACAATCTCGACTGTCCCTTGCTCACTCGGCACAGACGCTGATTGGATAGACAGCGTATCGCCATCAATATCGGTGTCGTTTGGTAGGACATCAATTGTCACTGGCGTGTCTTCGTCAGTAACAGCGGTATCATCTTTTGCCACTGGCGCGTCATTGACTGGTGTGACATCGACGTTCACCGTGGTGGACTCCGATACCCCGCCCGATGTAACGATGTACGTGAAGCTGTCTGCCCCGTGGTAGTTGTCGTTTGGCGTGTAAGTGACGCTGCCGTCCGGGTTGACGGAGACCGTGCCGTTAGCTGGGCCGTTATTGCTATCCAGCGACACCACTTTGTCGTCGCCTTCGAACGTGTCGTTACCTAAGACCTTAATGATGGTTGGTGTGTCTTCCACGACCGTTGCTTTATCTGCCACGATGTCCGCCACAGGCGCCACTGTGAAGTTCACCGTTTGGCTAACGCTTTCACCGCTTGGATCGGTAGCCGTAAAGGTCAGCGCTTCTGAGCCGTTCCAGTCTGCGGTTGGAGTGAACGTAGCAATCCCATTGACGATTGCCACTTGAATGTTGCTATTACCAGAGACGCTAAACGTTAACTCACCATCGGCGTTATCCACATCGCTGAAAGCGGTATTTAGATCGATGCTGTATGAGGTGAAGTCTTCCGCCAAGGTTTGGTCTGCGAGGTTGCTTTCAACCACAGGCGTGTCATTTACGGCATTTACGGTGACGTTGACCGTCGCTTGGTCAGTCAGTGCACCATCGGTCACGGTGTAAGTGATTTCGGCATCGCTATGGAAGTTCTCGGCCGGTGTGAAGACCAGTTTGCCGTCAACAATCTCGACTGTGCCTTGCGCTTCAGGTACGGACGCTGATTGGATAGACAGCGTATCGCCATCAATGTCAGTATCGTTTGGCAGGACATCAATCGTCACTGGCGTGTCTTCGTCAGTAATCGCCGTGTCATCTTTTGCCACTGGCGCATCGTTCACTGGCGTGACATCGACGTTCACCGTGGTGGACTCACTGACCCCACCCGACGTAACGATGTACGTGAAGCTGTCTGTACCATGGTAGTTGTCGTTCGGCGTGTAAGTGACGCTGCCATCCGGGTTGACCGAGACCGTGCCGTTAGCTGGACCGTTGTTGGTATCCAGCGACACCACTTTGTCGTCGCCTTCAAACGTGTCGTTATCTAAGACCTTGATGATGGTTGGCGTGTCTTCCATGACCGTTGCTTTATCTGCCACGATGTCCGCCACAGGCGCCACTGTGAAGTTCACCGTTTGGCTAACGCTCTCGCCGCTTGGATCGGTAGCCGTAAAGGTTAGGATTTCTGAGCCGTTCCAGTCAGCGGTTGGAGTGAACGTAGCAATGCCATTGACGATCGCCACTTGAATGTTGCTGTTGCCAGAGACACTGAAGCTCAACTCGCCATCCACGTTATCCACATCACTGAAAGCGGTATTTAGATCGATGCTGTATGGCGTAAAGTCTTCTGCCAAGGTTTGGTCTGCAATGTTGCTCTCAACCACAGGCGTGTCGTTCACCGCATTCACGGTGACGTTGACCGTTGCTTGGTCAATCAGTGCACCATCGGTCACGGTGTAAGTGATTTCGGCGTCGCCATGGAAGTTCTCAGCCGGTGTGAAGACCAGTTTGCCATCAACAATCTCAACTGTACCTTGTGCTTCAGGTACAGACGCTGATTGGATAGACAGCGTATCACCATCAATATCGGTGTCGTTTGGCAGGACATCAATCGTTACAGTGGTATCTTCTTGTGTTGTTGCCGCGTCATCGTTTGCCACTGGCGCATCGTTCACTGGCGTGACATCGACGTTCACCGTGGTGGACTCTGATACCCCACCGGAGGTGACGATGTAGGTAAAGCTGTCTGTACCGTGGTAGTTGTCGTTTGGCGTGTAGGTTATGCTGCCGTCCGGGTTGACCGAGACCGTGCCGTTCGCTGGACCGTTATTGGTATCCAGCGACACCACTTTGTCGTCGCCTTCAAACGTGTCGTTACCTAAGACCTTAATGATGGTCGGCGTGTCTTCCACAACCGTCGCTTTATCTGCCACGATGTCCGCCACAGGGGCAACTGTGAAGTTCACCGTTTGGCTAACGCTTTCGCCGCTTGGATCGGTGGCGGTAAACGTTAGGGTTTCTGAGCCATTCCAGTCTGCGGTTGGAGTGAACGTAGCAATCCCATTGACGATCGCCACTTGAATGTTGCTGTTGCCAGAGACACTGAAGCTCAGCTCGCCATCTACGTTATCCACATCACTGAAAGCGGTATTTAGATCGATGCTGTATGGCGTAAAGTCTTCTGCCAAGGTTTGGTCTGCAATGTTGCTCTCAACCACAGGCGTGTCGTTCACCGCATTCACGGTGACGTTGACCGTTGCTTGGTCAGTCAGTGAACCATCCGTAACCGTGTAAGTGATTTCAGCGTCACCATGGAAGTTCTCAGCCGGTGTGAACACCAACTTGCCGTCAACAATCTCGACTGTACCTTGGTCACTCGGCACAGACGCCGATTGGATAGACAGCGTATCGCCATCAATATCGGTGTCGTTTGGCAGGACATCAATCGTCACTGGCGTGTCTTCGTCAGTAACAGCGGTATCATCTTTTGCCACTGGCGCGTCGTTGACTGGCGTCACGTCGACGTTCACCGTGGTGAATTCCGATACCCCACCGGAGGTAACGATGTACGTGAAGCTGTCTGTACCGTGGTAGTTGTCGTTCGGCGTGTAAGTCACGCTGCCGTCCGGGTTGACCGAGACCGTACCGTTAGCTGGACCGTTGTTGGTATCGAGCGACACCACTTTATCGTCACCTTCGAACGTGTCGTTACCTAAGACCTTAATGATGGTCGGCGTGTCTTCCACAACCGTCGCGTTGTCTGCCACGATATCCGCCACTGGCGCTACCGTGAAGTTCACCGTTTGGCTAACGCTTTCGCCGCTTGGATCGGTCGCCGTAAAGGTTAGGATTTCTGAGCCGTTCCAGTCAGCGGTTGGAGTGAACGTAGCAATACCGTTGACGATCGCCACTTGAATGTTGCTGTTGCCAGAGACACTAAACGTTAACTCACCATCGGCGTTATCCACATCACTGAAAGCGGTATTTAGATCGATGCTGTATGGCGTAAAGTCTTCTGCCAAGGTTTGGTCTGCAATGCTGCTTTCAACCACAGACGTGTCGTTCACCGCATTCACGGTGACGTTGACCGTCGCTTGGTCAGTCAGTGAACCATCGGTCACGGTATAAGTGATTTCAGCGTCACCATGGAAGTTCTCAGCCGGTGTGAACACCAACTTGCCGTCAACAATTTCAACTGTACCTTGGTCACTCGGCACAGACGCCGAGTCAATACGTAATGTATCGCCATCAATGTCGGTGTCGTTTGGCAGGACATCAATCGTCACTGGCGTGTCTTCGTCAGTAACGGCATTGTCATTGGTCGCCACTGGCGCGTCATTCACTGGCGTCACATCGATGTTCACTGTGGTGGACTCGGATACCCCACCGGAGGTAACGATGTAGGTGAAGCTGTCTGTTCCGTGATAGTTGTCGTTTGGCGTGTAAGTCACACTGCCGTCAGGGTTGACCGAGACCGTGCCGTTCGCTGGACCGTTATTGCTATCCAGCGACACCACTTTGTCGTTGCCTTCGAACGTGTCGTTATCTAAAACCTTAATGATGGTTGGCGTGTCTTCCACAACCGTCGCGTTGTCTGCCACGATGTCCGCCACAGGCGCTACCGTGAAGTTCACCGTTTGGCTAACGCTCTCGCCGCTTGGATCGGTAGCCGTAAAGGTCAACGCTTCTGAGCCGTTCCAGTCTGCGGTTGGGCTAATGGTCGCGATGCCATTTTCAATCGACACCAACACGTTGTTGTTGCCAGAAACGCTGAAGCTCAGCTCGCCATCCACGTTATCCACATCGCTGAAGGCCGTATTCAGATCGATGCTGTATGGCGTAAAGTCTTCCGCCAAGGTTTGGTCTGCAATGTTGCTTTCAACCACAGGCGTGTCGTTCACCGCATTCACGGTGACGTTGACCGTCGCTTGGTCAGTCAGTGCACCATCGGTGACGGTGTAAGTAATTTCGGCGTCACCATGGAAGTTCTCAGCCGGTGTGAACACCAGTTTTCCATCAATAATTTCGACTGTACCTTGTGTTTCAGGTACGGACGCTGATTGGATAGACAGCGTATCACCATCAATATCGGTGTCGTTTGGCAGGACATCAATCGTGACAGCGGTATCTTCTTGTGTTGTGGCCGCGTCATCGTTTGCCACTGGCGCCTCATTGACTGGTGTGACATCGACGTTCACCGTGGTGGACTCACTGACGCCACCGGACGTGACGATGTAGGTGAAGCTATCTGTACCGTGGAAGTTGTCGTTTGGCGTGTAGGTTACGCTGCCATCTGGGTTGACCGAGACCGTGCCGTTCGCTGGACCGTTATTGGTATCCAGCGACACCACTTTGTCGTCGCCTTCAAACGTGTCGTTATCTAAGACCTTAATGATGGTTGGCGTATCTTCCACAACCGTCGCTTTATCTGCCACGATGTCCGCCACAGGGGTAACCGTGAAGTTCACCGTTTGGCTAACGCTTTCACCGCTTGGATCGGTGGCGATAAAGGTTAGGGTTTCTGAGCCATTCCAGTCTGCGGTTGGAGTGAACGTAGCAATGCCATTGACGATCGCCACTTGAATGTTGCTATTACCAGAAACGCTAAACGTTAACTCACCATCGGCGTTATCCACATCACTGAAGGCCGTATTCAGATCGATGCTGTATGGCGTAAAATCTTCCGCCAAGGTTTGGTCTGCAATGTTGCTTTCAACCACAGGCGTGTCGTTCACCGCATTCACGGTGACGTTGACCGTTGCTTGGTCAGTCAGTGCACCATCGGTCACGGTGTAAGTGATTTCGGCGTCACCATGGAAGTTCTCTGCCGGTGTGAAGACCAGTTTGCCGTCAACAATCTCGACTGTCCCTTGGTCACTCGGCACGGACGCTGATTGAATAGACAACTTATCGCCGTCGATGTCGGTGTCGTTTGGCAGAACATCAATCGTCACTGGCGTGTCTTCGTCAGTGATAGCGGTGTCATCGTTTGCCACTGGCGCGTCATTGACTGGCGTCACATCGACGTTCACCGTGGTGGACTCTGATACCCCACCGGAGGTAACGATGTAGGTAAAGCTGTCTGTCCCGTGGTAGTTGTCGTTTGGCGTGTAAGTCACGCTGCCGTCCGGGTTGACCGAGACCGTGCCGTTCGCTGGACCGTTATTGCTATCCAGCGACACCACTTTGTCGTTGCCTTCGAACGTGTCGTTACCTAAGACCTTAATGATGGTTGGTGTGTCTTCCACAACCGTCGCTTTATCTGCCACGATATCCGCCACTGGCGCCACTGTGAAGTTCACCGTTTGGCTAACGCTTTCACCGCTTGGATCGGTGGCAGTAAAGGTCAGCGCTTCAGAGCCGTTCCAGTCTGCCGTTGGGCTAATGGTCGCGATGCCATTTTCAATCGACACCAACACGTTGCTGTTGCCAGAGACGCTGAAGGTCAGATCGCCATCGACGTTATCCACATCACTGAAGGCCGTATTCAGATCGATGCTGTATGGCGTAAAGTCTTCCGCCAAGGTTTGGTCTGCGATGCTGCTTTCAACCACAGGCGTGTCGTTCACCGCATTCACGGTGACGTTGACCGTTGCTTGGTCAGTCAGTGCACCATCAGTAATCGTGTAAGTAATTTCAGCGTCACCATGGAAGTTCTCAGCTGGCGTGAACACCAACTTGCCGTCAACAATCTCAACTGTGCCTTGCGCTTCAGGTACAGACGCCGATTCAATCGACAGCTTATCGCCATCGATGTCAGTATCGTTTGGCAGAACATCAATCGTCACTGGCGTATCTTCGTCAGTAACAGCGGTATCATCTTTTGCCGCTGGCGCATCGTTGACTGGCGTCACATCGACGTTCACCGTGGTGGACTCACTGACGCCACCGGAGGTGACGATGTAAGTGAAGCTGTCTGTACCGTGGTAGTTGTCGTTTGGCGTGTAAGTGACGCTGCCGTCCGGGTTGACCGAGACCGTGCCGTTGGCTGGACCGTTATTGGTATCCAGCGACACCACTTTGTCGTCGCCTTCAAACGTGTCGTTATCTAAGACCTTGATGATGGTTGGCGTGTCTTCCATGACCGTTGCTTTATCTGCCACGATGTCCGCCACAGGCGCCACTGTGAAGTTCACCGTTTGGCTAACGCTTTCGCCGCTTGGATCGGTAGCCGTAAAGGTTAGGATTTCTGAGCCGTTCCAGTCAGCGGTTGGAGTGAACGTAGCAATGCCATTGACGATCGCCACTTGAATGTTGCTGTTGCCAGAGACACTGAAGCTCAACTCGCCATCCACGTTATCCACATCACTGAAAGCGGTGTTTAGATCGATGCTGTATGGCGTAAAGTCTTCTGCCAAGGTTTGGTCTGCAATGTTGCTCTCAACCACAGGCGTGTCGTTCACCGCATTCACGGTGACGTTGACCTTTGCTTTGTCAGTCAGTGCACCATCGGTCACGGTGTAAGTGATTTCGGCGTCGCCATGGAAGTTCTCAGCCGGTGTGAAGACCAGTTTGCCGTCAACAATCTCGACTGTCCCTTGGTCACTCGGCACAGATGCCGAGTCAATCGACAGCTTATCGCCATCAATATCGGTGTCGTTTGGCAGGACATCAATCGTCACTGGCGTGTCTTCGTCAGTGATAGCGGTGTCATCGTTTGCCACTGGCGCATCGTTGACTGGCGTGACATCGACGTTCACCGTGGTGGACTCCGATACCCCACCCGACGTGACGATGTACGTGAAGCTGTCTGTACCGTGGTAGTTGTCGTTTGGCGTGTAAGTGACGCTGCCGTCCGGGTTGACCGAGACCGTGCCGTTGGCTGGACCGTTATTGGTATCCAGCGACACCACTTTGTCGCTGCCTTCAAACGTGTCGTTACCTAGGACGTTAATGATGGTCGGCGTGTCTTCCACAACCGTCGCGTTGTCTGCCACGATGTCCGCCACAGGCGCAACTGTGAAGTTCACCGTTTGGCTGACGCTTTCACCGCTTGGATCAGTAGCCGTAAAGGTTAACGCTTCTGAGCCGTTCCAGTCTGCCGTTGGGCTAATGGTCGCGATGCCATTTTCTATTGAGACATTGACATTACTGTTGCCTGAGACGCTAAACGTTAACTCACTATCAACGTTATCCACATCACTGAAGGCCGTATTCAGATCGATGCTGTATGGCGTAAAGTCCTCCGCCAAGGTTTGGTCTGTAATGCTGCTTTCAACCACAGGCGTGTCGTTCACCGCATTCACGGTGACGTTGACCGTCGCTTGGTCAGTCAGTGAACCATCGGTCACGGTGTAAGTGATTTCGGCGTCACCATTGAAGTTCTCAGCCGGTGTGAACACCAGTTTGCCGTCAACAATCTCGACTGTCCCTTGCTCACTCGGCACAGATGCCGAGTCAATCGACAGCTTATCGCCATCAATATCGGTGTCGTTTGGCAGGACATCAATCGTCACTGGCGTGTCTTCATCAGTAACAGCGGTATCATCTTTTGCCACTGGCGCATCGTTCACTGGCGTCACATCGACGTTCACCGTGGTGGACTCCGATACCCCACCGGAGGTGACGATGTAGGTAAAGCTGTCTGCCCCGTGGTAGTTGTCGTTTGGCGTGTAAGTGACGCTGCCGTCCGAGTTGACCGAGACCGTGCCGTTAGCTGGACCGTTATTGGTATCCAGCGACACCACTTTGTCGTCGCCTTCGAACGTGTCGTTATCTAAGACCTTAATGATGGTTGGCGTATCTTCCACAACCGTCGCTTTATCTGCCACGATATCCGCCACTGGCGCTACTGTGAAGTTCACCGTTTGGCTAACGCTCTCGCCGCTTGGATCGGTAGCCGTAAACGTCAGCGCTTCTGAGCCGTTCCAGTCTGCCGTTGGAGTGAACGTAGCAATGCCATTGACGATCGCCACTTGAATGTTGCTGTTGCCAGAGACACTAAACGTTAACTCACCATCGGCGTTATCCACATCACTGAATGCGGAATTTAGATCGATGCTGTATAGCGTAAAGTCTTCTGCCAAGGTTTGGTCTGCGATGTTGCTCTCAACCACAGGCGTGTCGTTCACCGCATTCACGGTGACGTTGACCGTCGCTTGGTCAGTCAGTGCACCATCGGTGATGGTGTAAGTGATTTCAGCGTCACCATGGAAGTTCTCAGCCGGCGTGAAGACCAGTTTGCCGTCAACAATCTCGACTGTCCCTTGCTCACTCGGCATAGACGCCGATTGGATAGACAGCTTATCGCCATCCACATCGGTGTCGTTTGGCAGAACATCAATCGTCACTGGCGTGTCTTCGTCAGTGACAGCGGTATCATCTTTTGCCACTGGCGCGTCATTCACTGGCGTCACATCGACGTTCACCGTGGTGAATTCCGATACCCCACCGGAGGTAACGATGTACGTGAAGCTGTCTGTACCGTGGAAGTTGTCGTTTGGCGTGTAAGTGACGCTGCCGTCCGGGTTGACCGAGACCGTGCCGTTGGCTGGACCGTTATTGCTATCGAGCGACACCACTTTGTCGTCGCCTTCAAACGTGTCGTTACCTAGGACGTTAATGATGGTCGGCGTGTCTTCCACAACCGTCGCGCGGTCAGATTCAATATCTGCCACAGGCGCAACCATAAAGTTTACCGTTTGGCTGACGCTTTCACCGCTTGGATCAGTAGCCGTAAAGGTTAACGCTTCTGAGCCGTTCCAGTCTGCCGTTGGGCTAATGGTCGCGATGCCATTTTCTATTGAGACATTGACATTACTGTTACCTGAGACGCTAAACGTTAACTCACCATCGGCGTTATCCACATCGCTGAAAGCGGTATTCAGATTGATGCTGTATGGCGTGAAATCTTCCGCCAAGGTTTGGTCTGCAATGCTACTTTCAACCACAGGCGTGTCGTTCACCGCATTCACGGTGACGTTGACCGTCGCTTGGTCAGTCAGCGAACCATCGGTGATGGTGTAAGTGATTTCGGCATCACCATGGAAGTTCTCGGCCGGTGTGAACACCAGTTTGCCATCAACAATCTCAACTGTCCCCTGGTCACTCGGCACAGACGCCGAGTCAATACGTAATGTATCACCATCGATGTCAGTATCGTTTGGCAAGATATCAATCGTAACAGCGGTATCTTCTTGTGTTGTTGCCGCGTCATCGTTTGCCACTGGCGCGTCATTCACTGGCGTCACATCGACGTTCACCGTGGTGGACTCCGATACCCCACCGGAGGTAACGATGTAGGTAAAGCTGTCTGTTCCGTGATAGTTGTCGTTTGGCGTGTAAGTGACGCTGCCATCCGGGTTGACCGAGACCGTGCCGTTAGCTGGTCCGTTATTGGTATCCAGCGACACCACTTTGTCGTCGCCTTCGAACGTGTCGTTACCTAAGACCTTAATGATGGTCGGCGTGTCTTCCACAACCGTCGCGTTGTCTGCCACGATGTCTGCCACAGGCGCAACTGTGAAGTTCACCGTTTGGCTTACGCTTTCGCCGCTTGGATCGGTAGCCGTAAACGTTAACGCTTCTGAGCCGTTCCAGTCTGCGGTTGGAGTGAACGTAGCAATGCCATTGACGATCGCCACTTGAATGTTGCTGTTGCCAGAAACGCTAAACGTTAACTCACTATCCACGTTATCCACATCGCTGAAAGCGGTATTCAGATCGATGCTGTATAGCGTGAAATCTTCCGCCAAGGTTTGGTCTGCAATGCTACTTTCAACCACAGGCGTGTCGTTCACCGCATTTACGGTGACGTTGGCCGTCGCTTGGTCGGTCAGTGCACCATCGGTCACGGTGTAAGTGATTTCGGCCTCACCATGGAAGTTCTCAGCTGGTGTGAAGACCAATTTGCCGTCAACAATCTCGACTGTGCCTTGTGTTTCAGGTACGGACGCCGATTGGATAGACAGCGTATCACCATCGATGTCGGTGTCGTTTGGTAGGACATCAATCGTGACAGCGGTATCTTCTTGTGTTGTTGCCGCGTCATCTTTTGCCACTGGCGCATCGTTCACTGGTGTGACATCGACGTTCACCGTGGTGGACTCCGATACCCCACCGGAGGTAACGATGTAGGTAAAGCTGTCTGTACCGTGGTAGTTGTCGTTTGGCGTGTAAGTCACGCTGCCGTCCGGGTTGACCGAGACCGTACCGTTAGCTGGACCGTTGTTGGTATCCAGCGACACCACTTTGTCGTCGCCTTCGAACGTGTCGTTACCTAAGACCTTAATGATGGTTGGCGTGTCTTCCACAACCGTCGCTTTGTCTGCCACGATGTCCGCCACAGGCGCAACTGTGAAATTCACCGTTTGGCTAACGCTCTCGCCGCTTGGATCGGTAGCCGTAAAGGTCAATGCTTCTGAGCCGTTCCAGTCTGCGGTTGGAGTGAACGTAGCAATGCCATTGACGATCGCCACTTGAATGTTGCTGTTGCCAGAAACGCTAAACGTTAACTCACTATCCACGTTATCCACATCGCTGAAAGCGGTATTTAGATCGATGCTGTATGGCGTGAAATCTTCCGCCAAGGTTTGGTCTGCAATGCTACTTTCAACCACAGGCGTGTCGTTCACCGCATTTACGGTGACGTTGACCGTCGCTTGGTCAGTCAGTGCACCATCGGTGACGGTGTAAGTGATTTCGGCATCACCATTGAAGTTCTCAGCTGGTGTGAAGACCAATTTGCCGTCAACAATTTCAACTGTCCCTTGGTCACTCGGCACAGATGCCGAGTCAATACGTAATGCATCACCATCGATGTCAGTATCGTTTGGCAGAACATCAATCGTCACTGGTGTATCTTCGTCAGTAACGGCATTGTCATTGGTCGCCACTGGCGCATCATTCACTGGTGTGACATCGACGTTCACCGTGGTGGACTCACTGCCCCCACCGGAGGTAACGATGTAGGTGAAGCTGTCTGTACCCTGGTAGTTGTCGTTTGGTGTATAAGTGACGCTGCCATCAGGATTGACCGAGACCGTGCCGTTAGCTGGACCGTTATTGGTATCGATCGACACCACTTTGTCGTCGCCTTCGAACGTGTCGTTACCTAAAACCTTAATGATGGTCGGCGTGTCTTCCACAACCGTCGCTTTATCTGCCACGATGTCCGCCACAGGCGCTACTGTGAAGTTCACCGTTTGGCTAACGCTTTCACCGCTTGGATCAGTAGCCGTAAACGCTAGGGTTTCTGAGCCGTTCCAGTCCGCGGTTGGAGTGAACGTAGCAATACCATTGACGATCGCCACTTGAATGTTGCTATTACCAGAGACGCTAAACGTTAACTCACCATCCACATTATCCACATCGCTGAAAGCGGTATTTAGATCGATGCTGTATGGCGTAAAGTCTTCCGCCAAGGCTTGGTCTGCAATGCTTCTTTCAACCACAGGCGTGTCGTTCACCGCATTCACGGTGACGTTGACCGTCGCTTGGTCGGTCAGTGCACCATCGGTCACGGTGTAAGTAATTTCAGCATCGCCATGGAAGTTCTCAGCCGGTGTGAAGACCAGTTTGCCATCAACAATCTCGACTGTGCCTTGCGCTTCAGGTACGGACGCCGATTCAATCGACAGCGTATCGCCATCAATATCGGTATCGTTTGGCAGGACATCAATCGTTACTGAGCTATCTTCCTCTGTAATTGTTGTATCATTAGAGGCAATAGGCGCATCGTTAACTGAGTTTACTGTTACCGAAACTTGAGCTTCATCCTCTAACTCACCATCTGAGATGGTGTAGCTAATCGTTGCATTACCGTTGAAATTTTCAGCCGGAGTGAAAACAAGCTTACCATCGATAATCTCAACGATACCTTGCTCTTCTGGTACAGAAGCAGAGGTAATAATTAAATCATCACCTTCAATATCACTGTCGTTAGCGAGCACATCAATTACAACCTGGGAATCCTCGTCAGTTTGAATCGCATCATTAGTTGCTATTGGCGCGTCATTAACAGGCGTAATATCTAAGTTAGCAGTGCCATTAATAACACCGCCATCGTTATCAATAATGTCATAGGAGAATGACACTTCAGTGTCATCGTCAGCCTCTGGAATGTAAGTCCAAGATCCATCGCTGTTATCAATTAAGGTGCCATTCCCACTCTCAATAGTGACGTTTGTAATGACAAGAGTATCGGCATCATCAATATTGACGTTCGATAGTAATTCTTCAGTAGTTATCGTGATTGGATCGCTATCTTCCTCAACAGCGCTTAATGTCACTGGAGAATTAGTAAGTGGCTTACTTGAGCCATCCCCACTTGTCTCGATACCTGTTGTGAAGAAGTCATTTAAGGTCAACGCTTGAGTTTCAGATAAGCCGAGGGATTCTAAGCCAATAGTTTCAAAGTTTGTTGAGGCTAGCACTTCAGTACCATCTCGTACAATCGTGGCACTATTTTGCAAACTGGAGCCACTATTTTCACCCGCTGCAGGTGCGAGTTCTTCATCAATAGCAGAAGGGTCTTGACCTTGCTCAATAGCACTAATAATCTGTGCTACATCGTCTGAAATATCTTTTAAACCTTGCTCTTGAGCAAGCTGAATTTTCAGGTCTTGAGGCGCAGCATCTGTCATTGCCACTATCACTTCACCTGGTAGAGGCTGCTGTCCTTCTGCAAGGACTCTCAGCTGCCCATCCAAACCTATTACGACGACTTGATTACCGAGTGGCACTAATGCTGTACGATCCATATAAACCTTAACCCTAAATAACTGTCAAGTTTTTGACTAACAATACTAATTTGCTATATATTGCCCGAATATATAGTGCAATAACAGCAATTTGATGCTCAATAAAGTAATTATGTGTCATACATCAATAAGAATCCAGATGCATAAGTGTTTTATTTTATTAAAATCTGGACACACGTTCCTAGCTATTACCTTCATCTTTAATTTGAGATCTTAATTCAAGTTTCAGGCAGATTTAGTAGGTTGATTTATCAAAATTGAAACAAATGAACAGCGAATCAACAGGTTACTTCATCGCATATTAATGTTATTGTGCGCTAAATTATTGACGCCCTTATAAGTATTCCACTTATAAGCCCTATCACCTCGAGAATTTTTACCATTATCTAGGAGAATCACAGTGAAGTGGACTCGTGCCAACGCCTTTTGTATTGGTATGTTCACCGCTAGTCATGCTTTTGGGCAAACGCTAGAGCAAGCGGTTGAAAACACATTAAAAACCAATCCTGACATCAAAAGTGCGTTCAATGAATTCGTTAGCAAGCAGTATGTGAATGAAGCATCTGGTGGTGCTTACCTCCCATCCGTAGACTTAGATGCCGGTATCGGTTACGAAGGAATCAAACCTGCAGAGTCAGGGCGAGATTCAACCGATCTGACAAGAAAAGAAGCCACCGTGACACTAACCCAGCTAATATGGGATGGCTCAGCGACACTTAATGATATGGATCGAACAGCAGCTGATGCTGAATCGGTCCGTTATCAACTTCTAGCTGATGCCCAAGACACCGCTCTAGAGGTCGCGAAAGTTTATTTAGACTCAGTAAAAGCTTATGAAATTCTGACACTTTCCGAGAATAACTTGAAAGTGCATAAGAAGATCTATGAAGACATTAAAAAGCGAGTTAACTCAGGTATCGGTTCTACAGCAGACCTAACCCAGGTAGAGGCTCGTTTAGCAAAGGCTCATGGTAACTTGGTGGCAGCTCAGAACAACTTATATGACAGCCACACCACCTTTACACGCCTTGTCGGACAGTCACCACAAGGATTGATTTTCCCAAGAGCGGACCAAAACTTTATTCCCTACACCATCGATGAAGCGATTGACTTGGCATTCGAGTCACATCCAGTCATCAAAATTTCGGTAGCTGATGTGGACTCTGCAAAGTTCCAATACAAGCAATCTAAGGGAACTTACTACCCAACGATATCGGTAGAAGCGGCTCAAACATGGCGTGATGATGCAAGCGGTATCGAAGGAAGCAGCGAAGAGACAACAGCAATGTTACGTATGCGTTACAACCTCTTTAACGGTGGTAGTGACGTAGCCAACGCTGAAAGTTTTGCCTACCAACTAAATAAAGCAAAAGACCTAAGAGAACGTGCATACCGCCAAGTAGAAGAAGGTCTTCGTCTATCTTGGAGTGCGTTAGATTTAACACTTCAACAAAAAGAGTTCCTAGCGGATCACGTAGATTCGGCCTCTGAAACTGTCATCGCCTATGAAAAGCAGTATCGCATTGGAAAACGCACTCTGCTGGACTTGTTAAATACTGAAAACGAACTTTTCGAAGCGAGAAAGAACTACTTGGATGCTCGATACTCAGAGCAGTACGCCAAGTACCGCGTTATGAACGCGACTGGCCAATTGTTAAATGCCTTGCGTGTCGATGTACCTACAGAATGGAATGAAAAGGTGGAGTACTGATCATGAAACCAGTGAAGATTCTATTTGCATTGGGTATGCTCGCCATCACTCAACACGTTGTTGCTGAAGACGAATATGAGTATCGTCCTGTACCAAATGCAGAACAAATAGCAGATTTGCAAGATGACGATAACGATGGTGTCATCAATGCTCGAGATATGTGCCCAGGTACACCTGAAGGCTCAGAGGTCGACAACGACGGTTGTGGAGAATACATTAAAGCATCAGATAACATGCAAGTGCGGATACTTTTTGCTAACGACTCTGATGAGATCAATCCAGTCTTCAGAAGACAAGTCCGAGAGCTTTCCGACTTTTTAAAAGAGTACCCTACTACTTCGATAGAGCTGCACGGCTATGCTAGTAAAGTTGGTGGTTCAAAGCATAACCAAGATCTTTCTGAAAGACGAGCACGCAATGTCCGTGAAGCCCTACTAAGCTACGACATCGAACCGAGTAGAGTCCGCATTGTTGGTTTTGGTGACACTCACTTAGCACAGCAAGGGACCGATGAAGTCAGCCATGCTTTAAATCGTCGAGTAACCGCATCAGTCGTTGGTTACAAAGGCGAGATAAAAAGAGAGTGGACAATATTCACAACTCTTCCAGAAAGGTAAAGTACCTGTTTTTGTTTGCTCTGCAAGCACAAAGCAAACAAAAACGAGTGAATACTTAACCTCAGAAAAGGAGCTTCGGCTCCTTTATTTTTACTCATTTCGACAACCGTATTATGCTTTAGGAATCGGCACTTTAGTGTTACTCTAGCCACGTCATAACAACGAGAGTTTTGAAATGAGCAAACTTACATCAGATATCCAAGCGAACCTTGACCTTTTTGTTGCAGAAACGAAAGAAAACCAATTGGTTTGGGGTTTACGCAATGAAGAAGGTTGGCTATCTTGCGATTCAACTGAATTCGAAAACAGCGAAGTCATGCCTTTCTGGTCTTCTAAAGAAGATGCAGAAGCACATAATGTTGAAGAATGGGCAGATTTTACTGTACTAGAAATCCCATTAGATATCTTTGTTGAAGATTGGCTTTTGACTCTTGCTGAAGATGGTGTTCTTGTTGGAACTAACTGGAACGATCAGTTAGAAGGCAAAGAAATGGAGCCTCAAGATCTAGCAAAGCTTTACATTGATTAAAGATTTCTGACCTCAACTTTATGTTGAGGTCTTTCTTTTTTATGCCTCTTCTTTCAATATCTCGACCAAGTGCATAGTTTTACTACTCTTTTTCTTAGTACACCCAACTTAATCACAACGCTGATGCGTTAAAAGCGCTATGATAACTCAACTTTAAAGGCACCTTAAATTAAAGGCTCGTTTAAACATGCGCGTGCTCTATCCCTTGCTTGCGTCACTTTTGCTCACTCCAGTATATGCAAGCGACACTCAAGATATTGAACCAAACCAAAATATCACACAGTGGCACTCTGTCTACCAAACCACACTACGAAGCAACCCTGAGTCGGCATTGAGCATGCTTCAAGATCGCTACCATACAGCGAAATCGGACAGCGAAAAGCTCTACGTAAGTGGATTGATTTATGAATATATGTCAAACATAAATCAGCCTTACTATGGCAGCAGTCAAGTCTTAGACAACCCTTTGTCTCAATTAGAATCAGAATATATTCTTGCGTTAAATGAACGTAAGCATGGTAGTTACGAGGCCTCAGTAGATAGCTTTTCTTCTTTGCGACAGACAATGAAGAAAATATCCGATTCCGAAGGCAAGGCTCTGATGAACTATCAACTTTGTTATACGCTGAATCAACAAGGTCGTTATCACAAAGCAAACTTTTATTGCTCATCCATAGAGAGCCACTTAAATCATAAGCATCAAGAAAACTTCCCTGTTGATCTTGCTTTGCGCGTGGTAGCAAATAACTACAATTACCGTGGTGACTATGAAAAAGCCTTAAGTTTGTATCGACAGTTGATGGCCAACATGTCGACGCAAAGCGATCCTTCAGGGATTTACAATGACGTCGGCAATTTACTTGCAGAGCTGGGGCAATTTGAACAATCAGAGCAATATCTCATTCAAGCCTTACTGGTTCGCCAAGATGAAGGGACACCTCTTGAAGTTGCGCAAGTCGAACATAGTCTAGGAGCGATGTACAGAAAATCCAAAGAACTCGATAAGTCCATCAGCCACTACAAAAATGCATTAACGATTCTCGAACAACTTCATTATCCATACGGGCAAGGGTTGACCTATTTAGGGTTATCTGCTGCTTTGGCCGATTCTGGGCAATTGGATACCGCGGTAGATTACATTGGAAGAGCATTAAACATTGCCCAAACTTATGAGAATACGCACCTTGAAACAGAGGGTCATTTGGCTGCTGGATTGGCATATTTAAAGAACCATACACCTGAAAAATCGATTGAACACGGTACAATTGCGTTAAGATTAGCGGTAAAAAACGCTAGGCCCTTATTGCAAGCGCAAGCCCAATTACTCCTCTCAAAAGCATACCAAGCTCAAAATGATTACAAAAAGGCGCTGGAGCATCACAAGGCCTACTCGACGATTGAACTAACGAACCGAGACGCGAGTAATATCAAGGCGTTAGAGGCACTAGATCTCACTAAAAAAGAGTATGAATATGATCTACAAGTCGCGCAGTTGAACAACGAAACTCTTCTAAGTCAGTACCAGTTTGAAAAACTCACAGACCAACAACGCACTTATAATTTTGTTGTTTTCTGTTTATTGCTTCTCCTCGCTCTGGCATTGATGATTCAGCGACAAACACGCTTAAAAGCCAAAATAGACAGCTTAACGTGTGCATTAAACAGAGCGGCAATTATAGAGACGATTAAAAGCCAAACCTCCAAAGCGGAAGGAGACTTCCGCTACGTTCTAGCATTAATCGATCTAGATGACTTTAAGGCGATTAATGATCAGTATGGTCATCCAACTGGCGACTTAGTACTACAACAGGTGTGCAAAGCGCTTAAAGCTAAACTTAATAAGGGAGAGTACTTGGGTCGTTTAGGTGGAGAAGAGTTTATCTTGCTATTGAAAAACGTCGATGAGATTGACGTTCCCTTTAGAATACAAAGTCTGCATAAAACAACTTCAGAAAAGAGTGTACATTCGCTTAATAACCATCAATTGAATATATCTGCGAGTCTGGCCTATCTATCAACCTCAATGCCACTCACCAACTTTGATGAGCTCTATTCGATATTAGACCAAGCGTTATACAATGCTAAGAAGCAAGGAAAAAACTCTCTTGTGGACGCATACAACGAGCCGATCAGTTTAAGTGCTGAGTATATTCTCTAATAAAGCCAAACCACCAGCGTAGTGGTTTGTTATAGGTGGAAGCATCAGTAAGCCATTCAGATGCAACACCATCATCAAGGAGTCTTTGTGCCCAAGGCAAGAAAAAACATTCAGTCTCTAGAGCGAGGTTTTCTAATCCTCGAGTTGCTCTCGATGAGTGAGTCTCCCCTATCATTACAGACGATCAGTAATGCGATCCAGTTAAATAAGACGACTGTTCACGGGTTACTTGCGACTCTACACTCTCTTGGATATGTATCCAAACACAACCATAGCTACAGCCTAGGGTTTAGATGCTATGAACTGTCTAAGCCGATTGAACAAAAAAACGAAGCTATCCGACAACATTTTGTTCCATTGCTGAAAAAAATGGCCCAAATGACTAACAACACAGCTTACCTCGCTGTACAAAGTGGCGCTAAAGAGTACTTGTATATCGATGCTATAGAGCAGGATAACCCTCTTACTATCCGCAGCCCGAGAGGGAAACGAGAAGGACTCACAACATCTGCGATCGGCAAAGTTTTTCTTAGTTTTGATGATGAGCTTCGCCGAACATTGCGCCTTGAAAGCCAAATATCCCCCACGTTAGAAACTGAACTTAATCAGGTTGTATTATCAGGTTACGCACTCGATTTAGAAGAGGCAGAGCCAAACCTCAATTGCTTAGCGATCCCCCTTTACTTGGATGGTAAGGTCGTTGCTGTTGCAGGTGTCAGCGGTGCTGCCTCCGAACTGACGGTCACTAGGCTAAAACACTTTGCCAGCATCTTTCTCAAGCTTTAAGATTTGACAGTGTCGAATCCTAGGCCATTTTTATACTGTTTTGATTACATGCTTATACGTCGCCTCTAATATGGTCGTTGTTCAACTCAACAACGTAGGAGAAGCGATGTCTACTGTATTAATCACTGGCGCTAACCGTGGCTTAGGCTTGCAATTTGTCCGCCACTACCTTGGAAAAGGTTGGCAAGTTATCGCAACTTGTCGTTCACCAGAAAATGCTAAGCAGCTCAATGAACTAGTAACCCAATCTAATCAACTTCAACTGATGGCTCTAGACGTCACTAACCAACAAGATATCGATCAGTTAGCCACTCGATTAGCGGATCGTCCGCTCGATCATTTAATTCTGAATGCAGGTGTATTAGGCGAAGAGTGTGCAACGCTTGGCGAAATGACCCAGAAAAAATGGCTAGAAGTACTAAACATAAATACCGTCGCACCTGCCCTGCTAATTCAAGCCCTACAAGACAACGTTGCGAAAAGTCAGCACAAAACCATCGTGGGAATCTCAACCCGAGTTGCGAGTTTAAGCGATAACAGTTCAGGTAACATGTACAGTTATCGAGCATCTAAAGCAGCGCTTAATCAGGTTCTAGTATCAGCAGCACGCAATCTCGAATCGCAAGGAGTAAAAACTGTCGCAGTTCATCCCGGCTGGGTAAAAACCGATATGGGCGGTGAGGACGCAACCTTTTCTGCCGAGGAAAGTGTTGCAGGCATTGTTTCGGTCGCAGAACAGCTAACACTTGAGCAATCCGGAAGCTTCCGCGTATTTGATGGCTCTACAATCGAATGGTAACTGTTCTCTAAATGACGTCTCCCGGCCAAATTGAAGGCCGGGAGAATACAGTAAACTAATAGGCCAAAAAGATAAAAGCTCGCACTATCGTCAGACAAGCGAGCCGTTATCGTCTATGGTGTTGTACTACCGTCAAACGCTGAGGAAGTCAGCGATTGCAGAGGTGTCATTTAGGCAATGATTTCCCGTGAAACTCACTCAATCATCCCACTCAGGCGCTAGCCCTTCAGGGTTTACTTCGCGGCCATTTCTTTCCAACGCATCTATCTTTGCAATCGCCTCTTCACTCAGATTAAGTTCAAGTGCTTTCAGGTTACTTGCTAAATTCTCTCGTTTAGTTGAAGACGGGATCACCGCGTAACCTTTTGACAAAGCCCAAGCAAGCGCGACTTGAGCTGGCGTGGCCTGATAGTCCTCAGCAATACCTGCAATAGTTGGGTCCCCAAGTACTTTCCCATATGCCAAGGTCATGTAAGACGTTACCTGAATATCGTTTTCCTGCATGAAGCTGACCAACTTACGATTTTGCAAATAAGGGCTAAGCTCGATTTGGTTAGTAACAATATTCTCTTTACCGACCACTTCTATCGCTTGTTGCAACAAGTCAATATTAAAGTTGGATACGCCAATATTACGGGTTAACCCTTGCGATTTAGCTTCAAGTAATGAAGCCATGTATTCGTTCAAGTTATTGTTATTGCCAGGCCAATGGATCAAGGTCAAATCCACATAATCTGTATTTAGCTTTTCTAAGCTCTCTTTTAGACTTGGAATGAGTTGTTCCGTGTTCATGTTATCAACCCAGATCTTGGTCGTAATGAATAGCTCATCACGTGCAATACCGGACTGTGTCAATACTTCACCGATTTCTGCCTCATTACCGTAAATCTGTGCAGTATCAATTACGCGGTAACCCACTTCTAACGCATTACGGACTGAATCCTTAACTACTTCACCCTCTAAACGAAACGTGCCGACGCCAAATGATGGTACTTTCATCTAAATCTCCTGAATTATCGATTTTATAGTTGATTCGAAGCAAAACTTTACGCCGCAAGAAACTTTCCGTAAAGTTAACAATACTCAAATCTAATTTGAAATATATTCAACAATGAAAGCTACTCTAGATGAAATGCGCACCTTTATGGCCGTGGTCGATACGGGTTCAATCAGCTCTGCGGCTGAACTGTTATCGATGACCGTCTCGGCGGTGAGTCGATCGGTATCTCGGCTAGAAGCCAAACTCGAAACGACCTTGTTAAATCGCACAACCCGTAAGTTAGATGTTACTAATGAAGGAACGATATACCTCGATAAAGTCAGACATATTGTAGAAGCAGTAGAGAATGCCGAAGCACAACTGAAAAGCCAGAAATATAAGCCCTCTGGCCTCCTACGAATAAACGCAGCTACCCCCTTCTTACTGCACGTACTAACGCCGCACATTGCTAAATATCAGAGCTTGTATCCGGAAGTCGAAATCGATCTCAATTCCAATGAGGAAAATATTAGCCTTTTGGGAACAAAAACCGATATTGCTTTTCGTATCGGTGAGCTACAAAACTCAACCATGCGCGCGATATTTCTTGGTAAAAGTCGGATTCGAATCGTCGCGAGTCCAGAGTATTTAAGACAACATGGTACTCCAACCTCAATAGATCAGTTACTCAATCACAAGCTACTTGGATTCAACAAGCCGGAGTATCTTAAGGAATGGCCGATCATGGATGATAAGAACAAACTTCTGCGTATTATGAGTAGCCTAAGATCTGATAATGGCGAGACGCTAAGATGTTTAGCCTTACATGGTGCGGGGATAGCTTGCCTGTCTGACTTTATGACCTACTCTGACCGACAAGCTGGTCGCTTAGTGGGCGTGCTTAGTGAACACACGCATAATGTCGAACAGCCCGTTCATGCGGTGTATTACAAAAATGCCAGCACCTCACGCCGGATCAGCTCTTTTATTGACTTCATCAAGCAAGAAATCAAGGTAGAGAACCACCAGTTCCTTTAAAGACCACCGCTGTTTGTGGCAAAACACTTTTGTCTTTTTGCCGCTTTTTCTCACAACAAAAATCTCATAGTGTCCTGAATATCAGGGAGGCACCTTGCCTCCTAGTACTCACAGTAATAGTCAGGCTTCATAATGCATAAAGATTTAAGTAACAGATTCACCATCGGGGTTGAGCTCCCCCTAGATAATGACTGGACCCAAGAAGGCCAGAAAAAACGCCTGCTCCAACGAAAACCGTTCGGCGTACCAGACATGAGTGCACATAAACAGCGTATTATGTTAGCCGATAAGTTAGGCTTTAACGTAGCGTGGGTGAGAGATGTCCCGTTGTACGACCCTAACTTTGGAGACGCGGCACAAATTTATGAACCGTTCAGTTATCTTGGCTATCTCTCTGCGTGCACCGACAACATTCTACTAGGGACAGCAGCGATAGTATTACCGTTAAGACAACCTTGGCTAGTGAAAAAAGCCGCTGCGACCATCAACGAGTTAAGTGGTGACCGCCTGATACTCGGTGTGGCTAGTGGAGACCGCCCTAGTGAATATCCCGTTTTTAATGCCAACTTTGACAGCCGTGGCTCAGCTTTTCGAGAAAGTGTAGAGATTTTGAAAGATACGCAAAATGATAAGCTGGGTAACGATCTACAGTTATTACCCGAGTTTGCTGATATTCCTATCTATGTCGCAGGGTTAGCGCAGCAAAGTCCACAATGGATAGGAGAAAACCTAGACGGCTGGCTCGCCTACCCAGGCACACCTGATGATCATGAACACCGCGTTGCACTTTGGCGCTCCGTAGCGAGAAACAAACCCTACGCCAGCTTTATTCATCTTGATTTAGTCGATAACCCAAATGCACCAGTCGTTCGGCATCATTTTGGTATCCGGGCCGGAGTCAATGGCTTGAGCGATGAGCTAGAAAAAATGCAAGAAGCAGGAGTCAATCACATCGGGTTGCATTTCCGTCGTAATAGCCAACCAATTGATAAATCAATGGAACAGATCGCTCAGTACGTGTTGCCACGCTTTAACTAAGATCAAATAAAAATATGTGCCACCTTACTAAGGGGTGGCACGCTAGGCTTGGCAGTTGGAAAAACAAAATCCGCAATAACGACAAAACTCTTTTGTTAAAACAACAATAATAGTGTTATTTTAAAGTAAGTCTTGGTTGAATAAAGTCGATGAACGCGGAAATACGTTTAGAGACTGAAGAAGATTTGTAGAACACAGCATTGACCTGTTCTCGTCCAGTATTTGTGATTTTTTCCGATTCAAACAATGCCACTAACCGTCCAGAATCAAGATCATCTTTCACCATAAAGCCAGATAAACATGCAATGCCGTTCCCTGCCAGCACTAACTGTCTAACCGTTTCACCACTGCTGGATAGGATATCAGGCTCTATCATCTCAAACCCTCGTAATGGCCACTGATTTAACACTTTAGCGCCAGAAAAACCGATCAAGTTATGACTGCGCAAATCGCTCACCGCTTCAGGGAAACCTCGTTTAGATAAATAACCAGGCGTGGCAACGATAAATAGTGGACTTGTTCCTAAAGGTTTAGCATGCAGTGTTGAATCCGATAATCGTCCAATACGTATCGCCACATCGGTTCTTTTTTCCAATAGATCCACAAAACCCTCATTAGAGGTAAGATCGAGTTGAATATCAGGATAAGCCTCTTTAAATGGCTGAATTAACGGCACGAGTTGATGTAAAACAAATGGGCTAGCGGCATCAACTCTTAAGCGCCCCTTGGGTAATTCACCTCGTGTGATGATCTCTTCTTCAGCTTGCTGTATTTGTAGTAAACCTAAGCGAACCGCTTCAACAAACTGATGCCCTTCCTCAGTAACTTCCACTCTGCGTGTCGTGCGATTCAGCAAGGTTACCCCCAGCTGTGATTCAACTTTACTAACCGCACGAGATACCCTAGCGACTTGAATACCTAGTGCATCAGCAGCGGAAGAAAATCCACCACTATCCACAACTGCCATAAGAATCTCTAATTCATCTGATCGGGTTAACATTTCATCCCCTTTCTTAACTGCGCACTTTCATCATTTATAACAAAAGTATTTTGTAATAAACACCATTTTTCGCAACGAATAACTCTTTAATAATACACGACATGGAAACGGGCTATTCGTTTATCCATTCATATTCAATGATTATAAGAGAGAGTTGTTATGCCTTTAGCTTTACTTGCATTGACGCTGAGCGCCTTTGCTATTGGAACCACGGAGTTTGTAATTGTCGGTCTGATACCGACTATGGCCTCCGACCTCAACGTATCATTACCTTCAGCGGGTCTTTTAGTTAGCCTGTACGCACTTGGTGTTGCGGTTGGTGCTCCCGTTTTAACAGCGCTGACTGGTAACTGGAAAAGAAAGTACGTTCTGCTTTCTGTTATGGCACTGTTTGTTCTTGGCAATCTGTTAGCCTGGCAAGCACCTGGATACAACACACTAGTTACAGCAAGGATACTGACCGGGCTTGCACACGGTGTGTTCTTTTCGATCGGCTCGACTATCGCCACTGGCCTAGTGTCAAAAGAAAAAGCCGCTAGCGCAATTGCTATTATGTTTACCGGTCTGACCGTAGCTCTAGTGACGGGCGTGCCACTTGGCACCTGGATTGGCCAGACATTTGGTTGGCAGGCAACCTTCCTAATCGTCGCGATCCTTGGAATCATCGCACTGATAGGAAGCGCTCTGCTAGTGCCGAGTAATCTGAAACAACCACCAGCAACCAAGCTGTCATCGCAAGTAAAAGTCTTGACTCAGCCTCGTCTACTTTTGGTGTACGCAATCACCGCGCTCGGTTACGGTGGTACGTTCACTGCCTTCACTTACTTGGCTCCTATTTTGGAAGAAGTATCGGGGTTTGGCTCTAGCGCTATCAGCCTAATTATGTTGGTTTATGGTGTATCAGTCGCATTCGGCAACATCTGGGGCGGAAAGATGGCCGACTCTATGGGGCCAATCAAAGCTCTGACAGCCATTTTCTCGGGCCTAATTGTGGTATTGCTCGTGTTTAGTGTCACAGCATTTAATCCAATTTCTGCAGTAGTGACCATTCTTGTCTGGGGTGCGTTTGCCTTTGGTAACGTTCCAGGGCTTCAAGTTTATGTTGTCAAACTAGCAGAGAAATATTCACCTGATGCAGTCGACGTCGCTTCTGGTCTCAACATTGCTGCATTTAACGTAGGTATTGCACTGGGTTCTTGGGGTGGTGGCCTTATCGTGGCCAATGCTGGGCTGATGCACACACCTTGGATTGGCGCGATCGTAGTATTAGGTGCTCTACTACTAACCCGTTTCAGCGGAATGCTAGACAAGCGTGGAGAGCAGCCCGCAACGGCACACTGATTCACGTTCCAAATCGATAAAAATCACTTAAATTAGCCCGGCATTACGTCGGGCTTTCAATACAGAGTTCAAATACACCATTGACTGAGGTAGAAAGTTTATTCTACCCTTAGGTAAAACAAACGTTCTACCTGGTGTATCAAATAGTGAAAGAAAAAATCGCAGCAAGCCTAGAAAAAGCATTCAGTCAGTATGGCTTCGCCGAGCCTAGCGTACCCCAACTCAAAAACGCCTGCGAAGTCAGCCTGAGAACCCTGTACAAATACTACCCCTCCAAGGAAGCGATGATTGTTGCAGCTCTCGAGCATCGCCATCAAAGGTATTTGAGTTTTTTGCTCGAAGACGCCCCTGCCAATGGAACACCGGCTGTATTACACCTATTCACTCGCCTCGAGGATTGGATGAAGGAGTTTGCACCGAATGGCTGCATGTCCATCAATGCATTAGCAGCCTATCCAGAAAATCTATCAATTAATCAAGCAGTAAAACAACACAAATTGGCGGTTCGTCAGCTTATGCTCCAACTAAGTCAGCGAGAAGACCTCGCAACCACACTCTTCTTGTTACATGAAGGTCTATCCAACGCATGGCCGGTTCTCGGTCACGCTGCCTTTGCATCCGCTGAACACACTCTGCTAGAACTAATGAAGGAGAACAATCAATGACCACAATCCCGAAAGTCATGAAAGGCGTCCAACTTATCGGTCATGGTGGGCCAGATATGCTTCGTTACCGCGATGATATACCTGTGCCAGTCCCCTCGCCTGATGATGTATTGATCCAAGTTGCCGCCGCCGGGGTCAATAACACCGACATCAACACCCGAACAGCATGGTATTCTAAAAACGACGCCAATAGCATGGATGCAAGTTGGTCAGGAGACGCGCTATCTCTCCCTCGAATCCAAGGTGCCGATGTATGCGGTACCATCGTCGCTGTTGGTGAGAATATCTGCCCATCACGAGTCGGCCAGCGCGTGCTCATCGAACCATGTATTACGCGCTTCAACAGTCAAGCACTTAGCTCGCCTTGGTACTTCGGTTCAGAATGTGATGGTGGCTTCGCTCAGTTCACTGTTGTTGACAGTAAACATGCATATGCAGTGAAGAGTAGTTTATCGGATATCGACTTGGCCTCCTTCCCTTGTTCTTATTCAACTGCCGAGAACATGCTTGTCCGCTCTAATGTCACAGCGAGCGATACTGTACTGATTTCAGGGGCATCCGGTGGTGTTGGCTCTGCCGCAATCCAACTGGCGAAGGCGCGTGGAGCATACGTCATTTCTATCGCCAGCCCAGAAAAGAAAGAACAGATCACGGCATTAGGAGCAAACCAAGTTATCCCTCGCGATACAAATTTAACGGCGACTCTCGGAGAAAACAGCGTTGACGTAGTGATTGATTTGGTCGCAGGAGAGCAGTGGCCACAATTTCTTCAGGTACTAAAACCAGGATCAAGATACGCTGTTTCCGGCGCCATAGGCGGCCCAATTGTCGAGCTGGATGTAAGAACTCTTTACCTTAAAGACCTAGCGTTATTTGGTTGTACCGTTTTGGCACCAGAAGTATTCGGTAACTTGGTTCGCTATATCGAACAGAACGCAATTCGTCCCTTAGTCGCGGAGTCATTTCCCTTGAACCAGATAGGTCAAGCGCAAGAAGTATTTTCACGCAAGCAACATACTGGAAAACTGGTTTTGGAAATCACATAGCTTTTGTGATTAACAGCGGCCTATACAAGTCGTTGTAATTTGAGAACACTTTAAGCATCCTAAAAAGTTCTCAATACTTAGAAGATCGCTACGGTTGGCTTAGCTTGTTATCCCTTTTCATCACGCTAAGCCAGCTTGTAAAAATATGCGGTGTTTGCTTCTGAGTTATAAATGTTTAATACCAACATTATCTTACTTCTGGCGTTCATGAACAGAACCGAGATCTGAACGACTTCGGTGTTAAACCTACGATCCTATTAAATATTTTCCTGAACGCGCTCACATCTTGGTAACCCACTCTAAATGATATTGCGTCAAATGTTAGGGTTGTCGACTCAAGTAAATCACAAGCTTTTTGTACTCTTAAGCTTTGTATGTATTGGTTAACATTTAAACCTGTCGCCTTTTTAAAGCGTCGCTGCAATGTCCTTTCTGTTAAACAACTCAACTCTGCAAGCTCTTTATTGCTCAGTTTTCCTTGATAATGATCGTTTATATAGTGCTGTAGTTGAACAATTACCCCATCACCATGTTGGAAGTTTGGAGTAAACTGTTGATAAAAGCGTTGCTCTCTCGGACCAGTATCAATAACCAACATTTTTCCTAGCAGGCGCATTACTGCCGGTGACGCAAATAAGGAAACCAATTCCAAACCTAAATCCACCCATGACATCATACCCCCAGCCGTAATGATCGTTCCTTCGTTAATAAGGATGGCTTCTTGTCTTACGTGGATATCGGGAAACTGACTCGCTAATGAAGGAGCCAAGCCCCAGTGTGTTGTACAAGACTTATTGGTCAACAACTGGGTTTGAGCAAGAATAAAAGTACCGGCGCAGGCGGAGGCTAAAATCGCACCTTTACTATGTTGGACATTTAACCAGTCGAGTAGCTCTGGCTCTGGTTCTAAGTAATATTGACCAGTGCCGCTAGGCGGAATCATTACCGCTGTTTTCACATCGAAGTGCGTGTTTGGCCAGTGATCCAATATCTCTACTTCAAAGTGCACATCAACGCCCAATTTAGCCGCCGCACGGTTTGCCATCTCGAAGAGTTCGCTTAAACCATATACGGAGGCTTGCGAGCTATCTGGGTAATTAACGAGTGCTATTTTCATTTATCTTCAAGTGTCGCTTTTTGACTCTTTTGTGTCATTTTAGACTCTAAAGAAGGTGGCTAAAAGTCTTTATATTATTCGTACCGCAATGATCCTCAATAAAAGGAAAAGAAAATGACTCAAAAAGCCCTACTTGTAATTGATTTGCAAAACGACTATTTCCCGGAAGGAAAGTTTCCTTTATGGAATACAGAATCGACTTTAGACAATGTTAAGAGAGCAATAACTAAAGCCAATGAGCAAGACATTCCTGTGATTCATATTCAGCATATTGCCGACCCTGCCATGGGTATTGCCCCATTCTTCAATGAAGGCAGCGACGGTGCCAATATTCACCCAGAAGTTCTTGCTTTAGCGCCGAATTCCGAAATCGTGGTAAAGCACTTCGCAGATAGCTTTGAAGGAACACGTTTAGAAGAAGTATTGGCAAGCAAAAATGTAACGGAGTTACTTGTATGCGGAATGATGACACAAAACTGCGTGACACATACCGCTATTTCAAAATCTGCGGACAAGTATGATGTTTCGATCTTAATGGATAGCTGTACCACGGTCGATGAAATGATTCACAACATTGCACTTCACGCTGTCTCAACGAGAGTTCCCCTCGTAACTATTGAAGATAAGCTGTAATACACGCAAAACCTTTCGCTCACACAATGCGAGCGAAAGGTCACACATATATGCACTTCCATTGATATTTGCTTACTTTGTGTTAAACATTGGTTTCCAAATAGTTACAAGGAAACGTTTATGAAATGGATAGTCGTATTGTTTATTAGCTTATTTTCAGTTTTCAGCCATGCGAAAGAGTGGAAACAAATTCGCTTCACTGTTGAAGGGGCTTACCCCCCATTTAGCTGGACGACAAAAGAGCGAAAGCTAGAAGGGTTTGAAGTCGACCTCGCTAACGCGTTATGCAAAGAGTTAGAAGTAAAGTGCGTTATCTCAAAAATGGATTGGGATGGCATCATCCCTTCTCTCCTTAGTCGCAAGAACGATGCGATTATTGCTGCAATGACAATCACAGAAGAACGAGAAAAGAAAGTCGATTTCACCGTCCCTTATGCAAAAGTACCGACCCGTTTTGTAATGAAAAATGATAGAGAAATCAACATGGATGACGGCAGCCTAAATCGTTTATCTATTGGAGTTCAAAGAGCCACAATTGGTGATAAGTACCTTTCTGCCTTGTATCCAGATATTGATATTCGTCGTTATGGTACGTTCGATGAGGCATTTACCGATCTACTCAATGGACGGTTAGATGCTGTATTTGGCGGCTCAATCGGTTTAAGTGCTGGTTTTCTTGAAACTGCACAAGGTAAAGGCTATCACTTTACTGGACCAGCGTTTACAGAGGAAAAGTGGTTCGGCCGTGGCATTGGCGTAGCAGTGAGAAAACAAGACAAAGAATTAAAAGCATTACTCGATAGCGGAATACAAAAATTGATCCAGAGCGGTAAGCATAAAACCATCGCCAGCAAATATTTCTCCTATAGTATTTACGAGTAACCTCTTTATCTTTTTATTGCCTGCGCGGTATAGGAAACTTCCCTTTCCCTATATGGCGACAAAAACAGAGCCCTCGAGCAATCGCCCGAGGGTTATTTTTATAAAAAAGCCCACGTATATAAGTAACCCGCTCCCATGGCCATCGTTAAGATAACGATTAGGAAGGCAGCGATCATTTGGTTCTTAAAAATTGATTTCAACAAAATCACTTCTGTAAGACTTGCGCCAGCACTACCAATAATAAGCGCCATAACAGATCCAAGAGCCATACCTTTTTGTACTAGTGCCGCGCTAAGTGGAATGACCGCCTCTGCACGGATGTACAATGGAATACCAATGATTGCTGCGACCGGAATCGCGTACCACTTCGCTTCACCAGCGAACTCCGCAATGAACTCCGTCGGGATGAAGCCATAGATAAATGAACCAATCGCAATGCCCATCATGAGATAAGGGAACACTTGCTTAAAGTCTTTCCAAGTTGATTGCCAAATACGTGCCCAGCGGCTAGGTTCTTTCTCTTCCAAGACTGTCGCTGTTGCACTACCGTCTGATGAGCAGCAAGACACTTCCACTTTAGGTTCAGGTTTTGGTGCATCACCACAGCAAGATGTTTTCGCCACAACTGGCGTAGGTTCATTGCAGGCGCTGGTACCACAGATTGATGCTGGTCTCGCTTCTTCTTTTTTCTTGCTTGAATCGCCACAAGAAGTACCGCACGAAGAAGAACCTACCGCTTGATATGCTTCTGGTTTGACGTAACGTTCAAACCCTAGTTTTTCAAGTACATAGCCTGCTACCACTGATACTGACATCGCAATAGCAAAGTAAAATACCGCAACTTTCCAACCAAAAGTCACCACAAACAAGCCAATAATCACTGGGTTAAGCAACGGGCTTGCAAATAGGAACACCATCATAGGTCCAAAACCTGCTCTTGCACGCAACAAGCCTTTTAAGAAAGGAATGGTCGAACACGAACAGAAAGGCGTAATCGAACCTAGCAACGCAGCAATGAAGTAACCTTTACCCTTTTTCGAGCTGAGAATAGATTGAATTTTTTCTGGCGTTAGAAAATCTTGCAACACACCGACAATGTAGCTAATTGCCAGAAATAAGATGATAAGTTCGGTTGCTAGAAACGCAAACATATCCAGCGCTTCTTTAGCCATAGTTATAATTTCTGTATTCACATTTACTCTCCTCGTCATTTTTCGCTAACAAGCTTACCTGATAGACAAGCCTTTATTTCGACATTTCTGGAATTATAGAATCGCAAAACAAAAGATCAACAAAATATTTCCATAAAAATGGAATAATAAAACTAGTCATTACTTATCATAAAGTTACATGTCGTTAGCTATGCAGACTGGTTGTCGATGATAATTTCAGAGCATCTCGAATCCTTTTTATCAAACATAACCTAAAATTATCAAAATAAGAAAAAACGATAATTATTGCAGCAGCATCCTCTGAGTTAGTATGACTTTCGACCATTCTTAATAATAAGGAAAACCTATGAGAGCGATAACTTACCAACGAGATAACGATACTTTCTCTTTATCCGAATTACCTACACCAAAACTAGAAACCCAATTTGATGTATTGGTTAAAGTTAACGCTGTTGGTTTGAACCCTGTCGATGCAAAAATTCATTATTGGTCAGGCATGGTCACTAACATGGATAACCATTTTGTTGGCGGGTTAGACGTATCAGGAGAAATAGTCTCTGTAGGCGATGCAGTCGTTGATTGGAAGGTTGGCGATAAAGTGTTGTATCACGGCAACATGAGGCGCCATCACGGTGGATTCGCTGAATTTGCTATCCATGATTCAAGAACGCTCATAAAGCACCCTCAGGTTCCGGTTGAAGTGGCAGCATCCACACCTTGCGCAGCCTGGACCGCATATCGCGCTTTGGTAGACAAGCTCGATATTTCAAATCGAAGCAGCATTTTTATCGCCGGAGGTGCTGGCGGCGTTGGAAGCTTTGCTATTCAGTTAGCAAAGACATTTGGTGTTGAACAGATCATTGCTACTAGTTCAGAAGCTAATCACGCATATTTGTCCTCGTTAGGAGCAACCCATATGATTGATTATCATCATGAAGATGTAATTAAGCGAGTAATGGACATTACCGGAAATCATGGCGTTGAGGTTGCACTCGATTGTGTAGGCGGTGATAACGACCGAATTGCAGCCTCGGTATTAACCTTTGAGGGCGAAATGGTGGAGCTCGTCAAGACTGTCGACCCTTCTCAATATCCAGATGCCTTCTTAAAAGGCTTGGGCTTCCATCAAATAAGTTTGGGCTCTGGTCATGTCTTTGGCGAGAGAGGGTTTGCAAGTATCGTTAATGCCGGAAAAGAAGTGTCTGAGCTATTAGAAAATGGAGAATTGGAAGTGCCGAAACTGAAGATCATCGGCTTAGAGGATGTAAGCAACGCACTCTTGGACATGCGAAATCAGAGAACAGTTGGAAAGATTGTCGTTAATCTGAACCAAAAATAATTAATAAAGATCTCGAGGCAAACTGGCAAAGTAATGAGCAAGTTAAAGCATCTTGTTACTTTGCCAGATATGAAAGACCTTTATTTTGTCTATAACGATGAACGAAAAACAAAATCTCTTGCCATACTTCCCTACGCTTCACCAAAATTAGGCGTTTTCGAGAGTGTCTCTCCAAGTCGCTAGCAATTTAATATGACGTGGTTCAATCCCACAGCAACCACCGATAATGCTCGCTCCCTGCACATGCCACTTTTTAGCATACTCAAGATATTCAGTCGGAGAGAAATGACGAACTTCCTGAATGGTCTCGTTGGCTTGGTGCGCTTGCTTTATCGGAGCAAAGCTATTTGCGAAAACACCTATCGTCAATTCTCTACCTGACTCACTCAATACTGCTAGTGTATCAATGATCGCTTGCTCGACAACTTCAGGAATAGAGCAATTGAAAAAGATACCTGAAACATTTGTTTTCAACAGCGTATTGACCGCGACTTTAAGAGATTCCCCTGAGCGAAGACGAGGCAAAGAGTTAGGCTCATCCATTAAGGTGAAAGCAAGATAATTGGGCTTATCTGTTTTGGCTAAAATTATTGATAGAACTTCAACTTCAGCGAGGCTAGACACGGTCTCAGCTAACCAAATATCAACATATTGATCTTGAGCTTCAAATAACTCAGAAGCCACTTCCAGTGCCCTTTTCGGCTCGAATAATTCAGGCCTGTAAGACCCCATTACAGGAGGAAGAGAACCCGCAACGAGCACTCTACCGTTAGAGCTGGTGACTACATCTCTGGCAATTTTAGCTGCAGATTTTGCTAACTCAGTCCCCCGTTTTGCATAGAGTTCCTCGCCTAAGTGAAATGGGACACATGCATAACTGTTGACAGTGATAATCTCAGCGCCAGCGTCTATGAAATTCTCATGGGCCATTTTTACATGTTGTGGTGATTCAATTAGCGCTTGTGCACTCCAAAGCGGCTGAGAAAAAGGGGCGCCAATACGTTTCAACTCTCGCCCCATGCCACCATCTAAAATTGTTACTTTCTTCATTTAGACATCCATACCGCCAAACATCCATAAGCTCTATTCAAACACAATTTTTATCAATTCAAAATGAAATTGTTATGTTTAAAGTGAACAAAGACTTAATGGCTGATTAAACACTTTAGTATTTACCAGACCTTTCATTCGGACCAAGCTAATGTTATCGCCATTAACTTCGAGTAAAAAGCCCATTATCTATGTCTCTCGGCGAGGCGAACGTTACGAGCCACAATAGTGCATGAAGTGATTGAGGGACTCGCCCTCAATCAAATTTTCTTTTTATTATAAGACTTTAGATAAAAACTTCTGCAATCTAGGGTTGGTGGGGTTATCAAAAAATCGCTCAGGAGAGTCAGAAACCAAAAGCTCACCATCTTCCATAAACAACACCCTATCAGCGACCTCTTTTGCGAAACCCATTTCATGAGTAACCACGACCATCGTCATTCCGTCCTTGGCCAAATCTTTCATCACATCAAGAACTTCTCCAACCATTTCAGGGTCTAGTGCTGATGTGGGTTCATCAAACAACATAATGTTGGGCTTCATTGCTAACGCACGAGCGATTGCGACGCGCTGCTGCTGTCCACCTGATAAATGATTAGGATAATTATCCATTCTCTCCGACAGACCGACTTTATAAAGCAAATCTTTTGCTTCTTTCTTCACCGATTCAGGGTCACGTTTAGAAACCTTTAAAGGTGCTAACATGACGTTCTCTATCGCCGTTTTATGTGGAAAAAGGTTGAAGCCTTGAAATACCATGCCCACATCAGCGCGTAGTTTATTGATATCCGTAGATTTGTGGTACATATCGATACCATCTACGATTATAGACCCACTATTTATTGTCTCTAATTGATTGATCGTCCGTAAGAATGTTGACTTACCAGAACCTGACGGTCCTACGATGACAATCACTTCCCCTTTTTCTACATTTACCGATACGTCCTTGAGCGCATGGCAGCCATTAGGGTAAATTTTATTAATTGTTTTTGCTGAAATAATGTATTCCATTAATGACTCCACCATTAATCACTTGCTGCCAATTTCTTTTCTAACGTTTGTATTGCCCAAGATAAGGTACTAGTTAGAAGCAAATAAAGGGCCGCAACGGTAAACCAAACTTCAAATGGGGCAAAACTACCACTTACGACTTCCCTGCCCGCTTTTGTCAGATCAGTAATCGAAATCACGGAGACAAGTGAGGAATCTTTTATCAGGTTGATAAACTGCCCGGCTAAGGGAGGTAATGTCTGCTTAAACGCTTGAGGTAAAATGACATAAATCATCGCTTTGGGATAATTCATTCCTAGTGAACGCGCCGCTTCCATTTGTCCTCTTGGGATTGACTGGATTCCTGACCGCACAATTTCTGCGACATAAGCAGCGGTAAACACGGAGAGCGCTATCACTCCCGCAGTAAAACGCTCAAGGTCAAGCACAGTACCAATAAAGAAGTAAACGATAAAAATCTGTACTAAAAGAGGCGTTCCACGAATAACCTCGACATACACAAGCGCCAGCTTTTTTAATGCCGGATTGCTGGATATACGCATTAGTCCGACAACTAAGCCCAACGCTAGAGCAATGATAAGTGACCAGAGTGAGATTTTAATGGTCGTCACAACACCATCTAAAATTGGGCCAGAGCGCCACTCTTTTATAGTTGCTAAGGTATCTCCTTCAAAAATAAGATCACCTTCATAGACGTCCACAGACTTATATTGGCTTAGTTCAAGAACAATATCACCATGAATACTCTCCAGAGCCAGTTGGTTATTCTCGTCGAGAATGATGTTCCCATCGACAGGCGCGGTAATGGATGAAGCAGCGTTAGTGGCAATATAAGGAAGGACACGCTCCCAATTCCAGCTGTAATCGATTCGCTTACCTGACAGATAGACAAGACCGCAAATTGATAGCAAAACAAGAACAAAAACAGCGTTCCACAATAGGGATTTAAAGTTATTTTGCATGTGATTCCGAGAATGACTTTGATTAAAGTTGGTTGGGTATTTGAATAAAGAAAAGCGTTAGCTTCACAGCGCGAACCGTTTGGTTGGCGATGAGCCGAGCCAGAAGCTAGCCGCTCCTCTACAATAACAAAATGATTACTTAACTTGCTTTAACCATTTATCGTCGTTAAACCACTTATCGTAAATGCGATCGTAAGTTCCATCGCCCTTAATTTGACGTAAATAGTTGTTCAAGAAGTTGAGCGTATCTGGATTTCCTTGCGGCACAGCCCAACCCAAAGGCTCGTAAGTAAACGGTTTAGCCAAGTGCATTAACTGCCCTTTGTTTTCCGCCACATAAATAGAGTTGTAAGGAAAGTCATAAACAAACGCATCTACCTTTCCGTTGGCAACCTCAAGTACCGCTTCAGACTGAGTTTCGTATAGATTTATCTTAGCTTTCGGAAGGTATCGTTTTACCGCTTGCTCACCCGTTGTCCCAAGCTTAGTTGCAACAACATATTCTGGACTATTGAGATCACGGTAACTAGACACTTTACCTTCATGTTTGAGATCTACGAGAATGGATTGGCCAATAACCACATAGGGATCAGCGAAATTCACCTGAGTATTTCGCATAGGTGTGATAGTCATCCCGCCCATAATCATGTGACACTTACCAGTCAACAGTGTTGGGATAATGCCATCCCATGAAGTGTTTACCGGCACAAACTTAACATCCATGGCACGCGCCATTTGCTTACCCAAATCGATATCAAACCCAATGTACTGCCCATTTTTTGCTGTCATTTCAAAAGGCATATACCCAGAATCAAAGCAGACTTTTAGCTCCCCTGTACTTTTGATGTCGTCTAAAATTGGGTCTGCATTAACCGTCGTCGAAACAGCTAACCCCAGTGCAGCAAAACACAATAACTTTTTCATGGATATTCCTTTATCATTTGTTGTAAAGTTTTTTTATACACGACAATAGAATAAAAAACCACAAACAATGACTTTTTAATCACTAGAGTTTGTAGAATCGTTACTAAGCTGGAAGATCTGAATGAAAATCTATACCAAGCCATTGCAATTGAATTGCATGCATTAAGTGATTAAGTTGTAGGCAGGTCACTATAACGACAAGAAACATACGCTTTGACTGAATAGTCAGCGTTTCCGAGAGTGGTTTAATTATTAACGAAACCATACAGATATTCGCTTTTTCACATTGACCGTAATGTCAAAAGTGCTTGAGTTTTATTGTTGACAATTCTTCCATAGTCAATGGTCACAAATGTGATGTACAGCACATTTCTATAATGGCACTATCACCTTTGTCGAGAGATATTAACAAGGATTCGTTGGACATCTTGACTTTGTAATACAAATAAAAAGGTGACTATATGAAAAAACTAATGACGCTCTCATCACTATTATTATTCAGTTTATCTGCTACTGCTGGTATTCATGTCGAACACTCTACAAACAAAGTTGTTCTCAATGACTTTACGACAAAAGATGCCGCTTATAGCTCTGCGTTTGATCTTGTCGATGAATACCAAACGCTATCAAAACATGAACTTAGAAATCGTCTAAACATCATTGGAAGCGGTTTCCCTCGTGATATTGCAATCGATGATAGTAAGGTGAGAGTTGAAGAATACGCACTTAACCGTGATGAAGTTAAATATCGTGCAATCATAAACTTCGATTATCACTTCAGAACAAGTGACGGCGGTAAAAACTAAAAAATCATCTGCACCTTTACTTTCTTAGAGCCCTCCCTATTTTAAGAAAGTAAAGGTGTCTAATCACATTGAAACGACGGCTTTTCATAAATCGCTCTCTCCTTACATAAACAGTATCAATCCCTACCTCTATCGTTTACATAAAAATCATTTTTCCAATCTTCATTGAGATACATTTCGTCGTTTGGCGCTTTATCATTCACTTGGTTCGCCATATGGATTCCACATCACTTAAATGAAAAAGACCCTTGAAATTGAGTTCACTTTTTTATGAAGATTAACTCAACCTAAGATTGACAATTGTCGTTATATTTTTCTCGTTTATAGCAATATATAAAAAACTCTTTTTGTTTTAATTAACCATAAGACGTAAAAATAAAAAAAGGCAACAAGATACTTCTTGTTGCCAAAGAAAAAACTCATCATTCAAAAAATATGAAAATGAAAACTAGCAGTGGACTAGCTAACAAAACAATTATATCCAAAACACTTTAACAAGTAACGATCAATATAATCCATTATATATGGATGAAAATCAGCACTTATAAAATTACACCGATAAATAAAAAAGCCTGAAAATAGTTTCAGGCTTTTTAGCTTTATTAATTTTTTAGAATGAATATCTCGCAGCTATTGCAAGAATATCGTCTTCATTGTCTACATCTGTAATTCTGTATTCTGCTAGTGCTTTAAAATTAGAAGTCAAATCGTACTCTGCACCTAGTGAGTAATAATCGACGACATCTTCATCATCACGCTCTAGGTTGTTATAGCCAACTAGTGCCCAAAGCTTATCTGTTACTTCATAAGTGGCAACTGCTTCAATACCGGTGTAATCAATATTACTTTCAGAACCATCTTTAGCCCAGTTTTCACCATCACTGTATAAAACAGAGGCATAAAACTTGTCGTATTCAAATGCAATAGCACCCGTTAGCAGCTCTGCATCTTCTGCACCCGATTGCCCTTCACCTTCGTTGTAACCAAGCGCAACTTTGAAGCCATATGGCAACTTGTAGTCAGCCGCCGCACCATAAGAGGCTGCATCTGTTGACACTTCATCGTTTTCAGCCTGATAGCTAACATGAATATTCAAACCTTCATAGCTTGTCGTTAGCTTAAATACTGAATCGGAGCGACCGGTACCATATAGATCCGCACTTACGCCAGCAGCTTCATTACCAAACTCCGGGAAAATATCCGTGTAGTCAGATACTAAAGTGACCGCACCGTATTGACGTCCATAACTTACTGTTCCGTAATCTGCACCAACTCCTACATAGCCTTTTCGGATATCAAATTCATCATCTTCAATCCCATCTGCATCTCTGCGATTAGACTTAAATTCCAACTCATATAATCCGAAGGCATAAAGATCTTCATTTATTTTAGACTCACCTGAAAGTCCTACACGAATGTAGCTATTATCTCCGTCAGCATTTTTATCATCAGAGAAATAATACATCCCTTGCGCTCGGCCATGAATATTTAACACTGATTCTTGATCTTCATAAACTACGGCTGAATTTGCAGCACTTGCAGAGAAAAGTGCTGCGATTGCGATCGACGTTCTTGTCATTTTCATTTAATTACCACTACTTGTGTTGTTTGAATCGAGTGAAATTATGAACAGTGGCAATTATTTTTAAAGTGCAAATTCAACCATATTCTATGGATAAATATAAACAAGCCCTCAATCTAAAACATTATGTCCTAGTACTCATATTAGTTGAGATAATCCATCCAAACAGGAGGCGTCCCTATTATTTTTTGAACAGTATCAATGAATAGTTTGGCTAATGGTTGTTGATTTCGGTGAGTATACATTGCATATATTTCCCCTATTGCGGGAAGATTATAATCAGGAAGCAACTGGACAAGATCTTGTTTACTCAAACTCTCCTGAAGAAAGAACTGCCCTATTAAAGCATAACCTAGATCAGATTTTACGGCATCGAGCATTAACTCAGTTTCATTCACGAAGTACTGCCCGTTGATATTATACGTTCTAACGTCGCTTGATGACTGGCTTGGCGCTATACGTAGCTTATCCGCCTTAAAGTTAGCATTAGAGTATATTACTGCTGGCATTTTTATAAGCTCTTCTGGAGAGCTCGGGGCTCCATACTTGTCAATAAAACTCTTCGATGCAACCAGTGCCATATTATTGCTTGCCAACTTACGCACTATCATGTTGGACTCTCGGATTGGTCCGATACGAAACACAACATCAAAACCTTCGTGGATAACGTCGACTCGATTATCATCGAGCAGCAGCTCTACAGTAATGTTTGGGTACTGTTTTATAAACTCTTTAACTGCCTGATTTAAGTATGCTCTGCCAAAGAAAGTGGAGCTTGATATTTTCAAGTTACCCTTCGGTTCATCCTGAAATGTAGCAGCAATACTACGAGTTTCGGTTAGAACCTCTCTTACTTTCTTGGCTTGCGCCACCATCTCAACACCTGCATTGGTCAGGGATAGCGAACGCGTGGAACGGTTTAACAGCCGTAAGCCCAATTCATCCTCTAGCTTTTTGATCTGTTTTGACAAAGCTGAACGATCTATATGATTTCTGTCAGCAGCCTTAGCAAAAGTTCCGTATTCAGAGACATCCAGTAGTAATTCAAGTTGGCTTGCGAGATCCACTGCACAATTCCTTATTTAGTTTTTATTCTTTATGTGATGGGAAATGGATTTTACAAAATTAATTTCAATTTTTTATGGTTCAAATTGCATCAGTGAATTGCAAATAATGCACGAATTAAAAAAGCTTTAATTTTCGTCGCTATCTTTAGCTTCTGTTTAGTTATTCCTATCTATTATGGCTTATTACATTTAACAATACTCCACGTCTTTAAAACCCTAAACTGACCTTTTTCAAACCAAAATGCGAGCATTTTGACCAATATTTAATCGTGCATTTTTATCACTACTCTATGTTCGCTGAGGGCCTATTTACCCATAGGTACAATGAATACAATGCCGTTCCTTTTAGTATGAACAGAATCATTTAGGGCGCGACAAATGTTAAAGAAAGTTTTCGGCATTGGCCTTTTATCCGTTTTAGCTGCTTGTGCAGACGAAGAGATAACCAGACAACCTAATACTCCCTTACCTACGATAGACGTCTCCAAAGTCATCTATGAGCCCGTTCAATCGTGGTTCACCTTTACAACAAGGCTTCAAGCCCCAGAGAAAGTTTCTTTAATGCCACGCGTTTCCGGAGTTATTGAAACGGTAGAATTCAAAGACGGACAGAGTGTCAACAAAGGTGACTTACTCGTCACTCTTGATGATCGAACCTTCAAAGCTCAGGTCTCACGACTTGAAGCGCAAGTTAAGAGTGCTCGAGCTGCGCTAGAGCAAGCAGCAAACGAACAAAAGAGAGCCGCTCAACTGGTTAAGCGAAAAGCCATCTCAGCGGAACAAGCAGAGGCCCGAGATACCGCAGTAAAACAACGCTCTGCAGAACTAATGGCTTTGCGTGCTCAGTTAGAATCCGCAAAGTTAGATCTTGAGTTTACGAAGATATATGCCCCTATTAGCGGCACTATTTCAAGAGCATTCATTACTAAAGGAAACAATGTAAACGCAAATCAAAGCGTTATATCAAACATTGTCTCTAACGATCAGGTATATGCATACTTTGATGTCGATGAGCGAACTTGGAACCGTTACTTCTCGACAATCAATGCCGACTCTAACTTACCTACTCGTCTTGAACTATCTGGACAAAATGGGCAGGAGTTTTTTGGACGCGTTGACTTTGTCGACAACTCCATCAACGAAAACACCGGTACTTTGCAGGTTCGAGCGGTATTCGATGCAACAAAATCAAACTTAAAAGTGGGATCGTTTGGCCGAGTTCAGATATCAACAACCAAACCAGTTGAACGAGTTCTCGTTCCAGAGCGTTCTATTGGCACAGATCTAGAAAACCGCTTTGTATTAACACTCAATGAAGAGAATACGTTGCAATACAGCATCGTAACCTTAGGCGAACGTTACGGAACATTTCGTGCCATCGAGAATGGCTTGAACGCCGACTCAGTTATTGCGGTAAATGGCCCAGCAAAAGTTGGCCCAAATAGCAAAATCTCACCAAAAAATGTCACGCTAGATATCAGCAACACCTCATTGATTATGGCTTCAAACTCAACATCGTTGCCAAATAAACGTTTAGCTCAAGACTAAGAAGACAACCGAATGAAATTTGCACACTTTTTTATTCAAAGACCCATATTTGCCTCTATGTTATCGCTATTGATATTAATAGTAGGCGCAATTTCACTTTTACAGTTGCCTGTGAGTGAATATCCAGAGGTTGTCCCTCCTACAGTGGTAGTTACAGCAAACTATCCTGGTGCGAACCCAAAAGTAATCGCAGAAACAGTTGCTACGCCTCTGGAGCAAGAAATTAATGGTACAGAAAACATGTTATATATGTTTTCGCAAGCAACCAGTGACGGTAGAATGACATTGACCGTAACCTTTGCTTTGGGTACGGACTTGGACAAAGCTCAGGTTCAAATTCAAAACCGCGTCACTACAGCTTTGCCCCGATTACCAGAAGCCGTCCAACGGTTAGGAGTTGTTGCCGAAAAAGCCTCTCCTGATCTCACCATGGTTGTGCATATATATTCTCCAGATTCTAGCCGTGAAGTCAGTTATTTAGCTAACTACGCTAATTTAAACTTGAAAGATGAGATAGCTCGGCTCGGAGGCGTTGGTGATGTGCGCCTTTTCGGTGGTGACGAGTACTCAATGCGCTTGTGGTTAAATCCAGATGAGCTCGCTTCTAGAAATCTAACCGTAATGGACGTTGTCTCCGCCGTCCGATCTCAAAACCAACAGGTGGCAGCAGGCTCATTAGGTGCGCAACCAGCCGCTAATGAAAACCAATTCCAAGTTTTGTTGAACGTAAAGGGCCGCTTGGAGAATATTGATGAATTCAACGACATCGTAGTAAAAGTTGACGAAACAGGGGCTTTGACGCGTCTTAAAGACGTTGCACGCGTAGAGCTAGGTCAAAACTCTTATGCACTGCGCGCCTTGTTAAATGGTAAACCAGCGGTGGCGATGCCCGTATTCCAACGCCCTGGTGCTAATGCTATTGAGCTATCTAATCAGGTTCGTTCAACCATGGACCGTTTACAAGCAGCCTTTCCAACTGGAGTTTCATATGAAATAGCCTACGACCCGACCGTCTTTGTTCGTGGTTCGATAGACGCGGTGGTTCATACTCTGCTAGAGGCAATTGTACTTGTTGTTGTCGTAGTTATTTTGTTTTTGCAAACATGGCGCGCGTCTATCATCCCTATCATTGCGGTGCCTGTTTCATTAATCGGTACGTTCGCTGTAATGCAAATGCTCGGAGTATCGATTAACACACTTTCGTTGTTTGGACTTGTTCTCGCCATAGGCATCGTCGTCGATGACGCCATTGTCGTCGTCGAAAACGTGGAACGGAACATCCATAATGGTCTTGCACCACTAGAAGCAACGAAACAAGCAATGACCGAAGTTACCGGGCCAATTATTGCAATTGCATTAGTGTTATGTGCGGTGTTTATCCCGACAACCTTTATTACAGGGTTATCCGGTCAGTTTTATAAGCAGTTCGCACTAACAATTACGATCTCGACGATTATTTCAGCAATTAACTCGTTGACGTTATCGCCTGCTTTATCAGCACTGCTATTACAAGATAAGAACGCAAAACCCGATCGGCTAACCAAACTCTTGGATGCGGTTTTTGGTAAGTATGTTTTTGCGCCATTCAATAGAATTTTTGAGTATAGCTCGAACCAATATCAAGCTCTGGTCAAGAAGCTGATTCGTTTTAGCCTTGTTGTTGTGGTGGTATACATTGCGTTACTCGGGGGAACGGTTTCTCTATTCAAAGCGGTTCCTGGAGGATTCATTCCTCAACAAGATAAGCAGTATTTAGTTGCGATCGCCCAACTTCCAGATGCAGCAAGTTTAGATAGAACAGAGTCCGTTATTAAAGAAATGGAAAACCTCGCGCTGGCAACACCTGGCGTAGCACAAACCATTTCTTTCCCAGGCTTATCGGTTAATGGTTTTACTAACAGTCCGAATAGTGGCATCGTTTTTGTTACGCTTGAGGACTTCGATAAACGAAATGATCCAACTCTCGGAGCAAATGCGATTGTTGCATCTTTGAATAAGAGCTTTTCAATCATTGATGAAGCCTTCGTTGCGATTTTTCCACCACCACCAATCCAAGGACTTGGCTCAACTGGCGGCTTTAAGCTTCAAATCGAAGACCGTGCGAACAAGGGGTTTGATGAGCTCTTCAAGCAATTGAACTTGGTAATAAGTGAGGCATCAACAAGACCCGAGCTGATGGGATTATATTCCACATTTCGTATACAAGTGCCGCAGATGGACATCCAAATAGACCGTGAACAAGCTATGCTGCAAGGTGTTCCTCTAGAGCAGGTTTTTGATGCGCTTCAAGTTTATTTAGGATCGTTATACGTCAATGACTTCAATATGTTTGGTAGAACATACAAAGTGAATGCCCAGGCAGACATGAACTATCGTCTCGAACCTGACCAAATACTTAATTACAAAGTAAGAAATGCTGCCGGAAAAATGGTTCCTCTCGGCGCTGTACTGGAGATCATACCCACGATTGGGCCTGACCGCGTGATGCACTATAACGGCTACCCTAGTGCAGAACTAAACGGCAGTCCTGCTTTTGGTTACAGCTCTGACCAAGCCCAAACGGCTATTGAGGAAGTACTGGATCAAAACCTAGCAGAGGGAATGGTTTATGAATGGACTGATGTAACCTACCAGCAGATTTTGGCTGGTAACACGATGGTGTATATATTCCCACTTGTTGTTTTGTTAGTTTTCATGGTGCTAGCTTCGCAGTACGAGAGTTTAAAACTGCCATTCGCTATCATTTTGATCGTTCCTATGACCATTTTTTCTGCACTAGCAGGTGTTTGGTTCATTGGTGGTGACAACAATATATTCACACAAATTGCTTTGATTGTCCTTGTGGCTCTAGCGTGTAAAAATGCCATCTTGATGGTGGAGTTCGCTAAAGAACTTAAAGACAATGGCCAAGATACCTTATCAGCGATTTTGGAAGCATGTCGTTTACGTCTTCGACCGATTCTAATGACATCAATTGCATTTACCGCTGGTGTTATTCCATTAATGATTGGTACAGGGGCCGGAGCGGAAATGCGACAAGCAATGGGTATTGCTGTATTCTCGGGTATGGTAGGCGTAACGGTATTTGGATTACTACTCACACCTGTTTTTTACATGTTAGTGAGTCGAAACAAAAAACGTCAAACACTATAACCATAATATAAATACTCATTTAAATTCATACTAAAGGGAGCTATTGCTCCCTTTTCTTTTGGTTATTAAGTATATTAATAATTTCTAGACAGAGCAGTAGTTATACATGAAACTAATACGCTAATATCTAACGTGGATAAACATTGTGGATTTAGCAAATAAACTACACCTGCTTTTAGAAGTCTCTAAAGCTGGATTTTTTGCAAAAGCAGCAGATGGGATGAATATCGACCGCTCTGTTTTGTCTAAACACATCAAGCAGTTAGAAGAGCACTTAGGCGTTAGGCTATTAAACAGAACGACTCGCTCTCTTTCATTAACACAAGTCGGCCAGCAAATAGTAGAAAAAGCAGACCAAATATCTCAACTCCTTGATGATACTCAACAAATAGCGGAGAATTTTCAGACTGAGCCTTCAGGGAAAGTACGAATTTCAAGCTCAACATTATTTGGAAAACTCTATCTACAACCTTCGATAGAGAAATTTTTACATAAGTACCCAAAAGCAAGTGTTGAACTAATGCTAGATGATCTTCATGTAGACGTGATTAGAAGTAATTTTGATATTGCTTTTCGAATCGGACCTATGAGGGATTCATCAATGGTAGCAAGAAAATTAGCAAAAAATACGACTGCAATCATTGCTTCTCGAAATTTAATTGAAAAACATGGTAACCCAGAAACGCCTGATGAGTTAGTTAAGCTACCTTTTATTATTTATTCAAATGGTAATTTTATTGTCGATAAACTTAAATTCTACGACAAAGCAAAATCAGATGGTTTAGATACATACCCAATATCAGGGTCATACATGGTAAATGAAGCTGAGCTAATAATTGAAAGCGTAAAGTCAGGTCTGGGCGCTGCACTTATAGGTCAATTTATGCTTCCTAACAACCTAGAGTCTTCTAATTTAGTTCAACTTTTACCAGAATATGAAACTCAAGATTTTGGTGATATTTATGCCATGTACTCACACCGTCAGCAATCACCATTGGTTAGGGCATTCATTGATATCGTTCAAGAAGAAGTTGGCATACCACCAATATGGGAAAAGCATTTCAATAAAAGCTAGTTGATTCTATTTAATCAAAATTAACAGAAAATCAAATAAAATCAATAAGTTAAAACAGAAATGTTTAAGATCCATCGAAGTTTAATGTTAGGTGAATTAAGTTCCATTCTAAATGGCGCTTAATTCACTAAATATAAAAAATTCTTGATTTATAATACTAACAAATCCATCACCTATACAAGTTACGATGTATATTAAAGAAAAACACACCTCGGTCACTAGTTTGTTAGTATATAAAATATCTTATCTTATTTTTTTGGTTATTTATACGTTAGCAACGATTTATTTTAGCGTAAAAATGGACAAAAGCACATCGGAGAACTCTCTTATAGAAATGACTCAAATAGCATTTGTGCTTTTTTCATCGTTAATGTGTTTGTATAAATCTAAGGAGTATCTTGAACTCAAACACATATTAGTAATAATGTCTTCATTTTTTATGGTTATATTCGTTAGAGAAATGGACTACCACATAGAGCAGTATTTCTCTCACGGTTCATGGAAGTACCCTGCTTGGATTATAATAGTCTCGGTCTGTTATTTTTGTTTTAATAACATAGTTAACATAAAAAATGAGGTCAAACTTTTCATTTCTCATTCTAGCTTCACGACATTAACGATTGGCTTTTTCATTGTTTTCTTATTCTCACGCTTTGCAGGGTATGGTGATTTTTGGGTCGAGTTTATGGGGAACTCATATAATAGAGACGTGAAAAACTTGGTCGAAGAAAGCTTAGAGTTACTAGGTTACGCGATACTTTTAAACGGTGTTTTACTTATTAAAGTAGAAAACCATTAAGTATAAATAAAAGTTCATAGCTTGTAGTTCAAGCTTTGAACTTTTTTGGCTAAAAAAAAGCAGCAAATTATATTTGCTGCAAATGATGAAAAAACAATATGCGTAAGTTAACTTCCTAGCAATGGATGCGTTAACGAGGTAATAATAACGAACCGTAACAATTAAGTCTCGTTGAAAATAATCCATAAAGAATGGCATTTATTACACTGTTAATTATGTAATCTAATCTAGTTATCACACGCCGTCGTTTTTATATCTTATCTCTTTCCGTCAATAAATAGCTCTTCACATCAGATCCCATTTATCATCCCACAACAGTCGGATTCAAAACAAAGTAATAAAAATCAATAAATTAGAAGTAGCCACTTAAAAAATAAAAAGGAGTAAAAACGAAACTATATCAGATAGAACATATTAAAGATCACCGACTCTGAGTAGAAAGCCGTTCATACTCGTTACGCATACAATCAATAAAGACTTCCATCGCCGGCGTCACACACTTCCCAGCATGATAAGCGCAGAGTGGCTTGATCATCTGTGAAAATTCGGTGAACTCAAGCTCTTGTAAACTGCCCTCTTGCAACTCTTTTTCAACCGTAAAACGAGGTAAGTAAGAGATACCAATATTACTCTCAACGCAATTTTTGATCGTATTAATACTGCTAAGTTCGATCATGTTGTCGATGCTAATATCACGCTCTTGAATAATGCTCTCAAACATCTGTCGAAAAAGGCACTTAGGGCCATTGCTTATAAACCCTAAATCAATATGTTGCTCTCTCTTCTTTAAATCTAGCCCTTTTAAAGCGGTGAAGCAACCAATACCAATGGCTCCTGCTCAAACTCGTGGACCTTGAGCGTATCGTCATTACCTACTCGATAAAACACACCTAAATCAGCTTTATCCGCTATCAACTCATCTCGAATCTGATAGCAATTTTGTGATTGCAGAGAGAGTCGGACATTGGGCGCTCTGATCCTGAACTCTTTTAAAACATTAGCCATCTTATAAGCAAGTTGAGTCTCAGCAATCAGCACTTTCAATTCACCGGTCGGCTCCGAGTTTTCTTGCTGTGCTGTTCCCTCAATATTTTCCATCACTCGCGCCAGTTCATAGACGTAAGGCAGTATCTTTTCTCCTGCTTGAGTCAAAACCATCTTACGCCCTATTTTTTCGAACAGCTGCAGAGACAGATCTTGTTCCAACTGCTTGATTTGAAAGGTGACGGTTGATTGCGTGCAATAAAGCTTCTGTGACGCTTTTAGAAACGATCCTTCTTCAACAATAGCTTTAAAAGTAAGAAAGCGTTTTAGATTCATGACTAGACTCCACAACCAACAGTTCAATAAATTAAAAGTCTAAGTTTTAATTTATTCAATTTTTTAATCAATTGTAGCGAAGTATAGTGCAGTAAAAACAGGAGAGATAGAGATGACCGCCATCTACACCGCATTTTTTACTTACGTAATCATTACTTCAATTACACCAGGGCCAAACAACATTTTATCGCTCAGCATCGCGACGCAATATGGACTAAAACGCTCAACAAAAGTGATTTCGGGGATGTTTTGTGGCTATGTTGTTTTGATGCTACTTTGTGGCGCTTTCACGTATAACATGATCAGCCTCTTGCCCGTGATTACACCTTGGCTAACATGGATTGGAGCAGCTTATATTGTTTGGTTGGCTTGGGGGCTTGCTACGAGTGAGATCAAAACTTCATCGGATAATTCTAAAGGTATCAGTTTCTTAACAGGTTTCGGTTTGCAGTTCGTTAATGTGAAAATCATTCTTTATGGAATTACCTCTATTTCTACGTTCGTACTGCCCCACACTCAGAATATCTACTGGATCTTAGCGACTAGCCTCATTCTTGCTTTGATCGCACTTCTTAGCAACGTAGTTTGGGCCGTTGCAGGAAAGCTACTTCAATCGCAATTCCAGAGATATGGCAAAGTCATCAATATGAGCTTAGCAGCAGCTCTGATCTATTGTGCGACACAGTTATTTACTTAAGTATATAGTTGATCATCAAGAACAATATTGCTCTTCAACTTAGACGACTACGTTTATGTGAAGAGCAAATTCTGCTCTACAAATCGCTGCGGTTTCTCGTGCCCTTACTCGCTCCTTCATACGGCAGTTTTTGAAGAAGTAGGTTCAACGTCACTTAATCAACCTAAAGATACGAAATCTTTTTTAGTTTTACAGACACGGCCTTGGCGACCTCGGCAATAACTAAGCATTACTTAGTATACACAAATCAGAAAAACTAAGATAATCTTAGTCATCCAAGTCCTTCGTATGAACTTTAAGTGTTGTTTAATAACCCACTCCCAGCCCGCCTTAAGCATGCGCGTAAACAAGCGAATCTGTCCCAAAAAGCACTGGGCATCCGTATCGGCATGGATGATAGTTCTGCAAGTGCAAGGATGAATCAATACGAAAGGGAGCGCCATACTCCCGACGTAAAAACGCTCAAACTTATCGCAGATGAGCTAAACGTGCCTCTAAACTATTTTTTTTGTGAAGATGAAATCACCGCTGAACTTGCTGTGAATCTCCACAAGCTGTCAAATGATGACAAGCAAAGAGTGCTTGAGAGCACAGCCCAGCTGATTGCAGACGCAATCGCCACGAAGTCGAGTACGTAATTGGGATTAAACGCCTAAGAATACGTATCAATACCAAAGAATCAAAGAGCATAACTAAGGGTTCAACATGGCTACAACAAAAGCACTTGTGGTTTTTTCCGGTGGGCAGGACTCTACGACCTGCTTAATCGATGCATTAAATACATATGATGAAGTTCATGCTATAACGTTTGATTATGGCCAGCGTCATTCAGATGAAATAGATATCGCTATCGAATTAGGTAAGCAACTTAACATCAAAAGCCACAAAGTCCTGGATGTAAAATCAATTAATGAGTTAGCGATAAGCTCGCTGACAAGAGACAACATTCCGGTATCTAATGACTTAAGCGACGCTAACGTACCCAATACATTCGTTCCAGGGAGAAACATTCTCTTTCTTACTTACGCATGTATCCATGCTTACCAGCTTGGCATTCAAGACATCATTACGGGAGTTTGCGAAACAGACTTTAGTGGTTACCCTGACTGCCGAGACAACTTTATTCGCTCTCTAAATCTCTCTTGCAATTTAGGTATGGATAAAGCCTTCAATATTAAGACTCCTTTAATGTGGCTTACTAAAGCCGAGACCTGGGCTCTAGCTGATAAGCACAATATGTTGGAGTTTGTCCAAAACAATACTTTAACATGTTACAACGGAATCGTTGGTAAAGGCTGTGGTGAATGTCCAGCGTGCCTACTGCGACAAAGCGGCTTAGAAGAATACTTAGCGAGCAAATAGTCTTTGTTAGCGGTAATAGCGCTGGGATAAAACCTTTTGCGTTAGCTTCTAAACGTTTTATCTCAGCGTGAAACTCCAGCCAACAGAGCTTCATTTTGATGCCGCCAGATTGGTGGCATCAATTAAATGCGAAACGATTGTCGAACCAAAGATAGCACCACACCACAGCAGCCAACACTGCTTAGCTTTTACAACGCTATAAATTGTTTAGATACATCGACAATGATTCCATAGCAAAGCTACCAACGGCATTACTCGCGAAACCGGGATTAGATAGAAAAGCCACTTCGAATGATGACGAGCCTCTCGTCTAAGCAATACTCAAATATTTATGAGTTTGAACAGACAAACGCCAATTGCGGGCAATACACGTATCAATACACAATTGCGTAGCACGAGGCTTCTGGCTAATTGGTTGTAGTGCAATGATAGTCTCAGCCGCTACGTTCGCATTTGCTAAAAGATCATCAAGGTGGTCGATGTCTTTCTGGGTGCCGACTGGATGCTTAATCTCATTTGCCCGCTCTAACGCGCTATTAAGCACTGGTAATTTACCTTTCATTGCCACTTTTGGTGACACTGTCACCCACGTGTTTTCTGAAGTAATCACTTCTGATGTGCCACTGGTTTCAATTTGGCATTGGCACCCCATACCTTCAAACGCCTTTGTTAAAGGGCGCAGATCATAAATACAAGGCTCTCCACCAGTAATCACGATATGCTTAGCATTAAAGCCTTGCTGTTGATATTGCTCTACGATGTTCTCGGCAGATGCAACACACCACGTCGGAGAGTCTTCCGTTTTCACCAGAATATCGCCTATTTGACGTTGATCATTCTCATCTGCATACCACGTTTGTTTGGTATCGCACCATGAGCAACCAACCGGACACTCTTGAAGCCGAACAAAAACAGCAGGGACTCCAGTGAAAACCCCTTCCCCTTGGATGGTTTCAAACATCTCATTTAGCTTATACAACGCAGAACTCACTCAACTCATAACATTTCGAGGCGAAGACCATAATGGACACGCGTGTCTAGGTCAATTTAAACCAAAAATTAATTGTTAAAATAGACCATTTTGTAGTTTCATAGCGTAATGAATATAGGTTTCTGGTTAACGTTAAACCAAGCCTTATTCACTGACAGCTCCCAAAAAACTTTAAGGTAAGAAATGATGTATAAACTGATCGCACTAGATATGGATGGCACGCTACTCAATAGTGATAAAGCCATTTCTGAAGAAAACAAACAAGCGATCGCAAAAGCTCGAGAAGCAGGCGTTACTGTCGTTCTCGCTTCTGGTCGCCCATTAGAAGGAATGCAAGACAAGCTCGACGAACTGAATATCCATTCCGATCGAGATTTTGTTCTTTACTACAACGGTTCGATGGTCAAGAACGTAGGCACAAACGACATCATCCACCAGCAAATCATAGATGGTAAAGCTGCAAAATTGGTGGCGCGAAAAGCCGAAGAGCTAGGTGCGTACGTCCATGCTTTTAGTCAAGTTCATGGTTTAATCACCAACGAACACAACCCTTACACCGATATTGAAGCAAAGATAAATGGCTTAAATGTCACCGAGATGAACTTCGAATCACTAGAAGACGATCATCCAATCATCAAAGCTATGATGGTTGCAGAGCCAAGCAAACTAACAGAAGTTATAGCAGCACTGCCAGCTGAAATGCGCGAAGCGTTTACGGTTGTTCAAAGCGCTCCGTTTTTCCTTGAGTTTCTTAACCCTGCGAGCAACAAAGGTATTGGTGTTGCCGCAATTGCCGAGTATCTGGGAATTAAACCGGAAGAAGTTATCTGTATGGGTGACGCAGAAAATGACCACCACATGCTGAAATACGCTGGCCTTGGTATCGCGATGGCAAATGCAATGGAAGAAACCAAGCAAATCGCTGACTACATTACGGCAAGTAATGATGAGCACGGTGTCGCTAAAGCTATAGAAAAGTTCGTGCTCAATGCATAGTCCTTTCCGCCATGTCTGTTGCGTTAAGCTTCTTACGTTTAACATCCCTAGCCGTCCAAGATAGGCAAGCGGCGTTGTTCGTGGACTAAACGTGTAAAAGCCTTGCTGTAATGCAAGGCTTTGTTTTTACTTAAATACTAATAGATAACAAATACAGCCATCAATCTAGCAACGTTTTGCTCGGTTGGTTTTCACAAGTCAGCTTCCTTGCAAGCAGCATAAATAACAACATTAATAATGGATAATGTAACGTCGACAAGACTAATGACCACAAACCGCTAAACGATACGATATTAGCCGAGTACAAATAGAGTTGATCAACAAGCAACAATGCCAGCGTCACAAAGATCATCTGCCGAGTATCTAAATGTGCTTTCGACTCTTTAAATGTCATGACCAACGCTGATGCAGTGATTAAAATTGCTAGCCAGCGACCAAACACAGGTAATGGCCAGATGACGGAGATGACCGCTGTTGCCGCAGTCATAATGAACCAGACGCCTTTTGAGCTTAGAACTTGATCAACGTTCACATCTTGATTTGTTTCCAATCGAAGAACATGCCAAGCCACCAAGCTGCCTAACAGCGCGCCAAATAACATATCTAAAATAAAGGCACTGCCGAGGAAAAACTTACCTAACACCACTGTAAGAGTGATGAACACGAAGACTGCCGTTGTTCCATTCAAACCGAAATACTGGGTTCTATGAAACAAGAACGTCAGAACACAAAACCACACAGCGATAGGCAAGCTAGGAAAACTAAAGCCAAAGCTGTGCGTTAACTCCATCATTGGTATATAGACATGTGGGCGCGGTAACGAAAAGCCTTGTTGAGCGACAAGCACCATAAGCGACGTTGCACTAATTGCAAAAAAGAGTCGGTACACAAACCGGCTACCAAAGCGCATCATGGCAAAAGGAAATAGAAAGAGTAGTACCGTCGGTTCTGTCAGGTCTATAACCAGTTTCGAGATCTGACTAGCTACCTCGTAACTCGTTTCTGACAACGCCCCTACCCAACTCTGTAAATCTATCAGCCACGCCAATTCAACCTGACGAAATGAAGGCGCGGATTCGATCAACTGAGTCACATAAGATACTGATTGCTTGGTAGCTTGATCAAAAAACTGAGTGGCTTGTGGCCATTGCTCAGGATAACGATATAAAGATGATGGTAATTCAGATGGGCTAAGCAACATCGCTGACGCAACTTCTACTCCATAATGAGGGGCAAACCAAATAGGCAGTTCATTTCCACCTAAAGAATTATTCATAGAAAAAGCGATAATGTCAGAGTCTGATATACAGTCGTAAAAAACCGCAGTGTCCGTTCTGCCAAGCTCCTCTCCAACCGTAACCACTATACCGGTTTCTTCCCACGTTTCTCGTTGAGCAGCAACTTGTGGAGACTCACCATCAATGATGGTTCCGCCAGGTAGAGAAATCTTATCCGTTAATACTTCATGAACTAGCACTAACTTGTCATCAGCGCGAACAATACAGAGCGCTCCTTTAACTTCGCTCGCAGTGGCTTTAGCCGTAGAGATCGGTGAAACAGGTAACAAAATAAAACAAAGGATGAGTAATAACAGCTGTCTCAACACAAAATATGACCTTAAATAAACATAATGATAACCAATGAATCATGGCAGTTAATCTTATCTTTTTCGACAAAAATTAAGTAACGAGTTATGCCAAACTGAGTTGATCGCGTAAAACCTGATCTCAACGCTCACTGGAGAATAATTTAATGCAAACCTGACAAAAATCAGACAAAACATAAAATGTTGATCGCAATTCTGCCAGTTATATAAAGATAACGTCAGGACAAAGTCATACACATTTTGTGGGTTCTCATAGTTGACACAATAAAAAAGGGCTTATTATTCGCAAACAATAAACCCCAGTTATGGTAACTATGTACTGATCGTTGAAACCAAGAATGAATCTTATCTCATGGTCAACGACTCAAATTCACTGGCCCGATCGTTAGTTAGACGTGCAATTCTCATCCCCTACTTTTTGCCAAACACCCCAAGGCCCTGAGTCTGCTGGGTTATCACCTTGAGTCCACCACTGCGCTTGCCAAACTTTACCATTCCAAGTGACCGTATCTCCTTTGAGATACACTAAGCTGGCTTGCCATACAGTTGTACAGCTATCTGTGGGAGGCGTTGTCACCGTTTTCGCTTGAGCAGATACTAACGCTTGGTATTGTGTGCTGGTCTTATCAACGTTGAAGTTCAAAGCCACTCTTGCTTCTCCGCTCTGAGTAGCACCAAATTCAACATCAACACGACAACTTGCATTCATTGCTAACGTCGCCTGAGAGCACTGATCATTGGCAATAACAGCTGCATCAGTAACACCCGAAGCAAACGCGCGAACATTTTCCACAGTGAACGTGGTGTTCCCTGAATTCTGGATAACAAAGCTATGTTGCTGTAACTCCCCAACATTAAATGATGCCAGTGTCTGTTCGGTGGTGTATCCAACAGAAACATTCTGTTTTGGTGGTGTTGCTGTTCCGATAACACCATCGACAAAATTGCGCATAGCAGCGATATCGCTATAAACCCCATACATACCAGGACGAGCACAACCTATTCCCCAACTGACCACACCAAGTTGAGTAATTACACCACTGCGATTAATAACGATTGGACCACCACTATCTCCCTGACAAGAATCTATCCCACCTTGAGGAATACCCGCACAGAATGACACTTCTCCAACCGTTGTGTAGTTGCCACCGGCTTGACGGCAAGTCATATCCGACACAAGTGGGACGTCAACCTCTTGCAATCGAGACGGAGAGCTTCCTCCTTCAGAAGTTCGCCCTAAGCCAGCAACACTGAGCCAATCTCCGATGCTCGCGTATTGCGTTAGACTGCCATTCGCAATCTCAACTGAAGAAACACCTTGAGGCACAGAGTCGAGCTTCAATACCGCGAGGTCATGAGAAAGCGTCGCGCGGCGATATGCCGGGTGCATATGGATCTCACTGACGTTTGCACGAACACCGTCACTACCGTTATAAACAACGCCACCGATTTTAACCGCTATCTGATTCGGAGAATCACCCTCAACACAATGCGCAGCAGTCAGGACGTAACCATTCCCGATATAACTGGCCCCACAATATGATCGGTTACCATAACGACTAACAATTTGGGTGTAGAATTTCCAGTCACGTGGGTCGGCAGTTACTCCGCCTACGATCTGGGGTTGGATAGTGTGATTTTGCGTCTGAGACAAATCATCAGCACTTGCGAACATTGGCAAAACGGCTAAAGCAAGTAACGATTTTGTTAGTTTCAAAATATTGTCCTCTTGTTTTTGTAAGCACGATCCTCGTGCTACTAATAAACAAGCAGACAAAAACGCCGATACCAATGTGGGTGCATATCAATTTGTTAACATTGCGAGCAACTTATAGAGAAAAGTCTATTGACGAACTGAATGATTTCAATTCGATAGAACCTAAATCACAATATTAAAGTTAAATACGATTATTCGTTCAGCGGTTTTCTTAAATAGTGGATATGATGTGCAAATCCTTGTTTTTCATACAAAGATATTGCGCCCTGGTTAAAATGCCATACTTCAACAAACATCTGTTTTGCACCGTAATCAGAGAACGTTGACTCAATTTTATTAATCAATGCCTGCGCCGTACCTTGTTTTCGATATTCAGGCAGCACATAGAGCTCATCCACACTTCCCATCATAACTGGCTGGCTGACGGTAGAAATAAGTTCACAGAAGTGACCAGAGATAAAGCCAATAATTTCATCTCCTTGTTTTGCTACGTAAACAAGGCACTCAGGGTCGTCAATATATCGAGCAATGCTTTTTTCTTGTTCTATCTCCTCTGCCGTTTTGAAAAGCTCAGGAGATTGAAGATGATGCTCATCATGAAGCTCGAACATAAGATCGTTGAGCAACTCTAGGTCGCTAAAACACGCAGGTTTAATCGCAAACGTGGTCATACAAATGGTCACTAAAAATGGAATGGCTGTAGTTTGTGAGGAAAACGTCGTATTGGCAAGTCACAAATGCTTTCACGATACGTTTGTACTGTTTGAACAACAAAAAGGCCCCTGCACTTAATAAACGTACAGAGGCAGAACCAACCAACAGAGTTCGAGGATCAGGGGTTAGTTAGAATTAAGTTTTTCTCAGCGTCGTAGCACTCGCTCAATTTCGTTCAAGCTACTTGGGTCATCAATCGTTGACGGAACGGTGTATTTTTCACCATCAGCTATTTGACGTATAGTTCGACGCAAAATTTTACCTGAACGTGTTTTCGGTAAACGGTCTACAACCAACGCATGCTTGAAGCAAGCAACTGCACCTATCTCACTACGCACTTTGCCAACAAGCTCACCTTCAAGGTCTAGCTCATCCACTTTGACGCCGTCTTTCAGTACAACAAAACCAAGTGGAAGCTGACCTTTTAGATCATCGTGGATACCAACCACCGCACATTCTGCAATCGCTGGGTGGCCTCCTACTATTTCTTCCATTTCACCTGTCGACAATCGGTGTCCCGCGACATTAATCACGTCATCAATACGTCCCATAATAAACAGGTAACCGTCTTCATCCAGATAGCCACCATCACCTGACACGTAGTAGCCTGGGAATTGGCTAAGATAACCAGTTTCAAAACGGTCATGATTACGCCAAACCGTTGGCAGACAGCTTGGTGGTAGCGGACGTTTTAATGCGACAAAGCCTTGTTGGTTAGGCCCGACAGCCTCTCCAAGTTCATTCAGAATTTCGACCTGATAACCCGGAATGGGCTTCGTCGAAGAACCAGCTTTAACTGGCATCATTTCGACACCTGTCGGGTTGCCAGCGATGGCCCAGCCCGTCTCGGTTTGCCACCAGTGGTCAATAACGGGCTTGTCCGCTTTGCTCTGAACCCACTCCAGTGTCGGAGGGTCAAGGCGTTCTCCCGCCATAAAGATGGTTTTCAGATTCGACAAGTCGTACTGTTTTAAGTGCTCGCCTTCCGGGTCCTCTTTCTTAATCGCACGAAACGCCGTTGGTGCAGAGAACAACGCATCTACTTTATATTCATCACACACTCGCCAAAATGCGCCAGGATCCGGTGTTCGAACAGGCTTGCCTTCGAATAGGATAGTAGTGCAACCGTGAATCAGTGGAGCGTAAACAATGTAAGAGTGCCCTACTACCCAGCCCACATCAGATGCCGCCCAAAAGACGCCATCTTGAGGAATGTTATAGATTGTGCTCATGGAGTACTTCATCGCGACAGCATGGCCACCGTTATCACGCACAACGCCTTTCGGCTTACCTGTCGTACCCGATGTATAAAGTATGTAGAGCGGATCGGTTGCTAACACCGGAACACAACCATGTGGCAGCGCTTGGTTGTACTCTCGCTGCCAATCTAAGTCTCTTTCTTGGTTTAGCTCAGCGTCGCACTCTGGACGTTGGAAAACAAACACTTTCTCAGGCTTCCAACGGCTGTCCATAATGGCTTTGTCTACCATTGGTTTGTATGGAATGACTTTGTTGATCTCAATCCCGCACGACGCCGTCATGATCACTTTCGGCTCTGCATCTTCAATTCGTACAGCAAGCTCATTAGGAGCAAAACCGCCGAATACTACGGAATGAATCGCCCCCAAACGCGCGCAGGCAAGCATCGCCATTGCGGCTTCTGGGATCATCGGCATGTAAATAACGACTCGGTCGCCTTTTTCAACACCTTGAGCAGACAGCATGCCAGCAATTTTTGCTACTTGGTCACGTAGGTCGCTATAGGTGTACGTGGCTTTACGACCTGTCACTGGCGAGTCATAAATGAGTGCAGTATTATCACCGCGTCCTTGCTCACAATGGTAATCTAATGCTAACCAGCACGTATTCATTACACCATCTGGAAACCAACGTTCTATGCCGTTTTCATCAGATTTCAAGATAGTTTTAGGAGATTCAAACCAATCGATATTCTCCGCTTGAGCGCGCCAAAAACTCTCCGGTTCATTCTTCGCCCATAAGTATTCTTTTTCGTATGAAGACATATTGCTTCCTCCAGTATGTCCTGACATTGCTCTCGTTCTACTCAAAGATCGCTCTTTTAATCCAAAGATCGTCTCTTTTAATCGAAGACATAGAAGGGTACATGCACAAATCCCTCCATCAGTATTCTCGCACTTCGGCTCATAATGGCTTTTTGCACCACCCAGCCCTGCTCAGTTTGCTTCGCTTGTGCCCCAACTTTTAACGTTCCTGACGGGTGACCAAAAGTCACGGACTCTTTTTCACCGCCACCAGCGGCTAAATTCACTAACGTTCCGGGCACACACGCAGCAGAAGCGATAGCAACGGCTGCTGTTCCCATCATTGCATGGTGAAGTTTGCCCATCGACAGCGCGCGAACGAGCACATCAATATCCGACTCATTAACGGCTTTACCACTTGAAGACAGGTAACTTTTCGGTTTAGAAACAAACGCTATTTTCGGCGTATGTTGGCGTGTTTGAGCTTCTTCTAAATCAGAAATCAGGCCCATTTTTAACGCGCCATATGCACGGATGGATTCGAACATTGCTAATGCTGTGTCATCGTTGTTGATATCGTCTTGCAGCTCGGTGCCCTGATATCCTATCGATTCAGCATCAATAAAAATGGTTGGTATGCCCGCGTTAATAAAGGTCGCGTTGAACGTACCCACATCCGGCACCACTAAATCATCAACTAAGTTGCCCGTTGGGAACATACTTCCTTCGCCATCGGAAGGATCAACAAAATCCACTTGAATCTCTGCCGCTGGAAACGTGACACCATCGAGTTCAAACTCTCCGGTTTCTTGGACGAAACCATTGACGATTGGCACGTGAATCAAAATCGTTTTGCTTATGTTCACTTGCCAAACACGCACCGTCACAATGCCATTTTCTGGAATGCGGTCTTGTGGGATCAGCCCAGCATGAATGGCGAAGGGACCAACTGCCGCAGACAAGTTGCCGCAGTTACCACTCCAATCGACGAATGGTTTGTCGATCGACACTTGACCAAATAAGTAGTCAACATCGTGATCGGCTCTGCTGCTGCGCGAAACAATCACTGTTTTACTGGTGCTTGACGTCGCGCCCCCCATGCCATCAATTTGCTTCGCGTAAGGATCAGGGCTGCCAATAACGCGTAGCAACAGTTTGTCACGTGCGGCTCCAGCCACTTGCGCTTCTTGAGGTAAATCCTCTAGGTTGAAAAAGACACCTTTACTCGTGCCGCCACGCATGTACGTCGCGGGCACTTTTATTTGGCTTGTTTGATTCGGAGTATTATTTGACATACGCACTCCTTATTGTGCCAAGAAATCTTGCGCGAAACGCTGCAAAACACCGCCTGCGTTGTACACGTGAACTTCGTCAGCGGTATCTAAGCGACAAGTAACCGGAACATCGACTCTATCGCCGTTGCTGCGTGTGATAACCAGCGCTAAATCAGCGCCCGGCTTGATTTCTCCAACCACGTCGTAAAGTTCCGTACCATCCAGCTCTAGCGTATTGCGGTTAACGCCTGGCTTAAATTGCAGTGGTAGTACGCCCATGCCAACCAAGTTAGTACGGTGAATACGCTCAAAGCCTTCAGCAACAATGGCTTCTACGCCTGCCAGTCGAACGCCTTTTGCTGCCCAGTCACGGGATGACCCCTGACCGTAATCCGCGCCAGCCACCACGATCAATGGTTGTTTACGATTCATGTAGGTTTCAATCGCTTCCCACATACGAACCACCTGTCCTTCTGGCTCTACACGCGCCAGAGATCCCTGCACGACTTCGCCGTTTTCCTTTACCATTTCATTGAACAGCTTTGGGTTAGCGAAGGTCGCGCGTTGCGCCGTTAAGTGGTCACCACGGTGAGTCGCGTAAGAGTTGAAATCTTCTTCTGGCACACCCATTTTCGCTAAGTATTCACCTGCTGCGCTGCTTGCGAGAATCGCGTTGGATGGTGATAAGTGATCAGTGGTGATGTTGTCGCCCAGAATCGCCAATGGACGCATACCAGACAATGTTCTTTCTCCCGCTAGCGCACCTTCCCAGTACGGTGGTCGGCGGATATAGGTACTCATCGGACGCCAGTCGTACAGCGGGTTGGGATTTTGCTCTTGATCATTCAGCTTAAACATCTGAATGTAAACTTGCTTAAACTGCTCAGGTTTAACATGAGTACCGACAACTGCATCGATCTCTTCATCGCTTGGCCACAACTCATTTAAGTAAATTGGTTTGCCATGTTGGTCAGTGCCCAGTGCATCGCGCTCGATATCAAAACGAATGGTACCGGCCAGCGCATAAGCGACAACCAATGGTGGTGAAGCCAAGAAAGCTTGTTTGGCGTACGGATGGATTCGACCATCAAAGTTACGGTTACCAGAAAGCACCGCTGTCGCATATAAATCACGGTCGATGATCTCTTGTTGGATTTTTGGATCCAGCGCACCACTCATACCGTTACAAGTTGTACATGCGTAACCAACAATGCCAAAGCCAAGCTTCTCTAGCTCTGGTAATAAGCCCGCTTCTTCCAGATACAAGCGTGCAACTTTAGAACCCGGAGCAAAAGACGATTTCACCCAAGGTTTACGTACAAGACCAAGTTCGTTGGCTTTCTTCGCCACAAGGCCAGCAGCAACCACGTTTCTTGGGTTACTAGTATTCGTACATGAGGTAATAGCAGCAATGATCACTGCACCATCTGGCAACTCGCCTTCTTTCTCTTCCCACGCTCCAGAAATGCCGCGCTGTGCCAACTCAGAAGTTGGTAAACGACGATGAGGGTTTGACGGACCAGCCAAGTTACGGCTAACTGATGATAAATCGAACTCAAGTACGCGCTCGTAAACGGCGCTATCAAGACCGTCTGCCCAAAGACCGGTTTGTTTTGCGTAATTTTCTACTAAAGCAACTTGTTCTTCATCTCGACCAGTTAGTTTCAAGTAATTGATGGTCTGCTCATCAATATAAAACATGCCAGCTGTTGCGCCGTATTCTGGTGTCATGTTTGAAATCGTTGCGCGGTCTCCGATCGTTAGATCACGTGCGCCTTCTCCGAAGAATTCAAGATATGAAGATACCACACGCTCATTACGCAGAAACTCAGTAATCGCGAGGACAATATCCGTTGCGGTAATGCCCGGTTGACGTTTACCCGTCAGTTTGACACCGACAATATCTGGTAGACGCATCATTGATGGTCGGCCAAGCATGACGGTTTCTGCTTCCAGACCACCGACACCTATCGCAATAACACCAAGAGCGTCTACGTGAGGCGTGTGACTGTCCGTACCCACACAGGTGTCAGGGTAGGCAATGCCCTGCTTTGCTTGTACCACAGGAGACATTTTTTCCAAGTTGATCTGGTGCATGATGCCATTCCCAGCTGGAATCACGCTGACGTTTTCAAACGCTGTTTTACACCACTCGATAAAGTGAAATCGGTCTTCATTACGGCGCTCTTCAATCGCGCGGTTTTTGTCGAAGGCATCAGGGTCAAAGCCCGCATGTTCAACCGCTAAAGAGTGGTCAACGATCAATTGTGTCTCAACCACTGGGTTCACTTTTGCAGGATCACCGCCCTGATCTGAAATGGCATCGCGCAGACCCGCTAAATCGACTAGAGCGGTCTGACCAAGAATGTCATGACAAACAACGCGTGCTGGATACCAAGGAAAATCAAGATCGCGTTTGCGTTCAATTAACTGTTTCAGGCTATCTGTCAATGTGTTCGGGTCACAGCGACGGACCAGTTGCTCAGCTAGCACGCGAGAGGTATAAGGGAGTGTTTCATAGGATCCAGGAGAAATGGCATTGACGGCTTCGCGTGCATCAAAATAATCCAGTTGAGTTCCCGGAAGCGGCTTACGATATTGGGTATTAATATTTGTGTTCATGATTTGCTTCCATTCAGTCTTTACATCTTGCCTTCATCAAGGTTTTCCATTGCTCCAGAAACACAGTGATGAGAGGATCTCCTTCCTCTGTTAGAGAGAATGACAAAGGAAGGAGGTGGTCAACCAAAGCATATAATGCCCTCGTTGACCTTCGCGCTAGCGATTCTCGATAGGCACCCATTCTTGATGATCTGGACCCGTGTAATCAGCACTTGGGCGAATAATACGGTTATTGGCACGCTGTTCATAAACGTGTGCAGCCCAGCCCGTTAAACGACTCATCACAAAGATTGGGGTGAATAGTTTGGTTGGAATGTCCATAAAGTGGTAAGCCGATGCATGGAAGAAGTCCGCATTACAGAACAGACCTTTCTCTCGCTTCATCACTGATTCAACACGCTCAGAAACCGCATATAGATGTGTATCACCAACTTGTTTCGATAGCTCTTTGGACCATCGTTTTATTAAGGCGTTGCGAGGGTCACTTTCACGATAAATCGCATGACCGAAGCCCATGATCTTGTCTTTATTGGCTAGCATTTTCATGATGTTCGCTTCCGCCTCGTCGGGCGTTTGCCAATCTTCAATCATTTCCATCGCCGCTTCGTTCGCACCGCCGTGAAGTGGTCCACGAAGCGTACCGATTGCTGCCGTGATACAAGAATGGATGTCTGACAACGTTGATGCACAAACGCGTGCTGCGAATGTAGAAGCATTAAACTCATGTTCAGCATAAAGAATGAGCGAGCAATGCATCACTTGTTTGTGCAGCGCAGATGGCGCTTTGTCCGTAAGTAATCGCAAAAAGTAACCACCGATGCAATCTTCAGTCTGATCCTCGGTGTTGATACGCACGCCATCATGACTAAAGCGGTACCAGTAACAGATGATGGCAGGGAACAAGGCTAGCATACGTTCGGTTGCTTTCAGTTGCTCCTCGAAGCTCATTTCCTGCTCTAGGTTACCCAATACAGAACAACCCGTGCGCATCACGTCCATTGGGTGTGCGCTTGCAGGAATCAACTCTAAAGCTTGTTTTAGCTCGGCTGGCAAACCTCTAAGGCTGAGTAGGTGTGTCTTGTACGCATCAAGTTCTTGTTGATTCGGCAAGTGACCGCGTAACAGAAGGTGAGCCACTTCTTCAAACTGTGCGTTGTTCGCAAGATCAGTAATATCGTATCCACGATAAGTTAAACCAGTTCCCGTTTTTCCGACAGTACATAAAGCTGTGCTTCCTGCGCTTTGACCACGAAGGCCTGCGCCACCTAATTCTGCTTTCTTTTCTGCAGTTTGAGACATTGTTTGAACTCCTTTTCTGTCTGACTTTTCCCTCTCTGGGGTGTTTTTAGCCAAACGAATTTCACGTTATTAGATGAGATAAATTCCGATTATCTTTTTCTTGGGCTTCCGTTTATTTTTGCTTTTCCCCCGCTATTTCCCTTCAGAGAATAACTGGTCAAGTTTGTCTTCATAGTCGTGGTAATTCAGGTGCTGATACAACTCTTTACGTGTTTGCATCGAATCAACCAGTGCTTCCTGATTACCCACTTCTAGCAAATGTTTGTAGACCGTTTCAGCAGCTTTGTTCATGGCACGGAACGCACTTAATGGATAAAGCACCATGTCCACTTTTGCTTTCGCTAGCTCATCGCAGCCATACAGCGGTGTCGCGCCAAATTCTGTAATATTCGCCAGAATAGGAACGTGCTTTCCGGTCGCTTGCTCAAGCGCATTTGAAAACTGAAGGTACTGGTCCAGCTTGTTCATCGCTTCTGGGAAGATCATGTCTGCGCCAGCTTCCACACACGCAATCGCGCGCTCGATTGCGCTGTCCATGCCTTCAACAGCTAACGCGTCAGTACGAGCCATAATCACGAAACTTTCATCATTGCGTGCATCAACCGCGGCTTTTACACGATCAACCATCTCTTGCTGGCTGACTATTGCTTTGTTCGGACGATGACCACAACGTTTCTGTGCGACTTGGTCTTCCATGTGCACCGCTGCCGCGCCCGCTTTTTCCATCGCTTTGATCGTGCGAGCAATGTTAAATGCACCGCCAAAGCCCGTGTCGATATCAACCAAAAGAGGCAAATCACATGCGTTAGTAATACGGTCAACATCAACCAAAACGTCGTTTAATGTTGTGATACCGAGATCCGGCAATCCGTATGACGCATTTGCGATACCGCCACCAGACAAGTAGATCGCTTGGTGACCCAAGTTTTTTGCCATCATGGCGCAATACGGGTTTATAGTGCCGACAATTTGTAGTGGATTATTTTGTTCAATGGCGAGTCTGAATTTCGCTCCCGGTGTTAAGCTCATGACGAATTCCTTCTAGTCTTTGTCTAAACTTTCTGTATGTATAATTTGAGATTGGATGAGCTTTCGACTTCCTGATATGTGTCTTCTCATCAACATTTCTGCAAGCTCTTCATCGCGATTGCGAATGGCTTCCAAAATGAATTTGTGTTCGGTGAGCGCCTCATTCGGGCGAGATTGCGCACGTGGCGACTGGTAACGATACATCCGTAATAAGTGATAGAGTTCATCACACAGCAGAGATATTAACTTACTGTTTCTGCTCGCTTGGATGATGCGATAGTGAAAATCAAAGTCACCATGTTGATGGAAGTAAGACGCGCCTTCCATTTGGTCTATATGCTTGGAATGTGTCGACAATAGCATTTCCAAGCTTAAGAGCTCTTCTTGCGTAATATGTCGCGCAGCTAACCTTGCTGCCATGCCTTCCAATGCTTCTCGAACGGCATAAAGTTCTATCAGCTTTTCCGGAGAAAAAGTGGTCACTCTGGCCCCAACATGAGGAATTCGCTCGATGAGCCCTAGCCCCTCTAAGCGCATCAATGCTTCACGCAAAGGCCCACGACTGACTTGATATTTCTTTGCTAGCTCAGGCTCTGATATCTTATGGCCAGGCTTCACATCGCCATTAACAATGACTTCAATCAGTGTTTCGGTCAGCGTTTCGGATTTGGTGTGTTCTTTCTCAGAACCCAGCACTTTATAACGAGCTTTCAACTCAGAGTTCATATTCAGATACTCTTGTTACCGACATCGAAATGTCTACAATTTCTTAACCTGAATATAAAGTAGTCGATCAAAGTGTCGACAATCAAGTAAATTGTCGACAATTTAGACTAAGGTCGTAATTTAAATGGACCTAAAATGCCCATTAAGTGCCTTTTTAGCAGAAATAAAGAATGGGGAATTGATATTGTCGACAACTTATACACCTTTAAGCTTATGATCTAAAAACTAAAAGCTCAGCTGTCGAACAATAATCGGATAAAAAACTATTCTTTAGGTACAAATTGATCAAAGACTTGCTGCGAAGTCATCTTTTGTGAAGCGGAATTGAAGTCATAATAAGCTGGCTTTTCATCGGTAAAAATCTCTAAAGTGAGTTTGAAATCTGGGTTATCGAACAAACCAGCGGAAAGAATGTACTCACCTGTCGGCAACAAATGGTAGAAAAGGTTTGTGCCACACTCACCGCAAAACCCCCTCACTCCCCAGTCTGACGACTGATAACGTTTAGGTTCGCCACCTTTAAACGTCACGTTAGGCCCACAATGCACCGCATGAAGTGCGCCACTCGACCATTTTCGACACATAGAGCAATGGCACAGGCTAACCTCATTTTTAACCTCAGCGATGACTTCAATTGCGCCGCACAAACACGTTCCTTTCATTCTCTTTTCCTCGTTCATTTCCGTCATTTTATTATGGCCTACCAAAGCGTAAAGCCGCGTGACCTAACACCAACTTCTCGCCGTGAACTTTATGAACAAAATAACCGAAATGCTCAATATTCTCTTTATATCTCTTTTACAGACAGATATTTAACACTTAATTAACCTTTACACCAAGTTCAGCTTTAACGCTTACAAGGCATGACAACTGAGCAAAAACAATAAGGCTCAACTAAATAGAGTCGCCAACATAAGGAACGTGAACATGTTAAAGGTACTCAAACCAACGCTCGCCGCTTCAATCATCGCAGCTTCATTTTCATTCAACGCTCTTGCTGCAGATATTGAAAAAATGCACTTTCTTATCCCTGGAGGTGCCGGTGGCGGTTGGGACATGACCGCCCGAGGTACTGGTGATGTATTAATAAAGTCATACATCGTCGAAACCGTATCATTTCAAAACCTATCTGGTGGTGGCGGTGGCAAAGCAATCGCACATTTGATTGAAACGGCTGATCGTCAAGAAGATACACTCATGGTGAACTCAACACCGATCGTCGTTCGCTCGCTCAGTGGGATCTTCCCACAATCTTTCCGCGACTTGACTCCTGTTGCCGCAACGGTTGCCGATTATGGCGCCATTGTTACATCAGCCGATTCTCCTTACAGCTCTTGGGAAGATGTCGTTAAAGCTTTTAAAGAAAACCCACGTAAGGTGAAGGTTGCTGGTGGCTCTGCTCGTGGTTCTATGGATCATTTGGTTATAGCAGCAGCTTTCAAAGGTGAAGGTTTGGATGCGCGTAAAGTTCGTTACATTGCCTATGATGCAGGTGGAAAAGCCATGGCAGCCCTACTTTCAGGCGAAACACAACTGCTCTCTACAGGGCTAGGTGAAGTACTCGAAATGTCTAAGTCTGGACAAGTGAAAGTGTTAGCGATTACAGCACCAAAACGTTTAGAAGCTGCGCCTAACATTCCAACTCTCACCGAATACGGTAATGAAACTGTCTTTGCTAACTGGCGTGGATTCTTTGCAGCACCAGGCACAAGCCAAGAAAAGCTAGATGAATGGAATGCCGCATTTACTAAAATGTATAACACCGACGAATGGCAAGTCGTTCGAGACCGCAATGGTTGGATCGACAACTATAAAGCGGATAAAGCATTCTTCGCGTTTCTTGAAGATCAAGAGCAACAGATGGGTGACTTAATGCGCGAGTTAGGCTTCCTGAAGTAACAGTCGAATTGGGGTCCATCAGATACCAACCTCAATGAATAACGTAGGTTGGTATTTCCCCATTGTATTTGCACTCTAAGTTTCACCGCATATGGACATTGTCGACAATCGGCATGCACACTCCTTTGTTTATATACCCAAAGCGGCTCGACTAGCAGCGAAATGCTTAATTGTTAATGGTTTAGTTTATTCATTGACGTCCATATGCGGTCTTTTTTACTTTTGTTAGGAGTTGAATATGCCTCGTTCAACCAACTTTTTCACCAAAGAGTACTTGCTCTGTCGTGACCGCGTCGGCGCAATGATCTTTCTACTCTTCTGTCTTTGCTACGGTTATCAAACCTCGCAGATTCCATTGTTTCCAGGTGATGAGTATGAACCATTCACCGCACGCACTCTGCCAACCATCCTGACTTACGTTGGTGTCGGCCTTTCTTTGCTATTGCTGGTGACAGGACAACCAGATAAACAAAGTGGCGCAGTGCTGACCTTCAATTGGAAGTTACTGATTGCCTTTTTAATTTTAATGGCGCTCTACGGCGTGGGCCTGACTTATCTAGGTTTTGTGATAGCTACTGGCTTGTTTTTATTGGCTGGCTTTTATCTGCTCGGGGAAAGACGTAAACCCGTTCTGTTTGGCGCGTCGTTTCCATTCGTGATCGCGTTCTACTTATTACTCACTCAAGGTTTGGACATCTATCTCGAACCGGGTTTGATTTTCACCATCTGGTAGTCAAAGAAAGGACTGAATTATGTTAGATGGAATTCTACAAGGTTTATCCACCGCAGTAATGCCAATGAACATTATGATGGTGATCGTTGGTTGCTTCGTCGGTACATTTATCGGCATGTTACCTGGACTTGGGCCGATCTCAGCCATTGCTTTGATGATCCCAATTACTTATGGCCTAGAGCCCTCCTCTGGCCTTATTTTAATGGCGGGTGTTTATTACGGTGCGGTATTTGGTGGTTCTACATCGTCGATTTTAATTAACGCGCCGGGTTGTTCTTCAACCGTGGTCACAGCATTCGACGGCTACCCAATGGCTCAAAAAGGCCAGGCAGGTAAAGCATTAGCTTTGGCAGCTTATTCGTCTTTCACTGGCGGTACGCTATCTGCCATTATGTTGCTTGTTGCCGCACCAGCATTGGCTAGCGTCTCCCTTAGCTTCCAATCGTCGGACTATTTTGCGTTGATGCTACTTGGGTTATCAGCAGTCGCGGCTTTTGCGGGGAAAGGTCAGGTAATCAAAGCGTGGATGATGACCATTCTTGGTTTGATGCTATCTACAGTTGGAATCGATAAAGGCGTAGGCGTTGAACGCTTTACCTTCGGTTTAACGGATTTAATGGATGGCTTTAGCTTCTTGTTGCTTGCAATGGCGACATTCGCACTGGGTGAAACATTGATGGGCATTCTTAAACCATCAAAAGACACCAGCGATGAAGAACAAGAAAAGCTGAGCAACATTGGCTCAATGAAAGTGACCAAGGAAGAAATCAAAGATGTTGCGCCTGTTTCAATTCGCTCTTCAATATTAGGTTTCTTCACTGGCGTTCTTCCTGGCGCAGGGGCAACCATTGCTGCTTTTTTAAGCTATGGTATGGAGCGCAACCTCGCACCTAAAGAGAAAAAGGATGAGTTCGGTAAAGGCAGTATACGTGGTTTGGTTGCGCCAGAGTCTGCGAACAATGCAGCATCTAGTGGTTCATTTGTACCGCTATTAACGCTTGGTATTCCGGGCTCTGGTACAACAGCAATAATGCTCGGTGCGCTGATCGCTTATGGTATTCAACCTGGCCCTCGCCTGTTTGTTGAACACCCAGATGTGTTCTGGTCAGTGATCATTTCCATGTACTTCGGCAACATCGTACTTGTGATCCTGAACTTACCGTTGATTCCGTACATTTCAAAGCTTTTGGCGGTTCCAAGAACGGTGCTTCTACCGATGATTTTATTCTTCTCAATCACCGGCGTTTATTTGGTCTCTTTTAATACTATGGATGTGTTCGTGATGCTGATTGTGGCTATGGCTGCCATTGCACTTCGGCTCGCTAACTTCCCACTCGCACCTTTATTGCTGGGCTTCATCCTTGGAGGATTAATGGAAGAGAACTTACGCCGCGCATTAATGATTTCAGATGGAGAACTGAGTTTCCTATGGGAGCGTCCTATTACCCTTACCTTTACTGTTTTAGCTGTATTGGTATTGGCAAGTCCACTAATCGTAAAGCTGATTCAAAAGTTTAAAGCACAGCCAGTCAGCGTTGAGCAGTAATCGCTGTCTCTTTCAACCTAGATAAAGCCATCCATCGTGATGGCTTTATCTTCCGCCCTCCAAATCGTTCGCTTATTGTGCAGATGGTATTGACAAATCACTGTCGTTATATGAAGGTGATTGTATGAACACACACTTAACGCAACTTAACCAACGAATTATCATCATTCCATAGGAATGGTGGGATTTTTTGATGCGCTCAGTATTTATCGAACCCACCCATAGCGGTGGGTTTTCTGTCTCTACCGTATGGGAAAAGCTCTCTTGGAGGCGGTCACAATGCAAAAAATAGCAGTTTTTGGCAAACCCGGCAGTGGAAAATCGACGGTAAGTAAAGCAATCGCGTCGGCTACCGGTCTTCCTCTTCATCAATTAGATTCAATAGTCTATAAACCAAACGGTGATCCCGTTGAGCGTAGCGTTTTTGATGAAGCCCATAGCAATATACTAAGCTCAGATCGTTGGATTATAGATGGCCTTGGACCGCTCAGCTCTTTCAACGCTCGTTTAGATGCAGCCGATACTCTCATTTATATTGATCTACCATACTCAGTAAGCTATTGGTTTGTGACGAAACGTCTCCTTAAAGGACTTTTCATTAAACCTGAAGGTTGGCCTGATGGTAGTTCGGTACTGAAAGGAACGTTACAAAGCTACAAAGTTCTTCAGCAATGCCCTGCATTCTGGAATGATGACTTTATGTCTCGCCTCGAAGGGTACTCTCAAAGTAAAACCGTTCATGTCATCAAAAACGTTACAGAACTGAACAATTTTGTTTTAGAGCGGGTAAAGTAAACCTCATATCAGAACATTAGAGCATGTAGGTTAGATCATCTGAAGCTCTAACAATGAAAAAGAACATAACAAGGATTGTTTATGCTTTTAGAACTCGCACTTTTATTCGTTGCTGGCGTAATTGGTGGGATCATTAACTCCATAGCGGGAGGCGGAAGCTTTATTACTTTTCCGGCTCTATTGGCAGTAGGTGTTCCTCCTATTATGGCTAACGCAACAAACACGTATGCTTCATGTGCGGGTTACATTAGTGGAGCCGTCGGGTTCAGAGAAGAGATCATGAAGAACAAGCATGAACTGCTGTTCACAGTCTCATTCAGTTTAGTCGGCGGCGCTGTCGGAGCATATCTGTTGCTCAACACGCCAGAATCGCTATTTATGGAAGCTATCCCTTGGTTACTCTTATTTGCCACCGTGCTTTTTCTCACCGGTTCTCGTTTAACAATGCTAATCAAAACTGTCGCGAAAGAGCACAAACATGCTGGCATACTCGGAGCAATCGCGTTGGGTTTACTACTTGTTGGTGTCTCTGCTTACGGTGGTTTTTTCAACGCAGGTTTAGGGGTTATTGTTCTGAGTTATCTGGTAGTAGCTGGCCACCAAGACATTAATTTAATGAACGGTTTGAAATTGCTCGTATCTACGTGTGTTTCACTCATTGCTATCGTGATTTTTGTTGCCAATGGCTCCATTGACTGGCACACAGGTAGTGTTGTTTTGGTCGGTACGTTGGTAGGTGGGTATCTTGCAGCTCGTGTCTCTCGTCAACTGAATCCCAATCATGTTAAAGGGTTTGTTGCTCTTTCTTCTATTCTCATCACTATCTACTTTTTCATTGATGTTTATGTTTAAGCAAAACTTGTACAAGTGGATAACAATCCTACAAAAAACGCTAGCGCGAAAGATTAATGCAGATAGCTTAACGATTTTTTGTGTCACTCCAGCGAGGTTAGGAATCTAATAACACTACACTAAGCGGCTAATGAAACAATTTTGATCACAAAGTGCTCGGATAGAAGATCCTGTATCACGCTCCTTCGTCGCTGTACAGGATGACGAGAAATAGAAATATGCCACTCGCGGTTAAACGAGTGGCATTGATCGAGAAAGATGGCGTTTTACATCAATAATAAGAGAAAGTAACACTTACTTAATCAGCCCTACTTCTTTGTAGTATTTGAGCGCTCCTGGGTGAAGAGGCGCAGATAAACCGTCTTTTACCATTTCCTCTTTCTTCAAGTTTGCAAACGCTGGGTGGAGACGGCGGAAATCATCGAAGTTTTCAAATACCGCTTTAACCACGTTATAAACCACATCTTCTGGTACCGCAGTAGAAGAAACAAACGTCGCGCCCACACCAAAGGTTTGAACATCACTATCTGTGCCACGATACATACCACCCGGGACATTTGCGACACGATAGAAGCTGTTGTCTGCAACCAGTTTTTTTACATTAGGTCCAGCTACCGTTACGATATTACTATCACACGACGTAGTGGCTTCTTTAATCGCTCCACTTGGGTGACCAACGGTATAAATCATCGCATCAATTTTGTTATCACAAAGTGCTTTTGATTGCTCTGCTGCTTTTAACTCAGAGACAAGCTTAAAGTCGTCGTTACTCCAACCATACTGGTTCATTAGCACTTCCATAGTACCTCGCTGACCAGAACCAGGATTACCAATGTTAACGCGCTTACCTTTCAAATCATCAAAAGTTTTGATGTTCGCGTCTTTACGTGCAACGACAGTAAACGGTTCTGGATGAACGGAGAATACGGCGCGCAGCTCTTTAAAAGGCCCGCTTTCTTCAAACTTACTGGTTCCTTTGTAAGCATGATACTGCCAGTCTGATTGCGCGATACCGAGGTCCAATTCACCAGCACGAATAGTGTTGATGTTATAAATCGATCCCCCAGTACTTTCTACCGAACAACGGATACCGTGCTCTTCTCGCGATTTGTTAACCAAGCGACAAATAGCGCCACCAGTCGGATAATAAACCCCTGTTACGCCACCGGTACCAATCGTGACAAACGTTTCCTCCGCAGACGCAGAAAAGCCTGTTGTGAGTGCAGCCAAAGAAGCCGCAAGTGCGATTTGCTTAAACTTAAACATTGAACATCCCTTTTACTTGTGTTGATGACCGTTTAAGTATAGCAACCGTTAACAATTTGATAACGTTTGAGTTCTCATCCTTGGCGGTTAGCTTAGTAATCACCATTTTATTGGCATATTCTGCCGTTATATAATGGCTCTATATAAGCGTAAACCGTATAGTCTAGAAAATTAAATCTTTAGACTGATATGTCCATTCTAAATTATCTATTAAATAGAAATACTCAGGTCAAATTACTATAATCTTGTTAAATAACCTTTATTCTATATAAATATGATGAGTTATAACTCCAGCCAGAAGACATGATGTACTTGAAATAAATAATACGAATGAGAGAACAAACAATCGTTGAATATGAATTGGAACCTTATCCCTCTTCTCTAACATTTTATATCGTTTCGCATGAAAAGTGCTCAGAAAAACAGTTCCATATTGTAGTACTCCGTGACCTGATAAGAATATATTCAGAGTGTAGTATCGAACTCCATTATCAAGAGCATCTTCAAGATACTTCAACCACTTGGATTTCAAATAAATAACAAACAAAACCCAAGTAAATATACCTAAAATTCCAACCGTAGTCAGATAAATCACTAAATCTGATGCTAAACTGATATCTTCCATCTTCGACTACTTATTAAGTTGAGTTTTATATAATTCTGTTCCCAAATACTCACCAATCGAACTACCATATTTTGTTATTGAGTATCTAATTACACCCTTCACTACAAAAAATTCTTAAACACACTTTTTGTGAATAATAATGGCACTTTAACTTAATTTTACGCAACAAGGCTACTATGAAGTTGTTAGCTTTGAGCTGAGTTCAACAAAAACAGTAACTTTTATGCAATGTAACTCACTACGTTATATTGTTTTACAAACAAATCACCCAGTAAATATCCGTATCTAGTTTAGATAGCTGAAATAAAAAAAGCGTTGTATAAACAACGCTTTGTAGTTAGTGAAACGGATGGTTACACCGTTGGGACTGACGCTCGCCACGCTTGGTTCTGGCTATCTGAGATAGATCGGAACAAGTCACGTAGCTCTTTCAATAAGCCTTCTTGGAAACCAATGTTTTCATCGGCTTTCTGTTTGGCTGCTTGTGCGCGAGTCGCTTGTACTTCATCATCTTTGCTGCGCGCTTGCGCTTTGGTTTGCTCTACATTCGATGCTGAGTTTGCCATCTGGCCCAAAGCTTGAAGAATAGCGTTCTTCGCTTGGTTTGAGCTCATCAACTTATCGAACTTACGGCCACCACTTGTCAGCTGCGCTGTCGTGTCTGCGATATTGTCTTTCGCTAGTGAGTGCGCACGCTTAACCTGATCTTGCTGAGTTTTAGACAAGCTATTGTTATTTAATAACTCTTCTGCTTGATCGAAGCCAGCTTTTTGCGTTTTCAGTACATTATTGCTCGCCATTTCATTCTTGATTTCTTTCCCTGCTTTGAAAGAACCAAGGGCACCAATAATTGCGGTAGCACCCGCTAATACACCCGAAACGACTGCCATCGCGATCATTGCGCTTGCCGAGTTGTTGAGTTCTGCCGCTTGGCTTTCTAAACTCGCGACGTTTGCTTCAACAGCAATTTCACGTTGTAGCACTTGCTGCTCACGGCTCAGCTTTGATACTTGATACAACAATGTTAATAGCGTCAACGATTGTGATACCGCATCTGATGGTGACTTGATCACCTCCTCACCGTTAAGTGCTTTCATCGTTGTGCTCATTAATGAGCTCACCGTCGGCGCAAGAGCACTCATTAAGTTTGCAACAACTTGAGCTTGGTTACTCACTGTAGGAGCTTTAGGTGTCTCTAACTGGTAGCGTGCTGTACCAGAAACACCTGACTCACTTTGGCTTTTAACGGCGCCCGCTTCAAGCTTTGTTTCCGGCGCTTTTTCTGCTTTGTTGGTTTTAATGGTATCGCCTAAACCGTATAGTTCACCACGACCCATTCCGCCTACTTTATCTAGCATAATAAACTCCTTATACCGTTGCAGGACGGCTTAACACCGTTTGCATAGTTTCACTTTTCGCTTGAATCATTTGCATGATGAGGCTCATCAACTCTTGGAAGTCTTCCATCAACTTACCAATCTCTTCTTTGAGCTTATCAATGACAGCCTGGCTTAACGTCATTTTGGCTCGAAGGTCTGTGATATCAGCCTGAATCTCTGTCACGTGAGCATTGTTAGCAGCGTGGACACTGTCCGTTGCGCCTTTACCCACGTTGACGGCGAGATCAACGGTTTCTGCGCCATAACGAATCGCTTTCGCTGTTGTTGTCGCAGCTTTTGTGCCTATATCCGCCACTTTCGCCATGTTTGCAGCGGCTTTCGTAGCGATTTCCGTGACCTTTTGAGCTACCTTACCAGCACCTTTCGCTGCAAGTTTCGCGATACCGCCAGCTGCTGCACCACCAAACGTCACAACAGCTCCGATAACCGCGACGGCGATTTCTAATGCCATTACGACTTTGTTTAACACATCGACATTTACGCCCGCTTCTTTTAGCGCATCTTGAACGGCTGGCTCTTGCAACGCCATGCTCACTGCTCCCATGACGCCACCAGCGATCATAAGTGCACCGGCTGCTGCACCAACACCCGTTGCCACCATTACGGCACCAACAACAATAGAAACCACCGCACTGATCCAACCAAAGATCTTCGCTGCTAAGCCTGATTTTTGGGCTTCTTTTGCAGCGGCTTCCGATTCTTTGATTTTGTCTTGGTTTTCCACCATCTCTTTTTCGTGCTTAGCTTTGGCGACCTTCACTTCCTGAATTTTCAGCTCGTTTTGAGCACTTTTCAGTTTATCCGTGATAGCAGCAAGCTCTACTTCAAAATCATCAGCAGATCCTGCGATGATTTTGACGGCAATCGAACCTGTTTGGTCTGCAACTGCATGGAGAGATTTTGCAATGGTATCGACGATCTTTTGCAGCTGTGTCATGGCTTTTAGCGTCAAATCATTCACTTTGTCACTAACAGCTGCGTTGGGTGCATCTAACTGAACTTTTACTTTTCCGGTGTTCAGTACATCTGCATCTTTACTCTTCACGTTTTCTACCGTCACAGAAGGCGTCGCTGTAGACGCCGTTTTCTGCACGTTATCTAACGTGGCTTGGCCAGATTCAGGGCTATAAACCTGTGTCTGGATGCGGTCAAGTGCAATAGAACTCATAGTCTAATTACTCCTTTTTATTTCTCACCGCTTCTAACATGATGCCTGCACGCTCATGCAAATCTGCATATTGTGATTTTCCGGCAGACATCTCCTTCGCGCTGTAAAACCCACTCTCTGCTTCTGTCAGTTGTTCCAGTTTCAGGTGACATTCAGCAGAGTGAAAAGGTGGGCGTGGATCATTTACGTCCACTAGCGCTGCGTAGCTGTAGGCGTCTATTGCCTGCAGATACTCACCCAACTCCTGACGAGCCGCGCCAAGGCCAATGAAAAATCGCGCCTGATAATGATCAAGCATGCTGAGTAATTGAAATACTTTCGCTGCTTGCTCAATCTTTCCCGATTGGAAAAAGTTGTAACCTACGGCATAAATGTGTTCGATGGTGTCCTGAGACACATCGTGCAACATTTTTAGCGTGCCTCCCTCTTCCAGAAAAGACAGCAGCTCTTCTGCTTGCATTTGGGATGGATCGGTCGCGTTTGTTTTAGTCATGGTTGGTTATCCTTAAATGGCTCGTAGGATTTCTTGTAAAATACTGTAGTACTTCTGAACAAACTTGTTCATCGCTTCAACGGTCGAGTTGTATTGAGAACTGGTGTCGTTCAGCTCAGTGGTTTTGATTTGCACTTCATCGTTAAGCAACTTGGATTTAGCACTGACAGAACTAGAAAAATTAGACAGTTTTTTCGACTTCTCTTCGTCTTGGTACGACGCACCATCACCGATAGTAATACCTTGTGTTTGAAGGAAGTCTCGATGGTTTGTTATCTTATTATCCGTCAAATACTTGTACTCAGGTGAAGCTTCAAAATCCGTTTGATTACTGTAGTTAAAGTCACTCGCTTTGAAGTTACTTTCTGGATATCCCGGTTTATAAACCCCATCAACACTTTGCGTAGAGTGAATTTTTGATTGCACAACACCAAAAACTTTAAGCTGTATTGTGAGATCCTCTAATGCCTCTTTCTGGTCATTACGTTTCTCTAAACGGTTAACACGACGCTCATTTAGTGCAAGCAGCACTTGCTCATCAAAACGGTCTCCAATGCTGGACTCAACAACGGCCAACAAATCACGAGCCGTTAGAGAGTGCTCTGCTCTCACCTCGCGATCTGCTTTCTCTTTATCGGTGATATTGAGTAGACGCTCTTTCAATGCCCCTAAGTTCTTGCGCAATGCCTCGTATCGCTCAGTAAATGAAGCCCCGGTAGATTCACCTTTTACTATTTTTTCAAACTGTAATCGGATATCTCGTTCGGTGTTTTCTTTGATCAAATTAACTTGAGCTGCCGTTATTTGTGTCTTTTGGACATCGGCTATCGCTCTGTCCTGGTAAAAGTCGTCGATTTCTATATTTGTTAAACTCACCGCGAAGTTGGCGAACAGACTAGAAAGGGTCAAAGGCTCAGTTCCACCAATGACAGTATTAAGTGCTGCTTTTAGATTGTTCGTTCCACTCGCCTCACCATAAGCTGCGCTATATTGGCCTTTCACTTGAGCGGCCATTTCATCTAACGCTTCTTTAAGCTGCTGTTTAGAAATACCAGGAGTCCAGGTAATTCTGCTAGCTAGCGCACTTGCGTCATCGGTGCTTAAAGTAATACCAATGCCTTGAAAACTACTTTTTAATTGAGCTGAGACTTGAAGGGCGAAACTCTCTTTAGTCAACAGAAAGTCCGAGCTCTTCAGTTGCGCGAGATTAACGGAACCTAAGCTACTAAAGGCATTGCGAAGAAAAGAAATAGAAGCATCTCTCACTTCACGGGAGCCCATTTGATTAGCAAGCTCTGCAACAAAAAGAGAAATTTCTTTGGTGGCATTAGCCAGACCTGTCTCGGAGAGGTTGGCGATCTGCTCCGCTTGGTTACTCTGAGTGCCCAGATTAAATTGACTAACAAACTCAGTAGACAACGAGCTATCTACGTTTTCCGTCAGTAACTTACTAAACCAAGCCTGAAACTGATTTGATAGCGTTTGGTTTGTTTGAGCATTAAACTCGGCTGCGGTTAATTCGCCATCTGAGTTAGCACTTTGTAGCGACTTTATCCAAACAGATGCGGTGTCGGTCAATGATATACCAGCAAACGCGTTATTTTTCGCTTTTAGGCTTTCAAGTGTATCAACATAAAGCGCGATGCTTTGTGATTCCGTTTGTCCCGAGATAGTTGGCAATGAAGAGATTAGAGAGGCAAGTTGCTGAGTCTCTGCTTCACCCAGTACAGGGGTAAATGCCTCTATCAAGTTTTGTTGGAAAGTGGGTAATGGTGCACTACTCGCAGCTGTGTCTGTTGCTCCTGTCGTAGAGCCAGTCGTTTTCATATTCGTCATTTCCAAACCTCTAAATCATCATGCCGCGCATCACTGTGGGACGCTTTCTGCGTTTACCTGACGTACCTTGTAGCTGATTTTGTTGTTGCCGGCGGCGCTGGACTTCGTCTATTAGCTCTTGCTCTGCACGTTTCATGGTATCTACTGGTGCTTTTATGCCGCCAAGTAAAACATCACCCGCAACAGGACCAACACCTAAGCCTTCCAATAGCTCGTTAAAAATATCGGTTCTGTCTTCAGCTTTTCTAATGGCAAGCTCAGCGTTCTCAATCGCATCGGTAAACGGTTGCTTCATCTTGATTCCTATCTTAAAGCGGGTCATCTCATCGGTGCTGTCAGTAACAGTCGCGAGTTTTTACTTTTTCAACTTTTTCAACTTTTTCAAAGGTCTATAATCTGCTAGGCGTAAACAGTACCAGTCTTCTAGCTCATCATGGCTTGCACCGCATGCTTTTAGATAGAACTGTGCCAATCGCTGGCTGCTCATGTTGCTACCACGTAACACATCGACGTTGCCGCGAATGACCCAATCGGAGGGATAAAGTTGAATGGCATGTTCAGCCAAGAGAAATAAGCCGGCAAAGGGGTTACTCAACCCCAATTTTGGACGAACGCGTTTCAGAAGAACGATGATGATTTCACCGTCCTCCACCCGAAAAACGAGCTCTAAGCCCTCAACTTCAATTCGATAACCAAGTTGAATTTCACTTTGTTGCCAAAAGTATGGCGTCACTTCGATCCCCGCTTGCGCCAGCGAGAGTATTAGTTTTGTTTTCATTACATCCCCACCCTTCCAAGTGGCTGAATATTGATTTGCTGGGTTAGTTCTTGAAATGACAAAACGGGCAGATCGTAGTATTCCGATTCAATAAGCTTTCGCACATATCGGCGTACATCCATAGACACAACTAGCACAGGTTTATTCGGCATGCGGCTTAAGTCACCAATGGTCTGTTTCACATCACTGACAAATTGTTGCGTTACTGACGGGTCTAACGCCAAGTAACTCCCTGCTGAGGTTTGACGAATACCGCTGCGTATTGTGTCTTCGAGATTTTGATCCAATAAGTAAGCGGGCAACATGTTTTGTCCGCTTGCGTATTTGTAGCAAATGTAACGTTTTAAGCTGGAACGAATGTACTCCGTCAGCTGTACAACATCTTTCTCTTTTTGGCCCCACTCAACCATCGCTTCCAAGATCACGCGAAGGTTTCGGATAGAAATGTCTTCAGAAACCAAGCGTTGCAAGATTTCCGTCATTTTTTGCAACGGAACAATACGCTGGGCCTCTTTGACTAGCTCCGAATAACTGCCTTCCATCTGCTCCAACAGATAACGCGTCTCCTGAATACCAATAAAGTCTTGTGCGTACTCCTTGAGAACATGAGACAAGTGGTACGTTAAAATCCTGTCGGGTGTGAGAAAACCGACATGACTGGCTACGAGTTTTTGCTCATAACTCTGCGCCACCCAAATGCTAGAAATACCAGGTAGAAAATCTTCATCTTGCTCATAAGGCACGCCTAATAAATCGATCTGTTCATTCCCTTCTGTCACCAAGAGTTGGTCTTTAACAATTCGTCCTCGTGCAACCGGGACTTCTTGTAACTGAATTAAGTACTCGCCATTTTGCATCCCCTCGTTAAAGCGCAGGTGGATGCCTGGGAAAGGCACGCCTAGGTCAAGATATAGTGCGCGTCTAACCCTTGCTAGCTCTTCATTTAATGCGACCGCTTCCAAGCTTTCCTGAAGGCTCGCGTCAAGATCAATCAACAGCGGGACCGTCATGGCGAACTCTTCTTGCTCACCTAACTTACCTTTGCTGTTTCTAGAAGGCGTGGGTTTGCTTGGCTTCGCTGCTGGCGAACCGGCCCCTTGCGAAACAAAGCTTGATAAGTCGGTGCTATCTGATTCCGCTTGTTTTTTCTGTTGATAGAAAAGGAAGAAACCACCACCACCAACCACGGCGGCCAAGACCAGAAAAGTGATTTTTGGAAACCCAGGGATGAGTGCGAACAGCACCAAAAGCACACCACCAATAAGAAGTGCTCGTGGCTGAGCAATCACCTGCCCACCAATATCCGATCCAAGATCAGAAGAGTCTTCATGAGAAACACGCGTCACGATAATACCGGCGGTAATCGCGATAAAGAGTGCCGGGATCTGCGACACCAAACCATCACCAACGGTCAAAATCGCAAATAACTCAAGTGCTTCAGAAGCACTCATGCCTTTTTGCGTTACCCCGATCGTGACGCCACCTAAGATGTTGACCACAATGATGACCAGACCCGCAATGGAGTCGCCTTTAACGAACTTCATCGCGCCATCCATCGAGCCATACATTTGGCTTTCTTTTTCAATCAGTGATCGTCGGTGCCTAGCTTCGTGTACGTCAATTACTCCAGCACGCATGTCACCGTCAATACTCATCTGCTTACCAGGCATCGCATCGAGTGAGAAGCGCGCACTAACTTCTGCTACCCTTTCTGAGCCTTTGGTGATCACCATAAACTGAACAATGGTAATGATCAGGAACACAACAATACCGACCACTAAGTTACCGCCCACAACGAAGTTACCGAATGTATAAACGATTTGACCAGCATCGCCTTGTAGCAAGATCAAGCGGGTTGTCGTGATAGATAAAGACAGACGAAACAATGTCGTGATCAATAGCACCGCAGGAAATGCAGAGAACTCAAGTGGCGTGGTGATGTAAATCGCTAACATAAGCAGCACCACCGCAATGCTCATGTTGGTGCCAATCAGCACATCCACCAGTGCGGTAGGAAGTGGCAATATCATCATAAAGACGATCGCGAGTAACATCACCGCAAGCATGATGTCTTTGCGTTGCCCTACTTTGTTTAGAATATCGATCAACTTATTCATGTGATTCACTATTTAAAGATTGCAGATAGCGTCGGTGCGCTTGGCGTGCCCCATCGACGTCATTTTGTTTCCAACGCGCTTGGCTTAAACAAAACCAGAGTCCTGCCGAGTCAGGATGAAGGTCGGATTTTAATAAGTGCTCACACACCTCAATCGTCCGGGTATATCGACCACTTTGTAAACACGCCACAGCAAGTGTTTGCATCGCCTCTTTGTGATGCGGTTCTATTTCTAGAACCGCATCGAGAATAGAAATGGCATGCTCTGGCTTTTGGTATTGAACTTGTAGCGCAGCGTGAACAAGTAAGAGTTCAATGTCTTTGGATCTCAACATGTTGGTTAGACCTGAATAAGGAGATTGAGCGCCATAGTGAGGTAACGCTGATCAAGTTGTGTACTTTGTAGCGTTTCAGATGCTTTGATAAAAGAAGCGGAGCCTGAATCCTGTGCAAGAACTTGCAGCTGAGCTAACGTTTCATCAAATTGTTGACGGTATTTTTCTGGACGCAACAACTCTGAGTGCAGCAGCTTGGGCTTAGTTAACGCGATGAGATATTGGTCTGAAGGCCGGAGGTCATAGAGCTTCTCTAAATGTGTAGCGACCGCCTGACCATCAGGAAGCAATTGAAATCGCTCTGGGAAATCGGCCTTAACTTCACTATGAGTAACATGCGTAAAGGCTTCGATGCCTACGTTTAAAGTGCTGACTCGAGTCATGAGCCTGCCACATCGTTATGTAGACGAGCCAAAAGCGTAAACGCTTGCTCTAAGGTCGGAAGTGTTACTTCTTCTCCATTTAGCCTTGCTGAAAAAACCAGAGTTTGTTCATCTAACAAGCCGGTTTTAATTTCGAAAGGCCAGCCTTGATCGGCATGACACAAACACAGTGCACTTTGAATCATGTCACTGGTTTGATGCCAAGATAACGCTCGAGACAACATCAAGAATAACTGCTCACCCTGTCGCTCAATATGCAGCGTACCACTTTGCTCAAAATCCAGCTGCACCCGTCCAGCTGATGAGAAATCGACGGCATCGAGCCCCATTCCTCGGCAAAATTCATCGACGGATGCATCAATCCAACTCATCTTCCCACGCTTCCTCTTCTTCTATATCAATGGCTTCGTCTAGCGCCTTTTGTACCGCTTGGATTAAATTCTGTCGTTGTTCTTCATCGGCGAATACGTCAATTGGGATTGCGCGAACTAACTTATGGAACTCTCGAAAAAAATCGATTTTTTGTTCTACCGCCGTCAATTCCATTGCGTTGGCGACTTTCCATATCTCATCACTGCTTACCCATCGCTGCTCTACCAACGCAATCACATCAGCCATCAAATTAGAAACTTGATAAGCCATAATTCGTCCTTTCCGGTTTAAACATTTGGAACAGCTGACTCACACGATCTTGCAACGTATTTAGAGTTTTGAGTTTTTGCATATCGGACATCAACCACTGCAACTTAACCGAATCGATACTGCTACCTTGAACACTAAGATCTGCACTCATGCCTTGCAGCATAAAGTCAACAGCGGTCGATACCTCCTGCTCACCAAAGCGCGCCACTACATCTTGATAAGCCGCGCCGAGCCCTTGATAACTATGAACGGTATCGCGGTAGAAGCCGCGCAGCTGATGCAAAGAGCTAAACTCTTGCTCTTGGCTGTATTCATCAGCAAAATTTGAGACACGGATTTCCGTATCAATTTGAGACCATGTATCTGGGTTTTGCTCGATTCTTAGAAGTGCTTGGTCAATCAGCGCTAGTAGGTGTTTACTTTCTGGACTCGCACTCAAAAACTTTTTAACGGCTTTTAGGGCGAGGTATTGATGGCTTTTCTCCTCGGAAAACCCATTCAAGTAGGCTTGTAATTGAGCGATGGTCGAGATATTCCCTCCCGCCATTTTTGTAGCCAAATCTTTGATCTTTTGGTTCTTTTCAAGATCAGGGACTTTTCGCAGATAGTCCGAAACGAGTTCGTGCGCTTCATTAACTCGAACACCACTGTCTTTCACTTTGCGCTTGGTCAGATCTTTCTCTGCTTTTTCGGAACCGAGTGAAGTGAGTTCTTCCATCGCATCAAAAAGTGATTGTGTGGCATTGTGAACACGGACGGTTTCACCGCGATAATTGCCTTTTTGTGAAACGTCGGGACGAGACGATTCCAACCCGTTTTGGATAGACGCATCAAACTTTGGATTTGTTGCGATATGATTGTTGATAATACTCATTCACTTGCACTCCTTCCGCACAATACAGGCGAATTATAGGAAGTGCGCTTTGTTGAAGCTGTCAAAATCAGACGTGTTTTTTTAGTGCGCTTTCAGTTTTCTAAAAACTCCCGACTGATATTCACTATAAATTGATTCTTATACTTTCTATCCTCTCAGCATCAATCATTGCGCATATTTTTACCTTGAACGATTTCTCATACATCACTGATATCCAACAATCTGCGATTAAACACACGCGTTTGATCCAAATTCGCGGGCGCGTTACACAAGTCACCGGCACCATTATCAAAGCTGTCGTCCCTGGCGTTCGTGTAGGTGAACTGTGTGAGTTGCGTAATCCCGATCAAACTCTGTCTTTGTTAGCGGAAGTGGTTGGCTTCCAGCAGCATCACGCTCTGCTCACCCCGTTAGGAAATATGTTTGGGATTTCCTCAAATACAGAAGTAAGCCCAATGGGCAAAATGCACGAAGTGGGTGTTGGCGACCACCTGTTAGGTACAACGCTTGACGGGCTTGGACGTCCTTTCGATGGTACGCAGAGTCAGGAACCAAGTGCTTGGTATCCTGTTTATCGCGATGCGCCACCACCAATGCAACGTAAACTAATTGAAAAGCCAATCTCTCTTGGCGTTCGATCCATTGATGGGCTACTGACCTGTGGTGAAGGTCAGCGCATGGGTATTTTTGCAGCGGCTGGTGGGGGTAAAAGTACCCTACTGGCAAAACTGATTCGCTCCGCAGAAGTTGACGTGACTGTTCTCGCCTTAATTGGTGAACGCGGACGCGAAGTACGCGAGTTTATTGAGCATGACCTAGGCGAAGAAGGAATGGCCAAATCGGTTTTAGTGGTCGCTACCTCTGATCGCCCAGCAATGGAGCGCGCCAAAGCCGCTTTTGTTGCCACTTCTATCGCAGAATATTTTCGTGACCAAGGTAAACGCGTGCTACTGCTGATGGATTCTGTAACGCGTTTCGCCCGCGCACAGAGGGAGATTGGACTAGCCGCAGGCGAGCCACCAACACGACGTGGCTATCCGCCTTCCGTTTTTGCCGCTTTGCCAAAGCTGATGGAACGAGCTGGACAATCAGACAAAGGATCAATTACAGCACTGTACACCGTGTTGGTGGAAGGTGACGACATGACAGAGCCTGTCGCGGATGAAACTCGCTCCATTTTAGATGGGCACATCATTCTCTCGCGCAAGCTTGCGGCAATGAACCATTACCCCGCCATTGATGTACTTCGGTCAGCAAGCCGAGTGATGAATCAAATCGTTGAACCCGATCATCAGGCGTCTGCTGCTCATATTCGCGAAATGTTAGCTAAGTATGAAGAAGTTGAGCTGCTAATCAAAATTGGCGAATACCAACATGGCGCAGATAGCCTAGCAGATATGGCCATTGCACAAAGTGATGATATACGCGCCTTTTTACGCCAAGGCACTCATGAACCAAGCGATCTTGATGGCGCTATCGCTCAACTTAAAGGGATGGCGAAACAATGATAGAACGTTTATTAGAAATCAAAAAAATTCGCGCTGACCGTGCGGATAAAGCCGTCAAGCGTCAAGAATACCGAGTGTCAAACGCCGCAGCACAGGTTCAAAAGGCCGAACGTTCTGTCGCGGACTATCACGTTTGGCGCCAGGAAGAAGAAGAGCGACGTTTTGCTAAAGCAAAACAACAAACGCTCGTTCTCAAAGAGCTGGAAACATTAAGACAAGAAATCGCGTTGTTAAGAGAGAGAGAAGCCGAACTTAAACAACGTGTGGCCGAGTCAAAAAAAGCGCTTGAAATCGAACGCTCGGCACTTAAAGAAAAGCAAAAAGAGGCGCGACAAGCCCATAAAACCAAAGAAAAATTCGTTCAGTTGCAGCAACAAGAAGTCGCGGAAAAATCGCGAGAAAGGCAATACCAAGAAGAACTCGAACAGGAAGAGTTTCGCACTGTCGACATTATCTAAAGGTTCACTATGCGCATTACCCCAACAACTGAAGCATCGAATACGCTGCACAAATCAACGCCAGAACAAGCGCCTCTCGAGAAGGAGGCCGAGCTTCAATCACAATTCGAGCATGCAATGACGAAGAAGCCTAGCAAGGGAAAGGAGTCTATCGTTGGGAATCCCCAAAAAAATCATACTGGCGAAAAAGACATACCGCTAAGGCATAAGACATCTCAAGGTCTAGAGAAGAAACCTAACCTATCGAACCAAGAAGCCAACGCTGACAAAAACATCTCCACCTTAAACGGTCAAAGTGACGTCGTCACTAAGAGAGACGTAGAGAAATCGCAAGACGACGCAGCAAATAGCGAAGAAATAATTAGCGAAAACAATAAATTGCTTAAAAATGATGGAAAAAGCGATGGCGACACAGTTCTAAGCTCCCCTTCTACCGAGCGTGTTGATCCTCACTTTCAAGCTCAAGCTCATTTGAAAGATGATAAACCGACGCCGATGGATAAACATACCTCGCCGGATTGTCTCTCTACGCTTGAGTCTGGCTTGCTTCCCCAAAGTGCGACAGAGACAGAGCTCGCTCAATATGGGATTAACATTGTTGGCTTAACGAAAAAGCAAACTGAAAAAACGCACAATAAGCGTGCAACTCCGCCGCTACAGAATACAGGCAAACGATCAGACCAAACTGGTGGCCTGCCTGAAACCAAGCCTCTTGAAAAAATCGTGACGAAAAGCGCACTAGTCGCCGTTAAAACGGATGAAGAAAAAGTGCCTTCTCAACCCTTTGCAAGTGCGGTAACACAAGGCGATGTCATCCTAAAAAGTGTTGCTTCGCAGGCTCAACCAAGCCCAACGCGAGACGTAAACCAATTACTCCAGCAATTGGTGGACAAAATCTATGTTGCTCTACCAACCGCATCGGACAACAAAGAGGTTCGGCTGTTTCTAAGTGAAGGGCAATTAAAAGGTGGTGAAATCCACATAAAGTTGGACGCTCAAGGGTATAGCGTGACGATTCGACAAGAGCATGCCCTTTCCATTATTAGCCAGCAAGCTAGACAAGATCTTGCTGAACGGCTAAACCGATTCGGCGGTGAGCAGCCACTTCGCTTAGCGATCAGCGAACAAACTCAACAGCTCGATCAACAACAACATGAACAACAACACTCACGCCAACAACGCAGCGTGTATGAAGAATGGCAAGCGGAGAATGACCTATGACGCCGTTAATAATACCCAAAGTGGATGCAGAAAGTATCGCGCTCAGCAATCAACTTTGTGCAAAACAGTGCCACTTCCAAGGGACTGATGGTCAGAGCGTATCGATTACTGTTGCTCAAATCCCTTCATTTGAAGGGTTCCGTTTAACCACGTTGATTGGAGGGCAAACCCTACAAGTAGACTTTTCTCGTGCGCAGCTCCAACATTGGCTGAAATCGACCTTAAATGCTACTGCGTTTGAGTCCCTGCCTAACTCCCTCCAGTTAGCACTTTTGAGCTCACAGATAGAACCGCATAGTGAGGCAATCAAAGCGCTATTTGGTCAGTTACCCATTCTTAGTCAACTACAGCCGTTAGAGGCGAGCCAGGCCCAAGAGCATACTTTAATGTTAACCCTCAATAAGCCTAACGGCTCTCTTTGTTTGTGGGTTAGCGAAGGATCAGACGTGTTGTTGGATGCGCTACCAAACAGCGCTGCTCTACAAGCTCGACACCTCGCTTTACCTGTGTGGTTAAGTCTTGGAAGGACCCATTTGACGTTAAGCGAATTTAATTCGCTCGAGCTGGGAGATGTCATCTTTTTTGACGATGGTTACATCGCCAAGCAACAAGCCATTTTTCAAGTATCTAACCAGAATCTCTGGCGCTGCCAGCTAGATGACCAAACTCTTCACATTATTGAAAAAGAAACCAATATGAATGACGTAAACACTTCAGAAATGTTAACCGACCACCAGCAACTGCCTGTGGAACTCACGTTTGATATCGGCCATCAAACCATCACGCTAGAGCAGCTTAACCAGCTTCAGCCAGGGTACGTATTCGAGCTAAACCAGCCTGTATCTAAGCCGGTAACATTGCGTGCCAACGGCAAAATCATTGGTGAGTGTGAACTGGTTAATGTTAACGAACATTTAGGTGTGCGCGTACTGGAGCTGTTCGGTGGCACGCAGGAGCCAGCATGATCCAGTTACCCGACGAGCTCAATCTCATTGTCAGCTTAGCACTGCTGGCACTGATCCCATTTATCGCCATGATGGCGACGTCGTTTGTGAAACTCGCCGTTGTATTCTCACTGCTGCGTAACGCTCTCGGTGTACAGCAAATTCCGCCGAATATGGCGCTTTACGGATTGGCTATCATTCTGTCAATTTTCATCATGGCTCCCGTCGGGTTTGAAACCTACGACTACGTAAAGCAGCATGATATCTCCCTTGAAGATTCTGCAAGTGTAGAAGGCCTCATTGAAAGCGGTTTACAGCCTTATCGAGAATTTTTGAAAAAGCATATTCGGGAAACCGAAGCCATATTCTTCACTGATGCTGCACGCACATTGTGGCCACAGAAGTACGTAGACCGTTTAGAGTCGGACAGCTTATTGCTCTTACTGCCCGCATTTACCGTCAGCGAGCTTACTCGCGCTTTTGAAATTGGCTTTCTGTTGTACTTACCGTTCATCGCTATTGACCTAATTGTGTCGAATATCCTACTCGCGATGGGGATGATGATGGTATCGCCAATGACGATTTCCCTCCCCTTCAAATTGTTGCTTTTTGTCTTGCTTGACGGCTGGACAAAGCTCACCCACGGCTTAGTGTTGAGTTACGGTTAATCACGGAGAAAGTATGCATTCTGCTGAAATCATTCATTTCACGACTCAAGCATTAACCCTAGTGTTGTACTTGTCATTACCGCCGATTTTAGTCGCAGCATTGGTTGGTACATTGGTGTCGCTTATTCAGGCGTTAACTCAGGTCCAAGAACAAACGTTAGGCTTTGTGGTCAAGCTTATCGCGGTCATTATTACGCTGTTCGTCACAACGCAATGGCTAGGGGCAGAGCTCCACGCCTTCGCCTCGCTTGCTATGGATAAAATTCCTCAAATACGATGAGTTATCACGACTTACACCAGGCTTTATTTTTGTACAGCCTGACGTTACCTAGGTTAATGGCATGCTTCATCTTTTTGCCTATTTTGAGCAAGCAAATGTTAGGCGGCACCATGGTGAGAAATGGTGTGCTTTGCTCACTCGCACTGTTTATATTTCCGATGATTAATCAGCAAAGCTTGCCCGCAGAAACCGACGGCATTTGGCTGATAATGATTTTGGGTAAGGAGGTATTAATTGGGCTATTGATAGGGTTTGTTGCTGCTATCCCCTTTTGGGCGATAGAAGCGGCCGGCTTTCTGGTCGACAACCAACGTGGGGCTGCCATGGCAAGTATGTTTAACCCAACGCTAGGCTCACAATCCACACCAACAGCGGTATTACTGACCCAAACGTTGATTACCCTGTTCTTCTCTGGCGGGGGCTTTGTCACTTTTATCTATGCGTTATTCAAAAGCTATACATCTTGGCCGATCGTGGACTTTTTCCCAACCGTTAGCGACGCATGGGTGAGCTTCTTCTACGCGCAATTTGAACAGCTTATGTGGCTTGGTGTGTTGATGTCCGCTCCACTAGTGTTGGCAATGTTTCTTGCTGAGTTTGGTCTGGCGCTTATCAGTCGTTTTGCACCGCAATTGAATGTTTTTTTCCTTGCCATGCCAATAAAAAGTGCCATCGCGAGTGTTTTACTGATCGTGTATCTCGGAATAATGATGGATCACTTTGAAGTACAGTTTTACGGCATTACCCGATTCGCAGAACAACTCAATACCATTTGGCAATAACGCTTAGGATTCTTTATGAGTGCAGAAAAAACAGAGCAACCCACCGCAAAAAAGTTACGCGATGCTCGACAGAAAGGTCAGGTTGCCAAAAGCCAAGAAATCGTATCGTCTGCATTAATTTTGGCGCTCATAATTGTACTGTTTGCGTTCGCCGATTATTACATGTCGCACATCTCAGCGCTTATTCTCCTACCAAGTAAGCTTGCTTATCAGGGTTTCCAAGATGCGCTAGTCGATGTCGCTATCGCCATCGCAAAAGAAATTGCCTATCTACTCGCTCCGATTATTCTGGTTGCTGCACTCGTCGCCATCTTTTCCAATATGGGGCAGTTCGGATTCCTATTTAGTGGTGAGTCCGTTAAACCCGACATCAAAAAGATCAATCCCGTCGAAGGGGCCAAACGCATTTTTTCCCTCAAGAGTGTGATTGAGTTTATCAAGTCGATCCTTAAAGTCTCTCTTCTTTCCTGCATTATCTGGGTGACATTACGCGGTAACATCAACGCTTTAATGCAAATTCCAACTTGTGGGCTAGAATGTGTCCCGACCATTACTGGCGTCATGATTAAACAATTAATGATTATCTCTTCGGTAGGCTTCATCGTCATCGCTGCAGCAGATTTTGCGTACCAGAAGTTTGATCACACGAAAAAGCTCAAAATGAGCAAGGACGAAGTGAAGCGCGAATACAAAGAGATGGAAGGCAGTCCAGAAATAAAAAGCAAACGTCGTCAGTTGCACCAAGAGCTACAAGCCTCCAATCAACGCGAAAACGTTAAACGTTCTAATGTATTAGTTACAAACCCAACACATATCGCGGTTGGCCTTTATTACAAGAAAGGCGAAACGCCCCTGCCCGTCATCACTTTGATGGAAACCGATGCGGTAGCCAAACGTATGGTCGCAATCGCTAGAGAGGAAGGTGTGCCTGTGATGCAAAAAGTCCCTCTTGCTCGTGCACTATACGCCGACGGCAACGTCGACCAGTACATCCCAAGCGATCTTATTGAAGCAACTGCGGAAGTGCTTCGTTGGTTGGCCTCGTTAGAGTCCGAGGCGGACTGACAAACCACATCCCATTCAAGATCTGGGCTTACAACTGCCCAGCTTTCAACCTCGATACTTTCAACGCTATAATGCGGTATCCTTTAACTGTATGTTGTTTTATGAAATCTAGCTTAAGCATCCGCTCCTACACGAAACGTATGAGCCGACATACTCATAGTGATTATCATCAACTCGTGCTTCCTCTCCAGGGCAACATACATATTGATATGGATAGTTATGTCGGAAAGGTGGCGGTTGGCGACTGCATAGTCATCCCCAAAAGTTGTGCTCACGGTTTTAATGCCGAAGAGTCATCACGCTTTATTGTTGCGGATATGACCACTTTGCCCACTCATTTGATGGATAATAGTGTGGCTGTGTTTTCGATTAGCCCGCCTCTACTGAGCTTTATCCAGTTTGTCGAAAAGCAACTTGAGTATCAGGTTAATGATGAAATTGAAAACTCAATGGTTGCAACCTTCTATCTGTTGCTGGAGCAGCAAAAGCGGTCTCGCTCCGTAGATTCGCGTATTCGAGATGTACAGGTTGTGATCGCCGAGCAGCTTGATCAGCCACTCACCATTGCCTCATTAGCGAATGCCGCTTGCTTGAGTCCGACGCAGTTTAAAAAGCTTTTTAAAGAGCAGCTAAAAGTGAGCGTCCATAAGTACATTACACTACAACGTATGGAAAAAGCCAAAGCACTACTGACTCATACAGACCTTCCAGTTCAGTTGATAGCTGAACGAGTTGGCTATAGTGACCTTTCCGCGTTTAGTCGACGGTTTTCAATGCATTTTGGTATGTCTCCTAGAGAGTTTTCCCGGTAGTCACTAAAATAGTCCTCTGGAACAAGTATTCCGTCTTTTCAGCACAAAAATCTCTATCGCTTTCTTTTATTCTTTCTACCCTAAAACAGCCATTCACTAGGTAGAAATTACAGTGTTAAAAAAACATTTCACCGACTATCAATTAGGAACTTTATCCATACTTTTTGCTTCAACCCTGTGGGGAACGACGGGCACCGCTGCCAGCTTGGCACCGGATGTCAGTGCTCTCGCCATTGGCGCATTTTCTATGGGTATTGGTGGATTTATGCAAGCATGTCTGTCTGCGAAGTCACTGAAGAGAGATTTTCGAAAAGTCGTACATAAGAAGAAAACGTTACTGGTTAGTATTATCGCCTTAGCCACCTACCCACTGGCTTTTTATTCATCAATGCGATTCGCCGGTGTGGCTATTGGTACGGTTATTTCTATCTCCACTGCACCTTTCTTTTCTGCTTTGTTAGAGTGTCTCTTTAGCCGAAATCAGACCATAACCAAGCGCTGGATGATGAGTTTCGCAATCGGGGTCATTGGCATTACCTTGTTGTTGGCTTCTGAGTCATCCGCAAATAGCTTATTTGATCATGATATGAAGCATTGGGGTGTATTACTTGGCCTATTGGCAGGTTTGACGTACGCCATTTACTCATGGGGAGTAAAGACTATGATTGACCACGGCATTGAATCGCAAACGGCCATGGGAAGTGTTTTTGGTATTGGTGGAGTTTTGCTTCTACCAACACTTTTCATCACGGGCGATAATCTATTTGCATCATCAACTAATACGACGGTCATGCTCTACATGGCCTTGATTCCAATGGGGTTAGGTTACGTCGCTTTTGGGTTTGGGCTACGGTTTGTTACAGCCAGTGGAGCTAGCATACTCACGCTATTTGAACCTGTTATCGCAGCAGCACTAGCAGTTGCGATTGTTGGGGAAGAAATTTCTTTCATTGGTTGGGTTGGTATAACGTTGACACTTGTGTGTTTGTTTCTTCAGTCGAAAAGTTAAATTCAATGGACATGAGCCAGCCCCAAAAAGGAACGCTGACGGTAGATAAAGTAAGGAGCAGCACCTACCCCCTACTTTACCATTTGAAATTACACCCAGCCTTCAGCCAAGTACATCAATCGCAATTGACTTGGTGAGCCTAGTTTTTCTAGCGCATCTAATTGGACGTCACTCAGGTTTGGGCATTTATCAAGATAAACCCGTCCGTTTGCTGCATCTAGGGGGAGCTTGTAGGTGAGCTTTTCGTTGATTTTACTTGCTTCCCCTTTATCAATCGCTCGAACAGCTGGCATGAGCCAATCCCAATCTTCTCCTAACAGTTTTTTAAATGCCCCGTTAGCAATAGACTCGGTTTTACTTGGTGCATCCTCTGGGCTTAGCTTCAAGATAGAGTCTACGTCAGGGACCAAGTGCTCACTTGGTTCTGAACCCAACATCTTTTTCAGTGTTAATCGAGCGGCTTCCATCTCTTGTGCCTCTTTAGGCGCTTGAGGAGAAGTCATTGCAGTATTCTCCTTAGGACCAAGGTACGCCATTAATGCACGGACAGAAGCCGGATCTTGCATACTGAAGGTAAAGTCTCCTTTTGCATTGGAAACTTCAAGTCTAGGTAAAACACCAGACATTTCACCTTGCATAAGTTGCTCTTTTACTTCCGTATTTAACCCGTATGCCCCAGCTTGGTTCGCCACAAAACCACCGCCGCTCATGATAGCAGTCGTTGCCGCAGAACCGATTGCCTCTTTTGCTATCGGTGTGACGCCCACCGTTGCTACAGAGCTAACACCGAACGTGCCCAGGCTCCCCGTCGCCATACCTAATGTAGCTCCAATGCCACCTTCAGCCGACAGTATCGCATGACCTTGAGCCAAGGTTTGCTGCATCGGCATAGAAAGACGTTGATCTCGCCCTGGCAGCTGTGAAATTTGTTCTAACTGATGATGGTAAGCCTCAGCATCACCATTTACGGCCGCTTTGTGCAGCTCTCGACCTGTAGAAATCAATAAGCCAACGCCAGGTAATGCCAAGTTAATAACGGCGTTCACACCAGAACCTTTTAGCTTTTCTTTGCCCATCTGTAACAGTTCAGCAGCGAAGCCATCCATTTTTCCTGGATACTGGGCTTCTAAACTCACCTGCATACGCGGATCTTTGCTGATCGCATCAAACGTATTTTTAAGCTGCTGGTACGTATCGCTGCTCACTTTTATTTCATCCAATAGGCTGACAACTTCTAAGATTTTACGCTCAGTAAGTGGCTCACCGCGATAGCCTGAAGGACTCACTAGGGAGTAAGCCAACAGCGCAACCTCAGGTTTTTCTTGCTTAAGTAGCGCCTGCTTTAAATCAAGGTGAGTTTTGATGTTTTCTTGGAAAAACTTAGTGTATTTGCTTCTCAATACGCCTTCGTGAATAGAAGCAAACTTATGACCTTTGTGGAATGTGGAAGGTTCTTTTACTTCACCTCTTTTACTGATCACTCGATCATCTTTTTGCGCAGCAACTGCACGAAACTGTTCTAGATCAGGTACTGGGCTTTGGCTGATTTTTTGTGTTGTATTAACCATTTTTCTCTCCTACACACGAAGTGATTGAACATGAGCTTGTTCATGATTAGAGGTGGTTGGAATCGCTTGATCCAACATTGCGAAACGCGCTTGCCACAGCTCGGCCTGTTCAATAACTTCGTGAAACCAAGCGGTAAGGTTCGTCGTATTTAGATGCTCAACGGGTTTACGTCCTGCTAAGACAAGCTGTCGACCGTTTGGAGCCAAAGCAAGTGCGAGGCTGCCACTACCTATTCCTTGATAGTTAGCATGAGCAAGAAGCTCTAAACCTTTTAGTCGTTGTTCACCGGATTTTTCTAACCCTCCGAACGTTACAGACAACATCAAATCATCCGTATCTGTCGCGATGAAATACAACATGTAGCGATCATCGACCAGTAGCTGACAACGTTCATTTTCTTCAAAATTCAGTTCGGGCAACTCATTGAGTTGGCAAAACTCCAAGAGCAGTTGTTGAATCGTGTTCATAACTTTTTCCTTTTGTTTCAATAACTCTATTGAACAACGATTGCAGATTGAACGATGTCGGTAATGGCTTTATTTTTGTCACTTTTTCGCCTTCATTGTGAGGTTTTCCGCAGAAACCTCGCTCTAAAAACGAGTTGCCAGAGTAATAAAAAAGAGCAGCTCAGAGCTGCTCTTTCAATAAAGGTTAGATGCTTAGCATGATGTATTTGCTCACTTCTTTTGCAGAGTGACTAACCCAGTTTATGGCTATCAAAAATGACTTCTGTTGGCGGGAACATATTCGAAACAGGTGGTCGTTGTGCATCTCCAAACATTGGTGCACCGAATGCAGATGTCGCCCACGGGTCAACAATTTTCACATCCTTACTCCACGTTGATGGATCTTTTATGTCGCTCCCCTCTTGTCGACCAACCAGTACATAAAGGTGTGTACCTGAATGACCCTTTTTAAACGCAACCACTTCTACTTTGGGTTCACTTTCAGGTGTTCCTGACATGCCTTGAATCATCTCAGCGGCGGCAGCAAAGGCAAATGTAGTACAGCAGCCGGCTTTCGCGGTTTGTACTGCCTTAGCAATGTTCTGTAGAGTGCTTAATTGCGGTGCGGTTCCTCTTTGTGCTGCAGCTTGAACTCCGTTTGCGGACATCGTCGCTCTGTGATCTTGCATGATTCGCGCTTGATCCGCGTGAAGCTCTTTTAGTCGTGGCTTTCCTTTTGTTTCATAAAACTGTGACCCCTTAACACCGAACGTATTTAAGTCCGTACAGGCAAAATCACCAAGCTTTTGAAGGTTGGCTTTATGTTCGTTGATAAGCGCGACACTCGATGAGGCTTTATTGGTTTTGGAAGAAGAGGCTGCCGTTTGTGAAGTGGGCCAATTTGAGCTAGGACCAGACGACAATCTCTCAAGATTTTTCAGGCTCCCAAGCGTTAACTTGTTTTCACCGTTCAACACATTTTTCAGCATGAGCTTCGCAACATCTTTAGGAATACCCTGCTTAGTAAGCAGGTTCACTACAATATCTTTCGCTTTATTCTGGTGGCTAATACGCGCGCTGATACTTTTATTTTTTGGTGCGCCCTCTTTAACAAAAATATCTTTACCGTTGTGTGCTCGAACCTCTTTGTCGTCAGCTTGATTTTGTGTCGCCAAATGTGACGTTAACTGACTCAACGAGTGCATTTGCGATGTATTAATATTGACCATGTGTGATGCCTTAAACTTGAATAAATGCGTGTACGTCTGTTTGGCTAAAATCTACAACCGTGTTGTTTTGAAATAACTGTCCCCAAGTATCAACTAATTCGTTCAACTGAATGATTAAGTTAGCAATGTTGGTGAGTTCGCTTCCAGTCGCGATAGCAACTTGAAGAACAACGTCTTTGCGTGTTGGATTCACACAAAACTGCACACCACCTGTTTCTCGATACAAAAAGTTGTATTCAAGTAAAACTTGAAGTTTATCTAGCGTAATATCATCTTGTTCTATAAGCAGGTTTTTGGAAATCAATAACTCGCCTTTTTCCTCTACGAGCAGAACATCAACACTGTTGTTTTCAGCAAAATGCAGTGACCACATTTGATCGTCATACGCTGTCACGCGCTCAAGGTTCAGCACTTCTCCTAGCTCAGAGAGAAGCATATTAATCTTTCCTGTATCCATGTTGTGTCCTGTCTAATCTATTATAACTAAGTGACATCGATATATTTATTTCAGCGAAGCCACTTGGGTATAACGGCTCATTTAAATAAGCGAATAAGGATAAAAGAGATTTTATGGCGAGATAGAAACCGACACTTTATTTCAACGTCTCATTTTTATTGCTATTAGCCGTTTTATTGAGAAGAAAAATTAAGGTTAAGCTGGAAAATAAAAGAGCGGCAATCGCCGCTCCGAAAATTAAATATAAGTAGAAAATCACTTAATACCGTGAAGGCTATTTTCTGCATCCATAGCTAAAGGATTGAACGAGTCGTTACGAAGTTCTGCTATCGCGTATAGCATACGCCCCATGCGACCATTTCCATCGGTAAAGCCATGGTACCCGATAACTCCGGCGAACAAATGTTTACCTAAGTCTTTATCTTCTACAGGGTTCTCTTTCAAAAAGCCTTCAATGTGCTGCTTTAACATGCCCTCACCGCCAATACTTGAAGGCAAAGTGCCACCCGAAATATTTGGCCCTCGGTAATCACGCTCAACATTAGGCACCAATCGAGCGTGTAGCTCTTTTAGGTTTTCCATATTCAATAAGTCTTTACCATTAGACGCGTATTCTTTCAGTAAAGACGTAATATTTTCGGCATCGTTTCCTTTAGAGTTAGAAGCATTAATGATCCACGCCGCAGCTCTTTCAACATTATTGGTTACGCCACTTTTGTTAAACGCATCCTCCGCCAGTCCTTCAGCGTATACACCTTGGCTTAGATCGGTGCTTGCTAGACCTTCGATATGACGTTGTGCCGATTTAAGATGCATCACCTCCATATCAAACACCGCTTGCATTTGATTAATGCTAGCTGCCGGGTTTTTCTGCGCTGCAGATACACCACCTCCGTAGTCTTTTACTACACGTCCAGCAAGCGACTTCGCTGCACTTTCGCCAATCAGTGATGTGAGGTTTTTACCAGAATCGGTTTCTAACATTGCCTCTGTCATCGCTCGCTCTGCTAACTGGTTTAGCTCAGCAGAGTTCGACTGAACTGATTTACTGTCTAACTTCGCAAAGGCATTTAAGACATCTGATGCGGTTTTTATGCTTCCATCTTTGAAGAACATTTGTCCATGCTCAACAGAAGAAGCAGCTTGTAAACGCTGAGCTTGTCCTTGCTCATTATCAAATACGGCTTTTGTAAGGGCTTTCGCTACCGATTGTGGGCTACCTTCGCGAAACAGTTTTCCTGTCGCTTCAAAAAATCGCGCTACTGCACCATTCGTAGGATTGGCGCGAGTAAATTCTTGGGTCGCTGCGTTGATTTGGTATTCTTTGCCACCAATACTCAGCTTACCTTCGTTAAGTATCTCGTTACGAGCTTGCGGCATGGCGGCCTGCAACGCGCTAACACTTCCAAAACTGATCATGTTTTAAACCCTTAATGTGGAAAAATGAGTGGTATTCGTTTCCGGTACTTCGGTTGTTTTATTGGTTACTTCTTGTGTATTCGCACTTTTTAACCACTCGATGAAATTCGCAAATGACTCATCGAAAAAAGATGCAGTTAGCAGTTGCTGAGGCAGGTGTATGAAACCGATATATCCGGTCTCTTCCTCCCAGCATACCGCTGGAGAGCCTTGCGTTAAGGCATCTTTCATATGTTGATGCAAAATATCAGCACTCGGTTTATTACCTGAAATCAGCCCGATAAGCGTCACACGATCTTCTTGTGCACGAATTGTGATTGCTGTGTTTTGCTCAACGAGTAGATGGCAACAATCATCCTCATCAAAAACCAACGGCTCCAATTGGCAGCGGCTGGCAAAATCTGTCAGTAAAGAAGTTATAAATCCATTAGCCATTCGACTAAATAATCCTATTTTTGTTGTTTTAGAGGCGCTGCTTGGTTGCAACACTTATCAACTAAGCAGCTTTCTTAGGTGTATTCTTAAGGATTTATGGCAGTGAATATTTTAGAAATGGTCGGATTTTTTTTGTTTAAAGGCATTAAAATGAAAAAACTCAGCAAGTGCTGAGTTTTTAAGGTTTATTCATGAATCGTAATTTTACGCTCGCTGAGCTGCTTCACCATAGCTTGCTTTAACGCATGCAGCTGTCCATCAATACTGGCGTCGATGATCCCAACTTCTGTTTCCAAAATGCAGCCTCCATTTTTCAAGCGCGCATCTGCTACCACGTCAACGTAACCGACTTCAGGGAAATCACTTAATACTCCAGCCACCTTTTCTCTCACCTCAACAACCTGCTCTGGGTGGACATGTAAAATGACCTGCTTTTGGTTACTCACCAGTTGCAACGCTTCTCGAACTACACTCACCGTGGTATCGACATCATCGAAGGTATCGATGATCTTGCGTACTGCTTCTAACACCACACCTGTCATTTTTTCTTCGACTTGCTGATAGTAGTCATTACAACGTGCTAAGGTTTCAACCATCGTTTGCGCATTTTCAATCTTGGCTTGTGCAAGGCCATCTTGATAACCACGTTGTTTTTCGGTTTCGTAGGCTTGCTGGGCATTAGCAATGATGCTTTCAGCTTTGGAGTTCGCGGCTTCAACTAAGTGTTGCGAATCCAGATAACTGGCATAATCTTTCGCTTTCAGCACCTTTAAGCCAGGTGCCAGCTGCAAATTGTCTGTTTTTATTTCAACAAATGAAACCATTGAGGAATAACCTGTTTTGCGATTTTTTTTGTGAGTCGATACGCCAGATCTCGTTGATCCGCTTCCAACCAGTTAGCTGTTTCCGCGTTTTCGCTAAGTTGCTTTTCTAATTTGAATTGCCAACGAAGAACAACATCTTCCGGTGAGTTAATCAAAATAAACCTCATCCAAAAATATCCCAGCGCCCTCATGCTTGCTTCAACAGACCTTTCATCCAGTAGTTCTGGTAACGAACGCTGCCAGCCTTGCGGCCAGCTGGATAACAGCATAGGCCCGTTTTGAATTAAGAACCGAGCGCCTTCCAAACCAAATACGTTGTTCAGAACCTGTTTAGGATGTTTTAAAACAACGCCTCGCATTGCCACACAATGTAAAGCTCCGCCCACCATCAATACGAGTTGGTTCAACGCATCCGCTGGGAGCAACGCCAAGCTATGGCAAGGTTTGTTAAAAGCCGTCTCAGGAACGGGAGATAACGCCCACTCATTTATGCACCATTGGTTAAACATGGGGTTATCTCTCCAGCCTTCGATATTTAGTAACCAAGGCTGCTTTTGCTCTATCCAACTTCTATGGATGTACTGGCAAGGCGCATAGTTAAACTGGTGTTGTACCTGCGCGAGTGGTGTTTCTGGTTTAACCACGCTTCGTGTTCCTACGACACCATGTAAAAGTAGCGATATTCGAGCCGATGAGTGCCGCTACCAAGAACACCAAAATGGCGATAAGATTATTCGCCGTCTCTTTGGTGACCTGAACCGACAAAATGCTTTTAAATTGATTGTTTTGAGTAGCAACTCGAACCTCTGATGAGGGTACCATCACTACGCTGATTCGATCGTAGTTCAGCCCCTCAATGCTATTGTTCACTAATAATTTGATCTGCGGAACATATGAATCAAGCGCAATATCTGCTGCGTGTTTAATAAATACGGAGGCAGAAGCTGGAGTTGGGCGCTCTCCTGGACGCAGATCTTGATCTTCCAAAACAACATGAACACGTGCCACTAGCACGCCATCAATCTGAGATAAGGTTGAGGAGAGCTCCTGAGATTTTGCGTATACCAAACGTGCTCGTTCTGCTAATGGTGACGAGATCAAATCGTCTTTGGGAAACACTTCTTTCAGTGTGGAAAACTGCTCTCTTGGATAACCTTTTCGCTTTAGCGCGTCTACCGCGAAGGCGATTTGAGAACTGTCTACCATTAACTTGACGGTGTTGTCTTTGTCAGGCTCTTTTGTTGCAACGACACCTTCGGATAGTAAGATCGACAACATCTCATTACCCTCTTTCTGAGTAACGTTGGTGTATAACTCGGTCTGACAACCTACCAGAAACAACGTGAGCATGATGAAAACTGCTCTCATTTTATTCATCATCACTATTGTGCCTTCAATAAGGTTTCTACGTTTTGTGTGGTTTTACCCACGGTTTTCGCGATCAGCTCTTCTTGAAAAGTAATGCGTGTCAGCGCCCACTGCATTTGCAGTAATTGCGCCGGATCATCACCCACCATCTTCATGTTGTCTTGCAGGTTACTTTTCGCGTTATCGATAGTGTTTTTCAACTCGCTGATGTTTTCTAGCAAACCTCCCTCCAGGCCATTACTTGCCTCGGGAACCGACATGGCTTGCTCAAAACGTTCGCTTAAACCGTCTTCGACTTGCGCATCCTGTAACTTATCAATGTTGGTTTGCATCACCTCGGTGTACTGCGTGTTTATCATATGTACTCCTAAGATAAATCTAACTTGTGACTGTGAGTCATGATGTTTTTCACCATCGCATTTTTTTGGATCATGAAGCTAAGTTCATCACGAACCATGTCCAGTGTTGATGCCATATCAGGTAACGACTTCAACTCTGCCCAGCAATGCCATAAGGCTTGTTCTTTCTGGGCACCCAGTGGAAAATGCTGCGCTAGCATTGCTTTTAGTGCTGTTTTATCAGCAGGTGGTTCGGCAATAAGCTGTCCCGAAAAACTCCCTAGTAACTCCTGCTTCAACACCTTTAACAAATCAGATTGTGGCTGTTCGTTGCCTTTTGCACTCTTCGCCTCATGAAAGGCGTACCACATTGCCTCTCGTTTAACTTGAGGGTCGGAAAACGCTTCATTTAACGACGATAAGACACTTTGTTTACTGACAACCTCTGCGTCTTTTAATGATTCATACCACGCTTTGATCTCTGCCAGTTTCGCTTCTGTTTTCTCTAGCGTCTCTTTTGGAGAAACATGTGAAACTTGCTCTTGCTTGTCACTTCGCTCCATGAGTGCTTTCATCTTGTCTTCATCGCTCCGCTCATAATGGCGCGACTCCGACTGGCGCAAAGATTGGTGTTGAAGACCTAGGTTACTCGAATCAATGATCATCCAAGATTCCTAATCTCCTGAGAAAAGCTCGCAGCAAATGCTTGGCTTTCTTCGCTTCCTTGTGACGCAAGTTCTACCCAGCTTTCCGCTTTGCTCAGTAAACCGGCTTTGGCAGAAGCAAGAGCCGCTAAGCTGATCAGATCTGGATAGGCGTTACAAAGTGGTTCGAGTAATTGATGAGCCTCTTCATACAAGCCTTTATTCATGAGGCTCATTGCACGAATCATCGCAACGGTCTCTTCAGAACCTGAGCTTGCTTCAAGGCCGTCTGCAATCGTGTTGGCTTCTTGATGACGATGCATACCTGTTGCCATCAGCGCGATTTCAGCCAGCAGTTGGCGCGTTTCTCGTTCCATGCTTTACACCTTCTGGAGAATCGACTGCATCACATCTTTAATCGCACGAGTGGTGGTCGCATTGATATTGTAAACAACAGACCATTTGTTGATCGCGTGCTGAAGCTCGGCAAGCTTTGATGGATCATCGGCATTGGTTTCTAGGTTCTTGATGGCTGCCGTCACTTCTGTGTTAGCATCTTTCGCTTGTTGTTCTAACTTAGCTTTAACATCATCAAGGTTTACACTGTTACTAGCATCGTAAAATGACATAAGACTTCCTCGTATTTTTTAGTTAGCTTCGTATGATTCAACGACCGCATGGGCGGCTGTGTAAGCTTCATACTGTTTGAGTAGCAATTGGTACTGCTGTGGTGAGCACCCTAAATCCAACTGACGTTTCACCACCGCTTGTGCTTCTAAGAGCTTGCTCTTAATCTTGTGCACTTCCGCACCGTTTGTGTCGTTATTTAAAATTTGTTCAAGATTTGTCATTGTTCGTCTCGCCTTCATATCCGAGTTCTATTGTTATCACCCGCCCGCCTTTAACCAACTCAATACCAGCAGGTGTAACACTGGATATTCGGTAGCCCTGAGGCGTTCTTGCACCGACCATATAGCGAACGTTATCGGTCAGAATCACATATGGAACCTGGCCAAAGTTAACGCTACGAAACGGGAAATCGATGTTGGTGCCTTTACTCACCTTAGGTATGGATTTCAAAACTAAGTACGGTTTCTCACCATATTGTTCCCGGAAGTCTCGGGTCACACCGTAAAATCGAGTCGTTTCGATATCATCAAGCTCACCACGAACTTCGATGCGATCACCGCTGGTGACCAACTGGACTTTTTTCAGTAACTCCGCATCCGTCAATAACGCTTTTAGCGTATCCATGTAGGCACCCGCTCGCTGCAGTTCAACCTTCCACGCAATAAGACCCGGCACGTCTCGCTCCAAGATTTGTTCAACTTGGTTCCAGCGGCTTGCATCATCGATATAGCCCGTCAGCAGCAGTGTTCCGGTCTCATCGCCATTTTCGACTTTCACTTGGTGATAGCCGAGGTTGCGCAAAATAAATCGAACCCCGCGACGGATTTCTTCCATCGTTCTTAAGTCACTTTTGTAATTGATGCCCAATACATCAATTCGACCAAGCAGATCGAGTTTCTGTGTTCGGTCTTCAACATAGCCCTCTAAGACTGCTTGGCGTGCGGCGGCATTCCATTCCACACGAACGTCGCTAAGTTTGAGCTCGCCTAAGATGTTACGTACCAAAACAATGGGTTCTGCTTCTGTAACAATTTCATTGTTGTTTCCGTTAGCTTGGCTGTACCACATACCGGCAAAAATGACACTCGGGACAAAACTACAGAGCAAAGCGATGAGCGTTGTTTTTTTCCAGCTAGAGCGTTGCACAGCAACCACAGGTGTATTCTGTTGGCTAGATTCGTCGCTGACGTTACTCACAATTAACGCATCTTCCGCGTATCCCAGAGCGAACTTCACAACGCCGACCGAGACAACAGCATGGCGTGACAACTCGATACCATCACCTGCAACAGCGATGTCTTCACTGTTAATATTTGCCTCTTCGCAGCCTCGTAAAATGACCGAGTCTTGCTGGCAAACGAGGGTGAAATGGTTCGCTTCGACCCCAGCATCAGACAGTACAAGATCAGCAATAAAGTCGTCACTGCCAAGCACGAGAGCACCTTCAGGTAAGGTGACTTCTACTCCGGTATGCACGCCTGATAAAATACGAATTTTCCATTGCTGCATCGCGGTTAAGACTCCTCTGAAGGGCGCACACACTCACTTTGTGAGTCATCACATTCCAATACTTTCACCCGCCAACCCTTTTGCCCTGTTGGTAATTGGCACTGCGTTAATTGAGACGACTTTTTCTGTGACAATAAGTCTTGTTGATAGCGCTCGGCCTGAACCCTCGATGTGCAGCTATATACTTCCACTACCGATTTAAATTCAGCGCTATTGTTGGAGATGTTGTTAAGCCTGCCTATACTTGGTCGCAAGTCATATTCGTTGCCAATCAACACACTATCGCCAATACCATCCACAACAATTCGAGGTTCTAAAATAAACATTCGTACTGTGCGGCGCTTAGTATTGGTATTACTTCTAAACAGCGCGCCTAAATATGGGATGTCTCCTAGCAATGGCACTTTACGTAACTGATGGCTCACTTCATCTCGGTACACACCACCGATAAGTAAGCTTTGCCCTTGTTTAACCGTCGCTAAGGTGCTGATTTCAGTTTTACGAACGGAAGGAAGATCATCGACACCACCATCAGCGATCTTTGCACCGTCTTCGAGATGAAGGCTCAGGTTAATTTCAGGTCGTGCAGCAAATCTATCACCAACAATACGTGGGACAATTCTCAGTAACGTGCCATACGTGACCTCTTCCAGCGCTGCGGTTTCTTTACCAACCAGCTTGACGTAAAACGTGCTGCTGTTGTTCAGTACCGCTTCGACATTTTCCTGAGTTAACAATGTTGGTCTTGAAACCACTTGAGCACTGCCTTTGGATTCCAATAAACGAATTTGAGCCAGCAAGTAATTTAGGTTGGTTGAATCAAGCAAGGACTTAAAGTTCTGTCCACTGCCGAGCGTCACATCCCCCGAATTCACATCACCGGTTGTTTTGATATCGACAATGCGGTTGTTTCCGACAGACACTCCCGCTCGCCAATCCACGCCTAACTGACTTAAATCGTTGGCACTGATATCGACAATCGATAGCGCGACTTCAATTCTTGATTGCGGCTGGTCTAATTGCGCGACCAGTTTACGATAGAGCGGTAATCGTGCTTGAGTATCACGAACGATAATCGCATTAAGGCCCGGCTCTGCTTCAACTGTTGCGCCACCATGAACTGAGGCGGTTTTATTACTTTTTACAGGCTTATCTGAACTGGTAACTCCTTTGCTAGACGCACTCGTCACTTGAGTTTGAACACCAGACACGACCCGTTTTAACACCGATGCGATGCCCGGGACCGTAATTGTCTGATCTCGATATGCAATTTCTCTATCCGTTGCAGAAGCGTACTTCAAAGGAATTATCTCAACGAATAATTCGTCGGTTGAATTCGATTTCTGCAGCAAGCGCGTTTCCAATGCCTCCGCCGTTTGTACCACTAAGTCGACATAACGTGGAGGACCCGCAAGATAGACTAACCCTTTGCTCTCAGCGGCTCTCCAACCATAACGAGAATCCCAAACGCCGGTGGAAATTAACGTACTGCGTAGCTCTCTAGCCGTAAGTAATTCCAATTGAAGTAAACGTGAGCGAGTTTCTGTCGCCTTATAGACATGTAAGACGGCACCATCGAAATACCACATCAAGTTGTACACTTGCGATAAGTAATCGAGGAATTCCGCCGGATCTTCAGGGGTAAAACGCCCATTCACTCGATCGTTGACTTTGTCACTAACAGAAACCGAGACACGATAATTTGCACCGAAGTTATTCAACAACTCTTTTAATGAGTCGTTATCTGCATAGTAGCGGAACGGTTGTTCAGGCCAGTGTAAGTCTGTTGCTTGCGCATATCCCAAAGGAACAACACTCACTGCGCATAACAATGCCTTTGTTGCAGCACGTCTAATGTTGGGAAAGATTTTTTGCATCATGGTAACCACACTGTATGGTTGATTGTGTGGTTCACGCGTTCTTGTTCCAATAATGCAATGTAACGCTCACATAGATTGACGTGCTTAGAAAGCAAAGCAGAGAACCGTTCCACGGAACAGTCCTCAACCCTTACTTTACTTTGCAAAATCAATTGCTGATCATCATTGGTTGTCAGTACGCCGCCATCCTCACGAATGGTTTTTAATGAGAGCTGCATGCAACGTTGTAACGCTTGTTCTTGTTGATAATCTAGATGCTCTTTAAACTGGAAGGGTAACGTCGCTTCCCATAAAATCCATGACGCATGTTGCTTGATGGTCAGTGATAACTGGTCAACCTCGATGTTGTAAGAACCATTTTCTGAGGCAATAAAATCCCCTACCTTTAGCGCTTCCGCTAAAGATTTCATCATCTTATCTAACATTTAACGCCCTATTTAGATCTGGCTGAGGTGATTGCAAGCCTGGCCGCACTGACCACTTTGAGTATCAAAATAGTAGTGATCGATATCACCAACAGTTTGCATGTTCTTGAACCATTGCCATACTTTCGCAACCGCATTTTGGTCGTTGTAAACCACATCGCATGCATCCCAAACTTCGTTCAGCTCGGGGGCCTCAAGTCGCACTTCCGAACACCAATTTTTCCACTCAGAAATAAATTGTTCGGTTGTCGAGGTGTACTCCGCGAACCCTTTCAGCTCGTCTAAAGACGGTTGCCACTTCTCAATTAACGAACGATGACATTCAATCACTTGCAACTGTTGTTCGCTTAACGTCCCAAGTTGCTTTTTAAGTTGATGCTGCTGGCTCTTAATGAGATCGAGTTGCTGTTGAACAAAGACGGCACTGGTGTCTTCCCCTGATAGCTTCGACCAATATTCCTTCTGAATATCGAGTTGATTGATAAGTTGTTCAACTTTAATCGAAGCATGAAGAGCACTTTGATCGACTTGTCGGTTAATCCACTCGTTGAGTGATAAATGGAAACAAAGCATCAACGTTTTTGGGACAGCCAAATTAAAGCGAAAGCCCAGACGAGAGTTGATGTAGTCCAGCCTTTGTTCGAACGTTGTGATTGTGCTGCTATCACTGAGCTGCGATCCAATTTCCAAAAATAAACGCATGGCAAACCGGTCTATCGAAGCACCAAGTTTTTGATACGTTTTAACTAACTGGCTAGCGCATAGGCTATCGACGACATTTCTATCCAACAAGCGTTGAAGTAAAGATAACTGCTCATAATTTATGACGCCTTCACTCAACAATTGTCGGTGATTGACGTGCACAACATTGAGATCCTGCGTTGGTTTCGAGGCGCTTTCATAACGAGCTCCTCTTTGTAAAACAGTCACTTTCCGCTGTGTAACTATGCTGTCTGGAAAAAGCGAACGGCGTCGCCAATGCTGCTTTTTCATTTATGTTCGTCTCCGCACCCCTTTCGAACAATCCAGAAAGAAAGAGATGTAATAATTTTTAATCGTTCGTTGTTACACGATACATAATAGAATTTACACTGGTGAGTGACTTTCAAAATTAGTCAGAAAATTTTAGTCCCAAGTCATTTCATTTCGCGATAGCCACTTGATCGTCTCCCGAACGTACACGGCTTGGGGTCGTTCCAAAACGACGACGGTAACTCTGCGTAAAGTAAGACTGGCTGGAAAACCCTGCCTCCATCGCCACATCTACAATGCTCATCTTGCTCGTCAACAGCAGTTTATGAGCATGCAGTAGTCGACGCTCACTGATCCAAGCTCTTGGAGAAATGCCATAGTGCTCATTAAAAAGCTCTTTAAAAGTGGTTAAGCTGGCACCAAACTCCTGCGCGTAGTCTGTCAACTTCCATTCTTTTAAGTAATGCTGTTCCATAAATCGACGTAACCGTTCCGACGTACGGTTTGTTTGTTGTGACAGCAACGCATACAGTGATTCTCCTCCTTTGCTGTGTAGCAAGAGAATGAGTAGTTCTTCGTATTTTAGGCACATAATGGCATCAGGGTACGCTTGTTGCTCAAGCGTCTGCATGCTGGAAAGCACTTGTTCAACGAGTATGTTCAAACCAAAAGTAAACAAACCAGAACAAACTTTGTCTACCTTAGGCAGCATCATCAAGAGATCACTGTGTTTTTGCAGCAACTGACTAACGAGTTCATTGTCGTAGGCAATAATCGACGCTTTGTATGCCCCATCTAGCGGAGAGTACTCTAACAAGTAATCCCCATGAGATAGAAATACCCCATTTTCTGCAGCAACATCGATTGTGCAATCACCTGTTTGAACTCGAAGCTGACCATTGTGAACGACAACAATGTGAGACTGGTCTGAGTGAAATACTTCGTCAGATTTTTCATAGCAGGAAAAACTACGAATTTTTCGTGAACTCGAGTCGACCCTTTCTGAGTTTAGTTGGCCTGACACATCCATTTTCTACCCTTCATTATTTTGAGTTTCTCAGTGCAAATGTTGAGAAACTTTCAAAGCACTACTTTGATTGTTGTTATTTCTAAGTACTGCTGTATGAATTAAAGAAGCAAAGAAAAGAGCATAGAAGTTCTATCACTTACCATACCCCCCGAATAATTAGCGAATAACCCAAGCATTACCTTTACCTAAAGGTAAAAGTTTGACTTAGTAAATTTCTGCTGTCCGTCTTTATTATTTTTATCAGATAGCATTTATCATTAGCCAAAACTTAAATATCATTTCGTTATTTAAGTTTGGTTGTTTTGTTATACATTAGAATACAATTAAATAGATTTCAGCATCGTTTCGAGAACAAAATTAAATTTCCAAAATCATAAAAATGTATGTTTTATAGCCTAAAACGCCAAGCCAACGTGTTCAAGGAGCGAGATATAATCATAAAAAATACTGTTTTTGCAACAAGTATGAGTCTAAAAAACAACTGACCCGATGACTTCAAAGTCATGTAATTAATGCTTATAAAAGACAACAAATCTTTCACAAAAGGAAAGATATGGTCTTTATTTTTATAAATTAGAAAATTCTAATAAAAATGTAGTACTTAAAATTTTATCTGTTTATTTTTGGAACAAGAATCAAGTTTTCTTGTTTATTTCCCTCTAAAAATAAATAGTTCTTTTCTTTTTCAGCAACGAGCTCACCGTTTGAATAAAGCTTTCCAATAATCTTCATTTTTCCTTCACCAGCTTGAATTGGTGCAATTAAAAACGAATACTGCACAGGCAACTGAACGCCTTGGTAGCTCTGAGATGCCGATTTAAGACATTGATTATCAATAACTTTACATATTTCCACTTCAAGAGAAGTAATCGAAGGTGGAAAGTAGCCGTCGACAGAAACCCAACCATAGACTGATGCCTGACTCTGTGTATCAAAGCCATCCACCCCATTAACGGACACAGTCTGACTGCACCCACTCAGTATGAATAACCCAATAAAACCAGCCCATATAGAATTGTTCATTATGACCCCATAAACTTATTTTATATAATCTAGCTCATTTGAAATTCACACAATTCTTTATGTAAAAATATAAAAGATCAACTTATATTTATACTACAAGCGGACAATAAATCGCATTTTTCAACAACACGTAGTTAACATGGACTGTAATTTCAAAAACAGTTTCTACTCTCTTTCATTCCTTCCTTAATTGAAGTTCATTAGAGAAAAGTGATATTCATATATATCATTGCCATCGAGATATGCATCTGAACACACTTACTTTTATCTTTCTATTTCTCTCAACACATTTAAAAGCCAAAATATAATAACAACCGACTAATATTGATAAACATGAAGAGATACATCTAATATTTTCCTTGATAAAATTTCAAAAGGGACTATTCCTATGTCAGCACGCCAAACTATCGATGAGATTTTGCTAAAGTTTGCTCATCAAATAGGCTTGCCTGCACTGCATCTAACGGAAAATGAAGTAAGCTTAGCCTTTGATGATAATCTAAGGGTGCATATCATCTTTCATCCTGAATCGACAACTCTGCAGCTCGAAGCTGAGATTGTTGGCCTTCAAATTGTAAATTCCGATCTCTATCGCTCTTTCTTGGCCTTTAATTATCACTGGCCTGAGCACCAGTTATTTTTTAGTTTAGATAACCACCGACATGTCCTATGTTTAAACCGACTCATTAACATTAGGCGACTGGATTACGAATATTTTGAAACAGCTTTAGCAGAATTGCTGACGCACAGCGAGTCGTGGGAAGCGTTATTGTCTTCTCATGTAACCATTGATGAGGCACCACCGATGCCACAAACTTTAGACTTGAGAGTTTAGGTGTCTTTATGTCCAATGACATCCAATCCACATACACCAATTCATCGGTTCATGACGTTCAACAAGCGCAGCAAAGTGATGCAGTGCCGCAAGGAACGTTTCATGGCCGTAAAGTCACCCTACTCTCCTCATCAGAAAGCAGTCTGATGCGAACAAGCTCTAAAAGAGAGCTTGGTGAATGTTTAAATCAATTTGCCAGTCTCGAATCTTGCAATCGCGTTTTGGACTTTGATCCACAACTCAATATTGACAAGCAAAACGCCGCCGTAGAAAAGCTTATGGAACGAAAAGTGGCGATAATTCAACGTTCCTGATATCACAATATAAGCAGGTTAAACATCTAAGTTAACCTTCAGCCGACAAGCTCACGCTAATAAAAAACCCCGAAGATTCGGGGTTTTGATTCATACTGCTTTTTATTTATTAATTACTTAGTTTCACTAGAAGAAGCCTAACGGGTCGATGCTGTAGCTAATCAGCAAGTTCTTCGTGTTCTGGTAGTGATCCAGCATCATCTTGTGCGTTTCGCGCCCGATACCCGATTTTTTGTAACCACCGAACGCTGCGTGTGCAGGGTAAGCGTGGTAACAGTTAATCCAGATCCGGCCAGCTTCAATATTACGGCCCATACGATATGCAACGTTCGCATCACGTGTCCAAACACCTGCGCCTAAGCCATATTCAGTGTCGTTTGCGATTTCCAACGCTTCAGCCTCATCTTTGAATTTGGTGATAGCGATCACTGGGCCAAAGATTTCTTCTTGGAAGATTCGCATCTTGTTGTGGCCTTCCAACATGGTTGGCTGAATGTAGTACCCCTGGTTGATAGACTCTGGCTGTTCTGACACTCCACCACCAAAGACCACTTTTGCGCCTTCTTCACGGCCGATTTCCAGGTAACTTAAAATCTTATCAAACTGTTCTTGAGAAGCCTGAGCACCAACTTGAGTATCGGTATCGAGCGGATTACCTTGTTTAATCAGCTGTGCACGTTCCGTCAGTTTCTCTACAAACTTGTCATAAATCGCTTCATGAACCAGTACGCGAGATGGACAAGTACAAACTTCACCTTGGTTGAAGAAACCAAGTAACGTACCTTCGATACACTTATCAAGATACTCATCTTCGTAATCGAAGATATCTGAGAAGTAGATGTTTGGAGATTTACCACCTAACTCAACTGTCGATGGGATCAAGTTGTCTGCTGCACATTTCAGAATGTGGTTGCCAACTTGCGTAGACCCGGTAAACGCGAGTTTCGCAATGCGGTTGCTGGTTGCTAATGCTTGACCCGCTTCAGAACCATATCCGTTTACAACGTTGATGACACCAGGAGGAAGAAGGTCACCGATTTTTTCCATCAGAACCAGAATGGATGTTGGGGTTTGCTCTGCTGGCTTCAATACCACACAGCAACCCGCCGCTAGTGCCGGTGCTAGTTTCCAAGCCGCCATCAACATTGGGAAGTTCCACGGAATAATTTGACCAACCACACCAATCGGTTCTGGGAAGTGGTAGCTTGCGGTGTGCTCATCCAGTTCTGCCGCACTGCCTTCTTGTGCGCGAATACAGCCAGCGAAGTAACGGAAGTGATCCACTACTAAAGGTAAATCTGCCGCCAAGGTTTCGCGAACTGGTTTGCCGTTTTCCCAAGTTTCTGCAACAGCAAGCTCTTCTAGATGCTGCTCAATACGGTCAGCAATTTTCAGCAAGATGTTCGAACGTTCTGTCACGCTGGTTTTGGCCCATTTTGCTCTGATGTTGTGCGCGGCATCCAGTGCTAAATTAATATCTTCCTCGCCAGAGCGAGCAACTTTACAATACGCTTGTCCGTTGATTGGTGAGATATTGTCAAAGTACTCACCACCCGTTGGTTTTACCCATTCCCCACCGATAAAGTTATCGTAATGCGATTTAAAGTTAACAATGGCATTTTCACTACCTGGCTGTGCATAGATCATAACTCTTCCTTTTGTTTCTCGTTCAATGTGTTATTGCAGTGTCGTATCGCACTGTTCACAAAGAGCATTACGCAAGTCACACGCCAACTACGCCATACTTGTTGTTAATTAAATGTAAAACTATGATTACCAAGCGATAACAAACCAAGTGAGCGATGTTTGAGCGGATGTATGGTGTGAACACCAATGTTCAAGTGTTCCAAAATGGCACACCCTCACTGTGACAAAATGGTACAGTCATGGAACTTCAACATATTAGCGATAACAATTGGCTTTCAACTTCATGGGTCAGAAGTGAACAAGCGGGTTTAAAACAGCGTCGACGCCCTGAAGATATTCGAGTAACGCCAGCGACGCTCCAAGATAGGCGTCACCAACTCAATTTTTTGCTAGAGGCAGTCACTCAATTTGCGCTCCCTTTGTTTAATCAGCTATTTGCTCATAGCGACAGTCGCTTAATTTTGACGGATTCAGATGGTGTCATCATCGGCAGTTGGGGACAGCCTAGATTTCGTGAAAAGTTAACGGAAATCTCGCTAAGCTCTGGTGCATGCTGGCAAGAAAAGGTCAAAGGCACCAACGCGATTGGTACAGCCTTGGTTGAAGCAAAGCCCGTTTCTGTTATTGGTGATCAGCACTTTATCCAACACCATCGTTTTATTAGCTGTTCGGCTAATCCTATTTTCGATCATCTTGGTAACCTCATTGGCGTATTAGATATTACGAGCGAGCAAAAGAGACATGACTTCTCAACGCAAGTACTAGTACAAAACATGGTCCAGCAAGTGGAGAATCAACTACTTAACTTGATTCCACAAGGGCATATTCGTGTGGATTTAGCGTGCGAAAAAGGTTTACTGAATAGTGGTTGGCAAGGAATTATCATTGCAAATGAAGACGGACAAGTTTTGGCTCACAATCAAGTAGCCTCTCAACTTTTTGCGCAAAAAAGTATCATTGGGCAATCCTTAGACGACATTCTATCCACTCGGGGAAATGAGCACCCTTTCGTTTTCAAAACAAAACCGCTTACCGATAAAGATAGCAAGGTCAAGTCTCGTGCTGTAGCGGCGTCCAATGATCTTCATTATGGCGACTCCGCTGTTGAGCACTGTTGGCAGCAAGCCAATCGCGTCATCGATAAAGACATCAGTTTGTTGATTCTCGGAGAGACTGGTGTTGGCAAAAACGAGTTTGTGAAAGCGCTCCATAAAAACAGCCAGAGAAAAACGGGACCGTTGGTTTCCGTCAACTGCGGAGCGCTACCAAAAGATCTGGTTGAATCTGAATTGTTTGGCTACGTAGCCGGTGCCTTTACTGGCGCAAACAGCAAAGGCTATCAGGGAAAAATTCGCCAAGCGCACAAAGGGATTTTGTTTCTGGATGAAATCGCGGATTTACCCTTGGAAGCTCAAAGCCGCTTGCTCCATGTATTGCAAGATAAAACCGTGCTTCCCGTGGGTTCAAACCAAAGTATTCAAGTCGATACGCAAATCATTGCAGCCACGCATAAAGATCTGGAACATTTGGTCAGCGAAGGATTGTTCCGCCAAGATTTGTATTATCGCCTTAATGGCTTGATCATTGAGCTACCTCGCTTTGAGGAACGTGATGACAAACGACAACTGATAGAGAACATTCATCGGCGTCACGCCGAATCTGAACAACAGCTTTGCCCTCACCTACTTTCTCTGATGCTGTCTTACTCATGGCCAGGAAATTTGCGTGAACTCGATAGTTTAATCAAAGTATCCGCCTTAATGGCGCAAGGTGAAGAAATATTGGAACTCACACACGTCCCAGCCCACCTAAGTAAGAAACTCAGCCAAGCTCAAGAAGGGGCAGCATCCGCTGAACCAACTTCAGAACTGCGTGCAACCGTCGAAGATAAGTTGCTCAAAACATATCAAGCCAACCAGGGGAACATTAGCAAAACGTCTCGTATGCTTGGTGTGAGCCGAAATACCATTTACAGAAAGTTGAAAAGCCTTGGCATATTAAGTTAATTCTACGACCTCAGATACAAAAAGAGCACCGTTGCGGTGCTCTTTCTCTTTGAAACCTAGCTTACAGGCCGCCTTGTTGTTGTGCCTGTTTTACTAATGCCTGACGTTGAGTTTCCTTCTCAGAGATCACTTGATTGTCCTTGTGCATTTCCTGTTCCAATTCTGCTGGAATGAAAACAAAGTACTTGTTAAGAGTCATCTTAGAACCTCAATTTGCTGTGTTAATTACCTTCTTGGTCGACGTAAACAAAACCAGAAAAACATGTTTTACTGGATCCTTGTTGCTAGTTTCAAAAAATAAAGGATGTTCATATAATAAACATCCTCCATGTGGGCGCTAATTATAGGCGTAGTTTAAAGGCTTACCTAGCACTCTTTTTCACCTTTTGTGCAATCTGAGTTTCGATCGAAAAACGGGTTTAATTGCCCGTAGTTACTAAGGTATTGTTAAAAAGAGAAAAAAGCTTTTACTGTAACTGACGACAGGGATGAGCTTACGAGTGTAGGTTCACTTGCAATTGTGTATCGTAGAGTTCGAATACGATAATAATAACGCTACATGCCCTTAATCTGCGTAGTTAAAAACTTTGAAGTGATAGACAACCGAAGTCATATCTGTGCAACTCAGTTTAACGATTTGTCTACCAGTTCAATATTTCACCTTTTTTGAGAAATCTTTAGCCACTTTTTTGTGTGAAACGCCCCAAAAGAGCAGACAATTAAAAGTGTGGCATATGACCACAATTGTCTATCCCCACTTAGCTTCGGGAGGCGTTTATGAAAAATAACAAACTTGGCCATGTGATGTCTTTCAGCAGGATGTTTTCCTTCATCGCATTCTTGACGGCCACATTCGCATGGATTCTCAGCATGTACGCCCTATTTACTGTTTCTTTAGTGGCTCTTGTGGTCAGTGCAATTCTCTACCTCAAAGACAGGTTTTATCAAAACAAGAAAACGACCACTGAAAAGAGCGCCTAGGCGCTCTTTTCTATTGAATGTCATTTCTGTGTGACTTGATATAGTTATCAATCCGTTCGAGTTCGTGAAAATAGCCATACATACCAATACGATTAATTTCTGGTTCTATACAGTATTTTTCTTCTTTTACCATAGCTTCTACAAACATTCCGCTTGATGCAATTGTGAAAGGTGGGCACGCTGAGTAACCATTATTTTCTGCAATATACTTCAATCGCCCAAATTCAAAAATTTGACCTGGAATAGCAACGATAAGGGACAAGACAATTGTTATAGTTATCACTTTAATCGGCACTTTGACTAACTGAGTCATTCGATCAAATAAAATATAGACCAATAATGTAGGGCACAAGAGTAAGCTTGCGATACTTAAAACATATGACGCATCAATGTAGACCACTTGAAAACCACTACTGAGCTGACGCGGTAGAGATTTGAAAACGAAATGATGATAAAGGCGATAGATGGAGTAAGTAATCAGTAATATGAACATAAGCAACACGAAAGCTGTGTGAAATGGATGCTTCTGTTGTGTCATTTCTATTACCTTATAGTTGAGGAGACGGCAGAGAGCGGCTTAGCTTCACTCTTCGAAGAGAAATATTAAACTGCTAGCAAATGCATGCTCTCCCATTTCTGAGAAGTGCGTGACGAATCAACGTTTAATGTAACTTTTAAATCTACCAATATCTTACAGACGCAAAAAAGGATGCCACTTGGGCACCCTTTTGCTTTGATCAGCTTACTGACCGCGGATTAAACGTCGTAAGTTGTGGACGCTGTGTCGCCGCCTGTACCAGTCCAGTTAGTGTGGAAGAATTCACCACGTGGACGGTCAATACGCTCATAAGTGTGAGCACCGAAGTAGTCACGTTGAGCTTGAAGCAGGTTCGCTGGTAGACGAGCAGTTGTGTAACCGTCTAGGAAAGATAGCGCAGAAATCGTACATGGCATTGGGATACCAGATTCTAGAGACTTCGCTGCTACTTTACGCCATGCTGCTAGGCTGCCTTGTAGGATATTTTTGAAGTACTCATCAGAACCTAGGAATGCGATGTCTGGGTTCGCTTCGTACGCATCACGGATGTTGCCTAGGAACGCAGAACGGATGATACAACCACCACGCCACATTAGGGCTACATTACCGTAGTTTAGGTCCCAACCGTTTTCGTTAGACGCTTCGCGCATTAGCATGAAGCCTTGAGCGTAAGAGATGATCTTAGAAGCTAGTAGCGCTTGACGTAGTGCATCAACCCACTCTTGCTTGTCGCCTTCAACTGGTGTGATTGTCTTGCCGAATAAAGACTCAGCTTCAACACGTTGGTCTTTCAGTGCAGATAGACAACGAGAGAATACAGACTCAGAGATAAGTGTTAGTGGAATACCTAGGTCTAGTGCGTTAATACCAGTCCATTTACCAGTACCTTTTTGGCCTGCTGTGTCTAGGATCTTCTCAACTAGAGGCTCACCGTCTTCATCTTTGTAGCCAAGGATGTCAGCAGTGATTTCAACAAGGTAGCTGTCTAGCTCAGTCTTGTTCCAATCAGCGAATACTGCTTGCATCTCGTCTGCAGACATACCAAGACCGTCTTTCATGAACTGGTAAGCTTCAGTGATAAGCTGCATGTCGCCGTATTCGATACCGTTGTGTACCATCTTAACGAAGTGACCAGCACCGTCGTTACCAACCCAGTCACAACATGGCTCACCAGCGTCAGTTTTCGCAGCGATACCTTGGAAGATAGGCTTAACAGCTTCCCATGCTTCAGCAGCACCGCCAGGCATGATAGATGGACCGAAGCGCGCACCTTCTTCACCACCAGATACACCAGTACCGATGAAGTGGATACCTTTTTCACGTAGTGCAGCAACACGACGGTTTGTATCTGGGTAGTTTGTGTTACCACCGTCAATAATGATGTCGCCTTTGTCTAGCAGAGGTACTAGCGCTTCGATGAACTTGTCTACAACGTCACCAGCGCGAACCATCAACATTACTTTACGCGGCGTTTCTAGCTTCTCTACTAGTTCTTCTAGAGAGTATGCACCGATGATGTTCGTGCCTTTTGCTGGACCTTCCAGGAACTCGTCTACTTTAGCAGCAGTACGGTTGTGAGCAACCACTTTAAAACCGTGATCGTTCATGTTTAGGATAAGGTTTTGACCCATTACTGCTAGGCCAATTACACCGATATCACCTTTCATTGTTTCTCTCCAATTTTATTTCATCGACGAGCAGCGTCTTAAGCAATTTTTGCTGCCGCGTCTAAATCTAAATACCATTCCGTTAGGCCCGATTTCGCTTGAATCTTAGCCGCTGGGTATGGCAGTGCGTGTGCTGGTGAACTGTTAATTTCTTCAACAATGTCCGCTTTTCCTGCACCAAGCACTAAGTAACTAATGCGTTTCGCTGCTTCTAATACGCGTGCGGTTTTCGACACACGAAGTTGGCCCGATTCAGGATGCGACGCTACAAGAGATAGGTTCGCATCATCATAATTCGTTTGGCCAGGGAACAGAGAAGCTGTATGACCATCTGCACCAACGCCTAATAAGATCCAGTCAAACACAGGTGTGCCGTTTTCACTCGGGATCACCTCTGCCATCTCTTTTGCAAAGCGCTCGGCTTCTGCTTTAGGCTCATCTTCGCCACGGATGCGGTGAATGTTTTCCGCAGGAATATTTACTTGGCTAAACAACAACGTGTTCGCTTCACCGTAGTTGCTTTCTGCATCGTCAGGGGCCACACAACGTTCGTCACCCCACCAAAAGTGGAGGTTTTCCCATTGAATGGAGGTTGCGTAAGCCTCTGAAGCCAGTAGTTTAAACAGCATTTTAGGAGTGCTGCCGCCAGAAAGAGAGATGTGAACAGGTCTGCCCATTTCGCTAAACGCTTTCATATCGTTAGCTAGGCTTTCAACTACCTGTTCTGCTGTTTGGTAGATCTTATGGTTGATCATAGTTCACAGTAATCCGTATCTGTTAAGTTTTTACATGGGAAACGCCAAGCGCGACCATCACGCTGTAACAAGTCATCTGACTCTTTAGGTCCCCAAGTGCCGCATGCGTACCCGAAGAGGGATTGTGGATCTTGCTTAAAATCTAAGATTGGCTGTACGTATTGCCAACACGCTTCCACCGCATCACTACGTGCAAATAGCGTAGCATCACCATTCAAAGCATCAAGTAGAAGGCGCTCGTATGCCGTTAGCATTTGCGTTTCTTGCAAGTCAGCGTAATGGAAGTTCATTTTCACTTCCTTCGCTTCAAAGCCTGCGCCTGGCTCTTTCAAGCCAAAGCTCATTTGAATGCCTTCGTCTGGTTGAATACGAATGATCAGCTTGTTTTCTGGTGCGTTTTGACCAAACACAGGATGCGGTGTTTGTTTAAAGTGGATAACCACCTCAGTAACGCGTGTTGGAAGACGCTTACCAGTACGCACGTAAAATGGCACGCCATTCCAACGCCAGTTGTTGATGTACGCTTTCAAACCGATGTAAGTCTCTGTACGAGAATCGTCTGCAACTCCCGGCTCTTCACGGTAGCCGCGTAGGCTTTGCCCACGAACTTCAGACGCCGTGTATTGGCCTAATACTAGGTCGTTGCGCAGAGCGTTTTCGTCTAATGGCTTTAAGCATTGAAGCACTTTTACCACTTCATCACGCATCGAGTCTGCATTGATTTGCGCTGGTGGTTCCATACCTACCATTGCTAATACTTGTAGCAAGTGGTTTTGGAACATGTCGCGCACAGCGCCAGAGTTGTCGTAGTAACCACCACGCTCCTCTACGCCAAGGAATTCTGCGCCTGTGATTTCAACGTAATCAATGAAGTTACGGTTCCAAAGCGGCTCAAACATCGCATTAGAGAAACGAAGCACAAGTAGGTTTTGTACCGTTTCTTTACCTAAGTAATGGTCAATTCGGTAGATTTGATGCTCTTGGAAGTGCTCGTGAATTTCTTTGTCCAGAATACGCGCCGATTCAAGATCATAGCCGAATGGTTTCTCAATGATCAGGCGTTTCCAGCCATCCTCTTCACTGTTAAGACCATGTGCTGCAAGACTTGCAGGGATCACACTGTATAAACTTGGTGGGGTTGCTAAGTAAAAAAGCGTATTGCGTTGCTCGAATTGATATTCGTCCGCAAGTTGGTCTAAGCGAGAAGATAGCTTACCGTAATCTTGTGTGTCAGAAGTATTAATTGCTTGGTAGTGCAGATGGTTAATAAATGCATCAAGCGTTTCTGGCTCAGTCTTTTCCATTTCCTGAAGCGATTTTTTCAGCTTCGCGCGGTAAGACTCATCACTGTATTCAGTGCGACTTACACCCAGAATGGCAAAATTCTCTGGAAGCTGCTTGTTCGCGTAGAGGTGGTATAAAGCAGGAATGAGCTTACGGTACGTAAGGTCACCTGAAGCACCAAAAATAACGATGCTGCTGTTTTCTGGTATTACCATCATCTTTCCCTTAAAAACGAGGTACTTATTGTGTGCCCGGATACGGCTAGAGAATGAGCCAACCCTATCAATGGCACCTCAAAATAGAAAATTGGTCTTACCTATTACGTTGATAGGTAAAGTCTATGGGCCCAAAGAACCTTAAGAAGTTGCATTTCCGATTCTTGAAAACACGACGTATTGAGGTCATTTAAGTCACTTATGTCTCAAAAGTACACACTGTACTCGCTGGAGGAGAGTCCGACACGGGGCAATATTGTCTACGACTATTTGATTTACATCAACACTTGCCAGTGCAAACGTTTAAATAAGTTGCACAAAACGTCATAAGCGATTGTATTTTATTGATAAAAAAAGTTTCATCTGAACACTCCAAAATTTAAGCAAAAACTCTAATATGGGCAATAATTACTCATCCTTGCAAGCCATTACAGTTTTATCGTGATCTGTGTTACTTACTTTTTATTTCATCATCCTATTGATAATGATACTCAATTAAAGATAATGAATTCACTATTAATGTGAAAGTAGAACGCCATGAAATCAAGCGCCATTAACCCACACCCCATAAACCGAATACAATCGGTGCTTGACTACATTCACACCAACTTAGACAGCACTCTGAGCGTAGATGAAATATCAAAAGCAAGTTGTTGGTCGCGCTGGCAACTGCAACGCGTATTTCAACAACACACTGGCGTATCCGTCGCTCACTATATCAGAGAGCTTAAACTTAGCCTTGCGGCTGAGCGCTTAATCCATACTTCTGACCGCTCGTTAGATATAGCGATAGAAATGGGATTTACATCTGAACACGCATTTAGCCGAGCGTTCAGGAATATGTTTTCAAAAAGCCCCCGTGAATATCGAAAAACGCAACAACTCTCCGGGTTGAGACAACCTTTGACGCTGCGTAAGACACCAAAAGAAGAGAAAACACATCAGCGCTTTATTGAAGTTCGAATAGAAACAAAACCGGCTTTTGAACTTGCTGGTTATCATGAACCTATTCACGGATTGTTTTCTGCTACGCCCGATTTCCAATCCATAGTACCGTCACTTTGGTCACGTCTTTATTCATCTGAAAACCTTAATAATTCGGAAAGTACTTACTTTGGCGTGATTGATGTGACGCAAGCGTATTCAAACAACCAACAACTTGAGTACTGGGCAGGTTATGAGTGTAGTCCAACAACAAACGCATCAAGATCAACGAACTCTTCCAACTCGGGGTTAGACCTCTTGGCTGTTCCTGAGCAAACCTACGCCGTCATTACACACATAGGCAAAGCATCAGAGCTCGCCTCAACGCTGGAATGGTTTATTTTACATTGGCTACCCTACTCTAATTATCATGCTATCGATGGTTATGAGTTAGAGCTTTATCCAGAAGGTTATGATGTTGATAGCGAACAAGCACAAATGCAGTATTGGATTCCTGTCGAGCCAAACGACGCGCTATCTTTAAAACCTAAGGACAGAAGAATAAGTTCCAAAGATTAGTGTTTTGCACCAAATTGTTAACTTTTCCTATTTCTTTGAATATAGAATACAAATAACAATCATTATCAATAAATAGAAAAAGTAGTGGAATTTATAAATATGGAAAGTCCGATTCGATTTCATCGTTCAGCGGTTGCTATCGTCGTATCCGCATTGCTCGCTGGCCACGCCAATGCGACTGAGAGCGTATCCCAACACGAAACGATTACGGTGCTAGGAGAAACATACCGAAACACCGCAACTAAAACCGTTTTAGAACCGGAGGAAACACCGCAAGCAATCACGGTAATCACTAAAGATGACATGGACCTGCGCGGCGTAAACTCGGTGAGCGAAGCATTGCGTTACGCGCCTGGCGTAAATACAGAATTGCGTGGCGGTGCCGTTTCCCGACTTGACCTATTCAATATTCGTGGTTTTATTAACTACACCAACTTTTATGATGGTCTTCCTTTGCTGTACAACGGTTGGAACCTTCAACCGCAGGTCGATTCCGTTGCTCTTGAGCAAATCGAGGTTTTTAAAGGGCCAACGTCTGTTCTTTACGGCAATATTCCACCAGGAGGTATGGTCAACATTATCGCCAAGGCGCCTCAGTCAACACCCTCACACTCTGTCTCGATTAGTATAGGGACTAACAGCCTAAAAGAACTGACGTTCGACACCACAGGACAAATTGGTGATTCTAATGTGGATTACCGTATCGTCGGCCTGGCAAAACAGCGAGATGGTCAAGCCGATACGTCTGAAGATGAACGTTATGTACTCGCCCCATCTTTCAATTGGCAAGCGACAGAAAGCACATTAGTGAACGTGAATGTTTACTATCAAAATGATCCATCAGCAGGTATCTACACGACTGTGCCTGCATCTGGCTCAGTGATTAAAAACCCACTTGGCTCGATGTCACCAAGCACTTATTTAGGGGATGAGGACTGGAACACTTACGAACGCGAAGTTCTGATGATGGGTTACAAAGTCCAACACGACTTTAACAACAATTGGCAATTTCTACAGAATGCCCGCTACATGACCGCCGATGCCTATCAGGAAAACACATATAACGGTGCACTTGAAGCGGATAACCGTACCGTTGGTCGAAATGCCTATTTAACCGATGAAAAGTCCAAATCCTTTGTGATTGACAACCAACTATCTGGCTACGTTAAAACAGGAAATTTTGAACATAACTTATTGTTCGGGCTTGATTATCAGTATCTAGATTCAGATGTAAAATACAAAGACACGCTTGGGTATTCGCTAACTCAGGACATTTTTAATCCTGACCACAACAGCATTGATCGTAATGCACTGAATTTCCAATACAAACAAAACTTGGATATCAAAACGAAGCAGATTGGCGTTTATTTCCAAGATCAAGTTCGTTACGACCAACTTGTAATGATTGCAGGTCTTCGTTGGGATAAATACGATTCAAATACAGACGCCGTTAGCGATTATCTAGGAACAGTATCCAAGAGCAAGGAAGAGTTAGACGATACCAACGTATCTTTCCGAGTCGGTGGTTTGTATGAGCTAGATTTTGGTCTCTCGCCATACCTTACTTACTCGGAAAGTTTTGAGCCAATTGCGGGTGCCGACTCTTCTGGTAAAGCATTTGAGCCATCAACCGGTCATCAATGGGAGTTAGGCTTTAAATACGCACCATTATCTGGTGATATCTCAGGTAACTTAGCACTCTTCCATATCACGAAGAAAAACGCGATCTTGACCGATCCGAATAATCCTTATGCACCGAACTATCAAGCGGGCGAAGTGGTATCACAAGGTATTGAACTTGAGGCGAAATGGCAAGCCACAGCACAAGCTGATTTCACTCTAGGCTATACATATACCGATATGGAGATTACCGAGGACAGTTATTACAACCAAGAAGGTAAAACGCCGGTTTGGGTACCTGAGCAAACGGCCTCTCTATGGGCAAATTACTTCTTTGAAGGAAATCTTTCAGGCCTTCGTACCAGTGCTGGCGTTCGCTATGTCGGAGAAGCACAAATTGATGCACAGAATAGTCAAAAAGTACCGGACTACACCTTGTTTGATTTGGCAGCAAGTTACGATTTCTCAACGGTATCTGAATCAATGAAAGGGGCTAGCGTCACGCTTTCTGCAAGCAATCTATTCGATAAAGAATACTATTCTTGTTACGACAAAAATAACTGTTGGTTTGGCGCTGAGCGCTCTATCGAAGCGAAGTTAGAATACAACTTCTAACCTCTTAGAGCGGAACAGCAGTAATTTGTAAAGCGATGGTTTCTACAATAAGCCATCGCTTTTTATTTTGCATAGAGCATCAATATAAACGCTACCGTGTCACTTTTTTATAGCACCTTTCTGGCCTACCAACAGAGCCATAGTTTAAATCAGCCTCTAGTTCACCAGTGCTGATAAGATACTCCAAATAGCGCCTCGCCGTTGTTCGGCTCGCGCCGATCTTTTCGCCTGCCTCATCAGCGGTCAGCGCACTGCCATTTGGGAACAACTCCCTGATCTTGTCTAGGGTTACACCATCAATCCCTTTTGGTAATCGGTTCGGCAAGTTGTCTTGATTGGCGTGAGACTGCAGCATTTTATCAACGAGGTTCTGATCCAAACTCCCTACGATGTCTAGTTGTTGGCGTTGGGACACATACTTTTTCAGTGCGGCATCTAAGCGTGGAAACATCACTGGTTTTAACAGGTAATCGACAACGCCACCCCTCATCGCCTGTTGTAATGTATCGACATCCCTTGCGGCTGTAATCAAAATGACATCACACGTTTGGTTACTTGCACGCAGTGTATTTAGTATCTCAAGCCCTGTGCCATCGGGAAGATAGACATCCATCAATAGTAAATCTGGCTTAAGAATGTCGAGTTGCATTTCTGCTTCCATTCTCGTGGTCGCAATTCCAACCACTTCCAAACCTGTCAGTTGGCTTAAGTATTTGTGGTGCAGCTCAGCAATAGCCAGATCATCTTCAATGATCATTACGCGAGTCGCCATACTCATAATTGTTCTTCCTTGGGTAAGTACACCGTTATTCTTGTCCCATAATTTGTATTGGGTATCATCTCAACATGGCCGTGATATCGAGTAGCAAGCTGATTGACAAGGTGTAACCCAACACCTCGATTTTGGCGAGATTTCGTCGAAACGCCTTTTGTAAATAATGTTTGTGGATCCATTGTTTTTGGGAGGCCACAGCCATGATCTATCACCTCAAGTATCACTTCATTTCCGTAATCGCTAACGGACACATCAATGTTTCTGCGTTCTGACGCAACATTTGATTCATCGCGAATTGAAGTTAACGTGGCATCGAAAGCGTTATCAATCAAATTACCCAAAATTGTGACTAGGTCTTCCGAATTTAGCCACTCAGGCAGGGGCTCCAGACGACTGCCTTCCTCAACCACCAGTTGTAAGCCTAACTCGCGAGCACGTTCAGTTTTTCCAAGCAACATACCTGCAATTAGCGGGTCCTTAACGGTATCTCTTAAAAACTCAATCATTGCTTGATAGTGAGCGGTTTCTTGTCCAATTAACTTTTGCACCGCATCAAGCTCACCCATTTGTACTAGCCCGCTGATAGTGTTTAGCTTATTGCGATGCTCATGGGTTTGCGAACGTAACAAATCTGCATATTCCTTGGTTTGTGATAGCTGCTCGGTTAGATCATTAATTTCATCCCTTAAACGGAAACTCGATACCGCCCCCACGATTTTTCCATCAACATAAATTGGAGAGCGATTTGCAATCAGGCGCTTATGATTAAGGAATATTTCAATATCATGATCTTCCTGCCCACTTTCTAACACTGTATATAGATCGCTATCACGCAGCGTATCAGTCAAAGGTTTATTGAGCGCTGATTCTCTATCAATACCGAGAATCTGGCAGGCACTACGATTTATCGAGCGAAGTATCCCTTGGGCATCAATGCTTAACACGCCCTCTTTGATAGTGCTCATCGTCACTTCTAATTCGCCGTACAACCGCCCTATCTCTTCAGGCTCAAAGCCTAAAATGGCGCGCTGAAACTTTCTCGACGCATAATTGGATACAATGGCATTAGCGACGACAACTACGATGACCATTAAAATCAAAAAGGCCAAAAATGGTTCGATGCGGTCTTGCAGTCGGTCGAGCAAATAGCCAACCGAAACCACACCAATGATGTTCCCTTCCTCGTCAAAAATCGCAGCTTTACCACGAACTGAATAACCTAACGAGCCCTGTGCCGTCGAAACATAAGACAACCCCTGTTCTAGCGCTCGACGATTGTCGCCACCTCTCATTGGCTTGCCCAACCGCTCATCAACAGGGTGGACTAAGCGTACTCCCTTATGGTCGCCAATAACGATGAATGCAGCACCTATGGCTTCGGTTAATTCTCTAAAGCGAAGTTGGTATGGCTGGGGGTTTTGGGTTTCGATCATTTCACGAACAACCGCTGAGTCCGCTAAAAAACGGGCAACACCCAGTGCTTTTTCTCCCATTTCTTGCTCTTGATTGATTTTGAGATAAGTGAACCCCGCGGCGACAAGCAATAACAGCTCTATCAACCCCGATAGCGTCATGATAATGAGCATCCGCTTACGAAAGCTGATGGTTTTCCAACTCATTGATACATCCTTGTGATTCACTCTTGAGCGTAACGTTAACACTCAGTTAACAGCATGACGTTGTCGCGGTGATAAATCTGTGAGGAAGGCAAACAAACCGCAGAGTTTACGGTTAATTAATCGACGAGCTGAAACATAAAATTACAACCATTCACCAAATTTAGCATTCCTCTCTGATACTCAATTCCATACATAAATTGCCCTTAAAATCATGATCGCGATCACATCGATTTTAGCGGTTTTTGAGGCGTTTTTAGACTTTACAACGTATAATTTTTAATCAACGAAACCAATGAGAGTTTCGGTTTGAAAGCAGTGAAGCTGGAAGTCTATTAAAAGCTCAACATTGATGTCAGTGGTTTGGACAAAAATAAAACAAAACACAAATACTGACTATATGACAAACACTTAGACACCATCTGAAAACTGGAAAACTATAAACAGAGGTGCATTTATAGTTAGAAGGAACACCAAACATGGAACGCGATACCTTTGGAATATGCCTGAATAAGGCGATGCTGTCAGAGAATATGTATTCAACATTTACACACGTCAGGGCTTATGAAAAAAACGGAGGCGGTACTTCTGATCTCAAAGTCCTGTTATCATTCCCTCAAATGAGCGGAAAAGATCTATTGAATACGATGCGAGGTTCTCGTCAGCTCGAGTGGAGAGCAGAGTTTCACTGTCCATATACGAAATAAATTTGTAACATCTCCCGCGCCCAGCACAAATATAACTGGGCGCATACTACTGCCCAATTTTCCCTCCTACTTAACACGCAGTTACGAATCCTTTATATTAGAGCTAATACTCTACGACAAAGCAGCCATTATGAAAAAAACAGGAAAGGTTTGGATACTGGGCTTACTTAGCAGCTCGATTTCCCTTGCCTGTCATGCGGCACCGATCACTTTTGATACCGCATGGCAGCTATTGCTAGAAAACAACTATTCTCTCAAAGCTCAACGCTCAAACGTCGAGAACTACCAATACCAAGAGAGTGCCACCAGCAATCTCAACTTACCTCAGGTTACTATTGGCGCGAATTACACGCGTTTAGATACCGATATCACGCTGTCGGGAAAACAGATCCTAGACAGCACAGGAGTACACATTAACGTACCTCCTGCTTTTCAGCCTATTTTTGGTGCCTTAGCTAATACCACTTCGACCATAACCGAGCGCGATATTTTCTCTTCGTCTATTCGTGCCATTTGGCCAATTTTTACTGGTGGTCGAATTTCTGCGGCTCAATCAGCAGCAGAAGGCAAAACGGATGAGGCGAAAAGTCAGCTTTTAATGGAACAACAAGCGCGTTTTGAAGATTTATCGAAGTACTACTTTTCTGTCGTACTGGCAAAGGAAGTACTCGCAACGCGGCAAGCGGTTGAAGCTGGGCTAAAAAAGCATCGAGATTTTGCCATTAAGCTTGAAGAGCAAGGACAAATCGCGCACGTTGAGCGCCTGCAAGCAGAGGCTTCTTTAGATAAAGCATCTGTAGAAACACGTAAAGCAGCCAGCGATTTGAGTATCGCTCAGGCTGCATTAGGTAAATTACTCGCGCAAGATGATGCCGTAGAGCCCGCTGAATCTTTGTTTATCAACGACAGTCTTCCCCCTCTTAGCGCTTTTGTCGATCAAACGCTGCTTACCTATCCGGGGTTAGAACTTCTGAGCGCTAAACACAAACAAGCCTCTAGCTTAATCAAAGCAGAAAAAGGGAAATACTACCCTGAAGTTTATCTTTACGGCGACTACAGCTTGTATGAAGACGATTCTCTCGCAAGCCAAATGAAGCCTGACTGGTTAGTTGGTGTTGGTGTCAGCATTCCACTGATTGAATCATCAGGGCGAAGCGAAAAAGTCAAAGCCGCTCAAAGCGTCGTCTCGCAGGTCGACTCATTAAAGTCCCAAGCCAAACAAGACTTATCGCTGTTAGTCCAAAAGACATACTTGGAGGCTCAGCAAGCCATTGATGAAGTACAAGGGCTCGCATCTAGCATTGAACTCGCTAACGAAAACCTGCGCTTGCGTGAAAAAGCATTTACTCAGGGTCTGTCGTCTTCTCTGGATGTTGTGGATGCACAACTTTATGTCGCGAGTATAGAAACACAGCGTTCAGCGGCGCGTTTCCGCTATTTAATATCTTTAACCAAGCTACTCGCATTGAGCAGTGAAATGAACAGCTTCGAACAATATCAAAATACCGCTTATATCCCTGCTTCAACATCCAAAGAGGTGAAATAAATCATGGCAGCTAAATCACTAAAACCCGTTTTACTCTCACTTTGTGCTTTGGGTGTTGCCTCTTGGGTTGGGTATCAATTTTACCAAGCCTATCAACCGGAACCGATCCGCTTACAGGGATTAATTGAAGCCCAGCAATACAGTATTTCCTCAAAAGTTCCAGGGCGTATTGATGAGGTCATGGTACGTAAAGGCGACGATGTAGAGAAAGGTCAGCTTATTTTTACCCTTCATAGTCCTGAAATTGAAGCGAAGTTAGAACAAGCAAAAGCAGGTGAAAAAGCGGCGGACGCCTTAGCTCAAGAAGCTGAGAAAGGCGCACGTGAGCAACAAATCCAAGCAGCAAAAGATCAGTGGATGAAAGCCAAAGCCGCTGCGAATTTAATGGAAAAAACCTACAATCGTGTGAATAACCTTTATAACGATGGCGTGGTTGCAGAACAAAAACGCGATGAAGCTTTAACTCAGTGGCAAGCAGCGAAATACACAGAAAGTGCTGCGTTTCAAATGTATGAAATGGCAAAAGAAGGCGCTAGAAGTGAAACCAAAGTGGCTGCGGCGGAAAAAGCGCGCATGGCATCAGGTGCCGTAGCCGAAGTAGAAGCGTATGCGAAAGATACTCAGATCTACAGCTGGTTCGACGGCGAAGTCTCTCAAGTTCTGCTTCAAAGTGGTGAATTAGCACCTCAGGGCTTCCCAGTAGTTACTGTGATAGATACAGAAGATGCCTGGGCGACACTGAATGTGCGTGAAGATTACCTTCAACACTTTAAAAAAGGAGCAACCTTTGATGCCTATTTGCCTGCCTTAAATAAAAATGTTGAGTTCAAAGTAACGCATGTTGCCGTTATGGGTGACTTTGCAACGTGGAGAGCAACCGATGCTTCTCAAGGTTTTGATCTTCGTACCTTTGAAGTAGAAGCTCGTCCAGCTCAACCCGAACCTGAACTGCGTATGGGAATGAGTGTTGTCGTTGAACTTTAATCACAACCACTAGGTTAATGCTATGACGATTAAGATTTCACAGCGGCATATCTTACGACGAGACAAGTGGTTGCTTTCGTGCCTTACTTGGATACCGATTTTGCTCGCGATGATGATTTGGGGAGTGTTCTCTGCGGGCATTGCCCGGGATCTGCCAATCGGTGTGGTTGATCTACAACATTCCCAACTATCTCGAAAGCTCATTCAATCTTTGGATGCGTCGTCGAGTCTGGCTGTTAACTATCACTACACCAGTGCAAGCGAAGCAAAAAATGCGATAATTGAAGGCGATATCTACGCTTACGCGGTCATCCCATCTAAGTTCGACCAAGATATTCTCCAGCACCGCCAACCTCAACTTTCTGTCTTTTACAACAGTCAGTACATTTTGGTAGCGAAACTGATCAACTCTGCCGTTGCGCAAGCACAAGGCTATTTCGACGCTCAGGTTGAAGTAATGGGAAACTTGGCTAAGGGTAACACCACAACGTTAGCAGCGGCTGGACAGGCTGTACCAGTGTCGACACAAATAACCGCATTATTTAACCGTAACAATAACTACGCACAATTTTTGGTAACGGCTATCGTGCCAGCCATTTGGCAAATATGTATTGTAGTAAGCACTATTTTGATTCTTGCCGCGCACTTTCGCATTTATGGTGGAAAGAATGGCTTTGCATTTTTGGGCGAAAAGCCATACGCCAGGCTCACTACCCTATTAAGTCAGTACATTCCGGTCTTTATGGCGCAAGGTGCGTTGTTCTTGTACTGGTTTTATTCCGTGCTTGATTGGCCAATGGAAGGCAGTTTTGTGGTTATGCTACTAGCACAATTGGCGACGGTTATCGCCTGTATCATTATGGGAGCGTTGTTCTTCTTCTTGTCGATGGATCCTGCACGTGCGATGAGTTTTGCTGGCGCGTTTACGGCTCCAAGTTTCGCGTTCATGGGAATTACATTCCCAGTTTCTGACATGAACACGCTCGCTTATGCATGGCGTTCATTATTGCCGATTACCCATTACATTGAAGTACAAGTGAGTCAAGCAAACTATGGAGCATCGGCCGCACAATCTTTAAGCTCGCTATGGCCTATGATTGGTTACGTTGTGCCCCTGCTCATTACCGCAGCCTTGATGGGTAAACATCGAACAGATTCATCAACACGCCAAGCGAAGGAGGCGGTATGACATTGTGGCAACTGATTAAAGCGGAACTCAAGGCCGTTCTAACCAATCCAGTCGTTACGTTGACCGTGTTTGGTGGTGTCGTATTTTACTCGTTTTTATACCCTTTGCCTTATGCACAACAAACGCCTCGTGAACAACCAATCGCGATTGTTAATCTAGATGGTAGTCAGACGAGTTTAAAGCTGGAACGTATGGTTGATGCCACTCCGCAAGTCAACGTAGTCACTCGACTTCATACGATTGCCGATGCAAAGCAAGCATTTTTACAACGAGAGATCACCGGTTTTTTAGTCATACCGGAACACTTTTACAAAGACCTAATGCTAGGTAAAAGCCCGACTCTAGCCTACGCTGCGGACGCCTCGTATTTTCTCGTGTACGGAACCGTGGTAGAAGGATTGGCCCAAGCTGGAGGCACATTAGGGGCACAAGTGAAAGTCAGTAAAATGGTGATAGATGGTGTGCCCATGAGTATGGCTAGCCATAATTACTCTGCTATCAAGCTTAATATGAAGCCGACGTTCAACCCAACCATGGGTTACATCGAATACGTAGTGCCGGCAGTATTTGTTCTGATTTTACAACAAACGTTGATCATGGCGGTTGGATTACAAACGGGAACACAGCGTCATGGTCGTGGCTATTGGTCACAAGTATCAACGGGATCGCTGCTGCTTGTGAGAACGTTAGTATTTGTGGCAATTTATTATTTACTCGGCGCCTATTATTTTGGTTTTAGCTTCGAACGCTTAAACGTAAACCATATCGCCAATGCGGGCGAATTGTTGGCTATGTTGTTCCCGTTCCTTTTAGGTTGTTGCGGACTAGGCTTCTGGCTAGGTTACTTATTACCTCGGCGTGAACTTGTCACCTTAGTCGTCTTAGTGAGCTCTATGCCGCTCATTTTCTTGGCTGGTTTTATTTGGCCAATTGAAGCCATACCTACTCCCTTATTATGGATTGCTGATTTAAGCCCAAGCACTTGGGCGATAAAAGCTTTCTTAGCGCTAAACCAAATGGGGGCAACCTGGCAACAAGTCGCTCCACATTGGACGGCGCTTTGGGCACTCACCGTGCTTTGGGGTAGCGTTGCGTACTGGATTGCTAAGCGAAGTAACAAGCCAGTTGTAACAGAGAGCTTGGGGTGACAGCTGACATTTTTTATTACTATAAAAAAAGCCGGGTAACTAAACCCGGCTGAAAATCTGCGTCCTTGCAGCGGACATATGGTAAAAACACTTTTTGCTCTGGGCTTACCCATTGAGCGAGGTTAGATTAAGCCAAAAAGTATGGATTCCATACTCTCATATAGAGGGTCATATCCTTCCAATAGACATTAGCTCTTCGCTAGAGCGATAACGTTTTTCAGACACAAAAAAACAAGACTCACATTGAGTTTTGTTGTTGATAGGGATGAGCAGGATACATGTCGCCGCTAAGTCATATCACGGATTATTTTCTCTCGGTATTCTGTAACGACCTTCATGATTGAATTTTTTACATCACCGACTTGCTTAGAGGGTTGGCACCATAGGCCAAAACCAAACTTAAAACCTTCCAATAATTCAGAAGCTTCCACTGGCTCTATATGATTATTAGAAAACTCCGAATGGGCAAACGTTCTGGGGAGAATCGCCCATCCTAAACCTGCTTCAACCATTTTCACTACAAGGGCCAATTGGTCGACCTCTTCATGGTTCGAACTTACGATGACTTTTTCGCCCATTCCCTCTTCAATAAGAGACCGCAGTACAAATTGTTTACTATTCCTCAAGGCTGTCAATACTCGATCTGGTGCCATAGAAGCGAGTTCACCACCTTTCTGGACGAAAGGAACAAATTCAAAATGACCTAAAAACGTCGCATCCAGACTATGTATTGCTCTACTATCATGCACATTGACAATACCGAATTGATAATCACCATTCTGTAAACCCTCTTTAATTTCGTTGCGATTACGAACAAGAAAGTTAACTCGCATCATCGGAAAATCTGCTGCTAATTGAATACGAAGCAATACAAGAAAACGGTGTGGTATAGCGCTTGAATAGGCGATACTAACATTCTCTAACCCACCGTAAGCTAGACTTAATGCGACTTTATCGAAAGTACGTGCTTGTTCGATGGTTTGCTTAGCATAGTGGTAAAGAAGATGACCATCTTCTGTCGGTTCTACCGAGCGCCCCACTCGCTCAAACAGGTTGACCGCCAGTTGGTCTTCAAGATTGGTAATCACCTGCCCTATTGTGGTTCGGTGCTTATTGAGTTTGACCGCCGCCTTACTAAACGAAAGCTGTTCATAAACGGTTACGAACGCGAGAAGTTGTTCAAAACTAAAATTCATAGGTTGTGCTTACTTTTTAGAGTTATCTAATTAAATTACCACAAGATCGTAGAATTGCTACTTGGTAACGGAAACAATCTGCGTTTGAATTCCTTCTCGACGACACAAAAAAACCTACTAGCTTCAGTAGGTTTTCTCTAACTTAGTTGTACTCAACGACACGAGCTAAATAGTTGAATTCTCCTGAGTCACCATGGTAATCGCGGTAGACATCGACACTGAAATATTTAGGTTGATCAGCGTAAATGTGGTCAACGACTTTTTGCTCAAGTGACTCCAACGTTTCACCGACCTGAGAGTACACGAACTGCTTGTTCACTTTTTCCAATTTACGTTGTTTCGCTTCTTTGTGTGACACATAGTTGTTGATCTCTTCCCACTTTCCCACGAACTCGATCGCCACGTAACTCGAGTTCTCGTCAATCATAATAAAGGCTGCACCTTCTTCTTTGATTGCAGACAGTTGCTGCATGTCACTATCCACTTTTTGCTGGTCAAGATGGGCTCCACTTTGGGCGAATGCAGTCGCGGAAGCGGTAAGCATCATGAGTGTAAGAACGGCTTTTTTCATTGTATCGTTTTCCTGTATTAAGGGAGTTCAGTTACCCAAAGTTGCCCTTGGGTGGCTTTTTTGAATCCATATTCGTAAATCGTCAGCAAGTAGCGGTGATCGAACATATCTTTCGTTACTTTGGCGTATCTGAAATCTTGATCAATGTAGGTAAACTGCATCTCGATATCGTTGATTTCACTGATGTATTTCATTCGATAGAGATCACCACGAGTTTGCGCTAGCGTAAGGCTTGAGACACTCTTCGATACCAAGTCCAAACCTTTGTCTTTTAGTGGACGATACGGCGCTTTTAACGCACCATTGCGAATCACATCCAACTGAGGCGCTTTTTCTAACCCCAAAGCATCTGAGATTTGTTGATAGTTGAAGTTAGACGGATTAAAGAACACCTGCGCTGCGAGACCGCCATCTACGTGTAACTCCTCAAGTGTTTCTCCATCATGTTCAACATCGATAAATTGTGGAGGGAAAACACCAGGGATCGATGCGCTCGCAGCAAGCACCTTGTAAATAAGTTCAGATTTGTCCGCTAAATCACTGTTCGCAATCGCACCAATATTCCAAATCACCAGTTCGCCTGAATCAAAATGGGTACTGCCAATAAAGAGGCGTTTACCATTGCGGTGTTGCTGAGCCATCGCCTCGATCATGGGCTCAGGGTAAGCGTCTGCGATGAAATCATAGAGGTTCTCACCATCGGTAAACGCGTCCTTAAACAAGGTATTTAAGAAGTTCTTCTTACCCAAAATATTCTTATCATTGATGTTGAGCATGACTTCTTTCATCTTTGGCATCGCATCACCGCCAATGAAAACAAAAGGAGCGATTAGGGCACCCGCACTGACTCCAGTAATGATGGCATAATCTTTTAGCTCCCCCTTTTCCTGTAGCCCCATCAAAACGCCGGCCCCGTATGCGCCGTTTACGCCACCACCCGATAAGGCCAAAATATTGAGCTGTTCACCCTCTACTTTGATCGGTGTGGTTTGATTGTGCGCTGAGTAGAGAAAATCCGGCGCTTCATTGGCCCACATTCGAAGTGGCTCATTTGGTGTCGAACTCGCGATCTCGACATCTTTATAGTTGCTTTGAGAAACACGAACATCCAGCGTATGAGGTGAACTACAAGCTACTATCAGCAGCGAAAGTGCAACCGTCACACCAGAGGAAATTAAACGATTCATAATCAGTCTCATTTAATGTTCTCTGGCGTATGACCAGAGACTCAGTTTGAAGTTAATTGGGTCAAAATGAAGTCCGTTTCGTTGTGTGGAGTTACTATAGCTAGGCACGGCTAAACCCCATAATCGCGATTGTAGGATGCTATCCATCAAAGCAATTATGCCAAGTTTCTATATGCTAACTTTACGCTTCTCCGTTAATTAGGTACTGCGCTAAGCAATTTTCACGACGTTGAACTCATGCGTCGGTTCGACAAATTCGTATTGGGCATTGATCGTCTGTAGCTCCCATGTGCCATAGCCTTTGGTGATCTCCAATACACCGTAAACGGCGTTATGTGTATGACGAAAGGCTGCGACAGGAGACATCTTCTTCACCAAACAAGAGGTAAAAATCGCAGAAATTAAATCACCGACACCGACTGGCTGCATAGCAAATTCAACACTAGGGCGTTGGGCCAAATAGCTTGCTTTCGGCGTCGCTAAAATCATACTGAAGGCGTCATCTGTTAGAGCATGCAGATGTTTCACCAATACCATTTTCGGTCCTAACTCTAAGGCTTTTTTACATGCAGTGACCGCATCATAAAGAGAGTCAATTTTCACACCTGTTAACTCGCTCAGTTCAAACTGGTTAGGAACAATCACATCAGCGATGGGCAACAAGCTATGGCTTATCGCTTCTTTGACACCGTCTGCCACAATGCAACCTTTGTCTGGATCACCCATAACTGGGTCACACACATAAAGTGCACTATGGTTACGCGATTTGACTAAACTTACCGCTTCGGCCACCGCTAGACATTGCTCTGCGCTGCCTTGATAACCGGACAGTATCGCGCCACATTCGCCTAACTTCTCAATGTTATCTAAGCCTCTCATTAGAGAATGAATTTCATCTGCCCCAAACTTCTGTCCAGTCCAACCTTGCTGGTACTGAGTGTGATTTGAAAACTGAACCGTGTGAATTGGCCATACTTCGAGGCCCATTCTCTGCATTGGGAAGACTGCAGAACTGTTTCCGGCGTGGCCATAAACCACATGAGATTGAATAGAAATAATACTTTTCATAAGTCACTCTTAATTGAGAAGTTTGTTAGCTTGGCGACTAAATAAACACAATGACGTACACTGTGCTTATTTGGTCGGAATAGCCTCGACAACGCCGAGGCTTATTCTTAATCAGGCTGGATTCATTAGCCTTGGAATTCAGCAAAGTACTCATCCAACACTTTGCGTGTTGCACGACCGATAAGCTCGTATTCGTGGTGAGTAAGGTTTGCTAGCGAAACTCGAACTGATGCATGCACTACATCGAAGCCTTGGCCTGGAAGTAGGATAACGCCGGTTTCATGTGCAAGGCGGAACAGGAAGTCTTTGCCCTTCTCGCTCGCTTTGAACCATTCAACGAATGCTGGTCCGTACAATTTGCCGCCCAGAGTGTCGAGCTCAAGCAGTGTGTAGTAGTCCACACGATCTTTGTTTTCTTCAATTTCTACACCCATGTTTTTGTACAGAGTTTTGTAACGCTCGCGGATGATGCGTTTACATGCTTCTTTGTAGTTTTGTTCCGAGTCCATCAAGCAGTTCAAAGAGAACAGCGCCATTTGAACTTGTTGAGGAAGAGACAAACCTGCTGTGTGGTTAAGCGCTACGCTGCGGCTGTCTGCTACGATACGGTCAATAAACTTAATCTCACGAGGTTCCGGAGTCAGTGTTTTGTAACGATCGTCCAACTCAAGTTGACGCGCTTCAGGAAGGCTGCGCATTGCATCGTCAAACACGTTGTTGTGTTGAATCGCAATCGAGCCTAAACGCCAGCCTGTTGCACCGAAGTACTTAGAGAACGAGTAAACACAAAGCGTGTTGTATGGAAGTTTCGCGAACAGTGAGACAAAGTCGTCCGCAAATGTGCCGTATACATCGTCAGTCACAATGAACAGGTCGCTACGTTCGTTGTTCACGAAGTTTGATAGGTTATCCAGAGTTTCATCCGAGAACTTCACAGACGCTGGGTTTGCTGGGTTAACAACACAAAGCAGTTTGATGCCTGTATCTGCAAGCTTTTCGATTTCAGACATCGGCAGTTGCCATGTTGTCTCATCCAGACGTAGTTCAACGATTTCCAGTTTGTATTCACTCAGTTCTGGAATCTCTAGGTACGGCGTAAAGATTGGAGTGATTAGCGCAACCTTGTCACCTTTCTTCAATAAACCGTTGTTGAACATAGTTTGGAACGTGTACGTCATAGACGCCGTACCGCCTTCCGTTGCAAACAGATCGAAGTCTGTTGTCATTGGCATTGGGCCGTACATCTCTTCTGCAATGTATTGCTTCACAACGGTTTCGATGTTCGTCAACATACGTGGTGGCACTGGGTAGTTACATGCAAGGTATGCGTTAACCAGTTCATTCAAGAATGCTTGTTTCTCTAGACCCAAACGGTCTTTTGCGTAGCTCAGCGACTTTTCCAAGAACTGTACGCCTTGGTCTTGTTTATTCTTGCTTGCAAACGTATCGAAGCGTTCAACAATGCCCACACCATCTGGAATGCCACCGAAACCACCATCTAGGTATGAATAAGTGCGCTCGGCTTCCAATATTGCGAACTCACCCAAACGAATGAACGCTTTACGTGGTAGTGTCGCAAGAAAATTAGGATTACCACGACCTGCATCTAATAACGCGCGGTCAGGAACAGTTTGTGCCACTTCAATTAGTTTATCTTTTAATTCAAATGGGCTTAAATCTGCAAATTTTGAAAAATCAATTGTTGTGTTTTGCGTAGTCATAATATTTACCTGAATCTATTATTTAGTAAAATTTGGATAATACTTCCCCTACCGCCTATTTAATTAGGCGATAAGCGTGTTCGAATTTATTTAAATTACATGCCTGCGTTTAAAGTAATAATGCCGACAATAATTGGACCCCATAGGGTAAGCAGTACATTGGCGACTGCATAAGTCACAGTGAATGAGAATACTGGCGTTGCGTTACCTGTTTTTTCCATTAAAGCCGCGAATGCTGGGTTCGCACTTCGTCCACCTGTCACACAGCCAAGTGCTTCAACCGGGTTCTTAATCTTCAATACAAAATATGAGAAGAAGAACGAAATAATCTGAGGGATAATCGTTACACCCATGCCAAGGAACAACAGAGACATACCGTGTTCTTTGATGGTGTCGACCGCTTGAGGGCCAGCCTCAAGGCCAACAATGCCTACAAATGCTGCCAAACCGAAATCTCGAATAAAGTTTGCGGCACCCACAGGAAACTGAGCAACATGCGGATTGCGGCTACGCAACCAACCGACAATCAAACCTGAGATCAAACAACCTGCACCAGAACCGATAGTGACGGGAATACCAGCAATCTTAAAACTGATTAGACCAATTAATAGGCCAACCACCATGCCCATACCAAGCACGACTAAGTCAGTCACGTTTGCTGAGCCCATTCGCTGACCAATGTTTTTCTCAACGCGATTGATGTCTTTTGCGGTACCTGTAAGCTGGATGACGTCGTTTTTCTTCACCACAAGATCCGGCGTCATTTCAATTGAGTTGCCTTCACGAATATAGTCTGTCACATAAATACCGCGCATAGAGCCTTGGTTCGAAGCCTCTTTAATCTCTTGCAGCGACTTACCAATCAGTTTGCGGTTGTCTGCGATCAGTTGACGGTTTTCTTCTATAACTTCATAGCCTTCTGGAAGTGCAATCTCGTTGTCAGCCAAATCATCTTGCAGCTGATGTACTGCATTACGGCGGCCTGTTACAACAATGACATCCCCTTCTTTCAGTGCTGTGAATTTGTCCACGTCTAGCACTTTGCCATCGCGTTGAATCAATTCAATACAAGCAGCCAGAGCGTGTTGGTTTAACTGAGCTAAGGTTTTGCCTGCTAGCCCACCATCTTTGCTCACTTTAAATGCTCGTGTAACCAGCGCTGTGACAGCGTTGAACTCACCCGGCGCTAAATCACGCTTACCATTTGAGTTTTTCTCTTCTAGAGCAATCGCTTCTGCTCGGATATCCCACTTCATCAGTGTTGGGAATACCCATGTCACCATCAGAATTGGACCAAGCGAACCAAAGATGTACGTAACTGCGTAGCCTACTGCGACGTTGGTCTGCATTAGGTGCTTCGCTTCTTCTGTCACACCACCAAGACGTGCGATCGCATCACCCGCTGTACCGATGATTGCCGATTGAGTCAAACCACCAGCTGCAAGGCCTGCTGCCGTACCTCTGTCTAGATCGAACATCCAAGCTGCTGCTAGTACACAAAGCAGGCCAGACACCGTCATCACTACAGCGGAAAGTAGAATGTTGATGGTTCTAAAGTTCAGTGCTTTGAAGAACTGCGCACCACCTTGATACCCTACTGCGTAAATAAAGAGCGCAAAGAAAATGCTTTTTACGCCGGGATCAATATGAACACCAAATTGCCCAATAATTACACCCATTAATAATGTTCCCGCAACACCGCCAAGAACAAATCGACCAATGGTAATTTTACCTACCATATAACCGAGAGAGAGCGTAATAAAGAGAGCAACAAATGGTGCCATGTCAAAAAGGTTAGAAATAATTTCCATGACAATTTTACTCTTACTAATAAATATAGAACTCAAATAATCTAACGAATAATCTGTCACTCATATTTGTTGGATTATTTAATTTAAAAAGCATCTCGTTTGCTTCGAAGCGAATATTAGAAACAAAACCTCACAACTCGTAATCCCATTTGAAGGATGAAACCATCACTTCGCATATTCAAAAGCAAACATTGAACAATAATTGTCGAAAATTTAATAACTTAGTGGTCTTAAATGAGCATCAAATAAATTGGAAAATAAATTTATTTTTATGTTCACTGTCCAAAAAGCTACTTTGTTGCGCTATTCCCTCTATATAGCGCATGACACCTTTCTCTTGATGGATTAGATCCTACAAAAGCGATTATCACTGATGCCATCACTTGCCTTATCTTTACATTCATCAAGTTAATAGAGAAAAACACCATGAACTCAATGCCACATGAACTTGTGTGGGGCGAAGCTTACTTCCCTCCCTTGTTGCTGGTTATTGCATTGGCTTACATGCTCACCATTTTGGTTGGAACCGTTGCAACAAAACTGGGGCTCCACAAATACGTTGCATTTCCCGCGCTCGCTGAGCTAAGCCTAATTGTGATTTTTACTGGCGTTATTGGTCGATTCATTAACATATTTTGAGGCAAATTCCGTGATAAAACGTTATCTCATCACACTGCTACTACTGTGTTCAGCTGGCACCGTGATTTTCAGCTACTACCAATCATACACTGACAACCCATGGACTAGAGATGGCCAAGTTAGCGCGCACATCGTTTCTATAACCCCCCGCGTGACAGGACAAATCATCCAAGTCTACGTTGAAGACAATTCGCAAGTGAAACAAGGCGATTTGCTGTTTGAGATTGACCCAAGCATCTATAAAGCGGCGTACCACAAAGCGCTAGCAGCTCAAAAGCAAGCCATTGCATTACTAGCAAAGGCCAAAAATGAAGAGCAGCGAGCACTTAAGTTAGAAAAGCGCACACCTGGCGCTGTACCTGTACTGACATTGAATAACCTAGACAATGCGGTGGAGACAGCCGTTGCCAACGTAGAGCTCGCGAAAGCCAATGTTGAAGAAGCCAAGCTAAACCTTGATTACACAAAAGTTTATGCGCCAACGAATGGTTATATCACTAATTTGAACTTACGCGTCGGCTCTCAAGTCGTCGCTAACTCCCCAATCGTGGCTTTGATTGATGAAGACAGCTTTTGGATCGAAGGATATTTCAAAGAAACGGATTTAGTTGGCGTTGATCCACAAGATAAAGCCTACGTGACCTTAATGATGCACAATGAAGCTGTGCTGGAAGGCAAAATCAAAAGCATTGGCTACGGCATTGCGAAGCAAGATGGTAGTACTGGTAACGATCTTTTGCCCAATGTGAACCCTAACTTTCAGTGGATACGCTTAGCTCAACGCATTCCAATTAAAGTTAAATTAGATCACTTACCGAAAGATTTTCAACTACGTGTTGGTATGACGGCCTCTATCAAAATCATCAAACAATAATGCGGTGGAATGTATGTTTAATGCCTCAACCAAAGAAGCAATCAAAGCTGCGCTGTCTATCGTTATCGCGATCTGCCTTGCCTTATGGTTTCAATGGGAGAAACCGTATTGGGCAGCGATCGCAGTCGCGGTAATGGCATTAAATGAAAGCTTCGCTCACTCAATAAACAAAGGTCATAATCGCTTATTAGGAACCCTCCTTGGCATCGGTTATGCCTTTTTCCTCATCACGACGTTTTCTCAAGATCGCTTTTTGTTTCTCACCTTCTTCACCTTGTTTTTAGGTGCGTGCATTTTTATGTCGAGCGACGAAAAGTATGGTTATGTGTTCTCTATCGGTTTTGCTGTGTGCTCCATCATCGCATGTATGGGAGGATTTGATAGTCAAGCAACGTTCCACTTCGCTGTTCTTCGCATGCAAGAGACGATTCTTGGTGTGATCACGTTTTCTGTTGTGTACCGATTAGTCTGGCCAGTCAGTACAGAACAAAACTTCATTCAACGTTTTGAGACCAGCAGAGAGGCGATGCTTAACGCTATGAAATCGCCCAATGATATAGATATTGAAGCTCTTGAGACCAACAGCGCCAACATAGAAAAGTTGTTCCAACTGGTCGGCTTACCACTTACTGGCAGCTACCACTTGAAAGAACATCGTCAGCTATGGCGTGCGCGTTTAAATGAGATGGCACAAATCCAAGACCGATTGCTAGAACAAGCAGATAAATCGCAAAGTCGTGAGATCGATTGGCCAACGCTAACGCAGCAACTTCAAAGCTTTGATATTAGAAATCCAAGTACTTCGCTCATTGGTCACGTTGCTTGTGTCATGCAAAGAGAGAAAAACACAGTTTGGCATCACGAGCATCGAACGTTTATCCAGCATTTGAATGAAGACGGCAGAAAGGTATTGCAAGGTGTATCCATGTTCGTCACTTCTTTGTTGATCTGGATTTATCTGCCCGTACCCGGAGGTTTCATTTTTCCGATGCTAGCAGGCGTGTTCTCTTCAATCGTTCCTACTATGCCACCAAGCATTATTAAAGATGCATTTTTTGGTGTGATAGGCACTGGCACGGTGATTCTATTGCAATACATTTTCATAATGCCAATGATGACCGAGCTTTGGCAGCTTGGGCTATTCTACTTCATCAACATCATCGTAATTTGGAAGGTATTTTCCACACCAAAACTGATGGTACACAGAATTCTAGGTATTAACTTATTGGTTGTCTTGACATCAGGAGCGCTCAATTTAACCCCAGCGTATCGAATTGAAACACCATTGCTCATGCTGGTAAACATTATGATCATTTTGATGATTGCCAAGTTGTTTACTGATCTGTTTCGTGTTCGCGTTACGGCCTAAGCGTCACCTCTGTTCTTGAAACTAAAGCCCTGCATTGCTTCTGCTATGCGGGGCTGTTTGTTTGTGAGCTAGCCATTATTTCTTCGTAACCCATAAAGCGAGGATAGTATCCATCAAAAGCGATTAACGGAATCTCTCTTCACCTCATAAAATCCTCTCATTGATTCACGAAATGCAATCGAAAACCATGCATTCACAACATCAATCACAGCAAACATATCTATCTAACTGAACAAGAAGTTCAGTGACACATTAACTGTCTGAGTCTCGAAGGTTTGAGACTATTCAGAGTGGAAACTGTCATGAGTTTTTTTGAATTACGCGCCGGCAAGACGTCTTCTCTTACTGTGCTCGCGAGCGCACTAATGCTTACTACCCCCACTTTTGGCTTCGCCGCTGAAGAGACGACGACCTACAACGAAGTAATCGAGCAAGGCCGAGCACTGTTCGACAAATACGGTATCAGTCATGATTTACCAAAACTGGCCATCAGCTCTCTAGTTCAAGGCGAGCATTTGGTCGAGCATGCCCACCGAAGTGTTAAAATCGGTGATAGCGTTCGCGATTCGTCCGTCTACTTGGTTAAGAACACCGATAACAAAGGCAACATTGATCTGCGTATCAAGTACAACCCTGAACAACTCGATGAAAATGAAAAAGTACTTGATGAGATCGAAGCTTTCACACGAACAGAATACCGCCTTCGAAACTACGCGGAGAGTTTTGATCCGTCATCAGTAAGAGCCAAAGAGGATCAGAATGGTAATGTGATCATCAGTTTTAATTACTCAAAATACGGTCTTCCTCAAGATATCGCCTACTTTCGCTTTTTAAGCGTTGATATTGAGTTGGTTAATGGTGAACCGAAACGTATGGTCATTACCAACGATAAACCGTTCACACATCACAACTACCAAGTGGATTCTTACGATCAAGAGATCCTCTTCCAGAAGTTAGCGTCAGGCAAAATTGCGATTGCCAGTAAAAACACCAAGATAGTTGGTTCAAAGAAAAATAAACCCCTCGAAATGATGAGCAGCGTAAAACCGGTAGCGATTTATGAAGATAAGCTTGGCGTGCAAGTACTAGACGAAAAACGCTTGAATGAGGTCTCTGATCCACGCATGCAAGAAGCCAGTGTTAAGCTAGACCGAGTTTTTCCTTTAATGGGTGATATGGTTCGTCGTCAAGGTATCGATTTGCCTCTGCCGTTTGGTGTGTCGCTAGCGTATCGAAATCAAGATATGAATATTCCATTTAATGATTTCACGATTGAAGGCATCGGCCTTAATGAACTGTTTGATCCAGAAGACAGTGTCGGCATCGTGAGTGCTGAGAGCATGACGCTTCGTGGCGATGTAAACATCCTGCCATTTTGGAATGTATTTGGTTACATCGGAAAAGTTAATGTCGATGCCAATGTTGATGCCGCCTACACGGGTGAAGGTGGCCAGTACATAAAAGATAAGCTGAACGATAAACTGCCAGGATTAGGTGATAAGTTTTGCGATGGTTTATCTGCACTTTGTAGTCGCGGACGCCTAGACGTGCCGCTGCATTTGGAATATGACCTTCGTGGTATAGGTACAACCCTTTCGGTTGGCTATAAAGAATTCTTTGCTTCTGTCACTGGTACCTATTCGCAAACTCGCTTAAAGGGCTTAGATGATTGGGGCGATGGTATTGTTACTGTACAGCCGATGTTGGGTTATCAACTTGTCGATTATCGCACGCAGTTTTTTGTCGGAGCAGAATATCAAGGACTGGACGCTCGAATGGACGGGCATGTAAAAAGTGGTGATATCGAATTCGATTACGACATTGGTGTAGATCTTAATCAATGGGCGTTTTTGACTGGTTTCAATAAGCAAATCGGCAAAAACTACAACCTGACCTTTCTCTATAACAAAGGGGAAACTCGAGAGTCAGTAACCTTAAATCTTGGTTACCGTTTCTAGCTCTCATAAAGAGCCCGCCCCTAGACGATGGTAGGACTGCATCCTACAAAGGCGATTACTGAAACTGTCGCCGATGTCCTACCATTTGAGCCATCAATACAACAAGCCATCCAACCATTCACGGATTAATGCCAAAGCGTCAGGACGTCGCTTGTTAGATGCCGTTTAACATTTTCGGTGTACGCACCAAATGACTTTTGGACATAACAATGACTTTACTCAATCGCTCAACTTTAGCCATTACCATCACTCTTGCCTTAGCAGCTTGCAGTGATGACTCTGGTAAACCTAGCGTTCCTAACGGCCCGAAGCCACTACAACCCTTACCACCAGAGCAAATCGCTTTGGAAATTGGCGATGCAACCATTCAAGCGACCAAAGAGTCCCTTGTCATCACGCCTCTTGATGCGGATGAAAAACTGGCAGCGGTAGAGGCGTTCAAAGGTATCCAGTTTGCGCAAGCAGACCGCTTTCAGCACAGCATTGCGGTCCCACTTGAAGGCGATGTTGATGCGACTCAGTTCGGTGATGCGTGTCCGCAATTAAAAACCACGACACAAACGCAATCAGAAAATTGTTTGAACCTAAACATTTGGCGACCTGCCGGGACAGAAGCGTACGCAGATTTGCCAGTTTATGTCTTTATTCACGGTGGAGACTTTGAATACGGCGCGGGCTCAGAACCGCTGATTCATGGTGATATGGTGGTTGCACAAGGTGCTGACGATGGTAACCCGTTTATTGCAGTTACTTTTAACTATCGTTTGGGCTTGCTAGGCAGTGTTTGGATCGATGGTTTGGACAACCCTGAGGGCGGTAACTTTGGTCTAGGCGATCAAAAACACGCGCTTGAATGGGTTCAACAAAACATAGAGGCATTCGGCGGCAATCCGCAAAACGTGACACTCATGGGTCAAGGTGCGGGTGCCATGTCTGTGGGAATTTTACAGCAATCAAAAGGCGATGCTGCAATCGCAGGTGAGCACTTTCAACGTGCCATCATGCAAAGCAACGCTTACGGCTTTGAATATAAAAGTTACGATGTTGCCAAGAGCCAAAGACCAGAGCAAAGCGTTGAAGATCTTGCGTTACTGCCACTTGAAGAGGTTATGAAGGTACAGAGCGAGATGCTTGACCCTATTCAACGTCTTAAGAACTGGGTACTGACCGCCGCGAATATTCCGGTTATCAGTCCAACACGCGACAACAGCCCATTAGCTACGTTGATGCCATTTTCGCCTTACATCGAGCATCGCCCACCAGCGTTTCTAGTGAAAGAAGTACCGGGCTATCACTTTACTGAACAAGCGATTGAGAGTGAATGGATCGTACCGACGGTAATTGGCTCAAACAGTGCAGAAAGCAATACTCTGGGCATGCTGCCGAGCCTGACATTTTTGATCCCAACTATTATTGAAATCTTGAGCCAAGAAGCGCCAGAAATCATTGAAAGTGGTGACGAAACCTTAATCGTCGAATACATGGTTGAGTGGCTAGAATCGGAAACGAACTTAAACCGTTTACGTGCTGAATATCGTTCATTACTCAGCGATTCAGCTTCAATTGAACTCGATCTTTCTGACTTATTGGAACTGCTGCCTAGCACCGCTTATGAGGCGATGACTAAGTTGTTCTTCGGTTTGGGGAACTCCGATTCAACCACGGAGTTACTTGCTCTGGCTGACTTCTTCCCTAACCATGAAAGCGAACTGAATGGCGCGGCCAAAAACATGCAGCAATTCAAAACCACGTTGCATGATTTGCTCTTCACGGGTCCAAACCGTCATAAAGTTTCAACTGAAGAAGCAACAGGAGCAACGCCAAGCTTCTACTACTTTGACTACAAACCTGGATTCAACGTATGGACTTACAACACCAAAGGTGAAAATGGCGATCTCGACGTTGGCGATTTACTCAAAAGCATCAGTTGTATTGTGGGCGCTTGCAATGCATCGGAATTACCATTTGTGTTTAATAAAGCATTAAAACTCGATGGTTCAAGTGTTCGTCCAGGTAGCAAAGACAAAGCAATGATGAACGAACTCTCTCGTATGTGGTTTAGCGAACGTTTATTTGAGGACTTCCAATACAGCAGTGCGACTGACCGAGTATTGCTGATCGATAACGATGGCGGCATTCAATCCACGCAAGACTGGGACAATGCTCATCACTCAGGCATCGATCCAAAACTGCGCCAAGGTCGCCTCAACGGTCTCGAGGAGCTTGGGCTGATTCTGAGTCACATGTAACGTCATCTTCAGTCACTAAAAACTCGTTACCGAATACCTAAAAGCCAGTTCGCTGGCTTTTTTCATCCTTATTCCTTGAACATAATTAGGAAGGTTTACTCATGTTTCCTAACGCCCTCCGTGCTCTGCTACTCTTTATCTTCGGCGCGCTGTTGGTTGGCTGTGCTCAGCCCTACCCTCAAGTTGAACCGGATTTTGAAACCAATTGGCAAACTACTCAGCATCAATCCGAAGTTTACTTAATTCCTACCGCTCCAGAAGCCTTTGCTCGTCGTGTTGAACTGGTAAGAAACGCTCAGCAAAGCATCGATATGACTTACTTTTCTTGGGAGAGTGACACGCTTGGTTTGATGCTACTCAATGAACTCAAGCAAGCAGCAGATCGAGGCGTGCAAGTTCGACTCACTCTCGATGATTTATTGGTGTTTAACGAGAAATGGCTTGCTGATCTCAGCGCTCACGACAACATTCAAATCCGTTTATTCAATCCGTTTGATTCACGTAAGTCAGGTTGGATTGGTCGCGCCGTCAACTTCTCTACTCATCAACAACGTTTGGACAATCGTCTGCACGAGAAGTACTTCAACGTCGACCATCAATGGATGATTCTAGGTGGACGCAACATTGGCGACGACTATTTTGGTTACAGCCGCAAAGCCAACTTCTTTGATATGGATGTCTTGTTCAAAGGCAGCATTATTCGAGCGTTCGACCAGAACTACCAACAACTTTGGGACAGCGAGCATGTCACGCCAATAGAAAACATCGTTAACGTTACCCCAAACTATTCCGCGTTTACTAAAGCGCTTAATAAAGGTGAGAAAGACAAAAGCATCATTCTGGCGGAAGTTGAAAAACAGGTTAAACACCTGACCAGTCCCGACTTCATCGCTGCGCAAGTCACCCCCGTTTTCGACTCATTAAACAAGTTAGAAAACAACAAACCCTACTTTAGAAAACGTGCAGAACACCAAGTTTGGCAACAAATAACCTCTGCATCCAAAGCAGTGATATCAACGCCTTATGTGGTACCAAGTGATGGTGAATTTGTCTTTATTGATACCTTGATGGAGCAAAAAGCGGACATCACGTTAATGACGAACTCGTCTGCATCTAATGATTCTGGCTTTATTCCGGCTTATTACGAGGAGCATCGCCAAACTTTGTTGGATAAGGGCGTTCATATACTTGAGTACAAAAACCAAGCGAAAAATGATGACCATTACTTCCATGCGGATACTTATTATCACAACAAGACGGTGATACTCGATGATCGGCTAACTTATATCGGCTCATCAAACTTCGACCCAAGATCGGATTTCCTCAATGTGGAATTTGGTGTGTTGGTCCAAAGCGAAGCCTTTGCAGAACATGTCATGCACTACTTAACTCGACAACAAGATGAACTGTTTTGGCGAGTATCTCGAGATGGACAAGGCCAAACTCAGTGGCAATCAATGAATGAAACCCATACTAAGAATCCAAACTATGGTGGATGGCATAACGCGCCTAACTGGATATTCAAGAAACTGAATGGTGAGTTCGAACTCTAAACAATCAAGACTTAAAAAGGCTCTCTATCTGCAAGGATGAGAGCCTTTTTAATGCACGCTAAAACTGCGTGCCTAGTGAGAAGTGAACGCGGAATTGGTCTCCTTGTGGGGCATCTAAACCATAAGCAAAGTCCACTTTGACAGGCACGTATTTTGAGTTCCATATCAAACTCAACCCTGTTCCACTTTTCCAATCCACCCTTTTGTTGAAGGCATCACCAACATCATAAAATGCCCCAAGCCACAGTTGGCGGTAGACCTGATATTGATATTCCAACCCAGCAGTAAACATGTAACGAGCACCGGTTAAATCGCCATTTTCGTCTCTCGGAGAGATAGACTCATAACCATAACCACGAAGATTGCCGTCACCTCCCGCAAAGAAACGTAATGATGATGGAATATCGCTCAAAGTGTCAGCGACATTAATACCGACATTGGAACGAAAGTGAAACTTGTGTTTTTCACTAATATCCCACGACAGCACACTGTTGCCTTCAATGCGCAGCAAACGAGAATCCGAGAAAAAATTAGGGTCTGAGTATTCCAATGAGTAAACGTGACGGTGCTTTACTTCTAATTGATCGTTCTTGCGATCAAGCAGTGAAAATGTCACCCCCGGTAATAACAACTGTGATTCGTTATTCTCCGACGCTTGTCGATAACTTTCTTGCAAATAACGAACGTGCATGGTGCTTTGCCAATCACTGTCTAACTGCCAGTGTTTTTCAAACGATAAATCATTAGAAAAACTCGATGTGTCTCGATAGTCGACATGCTTAGATTCAAACTGAATCCCGTAGTAATCCGTTAGAACATTTTGGGTGGGAATTTTATAACCTAGTAATAGCGATTGTTCCGGTTTGGAAGCGTACGCTTGTGCCTCAAAACTGTGTCCACGTGCGTTATACCAAGGCTTGGTCCAGTTCAGCGAAGCGCGTAATCCCAAGTCTGTCGAATATCCACCACCGACTTGCACAATATTGCGTGAATTCGGCTCTGCGAGCACTTCTATCGGCACCTTATAGCCATCGGATGTCTCCTCGAAATCCGCTTTCACAATCACACTGCGAAACCAATCAGTATTGGAGAGGTCGGCCTGATATTGACTCAATTTCAAAGTGTCAAAATCGTCGCCCCTTTCAAATGTTCTCATCGCTTCTATTCGTGCCGTTTCGATACCCGACGTAAGGACAGACAGCTCTCCAAATTGGTAACGAGAACCACTAGCGAAATGCAGATTCACATGGGCTTGATTCACACTTGGAATGACTTCCAAAGACGATTCGATAAAACGTCCATCCAAGTAACCTTTTTGCTGAGCCAATGAAATCAAGTTTCGCTTTAGCGTATCGTACTCAGAATGAAGCAACGGCTGCCCTTGTTTAAGTTGAGCTTGATTAATTAGTTCGATGAAATCCTGATCATTACTGGCCTCTCCCGACACAGCAATATTAGATTTTTTGACCAACATCACCTCCCCAGCGTCAACCTCAAGCGTGATGAGATCATTCTCTGATCTCTGAACATTGAGCTCGGAATGATAGTAGCCATAAGGGTTTAACGCATTATTAACCATCTGCGTTAGTCGATTTGAGGTAATGTTTGAAACAGAGAGTTTCGTTAGTGGTGTAAGGTGACTTTCAAGATTTTTCTCTAATATTGGTGTTAGCCCTTTGATTTTAAATTGCGCTCCGAGTGCATGATGTAAAGGCATAGAAGCTAAAACTGATATACCTATTATTTGTTTAATGAGAGGAGACACACCGCTACCTAGTTTAGCAATACACTCGACAAGGTTAATGATGGAATGGCATATCTGTTAATCGCGTTTGTAGGATTGCTCCCTACGAAATCCTCTCGAAAATTCACGTTTCACAAGTAGATTCTTTGAACAATAAGTGGGCTCAAGCTAGGAGGTGGCAAATCATGCGGTCTGAAATAGGTATACTGTTTGCCAAAAATACAAAACCCAACGCTGAATGGATCTCATCAAGCGTTGGGTTACATTGATAATGTGTTTTTTAATCTAAAAAGCGGTCTGTTTGTAAAACTAGATCGAAGAACAGTTTCCTTTTTCTGCCATGTCGACTTTTAGTACTTCGGCTTTACCTTTGCTTTCGTCTACGAGTTCTACGCCCGCACCACCAACAAATACACCCATTTTAATGTATTGATTAACGAAATAGTTACGGCCCTCTTCCGTTAAGATAGTTAAGTGATTTTCAGAAAACTCAGACTCTGTACTTACTTGATGTTCTTTATTGCCTTCGACCTCATGGTAGAAGAATACACCAGGAGCGGTTTCACCAATACATTCCCCATCGACGTAAACATACTTTTTAAGCGCTGCTCCGACAAAAGCATCTTCTCGGTAAATGTAAATCCCTGCGTTCCCCTTTTGAGGTGCTTCAAATGATTTCATTTGATTTGATACTGTCGAATCAACAGTAGGAACAGAAGCACAACCTGACAAACCTAAAAGGAATGCGGAACACAGAATTACTTTATTTTTCATGTTATTAACCTAGCTACGATAAAATCGCGCCAACCATACTATAAATAAATACGTTCACTTATTGGTATTTTTGAAATTTGTGATTCAACCTATGCAATAGCACTCATTTAACGTATGGATTGAGCAAACATTAGCCATATAATAATCACGAGAATAAAATACCCCGTATCTAACGATCACTAAATGCCACTTTACTCGCTAGACTGATAAGTAGAATACCTGAAACACCTTCAAGAGTTCTTGAATAACGCTGAGAGTGTGGACGACTAAATACCCAATTACCCACAGAGGTGTACAAAACGTTACATGTCGTCGCAAGTACGCTGAACAGCAAGCCAAGTACTAATAATTGCATTGATGTTGAGCTTGCAGACGTATCAATAAATTGAGGCAGAAACGAGAGAAAGAATAGCGCTACTTTTGGATTCAAGACGCTGACGATAACTCCCTGAACAAACACATTTTTATTATTATCAACATTTTTGTTTTCAACGATTTTACTTTCTCCACGCCACATGGACAGTAATGACTGAACACCTAAATAAACTAGGTAAGCGGCCCCTAACCATTTAACAACGCTAAAAGCCAAAGATGAACTCAGAATTATTGCTGACAAACCTAAACATGCCGCTAGTGTATGAAAAAAGTAACCTACACCAAGCCCCAGAGCCGCTTTCAGCCCAGCAGATAATTTACCTTTCATTGTATTGGAAACAATATAAATTACATCAGGTCCAGGAATCATGTTGATAGCGAGACAAGCGACAACAAATAATAATAGTGAGTTTGAATCCATTCTTTTCTCCAAATTAACGTCTTGCGGGATAACATTTCATCGAACTACAAGTAATGCAACGTCCAGGTTTCAATTGGTTATATTTCGTATTAACAACACGTTACTAATACTACAGCACTGCGCGAAGAGCACAATCATGAACAGTGATACGAATTAAATTATGGGCCTTTGTTAGCCCTTTGAATGATAATATTTAGCATCATTTGGTTGTAAGCTTTTTCTAGCCAGCAGCTCTTATGGAAGTTAACATATCGGCTACTTAGTATACTTAACAGGCCGTCAAATCAGATAGATTATCTATTCTTATTTCTTCAAGCCTTTTGTGCTTCATTTTCCTGCCTCACTAAGCAGCAACTTAATACTTGCTACACCAAAAAATAACGCGAATACGCCTTCAAAAACTGCTTTGGATCTGAGATAGGTTTGTCTGACCTTTTTATGCGCGAAAAGAAAAGCATAGCCAAAGAAAACCAAAGCACTAACCAACCCCACAACAAAAATGACCGACAACAATTCCAACGGACTGGCCGTAGGAGGAACCCCTATCGAATAAAGCGCACCGAAAAACAGAATAGCCTTTGGGTTAGTTAAGTGAATTAACACTCCGGTTAAGTAGTTACCCTTCTTTGTCGTTACGTATGTTTTGGGTAACTTTAGCTGCTCGATGTTGCAGGCAGAATGTACGGACTTTAAAGCCAAATATAAAAGATAAAATGCCCCACAATATCTAAGAATTTCAAAAAGCCAAACATTGCTATAGAGTATGGTTGCGAGACCAAAAGCGGCTGAGGTTGACCAAAATAAAGACCCCGTTAAAACACCTGCAGCCAAATACCCACCAAAGCGTCGACCGTGGTTCATTGACGTGCCTGCTATCGCAAGAGTTGCAGGTCCGGGGCTAGCGATGGCAGCGATAGCTGATACGACAATCAGTGAATAATTTATCTCTTCCATTTTTACTCTAAGCCTCCAAATGGAGTTTTATCAACACTTATCGCGGAATACTCTATTGAACGTACGTCAGAAGCGTAATACTGATTAAAACACCAAGTGTCACGAATCGAGTTGAGATTCTTTGGTATTTTACTGCTCCAAAATAACATCAAATCCGCCATAAATGAGACGCTTTCCATCAAAGGGCATTGGGTTATTATCTGGACTCATTCGAGGATCACCCATGATCCGCTGCCACCCTGAGTCCCGAACTTCTTTTGAAGGCCAGACTACCCACGAAAACACAACTGTTTCGTTGCTTTCAGCGTTAACTGCCATGGGAAATGATGTGATCTCACCATCTGGTACTTCACTCCCCCACGTCTCAACAACCTTTAAGGCCCCAAACTCCCTGAACATTTCTGCTGCTATTTTTGCGTGTGCGATATACTTTTCTTTATTCGCTGTCGGTACTGCAGCGACAAACCCATCAATGTATGACATAAGTAAACTCCTTTCATTGGAGTTATAACCATAGCTCAATAAAAAGAATGCACATGATGCCAAACCATAGAAGCAGGTACGTAATACAGCTTGAGAGCTACATTCCTAGCTTGGACTTTATATGCATATTTGAAAGGTATGTGTTTGGATCAAGCTTGGTTAGCATATTTATAATCTCCAAAACACTCGAATACTCAATACGTTCCTCTTCAGCATGCCCGATCCCACCTATTGTAAAGTGAGTAAAGCGGTAATCACGATAAACGTTTTGCAGCTGGCTAGAAATATCTTTGAGTAATCTTTTACTGAGGGCGAATGCAGGGTATTCACTACTTTCTGAAAGCTCTGCTGTAGAGCCAATAGATACAATATTGCATTTATCGTTAAGTGAACCTAAAGCGTTAAGCTCATTGACTAAATTAAGGTACCCAATCGGGCCAACATTCATAAACTCAATCAGTTCGTTTGTTGTCAATTCTGAAGACTCTCCCCACATCGACGCCAAATAAACTATGATGTCAAACTCTACACCTTTGAAGCACGTGTAATCTGGTTTTTTATCGGGATCAACGTCAATACAAACAGAAGCGACTCCCTCCTCAACTAGCTTTGATCTAGAAATCGCATAAATTTCTGTACCCTGTACGTTCGTAGCCAAGAACCTTCCTAGCCCCTTACTACCCCCAACGATTAAAATCTGCATAACCCTATTCCTTGGTTAAGGTTGTCTTTCATATTGTCCGCCAAACTGTTCATTAGGCATCACTTTAACGTTTCTATTGCCCTACTTAGTTCTATCTTCAATTTCATCGAATGGTTCAACTGAAACACGCTCTGCAATTTCACTCATCTTCTTCATTTTTTCTGGGTTACTAGTTCCCCAAAACCGCTCCCAGTCTTCACGTGTTCGCCACTTGGCAATAGTTAAAACCTTTTCCGGTACATCGTAAGAACGAAGCATAAAACTACCAAGCGCCCCATCTACTGACTGATGAATTGAATCTGTCGTCGAACGCCATATATTTTGAAACTCATCCATTTTTTCACTTGGCACACGCCATTCATACACAACTCTAAACATAACACTTCCATTAAAATTTCTAGATTTAATACGGCAAAGTATCAAGAACACTAAGCCAGGTTAATAGATGAATAAAGCAACATAATAGCAGAGCGTAGAGCAACCTAAAAACAAAGAGTAAACGCTCTAAATCACTCCGATTCGATTAGTCATGCACACATTCAAAGATTTCGTATTGACGTTTAACATTGGCAGTTACTTTTCCCCAATGTGAGGCTTGAACTCTTTCCTGATGTTGCTTAAAAGAGGCTTTGTCGACGAACTCTTCATAGACATCAAAACGAAAAGGATTAGTCGAGCTTTGAGTCACAAGAAAAGTAAGGCAGCCCGGCTCTTCTAACGTGAGCCTTTTGTGAGTTATTAACGCATGTTTTACTAATTCTAAATCCTTTTCCGGAACTAAAATAAAGCCTTTCAATGTTACTTTCGACATATCATCCTCTCGCCCCTGTAACCTTTCGTTAAGAACTAGCCAACACGCCCTCAATCTCAACCATCATATCGCAAATGTGAATCTCACCATGAATTAAAATGCCACGTGTTAGGAATCTATTTCTAATGCCCTATCGACTTACGAGCATAAGGTTATCTCTACCCTTTCTTTGCCTTTACCGATGTTCTTGCGTTTTAACTGAATTTGGCCGACTTCTGATGTGCGCTTTAAATGAGTGCCACCGCAAGGTACTTGCGCAAACCCATCCACTCTCCAATACCTTCTTTCACTCTCTTGATCGGAAAAGTCACTAATAATAACTGAATCAGAGTTAATCAAATCTTGCACATCAGTTTCAATTTCTTTCAATAACGGACCAATATTTTCAGACCACTCGAAATCTATGCGACTCTTATTTTCAGAAATATGCGCGCCTATCTTAAGAATGCCTTCCCGACGCTGATAAAACATCTCGAGCACCACTTCAGCCGCAAAGTGTAGCTTCATTAAGGCGTATCTACGCTTCCAATCAATACTCGTAGTTACAATGTCACCAAGAGTAAAATTTGGAGAGGATTCCAATGTGTAAATAAGTCGAACACCTAACTTTTGAGCAATCAAAACCGGAATACCATTAATCGTTCCTTTATCACTCTCTTGGCCTCCAGACTCTGCAAAGAAGATAGTCTGGTCCAATTCAACCTTACTTCCGTCTACATTGGTCACTCTTGAGTTAAGTTCTGTTTGGTAGGGATTAACCCAAAATAATTTCTCGCTCATGCTGCTATCCTTGCAGTAAGTCCTATCCTTGATAGTACATTCAGTGACCACCAAGTCAATTCAAGAAACCTCGCCGTCAAGTGTAAGGCTGTGTATTGAGTACGAGCAGGCTAGATCTATTAGATGCTTTTAAGGCTGGGTACTAAACGCTGTCCAGGGGTTTAGCTAACAACCCGTAAATAGCTGAATCTGAGACTACTCCATTCACTTCCCAACGCTGCCTAAGGAAACCTTCCTTTATAAAACCTAACCGTTCCAAGACTTTACCTGAAGAAGCATTGTCTGGATCTATCTCAGCCTCGATTCGACGTAGATTCAGTGTTTTGAATGCGTGTTCGATTAATGCAGTTCCCGCCTCTAATACCATGCCTTTACCCCAGAAATGACGACTCACGCCAAAGCCAATTTCTGCGCGCCTAGACTCTTTCACGTGATTAAACAGCATTATCTTACCCAGAAGTTGGCCATTGCTCTTTAGGAAGATGCCTAGTGTCACTTCTGTATTCCTATTCATGGCCTGTGTACTCTTGGCTATAAATGTCCGCGCTTCTTCAATTGAAACCCAAGGGCCAGAGTTCCAATATTTCATGACCTCATGGTCTGAGAAGATGTCAAACAATTCGCTTGCATCATCTTCAACTAGCTCTCTTAGAATTAATCGTTCCGTTTCAATCTTTGTTACTAACATTTAGGAGTCAGCCTTTTGGTTTGTTATTGGTGACGAAAATCCAATAAAAGTATGAGACACGTAATACAAATGATTTCGTATGAGACTTTTAAACAAGCTCAACGCACGGTAAAAGCGCCACGTGTAACGACTCTATATTGAAGCAAATTTTAGACATTCAAGTGCGTCAACAAGTAACCGTTGAACGCATCAAAGCTTGGGGTGAGTTGATCATAAGTCCTAAACTCAGGCTCAAAATAGTCCATATACTTTATTATCGCTTAGTGACGATTTCCTTCAGTACTCTGGCTGGGTTGCCACCAACAACGACATTGTCTCTAAAACTCTTTGTAACGACTGCGCCAGAGGCGACCACCACGTTGTTCCCAAGTGTTACGCCAGGGTTGATTACGGCATGGCCACCTATCCAACAATTGTCACCAATGTTTATGGGCTTTGCTAGCTCTAAACCACTGTTCCTCTCGATAGGATCTAAGGGATGAGTCGCAGTATAAATGCCAACTTGAGGCCCAAGTAAACAGTTATCACCAAACTTAACTTCCGCAACATCCAAAATCACACAACCAAAATTAGCGTAAAAATTATCTCCAACGTGAATGTTGGATCCGTAGTCGCAATTGAAAGAAGATTCAACATGAATATCGTCACCTGTTGTGCCGAACAAGTGCTTAGTTATTTCAACTCGCTTTTGTTTATGCTCAACAGAGGTAGCATTCAATTTTTCAGTTAGTAACCTAGCGCTCAACCTTAACTTTAATAACTCTTCATCACTTGGGTCATAAAGCTCACCTGCTAACATTTTCTCTTTTTCTGACATAAAACTTGGACTCCAATACCAATTTCTTACAACGCTACATTAAGTATGTGAGTAACGCTACCTCCTAAGCGAGGCTGTTCCACCACGAAAACAAAGCCCGACTTGAACCCTAGTCCTCAGCGCTATCAATTTTTTCAACAAGTTAGTGAACTACCACCACCGTTCTCACTAACTTATCACCGAGACGTTGCCTCTTTTTACCAAGAATGAAAATTGAGTCAATAAAACCGAAGAATGGAGTAATAACATTTCGAAAGAGCGACTGAAAAATATTGCACTTTTTACCCGTTCTTGCACTGATAACTGCAATGCCCAAAAGTTTTTTACCCACACTTTGACCATTTGGTAAACAATCAGAAAAAAGGTAGTACGATACAGTCGCAGTTACTGCTGTAGCGCGCACAAGCTCTTTTTCAATACCGATTTCTAAGCCGACCCATAAAACGAGAGTAAAAATGCTAAAACTGACAAAAAGATCAATCATTTGTCCAACACACCTAACTCCCGGACTAGCCAAAACGTAATTTTCTAGAGTAAATTTTCCTGCATTTTTCATTTTAAAATTTGGACTAACAATTGTTTATTTGTGAACTAACGCTATTGAGACAGTAACATCCCCACTAAACCTAATCCATACTTCCGTAAAGCAAGGTCGAACCTGATTTTTCTATCTTTTCAATATATTACCACGCTTGTTCTAAAGGCTAGATTGGTAATATTTCAACATCTCTTCTTGATTAAGCGCTTTACTTTCTAACTTTTGTTGATCTTTAAAGATTTGAGCTAATGAAGGGAGAATTGAGCGATTTACTTTATAGTCATCAGACCAAAGTTTCCCTCTCATCACCGCTTTCGCACAATGAAAGTACATACTCTCTATGACTATTTTGATAACAACCTTAGGATCTTTACTTCCATCGGGGCAAGCAGATATCAAGTTGGCGTCGGTGTGAATACTTGCGATTCCTTTAATACGGAGCACTTCATCAATACCGTTTACCATCAATAACAACCCTACCTTGGGGTTACTAATGATATTTTTTAGACTATCGATACGATTGTTCCCCGAGCTATCAGGGAGCAGCAATGTTGATTCATCTAAAACTTTTACGAAGCCAGGCTCCCCTCCTTTAGGAGAAAGATCGATATACCCTTGTGAATCAGCGGTACTTAGAACTGCAAAATGGCAGTTATTAATTAATGTAATCGCATGAACATCCAGCACAGGCAGAGCTTTATTTTTAGCTCTCGCACTTGGCTCTGCGTAAATTTCTTTTAACTGCTCTATTGTTTTAATTTCACTCATTCAATGTTATTCCTTCACTATCGTATAATGCTTTGCTTGTAAGCAAGCAGTAACTCTGACTTCTTGTATAGGCACTCGACATAACTCATCGTAAAAATACTACGAGTACAAATTATCTCTTTAATGCCTTGTTATCTAAAGATTTAAAGTTTTTCACTAAACTCCCCACACTGCTTACACTTATAACCATGCTTGTAAAAAAACAGTGGAAAACCCAGTAAAATAAAAACTAAGAAAGCTGGGCGTTTACCTTTTGTAAATGCAAATAGATCTTTACTACCACATTTAGGGCAAACGTCTTTTTCTTCATCAACGTCAACTTCATTTCCCAATGATTCTGAGAAATCGCTACTAAGTATTTGTTTCGCATCTTCTGCATCACTTTCGGCCACCATCAGACGGACGCCGCCTATTGCATTTGAATAAAGCCACTGAGTATTTACCGTGTGCTCGTCAGCGATGTAACTTTCTATTCCGACACTATCTAGGCTTGCTCTCGCAATATGAGCTTCATGAGGAAAAGAAAACCTTGCTACTACAATCACATATTACTCCTTGTGGGAAAACGCGCACGTAAGGCATAAGAAACGCTAATTGAAAATGCCACGTGTAGTATTTCTTTTTTAACAATTTATTAGCCCACTACAGACTAATACATATACCCTAACCAATCTATATGACCAACAGCCCAAGTTTTACCGCTGATAGGTTTAACATATAAATCATCTAGTTGCTCTACAGCGACACCGTAATTTTTATGTTCGTGAACTCGCAACCAAGAACTTAGAGAGTTAAGGCGCATATAACCATTAGCCACATAAAAACGCTCCAAATCGGAGACTAAAATGATGAAGTCGACATCTTTAGTGGACGCATACTCGCTGAGTTGAGACAACATTTTTGTGCCAATACCTTGTCTTTGAACTGTGCTCTCGACACAAAAGTCACTCACACCTAATACTTTATAAATTTCATCACCAACGCGAACAACTCTGTAGTCTAATCCCATGTAACCAACTAACTGATCACCTTCGTAATTCAGAACTCTCATATGCGGGAGTTGCTTATAGTAAGAGCGAGTAACTTAATGTTCAGGAAACGACTGGTTTCTAAGAGCTTCAATTGCATTATGCTGTGCTTTAGATAACTCGATTTCTGGGTAAATATCCATATTTGACCTTTGAGTATTAATGACCTTTTGGAGTTGAGCAACGCAATACCGAACCTTCCGCATACCGATTTAATCACTGAGCTCAACGCACAGTTAAAATGCCACGCGTTGCGAATCGCTATTGAACAGTTTGTTAGAATAAATTTATTTACAGCACTTTTTCCGCTGTTTAGTTGAACCGCAAAAGCACAGATCATTTTTTGAAGTTACTTCTCGCACTAGTTTTTCAAGCTTTGAATACGCTAGAGCACGTCTAAAGTCGAACTCGTTAGCTACTTGCGCCGTTATTGCTCCAGCACCTGAAAGATGCAAAGCCTCAAATTCTGCCTCAATGTCTAAAACTTGTTGAACAAGCTCATGTTCTTTTATTGCCATATGCTTTATCGGCATACGACCATTTTTGATGAGAACGGAGATTTCAGGGTCTGGTATGAACTTTACTTTTTTCGCATTTAACGCCGATGGCGATACACAGACTAATTTTCCGTCGGGCTTCTGAACAACTACGTGTGCAGTTAGTCTTAGAACAAGATTACCCCAGACTGAAGTTACCCAGCCAAACACCATCGTGCCAGCATTGTTTTCTAAATGCTTTTGAACATTGTTATAGCAATAATTCAATTGAGAGAACGACTCCGGTTGAATTGGCACATCTAAAACGCTTGATAAACCTAACTTAGTGAGAGCACTTGAAGGAATTATTTTTGGTTCGAACGACTTATATTTAGATATCATCTCTGAAGCTTCCAATTTATTCTAACGCCTTGCTAAGGTGTGAGTAACGCAATACAAAAGCTACCGCACAGCGCCTTAATCACATAAGCCACCGCAAAGTAAAATGCCACGCGTTACGAATCACTCTTAAGCAATTTGTTAGTACATGCGCTACTTCTATTTATGCGCTCCAAGATATTGAAAACTGGCATGATATGAAAGGCTTTGAACACTGAAGTGAGACGGGCAGCTACAAAACTTTACCGCCATTGAGAAACGTGAGTTGGCTAGAAGAAAAACGCACTGAACAGCCCTACTTTCACTGGCTTCAAATTAGAAAAGGATTCTTTCCTCGTACTTCAACAGCCACACCAAAAATAATCAAGGTTCTCTCAAAAGCCACCACGAAAATGAAGAAGCGCCAAAGAAATAGGCTAAGAGTTAGAAACCGTAAACGGAGAAATCAAAGCGAACACTCCGCATATAGTGCCACCGGAAAGAACATGAAAGGTACAAACTGTAAGGTGTAAAGACGAGCGCCGAAACAGATAAACACCAAAACTGATGACCTTTGATTTCAACCCCGTACAAACGCCCTATTAAGGGGTGAGTAACGCAATACCAAAGCCGCCGCATACCACCTTAATCACTTAAACTAACGCATTGTGAAAATGCCACGCGTTGCGAATCCCTCTTAAACAGTTTGTTATGTGACGGCGACAAAGCCGAACTTACTCCCTATAAAACTTTGAAAACCAATTACTGAATGACTCTTGATACTCTTGCTGAGCCTCTTTAACAATTTCATCAGCATCTTCGGTTTGCTCGATACCACGAACTTTTAACCAAGTGCAATATTCTCCACTATGTTCACTAGGCTCATAGTCATCGGGATCTCGATAGTAGCACACGCTATCCCATTCAATCATGGGCTCACAATCAAACGTTAATATTTGAAGTAATTCATTAAAATTACGAGCTACTACGTGGTAACCACCTTCACTACCAAAAGCAACTATTGGCGCATTTTCTAAGTTTCTATTACCGTCTTTTAGCCAAAAACCATAGGAAGATCCACTTGCATCTGCACTTGCAAATTCATAAATAGAGTTGAGAAACTCTTTACTCTCCGAGTACGTTTTTAAACCCAGTTTCTCTTGATCGATTGAAAACTCAAACCCTTCTGAAAAGTACGCATCTGATGCGACTTCATCATCAAAACTAATCAGTGGCAACAAATTCTCAGGCAACATTAATCCCTCAAAGTGCTCTATTAATTCGTTTTTGATACTCATTAGATACTCCTTACTACTTGAATTACATAACGCCCTGTTAAGGGGTGAGCAACGCAATACAAGAGCCGCCGCATACCGCCTTAAACACTAAAACCAACGCATAGTGAAAATGCCAAGCGTTGCGAATCCCTCTTGAACAGTTTGTTAGGCTATTGACCCTCTGAGATTCTCACGTACGTCCCATTGAAAGTGACATGTAGCCCACCACAACCGTTGTCTTTGCTAACTACGAGGGTATCTTGATCTAATAAAACTTGGAGAGTAAAGCCGTCAACGTCATAGTCTATTTGATAACCTTTTAACGTTACAACTCCGTCGATTTCTCCAAAATTTACAAGGCCAGAAGAAGAGTCACCTACCCAAACTGATGTACCAGATAGTTCGTATGTGTTCGAACCCACCTTAGTTAAGTCAATAAAGGCAGTGTCAGTATCCAATTGATCATTGTTATACCGCTCATAATGCCCCTGAAAACCAGGAAAGACTGCTGCATATGCAAGCGATGAAATAAGCAACATACTTAGAGCTACGCAAACTGTTTTCAAGCTCAAATTCTCCTCAATAGCCTAACGCCTTGTTAAGGTGTGAGGCGCGCAATACCAAAGCTTCCGCATACCACCTTAAACACAAAAACTAACGCATAGTAAAAAAATGCCACGCGTGCCGAATCACTCTTAAACAATTTATTAGGCATAATTCCACGGGGCTTTTACGTCGAAGTTAGACCCAGGGTCTTCACCGTTGAAAGCGCCCACATATAGTACTTTATCGTTTCTAATTATCCACTCCATACCATGCTCAGGTTCCCACTCACAGTTAAGTTCCATGTGAATTACTGGCTCACCGACTTCTGAGTAAGGAACCAACAACACGCTTGGATATATTAGTTTGAGAACTTCGTGTGGACTAGAGAATGATTTGAGTGGTTCACCTATTGCTTCTAGGTAACTATTACAATAGCTGATAGATGCTCTACAAAGTTCATCGACTATCTCGGCTTGTAACCCATCCAAGTAATTCGCACACATTTCTGCAAAATGAAGGTCATCAGTTTCAGCGGATAAAGCGATGTACTGACCGAACATTCGAAAATACACTTCACCTTCGATTTCACATTCACTTATTTCAACATTCTTTATAAGTTTCATTGTGTTTTCTTCCTTTGCTGGTGTACCCCACAAAAAGTAGACAGTACATAACTACATACTTTCGTACTCAACTGGGCTGACGTGCCCCAACGCTGAGTGTCTTCTTCTGCGATTGTAAAATACCTCGATGTATTCGAAGATGCCCATTCGGGCTTCTTCGACAGTTTGATAGTCTTCTGCGTATATCAGTTCGACTTTCAGTCGACTGTAGAACGACTCCATCACCGCATTATCCCAGCAGTTACCCTGCCGACTCATGCTCGGTACACCTCCATGCTTGCGCATGAAGTCTTGATATTTGTAGGCTCTGTATTGTACACCACGGTCTGAGTGGATAATGACGCCCTTAGGCGGCTTACGTGACTCAAACGCCATTTTTAGAGCGTTAGTGATTAGCTCGACGGTCATCGTTGTCCCAAGCGACCAACCCACAATGCGTCTTGAATGCAAGTCCATCACTGTCGCTAAGAAGAGCCAACGGCTCTTCACCCAGATATACGTAATGTCCGTAACCCACTTCTGATTTGGTGTCTCGGACTCAAAGTCTCTACGCAGTAAATTGTCGGCAACATTCGTCATCGCAGCTACATCCTTGCTGTATTTAAACCCTTTGCCATTACGTGCCCTGATACCTTTTTCCTTCATGATATCAGCGACATAATTCACGCAGCAGGCATGGCCTGCTTCGTTTAGCTCTTCTGCTATTCGCACTGAGCCGTAACGTGCCCGATATTGGGCAAAGGTACACATGACGAGCTGTTCAAAGCGCTTTCGCCGCTTTGAACGCTCACTCGGCGTATGATGACACCACTTATAGTAACCGCCTCGACTCACCTCTAACGTACGGCACATTAAGCTAATGGAGTACTCACCGACATAGCTTTCAATGAACTCGTACTTCACTCTTGCTGCTTCGCGAAGTACGCCGAGACCTTTTTTAGGAATTCCATTTCATCTTTGAGTCTCTTGTTCTCGCGCCTTAGCGCTCGAAGCTCTTCGGACTCTTTCTTCGAATAGTCGACACCATCTAAGGTGTTAAACTGTTTATCAGATAGGCGTGTGAACTGGCGCTTCCAGTTCCGGATCTGCTGAGCACTGATACCCAGTTCCTTGGCAACGGAGACGGCTGTTCGGCCAGGAAGACTGGCCAAGCGAACTGCTTCTTTACGGAACTCTTCGGTGTACGCTGGATTACGATGTTTAGCCATAAATCACCTCTCAATTAGACCCTAGATCTAACTTAGTAAAGTGTCTACTAAACGTGGGGTACTCGGTTGCATAACGCCCGCTTAAGTGGTGAGCAACGCAATACCGATGCCGCCGCACACCACGTTAGTCACTAAAATCAGCGCATGGTAAAAACGCCACGCGTTGCGAATCCCTCTTAGGCAGTTTGTTATGCATTTTTTGTGAAGTGCTGTTCTATATCGTAACCAACAGCAGTTCCTCTTTGCTCAAACATACTAATAAACTTCTTGATTTCTTGCTTGCCGTTAGAGCCAAAAATCAAACTATTCAATGTGGCTCTGACGCCGAATTGATTTTTAAGAGTATTTACTGGATTAGATTGTGTAACCATTTTAAAAACTCCCACACCCGCTTCCATAGTTACTGGTTTGGTAGCAGAACCTAGCCCTATTTTTGAATTAACATACTCCTAAACAGAATCTAATTGTTTTCGATAGTTAGCAACCGCCTTCAGATTGCCTTCAGATAACGCATTTTGAAATAACTTTAACCACTCTCTCAATTTTGCAAAATCTTGTCTCATCGGGAGCGCAATCTCAATAAGCTGACTAGGCGAGGAAGATTCCTGAATAACTCGAATAGGAATAGCCGGCATATTAACAAATAATGAATACAGTGAATCTGTTCCATACGTCTTTTTTGATACCTTCATCTGTTCATCGTTTAAAAACGAGGTAAGTTGATGTAAAGCATCACCCGCAGGTAACATAAAACCTGAATTAACAAAGAACCTCTTGCGTAGAGGATGCGGAGTATAACTTTTTTCATAAACAAAGCTTCGAGCACATATTCCAGCTCCACCTCACATGGTTGCTGATAAAAGTGGATGCTGAGGCCTTTTGGTTTCTTGCCAGCTCAATACATTTTCTTTACGAGCTAACATCAAAGACTCCGTTGAGCTCATATGTTCAATTATTCGATTTCGTGGTTCAACTAATTTATGAGGCTCTTCTAAAAAAGGAAAACTCCGAACTACACCTAAGTTTTTGGCTGCTAATATCGGGCTGCTTGTCCTCACCCATGCATGTTCAAATTTAGCCTCAACCAAGATCTCATCTCTCAAAACTAGGTCAGTTAAAAAATCGAACAAAGCTTCCGTTTAAATTGATGGATAACTAACAGCTTTATAGCTATGTTTACCATTTGCTATAGTAATTTCATCCGCAGATGCGTTCTCCATACCATCCACAAACAAGCTAGATATATCTTGAAGAGACCAATTATCTGAAATTATACCTTGCGCCACTCTAAACACCTCTCTGAGAGACACATTGAAGAAAATGCATAACGCCTTGTTAAGGTGTGAGGCACGCAATACTGATTCCTCCGCATACCACCCTAATAACTAAAGCCAACGCATAGTAAGAATGCCACGCGTTCCGAATCACTCTTGAACAATTTGTTAGGAGTTTTATTCATAGCGTTCACAATCTTTCGGTATGTCTATATATGTTTCATTTGCCCTCCAGTCCTGAGTCCGAGGGTCAAAGTAAAGCTCATACGTCGAGACGCTGTTATATGTACCCGATGTTATCTGATTTCCAATAGAAACTATATTTGGCTCTGAAATAGTGAAAACCCAGACGTTGTCACCTGAAACTAACTCAAGGCGACTATCAGAAACAAACAAAGCCTCTTCTGTAGAAAAAAACTCTCTAGGATAACTTTCACAATACCACTTTAAATTCTGACCATAAGAACTATAGACAGTTCTCATATTGAATTTCTCGTACAAGTCTTTTGTAGTCACTTGCTCTGCTCCGTTAGAGCTGAATGCAAGAAATGTTAAGGCGAAACTAAAAATCAATTTCATGTTCAAACTCCTACCGCGCAATTAAGGTGTGAAGCACGCAATACCGATGCTACCGCATACCTCCTTAATCACTAAAATTAACGCAGACCAAAAATGCCACGCGTGCTGAATCACTCTTAAATTGTTTGTTATGGCGCTCCACTCAACATTAGCTCTTGTATGTCAATTTGGTCTACTTCCCTGCCCAATATTCGCTTGTACTCGACTAAACGATAAACTGGGATAACTGGCAACTCGATACCTTGATAATTTTTAATAACTGATTCTGAAAAGTAGATTTCAAGCTGGTGCCAAGAGCCATCTTGATGTGATTGTATCTTAGTATGTTCAGACAAACCGATTTCAATTTTTTGATTTTGGTAGATCAATTGGAAATACTCTAGATCCCAACCATATTCAGCATAATGAGTTAACGGTTTGGATATGTGTTTTGCTACATGCGATAGTACTTTGTCTGCGTCTGAGTTTCGAATATAAAGATCTATATCTGCTATTTCCCGACTTCCACCATGAATAGTTGCCGCTAATCCACCTACTATTTGATACTCCACAGCCTCTTCATCCAAGATCTGTGTGAGGCACGCAATACAAAAGCTACCGCACAGCGCCTTAATCACCCTAAGCCACCGCATAGTAAAAATGCCACGCGTTACGAATCACTCTTAAACAATTTGTTAGAAGTTTACTCACCTAGTGCTCCGACTTTCCCTTTTCGCATCATGTGGGAAACAGTTTGTATACACACAAGCGACATGACTCTTGCCATAATCATCTACGACTACACAAACTAGATTGCTCGGATTTCCCAATGCACTCCGCCAATTATGATGACGGACCTCATAATCTACTTCAAATTCAACGTAAACGTATGCTGAGCTAACCCATTCAAACGGAATTGAACGTTTTACAATCAACCCTTTAAACATCTTTGAATAGCGTTCAGTTATGAGGTCAAAGTGTGGGTCATATGGAGCAATCTGTTGGGAGCAAAGGTCTATTGAAACACACTTTCTTTGAAGGTGGTCTACGAACAGGTAGAGCTTACCGATACCCCAATAACCATCGACATCATTGTTTCGACTCCTAAACGAGCCAATAATACCGCTTGCGGTACTACCTAGATCTCTCCTGCGTCCCATATTTATTCCTAAAACTTCTAAAGCCGATTCAAAGCGAAAATGCCATGATTTGGGAATCCGTCTTAAACGCTTTGTTATGTATAATTTTTCACGAAAAACATAACCAGCCAGCCATTAGTAAGAATGCTACCGTCGCAAGTAAAAAGGTTAGATCCCAAAGAAAGTACAGAGGGTATATAAACTTTAAAAGACTTTTTAACCAACCATTTTGTAGTTGGAGAAATGCTTTCTCTTCCATGAAACTAGACATGCTAAACCACAGCCCTCGAACACAATCAACCTCTTTCAAAATCACATAGCGCCCTTTAATTAACTCATTATTTTGCGACTTCAAAACCAACCAAACCACAAAAAACAAGGCAAAAAAGACAAACGTCGGGATTGCCATCCACCCTAGAGCAGCAAGTAAGATTGAGACTACAATATTATCCAATGTTCCACCTAACCAAATTATTCATAACGCCCAATTAAGGTGTGAAGTACGCGACCACGAAACTTAATTTGACCACCGTAAACACTAAACTTAACTCAAACCAAAAATGCCAAGCGTGCTGAATCACTCTTGAATTGTTTGTTATACGCCGGGCTTAGAAATAAAAGTCATTATGACTACAAAAATAATCAATATGAACAACTACTTAGTAATGCACTGACAGTATAATGTAAAAAAACTAACCAATAAAGGAACCATATATGTCAGCGTCATTTATATCTAGTGCTGTAGAGCAAATTTACGGGCAAATCTCAGGCAAACAAAAAGCAAATGAGTGGTACAAACTACTTGTTCCGGAGCTCCATGAAGCACTTGAACGAGGCACTCCTATGTCAGACCCTCAACTAAAAAGCTAGCAGAGGCAATAACCAACCTTACTCCTGTAGGAGCTAAGCGTAATAATTTTAAAAGACGTTACATGGAAGATCGTGAATCAATGTTATCATTGCCTAGAGTTCCAAATAGCATAATGTATGGATATTGGTGGTAACGATAATGAAACGTGCATTTTTAAGCCTCTACATAGCAATAACATCACTTGTTGTATTACGAGCACTGTTCTATGGCCAAGATTTAATTAGCTATTTTGATTTTACAAGTCTGTCTTTGGTTTTGGTTCCATGTACTCTGGTATTCTTATTGACTAAGAAACAAAAAAACTGTTTCAAATGCGTCATTTTAACATCTATTTTAGCTGGTTTTTTGGGACTTGTTCTAGGCGTGATACTTACGTTTTCAAATGGTCATCTTGATGTAGAAGGTGCTTTCATGGGGCTCAGCGTAGCTCTATTACCAATGCTTTATGCTCTACTTGTAAGCCTTTTGATCTTCCCTCTCCACCTAGTCTCGAACGATAAATAGAAACAAGCCCACGACTGTGTGGGCTAAATTATCTAGGCGTTGGTGTACCCCACAAAAAGTAGATAGTACATAACTACATACTTTCGTACTCAACCGGGCTGACATGCCCCAACGCTGAGTGTCTTCTCTTGCGATTGTAAAATACCTCGATGTATTCGAAGATGCCCATTCGGGCTTCTTCGAGAGTTTGGTAGTTTTCTGCGTATATCAGTTCGACTTTCAGTCGGCTGTAGAACGACTCCATCATCGCATTATCCCAACAGTTACCCTGTCGACTCATGATCGGTACACCTCCATGCTTGCGCAAGAAGTCTTGATATTTATATGCCCCCGCATTGCATACCACGATCTGAATGGATAATGACGCCCTTAGGCGGCTTACGTGACTCAAACGCCATTTTTAACGCATTAGTGATGAGCTCGACGGTCATCGTTGTCCCTAGCGACCAACCCTCGATGCGCCTTGAATGCAGGTCCATCACTGTCGCCAAGAAGAGCCAACGGCTCTTCACCCAGATATACGTAATGTCCGTAACCCATTTCTGATTTGGCGTTTCAGACTCAAAGTCTCTTCGCAGTAAATTGTCAGCAACATTCGTCATGGCAGCCACATCCTTGCTGGTGTACCCCACAAAAAGTAGACAGTACATAACTACATACTTTCGTACTCAACTGGGCTGACATGCCCCAACGCTGAGTGTCTTCTTCTGCGATTGTAAAATACCTCGATGTATTCGAAGATGCCCATTCGGGCTTCTTCGACAGTTTGATAGTCTTCTGCGTATATCAGTTCGACTTTCAGTCGACTGTAGAACGACTCCATCACCGCATTATCCCAGCAGTTACCCTGCCGACTCATGCTCGGTACACCTCCATGCTTGCGCATGAAGTCTTGATATTTGTAGGCTCTGTATTGTACACCACGGTCTGAGTGGATAATGACGCCCTTAGGCGGCTTACGTGACTCAAACGCCATTTTTAGAGCGTTAGTGATTAGCTCGACGGTCATCGTTGTCCCAAGCGACCAACCCACAATGCGTCTTGAATGCAAGTCCATCACTGTCGCTAAGAAGAGCCAACGGCTCTTCACCCAGATATACGTAATGTCCGTAACCCACTTCTGATTTGGTGTCTCGGACTCAAAGTCTCTACGCAGTAAATTGTCGGCAACATTCGTCATCGCAGCTACATCCTTGCTGTATTTAAACCCTTTGCCATTACGTGCCCTGATACCTTTTTCCTTCATGATATCAGCGACATAATTCACGCAGCAGGCATGGCCTGCTTCGTTTAGCTCTTCTGCTATTCGCACTGAGCCGTAACGTGCCCGATATTGGGCAAAGGTACACATGACGAGCTGTTCAAAGCGCTTTCGCCGCTTTGAACGCTCACTCGGCGTATGATGACACCACTTATAGTAACCGCCTCGACTCACCTCTAACGTACGGCACATTAAGCTAATGGAGTACTCACCGACATAGCTTTCAATGAACTCGTACTTCACTCTTGCTGCTTCGCGAAGTACGCCGAGACCTTTTTTAGGAATTCCATTTCATCTTTGAGTCTCTTGTTCTCGCGCCTTAGCGCTCGAAGCTCTTCGGACTCTTTCTTCGAATAGTCGACACCATCTAAGGTGTTAAACTGTTTATCAGATAGGCGTGTGAACTGGCGCTTCCAGTTCCGGATCTGCTGAGCACTGATACCCAGTTCCTTGGCAACGGAGACGGCTGTTCGGCCAGGAAGACTGGCCAAGCGAACTGCTTCTTTACGGAACTCTTCGGTGTACGCTGGATTACGATGTTTAGCCATAAATCACCTCTCAATTAGACCCTAGATCTAACTTAGTAAAGTGTCTACTAAACGTGGGGTACTCGGAAATATAACGCCGCGTTAAGTGGTGAGCAACGCTACCACCAGACCTAAACCATTGTGCCGTAAACACTAAAGCTGAATCAAACCGAAAATGCCAAGCGTTGGGAATCCGTCTTAAACGCTTTGTTAGGCATTTCTTTCCACGCCTCTTAACCAGATTTCGAATTGTTTTCTATGTCTATCTGTCCACTGTGTATTAACTAAATATAAGTAACTATCTCTAACTACAGGCATTTGTGTAGACCAGCGATTATATCCATTTATCTGAGCAGCAAGCCGAACTTCATTTTGACTTGCTGGCTGAGGGACTTTCTTGAGGACCGCAAAGTTGAGACTAAATGTTCTATGACAGTAATCACTATCAAGTAAATTAGAAAATTCATCGGCATTCAATGTTGGAGCAATTCTACGTATAGCGTTAGTAATTTCAGAGTTGCTCATTAACCGTTTTTCTGGTTCTTCCCTTAGCTTCAAAACATCATTAGAAACACCCAAGTCTACTTTTGATGTTGTTTCATCATATTTTTGGTGACAAGAACGACATAACACAAGTACTGCTTCATCTATTGGGTCGTGAGCTTCCAAAAACAGGTTTTCAAATACTTCTAAATCTACAGTAATTATTTCACCATTCTTGAACTGAGAAAGGATGTCTTCGATTATCTTCGGCCGTTCTTTACCTGTTACATGCGCAGCTTCAAGAGTTTCAGAGCTTGTGAAGCAATGCTCACAACGTCCAATTGCCTGTTTGTGCTTTCGAGTAATTGAATTGACCACGTTCTTCGCACGAGGATTAATATATCGAATAAACTCCTCAATAGTCCCAACGAATGATGCCATTAATTTATTCCTCTTTTAATGCCTAACGCCTTGTTAAGGTGTGAGGCACGCAATACCTAAGTCTCCGCATACCACATTAACCACTAAAACCAACGCATAGTAAAAATGCCACGCGTGCCGAATCACTCTTGAACAATTTGTTATGCGCGTTCTCCACGATTGAACGCAACTACAGTAGCGCGTAATTTAGTCAGCTTAAACTCTGTAAGTAACACTGTAACAAAAGACAATATAGAAACGGAGATAAGTGCAATATTTATCAAAGCATTACCACTAAACTCATAAATACCTGACAGACCAATAAATAGCAAAAGACAGGCAATTATCGATAGAATCGAATCATTAGTTTTCACTTTATACTCATCATCAGGTATATCTTTTATTATCGAAACCGGATTTGAAAGCCCGTCAAGCCGAACTGCAATTTTTCCTTTTTTAATTTTGACTTTTAGGCCAGAACTTCTTAACGAATTAGCTAAATCTTCCATGATTGATTATCTCCATTTCTGCGAGCGCATAACGCTCTGCTAAGGGGTGAGCAACGCAATACCTAAGCCGCCGCAAACCACCTTAATCACTAAATTTAACGCACAGTAAAAATGCCACGCGTTGCGAATCCCTCTTGAGCAGTTTGTTAGCTGTGTTTTACAACACGAGCTTTGCTCCCAACATACCAAGAGCTGCGATAGCTACCATCGTAAACCAAAGGTAAATCATAAAAGATAGGTATAACGAAAATAAACCTCTCACAGCTTTATCTAAGTTTGCACCTTCATCGTGCTGTAAGAAGTACGCTAGTTCTGCTGTAGGTATTGATCCAGCAAAGCTCTTAAATTTGAACTTTACCATCATCAAGCCCATTGAGACTGGAAGACTAGATACTAATAAAATGATTCCCACCGAAGTCCAGACATTCTCAGGGGAGTCATTACCTAAAACTACTGCTGCCCCGATCAACACTAAAAGCATTCCCAGAAAGCCCTTAAAAGATGACAACAATGAGTCTCTTGTTTTTATATACAGCCAGAATAGCGGCTTATCGAATTTTCTCATTTTTTCCTCAAACAGCTAACGCCCTGCTAAGGGGTGAGCAACGCAATACTGAAGCCGCTGCATACCACCTTAATCACTAAAATCAACGCATGCTAAAAATGCCACGCGTTGCGAATCCCTCTTGAGCAGATTGTTAGCAATCACGTTGGCGCTGCAATTATTTACTTTCCAAGTCATTAGACACATAGCTCAGTTTTTTCATAAGCCTTCGAGCATCTTCTTGCGATATTTCAGCGAGTTTGAAAACTTGTTGTTCACGACTTGGAGCAGTAATAACCGTTGCATTACCATCAATGAAAACCATATCTGTCGTTAGTTTGTTGGAAGCATGCGCTAGCTCCCACCCTTGGTATAGATAGACCGTTTGACCTTGCTTGAGAGTGAACTGTTTGTCCCAGAAGAGCCTTGAAGGGATTAAAGGATCATAAAATTCAAGATTTTTTTCACCAGGCTCTGCGTAAAACCAAGTATAAGATCCGTTCAGCAACTTCCCTGTTGGCTCTCCATTTACTCGATAGGTTTGGACATTTTCCAACAGCCCTTTGTTGTTGCCTTGCAAAATATAAACGATTGACTTTCCGTTATTAAAATTAGGCTCAACTTTATTTGCTTCCACTCTATCAGGTGCTGATGCACATCCCCAGAGAGAAACTAGCAACACTGCCATTCCTATTACATTTTTCATAATACTCCTTTTTGTTATTAGTGAATGCTAACGCCCAATTAAGGTGTGAAGCACGCAACCACGACACTTAATTTGACCACCGTAAACACTGAACCAAATCCAAACTAAAAATGCCAAGCGTGCTGAATCACTCTTAAATTGCTTGTTAGCCCTATGCCCAAAGGTTGCACGCCTCTACCGCTTGGATTTTAACACCGAAACTAGAAATACTAGGTAACGTGGCATTATGGTGCGCTCGAATTTGAGCCCCACTTGCGTGCTCCTTGTCATGAGTTGTGTGAGCATCCGACACCAACGTTACGGGATAGCCTAAACCTGCAGCTCTGCGAATGGTAGTATCAACGCAAAACTCTGAGGCGTAGCCACACACAATTAAGCTATCTACATCGAGTTCATTTAAAACACTTTGAAGATTAGTATTCAAGAAAGAGTCTGGTGTTGTTTTGCGAACGAAATGGTCACCAGTTTGTGTAATTAAGCTCGACTGTAATGCCCAACCAACGCTTTCGTATTCAATAACAGATTTAGGTTGCTCGTGCTGAACAAAGATAACTGGAACAGACTTAGCACGCGCTAATTTCGTAACCTCATTAATTTTGGTGAGTACGATTTGTGATTCAAATGGTTGAGGTTCCGGGTCGAACAGAATCGGCTGAACATCAATAACTAATACTGCAGATTTCATTGTTTTCCTCTGATAGGGCTAACGCCGCGTTAAGTGGTGAACAACGCGACCACCTAACCTAATCCATTGTGCCGTAAACACTTAAGCTGAATCAAACCGAAAATGCCAAGCGTTGTGAATCCGTCTTAAACGCTTTGTTATACAAACTGTTACAGCTTATCCGCCAATTTCTTAAGGTAAGATTTGGCTAGTTCATTTTTACCTCGGCTTAACCACTTTATACACTCTAAAAGTTCCCAGGTTAAACCTTGGTCACCATTTGTATATGCAGGAAAATCTTCGTGCTTTGGTGCTGGAGCATCGGTTAATCGTGATTCCACGGCACCCGTTTTATCAAATAGCACTTTGAAAGGTTTGGAGATATCAAAAGGTTCGCTTAGATCTAGGCAATGAATCTCTGTGCTGGTTAAGTCTGTGAAAATGTATTTTGTAAAGTAAGCATTCTCGTTATGAAATCCTTGATTGCGATAGAAAATTTCTTTACCACGCTCAAAAACCGAAAAGCACTCTTGTGTGGATTTATGGAATTCATTTTGAGTAAGAATCAAAATATCAGCGTCAGATACTCGGTCACCCTTACCTGCAGCCAATGAGCCTAGTAACACTGCGGCAACCACATTGTCTTCGGAAATAAACGCAGAACAAGCAGATTTAACCAGTTCTCTTTGAAGGGGAAGATTTTCAAGGTTAAGTTCTTCTAAACTCACAGTTACCTCCGTTTGTATAACGCCCTGTTAAGGGGTGAGCAGCGCAATACCGATGCTTCCGCACACCACCTTAAACACTAAAAACAACGCATAGTGAAAATGCCACGCGTTGCGAATCCCTCTTGAACAGTTTGTTAGGGCGCAGAGCCTATTGATACACGCTGACTTCTATTAAGTTTTTATCAAGATCCAAAAAATAGACCGATTGGATTGCACCAACAGCTCCTGATTTTTCGACTGGACCCTCAATGATTTTGACATTTTCTTTGACTAAATGATTTACCACTGATGTCAACGGCCAATCTGAAACTAAGCAAACATCACCTGAACCAACATTAGCTACATTTCGTGGTTCTTGACCAAGAAGCTGAAAGTTAATCTTTTGATTTCCGAACGTTACTGCCTTACGGCCATTGGCAAAAGTTACTTCTTCCATGCACAAAACCCGTTTATAAAAGTCCACTGATTTTTCTATGTCGGAGACTGTGAGAACAATATGATCTATGTGATGAATCATCATTTTACTCCTTGCGCCCTAACGCCCTGTTAAGGTGTGAGCGACGCAATACAGAAGCTCCCGCATACCACCTTAAACACTAAACGCAACGCATAGTGAAAATGCCACGCGTTGCGAATCACTCTTAAACAGTTTGTTGTGCCTATGCTAACCACCTAGAAAATCTAGTATTTTTTGTCCAGTACCTAGACCTCGTTTGTAAAACTCAGTGTGACCGCAACTAGTGCATGATAAGAAATAAAAACGGTGTTTGTTGTAATTGAAAAATGTACTCCAAAATCCACCACTGGCTCTTAACTCACCAACCTCATATGACTCTGAACCACATTTATCACAGCAGTATTCGAACTTCGAATTCACTTTTTCATTCCCTAACAGGTGGTTTGCCATCTGCTTGTTTGCAAGCTCTTTGCCTAAAAACCCGCACTTTTCACACTTCAATGATGAGTGTTCATTGCTATGCCCGCACCCAAAGCACTCCCATTTACTATCCATATTTCCTCTTATAGGCATAACGCTCTGTTAAGGTGTGAGCAACGCAATACCGATGCTACCGCATGCCACCTTAAACACTAAACACAACGCATAGCAAAAATGCCACGCGTTGCGAATCACTCTTAAACAGTTTGTTAGGCAAAAAATCGCATAAGACCTTTGTTTTCCATACGCTCTATTTCCTCGAAAAGCGAATTATAGAGTTCGAATACCTTTGTACAGTCTGTACGAATACCCTGGATAACATCATCTCGCTTTCGTTCTCTTGGTAAAACGCTTACCCTTCCTGTAGGGGCGTAATCAAGTTTCATTGAAAGCATACTATTGAAGTTTTCTAACTCCGAGGCAAATAATTTCGCTTTACTGTTTAGAACTTTGTTCTGGAATCTAAAGTCCAAATTCAATATAAGGCTACATAGCTCTTCTATCCTATCGTTCTGAAAATCAGTGATCGCTAAATTTGTAGATATATATTCAATAGTCGAACGAAAACTGTCCAAAGTATGCTTGCTTCTTACTAAATTTATCTTTTCAAGATCTTTGATGTATAGCGACTTATAGTACTCAAAAATTTGGACAAATATAGGAGATAAAGCTCCAAGCACAATCAAGATTATGGCTATTGCTGTATATATATCATTCTGAGCGACAACTACATCTTTCAACGTAGGTTCAACAGCAATCAATATATATGGAACAAGGTTGTTAAAACCTAGTATCGATAATCCAGCCGCCATTAGCCCATAAGATATCTTTAAGGAGATTCTTGTCTTGACGAAACGTTCCAATAGTGTGATTGCTTGATTGATTTCTTTTTTATAATTAGTACTCATGATCTTCCTATTTTGCCTAACGCCGCATTAAGGTGTGAGCGACGCTTGGCTATACTTGAGCGAAGCGAAACTGCCAAGCGTTGCGAATCACTCTTAAATGCTTTGTTATGTAAATTTGAAGACCACACCGTACTCTAAGAAACGATAGAGAGCCCAAGAACAGAAACAGCCAAACACAATTGGGAAAATTATGTCACTGATATATAGCCATAAATTGTATGCCGCAACAAACTTAGATTTATAGTCACGATCCATTTTGTTTCGTTTACGTTCAATGTCAGCAGCTTCTCCTGAAAGCGTACCTAGGTCTTCATTTACGTGATATTGACCTTGCCTTTCATATTCATCATGGATATCTTTTTCAGAAAACCCCATTATATCTCCACGAAGATCTTTGCCCTTATAGCTAATCCAACGAGGTAGCGCTTTTTTCACGACTTCAAAAATGGAAAGTACTGAGAACTTGAGAAGGAAATAGCCAAGAATTATGAGCAAAAACCAGCCAGCTGTTTCTTTGCTTCCGGAAAGGTCTAAGCCGATAATTGCAATTTTTTCTGGCAATGCCGCTGTAATCGAAATGAATAGTGCGATTCCAGAAAGAGTCAATGTTTGAGTTTTTAACTTCTGGACTTCTTCGCTAATCTTGAACAATCTATATCTCCGAACTTAACCAATTTACATAACGCCGCATTAAGGTGTGAGCAACGCTACCACCTAACCTAAACCATGCCACCGTAAACACAAAACCCAACGATGGAATGAAAATGCCAAGCGTTGGGAATCACTCTTAAATGCTTTGTTATATTTTTAAACTACTGTTTCTTAAGGGCTTTCCTTGCTTTCTCTCGCTTTGAAATCAATGCACTTTCATATTGTTTATAGTCTTTTGTTTGAAGGTTAATTCGTACTTGATTTAATTTTCTGAAATGTTCTTCAAAATCTCGCTCAAAAGCAACAGGGCTAACAACCAAATCATTGATCGCATCAGCAAGGTTGTTAATTAAGGAAAATTTAAACCTTAATGACTGCAAATTTTCTTTGTTAATTAAAAGATATTTGTCATTTTCAACTTTAGTACATTCATTATTAAGCGGATAAACCCACTGCCCATGGGCTAACTTATTTCTTATCTCTATAATTATTCGTAGCTCATTTTCTAAAGTCTCATGCAGCGCGTCTCTACGTGCAGAATGATCAACACCTAGAGTAACAGCATTTAGTTTTGCTTTAGGAACCTTGTGGTGCTTTCGGAAAGCTAAGTCAATTGTTAACTTCCAACGATCTAACTGACTATTTTGAGATTCAATTTGAGCTCTTTTTTCTTCACAAAACCCAAACTCTTCATGCAAAAGCTTATTGAGACGTGTTTCAGCCCATGCGCCAATAAGAAAGGAATATAAACGTAGAAGTGATCTTAAACTTTGCTGTGGATCTTTCGATGAAATCGAGTCTTTAGCCAAACGGAATGTGTGACCTAAAGCTAATTCGATTTCTTGCAGGTTAGCTACGTGGTAGCCATACATTTTAGATAGGTTTGTTTTCATTTTCACCGCCAAAAGGCACTCAATTAAATGCCTTTTGGCGGTGAGGACTCGAACCTCACAAAACTCTCCGAAAGGAGCGTGTTTTCTTTCTTTTTACAGAAAGCCCGTTACACCATCACCCAAAAGCAAATATAACATATAACTCTGAATATTCTACAAAAATTTTCAGATAACTTACAATAATCTTAAGCCTAGAAATATAACGCCTTGCTAAGGTGTGAGTAACGCAATACAAAAGCTACCGCACAGCGCCTTAATCACCATAAGCCACCGCATAGTAAAAATGCCACGCGTTACGAATCACTCTTAAGCAATTTGTTAGTACATGCGCTACTTCTATTTATGCGCTCCAAGATATTGAAAACTGGCATGATATGAAAGGCTTTGAACACTGAAGTGAGACGGGCACCTACAAAACTTAAAATCGATAGAGAGACGAGAGTTGGCTAGAAGAAAAACGTACTGAACTCACCTACTTTTACTGAGTTCAAATTAGAAAAGGATTCGTTCCTCGCACTTCGACAGCAACACCAAAGAAAGACAATTTTGACTTAGTAAAAAACACGAAAAAGAAGAAGCAATAAAGAAATAGATTAAGAGTTAGAGACCGTAAACGATGAAGTCAAAGCGAACACTCCGCATATAGTGCCACCGGAAAGAACGTGAAAGGTACAAACTGAAAGGTGTAAAGGCGAGCGCCAAAACAGATAAACACCAAAACTGATGACCTTTGATGTCAAACCCGTACTAACGCCGCATTAAGGTGTGAGCGGCGCTTGGCTATACTTGAGCGAAGCGAAACTGCCAAGCGTTGCGAATCACTCTTAAATGCTTTGTTATATTTTTTTGCTTGCTAATAATAGGCAGTAGTTCTTTACCTTATCTACTTTTTCGCCAACCAAATAAACAAGGGAATTTGAGTTTACCCAATCTATGTTTCTTGTTTGTAGTTCTTTTTGGAGAGTACTTTTTGGCTTAGCTAGCTTTCTTTTATGTTTGAACTCCCAAGACTGAAATTGAACAGGAAGTTCTTCGCAGCCCAACCACCAATGGGGAATTGCCGTTTTCCATTTATCTTCAAGCCAGACATCAGACAAAACAATTATGTATTCATGATCAGCATAAAGGTCATTGCAATTGATAAAAGACCGATCACTACTAACTACCCTTTCAATATCTTTCACCACTAGTGACTTTTGAATCGATTTAGAAAGGCGCTTTGCTTCAATGTAAAATATTGATTTATATTTTGGAGAAAATACCATCCCATCAATATGCTCATTCTTCTTGACCCACGGGAACTCTAACCAATGTACCGAGTTTTCATCATCTAACGCAGTTTTTAATGCGTTCACAAAGTTGTGAACCTGATTTTGCTCTGTAAATCCTGTTGAGTCTCTCGCTGGATAAAATGAACATAGCATCCGCTCATAAGTACCACACATATCTACAAAAGCTGTTGATATTATTTTCTCCATAACTCACCTAAAAAAAATAACGCCCTGTTAAGGTGTGAGCAACGCAATACCGAAGCTTCCGCATACCACCTTAACCACTAAAACCACCGCATAGTAAAAATGCCACGCGTTGCGAATCACTCTTAAACAGTTTGTTATGTACGTACTTTACTCAGTATCAGATACTTCTCGGCACATTCAGAGAACAAAGTATATGGATTCATACTATTCCCATAGTTTTGAAACAATAGCTCCCCACTTTCTATCCGAGCACTTACCTCTCGCTTTGTAAGTCCACTCGCTTCAGACGCAGTTAACCCCTCAAAAATCACGTATTGCTCATCTAGTATATATTCTCCACTTAATAGACGTTTTTCGAACTTGACCTCAAAGTAGTTTCTACCCTGTTTTTCAAACAGCTTAACTTCTAAGTTACAAGATAACTTGTCGCTATTCAGATAAGTTCCAATAAGTCCGTCGTTAGGTTCAGCAAGTACAGATGTCGATAAAAGCCCCAAGAGAAGATAGCTTACTTTCTTCACATTACCTCCTAGTACATAACGCCCTGTTAAGGTGTGAGCTACGCAATACCGAAGCTCCCGCATACCACCTTAAACACTAAAACCAACGCATGATAAAAATGCCACGCGTTGCGAATCACTCTTAAACAGTTTGTTATACGCACGAACGTTTAAGCCAAGATTTTATGCCAAGCCCCACTTTGAAACCATGATCTTTATGTGCTTTGATGCACTCCAGTCAGGCTTAGACTTGCAGCCACTTGCCACTGAAACCACTTGGAACAAACCGCGCCGCAGAAAGCGGACTAGCAACACCAAAAAGCACTTTTGGAAAGACAATTTCACAATGAGGTCTTTCCACAAACTCACTGGAACCACGTGAACTCACCACACCAGAGAAAGCGACATTTCAGCATGTAAATCTGCTTTTAGAAAGGCAGACATGCGGGGCTGAGTTTCAGCAAAAAGCGCAGCCTGGGCGACCCCAAACAATCAGCACCAAAGAAGAAAACCACCGATAAACGGCTGGCCAAAATTGAGCCAAGAACCAAGGAAAATTGAGATTGAAGCCGGAATATCTCGACGCCCAAATACCACGAATCAACGCTGAAATCGCGATTTTTGACCTGAATTTTTAGGCTTTCTTTATATAGCGTATAACGCCCTGCTAAGGGGTGAGCAACGCAATACCGAAGCCGCCGCATACCACCTTAATCACTAAATTCAACGCATAGTAAAAATGCCACGCGTTGCGAATCCCTCTTGAGCAGTTTGTTAGTTTGCAAACCCAAAACGTTGATTTTAAGTCATTTTAAACTTTGCAAACAACAAACTTTATGTGTTTTGATGCATTTGAGTCAGGCGTAGTCTAAAAGCGGCTAGTCAATGAAACCACGTGGAACAAACAACGCCGCAGAAAACGAACTTACAACACCAAAAAGCGCTTTTGGAAAACCAATCTCACAATGCGGACTTTCAACAAAGCCACTGAAACCACATGAACTTACCACACCAGAGAAAACGTTATTTCAGCGAGTAAATCGGCTTTTGTACCAGCAAACTCAACGAGCAGAGTTTCAGCAAAAGAGTTCAGCTCAATTAACCCAAAAGTCACCGCACCAAAGAATAAATCAACCGTTGAAACGATGCCAATTTTGGATTTTAACCACGCTAATTAACACTGAAATTGAACACCAATACGACAATTTCAACTTTGAACTTTTACCGCTAGATCTTGCGATATAGCTACGTTTTTCCTCTTGCAAACTAACGCCCTGTTAAGGGGTGAGCAACGCAATACCGAAACCGCCGCAAACCACCTTAAACACTAAAATCAACGCATAGTAAAAATGCCACGCGTTGCGAATCCCTCTTGAACAGTTTGTTATGTGGTTTTCCCACGTAGTCCTATTAAGTTTCCAAATGGATCCTCAACTTGGCACATTGAAAGACCATCTTCAATTTCCATTTGTCCGCGATAAAGGCGCGCACCTAGTTTTTGAAAATGAGCCAGTGCAACACATAAGTTATCTACTGACCAGTAAACAACTGTGCCACTTTTACCAGCACCAACCTTTTTATCTGCTTGGACTATTTCTAGGGAGAAACCATTTATATCAAGCGCTGTGAAGTCAAAGTCAGGATGATAAACCGGAACGGCTTCTGGAAAAGCTTTCTTGTACCATTCAAGCCCTTTCGTTACATCTGAGACATGAACAAGAACCGCTGATGGATTCATAATTTTTCTCCAACCACATAACGCCCTGTTAAGGTGTGAGCAACGCAATACCGAAGCCCTTGCATACCACCTTAAACACTAAACGTAACGCATAGCAAAAATGCCACGCGTTGCGAATCACTCTTAAACAGTTTGTTAGGTTTTATTAACTGATACTTTTCTCAAGCTCTCTTTATCTTCATCTACCTTATGAAGTAAGTGTTTAGCGGAAACCCAATCTCTATTTAAGTAGTAGTTGAACGCACGATGATCGACGCTGTCCAGTAATGCTTTTAGCTCATGAGCTTGGTCTTTACCTGAATTTGTTTGCTTCGAGCTATACTTGTAGATCATCATCGTTGGTAAGGTTCCACCTTGCCGGTAGATGAAATAACCATCATCAATCCCATATTCAAAAGAAACCTTGGGGTCTTTACTAGACGAATCAATTTTTTTAATCCAAATTTCCATCTTATGGTATAGCTTCAAGTATTTTGTAAAGATATCATCATCATTGAACTTTGACGTAGCCCAATTCGAGTCTCGATAATAGCTATCAATATCATTACTAGAAGTCGGGTATCGAGCTTTAAACAATATATCTTTCTTCAACTCAGATAAGAGGTGCTTATCACCTTTGGATAAGTCAACCGACAAATCTTTAGCCATCAATGATAAATTGTGACCATATTTGCTCTTAATGTCCTTTTCAAATAATGACTTGGGAAGTCCTACGTAAATAGATAAAATACCTGATTTAAGAAGCAATTCGAAAGCATATCCCAACAAAAGAAAGCTTGTTTTGTTGGCACTATGTCTATCATTTAATAACGCAGTAACCTCATTACTTGGAACTCTTCGCCCTTTATACTTTTCTTCTAATAAGCCTAACTCTTTTAGCTTTTCACTTGCTATTAGCCTTAGCATTTCTGCAGATCTCAACTGGGTCCTTGATTCACTCAACCAATCGCTCTTACTGAAAGTACCTTTTTCTCCAAAAAGATCTAATCGTTGTCATCATCTACTACCAATATATGCACAGTGAAACCTAACGCCGCATTAAGGTGTGAGTGGCGCTTGGCTATACTTGAGCGAAGCGAAACTGCCAAGCGTTGCGAATCACTCTTAAATGCTTTGTTAGCCATTTTTCCGATGAAGTGAAAAATGTTGAGACCACTCTAACCCATTACGAGAGTTTTGAGATTTTTCCCAGAACTTGTCGCAATATACGCTATAGAACTCGTCTACTAACTCTGTAACCAAAGGTAATAGACATTCGACTTCATCGACAACTTTTGAATAAAGCTTATCACGAGCTTTCTCGTACTCAAGAACCAAGTCATAATCATTTATCTTTCCGTGCCCCTCACACCAAGCCATATTCTTGAACATGCTATCGTCTTCTGTGAACAAGTTAATATGACCTTTATGAGCGCGAGTATTCCTGTCAACACGGAAGCTTTCACCCGATTTATCTATAGCTTTTAATAACTCTACGATCTTAGGATGCTCAACTTTAAGCTCACGCTTTAAGCTTTTTAGATTGAGTTTGTGATCAGGTATATCTTTTCCAAAGTTTCGATAACAAAATGAAATGCAATATCTCGAATGCTGGCAAACCTTAACAACGCCAAATCAGTTATAGATTTAAGCCAGTCATACCTATTAATTGCTTGCACTGATGAAGGTAAAGGAAGTTGTTCTACACCTAGCATTTGAGGGATAACACGTAGGTCTACAAACTGTTGTTCTAGAGCTTCAAAGCGTCCATTTATCAGTAATGCGTAGGCCATATGAGGATCGTTTTTCGCAAAATCTTCATAACTTTCGTAGCCATAATGACCTAAGAAATACATACCCATGGAGTCGTATAAAGCTCCTTTAAAGATGGAGTCTTCTAATCCCCACCAGTGATACTCTGTGTTCAAAATTACCTCTTAACTATCAAGATGGCTAACGCCTTGCTAAGGTGTGAGTAACGCAATACAGAAGCTACCGCACAGCGCCTTAATCACATAAGCCACCGCAAAGTAAAAATGCAACGTGTTACGAATCACTCTTAAGCAATTTGTTAGTACATGCTCCACTTCTATTTATGCGCTCCAAGATATTGAAAAGTGGCATAATATGAAAGGCTTTGAACACTGAAGTGAGACGGGCAGCTACAAAACTTTACCTCGATTGGAAGACGAAAGTTGGCTAGAAGAAAAACGCAATGAACTGCCCTACTTTCACTAGTTTCAAATTAGAAAAGGATTCTTTCCTCGTACTTCAACAGCCACACCAAAAGTAATCAAGGTTCTCTCAAAAGCCACCACGAAAATGAAGAAGCGCCAAAGAAATAGGCTAAGAGTTAGAAACCGTAAACGGTGAAATCAAAACGAACACTCCGCATATAGTGCCACCGGAAAGAACGTGAAAGGCACTCACTGAAAGGTGTAAATACGACCGCCAAAACAGATAAACACCAAAACTTATGACCTTTGATGTAAAACCCGTACTAACGCCGCATTAAGGGGTGAACAACGTCACCACCTAACCTAAACCATTGTGCCGTAAACACTAAAGCCGATTCAAACCAAAACTGCCAAGCGTTGTGAATCCCTCTTGAATGCTTTGTTAGTTGCCAAAACCAAGGCTTGGGTTTGGAATTAACTGCCGCTTTGCCAACACTAGCTTTACGTGTATTAAAAACTCAAATCAGGCGCAGTTTAAAAGCGCCTGTCACTGAAACCACTTGGAACAAACAGCGCCGTAGAATACAGCCTAACAACACCAAAAAGCTCATTTGAAAAGACAATATCACAGAGCTGACTCTCAACAAGTGAATCGGCTTCTGAAACAGAAAGTCCGACCACAAAAAACCAAAGCCTGACTTGCTCAAACCTAAAAGACTAAAATTTGGAATACAAAACCGATCCAAAAACACCGGACCTTAGCCCTAAACATTTTGTTTTAGCTGAGTTTTTCCTCGTTGGCAACTAACGCCCTGCTAAGGGGTGAGCAACGCAGTACAAAAGCCGCCGCAAACCACCTTAATCACTAAATTCAACGCATAGTAAAAATGCCACGCGTTGCGAATCCCTCTTGAGCAGTTTGTTAGTCGCGAGGCACCGAGCGACAATTTTAAGCCGAACTAAACTTTGCGAACAACAAACTTTATGTGCTTTGATGCACTTAAGTCAGACGTAGTCTCAAAGCGGCTACTCAATGAAACCACTTGGAACAAACAGCGCCGTAGAAAACGGACTGACAACACCAAAAAACGCTTTTGGAAAGCCAATCTCACAGTGCGAACTTTCAACAAAGTCACTGAAACCACGTGGAACTTACAACACCAGAGAAGACGACTTTTCAGCGAGTAGATCTGCTTTTGAACCAACAAACTCACCGGGCAGAGTTGCAACCAAGAACAAACGCTCGATTGCCCAGTTCTGTCAGCGCCAAAGAACAAAAAACCGCTTGGACACTTGCAAAACTTTGGATTTGAAACAGCTGAAACTGAGTTTTGACCATCGATGAAGAGCCTGCATAGCAAACAATCATCAGCCAAATTTTAAGCTTAGAAACATGATTTTGATTGCTAGCTTTTTCTGGCGACTAACGCCGCGTTAAGGGGTGAACAACGCGATGCCACCCCACTTAAACCATTGTGCCATAGACACAAAAGCTAAACTTTGAACCAAAACTGCCATGCGTTGAGAATCCCTCTTGAACGCTTTGTTATGTGCGTACTAAAGTTGTGCGTATAATCTCAGCATGTCTTTGTGTTGAATACCATTTCCATAGATTGGCTCTGGATAATTCATCAAAAAGTGATCTTTGACGATTGAGTCAACCCGAAAGCCAAGACGCTGATAATAAGTCAGTTGATAGCCAAAGGTGCCTGTACCCAGTTCAACACGAGAGATTCCCTTACTTGATAACTGAGACAGAACTGACTTAAGCAATTCAGAACCAACACCTTGACCTTGTAACTTTGGATATACAGAGACATTAAATATCTCAGCAAGCCTATTGGTTTGTGGCTTCACTATGCAAGCGGCTAAAACACGCCCATTATCTAGTGCAGCAAAGCACCATGACTCGGATAAATATGAAGAAATACTCGCTTCAGAAGGGTCAGCTTCAAGCAGCAAATCTAGCGGAATCTGGCTACTTTTGACTTCGATATATTGCATTTTCCTCCAAGCACATAACGCCCTGTTAAGGTGTGAGCAGCGCAATACCGATGCTTCCGCATACCACCTTAAACGCTAAACACAACGCATAGTAAAAATACCAAGCATTGCGAATCACTCTTAAACAGTTTGTTATAACACAGTATTACACGTCATCTTCCGATAAAATTTGACGACAATTACGAACTGTTAGTACGCGGATTTCGTGACTTAAACTGTAGATAATACGATAGTTTCCAAAGATGATTTCGCGATAGTTCGTGTGGGGCATTTCAGGAACAAACCGCCCCATTTCAGGCATACTTCCAAGTAGTTCAGTTTTATCAAAAACTTCATTTACCCACCTCTCTGCCGCAAGTGGATTATCTAAAGAAATAAACTCCGCGGCATCACCTAGTTTCTGAAGTGCTAATGGAGACCAGACTACTTTCATTTCTTAATGCGCCCAAGTACTTGAGCACGCGCGTCATCATTGGAAACACCGAGACCAGAAGCTAACTGAGCTTCTGCTGTGCGCATTTCTTCCAGTAATTCGATTTTCTCTTGCATTGCTTCATATTCAGCAACATCGAGAACAACAGCAACACCTTTGCCACGTTGCGTAATAACCAATGGACGACGAGTCTCATTGATTTGTTTGATGTATGAAGCTACACCGGCACGAAACTCAGACAAAGGCTGAATATCTTGATCGAAATGAATACGACTCATATTGAACTCCCATTAGTACAAAATAACGTACAAATAATAGTTCAACTAAGCCTTTTGAGCAAGAAGTTGATTCTGTGTTATAACGCTGCGTTAAGGTGTGAGTAACGCACATCTGAAACTGCTGCATAGCGCCTTAAACACTTTACTCAACGCAAACTAAAAGTGCCAAGCGTTACGAATCACTCTTAAACGCCTTGTTAGCATTGCTCTCACACCCATAACTTCACTTTGAAAGCTCTTGTCGTAAATCGCAACAAGTTCTTCAGCACAAGTGATGCTTCTCGAATCAGTAACCTTTAAGTAAGCAACCCGAGCAAGAACTACTGCAAACGTCGCTACAAAAAACAAGCCGCCTAGTAGCGATAACGTAAGAATCCTATCTTTTGAATAGACGGCTAAGATTTGTGTGTATACCCAAATAGCAGAATATGCCGATGGCATTGCACAAAGCATATAGAAAAAGAAATTTCTGGGATACTTCGCTAACCTTTCAAAGTTTCTAGTCTTCGAGCTAGTGTATTTGGTTTTAAGAACGAACTGATCGTTTTTAGGTTCCACATAACAATCACTATAACGGTAAAGCTCAATGGCTTTACTTGGTTTATCCGATGAAAGTAAAAGTGAAATAACATCAAAGTCAGCTCGAATTTTGAAGACAGACTTAAACTGCTGTTCTACTACGAGCTTTCTTGCTTTATTAGCCTCTGAATCAAAACACTGATAAAAGAACTCTAAATTTTTAACTCTGAATTGGTTTCGATTCAGCACCCAATCATGAAAGAACTTTAAGAATGGTAATGCTCCTGCTAGAAAGCCTACCATTGCAGCCGAAGATATCTCCAAGTAACTCTCCTAAACTCACTTTTTCGAAAAAATGCTAACGCTCTGTTAAGGGGTGAGCAGCGCATTACCGAAGCGACCGCATACCACCTTAAACACTAAAACCAACGCATAGTGAAAATGCCACGCGTTGCGAATCCCTCTTGAACAGTTTGTTAGCTGCCACCTGCCGCCATTACCGTAGCTCCTACAAATACAGCAGGCACAACGACTGCAGAATCGATGATGATTGCAGCTGGTGTGGCAACTATTTTTCCTGCTGCTTCAGAAAATGTAGATGGTTGTGCAATAGTTATACGCCGACTCTTTTCTAGCTTTACTAGCGGGAAATCACCCTTTACCGTGAATCGCTTTCCTTTTACTTTTTCCGTAAGTCTAAATTCTCTTAGCAAAGCATCCTTTTTGAAGCCTAGCGACAAAAGTTGATTTTCTAGTTCTGCGGTCGGCTCACCGCCTAGCAGTGTTAGCGATACAGTGCCAACAATTGTATTGTCTTTCCTTAGTTCAAATTCATTAAACGATGGAGAGAAATCTACTTCTCTGGATAAAGTAAGAGCATCTCCAAAATTTTTATTGATTTTGAAAAGATAAGCTGAACTAGAGGAGGTAACAAATAGCTCTCCGGAATCACTTTTTACGTAGAAGCCATCTATCATCTCTTGCTTATATTCAGGAGCCCAAAGAGCAGTTGTACATCCCGATAGAAATAACGTAACAAGTAATAAGAGTGTTTTCATAAAACTTCCATTTCCAAGCGTAATTAAGTTAAACAATATGACAGCTAACGCCTTGTTAAGGTGTGAGGCACGCAATACCGAAGCCTCCGCATAGCACCTTAACCACTAAAACTAACGCATAGTAAAAATGCCACGCGTGCCGAATCACTCTTGAACAATTTGTTATGTAGCCGACTTTCAGCTTAGTGCTTTCTGCCCAATTAGGATTTTGGGGACAATACCAGCTTTGCGATACAAACCTAAAGCAGATTCATTGAAGGAATATACTTCTAAAAACAGCTCTTCTCCGCCGTTAGAAATAGCCCTTTCCTCAAATGCCTCTATTAGCGCCAATCCAACGCCTTGGCTTCTAAAGCATGAATCCACTACTATTTGTTCAATGCTCGCGATTTTTCGCTGTTTGAGCGTCCAAGACTTACGAACCCATAGCTCACCAAAAACAAAACCTACTAACTGCCCTTTGCTTTCGGCTACCAGAAAAATCGAGCTTTCACTTTTGATTATCTTGTGTAGGTCTATTTTTTGTTCAATTTCTTCCGGTGATAAAAAGTCATCAGGTAAATTTGCTTGATGATACTCATTAAGCTGAAACTGTAGTTTCTTGATAACACTGATATCTTCAATGCGAGCTTGCCGAATATTTAACATATATAAATCCTTTTAGCTTACCGTCCTCTCGCGGCTACATAACGCCCTGTTAAGGTGTGAGCAACGCAATACAAAAGCCGCCGCATACCACCTTAATCACCAAATTCAACGCATAGTAAAAATGCCACGCGTTGCGAATCACTCTTGAACAGTTTGTTATGTGCGTGGTTGAAACCTACTCTACACTTGGCTCCGGTAAAACTGGTGGTGTACTGTCCATATAAGTTAAAAAGTTTTCCCATAATTCGTGTGTTCTTTGTTTAGTTAACTTAGTTTTGCACGATATCGCCATAATTCCACGAATAGTTCCGTCACGCCATTGCGTATAAACCGAATCACAGTGAGAGGACATATATGCTTGCCAATCCTGTTGAGCAAGTTTAATTGCTGCTATTAGTTCTGGATCATAAGAGTTGTGTTCAAAGCTAGAGCTTAGATATTTGTCTAATTTAACTTGTGCTGACTCTAGTTCAATAGCGGCGCATTGATTTATCTCGATTGTAGTCATCGCATTATTACAGTCAATGGACTCTTCTTCAGCTAGGGCACCAAACGAAAGACCAGCCAATATGATGATTAGACACTTATTCATCGTTTTCTCCGAAAGCACATAACGCCCTGCTAAGGGGTGAGCAACGCAATACCAAAGCCGCCGCAAACCACCTTAATCACTAAATTCAACGCATAGTGAAAATGCCACGCGTTGCGAATCCCTCTTGAGCAGTTTGTTAGGCATCTTGTCACCACAAACTACTTACCAGTTTTGCACCTAATTAACTTCCAACATGAAAGCATGAAAATAACCAACGAGAAAACAATATGAAGCGTTGGTATGCCTCTAGACAAGGCATCAGACTCTACCAAATGAGAATCAAATTCTTTGCCACACAAATGATGACCTTCAATGGTCGTTTCAATTACAAAAGGAGCCCAGAAATAAGTTACCGACATAGTAGCCAACAAAGCAATTAAGGGCGTAATCCATATAAATTTTGAACCTCTATTTTCTCGAAGAAGCCTGACTATGATGAGAATGAACAGTACTGAGCCATACATTATCGAAGCATAAAAACGCCCATCATCTCCCTGTGTGCAAGTACCCGAAACTGCACCAAGTGAAACTAAAAGACCAAACAATATTATCAATATCGAGCTGTACATTTGTAACCTTTGATGCCTAACGCCCTGTTAAGGGGTGAGCAACGCCATACTGAAGCCGCCGCACACCACCTTAATCACTTAAACCAACGCATAGTGAAAATGCCACGCGTTGCGAATCCCTCTTGAACAGATTGTTAGCTGTGAACTACAACACTAGCATTAAAATCAAAGGTCCCAAAACTGCAACAACCATCATCAAAAACCAGAGATAAATCATCAATGATAGGTAGAGCGAAAATATCCCTTTTGCAGCATTTTCCAGCTCGATACCTTTATTATTCTGTAAAAAGTACGCTAACTCTGCCCTAGGAATGGAGCCTGCAACTTTTCGAAACTTAAGCTTCAAAAGCATAAGACCCATTGAGGTAGGTACACTAAGCACCAACAGATACAACATGTAAGACATGAAGGTGTTTTCGGGAGATTTGTTACCTGACACTATAGCAGCAATAACAATGACTAAGAGTAGAGAGGAAAAACCTTTAAATGATGAAAAGACTGAGTCTCGCGTTTTAACATATAGCCAAAATAACGGCTTATCGATTATTTTCATTTGTTTCTCAAACAGCTAACGCCGCGTTAAGGGGCGAGAACGCGATACCACCTAAACTTAAACATTAAGCCATAAACACTTAAGCTGAACTTTGAGCTAGAACCGCCAAGCGTTAGGAGTCCCTCTTAAACGCTTTGTTAGGCTTATGCTGCATGAGATACTCCAGCTCATTTTCGCCAACCATTACAAAACCTAACCTTGAATACAAGTGTTTAGCGGGATTTGTTTTTAATACACTAAGCCCAACCGAACTGCCCGTAAGGTTGGCTTTACCGATTAACATTGAAATAAGAGAACTTGCTATATTTTGATTTTGGTAGTTTGGATGGATTTGAATTTGGACAAGATACCATTCGTTAGAATCTTCGTTAAATTTTGCTTTGAACAAACCAGCCGAAGAACCAGCGACTTCAATAATTTTCGCATGTTCAAATTCGTATAATATTCGACTTAAATACGCATCTTCCGTTATAGGCATACCACAATCTTTAAGGTACTTACCCATCGTTATATCACGCAGATTAAGAAGAAAGTCGATATCTGAATCTACAGCTTGTCTCAATGAATATTTCACTATTCCTCCAAGTAAGCCTAACGCCTTGCTAAGGTGTGAGTAACGCAATACAAAAACTACCGCACAGCGCCTTAATCACATAACCCACCGCAAAGTAAAAATGCCACGCGTTACGAATCACTCTTAAGCAACTTGTTAGTACATGCGCTACTTCTATTTATGCGCTCCAAGATATTGAAAAATGGCATGATATGAGAGGCTTTGAACACTGAAGTGAGACGGGCACCTACAAAACTTTACCCCTATTGAAAGACGAAAGTTGGCTAGAAGAAAAACGCACTGAACTACCCTACATTCACTAGCTTCAAATTAGAAAAGGATTCTTTCCTCGTACTTCAACAGCCACACCAATAGTTATAAAGGTTCTCTCAAAAGCCACTACGAAAATGAAGAAGCGCCAAAGAAATAGACTAAGAGTTAGAAGCCGTAAACGGTGAAATCAAAGCAAACACTCCGCACATAGTGCCACCGGAAAGAACGTGAAAGGTACAAACTGAAAGGTGTAAAGACGAGCGCCAAAACAGATAAACACCAAAACTTATGACCTTTGATGTCAAACCCGTACTAACGCCCTGTTAAGGTGTGAGCAACGCAATACCGATGCCGCCGCATATCACCTTAAACACTAAACACAACGCATAGTAAAAATGCCACGCGTTGCGAATCACTCTTAAACAGTTTGTTATGTTGAAAAATCACGCAATGCGCTCGTCGCTATCTAACATTTTTACTGGAAGCTGATTCTCAACTAAAAAATTATAAAAACGTAAATCCTCGATTAAATCCGGTGACGCTAATTCAAAATCTTGATAAGTTTGATTCTTGAATCGAAATCGTATTGTATGTTCAAACCTTTTGGTCTGTACATATAAAATCTCGCTAATAGTAGATACATTAAGATTAACGTGTAAGAAAATTAGGCAACCATTATCTAAAATAACTTCTTCCGATTCCTTAGTTTTCCTTGAGGCTAAAAAATCAACAGCCAGTGATAAAGCTGAGAAAAACGCAATATATGCAAGTTGAGTTGAAAAAGGCTCCTTTGCTATTTCAGCCAAGTAATAAGCCAACATACCAAAAAATCCAGTTCTCATTATAAACTGATTCAATATATTGATATTTAATACTCTTTTTTGCCTTAATAATGTTTTCATAGAACCTTCTCTCAACATAACGCCCTGTTAAGGTGTGAGCAACGCAATACCTATGCCGCCGCATGCCACCTTAAACACTAAAAGCAACGCATAGTAAAAATGCCACGCGTTGCGAATCACTCTTAAACAGTTTGTTAGCATGTTGTTTCCGCTACAAACTCATTCACTTGAGAGCGTGTTGTGAAACGTACTTTAGAACCGTGAAAATCTCTGAACAATTGCTGATGGAACTGTCGTGAACTTTTGGATTCGCGAACCGAGTATTCAGAAGCCCATTTTAATAATTCACGAAAATTCTTCTCCGCCTGTTCCTCAGTAAGTTGCTTCGAGCTCTCCGAACCACGAGCATAAAGAGAACTTTCACATTCAGACCATTCCAAATCCAAAAACAACAGCATGTCAGCAGAAAAAATAAGCTGTTCGGCTAAAGCACCAAATACTCCCTCAACTACCCAGTTGCATTGAGACTTTATACTAGCAATTTCATTTTCGATTGCTCCGGTGGAGCGTTTTTGATTATAGCCACCTGGCTCCCATACAATCGAGTCCAAGTTAACTTCTTGCAAATGAAGTTTTCGGGATAACTGTTTCGACAACCAACTCTTGCCTGAGCCAGAATTACCGATGATGAGAATTTTCTTCATATTACTCCCGCATGCTAACGCCCTGCTAAGGGGTGAACAACGCAATACCGAAGCCGCTGCAAACCACCTCAATCACTAAATTCAACGCATAGTAAAAATGCCACGCGTTGTGAATCCCTCTTGAGCAGTTTGTTAGTTTGCAAACCCAAAGTGTTGATTTTACGTTATTTTAAACTTTGCGAACAACAAACCTTATGTACTTTAATGCACTTAAGTCAGGCGTAGTCTCAAAGCGGCTAGTCAATGAAACCACTTGGAACAAACAACGCCGCAGAAAACGAACTCACAACACCAAAAAGTACTTTTGGAAAACCAATCTCACAATGCGGACTTTCAACAAAGTCACTGAAACCACGTGAACTTACCACACCAGAGAAAACGTCCTTGCAGCGAGTAAATCGGCTTTTGTACCAACAAACTCACAGAGCAGAGTTTCAGCAAAAAAGTTCGACTCAGTTACCCAAAAAGTCACAGCACCAAAGAACAAATCAACCGCTGAAACGATGCCAATTTTGGTTCTTTACCACGCTGATTAACACTGAAGTTAAATGCCGATACGACATGAACTTTTACCGCTAGATCTTGCGATATAGCCACGTTTTTCCTCTTGCAAACTAACGCCATGTTAAGGGGTGAGCAACGCCGACCACGAAACTTAACCTGACCATCATAAACACTGTACTTGACCAGAACCAAACATGCTAAGCGTTGGGAATCCCTCTTAAACATTTTGTTAGCTTATTACCCGCCAAGTCCAAGAAAACTAAGCAACATCTGACTTTGAAGAAAGCACTGAGCTTGATTCCTAACACTGAGCCGATAACTACAAGTGATGGGCTTTGAATTTACTTGAACCAAGCTAAAAATGCCAAGCGTGGAGACTCACGGAACTTCACCCACTGAAGCTGAAATTTTACTTGCTACTTCCAAATGTAGAACTCAAATATTAGTGCAGATTAGGCGGACTAAACATTCCCTATAGCAACCAAGACCAAGACCAAGACCAAGACCAAGACCAAGACCAAGACCAAGACCAAGAAAGACTAAAACAACACAGCTCCAAAACACCAGTAAAAACTGATTCGAGTCGGTTTTAGGTTGCACGATATTTAGCATGGTACTAATTCAACGCATTGAATTTGAGGAAGAACACCGAGCTACCATGAGCTAGATTTGTTTGATTTTGATGCTCATAAGCTAACGCCGCATTAAGGTGTGAGTAACGCGACCACGAAACTCAACCATACCACCGTAAACACTGAACTCAACGATGGAATGAAAAATGCCAAGCGTTAGGAATCACTCTTAAATGCTTTGTTAGCAATATGGCTCAACGTTATGCACTGAACTCTTCTAATGCTGATACTGCCGCTTTAGCCTTACCACTTTGAACAAAGATATGGTCGTGATAATAAGCTGCAATGACATTAGCACTAATGCCCTTTGAAGCTAATTTGCTAGCAACTGCTGCTGTAAGACCAACAGCTTCCAAACTAGAGTGAACCGTTAAAGTAATTTGGCTATACGTGCCATCAAACGACAAACCTGCATTTTCTGCCACCGACTTCTCTAGGACTAAAGTTAAGCCCTCAGATTCGATAAATGTGGCAACCGGATTTAGGTCAACATAGTTTGCTAACACGCCAGAAACTGTACAAAACACGAACTCTGATTCCATTAATTTTGGACTCATCGAGCGCAATAATTCATCTAAATCTGTGATTCCTGACATATTGATTTCCTCTTATATTGCTAACGCCCAATTAAGGTGTGAGGCACGCAATACCGATGCCGCCGCATACCGCCTTAATCACTAAAACTAACGCATAGTAAAAACGCTACGCGTGCCGAATCACTCTTAAATTGTTTGTTATAAAGCGGACTCTACGTTAAACGCCTTTTCTAACCACACCGAGCTAATGTACTGTCCATTTTTCTTTGCATACTCATTGAAAACTCCGACTTCTCTGAAACCAAACCGTTTGTGTAATGCCACTGATGCGTCGTTTGGTAATGCAACACCCGACAATACACGATGAACACCATAAGCACGAATTGATGAGAACAACTGAGTATATAGTTTAGAACCTAAACCTTTCCCTTTAGCTTCTTGTGCCAGATAAACGGTCACTTCTACGGTGTCGTCAAAAGCTGAAATTGCTCTGTACTGTTGGGAACATGCAAAACCTAGCAACACGCCGTTTTTTTTGGCTACATATAGTTGATATTTGGTAGTACTAGAAAACTGAGAAAACCATTTCTGACGATTTTCCAGAGTAAATGGAACTTCCTCAAAGCGTGCATTAGTGTGCTCAATATAAAAATTAAAGATGTCGGTGATACCAGCAACATCTTCAAGTTTACCTGTTCGAATTTCCACGAAATTTCCTTTTTCTTCGAGCTTTATAACGCCCCGTTAAGGTGTGAGCAACGCAATACCGAAGCTCCCGCATACCACCTTAAACACTAAAACCAACGCATAGTCAAAATGCCACGCGTTGCGAATCACTCTTAAACAGTTTGTTAGCACACAGATCTATTCTCAAGCTCTAATCTGTAAACATTAGATTCTTCCTGGGAACGATATTCTTTTGCTTTAACTATTGGACTACCATCATGTAAAAGGGAAGATGCAATCTTATTGGACGGTTCATTTTCTATACTGACGACTGATTCGAGTACATAATTAAAGCTATCATCTGCACCAAGATCGTAGTTAGGACCATTGTTACTCAAAAAAGACTCTATTTCTTCAATACTGATATTAACAAGTTCTTTGCACTTACCAGACCCCCTTGAACTTTCCTGTACATAGTAACCAACACTATATGTAAATGTCCGATTTTCACCATTAATATCATTTTTGGTTACAACAAATACTGAATGGATTTTTTCGCTTTCATCTAACTTGAAGAAAATCATCGCGTCGAAGTCTTGGTTAAACTCATTCAGCATAACGATGCTTGATATATCAGGATTCTTATCCGACCTCTCATATGACAAATCTCCCGAAGCGATCAACGTTTCTAATCTGTAAGCGAAATCGCTCATGTTGGCTAGATCATTAAAGAATGGTTCAGAACCCCTGTCGTCATATAAGTTTATGCGCTTATCTTTCTCGTAATCCAACAAATTATATACCTCATATCTAACGACATTCGCCTGTGTGCTAACGCCCTGTTAAGGGGTGAGCAACGCAATACCGAAGCTGCCGCATACCACCTTAATCACTTAAACCAACGCAAAGTAAAAATGCCACGCGTTGCGAATCCCTCTTGAACAGTTTGTTATGTGCTTATTCCAGCAGTCCTCGAGACCACAGTGCCACAACAACATCCATTTGGCTATTATGCACTTTAGACTCAGAACCACATGACTGAACCCAGAGTTTTTTGATGTCATTTTGCATGCCTGGATTTTCGTTTAACAGCCTAACTGCCTCTAAAGCATACTGTTTATTTAAAACTGATTTTGTATAACTTCCTTTGGGCACACCAACGACAAGGCCACTTTCAGCTAAACCTAGAAAAGCGTTTTTGGGACAACTTTTTTTGATGGAAGCGACATTGTTCTTGAACTCTTTTTCTGCAGCTGTATTCCAAGCTTCAACTGGACAGACTCCAGTTTGAGCTATGTGAGTAGCTTCTATAGCAACATCACCATATCTGTTCATTTCATCTCCTGCACATAACGCCCTGTTAAGGTGTGAGCAACGCAATACCGAAGCCGCCGCAAATCACCTTAAACACTAAACACAACGCATAGCGAAAATGCCAAGCGTTGCGAATCACTCTTAAACAGATTGTTATGTATCTTACATCAGATTTCACACTCAGCTTAGACGTTGATCACACCATTAATAAACCATTATTAGAGCATGGATAAATGTATTGCTACAGAGGAAAAACAACAATATATTGAACACTAGGACAACAAAAACACAATATGTAGTGTCATTACTTTTGGTCAAACCTATGAGGAGAACCTTATGGCTAAAACACAAAGTGGTAAAAAGAAAGTGCACGTACCAGCACACACACGTAATGGCAAAAAGGTGAGAGAGCATTACCGCTCTACTCCAAATTAATGCCTGTAAGCAAAGCCCAAGCAACTAAAACGCTTGGGCTTTTTCGATTAGAGACATAACGCCCAATTAAGGTGTGAAGCACGCGACCACCGTACTCAAATTGACTACCGTAAACACTGAACTAAACCCAAACCAAAAATGCCAAGCGTGCTGAATCACTCTTAAATTGTTTGTTATGGCGCTGAACTCAACGTTAGTTCTTGTATGTCTATTAGGTCGACTTCCCTACCCAGTATTCGCTTGTACTCAACGAGACGATGAACTGGAATCACTGGTAATTCGATACCTTGATAGAGTTTTACCACTGACTCTGAAAAGTAGATTTTAAGCTCATGCCAAGAACCATCGAGAGCTGATTGTATCTTCGTGTTTTGAGATAAGCCGATTTCAATTTTTTGATTTTGGTAAACCAGCTGGAAATACTCTAAATCCCAACCGTACTCAGTGTAATGAGTTAACGGTTTAGATATGAACTTCGATACGCGAGCTAAGACCTTGTTTGCGTCAGAATTGCGAATATAAAGATCGATATCAGCAATTTCACGACTTCCACCATGAATAGTTGCCGCTAACCCACCAACAATTTGGTATTCAACACCCTCAGCCTCCAAGAGATCTTTGAGCCATTTCAGGGCCACTTTCACTTTATCACTCATCTAGTCCCCTTAGCTGGACTTTGCCCTGCGCCATAACGCCCTGTTAAGGTGTGAGCAATGCAATACCGAAGCTCCCGCATACCACCTTAAACACTAAAACCAACGCATGATACAAATGCCACGCGTTGCGAATCACTCTTAAACAGTTTGTTATGTTCGTGACTCAACGAAGTGTTGATATTGCTTTTCTTGTACTGTCGCAAGATATAACGCTTTTTGGTAAATAGCATTGATGGCGCTGTGCATACGATCGAAAACACTGTCGCTATCCGGTAAAAAAGACACAAATCTTTGAGACTTGACTAAGAAGTCCTCTATTTTGTGCTCTAAACCAGTATGGTTGATATTGTGTGCCATATGATTTCGAATATTGTTCAACTTCGCAAAACAATCCCACAATTGCATCGTCTCTTCACAGTTATCATCACAGTACGCACGACCGAGGCTGATCACTGTAGATGTTTCTTTAAACACTCCTTTGAGTGCCTTTTGATTTGGGAAGTGATTGTTTACGTAGCTACGAATTTGCTGCTCAACGAGTAAATGACCTTTCAGAACGAGCAGCATTAAGTCACCATCATTAGGTAATTTGTCAAAAAACTGCGTAAGGTTGTCAAAATACGAATCAGTGTACGTCGACAAAAGATAATTGTAGTTATCAACTTGCTGTTGATTCCCGGACTGTTTTGCTTGCTCAAGTTCTTTAAGCCAAAATTCTCTAGTATTATCCATGTACATCTCCTAGAACATAACGCTCTGTTAAGGTGTGAGCAACGCAATACCTAAGCCGCCGCATACCACCTTAAACACTAAAACCAACGCATAGTAAAAATGCCACGCGTTGCGAATCACTCTTAAACAGTTTGTTATGTGTGTAGTTACATTTTTCACGGAGCCAATAATGAACTGTAATAGTTGCTATAGCTGCCAAACAATGGCTTGTACTGTTCAACAATAACCTCCTTGCCCTCAATACAGATCGACTTGCATATAACCTGTACAACCTCACCATGCTCTAACTTTACAGCTGCTCTATAAATGTGGATGCTTCGGCTTTTACCAGAAGCATCGGTGTTATCCCACGAAGATAGAACCACGCCGTGATGAGTATCTATAAGCTTTCCTCGAAAGAACAGCTGTTCAAAGCCAACAGCTATAACAATTCCAATACCAAGGAAAAATAATATGTATTTTGCAATTTGCTTCTTTTGCATATTAATTCCTCCAAGCACATAACGCCCTGTTAAGGTGTGAGCAACGCAATACCGAAGCTACCGCATACCACCTTAAACACTAAAACCAACGCATAGTAAAAATGCCACGCGTTGCGAATCACTCTTAAACAGTTTGTTATATTTTTTTGTCTTTAAAACCTTTTTCGAGCTTCTGTCCTAATGAAGTGATCAGTGCACGCTTTGGTTTTAAGTCTCCAGACTTTTTGTCACGCCCATATACGACTGTAATATTGGCTTTATAGTTTCGCTCAAAAGCAATTTGCTCAAGATTCTCGTCTGAGTTAAAGCTAATTGGAATCCTTTTGTTTTCGGAGATCGAAGGGATATGCGCAGCCCAGCCAGTTTTATGACGCTCCAGATCCATGCTAGTAATGTAAACATCGACGTTATTTTGAGGAATAGATACATCGCCCTCATTGAAATCATAACTTGGAAGAGCCTCCACCAACTCACTATCAAAAGTTACTATTGGTGCATCAGATGCATTGGCACCAGAGAAAAACTTAACTTCAGCTCCCTGCTCTAACTTAGCTGGTGCAATAATTTTTCTTGCTTCTTTAGCAACCTTTGTTTGACCATGCACCTCAATTGCATGAGCAATTGCAGACTGAATTGCATCTGGCGTTGTACCGTATGCTTCAGCTCCTATATTGATGAATATGTTATTGTTTGCTTGGATTGTAGCAGTGCTCTCGTCGCGCCCACCAAGCAACTTTTTCATGTGATCAAGCGCCATAGAGGCTCCTGTTACAGCAAGTATTGCTACTAGTACAATCAAGCCGTTTCGAATATTCTTGTTAGTTATTCCTGCATTCATAAGTTTTTCATGAGCCCAGTCGTTTACACCAGTCAAATGGCAATCTAGTGATTGCTGACTACCAAAAGCTAAACCAATTAGTAAGACCTCCCAAAGGCTACCTTTACTGACCTCATCAACGTAAACCTTGATGTCTTCAATAACGAGGCTGTCATCAAGGTGTTCAAGCACCGTTGGAAGCATTTTTATTAATTCTGAATACCCTTGTAGTGATGCGATAACATCATCCAACGGAATTGGTTCTTTGTTGCTGTAGTAGATTTTTTCTTGTGACTCAATATACATCTTTATCCTCAGAGCCTAACCTAGCCAATTAAAAATATAACGCCCTGTTAAGGTGTGAGCAACGCAATGCCGATGCCGCCGCATACCACCTTAAACACTTAACGCAACGCATAGTAAAAATGCCACGCGTTGCGAATCACTCTTAAACAGTTTGTTAGGCGAATTATTGCTCGTCGTTTGTGTACACTTGCCTAGAAACCAAACACCCATCATGATGGATTTGGATTGAATGATTAGCCTTTGTATCGTAGCTGTTTTGGGTTATTTGCATGGTATTAAGCAACTTTCTATCGAGTGGAACTTCCGCAAAAGGGTTGTAGTAGACATGGAGACCATCTACATGACTTTCTCGCCACTCTGATGTGTGGCAAAAATGCATATCAGAGCCTCCAACTATATCCCCAATAGGGTAACGAAGAGATATTATGTCATGGGTGGCACTAATCCGTTTTTCAGACTTACCTAGTGTATTCTTCCTTTTGTTAGCCCGAAACTGCTTGAGAGAAAACTGTCTATACTTTGTAGCTCGAATCATAGCGTCAATTTTACTTTCGACAATAGCCTTTCCAAACATGCCTGTCGTTGAAAAAATGACCGCACTTATTTCTTTATAAGAATCATTAGTAAAGATGCCCAAGTCCAATTTGGTACCATTCTTTTTCTCAACATATTGCACTTTATCTTGAACAATCTCTCCAAAATGGTTTTGTCTTGGCGGGTTAATACCAAACAACACTCGATTAATCGCCATATTATTTTGTGTGAATGACAAATGATTATCGAATGGAGCTACTGCGATAACAAAAGGTTTGTTTTTAACATGTTCAAGAGATGAATAAGGATGTTCTTTAGCGTCTTCACCAGTGAATAGTTTCTTTTTATCTCGAATTACACCAAGTAGCTTAATAGTTGCTTCATCTAAAAACTCGCCCATTTCTTGTTGACTCGATTCGCTCACTATGTCCCTTTCGTAATACGCTTTGTCTCTATTTTGGGCATTGTTAGTCGTGACCGCTTCTACATTGATTACTTGACCATTTTTAGAAGTTAAGCAAAAGTCTGGTGACTCTTTAGAGTAATCTATTTCAAAGCCAAGATCTTTGAACGCTTTGTTTAAATACAACTCCCATAAGGAGGAGTTAAAGCTGAGTTGAAACTCGTCAATGAACTTTATCATTTCACCTTTTCGGTGTTCCATCCCCTTAGCCCACTCTGCGATTACTTCTCGTACCGGAGCATACTTTGATTCTTTGATTAGTCTGACAAAGTACGGATGGAGTGCTTTTTCTTTGAATCTTGGTGTAAATAAATCCACACAATTTACCTTTATAATGAATACTATTTTATTCGCCTAACGCCCTGTTAAGGTGTGAGCAACGCAATACCGATGCCGCCGCATACCACCTTAACCACCAAACACAACGCATGGTAAAAATGCCACGCGTTGTGAATCACTCTTAAACAGTTTGTTAGTTGCCCATCTCAAAGCCTAGTGCTAACATTTGTACACACACCAACAAAGGAATACGTCATGGACACTAGAATTCAATTTCGTGTTGATGAAGAAACAAAACGCCTAGCTCAACAAATGGCTGAAAGCCAAGGTCGAACTCTAAGTGATGCTTGCCGTGAACTTACAGAGCAACTCGCTGAACAACAAAGAAAAACATTATCTCACGATGCATGGCTAACTGAACAAGTAAACCTAGCATTTGAGAAGTTTGACTCAGGAAAATCCGTTTTCGTTGAGCACCAAACAGCTAAGTCTCGAATGGAAGAGCGCAAAGCCAGAATCCGTAATCGAGGTACGCAATGATTTTATGGGAAGAAGAGTCACTTAATGATCGTGAGAAGATCTTCGAGTTTCTCTATGACTTCAACCCTGATGCGGCAGAAAAAACTGACAACCTAATTGAAGCAAAAGTAGAAAACTGGCTTGAACAACCTTTAATGGGTGTACAACGAGATGGCATTCGCGGACGATTGCTCATTATTCCTGAGATTTCGATGATTGTCTCTTACTGGGTCGAGGGCGATATCATCCGAGTTATGCGTGTACTCCACCAGAAACAAAAATTCCCTACGGATTGATTGCTGCCTCTGGGGAACTAACGCCGCATTAAGGTGTGAGCGGCGCTTGGCTATACTTGAGCGAAGCGAAACCGCCAAGCGTTGCGAATCACTCTTAAATGCTTTGTTATGCTTGTTCTATCAGTGGACACCTTAAAATTCCAACGCTGCATACAGTTAGATTATGCCTAAAGAGATCTTATTTACGATGTTCTTTGCCACGTGAATGTTCGGCATACTTTTTGGAAATTAGTTGATGTATATGAAGTCCTGTTTTACGAACAAGATACCAATCTATCGCAGCTAAAATGACCAATCCTATGATAGTTCCCATCTAAACCCCTCCTTACACACCGGATCATAACTCTATCAAACCACTGAAAAGTTAGATAAGACAGAAGGCAATTTTTTGGGGGCAGCGATGGTTTTCAAAGAAGTTAGAGTCAAATAAGGGATAGAAACCTCATTTCTGATAAAGATGCTAGGACAGATACAAAGTGGTATTTGTTAAATACGTAAAGTGCTCATACTTATAAGTTTGAGAAAGAGCATAACGCCCTGTTAAGGTGTGAGCAACGCAATACCAAAGCCGCCGCACACCACCTTAAACACGAAAACCAACGCATGGTGAAAATGCCACGCGTTGCGAATCACTCTTGAACAGATTGTTATGCTGTAGGTTCGAGTTGATCTTGCTCCTGAGTTTCATCACTAGAAACATCCTGGATCTCAACCCCAAAATACTCAGTTAACTCTCTCTGAATACGATGATATTCGTTAACTGAAACTTCTATCAAGCAGCCGTTGAACTCACGTGTATAGTAATAAGAGTTGTCTTTATCATCTTTAGAAATAACCAAATGGTCATTATTCGTAAGAGCCAAATGGAACTCATTTTCAAATGTAGTTACCTGAACAATATTGTGTTTAGAAATAGTAAATTGTTCGTTTAATTTCAAACCAACTTTCATTATTTATCCTCATTATTGAATACTTTCAATTTGCAGCATAACGCCTTGTTAAGGGGTGAGCAACGCAATACCAAAGCCGCCGTATACCACCTTAATCACCAAAACCAACGCATAGTAAAAATGCCACGCGTTGCGAATCCCTCTTAAACAATTTGTTAGCTTGATATTAACCGGCTCTTTGATACCTTCCATACAGCCACAAACCTAGCAACACTAAACTAGGTAAATACCAAGACATCGAAGGGTCATTGTACTTATTGATCAAAAGGTATACAAAATTAATAAACAAGGTTAATTCACATGCTACGTAACTAACAAATAATGTTTTTAGCCATTCTAAAAGCTTCTCAGTATTTGATTTAAACCATACTTGTTCGTCCAATATAAAGGTCAAAGACACAAAAAACGCAACAAACACGCAAATAATTCGAAGCGGATCTACTTCAAAAAGGTCTATTGATACATTCAAAAGAAAATTACTTAGAAGAAGTGGCATCCCGTCCTCTTTGCAAAAGGGCTTATGTTAAGTTCACCGGTTGTGGTTTTCATAGCTGGAAATTTCGATAGCAAGCTAACGCCCAATTAAGGTGTGAGGCACGCAATACGATGCTCCCGCATACCACCTTAATCACTTAAACCAACGCATAGTAAAAATGCCACGCGTGCCGAATCACTCTTAAATTGTTTGTTAGTTGCCCATCTCAAAGCCTAGTGCTAACATTTGTACATACACCAACAAAGGAATAAATCATGGACACTAGAATTCAATTTCGTGTTGATGAAGAAACAAAACGCCTAGCTCAACAAATGGCTGAGAGCCAAGGTCGCACTCTAAGTGACGCATGCCGTGAACTTACTGAGCAACTCGCTGAACAACAAAGAAAAACATTGTCTCACGATGCATGGTTAACTGAACAAGTAAACCTAGCATTTGAGAAGTTTGACTCAGGAAAATCCGTTTTCGTTGAGCACCAAACTGCTAAATCTCGAATGGAAGAGCGCAAAGCCAGAATCCGTAATCGAGGTAAGCAATGATTTTATGGGAAGAAGAGTCACTTAATGATCGTGAAAAGATCTTCGAGTTTCTCTATGGCTTCAACCCTGATGCGGCAGAAAAAACTGACAACCTCATTGAAGCAAAAGTAGAAAACTTGCTTGAACAACCTTTAATGGGTGTACAACGAGATGGCATCCGCGGACGATTACTCATTATTCCTGAGATTTCGATGATTGTCTCTTACTGGGTCGAGGGCAATATTATCCGAGTTATGCGTGTACTCCACCAGAAACAAAAATTCCCTACGGATTGATTGCTTCCTTTGGGGGGACTAACGCCGCGTTAAGTAGTGAGCAACACTACCACTGAACCTAAATTATTGCGCCGTAAACACTAAAGCTGAATAAAACCCAAAATGCCACGCGTTGCGAATCTGCCTTAAACGCTTTGTTATACGATTTCTCACAACGAGCGCTCAAACTGACCATTTTGAGCTTTGAAACCTAATTTTTCAAACAGAGCTTTAGACCGAAAGTTACCTTCATCAATGTCTGCATACAATTTTTCAATGCCCACAGATTTTGCATGAGAAAATAATAAACTGAGAGCTTCAAACATATAACCTTGTCGCCAATATGATGAATTAAGTAAGCATCCAACCTCGCACGAATGACCGCAATCACTAAAACTATGTAAACCGCAAGTTCCGATAACTTTGTTGGTTGATTGTTCTAAGACTGCCCATTCCAACGATTCACCCGACTTTTCTAATTGGACGACGCTTTCTAGCATCTGAAATATCGTATCTTTCGATGGAAAAAACGGATCTGAGGCAAATTCCATTGTTTGAATATCTCCATAAATTTCAAACAAGTCATCAGAATCATCCATTTGAATTGACCTTAAAACAACCCTACTTCCGTGTAAATCAGGCTTCATTTTTCTCCTTAATCGTATAACGCCCTGTTAAGGTGTGAGCAACGCAATACTGAAGCTCCCGCATACCACCTTAAACACCAAACACAACGCATAGTAAAAATGCCACGCGTTGCGAATCACTCTTAAACAGATTGTTAGTTGTAATCCCTCACGTCGTGCGTAAGGCTAAAGCCCGCTTCACGTACTAATTTTGATGCCAATAAAATGAATTCTTTAGCTTCATTGTTAGGTTGGTATTTTGAAACGACCTGAATTTCAAATAGCTTGTTCTTTGCCAACGGGTATTGTTCAAACACTTCACCAGACTCAATAAATGACAAGTAAAGGTTTAGCTTTTCTTGGAGCAACAGGAGCTTTTCATTTTGGTCATCCCACCCTAAATGATCGGATATAACTAAAGTTACTTTTTCTTCGTCATGCGCAATGATGTCTACTTTATCTAGTTGCTCAATTGTCACGTCTTCTCCATTACAACTAACGCCGCATTAAGGTGTGAGCAACGCTACCACGAAACTAAACCAGACCACTGTAAACACTGAACTAAACGATAGAATGAAAAATGCCAAGCGTTGGGAATCACTCTTAAATGCTTTGTTATGCTTTGGACAACGCAGGCCAACCAAATCTGCTACGCCACGCCTGTTCTATTGCAACACGTCCTGTTTTTGAATCGCATAAACGCTTGATTTGAAGCTTGTCTTCATTAGATAGGTCATCATCGAGATCTAGGTGTTGCTTCAGGAACATATGAACAGTCCATCGTTCAGCAGAAAGACTATCATAATGCTTGATACCAAGAGCTCCTGTCCTATCATTTGATACGGAAAAATGAGACCTAATTCGGCTTATGACATTTGACTCATGTCCATTATATATAACTTTAGTTTCCAGTTTATTGTGAACAAGTTCCCCACCAAACAACATTTCGTTTTCTGTAAAAACTGCACCAAAATTACATGCATTTAATGGTAATTGTTCTGGTCTTTGTATCGACTCCAGCTCACTTAGGAGGCTACTATCAACTGAAAACCAATACCAACCAGGCCTATCCTTTCCAGTGACCCATTTATCGGGGTAATTATCGTTAAACCATGCGTACAAGAATGTGTTGTCATCCCATGCGTCAGACTCACCAAAATTGATCTCATGGCTATTGTTCCATATATATTCAACCACTTGTTCAAGATTCACTTACTTACCTCCGATGCATAACGCCTTGTTAAGGTGTGAGGCACGAATACCTAAGCTTCCGCATAACACCTCAACCACTGAACCTAACGCATAGTGAAAATGCCACGCGTGCCGAATCACTCTTGAACAATTTGTTATGTACGTTGTACCGAGCGCACTGGTACCCAACCAATTTCACCCGTTGACCTCGAAACTCGATACCACTCATTGAGTTCAAACTGCACTGACAGCTTTTCACCAATGACTGTATTGAGCTCAACATTGTCATAGTCATAACGCAAAACACCTTCTGAGATTCCTTCAATCTTTTCGATATATTGAACTGGAGCCCAACCCTGCAGACCTTCACTGCTGGTTATAAAAATCCAATTGGGAAACTCGTCGTCAATTGCACCGAGAGCCACTTTATCACCTTGTTTCAAATAAAACGGATTGGGATATTCTGAGACGTGTTTTTCCGTAGCGACTACTTCCATATTTTCTCCAAAGTACATAACGCCCTGTTAAGGGGTGAGCAACGCTAACCACCCAACCTAAACATTTGCACCGTAAACACTTTTACCAAATTTAGCATTAAACCGCCAAGCGTTGGGAATCCCTCTTGAACAGTTTGTTAGTTGCCAGACCCAAGGCTTTGATTTGAAGTTTATGAGCACTTTGCCAACACGACCTTTACGTATTTTGTAAAACTCAAATCAGGCGCAGTTTCAAAGCGCCTGTCACTGAAACCACTTGGAACAGACAACGCCGTAGAAAACGGGAGAACAACACCAAAAAGCTCCTTTGGACAGACAATGTTACACAGCTAACTTTCAACATATAAATCGGTTTCTGAAATAGAAAATCCAACCACAAAAGAAACCAACGATTGATTTTCACAAACCCAAACAACTAGAAGTTGAAATACGAAAACCGAGCCAAAAAGCACTGGACCTTAGCCCTAAACATTTTGTTTTAGCTCCGTTTTTCTCGTTGGCAACTAACGCCCTGCTAAGGGGTGAGCAAACGCAATACCGAAGCCGCTGCAAACCACCTTAATCACTAAATTCAACGCATAGTAAAAATGCTACGCGTTGCGAATCCCTCTTGAGCAGTTTGTTAGGTTTTTTCCATCATTTTTATAACTTGATTTTGAATCGTATTAGCGAGGGGACTTAACTGTTGCTGAAATTCTTGCACAGCTTTTGCCCAAGAGGGGGATTGGCTATTAAATTGATCGGAGTTAACTAAATTTTCAATGTGATTCACCGTAGCCATTAAGTTACCAAGCATTTCCTGAAAGCCTTCAATCTCCCTAAATGCAAAAGAGTACTGCATATTTAGTTTTGAAAGGTCTTCAAAAGCCATGGACATTCTTTTTGCTATTTTTTGCTTAGAACCAAAGTCTGTTCTTGTTCTAGGCACTACACATTTTTCAGCCCAAAACGTTAGTTCTCCGATTAATTCGCCTGCTTTTTCTAAATGGACTGCCTTCCGTGTGTATATATGGTTTGAAGCATGAGCTTCTTTAGAGTAAGCATGATTTATAGCAGATAACGCTTCAGAGTGATTTCTGTTCATTTCTTGCTCTGTTGAGTTTTGCTTACGATTTAGTCGGTGAACTGAATATAAAGCTAATATTGCTAGTAATGGTGTTACGACTTTTAGCACATCAAATAATATTTCCATTTATACTTTACCTATTAAAACCTAACGCCCTGTTAAGGGGTGAGCAACACAATACCGAAGTTGCCACATACCACCTTAATCACTTAAACCAACGCATAGTGAAAATGCCACGCGTTGCGAATCCCTCTTAAACAGTTTGTTAGTTCTTTGGCTCACCAAGCGATTTTGGTTTGTAACCCAACGCATCCAAGTCGATACCTTGCTCTAACAACATTCTTTCAAACAGTGGTAATAACGGACCCAAATTTTCGTTTAATGTATCACGAACTGTGTCCACAACTACTTGTGTACCGCGCTCGATTTCTATGTTGATGAAGTCTCCAACTTCTTTTGATTCAAACACCGTCATTCGACGAGTTTCTGGGATAAGCCAAACTTCAAACCACCCTTCTTGTTTATTTACGTCAGCAACTGTGAGACTTGCTCCGTTAAGTGCTATATAACCTTTAGAAAAGACATACCTTTTCCAAGCATTTGGAAGTGCTAAACGAATGCAGTAATTGTCCTCTATTTGTTTTACGTCGACGATCGCAACATTGAAGTCAACATGACCTGAGAGAGGGTGGCCGCCAATTTCTGCTCCATCCTTCGCAGCCCTCTCGGCATTAACTAGTTGGGTAGCATGATATTTGCTTAAAGTCGTAATTAAGAGGCTTTGCAGCATAACGTCAAACTTAACGCGAACATTTGATAGTATTTCAGTAACCGTTAAACACACACCATCGATTGCAATACTGGCCCCAACTTCTAAGTTGACACAAAAACCATCAGGAAAATCGATAACAAAGGTCCTAATTCCTTTTTGATCGGTTACATCAACTATTTTGGCTACAGCCTGAACTATTCCTGTAAACATATTTTCCCTTTTATTACTGATGTTTAATCCTAAGAACTAACGCCCTGTTAAGGTGTGAGCAACGCAATACTGAAGCTCCCGCATACCACCTTAAACACCAAACACAACGCATAGTAAAAATGCCACGCGTTGCGAATCACTCTTAAACAGATTGTTAGTTGTAATCCCTCACGTCGTGCGTAAGGCTAAAGCCCGCTTCACGTACTAATTTTGATGCCAATAAAATGAATTCTTTAGCTTCATTGTTAGGTTGGTATTTTGAAACGACCTGAATTTCAAATAGCTTGTTCTTTGCCAACGGGTATTGTTCAAACACTTCACCAGACTCAATAAATGACAAGTAAAGGTTTAGCTTTTCTTGGAGCAACAGGAGCTTTTCATTTTGGTCATCCCACCCTAAATGATCGGATATAACTAAAGTTACTTTTTCTTCGTCATGCGCAATGATGTCTACTTTATCTAGTTGCTCAATTGTCACGTCTTCTCCATTACAACTAACGCCGCGTTAAGTGGTGAGCAACGCAAACCACCACACTTAAACCACTGTGCCGTAAACACTAAATTCAACTTGAACTGAAATCGCCAAGCGTTGTGAATCCGCCTTAAACGCCTTGTTAGGCGAAGTTTTCCACCAGAGTTTAAGTTGTTTTGAAAGCAGATTACCCGAAACCGAATAAGCAACCAAACACCCACTGACTTTTTGTGATTCAAGAACCACAAAAGTCACTATGTTACAGCCTCACTTTTAACAACCACGAAATGCGACCTTTCAGCGACAAAGTAGCTTTTAAACCTGATAAACCTAAAGCTACGAAATAACAGCAAAAGCCAGAGCCTCGATTAACTTGCCTTTGCCACACTTTGAGCCAGTAAAACTCGCCACCAACCAGCACTAAAAACCAATGAGGCAACCCACGAACCTTGGCATGTTTTACGGCCAGAGAGATTCAAGAATTTGAGCCGACAATGCTAAATTGCCGACTTAGAAAAACGAATGCTCAAAGAGAACTAAGAAGATGAGAGCAAAGAACTTTCCAGCCCGTCGCCTAACGCCCTGTTAAGGTGTGAGCAACGCAATACCGATGTTGCCGCAGACCACCTTAAACACTAAACGCAACGCATAGCAAAAATGCCACGCGTTGCGAATCACTCTTAAACAGATTGTTATATGAGTTTCCCACAGCAGTTTTTGTATTTATTTCCACTGCCACAATTACAGAGGCTATTCCGTGATAATGGTGGCTCGTTACGCAACCTGTCTTCAATAACTTGTTCAAAAGCTAAAAGTTCAGACGAGTGGATAACTAATCCAAGATTATTGGGAATACTCCCCACTGAAATTGACTTAGAGTCTGTTGGAACTTCTATGACAACCACATCACCTGTAGTTGTATGTTGAGGACCTGCGTATAGAGTCCCCAATAATGCAATTCGAGTTCCAGCAACCAAAGCGCCTGTATGATCTACAAAACTACCAATATTTGCCAAGAATACAGGGGATCCTGATGAGCCTGGAAAACAAGCTGCGTCAATTAAAAACTCAGGCTTACCATTTAGGGGCAGTTTAGGGTGCGTTGCTGTAATACCCCTGCGAATGATCGGTAAATTATGCTTGGCATCCCATATCCCATTGGGATAACCGATCATAACGATTTCCTCCATTGAGGGAAGCGAGTTTAATAATTGTTCATCAGCGAGAACTCCTTTGCCAAGAGGGATATAATAAAACCTCTTACCCTCGAGCTCAGCTTTGTTGAGAATCGGGCCAATAGGAATAATCGCTAAATCTACGTTAGGGTTTGGATGAGGAATCCAATATTGAGAAAGGTTATCTAACGTAATTACCTCATGAGAGCCAAGTACTGGTCTATCGTCCTCACCTTTTAAGGTTAGATTAAAGCTACCAGTTTGGGCCCCCACCACAACATGCTTATTAGTTACGATACAAGGGATACTTTGTTCTTCTTTTTCACAGAAGAAAAAGACATAACCACTTCCTGATGAACTGTTACCTTTACCGTCATCACAATTAATACGTACAGTACTATGGATAAGCTGCTCAATAGGATTTACATATTCACTCATAAATTATCTCAAAATTTGTTCTGTTGAAGAATAAACTCATATAACGCCTTGCTAAGGTGTGAGTAACGCAACACAAAAGCTACCGCACAGCGCCTTAATCACCATAAGCCACCGCAAAGTAAAAATGCCACGCGTTACGAATCACTCTTAAGCAATTTGTTAGTACATGCGCTACTTCTATTTATGCGCTCCAAGATATTGAAATCTGGCATAATATGAAAGACTTTGAACGCTGAAGTGAGACGGGCAGCTACAAAACTTAATTCCAATTGAAAGACGAAAGTTGGCTAGAAGAAAAACGCACTGAACTCCCCTACTTTTAATGGTTTCAAATTAGAAAAGGATTCGATCCTCGCACTTTGATGGCAACACCCAACGAACGACAAGATTAACTCAGGAAGTACAACGAAAACGAAGAAGCGCCAAAGAAATAGGCTAAGAGTTAGAGACCGTAAACGGTGAAATCAAAGCAAACACTCCGCATATAGTGCCACCGGAAAGAACGTGAAAGGTAAAAACTGAAAGGTGTAAAGACGAGCGCGAAAACAGATAAACACCAAAACTTATGACCTTTGATGTCAAACCCGTACTAACGCCCTGTTAAGGTGTGAGCAACGCAATACCGAAGCTCCCGCATACCACCTTAAACACTAAACGCAACGCATAGCGAAAATGCCACGCGTTGCGAATCACTCTTAAACAGATTGTTATGTGTTTGAATTCAAGCTATTTATATCAAATGGGTTACGTCCACTAACAAGAAATAGTAGCCAATGGAAACAAAAACAATTTTCAAGAAAAAGAAGAAGTTTGTTGGATAGTTCATCCAAAATGGAGCTTCAAAATCAGCCTCTTCTATTGAAGCACCGTCATCTCCATATTTGTCCTGCAGTGCGTTTTCTTTTACATAGTCAAAAATCAACCAACTAGTGTAACCCCACACATATTGCACAAACTCGAAACACAAACAAATTAAGAAGAACCAGATAGGTAAAAAGTTGAGAACTTCTTCCTTATCTTTATCAGCCAACAACCAAACAATAGCGATACCTGCTAATGCGAGTCTCCTAGCGGCTTCACTGGTTGCTTTGCTATAGTCTTGGCACTCTTGCCTAACAAAGTCTAAGTTCATTGTTTTTCCTATTCCCTACCTTTCGGACCACCGCTTCGAGTTCCACGAGTAGCCCTTATGACCTTACCTTTGGCAATATCATTTTCAGCAATCCTGCAGTGAACTTTACGAGAAACAATGCCCCTGCCTCTTTTGGCTTTGGTTGTAACTCCGACTCCTACAACACATGTGTCCCCGTGAACATCCTTTATTGTTACTGTCGGAATACCTTTCTGAACACCATACGCTACAATTTTAAAGTCATAGTTTAAGCGCAAGTTACGTGCTATTTTTGCCTTTCCCCTATCGGTAATTTCACCAATTTCTATCGAGTAGTGGACTCGCTGCTTACTTCTTGTTGTCATAATTCCCTCTTTTTTCCAACTGATACAGTACGTTACACATAACGCCCTGTTAAGGTGTGAGCAACGCAATACCGAAGCCGCCGTATACCACCTTAAACACTAAAACCAACGCATAGTAAAAATGCCACGCGTTGCGAATCACTCTTAAACAGATTGTTAGGCATCAAAGTTGTGCATAATAACTTGCTGTTATAATCTACTGCTTGTATATACTTATCTAAACCGAAACTCACAGAGCAATAACCAATGACAATACCACCAAAAGACTCTCAAGTTGTGGCTACAACGCCACCCCCACCAACTGAAACACCTGACCTGAATCTGTTAAATCAGCAAGCAAATCAAGTTGAAGCAAAGATGAAGGCTGAAGGGATTGAAGAAATCAAATACATAAATGGTCCACATGCGACTCACGACCCAAAAACCAATAAAACCGTTGTATCAGGCGGAAATGCTATTGTCCATAAAACAGAGAATACAACAACAATCCAAATAATAAACCCTGGCGTTGATCCTAAGAAAGCTCTACCCGAAATGCACAATGCAGGCAACACTCAAAAACAAATAGGTGCAGCTACTGACTCTTCTCAACAGCAAGTTTCTGTCGATCTTAATACAAGTAAGTAACATCAATAACCCACTGGATAGGATGTGCCCCAGTGGGTTGCCTAACGCCCTGTTAAGGTGTGAGCAACGCAATACCGAAGCTCCCGCATGCCATCTTAAACACAAAACGCAACGCATAATTAAAATGCCACGCGTTGCGAATCACTCTTAAACAGTTTGTTATATGCTTTGTGAGCTAAGACTCAAAAAACTTGTAAGTTACCGAATAAGCTCTTGAATATTTGACCACTAGCCACCAAATCATAACCATATCATTTTGAAGGTTTTTTTGTATGACGAAGCAAGCACCTAAAGTTTTTATTTCATATTCCCACGATACACCTGAGCACAAAAGATGGGTTCTAGACCTTGCAACCAGACTTGTTAATGCTGGTGTTGATGCGAACATCGATGCTTGGAGTTTAGAACCAGGTGATGATCTTCCTCATTTCATGGAAACGCAACTCTCCCAATCAGATCGCGTGATAATGGTTTGTACAGAAAACTACGTAAACAAAGCCAATAAAGGGGCTGGCGGTGTAGGGTATGAAAAAATGATCGTCACATCAGCTTTGATGCGAAACATAGATGATAACAAGGTAATTCCTATAATTAGACAGGAAGGCTCAAACCTTACTCCGACATTTTTGACATCTAAATTGTATTTGGACTTTTCCAACGATGATGAATTCGAGGCTGTTATAGATGATTTGGTACGTGCAATTCACGGGGAGCCACTCTTCAAAAAACCTGAGTTAGGAAACAACCCTTTTAAGCCTGCATCTCAAACGCCGACAGTTAAGAACCACGACATCTCCTCAGATATTTTGAAGACCATTATCGCTATTTACGAAGGCGGTCGAGATGCCATAGAGGATAAACTGGTTTACAACCACCTAAATTTATCCCGCATAGTTTTTGAAATACACGCAAAACAACTTCATGAACAAGGCTTTGTAAACTATTCCCAAGGGTGGGTATTTGTGACAGACAAAGCTAAGATACATGCTGTCCAGCAAGGGTGGATTAAATAGCAATCAAAGAAAGATAGCAGCCCCGATTTGGTTGGAGCTGCTCCGGCATATAACGCCGCGTTAAGTGGTGAGCAACGCAGACCACCACAACTAAACCATTGTGCCGTAAACACTAAAGTTGAATCAAATCAAAAATGCCAAGCGTTGGGAATCCGTCTTAAACGCTTTGTTAGGCGGCAACTTAGAAAGGCAAGATTTCATCCGTATAGATATCGACTAAGTCAAGTTCTCTTTCAAGTTCGATAACTTCCCGTTTAAATATGCTGTTATTAAATTCTCTAGAAATAAATGAGCTCAGTTTTATTTGATGACTCGCATGTTTAATCAAGTAGTCTATGGGTAGCAAAAAATCACCATCATCTGTGCGGCAGTTATCATAATCATAGGTATCTGAAAATGAGATCACATCACAAATTTCGCTACGGATAGAAGTGAGATATTTTTCCATTTTGGACTTTGCAAAATCTGAGTATGATTTATAAAGCACAGACGCAGCAGTATCTCCCCAGTAAAAGCTCTTTACAACTCCGTCTTCTGTCACTAAAAATCGACTATCTTCACCGAGTAATTGCATTACTTGAGCGTAAGTCATTTTAACAGTATTTTTCTCTGTCAACCTTAATAGCTTTTTCTTAAAAGGTATTAAAAAGTACTTTAAATAGTTTCTGTGATCGACTGTTTCTAAAAATGCTAGAGAGTTCTGCCACTTTGTAAACTCATATTGTTTATTAACAATCATGTCGTAAAAAGCGGATTTTTTCTCTTCAGGTAATCGATTGATGAAAACAGCCGCAAAGTACTCTTGAATACTTTTATGCGTATATGAATAATCATCATACCCATCTTTGACAATAAGGGCGGTAATATCAGATATATCTGTAATTAAAAAATCTTCTAAATTTTCTTCTAGTCTTTCAATTTTTATTACCTTCTCAAGATAAGAACTAAACTCATACGCGCTAAAACGAGTATTGTTATCCTGTAACGATAGAAAGCTCAATGAATCAAACACTTTTTGCATTTGAAAGTCAGTGAGATTTGATTTCCGCTCTCGCTCAAAACCTACTTTCATTCGGTCATGCCTATAAAGCATCGTTGGAAAGATGAGGCTATAAAATTCTGACAAGCTATCTGGTTTAAACTGACGCGAGTTATATGTGATTGCAAACAGTGTCAGAAGTAACGGTGAAACCGTTACTTCTGACAGAAAAGTGCTACTGTCAAGAATATCGTTAATGCTTCTACATTGATGCGGGCACTCATAAATATGCTCGATAAACTCTTTCTGTATTGCTAAAGGCATTGGGTCTATCTTGATCTTAGTAAAATAATAAGACCCTCCCATACCTGCATCTGGTCTTGACGAGATTAACATTTTTAAATCAGGATATGCCCTACCAATGTTCTCAAGTTCTCGCGCTACTTTTCTTCTTGAACAATTAGGGATTTCATCAAAGCCATCAAGAAATAAGACCACCTTTTTCGATTTTGCTACAAAATCGAACATACTTGAGTCGAGACTAACACCAAGCTCATTTATTGCCTCAATTAACTCTATTCTCAAACTTTGTTCGAACTTTAAGTTACGAAATTCTATAAAAATAGGGATCAAGGAGCTGCCTTTGGCTTCATTTAAGCAGAGTTTACGCAAGAATAGAGATTTACCTTGACCCGGACCACCTTCAATAAGTACGTGAGGACGCCTAAATTGAGCAAATAACTCGAAATGGCAACTATCATACGCAACCGTTTTATCGAAATAGATATCATCCAGTTTTTTTATCGAGTCTGGGTTCAAGATAGTTTTTACGAAACCTATCCTTTGAATATTTTCACGAAAAACCTTCAGCCTTTCGATTGCAAACGCTTCAGCTAGCTTATCCTTTAGAGCTCCTGATGCAGCATTTACTATATCTAGAGCAACCCCCTCTAAACCCCCACTAGCTTTTTTTAACAAGTCTTCCATTTATTCTAAAATCTCATTTTCGATTGAGTTTTCCAAATTGACGCCTAACGCTTTCTATACGGCGATTTGCCGTTTTTCTGGCAGGCTACCGCCTTCTTTCTTATCAAAAGCGCTATCAATCGTAGCACTTATATATATGAAACAAATAGAAAAACAGTATGAATATGTGTGGTAGCGCGCGCAATTAGGCGGCGCACAGCACGCTAATTTCAAAAGTGGTGATACATTAAGGGAGCTGTATAAATAAACAGGTTAATTTATCATGAAAAGTCAGTTTTTACTTAGTGTAAAAGAGCACATGCTTACTCGTCATTATGCGAATAAAACTATCGAAAGTTATCTATTTTGGATAAAACGCTTTATCACTTTTCACCAGCTTGCTCACCCATCAACACTAGCAGAAGATGATGTCATTCAATTTCTGAGTTACTTAGCGGTAGAAGAAAAAGTTGCGGTAAAAACGCAAGCTTTGGCGCTGAACTCAATATCATTTTTATATCGTGATTATTTCAAAACCCCACTATCACTTGATATGAGATTTCAGAAATCCTTGACCGAAAAGAAACTTCCCGTTGTGTTAACCAGGGAGGAGATCCGAAGATTCGTTCAGCATATCGACCCGAGGTATAGACTCCATATTCAGCTGCTTTACGGCTCCGGGCTTCGAGTTATGGAATGTTTACGCTTAAGAGTTCAAGATATCGATTATGATTATGGTGCAGTTCGCGTGTGGCAAGGAAAAGGAGGTAAAAATCGTACAGTCACATTAGCCAAAGAACTGCATGAACCACTCAAAGCTCAAGTTAATTTAGCAAGAAACTATTACTTTAAAGATAGGCACATGCCTGGTTATGCGGGCGTATACATCTCTGAAGGTTTACGACGTAAATACCCAAAAGCGGAGCTAGATTTTAACTGGCACTTTTTGTTTCCATCAACAAAGTTAAGCGCAGATCGAGACACTGGTGAATTGAGAAGGCATCATATCAATGAAAGCGCAATACAAAGAGCAGTAAAGCGCGCGGCAAGCGACGCAAGCATTGAGAAAACTGTAACTTGCCACACACTAAGACACAGTTTTGCCACGCACTTATTGGAATCTGGCGCAGACATTAGAACTGTTCAGGAACAATTAGGGCATACTGATGTAAAAACCACGCAAATCTATACTCACGTTATCGAGCGCGGGGCTGGTGGCGTGTTGAGTCCATTATCCAGCCTTTAGAAAAACAAAGCCACCTCGAAAGGTGGCTTTGCTTTATAACTCGTTATTGACGAACACCGAGTTTCACATTGCCTTTTGAATCAAACCAAAGTGCTTGCGAACGGCGACGTCCTATTAGTATCGGACCATCGTCATAAAAGAGAAAGTTCTTCCAGTGCTTTTTAAAAATAGACCATTTCGTTTCGATGACATTGTACTTCTCGTAGCAAAAGTAAACGGTTACATCGTCTTGCCAATCGATATGTGCCTCAGCTTCCGCTGGCATGTCAGGATCATCCGACTCCCACGCAGCCATCCAATCCACAGTTTCAGACCAATTCGCCTCGTTCATTGGCCAGTCTTGGGAACTTAGTCTATCCATATCAGGGCTTTGAGCACTGATATTTTCTTTCCAAAATTGTGCTGAGCGGGCTTGGCTCATCGGCTTAATAAAAGCCAAATCTTCTTCTGGCACAGGCATCGACTGATGCGTAAAAATCCATTTTCTTTGGTATTCGTCCAAAGGCAAATAAGACATTCAGTCTCCTTTATTACGATTTCAGCCAACCTTTCTCTGTGGCTTCTTCAATCAACTCTTTCGCTTTGTCCCATAAGGTAACAGAGCCAAATTCAATTCGTTTATTAATGGTAAGTGCTTGTTCGCGTGAGACACCATGTTCCTTCCAACTCTGACCATTATTATGGTAGTTCAAGAGCATTGGAATTAACCGATCGAGTGCTTTTGCATACTTAGCATCATCGGTCTGCGCGGCTTCAAATTCATGCCAAAGCGCCAATAGCTCTTGCTCCTGATCGCTGGGTAACATACCAAACAAGCGCTCTGCGGCTCTAATTTCTTTTTTTGCTTGCTCTTGAGACGCAGCAGTATCATAAACAAAGGTATCGCCCGCGTCGATCTCTACTACGTCATGTATCAATAACATTTTCATCACTCGGCAAATATCAACAGGTGCATTCGCATGCTCTTCCATCAATATTGCCATCAGTGCGACATGCCAACTATGCTCACCACTATTTTCGAGGCGCCCTTCAGCACTTTTAACTCGAGTTCGGCGCAAAATGCTTTTGAGTTTATCGAGCTCGATTACAAGTGCTAACTGCTTTTCCAATCGTTCCATACTATCGCCCTTCTGGCTGCCAATTCGGATTAATAAGCGACGTTAGAACGTGGTCTTGCCACTCACCATTAATCAAAAGGTAATCTTTTGCATACCCTTCTCGGTTGAAACCTACATGCTCTAGCACAGCTTCACTGCGTTTATTGTGAGGCATGTAGCCAGCTTGAATACGATGCAGTTTCTGAACGTTAAACATGTAGTCGCAAGCCATGGTTAATCCACGACGCATATAACCATGCCCTTGCGCTTTTTCAGCGAGAGAATATCCGACGTTACAAGAATAAAAAGGAAAACGACTCAAACTACTAAAGGATATCGTACCTAGCATTTCACCCGAAGAGGCTCTGACTAAAAGGCAATAATACCCCAATCCCATTCGATGCAGCTCATTGAGCTTGATAAGCTTTTGCAACCAACCGTTAACTGAGAAAAAAGCCTCTTCACGTTTCGGTTCAAACGGTTTCAGGTATTCTCGGTTCGCTTGAAAATAGTCGGCAATCATATCTGCGTCACCGATTTCAGCGGTACGAAGAAGCAAGTCACCGTCCAACTTATGAACGGCGATAGATGAGCTGTTATCTTCCATTACAAATGATTAATTCCGTCTTTTCGTTCAATTCGATTAATTCTTACGTATACCGTAATCACGCAGTTTATTAGCGATTGAGGTATGCGATACATTTAAGCGCTTAGCAAGCTTGCGGCTTGATGGGAATGACTGATACAAACGTTCCAGAACTTGAGATTCATAATCACGCATGATCTCATCCAATGAACCGTCGATGTTAAGCGTTGTACTACCAGCGCCGACTGACTGAGGCTGAGGTAAATTGAAGTGATCCGCGTTTAGTATACCACCATCCATTTCCGTGAGCGCTCGAAGAACCATGTTATCCAGCTGGCGCATGTTTCCTGGCCACTGATAATTTGCAAGGGCATCAACTAGACCATCATCAAACTCTGGCTTATCAATCCCAAGCTGTTGAGCATGTTTCGCCACAAACAACTCAAGCAATGGTGCAACGTCGTTTGAGCGCTTACGTAACGGAGGAATGCTGAGCGTAAGTACGTTGAGGCGATAATACAAATCTTCACGGAACATTCCTGCTTCAGAAAGCTCGGCAAGGTTATGTTTTGTTGAAGCGATGATACGAACATCGACATGCATCTCATCTTCTGCACCGACACGACGGAAATTACCATCTTGTAGAAAACGTAACAGCTTGATTTGAAGGTGCGAACTCATTTCACCGATTTCATCAAGAAATACCGTCCCGCCATTTGCTTGCTCAAAGATGCCTTTGTGGCCTTGTTCATGATTAAATGAACCCGGCGCATGACCAAAAAGTTCGGTTTCTGCTACATCGTCAGGCATCGAAGCACAACTCAAAACTAGGAATGGCTTGCTCGCACGGCTAGAACGGCTGTGGCAAGCTTTAGCAAGCATTTCTTTACCGGTCCCGGTTTCGCCCTCGATCAACAACGGTTGGTCAAGCACAGACAGCTTCTTAGCTTGGTTCATTAGTGCTTTATGACGGTTCGATATACCAACAAAGTGCTCAAAACCCAGAGGATTATGCAGCGGTAGCGCTTCTTCAATTCTGGCAACTTGCTGACTAGAGCGAATCGTCATTAGAGTACTCGCTAGAGTCGAGTTTTGCGCTTCGTCTCGGATATAAACTGGCATCAACTCTAGAACATAGTCCAAGCCATCAATCACAAGGTTTTCCCGCGTTCGACCATTAACACCTTCAGACCAACGAGAGAAACGAACACTTGGTAACAAAGCACCGATTTGAGTACCAATCACTTCTTGCTTGTGAAGGCCAAGCAATGAAAGTGCAGACATGTTTGCCATGTCTACAGCACCTTTAAGATCAATGGCAAAAACCGGATCGGGCAAGTTATCAACTAACGAGAGCAGCTCCGTATTGTGGCGCTCCATCGGCATAAACTGGATTTTACGTACGTCTTTCACCCCCGGAATACGGCGGATTTCAGCCATCAGCTCACTAAACGTATCAAAATCAATATCTGGGCAATTCAAATAGATAATACCGCTAATATCGATTTCGATACCACGCAAGTCGATGCTTTTAGACGCTAAAATATCGAGCAGTTCTCGGGTCAAGCCGAGTCGATCTTCACATAAGACTTCAAGACGCACTTAAAATATCCCAATTCACAACTGTCAGGAAAAGTTGACAGTAGTTTCTATCATGCTTGGAATGGCGTCAAGCAATCCTATCCATCAAAGTTGATATTCGTTACGGTTTCATCGTAATTGATGCAACTTTCGCCGCCACTGCCTTGCGTATGGTGCCCAACTTAACCTGACGGTCAGGATACCAGGGTAGTGGACGCAATAAGGTCATCGCTTTCAAGCCCAAACGTGCCGTTAGAATACCAACACCTAGTCCCTGCCCTGCACGAGCAGAAACTTTGCCAGCAAGATCCATCGACATCAAATCCATACTGGCATCAATAGCGAGCTCACTGGCACCAGCCGCCGCCATATTGACAAATACCGCTCTTAGTAACTTGATGCGAGATGCATAACCTAGCTCTACCCCATATACCTTGGAGAGGTTGTCGATCATTTTGAAATTTCGCCACGCCACCAGCAACATATCAGCGGCAGCCAGAGGGCTCACGGCGACTAGGGCCGCACACTCGGTTGCGTGCTGTGATACGATTTTCGTTGCCAACTTGTCTTGTTGGCTCACCACCATCGAGTCATACATATCAAGAATTTCAGCGTCACTATGAGCAGGGTTAATACTGTTCTGCCAACGATCAAAGCCCGGATTCTCTGCCATCACACCACTTTGTTCTGCTACGGTTTCGCAAAAGGCTTTCCCTTTCCCAACGCTCTCACTATTAACAAGTGCTTCTGCTTCTTCTTGAACACTAAAATGATTTCGTAGTTTTCGCAGTTTCCAAAGCTCTTTACCCATAGCTCCTAAACCAAGCGAAGCGATCGCAGCAATAAACCCCGTCCAGCTTAAGGCCAGCCAATCAGAAGCCTGAATTGCGGTTATAACCGAGTCCACCGCTTGCCAGCCAACCAAACCAGCAAAAGTTGCAAATGCGCCAGTCGCGAGCCATTTTCTGCCCGATTTTGGACGAATGACATGCTCGAGTTGCAATTCCTGTTCGGTCTCCTGGTGCGCTTCTTTAACTTCAACAGGTACAAATGTTTCTTTTTCGCCGAATGTTTGCTGCGCCGTCAACTCCGGTTGATTCGATTGCTGCTCTTTTTCCATTACCTTTTCAGAGAAAACTTGTTTTTGCTTCAACTCACTCATTTCAATTTATCTCCAATCAGGTAATCCAGTGCTTTGTCTAAGCGTATGTGCTTCACTGGCTCATCATTCGGTGAGGGCATCGGACGAAACGACGTAAAATCAAACCCGTTGTTTTGCCAATAAGCTGCATTTGGTAGCTTTTTCGGCACCTCTCCGGGAAACATAGTCATCGGCTCACCACCCAATGTTGTTCCTTGTAACGCCGGGATGGTCTTATCTCCAGAGGAAATAAACCCCGTCGTGGTTGCTTGGATGGAAGCGATACTCATGCAGCTCATCTCAATATTCTCGTAGGCTGCCGTTTGCCATGCTGGATGCACCATTTGTTGGAGCAGAGACACCAAATTTGGGTGCTGATCGGGCGTGATATGATCCGCTTTTGTAGCAGCAAACAACACTTTGTCGATTTTTGGTGAGAACAAACGACGCAAAAAGCTACTACGACCATAACGGAAGCTATGCATGATCTGTTCTAGCGCTTGGCGCATGTCGTAAAACGCTTCATCACCAGCATTGAGAGGCTGCAAACAATCCACCAGTACAATCTGGCGATCGAAGGTCGCAAAATGATGCTTATAAAACGCTTTCACTACTTTCTGTTGGTATTCCTGAAAACGGGCTTCTAGCATCGCTAAGTTACTGCCCTTGGGCGCTTTGCTTTCCGAATCAGCACGACACGGAAAAAACTGTAGCACCGGCGCGCCTGCTAGCTCACCAGGTAATACAAAGCGGCCAGGCTGAACCCAATGAAGGCCAGCGTCTTTACAAGAATGAAGGTACTCTGTGTATGTATGTGCAACTTTCTCAAGTAGTTTCTCATTCACTTCTGCAAAGAGATCCACTTTCTCCAGTTCAGAAAGCCAAGCTTTGGCTAAATCGCCACGCTGGCCTTTAAGTGCATCAAACTGAGTTTGCGACCACGTTGCAAAGTCCATGTCCAATAAAGGCAGGTCGAGCAACCACTCTCCTGGATAGTCGATAATATCAACATTTAAAATTGCGGTTTTACTCAACAGCTTTTTCGTAGTTTTATTTGGTTTGTACTTGAGCGCTAAGCGAATCTCACTCACATCACGTGTCGGTACTGGCCACTTAGGTGGAGTGGCATGAATTTGGCTCATCGCCTCATCGTAAGCAAAGCGTGGCACCATCATATTCGATTGAGGCTCACGCTTCGCCCCAATAAGGCGCTTATCTCTAGCCGCAGTCAAAAGAGGCAAATTGTCATGGGTTGCAGTATGAAGAAGCTGATTCACTAATGACGTGATGAATGCCGTCTTACCGGCACGAGAAAGTCCGGTGACAGCAATTCGAACATTAGAGTCCATACCTCTGTTGATAAAGTCATTAACTTCTTTCTTTATTCTCTTCATTACGCTTCTTTATCTTACTCCACTTTAAAACAACGTTGTCAGCGACTTCGAATTTCGAGCTATGAATACTGTTCTATCCCGAATCCTATGAGTTTAACTTTATATACCTTAATAAAAGATGAACAAAACATCCGGCTTAATGCTGTGTTAAAAAAGAAAAGCCCCTGAGTGGTTCAGAGGCTTACTTAATCTACAGCATTAGTAACTCTATATGCGCTGATTACTATGTTAAACAGGAACCCGCTTTCTTTAAGCCTAGTCGTCTTCGATCAACTTATAGATAACAAATAGAGCGATTTCTAAAATCAACCACAACACACATGTGATGGTCACGTACTTTTCATCAAAGATGCTGATACCGTGAAGAATCAAGTCATAGCCAACAAAGCCACCTATCACTACAGCAAGAATAATTTGTAGAATCTGAATAAAACGAGGCATGCCGTCTCCTAATTATTGTTCGCATAACGTTTGATTGCTATGCCTAAAGGTTTATATCCTTAATTATATAGACAAAAAGTGCAGGTTTCGCTGCACTTTTGTCAATTGTTTGCTAGGTAAATCAGCACCTTGTCACATTCTCTCTACTGAGACGCAGCAAGATTGCCCTTTGCCTTATGCTTCCATCTCTTGAATTTTCACTTTCCAAGTGTCTGGACCAATTTGGTGCGCGTTAACACCATTTGAGTCGACAGCCACTGTTACTGGCATATCTTCAACTTCAAATTCGTAAATCGCTTCCATACCTAAATCTTCAAATGCGACAACGCGAGCTTTCTTGATCGCTTTCGCCACCAAGTATGCAGCGCCACCTACAGCCATTAGGTAAACCGCTTTGTGATTCTTGATAGATTCAACCGTTGCAGGGCCACGCTCAGCTTTACCGATCATGCCCATGATGCCGGCCTTTTCTAGCATCATGTCGGTGAATTTATCCATACGCGTAGATGTTGTTGGGCCAGCAGGACCAACGACTTCATCACCAACTGCATCGACAGGGCCTACGTAGTAAATGAACTTACCGTTTAGATCTACGCCTTCAGGTAGACCTTCACCGTTATCTAGCATGCCTTGAATACGTTTATGCGCAGCATCACGACCAGTCAGAATTTTACCTGATAGAAGAACCGTTTCGCCTGTCTTCCACTCTTGTACTTCTTCTTTAGTAATTGTGTCTAAGTTTACGCGACGCGTATTTTCGCCCGCTTCCCAAGTGATATCTGGCCAATCTTTTAGTTTAGGTGGTGTTAGCTCTGCTGGGCCGCTACCATCAAGCGTGAAGTGTACGTGACGAGTCGCCGCACAGTTCGGGATCAAACAAACAGGCTTAGAAGCCGCGTGCGTTGGCGCAGTTTTGATTTTAACGTCGACAACAGTCGTCAAACCGCCAAGACCTTGCGCACCGATACCAAGTTTGTTCACGCGATTGAAGATATCCAAACGAAGCTCTTCTTCTGCGTTTTGTGGGCCACGGTCAATAAGCTCTTGAATATCGATGTGTTCCATTAGAGATTCTTTTGCCAATACCGCTGCTTTTTCAGCCGTACCGCCGATACCAATGCCAAGCATGCCAGGAGGACACCAGCCAGCCCCCATTGTTGGTAGCGTTTTTTCTACCCACTCAGCAATATCGTCAGATGGGTTTAGCATCACCATCTTAGTTTTGTTTTCGCTACCGCCGCCCTTCGCAGCGATCTGAATTTCAACTTTATCGCCCGGAACCATGTTGATATGTACGACGGCAGGCGTGTTGTCTTTGGTATTAATACGTTTACCAGCAGGGTCCATAAGTACTGACGCACGCAACGGGTTATCAGGGTTCGTGTACGCTTGTCGAACACCTTCATCTACCATCTGCTGAACCGTCATGTCGGTCGAATCCCATTGCACGCCCATACCGATGTTGACGAAACACGTCACAATACCAGTATCCTGACAAATTGGACGGTGACCTTCTGCGGACATTCGGGAGTTAATTAAGATCTGAGCTATCGCGTCTTTAGCGGCTTGGCTCTCTTCGCGGTGATAGGCTTTTTCAAGAGCTTGAACAAAGTCTAGCGGGTGGTAGTAAGAAATATACTGTAGCGCATCAGCGACACTGCTGATCACATCCTGCTTGCGTATTACCGTCATTACATGCCTCGTTATAGTTATGCTTCCATTATTGGCTTGGCTTCAATCGTGTTTGTTGAGCTTATTGCTCTTTTGAGCTTCGTTTTTTATAAACAATTGTCGAACGGCTGATATCGACACACGAAATGCTGAAGTTGCCTACTTGTAAACCATCTCAAAACCCTATGAATAGAGGGAGTTTGGCTATACAGAGGAATATGATACTCTTGCTGCCCATGACATGCCATGCAGTGAACGATCTCTTTGTCACAAATTACACAAATGAACAACATGGACAATCAATTCATTGATTTTAAAGCGCTGGAATACGCACCAGAGTTTGCTCTTCACCTTTTTTCTCGCATTCAACACCAGCCTTGGGCGATGTTGCTGCGTTCTGCATCAGAAACGCATATCGATAGCCGCTTCGATGTGTTGGTCGCCAACCCAATTGCAACGTTAGAAACCACTGCCGACAACACACAAGTTGAAACGCCATCGAATGCCTATTCAACTCAAGATGACCCATTTGCGCTGCTTCATCAGTTGCAAGAACAGTGGCTTCCTCACGTAGAGTTAAATAAAGAATTGGATCTGCCTTTTGTCGGCGGTGCGCTCGGTTACTTCAGTTACGATTTAGGTCGCCGCGTAGAAACGATGCCAGAAGTGGCAGAAAAGGACCTCAACACGCCGGATATGGCGGTAGGTCTGTATGAATGGGCCGTTGTTGTTGACCACCAGCTAAAAAAAGCATGCTTAGTCGGTCAGAACATCGAGCAAGCTTGGCAATGGTTAAACGAGCAAAAAGCAGAACAAACCGTTGACTTCGCTTTGTCTGGTGATTGGCAGTCAAACATGACGAAAGAGAGCTACGCCACTCGCTTTGACAAGGTGCAAGAATACTTGTTGAGCGGTGACTGTTATCAGATCAATTTGGCGCAGCGCTTTAACGCACCGTATCAAGGCAGCGAGTGGCAAGCGTATCTGAAATTGGAGTCCGCCAACCAAGCGCCATTCTCAGCGTTTATCCGTATGCCTGAGTCTTCGATTTTGAGTATCTCTCCAGAGCGCTTTTTAGAGCTCAAAGATCGCGTCATTGAAACAAAACCAATCAAAGGTACTCGCCCACGCAGCGAAGATCCAAAGAAAGATAACGCTAATGCCCATGACTTGCAGACAGCGGAAAAAGATCAGGCAGAAAACCTGATGATTGTCGATTTGCTGCGTAATGATATTGGTCGAGTTGCATCACCGGGTAGCGTTCACGTGCCAAAGTTGTTCGATATTGAAAGCTTCCCTGCCGTGCATCATTTGGTGAGCACCATTCGTGCAAATTTGGATGAACAATACGCTCCTGCGGATTTGCTGCGAGCGTGTTTTCCAGGCGGTTCAATTACGGGCGCACCTAAAGTTCGCGCAATGCAGATCATTGAAGAACTGGAGCCGCATCGACGCAGCGCGTATTGCGGCAGTATTGGCTACATTTCACGCCATGGTCGTATGGACACCAGCATTACTATCCGAACTCTTGTAGCGGAAAAAAACAAACTTTACGCTTGGGCTGGCGGCGGCGTCGTGGCAGATAGCGATTGCGCCTCTGAGTATCAAGAAACGTTGGATAAGCTTTCAAAGATTTTGCCAGCGCTGCAATCGTAGATTTCAACCGTGGACAACGTCGCTTTAATGCTATTGACGAAAACAATCTAAAACGCCTCCAGAACGGTAATGCCGCTCATTTAACAGCGAGTGGCATATTTCTGTATCTCATCACCCTGCACAGCGACGAAGGAGCGTGATACAGGTTCTTCTATTCAAGCACTTTGTGGTCAAATTTGTTTCATTACCCGCTCATCGTGCTGCTACTAGATTCTTAGTCTCGCCAAGGCTCGCTAGAATGACCCAAAAAACGTCGTTAAATGATCGGCATTATCCAGTGTGGTGCGTTTTTTTGTGTGTTTTATTTGCATGTACTTTAGCTTTTAGCCGTTGGCCAACAAACATACTTTTTAAGAGGCAGCGTCTACTGCTCAAGCCACTTACACATAATCTGTTCGATATCGGTTGCGGTGTACGGCTTAGTGAGGATGTCGTCCATGCCTGAATCAATGCACTTTTGACGCTCTTCGATGGTAGTGCCAGCGGTTAATGCAATAATAGGATGAGTAAAGCCACGCTCTCTCAGATACATCGTCGCCTCATAACCATCCATTTCAGGCATTCGGCAGTCCATGAATATCAGTTCGTAGTCTTTACTTTTCACCGCTTCTAATGCTTCTTTGCCGTTGGCTTTTAAATCAGGTGTAATGTCGAGTTTTTTCAGCATTTGAGTAACAATGACTTGATTCATTCTGATGTCATCAACCACTAATATTGAGCGTCCTGCTAAATCGCTTCGCTCTATGGTGACCAATTCCCCCTCTGCTGTGCCTTGTGCTTGCCCTTCCTCAAGAGGAATAGCAACTTTAAAAGTTGTGCCTTTGCGCTCTTCACTCTCAAAGCTAATTTGACCTTGCATCAAATCCACGAGATTTTTACAAATCGCGAGACCTAAACCTGAGCCTTCAAAGCTGCGTTTCGCCGAGCGATCAACTTGGACAAATGGATCAAAGAGTGACGGCTGTGCTTTTATTGGGATGCCAATACCAGTGTCTTCAACCTCAAAATAAGCCGTGCCGTTAAGCCATTCCACCCGTAACACGACGCCACCCAAGTGAGTAAACTTAATCGCGTTTCCCACCAAGTTAACCAAAATTTGTGTAATGCGCTCTAAGTCACCGACTAAAAATTCCGGGATCCCCAGCTTTTTGTCGATAGAGAAATGGATACGTTTTTCCGCAGCCTTAGCTGCAAATACACCCATGATGGCTTTTTCAAGTTCCTCCCAGGCAAAGACTTTATGTATGATTTCCATCATACCGGCATTCATCTTACTGAAATCAAGAAGATCATTAATGATAACTCTCAATAAGTCCCCTGATTGAGTCAGATTGCTCAAGTATTGACGCTGCTCTTCTTCTAATTGGGTTCGACTCAATAACTCCGCACTACCCAATACGCCATTGAGAGGAGTTCGCAGCTCATGGTTAATCATGGCGACAAACTCCTTCGTCGCTTTTTCTGATTCCTCAGCCCGCTTTCTCAGCTCGACCTCTCGCTCTAAACTTAAGTGTCGACCAATAACACCATGAACTAAGTCAGACACGAGCTCCATCTGTTTGGAAATAAAAGACTGATCGATTTGATCTTGCAACACAGAGAAAATCAACTCCCCAACCGTTTCCCCATCAATGATAACTGGCAAATGCAAATTCTCTCCCTGCCAATTAGGAGTGGTGAAAATCTCGTTGTTATGACGAAGCTGTAAGTGACCAAAGTGATGACGACGCAATGAGCTCAGCTTTGTAGCGTCAAGAAACAAGTAAGCCGCAGAAATGATCGAGTTAGAAGTGAGCTGCTCAATAAAGCTCGCTATCATTGCTTCATCGAACGTGCTCGATAAAAAAGTACGACCGAACTTAATCAACGTGGCATCAATTTGCTCTTCAAACTCAAACTTACGAAGATCCTTTTTAGATTTCAGCTCTAGCTTTTTCAATGCAACACTGAGTTGCTGGTTGGATTCATATAACTCTAAGCTTTTCTGTTCCAACAGCTGCTCAGCTGCTTTTCTTGATGCAACTTCTCGTTTGAGTTTCCTTTCTAATGAGGAACTTCCCGTCATATCGTTCTTATTGAGCCTCTAACCAAAAACGTACTTTGCTGCCATCTTCTGACTGGTTTTGATGTTTGATATGAACTACCTCACCAAAATGTGCAGCACAACCTTTTATCAATCCTAAGCATACGTGAGACATACATCTTGCGCTGTGGTAGTCAAATACCAATTGGGATTGGTTTTCACTAATGAAATCAAATTGCGGAGGGTTAGCATCAGGATAGAGCTTCTTAACTTCGACATGAATAAAGTCTTCAACATGGCGAACAAATTGAAACGTCGTTTCACACTGTTGCAAACTGGCGTGACTAGGAATGGAGCGAAGTAAATTCAAAAAGACGCACTCTCCAAACACTTCTTGCAGTTGCTCGGGGGGAACACCAGATACTTTACTGAGATTCACGATCAACTTAACCAAGTCTTTGTGATCGTAACTACCAACAGCGGTGTAAACACCTTCATCGTTAGAAAGATCGAGAACTTGGTCTAACACATCAAGACCGAATTTCTCTTCTACTAACTCCATGAACTCGGTGAAAATAATCCCTTTCATTGGCCAATACTTGTCCTATAGTGACGTCCTAAAATAAAGAATGGTGTATAACCTTATAAGTTTCAAATTAATATGTTCAAGCAGAGTGAGACACACAACACAAAGAGGGAAAGTGCTGGCGAGTGCTTTAATGCGAATGTTTTATTTGGTAACCAGTAACGATAACGCCATACGCTTTGCCGTCTTTGAGTATAATAAATAATGGTTAGGCACGATAAATAAGGACTCAGTTTGGTTATCGACAAAACTCATTTACTACAGAACTTTCAATTTCGGCTTCCAACGGGCTACCACAAAGAGTCCCTTGCACGACTGAAATGGATGAAAGAAAAGTCCCTGAGAGATGCGGCAGTCTTAATCGGTTTTGTGGAACGCGATGACGGGTTACAAGTCATTCTGACTAAGCGTGCAGCCCACTTACGCCATCATCCGGGTCAAATCAGCTTTCCCGGTGGCAAATATGAGCAGGAAGATATTCAGCTCGTGAATACCGCTTTAAGGGAAACCAAAGAAGAAGTTGGGATAGAAGATGAGCATATTCATGTGTTTGGTCAACTGCCTACACTACCAACGATTAGTCAATTTAATGTGACACCTTTTTTGGCTTTTGTTTCTCCGGAATATAAAACGCATATTGACCCAAATGAAGTAGAGTCAGTTTTTGAGGTTCCTGCCAACCATATTCTGAACCCCAAAAAATTGTATAGCACCAAATTTGACCTAAAAAGAAGCAGTCATCGTGTATTTGCTATTCCATATAGACAGCATTTCATCTGGGGCATGACGGCACAAATTATCGAATCAATGCAAAAACATATTATTTCACATTAAACAGTTGTTGATATCGGTGCTTTTATAGGCGCGATCATTATGCGCATCAATATTAATAAAACGTTGCTTCATAAACATTCATTCACATTAGATTAATTTTCCATTTTCACCGCAAACGCTTGCGGTGAAATAAATTTATACAAACAGCCCTATTGATAAGTTTTTCTAATTTTACTCATTAGCAGAAATCACGAGTAGCACATCATTTTCGTGATAAAAAGCAGGTTTTTGACATATCATTCAATAAGCGTAAGCAATAAATGATTTAGATCTAATTTTCCTAGTGTAAAATCTTGCAAAATTACTCCCGACTTATTTCCTGTTCCCAAAATGAGTAACTAAAAAATGAATACAACTACTTCTGCGGTTTCTACCGCACAATCGTCTAGTAAGTTTTCTTACAAAGACTTTACCTGGTGTCTGTCCCTTTTTGGTACGGCAGTAGGTGCAGGTGTACTGTTCCTTCCTATTAAAGCAGGTGCAGGTGGCTTTTGGCCATTAGTAATCCTAGCCCTAATCGCAGCACCAATGACTTGGTTCGCACACAAATCTTTAGCTCGTTTCGTTCTTTCTGCGAAAAACCCTGAAGCGGACATCACCGACACAGTAGAAGAGCACTTTGGTAAGACTGGCGCAAACCTTATTACGTTCGCTTACTTCTTCGCTATCTACCCAATCGTACTTATCTACGGTGTTGGTATCACAAACACAGTTGACTCTTTCCTAGTTAACCAAATGGGCATGGAATCTATTCCTCGCTGGCTACTTTCTGGTGCACTTATTGCTGCAATGACAGCAGGCGTAGTATTCGGTAAAGAGCTTATGCTGAAAGCAACTTCAGCAATGGTTTACCCTCTCGTGTTCATCCTACTAGCACTGTCTGTATACCTAATTCCTGGTTGGAACACTTCAATGATGGAAGTGTCGCCTGACTGGGGTGCAATGCCAGCTATCGTTTGGCTAGCAATCCCTGTTATTGTGTTCTCTTTCAACCACAGCCCAATCATTTCTCAATTCTCTAAAGAGCAACGTCGTGTATACGGTGATGACGCAGTTAAGAAAACTGACACTATCACTGGTGGCGCAGCAATGATGCTGATGGGCTTTGTTATGTTCTTCGTTTTCTCTGTTGTACTTTCTCTGTCTCCAGAGCAACTAGCAACAGCGCAAGAGCAAAACATCTCTGTTCTTTCTTACCTAGCAAACGTGCATGAATCTCCACTGATCTCTTACATGGGTCCATTGGTTGCTTTCGCAGCGATCACCTCTAGCTACTTTGGCCACTTCTTAGGCGCGCACGAAGGTCTAGTTGGTCTAGTGAAATCTCGTTCAAAATCACCAGTAAGCAAGATCGAGAAGATGTCTCTAATCTTCATTGTAATCACAACTTGGATCGTTGCTATCGTTAACCCAAGCATCCTAGGTATGATTGAAACAATGGGTGCACCGATGATTGCGGCAATCCTATTCTTGATGCCAATCTTCGCAATGCAAAAAGTTCCTGCGATGGCTAAGTACAAAACTTCAGCACCTGTGCAAATTTTCACAGCAATCTGTGGTCTTGCTGCAATTAGTTCTGTAATCTACGGCGCTCTTTAATCATCTCTGCCCAGTGCAGTATGATTAATCCAAAAATATAACGATAAAATTAAGCCTCCCAACTCCCCTTGGGAGGCTTTCTTCTGAGGTAATCGATATGATTAGTGTTTTTGATATCTATAAAATCGGTGTTGGACCTTCAAGCTCACACACTGTAGGCCCAATGAAAGCGGGTAAAGAGTTTATTGATGATCTTCGTGCAATGGGAAAACTGCGCGACATCACTAAAATCACCGTTGACGTTTATGGATCACTATCACTGACAGGGAAAGGTCACCACACAGATATTGCTATCATCATGGGTCTTGCAGGCAACACTCCTGAGAAAGTTGATATCGATTCTATCCCGGGCTTTATCGCTCGTGTAGAAGAAACTGAACGCCTTCCTGTTGGCATGCACTGTCACACAGTATCGTTCCCACGTGAAGGTGGAATGAACTTCCACAAAACAAACCTAGAGCTACACGAAAACGGCATGCAGATCCACGCTTGGATTGATGACGAAAAAGCGTACTCAAAAACTTACTACTCTATCGGCGGTGGTTTCATCGTTGATGAAGAAAATTTCGGTAAAGAAGCTGAGAACCCAGTAAAAGTACCTTACCCGTTTACAACGGCAGAGGAACTGGTTAACCAATGCCACGAAAGTGGATTGTCCATCAGCGCACTAACCATGAAGAATGAGCATGCGCTTCATTCAGATGAAGAAACTCGTACTTATTTCGCGAACATCTGGCGCACAATGCGCGAGTGTATGGATCGCGGTATGAATGAAGAAGGTATTTTGCCTGGTCCACTGCGTGTGCCTCGCCGTGCAGCAGCACTTCGCCAGCAGCTACTTACTTCAGAAAAGACAACAAACGACCCAATGTCTGTTGTTGATTGGGTAAACATGTTTGCTTTCGCAGTAAACGAAGAGAACGCAGCAGGTGGCCGCGTTGTTACAGCACCAACTAACGGTGCGTGTGGCATCATCCCTGCGGTACTGGCTTACTACGATAAGTTCATCCAAACTGTGACTGAAAAAGATTACATCCGTTACTTTGCAGCTTCTGGCGCAATCGGAGGTCTTTACAAGCGTAACGCGTCTATCTCTGGTGCAGAGGTTGGCTGTCAGGGTGAAGTTGGCGTGGCATGTTCTATGGCAGCAGCAGGCCTTGCTGAGCTTATGGGTGGTAGCCCAGAGCAAGTATGTATGGCAGCAGAAATCGCGATGGAGCACAACTTAGGTCTAACGTGTGACCCAGTTGCAGGTCAGGTTCAGGTTCCATGTATTGAGCGTAACGGTATTGCGGCAGTAAAAGCAATCAACTCTACTCGCATGGCACTACGTCGCTCTTCAGCTCCAACTGTTTCTCTAGATAAGGTTATCGAAACCATGCTAGAAACAGGTAAAGACATGAACGCGAAATACCGCGAAACATCTCAAGGTGGTCTAGCAATCAAAGTGATTTGCTAACACGCCTTTCTGAATACCAATCAAAACCCGAGTTTATGCTCGGGTTTTTTTATACCTAAAAAATCCAGGAAAATGCGTTATCAGGACAAGTAAAAAAAACCTAAAACGTTGAATATATCCAAATATTATGGATATCTCAGTAAAAAATCACATCTCTTCCCTAGCTTTATTGATAACGTAGCCAAAAATTAAACTTGGAGCACATCAACACATGATTAGGTTTGAAATTGGAAACCAAATCTGCGTTTGCTTGTCCGAAAACGAAATATCTCTAGAGCTCAATCAGTCACTCCACCACTCCATTCCTGTCAACCCAAATGAGTACGCCATTCTGTCAACTATCGCCACATACGGCAGTTTAAATACGCCGATTAGTCAGCGGTTAATAGAAAGCAAAATCACTCAACAATACAAAATGACACTGCCTGAAAATGGCTTTAAAAACGCGGTGGCCGCTCTAAGAAAGAAATTTCGCAAGCTCACGGAAGAACACTTAACCACTAACAAAAACATTATCGAAAACATTCACCGGACCGGATACTTCATCCCTTTTACTATGCAAAACAACCACCAGAATGGCATCGAACATCAACAGAAGATCAATCAATACACAACCAATAGTCTTCGAAAAGCACTTCGTATTTGCCTGCGTAATAAAAAGATCTATTCAGAAGCGATGTGGGTTGTGTTGATCACTGCGATCATTTTCTTTGCTATCTGTTACTACGCGATAAACAGCATCGTTAAACATAATTATCTGGATAACGCCTTCGAAATTGCAGAGAGCCTTTCCCGCAGGAGTTGCTTTGCTAATGAAAGCGAACTGAAGTCGCTATTTGATAATGTGAAGTTGGTGGAATCGAGCATGATGCTAGATCGTTTCAATATTCGATGCTTAGTCACTCCAGAAACCGTTGTCCCTGTCAGCAAAAAAGCCTTTGAAGAGTGGAGTAACAATAACAATTACACGACCCAATCATTTGACTTAAATAACGCAACTGTTTTGGTTCGTGTTAAAAACATTAACTTATCCGACAATGTTGAAAATCATATTTCACGTTTTTTTCTTTCCGGTATGAAGCTATCAACGAATACCGGAACGTCGTTAGAGATTGGTAACACCAATGAACGCTTTTTCAATTATCACGTAAAGAATAGTGGCTATAAAGAGGTGTATTACATCTCTGGACCGTTTCAAAGTATCATTCTACTGAGCTTACTTTTTCTCATTATACTGCGTCACCGCTCCCTACAAGCCTTTATGGCTTACTTGTGCGCAATTCGACAATTCAAAATAAAACTGGAGCCGATTTATAACACTTCGGCACAAAAGATTGTGCACTACGAAGCCCTCTCCCGGTTTAAGGTAAAAAATACGCAACGGTTTATTGAAACACTGATCCGCAATGGATTGCTGCTAACTCATACCTTACTGGTGATTGATTCCATCTACACCAAACAAAAAGCGTTGCCCATCCCTATCAGCATTAACGTTTGTCCTTCTTTGCTGCGAGGGCGTAACTTTTCAATCCTATATAGAGAGCTATCTAATCGGGATTGCCGTTTGCTGACAATCGAAATCACAGAAAATGCATCGATGTACTATACCTCTGAGATTTATGGCAATGTCGCAAAACTAAAAGCTCTGGATTGTAAAATCAGTATTGATGACTTTGGCACCGGCAATAATAACGTGGCGCTTATCAGCAAGCTGAATCCGGACTACCTCAAAATCGACCGAGAATTTGTTATTGGCCTAAAATCTGATGATAAAAAGATAGAAACCTTGCGTCAGTTAATTGCTATGGGCAATACGTATCGCTGCACGATCATTGTTGAAGGCGTAGAAACGGCAGACAGTGCTCACTTACTCACAACATTGGGCGCCTATATTCACCAAGGTTATTATTACCCTCTTCATTGCTAGCTTTTCTTCACTCGGTTAGTTACTTAAAATAGATTTAATACTCTATAAAAACTCGTGGTGGCATAAAGGTATGCCGCCAATTTGTGATTGAGCGATGATTGCGATTAAACCCACCAAACTGAAAGATTTTTCAAGTTTGATGCAATTGGATGTGCAAGAAGAGCAAAAAGGATTTTTTACGCCGTTTGAAATGGCTTATCAAAAACGTAGTAAGTCAGAGGCGTTCTTTACGATTTATTCTGATGACCTATTAGTAGGCTATCTTGTTATCGATAAAGGTTTCTCCCAACATGCACCGTTTGCTAAACGATACGAACTGGAGCTTAAATACTTGATGATTGATCAACGTTTTCAACGTCAAAGGGTTGGGAGTGAGGCATTGCGTAAACTGTTCCTTTATGCGTATACCATTAACCCTAAAAGCACCTCTCTTTGCGCCACTGTTCCACAAAGTCAGCAATACGCTATCAGTTTTCTTGATGCGTGCGGATTCATTAATACAGAGGAAACAACATTGGGTGATAATGAAAAAGAATGGATTCTACGACACCCATTAAGCTAGCTGGTGAAGCATAATCAAAATTGGGCCATTCAGATACAACAAAGGCAAGCTTCTCGCTTGCCTTTGTTTAATGCTCAATAGAAAGTGACTTATTCGCCTTTGTAAATACAACCCGCTGTGCACGTTTCTTTGATTTCTACTTTACTTAGCTGTGGTAAGCTTGGCTTAAGCTGCTGCCAAATCCATTTTGCTAACACTTCGCTAGTCGGGTTCTCTAACCCTTCAATGTCGTTTAGGTAGTAATGGTCTAAGCGATTGTAAATTGGTTTAAATGCAGCTTTGATCTCTGCAAAATCCACTACCCAACCTGTATGTGGATCAACTTCACCTTCTACATAAAGACGAACAAGGAAAGAGTGTCCGTGCAAACGACCACACTTGTGACCTTCTGGTACGTGTGGCAAATGGTGTGCTGCTTCGAACATAAACTCTTTGTATATTTCAGATGTATAAGATGACAACTTAGTAAACCTCTGTTTTAAATGACTTTTCACACCGCGATTTGAGTATTAATACGTCTCGATAGAAACACTCACATACACGCTGTATTTCTCATACTCCTCGATGTACAAAAATCTTAATGATGGAGCAGAGAGCGATAAATAACGACACGGTTATTATCCTTAGCACAGAACCAACGTGCAAGCTTTCTAAAAGTAAGTTCATGACAAAAAGAACTCTCAATGCAACCCATTTAGTAGATACTAGTTATTCTTTCTTCATATCACCAGTCATACTCAAGGACGGTAACTGGCTATTGGCATCGTGCTTACATTGAACACTGTAGAACGTCTCATTGTATTCAAAAGTACCCATACGAGTTTTTCTATATGCAATCAGACAACTTCAGCTTAAAATTATCGTAGGTTACCAACGGCTAACAAATACACCCAGTCGATCACGTGAGTTGATTAGTCTTAATAAATTAGTCCTAGTTCGTAAAGAACGCCGACAAACCCGAAGCTATCGAAAAAATATAAATTAAAAAGAAAATCATATGAAACATGCTGTCGAGATATTAATTAAAATTACAACATCTCTATTCTTATTGAGCGTCTTTTATAGCTTCAATAACTGTATCGTCTAAGTTTTTATTATATAAATGTTTCTTACATCCGATTTTAACCTGAAGCTCTAAATTAGATATATTTTTGTACAACTCATGGTATAGATTATTAAAATCTATAGTGTTTATATCATGTACTAATATAGTAAAGATGCTATCATTTAGTCTGGCTATATAATTATCACCTCTTTGAAAATTTTTTAAAATTTCACATAAATTGTATAAATTACTCTTATAAGAGTCTCCACTCTCATCAAATATACCCAGTGCATCAATAGCAATTATATATAATGGAACACCAACGGTTCTGACATCGCTCTGCTCTTTTTCTAAAAATATAGACCAACCTAATCTATTAAAAAAACCAGTCTCAGCGTCCTTAAACTGACTTGGGAGGTGGTACATTTGTCTACTCGCCGCGGTATTTCTCTCTATTTCCATACACAGCATGCTAGACAAAAGCTTTGAAATAAGCTCTACCGTGGCTTGCCCATCAGATGGAATAGATTTATGAACTGCAGTATCTATAGCACACAATGTTCCAAACAACTCCCCATCAGGGTAACAGATAGGGATTCCAACATAAGAGCAAATACTTAGCTGTTGGTTTATAGGTGCACATTTGTAATTTTCAATAGCTTGCACAGAAGGAGCCCACCTAGGCCCGTTACCTTGTACCATTCGGCTACAAATCGAATCGCTCCAAACCAACGTCGATAGCTCCTTAATATTGTACTTGTCGCTTTCTACCTGCAAAATGATCCAATCTTCTTCATTTTTTCTTGTTAACATCCAGGCGCCAAATCCATACTTTTTATGAAGATACTTCAGTGTAAAGCGACTAGCTTCTTCGAAGGAGTCGAAAGGAGCTTGATCTATCGTATTTGAGTTAAACATCCATATCTCCTAAAGGAACGCTAAATTATATTCTCTTGCATTAACTGGCTCTCAACCTGTTTAATGAGCTGCTTTATCTCTCTCATAAGAGAGTCAACTTTCGTAGCATTGACGTAGTTTTCTTCTAACCTTTTGAATAAAACCCCTAATGACAATACCCCACTTGATGTAGCCGCGCCCTTAGCTCCATGAGCAAGGTTTCTCACTAGTTCAAGGTTAGCCTCTTTAATGGCAACTTCTAGATTCTCTATGTCTCGAACAATATTATCCCAAAACATTGAGAGCACTGCTTTCTGCATCTCCACATTGTCAGACCCGATAACGGCGGATAGATGATCATAATCGATCAATTTAGAGAAATTAGCCTTCTCAATTGAATTCATATGCGATGTTTCAATCAGCTTAGTATCACTCTTGTTTCTTAATGTTTTTCCCCTTAAGCGTAACGACAGCACTCTATTCAACGTTTTTAACTCCACAGGTTTAGTTATGTAGTCATCCATACCGGCTTCTAAACAATGCTCAGCCTCACCTAACATTGCATTAGCGGTAAGGGCGATAATTAGTGTTCTCCCCTCGCCCCTCATTTCCTCTACTCGCCTTATTTCTGATGTCAACTCAAATCCATCCATCCTTGGCATATGACAATCTGTTAATACTAAGTCATAATCTCCCTCTGACCATCGTTCAAAAGCCTCTTTTCCATCAGAAGCCATATCATAACTGAAACCAAGATGGTCCAGCTGTTGAGATAGAACTAACTGGTTAGTCGGTTGATCTTCAGCACAAAGTATAGTGATGCCACTTTTATCCTTATCATTCGAATCAAACTGACAATTATCTTTACCATAAAGGCACTCAGACCAATCAAAGTCAGGGCTTTCTTTTCCAGATAACACCGCAAGGGCCGTAATAAAATCACTGGGTTTGAAAGGATGTGTACCAATCACATACTTATTAGGTTTAATATAACCTTTAATTGCTGTTGGATTATCTATGACTTCTAAAACACGGCATTTACTATTTTCATCTAATTGGTTTGCTTGGTCACCAATATAAATAATGCTCGACTCACTCTGATTCGTTAATTTTTCAATCTCATCAAAAATATCTGCCACCTTGAGGTCCAAAAGCATTTTTCTGACAATATGAGATAAGTTTTCATCATCGATTTTTAATACAACTTTAAAACTCGATAGTTCATAACTGTAGAGTGCTGGCGACGATTCATTAGGCTCTGCGGGAATGGAGAATGAAAAACAGCTTCCGTAACCAAGCTTGCTTGAAACTTCTATTTGTCCTCCCATAAGCTCAACAAAGGATCTGCTAATACTAAGCCCTAAACCTGTACCTCCAAATTTTCGTGTAGTTGAGCTGTCCGCTTGAACGAAAGGAGTGAAGAGTCGAGACACTTGCTCTGGGCTCATTCCTACTCCGTTATCGTCAACTGAGATTCTTAAACTATTGTTTTGATAACTTACACATAATTTGATAACTCCTTTTTTCTCTTCGCTACTTGTAAATTTGATAGCGTTACCTAACAAATTTAGAAGGACTTGACGAATTCTAACGGTGTCTAGCAGTAGTTCTTGAGGAATTGTATTTTCGAAATAAAGATACAAACTGATACCTTTCTGATGAGCATTAACCCATAAGGCATCTAGGGTTTTTTCAATTAAACTGAGAATATTTACAGTGGTAAGGTCAAGCTCGATTTTTCCTGACTCTATTTTTGAAAAGTCTAATATGTCGTTTATTATCTCTAGCAAAGAAAACGATGAATCACGTATTGTACGAACCATACTGTGCTGATCTGTACTCAGATTTGTTTCTTTAAGTAAATCAACCATACCGATTACACCATTCATAGGCGTACGTATTTCATGACTCATGGTAGCGAGAAAACGAGACTTCGCAGCATTAGCCTGTTTTGCCGATAAGGTTTCACGCTCTAAAGCAGCTTGAGCATCCTTCTCATCAGTGATATCCACGTTAACTCCAAAAACCATCTCATCACCAGATTCTTTGTCGAAGACAACATCTCCAGCCGCTTTTATCCACCGAATTTGATCTGTATCTTGATTAATTATTCTAAACTCAGCGTTGAATACTTCCTTGGTTTCTAGAGATTTAGTAAAGGCATTTGTTGCTTGTTCGTAATCGTCTGGATGTATTGCTCCTTCCCAATCTTTTACTGAAAGCTTAGTGCCTTTTTGGACGCCATAAAGCTCATACATCTTATCGTCCCACTTAAAAACTCCTGATTCCGTGTTCAGCACCCAATTGCTAATTCCTCCTGCATCCGAAGCTAAGCGCATACCCCTTAATAACTCATCTCTAGATCTTTTCGCCGATCGAAGCTCTTTCTCAATTTTCTTCCGATTAGATATATCTTCTATTACTGATATAAAATATTTAGGTTGATTATCATCGTCTAAAACAGCCGATACAGAAACCGTAGCCCAAAATATTCCTTTTTCTTTACTAAGATATCGCTTGTCTATTGAAAAACTACGCTTTTTACCTTCAATTAATAAAGACATCATTGCTCGACTTTTGTTGAGGTCGTCGAGATGAGTAACCTCTTCTACTGACATACAAAGTAATTGCTTTTCACTGTAGCCAAATATGTCACACATTTTATCGTTAACTTCGATGAAACTTCCCTCTAAACTAACACGACAAATTCCTACAGCGGCTTGGCTAAAAGCGGCTCTGTAGATAACTTCTCGTTCACGTAGTTCGTTTTGAAGCATTAATTCTCGTTGCTTTGTATCCTCTTGACTAGTTATATCTTTTATAATCCCAACAAACACTTGAGAGTCATCAACCTTAGTTTCTCCTACAGATATCTCTATTGGAAAAACACGTCCTGACTTATGCAAACCTTTAACTTTTCTTGGAGTTCCAATTAACTTCTTATCACCAGTAAACAAAAACTTACGAATATATTCATCATGTTCATGAGCATAACTCGATGGCATAAGTATAGAAACATTCTCTCCGATTAGTTCTTCTCTAACACGTCCAAATATAAGTTCAGTTGATCGATTAATATCTAATACAATTCCATTTTTGTCGATAACAACGGTGCCATCTAAAGCGGTATCAAATACCGTTCTTAATCGAGTCTCAGACTCTCTAGCTTCTTTTGTTCTAGTTTGTATTTCTCTTTCCAGCTTAATCTTTGTCTCTTCTTCACGTCTTTTTATCTCTGTTATATCAGTAATGATACCAATGAAATGTGTGATTTTATTTTCATCATCAAAAACTGGGTCAATTCTTAAATTATTGTAGAATAATGTTCCATCTTTACGGTAGTTCCGCAAAATAACAGATATAGATGAGTTGTTTTTTAGAGCCTCACGTATCGCCTCCAAACCATCTTGTTCTTTATCGTCACCTTGTAAAAATCGACAGTTTCTACCAAGAACTTCCTCTTTAGAATAACCTGTAAGAATTTCAAAAGCTCTATTTGCAAAAATAATTGGATAATCTTCCCGATTAATATCAGTAACAATTATTCCTGATGCTGTAGAGTCTATTGCTTTACTCTGAATATCTAACAAAAACTTTTGTTCATCCGTTTCTTTCGTCAGCCTTTCTCTTTCGATAACAATTTCTTTTAAATTATTAAGCTCTGCTACCATAACCGCTAGTTCATTTTTACCGTAAATAGCAGGAAGCTCTATATTCTTCTCTCCACTTGCTAATCGCTTAATACTCAGCGCTAAGGCACTTAGCGGACGAGCAATCTGTTTGCCCAAATAGAATGATACTAGTAAAATCAAACCCAAAATTAGTATTGAAAGAAGCAATGTATTTTTAAAAAGGGAGTCAGACTCGTAAAATGCTTCATCAACACCAACACGAATCATTGCAGACCAACCCAGACCAGGGTAATCATAAGCACCACTGGTATGTGCGTAACCTGTAACTTGTTGCACTTGTTTTCGAAAATGTCTTGAAATATTAGACCCACTGAGCCCTGCGACCGCCAGTCTTGCTCCCTCGACACCATTATTTGCTAGATTCAAACGACTTAAGACACTAAAATCTCGTGTATATCTTGACTTACTCTGTCCAACAGGATCATAGTCCACGATAATTCTTCCTTGATCATCAAGGATGGTTAGCTCTGCACTTTGCAGCCCTCGGCTTGAAAGTAGCTCATATGTTTCCTCAACTATCTTTTCGACCGCGCTAAAATCGACGACATTTACCCAAAGTCCTATACTTTGACCATTAGCGTTGCGAATAACTGATGCAAAAAGCATATCGAAAGAGTTAGAGTCATTATCAATCAAATATCGATTCGGACCCGTTACATAACTGCTTTCTGGTTGCTCTGGCTCAAGCGTAAGACCATTCATAGCCTCTTGAAACCAGATGCTATCACGTATTTTACTAGGGCTTATATCAAGATCTATGAGTTCCTTTCCAAAAGGATTTTCAGAGTTGCTAGCTAAAACATTTCCATTAGAATCAAATATTATTACTCGTCTATACACCTTATAATTTCTTACAAAATCATTTAGGTTATCTATAACTTTAGGACTGAGAGCGTTTTTGTCTAAATAATTCACTTCAAATTGACCTAAAGAAAGTTTAAAAGCCTGTACATCGTGATATCGTTCAAATAAATTTCTCTCTATTAGTCTAATTAATAAAGTGGCTTCCCTTTCTATATTTGTTAAAGTGGTATCCTGAAGAATATCTTTACCTTTCCAAGAAACAAATGTAACCGCACTTAGCATAACCAAACTTAATATAAAAAATAATAAAGGTAACTTAATAGAAAACTTCATTAACGACTCTCACTATTAAAGTTAAATTCATTAATTACATTTATTATTTCACTAGACTTAGTTGGTATGTAATAAAAATATCCCTGTCCTATTTCACAACCCTTACTAATTAGAAACTCCTCCACCTCAATGCTTTCAATACCTTCTGCAACAACTGACATTCCTAGCGCTTTTCCCATTGCTATACTTTGCTCAACAATCGCAGCAGACTTAATGTTAGTGAGACAGTTAAAAACAAACTCTTTATCTATTTTTATTTCATTAAATGGGATCGTATGTAACTTAGCTATTGATGAGTACCCAGTACCAAAGTCATCGATAGATAACTTAAATTTCATAATTCTCAACCTGAGCATTTGAGTATCGACAATAGTCGGGCTGGAGCTTATTGCTGTTTCAGTTAACTCACAAATAATGTTTTCATGTGGAATACCATACTTATCAACCGTTCTACAGAGCCAATTGGGAAAGTCATTATTTTCTAAAACTTTCCCTGATATATTAAACGCATATGTTAGATCACAAAAAGAGTCATAGTTTTCTGATATTTCTTTCAAGGCCTTATCAATAACATTCTTCGTAAGATCAAGTATGATAGAAGGAGACCTTTCTGCTGTGGGAATAAAACTATCCGGTGGGATCAATGAACCTTGGTCATCACTAATTCGTGCTAAAATTTCTACACCTTTCATCTTTCTTGACGCCAGATCTACTTGAGGTTGAAAGTAAGCTTCAATTTTCTGTGCTTCTAGGTATTTAACTAGTTCATCTTCAGGCAGTTCGAAAAGTTGTGTTTCTGTACGTTTAAGAGTGGGTAACGCTTCAATTCCCTCTATGATATTTTGAACCACTTTAAACGTTATAGGTTTTTCTACACACCCTATAATGTTCAAGTCATAAAAGCGCGCTAAGTTAGATGTAGATGCTAAGATTTCTTGTTCTTCACTACTAATGATTATGACAGCACCTGGAAACTTCATGGTACCTAAAAACATCAGGACCTCGAAGCCATCCTCTACTGGCATATTCAAGTCACAAAAAATTACGTCGAATTCGTCAAACGCCACAAGCTCCTTTGCTTTCTTGCCATTTTCAGCTTCTAAAACTTTCTTTATACCTAAGTTATTCAAACAGATCGTTAATGTTTTCCTGACCACTGGCTGATCGTCAACTACGAGTATCTTATATTCTGAAGTCTTCACGCTATCCTCCCCTTCAGAAAGATGTGAGCCACTAACTACAAGTACTTCACTTCTATCAATTTTCAGTGTAGATGCGAGCAACGGTTTATGCCAAAATTACGCGTGATTACATGTGCTGCTCTCAAAAATGACGTATGTTTTGGTTCAACTTTACTAAATACAAACGCAACAAAACGTGGAGGGCTCTCAGCGCAAGTAATCAAAACTTTTGTCTCGGCGTCGTATTTTTGTCACGCGCCAAACATTTGATTACACAGCACTCACATCACAATTACATATCCCCAACATGTGTGGGGTCACAATCATTCATTTCGTTGTTCGCAGTGCGCATTTGTGCACATTAATATTGTGCAGTTCGTTCCAATTACACTTATAAATTTATGCGCTCAACTATCACTTTTAAGCTCTTACTGGCGTTAATTGCTGTCTTCAGCTGCGTTCTAGCTGCCTCTACGGCTTACCAATACCATCAACAAAAAACCTTAATCAATGATGTTCTTAGTGAACAACTCCATGATAAGGCTAGTAATTATTTCGATAGCCTAAATATGATGATGCTTACGGGCACCATGTCGCAAAAAGAGACCTTACGTCAAAAAGCCCTGGCCCAAGAAGGCATTGAAGCAGTTCGCGTGTTGCGAGCTGATACTGTGACCAAACTTTACGGACCTGGGCAACAAAACCAGCAGCCTGTCGATGATATTGATCAACGAGCGTTGAATGGTGAACTGGTGATTGAACCAATCTCAGCCGATTGGGGCAAAGGGTTAGTAGTCGCGCTACCAATGAAATCGAGCGAAAATTACCGTGGCACCAACTGCGTTTCTTGCCACGTTGCACCAGCAGGAGAAGTGTTGGGCGCGATTCGCTTGGAATACAACATGAATCATGTCAATTCAATGATCAGTAAACAGGCAATGTTTGCGATGGGAATAATGGCCGTAATCGCATTTGTGGGCTTCATCATAACGATGAGTTTGATTCAGAAAATCATTGTACGACCAATTCAAAGAACGTCGAAATTCATGTCGAATGTGAGCCATAGCAAAGATCTATCTCAACGACTTATGCATCACCAACAGGATGAAGTGGGCCAACTTTCTACAGCCATCAGTTCATTCATGGATACGGTCTCCGAAAGCTTAGAACGTGTGCAAGACACCTCTCACTCACTTGCCGACTCCGCGAGTAAACTAACTGCTGTCGCGCAGTCCACAGATAAAGCGGCCAATAACCAACAGCTAGAGACCAACGAAGTACAAAGTAATATCACCGATATGTTGCAGCAACAAACTGCGGTTGAGGACTCGACTAACAACGCTACTGTTTTGGTCAATCACACCGTTGATGTCGCCACTCATAGTGCAAGCCAAGCACACAATGTAAGTGAAGACATCAAACAACTAGTAAGTAACATTGATACCGTACGGGAAAAAATCAGCTCTCTAAATCAAAGAACCGAAGAAGTGTCGTCCATTCTTGTGGTTATTAAGGGTATTGCAGAACAAACCAATCTGCTCGCGTTGAATGCTGCTATTGAAGCCGCCCGCGCCGGAGAGCAAGGGCGCGGTTTTGCGGTCGTCGCGGAAGAAGTGCGTAACCTGGCTTCTAGGACGGCTGAGGCCACCGGTAATATTGAACATATCATTTCTCAATTCCAGCAAGGAAGTGAAGAGTCATTAACTTCTGTTGATACCGTCTGCCAGTTTGCTCATCAACGCTCTGTCGATGTCGAGGCACTATCAGCCACAATGCATAACGTTGTTGACGAAATGCGCCAAGTGCTCAGACATGCAGAAGATATCCAAAACCAGACGCAAACCACATCTGATGTAAGTCAGCATATTCAATCTAAAATAGATGTGATCACACTGCATGCTAACGACACATCGCAATCAGCATCGCACACGCGTGATATTAGTGTTGATTTAGAGCATCTATCCGAACGTTTAGAGCAATTACTAAACCAATTCACACTTTCAGAGCACAAAAGAGTGAATAAATAGAGAGATTCTCCCCATCAAAACGAATATAAAGGTTGATGCGAGCGAATTGACAGGTAATATGTCTCGTTGAATCTGTAAAATGCTACCCAACTCAGCGCTTAGCTTGTTTTTTGAACAAAAATGTTATTAGACAAGTACTTTAAGTAAGCGTTGAGTTGAATTTTTACCTCAATGGAGAATATTGAAAACATGACTTACGCGCCTGTATCAGACGTATTGAAAGGTCAGCTAGCAGTAGACAGCGAAGTGACTGTTCGTGGCTGGATCCGTTCACGTCGTGATTCCAAAGCTGGAATCTCTTTCCTTGCCATATATGACGGCTCTTGTTTCGACCCGATTCAGGCCGTGGTCCCAAATAATCTTAATAATTACGAAGACGAAGTATTAAAGCTAACGACTGGCTGCTCTGTTGAAGTAACTGGTAAGATTGTTGAATCTCCTGCAAAGGGTCAAGACTTCGAACTTGCTGCCACTGACGTTAAAGTGGTTGGTTGGGTTGAAGATGCTGAAACTTACCCAATGGCAAAAACTCGTCACTCAATCGAGTACCTACGTGAAGTTGCGCACCTACGTCCGCGCACAAACGTAATCGGTGCAGTAGCACGTGTACGTAACTGTCTATCTCAAGCGATCCATCGCTTCTACCACGAGCAAGGTTACTTCTGGGTATCTGCGCCACTAATCACTGCTTCAGATGCTGAAGGTGCTGGTGAAATGTTCCGCGTATCTACGCTAGACATGGAAAACCTACCTCGCACTGAAGAAGGCAAAGTAGATTACAACGAAGATTTCTTCGGTAAAGAAACGTTCCTAACCGTATCTGGTCAGCTAAACGCAGAAGCTTACGCTTGTGCGCTAAGCAAAGTTTACACTTTCGGCCCTACTTTCCGAGCTGAAAACTCAAACACAAGCCGCCACCTAGCAGAATTCTGGATGGTTGAGCCTGAAGTTGCGTTCGCAGAACTGGATGATGTAGCGAAACTGGCTGAAGACATGCTCAAGTACGTGTTTAAAGCAGTGCTTGCAGAGTGTCGTGATGACCTTGAATTCTTCGCTCAACGCATCGACAAAGAAGCAATCACTCGTCTAGAGCAGTTCGTTTCTTCTGACTTCGCGCAGGTTGACTACACTGACGCAATCCAGATCCTTCTTGATTCAGGTCGTGAGTTCGAATTCCCAGTTGAATGGGGTATCGATATGTCTTCTGAGCACGAGCGTTTCCTTGCTGAAGAACACTTCAAAGCACCTGTAATCGTTAAGAACTACCCGAAAGACATTAAAGCATTCTACATGCGTGCTAACGATGACGGTAAAACAGTTGCAGCGATGGACGTTCTAGCACCGGGCATCGGCGAAATCATCGGTGGTTCTCAGCGTGAAGAGCGCCTAGACATTCTAGATGCACGTATGCGTGAAGTGGGTATCGATCCTGAACACATGAGCTGGTACCGCGACCTACGTAAATACGGTACAGTGCCACACGCAGGCTTCGGTCTAGGCTTCGAGCGCCTAGTATCTTACGTAACTGGTATGGGCAACGTTCGTGACGTGATCCCATTCCCACGTACTCCTCGCTCTGCGAACTTCTAATCACTTTTTAGTGATATCGAATTAAAAAGACCTCCCATGTGGAGGTCTTTTATTTGTACGAATGATTTTCTAGCAACCAGTGTATGCACTCTAGTTGTTATTTTCGTCGTCATCCTCATCTGCTCGCGCTGCGTATTTTACTCCAACCACACACAAGCCAAACATCACAAATGGGATAACGGCAGCAGTGTATTCCGTCCAAACCATATGAGAGAAAGATTTCGCCAATATCAAGTGTGCAAACACCAACAAAAATGCGCTAAAAATAGCAACACCCATCAACCTAAGTTCATGCTTTACCAACTGCTTTTTCATTACGGCTCCTAACCTAAATGGTTGTCTGCCCATGATTGAAACACAGCTTCGGTATCGTCCACTGATACAGTTTGAGCAAAAAACAGGTAAACAGTTGGCTAATGAAGTAATTCTCCGACCGTCTTCACGGCTTGTTCTAATTCATCATTTACAGGTAACGATGTATTAAGCCTCAAGTAGTTCTCATAATTTGGAGCGACAGAAAACAACTGACCAAATGCTACAGTGATGTTCGCTTCCAATAACTTTTGATAAATCGCTTTTCCGCACTTTGTTTTCGGCAGTTCTATCCAAAGAAAATAGCCGCCTTCCGGTTGCGTGTAACGAATCGATTGGGGAAAGTACTTATCAACCAGTTCAATAAACGCCAATTGCCGCTGCTCAAGATTCTTTCGCAGTTTTCTAAGATGGCTATCATAACTATCGTTTTGCAAATAATGCGCGATACCCTGCTGGATTGGTGCACTGCCTGACAACGTCGAGATAAGTTGCAGCTTTTGAAGTTGCTCATTGAAGCGTTTGTTTACCACCCAGCCCAGCCTATAGCCAGGGCAAAGGCTTTTTGAAAATGATCCACAATGCAACACGCGCTCTTGTGTATCAAAAGCTTTAAGTGAGCTTGGCTTTTTTTCAGAAAAATAAAGCTCTGAATACACATCATCTTCGATCAAGTACACATCGTATTTATCAGCCAGTTCGACGATACGTTGCTTCTGCCCGTCACTTAATAAGGTTCCTGTTGGATTGTGAAAGTTAGTCATTAACCAACATGCGCGAACATCATTGTCGGCAAAAGTCGCTTCAATTTGATCCACTGAATGTCCAGTTAACGGATCCACCGTTATTTCTATCGCCTTTAGACCTAAACGTTCAATCGCTTGAAGTGCGCCATAAAACGTCGGTGATTCAACTACAACAGTATCTCCAGGCTGGGTCACGGCCTGAAGGCTCAAATTCAACGCTTCTAATGCGCCAGAAGTAACGACAATATCATCATGGGTAAACACCATACCTTGTTGGATGTACCGTTGAGCAATCAAACGGCGTAGAGACTCACAGCCCGGCGGCAAGTTATCCAATAACGTCTCTGCCCCCATCTTCCTGCCTGAGCTGGCTAGGTTGCGGTTTAGCGCTTCTAATGGGAACAATGCTGGGTCTGGAAACGCGGAGCCAAACTTCACCGCATTCGGTGAGACCTGATTTTTGAGGTAGTCGTAAAGTTCATCGTTGATGCTAGAGCGATAAACGGAAGTGGTTGGAGAACTCGGTTCGAAGCGGTCCAACTCCGCAGTAACAAAGTATCCAGACTGAGGTTTCGCTGCGACCCAACCTTGTGCTTCGAGCAGCTGATAAGCTTGTAACACCGTACCTGCGCTGACAGAATGGTTTCGGCTTGTTACACGCACTGATGGCAGCTTTTCCCCTGCTCTCCATGTATTTTGCTGAATCTGCGTTTTGAACAGCTCAGCCAGTTGACGGTATCGGTTCATGTTTCCCTCATTTCACTTACAGCCGCACCATAGCATACTTCGCGCCAGCATTCTGATATGGGAGTATTCAATTTAGCAACGTAATTTATCAAGCTTATCAATAGATATTTCAGCCACGAAGTGAGCGTTTATATCCCATACTTTGACTGTTACACACATATTGCCTCACATCTTTGCAATACCTAAAGGCCAAGGTTTTACGTTGGACTGAGTGCGTTAAACTCACTTCGAGCTACGGTCTTTAAATCAGGAGGAAGCGATGAAAGTTTTTACAATGGACGATCTCTCGTATCGCGGAAAACATAAAGGTGTACATAGTTGGGACCATCCTGGCAGTACCACCCCTTATTATTGGCATCCTGATTGGCTGCATATCGCTGAAGATGCTTTGGGTGAACACAAAAAGGCTGACCTTGAAGTCCCTGATGGAGAAACAGCGACAGAAGAGCATGCAAAAGCGGCGATTCTCAAACACTTGAATGACGAGTAGTTTAGGCTCTATCACCGTTCATGAATAGCATTAGGTAGGCGAATCCATCGTTGTATGCTTTAAACACAAATAAAGCTAAAACCTGCCAAATAGTAAATTCTTCTGAATGAGAAGTACGCATCTTCTATAGCGTTCAAAGGGCAAAATAAGTCGATTGTTATCACATTAATTTTCATTACATCTGTTACATTTAAATAGTAATGGTGATGCACACCTCAACTCATGGATTATGAGAGAAAACAATAATGGCGAAATACAACGAAGAAGATATTAAATACAAAGGTGAATCCAACGGCGTACATTCTTGGAGCTCTCCTTCCGGCCAACCTTATTACTGGCACCCAGATTGGCTACACGTTGCGGAAGATGCGACGGGTACGCATCCGAAGCAAAAACTTGAAGTTGAAAAGACAGAAGTACCAACCGAAAAGCACGCATTAAAAGCGATCTTAAAGCATATGAACGACTGGGCGACTGAAAAACTTTCTTCTAACCCTGACATCGAAACCAATGCGGTTGAGTCGGAAATCAATCTGAAGAAATAACCCCAACCGATATCCATACTTCTAACAGTAAACGCTCCACCTTTGGTGGGGCGTTTTTGTCTCAAAAAATCCTCACTAGACAACTATAAACGCGTTAACGCAAAGCACTGAATTGAAACGATTGGGATGTGTGCAAAACTTCTCCAACCATGGCATAAATGCCCTTCAAACTCTGTGCCTACCAAACGTTTTCATGGCAAAAACTTTAGTTATGTTAGAATTCTGTTTCAAATCGCAACTTTTTTAGGTTTTCTTTTCAGTAACGGTTGTAACCAATATTGCTGAAAGGTATAAATGTTAGCACACCCCTTCGATTAACATGGATGAAGATTATGTTTGAAAAAGTAGTTGCCGCTCCGGCTGACCCTATTCTTGGCCTTACTGAAGAGTTTAAAAAAGATGCTCGCGCAGACAAAATTAACCTTGGCGTAGGTATTTACAAAAACGAGCAAGGCGAAACTCCCGTTCTTGCGACAGTAAAGAAAGCTGAAGCAGCACTTGTTGAAACTGAAAAAACCAAATCTTACCTAACCATCGAAGGCACAGCAGAGTACGGCATTGCAGTGCAAAAACTGCTTTTCGGCTCTGATGCAGAAATTGTAAACGAAAAACGCGCTAAAACAGCTCAAGCTCCGGGTGGTACTGGTGCACTACGTGTTGCCGGCGAGTTCATTAAACGTCAACTAGGCGATGTAAAGATCTGGATCAGCAACCCAACATGGGCGAACCACAACGGCGTATTTACTGCTGCTGGTATCGAAACGGCACAATACAGCTACTACAATGCTGAAACAAAAGACAAAGACTTCGATGCGATGCTAAATGATCTGCAATCTGCATCTGAAGGCGACATCGTGCTTCTACACGGCTGCTGTCACAACCCTACAGGGATCGATCCTACGGCTGAAGAGTGGGAAACATTGGCGAAACTTGTCGCAGAGAAGAAATTGCTTCCTCTGTTCGACTTCGCCTACCAAGGCTTTGCTAAAGGTGTGGAAGAAGATGCTGCAGGTCTTCGTACTTTTGCTAAATACAACAAAGAAATCCTAGTCGCGAGCTCTTTCTCGAAAAACTTTGGCCTATACAATGAACGCGTAGGTGCCTTCACGTTAGTAGCTGAGTCAGAAGAAGTCGCAACAACCGCATTTTCTCAAGTTAAAGCCATTATTCGCTCTATCTACTCTAACCCACCTGCACACGGCAGCGCTGTCGTGACTCACATTCTTGGCAACGCCGAAATGCGTGCGGAATGGGAAGCTGAAGTAGCAGAAATGCGTGACCGTATTCAAGAAATGCGTGAACTGTTTGTAGCGACACTAAAAGCAGAGGGTGTGGACGCAGACTTTAGTTTCATCGAACGTCAAAATGGTATGTTCTCTTTCTCTGGTCTTTCTAAAGAGCAAGTTAACCGCCTAAAAGAAGAGTTCGGTATTTACATTGTCGGTTCTGGCCGAATCAGTGTTGCTGGTATGACGAAGTCAAATATGGGCCCTCTGTGTAAAGGCATTGCAGCGGTTTTATAATCGACTGTCGCATACTTCATTAAAAGGAAAGGTCAGCATAAGCTGACCTTTTTTGTTTGTTTTAACTTAACGCCAAAAACGAACCCGTCCGATCTAGTAGACAAACTTCAAACTCAGCCCAACTTCATTGACGAAATCTGAGCTTTCACCGCTGTAATCAGTATCTCTAAACTGATAAAAAAGACCAGTGCCGATGACTTTATGCCATTGGTAGTTAAAACCGATTCTTAAAATTGTTCTCATCAACGATATCACTTCGGTTCAACTCCACTTCAGCTGTCGCAATAAGCTTTTCACTGAGCAAGTAATTCACCCCAACAGTTACAGCTTGAATCAATTCGCTATCGGAAGACAACGTATTATCCGTTTTGTCGTCCGTCGCTTTCGCTTTGATTGCGCCTATTCCATATATCCCGTAGATATCGAATTGCTCCGTAACTCCGTAACGGTAACCACCACCAAACAAAAGGCGGTCAATGCGAAGAGTAAAATCATCCGGATGGAAAAACTGCGCTGAGTAATCAACATTAAACAACCAGTTCTCAGTAAACAAATAGTTACCACCGAGTCCAACTGTGGTCGCATTAGAGTTATCTAACCATTCTTCGTTTGTCGTTCCGGCACCAACATCCAAATGAATGTGTTCGTACCCAAATTTTTCTGCTTGGTCCATGACCGCTGCGCTTGATATCGCCGGCAAAGCAGCTAAAGAAACAAGCAATAAATTTCTCACCATTCGACTTCCTTTCATGAGAATTATCTAAACACTGTATTCCATCGCCTGAGCTACTTGGCTCAAGAAGAATAGCTTCATCTAAAGACGTGATAACGATCTGAAACAGCCAAAGATCTAATCAGTCATCACGAAGAAAACATATCGACGACGTCTTTTTCAATTGAGGTGACCATATAGTAGTAAAAATGAAGCTCCCTTATCGTGCGATATGTCAGAATCTTATGACTGAGCACGAAAATCGCGGTTCAGATAAGACTCTGTTTTAAAACTAAGTTAAGATTACTTTATTATTTGCGAACTAAAAGGCGCCTTCGATGGATGCAGAACTTCTCGAGATTTACAACTTTCTCGCCAAGTATCCCCCGTTCAATGAACTCCCTGAAGAAACACTAAACAAGGTGACAGAGAGTGTCGAAATCTCGTACTACCGAGAGGATACCCCCATCATCCATTTTGGAGACTATATCCAAGATTTATACGTGGTGCGAAGCGGTGTTGTTGAAGTTTATCGACGCAAAGGTGAGCTGTATAACCGCCTTGACGAAGGTGACCTATTTGGCCAGATGGGCATGCTCACCAATAACAAAGTCCGCTTTCCGGTAAAGGCCATTGAGGATACCCTGCTCTACTGTATTCCTGGTGACATTTTCCAAGAAATTTACGATAACTTTGATTCCTTTGCGGATTTTGTTGAAGTTGAAAATAGCGCTCGTTTACGCCAAGCCATTTCAGAAAACAAAGACGCCAATGACCTGACGACGTCGAAAGTGAAAACCTTGCTGACTGGCGATGCTCATACGATTGATCGTGGTCAGACAATCCAGCAAGCCGCGCAGCAAATGGCGAATGACAACGTATCGGCTTTACTTATCGTCGACCCAGATTTCGTTCGTGACGAAGACGATCCACAGTCCCCAGTACTTGGTATCATTACTGACCGTGACTTGTGTACCCGTGTGTTAGCTGAAGGTTTGTCCCCACAGGACGATGTGTCCAGTGTGATGACCACGGAGGTCATGTCTCTTGACCACAACGCTTACATCTATGAAGCAATGTTAACGATGCTGCGTTACAACGTACATCACCTACCAGTGGTAAAAAACCAATTACCAATCGGTATTATCGAAACAACCGACATTGTTCGTTATGAATCTCAGAATTCGTTGTTGTTGGTGAGTAGTATTTTCCAACAACAGACTATCGAAGATTTAGCCGTTGTTGCCGAAGAAGTGAAAAGCAGCTTCGTGCGTCTGGTCAATGAAGATGCCAACTCTCACATGGTGGGTAGCGCGATGTCGGTCATTGGCCGAAGCTTCAAACAGCGTCTGCTAGAAATGGCAGAAGAAGAGCTTGGCCCACCGCCAATTCCTTATTGTTTCCTTGCACTTGGCTCAATGGGACGAGATGAGCAACTGTTGGTGACTGACCAAGATAACGCCATCATTCTAGATGAGACCTATCAAGAAGAGAAACATGGTAAATACTTCGAAGCCCTAGCAAAATACGTCAGCGATGGGTTAGATGCCTGTGGCTACAAATATTGCACAGGCGATATTATGGCAACCAACCCACTGTGGCGCATGACTCGTTCAGAGTGGGAAGAGTGTTTTGCTGACTGGATTGATAACCCGAACCCGAAAGCACTACTCAACGCCTCCATCTTTTTCGATTTGGATGGCGTCTATGGCCGCTTAAAATGGGCAGAACAGTTAACCAGCTTTATTGTTCGTCGCGCTCGAAAGAACAACCGCTTCTTAGCGTGTTTGGCTCGTAACGCACTAAACAGAACACCACCTCTGGGCTTCTTTAAAGACTTCGTGATGGAAAAAGATGGCAGACACAACAACTCCATCAACCTCAAACGTCGCGGTACTGCTCCTCTGGTCGACTTAATTCGTGTTCACTCTCTGGCAGTTGGCTCACGTGCACAGAACTCGTTTGAGCGTCTCGACGACATCATTGACGCTGGCATTTTGCCAAAAGGTCGAGCACAAGACTTAAAAGACGCGTTAGAGTTTATTTCCATGGTGCGTATTCGTCACCAAGCGACGGATGTGGAACTAGGCATTGATCCTGATAACAATATCGAACCGGAAAACCTCTCTGAGTTTGAACGTCGCAACCTAAAGGATGCATTCCAGATCCTAAGCAATGGTCAAAATTTCCTTAAGTTCCGCTACCAAGCGAACAAGAGCTTTAAGTGAGGTTTAGCATGATTAAAAAGCTCTTTCAGAAGCCAACCATTCAGTGGCCAACGAAGTTTGAACAAAAGCTGGAGATGGCGAAGGATGAGAATTTAATTGCGTTTTATAGCAACAAGCCGCCTGCTCCAGAAACACCGTTATCTGAGGTGGAGTTCGTGGCGTTAGATTTCGAAACGACGGGTTTGAATCCTGAAAAACATGACATCATTACTATTGGTTTAGTGCCGTTTAACCTGAAGCGAATTTTCCTACGTAACTCGCGTCATTGGAAGGTACGTCCACAGCGTGCACTCGATGAAGACTCAGTCATTATACACGGTATTACTCACAGCGAATTGATCGATGCGCCTGACTTAGGCGATATCTTAAGCGAGCTGCTACCATGCTTAAGCGGGAAAATCATTGTTGTTCATTACCGTCGTATCGAGAGAGAGTTTCTGGATAAAGCGCTCAAAAGCCGTTTAGGGGAAGGTATTGAGTTTCCTGTTTTAGATACGCTGCACCTTGAAGAAACGATTCAACAGAAACGTTCAGGCTCTCTCTGGGAGCGTTTAAAAGGGAAAAAACCAGAATCGGTTCGGCTAGCGCAATCTCGACGCCGTTATGGGCTGCCAGACTATACGCCTCACCATGCATTAACCGATGCAATTGCTACCGCAGAGCTACTGCAAGCGCAAATCGCCCATCATTACAGTGAAGAGCAACCCATCAGTGAGTTCTGGCTGTAATATACTTCACGCTTAATAGCGATCAAAAAAGGAGCCAGATGGCTCCTTTTTTACTTAGGTTGAGACAAGATTACAGCTTAAAGCGTTGAATCTCTTGTTCAAGTTCGTGTGATAGCTCAGACAGGTGAGCAGCTTGTTCTGCTGCTTGATGAGCTTCGACTGACAGCTCGTTAGACACATCACGAATACCTTCAGTGTTACGAGTGATCTCAGTGGTTACCGATGCTTGCTCTTCTGCTGCTGAAGCAATCTGCGTTGCCATATCACTGATACGCTCAACAGCAGTGTGGATTTGCGTCAAGCTCGCTGCAGCCGCATTGGCATCATCAACACTGGTATCAGCTAGACGACGACTGTCACCCATAATACCGACCGCCTTGGCTGTTGTGCCTTGTAGCATCTCGATAGTTTCTTGAATCTCTTGCGTTGAAGCATGAGTACGTTGGCTCAATACGCGGACTTCATCTGCAACCACAGCAAAACCACGGCCTTGCTCACCTGCACGTGCCGCTTCGATCGCCGCGTTCAGTGCAAGTAGGTTCGTTTGCTCTGCAATGCCTTGAATCGTTGATAGAATCGTATTGATGCTATTTCCGTGTGCTTCTAGCTCTTGAATCACATCAGTAGCAACTTGAACTTCTTGCGCTAAGTTCTGAATAGAGCCTTGCGTTTGAGTTACTTGGCTTGAACCATGTGAACAAGCTTGAACCGCTTCTTCTGAATTACTTGCCGTGCTATCAGCATTACCTGCAATTTCTTGTGTCGCTGCTGCCATTTCGTTCACAGCCGTCGCCACCATGTTGATTTCATCTTGCTGGTAAGAGATACGCTGACTACGCTCCTCAGCTTGCTGTGCTGTCGTGCGAGCTTGCTCTGAAAGCGCAGAAGATACGTGGCTAAGCTTAGTAACCATTGTGTGCATGTTGCCAACAAAACGGTTGAAGTTTTCCGCCAGTTTACCTACTTCATCATCACTGCGTGGTTCTAGGCGTTGCGTTAAGTCACCTTCGCCAGATGCAATTTCTTCCAGTGCATTTGATACGCGGTTCAAGTCACGGAACAAGAAACCAACTAGCCAAGAAACTGCAAGAATAACCACAATCGTGATCGCCACAGCAGTAAACAATAGATCTCGTAGCAATACCGCATGACCTGCTTCTTCTGTTGCGCGATCCATTTCAATCGCAAACATCCAATGCGTACCAGGAACTTTATTGAAGTAGTAAAGCTTCTCTTTTCCTTTGATTACCGTATCTTCGATACGACCTTCATCGGCGGCGCGCTCAATTGCCTCTTCTGAAAAATCTTTTAGAACACTGGTGATAGGCTTAAGCGTCAAGCTTTTATCTGGATGCGCTAAGAAGGTGCCTTCATTCATGTCGATTAGCATCGCATGCGCGTTTTCACCTGCATCTAAGTTAATCACATCGCTGATAAGCTGATCGATCAGTACGTCCGCACCAACAACACCAACAAACTGACCATTTTTCATTACTGGCTCAGCAATGGTCACAAGTAGTGCATTCGTGATTGCGTCTTGATATGCGGCTGTGATGATTTGCTTACCCGCGGCATCAGCATCCTTGTACCAAGGACGTGTGCGAGGGTCATAATCAGCACGGTTACGCTCCGGATGAGAGCGGTACATATCACCGTTTGGTGTACCAAGGAAGATGTCATCGAAGCCACCAGCCTTGCGAGCTTGTTGTAGGAAAGGAACAACGTCTTGCTCGGTCGAGTAGTCGTTGAACGCAGTGGCAATATCTTTACGGATATTGACCCAATCAGAAATTCCCTCTGACGCAGTAGTACTAAGACTTTGCGCACGTGAATAGACACCTGAACGAGTCTGATCAAATAATTGACCAGCCGACAACCAAGTAAGTGCTGTTGCCATCACAACAACAGCAGAAAGGCTTGCGCCTATAAGCTTTTGTTTTAATGATAATTTCATATTTATAGTTTTTTGAGTTGGGAGAACAGTTAAGGTGCATGAATATTACACACTTTTTTACGACTATTCACTAATTTTTAAAAAACAAAATAGCACATTAACTCTTTGTAAAATATGAACTTTCATGTGTCATTTTTTTGTCTCGAGCGTCATAAAAACCGCACAAAAAAAGCCAGCAAATTGCTGGCCTTTTGATTAATTGTTAGTCAGACGGTTTTATAAAATGCCGAATTACTGACGCTCTGTTCTCATACCCATCAATAAGCTCACACACATTGCAAGCAGAATGAAGGTAAATGGCAGTGCTGTAGAAATGGCACCAGCCTGAAGAGCTTGAACCGCCTCGGAGCCACCAATCCATAGCAGAGCAACCGCAATTGCACCTTCCATGAATGCCCAGAAAACACGTTGAAGTACAGGTGCATCAACTTTACCACCTGCCGTGATACTGTCGATAACAAGTGAACCAGAGTCAGAAGACGTAATGAAGAACACAAGTACCAACACAACAGCGATGATAGAAAGCATGCTACCAAATGGAAGAACATCAAACATTTGGAACATAGCGAGAGATACGTCAGTCAAGCCATTTGTGCCCAGCTCACCTACTTTATCAACAACTTGCTCGATCGCCAGGCCACCAAATACAGACATCCAAACAACGGTAACCGCAGTTGGAACCAGCAGAACTGCTGTGATGAACTCGCGAACGGTACGGCCACGAGAAACACGCGCGATAAACATGCCTACGAATGGCGACCATGAAATCCACCAAGCCCAGTAGAACACTGTCCAGCCTTGGAACCAAGCTTCGTCCGTACGACCAAACGGGTTACTTAGTGGGATGATATTCTCTACATATGCCATAAGTGTGGTTGGAATCGAACCTAAACTCGCCGCCCAACCGATAAGACCAACAAGAATCAGTAGCAAGAACGCCACAACCATGTTGATGTTACTAATGACTTTAACACCACCATCGATGCCGCGTACGACTGAAACAACAGCAAGTAAAGTCACCACGGTAATAACGACGATTTGTAGGCCCAGGCCTGGCTCAACACCAAATACGTGATGAATACCACTTGCTGCTTGCTGCGCACCTAGACCTAGGGATGTAGCAAGACCAAATAAAGTCGCAAGCACAGCCAGAATGTCCACAATGTGGCCAGCCCAACCCCATGCACGATCACCCAGAAGTGGGTAGAAGATCGAACGCATAGATAGCGGTAAACCTTTGTTGTAGGCAAAGAATGCTAAAGAAAGTGCTACAACACCGTAAATTGCCCATGGGTGAAGGCCCCAGTGGAACATCGTTGCACCCAGTGCCAATCTCGCGGCTTCTGGTGTATTTGCCTCAACACCAAGTGGCGTTTCATACCAACCGGTGAAGTAAGCGACAGGTTCTGCAACACTCCAGAACATTAAACCGATACCCATACCAGCTGCAAATAGCATTGCAAGCCATGACATAAACGAGTAATCGGCAACAGCGTCTTTACCACCTAGTCGGATCTTACCCATTGGTGAGACGATAAGCGCCAAACAGAAAATAACGAAAATGTTACCTGCAATAATGAACAACCAATCGAATGAACCAATAATTTTCCACTTCAGCCCATCAAGTGCCGTCTTTGCGGTATGTGCATCTAGAACTAATGCAGCGACAAGAAACAGCGCAATTAAACCTGCACTAATACCAAAAACTGGGTTATGAACATCAAAACCCCATTTTTGAACGTTGTCCTGACCTACCGTATAGTCGGTACTATCGATACTGTACTTATCTATACCCTTTGTCATCGTTCCTCTCTATTTTTGTAGTGTTTTTACGTACCAAACAAAAAAATCTTTCGAACACGATACGTTTTGCATTCCGTGAAGGCGCAAGATCCTATCATTTGACACGTTTTTGTCTATCTTTTTGCTATTAAAAAATCCAATAACTTACTTTTCACTGTGTGGTTACGGCCTTTGATAGAACAAATCACTACTACAATAGTTAGACCACAAACATTTATTGCTATAATAATTTTAGCTCTTCTTATTTTGTCGAAAAGGCGCGACAAAATGGTATTGAGGACACGGCGTAAAATTGTAGAGGTAATTTTTGATTTCCCCCCTTTAAATAAGGGCGTATTTAAGTTAGTGTCGCCTCGATAAATGTTCCCTACAGACTGGATGAATAAATTGGAAAAGTACGAAGAAGTATTGGTCTCGATTCGTCAGATCATCCGCGCTATTGATTTACATTCTAAAAAGCTGAGCAAAGAGTCTGGATTGACTGCTCCACAGTTGATTTTGATGCGCGCTATCAATGACTTAGATAACGTGACGATTAAACAGTTGTCTAGCCACACTAACATGAGCCAAGCGACCGCAACGACCATTCTAGATAGACTAGAACGAGGCCAGTTTGTTGAGCGTCAGCGCAGTGTTCAAGACAAGCGTAAAGTGCATGCTGTACTTACGAGCAAGGGCCAAGAAGCCTTAAAACAAGCACCAACGCCGCTGCAAGAGCACTTCATTAATCGATTCCAAAAATTGGAAGAATGGGAGCAATCCCTTCTACTATCTTCCGTTCAACGCATCTCGACGATGATGAATGCAGAGGACATCGATGTTGCTCCAATGCTAGAGCTTGGTAGCATTACCAAAGCCGATTAGTTTCGCTCCCACGTGCTCGCTTTTTGCGGGCACTACTCTCCTACTCAGTCAACCCAGTTTCAAACGCATATTTTGCTAACTCTGCCGTCGAATGTAAGTCCAACTTGTGCTTAATGTTATGGCGATGCGTCTCTACCGTTCGATAACTAATATTGAGTAAAGTGGCGATTTTCTTGCTGCTGTTTCCTTGAGCAACTAATTTAAGTACCGCTTCTTCCCTGCGGCTGAGAGGATTCGTTTTTTGCGTGGCAGGCACCACTTCTTGGGTAAAGAGTGTTTGTGTGACGGATTCACAGAAATACGTCGAGCCTTGGTTCACCGTTTTTATTGCTTGCACCATTTTCTCGGCCGAGATTTCCTTGAGCATGTATCCTACGGCACCAGCTTGCATGACCTTCATGATGTACTCGCGATTATCGTGCATGGTCAACATAAGTATTTTGCTCTCTGGGCGAGCTTCTTTAATTACACCAGTCGCTTCAATACCGTTCATTATTGGCATGCTGATATCCATCAATATGACGTCCGGTTGCAAGTGCTTTGCGACCTCTATCGCTTCCAAGCCATTACTTGCTGTACCCACCACTTCGATGTCAGGCTCTAACTCCAAACGAGCCATGAAGCCATCCAATACTACTTGATGATCATCGACAATCACTACACTAATCGGTTTATCCATAAACTATTTCATCCAAATTAAGCAGCACAGTAATCTCTGTTCCCAAGCCAAGCTCACTCATTAGCTCAAATTCACCACCGATGAACTCTACACGCTCTTGCATGTTCCTTAACCCAATCCCTTGTTGGTGCACTGCATGGTTAACCACAAATCCAAGCCCATCGTCACGTATGAGTAATTGCAGCATATTGCCCATTTTTTGCAAAGTAACCGTTACTTTTTTCGCTCGCGCATGTTTTTCAATGTTATTCAAAGACTCCTGAGCGACGCGATATAGCGTCGTTGCGACTTCCGAAGTCAGTTTATGCTGCTGAGTATCGAAATTGCTCTCGATATCAATCCCGGAATGGGAATGAAAATCCTGTAGCAAGGTCGTCAGTGCTGCTTCTAAACCTATATCATCGAGGGCGCTTGGACGGAGCTGATGAGAAATATGCCGCACCTCATTTATCGCGGTGACGAGCGATCGTTGTGATTTATCTAAGTGGGATTTGAGTTTTTCGTCTTCCAGTCTATGACTCATTAAGTCTAAATGACATTTACTGGAGACTAACAACTGATTGATTCCATCATGCAGTTCTCGCGCTAAATGCTTTTTCTCATCTTCTTGGAACATCACGGTTTTATGTGCCAATTCTTTCAGGTTCTTATCAGCGAGGCGATGCTCGTGCAGATTGATCGCCAGAGTGAGAACAATGATTACAGCAACGGTCACCGCTAAGATCACGACGACTGAGAAAAATGTCGTTTCGATATTTTTGTTCACTGCCGCGCGCATATTGGCGACTTCTCGGCTTACATCCTCAATATACAGCCCAGTCCCTATCATCCATTCCCACTTATCGAGCCATGCAGCGTAACTAAGCTTAGGGACGACTTCACCTGTAGATGGCTTTTGCCACAGGTACTGATGAAATCCACCACCTGATTGCGCTTGATACAATAAAGCTTCGATTAAGCGATCGCCATTTTCGTCTTCAAGATAGAGTAAGTTTTCCCCGACAAGCTCCGGAAGAACTGGGTGTACAAGGTTGATACCATATTTATCATAAGCAAAAAAATAGCCGTCCGACCCATAACTCAAACGATTTAAAATCGCTTTCACACGCGTTTTGGCAACACTCTCTTCTAAAGTCGGATCGTTGTAGATGTAAGAAATGGAGTCAAAAGCGACGTCGACCGTATCTTTCAGCGCCGCTTCTTTTGATTGGATCAGGTTTTGATGAAAGATCTCAACCTCCCTTTTGCCAAGGGTCTTGGTTTGATAGATAGAGATCCAGCTGATACTCGCTGACACCAATACCACGGGTATCAGTGTCAGCAGAATTAACTTTGCTTTGAGAGGCATCCCTTCCCTCCATGAAACGCTGCCTTTACAGCTTACTATCTTAGCAGTACAAACGAATCGATTGTGTCTGCATAGACATAATTAACAGCTTAACAACTTGTCTCAAAAGGTAAAAACTCTCAGTTCACAAAATCTCTTTATTATCGAGTGATTAACTCATACCGTAAAAACCTGGGAAAAACAGCAAAGACGCCAACACAACAATCTGAATCGCGATGAATGGCATCACACCTTTGTAGATATCTCGCGTAGTAACCCCTGCTGGAGCGACACCTTTTAGATAAAACAAACTAAAGCCAAATGGCGGTGTGAGGAACGACGTCTGCAAGTTCATCGCAATAAGAATCGCAAACCACGTCATATTAATGCCCATCAATTCAGCGACTGGCGCAATAATTGGCACGATGATAAAACAGATTTCAACGAAGTCGATAAAGAAACCTAAAATCAGAATCACCACCATGGTAATAATAAGGAATCCCCACTTTTCACCCGGCAGTTCTAACATCCACTCTTCAACTAAATAATCACCACCAGTGTAGGTAAATGCCATTGAGAAGGCGGTCGCACCAAGTAAGATCGCAAAGACCATTGCGGTTACTTTAACTGTCTCTTTTGATGCATCATAAATCATCGACCAACTAAACTGCTTATACAATAGCGATAAAATAATCGCACCTGCACCACCCAGTGCCGCTGACTCTGTTGGTGTTGCAATCCCTGCAAAGATGGAGCCCAATACCACGATGATCAATGCTAAAGGTGGCAATACAGCTTTCAGTGCGGTGAGCACTTCTTGTTTACGACTGATCGACTCATCGCGCTCTATCGCCTGTGCGGCTTGAGGGTTCAACTTCGCGTAGATGAGAATATAGATCACATAGGCGCCAACAAGTGTAATACCGGGCCAGATCGCAGCTTGAAATAGGTCCCCTACCGGTACGCCAAGTACATCACCCAACAAGATCAACACGATAGAAGGTGGGATAATTTGACCCAACGTGCCAGACGCACAAATAGTCCCACACGCTAAACCTTTGTCGTAATTGTACTTGAGCATCACAGGAAGAGATATTAAGCCCATCGCAACAACTGATGCGCCTACCACACCCGTTGAAGCGGCAAGCAATGCGCCAACTAACACGGTAGAAATAGCGATACCACCGCGAACGCCACCGAACAAACGCCCCATTGATTCTAGTAGCTGTTCAGCAAGCTTCGTTTTCTGTAGCACTAGTCCCATAAAAACGAACAGCGGTACGGCCATTAGCACCGTATTTTCCATAATGGACTGAATTCGATATGGCATAAAAGCAAACATCTCGATGCCTTCAGCCCAAACACCAAAAATCAGCGCGATACCACCAAAAGTAAAGGCAACGGGAAATCCCAATAGAAGCGCAAAGAGCGCAACAAAAAACATCACTATACCGATCATAATGACTTCCTTTTACGACTTACCGTTATTACCGGCATAGATGAGATGAGGGTTGACAATTTTGTTGATTGAATGAAGTAACAATCCAATACCACTCACCGCCATAAAGAAAAATGACAGCGGAATCATCGCTTTGATAATCCAACGATATGGTAAGCCACCTGGGTCACCAGACGTCTCGCCTAACGCGTAACTTTCCTTAGCGAAATCAACACCAAACCAAGCTACCAGTAGGCAAAAAGGGAATAAGAAAAATAGTGTGCCTATGATGTCGATGATGGATTGTGCTTTGTAAGATAAGCGTTCATAAAAAATGTCGACGCGAACATGGCCACCGGACTTAATTGCGTAAGGCACACCAAGCAAGAACACGGCAGAGAATAGATGCCATTCCATTTCTTGGAATGCGATAGACACATCATTAAACACGTAACGCATGACAACGTCGTACACAACGTTTGCTAACAACAAAATAAACAGGATGCTGGATAACCATCCGAGAAAATCGCTAAAGCGGTTAAATAATCGCTCAATATAAATAAGACTTCTCATTCCGAACTCCGTGGAACGTTTAGATGCGCTCCGCTATGGTGCGGAGCATTCATTATGAAGTTTTCTTGGGCTTCGATAGCAGGCTAAACCTCTCGGCATCGCCTGCTTCATAACGTTATTGTTGAGCTTGACTGTTTAAGTACGCTCGGTGCGAAATATCTGACCATGGTCGAACTTGATTCATATAGTTCGCTTGCGACTCTTGAATCTCTTTCGCCAAAGCATCTTTTTCTGCATGTTCTTTCAACAAACGATCGTTTGCTTCTCGCAACGCAGTTACTACTTCAGGTGGGAAATCTTTTACTTCAACATTTGGGTATTCAGACTTAATAGATGCCCAGTTTTTGCCGCTTTCGTGTTTCGATTGCGTGTACATATCGTAAGCGGCCGTTTTCATGGCTACTTGCAAAATCGCTTTTAGATCATCAGGTAGACGATTCCAGGTACGCTTGTTAACGAGGAACTGAAGCTCAGTCGCTGGCTCATGCCAACCTGTGTAGTAGTAAGGCGCGATTTTGTGGAAGCCCATACGTAGATCCAGCGATGGACCAACCCATTCCAAGGCATCAATTGTGCGACGCTCTAGAGAAGTATATAGCTCACCAGGGGCGATATTCGTTGGCTTGGCACCTAACTCAGCCAAAATCTCACCAGCAAACCCTGGGATACGCATTTTCAAACCCTGTAAGTCCTCGACGGACTTGATCTCTTTTTGGAACCACCCGCCCATCTGAGTATCGGTATTACCGCCAGGGAAAGACATCAAGTTATGTGGAGAGTACACTTTTTCCATCAGCTCCATACCACCGCCGTAGTAAAACCATGCATACTGCTCAGTTGGCAACATACCGAAGGGCATAGAAGTGAAGTAAAGTGTGTTTGGAACCTTACCCTTCCAGTAATAAGACGCTGAGTGACCCATGTCATACTGACCCGACTTAACCATATCAAACACCCCAAAAGGCGCTTTATGCTTGTTTGCGGAATCAATGCGGATTTGCAAACGTCCGTTGGACATCTCTTCCGCCATTTTTGCCATGTTTTTTGTGGTATCACCAAAAATTGGGAAATTAGGCCCCCAAGTTTCAGCAAGCTTTAAACGATAGACTTTTTCAGCAGCGTTTACAGAAGTCGCTGCGAGTGCCATCGCGGCAGCGACAGCGGTTGTTTTGAGCACTCGTTTTAAAGATTTTTGGATTAGACTCATCGTTCACGTCCTTTATCACCAAGGTTATTGTTGTCATCCATTTCATTAGGATTGGCTGTATTCGGTATAAAAGATGTAACAATGTTGTCTAATGCGAAATGGGCATGAACACGGAAGCGAGTAATTCATCAATAAGGCATTAGCCTAAGGTATTACGTACAAGTACGTAGGATAATCGTCATGACAAAAGACTGTTAATAGCAAAATCAATAAATTATATTTTTATCTATGAATAAAAATAAAAGACAATACGTACGTATTTTTCTGCCAAAAAATTTACATAGTATTTAAGAAAATGTGACAAACCACTTATTGGTAGTGTTAAAGTCAGTACTTAATGCATTATTTCCAATACCAAGATAAAAAAATACCTCGGCATCGGCCGAGGTATTCAATCTAGAACGGTAGTGGTAATTAAACTGCTTTGTAGATAACTTTGTTACCTGCTAATTGCTCTTTTTGAACTAGGTTTTCTTCAAGAAGCTTCTTTAGTGCGCCAGTAGCCCATGATGCCGCTTTAGTATCTTCTTGACCTGCAGCTAGACCGATGCCTTTAGGGTTAATACCTTCAGCATTCGCAATAACGATGTCTAATACTTGTTGTTGCTTAGGAGTAAGGGCAACATCAACTGTTTTCACTGCAGCTACTTTTTTATCAGCTACTACTTTCTCCGCAACAGCTTTTTCAGCAACAGAAGGTGCTACTGCTTTTTCCGCAACAGGCTTCACTGCTTTAGGTGCTGCAGCTAAGTTTGCTACTGTCGCTTTAATGCGTTTTTGCAGTTTCATCTGCACTTTACGCTTATGAGCAAGTCTCATTGAATATTTCTCCAGTTCACTGCATCTCAGCAGGGATGAAAATTTGAAGCGCGTTTTATACCAAAATTCACAAGCAATTTGTAGGTTTTAGCGGCGAAACGCGATGAAAAATGCGCTCAAAGCATAGAACGTCTACTATTTAATCAGATATTTTATGAACGGATTTATTGAATACTGGGTATAAAAACAGAGGTTTGTTTTATTTTAAATGCAAGTCAATGCACATAAAGCTGCCCACTTATTTTTGAACAAGTATTCGATGAGGTTATAAGCATGGAAACGCTGCACCTAACAAATTCACATTTCAAACCCGACTCCCCTATCAACAGAATACTTTTGTTACTCGTTGCACTCATCACTTTGTTTTTGGTTGCCATTTCTCCGGGATGGAAGCAAGCCATGTTGTCGGTCATTTTGATGTCTGCAATCGTTGGTTTCGCCATCTTGATGATTAAGAAAAGCCAAGTCACTTTTACGCTGACAGCTTCTCACTTTCAGCAACACCTTTTTAAAGGGGGTTGGGTCGTCAGATGGCGAAATATTGAGTCAATCGGTATTTGTAGCTACCAACAGGAAGGGTGGCACCAACCGCTACCTTGGATCGGTATTCGTCTAAAACACTACTCACCCTACTTAAATTCAATCTGCCCTCGTATAGCGACAGAAATTCTCCTCAGCCAGCGAGCACTGCTTTACTTAGGCGCAAAACAAAATCAGTGTGAAGATAAGTTTGAGGATATGGTGCTTGACCCTAAACCGTATATAAACAGAGATGGGATTGAGTACAAAGGTTTGTTAGCGATGCTCGCCAACCGGATGAAGTATCAGAGAGGCTTTTATGGCTATGATCTATTTATATCAGCAAGTGATCTAGATCGTGAGGCTGAGGATTTTGTGGGACTGACTCGGCGATACTTAGCTGCCGCCGAGCCAGAATAATGCTTAGTACACGCACTTTTAGTAAAGCGGCATCTCGTCAGCAACGAACGGGTTAGTTTTACGCTCATGACCGAAAGTCGATTGAGGGCCGTGACCAGGGACAAACGTGACATCATTACCTAAAGGCCACAATTTCTCTTTGATAGAACTAATCAACGTATTGAAATCACCTTGTGGGAAGTCAGTTCGACCAATGCTACCGTTAAACAAAACGTCACCCACAAACGCTAAACGCGCTTCTTCACTGTAAAGCACAACGTGACCAGGTGTATGACCAGGTGTGTGGAATACATTCAGCACTTGATTACCAAAAGTGACAGTGTCACCCTCATTTAGCCATTGGTGCGGTTCAAACGCTTCTGTCAGCGGGAAACCAAACATTTGGCTCTGACCTTCCAAACCTTGCAACCAGAAGTTATCTGCCTTGTGAGGGCCAACAATCTCTGTACCGCCAAGCAGTGCAGACAGCGGCTCCGTGCCACCTACGTGGTCCAAGTGACCGTGTGTTAGCACTAGGTTTACCACGTCAACACCCAGCTCTTTGATAAGCATAGCGAGCTGCTTTTCATCGCCGCCTGGGTCAACCACAATACCTTTCATGGTTTCGTCACACCAGACAATAGAACAGTTTTGAGAGAAAGATGTTACTGGAACAACTTGGTATTTCAGAGCCATAGATAACCTATACCGAATAAATTTGCGTGAAAACTGCCGCAACTATGACACTAAGGCCTAGCGACTTCAAGCTTTGAACTGTGGGTAATCGACGACGTTCTGAGACTAGAAACCTTGTCTCAACTAGCACTACCAGGAACGAACAGCTCCCGTATCGATATGAACAAAGTTACTACCTGGATAATAACCCACGCCACCGGCTTTTAGGCTTAATGCAGCATCACGGACCGTTGAAAGCTTCACGCCGTCTAAACGAAAATCAATGGCCTTTCCTTCCATGTGCATGCTCTTTTTCGCTACACGAGAAGACCCGTTGCGCAGCGAGGCGTTAGTGGCAGGAGAACGGTAACCTGAAATGACGATCACCTCTGCTTCTGTACCAATTAACTTTTGAATTTGACTTATTTGATCGAACAAGCGTCTATCCATGGGATGAACCTCATTTCGTCGATGGTCTCGACAAAACTCACTCAGCCTTTGAAGTTCATCATTAATGTATCGTTTTCCATCGAAATAGCATGTTTCGAGGATCTCTCCAGTATTAAGATTGTTCATCGCCAGCGCACGTGGCTCGTCAGGGAGTGAAGCCCAAGAAAATGATGGCAGGGCAGACGCCAACACCACACCACCAGCGGTCATTTTAAGGAAATCTCGGCGGGAAAAGTTACGACTTACCATTTCAAAATACAGTGCTCAACAACTAGACAAGTCGTGGACATTAACCAAACACATTTGTCACGTCAAACGCATAAAATGCTCCATCTTGATTTTCAGATGCAGTAATTATTGATTAATTATTGAACGAAAAGAGAATTCTTCGTTTTGTAAATTTTCCTTAAAGATTTCAACTGCGGTGATCGTACTTATAGATATCATCACGGTAGTAAAGCGTTCCCTCTTCCAACCATGCTGTTTGATAAATGATGTGTACTTGAATGCGCTCTCCCAAAGGAACTGACGTGTTAGACCGACGAGAACTTTCTCGCTTTTTCGCTAAACGTTCTTCCAACCCCTGAGTTTTGAACAGAAGTTCTGCTAACTGGTCTGCATGTTCTACACGAACACATCCTGAGCTGAATGCGCGTCTGTCCTGTTCAAACAAGTTCTTACTTGGCGTGTCATGCAAATAAATAGCTTGTGGGTTAGGCATATTGAACTTGTACAATCCCAGTGCATTTTGTAAGCCCGACGCCTGTCGCATACGATAAGGAAATGTTCTCGGATTCACCGTTGCCCAATTGATGGTTGTAGGGTCAATAATTTCGTTCGAAGTCCAAGACCGAATGATTTGAATGTTATGGTTAATCAAATACATCGGATTACGTTTTACTTTAGGAATAATGTCTTTAACCATGATAGTCCAAGGCACGTTCCAAGTTGGGTTGAGAATAACTGAATCCAGTGCTACCGACATGATGGGCGTTTTTCTTGATGCTCTCCCTACCACAACTTTAGACTCAAACAAGGGTTGACCGTCATGCCAATACGTGACTTCGTATCCAGGCACATTAACAAAGACAACATTATCCCTTTCTTTCGACCAAATTCTTGAACGCTCAGAATTCAACGCCAGCAGATGCAATCGCTCTTGAGGAGAAAAGTTGATCCATCGAATGGTATTCGGGCCGATAACGCCATCTTCTTTCAAACCATGAATACGCTGGAACTCTTTTATCGCAAGCTCTAATTGTTCGTCATATTCTTCAGTGACTAAATCCAAGTAAGAAACATCTACGCCTACGATCTCCATTCGCTCAATCAATAGGGGTCTGTTTTCTAATATATCGCCAACACGTGCTAGCCCAGTTTGTTGATAGGCAGGATATTGGTACTGAGAATGTTCCGATAGCGAAGAATAGGCGGAGTAGAAAGCATCATCTGTTTGTAATGGAGACCGGAGACTTGCCAAAAACTGACCAAGTTTGCCAACCGTAATCTCATTACTCAGAACCGATAAAGTATCGATGCTAGGAGCGGGTAACGTAACATGGGCTTTGTCTGTAAATAGCCAATTAATCCCTTCTTCGGGGAGTTGCTCAAGATAACTAAGGTACATCAAGAGTGAATCTGTCATCACTAAATCGAAGTCGAGATTATCTCCCTGCCACCTTACTTGGTTTATCCGGTGAAGTTGATTTTCGAATTCATCGGTGACATCCGCAAGTGCAACCAGGTTTACTTGAAAAAGAAACTGCTCAATATCACTTTCATTTTCCCAGTTCAAACGGTAATTGGTGCTTTGATACAGTTGATCAATCACCTCTGGATAATGGATCATTTTTTCTACAGACAGCTTTTGTACCGCTCCCTCTTGCTCGACTTGCGCTGAAGCTTCGAGAGAAACGACGGTGGAAAAGCTGCAAAACGGCACCAGAAGTGCCGTCATGATTAAAACCCTAGCAAACACTGAAATGATCCTTGCGCTACTTGCCATAATAAAAAGTATGGCAAATATCTCACAGCTTGCAGGTTTAAAATTAAGAATCTGATGCCGAAAACGACAACAAAACTCTCTATAAGTAATTACTCAATGATCTTTCTAGATAATTCTCGACCAATGGTTATCCCATTGCACACCGCTTGCGAAGGTATTTTTTGACTCTTCAGGCCTTTGCTCTACCACTTTTCCCGCTCCAGAACTGACTCGGAATTCATCACCGTAGATCACAACACCAGAAGCGTCTGGTAACGCACTTAGCTCGACCAATTTGCCCGTAGACTTAGACCATATACCATAACAACTGCCTGGAGGCGAAGTGGCTAAGATCCATTCATCGGTTGCTGCAATACTCGCAACGTAGTGATTGAAACGCGCCCACTCTTCAGGTTCAGCTTGAAGATCTTGCATTTCACCACCACGCTTGTGCATGGCGATCAAGGCTGGATACTCGTCCGGCTCACCACGATATTGCTGACCACAAAGCACGGTTTCCGCACCATCATGGGCTAAGTGGCGAATACTCAACTTATGATCCGGTAAAGACACTTGATCCAGTAGCTCCCCTTCCTGTGAAAGGTAACTCAGGCTCGGTCTCATGCTATCAAGATTGAGAGGTTCACGGCCATTAGTGTGTACGCCACCGACGCCAATCGCCAATGCGCCATCAGGCATCATGATCACTTCATGAGGGCCAAGGCCAAAGCCTGTTAACTCATCGATTTTTTGATATTGCTTCTGCACATCATAAACACCAATGATCCCACGACTTGTCCCCCTCTCCCCTTCTGTGGCAAATAGCAACGTGCCATCATGGGAGTAAACGCCATGCCCATAGAAATGGCGATTTGGTTTTGCCAGCTGCAGTTTGATCATCTGCTCTGAGCGATAATCAAACACCATGAAGAAAGTACCTGGTCGACGACCAAAGACTACGGCGTGGCCTTGTTGGTTTGTTGCCACACCGTGACCACGCTCAGGAATCGGCAATGAAGATAGCGGCATACCATGCTCATCCGCCACCACCGCTGCGAATTTGTCTCGGCCAATGATAGAGCAGCCGATCAACGCAGGCTCACGTGAGCTTGTTGAAGCACAACCAAATGGCATCATAGGTGTAGCCGCCCCGAATAGAGCGGCTTTCAGTAAGTTTCGGCGGGTTTGATCAGTCACCATCGGTTGCATTAAATCCTATAACCACGCCCAGCTCGATTGCCACTTCTTCGTGAATCAGGTACTTCAATTGCTCTAGCTTATTGTATTGAGCAAGCACCATGCGATAGCCTTCTTTTGTTTGTAGTGCAGCAAACAAGCTCTTATCTTCTGGCCAAGTTTCTAACGCTATTTCAAACTGATGAACAACACGGTCTGCGAGATCTGCATGGCCTTGCTCTCTAAGTAGCGCATCTAGACCATTTCCGTTAGCAAAGTACAACGCTTCCATCCCTTGTAGGTTGGCTTTTAGGTTTGAAAGCGAAGTTTCTGAACGCCATGACTCTGAAAAATACGGGCGAGGCTTACCAATCTTCGCTAGCGGTCGACTCAACTTCTTCATGCTGTATTCAAGCTGATTAGAGAGCAGTGAAATGTACTCAGATTCCCATTCCGTCATCTCTAGCGATTTCCAAGGATTCTCTGCCCAAGAATCCGCAATGATCTGCGCTTTGTTATCGAGGTTTTCTGCAATCGAAACACCTGTCGCACAGGTATTGCTATTGCTAGATAAGGTCGACGCTTTATCGTAAAGCAGCCATTCCAATGCACCTAAACCTTGCACGGTGACACTTTGGGTGGAGATATCTTCTGCACTCCAAGCTTGATCAGATTTCGTCAGTACAGACATTTTACGACCAGTGGTGTTCTTTTTATCTGGCCAAAACTGAACATTCCAGCTTTGCTCCAACGCCGTAGCAGGGCCACGTTCTTGACCTTGTAATGCCATCCACGCAAGCATCGTTTGATGCCATTGCTGTTTTACTTGTGCATCATCTTTCGACTCTGATGCGCAGTAATCCGCGAAGCGCTGTTCAAGTTCTGTGGTTTGCGCTAAAAACGTCTGAGCTGATTGAAACTCAACCTCGTACACGCTTTGAGAAATATGACTTGTACTCTCAGGCTTGGCTGAGCTCGAACCGACGGTCGATTGGCAACCAACCAAACTTAACGTTGCGGCAATCGTACTCACTAACAGTGTTTTTTTCATGGTTGCTTCCTTATAGAGAGTTCAGAAACGCAATCAATGCGTCACGTTCTTTTTTGTTCAGTGCTAAGACGTTTTGTTTTGCCGTTTCAGCTTCGCCGCCGTGCCACAACACCGCTTCCATCAGGTTACGAGCGCGGCCATCATGTAGAAAGTACGTGTGTCCGTTTACTTCTTCGGTATAACCAATACCCCACAACGGTGCCGTTCGCCATTCACGGCCGTTTGCTAAGTATTCCGGACGGTTATCGGCTAAGCCTTCACCCATGTCATGCAAAAGCATGTCTGTGTATGGGTGGATAAGCTGCTCAGAAAGCGCTGGTAACTCTGGTCGTTTCGCCGTTTTAACACTGGTCTTGTGGCAGCTTTCACAGCCAGACGCAGCAAAGATTTGCTGACCAAGTTTCACGTTAGGGTCATTGACATTACGGCGAATAGGTACAGCTAAGTGCTGGCTGTAAAACTCTACGAAGTCGAGAATATTTTCACTCACTTCTGGTTTGCCGCCATTTGGCATGTCGTCACAAATGCTTTGTTTCGAGGTACAGTTTTCATTTGGGAATAAATGGCTCGTCAGACCGACATCACCATTGAATGCTGCTGCATTTTGCTGCATTAACGTCGGTTGTCCTGCTTTCCAGCCAAAACGACCAATCGAGAAATTGTCCTTCTCAATATCCCACACCTTATTGACTTTGCCTGAGATACCGTCTTTGTCGGCATCTTGTTCATCAGCCCAAGCAAGTAGCGTTTCGTCGGGAATACTCTCTAACAAACCAAGGCCGATCATTGGCGGTGCCACGCGTGCTGAGAACTCGGTATCAGGGTGCATATCGCCGTAACCCAGATCGGTAATGTTCAAATGAGGTTTTCTTAGCGTCACCGTCGTACCGTCTTTAAATTTCACTGGGACATCGGTGTAAGTGATTTCGATTTTGCCTTCTGGCGTTTGATCTTGCAGGGCGAAATCTTGAAGCTGGCCACCATAAGTCGGCTCAGGTATGCCGCCATCTTTGATGTAAGCTTTCTTTTGTTCTGGCGTCATCGCAGGAATGCTTAAGCGCACTAACATAGACACGGCATGTAAATCATCTTTCTCTGGCGGATGACCACGACCGTCTTTGATGTGGCAGTTCTGACAACCATTGGTATTAAAAAGCGGGCCTAGGCCGTCACGAGCGTCTGTTGACGCTGGCGCTTGTACCCAAGGGTTGCGGAAAAAGCTGTTACCGACACTAAAATCGAGGCGTTTGCTCATTGGCAAGTTAGCAGCAGGAAGAGAATAGGCATTCGCGCCGTCTTTTTTAACACTGGTTTTGCCACCGGACTTAACATCGTAAGCCATGGCAGAAGAAGAAAGGATCGCGGCTAGCGCAGAAATTAGGTATGGCTTCATATCATTGCTCTACATAGACAACAAGGGTGATAACAACGAGCTCAAACGGCAAAAGGGCTCACAAAGAGCCCTTATTTATTATGGTTTTCTTATTAAAACTCGTGGTCAGCAGTATCAGGGCTTAGGCTATCGATGCCGACAATGCTTGCCGCGCGCTCAATCGCACCGGTTTGTGCTACCAACGACATGATGGTGTCGTTTACTAGCGCGTTGCCCTGTGCGTTACCCGCTGCAATAAGTTGGTCAAAGTGCTGGTTGTTCTTCTCTGCAGAAGTCACTAGCTCACCAACTTGGCTAAGTGTTGTATCAAACTGTTTTTGAATTTCGCTCGCCGCTTTCTTATCTTTTTGAGCAACAAGATCAGCAATACTTGGACCAGATAACTCTTTGCCGTTTACACCTTTGTATGTACCTGTGTAAACGTTGTAGATGCCTTGCTCATTGTAGTAGTGAGAATTATGCGTGTTGTCTGAGAAACAATCGTGCTCGTCTTCAGTTGAGTTCGCTTCTAGTGCCACCTTCATGCGCTCACCCGCTAGCTCACCTAGAGAAAGAGAACCCATGCCGAATAGCATCTTACGAAGACCATTATCAGCAGATTCGTTTAGTAGCTCTTCACGGTAGTTACCTTTCACTTCAGCAGACCACTGCTTTTCCATCCACTCAAGGTCTTGAACCAGTAGATTAGCGGCTGCTTTTAGGTACTCACCACGACGGTCACAATGACCATTCGTACACTCAGAACCGACAACGAAATCAGTGTAAGCACGTTGACCTGCACCCGCGTTAGTGCCGTTTAGGTCTTGACCCCAAAGCAAGAATTCAATCGCGTGGTAACCTGATGCAACGTTTGCCTCAGAACCGCCTACTTCGTTTAGATCCGCTAGCAATTCTGGAGTGATTTTTGAAACGTCCAGTTTAGAAGCACCAATCTGCAGACTTGTGTTCGCGATGATGTTGGCAGCAGCGCCCTCGTTACCCAATTCGTATTGGTAATCAGCCGCTACGTAGTCAATCAAACCTTCATCAAGTGGCCATGCGTTCAGCTGACCTTCCCAATCATCAACAATCGCGTTACCAAAACGGAAAACTTCAGACTGTTGGTAAGGCACGCGAGAATCTAGCCAAGCTTGTTTTACTTCTTCAAGCTTTTTCGCTGATGGTGATTGTAGAAATTCGTCGATTTTCACATCAAGCGCTTTCGCTGTTGTTACTGAATCAGCAAATACAGCATGGGCAACGTCCGCGTAATGTTCGACTACTTGTTGTTTAGTTACTGTGGCAGCAACGGTAGAACCACTGGCAATGAGGAGTGATGCAGCAATAGATTGGACTAAAACTTTTTTTGCATTCATCTGAAGCATCCTTGTTGAGCTTTTCAATTATCGTATTGGTAGTGCTAATTATTCTTATTTGCACTTTAGTCTCGAGATAATACAAATTTACAATTTATTTGCAACTCCAGATACAAAAAAACCTCATAAAAATGAGGTTTTTCACAGACTTTATTGTCAGTTTTATCTTTAGGATTAAACCTTTAGGTCATGTTTTCCGTGAGAGACTTTTGCCTTCAGATAATTTTCGTTGCCATCTTTGATATGTGCAGAGGTATTGACAACCTCGCCAATTTCAATTCCGTACTCAGATAACTCACGAATTTTCTTAGGGTTGTTCGTCACGAGGCGGATCTTATTCACGCCTAAAGCTTCTAGCATTTGTGCTGCTTCTGTGAAATCACGCAGGTCATCATCAAAGCCCAAATGGTTGTTAGCTTCGTACGTGTTCATGCCCTGGCTTTGTAAGCGGTATGCATCGATCTTATTGTACAAACCAATACCACGACCTTCCTGACGGAGATACAAGATGATACCACCGGACTCGCCCATGCGATTGATCGTCTCTTCTAGTTGCTCACCACAGTCACAGCGTGAAGAGTGAAACACATCGCCTGTCAAACACTCAGAGTGCATACGAACTAAAGGCATGTCCTGAGTTTGGTCCGCTTGTTTAAAGATAATAGCAACATGCTCTTTGTCTGTCTTCAGACCATGGAAAGACAGAATTTCGGCATCAATGTTACTTTTTGCCCCGACTTTAAAATCTACTCTGGCACGTACTTCCGCCATATCTATACTCACTCGATTTATTGCTTGATGCGCTTGATGCGTTTTCGTTATTGCATTCATGGGATTTACTCGTTGCTCTTCAACTATGGGGACTGATACCGCATTTTGCAATATAGAGATCACAATTGAGGGCAGTTATCCACTCAAGACAGCAAAAGAGAAACACTCTCCAACTGAACAATTGTTATATTATAACAATTTAAAAAAACTACAATAAAAAACCCCAGACAAATTTTGTCTGGGGTTTCAAGAAGGTCGTTTGGTCTATCTTTTAATGGGTCTGACTGCGCTTCCAAACGGCGAGTTCAATCCAAACTGCTTCGAGTTCTTGGATTTCCTCGTCGGTCAACACGGCGAGCGTTGAAGTAACTTGAGGCAGGTTCGGTGATTGCAATGCACGAATCTGCGAATAGAAGTCTTTTTTAAGTTGTAATATAACTGAATCCACTGCGTGCACCTATTTCGTTCTTTTATTACTTATCCAGCTCAAAATTTTTATTTTCTTTATACTGGAAACTTCATAAATTCGGAAAAATGATAACATTCTGCTTGTTAAGTGCACAATTTATTTTTAATAGTGGAATAACGGTCACATTAATTACGCTTCACCATTCGGATCGAATATAAGACAAAAAAGATCAAAAATAGCACAGGAAAGATCCACAACAGCGCCGTGGAATAATTTAATGGTGGTTGATACAGAACAATATTCCCATAACGAGCAACTAGATAGTCCTTTATTTCTTGATCTGAGCTGCCTTCATTGGCCATCGTATACACTTTCAACCTCAGGTCTTTGGCCGCCTGTGCATTAGACTCGACAAGGTTTTGGTTTTGACACTGCGGGCAGCGTAATGTCTTGGCTAGCGAGGTTGCACGCTGTTGCACTTCAACAGAATGAAAATCAAACAGATCAACATTCTGTTCTAAATCCGCACTTCTCGTGAAAGGAGAAAATAGTATAAATAGGATTAAAGTGAGGAGAAGATTATTAAATCGAAACATTCAAGTATCCTGAAAATATATCGTTCCATTTATCTGCCGTTAGCTCTCCACGATATTTGATCAATATACGACCATTTTGATCAATCAAGTAAGTTTCCGGCGTTCCTATAACACCTAGCTCCACAGCGAGCTTTCCATTAGGGTCACTAATTACTTCAATATATGGGTTTCGTTTAGAGCTCAAATATTCACGGGCAGCTTGTTTTTGATCTCTATAATTCAGCCCAATAATAGGCACACCGAGTTCTGCTAACTGCAATAACTCTTCATGCTCTCGCTTGCATACCCCGCACCAAGATGCCCAAACATTCAATAATTTATATCCGTCGCTTTTGAACAATTGCTCAGAAACTATGTCATCAGAGATCAGAGAAGTAGAGCGAAAATTAGGTGTCTCTAAATTTCGTTGTGGGGACAATTCGACATGTGGTCGCTCAGACAAGGCCACCGCAGTAACTACAGCAAACACGGCAACAGCCACAACGAGACCTGCGAGTTTAAGCGTATTTCTCGATCGCATTGATAGCCTCTCTCCTTTTCTTTAGGCCTGTTAATAGCGCACCAAACACAGCTAATAGCCCGCCAGACCATATCCACCAAATGCCTGCGCGGTACTGAACTTTAATCGCATAAGCATGAGTGTCGACTTTGTCACCCAATGTCACGTAATAATCGCCATGCCATAGTGAACGAATCGCAGGCTCGGTCATATTCATCACTCGCACAGGGTAATGACGCTTTTGCGGGTTGAAATTGAGCATGCGGCCATCTTCCAAGTGCAAGGTGATCTGTCCTTGTTCAGCGGTGTAGTTTGGCCCCACCAGCCATTCGATACCATGATAATCGATAGTGATCCCCGCCCTTTGTTGAGAACTGCCGGGTTCGACACGTAAATTGTGTTCATATGAGTAGTGACTGTTGAATACAGCTCCACTCACCGCCAGCGCAAAACCGATATGTGCCATCACGATTGGCATGAGTTTGCGCTTATTGGAACAACGAAACAGCATAACGAGATGCGCCGCAATCACCCAAGTAGCCAACGTTATGGTTAGCAATACTTCGAAATGCAGTGCGTGCACTAAGAAGATAAACCCGATCCCAGAGACAAGAGATAACGCAATACTGATCGCAATATCAGCGCTTACACTCGGCACTGTGCCTTTTGTCCATTTCAGCAGCGGCGTGAAAGCTAAGGAAATCAGAGCCAGTATGCTTAATGGGAAGATCAGACTATTAAAATAAGGTGCGCCAACTGAAATGTTCCCTAAACCGAGCAGTTGATAAACCATCGGATAAAAAGTGCCAAGAAAAACGATAGCAGTCGCAATAACCAGCAGCCCTTTGGCGATGTAAGCAGTGTAAGCTCGGCTCGCTAGAGATTGAAGTTTGAAGCGAGGGAGTTGTTCTCCTCGCAAAATCAATACGCCAAAAGTGATGATGATAAGCAAGCTCAATACACCAAGCAGCACTAAACCCTTAGTTGGGTCCACCGCAAAAGCATGCACTGAAGTCAGCACGCCAGAGCGCACCACGAATGTCCCTAAAATGCTTAGGCTGAACGTAGCAAACGCCAGTGCATAGGTGCTCCAAATTGCGCCTCTGTTACGTGTTGCGACAACACCGCTGTGCAACAAAGCAGTACCAGTAAGCCAAGGGAGTAGAGAAGCGTTCTCCACAGGGTCCCAAAACCACCAGCCGCCCCACCCTAGCTCATTGTACGCCCACCATGATCCCACCAAGATACCCAACGTGAGCGTTCCCCATGCAAAAAACGCTGCGCTTCGAGCAACCACATACCAATCGCTCATCGGTTGTTTACCCAATAGCGCTGCTAATGCAAAAGCTAATATTGCTGCGTAACCGACATAACCGAGATAAAGCAATGGTGGATGAATGATAAGCCCAACATCTTGCAACATTGGGTTTAGATCTCGTCCTTCCGACGCCAATACTTGGGCATACTCGAACGGGTTAGAGGTCATTAACGTGAACCAAGCAAATGTCGCAATAAGAACGTTCATGATTCCTAAACAGTCACAAGTATATTGGGCGTTGAGCGGTGACTTAAATGCAATAAACGACGCCCATAAACTCAAGGTGACGACCCAAAACAACATGGAGCCTTGGTGCCCACCCCAAGCGGCAGCAATTTTGAACGCCACGGGAAGTTGACTGTTGGAATGCGTAACAACATATTCCAACGCGAAGTTGTCTTGCACGAAGCAGACGATCAGAAGTGCTAAACAAATGATGGAAGCTAAGCTAATGATGTGGGACATCGCGACTTGATGCGGCAATGTCGCCTTCTTACACATAGCACGACGTAGCCAATGCAGCAACGATGCACAAGTCGATGTTACAGCCACCAATATCAGTAAGAAGAACCCTAGCTCAGCCTCCATTTTTCCCCCTTACACTATGGTCATTTGACCGGCATAGAGAATGAAAGTACGTAGCATAAGTACGCCAACCAAGCTCAACGTCGTGACCACAAAAACGTAACTGCCTTTGTGGCGCACTTCTGAAGGCGTTAACCAATTGAGAGTCAAAGGCGTAATCATGCCGATGAACACTACGCCAACCCAGAACCATTGAGCCCAGAATCCACTCGAAATAGCATTCCAAGCCGCGACTTCGTTCTGACCACCGCTGAAGATCAGTCCAGTAAAGAATGTCACTAAGGCAAACAACTCAAACAACACTACAGGGCGTTCAAATCCGTGCACCCAAGACACACTTGGGCTGCTGGTCGACTCTTTAAACACCAAGATGCCGAACATCAAGCATGCCGCTGCACCCGAGGACAAACTAGAGAACAGGAACAAGATTGGCAGTACTGGATTGTTTAGCATTGGGTAAGTCTTCAATGCAGACAATAGAAAGCCAGTGTACGCTGCAAGCACGATGGCTAAGAAGCCCAAGAACAATTCAATTGCGTTGTTGGCTTTCCCCGCCTTAATCAAAATGCCATCGGCAAAATCCAACAGTTTGCTCGGTAACTTACCCTCACAAAAGCTGATGATTTGATGGCGGAAGATAACGCCGATCCAAACAAACAGCACCAGCATGTACACTTGGAACAAGATCACGCCCATCGACATCACAGACGTTGGGTTGTAGTAAATCATGATCTTCCAAAACTCTAAAGGCTTGGTTAAATGGAAAATCAAAATTGCCAACCCAGCAATGATGCCAAATGGCGCAAGCCAAGCCATAGCTTTCATGATGCCGTTGTTTGCGGGATCACCTTCAATCACTTTGCGTTTTAAATAGATAGAAATCATCACCGCACCTGCTGACATCCCAGCAAGGAATAAGTAAATCGCGATGATCCAATCCCAGACTAACGAGTCAAAGTGGAATGCACTTTCGAAGCCGTTCATGATGACACCTCCCCTTTGCTATGCGGAATTTTGTACAGTTTAGGTTGCGTACCTAAATGCGATTTATCGCGATAGACAACATGGCTTTCGATAGCTTTGCTCACCTCGCTAGTTGGGTCATTCAAATCACCAAAGATGAGTGCTTTTGTTGGGCAAGATTCCACGCAAGCTGGCTGTTTACCTTGCGCTAGGTTGGTATCACGGCAGAAGTTACATTTATCCGCAGAGTGATCGACTGGATTAAAGAAGCGCACTTGGTAAGGGCAAGCGGCAAGGCAATAACCACATCCGACACATTTCTCTTTGTGCACATCCACGATGCCGGTCGCTTCATCTTTGTATGCAGCGCCTGTTGGACAAACGTACACACATGGTGGGTTATCACAGTGCTGACAGGATTCGCGAGTAAACTGGTATTCCACATCTGGAAATTCGCCAATCGGTTCACTGCGATGAATTTTAAGTCGCGTTACGCCTTCAGGGACTTTATTTACTTCGCGACAAGCATCGGTACAAGCGGTACAGCCAATACAGGCATTTTCATCATGAACCATACCCATGCGTTTCGCTTGTTCACTGTTGCTGGCATAGAGAGAGGAGCTAACAACGGAAGTGCCTGCAACGCCTGTAGTTAAAATCAACGCGCCGCTGCCGGCTAAAAAGTTTCTTCTCGAACATTTCATGCTATCTCTCCTCTTCTTTGGCAAGTTCAGGTTCGACGGCAAATTCAGAGTGACAATCCACACACTGCTTGATCAGTTGTTTTCTGTCGTACGACAACGCTTTGGTTTTCGCTGCGTGTACATCGTGGCAATTTGAACAAGTGAGGTTTTTGGCGTGCACATCGTGCGTCCAGTGGCTTTCTCTCAGCTGTGTCGGTGCGTGGCAATCCACACATTGGCCGTTGGCTTTAAGAATCATGCTTGGATCAAGGAACACTTTGTCGTGTACCTCTTTCGATTGCGCGGCAGAAAACTTAATCACATCAGGCGCACCTTCACGATGGTCGGGACCAATGTTGCTATGGCAATTGGTGCAATTAAGTTGCTTCCCTTGGCTGAGTAGAGCTTGCGGGTCATGCGAAAGGTTCAGAGTCTCTTTTGCATCCTTATGACATTGCAGACACTTGTAGTCACGGTCACGGATCAACTCGACTTGATGACGCTCAGCTTGAGCACCTTCAATCGGCTCTGAAGAAGTCGCATGGGCGGCGATGGAGAAACCATAGATGGCAAAGACGAAGAGAAGTTTCAGCATTGTCTCTATGGTCAATTTTATATTGCCCATATTGTTCTTTCCTTAGCTCGATAATAATTGATAACTATTCTCAATTATTTATTTGAGCGACAATTAATTTCCTCTGAAGATATTTTTTAGATCTTCAAATGACATCAATTCTTATTTCGGAAAGCCACAACGCTAAACCTATATTTATAATACCTCTATTATTCATAAGGGGTAGAAACACCTGCTCAAAAAGCGAACTAAATCACCCTATTTTTAAAAAGGTTAAAAACCCAAAGCATTGCAGAACAATGACTTAACAACTACCACTTTAGAGGTATATAAATTCAAACATGACTGAGATCACTGGTGTAAATTGATCTAAAACAAGACAAGATTCACTCACTATTTCATCTATCCAATTAAGCAATATTATTAATCGTAGATCTCCAGTTCTTATTTGGAATAGCTCCTCACAACGCTGCTAATAAAAACGAATATGGAGATAACACTGTGAGCATAAAACACTGGATGAGCGCACCTATTGCGGTTGCGACCTTATTCGCCAGCCAATTATTTTTGGTTGACGCTCCGTTAGCGGCAGAAGAGAAGGATTTTATCGATCCTCGTAACGATGTCTTTGAACAGAACCACCCTGATCAATACCATTCTTGGAAAGCAACATCCGAAAGTGAGCACATTGAAGATGCTCTAAGTGAAGACCCAAACATGGTTATCCTGTGGGCAGGTTATGGCTTCGCGAAAGACTACAACAAAGCGCGCGGTCACTTTTACGCACTTGATGATGTTCGCCAAACCTTACGTACCGGCGCACCAACCGACGAGAAGTCCGGGCCTATGCCGATGGCGTGCTGGAGCTGTAAAAGCCCAGACGTTGCTCGCGTGATTGATGAACGTGGTGAAGACGGTTATTTCGAAGGTAAATGGGCACGCTTAGGCTCAGAAATCGTCAACCCTATCGGTTGTTCCGATTGCCACAACATAGGCTCTGAAGCCTTCAAGAAAGGCGAACCTGCGCTAGCACTGACTCGCCCATACGTCGAGCGTGCTTTTGATACTATTGGTAAAAACTTTGATGAACAGTCTCGCCTAGATAAGCAAGCATCGGTCTGCGCTCAATGTCACGTTGAATACTACTTCACCGGCCCAACTAAGGCGGTTAAATTCCCATGGGATATGGGCACCACCGTTAATGACATGGAGAAATACTACGACGCGTTGAATTTCAAAGATTGGACGCATGCCGTATCTAAAGCGCCGATGCTAAAAGCGCAACATCCAGGTTTCGAAACTTGGAGAGCGGGTATTCATGGTAAAAACAAAGTGGTGTGTGTGGACTGCCACATGCCTAAAGTGACCAAAGAAGACGGTACGGTGTACACAGACCACAAAGTGGGTAACCCATTTGATCGTTTTGAAGACACCTGTGCGCAATGCCATACCCAAACTAAAGAGCAGCTACAAGGCATCGTCTCGACTCGCAAAGCGCAAGTACTGAACATGAAGCTAACCGCCGAGAAGCAAATCGTAGCGGCACACTTTGAAGCAGGAGCAGCGTGGAAAGCAGGTGCAACAGAAGCAGAGATGGAACCTATCCTACAAGATATTCGCCATGCACAATGGCGTTGGGACTACGCGATTGCTTCTCACGGTGTCCACATGCATGCTCCTGAGATAGCACTTGAAGTACTAGGTACTGCAGTTGACCGCGCCGCTGACGCCCGTACCAAATTGGTTCGTTTACTGGCAACCAAAGGCATTACTCACCCTGTTCAAATTCCAGATATCTCGACCAAAGCGAAAGCACAACAAGCACTGGGCATGGATATGGAAAAGATGAACGCAGATAAGAAACACTTCCTAGAAACGGTGGCACCAGAATGGGATAAAGCAGCGGCTGAGCGTGAAGCCACGTACTGACCAGTATCAATCACACAAGGTTAAGTAGAGAAAACTAAGGGCGTACGTTGCGCCCTTAGTTTGATAGAAAACAGAGGGAAACACATTAGCGACGAGGAAGCCTCGGTCTAGGCTGAATATTTGGACGTGCTTTAGGTATCTGCACATTTGGGCGAGCAACTGGACGCTGGATCTTCGTTTCCGGCAGTGCTTTTCTTTGTTGAACCTTTTCTTTCACCGCCTTGCCTTGTAAAGTCGCTGGTTCAATATGCTCCGGACGATTCTCCCATTTGGTTTGAATCTCTTGCTTTTGCTCGTCAGGCAATGATTGCCAATGATCATCAAGCTGGCGTTTCATGTTATCGATATTGGCGGACATATCATCGTCTTTCCAATCTTCGACTTTGTCTTTGATGGATTGCTGTTGGTCTTCATCTAAACCATTCCACCACTGTTCCAGTTTCTCTTTGTATTCATCGTCGTTGTCGCAACAGCCCGGATAGTAATAAATCCAGTAGTCGTCATGATCGTACCACCACGGGTCGTAGTAACCCGATGAATAATAAACCGTAGAGGAAGAGCCAGAATGATCGGAAGAGCTACAACCCGCCAGCACAGAGCCGCACAGCAAAACCAATATGCTTAGTGCTTTATTTTTCATTCGTTGCCCACCTTTCCCTCTATTGCTTGTTAAATTGTACGCTTACAACAGCTCTTTTGCTTTGTTAATAGAGTTAATGATTTGCACCCTATCTAAATTTGGATCATTAGAATCTAATAATAGTACCCAGGCATCAATCGCTTCCTGAAATCGGAATGACAGAAAATGATCATTTGCGATCAAAGACAAAGCGGCTTCATTGTGCGGCTCTATCTGCAAAGCTTGCTCCAAAAGCAAGCTAACTTCTTGCGTCATTGATTGCTGGTGAATGTAGTACAAGGTCGTCGCTTTTGCGGCAAGTTGCGTGGCACTGACTGGCTCAGTCAGCTGGATCGCGTAATCAAAACAAATCAGCGCGCCATCAAATTCCCCCTCTAGCAGGTAGCCCTGCCCGAGTTGGAACCACAATTCAGCGTTGTTCGGATCTTCACGCAACTGGTCTTGGATCTCTTTCATGATGTCACGAGCTGTCATCATTCGTGACATTTCCGCTTGTATTGGTTTAGGCGGTGTTTGATGCAGCAATAAGAAACTGGCACTCGTCACGACAAGTACTAACAGGCAAAAGCCAAACCATTGAGCAGGTTTAACTTTTGATGCACTCAATGATAAGAGTACGATAAACAACCCCATCAGAGTGATGGCAGCGAAAAACCAAACAGACATAACACGTCCTGTAAACAAAGATAACGTCAGTGTACGCATTTCTTACTTTAAATGCGTTGATACAGATACAAAAAAGCCGAGCAACTAAGGCTCGGCTTTTCATATCAGGATAACGATGTAAGATTACTCTTCGTTACCTTCCTCTGCATCATCAGCAGCTGGAGCTTCTGAAGCGTCTTGCTGCGTATTTTCGTCTGTTGACTCTAACGCTTCTGCATCTTCATCAGTAGGCAGCTCTTCATCATCAACTTCTTCAATACGTTGCAAACCAACAACTGATTCATCTTCCGCAGTACGGATAAGCGTTACACCTTGTGTGTTACGACCAACCTGGCTAACTTCACCCACACGAGTACGTACTAACGTGCCAGCGTCGGTGATCATCATCATTTCATCACCTTCAACAACCTGGATAGCACCAACTACCGGGCCATTTCGCTCAGAAACTTTGATAGAAACTACACCTTGAGTGCCACGACCTTTTGTCGGGTACTCGCTAAGTGCTGTACGTTTACCATAACCGTTTTCTGTAACCGTTAGGATGTCGCCTTCGTGCGAAGGAACAATAAGTGATACAACTTGGTCATTTTCAGCCAGTTTCATACCACGAACACCAGAGGCGGTACGACCCATAGGACGAACACCTTTAAACTTGATCTCTGGCTGACCATTCTCATCAAGAACTGGTTTACCATTTTCATCAAGTACTGGAATCTCTTCTGCTTCTTTAAAGCGAACCACTTTACCCGCTTTAGAGAACAGCATGATTTCGTTTTCGCCGTTAGTGATATCCACACCGATTAACGAATCGTCTTCACGTAGGTTCACAGCGATTAGGCCGTTTGAACGTACGTTTGCAAACTGGTTCAACGGCGTTTTCTTAACCGTACCGTCACCTGTTGCCATGAAGATGAATTTGTCTTCAGAGAATTCATCTACACGTAGAATCGCGGTAATGCGCTCACCTTCTTCGAGCGGAAGGATGTTCACAATTGGCTTACCACGCGCAGTACGGCTCGCTAGAGGCAATTGGTAAACTTTCAGGCGGTATGTCTTACCACGAGTAGAGAAACACAAGATGTTATCGTGGGTATTCGCCACTAGAAGACGCTCGATATGGTCTTCATCTTTCATCTTAGTCGCACTCTTACCTTTACCACCACGGCGCTGTGACTCGTAGTCGCTCAGTACTTGGTACTTAACGTAACCACCGTGAGATAGAGTAACCACAACGTCTTCACGTGCGATCAGCTCTTCCATGTCAATATCATGGCTCGCAGCTGTGATTTCTGTACGACGAGCGTCACCAAAGCCGTCACGAACCGCTTCAAGTTCTTCACGGATCACTTCCATCAAACGCTCAGTGCTCGCAAGGATATGCATGAGTTCAGCGATTTCTTCTAGAAGTGTTTTGTATTCGCCAAGAATCTTCTCGTGTTCTAGACCTGTTAGTTTATGTAAACGTAGATCTAGGATAGCTTGTGCTTGTTGCTCAGTCAGGAAGTACTGACCATCACGAATACCATATTCAGGCTCTAGCCATTCAGGGCGCGCAGCATCTGTACCAGCACGCTCTAGCATTGCTGAAACGTTGCCTAAATCCCAACCACGAGCGATAAGACCCGCTTTTGCTTCAGCCGGTGTAGGTGCCTTACGGATAAGCTCAATGATTTCATCAATGTTAGCAAGCGCTAGAGCTAAACCTTCAAGGATATGAGCACGTTCACGCGCTTTACGCAGTTCGAAGATAGTACGACGTGTCACAACTTCACGACGGTGATCAACGAAGCACTTCAACATATCTTTTAGGTTGAATAGCTGTGGCTGGCCATTGTTTAGGGCCACCATGTTGATACCGAAAGTGGTTTGCAGCTGAGTTTGAGCGTAAAGGTTGTTTAGAACTACTTCGCCCACAGCATCGCGCTTACACTCAATAACAATGCGCATACCGTCTTTATCTGACTCGTCGCGCAGTGCACTGATGCCTTCTACTTTCTTATCTTTAACTAGCTCAGCGATCTTTTCGATCAAGCGAGCTTTGTTCACCTGGTAAGGAATTTCAGTGACGATAATGGTCTCTTTACCATTCTTCTCCACTTCGATGTCCGCTTTCGAACGCATGTAGATTTTGCCACGACCTGTTTTGTACGCGTCTACAATGCCTTTACGACCGCTGATAAGCGCCGCCGTTGGGAAATCAGGACCAGGAATGTAATCCATTAGTTCATCAATAGTGATTTCTTCATTATTGATGTATGCAAGACAGCCATCAATCACTTCGCCAAGGTTATGAGGCGGGATGTTGGTTGCCATACCTACTGCGATACCAGAAGCACCGTTAACCAATAGGTTTGGAATTTTAGTTGGAAGAACCGCTGGGATCTGCTCAGTACCGTCGTAGTTTGGTACGTAGTCTACGGTTTCTTTATCTAGGTCAGCCAATAGTTCATGGGCAATTTTTGCCATTCGAACTTCGGTGTAACGCATTGCCGCAGCAGAGTCGCCATCGATCGAGCCAAAGTTACCTTGACCATCGACCAGCATGTAACGAAGCGAGAACGGCTGAGCCATACGTACGATTGTGTCGTACACAGCACTATCACCGTGTGGGTGATATTTACCGATTACGTCGCCGACAACACGGGCTGATTTTTTATATGGTTTGTTCCAATCGTTGCCTAGTACGTTCATCGCGAATAAAACGCGGCGGTGTACTGGTTTTAGGCCATCACGCACATCTGGAAGAGCACGACCCACGATGACTGACATCGCATAGTCTAGATATGAACCTCTAAGCTCATCTTCAATGTTTACGGGCGTGATCTCTTTAGCTAAATCGCTCATAGAGCCATTATCCCTCTATTATCTGATCGTAATTACGATACGTGTAAGGTGCAAAAATATAACACACAATTCATCACTTCGGCATCACTTTCCCTCTCCTTTTATCAGGTTGTGAGCTTGGTTATGAATCAAATGTCGAGAATTTGCACACTCATCCCATATCTTTCTGATTAGTGGTTATATTTCGGTCAATATTGAGCAAAATCGGACTCTTTACGCGGAAAAGCGAGGTAAATTCCTTTAACCACACAACGCGAAAATGCAGGTTTTAGAGTTATTGTCACTGGCACTAGTTCAAGGATGAACCAAAAACAATAGCTAGCGCTTTAAAAATTACAGGCACCTGTCTCGATTGCCGCGCCAGTGAACTCTGTCATTGTCCCTTAACTAAGCACATCGAGGTTGTTTGGGTGTAAAACGTTGGAGTATACTGGCGCCCTCTAAAGGACTCAGATTGAATGCAATAAAACCAATTATGACTAAAGCACAAAACGTCGACCCAAGTGAAATTAAGAAATTCGAGGACATGGCTTCTCGATGGTGGGATTTAGAAGGCGAGTTTAAGCCGCTTCATCAAATTAACCCACTTCGTTTGAACTATGTACTTGAAAAAGCAAATGGCTTGTTTGGCAAGCGAGCACTTGATGTCGGCTGTGGTGGTGGCATTCTTGCTGAAAGCATGGCAAAAGAAGGCGCTATTGTGACGGGGCTTGATATGGGTAAAGAACCATTAGAAGTCGCGCGACTACATGCATTAGAAACAGGCACTCAACTGACCTACATTCAGAGCACAATAGAAGACCACGCTATAGAAAACGCAGGAACTTACGATGTCGTGACTTGTATGGAGATGCTTGAACACGTTCCAGATCCTCTCTCCGTTATCCGCTCTTGTGCTGCGCTAGTCAAACCAGGTGGTCACGTGTTTTTCTCAACTTTGAACCGAAACATTAAGTCGTACTTATTTGCTATTGTCGGTGCTGAGAAGCTTCTTAAGATTGTTCCTGAAGGCACTCATGAGCACGATAAGTTTATCAAGCCAGCCGAAATGATGAAGATGATAGACCAAACTGACCTGACGGAAATGGGCATTACTGGGCTTCATTACAACCCTCTAAATGACAGCTACAAACTCGGTCGTAATGTAGATGTAAACTACATCGTTCATACTAAAAAATACTGAACGCTGTTGCGTTAAAAAATGTGTTTTGTGATTGACATTTTTTAAAGAAAATGAATCGGAAGCGGTAGCACAAAGTTGCCGCTTTTTTTGTCTTTTTATGGCTAAAATTCGTGCTCTAGATTCCATTTTGACCAAGCCATTTTTCGTAGATAAAAACGGCCAAAGATCAAGGAAAATATTTTTGCATGCGGTTATTTCTAAACCGATCTCGAAACCGTACTTTTAACCATTCAAGTCTGCCCTTTTCTCATCGGTTAGTGTTCACTTACTGATTTTTTTCATTTTGTCAGTTATCCACAAGTCATCCCCGATCTGTACCTTGATAAATCAGTGTAATAGCACTATCTTGTAACCCGCAAACAAATGAACCCCTATATGTTGTGTTTAAGCGACAATATATAGATAGACTTTGATCACAAAGCCGCCGCAAGCTTTACTCATATTGCACATAAACAAACAAAAATACGGCTTTTATCAGTTTTCTTAGGGAAATAAAGCAGAATGAACCAACAACTTACCGTCACCAAGCGTGATGGCCGTAAAGAAAGTATCGATCTGGATAAAATCCACCGCGTTATCACTTGGGCTGCAGAAGGTCTAGATAATGTTTCGGTTTCTCAAGTAGAACTTCGCGCTCACATCCAGTTTTACGACGGCATCACAACGACAGATATTCACGAGACAATCATCAAGTCTGCGGCAGACCTGATCTCTGAAGAGACTCCGGATTACCAATACCTAGCTGCTCGCCTAGCGGTATTCCATCTGCGTAAAAAAGCGTATGGCCAATACGAGCCACCAACGCTTTATGATCACGTGTCTCGCCTCGTCGATATGGGTAAGTACGATCAACATATTCTAGAAGACTACACAAAAGCAGAACTCGACGAACTTGATGCGTACCTCGACCATAAACGCGACCTAAACTTCTCATACGCGGCAGTTAAGCAGCTAGAGGGTAAGTACTTCGTACAGAACCGTGTTACGGGCCAAATTTACGAAAGTGCTCAGTTCTTATACATCCTTGTAGCAGCGTGCTTATTTGCGAAATATCCAAAAGCGACGCGTCTTGATTACATCAAACGTTTCTACGATGCGACATCGACATTTAAGATTTCTCTACCTACGCCAATTATGTCTGGCGTGCGTACCCCTACTCGCCAGTTCAGCTCATGTGTTCTGATCGAGTGTGGCGACAGTCTTGATTCTATTAACGCAACAGCAAGCTCAATTGTTCGTTATGTATCTCAGCGCGCTGGTATTGGTATCAACGCAGGTCGTATCCGTGCATTAGGCTCAGAGATTCGCGGTGGTGAAGCATTCCACACTGGTTGTATTCCGTTCTACAAGTACTTCCAAACAGCAGTAAAATGTTGTTCACAAGGTGGTGTACGTGGTGGCGCAGCTACTGTGTTCTACCCAATGTGGCACGGTGAAGCACGCTCACTAATGGTACTTAAGAACAACCGTGGTGTTGAAGAAAACCGTGTTCGTCACATGGACTACGGTGTTCAGTTAAACAAACTGATGTACCAACGTTTAGTTGAAGGCGGCAATATTACGCTATTCTCACCATCTGATGTACCTGGTCTGTACGACGCATTCTTCGAAAACCAAGAAGAGTTTGAGCGTCTATACGTGAAGTACGAGAACGATCCTTCAATCAAGAAAGAAACGGTTAAAGCGATTGAAATGTTCACTCTGCTAATGCAAGAGCGTGCATCAACGGGTCGTATCTACATCCAGAACGTGGACCACTGTAATACTCACAGCCCATTTGATTCTGAAGTCGCTCCAGTTCGTCAGTCGAACCTATGTTTAGAAATCGCACTGCCAACGAAACCATTAACTAACGTTGAAGATGACTCAGGCGAGATCGCACTGTGTACGCTTTCTGCATTCAACTTAGGTGCTATCAAGTCTCTAGATGATTTCGAAGAGCTATCCGATCTTGTTGTTCGTGCGTTAGATGCACTGCTTGATTACCAAGATTACCCTCTACCAGCGGCATACAAATCGACTATGAACCGTCGTACGCTAGGTGTTGGTGTGATTAACTTTGCTTACTACTTAGCGAAGAATGGCGTGAAATACTCTGACGGTAGCGCGAACGGCCTAACTCACCGTACGTTCGAAGCAATGCAGTACTACCTATTGAAAGCATCTGTAGCACTGGCGAAAGAACAAGGTAAGTGTCCTTCATTCGACGAGACGAACTACGCGAAAGGCTTACTGCCGATTGATACGTATAAGAAAGATATCGACCTAATTTGTGACGAAGCGCTGCACTACGACTGGGACAGCCTACGTAAAGAAATTATGGAGCACGGCCTACGTAACTCAACACTGACTGCGCTAATGCCTTCTGAGACTTCTTCTCAGATTTCAAACGCAACTAACGGTATTGAGCCACCACGTGGTTACGTTTCAGTAAAAGCTTCGAAAGACGGTATCCTGAAGCAAGTTGTACCAGAGTTCACAGAACTTAAAGACAGCTATGAACTGCTTTGGAATATCGGTTCGAACGACGGTTATCTACACCTTGTGGGTATTATGCAGAAGTTTGTTGACCAAGCTATCTCTGCTAATACTAACTACGACCCGTCACGTTACGAGACTGGCAAGGTTCCAATGAAGAAACTACTTCAAGACCTGCTAACAGCGTATAAGTTTGGTGTGAAAACGCTTTACTACCACAACACTCGTGATGGCGCGAAAGATGAACAGAAAGACGCTGTTCAACCACAAGATGACGATTGTGCTGGCGGCGGTTGTAAGATTTAATCTTCCCGTACCTAGCGAACCCGTAAAGACAGACTATCGATAACCTCCCCCTTACGGGGAGGTTTAAAAGGAATTGAGGCATTATGGCTTACAGTACTTTTAACCAAAAAAAGAATGACCAATTGAAGGAACCAATGTTCCTAGGTCAATCAGTAAACGTTGCACGTTACGACCAACAAAAGTTTGAGATTTTCGAAAAACTTATCGAGAAACAACTTTCTTTCTTCTGGCGTCCAGAAGAAGTAGACGTATCTAGCGACCGTATCGATTACAACAAACTGCCAGATCACGAGAAGCACATCTTCATCTCTAACTTGAAGTACCAAACGCTTCTTGACTCTATCCAAGGCCGCAGCCCTAACGTGGCACTGCTGCCGCTTGTGTCTTTGCCAGAACTAGAGACTTGGATTGAGACTTGGTCTTTCTCTGAAACGATTCACTCTCGTTCTTACACACACATTATTCGTAACATCGTGAACGACCCTGCGGTGGTGTTTGATGATATCGTTGAGAACGAGCACATTCTGAAGCGTGCAAAAGACATCGCGCACTACTACGACGATTTGATTCAAGCGACGAATGATTACCATCGCTACGGTGAAGGTGAGCATGTCCTTAACGGTGAAACGGTTAAGGTTAGTCTGTACGATCTTAAGAAGAAGCTGTACATCTGTCTGATGTCTGTTAACGCATTAGAAGCTATTCGTTTTTACGTCAGTTTCGCATGTTCTTTCGCTTTCGCAGAACGCGAACTAATGGAAGGTAACGCGAAAATCATCAAGCTGATCGCTCGTGACGAAGCACTTCACTTAAACGGCACGCAGCACATGATCAACCTGCTACGTAACGGTCAAGATGACTTCACTTTCATGCAAATCGCAGAAGAGGCAAAACAGGACTGTTTTGACCTATTCAAAGAAGCGGCTGAGCAAGAAAAAGAGTGGGCAGAGTATCTATTCAAAGATGGCTCTATGATCGGTCTAAACAAAGACATCCTAAGCCAATACGTTGAATACATCACAAATATTCGTATGCAAGCGGTAGGTCTACCAGCAGCGTATCCAGAAGCAACAACCAACCCAATTCCATGGATTAACGCTTGGTTGTCTTCAGATAACGTTCAAGTTGCGCCTCAAGAAGCAGAAATCTCTTCTTACCTTGTGGGTCAAATTGACAATGAAGTTCGCGCAGATGACTTCGAAGGATTCGAGCTGTAATGGCAACACTCAAAATCAACAAACTGATCAGCATTGAATCCAACCCTTCCAATACGATTTTGGAAACAATGGAGCAAGCTGGCCTATTACCAGAATACAACTGCCGTGATGGGCACTGCGGCGCCTGTCGCTGCAAATTGGAGTCTGGTGAAGTGGAGTATGTTGGTTTTGCCATGGCTTACACACAAAGTGATGAAATATTACCTTGTATCTGTAAAGCAAAATCAGATTTGTCACTTAGCGGCGTTAACTACGCGATGAAAGAAAAGCAGCGCGCATAACGTTGACTCGACGGTATAAAATGCAAAAGCCAAGGTAATCACCTTGGCTTTTTTGTCTCTGTTTTTTGTCTCTCAGACTACTGTAGAGAGCTTTGGTTATAAAGCACTGCTCGGGAGGTGCATCTCTTTAACTTTCTCTAAAAATGCATAATGCGCAAACATCGGTTTACGTTCTAGGTAGCGACGCAACAAGTCTAGAGCTGCCGTGCTGATCACTTTAACTTGATCACTGCGCTGATACTTTTTCGAGAGTTTATATAACGCTCCCCACTCGCCTGACGGTGTCGATAAAGCGACGGAAAAAACACCCTCTTCAATATGGCCAGTAACGAGTGATAAATCCGTCCCACACTTCTCTCGCGTAGCACCAGCCAGAGCAAACGTTTCTGCTAATGGATCTCCGCTGTTGGCCATCGCTTGAGTCAGGCTCGGTAGTATCCAACCATGCCCTAGTTGCTTTTCAGCGTTTTCATCACCGTTTAGCCAGTACGTTAAGTATCCTCCGCTACTTTTTTCGGAGGTCGACACCGTTAGTCCTTTATCGACCAACAACTGACCGACATTTTCAACCATAGATAAGTCAATACTAACGGTATTACTCTCAAGGTGTTTATTAATTATCTGTACTAGTTTCAAACGCTGTTCAATCTGATCTGAAGGACCAAAAAGTTTCACTTCAATAAAAGGCAAGTAAGAGCGATACCCTAGCTCATAGCCTTGAGGAAGTTTTAGCTGATCTAGCTTATCTGAAATACCGGATTCAGACAGACCAAACGTGTAGATTCGGCTACAACATGAACCTTGCACATCGGGAAACACTCTTCTCAGATCGGGAAGAATTTGCGTCTCTGCCATGAGCTTAAATTCACTTGGCACACCCGGTGTGAAATAAAAAATGGCATCATTAATCAGCATTTTGAAACCGCAAGCAGTGCCTATCGGGTTGTCCAATATCTCTGCCGTTTCTGGCAGCATTGCTTGCTTTAAATTACTGTCCGGCATAGGGATGCCACGTCGAGTATACAAACTTTCTAGATGCTGCAACCACTCTTTGAATAGCACCAGTTTACAATCGGCGGCTCTCGCGGCGGCGGCGGCACTCATGTCATCCGTTGTAGGGCCTAAACCACCATTAACAATAACCACATCGTTGTTAAAGCTGAGCATTAAAAACTCTTCAACCAAACTCGATAGGCTATCACCAACCGTTGAGCGCTTTGTTAAGCCAAATCCATGTTGATAAAACAGGCTAGACAACCATGCCGCATTAGTATCAACAATATCACCGTGGAGGACTTCCTCACCAGTACTAAGCATTGCTATTTTCACAACTGACTCCTGAACGTAAGCACAATCCTATTTTCGTTATAGCGCTTATTTTTCTTTTTATTTGGACAAATCTCGCCGAGGTTTGTTGGGACTAAATAAGGGTCAAGTGTTTAAATGATTGATGTTTTGAGGGATAATTACGAGCCCGAACATACACCATTAACTCGGAGACCTTTGTGTCAAAATCATCCATGTTCAAGACGACTCTAACAGGCCTTTGCTTGGCTTCGTCAGCGCTTGCGCACGCAAGTCACTATGACCTAAGCCGTCATACAGAGTTTTCTTACACACCTGATTGTTTGTCAGGTTACTGCGAAACGACGACTCTGTACACCTTCGAGGCTCAAAATCGCGGTGTTATGTATGAACAGAATAATGATGATTCGCTAAACCTTGACGCAGGGCTTCAGCCTAAACATCTCATCATCCCTCAAGATAAAGACTGGGATTATCTGATGGGTCAAACCTACACCATTCTAGGTCTCAGTATCGCGACCGTAGGCATGATGACTTTTCTTCCAGAAAGTATCACCAAATGGGACGAAGAAGACCGAGACATGAGTAAGTTGGGGCAAAAGTGGAAAGATAATGTCTCTGACGGCCCCGTTTGGGATCGCGATGAACATGTCCTCAACTACATCATGCACCCATATTTTGGCGGCGTTTACTACACGGCAGCACGTCACGCTGGCTATAATGAATTTCAGTCGTTTTTGTACTCCGCAACTATGTCGACGTTCTTTTGGGAGTATGGCGTGGAGGCGTTCGCAGAAGTACCATCTTGGCAGGATATTTTTATCACACCATTCTTTGGTGCTGTTGTTGGTGAAATGATGTTAACGGCTGAGCAAGACATTATTGCAAACGGCGGCGAAGTTATGGGCTCTGAAACCGCAGGTGATGTTTCGCTCTTCTTCTTAAACCCTGTTGGACATATTCATTATTGGGTAACTGATGCATGGGGCGGTAGTGCAGAACTACAATTCAATTCATCACCTTGGTTTGGAAACCAAGATGTTGCAAAATTCGCCATGGACGCAGGCGCAAACTATGACAGTCAATTTTATGGTGTCGAGTTAAAAGTAACGTTCTAATCCTAAGTTGATACTCGGTAAAAAGCAGCCTTACGATGGCTGCTTTTTTGTGCTCTGAACATTATTTTAATTATTTCCATCACGAATTAGTGTTAAAAATTGACTTTCATCAAACATTACCTGCCCTTAGCACCTACACTAAATAAAAGGATTTATTCCAATAACTTAAGTAGCACGTTTATTCGTACTGCGTCCAAACCTTGATTCCAGGAGGGGACATTATGAACACCGTATTTATTGTTAATTTTGTCGGACAAGCGTCACCCGCCACGATTAAAGAGCTCGCTGCAATCACACACGAAAACGGCGGGAAATGGCTGATCAGCAAAGTAAACTTTATCGAAGACCAAGTTGCAGGTGTCATCAAAGTGGAGCTTCCAAGAGAAAATGCCGACATCGTTAAACAGGCGTTCTCTTCTTGTCAGACTCTTGTTGTTAGGTTCGTCGACTCTGAGCCTCACTCATATCGTGAAGACACTATCTTCCAACTTCGTTTAGATGCCAACGATAGAGCGGGTATTGTGAATGAAATTACCCACGTTCTTGATAATCAAGGTATCTCAATTTTAGATATGGATTGTCAGCGTGTATTCATTGCAGGAGGCGGAGGGGTAAGCTCTAGTTTATTCAGCGCTAAAATGGCGATAAAACTACCTAGCGAGCTAGAAATTGAAGACATAGCCAATGAGTTAGAATCTCTGAGTGAAGACACTCGTGTAATTGTAGAAAGCTAACTGCATACCTTTAACGCTTCCCCAATAAAAAGAGCAGCAATTCAGCTGCTCTTTGTCGTTCTAATACTCAATACGTTTTATTTCACTGACCACTGAGACAGTGAACGTTTGAAATCAGAGTAGTCAAATTCATTCAGTTTTTGAATGTCACCATTCGAGCGTTCACAGTAGACCGACGGCATACGTAGACCGTTAAACCAGTTCAGTTTCACCATGGTGTAACCGGCACTATCTAGAATATGCAGACGCTGTCCTATCTCTAGAGGCTGTTCGAAGTTCGCCACGCAGAACTGGTCACCAGCCAAACAAGAGCACGAGCCGATCACATACTCATGTTCACCATTTTCAGATGCTTCAAGAATTGACGCTGGCTCATTGTAGATCAACGTATCTAAGCGGTGAGCTTCTGTGGCCGAATCGACAATCGCCGTCTTCTTTACGTTCTCTACAATATCAACCACTGTTACAACGAGATCAGTGGTCTTAGTAATTATCGCTTCACCCGGCTCTAAATACATTTGTACGCCGTGTTTCTCTGAGAACGCTTTAAGTGCTAACCCCAACTTCTCGATATCGTACCCCGGCCATGTGAAGAACACGCCGCCACCCATGCTTACCCAGTCCAGCTTATCTAGGTACTCGCCAAACTGAGCTGAAATAGCATCGAGTAAGCCGATAAACGCATCCACGTCTTTGTTCTCACAGTTCATGTGGAACATTACGCCATCAATACCATCAAAAATTTCCGGTTTGATGTGATCAGCCTGAACACCAAGACGAGAGAATTGACGCGCTGGGTTTGCTAAGTCTTGCCCTGCATAGCTCACACCTGGGTTTAGGCGCAAGCCAATCGATGCTTTGCCTTCGACAATATGCCGATAAGCCGCTAGCTGTGACTGAGAGTTAAAGATCATCTTGTCACAGATGTCCGCCACATCGCGAACGTCATCTTCGCTGTAACCCACACTGTATGCGTGTGTCTCACCACCGAACGTTTCGTAGCCAAGCTTCACTTCAAACGGGCCAGAACTTGTTGTTCCGTCTAGGTAAGGCTTGATGATGTCGAATACACCCCATGTTGAGAAGCACTTCAGTGCTAATACAAGCTTCACACCAGAGATGTCTTTTAGCTGTTTTGCTTTCTCTAGGTTCTCAATCAGCTTGTCTTCATTGATCATGAAGTATGGCGTTTTTAGTTCGTTTTGTTGCATTTTGATACCTTACGTCCCTTCGCCTTAGCAAAGACACTATAAAATCGAACAAAGCCGACGCAAGTGCATCGGCTTAAACGTACAAATAAGAGTCGCTAAATTCTTACTTCAATTTATGGATAACAGGTTGTCCTGGCTCCAGTTCTTGAACATGCCAATCTAGACCAATAGATGGCATGGTTTCTAGGAATGGGTCAGGATCTAGCTGCTCCATGTTGAACACGCCTTTGTCTGCCCATTTGCCACGGAAGAACTGCAAAGCAGCAGTGATCGCTGGTACGCCAGTGGTGTATGAGATAGCTTGGTGTTCAACATCTTCGTATGCGACTTCGTGATCAGCGTTGTTGTAAATAAATACACTGCGCTCTTTACCATCTTTCTTACCTTGAACCCAAGTACCGATACACGTTAGGCCAGTGTAGCCTGGCGCGAGTGATGTTGGATCTGGTAGTAGTGCTTTTAGCACGTGCAAAGGTTGAACAACCGTACCGTCGTGAAGCGTTAGTGGATCTGGGCTGAGTAGACCGATGTCGCGCATCACATTGAAGTAGTTTAGGTAACGGTCACCAAAGCCCATCCAGAATTCGATGCGTTTCGCCGGGATGAACTCTTGCATAGATCGAACTTCGTCGTGCGCCATTGAGTACACTTTGTGTGAACCACAATTCGGGAATTCAAACTCAAGCATACGTGAGTGACAAGGTACTTGTTTCCACTCGCCGTTTTCCCAGTAGAACGAATCGCCTTGAATCTCAAGCATGTTCGTTTCTGGATCAAAGTTAGTTGCGAACTTCTTACCGTGGTCGCCTGCGTTTACATCCATTACGTCGATAGTATCGATTTCATCGAACAGATGCTTCACTGCGTATGCGGCAAACACCGATACTACGCCCGGATCGAAGCCAGCACCAAGAATACCTGTAATGCCCGCTTCTTCAAACTTCTCACGGTAACCCCACTGCCAATCGTAAGCTTGAGGTACTTGTTGGCCTTCAGAGCACAAATCAACCGCAACAGATGTATCAAGGTATGACACTTTAGCTTGGTAACATGCTTCCATAATAGACATGTTCACCCAAGGAGGACCTGCGTTGATCACTAAGTCAGGTTGTACTTCTTTAATTAAAGCAACTAAAGAATCTACGTCGTCCGCGTTTACCGCTCGCGCTTCTAATTTCTTAGTTGAATCTTTCAGATTGTTTTTCTTCTGAATCGATTCGATGATTTTCTCACACTTACCTACGGTACGTGATGCGATTGTGATATCACCCAGAACGTCGTTGTTTTGTGCTGCTTTATGTGCAACTACCCAGCCAACGCCGCCTGCACCAATCTGTAGAATTGCCATAGTTTTCCGTTACCTTTATTAAACTAGCTCTGCCGCTAGCGTATTGATTTTTGAGAGCAAAGATTCAAAGTCCGCCGTCGTCAGACACGGGTTCAAAATCGTAAATTTCAATGCAGTTTTATCGTCGACAATGGTTTCACCCAATACCGCGATACCGCGTGTTAACGCTTCTAAGCGCAACGTTTTGTTCAGTTCATCAAGATCCGCTGATTCATGTGTCGCGCGGAACAGAACCGTAGATAGTGATGGTTCAGCCAACAACTCAAAGTGTTTGTTATCTCGAATCATGTCCGCCACTTCAAGCGTCTGTTCAAGCAAATGATCATACATATCGCCTAGGGCTTTTGGCCCTACGCTTTGCATCGTCATAAACACTTTGAGCGCATCAAAACGCTTAGTTGTCGCAATAGACTTATCCACCAAGTTCGGTAGTTCGTCGTGTTCGCGGTTCAAATAGTCTGCATGGTGAAGAAGGAATTTAAAGTTAGACTTGTCATTTACCAATAGCGCACCACAACTGATGGTTTGGTAAAACAGCTTATGGAAGTCTACGCTGATGGAATGTGCACGCTCACAACCTTTCAGACGCGCTTTTTGGCTACTTAGAATCAGAGCTCCACCGTATGCACCGTCGACGTGCATCCACATGTCATGTTTCGCTGCGATATCGGCGATAAAGTCTAAGTCATCAATAGCACCGTGGTCCGTTGTACCCGCTGTACCAACAATGGCAAATGGGATCAAACCTTCTGCTTTGGCCTGATTGAGAACTTCGTCTAATTTAGTGACATCCATCGTTCCATCGGCATTAGCATCGACGGTCATGACCGCTTTTTCACCCAATCCCATCCAAGAGGCTGATTTTTGAACCGTGAAGTGGGATTTTTTCGAACATACAATACGTAGCTTGTCTGCGTATTCAGGAAGGCCAAGCTTTTGAATTGAGTGTGCACTGAGTTTGTCAGCAATCCAATCTCGCGCAAGCATCAAACCCATTTGGTTACTTTGCGTACCGCCGCTCGTGAAGATACCGTCCGCTTTTTCACCTAACTCATATTTATCGCATAGCCAGTTCACAACTTTCTGTTCAACATAAGTCGCTGATGAAGCTTGATCCCATGAGTCCATCGACTGGTTCAAAGCCGCAATCATTGCCTCTGCCGCAATCGCTGGCATCAACGGTGGAGTATGTAGGTGAGCAATACAATCTGGATGTTGAGTAAAAATTGCGTTTTTCGCGACCAGCTCAGCAGCATCGTCGATAACGGTTTTAAGAGGCGCATTTCCATTATCAAGATCAACGTCGTGAATCGCTGCTTCCAATGCTTTTGGATCCATACCTGAATACGGTGCAGTCACTTGTTCAAACACTGACTTCATTACCGTAGTAGTGTGATTCATCACCGAAGCAAATTCATTGCTGCCGATCTCTCCAGTGTGGATGAAATGCTTCTTCCATTCATCTTGTGGCTGAGTTTCGATGTGACTACCGCCTGCGGCTAAAATCGCGTCTTCAAATACACGTAAAGCAAAGTCGATTTGTTCAAACGAGATGATAAGAGGAGGAAGGAAACGAATTACTGCGCCTTCGCGTCCACCTTTTTCAACGATCAAGCCACGCTCGAGTGCTGCGCGTTGAATAGAAAGTGTGAGTTCACTATCCGCTTGAGGTTCACCAAATTTATTGAGCTCACCGTCTGGATTTTTAATCTCCACGCCTAGCATCAAACCTTTGCCACGAACCTCTGCGATACAGTTCACACGCTTTTGAATACTTTCAAGGCCGTAGCGCAAGTACTGACCCGCAATATTGGCATGCTCAACAAGATTATCACGCTGGATAATTTCTAATGCTTTCGCACCAGAGACCATAGCTAGCTGGTTACCACGAAATGTACCTGTGTGCTCGCCCGGCTTCCATGTATCATGTTGCTTGTTGATAACCAATAGCGACATTGGTAAGCCACCACCAATTGCTTTTGATAAACACAGAATATCTGGAACAATGCCCGACTCTTCGAACGCGAAATTGTAGCCAGTTTTACCAACACCACACTGGATCTCATCGAAGATCAGTAAGATACCGTGTTCATCACAAATACGACGTAACTCTCGTAGCCAGAATGCTGGCGCAGGAACAACACCACCCTCACCTTGCACTGGCTCCACGATAATCGCGGCAGGCTTCATAATGCCTGACTCATCATCGTTTAAAAGACGATCGATATAGCGAATACTTGCTTTCGCACCTTCATCACCGCCAAGCCCAAAAGGACAACGCAGGTTGTATGGGAAAGGCATAAAGTGCACATCCGACATCAAACCAGTTCGACGAGCTTTCGTGCCTAAGTTACCCATCATTCCCATCGTACCATTAGTCATACCATGGTATGCGCCACGGAAGGCAAACATAGTGTTGCGACCGGTAGTCTGTTTCGCGAGCTTGATAGCAGCTTCAACCGCATCAGCTCCAGACGGGCCACAAAATTGGATAACGCTGTTCTCGCTTAACTCTTGAGGAAGAAAAGACTTAACAGATTGAATAAACGTCGTTTTTGCAGATGTTGCAATATCTAGCGTCTGATATGGCAGTCCTGAATCTAATTGCTCTTTCAGCGCTTGGTTTATTTCAGGATGGTTATACCCCAAAGCTAGAGTGCCTGCCCCCGCAAGGCAGTCTAGAAAGATCTGTCCACGCGTATCTTCAACCAAGCACCCAAAGGCTTGTTTAATTGCGATCGGCAAACGACGTGGATAAGAACGTACTTCAGATTCATGCTCAGCCTGATCAATCAATACTTGATCTGGCGTTAAGTCATACGTTCCCTCAACGATAGGAACCTGAGACGAAAAAATGTTTGCGATATTGCTATCGACTTCAAAGGCAGTGCTCATACTACATAATCCCTTGAATTATAATAATTCTGTATCCTGTATTAATAATCATTAGAATGAAATTACAGGAGGTGTGAATACCCCTCCGCATTTGTCAGTGCATAAATGACAAATACAGATCATCCGCCACGATACTCGCGACTTTATATGTAAAAGGGATTAATCAAGGTTCTGTAATGCACCCGTTTTGTAAAACAGGACATTTCGGCAGTATGAAGCTGATTAGTGTGTGTTTATTCAAAGGTTTCAATGTTGGGTTTCCCATTAATATGCCGCGTTTACAGCATTAGTATCCCGTCTATCGACAAAAGGCTTTGCCGATACCTACCCTACGCAGTGTCACAATCAGCTTGAATGGTCACTACGCGTATCCCCCAGAGATCAAACGTTGTTAATTACGCTCCGAGATTGCGCGCGAATTTATCACAAAATAAAATCTTCTGGCAACGATTTTTCATATTAGTAACAGTGATGTAAATCACAACAAAACATACCCCATTGCAACTCACATGTTCATATTCATGAGCTATGCTTTTCTGCTTCTCTCAAATAGCTGTTATTTAAACAAATATTCTTGAGATATCATCACCTCATCTAAACAGAGGTTTAAGGTTGTGCTGCTTAATCGTAAAACATTCCTTTCTATATCCGGAACATTTAAAAAGATAGCATTCTCGTCACAGCTTTGCCTGGAGTAAGAGTGGTTATTCACCACAAGTGATGGTTTAAACATAGACTAGTAGGAATAGCTAAGATGTTTTGCAATGGCAGAATTAACAATCACTTGAGTCAATGAGACAAAGGGTTCGCTACTTAACGAAGTCTGTGACAGAAAAGAAGTTTGAGATTTTCAAAAAAATACGAAAAAGGCCTAACATTTTCATGTTAGGCCTTAAATCTGGAGCGACACACGAGGTTCGAACTCGTGACCTCAACCTTGGCAAGGTTGCGCTCTACCAACTGAGCTAGTGTCGCATTTAATATGAGATGGTGCCCCGGGCCGGACTTGAACCGGCACAACGCGAACGTCGAGGGATTTTAAATCCCTTGTGTCTACCAATTCCACCACCAGGGCACACAAATATTCTTTGTGATGCCTTTACAGAAAAGTAAAACACCATCTGATACCGCTAAATGCCATATCAATAAAATTTGGAGCGACACACGAGGTTCGAACTCGTGACCTCAACCTTGGCAAGGTTGCGCTCTACCAACTGAGCTAGTGTCGCATTTATTCTCGAAAGCCATTCACTCTCAAAAGAATAATGGAGGCGCCTCCCGGAGTCGAACCGAGGTCCACGGATTTGCAATCCGCTGCATAGCCACTCTGCCAAGGCGCCTCATTTGTGAATAAAGCTAAGCTTTTTCACCACCCTTTTGAGCCGTGCTCTCCTGGGTACGGGATGCATTCTACGGATTCGAGCGATCGAGTCAACACTATTTTTATTTTTTTAAATCGTTTGACTAGAATTTGTGCGAAAGACGATGGATTGCTTAGTTTTAATACTAAAAATCGCTTAAATACACTTGTTTATCATAAAACTTTGGCTACGCCTTACACTGCAGGCCGTGCGTTGCGTGCATTGAAGTATTAATAATCAGAAGACTCGCCTCTCTAAGACTCTCCAAGGACAAAAACAAGACTTAGATCACAAATGGAACTCTATCGAAGCAAAAGCCCCAGATACAAATTGTAAGCATGGCCGTTAGCAAGCATTGAAAAGCGAGAGAAGCAAAAAATGCTGTAGATTGTCTTAGATACAAAAAAGCAGGCTATTAAGCCTGCTTTCTAACATCAGAATTTAATGGTGCTCTTCATTCAACAGATCGTCTTTCGCAGCAGCCAAATATTGAATCATTGACCAATATGTCAAGAAAGTTGCCACATACAAGGCCGCAAAGCCTAGCCAAACCATCCATTCATCGTAACGCCATATCAACACCCATAAGGCGAACATTTGCGAAACAGTTTTTACTTTGCCAACCCAAGATACCGCAACACTCGCTCGCTTACCGATTTCAGCCATCCATTCTCGCAATGCTGAGATAATGATTTCTCGCGCAATCATCGTTACCGCAGGAATGGTCACCCAAATTGAATGATAATGTTCCGTGATTAGAATCAATGCCGTTGCCACTAGCACTTTATCAGCGACAGGATCAATAAACGCGCCAAAACGAGAAGTTTGGCCAAGTTTACGGGCCAACATGCCGTCAAGCCAGTCAGTAAAACCCGCTACCCAAAACACCATTGCTGCTGCAAACGGTGCCCATGAATAAGGTAGATAAAAGACAACCACAAAAACAGGGATTAGGAACAGTCTAAGAAGAGACAGAATGTTCGGGATATTCAAACGCATTTTATTATTCTCTTACACATTGCGGCTTAATGTTGCGCGATTTTCCTTATTGTTTCAATGCTTGGAAAATAATTTCTGCTAAAGAGTGACTTATTCCCGGTACTTTGGCGATTTCTTCGACACTTGCACGTTTAAGTTCTTGTAACCCACCCATGTACTTGAGTAACGCCTGACGTCGTTTAGGGCCGATTCCCTCAATCCCTTCGAGTGCACTCGTACGTCTGGTTTTACCTCGCTTAGCACGGTGCCCCGCTATAGCATGGTTATGGCTTTCATCACGAATATGTTGAATAAGATGCAGCGCAGGAGCATCGCTTGGTAAATGAAACTCGTCCCCATCGACTGTAATCAGCGTTTCTAAACCTGGTTTGCGAGTAACGCCTTTTGCAATACCAATCATGATAGGACGCTTTGGCCAATCCCCCCAGTACTGCGAAATGATGTCATGCGCACGATTTAACTGACCTTTACCGCCATCGATAAAGATGATGTCGGGAATTTTCTCTACGTCCAATTGCTTCGAATAACGGCGCTCCAACGCTTGTCCCATTGCTGCGTAATCATCACCACCGGTAATCCCAGTAATGTTGTAGCGACGATACTCCTGCTTTACGGGGCCTTCGTTGTTGAACACCACACATGACGCAATCGTGCTTTCCCCCATCGTATGGGAGATATCAAAACATTCCATTCGAGCTATAGACTCCAAATTCAATGTTTCGCGAAGCGCATGAAAACGCTGATTAATCGTCATTTTGTGATTGATTTTGGTGGTAATCGCCGTTAGTGCATTAGTGTTCGAAAGCTTGAGATACCTTGCTCGAGAGCCAGTTGGCGACGTATGAAAATGAACCTTACGGCCTGCCACTTCACTTAACGCTTTCTGTATTGGCGCAATATCTTCTGCCAACTCTTGATTCAAAATAATACGAGAAGGAATTGTACGTGCTTCGTTATGGCTCAAATAGTATTGAGTCAGAAAACTATCGAACACTTCCTGCTGGCTTGTATTTTGTGGGATTTTCGGAAAATGACTACGGCTACCAAGCACTTTGCCTTGACGTATCATCAGGATATGGATACACGCGATACCATTCTCCTGAGCAAACCCGAGTACATCCATATCATCCATGCTGTCTTCTGAGACGTACTGCTGCTCTTGAACACGCCTAATCGCTTGGATTTGATCGCGAAATTTAGCGGCATCTTCAAAGCGCAATTGCTGACTGGCAACTTCCATTTTCTCGATCAGTTGTTTGAGTACTTGCTGATCTTTGCCTTGCAAAAACATGCGCACAAAGCCAACCAACTCTGCATATTCTTCATCAGAAATGATGGTATTAACGCATGGTCCTGCACAACGACCAATTTGGTACATCAAACATGGGCGCGTTCGGTTGGAATAGACAGTGTCTTCACACTGGCGCACAGGAAATATCTTTTGCAGCAAATGCAATGTTTCTCTTACTGCACCAGAATCTGGGTAGGGGCCAAAATATTCACCTTTGCGCTTCTTGGCGCCACGGTGGATAGAAAGCCGTGGGTGCTTATGACCGCTAATAAAGATATAAGGGTAAGACTTATCATCTCGCAGCAACACATTGTATTTCGGCAAATACTGCTTGATGTAGTTATGCTCTAAGATCAGCGCTTCTGTCTCAGTGTGAGTCACCGTGACGTCTATTTTGGCGATATTACTGACAAGCGCGCGAGTTTTCTCACTGTCTACTTTTTTCCGAAAGTAGCTTGAAAGGCGCTTTTTAAGGTCTTTGGCTTTACCTACGTAGATTACAACAGCTTCGGCGTTGTACATTCTGTAAACGCCGGGCTGATTAGTTACTGTCTTGAGAAAGGAAGCCGAATCGAAGGGAGGATTCACGCTAAAGGGTCTCGGTGTCCAGCATTCCGTGGCGAATCGCTAAGTGAGTTAACTCAACGTCACCATTAATGTCCAATTTACTAAAGAGTCGGTAGCGATAGCTGTTGACTGTCTTTGGACTTAAATTAAGTTGCTCAGAAATATCCGTTACCTTTTGGCCTTTGGTGATCATAAGCATGATCTGCAATTCACGCTCGGATAAGTCTTTAAAAGGGTTCTCAGAGGCTGGAGAAAATTGACTCAATGCCATCTGCTGCGCAATCTCTGGCGAGATGTAACGCTGCCCACTATTAACTACACGAATCGCATTCACCATTTCGTCAGGGCCAGCACCTTTGGTTAAATAACCAGACGCACCTGCCTGCATCACCTTGGTTGGAAACGGGTTTTCTGTATGAACGGTAAGTACGATGATTTTCACATCAGGATTCACGCGAAGAATTTTTTTAGTGGCTTCCAAGCCGCCAATTCCTGGCATGTTCATGTCCATTAAAACTACGTCAGCATGATTACTGCGACACCATTTTACTGCATCTTCACCGCTGTCAGCTTCTCCTGCTACGTTCATTCCACGGACGTCTTCAATAATACGTCGTATCCCTGTGCGAACCAGCTCGTGATCATCTACAAGGAAAACATTTATCAAACTTGTATCTCCACACTTTGTATTGGTTCTGCACCCACATAACCATTATTTGTTAAATGTGGATATCAGTATGACTGCCTATATACTAACGTAATCGACAAAAAATTGCTTTCTATGAATATGTGCTGAAACGCAAACTTTAGCAAGAACTTATTCATAAACCACTCTATTATTTTAGAGCGTGATGAGCAGAACCGAAATCTAAGAAAAGACAATTAACAACATTAAGTACAATAAATCAAGTAACTAGATTTCATATTGCCCAGAGAAACACGCTATAACTTAAAATGACACTGTCCCTCTTGCACCAAAGACTAACTTGTAATCACTAATTCCAGCAAAAATTGAGACGCTTTCTTTACTGGTTATTTTTACAGTTCTTAGTGTTAAACTAACGTTCTTCAAGTTTTCTAAGGTTTCTCACATTTGAATATCCAACAAGGCTTTCTGCTTACTCGACAGGCACGAGACATCAAAGGTCAAACTCAAATCGAGTTGTGGCTTTCGACAGAAGCAGGTCCTACTCAGTTACTTATTAATGGTGAGAAGCCAGTATTTTTCATCGCTCAGAAACACTCAGAGCAAGCAAAGACACTCGCACGAGAAAAAAACATATTCGTCGACATCCGCCTTTTGGATCTCAAAACGTTTGAACATACGCCTCTTGCTGCCTGCTATACCAATGTAACCAGAGACGCTCTCGCACTCAAAGACACATTCGCTCAAAAAGATATCACTACGTACGAAAGTGATATTCGCCTCGCCGATCGCTACCTAATGGAGCGTTTTATCAAAGGCAGTATCGAGTTTACAGGCAATGTGACTCGCACCAATGGCTACCAACGCGTCCAGAGCGCAAAATGCCGTGCGGGGCAATATGAGCCGAAGTTAAACGTTGTCTCGCTAGATATAGAATGCTCTGAGAAAGGCATTCTTTACTCAATCGGATTAGACAGCGTCATGGATTCCCGCGTTATCATGATCGGAGAAGCAGAACCTTCGGAGACACCGATACAATGGGTTAAGGATGAAAAAGCGCTTCTAGAAGCACTCATCGTTTGGTTTAAACAGTTCGACCCCGATGTCATTGTCGGTTGGAACGTCATTGATTTTGACTTTCGTCTGCTACACAAACGAGCAGAATGGCACAACATGAAGCTAATGCTTGGTAGAGCAGACCAAGCCAGCTTTTTCAGAAGTTCATCTCAAAGCCAACAAGGGTTTATTTCCATTCCAGGGCGAGTTGTAATGGACGGTATCGATACGTTAAAAACGGCGACTTATCACTTTCGGTCTTGGTCATTAGAGTCTGTATCTCAAGAACTCTTAGGGGAAGGGAAAGAAATCCACAACGTTCATGACCGCATGGATGAGATCAATCGTATGTACCGCTCCGACAAACCATCGCTGGCTAAATATAATTTACAAGACTGCGTGTTAGTGAATAAGATTTTCAATCACACTCACCTGCTTGACTTTGCAATAGAGCGCTCTCGTCTCACTGGTGTCGAACTGGATCGTGTCGGCGGTTCGGTTGCAGCATTCACAAACCTATACATGCCTCAGATACACCGAGCAGGCTACGTTGCCCCAAACCTACACCCTGAAAGTTGGATTGCGAGCCCAGGCGGTTACGTGATGGACTCCATCCCTAACCTATATGATTCTGTTTTAGTATTGGATTTTAAGAGTCTATATCCATCGATTATTCGCTCTTTCTTGATTGATCCTATGGGTTTAGTTGAGGGGTTATTGCTCGATATTGGAAAAGAAGAAAATCAGGCTGTACCTGGCTTTCGCGGTGGGCAGTTCCATCGTACGAAACACTTTTTACCAGAAATGATTGAAAAGCTTTGGGCAGCACGTGATGTTGCAAAGAAGAACAATGAAAAAGCTTTTTCTCAGGCAATCAAAATCATCATGAACTCCTTTTATGGCGTACTGGGCTCATCGGGATGTCGTTTCTTTGATACTCGGTTAGCTTCTAGTATTACCATGCGCGGACATGAAATCATGAAGCAAACTAAGGTGCTGATCGAGGAGCAAGGATATCAAGTGATTTACGGCGATACGGATTCCACATTCGTGTCGTTGAATCGACCATACAGTCAAGTAGAAGCTGACGCTGTTGGAAATCAATTAGTTGATTACATCAACTCTTGGTGGCAAGAACACCTGCGTTCTGAGTACAACCTAACATCTATGTTGGAAATCGAGTATGAAACCCATTATCGCAGATTCCTTATGCCAACGATTCGTGGCGCAGAAACTGGCTCGAAAAAGCGCTATGCGGGTTTAATCGGTGAAGGAGAGCAAGAACGGATTGTATTTAAAGGGTTAGAAAGTGCCCGTACTGACTGGACCTCGTTAGCACAGAAATTTCAAAATACACTCTATAGCATGATTTTCCATGGTGAAGATCCAAGCGACTATGTCCGAGAGATGGTTGAGAAAACTAACAACGGTGAATTTGATGAACAGTTGGTGTATCAAAAGCGACTGCGCAGAAAACTGCATGAGTATCAGAAGAACGTCCCGCCACAAGTGCGTGCAGCTCGTTTAGCGGATGAGATAAATGCCAAGCTTGGCCGCCCATTACAGTATCAAAACCAAGGACGAATTGAATACATTATTACCGTGAACGGCCCTGAACCTTATGAGTACCTCAATAGCCCGATTGATTATCAACATTACATTGATAAACAACTCAAACCCGTTGCAGATGCGATTCTCCCTTTCATTGGGACGGACTTTGACAGGCTTTCAGCGCCGCAAATGGGGTTGTTTTAGCCGATACGAAACTCTGTTTTCTGGTACTGTTTGACTAACCAATCACCAAACGCATCAATTAGCCCGATAACAGAACGCTTGGGAATCCCCCGGCCAGAAAGTAAAATTTCTAGCCGCTCGATCTCAAGCTGCTTTTCAGGATGATAAGTTAAGAATACCTTGCCACACTCTACGGGGTCATCAAACCAACGTTTATCTCGATACATCACCAAAGAGTATGACGCTCTTAGTAACTTTTTAGCAATCACGCGCTGGGCGGCCACCTGCTCTTCTATCGTCTTCGCTTGTACGATTTTTTTGCGATAAGCCGTAATCCAATCTTCCACATCCATATTCCAGTGCTTAGCAATTTCCCAACTTGGGACGTAATCACCAAAACAGTCTGCTAGATCATCACCATAAACACAGACACAGCAATGCTTAAGCATAAAGCCCCAAGTGAAAATACTGTCTAAATTAGCTACTTCGCTCACTAAGGCTGTACGGACCGATACACCATTAACGTGAGGGTAACTCTGCTGCGCACGCCACTTAATTGTGTTGAGCAAAGTCGCGCTATTGTGCTCAAAGGATGATTGAGTAACGACAACCAAGTCTAAGTTCGACTTCCCAACGATCGCTGTTTTGCGAGCAACACTACCGTATACATAAACGCTGTGTAAGTTTTGCCCCAGTCCACCTTTGAGACAAGCGGTGACTTCCCTAATTAAAGGCGCAAACTCTGGTTGAAATGGTTGTTTAGGATCGATAACAGGCAGAGACATGACTTAAAACGTGTTCTCAGATGGTTCAAGAAGTTGGGCTATATGTTCTCTTAGCCGACTCACCGAATCAAGTCCATTCAGGTGTTTAGTCATGGGAGTAACAACAAATTTCTGCAATGAATTTTAATGCTAGGCGGCTAACTTAGCGCTATAATCACCGAGTTTTGCTTAATAAGTATGAATAGGAATATACAATGCCAAAGGCAAGTGAAATCAAAAAAGGCTTCGCAATCGAGTCTAATGGTAAAACTCTTCTAGTTAAAGACATCGAAGTAACGACTCCTGGCGGTCGTGGCGGCGCTAAAATCTACAAAATGCGTTGTACAGATCTAAACACGGGCGCACGTGTAGATGAGCGTTACAAGTCTGATGACGTTGTTGAAACGGTAGAAATGAACAAACGTGCAGTTGTGTACTCATACGCTGACGGCGATGAGCACATCTTCATGGATAACGAAGACTACTCACAATACACATTCAAGCACAATGAAGTTGAAGACGACATGCTGTTCATCAACGAAGATACACAAGGTATCCACATTATCCTTGTTAACGGTGCTGCAGTGGGTATTGAACTACCATCTTCTGTTGAGCTAGTGATTGAAGAAACTGACCCTTCAATCAAAGGTGCTTCTGCATCTGCTCGTACTAAACCAGCACGCTTCGCTTCAGGTCTTGTCATCCAGGTTCCTGAGTACATTGCAACTGGTGACCGTGTTATCATTAACACAGCTGAACGTAAATACATGAGCCGAGCATAAGCATGTCTGATTTGATTTCTTACGACGACGTCATCGACGCAGCGTACGACATTTTCCTTGAGATGGCTCCAGATAACCTAGAGCCAGCTGACGTGATTCTGTTTACTGCGCAATTTGAAGATCGTGGTGCCGCAGAACTTGTTGAAACCGGTGATGACTGGGTTGAACATGTTGGCTTCGAGATCGACAAAGAAGTATATGCAGAGGTTCGTATCGGCCTAGTAAATGAGGAAAATGACGTTCTTGATGACGTATTTGCTCGTATGCTAATCAGCCGAGACCCTGAACATAAGTTCTGCCATATGCTTTGGAAACGCGATTAACGTTTCTTCATCATGAACAAAGATACCAGCCTAGTGCTGGTATTTTTTGATCTGTTGTTTTCGTCTAGCTGAGATATATGTTTATACAAAGCACCCTGCTCTATATAGGCTTTAGATCCTTTTGTTATGTAACAGATAAGAAAAAGGCTTGCCGAATTGGCAAGCCTTTCTGATGTTTTGCTATCGATTAACGATGCTTATTGCGTGCGCCTTGGTCACCAGCAGTCTTCTTCGGCTTACGACGAGAAGGGTTGTTGCTGCGACCTTTTGGCGTGTTAACACGCTCTTCATGGCGCTTAACTGCGCGACGAATTTTTTGGCTGCGTGCACGCTCACGTTTGCGTGACGTATTGTCTTTGTTCAGATCAAGCATGGTTTCTTTCTCTGGACGAAGCTCTACAAGCTCACGCAAGTAGTTTACTTCTTTCAGGTCAAGCTCCATCCAACCGCCACGAGGCAGTTTCTTGTCTAAGAAGATGTCGCCGTAACGAACACGTTTCAGACGGCTAACGGCACACTCTTGCGATTCCCATAGTCGACGAACTTCGCGGTTACGACCTTCGTTGATAACAACGTAAAACGTGTGGTTCATGCCTTCACCACCCGCGTAAACAACATCTTCAAAGCGAGCTAAACCGTCTTCCAGTTCAACACCTTTTACTAGATTACGAACTTTCTGTTCAGTTACTTCACCGAACACACGTACTAGGTATTCACGTTCAACTTGGCGGCTTGGGTGCATTAAGCGGTTCGCCAGTTCACCATCCGTTGTGAAAAGCAGAAGACCAGAAGTGTTCGCATCCAGACGACCAACTGAAATCCAACGAGAGCCACGAATTTTTGGCAGACGATCAAAAACAGTACGACGACCTTCTGGATCGTGACGAGTACACAGTTCACCCTCAGGTTTGTAGTACGCAAGTACACGACAAATCACTTCTTCTTGAATCTTTGCAGAGACAATGTGACCATCGATACGAACTACGCTGCTCTCGTCTTCAAGTCTTTCACCAAGCTTAGCGACTACACCGTTCACGCTAACGCGACCAGATTTAATTAACGATTCAATCTCACGACGAGAACCGTGACCAGCACGTGCTAATACTTTTTGTAACTTTTCGCTCATTTATCTACCTATGTGTCGTCTTCACAGACGTCTAGACCAGGATTGGTCTGCATTTTGCTATTTACCCATTTCAGTGGGATTTTTCGGTCGGACATTATACGTAACTTTCTTAGTTAATGTAAGCTAAATCGGCGCCATTCTCCACACCAAAATTCACTTCAAAAATGACCGAAATATTTGTCCTATTCTGCAACTTTTTTACTACTTAATGCAGGCATTGCTCAACGAGAATCCCACTAATATCGGTCTTCCTGAACCACTTTAACCACGCGGTACCTGATAAAATTGTCAGGGTTACAACAATAACCACTTGGGGTGTGTTTACTGTTCGTATTGCTAGAAAGCAACGAAGAATAAGCCGTCCCTGTTTGCTGCTAAGTAATACCAATCACCGCAGACAATGAGCGCTCATAGCAAAACAAGGTCGTGGGTAGCAAGACAAAAATTGTCTTTAAGTCATTAGTTCACATCAAAAAATAACACTAATGCTATCGTGTACTCTGACTCTCTAGGTTCGCTCTGCACTCTCGGCGATTGGCATAAATCAGACAAAAAGGAATAGAACAATGTCTATGCTAAATCTCGACCTAAATTGGATTTTTGGGACATCTCAAGATGACGATATGACAGGCACAAAAGGCTCTGAAACAACCGATATTTTCTTCGGCTTCTGTGGTGATGATAAGTTTGTAGGATACGGAGGTAATGATATTGTCTTCGGTGGCTGGGGAGACGATACCTTGCTTGGTGGCCGAGGTAACGACTTTGTTTCTGGCGGCTTTGGAAACGATTTCCTATCCGGAGGATTAGGAAACGACAAACTCTTTGGTGGCTGTGGCGACGACACAATTTTTGATTATTCAGGCAACAACTACTTGAGTGGTGGCTGGGGTAACGACACCCTCGTTGTTGGTGATGGTGAATCAGTACTGAGCGGTGGCTGTGGAGACGACACCTTCGTGCTTACAAACCGCCTGGCTATTGGTGTACCTGATCAGCCAGTATCTTCCAACGATATTGATGTCAAAGCCGACATTGTCGATTTTAATATTTTCCATGACAAACTTGTCTTTGATATGGGCCGAGACACTGATAACGATGGCATTCGAGATACGTTCTTGGATTCAGCGGATGATCTGACTTTATCTTACAATGAATGTGGCTGGGCAGTATTCTCAAGTGATGAATACAATGTTGAAGTGACACTAAACGGTGTGAGCTCTGCATACATCAACTATGCAGAACAAAATGGTATCGACATTTTCGATTTTGCTTAACCTCAATCAGTTAAGTTCAATGAGATATTCGATATGACAACTAAAATAGGAGGCGCGATGCCTCCTATTTTGTTTGGCGGTGGTGCGTCTACTATTCGAATGGTGCAGGGTCACCTGATCCCAAACGAACTACAACAGGTTCACCTTCGCTAAAGTCAATTACAGTCGTAGGTTGTTCACCTAGGTAACCGCCATTAAGAATCACATCAACCGCATGTTCTAGTTTATCGCGAATATCCTCTGGATCAGATTCTGTTACGTCACTGCCAGGTAGAATCAACGACGTAGACATCATCGGTTCACCTAATGCTTCCAATAAGTCCAAGGCAATTTGATTGTCTGGGACACGGATACCGATGGTCTTACGTTTTGCATTCATCAAACGACGCGGCACTTCTTTTGTGCCTTTGAAGATGAAGGTGTAAGGACCTGGTGTGTTATTTTTCAGCAGTCGGAATGCAGAGTTATCCACTCGCGCATAGAGAGAAAGCTCCGACAAATCACGACACAGTAAAGTAAAGTTATGCTTATCATCCAGACGACGAATCTGACAGATTCGTTCCAGTGCTTGTTTGTTCTCCAACTGACAGCCAAGTGCGTACCCTGAATCAGTAGGGTAAACCACAACGCCGCCGTTACGAATGATTGCTACTGCTTGATTAATCAAGCGAGCCTGTGGGTTTTCTGGGTGAACGTAAAAAAACTGGCTCATTGTAATTCCTCATTATCGAGCCTCTCGGCTCTATATTTTTATGGGTTCTCGACTTCGTATTACTGAGTATTATTCAACGAAGGATCTATTCCCCAATCTTTCCAAACTGGTTCGACGCCAGCAGGCAACCATAGGTTCCTTCCTAGCTCCATCCACGGTGATGGGTAGTGAAAATCACTGCCTTGAGAGGCTAATAGTTTGTATTGTATAGCATAATCAGCCAAGTTGCGCCTTTCTTGTTGCGCTTGCTGTGGCTGTGCAACTTCCATCGCATCACCACCTGCTTCGACAAACGCTGCTAGAAGACGCTTAATCCACTTCGCTGTCAACTTATATCTGCCAGGATGCGCTAATACCGCCATTCCACCAGCCGCATGGATAGCATCAACCGCATCCTTCATCGAACACCAATTCGGTGGTACATAACCTGGGTTATTACGCGTTAGGTATTTTTTAAACACCATTTGCATGGTTTTTGCGTAACCATTATCTACCAACCATTTCGCGAAATGCGCTCTTGTCACTGGAGCATCACCGGCGATTTGCCTTACCTCTTCAAGCACACCTACTCGAGTTGCTTTTTGTAGTCGCTCTGCAATTAACTCAGATCGTGTTATGCGATGCTGCTTCTGCTGTTCTATGAGGGCAGATAATTGTTCATTTTCCGGATCAATATTCAGGCCGACAATATGAATGTCTTTGTTTTGCCAGACGGTCGATATCTCAATGCCATTGATGATTTTTATCGGCAAATTATTATCTTGAACGTATTGCTTAGCTAACGCCAAACCGTCAACCGTATCGTGATCAGTGATCGCCAAAACCTCGATATCAAAACTCAGCGCCCTTTCCACTAAATCTTTAGGTTCTAACCGACCGTCCGATGCAGTGGTGTGACTATGTAAATCAATTCTCATATTTTTATCGTTTTAATGCCGTTTTGGGGTTGACTTTTTACTCTCGCACTAGTTAACTAGTACACAAATACAAAGTACGTAATTTAAGGTTCACCATGTTACAAGAATTTAACCAAAACCAAAAAGCGAAAGTTGCGGTTTGTCTTAATAAGGCAAACTCATCAGATCTTGCTTGGTGGCGCACTTGGACTAGTTCTTGGTGGGCAAACGTATACTTCTAGTTTATAGAACCAAACGTTGTAAAGCCCGCTACTTAAGCGGGCTTTTTTGTTTTGTTGCTCATTTCACATTCAACTGCCTAAACATTAATCGAATATAGCCAACTCTAGATTGGGAGAACGTTTGCTTTATGCGACTATGTACGGTAGGAAGATTTAAACAGCTACAAGGAGGTCTTGTGAACAAGGCCATTGAAATTAAGAAACTTGGACAGCTTGAAGTGCTAACGGCTTCCGTCCCTTATACTCAAGACCCGACTCGCTTGTTCCACACACTATGTGAGAACAAAACTGACAGCCTATTGCTGGAATCTGCTGAGATCGATTCAAAGCAAAATTTAAAATCCCTGCTGATCGTAGATTCAGCGGTTCGCATTGTTTGCTTCGGCCATACCGTTAGCATGCACGCCTTGACCAATAACGGTAAAAACCTACTGTCTCACCTAAACCAGAACATCCGTGGTGACGTTGAGAGCAAGTTCGATGGCGAAACGCTAACTTTGCAGTTTAACCAGCCATGCGACACGTTAGATGAAGACTCTCGCCTACGTGAAGCCTCTTCTTTCGATGCGCTACGTTTGGTTCAGCATAGTTTTGATATTTCACAGCAAGACAAACACGCAATTTTCCTTGGTGGTCTGTTTGCCTACGACTTAGTCGCAAACTTTGAGCCGCTTGGTAATGCCGAAGTAACAAATCAGTGTCCAGATTACGTTTTCTACGTCGCGGAAACACTACTTGTTGTCGACCATCAAACGGAATCTTGCCAGCTTCAAGCGACGTTGTTTGTTGATGGTTCAGAGAAAACAGCGTTAGAGACTCGCATTGCAGAAATCAGCGCTCAGTGTGCAGCGCCAAAACTACTGCCAAGCGCAAAACAAATCGCTGACATAACGATAGAACCTAGCGTATCTGATACAGACTTCTGCCAAACCGTTCGCAACTTAAAAGAGTTCGTAGTGAAAGGCGATGTATTCCAAGTTGTACCGTCTCGTAGATTCACTCTACCTTGTCCTTCTCCACTGGCGGCTTACAAAGAACTGAAACAAAGTAACCCAAGCCCTTACATGTTCTACATGCAAGATGAGCTGTTCACTCTGTTTGGCGCATCACCAGAAAGCGCGCTTAAGTATGAAACCGATACCAACCAAATTGAAATCTACCCAATTGCAGGCACACGTCGCCGTGGTAAACGCCCGAATGGAGAGATCGATTTCGACCTAGATAGCCGCATCGAACTTGAACTGCGCACCGACATGAAAGAAAACGCAGAACACATGATGTTGGTTGACTTGGCACGTAACGACGTCGCTCGTATTGCTCAAGCTGGTACTCGCCACGTAGCAGACCTTCTAAAAGTCGACCGCTACAGCCACGTAATGCACTTGGTGTCTCGTGTGGTTGGTCAACTGCGTGAAGACCTAGACGCGCTGCACGCATATCAAGCATGTATGAACATGGGTACGCTCACCGGCGCACCTAAGATTCGTGCCATGCAGTTGATTCGCGATGTAGAAGGCGCACGACGCGGTAGCTACGGCGGCGCTGTTGGCTACCTCACTGGTGAAGGCACACTCGACACCTGTATCGTGATCCGCTCAGCGTACGTTGAGAACGGCATTGCTCAAGTTCAAGCTGGTGCTGGCGTGGTGTTCGACTCTGATCCGCAAGCGGAAGCAGACGAAACGCGCGGCAAAGCACAAGCGGTAATCTCTGCTATCCAAGCAGCGCATAAGTCACAATAAGGAATAGGGTTCAGAGATGGCTAATATCATTTTTATCGATAACTTTGACTCGTTCACCTACAACCTTGTGGATCAGTTCCGCTCGTTAGGTCACTCGGTCAAGATTTACCGAAACAACATCCCAGCAGAAACCATCGAACAAGCGGTAAACGAGCTTGAAAACCCAGTGGTTCTGCTATCGCCAGGCCCTGGTGCTCCTTCAGAAGCAGGCTCAATGCCTGAGCTTATCCAACGCATGAAAGGCAAAGTGCCGATGATCGGCATTTGTCTTGGTCACCAAGCGATTGTTGAAGCGTACGGTGGCACCGTTGCTGGCGCGGGCGAAATCATTCACGGTAAGGTCTCTATGATGGAGCACCAAAACCATGCGATTTACCAAAACCTACCATCACCACTTGCAATTGCACGTTACCACTCGCTAGTTGCGACCAAGGTTCCTGAGAGCCTAACCATCACAGCAGAAGTGGATGACTTGGTAATGTCTGTTGTACATGAAGAAGATAAAGTTTGCGGGTTCCAGTTCCACCCGGAATCTATTATGACGACCTACGGAGCAACACTGTTGGCCAATGCCATTGAATGGGCACTTGAAGAACAAACTTCAGCGACCCCACTCACTGCTTAAAAAGCACTTGGCACATAAGAAATTTAGGAGAGGAAATATGGAAGCAATCATCAACCCTATTATTACCAAACTGTACGAGCAAGAATCGCTTACTCAGGAAGAGAGCCAACAGCTATTCGACATCATTATCCGTGGTGAACTAGACCCAATTTTGATGGCATCAGCACTGACTGCACTAAAACTCAAAGGCGAAACGCCAGACGAAATTGCAGGCGCGGCGAAAGCACTGCTGGCAAACGCAAATCCATTCCCTCGCCCAGATTACGATTTCGCAGATATCGTAGGTACTGGTGGTGACGGTCACAACACCATCAACATTTCAACCACTGCGGCGTTTGTTGCTGCAGCATGTGGTCTAAAAGTAGCGAAACACGGTAACCGCAGCGTTTCAAGCAAATCTGGTTCTTCTGATCTTCTTGATTCATTTGGTATCAACCTAGCTATGAGCGCAGAAGATACGCGCAAAGCGGTAGACGATATTGGTGTCGCTTTCCTATTTGCACCTCAATACCACGGTGGTGTGCGACATGCGATGCCAGTGCGTCAAACCATGAAAACACGCACCATCTTTAACATTCTTGGTCCACTGATTAACCCTGCACGTCCTAACATCGAATTGATGGGCGTTTACAGTGAAGAACTGGTTCGTCCTATCGCAGAAACCATGCTACAAATGGGTATGAAGCGCGCCGCTGTAGTACACGGTAGTGGTTTGGACGAAGTAGCAATTCACGGTGAAACAACGGTTGCAGAAATCAAAGACGGCAAGATCACTGAGTACACGCTAACACCAGTAGACTTCGGTCTAGAAGCGCACCCATTAGAAGCGATCAAAGGTGGCGATCCTGAAGAAAACAAAGCAATCATTACCAATATTCTGACGGGTAAAGGTACAGACGCACAATTGGGCGCAGTGGCAGTGAACGTTGCTCTGCTAATGCGTCTATTCGGCCACGAAGATTTGAAAGCCAACACGCAACAAGCGATTGAGGCAATGAATTCAGGCAAGGCGTACCAATTGGTACAACAACTTGCCGCACACGCTTAAGGAATTGAAGAAGATGACTGACTTCAACACTCAGCAAGCTGGCAACCTGTCTGAACACGTTTCTAAGAAAGAAGCAGAAATGGCAGAAGTACTGGCGAAAATTGTCCGCGACAAATATCAATGGGTAGCAGACCGTAAGGTGTCTCAACCGCTAAGCACATTTCAGTCTGATTTGCTGCCATCGGACCGCAGCTTCTACAATGCTCTGAGTGGCGAAAAGACGGCATTCATCACCGAATGTAAGAAGGCATCTCCTTCTAAAGGTTTGATTCGTGATCACTTCGACTTGGATTACATTGCATCGGTTTACAACAACCATGCTGATGCGATTTCAGTCCTAACAGACGAGAAGTACTTCCAAGGTAACTTTGACTTTCTTCCTCAAGTGCGTGGTCAAGTTAAACAACCCGTTCTGTGCAAAGACTTCATGATAGACACCTACCAAGTTTACCTAGCACGTCATTACAGTGCTGATGCTGTGCTATTGATGCTTTCTGTCCTGAATGACGAAGAGTACAAAGCGCTAGAAGAAGCAGCACACAGCCTGAACATGGGTATCTTGACCGAAGTCAGCAACGAAGAAGAGCTTCATCGTGCCGTTAAGCTTGGCGCACGCGTTATCGGCATCAATAACCGTAACCTTCGCGACCTAAGTACTGATTTGAATCGTACTAAAGAACTGGCACCGACAATTCGCGAACTGGCTCCTAACGCAACAGTAATCTCAGAATCTGGCATTTATACACATAAACAAGTTCGTGATTTAGCGGAATACGCAGACGGCTTCTTGATTGGTAGTTCACTGATGGCGGAAGACAACCTAGAACTTGCTGTACGTAAAGTGACGTTAGGCGAAAACAAAGTGTGTGGCTTAACGCATCCAGATGACGCAGCAAAAGCATATCAAGCTGGCGCGGTATTTGGTGGCCTGATTTTTGTCGAGAAGTCGAAGCGTGCGGTTGACCTTGAAGGTGCTCGCTTAACCATGAGCGGTGCTCCACTGAACTATGTAGGCGTTTTCCAAAATCACGATATCGATTTTGTTGCTTCTGTCGTCACCTCTTTGGGTTTAAAAGCGGTGCAACTGCACGGTCAAGAAGACCAAGCTTACGTAAACCAACTCAAAGCCGAACTGCCAGCAACGGTAGAAATTTGGAAAGCTTACGGCGTGACTGATGCCAAGCCAGAACTGCTAGCAGACAACATTGATCGCCATTTATTAGATGCGCAAGTTGGCACTCAAACTGGCGGAACTGGTCAAGTGTTCGACTGGTCACTGATCGGCGACCCAAGTCAAATTATGCTAGCGGGCGGACTGTCGCCAGAAAATGCTCAACAAGCAGCGACACTAGGTTGCTTGGGATTAGATTTAAACTCTGGTGTAGAAAGCGCACCAGGCAAAAAAGATTCACAGAAGTTGCTCGCGGCATTCACCGCTATTCGCAGCTACTAAAGCTGGATATCAGCTAAAAAATTTAAAGCTATTCGTAGCGAAAAATACGAGAAGGAATATAACGATGGCAAAACTGAATGCCTACTTTGGCGAATACGGCGGTCAGTACGTTCCGCAAATTCTAGTTCCAGCACTGGAGCAACTAGAGCAAGCGTTTATCGACGCGCAAGAAGATCCAGAATTCCGCAGCGAATTCATGACGCTTCTTCAAGAGTATGCGGGCCGCCCAACGGCTTTAACTCTAACTCGTAACCTAACCAAAGGTACGAAAACCAAACTGTACCTAAAACGTGAAGACCTACTTCACGGTGGTGCCCACAAGACTAACCAAGTGTTGGGTCAAGCGCTACTTGCGAAACGCATGGGCAAAAACGAAATCATCGCTGAAACTGGCGCAGGTCAACACGGTGTTGCAACCGCACTAGCATGTGCACTGCTTGGCCTTAAGTGTCGCGTGTACATGGGTGCAAAAGACGTTGAGCGTCAAAGCCCGAACGTATTCCGTATGAAGCTAATGGGCGCAGAAGTTATTCCTGTCCACTCGGGCTCTGCGACACTTAAAGATGCATGTAACGAAGCGCTACGCGACTGGTCTGCAACTTATGAAGACGCGCACTACCTACTAGGTACAGCGGCAGGCCCTCACCCATTCCCAACGATCGTGCGTGACTTCCAACGCATGATTGGTGAAGAAACGAAGAATCAGATTTTGGCACGTGAAGGTCGTCTTCCTGATGCGGTTATCGCATGTGTGGGCGGTGGTTCAAACGCGATTGGTATGTTTGCTGACTTCATCGAAGAAGAAAGCGTTCGCCTAATTGGTGTTGAGCCAGCAGGTAAAGGTATCGATACTGACCAGCACGGTGCACCACTTAAACATGGTAAAACGGGTATTTTCTTTGGTATGAAAGCGCCATTGATGCAAGATCCAAACGGTCAGGTTGAAGAGTCATACTCTGTCTCTGCTGGTCTTGATTTCCCTTCAGTTGGTCCACAGCACGCACACCTAAACGCAATTGGCCGTGCTGAATACGACAACGTGACAGACGATGAAGCGCTAGAAGCATTCCAAGAGATTGCACGCCATGAAGGCATCATCCCTGCACTTGAATCTTCTCACGCCGTGGCACACGCACTGCGTATGGCACGTGAGAATCCAGAAAAAGAGCAATTGCTGGTTGTTAACCTATCTGGTCGTGGTGATAAAGATATCTTCACTGTACATGCCATCCTAGAAGAAAAAGGAGCGATCTAATGAGCCGTTATGAGAAGATGTTTGCGCGCCTAAACGAAAAGAACCAAGGCGCATTTGTACCGTTCGTAACGGTTTGCGATCCAAACGCAGAGCAGTCTTACAAAATCATGGAAACACTGGTTGAGTCTGGCGCAGATGCCCTTGAACTTGGTATTCCATTCTCAGATCCGCTAGCCGATGGCCCAACCATCCAAGGCGCTAACATTCGCGCGTTAGATTCAGGTGCAACACCAGATATCTGCTTCGAGCAAATCGGTAAGATCCGAGCTAAATACCCAGAGTTGCCTATTGGTCTTCTGATGTACGCGAACCTTGTTTACTCTCGTGGTATCGAGAACTTCTATGAGCGTTGTGCAAAAGCAGGCATCGATTCTGTTTTGATTGCAGACGTACCAACTAATGAAAGTGCTGAATTTGTTGCTGCTGCAGAGAAGTTTGGTATTCACCCAATATTCATCGCACCACCAACGGCAAGTGATGAAACACTGAAGCAAGTATCAGAGTTAGGTGGCGGCTACACTTACCTACTATCTCGTGCTGGCGTTACTGGCGCAGAAACCAAAGCAAACATGCCTGTAGGTCATATGCTGGATAGACTGAACCAATTTGATGCGCCACCAGCACTACTTGGTTTTGGCATCTCAGAGCCTGCACAGGTGAAACAAGCACTAGAATCTGGCGCCGCTGGTGCAATTTCTGGTTCAGCCGTGGTCAAAATCATTGAAGCGAACGTTGATCAGCCACAAATTATGCTCGACAAGCTAGGTGAATTCGTTTCTGCAATGAAAGCCGCCACTCAAAAATAATTTCAGTTTGATATGACACAACAACGCCCGCTTAACATTATGTTTAGTGGGCGTTTTCTTACTATCGCGTTTATGCCACGTCATTTTTTGTTCAACGCCCGCACTTTCCAAATCTATCTCAAGCAGAGCACTCAAAGAGTGTTAAGCTTGGGTAACTTAACTAACTCAATAAAGCAATGTGCAGTAAGGTTGCTACATGGAAGAAGTCAAAACACTGCTAGCCAAATGTCCTGTACTATCAGGGCTGCCAGATAAAGGGCTTAGTGAAGCAGCGCAAATGACTAAGGTTCGCTGCTTCGACGAAAAAGCACTGATTTGCAATAAAGGTGCGCTTCAATCTTCTCTTATGGTCATAGCTCAAGGTGCAGTGAGAGTGAACTCAATTAGTTCAAAAGGCAAAGAAGTCACACTGATGATTTTCGAAGCTGGTGGCTGGTTTGGAGACAATGTTTTTTCTCCCGGTATGCCTCGTATTTTTGGTGCGACCGCGCATTCTGACGTGACTGTAATGGAGCTTCCTGGAGATAAATTTCGCCAGTTACTCGCCAAATACCCTCAAAGTTACCCCACTATACTCGACTTACTTAGCCGCCGTTTATGGTCTGCTATTTCTGTTATCGAAGATGACGCGATTAGAGGAATTGAAGAACGAGTCGCCAAAAGGTTGCTGCTGCTTGCTGAATACCAACTTAATCAAGCGATCGATACTCGACCATGCGTTGTCAGGGTAACAAGAGAACATATCGCTAACATGATGGGGCTAACTCGTCAGAGCGTACACAAGATACTAAAACGATTAGAAAGTATTGGGATGCTAGAGCTAAACTATGGCTCAGTAACCATTACCAATCCGAAACGCTTAGAAGAATACTTTAAAGAACTCGAGCAATAGATCCATTCAACAAACGGTAAGTATTGTCTAACGATAGCTAAAAACCTTATGCATCTAATTGGTCAAGAGCACAACACCATTTGCACTTAGGCAAGTGGCGCTGTGACACAAAAACCATTGAATTGACTAAGCTATATTCAATTCAGATTTCAACTCACGTTTCAAAATCTTTCCTGTCGCACTCATCGGGAGGTGTTCACGAATTTCGACATAACGAGGATATTTAAACGAGGCTAATTGCTCTTTACCCCACTTTTGTAATGAATCGGCGTCAATGTATTCTTTTGGTTTAAGTACAACGTAGGCTTTTATCTCTTCGCCATACTCTTCATTTGGAATCCCTATCACCGCTACCATTGAAACTGCAGGATGAGTCATGAAAACTTCTTCAATTTCTCTGGGATAAACATTAAATCCACCTCGAATGATCAGATCTTTCATTCTATCGACAATAAATAAATTACCTGAACTGTCAAAGCGGCCCACATCACCAGTATGGAACCAACCATTTTGTAGCGCAGATTCAGTAACTTCTGGGCGGTCAAGATATCCCTTCATAACATTATGACCACGCACAACAATCTCACCTTCTTCGCCTATCGGTAGTGCATTACCTTCAATATCGATAACTTTTACTTCGACACCTTGAACCGGTTGACCTACCGAGCCTGGTATGCGCTCCTGATCCAAATGATTAAAACATGCAATAGGACTTGTCTCCGATAACCCGTATCCCTCTAAGATCGGCACATTAAATGTTTCTTCAAAGGTTCGAAAGATTTCGGTTGGCAATGGCGCACCACCGCTTACTGCAACACGCAATGACGAGGTATCAAATTGATGCTGCACGTGAAGCAGACCGATGTACATCGTTGGCACACCAGCAAATATCGTCACCCTATGTTTTTCCACCAGCTCAAGAACATGTTTAGGCTCAAACCTAGGCACTAACACCAATGTTGCCCCGCCCAAAACACTAGCATTTAAGTGGACGGTTTGACCAAATGTATGAAATAAAGGCAAAGTTACTAAGTGAATATCATCGGCCTGGCTGCCCATAATGTTTTGTGCCACCAGAGCGTTCATTATGATGTTCTGCTGAGTCAGCTCAGCGCCTTTTGGTAAGCCTGTCGTCCCTGATGTATACAAAATCACACAAGTATCATCCGCATTACGCGGTATATAATCCGGCAACGGTTGGACATCGGCTATAAACGCATTGAGAGTTATTACACCATTCCAATAGCTTTGATCTTGAGATTGAGTCAGTACGACTATGCCTTCGCATGTATCGACTTGTTCAAAGGCTTTGACGCCCTCTTTTGCCATTGGCAGTTCTTTCGTCCCTTCAAAGCAGAAATAAAACTTCGCTTTTGAATCTTCTAAGTGATACTTAATTTCTCGCGCTTTCAAAAGCACATTTAATGGGACTGCAACCGCGCCAGCTTTTTGTATTGCATAATAAACAAACGCGAAAAAAGGAATGTTTGGGCATGAAATCGCAACGCGGTCACCTGGCTTTACGCCTTTATTGATTAAAGACGCTGCGATCTTGCCGGCGATCGCATTAAACTGCGCATAATTTATCTTTTCAGCGCCACATATCAACGCCGTTTTATCTGGTTTACTCGCAGCATTTCTTTGTAACGCAGCAGCAAGATTCATCATAGTCTCTTCACCTCTTACTTGTCTTTCTCGTCTAATCAGCTCAGGAGCATTAACTAAGCAAGTTATCCTTAACACTGGATCGTCAGCATTTGATTCTCACCAGTCATTACCATTTAACATTATGTTTACAACGCAATCAGGACTAAGAATGTAAAGCAATTAACATTTCAGAAGGCAAATTAATAAAAGTGTGAGCTTGAAAGAGATGAATTGTTATAAATATCACCCCAAGTCACTAAAAACTCTGACTGCAATAGCAAATACAAAAGCGGTTAAAATTAACAAAAAGAAAACAAATAAAGAAAAATAAACTTGAACAATCCCAAGCGTAACCCTTATAAGAAAAATCAATAGCAAACGTTTGCTATTGAACAAAACTTTATCGTTCGTCAATAAAATATCGATTAATCCATCAATAATACCTTGCTGCATATTGCCAATTGTAAACGATAAGTGTAAAAAGCAAGGCGAGATAATTATCCGTAAATCCATTTATGGTTAGTGGGTAATTTTAGGATTTTACATTTTATTAGCACAGAGGTTATGGAAGTGTTAAAAGAAAAGAGTTTGCTAAACAACATTGGCGTACAAGTCGTAATCGCCATGATCGTGGGCACAGCCGTTGGTGCCATGATGGGTCATGATGCGACAGTGTTCGCTCCTTTAGGTGCTATCTTTATCAACTTAATCAAAATGTTGGTTATTCCTTTGGTCGCTGTAGCCTTGATTTCTGGCGCCGCTGGTCTTGGGAACAGCCAGTCAGCAGGTAAAGTTGGTATCGTCACTCTAGGTTATTTTGGTTTAACATCCGCCCTAGCCGTTGCGCTTGCACTATTTATGGGTGAAGTATTCCAACCAGGCATGGGTATCGACGTCTCTGGCGTCGAAGGCATGTTCTCAGCAGAATACGCTTCAAAAGGTGAACTACCTACTTTCTGGGCAACCATCACTGGTATGATCCCAACCAACGTTTTCCAATCACTAAATGAAGCAAACATCCTACAGATCCTCGTTTTCTGTATGTTCTTTGGTATTGCGATTTCTAAGCAAGCAAAAGAGCGTCGTGAACCAATCATCAATGGTGTTAACTGCATCGTTGACGCAATGGTTTGGATGATCAACAAAGTAATGATCATTGCACCTATCGGTGTATTTGGTCTGATGGCAGAAGCCGTCGGTACGTTCGGTTTTGGTGCGCTAATGGTGGTGTTTAAACTGTTCGTTGTTTACGTTGCCGCCATCCTAATCTTCGGTTTCGTTGTTTACCCAGCAATGGTGCATGTTTTCACGAAGACATCTGCGAAGAAATTCCTGTCTTCAATGAAGAAACCGCAAGCAGTTGCGCTTTCAACAGCGTCTTCTATGGCAACACTGCCTGTTACAATGGACACCTGTGAAAAAGAGCTGGGCGTAAAAAATTCAACTGCATCATTTGTTCTGCCTCTAGGCGCAACGATCAACATGTCAGGTAATGCGATTTACTATGGCTTGGTTGCTATCTTCTTTGCTCAACTGTTCAATATCGATCTAGGCATGGGCGCTTACATTGCAATTATCGTAACGTCTACATTGGGTGCGGTTGGTCAAGCGGGTGTTCCTGGCCCTTCTTTCCTAGTGGTTGCCGTGCTTCTTGCCGCTGGCATTCCAATTGAAGGTCTACCGCTGCTATTCGCTCTTGACCGTATTTTCGATATGATTCGTACAGCACTGAACATCACAGGTGATGCTGCATGTGCAGTTATCGTTGATGCGCTAATTGAAGAAGAAACGGCAGAAGCTGAGCTAAAAAAGCAAGAAGCCTAACCCTTTCTTGAATAGACCAAAAACCGCTCATAATGAGCGGTTTTTTTGTCTTTTCTTGCATTACGTAACTATACAAATAGAAACCGATGGCATAAATTTTTCAAAATGATATAAACCATTACAAAATATAACAAAACGTTAGAGCTAGGTTATATCATGAGTCTTGAGCAATCTTTGGACTATCTCACCAAAACAAATTTGCCGATCGAATCAAAGCAGCAGGCCTTGGTTGACTCAGTTATTCTTACCCTAACGAAACAAAAACGAGATGCTCTTTTTCAACAGGTTGCTCTGTATCGAATAAAACTGCTTAAATCTCTCTTTCCTAAACACGCATCAAAAAGTCTTTCTGCACTATTTGAGTTAATGGATTATCGAGATTTAGTGCAACAGTATCCGACAGGTTTCTCCAAAGAGATTCGTTTACTTGAACAACTTGCCGCAGATTGTTACCCGCATTGGATGGTTTTCTGGTGTCAATGCGAGATCGAAGCAATCAAGCAAAAATATCCTTCAAACGAAGCTGCGATTCCTACTCCGCTTCCGTTTGACGACCACAGCTATACTAGCGTGTTAATTGAAGATATCGCAGATTGCGATCTTGAGGTAATGCTGCCAAATCATGCTGCGTTAATGCCGATTTCCGAAGCGATCACACTGAGTAATCTTGAGCTTTTCGTCCAAGCTGAACAGTGGTTTGAAATCTTGCCTCTTTTATCACTCTCGCAAAAAGGGCAGCACTTTGCGCTCTTGCTCAAATCGTCATCTTCACCAATCATGGTCTCCTCCGCTATAGTGCAAGGCTGGCATCAACGAAATAACTGGCTCAGTTACTCACCACAGTTTAGTAACGAACAATGGCAGTTTTGCTTTCCTAATCATGGGTACAGTGTTCTCTATCAACTGGGTATTTTGGAGTGTCGTGCTCTAACTCCTGAGCACACTCTTGTTGGGTTTGATGCTCAGTTTCAATCTCATGTAAAGAACACTGAAGCGGTTTGCGAAGTACTGCGTCTTACGGTGGGAGGCAACATTCAACAAAAGCTGTATTTTTTGTATCTGGCGCAAAAAACTATGATGAGCGAGCTCTATAAAGCAGGCTATAAGCTCGGCTTTACCATTATTGAGCAAGTATTTATGTTAAATTTCTATCAATCTATTGATTTAAGTGCCTACTTTCACTCAGGATACCGCGACATTAACGGTGACGGTACCAAGACATACCGCGGTTTCTGGAATTTAGGTATGATGGTTGAAGCATTTCAAGACATACAATTTCGCGACTACAAACATTGCGTACGAACAAAAAGAATGGATAAAAAGGTGAATGAGCATGCTTGATGTTCATTTGCACGGTCTCTTTTACCCAAAAGCAATGGCATTGTACGCGACTGTACTAATAGTATTCGCTTGGCTACTGTATTACTGCTATCGCCTAAAACAGAAGAGTGAATCAATCTTAGGCTCGCATCACGCGCCTTACATCGCTTATTCCAGCTGTATCATTGTTTGGATAAGCAGCAACGCCTATTTCCATACCGATTTATTGCCAGAATTAGGCTCTGTTGGTGGCATTTTTATGGCTAAGTTAGCGAACTTAGCGTCTTTTTTCGCCTTTGCGTTTGCATTCTATTTTTCTTGCCAGTTAACCGCAGATGTTAAAAAAACAGCGGTCAAAGTCTGGCAAAAAGTCGTCTTTGTCGCACTAGCAACGTATTCACTGTACATCAACTTAGTGCCGAATCTTACTGTCGAAAATGTCACCATTAGTGGTCCAAGCCAGTTCGTCATTGAATTTGGCCCACATACCTCATATTTTTTCATTAGTTTGCTAGCTTTCGTGGTACTAACGCTGCTTAACTTGATTGCCATGCGCGCGAACAGCAGCAAGCTCACGCTAGCAAAAAGCAACTATATGATCGCTGGCATTTTGGTATTCATGTTATCTACGGCAGTGATACACCTTGGAATGACGTATTTCCTTGGCGACTTCTCCCTAACTTGGTTACCACCAGCACTTTCAATCAGCGAAATGTTGTTTGTGGGCTATGCCCTACTTACCTCTCGCTTCTACAGCGCTAAATATCTCACGTACTTAACGGTAAGCGCGCTCTTAGTCTGCGCCATTTTTGTTCTGCCGCTAGGGGCGATATTTATTCCGATCTCTGAAGATAACCAATGGCTTGTTGCGGTACCTTTATGTGCGCTTATCGGTATCACTTGGCACTTGCTTTTTAAGCGAGTCAGTCGTTACGCTTCGTATTTTATTTATGGGAAACGACACACTCCCGTTCAGCAAATCCTTGGGTTAGAGGAAGAGTTTAAACGCTCAATAGATGATGCTATGCGTCAGTTGGCATCGTTACTTAACATACCAAACAACAAGCTACAGCTAGTCACTAGCAATTACACAGAAACGTTTTACGAAGAGTACCTGCCGTCAAGCAAGTCAGTTCTCGTGCTTGATGAGTTGTCTGAAGAAATTGATTATGCCTCCTCTTCTAAAGGGTCGATGAGAAAGCTCTACGAGCGTATGCGCTCAAGCAATACTGCGCTCGTTATGCCTCTCTTCGGTCGTGGAAAGTCTGTTACTCACTTGCTGATTTCTTCACATAAAATAGATAATAAGCTGTTTTCTAATGAAGAAATCTCAGCTCTGCAAACGTTATTAGTTCGCATCCAGAGCACCATTGAAGCCGATAGAAAGGTACGCCAAAGCCGTGCGCTGGCTAACTCCATTGCACATGAAATGCGTAACCCTCTCGCTCAAGTACAATTACAATTTGAAGCTTTAAAACAGCATATAGAGTCAAACGCCTCACTGGATACGCTAAAAAGAGAAATTGATAAAGGTGAAGCCGCTATACAACGCGGTCGACAACTTATCGATATTATTTTACGAGAAGTTAGCGACAGTTCATCAGAGCATGAGCCTTTAGCTCTCACTTCCATACATAAAGCCATCGACCAAGCAGTAAGCCGTTATGGTTTTGAAAACGATCAAATAATAGAGAGAATTAACCTGCCACAGGCACACGATTTTGTCGCGAAGTTAAATGAGACCCTGTTTAACTTTGTCATTTTCAATTTGATTCGTAACGCTATCTACTATTTTGATTCTTATCCCGACAGTCAAATTGAGATTCGTACCCAGACGGGGGCTTACGAAAACATTCTGATCTTCCGAGATAGTGGGCCAGGTATAGATAGCAGTATCTTACACAAGATATTTGATGACTTTTTCTCGTATCAAAAAAGCGGAGGCAGTGGCTTAGGTTTGGGCTATTGCCAACGTGTTATGCGCTCCTTCGGAGGACGAATAGAGTGCCAGTCTGAATTGAACGAGTTCACAGAATTCTACTTGTATTTCCCAGTCGTACCAAACGCACCAAAACCAGAGACATTAAGAGCACCGGACTTTGATAGCTGGAAAGCAACTGCATCACATTTTGAAAATCATTCAGCTCAACACGTACAAGTATCTAAAGATGCACCAACAGTGCTCATTGTTGATGACAAAGAGGTGCAACGCACCTTGGTACAGATGTATTTAAAAAGGCTGGGAGTCAACAGCTTACAAGCAAATAATGGAGCCTCTGCGGTAGAACTATTCCACTCTCACAAGATTGATCTCGTTCTTATGGATGTCCAAATGCCGGTAATGAATGGATTTGACGCAAGCCAACGGATTAAGCAAATCACATCCTCCGTTCCAATCATTGCCTTATCTGGTGAGTCTGGAGCTAGAGAGTTGGAGCTAATTTCGAAACTCATGGATGACAGACTCGAAAAGCCCACCACGTTAAATGCACTTCAAGTCGTCATCCAAAGATGGTTACAGAACGAGAATTTTGCACCTTCCAACACTTTTTAATCTGCAAATATAGAATTGGCACTAGATGTGCATTATTGGAGTAAATCGAATTATCCAGAAGGTCAAGCAGGCTGCAAAAGAGTAGCGTATGAGCTTGATAAGGAGATCGCCATGTTACTTCATCGACATACATACTACGGCTTGATTCATCATGGAATCAAAACACTGTTACTTGATCGCTTAGGCCACTATACAGAAGAAGAGTATCATCAATATCTGAGCCTGATGACTGGTAAATCCACTTGCTTCACGATGTCTCTCGAAGAGCTAGAAGCAACGGTCGATAACTTACTGCGGGAAGGCTATTTAGAAGATGTAAAAACGCTTATTTCCCAATATCAACGTGTGGCTTAAGGTTTAAAACTCTCAACTTTATTGCCGCTTCACGCGGCAATTTTTATTCCTTCCATTTGCTGTTTAGACATGGAAGAAGCTTGCGGGCTGTACGATATACTAAGCGTTACTATTCTTACCTTAACTTCCTCAGTATTCACATCTTGTCAGATTCGGTTAGACTGTCTTCAATTCAACAATTAGGTAGATTTTGCCATCATGAAGCAGATCCTAGACTTTATACCACTCATCATTTTCTTCGCTTTATACAAGCTGTACGACATCTACGTGGCGACAGGTGCACTGATCGTAGCAACAGCCATTCAACTTGTCGTCACCTACGCGCTGTATAAGAAAGTCGAAAAGATGCAGCTAATAACATTTGTTATCGTCACTATCTTCGGCGGCATGACCCTTTTCTTCCACGACGACAATTTTATAAAGTGGAAAGTCACCATCATTTACGCGATTCTGGCGATTGGCTTAGCAGTGAGCCACGCATTGGGAAAATCAGCTATCAAAGGAATGCTAGGCAAGGAAATTACGTTACCTGACGCTGTTTGGGCAAAGATTAACTGGGCTTGGGTTGGCTTCTTCTCATTCTTCGCTGGCTTAAACATTTATATTGCTTACGAATTGCCGTTGGATGTTTGGGTTAACTTCAAAGTATTTGGAATGTTGATCGCGACATTTGCCTACATGATTGCGACTGGCTTTTACATTTATAAACACATGCCAAAAGAACAAAAAAATAACTCATCCGATGTGTCCACTGATGATTAAAAACTCAGTTTTGCTATAATCCGCGACTTCACAGCGACCTTAGGGTCGCTGTTTTGCTCCATGTATCAGTAAACCGCTCAAACAACGTACCGTTTTCAGACCATTCTTGCTGCTGTAAACCAACTTTCTCTGGTCCGGTATCTGCGGTTTTTTAAGGACCTTTGGTTCTAGGTATTTACTATGTTGGCGCTTAGTTTGAGCGCCTTTAAGATTTAGGATGTCACAATGAGTCAAGAAATTAGCTCTCCGAAAGGTCAAATGCTGCTTCGTACCCTTGCAATGCCTGCAGATACAAACGCCAATGGCGATATTTTTGGCGGTTGGATAATGTCTCAGCTCGACTTAGCGGGCGCGATTCTGGCAAAAGAGATCTCTTGTGGTCGCGTTGTCACCGTTTCGGTATCAAGCATTACGTTCAAAAAACCTGTTGGTGTGGGCGATGTCGTATGCTGCTACGGCGAATGCACTAAGATCGGCCGCACATCCATGAGTGTCGATTTGGAAGTATGGGTCAAACCCGTCAAAGCTCACGGTGTTGGCGAACGCTTCATGGTTTGTGATGCGACCTTCAACTACGTAGCCATTGACAGTGAAGGTAAACCACGTCCGGTTCAGAATTAGTCAACCTACAACGCTAACAGTTAGAAAGGATCTCACATTTTCTGTTGTTCACTTGTGAGAGACACAAAAAAGGCGTTAAATTAACACTTTACCCTACCAATTAAGGAACTATGCTATGTGGTATGTCATCTTTTCACAGGACGTTGAGAACTCGTTGGAAAAACGCATGAGCGTTCGCCCACAACACTTGGATCGCTTACAAAAGCTACAAGACGAAGGTCGCCTTCTTACAGCTGGTCCGATGCCTGCGATAGATTCTGACAATCCTGGAGAAGCTGGATTTACGGGCTCAACTGTCATCGCTGAATTCGCCTCTCTAGAGGATGCTAAAGCGTGGGCAGAAGCCGATCCTTATGTAGCGGCTGGTGTTTACGATCATGTAATCGTGAAACCGTTCAAAAAAGTGTTTTAATTTATGAAAAAATTACTGTGTCTTTTCTTGGTATTTGGTGCTCTGGCTGGCTGTTCATCAACCGATGATAATCAGCGCCAACTTGAGCTTATGGCATCAAACCGAGCAGGAGTCTTGTCTGCGGGCCTCCCTTTAGAGTACGGTCCACTGCAAATAATGCGTGTCTCATCCAACAAAAATGTTGTAGAGATGATGATGATTTATAACGATGGCGCACTCGGTGCAAAGCCGTTAAATCAAGTACTGAATACCAGTATCTATACCTACTGCAGCAACCCAGAAGTTCGCAAGCAAATTGATATGGGCTTGATGTATCGTATTAAGGTACGTAATTCTCGCGGTCAGTTGATGGCAGATGAGTTGGTTTCCGCACAGACTTGTACTCAGGTGAAGTAGCTACAGTAATTTTTGTTGCTTTCGGCATGAGACGATGATTCGCTATTATTGGATAATCTGAAAACGAAAGTTAACAATTAAGAATAGAAAAACGGAGACCACAGTCTCCGTTTTTATTTGCTGTAACGATGTGTTACGCCAGCTCAGCACGGAGCTTCTTCGCCGCTGAAACCAGATTTGCCAATGCGGCTTCTGTCTCCTTCCAGTTTCGTGTTTTCAGACCACAATCTGGGTTTACCCACAAACGTTGAGCCGGAATTTTTTCTGCCGCTTTCTTGATTAAACCTTCAATCCATTCTTCCGTAGGAATGTTTGGTGAGTGAATGTCATAAACACCAGGGCCAATTTCGTTCGGGTAATTGAACTCTTCAAATGCTTTCAGCAACTCCATATTCGAGCGAGATGTTTCAATGGTAATGACGTCCGCATCGAGTGCCGCAACCGAATCAATGATTTCATTGAACTCGCTGTAACACATATGAGTGTGAATCTGAGTTTCTGGTTTTGCACTTGCCGCAGAGACCTTAAACGCATTTACGGCCCATTCTAAGTACGCTTTGTGATCGCGTTTTTTTAGTGGTAAACCTTCTCGAATGGCTGGCTCATCAATTTGAATGATATTGATGCCTGCATCTTGCAGGTCAGACACCTCATCACGCAGTGCCAAAGCAAGTTGCTGCGCAATTTCTTGACGTGTGATGTCTTCACGTGGGAACGTCCAACATAAAATCGTTACTGGTCCAGTCAACATGCCTTTCATCTGTTTGCGGGTTAGCGACTGGGCGTACGTCGACCATTCAACCGTGATCGGTTTTTCACGTTCAATGTCAGCAACTACAATGGCAGGTTTCACACAGCGAGAGCCATAACTCTGTACCCAACCAAATTTGGTCGTTTGAAAACCCGCCAAGTTCTCAGCGAAGTATTCCACCATGTCGTTACGCTCTGCTTCACCGTGAACAAGCACATCTAGGTCGAGCGCCTCTTGACGTTTCACTGCGTCAGCAATATGTCCTTTAAGTGCTTGGATATATTCAGACTCAGATAATTGACCTGTACGATAAGCGCTGCGCTGCACCCGGATTTCACCCGTTTGAGGAAAAGAGCCGATTGTCGTTGTTGGCAACAAAGGCAAGCCCAATACTTCAGCTTGATGCGCAGCACGCTCTGCATAAGGTGCGCTGCGCTCGGCAAGTGACGCGGTAATGTTGTTTAAACGCGCTTGTACTTGAGGTTTATTCACATGTGTTGCTGTCTTGCGCGCTTTGATTGGCTGGCTATAGGTATCACAAGCGCGAATCGCATTTTGATCACCATCGAGCGCTCGGCCAAGCAAGGCGACTTCTGCCACTTTTTGTTTTGCAAAGGCAAACCAACTTTTTACTTCTTCGCTCAGTTCTGTTTCCAGTGCTAAATCAACAGGGCTATGTAGCAGAGAACATGAACTGGCAACCCAAAGTTTGTCGCCCAGTTTCTCTTTGACTGGCTGTAGACGCTCGAGTTGGGTACTTAAATCTGAACGCCACACATTACGACCATTCACAACACCAGCAGAAAGCACCCAATCCTCCGGTAACTTGGTAACTACATCGTCAAGCTGCTTAGGGACGGTAGATAAATCGATATGCAAACCATCCACCGGTAACTCTACAATTTTGTCTAGCGTATCGCTTACGGAGTCAAAGTACGTCGTTAGCAGCACTTTTACATCGCTTCGAATCACTTGGTAGGCCAGCTTAAACGAATCAGCCCATTTGCTTTCTAGCTCCAGTGACAAAATTGGCTCATCAATCTGAACCCACTCAACACCTTGACTTGCTAGCTTTGCCAAAATAGCTTGGTAAGCAGTAAGTAAGCGTGGTAGCAGGGTTAAGCGGTCAAACCCTTCTTCGACCTCTTTGCCCAAGTAAAGGTAACTGACTGGGCCAAGCAAAACAGGCTTCACTTGGTGGCCAGCTTGAAGCGCTTCATTGACTTCTTCAAACAGTTGGGGCCAGCTCACTTCAAACGTATCGTCCTTACTGAATTCAGGGACGATGTAATGGTAGTTTGTGTTGAACCATTTGGTCATATCCGATGCCGCAGCGCCCGCACAGCTGCAACCCGCCTGAGATTGACCGCGACCCACTTTAAACAACGTATCCAGGTTAGGGAAACCACCAGCGTGACGCTTTGGCACATGACCCAATAGCAACGTGGTCGTCAGTACATGATCGTACCAAGCGAAGTCGCCAGCTGTGGCAAAACTCAGACCAGCATCCGTTTGTGTTTGCCAGTTTTTGGCGCGTAGATCTGCCCCAACCTTTTTAAGCTCAGCTTGATCAATTTCTCCTCGCCAGTATTTCTCCTGAGCGAATTTTAATTCTCTTTTTTCACCAATGCGTGGATAACCTAGTATGTGAGTCGTTGTCGCCATGTCCCTATTCCTTTCTCAATTTTGTTCAATTTGTTTGGATCAGAGCATCTTTCGGTAAAGAATGAGATGTCTGGATGGCTAAACTATCGCTCTCATCTGATATTAGAACAACGTCCATTTATTCAACTTGTTTATTAAAAAAATTCATCATGAAGCGACATGATTCGCAGATAAAAACAACAAATAGACGTCTAGACGTTTACATATCCATTTTTTGTCGTTAAGTTATTTACACGATTGCTATTCTGTTCATAGCGAGCAACAAAGGATGAAAGGAATTCATGATAGAGCTAAAACATTTGCGGACACTCACTTCGCTTCGAGACACTGGCTCTCTAACGGCGACAGCGACCGCTTTACATCTCACTCAGTCGGCACTGTCTCATCAGATCAAAGATTTGGAGGCGCGAATTGGAGGGCAACTGTTCCTGAGAAAGACTCGTCCGGTGAAGTTCACTTCAGAGGGAGAAATCCTATTGCGTCTTGCAGAAGATATCCTTCCGAAACTCGCAAGAGCAGAAAATGATTTAGCGAGCTTGAAAGAAGACGTCAATGGCCGATTACATATGGCCATTGAATGTCACTCTTGCTTCCAATGGCTAATGCCTGCACTTAGGGAGTACCAACTTGCTTGGCCTAGCGTAACATTGGACTTTTCCTCTGGTTTTGGCTTTGAACCACTCCCAGCTTTATTGGCAGGCGAACTCGATCTTGTTATTACTTCCGATATCCAACCTCGATCTGAAGTCCACTACGAGCCTCTATTCGACTTTGAAATGCGTTTAATTACCGCAACCAACCACCCATTGGCGGAAAAAGAAATTATTGATCCGCAAGATCTCGCAGATCAAACCATGCTCTCTTATCCTGTTCAAAAACAGAGGCTAGACGTCGTAAAACACTTTCTTCAGCCAGCAGGAATAGAACCTGCGAAATGGAAGCAAGCCGACAATACTCTCATGTTAGTTCAGATGGTCTCTGCTGGATTAGGGGTGGCGGCACTACCCAATTGGGCGATTTCTGAATTTTCTCGCCAAGGTCTTATTACCAGTAAACCTTTCGGCCAAGGCTTATGGCGTCGCTTGTTTGCAGCAACGCGTCACTCAGAGAGAGAGAAGCGTTACTTACAAGCTTTTTTCGCAACCGCGAGGCTACAATGTAAAAGCCACCTTGACGGAATCAAGGTGGCTTAAAATATTTGGGTTATGAAAGGCTTAGCGTTGATATGCTTTAAATTGGTTAGTCAATGGATCGTACTGATAACCGAGCATATCAAGCTTGCCGACTACAGACTCTACATCCATCTCATACACTGATACTAACTCGTCAAAACTGTCGCACTCTAAACGTAGCTTTTCGTTGACGATACCTAGCAAAATAGTGCTGTCCAGATTACCTACATTGCTTAAATCCATCGCGACTCTCCTCTTCGACAAGGTATATAAACAAGCGTAGTAGTAATCACGCGAATTTAAAGTGAGTGCGATCTAAAACGTGATCACCTTATACCCAAGCACCAAGAAAGCACTTGGATATAAGCCGTCTAGCTTTGTCTTTAGAATAGAGGTTAAGCCGCGAGAGAGAATAAATCTTGCAGGCTCGTCATCGACGCGAGTGCTAGAAACAAGGCAACGCTCAGTTGCACCTTTTCTGGTTTCTTATGCGTAAAAATATGCCAACACCACACAATAATTGAAGAAATTAGCATAGCTAAAGACAGCAAGATTGGCTGTGTTGCAGCGTTCAGTGCAGCTTCATTTAACTGGTAAGAAGCAAACAACGTTGCGATGACTAATAGCATTCCAGACACAATGCCCGTAACTGGTAAAATACGGTGAAATGCCTGTAATCTGCTGCGAGCTATCGTAAGCAGCAATTGAGAAAATGACGCCCCAAGGAAAAATATCATTAGCGCCATCGCTATCGATGCTGGCCAGCTTGATTGCTCAAATACTTGAATACTCACATACGCAAAGGCCAAACCATTCGCTAAATGCATCGCCCATAGTGGCCCTTTTTCACGCGTTTTCTTGGTTTGAACCTGAGAATAGAAGTAGAAAATAGCAAACACGATCATAAATGCTTCAATGCGAAGTGACGCAACAGCGAGCCACAATACAGCTACTGCTGGCAACATTTTATGAAGACGTCCTCGCTGACCAGGACAAATATCGCCCTTGATTAGAAGCAAAGTCAGTAGCGCTTGTGCGCCAAATAGCATCGGAGGGAAAGTAACCAGCAATTGTTGAATCATGTTGAATGCACGCTCAAAAGTCATTTTGGGGGGGCGATAATATCAAATCAACTATCGCCAAACCACCGAAAGTCGGCCCCCAAATGAGCTAAAACGGTAAGACAATTTTATTCACAGAGAAGCAAGATACTTCAACGCGTCTTCCTGCGTTAAAACTCCACGGTACTCTTCTTTGGTATTACACAATACCCAAGGGAAACGAATGCCGGTTTTCACCAACTCTCGAATAACAGAGACAGGTAAATCCTCATCAACCAACACAAATTCGGTGCTCATTATCTGATTAACAGGACGTTTCCAAATTCTGCTTTCTCGTTCAGTTTCTCGCTCTGTGCCCATCGAGGGCGTTAGGTGTAAATTCACCGTCTCTTTCGTAATTAACCCAACACAACGATTTTCATTGAGAACAACTAAAGGCAAGCTTGGATTCAAATTCATGTACTCAACTGCCAAGGAGAGCGGTTCTCCAGGGTCCATAGACCTGACTTGTTCATGGCTCAAAGATTGCAACACATCACTTTGCTTAGACTCAATCGCGATGTCAGAGAACAGATGCTCATAACTGTCCGCTTTATCCATCAAATCGACAGGCACGGCAGCAGAAAATAGAAAGCCCTGCATGTAATCGACACCGATTTCTGCCAATACTTGAAGTTCTTGCTTAGATTCCACGCCTTCAGCAACCACTTTTACATTCATTTGCTGTGCAAGCTCGGTGACCATTTTCACAATGTTATAGCTGGTGCTCCCTTTATGAATGTTCTTGATGAATTTTCGGTCTATTTTCAGTAAATCAAACTGCCCTTTTTCTAGATAAGAAAAAGAAGAATACCCAGTACCGAAGTCATCAATCGCGATCTCAACGCCCTCTTTCCGCACTTCCTCTAGAGCTCGAGTATGCTCCTCATCTTGTTCAAAATACGCGGTTTCTGTTAGCTCGATAGTTACTCGCTTAGGGTCTACACCACTGGCTTTAATCAAATCATGCGACCGCTGAAGGATCTGAAGAGAATCCAATTTCGTGTTGAGGGAGCGATTGATGGTCACGCCCACTTCCTCGCCATAAATTTCTTGTAAGCGCGGAAAGTGCTTCAACGCAGCTTGGCAGACCACGTCATCAAGTGCCGCTATGAGTTCTAGATCTTCAATAATAGCGATCATCTTTTGCGTACAATACGCATCATTTTCATCATAAAAGCGTGCGAGAGCCTCGAACTTAACCACTCTTCCGGTTTGAACGTCGATAATCGGTTGAAAGTAAACGTCCACTAGCCCACTCTCTATTTGCGCCTCCAAAAACGCCTCGAGATGTTGGCGCTTCACTAATTCAGAGTGAAGTTCACTGTCGTAAAAGTTGAAATAGCTGCCTTCACCGGAAATAGAGGACAACATCGCTTGCGCTGCATGTGCTAGCGCTTGTCTTGGTCGGTTCGTATCATAGCCAAGGATTGACACACCAGTTTGGCCTTTAACGATAGTGGCATGCATTTTTGTGCCCATTTCATTTCTAAGCTCATTAAAGAACCCTTTCATGGCAATTTGGATCAAACGAACCGGGCTCAACCATTGACAATGAGGGGTCTGCAAGCATACGACAAACACATCCCGAGATAACTGCCCCGCAATACTGGTGTAGCGACTTCGCATAATAAAATCTGCAAAACCTAATTGCTGTTCAAGCAAGTATCTCTCCGAAAACTTGGGTCTGAGTGTCATAACAATGTTGAGTTCTTTATTTCTGCTTTCATTCGCTAAGGTAGCTAATTGGAGTTCAAATTCTTTCCTCGTTGGTAAAAAGGCAGCCCAATCATGCTGTTGTTCACAACGATTTTTCATCCACAACAACGAAGCAGAAATATCCGTAGAAAATCCGAGATAAAGAATTCGTCCAGAATGAAACGTAAGTCGGTAAATACAAAGATGATGAGCTTGGTTGCTACCGTTTGCTGTTTTGCTCAGCAAGTTACCACACCAACATCCTTCATCATTAATTTGCTGCCACAGCTGATCATAAAACGCTTGGCTATGGTGAGAGGTACTGAAAATATGAGTTTTAAGCCCAACCAGGTCTCGGTTTTGATAGCCCATTTGTAACTCAAAGGCACGGTTACAACCTAAGATGCGCGTATCTTCATCGGCAACTAAAACGCCTACATTCGGCAAATCAAAAATCGTTTCGAGGATTGTCGCTAACTCCTCGCAACCAGTGATTGTTAATTGTGGAATGATAGTGCCTTGGATAATGCGCTTATTGAGCCTTTCAAAACTAATAGTCACGTGCACTAAGTTAACGTTTTTCAGCATCATGCAACAAGAAAACCGCCCCCGTCCGCCAAAGAGTTCCACTTCTAGAATTCGTTGTTTTAGCGTTTCTTGTTGCCCCATCAGCATATGATCAAACAAGTTATTTAGGCTGGTTACTGGCGTACTTATCCCAAATGCCTTTGCCATTCCTTGCTGATCACATTCGAAATCGCGAGTATCAATATCGTAAGACCACTCTATAACAGGAGTTAGACTGGAAGTCGTTTGCATTTTTGGATGCACTGTTGTCGTAGATTCACTCATACCCTAGCCCCTTTTTTTGTAATTAGCCCAAGGCTCAAAATTCACAGTCAATTCGCGACATTCCAGTTGGGACCTGCCGATCCTCTTTATAGATGGATTGTGTCAACGATAAGCCTATCGACTTAGAACTATTTCCAGAGCAGCTCAGCCTTTTGCATTTAATATGCACTAATTTGATTATAGACTTTACCCCACATAAGCACACCATTGCTTATGCTTTGTATTAAGATTGCGACATTTTTCATGAACCGATCTATAACCATGAGGCTTTCAAGGTGAAATTAGACAGAAAATCGCCGATAGAGCATTGATATTTTTACAAACCAAATAAAACTCGATGAACTAAGCTGGAATAGATGAGTTTGTTATAGATACCTGATAATCAAATCGCTATAATTCGCGCTCCCTGGAACAGAGAGCAAAATATGACCAATAACATCACTCCTATTCATGAGTACAAAAAATACTGGGCAGAGTGTTTTGGTACGGCACCTTTCTTGCCGACCAGTCGCAAAGAAATGGATGCCCTAGGATGGGATAGCTGTGACATTATCATTGTAACCGGTGACGCTTATGTGGATCACCCAAGCTTTGGTATGGCTATCATTGGCCGCCTGCTAGAAGCACAAGGTTTCCGTGTCGGTATCATTGCTCAACCAGAATGGCAAAATAAAGATGCGTTCATGCAACTTGGTAAGCCAAATCTGTTCTTCGGGATCACTGCGGGTAACATGGACTCCATGATCAACCGTTACACCGCGGATAAAAAGCTTCGTCACGATGACGCGTACACACCGAATAACGAAGGTGGCAAACGCCCAGACCGCGCGACTTTGGTTTACTCTCAGCGTTGTCGTGAAGCTTACAAAGAAGTACCTATTGTTTTAGGTGGTATCGAAGCCAGCCTACGCCGTGTTGCGCACTACGATTACTGGTCAGATAAAGTTCGCCGTTCGGTACTATTTGATGCAAAAGCAGACATCCTACTTTTTGGTAACGCAGAACGCGCACTTGTCGAAGTAGCACATCGCATCGCAAACGGCGAAGACATCAGCACCATGACCAATATTCGTGGTACTGCCGTGAACTTGCCAACCGCGCCAGAAGGCTACACGGTTATTGATTCTTCTCGCATTGAAAAACCTCGTAAAGAAGCGTTCGTACCAAAGAACCCATACGAAGTAGAAACTCAGTGTGAAACTAAAAAAGACGAGCCAATTGCACAACCAATCACAATTCGCCCATCACGCCACGATGCTGCGACGACTGCGGTCCGTTTACCTTCGTTTGAAAAGCTAAGAAACGATCGCATTCTTTATGCGCATGCAAGCCGTGTACTGCATTTAGAAACGAACCCGTACTCTGGTCGAGCGTTACTTCAAAGCCATGGTGATCGTGAACTTTGGGTAAACCAAGCTCCAATTCCATTAACGACCGAAGAGATGGACTTTGTGTTTGGCCTGCCTTACGCGCGTGTTCCTCATCCTATGTACGGCAAAGCAAAAATTCCTGCGTACGACATGATCAAGACGTCTGTGAACATCATGCGTGGTTGCTTTGGTGGCTGTTCTTTCTGTTCGATTACCGAGCATGAAGGTCGAATCATTCAAAACCGTTCGAAAGAGTCTATCATCAACGAGATTGAAGAAATTCGCGACAAAGTTCCAGGCTTTACCGGCACAATTTCCGATCTTGGTGGCCCGACTGCAAACATGTACCGCCTGGGCTGTAAAGATCCAAAAGCGGAAGCGAACTGTCGTCGTCCTTCTTGTGTATTCCCGGGCATCTGTAACAAGCTAAACACAGACCACAAACACACGATCGATTTATACCGCGAAGCGCGTAAAGTTGAAGGCGTGAAGAAAGTGATGGTTGCATCTGGCGTACGTTACGACCTTGCGATTGAATCACCAGAATACGTGAAAGAGCTCGTGACTCACCACGTAGGCGGTTACTTGAAGATTGCACCGGAACATACAGAGAAAGGTCCTCTTGATCTAATGATGAAGCCAGGCATGGGTACGTACGATCGCTTTAAAGAGATGTTCGAGAAATACAGTGCAGAAGCAGGCAAGAAGCAGTACTTAATCCCTTATTTTATCTCTGCGCACCCAGGCACAGAAGACGAAGACATGCTGAACCTTGCTCTGTGGCTGAAAAAGAACAACTTCGAATGTGACCAAGTACAAAACTTCTACCCTTCGCCAATGTGTAACGCAACGTCGATGTACTACTCAGAGACAAACCCTCTGAAACGCGTGAAGTACAAAAAACGTGAAGATGTACCTGTAGCAAAAGGTGAACGTCAACGTCGCCTACATAAAGCGCTGTTGCGTTACCACGATCCAGCAAACTGGCCAATGATCCGCGAAGCCCTAGTCAGTATGGGTAAAAAACATTTGATTGGTGACAAACAAGGCTGTCTCGTTCCTGCAGAAGACATTGAAGCACAAACACCTGCGCAACGTCGTAAATCTGGTCGTCACGGGGCAAACCGCTTTGCAACCAAACATACCAAAAACCAACCAGGCTTCGGTGGTCATTTGAACAAACGCTCTGAAGGCGGTTCAAAAGATGGTAAACCATCTGGTAACCGTAACGGTTCTGGCAAAGCTACAGGTGGTCAACGCCCTGCAAGCAACGGCCAACGTCCTAGCGGCAACGGTGCAAACCGCCCGGCAGGTAGCAAGCCGCAAGGACAAGGCAAACCAGGTGGTCAACGTAAACCAAAGCGTCGCTAATTATTTAGAGCTTAAATACTAGAAAGGGCTCCAGAGTTAACTCTGGAGCCCTTTTGTTTTGTCGGCTCATTGAGGCATCACTAATAACTCAAACTTTGATTCAATCAATACAAAAAATGGTAAACACCAACCAACTTATTGGAAAAACAAACAATTATTTGATTGAAGCAAAACCATAAAAATCTAACTCATTGATTTTTAATTGCTTTATTTTGGTGCGATATTTGCGTAACAGAATAAAACTCTTAAACATGGGCTAACGATGAATAATCCACTTCCCCCAAAAACTTCTATGTTCTGGTATGACAACAGCTATACCTATGAGGAGGCCGTTCAGGCATTTGAAAGCGATGGTACACTGAAATCGCTGAATATCGTTCCAACCACGGAATCCGATGATCTTGCTGGCTCACCCCCAGAGCGCAGTATGTTTTGGGAGGGAGAAACAAAAAAAATCGATCCGCCACCGCCGTCTGAACCAGAGCCTCTCAATTTAAAAACTGAGAAAGAAGCAACGGAAGCATCACCTGCGCACTTTATCCCAGTCCGCTATGCCATCGATCAGCTAGAAACAGAAGAGACACAACCTTTTGGTTTGCCTGAAGAATGGAAAGGCCAAGGCCCAGCCAAACTCAATACCGTTGGTTACACCCTGCGTCAACTGCGCGACGGTTGGCTGTATGTCTATGATGCAATCAACAAAAGCTTAGACGAATACGAAATCAAAGGAACGCAATTCACGCTCTATAAGTTGGGAGAATCAGAAAGCCCAAAATCAGAGCAGCGTGGGACACCACAAGATGCAAAGCCCTTTCTTACTTACGTCAACGGAAGCGTACTATCGATTTGCTTCTCTGAGCACCGCTGGACATGGCACACGTTCATGCGCGTACTTAACAATCCGAGTAATCATATCGATCGCATGCAAACCATTGTTCTCTCCTCAAACGAGAATCAACACAACATTGCACCAATAGATAAGTTAACCCAAGTCGCTGATATTGAATCTTCTGCCGTCGATGATGGTCGCTTTGCGGATTCTGGCATCGCCACCAAAGCAGATGAAGATGGTTCTGTCTTTAAACCTGTCGCAGTCGAAAGCGATTTAACCTCTGCGATTCCAGAAGAAGAATCAGGCTACTTCGTCGCGATAAAAGATTACGCCGCAGACATTCAAGATATGTCACTGCATTTTGTTGGTGCCGCAAGCCCTTACCGCCTTTTCACTGACCAGTTTTCAAACCAGTGGAACTTGATGCAGACCGCCATGCAACTGTGTATGTTCGGGGCAAGTGACAATATAGACATGCCCACAGGAGTAAAGCGCAAAAACCAAGAGCTTGAATTCTATATGGACATGGCGGATTACTATGACAACTCAGCAATGGTTGACCTTACCAGTGAATCTCAAGCAGCTATCATCAAAGGAATGCCATCTTCATTTTCCCAGCAAGCTATCGATGATTACCAAAAATCCACTTCAGAAATAGCAGGGGCCATACAGAAGAAATATGGCATTTCAGCAAACCGATTTGGTAAATACGAGCAATGGATAGCGACTGAGCGTTGGCGTAAGCAACTCAACTGGAAACAAATGCTGAGCGAAATGCAAGAGCTGTCAGAACAAAAAGAAACCATGCTAGCCCAAGTTGTCTCGGTCAAACGCGACTTTATCGCAGTAATGGAGTCCTTAACGCCGCATCATCTCGAAAGAACCTTCGACCTATACAGCGAAGACACACAGTACAGCTTGTATCAACTGCACAAGCAAGCGGTTGAGTCATTTACTTTGGTGATACAAGAAGAAGACCGACAGTGGGCTGAAAGCCAATGGGAAAAACCAACCAGTTTACTTGCTCTCTATGCCTCTGGGTTTAGTCGTAGTTTATTTAAAGTGATGGAGAAGAATATTACTGAGGCGCAGAATGAACAGTCGATCACCTCAGAAAATTCTGATGCTGATAATCAGTTGATGGACCGGATCTCGGCTACCAGCAACCGTGTGAGCATGTACTCTAAGATCATGGATTTTGTTTCCAACCCAAACACTGCGGAAACGGACTTTCTCAAGGATATCGCCAAAGGTTTCCAAGAGCTGGACATTATCTTTAAATCTGCAATAGGTGCACTTGCAAAAGGCGTTGTAGAGTTTGGCGTTAGCATGACTTCACAAGCATCGATTTTACTGATGCCTGTTTTCGCTAAACCTCTGAACCGTCAGAGCTATTATTTGTTTGCCGTTATTGCAGAGCATATGGCACACAATATGCCGGTGACTGTAAATGAAAGCTACGCTCGCGATTTTGAAAAATGGAAAACACGCGTAAATGATTACCTAAGTGAGCTCAAGAAAAACGATGCGGTCATTGCTGACTTCCAGAAAAACAACCGCAAAGCTGACTCTAAATACACAACAGCTTTAAAAAATAAAAAGAGAATTAAGAAGGCACTCGCTGTGGCTACATTGGAGTACCCACAGTATATTGAATTACCCGATGATCTACCGCAAAGAACCGTCGAGCTTAGAACTGGGATCGCTATGAATAAGCTCGATGATTTGAATAAACTGTTCGAGAATGCCGGTGGTCTAGGCTTTATGGCATTAGTATTTAACTGCATCGCGCTTGGTGATGCCATGAGCAGTATTCAAGACACTGGATTAATGTCCTCAGATGAATTTTTGGATATCCAACAAAAGCTTTTTTATACAGTCAACGCTTGGACGGGTATTCGTACAGGTAAGCTGTGGAATCGTGTACAAGGAAACAGTGAACTTAGAAAAACTGCCCTGAAAGCGATTCAGACATCAAGAAACCCTAGAATACGAGCACTACCTTCTGCCGATTTAGCAATATTTAATAAATGGTTGGCGATTACGGGAATGCTAGGCACCCTAGCTTCAGGTATAGAAGCCTATCGCTCTTGGCAGAAAATAGACAACCTTCATGGAACAGCTAGAGTTGTGGAGTACTTCAATTTTGCATCTTTATTTGGATTGACACTTATCGGTGGATTTCAAGCTATCGGTGGATTAACCGGGGTTTGGTCGGCAAATATCCTGTTTGGAGGTCCGATCATGTTTGCCATTATGGGCCTCACTACGGTTTACCTTCTTAGTAACCATATAATGAGTAAACTTAAACAAGACGATTATCAAAAATGGTTAGATAAACTTCCTTGGGGGCATCACTCGAATAAAGCACGTTGGAGTCAATCCTCAAGCTTGGTAGAGAGAGAAAAGCATAATTCTTCTTTGGTACAAGAGGCTCTTTTTAAGTTAAAAACCATAATGGATAAACCTTTAATCTGCCAAATACCAATGATGCGTACCGTTCCGAATTCAACAACACAGTATCCAGCAGCAAAACAAGAATTGTTTGGTATTGAGTTACATATCCAAGTTCCTACCAATGCAGCAAGAGATGGAATAAAGCTTAGGACAAATACTTCTGTAACAGAGGGAGGACTGGAGTCGGGAGCTTGGTACACTGGAGTAGATCTAGAAACGTTGGATAGTTCAACTGATTCATCAGATTCTCAAAGCGTCTATAAATTGACTCTACCAATGAAAGACTCAGCTAACTATCTAGCATTTGAGATAGAATACATCCTTGATGATAAAAACGAATTAAGCCGTAAGTACTGGTTCCAAAATAATGCAAAACAGCGTGCAACTTATACGGCGATTTCAGACAATACTAAACAAGCAACGATCAGAAGTTCATTAACTTCAGATGCTAGTGAACTTAGCTTACAGGAGTAACCCTTGGCTTATTTACCTTTTTACATCACGCCAGAAGAATTTTCGTCCTACCAAGAAGAACAAGAGCAACAAATTCTAAAGGGGATGAATCTAACAATCTGGCACAAGCACGATATTGAAGAGCCTTTTCGATACTTATACCTATCGATTGCTATAGCCGCTGTCAGTCCATTATTTTTCCTTACCTATTTCCTACATGACAACAGCGACATGATCTTAACTTACATTTTATCGGGTCTGACGATAATCATGTCTGGTGTATCTTATCTGACATTTGGGTTGGACAATCGTTATGATTACACCTTGTCCGATCGCGGGTTGGTTATAAAAAAACGACGTAATTTACCGAATTGGGTAAACTCTGCAACTCAAGTCATGGGCTGGATTGGAGCTATTGTATGTATATTGATGGTTACGTTTGCCGGACCTGTGGTTCTTGTCGGAGCCGGGGGGTTTATACTGGTTTCGTTTCGAATGCTAAAGCGACAACAAAATGAGGAGACTGAAGTACTTGTGGCTCTCCGTGAAAATTGGCTTTGTTGTGAATACTGCAAAAATAGAAAAGTAATCGAACTATTTCATAAACACGATGACTGCTCGTACCAAGACACTGCTAAAACAACGGTAACAAGATACCACTCTATTGGAAGTTCCTATCTATTCGTCTCTTCACCAAAGCAATTAGAGGAAACCTTAAACATGCTTAATCAAGAGTTTGAACTGGATTGTAAAGAAGTCCCAAAAGCGAAAGACTTATTCGATTTCTCGAAACTTCCAGAAATATACAAAACAACGCCATTCCGCGGGACACATTACCCGTTAGAAGCAGTGGGAACGTTACGAACATCAAACGCTCCATTACCTGATTTAGAATATATATCTTCAATTTTAGCCAAGGAGTAACCCTTGGCATATTCACCATTTTATATCACCCCAGAAGAGTTGGCGGTTTATCAAGAGGCGCAAGAGCAAGAGATCCTCTCAGGAGACAATTTAACAACATGGCGTAAATATGATATCGAGGAAGCGAATCGTTTTTCATATATATTTGACAGCTTAGTTCCAATTGCCATCATGTCAGTGGTTCTTTTCTTATTTTGGTATACCTTAGGCCAAGACCCTATGATGGGGTATGTTGCTGTTAGTGTGCTAATAATGGGGTACGGACTCAGCTACCTATTGTTTGGCCTCGATTATCGCTATGACTATATTTTTTCTAGCAAAGGCTTTGTGATGAGAAAGCGTCGCAATATGCCTAAGTGGGTAAATACCGCTACGCAAGCCGTTGGCTGGATAGGTACAGTGGTGTGTTTGGTTATGGTAGCACTGGTTGGTCCAATGGCATTAGCGGGAGCAGGTGCCTTCATTTTGCTTTCATTTGGTATGTTAAAACGCCAGCCTGATGAACCAACAGAAGTGAGAGTTGGAGAGCGAGAAGATTGGCTTTTTGCTGATTACAATAAGAAAAGAAAAGTACTCCAATTCTATTTTAAGTATGACAGGTGCGAATACCAAGATACTGCTCAAAAGATTGTCTTTCGCTCACAAGATCGATTCGATTGTTACGTTTTCTTTAAAACTGAAGCGGATTTAGAATCCATGGTCGCGCAACTGTCAAAGGTCTACAAACTGAATTGTACAGAGGTTGATGACCATAAAAAGCTGTTTGAAGCAAAGCCAGAATCAAGGCTTTTTAGTATTCCTGTTTGTAGTAGAGAATACCAAACCGATGAGGTATTTGATTTTAGGGCGTCAAATGCCCCGCTCCCAGAGCGAGAGTACCTTTACAACGGCAAGTGGCAAACCGAGTCTGAAATCGAACAATCAAAGTCTAAACTAACTACAGCTCTGGAGTAACCCTTGGCATATTCACCATTTTACATCACCCCAGAAGAGTTGGCAGTTTATCAAGAGGCACAAGAGCAAGAAATACTCGCAGGCGATAATGTCAGAACATGGCACAAGTATGATGTAGAGGAACCATTTCGCTATTACTTTAAACTTTTTGCGCTTCCATTTGTGATCGCTCCATTCCTATTAACTTTGTTTATACACACGAGTGACACGGTTGACGTAACTATTTTTTCTTTTATTTTGTCGGTGATTGTATCTGGAGCCTTTTACCTTACGATTGGCCTCGACTATCGCTATGACTATATTTTTTCTGACAAAGGCTTTGTGATGAAGAAACGTCGCAACATGCCTAAGTGGGTGAATACCGCCACGCAAGCCGTTGGCTGGATAGGTGCAGTGGTGTGTGTGGTGATGGTAGCGATGGTTGGCCCGATGGCGTTAGCAGGCGCTGGTGCTTTTATATTAGTCTCCTTTAAAATGCTTAAACGTCAGCCTGATGAACCAACAGAAGTGAGAGTTGGAGAGCGTGAAGATTGGTTGTTTGCCGACTACAACAAAAAGCGCAAAGTGATCCAGTTCTACTTTAAGCAGGATAAGTGTGAATATATCGACACTGCTCACAGAACTATTTTCCGTTCACACAGTAGATCCGATTGCTACGTATTTTTCAAAACTGAAACGGACTTAGAATCGATGGTAAATCAGTTAGCTACGGAATATAAGCTGGATTGTACAGAGGTAGATGACCACAAAAAGCTGTTTGAATCGAAGCCAGAAGCTAGACTGTTTAACATTCCTGTTTGTAATAGAGAATATCAAACCGATGAGGTATTTGATTTAAGGGCTTCGAACGCCCCTCTCCCAGAGCAAGAATACCTTTACAACGGCAAGTGGCAAACCGAATCTGAGATTGAAAAATCTAAATCTGAACTAACAACAGCCAAAGAGTAACCCTTGGCTTATTTACCTTTTTACATCACGCCAGACGAGCTTTCGGCTTATCAAGAAGAACAAGAGCAACAAATTCTAAAGGGGAAAGATCTCACAACCTGGCACAAGCACGATATTGAAGAGCCTTTTCGATACTTATACCTATCGATTGCTATAGCCGCTGTCAGTCCATTATTTTTCCTTACCTATTTCCTACATGATAACAGTGACATGATCTTAACTTATATTTTATCGGGTCTAACGATAATCATGTCTGGTGTATCTTATCTGACATTTGGTTTGGACAATCGTTATGATTACATCTTGTCCGATCGCGGATTGGTTATAAAAAAGCGACGTGATTTACCGAATTGGGTCAACTCTGCGACTCAAGCCATGGGCTGGATTGGAGCAATAGTTTGTGTCGTGATGGTTGGGGTTGCTGGACCCATGGTTCTTGCCGGAGCTGGTGGGTTTATATTGGTTTCATTTGGTATGCTTAAACGACAGCCTGATGAAGCAACAGAAGTGAGAGTAGGCGAACGAGAAGATTGGCTGTTTGCGGACTACAACAAGAAAAGGAAAGTGATCCAATTCTATTTTAAGCAGGACATATGCAGATATCGAGATACTGCTCATAAGACTATCTTTCGCTCACAAGATAGATCGGATTGTTATGTTTTCTTTAAAACTGAAGCAGATTTAGAATCCATGGTCGCGCAACTGTCAAAGGTCTACAAGCTGGATTGTACAGAGGTAGATGACCACAAAAAGCTGTTTGAATCGAAGCCAGAATCAAGGCTCTTTAGTATTCCAGTTTGTAGTAGAGAATATCAAACCGAAGAGGTATTTGATTTAAGGGCGTCAAATGCCCCACTTCCTGAGCGTGAATACCTTTACAACGGCAAGTGGCAAACCGAGTCTGAAATCGAACAATCAAAATCTGAACCAACAGCAGCCAAGGTATAAACATTGGCTTATTCACCTTTTTACATCACCCCAGAAGAATTGGCGGTTTATCAAGAGGCTCAAGAGCAAAGAATCAGCTCGGGTAGCAATGTTTTACGTTGGAGTGTTGTAAACGTCGAGATGCCTTCTCGATACATTCACCTCTATTTTACTCTCGTAACCTTGTTTGTCTGTATTGCGATGTTTTTTGCCTTAGCAAACTTCAATCAAAACGATGACACCATTTTCTTAGCATGTGTACTTTCATTTTGCGTGGCACTTTTTTATTTCCTAATGAGATGGGGGCTTTTAAAGCAGTACCATTATGTTTTTTCAGAAAAAGGACTTGTTGCAAAGCCTAGTAGTACCATTCCAAAATGGATGAACAATGCGAGTCAAGTAACAGGCTGGGTGGGCGCCACCACATGTATATTAATGGTAATTCTTGTTGGTCCAATGGCTTTAGCTGGCGCAGGCGCTTTTATTTTGGTCTCATTCAAAATGCTTAAACGCCAACCCGAAGAGCGCACAAATATCAGAATTGCAGAGCGTGAAAATTGGCTATTTGCTTACTACAACAAAAAACGCAAGGTTATTACTCTTTATCATAGGTATGACGATTGTGATTACAGAGATGTAGCGAAAACGACCGTTAGTCGATGCCACTATAGAGGTAGGAGCTTTATATTTTTCAGTTCAACCAATGATTTAGAGAGAGTTTTGGAAAAATTGTCTAAAGAGTATCAACTTAAATGTACCGAATTCGAGGATATCAAAGCCTTGTTCAATGCTTATTCACCTGATGAATTGCTCTCGGAACCAGCAAGAAGCCTAGAGTTCCCCGTGGATGATACGTTTGAACTTAGAGCTCAAAACGCACCTATCCCTGAATGGGAATACCTTTACAACGGTAAGTGGCAAACCGAGTCTGAAATCGAACAATCAAAGTCTAAACTAATAACTACAGCTCTGGAGTAACCCTTGGCATATTCACCATTTTATATCACTCCAGAAGAGTTGGCAGTTTATCAAGAGGCACAAGAGCAAGAAATACTCGCAGGCGATAACGTCAGAACATGGCATAAGTATGATGTAGAGGAACCATTTCGCTATTACTTTAAACTTTTTGCGTTTCCATTTGTGATCGCTCCATTCCTATTAACTTTGTTTATACACACGAGTGACACGGTTGACGTAACTATTTTTTCTTTTATTTTATCGGTGATGGTGTCTGGAGCCTTTTACCTTACGATTGGCCTCGATTATCGCTATGACTATATTTTTTCTGACAAAGGCTTTGTGATGAAGAAACGTCGCAACATGCCTAAGTGGGTGAATACCGCCACGCAAGCCGTTGGCTGGATAGGTGCAGTGGTGTGTGTGGTGATGGTAGCGATGGTTGGCCCGATGGCGTTAGCAGGCGCTGGTGCTTTTATATTAGTCTCCTTTAAAATGCTTAAACGCCAACCAGATGAACCAACAGAAGTGAGGGTCGGAGAACGTGAAGACTGGCTCTTTGTTGATTACAATAAGAAAAGAAAAGTAATTAAGTTCTTTTTTAAGCATGACACATGCGAATATATTAATATAGAACATACTAAGATTTCACGCTTACACAACCGATTCCACTATTACGTATTTTTCAAAACCGTGTCTGACTTAGAGTCTATGGTCAATCAGCTAGCTACAGAATATAAGCTTGACTGTACGGAAGTCGCCGACCACAAAAAGCTATTTGAAGCTAAGCCAGAGGCTAGACTGTTTGGCACGCCAGTTTGTTATAAAGAATATCAAACCGATGAGGTATTTGATTTAAGAGCTTCAAAAGCCCCGCTCCCAGAACGTGAATACCTTTACAACGGCAAGTGGCAAACGGAATCTGAGATTGAAAAATCTAAATCTGAACTAACAACAACCAAGGAGTAACCCTTGGCATATTCACCATTTTACATCACCCCAGAAGAGTTGGCAGTTTATCAAGAGGCACAAGAGCAAGAAATACTCGCAGGCGATAACGTCAGAACATGGCATAAGTATGATGTAGAGGAACCATTTCGCTATTACTTTAAACTTTTTGCGCTTCCATTTGTGATCGCCCCATTCCTATTAACTTTGTTTATATACACGAGTGACACGGTTGACGTAACTATTTTTTCTTTTATTTTGTCGGTGATGGTGTCTGGAGCCTTTTACCTTACGATTGGCCTCGACTATCGCTATGACTATATTTTTTCTGACAAAGGCTTTGTGATGAAGAAACGTCGCAACATGCCTAACTGGGTGAATACCGCCACGCAAGCCGTTGGCTGGATAGGTGCTGTGGTGTGTGTGGTGATGGTTGCGGTGGTTGGCCCGATGGCGTTAGCAGGCGCTGGTGCTTTTATATTAGTCTCCTTTAAAATGCTTAAACGTCAGCCTGATGAACCAACAGAAGTGAGGGTCGGAGAACGTGAAGACTGGCTCTTTGCTGATTATAATAAGAAAAGGAAAGTAATTAAGTTCTTTTTTAAGTATGACAGGTGCGAATACCAAGATACTGCTCAGGAGATTACTTTTCGCTCACAGGGACGATTTTATTGTTACATTTTCTTTAAAAATGAAGCGGAATTAGAATCCATGGTCACGCAACTGTCAGAGGTCTACAAACTGGATTGTAAAGAGGTCAATGATCATAAAAAGCTGTTTGAAGCGAAGCCTGAACCTAGACTTTTTACGACTCCCGCTTATTATCGAGAATACCCTACCAATGAAGTGTTTGATTTAAGGGATGCGAAAGCGCCACTCCCAGAGTGTAAGTATCTTTACAACGGCAAGTGGCAAACCGAGTTTGAAATCGAACAATCAAAATCTGAACTAACGGCAGCCAAGGTATAAACCTTGGCTTATTTACCTTTTTACATACCCCATGAAAAGCTTTAGGTTTACTCTGATGTACAAAAAGAAAAATTGGTTCAAATAACGAATTTTTAACTCGAGGATAGGATAGTAAGCCCGAACCTTTCTATCCTCAACTAAACACCCATTTTGCACTGAGTAAATAGTTACTCACCATGCCTGCCAATATGCCTAAAATCAAAGCCAAATAGACCATCACTCCTTGCGTCCCTAACGAGAGCGTTACGCCTTTGAACACAATAAAGTTCGGCAAAGCACTGATACAGGCACTCGCCATAAATTTTTGCCATTGAGCGAAAGGGTTGGTTTTTTCTGCTTGAGAGAAAGTCAGCCAGCGATTGCCAAGCCAAGTTGTGGTTGCTGCAAACAAAAATGCTATCCCACGAGCCAGCATCAGCTCCAGACCAAACCAATGGAACAACACAGAAAAGATAAGGGTGTCGACCATAAAGCCGACACCACCTACTAGAGCAAACCTTGTTAACGAAGCAAACCTTTCCAGCGAAGCAAATTTTGGTAATTTGCCCATTCCGCTATCCAACCACACAGGTGTAGAGTGAGCGTTTCGATTTTGCTGTGAACTCGTTGGTACAACTCAACGCATTTTCATGAATCATGCTATCCACTTGCTGCGATTTACCAATCAGGTGGAATTTCTTCAGATTGTTTAAGTCATTCTTGTCTTCAAGCTTTTTCGCCTGACCATGACTATAGAACTGACCTGAGAACGGACGCTTACCAATATAAAAGACCGGAGCGTTGTCATCAATTTGCGCGAAGATTATGCGGTCGCTGCGGCTATCCGCTTTGCCCATATTCAAAACCAACATCGCAATCATAAGCAGGGCTGGCAACACCGCTGCCGTTCCGGTCAACCATTTGAAATCGTGTTTATCCACCAGCATCGCAATCAAGATACCCAATGCAGGCACACCCGGTAGCACGTAAGCAGGCAAGATATTCCGAGCCATGGTGAACAAGATCATTGGGGAAATCAGCCAACACATCAGGAAGCTAAATAGGCCTTGATGATCAGTTTCAATGGCTTTGAGTACTTTACGACGTTTCCACGCCAAGATAGGCAATACAATTGACCAAGGCGCAGCCGATTGCAGCCAGAATACCCAGATCATCCCACGTGGTTGATCATGAGCAGAGCCATACAGGTCTCCTTCCCAACCGCTGACAACAAAACGCTTAAAGTGCTCGCCAACAATAAAGTAATCAATAAATCCAGGCGTCGCCATTTCAGCCATGATGTACCAAGGTAGAGCAATCGCCAGCATGAGCGCCAACCCCAACACAATTGGAAAACGCTGCCACAAGGCTTTGAAGGCACCGAAGAAACCATGCTGAATCACAAGCCAAGGAAACACTGCGATGCCCATGATCACGATCGCCACCGGACCTTTTGCTAACAGCCCGCAAGCCAAGCCAAAGAAACCGAGATAACCCCACAATCGGCTGTGTTTGTCTTTGCCAAGCCAGCAGTAGTAAAAGCCGACCATCGCCATGGTCATTGCCAATGTCAGTGCCATGTCTGTCATCACTGCACCCGCCGCAATTGAAAAGATGCCACACGTCGCCAATACCAACGCTGCGATGACTGCATTAAAGCCAGCGCGATGCGCCATGGCTGCAACAAAAATAATAGTCGCGACACCCGCCAACCAATGAGGCGCGCGCACTGCGAATTCATTCAATCCAAACAACTCAATGCCATAAGCACTCATCCACGTGAACAGGGGTGGTTTCCCCCAAAAAGGCACGCCGTAATCAAACTGTGGGGTAAGCCAATTGCCTGTTTCCACCATTAAGCGCGCCATTTCGCCATAGCGGGCTTCTGTGGTGTCCATCAAAGGGTATGCGGCAAGTGAAATAAGACGGAGTAAAAGAGCAAACGCCAACAACAACCACAGATGGGTTTTATTAATACTCATGATTACGCGGTTTCTCCCAGTTTAAACTTCATGGTTTGGATGGATTGATGTTTTGCAGGCTGCTCGTAAACAGACTGAACAAGATAAAGAGGGCGTTGCTTGGTCTCGACAAAAATGCGGCCAATGTATTCGCCCAAAAGGCCAATCGACAGCAGTTGCACACCGCCCAAGGCAAGTTGGACGACCATCATGGATGGGTAGCCAGTGACAGGCTCACCAAACACAACAGTTTTCATCACTATGAATGCGCAATAGATAAAGGCACTGAACGCCACCAATGCACCAGCAAGTGTCGCTAAACGCAAAGGACGAATGGAAAACGAGGTGATGCCGTCCATTGCAAGGCCAATCAGCTTGAGGTAGTTCCATTTGGTTTCACCACAGAAACGAGCGTCACGCTCAAACTGAACCGTCACTTGCTTGAAACCCGGTCAAGAAAAGATGCCTTTCATGTATCGGTTACGCTCTGGCAACGCATTGATGTGTTTAACCACTTTTGCGCTCAGTAGACGGAAATCGCCCACGTTCTCCGGCACATCCAATTTCGCCATGCTATTAAGCACTTTGTAAAAGCAAGCGGCCGAGAAGCGTTTGAACCAAGTTTCACCGTGGCGTTCACTGCGCTGCATGTTCACCACGTCATAACCTTCACGCCATTTTGATACCATTTGCGGGATCAACTCCGGTGGGTCTTGCAAGTCGGCATCAATCACAATCACCGCTTCACCTTGGCAGTGTTCCAGACCCGCACTCATGGCGGACTCTTTGCCAAAGTTACGGCTTAGTGCAATACAACGAACGTCGCTAGAAGATTGAGAAAAGTTTTGCGCGATCATTAGGCTGTCATCTTTGCTGCCATCGTCGACATAAACGATTTCACAGCGTTCTGGCATTTCATCCAAAACGGCGGCTAAACGACGATGAAATTCAGGTAAGACTTCTTGCTCGTTAAAGAATGGCACCACAACAGACAAAACTGTTTTAGGCTCAGTGTGTTGGCTCACCTTTGAAAAGGTTGCAGCGTGAATGTTGAAGGTTGACATGCTACTCTTCCACTAAATCCGATGAATGAATCCAGTCTACAAACATCAACGTGAAAGAGATGTTATTGACATCTTTTTCACGTCCTTAGTGAATAATGTTCGGTTAAGACGAAATCTTATTTTCGAGCACCTGCCCACTTGGAGAGAAATACATGAAACGCGTACTTTTAGTCGAAGATAATCGAGAAATCGCAGGCATGCTGTTCGATTATTTTGAGTGTGCAGGTATGGAACTCGATTATGCAGACAACGGCGAGCTCGGCCTGAAACTGGCGATGGAAAACACCTTCGACATCATCTTGCTCGACCTCATGCTGCCACGCATGGATGGCCTGACCATGTGTAATAAACTTCGCGATGCGGGCAACAACACACCAGTGCTTATGCTGACTGCACTCGATAGCCGTGACGATATGCTCAAAGGCTTCCAACACGGTGCGGATGACTATCTGACCAAACCCTTCGATCTTGATATTCTTGAAGCGCGCATGATGGCACTGATCCGCCGTTACCGCGGCACTGTCGCGTCGAGCAAGTTGGAATATGGCGAAGTCTCTATCGACCAAAAAACACGTAAAGCTTACCGCCAAGATAAACTGTTGGCGCTAAACCCAACCACTTACACCATTCTGGAAATGCTTGTGAAAAGCGCGCCAGACGTAGTAACACGTGAAGAAATCGCCTTCCAACTATGGCAAGAGAACGAGCCGAACAACGACGTTCTGCGAAGCCACATTTACCAACTTCGCAACCAACTTGATAAGCCATTTGAACAACATGTGCTGATCACCGTGCCGAAAGTTGGCTTCCGCTTGGAGACAGTTGCATGATCAATCGCTTACTTGCTAGCACGCAAAGCACACAAAGTATGACAGGGCGGCTCGCTCTGTTTTTCTCTTTTGTGTCGGTCGTGATTGGCATCTTCTGTTTTTTGTTGATTACCGGCTCCCTGCTTTGGTCTGAAGACCGCGTGGGCGAGCGTCGTATTATGGTCGACAAAAAAGAAGCGATTGAACATTTCCAGTCCCACCCAGAGCAAGGCAGTATTCAGCTTGACCTGCTCACCACCGCATACAACGACATCTCATTGGTTGCCGAGCGCTACCAAAAATACCTAATAGGTCAAAAGCACTTTCTTGATGAAGTAGAAGATGGTGAATACTCGCGCATGGTTTACATGAGTACTTACACCTACAAAGGCGTTGAACATCCCGTTATTCTGGTTTCCTTGATTGATGAAATCGAGATCACCTCAGAGGAATTCATTCTCGTCGTCGCTATGGTGCTGTCCATTGTCGCCGTGCTGGTGTTCCTGTTTGGTAGCCTCCTGCTGCGCTTATCACAACGCTTGATTGAACCCGTCAATGCGCTTAAAACTCAACTCGACCATCATCAAGGCGATGCTACGCAAACTTTTAGCGTGCCAGAGGGATCAGCCAAAGAGTTCCAAACCCTCGCGGATGAGTTGAATGAGTACCGCCATAAAATCAACCAAGTCATCAAGCGTGAGCAAGCCTTTGCACGATACGCAAGCCATGAACTGCGTACACCGTTAACCGTAATGAAAGGCTCAAGTAGCTTACTAGCTAGAAGTGCGAACACGGATTTCCAAACCCGCCAAGTGAACCGAATTCAAGATGCGACGCAGCAGATGTCGACCATGGTGGATGCCCTACTCGGCTTAGTACGTTACGAGCGCAATGCAGATGATTCACCAGTACGAAGCATCACCGAAGAAGAACTCAACCAAATCATCTTCCAAAGCCAAGCTCAGGCGGATGAGAAAGCACTCAGCTTTGATGTTCAGATCGACGGCAACCCTAGAACGCGCGCGACCAATGCCGTGTTGACCATAATTCTTGGTAACCTGATTCGCAACGGCATCGCTGCGACACCTTCGGGATCAATTCATATCAGCATGGATGAAAACACCATCTCGGTGCGCGATGAAGGTGAAGGCTTTTCAACCATTCCACATTCTGATGGGCACGGATTAGGTTTGATGATTGTGGATGATTTGTGTCAACGCTATGGCTGGCAATTTAAGATTGGTACACATCCAGAAGGTGGTTGTGAGGCAGTAATTGATCTTGCGTCAGAGCATCAGGAATAACCGAAATGGTTGTACTGAAACACAGACTTTTTATCTGGGTTTAATGGCGTTACACTACGCGCCCTTTTTAACGGCAAGGTCGCGTGGTTGGACACGTCAGCAGTCACATGAAACTCTCTGAAAGCCCGATAACTCAACACAACTTCAACGGTCATACGTTTTTTCTTAAGCGTGATGACATGCTGCATTCTCACTTTTCTGGGAACAAAGCACGTAAGTTTATGACGTTAATGGAAGAGCAAAATCCCGACATCACCACGTTAATAAGCTTTGGCTCCGCTCAATCCAACGCGATGTATTCGCTAGCGGCTCTCGCCCAGATTAAAGGTTGGGCATTTGAGTTTTATGTTCATCACATTCCATCTTGGCTAAAAAGCTCCCCCATCGGAAACTATCGCGGCGCTCTCGATTTGGGTATGAAAATCACCGCCATGCAAGACATCGGTAGCGAACTCCACCCTAGTGAATACATCCACCAGGTACGAAGATTAGATGAGTCGACATTGCTTATTCCAGAGGGTGGACGTTCCCACCTCTCTGAAGCTGGCATCAAACAGTTAGCACGAGAAATTCTTGATTGGACGCGATTGAGAGGTAAAGAACAGTTTACCGTCGCCCTGCCATCAGGCACTGGCACGACCGCTTTATATCTTCATAAACATTTAAGCCCACACGGCATAGAAGTGCTAACTTGCCCTTGCGTAGGCGATGTAGATTACTTAACTGAGCAGTTCAACCAGCTCTGTGAAAACAGCCACCCAACCATTTTAACCATCCGCAACAAACACCATTTTGGTCGCTTGTACGAAGAAGATTACATCACATGGAAAGCGCTCTTTGAGCAAACCGACCTCGAATTTGACCTGTTATACGACCCGTATATGTGGCAATGCCTCACCCCTTGGTTGGAAGAGAACACTGATAAAACGGTGATTTACATTCACCAAGGCGGGTTACTTGGCAACGAGTCGATGTTGCCAAGGTATCAACGAGAATTTGAATAGCGTGTTCAAATAAAGTTGTTGCTGATTACAGTGATTCCACTATTTGATGAGCGCCAGAATTTCTTTGAATTCAGGTGCTCGGCAATCTTCGACCATTTCATACAAACACATTTCTAACCCAGTGAGCACCACACCGTTTGCGGTTAACTTCGCAAGAGCGAGCGCTTTATTGGCAGCGGTTCGGGAAGATACACAATCCGTGACTAATTCAACGCGATAACCGGACTGACGCAGAGAAACCGCGGTTTGATAGACGCAAATGTGGGATTCAATACCGCAAACCAACCAGGTATCAACTTTCGCGTTCTCCACCGCGACCTTAAACGTCGCCTCTTTGCAACCATCAAACGTGTACTTGGTAATAGGTAAATGCGTGCTTTCAAGCACTTCACGAATCGGCTCCGCGGTTGGGCCCAATTTTTCTGGATTCTGTTCTAGCCACAGAATAGGCAAATCTAGTGCTTTGGCGCCCTTTACCAGTTTCGTGATATTTTCAATCAGAGCGTCGCTTTCATGCATTAATGTAGCGAGTTTGCCCTGAACATCCACCACAATCAGGCCCGTGTTTCCTTTCGATAACATTTCCATCTCCTATCTTGTGCGACCACAAACCATACTCAACAAGTTGAGCAACAGTTAATGTATCAGAATCCTTTCATGTTAGAGCACTAAAACCTAGAAAGATGACCTTCGCTCACACATTTGCTCTTAGTTAAGAGTGGTTTGAACTGACTATTTAAATTTCTCTCGAATTAGCTCAATCAAGGCTTTGACTTTATTGGGCAGAAATAAGGCCGAGGGATAAATCAGAGTAAGATGCTGCTTCGGATGCGCGAATTGAGGCAGCACCTCGACCAACAAACCATCTCGCAATGCAGGCTTGGAATGAATTTGTGGAATAAACGCGATGCCGTTTCCTGCTATCGCCATCGAGCGCAGCAAGTTGAGATCGTCCGATCGCAACGCGACATGTAAATCTGAATCGAGCAAATCGGCATTGTAACGATTAGTTAAAAGGCGATGCTGCTTAAGATCTTCCACCGTTTTTACTGGCGGATGCGATTCTAGATAAGCTTTTGACGCAACAAAGTGACTACGATAAGGCAAAAGACTGAACTGCACATAGCTGTCATCGGTAACTTTGACCACGCTCGGAAGAAGCTGTAAATCAAACGATTGACGCTTGAGATCGACACTCTCTTGATGGTTTTCAATCTCGACCGAAATCTCCGGATACCGCGTTGTGTACTCGGTGATGATCGCGTTAAACGCGGCAGAGCTCATCAATGCGGAAGGAATGGCTAAACGCACTTTGCCCGTCAGCTCTTGTTGATATTCGTGCATGGCATTTAAACCTTGCTGAATATGGTCAATAGGCTGCCCCACCAACTCAAACAAACGTTTCCCGTGCTCCGTCAACTCAATGCTGCGTGTTGTGCGGATCAAAAGCTGTACCCCGAGCGATTTCTCTAATTCTTGCAGGCGACGACTCACTTTTGAGCGTTGTAGTTGATTCGCCTCTGCCGCTGCACTTATACCGCGGTGAACCACCGTCTGAGTGAATAGATAAATATCATCAAAACTAACGTTCATTGTCCTATTTTTAGGTCATTTATGTTCGTATTATCATTCTACTGAATTGTGAGTGACTTCTCTATAATCCGCTATCCAATATGTTTAACGGAACTTGTAATGACGGCTGACCAAAAATTCAAACACTGGATGCGAACTTTGATTGTCCTGTTCATAGTACTATTTTTGTACATTATCATTGCTGACCGCCACGCCCCCTTAACGACCGAAGGACGAGTGCAAGGATACGTTGTCCAAGTCGCGCCCGAGGTATCTGGTAAAGTGACCGACGTTCTCATCGAGAATAACCAGTCCGTTCAAAAAGGCGATGTGTTGTTTACGATTGATGATCGTAAATACAAAATAGCACTTGAACAGGCGGAGCTGTCTCTGCAATCCGCTTATGAAAAAGAAGCAACGCTGTATTCTCAACGCGAAGCCGCTCTTGCCAATATTGCTCGCGCACAAGCGACATTTGATAATGCACACCGCGAATACAACCGCTTACTGACGTTATCGAAGCAGAAAGTCATCTCTCAATCGACACTCGATAATGCCTTTGCCCAAAATCAGGTATCACGTGCTGCGCTTAAAGCGGAACGACAAAACTTAAAAGTAATTGAGGCGCAGTTAGGCGCTCAAAAAGGTCAAAGCACTGCCGTTCGAATTGCCAAAAATGGCATCGAAAAGGCGCAACTTGATTTGGCAAATACCGCAGTACTCGCTCCCAGTGATGGTGTCGTGACCAACCTGCAACTAGAAGTTGGCACGATGGCAAACACCAACATGCCATTGCTGACATTTGTACCAACAGGATCACTCTGGGTAGCCGCTGATTTTCGTGAAAAATCCGTCGCGAACATAGACAAGACTTTCCACGCCTTGGTCACATTTGATGCCAACCCAGGTTCGGTGTACGACTTTGATTTAGCTAGCCGCGATTACGGTGTAGCAGCCGCACAACAAACGCCTAATGGCGCACTAACCAAAGTGGAAGTGAACAACCGCTGGGTACGTGATGCGCAGCGTACACGAGTGAACCTAACCAGCAGCGAAGAGTTACCACCAGCACTGTTTGTCGGCTCTCGCTCTACCATTGTTTTGTACCCAGACAACAGCATTTTCTGGCAGTGGATGGCGCAAGCACAGATTCACCTCGCAAGCTGGTTCCACTTCATTTACTAGGCGGCGACAATGAAAACCTTACGAATTTGGTTCGGCTGCTCTTTAGGGCTTGCGCTAAGCATGGTCTTCGGTTGGTCTTACGGATTTTTTGCCATCATGATGCCGCTGTTTATATTGGGCAGAATGGACAACTTTAATCTTTCGGCTTTATTGATCGTGTTTTTCTCTGCGGTGTGGACAACCATACAAGCCACATTTTTGCTGGAATACTTGCAGTTTCATCCAACATTAATGACCGTTGCCGTCGGAATCATGATGCTGTTCAAGTGCATTGCAATGATGAACCAGAAAACCTATTTGTTTGGTTACATGGGGTTGTTGGTGGGTTCAATTGTGTTGAACTTTGCCAGCTATAACTTCATGGATATTGAAGAGTTCAACGTCAACATGTGGGTGATGGCGTTCAGCAATATTTTTGTTTGCGCATTCGCGTATTGGTTGTTCCCGGAGCCAAAATCCCCCGCCGAGCACATTGATATGTCGACCCCAGTGAAAAGCGATATTGACTACATCAGCCAAGTTACCATGGGCTGGGTAGTGGCGATGGCGGCGTTTATTGTATTCCAAGTAGCGGACTTATATGACTCGCTATCCGCACAAGCTTCCATTTTGATCATCCTAACCCCAATGACTTTAGCGGGCTCGCTCGCCATGGCAAAAATCCGCATCATCGGCACCGCACTAGGCTGCATCGCAGGGATGGCTGTTCAGCTCATATTGGGCAGTTGGTATGGGCATGGGCTACTCTTTTGGCTCGCCTTTACCATTGCAATGGGGCCATTCTGCTCGTGGCTCACCAAGGGGCAAATTAAAGCGGCTATCGCGTTTTCTGCCATGTCTGCCCTATCGGTTCCGCTGACGACCTCATTGGTGCCAGAACAAAAAGACGCGTTCTTTTCAATCTTGTACCGTTTCAGCTCGATTTTCGTCGCGGTTCTGCTCACCGCGATGGTGATGTGGGTAGTGCATCACTGGATTCGTGTAATGTTGCTAAAGCATCCTGAGATGAAGAACGTGGAGTTGAATTAAACCTGGCCGAGGCTGGAAACGGGAAATGTATGTCGCTCACTTTACTGTGAGCGGCATTTTTATTTAAAACGGTCACCCTAAACATCGAGGAACGAGCGTGGTTCAGGATCGACTCACCGAGTGCTGTGAAGTTCTAAGGTTATCGTCATTTCCTAGCGAGCTGTAACCCGATTCCTAGTCTCACTTAAACTCGCTGGAATGACCCTATCTTGGAGCTGCTCAAATATCGGTTTTGTGGCGAGCGATGTATCTTCCAACATCCATCATCCTGAACAGCGAGGGACGAGCGTGATTCAGGAGCTACCCACCGAGTGCTTTGAAGTTCTAAGGTTATCGCCATTTTCCAGTGAGTTGTTAGTAGATTCCTAGTCTCGTCTAGACTCGCGATGTATGGACTCCCTCCCTCTGGAGGGAGCTAGAATTTATGGTGTCAAAGCCTAAATCTAAGGAGTCCATACATGAAAAAGTCTACTACTATCGCCATTGATTTAGCAAAGCACTCTTTCCAAGTTTGTAAGCTTCAAGGAAGCTCTGATGAGTTTAATAAAGTATTTACTCGCGAAAAATTAAAAGCTTGGTTAATACAACAACCTCCAACGACCGTGGTTATGGAGGCATGCTCTACAGCCCATTATTGGGGACGGTTCTGCTGCAACCATGGGCATTCGGTTTGCCTCATTGCCCCAAAATATGTCACGGCATATCGAACGGGACAAAAAACAGATAAGAATGATGCAACAGCGATTGCTGTTGCATCTCAGCAAGCTAACGCCCGTTTTGTCGCTTTAAAATCTATTGATGAACAGGCACTACAATCGATCGATAGAATAAGACAGCACTTAACCGATTCGATGACAGCGACAAGTAACATGGTTCGCTCCTTGCTTTCAGAGTTTGGCTTCAATATCCCCAAAGGACATAGCGCCTTTAAAAGGCACATTATTGAAATTCTGGAAGATGGTCAGAACTCACTTCCTGATATCTTAAGAGAGCACATAGCAAACGCATTTCATTTGCATGAGACCTTAGCAAAAAAGAGGGCAGATTTAGAAACGAGCTTAACCCAACACCTCAAGCACCATGATGCATGTAGAAAACTTGAAGCTCTAGAGGGCGTTGGTCCAGTCAATGCTTTAGGGCTTTATCTTTCGTTAGGAGCCAATGGCGGTAACTTCAAAAATGGTCGAGAGGCTTCGGCTTGTATTGGACTTACTCCAAAACAGCATAGTACTGGAGGAAGAGTTACCCTTTTGGGTATCAGCAAAAAAGTTGGACAGAAGAAGTTACGTTCAAGCTTGATACAGGGAGCGCTTGCTGTTGCGAAGGTTGTAAATAAACGAGAGCCAAGGAATGTTAAAGAGACTTGGCTCAAGTCACTGATTCAGCGTGCAGGGTTAATGAAAGCCGCGGTTGCTTTAGCAAATAAGACCACAAGAACAGCTTGGGCATTGCTTCATTATGGCAGTGAGTATCAAGTGCCTCTAACTTACGAGTAGTAAGTCAAAGACGTTATTTACATCTTGATATAGCGAAGAACAGGTAAGACCGACCTTGAAGAGCCAGATCATTCCTTTGGATTATTTCCGCGCTCGCGAAATGGCATCAAGGTGCGAATACATCTAGGGTCGAGTTAGCTACTCATTAAAACCCGAATATACGCATGCATCTAATCTATTCTCGCTAAACAAGTTGTAATAACTCGGGAGTCCATATACTGGAATGACCCTACCTTAGAGCTGCTCTAATACCTGGGGGATGGCGAGCAATGTATCTTCCAGCATCCGTCATCCTGAACAACGAGGGACGGGGTGATTCAGGAGCTACCCACCGAGAGCTTTAAAGTGCGAAAGTTATCGTCATTTCCTAGCGAGCTGTAATCAGATTCCTAGTCTCGTTTCAACTCGCTAGATTGACCCTAATTTTAGTTCATGGTGCGGAGCCTAAGTATTAATATCAACCCACCAACTCTTTACGAATGATCTCCGCACCCGCACTTAACGCATTGAGCTTAGCGGTCGATACTTCACGAGACAAAGGTGCCATACCGCAGTTGGTACATGGGTAAAGCTTGTCGGCATCAACGTACTTCAACGCCTCTCGCAATGTGTTCGCTACTTCTTCTGGCGTTTCAATTTCGTTAGTAGCGACATCAATCGCACCAACCATCACCTTCTTACCGCGAATCAACTCAAGCAACTCAATAGGCACTCGCGAGTTATGACACTCAAGCGAGATAATATCGATATTTGACTGCTGCAATTTAGGGAATACTTCTTCGTATTGTCGCCATTCAGTGCCTAGCGTTTGCTTCCAATCCGTGTTCGCTTTGATGCCGTAGCCATAGCAGATGTGCACTGCAGTTTCACATTTCAGCCCTTCAATCGCACGCTCTAAACACGCAATGCCCCATTCGTTCACATCATCGAAAAACACATTGAACGCAGGTTCATCGAATTGAATAATGTCGACACCCGCCGCTTCAAGCTCTTTCGCTTCTTGGTTGAGGATCTTTGCAAATTCCCAAGCCAGCTTTTCACGGCTACCGTAATGATCATCATAAAGTGTGTCGATCATCGTCATAGGGCCTGGCAGCGCCCACTTGATAGGTTGCTTAGTTTGCTGACGCAAGAACTTGGCATCTTCAACAAACACGGACTTTGTGCGGCTTACTGGGCCAACCACAGTCGGAACACTTGCTTCATAACGGTTGCGAATAGTCACCGTTTTGCGGTTTTCAAAATCTACGCCGCTTAAATGCTCAATAAAGGTCGTCACAAAATGTTGCCGAGTTTGCTCTCCATCACTGACGATATCAACGCCTGCCAATTCTTGCTCTTGCAAAGCGACGCGTAGCGCATCGCGTTTGCCATCAATCAGTTCTTCACCTTGCAGTTTCCACGGTGACCAAAGTTTTTCTGGTTCGGCCAGCCAAGAAGGTTTCGGTAAGCTGCCAGCCGTTGAAGTCGGTAATAGTGTTTTCATCGTCATTCCTTTCTAGATTCTCGTTATCGATTACGCGTAGCTTGCAGACCATTGTTCAAGCACAGATTGATAGGGTTTGATGAAATGCTCCTCGGCAAATTTCCCTTGTTCAACTGCCAGTTGGCTGCGCTCTTCTCGGTCGTAAACGATTTGAGTTAGCGAGTGGTCTAGGTTTTTTAGGTTTGGCTGGTAGCAATTACCGGCAACCGCGTTGGCATTGTAAATCTCAGGTCGGTAAATCTTCTGGAATGTCTCCATCGTGCTTATCGTGCTGATAAGCTCTAGGTTTGAATAATCGTTCAACAAGTCACCGAAGAAGTAGAATGCCAATGGTGCAACACTGTTTGGCGGCATAAAGTAGCGCACCTGTAAGCCCATCTTTTTGAAGTACTGCTCCGTCAACGAAGATTCGTTCGGCTGATATTCAAAGCCCAAAACAGGATGTTGGTTTTCGGTGCGTCGATATACCTTGTTGTCCGATACACTCAGACAAATCACTGGCAGCTTTTTGAAATGCTGTTTGTAAGACTCAGAATTAACGAAAGCTTTGAACAGTTTGCCATGCAAATCACCGAAGTTCGCTGGGATGCTGAACTGTGGCTGGTTTTTGTTGTGGTCCAACAGCAAAACGCTAAAGTCGTAATCACGCACGTATGAAGAGAAGTTGTTGCCCACAATGCCTTCGATACGCTCGTTAGTGTTGTGGTCAACAATGTTAGTTTTGAGCACTTCAATCGATGGGAAGGCTTCTCCACTACCTTGGATATCCATATCAACGGAGATGATTTCAAGTTCAACGGAGTAGCGGTCACCTTGCGCGTTATCCCAATATGCCAACGCATTAAAACGATTGTCGATCATTCGGAGCGCATTGCGCAGATTCTCTCGGCGGTAGTTTCCGCGAGCCAGATTAGCAAAGTTGGTAGTGATTCGCGTATTGTCTGATGGTTGGTAATTCTCATCAAAGCGAATGCTTTTGATAGCAAATGTGAAATCGTTATTCATCGTGAGTTGGTATCCTATTTCCTTAGATAAAGCAGACTTTTCCTAACTCTGTGCATGGGGACATTTTTTGTTTTTTGGTTTTCCCAATCGTTAGGTTGCACAGCACTTACGACGAACGGTTCGTACAAAAATGACCGTCGCAGTGCCTAACACCAGAGCAGTCCTTTTTTTATACTTGCTTCACGAGTTGAGTAATATTGGTATTGTTTCACATTGAACATGAAGGAATTTCATGATTTGAGGAAAAAGCCTGTCTCGTGCGTGTTACACATGCAGTCGATAAAGACTTCCATTGCAGGCGTAACACACTTTCCGGCATTGCAGCCACACTGCGGTTTGATCATTTGCGGTGCGTTGGTAAACTCAAGCTCTTGCTGGCTGCCCTCTTGTAGTTCTTTTTCAACAGTGAAGCGAGGCAGATAAGAGATACCGATATTACTCTCTACACAGTTTTTGATGGTGTTAATACTGCTCAGCTCAATCCTGTTATCGATGCTGATGTTTCGCTCTTGGATGATGCTCTCAAAAGTCTGACGGAAAAGGCACTTAGGACCATTGCTGATGAATCCCAAATCAATGTGTTGCTCCCCTTTCTGTAGATCCAACCCTGTTAAAAGCGGCGAAGCAACAAGGACCAACGGCTCTTGTTCAAACTCATGCACCTTGAGTGCATCATCATTACCGACACGATAAAACACACCCAAATCGGCTTTATCAGCAATCAATTCATCACGAATCTTATAGCAGTTTTGTGATTGCAGTGAGAGCCTTACTTTCGGCGCTCGTATTCTGAATTCCTTCAAAACATTGGCCATTTTATAAGCGAGCTGAGTTTCTGCGATTAAAACCTTCAACTCCCCTGTCGGCTCAGAACTCTCTTGCTGCGCCGTGCCTTCAATGTTTTCCATCACTCGTGCGAGCTCATAAACGTAAGGAAGGATCTTTTCTCCTGCCTGAGTCAGCACCATTTTTCGGCCAATCTTTTCGAACAACTGCAATGAGAGATCTTGTTCTAACTGCCTGATCTTAAAGGTCACTGTCGACTGAGTGCAATAAAGCTTTTGCGACGCTTTAAGAAACGAGCCTTCCTAAACAATGGTTTTAAACGTAAGGAAACGCTTTAGATTCATGACTAAACTCCTGACGTGATAGTTCAAAAAATTAAAACTCTTAGTTTAAATATATTCAATTTCTTAATTGATTAACGCGAAGTATAGTGCACAAAAAACAGGAGAGATAGAGATGAGTGCCATCTACACCGCATTTTTCACCTACGTCATCATTACTTCGCTCACGCCGGGTCCCAACAACATTTTGTCGCTTAGTGTTGCAACCCAGCACGGGCTAAAGCGTTCTACTAAAGTCATTTCTGGGATGTTCTGCGGCTATATTGTTTTGATGCTGTTGTGTGGCGTTTTCACTTACCACATGGTCAGCCTGCTTCCTGTGATTACACCTTGGCTCACATGGGTGGGTGCGGCTTACATCATTTGGTTAGCTTGGGGAATTGCGACAAGTGATATCAAAGCCGCATCAAAAGATTCTGAGGGCATCACTTTCTTAACGGGCTTTGGTTTGCAGTTCGTAAACGTGAAAATCATTCTGTACGGCGTAACATCCATCTCGACATTCGTGTTGCCTTATACACAAAACATCTACTGGATCTTGGCCACCAGTCTAGTGTTCGCATTTATCGCATTGGTGAGCAACTTAATCTGGGCAATAGCAGGCAAACTTCTTCAATCGCAATTCCAGAAATATGGTAAAGCGATCAATATGACTTTAGCGGCGACGCTACTTTACTGCGCGGTACAGTTGTTTGTTTGAGGCTGAGGTTGAGGAGATGAGACGCAGCGATTTCCGCGTCTCGAATTTGTAGGTGGAGAAGTGGTTGGCTTTGAGTGTGCTAACTCAAAGTTGGACAGAAGCTTGTTGAACTTTCTGCTCTATTTTGGCTGGCGGTGATTAGGAGAAGTATGGATAGATCCATAAATATAGTTTTTTAAGATATCAAAAATCCGCCAAGATGCGCGGTCACTTGACAGTCATTCAATTTATGAGCGCTAAAACACTGAGCAGACGAAATGTTGCTGAAATGAGATTTCCAAATAAGTCGAACTGCCCTGTGGGAGTTAACTGCTCTTGTATGCTTTACGTTTGTTTGAATCACAAAGCCTTTCTGCTACCCAAACGACTAAGTAAATAACTGAAAGGCGTCTCCGACGGTAGCTATATTACCTTCAAAACAAAAGGAAGATCTTAAACATCTCCTCCCGTGCTCTACTGAATAGCTTTTGCATGTGGATCTGTCGTTAATTTTTTACCTTTCAGCAAGCCAAGCTCGTGTAAAAAAGAACCTGCACATTTATGTACTTTCGCCTTTTCGAGACTCATACAAACAAACCGTCAAAAGAACTACTGCCTTTTATTCGGCAGTACTCGTTTTGTGTGCCTCAATATATATGGTTTCAAGGATAACTTATCAATAGTTGCTATTTACCAGCTCAAGACGACAGCATCCAAAATAGCTTTAATTCCGCTTAGTTACTACACCAAGATCAAACGCCCATGGGCTAATAGTGCGCACCGAACCAGGAATGATCACACTAGTGATCTCGTTATCAGTAAATGCCCTCCTCCCAATGGTAAGTACTGAGTCAGGTAGAGTTACTCTGGTGAGCTCATTATGGCTAAGTGCCAGCTCCCGAATGGTAGTCAACGTGTTTGGAAGGGTTACGTTAGTGAGCTTATTTTCATAAAGTGCCCCCTTCCCAAGAGTAGTCACGGAGTCAGGAACAACGATATCTCTTCTTGCTCCACCGTAGGAAACAACGACCCTTTTGTTCTCAGTTCCATCATCATTCCGAGCAAAAATAAAGCCATCTGATGGTATATTGTTTAATGTGGATAACGCGTTACCATTGAACCCTCCAGCACCGATGGTGGATAACGAATCTGGGAGAGTTACGCTAGTGAGCTTGTTATCACTAAACGCCCCTTTGCCAATGGCTACCACGGAATCTGGAATGGTCAGGTTGGTGAGCTCATTGTCCTTAAATGCCTCATCTTCAATTGTGGTAACCGAATCCGGTATGGTTACATTAGTGAGTTGGTGACCAACAAACGCGCCTTCACCAATAATGGTCACCGAGCTTGAAATTATGACATCGGTCTCTCTACCGGTATACTCTACAAGTATTGATTTGTTCTGCGAGCCATCTAATTTTTTAGCGTAGACTAACCCTTCCGTTGCATGCTCACAGCCTGTTAGAAGGGCTAGACTAAGCAAGATGCCAAAGATTTAGCCAGTTAGCCTATTGAGTTTTATTCTTGATAATGACATTGCTACTCTCGGGTTTATAATTAGACCGTTATCGGTCTTTCTATGCAAACGCATAAAATGTTCACAGAAATTTAGCTCTACTCAGAGATAAAAGGATGATAACAATACTTTTAATGGATTATCACTCCCAAAAAGATGCTTAGATAGTTTCTCTAACAAAAGAGGCACTTTGACAAGCCAAACAAGCATATAAAACGCTTAAATCGTGTTGAATTTCATTCTATCGGATAAACTTTTGCAGGGTATTTGATCTAATGAGTATAGGGGCAACAGTTTCCTGTAATAAAGAAAACTGTTGCCTATTTGATCATCCATATTCAAGATGAATATTCATAAGAAGACTAGAGATGGGCAATTTCTGCGGCTATCAAAGTCGAGCTAAAAGTCGCGGAAGCGAACAAAGGCTCAGACCAAGCGGAAGTTACGCTCCTAACCCAATTCAATATTATCGGGATGTTTGCACGCAAGCGCCTGAAGGGGCGTAACAGCTGGTAAAACTAATGTATTTCAAGCGATGAGATTGGTTTTAGATTAATCATTATCTACTCCAGTCTGGCTGGAGTAGTTCATGTCAAAAATCGCCTTCGAATAAGTCAAATTAACTTAAATTCAACGCATAGAATCCATCAGACATTCACAGATATATTATCTCAAAGGAATAAGAAAGTGCGCTATATTCGTCTAATTATAATCGCATTGAGTATAGCGATTTTTTCTGTCCAAGCTTTTGACGGAGCTAGGTTTGATCACAAAGATTGGTATTTGGCTTGTGACAATACTGGCACTTGCCGAGCTGCGGGGTACGCGCCAGCTGGTCTTGGCTATGGTATGGCAATGATGTTTAGACGTGAAGCTGGACCTGCAACCCAGATCACGGCAAAGCTTTTTCTGCAGCTACATGATGAGCAGGCGTTGCCAGCAAGTGTGACTTTGTTGATTGACAACCAAGACCTCGGCCCAATCTACACGGATAAAACGAGTCAGCTGAGCGCCATGCAAGTACAGGCATTATTGGCGGTGGTTACTACTAACGCGGTAATTGAAGTAGGCGCTGGCAAGCAGCGCTGGCGCATTTCGAACAATGGCGCCAGCGCTGTGTTTCGCAAAATGGATGAGTATCAAGGGCGTAGCAACACACCATTTGCTGTGGTTGCCAAAGGTAAACAATCTGAGAACGAAGTACCACCCGCTAAAGTACCACCAAGTTTGACTGTGCAAGCACCGCTATCAAACGCTGTTACCCTTGAAATCGGTTCGTCAGCTTATAATGAGGTGTTACAGTTGCTGACCACTAATGTGCCAGCATCTGAGTTGGATTTCGAACTCCAGAGCGCATCACTTGAAACTGCAGAGCTGGGCCAGGGTAAACGCTTTATTGGTGCTTGTTGGCTTATGGCTTACAACGCGCTTTGCCACCATTGGTTAGCGGATAAAAATGACCCCAATCAGTTGGTTGCATTGAAGAGTGATGGTTTTTATATCGATGGTATGGCGCGCCAAGACCGCAAGGTACGAGGATACGGCGATTGCTGGGAAAGTCAGGCATGGGTGTTTGATGGGCAATCTATGGTACCCACTTTGATATCCAGCACGGGTCCATGCAGGGGTATTGCCGGCGGTATTGACCCTATGCCGACCTACATCACTGATGTAACTTTTCCTTCTAAGCAATAATTTTGTAAATGAGGTGAGTTTAAATGTCGCTCTTGGTAGCGGATTGCTAAGTTGTTCGCATCAATAAGTGGTGGAGTATAAAAAAGGATTACTTTCAGTAGGGCAGGTACATGCGGCCTCTGTTTTATAGGGTATAAGATTCTAAGCGATTTAGGGCATTTTCAAGCTAGAAAACACCATGTGTTAAAATTCAGATCGTGATATTTCTGTACAAAAACGTGTTTAGGAAAATTGAATATAAGCAACTATCAAATAACTACAGATGCGGCAACATGAGTTTGGAAGTGCTAGTGCGATGAGCGAAATCGCAATAGTAAAAAGGCTTTGTTTAGATACAGATTATTAAATACCATTACTTTAAATACCTAGACAAGGATGTTGCACGTCGACCTCGGTCGTCATAAGAGAGCCTTCAAAAACAATATCTGATGAAAACACCATTCTCCAAAAACTTTGTGTACTGCCACATATTAAAATTGCAACAGCACACAAAATAGTGTTAATACCAGTGAATATCTACACCTTCATCAAACGCTATCAAACCATTGTGGGTCGCCAAAGATGGAATAGTCACACTGGTGAGTTCATTGCCAGCAAACGCTTCACTTTGAATATCGAACACTGATTCTGGGATAGTTACGCTGGCAAGTCGGTTATTCCGGAACGCTTTATAACCAATGAAGGACACTGAACTTGGTATAGTCACCTTAGTGATCTTATTATCAGCAAACGCCTCCGGTGCAATGGTATTTACCGAATCTGATATAGTTACGCTAGTGAGATTATTGTTACTAAATACCCCATAGCTAATAGTGGAAACCGATTCTGGGATGGCCACACTGATAAGTTCATTGCCAGCAAACGCCTCACGCCCAATGGTGGTAACCGAATCTGGGATGACCACACTGGTTAGTTCGCTGCTAGCAAGCGCCCTACGCTCAATGATGGTCACCGTATCAGGAATAACAACTTCTTTTCTTGCCCCACCATAGGAAATAACAACCTTCTTATTCTCGGTGCCATCCTCATTACGAGCAAAAATAAAGCCATCTGATGGTGCATTATTAACTGTGGATAGTGCATTGCGATTAAATGCACCTAAGCCAATAGTAGTCAACGAATTTGAGAGGGTCACGTTGACAAGCTGGTTGTCAGAAAACGCAGCCTCTCCGATAGTTCTTACTGAATCTGGAATGGTCAAATTGGTGAGTTTATTATTACTAAACGCCTTATCCTCAATAGAGGTCACAGAATCTGGGATAGTTACGCTGGTCAGTCGGTTGTTCCGAAACGCCTCATTCTCAATGGTAGTCACTGAATAAGGTATAGTCACATTGGTGAGCTTGTTGTAAGCAAACGCCTTTTCACCAATGGTCGTCACCGAATCAGGCATAGTCACACTGGTGAGCTCATTATCAGAAAACGCGCCACGCTCAATAGTGTTTACCGAATCTGGAATAACAATTCCTTTTCTTGAACCACCATAGGATACGACAACCTTCTTGTTCTCTGTGCCATCATCATTACGAGCAAAAATAAATCCATCTGATGCCGCATTGTTAACTGCAGATATTACATTACCATTAAACGCTCCATTACCAATAATGGTCACAGAATCCGGGATAGTCACGCTGATGAGCTGGTTGTTAGAAAATGCAGCCCCCTCAATAGTGTTCACGGAATCTGGGATAGTCAAACTGGTGAGTTTATTATCACTAAACACCTTCCAACCAATAATGGTCACCGAATCTGGAATGATCAAATTGGTTAAATTATTGTAACTAAATGCTTCCCACCCAAGAATATTCACGGAATCTGGGATAGTCACACTGGTGAGTTCATTGCCAGAAAAGGCCCGATGTCCAATGGTGGTTATCGAATCTGGAATGGTCACGTTGGTGAGCCTGTTGTGAGCAAACGCATCATCCTCAACGGTAGTTAAAGAACTAGGTATAGTCACACTGGTGAGCTCGTTATCAGCAAACGCCCCCTGGCCAACGGTAGTCAGCGAATCAGGGATAGTCACGTTAGCAAGCTTGTTAGCAGAAAACGCCTTCACACCAATGGTGGTCACCGAATTTGGAATGGTCACACTAGTAAGCTCATTATCAGCAAATGCCCTCTCACCAATGGTGGTTACCGAATTTGGAATGGTCACACTAGTAAGCTCATTATCAGCAAATGCCCTCTCACCAATGGTGGTCATCGAATCTGAAATGGTTACACTAATGAGCTTGTTGTCAGCAAACGCCCCTTCACCAATGGTGGTCACCGAATCTGGAATGGCCACACTGATGAGCTTGTTACCAGCAAACGCCCCTTCACCAATGGTGGTCACCGAATCTGGAATGGTCACACTGATGAGCTTGTTACCAGCAAACGCCCCTTCACCAATGGTGGTCACTGAATCTGGAATGGTCACACTGATGAGCTTGTTACCAGCAAACGCCCCTTCACCAATGGTAGTCACCGAATCTGGAATAGTCACACTAGTGAGCGCGTTATCAGCAAACGCCTCCTCACCAATGGTGGTCACCGAGTCTGGAATGGTCACGCTGGTAAGTTTGTTGTGAGCAAACGCATTATCCCCAACAGTAATCACAGAACCTGGGAGCGTTACACTAGTGAGCTCATTGTAAATAAACGCATAGTCTCCAATAGTAGTTATCGAATCTGGAAGGGTTATGCTAGTGAGATTATTATGACCAAACGCGCTCTTATCAACGGCAGTCACCGAATCTGGAAAAGTCACACTGGTAAGATTGTTGCCCTCAAACATACCGAAACCAATGGTAGTCACCGAATCAGGAATAACAATCTCCTTTCTCCCTCCGCCAAAGGAAACAACAACCTTCTTGTTGTCAGTACCATCATCATTACGAGCAAAGATTATGCCATCTGATGGCGCATTGTTGAATGTGGATATTGCATTACCATTAAACGCATTAGAACCAATGGTGGTCACCGAATCTGGGATAATCACGCTGGTGAGATTGTTGTCAGAAAACGCTGAACCCTCAATAGTCGTCACAGAGTCTGGGATGGTCACACTGGTAAGCGTATTGCCAGTAAATGCCCCCCAACCAATAGTGGTTACCGAATCAGAGAGACTCACGTGGGTGAGGTTGTTGTCAGCAAACGCAACTTTTCCTATGGTGGTCACTGAATTAGGTATAGTCAGGCTGGTGAGTTTGTTTCGAATAAACGCCTCATCCTCAATGGTGGTCACAGATTCTGGTATAGTCACGTTGTGGATCTCATTATCGGCAAACACACTCTCGCCAATAACGGTCACCGAATCTGGAAGGATCAGGCTAGTAAGCTCGTTGCGTTCAAACGCACTATCCCCAATAGTGGTCACAGAATTTGAAAGGGTCAGGCTAGAGAGCTTGTTTCCATAAAATGCTTCCTTACCAATGGTTGTTACCGAGTCTGGAATGATCAAGCTAGTTAGTTCGTTGTGTTGAAACGCCCAATCACCAATGGTAGTCAACGAATTTGAAAGGGTCAGACTAGAGAGCTTGTTTCCATTAAATGCATCCCTACCAATGGTGGTCACGGAATTTGGAATAGTCACATTGGTCAAATTGTTGTAACTAAACGCACTCGCACCAATAGTAGTCACTGAATCAGGGATAGTCACGCTGGTGAGCTTGCTACGTCTAAACGCATCACGCCGAATAGTAGTTACCGAATCTGGGATGATGACATCTGTTTCGCTACCATTATAGTCAATAATTACTGACTTGCTTTTTGTGCCATACACCAACCCTTCTGTTGCTTTTTCACAGCCAGTAAGAAAGGTTAAACAGAGCAAACTGCCCAGGGGCGGGCAGATTACCCTCGTGAATCTTGTTATTGATAATGACATACCTGTTCTCAGATTTATATTTAGACCGTCATCAGATTTTCTGTGCGAATGCATAAAACATTCACATACGGTCAGTTTTATCTTGGGTTAAGAGGATGATAGCAATACTTATTGCGACTTATCATTCCCAACAAGTTGTTTAAACAATTTCACTACTAAAAGAAGCGGTTTGACAAGCAAAACAACTATATAAAAGGCTTAAATCTTGTTAAGTTTCATTCTATCGCAGTATTTTCGTAGTATAAAACACACGCTTTTAGACTTTTTAGATTATTTAATCTAACGAATTTGGGGTAGAGCCCTCTTAAAACCATCACATCCACAAAGTACCACGAGCAAAATTAAGCTTGAGGGGCGAGCCGGCATAAAAGTTGAAATAGGAGTAAAGAACCTCATCAAAAGAGCTTTTGGTATAGTTCCTGATTTCGCAAACTTTACACCGAATTGATTATATATTGGATGTATTTTTTATCTGACTATAGCTACGCCTTATCGAAGCTAGGAACGCACAAGAAGAGTTTTATGTAATTTATACTTTACAAACAATTTCTCGTAGGTATTTGTGATAGGGTCTACCGTTTTTTAGTACCAGAATTGTTACGAGTCAGACAGCAATTATTGCTTTTAAACTCAGAACCTTAAAAGGCCCTGAGCAGAAGTGCTAGAACAGTAACTTAAAAACATAGCTATTTATTCAAATCTTGTGTAGTAACCACTTCGCTTACCCAAATAGGCATGAAGTCAATGCCTCCAGCGGCAATACCACGGCACAAACCTGTATTACCATAACTCGCACGAACCATTTGTTTGCCATCAAACAACCAGCTTTCAAAGCTCCAGCAATCCCCCAATCCTCGGCCTTTATGAGCGGAGGAAACAATGCCGTCAGAATAGTCATTACCAGAGATGTTAAGACGTTTAGGCACAGCAGCATCGCCTTCTCCCAACAACCAATAACTTGAACCATAGTTATAAGCCGCCATCCAACAGGACGCCTCAATCAATGATTGGCCATTATTAAGCTTTGCAATAGCAATTGACGGTGTTTCTTCAAACAACCTATGGCACTCGGAGCTGTCTCCCTTAGACTCATAGCTAGCACGAAGCTGTGGTAACAATTTGGCATATTGGGCAGATTCTGGCTCAAGTGATTTCATCATTGCATCGCCGCCAACATTCACAAGTGTTGGGATAGCCACAGCAAGATTCACCCTAGACTCAGCGCCCTGACCTTTTGCGACAATAGCAAACGGAGTATTCTGGCGCCCCTGATATTCATCCATCTTACGAAACACGGCACTGGCACCGCTACCAGACAGTACCCATTTAGTTTTACCATCACCAATTTCAATAAGTGCATCTTTAGTCACTACTGCAAGAATGGCCTGAACCTGCATGGATGTCATGGCGTCATGCTGTATCGGGCCCAACTCTAGGCCATCGATATAAAGATTTATCTGCTCAGGCCAATGGTCAAAATCAGATTCATCACCTAAATACACTTTGCCCGTTACTGGCGCTGCAGGCCCCGCTTTACGAGTAAACATCACAGCAACAGGATTAAGACTGCCAATTTCTGAATAGCCAGCCGCCCGGCAGGTCCCTGTATTATCACAAGCTAGATACCAATCTTTGTGTTGAAAACTCTCTCCCTCAAAAGCGCTGACAGAAAAAGCTACCAAACCCAATGTATATATTGTACTTCTAATACAGAGCATTAGCATATTCCTCCAGTTCAGTTTTAATGAATATATCATTGTGCCTCCTTTGCTACTTGCTACTTCTATTTGCCAGTATTAAAAATTCCGTATTCTTATTAACATAAATTTTATATTTATTTATTAGAGCGAACCAGAAAACAAATTTAGTCATTTACTCAAATTCATCAATAGCTAAAGGAATGGCTCCATATCTTTTAGGACTTAACTTTCTTCTCTTTATTGACAAACAATAATAAAAACTCATAATAAATTATTAAGCAATCTTATTTTAATAATTATTCACCTATATATAGTACCTTTTTCTCCCATTTTATAACCTAGAGTAAAGCCCAAACTTTTAACAGGTTTTACTTTATAATTCTGAGCCGAACGTAGTGCTTTATCTATATCTTTTTTCGTTAGTTTATCAGAAATTTCTTTGAACTGTTTTTCTGCGTCTGGATGTTTGTTTTTTTTTGCCCAGTAAGACCATTTAAACGCTTCAATTAAATTCATCATCCCATTTTCATTATCACGATATAATTGCGCAAAGCCAAATTGAGAATATGGGTCATTGTATTTAACTCCCAATGAATACCACTCTATTGCTTTATCTATATTCTTATCGCAACCCAGGCCGTATTGGTACATATACCCAATTTTCCCCATCGCAACGCTTGAACCTTCTTTTACTGCGCTATAATATTTTTGAATAGCCTCTTTATAATTTACAACGTTGTACTTAGTTGATGAATAAATGTCACCAAGTAAAACTAATGCGTAGTGATCCTTCTTTTTGGCAGCAGTCTTAAGCCACTTAAGAGCCTCGTTGAGATCGTAATGGTCATCATCGAGATAAGTGTGTCCAAGAAGAAGCATTGCATCCGTGTCATTCTGATCTGCTGCCTTGTGTAGCCAATGCATCATCATTTTAGGGTTAGAGTACTCTTTTTCCATGGTATAAATCGCCGCAAGAGTTTTTTGCGCTTCTAAATCTCCAGATTCTGCTGCAATCGTGTGCCATCTCAACATTTCTGCTGAATCTCGACGAAAGTGTCCGTTTCCTTCATAGATTACGCCTAAAATAGCAGCGCAATCTACTTCTCCGTCAGCATATGCTTCCGTCAACCATTTGCTAGCTAACCGCCAATCCTTTTTAAATTTTTCACCACTAAAATACAGGTAGCCAAGTTCTTTCTTTGCCTCCGAGCTTCCCTTCAACGCTGCCTTCGTTAACCAATTTACTACTAGCTTTTTGTTATACTTAACACGCCTTCCATGATAGTAACGTCTCGCTAAGATAATTTGAGCCACACTAGACCCCTTTATCGCTAAGTATTTAAGAATATCAATCGGCAACGCAACAACAAGTAATTTATAAATAATATTGAATGTTATTTTTAGCCTAAACATGACTCTTTGTAATAAATTAACATCACGTTTTTTCATTGTTATCTAAATTTCTCCAAGGTTAAATCCTCCGAACTTCATATCAAACTTAATAGTTATTAGTAATATTGAACTTCAACATTTACCTATATCTCTTTCAACTTGTTAAGTACAGGTAAGCATCTGTAGATGATAACCCAAAATTGACCGTGTTTGTGTTGGTTTCACTATGCAAGATAACTTTTTGTCAGGCAAAATCACGTCAGCAACATATAATTGAGTAAAAACACTCTGTAGAAAAGAAACACTATTGAGCTAGAAAGTATAACGGGTAGAAATACAATCGTGTTTGGTGTTCCACCGGCACATCTATGAATATCTATTTGTAACTTTTTCAAATTTAGTAAGTCATGATATTGCAACGTTATTTGTGGACACCAGCGTAATGGTTAAGATTGCACCAGTTAAAAGATATGATCAAAGTGGGTAAGTGCCGTTTCATTAAAAAGCACAGAATAATCATTGCTGACCAGATATCAGGATAACTCGCCACCCAAAAAGGTAACTTTGAACAGACAAACACCCACAGTGAGAGTTTGAATCGCTTTAGGTTACATTTTATGAGGGCAAACGAACGCACCAGATTTTGTAGGGTGTTTTATCTAGTGGGCAATCTAAAACTCAATGTCTAACTGAGCTTCCGTAAGTTTCTCTCACTACTAAAGCTTCTCCCCCTCCTTCCCTTTTCCCACACTTTCAACGATACTCTTGCGCCCTATTGTTCAGTTGGAAAACTTCATGCCTCAAGCTAACTCCGTTGTCGTACTCGACTTTGAAACCTCAGGTCTGTCTCCGAATATGGGGGATCGCGCGATTGAAATCGGTGCGGTTAAGATCGTCGATGGTGAGGTGGCCGATAGTTTTCAGCAACTTATGAATCCTGGCTTTCGTGTTAGCTCATTTATTGAGGGCTACACAGGCATTACCAATAACATGCTGCGCACAGCGCCGAGCTGCGATGAAGTGATGGCATCGTTCAGTGAATTTATTGCGGGTGAGAACCTTATCGCGCACAACGCGTCTTTTGATAAGCGCTTTCTGGATACGGAACTGGAGCGAATCGACTGCGGCTACTCTGGTGAGTTCGCGTGTTCTTTATTGGTAGCAAGACGCCTTATTCAAGATGCGCCGTCACACAAGCTGGGTGAGTTGGTTCGTTATAAGAACATCGAAAACGACGGTGTATTCCACCGCGCGTTAGCCGATGCACAGGTAACAGCAAAACTGTGGCTGCTGATGGTAGAAGAGCTTGAGCAATCGGGCATCGCAGCGCCAAGCTTTAAGTTTATGCAGACGGTAAGTAAAACAGCGAAAGGAAAAGTGGAGCAGTTGCTCTCTAAAAATCGGTTTTAACCACACGAGATATAGACAAAAGTCGATTGCTTTTGATAGGAATCGGATTATTAAATATAGAAAGCGATTGCTCACATTAACATCGCTTTTTATGTATTTAATAACTACTGTTTAGTGTTATTTAATCTCAAAATTTTGTTTGCCAGCTTTATTTGACCTGGAAGGTAAATCATTTGTAATAAACTTGGAACTGAAAATATCAAAACAGCTTTCAATAGATTCCAAATAACATCGTAATCACCAGGAGTAAATTTAAGGGCTGACATTAAAAAAGCCAGAACAATAAATGCATAACAAAACTTTTGAACAAACTCATCAGGATACCAAGAGTACGTTATTTTCGTTTTATTTTTATCTTGTTCTAGTTTACATCGAAGCTCGCCGCCAATCTCTCGCCCTGCAACAATTGAGCTGGAGTTTATAAACTCACGATCATTGAATAGCCGGTCTTGATGTGCTTCAGAACTTCGAGAAGTTTTTCTTTTTACTATTAAGATATTTTTCTTTTTCTTAGTCAAGTAAGCACCTTCACTAGGGTTACTCTCATTCAAATAAAAATAATCAGTATTGTTTAACCGAGAAAGGATCTCTTCTATTGGTTCATCGCTATATTTTTCACTTCTATAAAGTGCGTGATTGATATGCATTACAATATTACAGCCTTGTTTAAAATTGAGATGTAAATTCTAAACAAGGATGACTAAAACACCACTTCCAAAGTAACCATTTTCATAGGTAAATTATCTTTATTTTAGTAAAGTTCCAAACTGTAGATATCACTCCGGCACCCAATCCGAAATCACCTTACCATCTTTGATCGTGATGATGCGTTTGGTGCGTTCTGCGAGGGCGTTATCGTGCGTCACGATGATTAAGGTTCTACCTTCGGCGTGGAGTTGGTTGAACAGAGCTTCGATCTCAGCACCAGATTTTGAATCCAATGCACCCGTTGGTTCATCCGCTAAGATGATTTGCGGATCGTTGACCAAGGCTCTTGCAATCGCAACTCTCTGCTTTTGACCACCAGAAAGCTGGTTTGGTTTATGGTCTAAACGATCCCCTAGCCCGACTTGCTCTAACAATTTGGCGGCGCGCTGGCGACGTTCTTTGGCTTTGATGCCAGAGTAAACCAACGGCAGTGCCACGTTATCAAGCGCCGTCGCGTATTCCAATAAGTTAAAGCTTTGGAAGACAAACCCGATCTTTTGGTTACGAATGCCAGCCAACTCATTCGCACTTAAACTTGCTACGTTTTGGCCGCCAAGTTGGTACTCGCCATCGGTGGGCTTATCTAAACAGCCGAGCATGTTCATTAGCGTTGATTTACCCGAGCCAGACGGGCCAAGAATCGAAAGAAACTCACCTTGATTGATGGTTAAGTCTACGCCGTCGAGCGCACGTACTTCCGCCTCTCCGCTTGAGTAGTATTTGCAGATGTTGGTTAGCTCAACAAGCGGCTGGTTCGACATGTTCTTTCCAGAGTTATTGTTGTTATTCACTTTGTAGCGCCTCCAATGGGCTGACTTTTGCGGCTCGGTTTGCAGGTAACCATGCAGATGCCACACCAATTATCACTAAGGTGAGGATGACAATCGCGACAACGACCCACGACAACTCAGGGACAGGTTTACCCAGTTGTTCATAAAAGGCATTGCCCTCTAAAGGAATGGAACTGATGGCAGACACCAGCGCGTACGTCACGCCTAAGCCAAGCGCGCCCCCCATCATCATTGTCAATAAAGACTGCACTAAATAGTGCATGCGAATGGCCGTTGGGGTTGCACCGACCGCCATGCGCACGCCGATATCACGCGTAGATCGCTTTACGGTGGCATACATCACATTGGCGATGCCAACGCCAGCAACAGCTAACGTCACGAAGCCGATAATGCCAAGAAAACTCTGCAAACCTATCAGAAACTGCTGCATACTCTTTTGTTTAAGGAACATATCATCGACTTGGACGACCTGTTCATCACTGACACTTGCCCCGTGCTTACGGGCAATCACTTGCCTGATCGTCTTTGCTAAGGCTTCTCGGTCTACATCGGCTTGTGGTTGCACATTGATGCCACCAATTTCACCGTTGACATGAAATCGCTTCCACGTCGCTAACGGCACAAAGCTGGAATAGTTGATAAGATCCCCCAGTTCTATTTGGGCGCTGTTTTTCTCCAATACGCCCACAACGGTGAACTGCTCATTGCCGATTTTTACCTTTTGCCCAACAGGGTTGACTTGCAATGTGACTGTCGCAAACCAACTAAAGTCCTCATTCGGGTTGAATAAGTCGGCTGCCAGTTCATAACCCAGTACAACGACTTTGCGCGTCTCTTTTTGATCGAGTGGATTTAACCATCGTCCCCCCGCCATCGGCACCAAATTGGTCATGGATTGAAACTCGCTCGTGACTGCTAACGGCTCTTGCCATGAGCTTCTGTCACCAACGGTGATGCGCTCTTTCCACTTCGCAGTTGGCGCAACGCTTTTTACATCGGGTAATGCTCGAACGATCTCTGAATCGTCCATTTTTAACGTCAGAAACTTACCTTGGTGAAAAGCACCGTGGTCGACGGTGGCCATCCCTCCGGTCAAATAAATCAAGTTGCCGTTACCATTTTGTGCGGTTTTCAATACCCCCTGACGAATGCCCTCACCTACCGCCAACATAGCAGCGATACAGAGGGTCGCCCACGCTACAGCCAGAATGGTCAAACCCAATCTCAGCTTTTCTGCGGCCATTTCTTGGAAAATTTGTCTCATCGGTAACAACATGACTAGGCCCTCGCACTCAAAGCAATGACTGGCGTGAGACGCGATGCTCGCCTTGCTGGGAAATACGATGCCATCAATGCCAAGATAAGCGTCACAAGTAAAGACCAAGCAATGGAATCTGGCGTGATCACAGGTAAACCAATCCATTCCGGTAATGCCATGCTGCTTAGGACAGACACCACGGCATACGAAAACATCAGACCTAATGCCGTGCCCACAGCTACCAAAATAAGCCCTTCAAGAATAAACTGACTGAGTATGGATTTTTGAGTCGCCCCGATCGCCAAACGCACACCGATTTCACGCGTGCGCTCCGTGACAGATAAAAACATGATGTTGGCAACGCCAAGCGCACCGACCGCCATGGTCATCGCGCCGCTCGCTCCAAGAAAAATCTGAATGCCACGCAAAATTCCACTGATGACCGCCGCACCTTCACTAAAATCGGGTAATTCGACCGCATCTTTATCACTTGGGTCAAAATGAAGCTGCTTGGCGAAAAAGTTCACGATATTTTGTCGAAATGACGATGCATCCATCCCTTCTCTCGGCTTCATCAATACCATCCAAGGTTTCGCATCCCACAAATCGCGGTACGTTGTTTGAGGAATGAAAACCGTGCGGCTATCGCCGAATGAAATGCCAGTGTCCTCACCAACGGTTATCCCAATCACCAAAAACGGAATGCCGTTGACTTTGAGCCTATCCCCGATTTGGATTCCGCCCATTTGCGCAATTTGATCGCCTAACACCGCCACGCGAGTGTGGTTGTCCATATCACTTGGTGACAGGTTTCTCGAACCGGATTGCAGCTTGCGTTGCATTAAAGGAAAGTAAGACGTATCAATACCGCTGACCGTACTCGATAAATTCTGTCCTTTGAGATTGGTGATATTCGCATCCCATTTGGCGTAAACGCTTGACGCCTGTTGCACGAAGCCCGACTGTTTGATCATGTCGACTTTTTCTTGTGGTATATCAATTTGGCGTCTTGAAGGTAACCCTTGCCACGGTTTACTGGTACTCGACGGAAACACCACTTGCACATTGTTGATCATAAATGAAAACGACTGAGTCTGATGGCGATAAAAGCCTTCGCCAAGTGCGATTAACACCACCACAGAGATCACGCCCCAAGCAATCGCGATAATGGCTAGCACGCTCTTCATGCGATGCGCCATCAACGTTTGCCAAGTTTGCTGCAACAGGCTGCTCATGAATGAAAAGCCCGAGAGATCAACGCCATGGTATCGTCATCGAGTTTCCCTGCGGTTTGCAGTAAGCCGATTCTCTTACGCCAATAGCTGTACAAGTTGGTTTGCAGACTGTTTTTCGCCTCAAACAAGCTGTTGTGTGCACTGATAACTTCCGACACTTCAAGCAGACCAGCGTCGTAAAGTTTCTCTTTGCTTTGCAACACTCTGGCGCGCGACTCAACCAGCTCGTTCGCTATCAAAACTTGATTCCAGTTGATATCGACCTGCGTAAACTGCTGAATAACTCGTTTCTGAATATCAATTTCCACTCTACGCATATCTTGCTTGGCGTTTAAAATGTTCAACGATGCTTCGTCCACTTTCGCTCGCACTGCACCATTGAGGTCAATCGGCAAACTCAAACTAATCCCAGCGTTAAACTCGCCGTTTGAACGATTGTCACCATCGCTGTAGCCCACACTGCCTTTGACGGTTGGGTAGTATCCACCTTTAGCTGAATCTTTCGCGAACTCGCTCGCTTTCACCATCTGCGCCGCCACCAACAGCTCTGGACTGCTGTCTTTAGCCAGCTTTAGCCATTGCTCCTGAGAGTTCACTAGCATCGGCGGCTGAATCAAAGAATCCGTTCGAATTTGGTCGACACTCTCGGGCATTTGATTGATTAACGCCGCAAGATCTGCTTTTTTCACTTCGAGATCGGCTTTTGCATTGAGGATACTTGCTTGCTCAGAGACTTGATTCGCTCGCATCTCTTCAACATCAACCGACTTCACTTTGCCTGCTCGATAGCGTTTCTCGATGATGTTGAGAAGTTCTTTCCCCTCCTCCAGCTTGGACTGCGCCAATTTGAGGTCGCCCTGTGCGCTTGCCACATCTAGGTAAGCGGTGAGCAACGTCTGCGCAAGCTCGTTATGCGATTGAGATAGCTCTAACTGTGCTTTGAGATAATTGGCATTCGCTTGATCCAGTTCCGACCATAAACTGCTATCCCAAATAGTTTGAGATAAGGTTGCGCCGTAACTGTTCGAATGGCTTGAGGACTCATTCCAATCCGCTGACGCACTGGCACTTAAACCCGGCAATAACGCACTGCGGCTACTCTGTACGCCAACCTCGCCAAGCTGGACGCCGATTTTCGCTTTTTCGTAATTTGGATCGTTCTGCTTTGCTTGTTGCCAAGCTTGTTCAATAGAAATTGCGTAGGTCGGCAAACTGAGCGTGGCAGCCAACAATGCAAAGGCGATTGTTGATCGTTGCAGCTTAACCATGCGCCGCTCCCATCATACTGTTGTCGATAACCTCTTCATCAAGCTCCACGCCGTCAAGCACTTCGACATTGATGCCATCTGACAGACCGAGTTTCACAGGTTGTTTATGAAACCCTTGTTCTGAGCTATCAGGGATCAGAACATTCGGTGCGTCACCATCAAATTGCAGAGCGCGCTCCGGTAGCGTGAGCACGTTTTCAGACTTCTTCAGAATGATTTGAGCCGTCGAAGAAAAACCAGAACGAAGCAACACATCTTGTGGGATCTTGAGTTCTCCCACTTCAACCTCAAAACCGTTATCAAAACTTTTTGCCGAAGCGTTGCCTTCTGGTGAGTTAAGGTTTTCAGATTGAATCGCCACTTTGGTTAGCGCACCAGAAATCGCCACATCAGGATAAGGCGCAACCGTCAACATAACGGGCATTCCCGGAGACAACTGCGCAGCATCATGCTCACTGACGCTGCCTTTAAAAATCAGACTGTTCATGTCGGCCAATGACATCATTTCAGTCGCGGCTTGGCTTGATTGAGTCGAGATGATCGGCTCTCCGACCTCAACTTTCTGGTTGAGTACCGTGCCATCAATTGGCGCGTAGATCGTCGACGTTAAACGCGCATCTCCGATCGACGCCTCACCACTGCGGATGAGTTCGAGATTCTGGCGCTTTTGCAATACGTCCGCTTGCGCAGATTTGACTGCCGAGCGCGCACTTACGTATTCGTCGTAGTTACTTGGAATAATGTCCTGCTTGACCAAGCTTTCTAAGTTGGACAGTTTTTGTTTGGCGGACTCCAGATCGGCTTCGCTACGCATGAGTTCTGCCGATGCATCCGTTAATGCTTGGGGAGTTGGGTTTGGACGCACTTTGATCAGCGGTTTGCCTTGCTTCACCTTTTCACCAACTTTCGCGTAAATTTCACCGACGATACCGTCGATTTGTGACTTGATAGACACAGAGTGTGCAGGGACAATTTTACCAACAGCCACCGCTTGTTTTTCAATCGTGCCTTTTTCCACAATCAATGTAGGCAGTAATTCTGGTTGAGCGGCAGATTGGAGATAGAAATACGTACCACCGCCGAGCAGCGCAATGCTCACAGCGGAGACAAGCCAACGTTTCGTCATTATTTATTCCAACAATTATTGGGTAGTCTAATGACTACTCCTAAAACACAAAGTTGAAGGAATAATATCCTGCTTTAATAGCGGTTTGGTTGTCACAGTTGGTATGGTTTTGTCAGTCGCCTCTGACAATCAAAGACTAAAAAACTTCGAAGAATCATTCAGCAAAGGCGCTGTCTACGATGGCGACTGACAAGCTCTGTAACCGCTCGTTTCAACCGCTATCAATTTCATTCTGAACAATGTGCAAAATGGCGCTGTTCGATATCCTCCAATCGCATATCCATACAGTCTTGCGCCTCACGTCCTAGAGCAGGAAAAACTGCATGCGCTTTTAAAATGCCTTGGCTGATAAAGCCGCATTTCTCCAACACACGGATACTCGCGTGGTTGCCAATATGCGGGGCGGTGCGAATGCGCGTTATACCCAAGCTTTGCAGGTAGACAACGCCAAGTTTGCAGGCTTGGGTTGCATAGCCTTTTCCCCGATAGCGAGCAGAAATACCAAAATGGATTTCACTGCTGTCTTGCTCAGGTATCAGCACCAGACAACCAATAGGAGTTTGAGAAGTGAGTTCTTCAATAGCGAAGACTAAGAGATTGGGAGACTTTTGATCATATTGAGCACACCATCTTTCGATAGCTTCAAGGGTTTGATTAACATTTTGGTGGGCTTGGCGATTGAGGAAGCGGCATGCTTTCTCATCGCCTAAATAGTTTTCAAACAGGGGAGCAGCGTCTGTTGTTTTGAGGTATCTGATTGCCACTTGTTGAGATTCAACTCTCATCATGATTTAGCTCTGATAAACATTCGGTTTCCAGATTTGCATAAAGTTTTCTACTGGAGCAATAGGAGTGAACCCAAACTGTTCGTACAACCCATGAGCATCGCGGGTTGCAAGCATCATACGGCGTAAGCCTTGTAGTTCTGGATGAGCAACAATTTCTGAGATCAACCACTTACTGATGCCTTTACCACGGTGTACCTCCATAACAAACACATCGGCAAGGTACGCAAACGTGGTACGATCGGTAATTAACCGAGCAAAAGCAACGAGTTGATTTTCATCATCCAAAACCGCGAAACAGAACGAATGGCGCAATGACTTCTCAAGGCGTTCTCTTGGAATGCCCTTTCCCCAGTAACTGTTTGAAATGAACTCGTAGATAACGTCTAAATCCATGTCATCTAACGACGTAGTAATTTGAAATCCTTGCATTGTATCCCTCAACATTGATTTATATTTTCTTAGCCACACAGACAAGCGAGTTGGCATTCGCCTCAAATGCTTGCGCTGACCAAGACTGGTACTTCTCTATGATTCTGAATCCCGCTTGTTCAAGGAAAACCTCTATGTCTTCCAGCGGACGATATTTTAAATCAATGCTGGAATACTCAATCGTTCCACCTTCAAAATGGCGCTCTTTCTTCAAATACATGATGGATGTTTGCAAGTCATACTCGGCCTTCATACCTAAATAATTCACTTCACCATAAGTAGGAGAAACATAGGTTTGCCACAGTGCCATCTCATTATCCAGTTCTAGATTCTCTGGCGTTGGTAACCGCGTATCGAAGACAAATCGCCCACCTTTTTCGAGGTGTCTTGATATTGAGCTCAGTGCACCTGCTAGCATCTCATCACTTAAAAAGGCTTGGAATGCATTCCCTGTCATTATGGCTAGGTCAAACTTCTTACCTAACGAAAACTGGGTTGCGTCGAGATGAAGAAAACGCAAGTTACTCCTGCTTTTGGCTTTGTCCTTTGCATGTTTGAGCATCCCTTCAGAAATATCAATGCCAATGGCTTCGTTGAGTTGCTCAGAGACTGGAATCGTGACAATACCGGAACCACAACAGACATCCAATACACTTCGAGCATTGGTTTCTTCGATTAACCTTGTGATGAAAGCAATGTCGTGATGGTAATGCTGGTCGTATTGAGCATCGTATTCAATTCCAGACCCGAACTCGGTTAAATCTTGTGTTTTCAAAAACAATCCTTGTTTGTTACTTATTTCAGCGGTGTGACTTTTTCAGCTCTAGCATCAAGTATCGACACACATAACCAACACCAGATACGTAACCAATCACATTTTCTAGGGAAACCACTTCCAACCCAGCTTGCTGACAGAGTTGCTCAACTTCACTTTCGGTATATGCCTTATGCACGACCGATCCACTATAAGTATTTCGAGGCAAATCTTGCCCATCCGGATCGTGGTATTGAAAGCTGATAAAACATCGTCCATTCGCAGTTAGCTTATGCGAAATGCACTCCAGAAGTTGTTGAGGCTTTGCTAGAAACTCAGTAAAACCAAGTGCGGTGATAAGGTCGAAGGTTTGCTCAAACAAAGGGAAAATGGCTCATCGAGATTATGAACCGCGACACTTTGATAGAGGCTAGTTTGGCGCGCTTTATCAACCATTTTGGACGAGATGTCTAAGCCATGGATGGCGAGTTCTGGATAGTGACTTTTTACGACATGGCCGATACTGCCAGTCGCACAGGCTAGGTCGAGAACCGAGCCTTGCTCGATGGGAAAGGTTTTTAACTTCTCAGAAATCCAACGTGGACCGACGTAGTGACTGCCATCCACCAACTTTTGATAGCGATCCGACACATCATCATACATTTTTGCTACGTTCATCGTTTCCTCCTTGATAACCAGAACGATGCTCGAATGTAGCACGCAATAAGCATCTAGACACTTATTAGTTAACTAGTTCTTTATGGTATGTGACCGACTGGTTGTTTAGGACAACAAAAAATCCGATACTCAATATTTTGAATATCGGATTTTTATAGCGTTATCGAGCTAACCAAATTCTCGCTAGTATTCCTATAGGAGTAGTAACGCCAGTTGTGACAGAGGAAATTTCACCATTTCTTAAAACATAAATGGTTGGGGTCACGCTAATTTTCCATTCGCGCATAATATCGCTTGAAGGATCGTTTATGTTTTCGAAACGATATTCTTTTGCCCTCATAAACTGCGCCACACGCTCATTCGGTCCCGACGATCCAGAAACGCCAACTACGGTGTAGTCATCACTCAGCCAACTCACGCTTGGGCTTACAAATTTACAAGCGGGACACCAAGTAGCCCAAAAATAAACAACGACAGGTTGTTCATAACTTTGCGCGATTGCATCGAAGTATTCACCATCGCTCAATACGGAGCTCAATGGTGGAGCCTCCTGTTTAGGAATATCTTTGGTGCGATACCAATCCATCGCGATAGAAATCGCGGTGACAATGAGCACCATCTGTACGATTTGAACGAGCCAATATCGGAATGTTCTACGCTGCTTTGTCGAACTCATTGAATGGTTCCCCCACTCGCTTGTTTCACCGCGCTTAAAACAACATCATCAGTCAGAATAACAGGTAACGGGATACCTTGTGGCGCCGCCGGGCCATAGACGATGTTAAACGGCACACCGTAACGCCCATGAGCTCGTAAAAAGTCCGTTACCGAGCCGTCCGGATGTGTCCAATCCCCTTTTAACGTCGCCACATTAGGGCTTTGCAGCAATGAGTAGACAGGATCTTGCCAGATCACGCCGATCTTGTTCGCTTTACACGTGACACACCAATCCGCAGTGACATCCACAAACACCACTCGCCCATTATTGACGTGCTGTTCTATCGCCGAGTTAGAAAGCTTCTGCCACGCTAAGTCCTCAGGAAGCGGTGTCGCCCATTGGTCGGCAGTGATACTACCAAGTAGCAGCCCGCCAGCAATTAAGATAAGCGATGCAGAGCCGGATAGCACGAGTGCTTTATCGCCATGAACGCGTTTAACGCGAATCATCAGAACAATAAACGCGACTAAACCGGCGAAAATGACCCAAAACACTGGGAGGTGATTGGCCATCAAAGACAGTAGCCAAACGCTGGTGGCCAACATCATCACACCAAATACGTTTTTGACCACGTTCATCCACTGACCCGGCTTCGGCAATTTAAGCGCAATACTTGGGAAAATTGCCACCATAATCCAAGGCAACGCCATCCCCAACGCTAAGGCGGTGAAAATAGCAAACAGCGTAACCACATCGGCACCCAAAGCAAACGCCACGGCCGTTCCTAGGAAAGGCGCAGAACACGGCGTAGCAAGCAAGGTTGCAAACATCCCTTGCACATAGTGTCCAGCTAACGAGTTGTCGCCTTTCGAGGCCAGCCATGTATTGGTACCCGATGATAGACGGACTTCAAACAGCCCCAGCATATTGGCCCCAAACAAAGTGGTGACCAACACCATCAAACCTAAGAACCAAGGGCTTTGAAATTGCACGCCCCAGCCAATGGCATTACCTGTTAGCTTAAGCACCAAAATAAAACCAGCGAGAATCCAGAACGACGTTAATATACCAAGTGACGAGGCAACAAACTGAGCGCGAATTTGACGACGCTCGATACCTTGAGCGGCAACAATACTACTTAGCTTCATCCCCAAAACCGGAAGAACGCAAGGCATAATGTTAAGAATTAAACCGCCGAGCAACGCGAATAGAAAAACACTCGTTAGAGACGTGCTCGGCAACGGTTCAACTATTGCCTCAGCAGTTGCTTGAGTGGTTTCTTCTGCTAGTAAATTGGTGTCTTTGATGGTCACAAACAGCGACTGACCATCTAACTCCACATCGCCCAGCCAAGTATCAACGATATAGCTCGCGGTGACGATGTTTCCTTCTTGATGCATTCCTTCAAGCTTGAAGCTATAGTCTCGCGTTGCTTCATCGACACCATCCACCAGCACTTGTGGTTGTTGCCAACCCTGACTGTTCTGTAGCTTGATTTGTAGTTTCGATTGGTTCACATCCCAACTCGCCTGAGTAACATCAATAAACGGCGATGGCTGCGGCACGTTACTCACTGCTTGAGCGTAACTGAACATCACGCCTTCATCGACTGTTAGATCAGAAGGCAAGAACGTCAATTGAATTTGATAGTCGGTCAGCACACAAATCGTCGTACAAGAAGAAAGTGTCAGTACCGCATCAATCGTGACAGGTTTGGACATGTCTTCGACGTGCAGCGTCATGGGGAACAAAGTATCGCCTTTATACCCAAGAGTCTCGATACCTAATAGTTCGAATTTTTGTGGGTGCGGCCATTGCCAATCCACTTTGGATAAATTTTGTGAATTTTGCCAATCAATAGATGGTGCTACGCCGCCCTCACCAGGTGAACGCCAGTAAGTTTTCCAGTCTCCGGTTAACTTGACATCCAAATAACCTGTAAGTGTTTTGGCTTGCGGATCTTGTTGACCAGTGAGCACAAAGCGCGTTTGCACTGGAGGATGTTGTGGGTTGGTTATCCAACCTGTATCAGTAGTTTGAGCTGAAATACTCAGAGAGAGCAAACTCAAAGCAAGCGTCATAAAAAACATGAACGCAAACTGAGTCAGTTTAGTAATTTGATTCATAGTGATTCCTAGTTAAAAGACAAAGGTGCTAAATAACTGACGCTAGTGGTCAGAAAGCACGCTTTTATTCTCGGAACACACAGAAAGTCAGATGGACTCGATACTTACGGCCTATCGGTTCCGTCCAATGTTGCGCACCAATATAGGCACTGCACAACCAAATTGCCGAAGCAAAAAGACCGACAAACAGAACAACAATAAATACATCGAGTTGATGTTGAGAAAACTGAATTAACTTTTCAGACAATTCGCACTTGCTAGTTTCTTTAGTATCAATCGACTTGACGCTCGAACGCTCATCAGCAAGTGAAACCGCGGGCGATTCCGTCTCATATTTCATAGAGCATGACGATGCAAAGCCTGAATTTTGCATCAGACACACAACGACCACCCAGCCAATAATCGCCAGTAGCCATTTTGCCCGCTTATGTGGCGTGTGATGTCGTTTAGTCAACAAACTCATAAGAATTCAGATAAAGTAAGAACGAAGAAGATAATACGCGAGTCGTCATAAAGCTCAAGTTGTATCCTCTAAATAGCCTTAAGAGGCTTCACTCGGTAAGCTTTAATCTAGCTTGCCATAAATATATGCCAACTCTGCGACGGTTTTTGCCGAGAACTTCTTCAATAGATTAGCTCGGTGTACTTCAACCGTTCGCATTGCTATGCAAAGTTCGTCAGCAATACGAATGTTGCGCTTTCCTTCAATAATCAAACGTAAAATGTCTTTTTCTCTAGGTGTGAGCGATTCATAAGCCGATTTAGCTGCTGCCATATCGAGGTTTGTGGCAGACTGCGCCTGTCCCTGCAAAATGGCTCGTGCCAGTTCATCGCCTTTGACTGGTTTTTGGAAGAAATTGACCGCCCCAGCTTGCAATGCATCGACCGCCATCGGAACATCACCATGCCCTGTCAGATAAATAACGGCTAGCGGGCTGTTGGCTTGATTTAAAATTTGGTGCACTTGCTGGCCACGAAGGTTGGGCATTCGGCTATCAAGGATCACGCATCCGGCCTGATGAATGTTCACTTTATCGAGAAAAGATTGCCCATCAGCAAAAGTCGTCACGTTGAAGTCATGCTCTTCCAACATAAAAGCGAGCGAGTCACGCACCGATTCATCATCATCGACTACAAAAACAGGTAGCTGCTTTTCACCGCTGCTCATTGAGTGCTCCTATGCCTAGTTCAGATTAGTTTTGATATGGAAACACAAGCTCAACCAAACAACCATGTGGTGCTATCGAGCTGATGACAAACTCGCCACCATGCATTTCCATCACATCGCGACAAATGGCTAACCCCAGCCCAAGCCCTTCTTCTTTGCTACTCACAAACGCTTGAGTCGGATTCTCTTGCTGCAACCCTGTACCATTGTCTAACACTCGAATAGAGAGTTGACTGATTTGGTAATCGCAATGCAGGGCAATTTTACCTTGATAACCTGATGAGTGATATTTCTCTTGGAACAAAGTACACGCATCAATCGCGTTGCTGATCACATTAACTAAAACCTGTTGTACGCCAACTGCATCGACAAGTAATGGACGAATGTTCCCTTCTGTACTGGCCATAATCGAAATGTTTTGCTTCTGCATTCTAAAATGGAGCAACTCAATCGTGTCATCAATGAGTACTTGAAGATCGCACGACGTTTTGTCGACACTGCGCTTGCGAATCAACGTTCTTAATCGCTGAATAATTGCATCGGCTCTTTCAACTTGGCCCTGTATTTTCTCAAGCACAGGGACAATATCTTCATGAGGGCGCTTTTTGGCCAAGCGAAGTAAACCGCCTTCACTATAATTGCGAATGGCTGCCAATGGCTGATTGAGTTCATGAGCAAGACTAGTGCCGATTTCTCCGACAATCGCGACCCTTTGTGAATGTTCTAACTGTTCACTTTTCTCTTTTAATCGTAACGATGTCTGCTCCAACGCTTGCTTACTCTTGCTAAATCGATACTCAAGCCAAAAGTGGTACGCGTTCAACACAATCACAAACATGAACAGCGCCCATGCCCATTCTTGATGACTACGCAGCCAGCGTAGAGCCTCACTCCACCAAGGTTGTTGCAACGGATGGAGATCCAACGCCTGATACAGTTTGTCGATACTCAGCAAGCTGACGGGGGACGTCCAACCTGACGCGCCTGCCGCAATAACCGCAGGGTGTTCAGGTGGCATCGCTAACAATACTTGCGCAATCTGTTTGGCAATCTGAGATGAGCCGCGCTCTGTTTTGGCAAATGACCAGTTCGGATAAAGCGGTGTGGAAACAGCGCATAACGAACGCTCGTTCGGCTGTTGATTTAAAACTCGGTAATTACTCGGTTGTAAAAGCCCTTCGCTTAGCATCTGTTCCAATAAACAAGCAGGGACAACGGCCGCTTCCACATTGCCATCACGTAATTGATACAGGTTGGCATCAATAGGAAAACCAAGATAGCGGACATCAGAAAAGAAATCGTTTGGATTAAGACCCATTTTGACTATTTGATAGCGCATCGTGAGATAACCACCAAAGGCTTTTTCTGATACCGCTGCAACGGGACGTCCTGAGACATCTTGCACCGTTTGATAACTTGAATTGGCTCGAACCACAAGCGCCGAACCAATGCCGTAATTCGAGTTTTGTGGTGCTCTGCTGGTTAGCGTTGCCATCCACGACAGCGCGTATTGCCTGCCCAATCGCACTGCCTGACCTGGGTTGGTTAAGATGAAATCTATCTTCTGAAACTTCACCGCTTCGCCCATTTCATCCAAGTTAAGGGGATGAAGGACAAAATGCACATCGGAAATTTGCTGATTGAGCCAATCAATGGTCGGTTGCCATCTCTGCTCAGCATAAAGATGACCACGTATCGCTAACACGCCCACTTCGACTTTTTGCTTGGCCTGTGGCTGCTCTGCTTTTTGCTCTTGCATTCCTTGCAGATCTGCTTGTTCAGAAACTGCGCCCTGAGCCAAAGATGCAAAGGCAACTAAGCAAAGAATCCAAAGCTGAAGCCACAGTGCTTTTTTCATGATGAGTCGAATCGTTCCGTCAAGAGAGTACGACAAGAATAACAGCTACCTTCCCTAAACCACATTTGTTTTAGATCAAGTTTGATCTGGGTATGTGGAAATCCACAATATAAGCCTCGCGGCGCATTTCTCACAATGGAATCAGTCAATTCAAATACAACAAAAAAGCAGGTGAGTTATGGATTCCACCAAACGTCGCTTTCTCAGCGCGGTCACAGCCGGAGCCGCGTTAATTCCAGTCGCAGGCATTGGCACGGCAACTGCGGGAAACATTATTCGAAATAACCAGTCCGCTGACCGAAAAGGACAAGTCGGCAAGCGTTATGCCATGGTGGTGGATTTGCGTAAATGTGTCGGATGCCAGGCTTGCACTGTGGGTTGCAGCATCGAGAACCAAGTGCCTATCGGTCAATTCCGAACCACCGTAAAGCAATACGAAGTTACGTTAGATGATGGCTCTACAGCCACGCGAGAAGCGAAAGCCTTTATGCTCCCTCGCCTTTGTAACCACTGCGAAAACCCACCCTGCGTGGCTGTGTGTCCGGTTCAAGCGACCTTTCAGCGCGAAGATGGCATCGTCATGGTGGATAACAGTCGCTGCGTCGCCTGCGCGTATTGCGTACAGGCTTGCCCTTACGATGCGCGTTTTATCAATGAGGACACCCTCACCGCAGACAAATGCACCTTCTGCGCTCACCGTCTAGAACAAGGCCTATTACCTGCCTGCGTGGAAACCTGTGTTGGCGGAGCACGTGTAATTGGTGATTTGAATGATCCATCAAGTGAAGTTCGCCGCTTAATTGCGAAGCACCAAGACGATATCAAAGTGCTAAAGCCCAATGAAGAGACCAAGCCGCATGTGTTTTACATCGGCATGGATGAACGCTTCACCAGCCACATCGACGGGCAGCCAGCTATTTACGACCCACAAGGAAAGCGCGCATGAACATCACCGAAGTGTTAGTCCAACCTCAAGCAATGGCTTGGCTCCCGTGGGCGGTGCAGTATTTCTTCTACATCGGTTCGGCTTATGCGGCTGCTGTTTTATTCCTAATCGCCCTATTATTTGAAAAACACACCAGTCACAGACTGCGCGCTGCGCTTGTTCTGACGCTGGCCATCGGCGCCATCGTGGGGCCATTAGCGTTAACTGGCGACCTTCACCAACCGGGACGCGCATGGCATTTTTACGCACACATCACTCCGTGGTCATGGATGTCTTTAGGGTCGCTTTTCTTGCCTGTTTTCTCAGGTTTAGCGGTAGTGACTGCATGGCTGTATCTCCGCGAGGATCTGATCAAATTACGTAATCAGCCAGGGAAAGTACTGCCTCTAATTTCAAAGCTGTCACTGGGTGACTGGGCGCTCTCTCGTAGAGTCATGCTTATGGTATCTGTTATCACGGTGCTATCAGGCATCACCATTGCAGTCTACACAGGCGCTGAAATTGCAGTCGTTAAATCGCGCTCTTTATGGCACCAACCCGCGTCGCCGGTTCTTTGGTTTGTCACTGCGTTTATGAGCGCGGTCGGATTTTCTCTGTTGATTTGGCTCTTGCTGCCTAGTCAGTCAAAGACGCTGACATCTGGCGATACTAATTTACTTAAAAAATCAGTGGTTACCAGCGGTGTATTAACGCTGATACTGCTACCGATTTGGGCATCCAACAATTCCGCATTTTCGCTCTATTCTAGCGAACAATGGATGCACAACATTGCCCTGCTCACTTTTGTCGTTTTAGGTTGTGTTTTGCTCGCTTTCATCTTCTTGCGCGATACCAAAAAGTCCGCATCAGCCAGATTTCGTCACGTCATAGGGCTCAGTTTTGTGTCTGCTGCCGCACTGGCAAGTGCATGGCTGATTCGCTGGTTTACCATCATGGAAGTGCAAACCATCGCCAAGTTCGATGCAGGGCTGTATCCATACCAACTCACTATGGATGGAAATGGCTGGATAGGCATTATCGGCATGCTCGGATTATGGCTTGCACTGGCACTGCTCGGTTCGGAGCTGGTTCAGCCAAAACAAAAGATCGAAGTAAAAGCCTCATCACTCACCTTAACTGAACGCTAATCAAAGAGGATTTCATCATGGATAACAAACGCCGTCAGTTTTTGAAATCAGGCATTGCAGTGGGTGGGCTTGGCGCATTCGCTGCGGGTTACGCCACCACCACCAAACACATGGTCGAGGGTGCGCTCGAAGGCACTGCGGGAGAAAAAACGCGTGATATTCACCACGGTAACTCGCTTGAACCAGAGTACACGGTCAACAGCAAAGGCAACCTAATCCCTAATCCAAATCAGCGCGTTGCGCCATCGATGTGCTTTGGTTGTTGGTCACTGTGCGGATTGCGTGTACGCATTGATAACCGCAACGACGAGATTTTGCGTATTACTGGCAACCCATATCACCCACTCTCTCATCAGCAACACATTCCGTTCGAAACGCCAGTCAAAGGTGCTTATTTAAGTTTGGCAGGAGAAGCGGGCCTTGACGGTCGTTCAACAGCATGCGCACGTGGCAATGGGATGCTAGAAATTCGCAACAGCCCGTACCGCATTACTCAGCCACTGAAACGAGTTGGAAAACGCGGCGAAGGAAAATGGATTCCGATCAGTTACGAACAACTGATAGAAGAAGTCGTCGAGGGCGGTGATTTATTTGGTGAAGGTCATGTGGATGGCTTACGCGACATTCGCGATTTAACAACGCCCGTTGATCCTGAAAACCCAGAATATGGACCGAAAGCCAACCAACTGTTAATGACCAACGCCGGTAACGAAGGCCGAGACGACATATTCAAACGCTTCGCGTTCAACAGCTATGGTACGCGTAACTTTGGGCATCATGGCTCTTACTGCGGCTACGCATTTCGTGCTGGCAGCGGCGCATTCATGAACGATTTAGATAAGAACGCGCACTTGAAGCCAGACTTTGATAACGCGGAATACATCATCTTCATCGGTATGTCACCAGCTCAAGCGGGTAACCCTTTTAAGCGTCAGGCGCGCCAACTCGCCAATGCGCGAACAGAAGGTAGCTTGGAATACACCATCATCACACCAAGTTTGCCTGCTGGTTCATCGAGCTTGGCTGCCGGTGACAACAACCGCTGGGTACCAATCAAACCAGGCACCGACTCTGCCCTCGTGCTTGGCATGATCCAGTGGATCATCGAAAACCAACGCTACAACAAAACCTTCTTGGCGCAGCCGGGGGCAAACGCGATGAAACGAGCCGGCACCGCGCACTGGTGTAATGCTACGCATCTCGTGATAAGCGATAATCAGCACCCGAGAAACGGCACGTTTTTACGCGCGTCCGACTTGAATCTGCCATTCGAGGGCGAAGCGTTGTCTGACTCCGACCCGTACGTCATCGTGGATGAGCAAAGCGGCGAATTTGGTGTTCATACCCAAGCTGAGGAAGCGGCACTGTTTGTCGATAAAACGGTTTCGCTTGCATCGGGCGAAGTGCGCGTAAAATCGTCTCTACAAAGACTCAAAGAAGAGGCGTTCAAATACAGTCTTGAGTTCTACAGCCAACAATGTGAAATCCCTGTCGAACAAGTTGTTGAACTAGCAAAGCGCTTCACCAGTCACGGAACAAAAGCGGTGGTCGATACCCACGGTGGCAACATGCACACCAATGGGTTCTATAACTCGTTTACCATCATGATGCTCAATGCGTTGATTGGTAACATAAATATGAAAGGCGGCGCGATGGCCAAAGCGGGTGGCTACCCAACTTCCGCTGCGGGTCCTCGTTACGACTTCACCAAATTTGCTGGCAAAGTCGGCCCGAAAGGCGTCTTTTTGTCGCGCAGTAAATTCCCCTACCACAAAACCAGCGAATACAAACGTCGCGTTGAGGCAGGAAAATCCCCTTACCCAACTCGCGCACCTTGGTATCCGTTTGCAGCGCCACTGCTGACAGAACACCTATCTGCGGCTATTGATGGTTATCCATATCGCGTTAAAGCGTGGATCAACCACATGGCGAACCCGATGTATGGTGTACCCGGTTTGAAAACGCTGCTGGAAGACAAGCTTAAAGATCCAAAGCAGCTCGGTTTGATTGTGTCTATTGATGCGTTCATTAACGAAACCACCGCATTGTCGGACTATATTGTGCCGGACACGGTCACCTACGAAAGCTGGGGGATGGCAACGCCTTGGCACGACGTTCCGGTGAAAACCGTCACCGCTCGCTGGCCGATTGTGGGAGCGCGAACAGAGAAAACCGCCGATGGTCGTTCAATTTGCTTAGAAAACTTTTTGATTGATGTCGCCAAGAAAATGCAACTAGGCGGCTTTGGTGACAACGCGATTCAAGATGCGCAAGGGAATTGGCACGCCCTCCACAGCGCTGAAGATTTCTACTTACGTTCCGCGGCAAACTTGGCTTATGTGAAAGGCGGGGTGCCTGAAGTTTCGGCAGAAGACATTGCGTGGTCCGGCCTAGAGCGTTTAATGCCAGCCATGCAGAAGACGCTGACAGCGGATGAGATGAAACGTGTGGCGTTTATTTTTGCTCGCGGTGGACGTTTCGAAAATGCAACCGAAGCGTATCAAGGTGAGCAAATGAAGCACAAATGGACACGACCTGTCGCGATATGGAATGAACGTGTCGGCAGCGCAAGAAACACCATGACCGGTGATTTCTACACGGGTTGCCCAACATGGCATCCACAAAAACTGGCCGATGGCACACCAATGGAAGACCAGTTCCCAAGCTCAGAATGGCCTTTCAGCCTGACGAACTTTAAATCCAACATTCACAGTGCGGTATCCAACCTATCGCCAAGGTTGAACTCGATTAAAGGCGTAAACCCAGTGTACATCCATCCAATCGATGCCGAGCGCGCAGGCATTAAAACGGGTGATGAGTTTGTTATCGAGACACCATCTGCAAGCACCAAAGCACTTGCGATGATAGTCAGCGGGATTCGCCCTGGCACACTCGGATTTGAACATGGGTTTGGTCATACCGAGCTAGGACAACGCTCGCACTGGATCGGCGATAAACAACAACCCGTAAAAACACGCAGCCAAGATGGCGTCAATATTAACGACATTGGCTTAATTGACCCTACTCGAGAAGGCAAAGGCGTGTTGTTGGATTGGGTAGTGGGCGCGGCGGCACGTCAGTCCCTGCCAGCCAAAATCCGCAAAGCGTAACGCCGCACGTTAAGACGTCTCTACCACTTAGAGCTGCCGATTTGTGCAGCTCTTCACCACTTTGTTTTTATCGCTTATAGAACAACCAATAAAAACAAATACGGCCATTTACACTTATTAAATATGTGGAAATCCACAATACCTTTCATTATTGACAAGGCCGACAATATCGTCCATGTGACTACCAAGTAGCACTTAGACATATTAATAAAAATTAAAGTGAGTCAGCATGTCAAAAATTCTTCCAGTGGTGGTGGCCTGTTTGTTAGCAACCACTATGGGCGCAAGCGCCTCGTCTATTCCGGAAAAAGCCAGCGTATGTAGCGGTTGTCACGGCCAAGATGGCATGGGACAGCCAAATATCGCGCCGATGATCGCTGGTTTAAACGCGAATTATCTCAACACTCAAATCGAACTATTCCTTAGTGGCGAACGCCAAAATGTGGTCATGCAAGGCATGGCGAAGGAACTCAGCGATCCCGCAGACCGTAAGGAAGTTATGGAGTACTTTGCTAACCTCCCGAGCTATGAGTTCACGAATCCAGAACAACGCGGCGACCAAGCTGATATTCGTAACCCGTATCGTAAATTAATTTTCCAAGGCGATTGGGATAGAAATATTCCAGCTTGCGCAACTTGTCATGGAGCCAGCGGTATGGGCGTCGACAAGTTCCCTCGCCTCGCAAGCCAACATGCTGATTACTTAAAAACGCAATTGATGGCATGGAAAAACGGCACTCGCAGTGGCGACCCGCTCAATATGATGGGGACCATCGCAAAAAATCTCACTGACAAAGAGATCGAAAATCTTGCTTACTACTTTGCCTCATTACGTTACTAGGAGCAGTCATGAAACGTTTCTATTCTTTGTTCGCACTGCCTTTCATTTCTACGCTCGTACTAGCTAGCGATCCATTACCGGACCGCCAGAAAGAGCTACCTGCGATAGAAAAAGAAAATCACGGTGAATACTTAAAACCGCGTGATCTCAGCACAATCCCAAACACCGCATTTGGTGAGCAAGTAAAACGCGGTTACTCGCTCTTTGTTAACTCACAACAAATGCGCGGAAAATACGTTGGCAACGAACAAAACTGTGTGAACTGCCATATGGAGGCAGGACGAAAAGCAAACGCTGCGCCACTGTGGGCAGCTTACATGGCATACCCGGCATATCGTAAGAAAAACGATCGCGTAAACAGCTATGCTGACCGTATCCAAGGTTGTTTCGAGTATTCCATGAACGGTAAAGCGCCCGCTTACGATTCGACAGAAATTGTTGCCCTTAGTGCTTACGCCTACTGGTTAGCGATGGGCGGCTTGCTTGACAAACATGGTATGGCGGATGAACCCATTCCAGAGCTAGACGCAAAAACGTTGCAAATTGGTGGAAAAGCAAAAGACTTCCCGTTGCCCGAAGCCATCGCACAAGCATTACCAATTGAAAAGCGGGGTAATCTCTCTGGGCGTGGCTACCCAAAAATCAACGCCCCTGAGCAAGAACCATCAATAGAGCGAGGCGCACTGGTCTACGAAAAGAACTGTGAAACTTGCCATCGCGCCGACGGTTCTGGCATCAAAGACACCAACGGCCACTCATACATTCCACCACTTTGGGGCGAATATGCGTATAACTGGGGCGCAGGTATGCACCGGATTAACACAGCGGCCTATTTTATTTACGAAAACATGCCGCTTGGGAAAAGTGTCCAGCTGACAGAGCAAGAAGCTTGGGATGTCGCAGCATACGTTAACAGCCATGAGCGCCCACAAGATCCTCGATTCAAAGGCAATGTCACCGCAAACTCGGAGAAATATCACCAGCACCAAGGCTATTACGGCAAAACGCTCAACGGTACGCAAGTCGGCTCCAATGCCTTTAAGAGCGGAACGGTCAAGTAAAGTACAACTAAGCACCTTAAATAAAATGCTCTTTTTCCCTGCTCAGATTATCTGGGCAGGGTTACTTACCCTTAAAAACAAGTAGTTACCCCCTCCAATAAACAAGCAACATCATATTACTTTCGGCTTCCAACATACTCATCTTCGCCGTAAAATCTTGTACCAAACGCGACTTCGTTTATGTCTTAGATCTCCCATATGCTCTAATGCCAGAAGTAAGAAACTCGTAAACTCCTGAATCAAAACAAGCGTGCCTAGTGAAAAAAGAGTATTCTTAAAGCAAATGAATCTAAAACCTACCCGATGAGTATTCAACCTAATTCCCGTCAGTTAATTTCATGCGAAGAGTGCGGCCTTGTTGTTCGCATTCCCGATATCGAACAGGGGCAAAAAGCACAATGTCCTCGATGTTCGCATTCGCTGACTAAAGTGAATGCCAAGCCTTACCAAAGCGTGATCGCCATATCATCGGCATGTTTGATCATGTTAGTGCTAAGCATTTCTTTCCCTTTTATGTCGTTCAGCGTGCAAGGGTTGTCGCAAGAAATCACCTTGTTGCACGCTGCCAAAATGCTGGCTGAGTTTCAAAATGTGCTTTTGGGTGTGCTGCTACTCGCAACAGTTATCGTTTTGCCTGCAATCTATGTTGGTCTCATTCTCTTTCTTCACCTTGAAGCATTAAAAGCACGTAAACATACCCCCTCCAAAAAGCAGCAACGAATGGCAAAAGTTTTATGCCGTCTTCTGTTTCGAGTCGAACCTTGGTTAATGGTGGATGTATTTTTGATTGGCGTGTTGGTCAGCTTAATTAAAATCGCTTCCCTCGCAGACATAGGAATGGGCACTTCATTCTGGGCGTTTTGTGTATATACCGTTCTGGTAGTCAAATGCATATCAATGGTCGACAAAAGCTGGCTCTGGGGGCACTTCATTCCAGCTATCGAGCTACCTGATGTAAAAGAGGGTGATACGCACCATAACCACAACCATATTGGTTGTCATACGTGTCACCAGCTCAACCCTATTGAAGCTAAAAAACACCAACACTGCATTCGTTGTAAAAGCCCTATTCACAAATACAACCCCGCAGACAATTTACAAAAAGCTTGGGCGCTTTTGTTTGCTTCAATCATTTTCTATATCCCTGCAAACCTCTACCCTATGATGTACACAGTAAGCCTTGGACATGCAGAAGGTTCAACTATCATGGAGGGGGTAATATTGCTTTGGCATTTAGGTTCTTACCCTATTGCGATGGTAATTTTCTTTGCTAGCGTATTTATTCCAATGGCGAAAATGCTGGCACTCGCGTGGCTGTATTACAATGCGCAAAAAGCGCGATATCTTCCGCACGAAGAGAGTATTTCACGCTTAAAGATCTACCGTATAACTGAGTTTATTGGCCGTTGGTCCATGATCGATATCTTCGTCGTCGCGATCTTAGTTGCACTGGTTCAACTGCAAAACTTAATGGCGATTTATCCAGGTCCTGCTGCGCTCTCTTTCGCGGCAGTGGTCATTTTTACTATGCTTTCTGCAATGATATTTGACTCACGTTTATTGTGGCAATTGCCACAAAACGAAGTGCAGGAGCCGATTTCTGACAACTTAAACGAGAAAGCCAAATATGAGTGATGAGAACAACGTAACCGCTCAAATAAAACCGCAAAAGCAGATTTCTGCGATATGGATTGTCCCGATCCTTGCGCTAGCCATGGGAGCGTGGATGCTGTTCCAATATATCAACAGTACAGGCCCACAAATTACTCTCCAACTGCCAACCGCAGATGGGATTGAGGTTGGCAAAAGCGAAATCCGAGCATTGAATGTAAAAGTCGGACTGATTACTGAAGTCACTCTCAGTGAAAATTACGATCACATCATCGCTAAGGCACAAATGAACAAGGATGCAGAACGCATGCTGCGAGATGACACCATGTTTTGGGTGGTGAAGCCTCGTATTGGCCGTGATGGCGTTTCAGGTTTAGAGACCTTGCTGTCTGGCGCTTATATCCAACTTCAACCGGGTAAATCTAAGATAGAGAAAGAGCACTTTACGGTCTTAGATGTTCCCCCAGTGGCCTCTCCTGATGCAGAGGGGTTACGCCTTGTGTTAACACACCGCGAGGCTGGTAAGCTAGGCGTTGGTGACCCCGTCATTTATAAAGGCTTTACGGTTGGTCGTGTAGAGAAAACCAGCTTTGATGTTGACACTCGCAAAGCGTTATACCAACTCTTTATTTTCAAGCCTTATGACAGCTTAGTGCGCACTCGTACCAAGTTCTGGCTGAATTCTGGCGTAGATTTACAGCTCAACGCTGAAGGGTTCGAAGTCAAGTTTGGCTCATTAGAGAGCATGCTAACGGGTGGTGTTACCTTCGATACCGTTCCAGGTCTTGAATCCGGTGAACAGCTCACTGAAAATATGGTCAACTTCCGCTTGTACGATGATATTAAACAACTTCGAGAAGGCATGTACGATGATTATATTGAATTCGTTATGCTTTTTGATGAATCGGTACGAGGACTTAAACGTAAGGCACCTGTCGAATATCGAGGCTTGAGAATTGGTACTGTGATGCGTGTACCAATGCGACTTCCAACCCCAGAAGAGAACTTTTCTGCGAAAAAAATCCCTGTATTGGTACGTATCGAGCTCGGCCGTGTTTATGGCGATTTCCAATCCCAATCTTTACCAATGTTAAAAGATAAATTGAAGAGTGAGTTTGCTAAAGGCCTACGTGGTACTTTAAAAACAGGTAACTTATTAACAGGCGCACTATATGTTGACGCCGACTTCTATCCAAATGACGAGCCTTACGTACCGAGTAAGTTTGCTGATTTAGATGTTTTCCCAACCATGCGTGGTGGTTTTGCGCAGGTTCAGCGCCAAGTGAACGACTTCCTAAATAAGATTAATAACTTACCGATGGAAGAAACGCTAGATTCTCTCAATTCAACGTTAAAAACGTCCGAAAAAACGTTAGCTTCAGCAGAACGCGTGGCGGACAGTATTGATAAACTTTTGAATCAAAAAGAAACGCAAGAGATCCCAACAGATATTCGCCAAAGCTTACAGCAATTACAAAAAACACTCGATGGTTATGGGCCCAACTCAACCATGTACAGCGAAATGGAAGCCACGCTAAAAGAATTAGAAAGCGTGATGACAGAGTTTAAACCCGTACTTAAACAGCTAAACGAAAAGCCAAACTCTCTTGTGTTTGGAGAAGATGAAATCAGTGACCCAATACCAGTTAAAGGCCAAAACTAATGAAACGAGTATTCTTTCTGTCTATCGCGCTATTTGTCGGTCTAACGGGTTGCAGTAGCGCTCCGCAAACTAAAGGAGCTATGTACCTTCTACCTAAGGTGGAACCAGTGACGCTGAGCTCTTCTGATATCGCTCAGCGCCCAACTTTAGTTGTTCGTCCAGTGACATTGGCGAGTTATTTGAATGATAATGGCATTGTTTATCGAACCTCTGAGACCCAAGTTATTCAGGCAAAACACAATCAATGGGCGCACAGTATTTCTGAGCAAATCACTCAGAGAGTTGTCGCGGAACTACGTCAAAAGCAAAGTCATTACTGGCCGACTGAAATGAATAATCTGTTGGATCAAAGCGGTGAAGCCAAACTACAGCTTACGTTAAATAAATTTAATGGCAGCTACAAAGGTAATATCGAAATTGAGGGGGAATGGTTACTCATTAATGCCGAAGGTAAGGTAGAAAACAGCGCGCCAATACAAATCTCTCAGCCGCTTCAAGATGAGGGCTATGAAGCGCTCGTCAACGCTTTATCCATAGGCTTAGAAAGCCTAACCTCAGACATTGCCAAACAACTCTAAGTCAATGTTAATTACAGGGAAGCAAGTTGCTTCCCTTTTTTATGCAGAGTGTAGCGACTTCTACTAAGCTGAAAGCTGACGAAAAGCCGAAAAGGAAATTGGATGAAACCATGTAACCTGCTATCACTCTCCTCACTCATTCTTGTATTACCTACATCAGTAGCGCTCTCAGCCGAGACACAAGAATCTCGTTGGCGAAATAGCATAGAAGTGTACATGCTAGGACTGAATATCCACGGGGATACCAGTATTGGTCGCTTTTCATCAGAGGTGGATGTCGATCCTAAGTTCATCGTAGACCACCTCGATATTGGGGCGATGTTGCGATTCGAGAGTATTTACCAAAGTAAGTGGGGCTACTACATAGATTATAGTTTCATGAACTTAAGTGGTGATGTTAATAATATCAAGGGCGCTCTGCCTAACGCTCGTTATCGTGCGGACATCGAAATACGGCAAGGTGTTCTAGAAGCAAAGGCATTCCAACGCGAACAATATTCATTTGGTAAACTGGATTATATGTTTGGATTACGTTGGTGGGACAATGACATCACCGGCAAGCTGTATCGTAATGACAACCGGGTACTAGAAGATAGACTGTCATTACAAGAAGATTGGGTCGATTTTTTAGTTGGCTTGCGACTCATTGATGAATTGAGCGAAAACTGGCGATTTCATGCCAGCATCGACGCCGGACTTGGCAACGATACTCACTTCACTTATGCCATTCAAACTGGTGTTCGTTATAGCTTTAACGAATGGTCTGATCTCAACTTAGCTTACAAGTCGACCTGGGTCGATTACAAAAATGAAGAGGTATTTGAATATGATACGGCTTCTCAAGGGCTTTTAGTCGGACTTGGCTTTTACTTTTGATCAGGTGAAACCCTAGCCTATATTCAAGCGTTGTAACGTGTACTAGCTCTAGGTACACGTCTAGTGCCGCTTTACAGATGTTTAAATAAGGCAAATTGATCTTCATCAGGCTATAAATTGCTCTTCGGTGTTACTCTCTGTCGCAAAATATAAAACCCCACTCTATGACCTCATATAGGTCTTGTTGATAAGGTTCCCGAGTAGCAATGTCGATTAACATTTCCGATTTAACCACCGCCCTAAATAAGGTGGAGCATATTCATAAAGTGCAGCTTGAAAACGTACATCAGTTCTTCAAAGCAAACGAAGCTTTCTCGTTGCAAGCATTCAGCCAGCTGATATCCAGCGACTCGCTTGATGATCGATTTAAAACCATCGATAAAGCGTTCTCTTTGCTTGGTGATGCAAAAACCTACCTTTTAGAAGTGTCTTACCTTATTAAGTAAAAAAGAAAGCCCCGATAAAATTCATTATCGGGGCTATCATTTTCTATCTAAACTACTGATTTACAATTTGTAACGATCATCAATTACCGTTAGTTCTGGGAAGGTTTTACCCTCGTCCATCGCTTCTTCTGTCTCTTCTTTTACTTGGTTATCAATCCAGAAATTACCGATATCCATTGGATGAAGCACCCATTCTGTCGCTTTTGTCATGCCGTTTTTAGGAATTTTAACCCAGCGCCAATGAGCAACTCGAGAATAAGGCACCATGTAGCCAGGAACGATGATATTTGCTTTGCTGACATAGTTTTGGATTTGATGCGACAAGTCGTAACGCTTCTCCTGATCAAACTCAGAGTCATACGCTTCAATTAACTTGTCTAGCTCAGGGCTGCTGTAGTTGGTGTGAGCATTCGTTTGTGGTCGATTTGCATTATCCGAGTGTAGGTATTCCCAATACGCAGGGATCTCACCAGAGCCCATATTCAAAAACGCTAGCTGATGCTTTTTCTCAAGAATGTATTTAAACGCAGATGAGCCATCCACCAAGTTTAACGTGAACTCAAGACCAGCAAGTTTCGCTTGCTCTTTCAGGTATGCAATACGCGGTGTCCAAGAGTTGTATCCATAGGTGATAGCAAAGCTCAAGCGTTGGCCCTTGTCGTTAACACGAATACCATCTGCGCCCACTTTATCAAAGCCCGCTTTTTCGAAGTGTTTAACCGCCGCATCAGCATCAAACTTTGGCGGTGTATTGTTAGGATCATCGTATTCGCCATGACCAAAGCCGAGTCCATGCGGTTTACGTGAATAATCTCCACGCATGATGTTTTCAATCATGCCGTCATAGTCAGTGGCTGCCATAACACCTTTACGCACTTCTAGGTTATCCAACATCGGCATCGCTGTGTTCATCCAAAGACCACCAGCTCCTTGCGGTGCTTCGTTAAAGCCCCAGTACTTTTGGATATAGCCTTTTTTGTACACATCACTATTGGTTTTGTCATGCCAAAAGCTTGGTAGCACCATCTCAAAGTAGTCTAAGTTGCCTTTCTCAAAGTGCTTCATGGCAATATCAGGATCGCGAATCACCTTAATGCGAACCTTTTCAACGTTATAACGGTTTTTATAGTAGCGGTTGTTGTATCCCCACCAATCTTCACCGACATGTTTGAATGTCACGCTCTTACCTTTCTTCACTTGATCAATGTAGTAAGGCGCTGCGGTTGGCTCAGATTTAAAGTTAAACTTTCTGACGAAGTTATCAGGCATGCCATCGTTATTTGCGTCCTTTTCTCCTTCAAAGAAGTGTTCAGGACGAGGCTGAAAACCATTACTTGGCATGTTAATCATAACCATAAGTGAGTCATGACTTTGAGCTACAGCAAGATTGACTTTGATCGTGTAGTCATCAATTTTTTCAACACTCACAATACTGTTTGTGAAGAAGTCGTTATACCACGGGTCGATAATGTCTTTTGACGTGTAGTACTTCATCATAAAGACGTAATCATCTGCTGTAATTTTTTCACCATCTGACCACTCGGCCGTTTCGTCGAGTTTAAAGAATACGGTTTTGTTGTCTTCTCCAAATGCCCATGACTTAGCAAGTTGAGGGATCCATTTGCCAGTATTTGGATGACGCTGAGCCAGTTTTGGTGAACCATCCATTAAGTATTGGCGCAAACCTGAGTTCGCATCTGGACCAACACTTCGTAATGTTTGCGGAAAGCTCTGAATGTAAGTGCGATAGGTGCCACCTCGTACCGCCTCTTCAGAGGCAAATAGAGGTTCGTTGTTGTTTGAAATCCATTCGATATCAGCTGGCAATTCTGCCGCACTCAGTTGAAAACTGGCAGCGGTCAGTGTTGCTAGTACTGAAAATGGCAGTTTTTTAGTCATGTTTCTTCCTTGTTGTGTTTGCGCACTAAGGTCGTAACAAGGAAGACAGCGTGTGAAAGCTCACAGAAAGCTGCGATTTAAAATACGCAGATAGGAAATAATAGGAACGTAATATGAAGTGACGTCCTGCCAGCTTCTATATTAATTTCAAAGAGTTTCACTAGGTCATCCTAGACCTTACAACGCAGTGAATGCATCTTCGCCATAGTATTCTTTAGACATTTGTAACGCAAGCCATCAATAACACATGGTTGCATTTTCGAGGCATCACAGTGAGTTATGTTACAAAAGTGTGATCGGCATAGTACCAAGCCCTACTTTACTCAGAATAAACCGCAGAACCTTTATCTCAATTGGCCCCGATATACCAGTTACAGCGAGTAAATGATCAGACATAGCTGGTTAAAAGGAATGGTTTTTTACCGCGATTAGTATTTTCATTCGATGTAAAAAGTGAGGCATCTTAGCCTCACTTTTCTCCATACAATCGAGACAGTGCTTACATTTTAGATAAGCTCTCATTGATCGACTTCAGCACTTCTGCAGGATTTGACGCTTGAGTGATAGGGCGACCAATCACAAGATAATCTGAACCTGATTGGATAGCGTCTACTGGTGTCATGATACGGCGTTGGTCACCTTGTTCTGAGCCAGCAGGTCGAATACCAGGGGTCACTAATTTAAATTCTTGGCCTAGTTCGCTCTTCAGTAATGAGGACTCTTGCGCTGAACATACGACACCATCTAAGCCTGCGTTTTTGGTCAAGGTTGCTAGACGAATAACTTGCTCCTGAGGCGCAACATTCAAACCAATACCAGCTAAATCACTTTGTTCCATACTGGTTAGTACCGTTACACCGATAAGAAGTGGACGATCTTTACCATATGGCTCAAGAATTTCACGTGATGCCGTCATCATACGCTCACCACCGCTCGCGTGTACGTTCACCATCCATACACCCATTTCAGCCGCAGCGCGAACTGCTTTCGAGCAGGTGTTTGGAATATCGTGAAATTTTAAATCTAGGAATACCGAGAAACCACGTTTATGGAGTTCACGTACAAAATCAGGACCAAATAGCGTAAACATCTCCTTGCCAACTTTTAGTCGGCATGACGCAGGATCAATTCTATCTACAAACGCAAGTGCATCTGCTTGGTTATCATAATCCAGTGCGACAATAACTTTTTGGTCGATCATTTCATCTCCTAACTGTTTTGGTTCTTATTAAATAAAAAGTTAAAAAAATGCAGCGGACAGAAACTCTGCCAGCTGCATTAAGAATTATTCACCATCCAATCCGCGGATTGGCTTGATCGTCCCCCATCCTTTACAGGACGGACAATGCCAATAAAGGGAATGGGTAGAAAATCCACACTTCCGGCATCGGTAATGCGGTTTCACTTTTAATTGTTCACCCACCATCGCTTGTAGTGTTGATAGGCTGTCTTTCGCTCGACCATCTTCTGCTTCTGCAATGTGGTAGTCAATTAAACGGTAGAAGCCCTTCATGGTTGGATTTTTCAGCAATTGTTTCGTCAGTAACTCTTGAGCAGCCCCAACGTTCTCGTGATGAGCAACTAATTGAGCCAACATCAACTCGGCTGATACGCCTGCTTTCTTATAAATGCAAGCTCGCAGAAATTCGACAAGTTCATCTTCCTGACCCAGATGATGATAGCATTCTGCAATAGTTGGCAAGACATCACTGATAAAGTCTTTATCTTGCTCAAGTACCCCCGTCAGATATTTGATGGTGTGCTTATAGTCTTCAGACTCTAGGTAAATTCGTCCCAAAGCAATACTTGCTCGAACACACTTCGGGTCTTCCGCTAACGCTTTTTTAAAATGCTGTATTGCCTTATTAGTATTCCCATCAGCTTGGTCGAGCATGGCTATTTCACACCAAAAATGGGCAATATTTGCACGCATCCTTGAGCGTTTATTACCTAACTTAGCCAATTGGTTCGCGTAATAAATCGCCTTTTCCCATTCTCGTGTTTGCTGATAAATGGTCACTAATTGTTGAAGAGCCGCCTCTTTGTAATCTGGCTCTTCGACTAACTGTTCGAAGATTTTCTCTGCACGATCAAGAAAACCTGAGACCATGTAGTCTTTCGCTAACTGTTGAAGGGCGAGGTTCTTTTGGTCCAGTGTTAAGCCTGAACGAGAAATAAGATTTTGGTGAATTCTGATTGCGCGGTCGACTTCACCACGAGACCGGAACAGGTTACCCAACGCAAGGTGAGTATCGATGGTCTCGTTATCAACTTGGAGCAATTCAATAAAGTGATCGACAGCCTTATCTGATTGGTCAGAGAGCAGTAGATTAAGACCCGTCATATACTGACGAGAGATTTGATGAGATTGCTTCTGCTTGTCTTGCTGAGCGCTGCGATGTCCCATATACCAGCCATACGCAGCAGCTATAGGCAACAACAAGAAGAGTAGTTCAAGCATTAAAGTTAAGCCTTATCCTTATGCCTGTTTTTCAATGGCTGGCTTATCAGCAGCGTTGTTTGATTCAGTTGGTTCGTACTTTTTCAGTTTTTTCTTTAAACGACGGACCTGTAGCTGAGTTTTCAGTTGGATGCTACCAAAGATAACCCACGCTAAAGCAAAGCCAACCACAAATACTACACCTAATAGCGTAGATAAGTGGAACTCTCCTTTTGCTAGAAGATAGTTAAAAGTCACGAGCTCTTGGTTTTGGGAACCTAACGCCAATGCAATTAAAAAGAGAGCTAAAACAGCAACGATTTTTATAATTTTCATGTTACATCACCCTTCTAGGAGTAAGTCGGTAAGATTATGCAGGAAAATGCTTCTTCAGACTACGTATATTAGCAATAATCTATACCCAAGTAACCTCAAGATGCTTAGTTTGTAGACATGCTTAGAAGTTAAAGTTATTTGGGTATAGAAAATAGCTGAATCCACAATTAGATTAGTAAACGATCTTGGATGTATTACTAACTTGGATACATTACAAAAAAGCGGCATACACAAACGTATGCCGCTTTTTTCAAACTAATAAGAGTGCATTAACCAATATTTACACGCTCACGAAGTTCTTTACCAGGTTTGAAATGTGGAACGTATTTACCTTCCAATTCCACTTTATCGCCCGTTTTAGGGTTACGACCTACGCGAGGCTCGCGGTAATGAAGAGAAAAACTACCAAAGCCACGGATCTCGATACGGTCACCGCTCTCTAGTGTAGAGGCCATGTGCTCTAAAATATCTTTTACAGCATCCTCTACCTCTTTCGCTGATAAGTGTGTTTGCTCAGCGCAGAGTCTTTCAATCAGTTCAGACTTAGTCATAGTTGCCCTCTTTGAGTATCTTTATTACTTATTATAGTAAGTAATACTAATTCCAACAAACACTTGCTGACAATTCTAGACAAATTTTATGCAAAATGCGCAATGAAGAAATGCCTTTTATTAAGATAGTTTACTGTCATTAGTATTACTACTTAAATATGACCAAATATAAAAAAGGAGCCTTGCGGCTCCTTTTTTGCTTAAGCGAGTATATTATTCGCCTTTAGCAGCTTTGAAAGCGTCAGCCATTGCGTTACCGAATGCATTGTCATCTTGCTTGTTGATAGATGCCATTGCTTCTTGCTCGTCAGCTTCGTCTTTAGCTTTGATAGATAGGTTGATTACGCGGTTCTTACGGTCTACACCTGTGAACTTCGCTTCAACAACATCACCAGCGCTTAGGATTAGAGAAGCATCTTCTACGCGATCGCGTGATACTTCAGAAGCACGGATGTAACCTTCAACGCCTTCTGCGATTTCAACAGTAGCGCCTTTAGCGTCAACAGCAGTTACAGTAGCGTTAACTAGAACACCTTTCTTGTTGTCAGCAACGTAAGCATTGAATGGGTCATTTTCCATTTGCTTGATGCCTAGAGAGATGCGCTCACGCTCAGCGTCTACTGCTAGAACAACTGCAGAGATCTCGTCGCCTTTCTTGTACTCACGTACAGCTTCTTCGCCAGCAACATTCCAAGAAATGTCAGATAGGTGAACTAGACCGTCGATGCCGCCTTCTAGACCGATGAAGATACCGAAGTCAGTGATAGACTTGATCTTACCAGTAACTTTGTCGCCTTTAGCTTGTGCTTCAGCGAATGACTGCCATGGGTTAGCTTTACACTGTTTCAGACCTAGAGAGATACGACGACGTTCTTCGTCGATTTCAAGAACCATAACCTCAACTTCGTCGCCAACATTAACAACTTTAGAAGGGTGGATGTTCTTGTTAGTCCAATCCATTTCTGAAACGTGAACTAGACCTTCAACGCCTTCTTCGATTTCAACGAAGCAGCCGTAGTCAGTTAGGTTAGTTACGCGACCAGTTAGTTTGTGACCTTCTGGGTAACGCTTAGCGATTGCTACCCATGGATCTTCGCCTAGTTGCTTAAGACCTAGTGATACGCGAGTACGCTCACGGTCGAACTTAAGAACTTTAACTTGGATCTCGTCACCAACGTTAACGATTTCAGATGGGTGCTTAACGCGCTTCCAAGCCATATCAGTGATATGTAGAAGACCGTCAACGCCACCTAGGTCAACGAACGCACCGTAGTCAGTAAGGTTCTTAACGATACCTTTAACTTCAGAACCTTCTTGTAGAGTTTCTAGAAGCTCGTCACGCTCAACGCTGTTCTCTGATTCGATAACTGCACGACGTGAAACAACTACGTTGTTACGTTTTTGGTCAAGTTTGATAACTTTGAACTCTAGCTCTTTGTTTTCTAGGTGAGCAGTGTCGCGGATTGGACGTACGTCTACTAGAGAGCCAGGAAGGAAAGCACGGATACCGTTTAGTTCAACAGTGAAACCGCCTTTAACTTTACCGTTGATGATACCAACAACAGTTTCAGCTTCTTCGTAAGCTTTCTCAAGTACAATCCAAGCTTCGTGACGCTTAGCTTTCTCACGAGAAAGTTGAGTTTCACCGAAACCATCTTCAACAGCGTCTAGAGCTACGTCTACTTCAGCGCCAACTTCAACTTCAAGTTCGCCAGCAGCGTTCTTGAACTGTTCAGCAGGGATAGCAGATTCAGACTTAAGACCAGCGTCAACAAGAACGAAACCGTTCTCGATAGCTACTACAGTACCTTTAACGATGCTGCCTTGTTGGAATTCTGTTTCGTTTAGAAACTCTTCAAAGAGTTGAGCAAAAGATTCAGTCATTTAATTAATCTTCAATAAATTAAACTTCCACGGGTATCCTACCGCATGGGGTTATTAAATTCGCCAGTCATCATCCTTGCGACCAACGCTCTTAGCCTAGTCGAGTATTATTACTCAGCTAGCTTCGATTCGATATATTGTAGTGCCTTTTCTACTACTTCGTCGATACTCATCGACGTAGAATCTAGCACAAGCGCATCCTCAGCAGGGCGTAATGGCGCCACTGGGCGGTTACGATCTCGGTCGTCACGCTCTTGGATCTCGCTTAAAAGGTCAGCAAATCTAACATCTAACCCTTTCTCTTGCAACTGTTTAAGGCGTCGATTTGCACGCTCTTCAGCACTCGCATCAAGGAAGATTTTTGCTTGCGCACTCGGGAATACAATTGTGCCCATATCACGACCATCAGCAACCAGACCCGGAGCGGTCTCAAATGCACGCTGACGACGTAGTAATGCTTCACGAACACGTGGCAAAGCCGCAACTTTAGATGCTGCCATACCCGTTTCTTCTTTACGAAGCTCCCCTGACACGTCTTCGCCTTCTAGAATGACCTTAACTAAGTCACCTTCCGCGATAAATTGAACGTCTAGGTGGGTTGCTAGTGGGACAAGAGCATCTTCTGACTCGGTGTCGACACCGTGGTGAATCGCAGCGAGTGCAAGTACACGATAAATTGCGCCAGAATCTAAGAGTTGGAAACCCAACTTTTTCGCCAGCAACATACATAAAGTGCCTTTACCTGCACCACTAGGTCCATCTACGGTTACAACCGGAGTTTGAGAGGACATGTTCTTCTCCACCAATAGTTTCTTTTCAGCAATTTGCTCGGTTTTCGAGGCGCACATTATACGGGTAATCAGTCTTTGGAGCGAGGAAAAATGTCGTGTAAAGCATTACACCTAATGCGTAATTGGATTCATCAATAAACATAAAGTTCAACAAAAACGGCGAGAGCTTCCGCCCTCGCCGTTTTAAATGTCATGAACTTAAGCTCGATTAAACAATCGGCTTTTGACCACGCTCAGCTAACTTTAAAATCACACTATCAGCGACTTTACCCGCCACACCCGCTAGCTTGTCGGCCAGTTTTTTCTTTTGTACATAATGCACAGAAAGTACAGTTTTATCTTTGCATGCTGCAACAACGATATCATCAGATGTACTAATGTCATCCACCAAACCAAGCTCTTTCGCTTGTGTACCGAACCAGTGCTCCCCAGTGGCTACTTTGTCTAGGTCCAAACTAGGACGACGCTCACGGATGAAGTCTTTAAACAAGACATGTGTTTCTTCAAGTTCTTGCTTAAACTTATCGCGCGCTTTATCGGTATTCTCACCGAACATCGTTAGCGTGCGTTTATATTCACCCGCTGTTAGTTGTTCGTACTCAATGTCATGTTTCTTCAACAGTTTGTTGAAGTTAGGAATCTGTGCGATAACGCCAATAGAACCCACAATTGCAAATGGTGCAGAAACAATTTTATCTGCTACACATGCCATCATGTAACCGCCACTTGCCGCAACTTTGTCAACAGAGATGGTCAGAGGAAGACCCGCAGCTTTGATTCGGTCCAGTTGAGAAGAGGCAAGGCCGTAACCATGAACCATACCACCGCCAGACTCTAAGCGAAGTAACACTTCATCACCTTCACGTGCGACAGCCAAAATAGCGGTGATTTCTTCACGTAGAGACGCGACTTCTTTTGCGTCTATGCTACCGTTGAAATCAAGAACAAATAGGTGTGGTTCACGCTTGCTATCTAATGAACCGTCTTTGCTCGCTTGTTTGATTTCTTTCTCGCGAGATTTGTTCTTCTCTTTTTCTTCTTTCTTGACGGCTTTATCTCGAGCCTTGATGAAAGCATCGTCATGCAAATGATGCTCTAACTGCTCAACAGATTGTTTGTGTTGCTCTGAAAGGTTGGTAATCTCTAACTCCCCTTTCGCCGCACCCGATTTGCCACCAGCCGATTTTGCAATAATGAGCAGAACAATTATCGCAGCAACCACCGTGATAATTTTGGCCAGAAACAGACCATAATCTAATAAAAATTCCAACGAGAGCTCCTTTATCTCATTTCAGATGACGTTAGTATGTTACGCAGAAACATCAGCGAGAAGGCAGCGCGGTTTGTAACCACTTGTTCTGATTGATAGCATACCTAACGAAAGTTCTGGAATTGGTATAACACATGAATTGGTGTATTGTAACCATCTTGTCACGATTACCAAGATTTTCCATTGAGAAACAGGCGTTTTTTAGCGTCAATTAACTATCATGGACCCTCTTACAATAATAAGGATTTATCGCCGTGAACTACTCCGTTTCAGCTGATGCTCTAAAAGGTAAAGTCATTCTTGTTACTGGCGCTGGTAATGGCATCGGCCGTCAAGCCGCGCTTTCTTATGCAGAGCACGGTGCAACTGTTATTCTCTTGGGTAGAAATGTGCAAAACCTTGAATCTATCTATGATGAGATTGAAGCTGCTGGCTATCCACAAGCAGCTATCATTCCATTGGATCTCAAGGGCGCAACTCAGCAGAATTACATTGATATGGCAGAGACAATCGAAGGACAGTTTGGTCGCTTGGATGGTCTATTACACAACGCAGGTGTCTTGAGTTCGCTGTGTCCATTTGATCAAATCAAAGAGGAAGACTTCGACGATATCATGCAGATCAACGTGAAAGCCGAAGTGCTAATGACTCAAGCACTACTGCCTGTGATGCGTAAATCAGAAGCTGGGCGTATTATCTTTACCTCTTCAACCGTCGGCCACTCTGGCCGCGCATTCTGGGGGCCATACGCTATCTCTAAATTTGCCGTAGAAGGCATGATGCAAGTTTTGGCTGACGAGCTGAGTGATACACCGATCCGCGTTAACGCAATTAACCCTGGTGCCACTCGTACTCGCATGCGTGAAAAAGCATATCCGGGTGAAGATGCGAATACTCTCAAAACGCCACTGGATATCATGCCGCTATATTTGCACTTAATGGATCCTGCGGTTACCGATGTGAACGGTCAGTGCATCGACGCTCAACCGAAGCGTAAATAACTCATTCAGGTTACCTCACATAATCGATTGAAAAGGCAGCAAACGCTGCCTTTTTTCATTTCTCTCTTCATAAAAATCTTGCGACTTTCTCCCACAGAAATATACTGTATATATATACAGGTATTTATTATGCAAGATATTATTCAGAACTTAAAAAGCCAACACCTTGTTTGGCAAGCAAATTTAACGAAAGCAGATCCTCAGCAGTTGCAGACTAGTTCCGGTTTTTCTGAATTAGATGATTTGCTCGGCGGAGGCTTTCCACCTCATGGCGTAGTGGAGATGGAATCTATTGGTAGTATTGGTGAATTGCGTTTGCTCGCTCCCTATTTAAAAGCCACTCAGACCAATGGTATGACCGCATTTATTCAACCACCTGCGCTAGTGAATTCTCTGTTTTTACACTACATCGGGTTGGATATAAACCAAGTGTGGGTTGTTACTCCAACTCACCCCAAAGATGCTCTTTGGGCTGCAGAGCAATGTCTGAAAAGTGGGGTATGCAGTAATGTTTTGTTATGGCAAGAAGAGCTTGAAATACATCAAGTGAAACGCTTACAGGTAGCAAGTGAACAAGGGAGTTGCCCTCTCTTTATGCTTAAAACAGATACTATCAACCGCTTGTCTTTACCTGTGTCACTCAGTTTAAAACTGAAAGGCGACGAGCAAGGGATTCATGTTGAAGTGCTGAAAAGGAAAGGAGGCTGGAATAGAGGTAGCGTTAGTATCGGATTCCAACACCATTACCCGCAACTGGTGAAACCATCATCTGAAACTGTGCACTCGACTGTGGTCAATTTCCCACTGGCGAACCAAGGTTAGTGATATGTCTCTGTGGATTTACTTGCACTTCCCTCGCCTGCAGCTAGACGCACTCTTTGGTGATAACCAAGAACAACCCGTAGTGATTGTCGAAAGCCAACGTTGCCAGATTCTTCAATACAACGAGATTGCCGAACAACAAGGCATTAAGCCTGGTATGGGCTTAGGCAGTGCTGCGTCCTTGTGTCGAGATTTACAAGTGCATCCTTATCATCCACAAACCGAATTAAATAAATTACAAGAGGTAGCCCAGTGGTTGTATTTGATCACATCTGACGTTGTGTTGATGCCAAACCAAGGTATTTTACTGCGTGCTACTCCAATGCTCGCTCTGTATGAAGGGCTTGAAAACTATTGGAATAAAGTCAGAGCTCACTTATCGGAGCTGAAACTGAGCTTTCAATTCGGATGTGGTTTTTCGCCTTTTGCTGCCAAATTGATGGCATTATCAGGAGCGAACGTCATCAGCGAAGACAAATCTGCCATACAAAAAGCCTTATCACCAATACCGTTAACACTGACAGATTTATCAAACGCTACCGTAGAGAAGTTACAACGTGTAGGTGTCACCACATTGCAAAACCTGCTTGAACTGCCATTGCAAGACATCGCACGACGCTTTGATATCGATTTGGTGAACTACGTTGGTCGACTGACTGGGCAGTTTAAACACCCTGTCGACTTTTATCACCCTACCGAATCCTTCCAAGTTTATTTAGAGCTGTTGTTTGAGATCGAAAACGTTCAGTGGATTGAAAAGCCGTTGGCCAAATTACTTCGTCAACTCGAAATCTTTCTTAAATTAAGAGATAAGGTCGCTTTTGAACTGTGTTTAACACTCCACCAGCGTGAGAAACAAGAGCAACACCTTCAACTCACTTCTGCGCAAGGTGATTACCTATGTCAGCGTTGGCAACAGTTAGCGAGTTTGAGCTTAGAGTCACTCTCGCTTAATGGCCCAGTCACGGGGCTAACGTTAAAAGTCATCCGTCAAGGTGAGCCTCTTAGTGCATCACGCGATCTCTTTGCTGGGCAGAAAGGAAACATGAATGCTTTAGAGCTGCTCTCTTTACTGCAAGCTAAATTGGGGAAAAGTGCCGTTTTAAAACCCAATATTGCTTGCGATCCTAGACCAGAAAAGGCCAGTCAGTATCGCCCTGCTGATGCTCCAGATAAAAAGGGGCACGCCATACCTTCCATACTACGCCCCGCAATGCAATTACCCACTCCCATTGTATTGCAAGAACAAGTTTCTTTGGTCCACGGACCTGAGCGAATAGTTTCTGGGTGGTGGGATGGTGATGAGATCATGCGTGATTACTACATTGCACACACCAAGCAAGGCCGCTGGTTATGGATATTTCGCGATCAGCACAAGCACTGGTTTCTTCATGGCTATTTTTGTTAAATCGACAGTTATTTTTGTTGGATCATTATGAGTTACGCGGAACTATTTTGTCAGTCTAACTTCTCTTTTTTGACTGGGGCTTCTCATGCAGAAGAGCTGGTACTCCAAGCTGCTTTCTATCGCTATCAAGCTCTAGCTATAACGGATGAATGCTCAGTCGCGGGCGTTGTCAAAGCCCATGCAACCATCGAACAACATAAACTCGATATCAAACAAATCGTTGGAAGTATGTTTTGGTTAAATGATGAATGCCAAATCGTACTGCTTTGCCCTTGTCGCAAGGCTTATGCCGAGTTGTGTCGTATCATCACAAACGCAAGGAGACGCAGTGAAAAAGGCAACTATCAACTGTTCGAATGGGATTTGATGTCGGTTCGACATTGTTTGGTATTGTGGCTGCCCACACATCAAGAGAGTGATCACTATTGGGGGCGCTGGCTCAATCAACACCACGCTAATCGTTTGTGGGTAGCGATTCAGCGCCATTTGAGTAACAACGATACTGAATACATTGCGCACTGCGAGCAGTTAGCACATGAATTTCAATTACCTATAACTGCCTGCGGAGGCGTTCTCATGCATGATGTTGAACGCTTGCCATTACAGCATGTACTTACTGCTATAAAGCATGGGTGTAGCGTCGATAAACTCGGTTTTGATCGTATTTCGAATACTGAGCGAGCACTTCGTCCTTTTAAAAAGTTGATTCGGATTTACAAACCAGAATGGCTGGAAGAAAGCACTTACATCGCCGATTTATGCGAGTTTAAGCTCTCCGATTTAAAATACGAATATCCTACCGAGCTGATCCCAGATGGTTACACACCCGACTCTTACTTACGTATGTTGGTCGAACGCGGTAAAAAGCTGCGTTTTCCTGAAGGCGTGCCAGCAGAAGTCAATCAAACCATCGAGAATGAACTGGCGCTTATTCAAGAGCTAAAATACCACTACTACTTCCTTACTATTCACGACATTGTAATGTTCGCGAAACAGCAAGGCATTCTTTACCAAGGGCGAGGTTCCGCTGCAAACTCTGTGGTGTGTTATTGCCTGGAAATTACCGCCGTCGATCCTCGACAAATCGCTGTCTTATTCGAACGATTTATCAGTAAAGAACGTAAGGAACCGCCGGATATTGATGTGGACTTTGAACACGAGCGCCGTGAAGAAGTTATCCAGTATATTTACAAAAAATATGGCCGTGAGCGTGCAGCACTTGCTGCAACAGTGATCAGCTATCGCTTTAAAAGTGCCGTGCGTGAAGTCGGTAAAGCACTAGGGATTGAAGAGACCCAATTGGATTTTTTCATTAAGAACGTTAATCGCCGAGATCGCAGCCAAGGCTGGCAAGCTCAAATTATTGAACTGGGCTTACAACCAGAATCTCTCAAAGGGCAGCAGTTCATCCAATTGGTCAACGAGATCATTGGCTTCCCACGCCATTTATCTCAGCACGTAGGTGGCTTTGTAATTTCATCTGGACCTTTATATGAGTTGGTACCTGTTGAAAATGCCTCGATGGAAGATCGCACTATCATTCAATGGGATAAAGACGATTTAGAAAGCTTGAAGCTACTAAAAGTCGATGTGCTCGCACTCGGCATGTTAAACGCCATCAAAAAGTGCTTTCAACTGGTCGAGAAACATCACCAGCGATCCCTCTCTATTTCCGAGATCACTCGCCGACAAGATGATCCACACGTGTACCGCATGATCCAAAAAGCCGACACGATAGGCGTATTCCAAATTGAATCTCGTGCACAAATGAGCATGCTTCCTCGCCTAAAGCCTGCTTGTTATTACGACTTAGTGATTCAAATTGCAATTGTTCGTCCAGGCCCTATTCAGGGTGATATGGTGCATCCTTTTTTAAAACGACGAGATCACAAAGAGCCAGTCAGTTATCCATCGGAAGAAGTAAAAAGCGTTCTGGAGCGGACTATGGGCGTCCCTATTTTCCAAGAGCAAGTCATCAAGCTAGCCATGGTAGCCGCAGGGTTTAGCGGCGGCGAGGCCGATCAACTCCGTCGAGCGATGGCATCATGGAAAAAGAATGGCGATCTCGCTAAATTCAGACCAAAACTGATCAATGGTATGCAAGAGAGAGGCTATGACTTAGCGTTTGCTGAGCGCATTTTCGATCAGATTTGCGGCTTTGGTGAGTACGGCTTCCCTGAAAGTCATTCAGCGTCTTTCGCAGTGCTGGCATATTGTTCTGCATGGTTAAAATATTATTACCCAGCCGAATTTTACACTGCATTGTTGAACAGCCAACCAATGGGATTTTATAGCCCATCGCAATTAGTACAAGATGCTCGCCGACATGGCATCGAAGTATTGCCGGTGTGCGTCAATCATTCAAAATATCAGCATCATCTCGTCTCACGTCCGAATGGCAGGCTCGGCGTGCAACTTGGTTTTCGCTTGGTGAAAGGCTTTAACGCAGAAAGCGCACAAAGGCTTATTGAGCGCAAACCACTTAATGGTTACCGAACGATTCAAGAAGTAAAGCAGATATTAAGAAGCCGAAGTGACATTGAATTATTGGCTTCAGCCAATGCATTTCAGGCCTTATCGGGGAATCGTTATAACGCTCGCTGGGCAGCAATGGATTCCTTATCTGACCTACCATTGTTTCACAAGGTCGAAGAACCCAATGTTAGCTACCAGACTCAACCCTCTGAATATGAAAATTTAATTGAGGATTACGCAAGCACGGGACTATCTCTTAGCCGCCATCCAATTAAATTATTAGAAGAAACGGGCAAACTCCCTCACTTTACTCGCATGATGCAACTGGCAGAGAAGCCGCATAAGTCACTGGTCACAGTGGTAGGCGTGGTAACAGGAAGACAATCTCCAGGCACCGCCGCTGGCGTGACATTTTTTACGTTAGAAGATGACACGGGCAACATTAATGTGGTCGTTTGGCAAGCGACAGCACGAGCCCAAAAGCAAGCGTATTTAGGCGCTAAAGTATTAATGGTGAAAGGCATTCTTGAAAGAGAGGGAGAAGTCACGCACGTTATTGCTGGCAAGTTGATTGATTGCACGCACTACTTGAACAATCTACAAAGTAAATCTCGGGATTTCCATTAGTACAGAGGAATTAAGGAGAGAGATGTTAAAAATCAGAGAGAGGTGCGCTCCCTCTGATTTCACTAGATCTAATCATGCACTTTTAGAAAGCATCTGGCGTAATCGGTCTTGAGCAACTTCAACCAGCAGATCCGGTTGGAATTTAGATATAAAGCGATCACAGCCTACTTTTTGTACCATGGCTTCATTAAAACTACCGCTCAGAGAAGTGTTCAATGTGATAAACAACTTAGACATACGTGGATCTTGGCGCACTTCATGGGTCAGTTTATAACCATCCATTTCAGGCATTTCAGCATCCGTAATCATCATCAACAGCTCTTTTTCTACATCTTTACCTTCATCACACCAACGTTTTAAAACCGTTAACGCTTCCAGCCCGTCACGACACTCGATGATATTCATACCTAATTGAGAAAGCGTATCGCGAACTTGATTACGAGCTGTAGAGGAATCATCCACAATCAGAACATTACGCCCGACCATTGCTTGGGCCAGTTCTTGATCGAGAATGTCCTCCGAAATAGTCACGTCGTAATGCACGATCTCTGCTAAAACTTTTTCAACGTCAATAATTTCGACAATTTGAGAGGCATCCCCCTCTTTGATTTGCGTGATAGCCGTGAGGTAATTCGAGCGACCAGACGTGGAAGGAGGCGGCTGAATTTCAGTCCATGCCGTATTAATAATGTTTTTAACCGGACCGACTAAGAAGCCCTGCACCGTGCGGTTGTACTCTGTCACGATCAAATTTTCTTCTTCCGCTTCACCACGTAAAGCAGGAAAACCAATTGCGCCTCGTAAATCAATCACTGGTACCGCTTCACCTCGTAGAGAAGCAACCCCACGAATATTGTAGTGCGACCCAGGGAGCTTGGTTAACGGTGGAAGCTTGATGACCTCTTTCACTTTGAACACATTAATCGCAAATAATTGGCGACTATTTAAAGTGAACAGCAGAAGCTCTAGTCGATTTTCACCAACCAAGTTTGTACGCTGGTCAACCGTATTTAACACTCCGGACATACTACTACCTAAATTATGGATAATTCTTATTTTACTCGAAATCAGTACAGACACAGCAAGGTTATATAACCAAATAACCTTAAAATATTTGGCTTTTCGAGCACAGCTTTAAAGTACAACAGTTTTAGCGTATTACTTCTCTTTGCATCAGACGCAAAGTCACGCAGCACATTGAAAGCCATTTTGTTTATTTACTTGAGCTTTTTAGGAAATTACATGAATGGCGCAGATATAGCAATGCAACATAACTCAAATTCCCTTTCTAGTAATAGGCGATCAAAAAGGGTGAGCCGTTAAGTCTCACCCTAAATCACCTACAAATGCAGTCTCAACAGCCAGGCACATCATCATGTTAAAAAGTACTTAACCTTCCACAACCTTCATCAATAGTTGACCATCGTACAACGCTTGCTTAATCAACGCGGCACCAGGCATTGTGGCTTGCTTATAGAAACGAGACTCCACCAGCTCAAGATCTTGGTGATAAACAGGTAAACTCTGCTCTTCGATACAGCGACGAACCGCAGGATAAAGCACATCTTTTGCTTGGTTAATCACACCACCGATCAAGATTTTCTCAGGGTTAAATAAGTTGATCACAATAGCAATTGCAGAGCCTAAGTAGCGTCCAAGTTTTTCAATCACATCGACGGCCAAAGGATCACCGTTTGCAGCGGCTTCACAAATGCTCTCAATACTCATTTCTTCTTGTTTAGCAAGAATAGAGTCTTCGCCATCAGCGATTCGTCTTACGACTTCTTCACGAATTGCTTGAGAACTGGCAACGGTTTCCAAACAGCCAATATTGCCGCAATGACAACGTTTTCCATTTGGGTCAATTTGAATATGCCCGAGTTCACCAATGTTACCGTGACGGCCTTGCAAAACGCGCCCATCCAGAATGATGCCCGCACCTAAACCGTGGTGGATAGAGATAAGAACGGAGTTGTCATTATCTTGAGAATGACCAAAAAGCTTTTCTGCTAATGCCCAAGCTCGCGTGTCATTGGCAATGAAAACTGGCAAGCCTGTTGCTTTGTATATCTCTGGTCCAAGAGCAAGATTTTCGACATTGTAATGAGGCATCTGCAAAACGACACCTTGCTCTGAGTTCACGAGACCAGGCAGCGTAAGGGCAATACTGGTAACCCGATCAAGTTGATCCGCGTAAGTCTGAAAGAATTCATCAATTTCGTAAAGCAGGCGCTCAAGCACATCGTCTTGATCAAGCTCGTGTATCTCGATTTTAGTATCGATCAGTACATCACCGCCTAACTCATGCAAAGCAATGGTTAAATAACCTCGCCCCAAACGCATTGACAAAAATTGCCAGCCTTCATTATTGACCTGCAAACCGACAGCAGGTCGACCACGACTCGTCGCTTCTTGTACTGTCGTTTCATGAATCAAGTGCGCTTCAATTAATTCTCGAGTGATTTTGGTGATACTAGCAGGAGCAAGCTCACTCTGCTTGGACAAATCAATTCGAGAAATAGGACCTTTTAGGTCAATTAGTTTATATACACGACCAGCATTGACCTGTTTGATATGATCAATATGGCCCGGTTGAGCCATGTACATCTTGCACTCCGAAATTCTATAACGGGACAATTTTTTTACTTTGCGAACTAATTGTGAAGTGAATTAATAAATCCCCGTGACAAGCATCACGTATAAACCTGTTTGTTTGTGTATTCAATCAAATAACGAAGAATCTACTCCTGTTAAATTGTTTGAAAAATAACTTATTTTTATTCACTAAATTATGAAGTAGTGCCTTTAAAGCAGCGCATTTTTATCAATAAGGCCATTGCCTGTCGAATATCTGTCTGTTTTACCGGGGTTACTCTTAATATAAACATTCTGTGCATATACTTATATTCAAGTAGCTTTAAGGTGTGGGCTCAGCAACGAGGCTAACCTTGAGAGCGATTGCGTAAAGTAAGGATAGAGTTCAAGTTACCTTTACACACACATTCATCGGAGAATCTATGACTTCCAAATTAAGACGAACAAAAATTGTCACTACGCTGGGTCCTTCAACGGATAAGGACAATATACTTGAGGAGATCATCAAAGCCGGTGCAAACGTTGTCCGTATGAATTTTTCACATGGAACCAGTGAAGACCACATTCAACGTGCGAACAAAGTCCGTACCATTGCAGCAAGACTTGGGCGTCAGGTTGCAATTCTTGGTGACTTACAAGGCCCTAAAATCCGTGTATCAACGTTTAAAGACGGCCAAGTCATTTTGAATGTGGGCGATAAATTCACATTAGATAGTGATTTACCAAAAGGTGAAGGCAATCAAGAATCTGTAGGGTTAGATTATAAAGAACTGCCGCAAGATGTTTCACCAAATGACATTTTATTACTCGATGATGGACGCGTTCAGCTGCAAGTTACTACAGTAGAGGGTAATAAAGTTCATACCCGTGTGATTGTCGGTGGTCCACTGTCCAACAATAAAGGGATCAACAAAAAAGGCGGCGGATTGTCAGCGGATGCGCTCACAGAGAAAGATAAAGCCGACATTCTTACCGCCGCAGCAATTCAAGTAGACTACCTTGCTATTTCATTCCCGCGTAACGGCGAAGACATGCATTACGCTCGACGCTTAGCCAGAGATGCAGGCCTTGAAGCCATGTTAGTGGCTAAAGTCGAACGAGCAGAAACCGTCGCGACCAATGAGTCTATTGACGACATTATTCTCGCATCCGATGTAGTGATGGTTGCACGTGGTGACCTTGGTGTAGAAATCGGTGACCCTGAGCTCATAGGTGTCCAGAAAAAACTGATTCGCCGCGCACGCAGTTTAAACCGTATCGTGATTACTGCGACACAAATGATGGAGTCCATGATTACTAGCCCAATGCCAACGCGTGCTGAAGTGATGGATGTGGCCAATGCGGTTCTAGACGGCACTGACGCGGTGATGCTGTCTGGAGAGACTGCTGCAGGTAAATATCCTGTAGAAACGGTCAAATCCATGGCCGAAGTATGTGTGGGGGCAGAAAAAATGTCGGAGGCAAGTCTATCTACTTATCGCTTAGATAGAACCTTCGAAACCGCTGAAGAAACCATCGCAATGGCAACCATGTACTCTGCGAATCACATGGAAGGAATTAAAGCGATGATCTCATTAACTGAGTCCGGCAGGACTGCGTTGATGATGTCTCGCTTAAGCTCTGGCTTGCCAATATTTGCCTTATCACGGAATGAATCGACACTAAATCGAGCAGCATTATACCGAGGCGTGACACCTGTATATTTCGAGTCAAAAAGTGATGCGGGTTTACCAACGGCTCAAGCAGCTATTACTAGCCTTAAAGAGCAAGGGTTCTTGCACAAAGGTGATTTAGTCATTATTACTCAAGGCGATGTAATGGATGTTGTTGGCTCAACCAACTGCATGCGCATTCTACAAGCGTAGTCGTTATACCTAACTGGAGTTAACCACAAGAACCCGCAAATAAGGCTCCGAAAATGGAGCCTTATTTATATGCTTTGTATATTGCGCACATCGTGAACGTAAGAAGGTTTATGCACTCTCTCTACCATCAATTTCAACATCCAGCTGGTCATAGAGTTGAACTAGGTTAAACCCAGCTTGAAGCCCAAGTTGATAGTCATGCTCTAGTGACTCTTGGTCACTTAACAAAGAAGAAGAACGAAGTCCCTCTTTAGGCGCAACTTGTAAAATAAAAGTGTCGTCAGGTGGAGCAGATATAAAGGCCTGAGTGAGCTCAAATGTTTGATAATGAATCATCAGCATGTCGGCTAAACCTGAATCAAAATTCTCACCAATCAGATGACTTAAACGATACAAGTTATCGGCACCGAACAACCAACGACCTCCATTTAACAGCATTTTCCCTGCAAGCTTCGATTGATGTGCTGCATTAATTTTTTGTTGGAAGAACGACGCCCAATCCAGCTTCCACTGATTCACTTTTTGCTGCCATGATTGCTGTACTGAGTTGATAGACTCTCGATACCATTCGACAGGCACATCCCCCACTTCACTTTGGGCTCTCGCTTCAATCTCTGAAAACGGCTCTGTGCGAATGACAATAATGTTGCGAGCATTCTGACGCCACGCTTCTTGAACAGGGATAGAGGCAGACACGCCGCCATCAACAAACTTATTGCCATTTACGTCGACAGGTCCGTGGTACAACTTGGGAATCGCACATGTCGCTAGCATAGTGTTAAACCACGAGTCATCCAAGATTGGTAGATATTGATCTGATAGCGTCTCTATATTCGTTACCGCAGCAAACGCTCCTCGTTTTCCCAATGCACTACGACCTAAATCAAGGTCAAGCTTGTATGGGAAATCTTGAATCCGTTCTAATGCCCACTCTAAACCTAAGTACTGCTGCTTTCGGATATAGCGAAACAGATTAAAAAATTCAGGAGACGTTGTCAGCTCGGTAATAAAAGCTTTGCCCATGCCATGTTGACGACACAAGTAAGAACATAAGTTAAGTGCTCCGGCAGAGGTGCCATAGAACTCATCGAAAGGATCGAAGTTGGAAAGTAAAAAGGCGTCTAAAACGCCAGCGGTAAAAATCCCTCTCTGCCCTCCACCTTGCGTGACTAAAGCAGTTTTACCATGCCTAAAGTGCTCATAAACTTTTACATCAAGCTCTGCATGGCTTTCTGTGATTATACCGCTGTTACGTATCATAGGCTCACGCCATTTTGTTAAATCGTTTGGTAAAAGTGGTTATCTTAAGCTGTTGTAATAGCAATGATGCCAAATGACAAAAGCACTGCAAAAACAGTCACCACAATGATTAATGCGGATTTTAGATCGTGTTCCATAAACACCTCCTTAATATGTAACAAATTAATAACACCGGTGTGAAATATGTTCAAGACTTGCTTAATTTAGTCGCGCAATTTTGACTAACCCATCACAATTAGCTTAGTCATAATAAGGAGATAGGGCATGAACCAAAAACTCAGCTGGCTAGTAGGAATCATGATGATGAGTACTGCTATCAATGCACAAGCGAATATCATCGTTACGCCATACATAGGCTATACAGGAGGCGGCCAAGTAGAGGATGAAAGTGGTAATACATACGATCTCGACCCCGCAGTGAATTACGCTCTTTCAGTCGAGACTCCCTTAGAAAAAGGAAGGATCGGATTGTTTTACTCCAATCAATCGACGGAACTTGAAAAGCTGTCCAACTCGGCAGATATCCATTATCTGCACTTCCAAAGCAGCATGTACTATCCTGTCGCAGAAAATTGGCAAACCTATATCGGTGTAGGTTTGGGCGCTTCTTACGCCGATGTGGATTGGGTAGACAAAAAATACGGATTTTCGGCTAGCGCTTTTGCAGGGCTGGAATATGAATTTTCAAAGAACTTTGCATTAACAGCCCAACTGAGGTGGTTAGGAACGGTCGTTGATAACGATACATCTGGCGCCTGTACTCTACCTAATGACGGCTCAAACTGTATCATTAAGTTCGATACTGATTGGATGAACCAATTCCAATCAAATGTCGGTTTTAGTTTCCGCTTCTAATTTTTATGCATGTTCCTTTGTAGGACTCGTCACAAAGAACGCTGAACGAGTCCTGCACAGAGCCGATAAAGGATATCGTCTAAACACCATTGTTTGGCAAAGTAACGAAGCATCATCTAAATAGGTGCACAAAAGATAGCCGTACGCCCTAATTCATCAAAATAGTCTTAAACACCAAAGCAATTATTAGATTCCAGTCATTTATTCCAGACAAACAACCAACCACCCACACAAAACCACAATCAAACCCAAATTTAACAAGATTAAAACCAGACAACGCATATGAATTAACATTTAGATTCTATTGCGCTAAGTATTATTAGAAGTTAGTCTGATCAGTGAAAACAGATAAATATTTCAGTTTTATCAAACACACATCAAAATTTTAAGATTAATAATCTACTTTCTCTTACAGTATCCAGAATATAGCTCTATAAAATTATAAGAAGTTAGAATTAAGGATAGAAAAGCTGATGGATAACAGCGGTCCTTTCTTCCAACTGTTTGCGCAATTATTACTGTGTTACGTAGAGAGCTTCATTCCTCAGGGAGTCTTATAGGAGTCAAATATGAAGCGAGAACAATGGGGATCCCGGGCGGGATTCATCTTAGCAGCAGTTGGGTCTGCTATCGGTTTGGGAAACATTTGGCGTTTCCCATACATGGCCTATGAAAACGGTGGCGGCGCATTTTTTATTCCTTACATTTTTGCCATGATCACTGCCGGTATTCCATTTATGATCCTTGAGTTCAGTATGGGACAAAAATACCGAGGCTCAGCACCAAAAACACTTGCGAAAATTCATTCTAAGTTTGAATGGCTTGGCTGGTTCCAAGTTGGTGTGGCTGCAGTTATTGCCGTTTACTATGTGGCTGTTATCGGTTGGTCGATTTCTTACTTTGGGTTGTCGTTCACTCAAGGTTGGGGAACCGATACCAACGCATTTTTCTTTAGTGAATACCTAAAGCTAGGTGACAACTCACCAACAGACTTAGGTAGTATTCAATGGAAGATTGCTTTATCCATGGTAATTGCTTGGGCAATTACTTACACCGCCATTGCCAAAGGCGTGAAATCAGGAATTGAACGAGCATCTAAAATTATGATGCCAATCCTATTCTTGATGGTGATTTTCTTAATCGGACGTATGATTTTCTTGCCAGGAGCTCTAGATGGCGTGAACTACATGTTCGAACCCGATTTCAGCAAAATTTGGGATGTGAAAGTATGGGCAGCGGCATATGGTCAGATCTTCTTTACGCTAAGTATCGGCTTCGCCATCATGCTAGCTTACTCTAGCTACCTACCAGAAAAGTCGGACATAACGAATAACGCGTTTATGACCGTGTTGATCAACTGTGGCTTCTCGATCCTAGCCGGCATCATGATCTTCTCAGTATTGGGTTACATGGCTCAAGAGCAAGGTAAGCCGTTAACAGAGGTGGTATCTGCAGGCGTTGGCTTGGCTTTTGTTACTTTACCTGCGGCAATTAACCTACTACCTGCCCCATATATTCTTGGTCCACTTTTCTTCTTTGCACTGGTGGTTGCTGGTCTAAGTTCGCATATTTCAATTATGGAAGCCGTAACTTCAGCCATTATCGACAAGCTGAAGTGGAGCCGTAAAAAAGCTGCAAATGTTGTGATTGGTATTGGCTTCGTTGTCTCTATGGCGTTTGCTACCAATGGCGGTCTGCTGCTACTCGATCTAGTAGACCACTTTGCGAACAACGTTGGCATCATGGTTGGTGGTCTGGTTGAGATTGTCTTGATGGCGTGGCTATTGAAGCGCGTGCCAGAAGTACGTAATTACGTTAACGAGCGCTCTGATTTCTCTGTTGGTCAATGGTTCGAGATCTGCTTACGCTTCGTTACACCAATCATGCTCGCCATTATCTTAGCGACCAAGCTATACGCCCTAATTACTGAAGGCTACGGTGGCTATGATCTAACTTTAGGCTGGGCACTTATCGCCGCACTCTTTATCTTTGGTCTAGTGATCAACGCAGTGAACCGCAAGGAGACAGCAAAATGACAATCAGCGCAATTATTATGATGGTTATTGGTTTAGGTATCACTTGGGGCGGCGCTGCCGTTTGCATCAAGCGAGCCATGGATAAACAATAGAACGTTAAGTTCCATATAAAAAAACGCCGGTAGTTACCGGCGTTTTTTTATACATACATTAGTTCAATTCTAGAAACTGTACTTGATGCCAACGGCGCCGCCAAGTTGCAAGTCAGCACCTTTGTAAAGATCTAGCTCTGGGTGTATTTGGCCATAAAGGTCCCAGCCGCGTGATAAATCCCAGTTCACACCAAGTGGTACTCTCACACCAAACTCGTCATCCCATTCATACCAGCCACCAACGCCGACATACCAAGTCACAGGCATGTTTTGATCGAATGTTCCACGCTTAGCGATGTAATCAAACGCCATACCATCGTTTCCGATAATGCCACGATATTTGTTATCTAACTCTACAACAACACTTAATTGTTGATCGACAGCCATACCAACTGATAGATCCGTTGGTTCGCTTGCCGCCATTGCCGTACTAGAAACTAGTCCCAAAACTAAAATGAATTTGTTCTTCATACACGTTATCAATTATTCAAAAAAACATTATTCGCTATTCAAACATAATGGCATATCAATATGTCAACGATGGGTAAGCTCGATGTATGAAAAAGCTGACAAAAGTAAAGATGAGTTTAGGATCACACTAAAAAAGGAACTGTCAGTTAATAAAATAGGAACTAAAAAAGGAGGCCGAAGCCTCCTTTTATGCATTACTATGAATGACTGCGATTAACCGTGGTTACGAATCCACTCATCCATTTCAGTTTTTAGGTTATCAGACTTAGTACCGAAGATAGCCTGTACACCACCAGCTACAACTACAACACCAGCAGCGCCTAGTTGTTTTAGCTTGTCTTGGTCAACAGCTGCTGTATCTGCAACTGCTACACGTAGACGTGTGATACATGCATCTAGACCAGTAATGTTAGCTTTACCGCCAAACGCTGCAACCAGTTCACCGCCCATATCAGAGCCAGAAGTTACAGCTGCACTTTCCGTTTCATCTTCACGGCCAGGTGTTTTTAGGTCAAGCGCTGTGATTACACCACGGAACACTACGTAGTAAATTACTGCGTAAACTAGACCAACGGCAATCATTAGCACCATCTTCTGAGCGTTACCAGATAGAACTAGGAAGTCGATCAGACCGTGAGAGAAAGAAGTACCGTGTACAAAGCCTAGAGTGTTCGAAACGATGTATGCAGAACCAGCTAGTAGAGCGTGGATACCGTATAGTAGTGGAGCAACGAATAGGAATGAGAATTCGATTGGCTCAGTAATACCAGTTAGGAATGAAGTCAGTGCAGCTGACGCCATGATACCCATTACTTTTGCACGGTTTTCTGGTTTAGCACAATGAGCAATTGCGATTGCTGCAGCTGGTAGACCGAACATCTTGAACATGTAACCACCCGCTAGCTGACCGAAGCCATTACCAGCAGCACGAGATGCTTCATCAGCAACTAGGTAACAAGTTAGTACACCATTTTGAGCTTCACCGGCAGCGTTAACACAAGAACCTGCTTCGAAGAAGAACGGTACGTTCCATACGTGGTGTAGACCGAATGGGATTAGAGAACGCTCAACAACACCGTAGATACCGAATGCTAGCTGTGGGTTTTGGTGTGCAGCCCAATCAGAGAATGCAGAAATTGCACCGCCAATTGGTGGCCAGATAACAGAAAGGATAACACCTAGGATGATCGCAGCAAAACCAGTGATGATTGGCACTGCGCGCTTACCAGCGAAGAAGCCAAGGTACTCTGGAAGTTGGATTTTGAAGAAACGGTTGAATGCCCAAGCAGCCACACCACCGACAAGGATACCACCTAGTACACCTGTATCGATTTTCTCAACACCCATAACGCCCGCCATTACACCTAGCGTTGCCGTCATGATGCCGTAACCAACGATAGCTGCAAGACCTGCAACACCGTCGTTGTTAGTGAAGCCTAGAGCTACACCTACTGCAAATAGAAGTGCCATTTGGCCGAATACTGAACCACCAGCTTGTTCCATAAGATTAGAAACAATCTCTGGAATAAAGCTTAGATGGGCAGCACCCACACCTAATAAAATACCTGCAACTGGTAAAACTGATACTGGAAGCATCAGAGCCTTACCAACTTTTTGCAGGTTAGCAAAAAGGTTCTTAAACATGTTTATGCTCCTGATAAATTTATAAGTATTATTTGGGCACTAACGGCACACCCCCGTAGCCTAAAGGTTAGCACCCAATGAAAATGTAACCACAACTGCATTATATTTTCCGGCTCTAAATATATATTGATGACCCTCAAACTTTCCACACAGTTACGAAATTTAGTTTCAAAACAAGTCTTGGATCACACCCAAAAACAGCCGATGAAAAGGTTTGCATTGTACTTATATTACTGTTTTATAAAGAATTAATTATTTATATAATTAATTTTAAGGCGTAAATAAAATACGCCTCAATGTTATTTTTAGTAACAAAATTACATTTGTGATTTTTGAATGTTATTAAATCAACATTTTTAGTAAACATTAAACTCGTGAGCGTATCTGTTGTTTTTATCAACAAAAAAGGAGCCTAAGCTCCTTTTTTATGCTCTTATTATTTTTTTATCGCAAAAAAAGATTTCGGAAGTTTTCGGTGGTTTTTTGTGCCACTTCAGAAAGAGAGCACGATTTGAGTTGCGCAATATAAGAAGCGACTTCGACAACGTAAGCGGGTTGATTCTCTTTGCCACGATGAGGGACAGGAGCCAAGTAAGGAGAATCTGTCTCAATAAGAAGCTTCTCTAAAGGTAGAGTCTTCACCACTTCTTTTAACTCTGTAGCTTGACGGAAAGTAACAATCCCCGAGATAGAAATATAAAACCCCAGCTCCAGTGCAGCTTCAGCAAATGGAAGATCTTCTGTAAAACAGTGGATAACACCACCACATTTCTCTGCCCCACCCTTACGCAAAATATCTAGAGTATCCGCACGTGCGTTTCTGGTATGGATAATTAAAGGTTTGTTGAGCTCCACTGCAAGATCAACGTGTTGCTCAAAGCGCTCTTTCTGTAACGCGGCCGTTTCGGGCTTGTAATGATAATCTAAACCCGTTTCGCCAATAGCGACGACTTTTGCATTCGACGCATGGTGGCGCAATACGTCCATCGAAAAGTCGCTTTCAACATCAAGTGGGTGCACACCGCACGAAGCATAAACATTGTCATAAGGCTCGATCATTTCCATCATTTTCGGGAAAGAATCCAGCGTTACTCCAACAGAAAGTAGCTCAGTTACGTTTGCTTGTTTAGCTTTGTTAATAACGTCTTCCACATTGATGTGGAGATCGTCGTAATTCAATTTGTCTAAATGACAATGAGAATCTACGAACATAATGCCTCTCGTGATTCAATTAACCAATTCATTGATAGTAGCTCAAGGTTCAGGCCAGGAAAGGCTTGCACCTGAGCTTTCAGGTTCATCAGCGCCTTCGCTGATGAGTACAAACCGTTATAGTTGTCCGGTTGAAACTTTGTCGCGCCCGGAAGCATTTGAGCTTCTGATACACCAAACTGCGCTTTCTGAGCATCTGTCAGTAAATACCATGCCCAGTCTAGTGATTGCTCTGAGTGTTTAGCGATTAAAGAAGCACACTCAGAAACGTCTGAAACAGGCGAAGACATTGCCTTAATAAAACTGCGTTCAAAAGCCAAGTAAGCTTCGAGCTCACCATTATTTAACGCATCCAATGTTTTTATTGGAGAGCCCATATTCAGTTTTAAGGCATAAGCAGGAACTTGCTTCGCCCCTTGTTCGTGCATCCATTGCATCGCTTGTTCCGCTGACGGAGGCGCAACAACCCAGTGTTGGCAACGGCTACGAATCGTTGGGAGCAGACGCTCCTGATTGTGGGTAACGAGCAAAAACAAGCACTTTGCCCCAGGCTCTTCTAGCGTCTTTAACAGCGCATTCGATGCCGACTCGTTCATAGAGTCCGCCGGTTCTATTACAAATAGGCGGTAACCATTAAGCTGAGATGATTCCTGAGCAAGACGGTTACAAGCGCGAATTTGGTCCACCGTTATCGCCTTTCCTTCTTTCTCTGGCTTGATCCAGTGTAAATCAGGGTGGTTTTGAGATTGATTTAGCTTGCAGCTATGACAAAAACCGCATGCTTCACTCGCGTAATTTTGGCAAAGAAGTGCTTGGCTAAAAAACTCGATAAGTTTTTCGATGCCCAAGCCCTGCTCGCTTTGTAATAAAAGCGCACCTGGTATTCTGTCCGACTCTAACCCTACTTTGAGGTTATCCCATATTGGCTGTAGCCATGGATAATCATTTAACATGAGTCACCTAAATTTACGTTTCACTTATTGACGAGCTAGCCACTCGTTTAGAGCGTCCCGAATATCACGCGACACGCCTTCAATCGTCTGTTCTGCGTTAATGATAACGATGGAAGGATCGGCATGAGCAATCTCCAAATAACGCTCGCGTGTACGCTCGAAGAAACTAATATCCATCTTCTCTATACGATCTAACTCACCACGCCCACGTGCACGCTCAAGCCCAACACGAGGGTCAATATCCATATAGAGAGTGAGAGCAGGTTTAAAATCACCAAGCGTTGTATCCCGGAGATTTTTCATTAACGATGCGTCAATCTGACGGCCACCACCTTGATAAGCTTGCGACGACATATCGTGTCGGTCACCAACCACCCACTGACCGTTTTCCAAAGCTGGTTTGATCACGTTCTCAACCAACTGAACACGTGCAGCGTACAGAAGAAGCAACTCCGTCATGTCCTTAAGTTCTTCGCCTTCGTGCTCTTCTTTCACCAGAGCGCGCATTTTTTCTGCTAGCGGTGTGCCTCCTGGCTCACGGGTATTTACGATATCCTCAATACCGGCCGCTTTTAGCGTATCTAAAACGGTTTTAATCGCAGTGCTTTTACCCGCGCCTTCTAGGCCTTCAACGACAATAAAGTTTGCTTTCATCATTTGTTCTTTCTTAGTTCTCTTAAATAGGCACGAACAGCACGGTTGTGCTCAGCAAGGGATTTCGAGAATACATGTCCGCCCTTTCCACTTGCTACAAAATATAAATAGTTGCTGCTTTCTGGATTCAAAGCCGCTTCAATGGAAGCTTCACCAGCCATCGCAATCGGTGTTGGTGGCAAACCATTGATGGTATAGGTGTTATATGGTGTCGGCGTACGCAAATCTTTCTTACGAATGTTGCCATCGTAGGCGTCACCCATACCATAAATAACTGTCGGATCAGTTTGTAACCGCATACGTTTGTTCAATCGGTTGATAAACACAGAAGCGACGCGCTCACGCTCAGAATCAATAGCCGTCTCTTTCTCGATGATAGACGCGAGAATCAAGGCTTCATATTTATCCTGTAATGGCAGCTTTTCTTGACGAGCTTCCCAGCTAGCGTCCAGTATTTTATTGAGTTTTCGATGCGCTCGTTTTAATAACTGGCTTTCACTCGCACCCGCTGTGTAATGGTAGGTTTCTGCTAAAAACAACCCTTCTAGCTTTTCTCTCTCAATTCCGAGCTTCGCAGCCATTTCTTTTTCTGAAAGATCGGTTAAATCATGCTTTAAATAAGGAGCACTTTTTAGTTGATCTACCCATTCAGAAAAGCGGCTGCCTTCAACAAAAGTGATCGCAAACTGGTATTCTTTTCCAGTATTCAGATGCTCCAATGTTTGCGAAAGCGACATACCAGGCTCTAGTTGGTAAGTACCCGCTCGCACTTGCAACAATTCTGGGTATAAGTGAGGAATTAAACGGATGTACTCCGATGTTTCAATCACCTCATCTTCAACTAAAGCGCGCATGACATGATGAAAGCTTGTACCACTTTCTACAGTAAACAGCTGAGGTTGTTCCAATAGAATAGGCTTTTCAACGTATTGTTTAGCCTGTGAAATTATATAAAAAACAGCTGCTGCGCCTATCACTGCGATCAGCACAACAAAAGCCAACAGTTTTTTAATCACGTAGTTAAATTCCCTTGCAGTCGTTGAGTCAATTTTCCTATCGGAAATATAGTCTTAGAGTTCGATGTCACTATGCTGCGAATAGGTGCGACACCTAATATTGAGTTACACATGAAAGCCTCGTCTGCACTCAGCAAATCTGGAAGTATAAAACGCCCCTCGATGACTTCAATATGACTTACTTTAAGTAACTCAAGCACCTTACGACGCATTACGCCCGTAACGCCTGATAAGGTCAGCTCCGGCGTAAATACTTTATTACCTTTAACCCAAAAAAGGTTGGCCATTGTAGTTTCAATGACATGGTTTTGCACATTTAACGTTATTGCATCTGCAAACTCTGTATTGTCGATTTCAGCCTTGGCGAGAATCTGCTCTAAACGGTTGTTGTGCTTATGTCCAGCAAGTAAAGGTTGAATCCCTAGACGAGTATTACAAACGCCCAAGTCCACACCTTGTTCTTGCCAAGATGAATAATGAGAAGGAAACGCAAAATTGGAAATTGTCACGATAGGGCCTTCAATCCCATTAGGGCTATACCCTCGCCCGCCAATACCGCGGCTAACGTGAATCTTCACCCCCGCTCGTGCGTCAGATAATACCGCTTTGCTTGCCCAATCATGCACAACTTTCCAGTCAGGTGAAGAGATCTTCAAAGCGTCAAGGCAAGCACTCATGCGCTCAGTATGTTCTTGCCAGTAAACCAACTCTCCATTTTGGGTCAGGATGGTGGTAAAGCCTCCATCACCGTATTGGAATGAGCGATCACCTAGCTCTACATGCGTTTGCGGAACTCCATTTACCCAAAACATTCACGTACCTTCAAATTAGCAGACAACAAATAAAACAAAACGGCTCAATGCTAAGCATCGAGCCGTTAGAATACAAGTTTCGCTTATCTAAATTAGGTTAGATAGCGTTACTCAGCGAACTTCTTAAAGATCAAAGAACCGTTTGTACCACCAAAGCCAAACGAGTTACAGATAGCGTACTCCATACCTTCAACTTTGCGCGCTGTATGCGGCACAAGGTCGATGTCTAGACCTTCTTCTGGATCATCAAGGTTAATGGTTGGCGGAACAATTTGGTCAACCAAAGACATAACCGTGATAATTGCTTCAACAGAGCCAGCAGCACCTAATAGGTGACCCGTCATCGACTTAGTTGAAGACACAAGAACTTGCTTCGCACCTTCTTCACCAAGAGCACGTTTCACGCCTTTGATTTCTGCAACATCACCAGCTGGAGTAGAAGTACCGTGAGCATTCACATAACCTACTTGAGTACCTGTGATGTTAGCATCACGCATCGCCGCTTCCATCGCAAGTGCACCACCAGAGCCGTCTTCGCTTGGAGATGTCATGTGGTAAGCATCACCAGACATACCAAAACCAACCAGTTCTGCGTAAATCTTCGCGCCACGTGCTTTCGCGTGTTCGTACTCTTCAAGCACCATCATGCCAGCACCATCACCTAGAACAAAACCATCACGGCCTTTATCCCATGGGCGAGACGCTTTTTGAGGCTCGTCATTACGAGTAGATAGCGCTTTAGCTGCACCGAAGCCAGCCATGCCAAGAGGCGTAGAAGCTTTTTCTGCACCACCAGCAACCATCGCATCTGCATCGCCGTAGGCAATCATACGTGCTGCATGGCCGATATTATGCAGGCCAGTAGTACATGCGGTAGAAATCGCGATATTTGGACCACGAAGACCACGCATGATAGATAGGTTACCTGCAACCATGTTTACAATGGTCGAAGGAACAAAAAATGGGCTAACTTTGCGAGGGCCTTTGTCTACTAATGCAGTATGGCCAGTTTCGATAAGGTCAAGACCGCCAATGCCTGAGCCGATAGCAACACCAACTCGAGCCGCATTTTCTTCGGTAATTTGTAAGCCAGAGTTATCAAGAGCTTGAATACCCGCTGCAATGCCGTACTGGATGAAAAGGTCCATCTTACGAGCATCTTTTTTAGACATGTACTCTGTGCAATCGAAATCTTTAACAAGACCTGCAAAACGAGTTGAGAAGTTCGTAGTATCAAAGTGCTCGATATTTACGATACCACTTTGACCTTCTAGCAGGGCTTTCCAAGATGATTCTACTGTGTTGCCTACCGGTGACAACATACCCATGCCAGTGACAACTACACGACGCTTGGACACGATATAATTCTCCGGGAATTGAATATTTCTATGAGAGGATAGAAGAAGTTAGAAAGAACACAGGCGGTCTAGGAGACCGCCTGGGAGAGCTAATTACTGAGCGCTGTTTACGTAGTCGATTGCAGCTTGAACAGTAGTGATCTTCTCAGCTTCTTCGTCAGGAATCTCAGTGTCGAATTCCTCTTCTAGAGCCATAACTAGTTCTACAGTGTCTAGAGAATCAGCACCTAGATCATCAACGAAAGAAGCTTCGTTTTTAACTTCTGCTTCGTCTACACCTAGCTGTTCAATAATGATTTTCTTTACGCGTTCTTCGATGTTGCTCATTTTTCTTTTCCTTTACAGATTTCGCCTAATGCGATGATTCCGTAGTTTATTCGAACTATTGAAAGTTGCAAGGGGGTCCTTGCTGGTCAAACCACAAAATTAGCGAATTTAACCGAATTTCAATACATTTTTGACTTAAATCATGCACAAATCTTGCGCATAAGCATGACAAGTTCATGACAGTTAACTGCAACTATAGGCTATTTTTCACAATGTAAAATAGCTTATTTTGCATAAACTGTCGCATTAAACCATGTACATACCACCATTTACATGCAAAGTTTCACCAGTAATGTACGCTGCTTCAGGAGAAGCAAGGAAAACTACTGCTGATGCAATTTCACGTGGGTCACCTAAACGACCTGCTGGCACGTTCGACAAAGTTGCCGCACGTTGGTCATCATTTAGTGCCTTAGTCATGTCAGTTTCGATGAAACCAGGAGCAACAGTATTCACTGTTACACCACGAGACGCAACTTCACGAGCCATTGATTTAGTAAAACCAATCACGCCCGCTTTCGCTGCTGCGTAGTTAGTTTGACCTGCGTTACCCATGGTACCAACAACAGAGCCTACGTTGATGATACGACCCGCACGTTTTTTCATCATGCCGCGTAAAACCGCTTTAGACATGCGGTAGATAGGCGTTAGGTTGGTATCGATGATGTCGTTCCACTCATCATCTTTCATACGCATCAATAGGTTGTCACGAGTAATACCAGCGTTATTCACCAGAATATCGATCACACCAAATTCTTCGTTGATCGTTTTTAGTGTCGCTTCGATAGACTCGACATCGGTCACGTTAAGAGCTAGACCTTTACCGTTATCACCAAGATACTCGCTGATAGCAGCCGCACCACTTTCAGAAGTAGCAGTACCGATAACCGTAGCACCTCGCTCGACAAGAAGTTCCGCGATCGCGCGGCCAATACCACGGCTTGCGCCGGTAACTAGCGCGATCTTACCTTCTAGATTCATCATGTTGTGTTTCCTTTTCTTATCGCAAATTTATCGCTTGATGGATTACTTCGCAGCGTCTAGCGATGCGATATCATTCACTGCTGCTGCAGTTAGCGTTTTCACGATACGTTTTGTTAGACCTGTTAAAACTTTACCAGGGCCAAGCTCAAGAAGATTTTCTACGCCTTGTTCGTGCATCAGTTCAACTGTTTCAGTCCAACGAACTGGGCTATGTAGCTGACGAACAAGCGCATCTTTGATTTTTGCAGGATCTGTCTCAGCAACCACATCAACGTTGTTGATAACTGGCAGCTGTGGTGAGTTAAATTCGATAGACTCAAGAGCTACAGCAAGTTTTTCCGCTGCTGGCTTCATAAGTGCACAGTGTGAAGGTACTGAAACAGGAAGAGGAAGCGCACGCTTCGCACCGGCTTCTTTACATAGCGCACCAGCTCGCTCTACTGCGTCTTTGCTACCAGCGATAACGACTTGACCAGGCGAGTTAAAGTTTACTGGAGAGACCACTTCGCCTTGCGCTGCGTCTTCACACGCTTTTGCAATCGCATCATCAGCCAAACCGATAATCGCGTACATTGCGCCAGTACCAGCTGGTACTGCTTCTTGCATAAGTTGACCACGTAATTCAACCAGCTTGATGGCTTCTTTAAAGTCAATAACACCCGCACATACAAGTGCTGAATACTCACCTAGGCTGTGACCGGCTAGGTTTGCTGGTTGCTCTAAGCCAAGTTCCTGCCATACACGCCAGATTGCAACAGATGAAGCTAGCAAAGCTGGTTGAGTACGGAAAGTCTCGTTTAAATCTTCTGCAGGTCCATTTTGAACAAGCGCCCATAGATCGTAACCTAGTGCGTCAGATGCTTCTGCAAATGTTTGTTTTACTACGTCATATTGTTCGCCTAGTTCTGCAAGCATACCTACAGCTTGAGAACCTTGACCTGGAAATACGATAGCAAACTTGCTCATGTTGTTTTCCTTTAAGCAAAGTAAAAAGAAATAAGATGCACCAAGTGCACCTTAAATTTTGAATTCTTGTGAAACTTAGAACTTCACAAGGGCCGAGCCCCAAGTGAATCCGCCGCCAAACGCTTCAAGAAGCAGAGTTTGACCGCGTTTAATACGACCATCACGTACCGCTTCATCTAGTGCTGTTGGCACCGTCGCAGCTGATGTGTTGCCGTGTTTATCAAGTGTAATCACGACTTGGTCTAGTGACATCGAAAGTTTCTTCGCTGTCGCTGAAATAATGCGGTAGTTCGCTTGGTGCGGCACTAGCCAGTCTAGTTCAGACTTATGCATGTTGTTGGCTTCAAGCGTATCTTTTACTAGTTTCGATAGCTGAGTGACAGCGACTTTGAATACTTCGTTCCCAGCCATATGAAGCCATTTATCCGCATCTTGCCCCCGCACAGGTACAGGTAGGCTTAGAAGCTCTCCGAATTGACCATCCGAGTATATGTGGGTAGAGATAATGCCAGGCTCTTGGCTAGCGCCTACGACAACGGCTCCGGCACCATCACCAAATAGAATAATGGTTGAACGGTCTGTCGGATCACACGTTTTAGACAAAGCATCTGAACCAATCACAAGTACGTTTTTGCACATACCAGATTTGATATGTTGGTCTGCAACAGATAATGCGTACACAAAACCAGAACAAGCAGCGGCTAAGTCAAAAGCTGGACAACCTTTAATGCCAAGCTTTGCCTGCACCTGACACGCAGATGAAGGGAAAGTATGGCTACTGCTCGTTGTGGCTACGATAATCAGGTCGATATCGTTTTTATCAATACCCGCCATATCGATAGCGTTTTCAGCTGCGTAGAATGCCATGTCTGCTACAGTTTCGTTTTCTGCAGCAATTCGACGCTCTTTAATACCCGTGCGAGCAACGATCCACTCATCACTTGTATCTACCATTTTCTCTAGATCTGCGTTTGTACGCACCTGAGATGGCAGGTAGCTGCCAGTACCTAAAATTTTGCTATACATGAAGACTAATAATGCCTCTCGAGTAAAACCGCTTCCAAACGATCGCTAATACGGCTTGGTACTTGTCGTTTGACCTCGTGTACTGCCTCGCCAAGTGCATTGACAATCGCAGATACATCCGCACTTCCATGGCTTTTTATGACAATGCCGCGCAATCCTAGCAAACTTGCGCCGTTATACTGGTCGGGGTTCAGTGTTTTTAGTTCATTAAACAGCCTAGAAAACAACTTTCTAGCTATCCAACCCTTTATCGTTGATGCCATTATGCTGGTTTTAATTTTTTCGATAAAAAGTTGAGCTGTTCCCTCACTGGCTTTTAAGCATACGTTGCCGACAAATCCATCACAAACAATGACGTCAGCAACATCATGCAAAATTTGATTACCTTCAATATAACCGACAAAGTTAATCGCATCGGTCTGAGAAAGCATTTCTGCGCAACGTTTGACTAAATCGTTACCTTTAATCTCTTCTGCGCCAATATTGAGTACAGCAACGCGAGGAGGACGACCCAAGTGTTCTTCAGCTAATGCACTGCCCATTACAGCAAATTGGAACAAGCTATCAGCATCGCACGATACATTCGCCCCCAGATCTAGCATCCAAGTGCGCTTTCCGGTAATCGTCGGTAAAGCGGAAACTAAAGCAGGACGTTCAATGCCAGGAAGTAACTTAAGAATGAAACGCGATAGTGCCATTAATGCACCGGTGTTGCCACCACTAACACAAGCATCCGCTTTCTGCTCAGAAACCAAATCGATAGCCATACGCATAGAACTATTTTGGCTATTACGTAACGCCAATGAAGGTTTTTCTGAGTTCGAGATAACTTTCTCGCTGTGAAGAATAGTCAAGCGGGAACTGGTCGAGGTACCGAGTTGAGATAATTGAGACGTGATCAGAGATTGATCACCAATAAGAATCACTTTTAGCTCTGGGAAATGAGACAGTGCCTGCACGGCGGCAGGCACTGTTACGCGTGGACCGAAATCCCCGCCCATTGCATCAAGTGCAACGGTAATACTTTGCAAAGGTTCAACCTTACTTGTTGATAACCTTTTGACCACGGTAGTAACCTTCAGCAGTTACATTGTGGCGTAGGTGAGTTTCACCAGAAGTCGCGTCTACAGATAGAGCAGCTGTAGTTAGCGCATCGTGTGAACGACGCATACCGCGCTTAGAACGAGTTTTACGGTTTTTCTGTACGGCCATTGACCCTACTCCTATACTATTGGGTTAAAAACCTGAAGAAGAATCGGCTACCACACCTATTACTTTTTCAGACTTTTCAAAACGTCGAATGGATTCGGTTTTTCTTCCTCAATTTCTTCAGGAATCTCACCAAAAACCATGTTATTTGAATCAACGCTACAATCCGCTTCATCGTGCATCGCAATTTGAGGTAATGCTAAGATGAACTCGTCTTCAACAAGTTGTATGAGGTCTAATTCACCATATTCATTTAGATCTACCAAATCATAAATTTCTGGTGCTTCCTGTTCTGTTTTCTCACCGTAGTAAGGAGTAGAAAGGAATTCAACTTCGCACTCATGTGCGAATACCTCATTACAACGCTGACACTCTAAATCGACTTCGATGTTAGCTTTACCAGAGATAACAACGAGTCGCTGTTCATCCATCCCAAATGACAATGAGACTTCTGCGTCGCGTTTTACGCCTTCAGTTGTTTCCACTAAGCGCTTGAAAAGACTAGCTTGGATGATGCCATCGTAATCCAATCGTTTCTGTGCAGCTTTAGCTGGGTCAACCGTTCGCGGTATTTTTACCTTTTGCATAGGGCGCGAATATTATCTTCCAAATCAAAATTAGTCAAAGAAAAAGGCAAAAAAGTTGTACTTTTTTACGCTTAACATACAGAGCATTAGCCAGAATCATTTTTGATCGATTATCCTATTGGAAATGCTCCCACGAATTGTAATTCAAAATGAAAAATTACCAACTGGTTTTAGCCTCAACTTCCCCTTTTCGTAAACAACTGCTTGAAAAGCTCTCACTACCATTCGTTTGTTTACCACCTGATTGCGATGAAACACCTTTTGACCAAGAAACGCCAACTGAACTTGTGCAGAGACTGGCCCAAGAAAAAGCAATATCTTGCCAGACGGATAAAGCAAGTTTAGTTATCGGCAGTGACCAAGTTTGTGTCATTAATGGTGAAATCGTTGGCAAGCCTTTAAATAGAGATAACGCGATAAATCAACTTTTGGCTCAAAGTGGAAAAGTCATCACTTTCTATACTGGTCTTGCGGTACATAACACCGTCACAAACCATACAGAAGTCGGCTTTGATTCTTTCGAGGTGCACTTTAGAGATTTAACGCTTGAACAAATCGAACGCTACGTCGACAGGGAAGAACCTTTTTACTGCGCAGGCAGCTTTAAAAGCGAAGGCATGGGAATTTGTTTGTTTACGAAATTAGTTGGTAAAGACCCGAACACACTTGTCGGACTACCATTGATTGATTTGATTGATATGTTGCATGTTCAAGGACTCGATGTCCTTTAACCCAAATACGATAAAAGGGAGCCACAGGCTCCCTTTTGCATCCGCGAGGAAAACATGGTTACGCGTTTCTTAAACCCGCCAACACTTTTTCTAGTTTCGGTTCCATCGGTGCGTTGATTTCCATCCACTCATCATTTGATGGGTGTTGGAACTTGATGTTTGCCGCGTGTAGGAACAAACGATCTAAACCAACTTGACCTGTATAAGCATCAAAGCGACGATCACCGTAGCGATCATCCCAAGCGATTGGGTGACCAGTGTATTGCGTATGAACTCGGATTTGGTGAGTTCGACCAGTAATCGGACTCGCCTGAATCAATGTAGCTTGTTCGAACTTTTCCAAAATCTTAAAACGCGTTTCTGACGGCTTACCATTAGGGTTAACACGAACAATACTGTTCACTTCGTTTTTGAGCAGTGGCGCGTTCACAACCTTACAACTGCTTTTCCATTGCCCCATGACAAGAGCTAAGTAAAACTTCTTTACTGTCTTTTCACGAAACTGGGCTTGCAAGTGACGAAGTGCAGAACGCTTCTTAGCAACCAGCAAAATCCCTGAAGTATCACGGTCAATACGATGCACAAGTTCAAGAAAGCGAGCTTGAGGTCGCAGAGCCCTAAGCGCTTCAATCGCACCAAACTTTAAACCACTGCCACCATGCACAGCGGTGCCAGATGGTTTGTTTAGAATCAACATATGATCATCTTCGAAGATAATCATATTTTCCAACTCAGCGACTTTGTTAAGTTTCGTACTTGGTGCGACATCGTCATCTTTTTTCTCGACGGTAACCGGTGGAATACGAACGAGATCGCCTGCTTTTAACTTGTACTCTGCTTTTATACGCTTTTTATTTACGCGCACTTCGCCCTTACGCACAATTCTGTAAATCATGCTTTTAGGAATGTCTTTTAATTGGTTGCGCAAAAAATTATCAATGCGCTGACCCGCCATATCTTCGTCAATGTCGACGAACTGGACTTTTGTTCTTATTTCGTTCATGAGCCGTATTGTAAACTCAATTTCGTGCGACTTCACATTATTCTTGTCGTAAAAGAAACACTCGGTGGCACATACTGGTCTAAATTTCGCCAAGCTTTTGTTTAAATTATTAAAACTCTCAATCAAGTTCTCAATTTGTTTTCTGTCTTGAACAGTTTGCACATCTCAATTGCTTATGAAACAGCCAGTTATAAAATAGAAATTTTGAGTTTAGCGGCAAATTTTCTATCGTTTGCGTGAAAGCAGATTGCTGATAGCCACGCGCACTGCTATAGTTCACAGCTGCTAAGGAAGGTTTGGTTACATTTTATTCATTACCAATCATTTATCCTCAAGCAATGTGAGTAGATCGTTGAAGGTCGAGTGCAGCATTGGCGTGAGACACATCGAATTCAACACTCTTGCCACCCTACTCCTCGCATATTCACGTTGAGTACCTACCGCCCAAATAGCGGGTCACAAGTCTACGTTTCCAACAGAAACCACAAGAGGCTTGTGATGACTGAAGTGCCCGAGAGCATCCCCTTCCAGCCGGGAGGCTGCAAAATACAAGCCATGGGATCAGGCACCGTGAAAGAGCGAAAAAACAGTGGCAAGTCGACAAGAAAGATATAAAAGAAAAGACAACGAGAATTTTCAATGAAAAGAATGTTAATTAACGCAACTCAAAAAGAAGAGTTGCGTGTCGCTCTGGTTGATGGCCAGCGACTTTTCGATCTTGATATCGAGAGTCCAGGTCATGAATCTAAAAAAGCGAATATCTACAAAGGACGTATCACACGTATCGAACCAAGCTTAGAAGCCGCATTTGTTGATTACGGCGCCGAGCGTCACGGTTTCCTCCCTCTCAAAGAAATTGCCCGCGAATATTTCCCTGAAGGTTACACCTACCAAGGTCGTCCAAGCATCAAAGAAGTGCTAACGGAAGGCCAAGAAGTTATCGTTCAAGTGGAAAAAGAAGAACGTGGAAGCAAGGGCGCAGCTCTTACTACTTTCATTTCTCTTGCTGGTAGTTACCTTGTTCTGATGCCTAACAACCCTCGTGCTGGCGGTATTTCTCGTCGAATCGAAGGTGACGAGCGTACTCAACTAAAAGCCGCATTAAGTACTTTGGAACTGCCTCAGGGCATGGGCCTAATCGTACGTACTGCTGGCGTTGGCAAGAGTGCTGAAGAGCTTGAGTGGGATTTGAATGTACTACTTAACCACTGGGGTGCAATCAAAGGTGCAGCGGACTCTAACCCTGCTCCATTCTTAATCCACCAAGAAAGTAACGTTATCGTTCGTGCAATCCGTGACTATTTGCGTCGTGATATTGGCGAAATCTTAATTGATAGCAACACCATCTACGAACGTGCAAAAGAGCACATTCAATTGGTGCGCCCTGATTTCCTTAACCGCGTTAAGAAATATGAAGGCGAAGTTCCACTATTCAGCCACTACCAAATCGAAAGCCAAATTGAATCGGCTTTCCAACGTGAAGTGCGTCTGCCATCTGGCGGTTCTATTGTTATTGACCCGACTGAAGCACTAACGTCTATCGATATCAACTCTGCTCGTGCAACCAAGGGCGGTGATATTGAAGAAACAGCCCTAAACACGAACCTAGAAGCAGCCGACGAAATTGCTCGCCAGTTACGTCTACGTGACTTGGGTGGCTTAGTGGTTATCGACTTTATCGATATGACACCTGTTCGCCACCAACGAGAAGTAGAAAACCGTCTACGTGAAGCCGTTCGTCTTGATCGCGCTCGTGTACAAATCGGTCGTATTTCTCGCTTTGGTTTGTTGGAGATGTCACGTCAACGTTTAAGCCCTTCTCTAGCAGAAGCAAGCCACCACATCTGTCCTCGCTGTAGCGGTACTGGAGTCGTTCGCGACAACGAATCTCTAGCACTTTCTGTACTTCGTTTAATCGAAGAGGAAGCACTGAAAGACAATACAGCGCAAGTTCTCGCAGTTGTACCTGTGCCAATCGCTTCTTACTTGTTGAACGAAAAACGTCGTTCAGTTAACCATATCGAACGCATTCAAGAAGTGAAGATTACGGTTGTTCCAAACTCTGACATGGAAACGCCGCACTTCGAAGTTATCCGTGTTCGTGAAGGTGAAGAGTTCGATTCTGATTTCTTACCTACTTCCTAAAAAACTGGAAGCAATGAAAGAAGCGGAAGGTAAAGAGCCAGCGGAAGTTGACGTAAAACCAAAACGAATTGAAGAGCCAGTTCTTAAAGGCTTTGCGGCTCCGTCTCAAACCGCACCTGCACCAGCAGCTAAACCAGCTCCTGAGGCGAAGAAGAAAGAACAAAACGTTGAACAAGAAGAGAAACCTGGATTGTTCAGCCGTCTGTTTAAAGCACTTGGTAGCTTCCTATTCGGTGGTTCTGAAGAAACAAAAGAAGAACAGAAACCTCAGGAAGAGAAAAAACCAAATCGCGATAATCGACGTAACAAACGTGATCGTAACGATCGTCGTCGCAATAACAACCAGCGCGATAATCGTGATAACCGCGACAATCGCGATAACCGACGTCGTCGTAAGCCTCGTGATGAGCAGGCTAATGAGCAAAACGAAGCTCAACAACAAACAAATAAACCGCAAAACCGTAACCAAAAGCGTAAACCTAAAGCTCAACAGGCAGATAAAGCCCAAGAGCAGAAAGCAAACGCAAAAGTAGCGGAAAAAGGTCTGCAGCTAGCAGCGGAAGCTCGTACTGAAACAAAACCAGAAGAGAGCAAACCGAAGCAGCAAAATGCGAAAGCAGAAAAAGTGAAAGAGCGCCGCCAACGTCGCAAATTGAACAAGTCTGTACGCGTTAAGGACCAAGAAGCTATTGAGAAGAAAGCCGAAGAAACAGCGGTTAAGACTCAAGAAACGGTTGAAGCTAAAGTTGAAAAGCCAACAGAAGCAGCGGTAGAGGCACAGCAAGACAACAAGCAAGCAGAGTCTAAGCAACGTCGTAATCGTCGTTCGCCACGTCACCTGCGTGCAAGCGGCCAGCGTCGTCGCCGTGGCCGTGATCGCCGCCCTAACCCGTTCCGCCTACGTAAGGGAGGTGTCGCTTCTCCTGAAATGGCTATGGGTAAAGTAATGCCACGTTACATTCCGAAACCAGCACCTAAGAAGGAAGAGCGAGTTAAGGAAGAAGCTGTAGCAGCAGTACCTACAATCCAAGGTGGCTTTGCGTGTCCAGAAATGGCAATGGGTAAAGTGATTATTCGTCGCGAGCAGCCTGTCGTAACAGATGCGCCAGTTGTTGAACACAAGGTTCAAGAAACCGTTGAAGCGAAAGTGGAAGCTCCAGTAGTAGAAGCACCCGTTGTGGAAGCACCTGCTGTGGAAACAGTAATCACAGAAAAAGCTGAATCAGCAGTAATAGAAACAGCCTCGGTAGAGCCTATCGTTGAAACTCCTGTAACTGAACATGCTGAACCGGTTGATGCCATTGTAGAAACGGCACCTGCTGAAGAGCCTATCGTTGAAGCAGAAAAAGAGATTGCGGCCGAAGCGCCAGTAGATAAACCAGAGCCTAAAGTCGAAGCCATTAAAGTTGCGGCTAAGCTAAACGCTAGCGCACCGATGACAAAAGCACCTGGCCCTCAAGAGCTACGCGAAATCACGGTTGCAGCAGCACCGTTCAAAACCGAACGTTACCAAGCTAAAGGTGCTGGTAGCCAAGTGGCTAAAAACCGTGCATCGGCAGAGATGACAAAGCCTAACTTTAACTAGGCTAAATCATTACGTTCAACTGCTTAACGGCATAAATAAATTAAAGGCTACCATCTGGTAGCCTTTTTTATCTTCATATTTGCCCAAAAAATTGTTCATATAAATACCAATTCGTGATCACATTTGTACGCCATTATTCGTATCATTCTTGAACTTAATCACACTTTTCGGTAGCATGCGCCGACTCAAGTTTTCGACACCATTCTGATGCTGCTCTTTTAATACTACGGTTTACACTGCAATGTTTGATTAAAATTCAACCTTCCAGTGGCTTGTGCAAATACGAATATGTGTCGGGTTTAACTCATTGCAAAGAGAACTTAAAAACAAACATGTTCGAATTTCCCCAATTTTCTAAGCACTCCGTAAAAAATGATGTGCTATCAGGCTTAACCGTTGCGCTAGCATTGGTTCCTGAAGCTGTCGCATTTGCGTTCGTCGCAGGCGTAGATCCGATGGTCGGTCTTTACGCTGCATTCATCGTTGGTCTTATTACTTCCATTTTCGGTGGTCGTCCTGGCATGATCTCTGGTGCAACAGGTGCCATGGCAGTCGTAATGGTTTCGCTTGTCGCGACTCACGGTGTCCAGTACCTATTCGCAGCCATCATGCTCGCTGGTATTCTTCAAATTGCCGCTGGTATGTTTAAATTGGGTAAGTTCATCCGTATCGTACCTCACCCTGTGATGATCGGTTTTGTGAACGGTCTGGCTATTGTTATCTTCCTAGCTCAGTTGGGTCAGTTTAAAGCGCCAGACATCAACGGCATGCTTACTTGGCTACCACAAGACCAGATGCTGCTAATGCTTGGTTTGGTTGCGCTGACTATGGCAATCATTCACTTTCTACCAAAAATCACAACAGCTGTACCCTCTTCACTTGTTGCGATCGTAACGGTGACGGCTTTAGTGGTTGGCTTGGATCTGGAAACTCGCACTGTTGTTGACTTCCTGCGTACAATGTCTGGTGATGAAGCTGCAACACTCGCAGGTTCACTACCAACCTTCTCTATTCCTGCGGTACCATTTACACTAGAGACACTACAAATCATTCTTCCATACGCGATCATTCTCGCGGCCATTGGTCTAATTGAATCTCTACTAACACTGACAGTTTTAGATGAGATGACGAATACTCGTGGTCAATCTAACCGCGAATGTATCGGTCAAGGTATGGCAAACATGACGTGTTCTGTGTTTGGCGCAATGGGTGGTTGTGCGATGATTGGTCAGTCGATGATCAACGTAAACTCAGGTGGTCGCGGCCGTCTATCTGGTATCGTTGCGGCTATCGCTCTATTGATGTTTATCTTATTCGCTTCTTCGCTAATTGAAATGATCCCACTCGCTGCTCTGGTTGGTGTGATGTTCATGGTTGTCATTGGTACATTCGAATGGGCAACATTTAAGCTAGCACGCCGCGTACCGAAGCAAGACTTCTTCGTTATTGTTCTTGTGACCGTTGTTACTGTTCTTACTGACCTTGCTGTTGCCGTAGCGGTTGGTGTTATCGTTTCTGCATTAATGTTTGCATGGCAACACGCTAAGCACATCTATGCCGACACGTGCTTAAACGAGGAAGGTTCAAAAGAGTACAAGATTCACGGCCCTATTTTCTTTGGCTCTGCGGCTAACTTCCTGGAGTTGTTTAACGCGCCTGAAGATCCAAAAGATGTGATTGTCGATTTTGCAGACTCTCGCGTGACAGATCACTCTGCAATTGAAGCCATTGAAACACTGGCTGAGCGTTACAATGCTCAAGGTAAAACGCTACACCTTCGTCACCTAAGCCCAGATTGTCGTAAACTTTTGGACAAAGCTGGCAGCTTGGTTGAAATTAACGTGAAGGAAGACCCAAGCTACAAAGTCGCAACCGACATACTAGCGGGTTAACACGAATAAAAAGGGATGAGCTGAGCTCATCCCTTTTTCTATTGTCTTCAAGCACGGCGATTATAGCTTCTTCAAAATTGCGTCTGATGCCTCTTCGATTAAATCAAGCACCAGTTCAAAGCCATCTTCCCCACCATAATATGGGTCCGGGACTTCGTCGTAAACTGACTCAGAATGACTTAAAAATAACGATACTTTGTGTCGATACTTCAACGGACAAATATCCAATAAATCGGCCAAATTTGCTTTATCTGCGGCTAATATAAGGTCAAACTTTTCAAAGTCATCAATGGTGACTTGGCGCGCTTGCATTCCTTTAAAAGAATAGCCTCGCTGCTTTCCTGCTGCCATCGCTCTTGAATCCGGTCGGTTTCCTGCGTGGTAGCCAATTGTACCTGCCGACTCAACCTCTACTTCAACGCCTAGCTTTTGAGCTTTCACTCTTAACACTGCCTCTCCAGTTGGTGACCGACAAATGTTTCCCATACAAACAACAAGTATTTTCTTCATTTTATTCCCTGAATTATCGGTGGTTTTTCTTCACGATATGTTGGTCTATCATAGCGAGATAAATCAATGAACCCAAATTAGCTTGGGCACAGCACGAAAAGGAATTGAGGAAGTATTATGTCTATCGAAGAAAATAAAGAAGCACGCCATAAAGCTCGCCAACAAAAAGTCAAAGAACAGGTAGACGCAAAAATCGCTGCTGCTCAAGAGGAAAAAGGTCTGCTACTGATCATTACCGGAAATGGTAAAGGTAAATCGACATCAGGATTCGGTACGATCGCACGCGCAGTGGGTCATGGTTTGAATTGTGCTGTCGCGCAGTTTATTAAAGGTACTTGGGACAACGGTGAGCGCAACCTACTTGAGAAACTCGGCGTTGAATTCCAAGTAATGGCAACCGGCTTTACGTGGGAAACTCAAAACAAAGCCGCTGATACCGAAGCAGCGCAAGGCGTATGGCAAGAATGTAAGCGCATGCTGCAAGACGACTCTATCGATGTCATCTTGTTTGACGAGCTAACTTATATGGTGAGCTACGGCTACATCGACTTAGACGAAGTGGTCGAAGCACTGAGCAACAGACCTAAAATGCAGTCGGTTATTATTACTGGGCGTGGCGCACATCGAACCCTGATTGAAATGGCCGATACCGTTTCTGAAGTGAAAAATGTAAAGCACGCATTTGAATCTGGCGTAAAAGCCCTCAAAGGCGTCGATTGGTAACACTCGCAGAGTAATTTAAAAAGGGTTGGCAAAATGCCAACCCTTTTGATTTTCACGCACGGTTAGTTGAAAAGATTCTTCAATAAACCATCGACCGCATCTTTGGTTTTCTCGTCTTTGATTTTGTCCGTTAGCTTCTCTACGCCACGATCGATTTCTTTTTGAGCTTTCTGCTTCAGAACATCATCGAATACGAGCTTGAATTTAGGATCTGCCCACTTACCAGACACATTGATTGGAATCGTGATGTCTTTCAGCTCATCTATATCTTTACCGCCCTGGCCTTCTAGGCTGCCTACAACTGACGTGCTGATAGTAAAGTCGACTGTTTCATTGATGTAGTTTGCGGTACCTTTACCACGAACACGTAACAATGGAGACTGAGCTTGCATATTATCCGTTGATACTACACCTTTGTTGAGTTTCAATGTCGCCGTCATCGCACTGAAGTCTGTTTTCTTAGCTTCATTGGTGCCTTCAACTTTTTGCCCTTTAAATTTCGCATAGTTTTCACGAATCAACTGAGCAACGTTGATGCCATTCACCGCACCGTCAGCAAAATTGATAACAACCGTACCAGATAGATTCTTCTTGATACCGGTAGGCGTGAGACTCTTACCTGTAACATTCACATCAATGTTACCTGTCCCTTCAAGTTTGTCGTTTTCAGCAACGTCTATAAGTAGCGGTTGAACTTTCACGCCTTTGATTGACTTTTTAACGCTGTAAGTCGCTGGTGATTGGCGTGCATCTAACTTCGCTGTCGCTGAGATTGAGCCTTGGTACAACTTCGAACTAAATGATGTAAGCTCAAACACGCCACGATTTACAGTGAAGCTCGTTTTTACCGCTTCCATCTTCGCATTTGCCGCTTTGAATTTGTCGATGGTAATGTCACCCTTTACATCTAACGCTTTCAACGCAGACAAATCAGGCTCAACCTCAGGTCCGGCAGGAGCACTCTCGCCACCAGAAGCAGGCTTATTACCTTCGGCAGCTTGCTTATCTAACCCTAAGAACTCATCAAGATCGATATTGGGGCTATGGAGAGCAAAGCGTACTTTAGGAATATCACCGAGTGTCACATCTGCCTTACCATCTAGGGCGATAGCATTCGCTGTTAACTTCTCTAGAACAAAACTCAGATGGTTTTTCGTTAGGTCGAAAGACAGATCAGACACCATGTCGACTTTCATCTGGGACTGAGGTAAGGCATCACCCTCAAAAGTCGATTTAAGAGTTAACTTATCCAACTGTACTTTGCTGATAGCCTTGTCCACGCTAAGTTGACCAGCACCCTGCATATCTAACTTCATACCACCAGTGTCACCCTTAATGGCATAAGTCAGGTTATTTACTTTATCGAATTCAAACGTGTCTAAACCGATCGTTGCCGATTCAATTTTATTGGCAGGGTCAGAGTATGTCGCATCAAAGTTGATGTTCTTTAGCGCGTAGTTTGCCAAACCTTTTTCTAGCTTAAAGTCTGCCTGACCTTTCGCGGTGAACTTTTGGTCGTTCATTTCGCCCTTCACGCCAAAATCAGCCGTTGTCCAGTTGTCAAAAGCGAATTCGGAAAGGTTTAATGAAATATCATAAAGTTTGGTGTAACTACCGGCTTGCTTATCCTGCATTTCTAATGAACCGTTAGAAACCGTAACGCCAGCAAGATTAATACTCCAATCAGAACCAGAAGTTTGCGTTTCACCATTTTGCGTAGGCGCAGCATTGCTCTCTTGTTCTGCTTGTTGTGTTTGGGCTTTCGTCAATGCATCAATATTCTTGCTGCCATCTTTCTTGGTTTCAATGTAGAACTCAGCACCATCAAGCGTGACGTTTCCAATTTCAAGCTGCTGACTAAAAAGTGGCATAACAGAGATGTCTACACCAACGGTATCAACTTTGAATAAATTGGGTTTACTAAAGCCTTGTGGGTTTCGCAATTCTGTATGTCCCAACTCAAAGCCAATCGATGGGAAAAATTGCCAACTGATATCCCCTTCAATCACCAACTCTAATCCCGTTTGCTTTTGCGCTTGCTCAACAATAAGGGGTTTAAACTGATTCGGATTGACGAAGATGGTTAACGTTAAAATTGCGACCAAAATGACCACAATCGGTATTGCTAGAATTAAGAGCAGTTTCTTCATTTGTTTTTCCTTGCTCGAGTGTTTTTACAATTATAAGCGCAGACTCCATTTACCGCTGACAGTTCCACAAAAGCGTGAAAAGTGTCTGGTTTTAACCTGCAACTGACTAATTTAAAAACAAAAAAAGAAGTGGCACTTAAGGTGCCACTTCTTCTCTTAAAAATAAAGCGATATAGCCGTCTATAGGCTTAAGCTTTCAAAAGTCTTGCAATGTGAGCTTTTAATACATCAATTGCGATACGGTTTTTACCACCGCGAGGAACAATAATGTCCGCATATTGCTTAGAAGGTTCGATAAACTGCATGAACATCGGACGTACTGTTTGTTGGTATTGCTTAAGAACAGACTCCATAGTTCGGCCTCGTTCTTCCACATCACGCTTAACACGGCGAAGCAAGCAAATATCTAACGGTGTGTCCATAAATACTGTCGCATGCATCAAATCACGAAGACGAGGGTCTGTAAGAAGAAGGATACCTTCTAGAATGATCACCTTTTTAGGTGTCATTGTGGTGGTGTTAATTGTTCTTGTGTGCTCAGTGTAGCTGTACTCAGGCACTTCTACTGCTTCACCACGTACCAATTTTTCTAGGTGCTCACACAGTAGGTCGTGGTCCAACGCACTCGGGTGATCGTAGTTCGTCTTTACTCGCTCTTCCATGCTTAGGTGGCTTTGGTCGTTGTAGTAGCAATCTTCCGTGATGACACCGATTTGATGATCGCCTACTTTCGCGCGAAGCTCATTATAAATAGTGCTCGCGATCAGACTTTTTCCAGAAGCAGAAGCGCCAGCAATACCTACGATGACGCATTGATTATTATCAGACATTAGTTTGCACCCGATGATGATTTCTAGTCACATAAAAAGATAAACTGCCTGATTATAGGGAGTTCACCCCATAGTTACTAGTTGGAATTAGGGTTTAGTCATAAGTTTCTGCCTGCTCAGAGGATTAACCTCCGAGCAAACGTTAAAATGTGCAATTATCAACCAACAGGCATAGTAAACTTAGTTCACCATTGTAAAGCTAATCGCATCTGGTTTTGCTTTGCCTTGCCAAAACATCGTGCTACATACGCGATCGGCAAGTTGCTTATAATACCCTGCATGCTCACTTTCTGGGCGTCTTGCTACTGTTGGCACGCCAGCGTCAATATCTTCTCGCATAGAGATATGAAGCGGAACTTGTCCTAACAATGCTAAGCCAAATTCTTGCGACATTTTTTCAGCTCCGCCCATACCAAAAATATGCTCTTTCGCGCCACATTGACTACAAATGTGATAACTCATGTTTTCCACAACACCAATAACCGGGACATGGACTTTGTTAAACATTGCCGCTCCCTTCCTTGCATCGGCAAGGGCTAAATCTTGCGGCGTTGTGACTAGCACGCTACCTGTTACCGGAATTTGTTGTGACAGAGTCAATTGAATATCCCCCGTACCTGGCGGCATATCAATCACCAAATAATCCAAATCTGGCCAATCTGTTTCAGTTAATAACTGCGACAACGCTTTTGAAGCCATTGGACCACGCCATATCGCCGCTTCTGATTTATCCACCAAATAACCGATAGAATGAGTATAGATGCCGTGAGCAAAAATGGGTTCCATCCACTTGCCATCACGAACTTCTGGTTTAGCATCTTCTTGCCCCAACATCATAGGTACAGACGGACCATAGATATCTGCATCCAACAATCCCACTTTCGCCCCAGATTGAGCAATTGCCAACGCTAAATTAACTGCGGTAGTAGATTTACCAACGCCACCTTTCGCAGAACTGACGGCAATGATGTTCTTAACACCCTTAACCGAGTTAGCCACTTGAGTTTCTAAAGCTTTAACTCCAAGGCGAATATTAAATGGGAATTCAGCCACTTTACCCGAGGCTTGCTGCTGTTTGATCCAGTCATGCAGTACGGTTTGAAGCTCATTACTTGCGAATGGCAACGTTATATCAATAGAACCCTGTGTCGTAATCGAAATTACGCCATGAATATCTGCCCAGTTTTCCACCAACTGTGGATGTTGGAATTGGTTAAACCAGTGACAAAAATCTTGTTTTGAAGTGAACTGATGCATAAGCCCTCCTTTTAGATGTCATGCTACCACCGTCCAGGCTCAACCAGAACCCCAAAAAAACTAAGGCATTCCGCAGTTTGACACCTTGGAGTTAGTCAGTTCATGGGGTAGTATTATCCATCAAAATTTATTTATACCTATCAAGAAAAGCGAATATTAAGTATGGCAAACGATCCAAAAAACTTTCCGTCAAGGAAAATGCTGGTAACTTGTGCCCTTCCGTACGCTAACGGTTCGATCCACCTTGGTCATATGCTTGAGCATATCCAAGCGGACATTTGGGTTCGTTACCAACGCCTACGCGGCAACACTGTAAACTTCATCTGTGCTGACGATGCTCACGGCACGCCAATCATGCTTAAAGCGCAACAGATGGGTATTACTCCTGAAGAAATGATTGCCGCAGTTAGCGAAGAGCACCAAAAAGACTTCGCTGGATTTGATATCAGCTTTGATAACTACCACAGCACACACTCAGATGAGAACCGTGAGCTAGCGTCACACATTTATCTTGAGTTGAAGAAAAATGGCTTTATCTCTAGCCGCACTATCTCTCAGCTGTTCGATCCAGAAAAAGAGATGTTCTTACCGGACCGTTTCGTAAAAGGTACCTGTCCAAAATGTAAGTCTGAAGACCAGTACGGTGACAACTGTGACAACTGTGGTGAGACTTACAGCCCAACAGAACTGATCAATCCTAAATCTGCGGTTTCTGGTGCGACGCCAGTAATGAAAGATTCAGAGCACTTCTTCTTCGACCTACCTCAGTTTGAAAGCATGCTAAAAGAGTGGACTCGCTCTGGCTCGCTACAAGCTGAAACAGCGAACAAAATGCAAGAATGGTTCGAATCTGGTTTGCAGCAATGGGATATCTCACGTGACGCACCATACTTTGGCTTCGAGATCCCTGGTGAGAAAAACAAATTCTTCTACGTGTGGCTAGACGCGCCTATCGGCTACATGGGCTCTTTCAAAAATCTATGTGACAAGCGCGACGACCTAGATTTCGACGAGTATTGGAAAAAAGACAGCTCAGCAGAGCTGTACCACTTCATCGGTAAAGACATCGTTTACTTCCACAGCCTATTTTGGCCAGCAATGCTAGAAGGTTCTGGCTTCCGCAAACCTAACAACGTATTCGTCCACGGTTACGTAACGGTGAATGGCGCGAAGATGTCGAAGTCTAAAGGTACCTTCGTTAAAGCGAGCACGTACCTAGAGCACCTAGACCCGGAATGCCTACGTTACTACTACGCTGCGAAACTAAACAGCCGTATCGACGACCTAGACCTTAACCTTGAAGACTTCACTCAGCGTGTAAACGCTGACGTAGTAAACAAGATTGTTAACCTAGCTTCGCGTAACGCTGGCTTCATAGCAAAACGCTTTGACGGCAAACTGTCTGACAACTTTGCAGAGCCTGAACTTTACAACGAATTTGTTGCTGCGGCTGACCGTATCGCTGAGCTTTACGAAACGCGTGAGTTTGGTCGTGCAATCCGTGAAATCACGGCATTGGCAGACAAAGCTAACCAATACGTTGATGAAAAAGCACCGTGGGTTGTAGCAAAAGAAGAAGGCAAAGATCAGGAACTACAAGACATCTGTTCTGTCGGTATCAACCTGTTCCGCGTACTGATGACTTACCTGAAACCAGTAATGCCATCGCTAGCTGCGCGTACTGAAGCGTTCCTAAACCAAGAGCTAACTTGGGAAAACATCGCTGCTCCACTAACAGGCCACGAGATCACTAAGTTCAAAGCACTGTTCAACCGTATCGATCCGAAGAATGTTGAAGCGATGATCGAAGCGTCTAAAGAAGATGCGGCGGCAGAAATGGCGGCGAAAGAGAAAGCTGAAGCGGAAAAGAACAAGGCTAGCCAAACCGAGCTAGACAAAGAACCAATCGCTGAAGAGATTGAGTTCGATGCTTTTGCTGCAGTAGATATGCGTATCGCTCGTATCATCTCTTGTGAAGAAGTACCAAAAGCCAACAAACTGCTTAAGTTCCAATTGGACATCGGTGGTGAAACTCGTCAGGTATTCTCTGGCATCAAGTCAGCTTACAAACCTGAAGAGCTAGAAGGCAAGCTAACGGTAATGGTAGCAAACCTAAAACCTCGTAAGATGAAGTTTGGTATGTCTGAAGGTATGATCCTTGCGGCAGGCCCTGGTGGTAGCGACCTGTGGATCCTTGAGCCACACGAAGGCGCTCAACCTGGCATGCGCGTAATGTAAGTTGTAGCTTTACAATCAAATTTAAAAAGTCCTCGCCAGTTCAGCGGGGACTTTTTTTGACTGAATTCACACTTTTGGGGAATTTGTGCACCAAACTTGTACAGCACCTCTCCCATCACAATCCTAAATTACTGTTTTAATAGAATTTAATTAGTGGCATCAAAACTGCAATCTTCCTTGTTAGGTCCAAACACTAACAAGGAGTTGGTTATGTTTGTTTTGATTTCCACACTATTGTCCATCGCTATTTTAGCTGGAATATATCACTTATCTTCTAAACGAGAGCAGCAACATGCGCGCAAATATCAGCTGTTAACATTGTTGCGAGATGTTGTTCACCTTCTGAGATACCACCGAGCTGCTACTCACTACTCGCTTCAATTCCAACAAAACGATCAACAAAAATTGGACGCTCTTAATGATGCTCTGACTAACAAGCTTCATCTTTTAGTCGAAACCTCACGGTTTGAAAACAAACCCATGTATCGCGTATTACAGATTAAAGTAGGGAAACTACTTGAACAATGGGATGACCATAGTGTTGCAAGAAACCAGATGGAGCATGGTAAGTTGATTCGTCATTGCTTGTTTTTGATGGATGAAGTAACCATCGCATGGCTAGCGGTTGAGCAAAGAGATGACTTGCATAATGAGTATCACATGAACTGGCAAAACATTATGGATAGCTTGGAGACCCTGACTCAGTTACGAATCAGCATTCAAGATTTAGGAGAGCAAGGCGGAAATGAGCGTTTCAAAAATTATGCATCGGTCATGATGCGTAAGCTAAACCAACTAGCGGTTATCGCTCCACTTAGCATTACCTCTCCTGCTTCCACGCGCTCAATACAGACGCTAAATGAATACGTGACAGGGAGTCATGTCGACTTAACAGAAGCAGAGCTTTATGGCGTCACATCTGACTTGTCATTGACCATCTTCAATACTTACGACCATGTCCTTTCAGATGTCGTAGAGTCATTATATCTACCGTTACCCAGACTCTCGCTAGCAGGATAAACGTTCCATGCCTTATTATTGGTGCTAGGTCCGTCGCCGACTTATAAATAAAAACAAAAAAACCGCAGGCCTAAGGCACTGCGGTTTTCGTTTATTCAACTTGTCAGCGCTTAGCTGTCGTCTTCCGTGAAGTTCGTTGGTAATTGCTTTTTCATTTCGTTCCAGATCAACGCACTTTCCATACCATAATGACGAATCACTACTGGTAGTTGCTCACGCTGGCCACTTTCACAAGTTTCGAGCAATTGATGGTAAAACTTCAGAGCTAGCTCACGAGAAGCTGGATTTGAGAAGTAGTAGCTACCGACACGATCGTAGAGCTTCTTCAAACCATTAAAGATCAAACCGTAAATTTGATTTCCTGAATGGAATGCTAGGCGCTGGAAAAGCATATAATCGTAAAAGTTGAACGTTTTAGCAATCAAGATTTCTTGACGCTTCGCTTCATCTTTCTCGTTATCTTCTTTCACATTCTGCAGAACTTTTTCAGCATACGGCGAAGAAGCGATGAATTCGTCCCAGGAAGCCGCATTCATTAAAGCTTCACAAGATTCGATTACGTTCTTAATTGTACGCTCAGAGCTCTCTTTGTTCGCTTTAAATGCATAGCGCATAAAGATAGGACTGATGTTGGTACGTGCCGCAAGCAGATCTTCTACAATGTTTGTCGCATTATCAACGTCTAGCGTCATTAAAGTATCCAAAATATGCAGACCAGAGGTCTCCATAAATTGGTTAACTTTCGTAGGTTTGCCGTGCTGGATAGTCAGCCATCCATCACGGGCTAGTCGTTGAAGAACCTCTCTTAAAGTCGTTCGAGTAACACCAATCAGTTCGGACAGCTCGCGCTCAGCAGGTAAAATTGAGCCTGGAGGAAAACGGCCGTTCCAAATGCTCTCGATAATATATTTTTCTGCGAATCCCGCAGGGCTTTTCGCCTTTATGACCATTCTACTTTTTATCCAATATTGATTTCTGAGGGTCGATACTACTCATCATACCACTACTTAGCGGTTTGAGAAAATTTACGATCAATAGTGGAAACGACTACATAACATAGAGTTAATACTCTATATGTTGTGTCAATTTAAGAGGCTCTAACATGCGAGCGAAAGCAGTAAAATATGAATTTTCATTTAATTAAACAGCTCACAAATCTCGGAGAAATAAAGACAACCGTGTCACATTTTTATATTCAAAATATGAAAAATTACTTTGTATATCACAGTTAATATTCTTTCTTAATTTGCCTTTTCTCGTCACTGACCGTCATTTAAAATCCAAGAGGATTTTTTTAAGACTTTCATGGTATAGTAACGCTGTTTTGATCGCGTTATTACATTTAAAAAGTCATTTTAGTCGGTAGCATCACGTTTTGTTATTGACTAATAAATGCCTGAGTGTAGAGTTTGCGGTCGAAAGTGAGCGGTGCTTGAGTTCAGGGGAAGTAACTTGGCAAGACTACAATAAACAAAGGATTGTTGTTTTACTAAGTTATTGTTTTTAAAGACTAGTTAATAAGTCTAACAAACAGATACTTAAGCACTATTGTAGTGTCTATTCATAATTTTGTTATAAAGAGAATTATCATGCCGATATCGCTCGGAAACGCTTTTATCAAGAACTTCCTTGGTAAAGCGCCTGATTGGTACAAAGTTGCCATTATAGCCTTCTTAATAATTAACCCGATTGTATTCTTCCTAATAAACCCATTTGTAGCTGGATGGTTGTTGGTCGCTGAATTTATTTTCACGCTAGCAATGGCATTAAAATGCTACCCATTACAACCTGGCGGTTTACTTGCTATTGAAGCCATTGCTATCGGCATGACTAGCCCTGCGCAAGTTAAGCACGAATTAGTAGCAAATATCGAAGTACTGCTACTTCTGGTATTTATGGTTGCGGGCATCTACTTCATGAAGCAGCTATTGCTGTTCATTTTTACCAAAATTTTACTTGGCATTCGCTCTAAAACCCTACTATCACTCGCGTTCTGCTTTGCTGCGGCATTTTTGTCTGCGTTTTTGGATGCCTTGACGGTTATCGCCGTTGTTATCAGCGTGGCGATCGGCTTTTACTCTATCTATCACAAAGTGGCGTCTGGTAACCCTATCGGTGACCATGACCATACACAAGATGACACGATCACTGAACTAACGCGTGATGACCTAGAAAACTATCGTGCCTTTTTGCGCTCTTTGTTGATGCATGCTGGTGTAGGTACTGCCTTAGGTGGCGTAACCACGATGGTTGGTGAACCTCAAAACTTAATTATTGCAGACCAAGCGGGTTGGTTATTTGGTGAATTCCTAATCCGTATGTCTCCAGTGACACTACCTGTATTTTTCTGTGGTCTCATCACTTGTGCTTTAGTTGAAAAGCTTAAAGTGTTTGGCTACGGCGCGAAGCTTCCTAACAACGTTCGTCAGATCCTCGTCGATTTTGACCGTGAAGAGCGTAAAACGCGAACAAATCAAGATGTCGCAAAACTCTGGGTTCAAGGTCTTATTGCGGTTTGGTTGATCGTTGCACTCGCTTTGCACTTAGCGGCTGTCGGCTTAATTGGCCTTTCTGTGATCATTTTAGCGACCGCATTTACTGGTGTCATTGAAGAGCACTCCATGGGGAAAGCGTTTGAAGAGGCCCTGCCCTTCACTGCACTGCTTGCAGTATTTTTCTCGATCGTTGCTGTAATCATTGACCAAGAGCTGTTTAAACCAGTCATCGATGCGGTGCTTGCCGTTGAAGATAAAGGTACTCAGCTAGCTCTGTTCTATGTGGCGAATGGCTTATTATCTATGGTGTCGGATAACGTGTTCGTTGGTACGGTTTACATCAATGAAGTAAAAACTGCACTCATTGAGGGTCTCATTACTCGTGATCAGTTCGACTTACTGGCGGTGGCAATCAATACTGGTACTAACCTGCCTTCTGTTGCAACGCCAAACGGTCAAGCGGCATTCCTATTCTTACTCACATCGGCTCTCGCTCCATTAATTCGTCTGTCTTACGGTCGAATGGTTATCATGGCGCTGCCTTACACCGTCGTTCTTGCGATTGTCGGTCTGATGGGAATCATGTTCTTCCTAGAGCCTGCAACCGCTTCTTTCTACGAAGCTGGTTGGATTTTACCTCATAGTGGTGATCTGACTCCCGTAGTATCCGGTGGTCACTAAAATTTGAGTTGATTAGGAAACTTATCCACGATAAAAAGCTCTGAGTATTCAGAGCTTTTTCTATTTCAGACAGGAACAAAAACGTGACTATTTTAAATTCACTTAACCAGTTTTCAAAGGGACGTTTATCGTGGCTACTGCTTCTGCTATTCGTCGTTTTCTTTGAAGCATGTGCCCTCTATTTTCAGCACGTCATGATGCTTGCACCATGTGTCATGTGTATTTATGAAAGAGTCGCGATGATTGGAGTGGGCGTCGCTGCAATGGTTGGTATATTGGCACCCAAGAACCCAATTTTCCGCTGGCTAGGTTTGATAGGCTGGGGATTAAGTGCTTACAAGGGTTTGTTACTTGCGATGCAGCACGTTGACTACCAGTTTAATCCATCACCATTCGCGACTTGCGATTTATTCGTCACATTCCCTAGCTGGGCTCCGCTCAATCAGTGGGTTCCTTGGATGTTTGAAGCATATGGTGATTGCTCTAAGGTTGTGTGGCAGTTCCTTGATTTATCAATGCCACAATGGTTAGTCGTAATTTTTGCAGGCAATTTAATCGCTTTGGCATTAATTGTAATTGCACAATTCTTCCCTGCAAAACGCGTTAATCCAATTCGTTAATCCTACTGACGCGTAAAAATTAACAAAAAGCCGACCATCTGGTCGGCTTTTTGTTAAGTGGATAGCGCGGCGATTCGATTTAGCCGCGTGATTGACCACAGCACTGCTTGAATTTTTTTCCGCTCTCACAAGGACAGGGATCATTGCGCCCGATACCTTTGAATGGGTTTAGGCTTTGAGCTTTATTGCCTACCATCAACTCATCCGCGCCCAGCGCGACTTCACCGACCATTAAATCAAGCTGGTCGACTAAATCTGTCAGGGCCGGTGGCGTTTCAATACCTGCGTCGCGCATCTGTTGCTGCGTTGCTGGCTCATCGATAGCCAGCATCAAAGTGGTCAGTAATGCTTGCAGCATACGCTGTAATCCATCATTGAGCTCAACGTCTTGCCACTGTTCTTCAATCATTGGCCAAACAGACATAAAGCCTTCGGCAAAATCAGCAAGTTGTTCAGGTTCTTTGCCTGTTAGCTCTAGCACAGAATATTCGTTTCGTTGAATTCGGTTATGCTGCTTGTGAATTTGCTCTTCCACAGCTGGTTGAATCGCTTTGAATCCCTCACCTAATAGCGGCTCTAACCACTTTTCAGGAGCGAGTGGTTTTGTCGTCAGATTCGCAGCTAACACTGCGCCTTCGATAAATAGGCAAGATTCATCGACGTGAACTTCACCTTTTTCAATCAATGTGTATTGCATGACATCTGGTTTCCCATAAATTTGGCGGCATTATACCTCAGAGCTCAAAAGCACGTAACCTAACGTTGTGTGTTTGACTGCATTGGGCGCTTCGAGTCTTTTAATGACAAACTTAACTTACATCGCTACAATCGCCCTCCTTTTTACCACCAAACTGTATTAGGCAAGCTATGCGAGTTGTACTAGGCCCAATGGAAGGCGTTTTAGATCATTTGATGCGCCAAATCCTGACCGAGATAAACGACTATGACCTGTGTGTTACGGAGTTTGTTCGCGTAATCGACCAGCTATTACCCGATCATGTGTTTCACCGTTTATGCCCAGAGCTGTTGCAAGGTTCTCAGACTGCATCTGGTGTGCCAGTACATGTGCAATTGTTGGGACAAGAACCGAACTGGATGGCTGAGAACGCAATTAAAGCGGCAAACCTTGGCGCCAGAGGTATTGATATAAACTTTGGTTGCCCAGCCAAAATGGTCAACAAAAGTAAAGGTGGAGCAGCGCTACTCCAACATCCAGAGCTCATTCACCGTGTGGTTAAAGCTTGTCGAGAAGCCGTTCCAGAAGCCATTCCCGTAACTGCAAAAATTCGTCTTGGCTGGGAGAACCCTGAAGATTGCTTTGAAATTGTCGATGCCATTCAGTCTGCTGGCGCAAATGAACTGACCGTACACGCACGTACTAAACAAGGTGGTTATAAAGCTTCTGAGATAAAATGGGATTACATCAACCAAATTCGTGAACGTTTTGATATCCCACTGATTGCGAATGGCGAAATTTGGAATTATGAAGACGGTCAACGTTGCATTGAAACGACTGGCGTTAACTCTTTGATGGTGTGCCGAGGCGCTTTCAATATCCCTAACTTAGGCAATATGGTAAAACATAACCACCAGCCAATGTCATGGCCCGAGGTGGTTGAGTTGCTCATCTATTATTCCAAGTTTGAGATGAAAGGCGATAAAGGCTTGTATTACCCAAACCGCGTAAAACAATGGTTCTCTTACTTACGTCAGGCTTATCCTGAAGCAAAAGACCTATTTAGAGAAATCAGAACGTTCAACAAAGCCGCACCAATTGTTGAGCATATTCAACGCTACCGCGATGACTTAAACTCTCAGGTTGCATAACTCCCGAACACAAAAAAGGACGAATATCTCGTCCTTTTTTGTATCTAAATCCTAGTAACAGATCTTATTTTTGCCGGTACTTTTGGCTTGATATAACTTTTCATCCGCCGCTTTAAACAATTCATCAAAGTTTTCTACTCGGCTCTCTTTACTAAACACCACACCGCCAGAGATCGTAAAGCCTTCTTTCGTTACGCGTGTCGAGCGCTCATCTATGGCCTTTTTTACTCTGTCTAAAATGAGTTTAATGCCCTCTGAATCTTCGTCATAAATCGCTAAAACGAACTCTTCGCCACCAAACCTTGAGGCAACATCGGTATGGCGAATATTTTCACGTATACATTTTGCAACAAGCTGAATTGCAGAATCACCGACATCATGACCATAGGTGTCGTTGATCTTCTTGAAGTTATCAATATCGAACACTGCTAAAGCAACCTGTTTTTTTGTCATCTTATTACGCCACACGGTTTGCATACCTCGACGATTCAATAAGCTGGTCATTGGGTCTCTTGCTGCCAGTTCTTTAAAGTAGCGTCGCTCGCTATGCATATTCACATAGAACAAGACGACGGTACTCAACACGTAAATAAATAGTGCGACAATAAGGCTGTATTTTTCAAAAACCGCTAGGTTCTTAGCTTCATCCCAAAGGTTGTACTCGTAGTACATGCTGTGATTCGCACTCAATCGCTCTAATTCGACTGGTTTGATTCGTGTACTGTTTGAAGGAATGGATTGTAAATTGGAAACCAAATGAAACTGACCTACAAGACCTAGCGACGAAGCCATAAGCGTATTGATGTCAAAATCAATAGATAAAACACCTTGATGTTCTCCTTTCTCATAGACGGGTACCGTCATACTAATGACTTGACCTTCCATCGAGTCCAACACAGGCCCTGGTCCAGCCAAGGTAATGTTCACTTTATCTTGCGCGGTTTTTTGCCAAAAAGGTCGGGCTTTTAGCGTTGACAAAAGCTCTTTTGTGAAATTTTTTGCGTAGGTATCGGGTGAGGAGATAACGTAACCGCGCTTGTCAATGTAATGGATTCCAACAATGTGCGATTCAATATCGTGCAGAAATGACAATGACGGCGCAAAACCCGCCTTTTGTTCAGCTAACTGGTTAATCGTTGAACCTTGCTGACATAAGCTTTCGTCCCCTACGATCATATAATCCAGGTCAACCGCAGGTAACCCTTCACTATAAACACTTTCGAGTAATAACACATCTATAGGCCAAAGATAACAAAGCCCTTCTTTGACTAAAGAATTATGTTCTTCAAACAGTGGGTTAGCGTAATTGGTATAGTTGGTGAAGCTGTAATCTAAAGCCGTGAGTACTTTAATACCGCGAGACATTGCACGCTCGATACGCGAATACTCAGAATCGATATAGCGGTTAACCGCATCATAGTAATTTTTCGTTGTCACGAGTAAAACCACTACAAATAACGCCAGAGGAAAAAAGATGACAAATGAGAGGCTAAATCGCCTTTGGTTTACCATTGAGTACCATGCATATGAAAGGTCAATAGTCTCTTATGACTGCTATTAAATTGATACTCGTTATCTGGTGACGCATGCAATGCAGCACCAGATAACAAGAGACCAAACAAATGTGTGCGCGCTGTTTGAGACCGTTTATATATTAAAGGAGTTTAATCAATATAGAGTGTGGTGTCACTTTAGTCGCCATAATTTGCAGCTCTGTGCCGACATATTGACAGAGATATGACCTTTATAATCAACCTGTTCTGTGTCATCTAACAACGATATAACTTGGCTAACCTCCAAGCCCAGTTGCCACATAGGTAAATCGATTGAACATTCATTACCACTGAGATTAATCATAACAACGACTGCTTCGCGACCCAGTACACGTGCGTACGCCAACTGGTTGTTAGTGCAATGAAGCCATTGAATACAGCCCGACTGTAAAGGCTTACATTGTTTACGTATCTTGATCCATTGTTGGTAAAGCGATAGCCATTGTGAACTTTCAATTTCATTCCAAGGAAAACAACGACGATTATCCGGGTCTAGCCCTCCTTCTAGACCGACTTCACTCCCGTAGTAAATACAAGGCGTGCCAACGTAAGTCATAAGCATTGCTAGCGCGATGTTCATTTTACGCTTATCACCATCAACCAGTGTGATAAACCGAGCAGTATCGTGACTATCGAGTTGATTTAGCTGCGATAGCTGATTAGAAAATGGGATTTTTGCTCTGGCTTCGTCCAACCATGCTTTAAACTCCAAACCATCAATGTTGATTGGATCGTACATAATGTCTTGTCGTGCGATAAAAGCTCGAACTGGATGAGCAAAACCGTAGTAGTTCATCGCCCCATCCTCTTGATCACCTTGCAACCACTGCGTTGCTTCAAAAAAGTGCTCACCTAACACATAAGCATTCGGGTTTACTGACTTAGTCGCATTACGAAACGCTGCCACATAATGAGCATTGTTTTTCGCGCCGTCCCCTTCGCCAAGCATATGAATTACATCAAACCGCCAGCCATCAACCAAGTACGGTGGCTTCAGCCAATACTTGATGACAGACTCTTCACTTTGGTAGATGTAGTCGCGCACCTGTTCATTTTCGAAGTTTAGAACCGGTAAGTTACCAATGCCTTTCCAACCAATGTAGTGATTGGTTTCGCCTTCGAAAAAGTAGTAATCACGGAACTTTGACTGCGGATTGCCATACGCTCCTTCTCCTTTTTGATGGATATCAAACCAAGGATGATGCACTGACGTGTGGTTAAACACCGCGTCTAAGACAATCTTCATATTCTTACCACGGATTTTCTCACACAGTTCAGCAAACTGATCATTGGTGCCGAACATAGGGTCAACAGTGAAGTAATCGGTGGTGTCGTATTTATGATTACTTGGTGAAGAAAAGATCGGATTAAAATAAAGCGCAGTAACGCCGAGCTGTTCAAGATAGTCCAACTTTTGCTCCACACCTTTGAGGTCGCCGCCAAAGAATTCACGCGCCCCGGTATTTTGGTGAGAGCCTACCGCGTCTCCCCACGCCTTGACGATCGATGCAGAATCATACTGAGCATAAGCGTGGCGAATATCAGACTCACTTTTACTAGCAGAAAAACGGTCAGGAAAGATTTGATAGAAAACTTGCTCTTGGACCCAGCTTGGTGGTTGATGGTTTACATTCAACTTAAAGTGGAACTCTTTGGGTGGAATACGCTTTTGCACACCCCGTGCATCGAGCCAGTATTGTTGTCCGTCTTTGAGGATCTTAAACACATAATGTGTGACATCTCGATCTCGATTTGGTCGAAACGATGCCTCCCATAGTAACAATTCCCCAGCTGTTCCAATTTGAGCCATGTCGACCAGATATTCTTCATTGTCCGGCTCAATACGCACATAGACGGAATCAAAATCCAATGTCTCGGTTTTCAGTCTGACTGTAATTTGCTCGTCATTAAAAGCTAAACCATCAATAGTTTGACTATGAAAAATAAATGGCAGGTTCATTATGGGCACTCCTCGTCATCGGATATGCCACTATGTTATTGAAGAATTAGAGACAAGAAATCCTCCTTGCGAGTTGACATATCAGCCAATTTTCTCAAGGAGGATCACACTTAGTAGGCGTAGTGACTTGTCGGATACCGCTTAGTTCAACAAGAGACTGTCATCTGCCAGCTCTTCACCACGCACTTTGGAGAACATATCCAACAAGTCTGGTACTTGCATGTTAGCGCGCTGCTCTCCAGCCACATCAAGCACAATTTCACCTTGGTGAAGCATTACGGTCCTATCGCCACATGCTAATGCGTCTTTCATCGAATGCGTCACCATCATCACGGTTAAATCGAACTCATCGACAATACGTTTAGTTAAGTCGATAACAAACGCCGCCATACGAGGATCAAGCGCAGCCGTGTGTTCATCAAGCAATAACAGCTTACTCTCCGATAACGTCGCCATCACAAGGCTAACGGCTTGTCGTTGTCCACCAGACAGCAACCCAATGCTATCACCCAAGCGGTCTTCTAAACCAAGACCGAGGATGCTAATTCGCTCTTGGAACAGCTTGCGACGTTTAGTAGAGAGCGCCAATCCCCAGCTGCGTTTTTTACCACGCATGTGCGCTAGAGCCATGTTCTCTTCTATCGTCAGTTCACCACAAGTCCCGGCCAATGGATCTTGAAACACTCGGGCACATTGCGTCGCACGTTGGGCTACCGTCTGCTTGGTGACGTCTTTGCCATCAATGATCACCTGACCACCTATCATCGGCGTCTCACCTGTCACCGCACCAAGCAACGTGGATTTTCCCGCGCCATTAGAACCAATCACGGTAAGAAATTGATGCTCTGGAACCTCTAAAGAGACGCCTTTCAATGCACGATTTTCCAAAATCGTCCCAGGGTTGAACGTGACCTGAATATTATTTAGTTCGATCATAATGCCTCCCCAGAACCATTTTTTGATGCCGCTTGTTTAGCATCAGTAACGCGTTGTTTCGCTCTCATGCTCTGTTTTAGCTTTGGAGCAATAAGCGCCACAGCCACCAATACTGCGGTAACAAGGTTGAGGTCTGAAGCTTGTAAACCAAACATGCCAGAGCTCAAAGCGAAAGCCACTGCAAGGCGATAAAGTACCGAACCGATGATGACCGCAAATACCGCAACCCAAATCTTGCGCCCGGGAATAAGGGTCTGCCCCAAAATCACAGCTGCCAAACCAACGACAATGGTGCCCACGCCAGAGGTCACATCCGCAAAGCTGTTCGTTTGTGCAAACAACGCGCCTGCGAATCCCACAAACCCGTTGGATAAAGCCAAGCCAAAGTAGGTATAAAAGCCAGTGCTCGCCCCTTGCGCAGAAACCATACGCGCATTCACACCCGTGGCTCGTAAACCAAGACCAAAGTCGCTGTTCAGCAGGCGAATGACAAAGAAAGCGGAAAGAAGAACTAAGACCCCAACAACCAGAGGGCGAATAAACATCGCATCGCCCAATGCTTCAAACGGAGTGAGAATAGTATCCTCTCCAAGCAACGCCATATTAGGTTTGCCCATAATACGAATATTAATTGAAAATGCAGCGATCATGGTAAGAATGGAAGCTAACAGGTGTAAAATACCACACCGAACAGCCAGAAAAGCGGTTACCCACCCCGTCATACTACCAGCTATCATCGCCATTATTGTCGCAAGCCAAGGATTAATACCTGCGACAATCGCCGTTGCAGCCACCGCAGCTCCCATTGGAAAGCTGCCATCCACACTCAAATCGGGGAAATCGAGAACACGGAACGTAAGATACACACCCAGAGCGACTAGGCCATAAATCAAGCCAATTTCGAGTGCGCCAAAAAAAGCAAATGCAGACATAACTGCTCCTTTCTGCATGCTCAGGCTGGCTAATACCAACCTGAACGTAAGACTTCTAACGTATACTCCCCTTCTTCTCTAGCAGAATGCTCTACACGAGAAATCCGGCGAGTATCAATTTTGGGGCAAGCGTCTACCAACCAACGTGACGGTCTTTACCCCAAAAAGCGTTACTTATTGCATGCTTGTCGCACGTTCAACCACAGAACTTGGCAGCTTGATACCGAGCTTAGATGCTGCGCTTTCATTAATTACAAGGTCAGAGCCCGTCGCGACTTTTACATCCAGCTTGCCTGGTTCTTGACCATCAAGAATCGCCGCCACGTAATCCGCGGTTTGTACACCAACCTGGTAGTAGTCAAAACCTAAGCCTGCAATAGCACCCTTTTCGACATACGACGTCGCGCCACCAAATACAGGTTTCTTCGCTTGATTCGCTGCCACAATCATCCCTTCAATCGCACTTGCAACTGTATTGTCTGTTGGGGCGTAAAGAATGTCTGATTTCGCTGCAATCGCTTGAGTCGCAGACTGAACATCAGCACTTTTTAGTGCGGTCGCTTCAACCACTTGTATGCCTTTTGCTTTTGCGCTTTCTTTTAGTAATTCAACTAAAGTCACGGCATTAGCTTCACCGGGATTAAATACAACCCCGATGCTTTTCACCTGAGGAAGAATTTCTTGGATGAGATCGACATGCTGAGCAACGGGTGAAAGATCAGACAGGCCAGTTACGTTTTTGCCTGGTTGTTCCATCGACTTAACCAATTTCGCACCAACCGGATCTGTTACCGCAGTAAAGACAACAGGAATAGAGCGAGTAGCCGACACCAAAGCTTGTGCCGAAGGTGTCGCGATGCCAACTAACACATCAGGATTTTCGCCGACGTACTGACGGGCAATTTGCACCGCAATCGCTGGATTACCCTGTGCGGTCTTATAATCAAATTCTAGATTTTTGCCTTCTTCGTAGCCTTTCGCTTTCAAACCATCAAGTAACCCTTGGCGCGTCGCGTCTAACGCCGGGTGTTCGACAATCTGTGAAACTGCGACAGTTGCAGTGGCGGCCAGTACATTGGTAGAAGAGAAAATAGCAGTAGCTGATAGAACGGCAGTGGCTAATAAACGTTTCGTTTTCATCATAACTCCTTGATGTGACTTCGTCCTTGTTTCACGAGCTTTCAATATGTGTATCGACTCGTGAATTCAAATGTTTGAAGGCGGTATTGTTGTGTTCATATAACTGTGCACTTCTTGCGCATCTTGTTTTTATTATTACTACTAAGTCTTAGTAAAGAAAAGAAAGATTTAACACTAAAGCAACATTTGTGATCGGGGGGACTTCTTCATCCGGAAAGAATCTTTGGTAAACAAAGCTTCGCTCGCTTCATCAACGACCGTCAAAGTAGGTAATAGAGGCAGGATCAAAAATGGAGCGGCCAGTGCACACTCCATTTCAAACAATTTAAATTAGAACCAACGCTCTAATGACGATTTATCGAGCTGGCGAAACGCTCGGTTCAGTATTATCGCAAGCTCTTTGTAACGAGGGCGAGCTTTGACAGGCTCTAATGCAAAACCTGTTTCCACAATTTTTTGATGCAACTCCCGATACCAAGAGGCCAAAGAAGGCGGCAATTTCGTGTTGGATCGAGCACCAAGCCACCAAATGCCTTGAAGTGGCAAGCTAATCGCAAACAAGGCGACAACAATGGATTGAGGTAACGCGTGGTAATTGTTGAATGCCATTTGAGTGAGTACGCTGATCGCAGCAACGGCCGGCATGACTTTAATGCCAAAGCGAGTCGCCTTAATGATACGCTGTTCCGGAAATATGGCGCTTAGCTCTTTACGAACCGGCCAGATCTCCATGTAATTCTGGCCATCTTTCAGGCTATGGATCAATCCGACTTTATTACTCATACCGCTCTCTCACTAAAAAATAGTTGAACATTTCAACTGAAGGTACAAAAAATTGATGAAAGTTAATATTCTTTCAAATTTTTTTTGTTATCATTGCTTATTATCGCTATCCTTTGCAGACCCTCAATCTCATTGTTGCTGTTATTTACAATTTAAGCAACTCCGAGATATCTATCTGCACGGATCGCATCATAGTGATGGAAGGGTTCATCACTATTTCTTTATATGGAATTAGAACAATTTTTGACCAGGATTAGTACGCAGCCTTCTGGGTATCGGCTATTCTTGTGATTAATTTTTCATTCTTTAACTGATTTTTTTATCAGACGAATAACAGGTAGTCATACATGTCTAAGCTAGTTTTAGTTTTAAACTGCGGTAGTTCTTCTCTTAAATTTGCCGTTGTTGATGCCGAAAACGGCGACGAGCACTTGTCAGGTCTTGCTGAGTGTCTTCACCTTCCTGAAGCTCGCATCAAGTGGAAACTTGATGGCAAGCACGAAGCTCAACTAGGCAATGGTGCAGCTCACGAAGAAGCACTAGCGTTTATGGTAGAAACTATTCTTGCTTCTAAGCCAGAGCTTAAAGCTAACCTAGGCGCAATCGGTCACCGTATCGTTCACGGCGGCGAGCAGTTCACTCAATCTGCACTAATTACTGATGAAGTTCTAAAAGGTATTCAAGACGCTGCAACATTTGCACCTCTTCATAACCCTGCTCACATCATCGGTATCGAAGCGGCTAAGAAAAACTTCCCAGAGCTGAAAAACGTTGCTGTATTTGACACTGCGTTCCACCAAACTATGCCTGAAGAGTCTTACCTATACGCTCTTCCATACAACCTATACAAAGAACACGGTATCCGTCGTTACGGCATGCACGGTACTTCTCACTTGTTCATCACTCGTGAAGTTGCAGGCCTACTAAACAAACCAGTTGAAGAAGTAAACATCATCAACTGTCACCTAGGTAACGGCGCATCTGTATGTGCGATCAAGAACGGTCAATCTGTAGACACTTCTATGGGTCTTACTCCACTTGAAGGTCTGGTAATGGGTACTCGCTGTGGCGACATCGACCCTGCTATCGTCTTCCACCTACACGACGCTCTAGGTTACTCTGTTGATCAAATCAACACGATGCTAACTAAAAAGTCTGGTCTTCAAGGTCTAACTGAAGTGACTTCTGACTGTCGTTTCGTTGAAGACAACTACGGTCAAAAAGAAGAAGCAACACGCGCAATGGACGTGTTCTGCCACCGTCTAGCTAAATACGTTGCTGGCTACACTGCTTCAATGGAAGGCCGTCTAGACGCAATCACTTTCACTGGCGGTATCGGCGAGAACTCTGGCCCTATCCGTGAAATGGTTCTAAACCGTCTTGGCATCTTCGGTATCGAAGTAGATAGCGAAGCTAACCTTAAAGCTCGCTTCGGCGGCGAAGGCGTTATCACGACTGAAAACAGCCGTATCCCTGCAATGGTTATCTCTACTAACGAAGAGCTAGTCATCGCTGAAGACACTGCTCGCCTGACAGGTCTTTAATTGAATTCCTGGCTAGCCACTCGGCTAGCCAGTTTTCATTCAAACGAATTTCTTAGGGGCTCAACTCCTATTCTTCGAGCTTCATGGAATAAGAGTTGAGCTTTTATCCCCCAAATAGCTAAAGGTACTCTACGAATGTCTCGTACTATTATGCTTATCCCTACTAGCGCAGGCGTTGGCCTAACAAGCGTTAGCATGGGTGTTCTTCGCGCTATGGAGCGTAAAGGCGTTAAAGTTTCTTTCTACAAGCCAATCTGTCAGCCACGTTCAGGTGGTGATCAGCCAGATCTGACTTCAACTATCGTTGGTCGTAACAGCGATATGAAGATCGGTGAACCAATGGCGATGTCTGTTGCTGAAAGCCTAATCGGTAACGACAACATGGACGAGCTGCTAGAAACCGTTGTTGAACGTTACAACCAAATCAACAAAGACGCAGACGTTACGCTAATCGAAGGTCTTGTACCTACTCGTAAGCACCCATTTGCAAACCAAGTAAACGCGGAAATCGCGGCAACACTTGGTGCAGAAATCGTGCTAGTTGCGACTCCAGGTACTGATAACCCTGCGCAACTGAAAGAGCGTATCGAAGTAGCATGTTCTAACTTCGGCGGCACTAAAAACAAAAACATCTCTGGTGTTATCATCAACAAGCTAAACGCTCCTGTTGACGAAGCTGGCCGTACTCGCCCTGACCTATCTGAAATCTTTGACGATGCAGACAGCGCGAAACAAAACGAATTGAAAGTGATGGAAATTTTCAACACTTCTCCAATTCGTGTACTAGGTTGTGTGCCATGGAGCATTGATCTGATTGCGACTCGTGCAATCGACATGGCTAAACACCTGAACGCAGATATCATCAACGAAGGTGACATCAACACTCGTCGCATCAAGAGCATCACTTTCTGTGCACGTTCTCTGCCAAACATGATTGAGCACTTCAAACCGGGCTCTCTACTTGTTACTTCTGCAGACCGTCCTGATGTTATCGTTGCTGCTTCTCTTGCTGCAATGAACGGTGTGGATATTGGTGCTGTACTGCTAACTGGCGGTTACGATATCCCTAGCGAAATCGAAGGCCTATGTAAACCAGCATTCGACACTGGTCTACCTATCTTCAAAGCACAAGGTAACACTTGGCAAACGTCTCTAAACCTACAGAGCTTCAGCATCGAAGTACCTGCAGACGATAAAGAGCGTATCGAGTTCATCAACGAACACGTTGCTGGCCACATCGACGGTAACTGGATCGAGTCTATGACTGAAGGCACTCAGAAGTCTCGTCGTCTAAGCCCACCAGCGTTCCGTTACCAGCTAACTGAACTTGCTCGTAAAGCAGGTAAGCGTATCGTTCTTCCAGAAGGTGACGAACCACGCACAGTTAAAGCAGCGGCAATCTGTGCTGAACGCGGCATTGCAGACTGTGTACTTCTAGGTAACCCAGATGAAATCCGTCGCGTAGCAGCTCAACAAGGCGTTGAGCTAGGTACTGGTGTAACCATCATCGATGCAGATGCTGTTCGTGAAAACTACGTTGCTCGCCTAGTTGAGTTGCGCGGTGCGAAAGGCATGACTGAAGTTGTGGCTCGTGAGAAGCTACAAGATTCAGTATTCCTAGGCACAATGATGCTTGAGAACAACGAAGTTGACGGCCTAGTTTCTGGTGCTGTTCACACTACGGCGAACACTATCGTTCCTCCGTTCCAAATCATCAAGACGGCACCAAATGCGTCTATCGTATCTTCAGTATTCTTCATGCTTCTGCCTGATCAGGTACTGGTTTACGGTGACTGTGCAATCAACCCAGATCCAACTGCTGAACAGCTTGCTGAAATCGCTATCCAATCTGCTGACTCTGCAGCAGCATTCGGTATCGAACCACGCGTTGCAATGATCTCTTACTCTACTGGTGAATCTGGTAAGGGTGCAGACGTTGATAAAGTACGTGAAGCTACAAAACTGGCTCAAGAGAAACGTCCTGATCTTATCATTGACGGTCCTCTACAGTACGACGCTGCTATTATGGAAAACGTTGCTGCTTCTAAAGCACCAAACTCTCCAGTTGCAGGTAAAGCGACAGTATTTGTATTCCCAGACCTAAATACGGGTAACACAACTTACAAAGCGGTACAACGTTCAGCTGACCTAGTATCTATCGGTCCAATGCTGCAAGGTATGCGTAAGCCTGTAAACGACTTGTCTCGTGGAGCGCTAGTAGACGACATCGTGTACACCATCGCTCTAACAGCTATCCAAGCAGACCAAGAAGCTAAATAATCGCTTCTGACATCTAGTTAGATATAGATACAAAGCCCTCGATTCGTCGAGGGCTTTTTCTATTGCTGGCCAGAACACTTATTTGTTTTTTATACCAATCACTGCACAACCTATAATTACTGGTGCGCAAAGCTTTTCTCCCTATCGCCCCACCACACCTAATCGACAATGCTCGCGCTTGTTCTTACACCGATTGACCCATTCCCCAAAATACATTGGCTCCAAGGCAGCACGGCCCCTGTTCAATTTATCGGCATTATTTACGTTTTAGCTAAACTTTTTTGCTAGGAAATACGTAAAAGCTACTGCAATGCACAAACTCATTGACTGCTAAGGAATATATATGAAGGATTTCATCAATACATCACTGATTAAGTTTGGTTTAGCTGCGTTTCTGATTAGTTTTTCTTCATTCAGCTTTTCCGCCTCGAGTATTAAAGGCGTCGATCAAGATATGTCCGGAGGAACGGTGACCGCTGAAATGGCTCATGCTGATGACAATGGGTGGATGGTTGTCCACCGAACAGACGAATCAATGAAGCCTGGTCCTGTTATCGGCTACGCTCCGTTAAAAATGGGAAAGAATGAAAACGTAAATGCAATTTTGATGGAACCAGTAGAATCAGGCGATATGCTGATGTTAATGGTCCACGGAGAGAAAGGTGGCATGAAGACTGGTGTGTTTGAGTATACGCTCGGCGCTAAAGAGGACGGTCCTGTAAAAGTGGACGGAAAGCTAGTGATGGACATCGTACGCGCTAAGTAAGGTGGCGATGAATGAAAAAGTAAACTTCCTACTCCCGGTATTTAGATGACACAAAAGTACTTAACGGCATTGCTAACCGTTAAGTACTTTTTCATTTGCAATGGAAGCAGCAAACTAGCCAATCCTTTCTCTTCCATGAGGAGTATTTAGGTCTAAATCAGGCCCTTTTGGTACAACTTGCGTCGGATTAATCCCAGTGTGGCTGAAGTAGTAGTGGCGTTTAATGTGATAGAAATCCGTCGTTTCTTCGACGCCTTCGACTTGATATAACTCTTTTAAGTAGCCTTGTATATTTTCGTAGTCTGCGATGCGCTGCTTGTTACACTTGAAATGCCCCACATACACCGCATCAAAACGAATAAGAGTCGTAAACAAACGCCAATCAGCCTCAGTAATTGTGTTCCCAGCTAAGTAACGATGCGTCGCTAAGTGAGCATCGATTTTATCTAACGCATTAAACAAAGAATCAAACGCTTCTTCATACGCCTCTTGTGTAGTCGCGAAGCCACAACGATACACTCCGTTGTTGACATTTGGATAAACAAAATCGTTCCACTCATCAATAACGTGTTTTAGATGATCTGGATAGTAGTCGTCGTGATTCCCTGTTAACGCATTGAATTCCGAATTGAACATGCGAATGATCTCTGACGACTCGTTTGACACAATAGTATTGGTCTTTTTATCCCAAAGTACAGGCACGGTTACGCGGCCCGTGTAATCGGGTTTGGCCTGCGTGTAAATTTGATACATGCGCGTGTGACCAAACAATGGCTCAGGAAGCCCCATTTGCCAACCTTGGCTGAGCATATCAGGGCAAACGACCGTGACATCAATATGTGGTTCTAAACCTTTCAGCTTGCGGAAAATGAGGGTTCGATGTGCCCACGGACAAGCAAGAGAGACATACAAATGGTATCGACCGGACTCTGGTGTAAACTCCGCATCAGGGTCGTTTTTAACCCAGTTACGGAATCCGGCATCTTCGCGCACAAATTTGCCACCATTTGATTTTGTGTCATACCAGACATCTTGCCAAACACCTTCAACCAACTTACCCATGATTGCTCTCCTCTCGTTCTGTTTGTGTCTATATTAGCGTTTCCTATCAAACAGAGAATCATCGAACTTAGGACATCATGTTCAAGAAATTCGAATGTATAAATCAGACACATAAAAAAAGCGCGACCCGATGAAGGTGTCGCGCTTAAGCCCGTCACAGGCTGAATTTATACACTAACGTGTAAACAAGATACCGCGTGAACGTCATTACCTAAAATGGTTGGCTTTGTCTTCGCACACTCTTCGGTTGCTTGTGGGCACCGAGTGCGGAATACACAACCCGACGGTGGGTTGATAGGTGAAGGAAGATCACCCTCTAGCATTTGGATTTTCTTATTGCGCTCAATATCCGGGTCCGGGATCGGAACCGCAGACATCAGCGCACGCGTATATGGGTGCTTAGGATCAGCAAACAGAGCCTCGGCCTCGCCAAGTTCCACGGCATTACCTAAATACATAACTAAAACGCGATCTGAAATGTGTTTAACGACAGACAAGTCATGCGCAATGAATACCAGAGAAAGCCCTAACTCTTTTTGAATCTCTTTAAGCAGGTTAACAACCTGAGCTTGAATAGATACATCAAGCGCCGATACTGGCTCGTCACAAATGATCATCTTAGGCTTAAGGATAAGCGCACGCGCTATCCCGATACGCTGACACTGACCACCCGAGAACTCGTGTGGGTAACGGTTAATCACGTTAGGTAATAGGCCAACTTTCGCCATCATCTCTTTAACGCGATCTTTCACTTCCTGCTTAGACAGTTCTGGATAGAATGTCTCAAGAGGTTCAGCAATAATATCACCAACAGTCATACGCGGATTCAGCGATGCCAATGGGTCTTGGAAAATCATCTGAATTTCTTTACGCGTCTCACGGCGCTGAACGCTTTTCATTTTAGTAAGGTCTTGACCCAACCAAACTACTTGGCCGTCAGTAGCTTCAACCAGACCAATGATGGCACGAGCAAACGTCGATTTACCACAACCTGATTCACCTACTACACCAAGCGTTTCCCCTTCGTATAGTCGAACGTTCACGCCATCTACCGCTTTCAGGCTCGAAGGCTTTGACCACGGCCATGCCGACTTTGAGGCAATGCTGAAGTGAACTTTCAGCTCAGAAATGTCCAGAATTAGTTTTTTGTCTACTGCGTTCATTTGTTCCAAGCCTCCCATTCAGAAAAACATGCACGCTGACGACCATCACCAAATGGTGTCAGAATTGGCGCCTCGCGCTTACAACGATCCATCACACGGTGACAGCGCTCTTGATAAGGGCAGCCCGGCGGTAGACGAAGCAAGTTTGGTGGATTACCAGGAATGGTCGGCAGAATTTCACCCTCAGTATCGAGGCGAGGAATCGCCTTCAGCAGACCCTCCGCATAAGGATGGCTTGGATTGTAGAAAATTTCGTTTACGTTGCCGTACTCCATGGTACGGCCTGCATACATCACCAGCACCTTGTCACACGAACCTGCAACCACACCAAGGTCGTGCGTGATCATGATGATCGCTGTGTTGAACTCAGATTTCAGCTCATTCAACAAGTCCATGATCTGTGCTTGTACCGTCACATCAAGTGCTGTTGTTGGCTCATCGGCAATAAGCAGTTTAGGACGACATAACAACGCCATCGCGATCATTACACGCTGACGCATACCGCCTGAAAACTCATGCGGGTACATCGTGATACGCTTACGCGCTTCAGGGATTTTTACCGCTTCCAGCATGCGTACTGATTCTTCAAATGCTTCCGCTTTGCCCATGCCTTTGTGCAGCATAAGCACTTCCATCAACTGATCACTCACTTTCATGTAAGGGTTCAGTGATGTCATTGGGTCTTGGAAGATCATTGCGATCTGTTCCGCACGCACTTTGTTCAGTTCTTTTTCTGGTAAGTTTAGGATTTCTTTGCCTTCAAACTTTGCGCTACCAGAAATAATACCGTTCTTAGCCAAAAGGCCCATGATTGCGAATACGGTTTGAGATTTACCTGATCCCGACTCTCCAACGATACCTAAGGTTTCGCCTTGGTTGAGAGAGAAGTTCAAATCGTTTACTGCGGTTACGATACCATCTTGCGTGGTGAATTCGACGCGCAGATCTTTGACATCTAATAAGCTCATCATTGCTTCCTTAATCTTATCTTTTAATTATCTGTCTTTTGGATCCAGCGCATCGCGCAGGCCGTCACCAACGTAGTTGAAGCAGAATAGCGTCACAACCATGAACACTGCTGGGAATGCCAGCTGCCAGATTGCTACTTCCATTGTCTGTGCACCTTCTTGTAGAAGAGCGCCCCAACTTGTCATTGGTTCCTGAACACCAAGACCAAGGAATGATAGGAATGATTCCGTTAGAATCATACTCGGGATAAGCAGCGTAGAGTATACCGCTACAATACCCAGTACGTTCGGTACGATATGACGAGTAATGATTTTCCAGTTGCTTACACCACACACATGTGCCGCTTCGATAAACTCCTTGCTACGTAGACTAAGAGTCTGACCACGTACGATACGCGCCATATCTAGCCATGCGATAGCACCAATCGCAACGAAGATCAGCATGATGTTACGACCGAAGAATGTTACCAGTACAATCACCAGGAACATAAACGGTACCGCGTATAAAATTTCTAGAATACGCATCATTACGCGGTCAACTTTACCGCCGATGAAACCAGATGCTGCGCCGTAGAGCGTACCAATCAGTACCGCTACAAATGCACCCATAACACCTACCATCAACGAAATACGACCTCCAATTAGCGTACGCACGTATAAATCACGGCCTAAGCTGTCAGTACCAAACCAATGGTCAGCATTCGGTGCAACGTGCATCGCGTACCAGTCAGTATCATCAAATGTGTACGGTGCGATCATTGGCAGGATAATAACCGCCAACGTCATTAGAACAAGAAGGAATAAGCTCACCATCGCCGCTTTGTTGCGCATGAAACGGATACGAGCATCTTGCCAAAGACTGCGACCTTCAATCTCCAAGTTTTCGGAGAATTTCTCAATCGCTTCTAGGTTTTCTTTTTTCGTTAACATAACCAAACGTCCCTGTTAGTAGCGAATTTTCGGGTCAATCATTGCAAGTAAAATATCTACAATCGCGTTGAATAGAATGAATAGGAAACCAATCAGAATGGTTACCCCCATTACTAGCGAGTAGTCACGGTTAAATGCAGCGTTAACGAATAGTTTACCAATACCAGGCAGACCAAAAATGGTTTCGATAACAACGGAGCCGGTGATGATACCTACGAAAGCTGGCCCCATGTAAGAAACAACAGGGAGAAGTGCCGGCTTCAGAGCGTGTTTGATAATGATGTAACGGTAACTTAGACCTTTAGCACGTGCCGTACGAATAAAGTTACTGTTTAGGGTTTCGATCATCGAACCACGCGTGATACGAGCAAAGGTAGCAACATACAGTAGCGACATACCAATAACAGGAAGCACTAAATACTGCCAGCTACCATCTTGCCAACCGCCCGCAGGGAAGATATTCCAGTGAAGCGAGAATATGTAGATAAGCGCAGGCGCCAATACAAAGGATGGCATTACGACACCAAGCATCGCAGTCGACATAATGGTGTAATCAATCCAAGTATTTTGCTTGAGCGCAGCAATGGTACCGACGGTAACCCCCATTATCAAAGTAAAGATAAAGGCGATGAAGCCCACTTTAGCCGAAACAGGTAAGGCAACCGCGATCAGCTCGTTTACTGAGTAATCAAGGTATTTAAATGACGGTCCGAAATCACCTTGGATAACATTGGTCAAATACGTGGTGTATTGTTCAAATACAGGTTTATCCAAGCCATATTTAGCTTCGATATTTGCCATTACTTCGGGTGGCAATGGACGCTCTGTCGAGAAAGGGTTTCCCGGTGCAAAGCGCATAAGAAAGAAAGATACGGTGATCAAAGCCAACATTGTTGGGATCGCCTCAAATATCCTTTTTGCGATGAATTTAAGCATAAACTCACTCTTTCAGTCTGTGACAGTTAAATTAAAGAAGTCGTCCAATTCTTTTGGACTAAAGATAGGCGCTACATGCAATTTCTCACATGTAGGGCCTCATTTTTATAGTTCTATCGAGTTACGAATTACTCTGTGATGTAGAGATCTTTAGAGTAAATCTTGTCTTCCGCGTTATTTACTGGGAAGCCACCAACTTTCGGTGATAGTAGACGTGATTTCACGTACTGGTAGATAGGTGCGATTGGCATATCTTTTGCCATCAACTTCTCTGCTTCTAGGTAAAGTGCTTGGCGCTCTTCGTCAGAAGTTGAAGCAAATGCTTTGTTCATGATCGCATCGTACTCTTTGCTGTCGTAGTGAATACCACCAGTAGTGTTATTACTCATCATCAGCGTTAGGAAAGATGAAGCTTCGTTGTAGTCGCCACACCAACCTGCACGAGCAACCTCAAAGTTGCCAGAATCTTTGGTAGATAGGTAAGTTTTCCACTCTTGGTTTTCTAGCGTAACGTCTAGACCAAGTGTCTTCTTCCACATTGAACCCAGTGCAACCGCAAGTTTCTTGTGGTTCTCTGATGTATTGTATAGAAGGTTAAATTCAAGAGGGTTGTCTACGCCGTAACCCGCTTCTTCCAATAGACGCGCAGCTTCTGCGTTACGCTCTTCTTGCGTCATTTTGCCGTATGCAGGAATTTCTGGGTTGAAACCTGCCGTAATTTCAGGTGTTAGGAAGTAAGCTGGCTTTTGACCTTGACCTAAAATCGCATCGGTCACAATGTTACGGTCAATCGCATAAGAAATCGCTTTACGCACACGAACATCATCAAACGGCTTTTTCTTCGTATTGAAGATGTAGTAGTAAGTACATAAGTTACCGGTTACAGACACTTCTTGTGGGTGCTCTTTCTTCAGACGCTTGAAGTGCTCTGTAGGCAGCTCGTTCGTGAAGTCGATTTCACCCGCTAGGAAGCGGTTCATTTCCGCTACTTGGTTCTCGATTGGTAGGAAAGTAACTTGGTCAAGCGTCGTGTTTTCGTTGTCCCAGTACTGTTCGTTACGTTTTAGAACCAAACGCTCGTTTACAACCCAGTTGTCAACAACATAAGCACCGTTACCTACAAAGTTCTCTGGCTTCGTCCATTGATCGCCGAACTTTTCAACAGTTGCTTGATGAACAGGTTTCACTGTCGTGTGGCCCATCATCATTACAAAATATGGTACTGCAGTATCTAACTCAACCACTAACGTGTGATCGTCAACCGCTTTAACACCTAACTCGCTCTTATCTTTTTTACCCGCAACAATGTCTTTTGCGTTCTTCATCTTGGTGTATTCCATGTACCAAGCATATGGAGAGGCGGTTGCTGGATCGACTGCACGTTGGAAGCTGTAAACGAAATCACCTGCAGTGACAGGATCACCGTTTGACCATTTTGCGTCTTCACGTAAGTGGAAAGTGTATGTTTTGTTGTCTTCAGTTTCCCAAGATTCTGCAACACCAGGGATAGTGTTACCGTCCGCATCTTGGTTTACAAGGCCTTCAAGAAGATCGCGAATCACGTGGGATTCTGGAACACCTTGAGATTTATGAGGGTCTATTGTCGCAACTTCTGTACCGTTACCACGCACCAATTCTTGAACAGCAGCAAGTTTTGGCTCTTTAGAATCAGATTTAGCTTCAGGGGCTGGAGCCGGAGCAGGCTCAGCAGCTTGTTTCTCCGCAGGCTTTTCACCACAACCAGCTAGAGCGAGAGAAAGACCAGCACCAATAAATAAAGCGCGCGTGATTTTATTCTTATACATGCGTAAAACTCCAAATTTTTTCGTTAGCATCCATGACTTCTTTGTAAGGGCCTGGAACGGTCAGAGTTTTAGATTTTTTTAGTGCACTTTCTGAGCACAAAAGTCTAAAACCTTACAAAGACTGCGGCACACATTAGCAATCATTGAAGTAATTTGCCATAAAAATGTAGCAAAAAAACCAATAATGCTGACTAAACCACACATATCTAGCAGTAAACTCTAACCCCAAAGCATTCACCAGCCAAATAAAGACCAGAAGCGACATTTAACAGGCGAAACTTTCGATTAATCTGAGTTTAAACCATTTACTAGCATCTTATGCTAGATATTTACACATCATTTAACATTTATGACAAATCAAGTCTAACAAATAATTGTTTATATATTGGGCAAAAAACTTTTATTGTGAAGAATATCACCAGACAAAAGATAGGAAATATTGAAACAAAGTGAGCAATACAATGAAGATAAATACAAAAAAAGCTAAGTACCATTAGCACTTAGCTTTTTTCACTAGAATGCGGGTTAGTTCTATTTTTCCCAACGCTGTGCAGCTTGATGATCGGTGTCGCGCGACTCAATCCAACGATCTTCATTCGTCGTACGCTCTTTTTTCCAAAATGGTGCTTGGGTTTTCAGATAATCCATGATGAACTCGCACGCATCAAATGCCGCGCCGCGGTGCGCACTGGAAACGCCCACAAATACAATTTGATCACCGCTATCCATGTCTCCGACACGATGAATCACGCGTACACCTAATAGTGGCCAGCGAGACTCTGCTTGATCGCAAATGTCGCTCAAGCTCTTCTCTGTCATCCCCGGATAGTGCTCTAGATGTAAACCAATGACATTATCCCCAAGGTTCATATCTCGAACTTTACCAACGAATGTAACGACAGCGCCGGCAGCCGTCCCTTCAGATAGACGTTGATATTCTTGCTCAACCGAAAAGTCTTCAATTTGTACAGATACACGAGAATCCATCTTAACCCCCAGTTACCGGCGGGAAAAACGCAACTTCGTCACCTGCTTTTACTTGTGTATCCAGAGGGACGATGGATTGGTTCACTGCAGCAAGTAGCTTTCCTGGCTCGAGCGCTAAATCCCACTTGCCATCTTTCTTAGTGCCTTCTTCCACTAGATGTGCACGAATGGATTCCACCGTTTCAAACGGCCCGTCTAACTCGACACTGTCGATGCCAATCAGCTCTCGAGTTTGAGCAAAGAAAAGTACTTTAATCATGATTCCACCTTAAAGTGACCAGATTTACCACCCGTTTTCTCTAGTAGACGAACTTGACCAATGACCATGTCTTTTTGTACTGCTTTACACATATCGTAAATCGTTAGAGCAGCAACGGAAGCTGCCGTGAGCGCTTCCATTTCCACACCAGTTTTACCCGCAAGTTTACATACTGATTCGATGCGAACTTTGTTTTCTGCTTCGATAGCTTCCAGTTGAACTTCAACTTTAGAGAGTAGTAGCGGATGACAAAGTGGAATCAAATCCCAGGTTTTCTTCGCAGCTTGAATACCAGCAATACGAGCCGTCGCAAATACATCACCTTTGTGGTGCTGGCCAGAGACAATCAGTTGAAGTGTTTCTGGGGCCATGTGAACAAATGCTTCAGCACGAGCTTCACGAACCGTCTCCGTTTTTGCTGACACGTCAACCATGTTTGCTTCGCCAGAAGCATTGATATGTGTAAATTGGGTCATTGTTTTTCCTTCGCTTTTAGGAAAGGTTATACAGATAGGTGTGGCATGAAGTTACAAGGGCGATGACTTGCATCCAACTGCTGTTTAATAATTTTTGTCCAGCCTGTGCGGCACGCACCAGTTGAACCTGGCATTGCGAAGATCACGGTGTGGTTAGCAAAACCAGCAATCGCACGAGACTGAATCGTAGACGTACCGATCTCTTCGTACGACACCATACGGAACAACTCACCAAAACCTTCAACTTCTTTATCAAATAGAGGCTTAAGTGCTTCTGGCGTGCTATCACGTGAGGTGAAACCTGTACCGCCAGTAATCATGATCGCTTGTACGCTTTCATCAGCAATCCATTGAGAAACAATCGCGCGGATCTTGTACATGTCATCAATAACAATTTGCTTGTCTACTACGTTGTGACCCGCTTCTTGAGCATGCTCAGCTAGGTAACGACCAGAGGTATCGTTTTCTTCAGTACGAGTGTCAGATACCGTTAGAACGGCAATATTTGCAGGTTGGAATTTGCTTTCAGCGTGACCCATTTGTTCACCTATTCTCTTAATTAGCTTTGATACGCTTGGTATCGATTCGGAAAAAGTTAGAGCCAGCTTATCAGTGAACTCGCTCTAAAAATTGAATGAAGTTAGCCGCCGATAGACGCGAGGTGTGGCGTCATACCAGTATTGCCATCATGCAAGAAATGGCTTACCGACTTGGTTTGTAACTGCGCCTGGATACGTTCAATAAGCTCACTCTCTTGCTCATCACGTTCCAAAAGATCACGCAATTCTACACCGTGGTCTCCAAACAGACATAGGTGCAGCTTACCCATCGCAGAAACGCGCAGTCGGTTGCAGCTTTCACAAAAGTCTTTTTCATAAGGCATGATAAGACCTATTTCACCCTTGTAATCAGGATGAACAAATACTTGCGCAGGACCATCATTATGCGAGCGCACTTTCAGCAACCAACCATTTGCAATTAGCTGGTTACGAATTGCCACTCCGGATACATGGTGCTTATTAAATAGCTCATCCATCTCACCCGTTTGCATCAACTCAATGAAACGCAGTTGGATTGGACGATCTTTTATCCAGTTAAGAAACGCTGGCAGCTCGTGATGGTTCAGATCTTTCATCAACACCACATTAACTTTTACTTGCTCATAACCGACCTCGAACGCACGTTCGATACCATTCATGACTTCAGTAAACTTATTTTCACCTGTGATTTGATGAAACATACGCGGGTCAAGGCTATCCACACTGACATTAATGTGGGTTAAACCCGCTTCACGCCATTCTGCGACTTGTTTTGCCATGCGGTAGCCATTGGTTGTCGTTGCAACTTTTTGAATGCCAGGCGTCGCCGCTACTGAATGGATAATGTCGGTAAAATCTTTGCGTAAGCTAGGCTCACCACCAGTGATGCGCACTTTTGACGTGCCACAATCAGCGAATGCTTTTACGACCCGTTTGATTTCAGGGAGAGATAAAAAAGACGAGTTTTTATTGCCCGAAGGCTTATAGCCATCAGGAAGGCAATAGGTACATTTGAAATTACATACGTCGGTCACAGACAGACGCAAGTAATAAAACTTACGATGAAATTTGTCTTCGAATTGTTGCGCCACGGAACACCTTTCCAAACACGGGAGGCATGGCCATTTCCAATCATGCCCTTGTGACAGTATGCCACTGGCTCAAAACGCTTATCCAAGGACTTAGCAATAGTGAGCTCGGAGTTATGGCAACCAGAGATATGAAATCTCTGATAGCTTTGCGGTGTAAAATACTTAATATTTGTAATGGAATCCAGACTTGAGTGATAAAAAACTCTCTAGAGACACAATTTACCGCTAAGTGAGTACCTTTAAGACACTCCTTAAGATAAATTGTAGCCGTTTTTTATTAGATTATTAGAAGAACATAATGAATATCTACACAGATAAAAAAGTGGTCGCTGTTGGCGGTGGTCATGGCTTAGGTCGAATGCTGGCCGCATTACGAGATTTTGGCAGCAATGCAACTGGGATTGTTGCCACGACTGACAATGGTGGTTCAACAGGAAGAATTCGTCACTGCCAAGGAGGAATCGCTTGGGGAGACACACGTAACTGTATTAATCAGCTCATTACAGAGCCTTCGATCAGTTCTATGATGTTTGAATATCGCTTCAAAGGCACTGGCGAACTTGATGGTCATAATCTTGGTAATTTGATGCTTACTGCACTCGATAACTTATCGGTCAGACCTTTAGATGCCATTAATCTGATTCGCAATATGTTAAAAGTCGACGTTAACATCCTTCCTATGTCCGAACACCCTTCGGATCTTTCCGCGTTATCCGTAGATGGGAAGTGGGTTACGGGAGAAACAAATGTCGACGAAATGAAAGCAGACTTGCGACGTTTGGATCTTTCACCAGAAGTGCCTGCTACCAAAGAAGCCATCACAGCTTTGGCGGAAGCGGACGCGATTATTCTTGGCCCTGGCAGTTTTTTAACTAGTATCATGCCTCCTTTATTGCTGCCTGAACTCGGCAAAGCGATTGCAGCAAACACAAAAGCAAAAGTCATTTTTGTTGCTAACCTGAGTCCAGAATACGGCCCAGCGGGACGAATGACGATGGCTCAAAAATTAGAATGGTGTGAACGTGCCTGTCAAGGAAGAAAAATAGACGTGGTTCTAGCAGAGAAAACCGAGCAAGACGTCTTAAGTCAATGGAATGTAGTGACGGAGTCACTCGCCTCCTCTAACCGAGACTGGCGTCACGATAGAAGCAAGCTCAAACTAGCGATTGAAAATCAGCTACAACTTTCTATTTAAGAGCACGTTACCTGGCTAGCGCCCTCTTTTAAGGTGTTTATTGATAATGAAAACCCTTCTGTCATCGAAGGGTTTTAGTTCAGGCATCCAGTAAGAACAGATGTTTACTAAGAAAAAATTGTTAATAGAAAAAATAGCTACTGTCGCCAAGAGCGATAAGCATCTCGAGTTTCGTGCAAAAGATCGAACATAGCCTCTAACTCCTCAGACTCCGCAGTCAACTCACCGGCTTTCGCTTTTTTGTCTATGGACATAGCCAGTTCACAAAGGCGATCTGCCCCAAAGCTCGCAGCACTACTTTTCAACGCGTGGCTGATTTCTTTTGAGTAAGCTAATCGCTCTGCCCCCTGCAGTTGGGATAAGTTCTCGATATAGGTATCCATTTCTCCTAGGAAGATATCGAACAGTACAGGTACGTTGTCACTGCCAATTTCCATCGACAGTTCATCTATTTTTTGCTGATTTAATACATTTACACTCATACTTTTTGCCGCTCTTCCTTGCCGTTCCATGCCTGTAACTTGCGGTAAATCGTCGACGGACTGACATCAAGATATCCCGCCGCTCGAGGAATATTGCCATCACATGCTTCAATCGCTTGCTCGATTGCCATTTTTTCCGTCATCCATAATGGCATAATCTCAGATGCGGTCATCGCTTTCGGCTCAATTAATTTAGCCACAGACGACGGACGGTCAAGCGGTTGATTCAACGGTGGCGGTAACATGTCCAACGTAATCTCTTTACCGTTGTTTAGAACAACGATGTTGCGTAGCACGTTTTGTAACTGACGAACGTTACCCGGCCACTCATAGCTGTTGAATCGCTCGATGACATCAGGCGCAAAACGTATGAAGCTTTTTCCTTCTTCGTGTGACATGTAACCTAGCAGTGAGTATGCAATTTCAATAACATCTTCGCCTCGTTCGCGTAAAGGCGGTAAATGCAAAGGAATGACATACAAACGATAGTACAAATCTTCACGGAATCGACCTTCTTGTACCTCTTTCCAGGGATCACGGTTAGTGGCACACACAAAGCGCACATCCACGCTCTTCATTTTTGAGGAACCCACTTTTTGGAATGTGCCCGTTTGAATAAATCGTAGCAACTTGGTTTGTAAATCCAAGTCCATCTCACAAAGCTCATCTAGAAAAAGTGTGCCGCCATCCGCTAACTCAGCTGCCCCTTGACGATCATTCGCAGCGCCAGTAAAGGCCCCTTTTACGTGACCAAACAGTTCACTCTCAATCAAATCTTTTGGAATTGCAGCACAGTTAATTGCAATAAAAGGTTTGTCACCACGTTTACTTGCTGCGTGAATAGCCTCGGCACATACCTCTTTACCAGTACCACTTTCACCTGTGATAAAAATACTCGCTTTACTGCTCGCCGCTGAATCTATCGTACGGTAAACCTGCTGCATGGTTTGGCTACTGCCGATAAACCCCTGATAGCTCTGATTACCTGGATTATCGGCTTCATTTTTTAGCTTGGTCGCTTTACGAATTGCATTGTTAACCGTGACACGTAAACGGTCTGCTTCACACGGTTTAATTAGAAAGTCTTGTGAGCCATGACGCATGGCCTCGACAGCGGTATCGATAGAACCATGCGCTGTCATAAAGATTATAGGTACGTCGGGATGACTCTTTTTAACGGCATGTAAAACGTCCATCCCCGTCATATCTGGCAGACGGAGATCAAGTAAAATAAGATCTGGAATTCGATGATTTAGGCTCTCAATGGCATCCCTACCTGTGCCGACAATATTGATATCTATGCCAAGCGGTGTCAGGTATGAGCGGTACAGAGCCGCAACAGATGCGGTGTCCTCGACCATTAAAAGGTAACGAGACTTTGGGCCTTCGGATTTTTGTTGCATAACCTAGCTATTATTTTGTTGTGTTTTAAACAATAATCGCATTACGCTTTGCATTTTGCAAATAACATTAGCTAAATTATGGGCAAAGGAAAAAATTCAAAAATAATATCAATTATTTAAAAAGTGGCACAAACCATGCTGTAACCATAGTGACCCCTCGGGTCACCTAGCCAACTGACGTTGTTAGTGAACGATATGTTCACAAAACAAGCCAATAGACCCGACTGCCTATTGGCTTCTTTTTTTTACAAGCGACCTAAAATACTTAGATAGTTAAATCGGTAAGTTTGTTCAACTATTTGCGATGAACTGCGCTCGTAGTTTTTCAATCTCGTCACGCTTTTGTGCCGCTAACTCAAATTCTAAATCTTGCGCATGCTGATACATCGCTGCCTCCAGTCGACTGATTTCTTTTTCTAGCTGCTGAGGGGACAGTGCCTCGTAAGTTTGCGAAGGCTCCGCCACTTTCGATAATGGTACCTGTTTAGTGTTACGCTGGCGTTTAGACTTAGTGATATCGCCAAGTTCCATGATGTCTTTGATATTTCGTTTGAGCGCTTGTGGCGAAATACCCATTTCTTCGTTGTACGCTTCCTGCTTCTCGCGACGACGGTTAGTTTCATCCATCGCCTTTTTCATTGAGTTGGTGATTCGGTCAGCGTATAAAATCGCCTTACCTTCGATGTTTCGTGCAGCACGACCAATGGTCTGAATGAGTGAGCGTTCAGACCGCAAGAAGCCCTCTTTATCCGCATCCAAAATTGCAACTAACGAGACCTCTGGCATATCCAGGCCCTCTCTCAATAAGTTTATTCCCACCAGCACGTCAAATTCCCCAAGACGAAGGTCACGGATAATTTCCACACGCTCAACAGTATCAATGTCTGAGTGTAAATAACGTACCTTAACATCATGTTCGTGAAGGTATTCGGTGAGATCTTCAGCCATTCGTTTGGTCAGTGTTGTAACCAGAACTCGTTCATCTTTAGCAGCGCGAATACGGATCTCAGACAATAGGTCGTCGACTTGGGTCGCTACTGGGCGAACCTCCAACTCAGGGTCAAGCAAGCCTGTTGGACGAACGACTTGATCCGCCACATCACCCGCCGATTTTTCTAGTTCGTAATTTCCGGGCGTAGCAGAGACGAAAATCGTTTGTGGCGCTAGTGCTTCAAACTCCTCAAACTTCAGTGGACGATTATCCAAAGCTGAAGGTAACCGGAAACCAAACTCCACCAGCGTTTCTTTACGCGAACGGTCACCTTTATACATGGCACCTATCTGCGGTACTGTCACGTGAGATTCATCGATGATCAACAAGCCATCATGAGGTAAGTAGTCAAACAGGGTTGGTGGCGGCTCACCTTCCGAGCGTCCACTGAGATAACGAGAATAGTTTTCGATACCGGAGCAAAAGCCCAACTCATTCATCATTTCGATATCGAATTGAGTGCGCTGGCTAATTCGCTGCTCTTCCAGTAGCTTGTTGTTATCTAGAAGCTGCTTTTTGCGCACTTCTAGTTCGACTTTAATATTTTCAATCGCTTCAAGAATGCGATCTCTTGGCGTGACATAGTGCGTCTTGGGATAGATGGTATAGCGCGGCAAGTCTCGTTGTTTGACCACGCCTGTCAATGGGTCGAACACACTGATGCAATCCACCTCATCGTCAAACATCTCAACGCGCACAGCGTCTTGGTCTGATTCGGCTGGGAAGATGTCAATCACTTCACCTCGAACACGGAATTGGCCACGCTCTAAAGCAACGTCATTGCGTGAGTATTGGAGCTCCGCTAGGCGACGAAGCATATCACGCTGATCAATCACATCTCCACGTCGCAAATGAAGCATCATTTGTAAGTAGGATTCCGGATCACCCAAACCATAGATAGCTGAAACCGAAGCAACGATAATAGCGTCTTTCCGTTCCAATAAAGCTTTAGTGGCAGACAGTCGCATTTGCTCAATGTGGGCGTTAACCGAAGCGTCCTTTTCAATGAAAGTATCTGTTGTGGGAACATATGCTTCAGGTTGGTAGTAATCATAGTAAGAAACAAAATACTCAACCGCATTATTAGGAAAGAATGACTTCATCTCACCATATAACTGAGCAGCAAGCGTTTTGTTTGGCGCAAGTAATATTGCAGGTCGTTGGGCTTGAGCAATCACATTCGCTAGTGTGAAGGTTTTACCTGAGCCTGTGACCCCCAACAATGTTTGATGTGCTAGCCCAGCATCGAGCCCCTCAAGCAACTGATTGATCGCTCCTGGTTGATCGCCCGACGGCTGATAATCGGAGACCAATTCATAGACTTTACTCATACCCTTCCTCAATTTTACTGCGCTTTGGCTGTATATATATACACCTTAGTTAATGAAATCTACGTCTATCGAGAATTTAACCATCATTGTTAATAAATTTTCTTGTTTGTCTAGAATGCTATAGCCATATAAAAGTGACTCTGATATAGTACTTCGCCCTAGTTGAAGAGCTACACACATTCTTCACATTATAGTTTCCACAACTTTTCCCCAAAAATTAGCTTAAAACTTTCTTATCCCCAAAAGATTGATTTTTATCCACTTTGAATACCTTTTGATTAAGATCGATAAATCTCTGTTTTATTTGCTTATTTTACGCATAACTCCGACTAAAAATTCACCAAATAAAAACTTAGTTGCATATAAATTTTCTTTACCCAGATCTCATCAACACACTTATCCACAAATTTAGTGGATAACTAACCTCGAGCCTTTACTGGCAAGCCATACAGAAAAGTAAAGCCCTTAACTCAATATTTTTTGCTAAAAATGTATTTTTTTACTGTTGACAGTAGTTTGAGTGCTCGGTAAGATCCGTCCCGCTTTCAAGCAAAGCAATTCCTCCTTAGCTCAGTTGGTAGAGCGACGGACTGTTAATCCGCAGGTCGCTGGTTCGAGCCCAGCAGGAGGAGCCAGATTATAGAAAAGCCGTGTCGCAAGACACGGCTTTTTTGTATCTTAATCGCCATGAAATCTAAGCCAATCTAGGCGCCATAAAATCACACCGAAATAAGTTCAAATTACAGAACTCATAACATTGTCGTAGATAGTGTTCTCACAGCACCACATATTTAATTCTGTCTCTTTCCTAGCAAAAAACAATCATAACTATTTGAATCTATTATTAATGCAATTTAATCATTGAAAAAATGAAAAGCATTCATTTTACTCATAATAAATAAATCCATACGATTAAAAGGGTTAAGAATGGTTCCGTCCTACTCGTCGCCTCCATTCTAATTATCAATAACTTAGGGATTTACTTATGACTATTCCGACAACTGACATGCTAGATGCATGGGCTGGATTTACTGCTGGTGAATGGCAAAACTCTGTCAACACTCGTGACTTCATCCAAAAAAACTATACACCCTATGAGGGAGACGAGACTTTCTTAGCTGAAGTTAGCGAATCCACTTCAGCATTATGGAACCAAGTGCTTGAAGGCATAAAACAAGAAAGCCGCACACACGCCCCTATTGATTTTGACACAGACTTGCCCTCAACAATCACTTCCCACGATGCAGGCTACATCAACAAAGATCTGGAAAAGATCGTTGGCTTACAAACTGATCAACCGCTAAAACGTGCAATCATCGCCAATGGCGGGATTCGCATGGTAAAAAACTCGTGCGAAGTTTATGGCCGCGAGCTAGATCCAACGGTTGAAAAAATCTTCACTGAATACCGTAAAACTCACAACAAAGCGTGTTTCGACCTTTACACCCAAGAAATTCTGGCGTGTCGTAAATCAGGCATCATCACGGGCCTTCCTGATGCCTATGGCCGTGGTCGTATCATTGGTGACTATCGTCGTCTCGCCCTATACGGTATCGACTTCTTAAAAGCAGACAAAAAAGAGCAATACAACTCAACACAAACGTTCTTAGAACAAGGCAACGATCTTGAGAAAACACTTCGTCTGCGCGAAGAAATAGCCGATCAAGTTCAAGCGCTTGAAGACATTCGTCAAATGGGTCTGAAATACGGCATTGATATGTCGCTACCTGCAAAAACTGCACAAGAAGCGATCCAATTTACCTACTTTGGCTACCTAGCGGCGGTTAAATCGCAAAACGGCGCAGCAATGTCACTGGGCCGTACTTCGACTTTCCTAGACGTCTATCTAGAACGCGATATAGCAAACGGTTTGATTGATGAATCACAAGCGCAAGAAATGATTGACCACTTCATCATGAAGCTACGCATGGTTCGCTTCCTACGCACACCAGAATACGATTCATTGTTCTCTGGCGACCCAATCTGGGCAACCGAAGCCATGGCTGGTATGGGCGTTGATGGCCGTACGCTAGTATCTAAAACGACATTCCGGTACTTAAATACACTACATACTATGGGCCCTGCTCCTGAGCCAAACATGACGATTCTTTGGTCAGAGCAATTACCTGAAGCGTTCAAACAATATGCTGCAAAAGTGTCGATTGATACCTCTTCGGTTCAATACGAAAACGACGATCTAATGCGTCCTGATTTCGACAATGACGACTACGCGATTGCCTGTTGTGTGAGCCCGCAGGTTGTTGGTCAGCACATGCAATTCTTTGGTGCACGTGCCAACCTTGCAAAAGCGCTGCTTTACACCATCAATGGTGGTATCGATGAAAAATCGAAAGCGCAAGTGGGTCCGGTAGTGGACAAAGTTCAAGATGAAATTCTCGACTTTGACGCTTTGATGCCTCGTTTCGACAATATGTTGGAGTGGCTAGCAACGCAATACGTCACAGCGTTGAACATCATCCATTATTCGCATGACCGTTACAGCTACGAAGCATCACTGATGGCATTGATGGATCGCGACGTGCACCGCACGATGGCGTGTGGTATTGCAGGTCTGTCTGTTGTTGCAGACTCTTTAGCAGCAATTAAATACGCAACCGTGAAACCCGTTCGTGATGAAGATGGCATCGCCGTTGATTTTAAAATCGAAGGTGATTATCCAAAATTTGGTAACAACGATGCCCGTGTTGATGACATCGCTTGTGATCTAGTTGAGCGCTTCATGAAGAAAATTCAGAAGATGCACACCTACCGCGAAGCAGTGCCAACTCAATCGATTTTAACAATCACATCTAACGTGGTTTACGGTAAAAAAACGGGTAATACACCAGATGGCCGTCGCGCAGGTATGCCTTTTGGACCGGGTGCAAACCCAATGCACGGTCGTGATGAAAAAGGGGCGGTTGCGTCTCTGGCATCGGTTTCTAAATTACCGTTCGCTTACGCTAAAGATGGTATTTCTTACACTTTCTCAATTGTGCCTAACGCATTGGGTAAAGATGACTTGAGTCAGAAGAAGAACCTAGCTGCGCTAATGGATGGTTACTTCCATCACGAAGCAAGCAACGAGGGCATTGCGATTGAAGGTGGTCAACACCTTAACGTCAACGTTCTAGACCGAGAGATGTTATTGGATGCGGTTGAACATCCAGAGAAATACCCTCAGTTGACGATTCGAGTGTCTGGTTATGCGGTACGTTTTAACTCTCTAACGACAGAGCAACAGCAAGACGTCATCACTCGTACCTTCACGAGTAAGATATAAACACAGTCCATCAAGCACTCAGAAAGTTTAAATAATTAGCTTGTAAATATACATTGCCCGCCTCTCTTTTCTACCTGGGAGAGGCGGGCTTTTTTTAAAATCACACATTAGATGAAAATTAATAGGTAGTATCCTCTCGCTAACAATACATTCAGCAAACGATTCAATTTCTTATTGATTCATCAAAATAGATCAAATAGACGACTATTTTTCCATCGTGTATGTAAAACCACATCGTTCACTGGTTGTTATTGGTGTCACAAAACACGATAATATCAAGATCGGATTTTAAGAACGTAATAACTATGACCGAATATGTTTTGTTGTTGGTCGGCACTGTGCTGGTGAACAACTTTGTACTGGTGAAGTTTTTGGGCCTATGTCCTTTCATGGGCGTGTCCAAAAAACTGGAAACAGCAATAGGTATGGGCTTAGCGACAACTTTTGTGCTAACGCTCGCGTCAGTGTGTGCGTATTTAGTGGAAAGCTACATCCTTCGTCCACTGGGTATTGAGTACCTTCGAACCATGAGTTTTATTTTGGTGATAGCCGTTGTGGTGCAGTTCACCGAAATGGTTGTGCACAAAACCAGCCCGACGCTTTATCGCTTGCTTGGCATTTTCTTACCGCTGATCACAACAAACTGCGCAGTATTGGGCGTGGCACTTCTTAACATTAATGAAAACCATAACTTTATTGAATCGATCATCTACGGCTTCGGCGCCGCTGTTGGTTTCTCATTGGTGTTGATACTTTTTGCATCCATGCGAGAGCGCATAGCCGCCGCCGACGTTCCTGTGCCTTTTAAAGGGGCATCAATAGCAATGATTACAGCAGGTTTAATGTCACTCGCCTTTATGGGCTTTACAGGTTTGGTGAAGTAAGCGATGAGTACGATTTTAATTGCGATTATCGCGTTAGCGGTTCTGGCTGCGATTTTCGGCGCGATACTTGGTTTTGCTTCTATTCGCTTTAAAGTTGAAGCGGACCCTATTGTGGATCAAATCGACGCCATTTTACCGCAAACTCAATGCGGTCAATGTGGCTACCCTGGTTGCCGCCCTTATGCTGAAGCAATTGCAAATGGCGACCACATCAACAAATGTCCCCCTGGTGGTCAGGCAACAATCGAAAAGCTCGCCGACTTAATGGGTGTTGAGCCAGAAGAATCTGCGCACGATCTCGACAGCAAAATTCCAACCGTTGCGTTTATTCATGAAGACATGTGTATTGGCTGCACTAAGTGTATTCAGGCGTGTCCGGTGGATGCAATTGTAGGCGGAACAAAGGCGGTCCATACCGTAATCAAAGATGAATGTACGGGCTGTGACTTGTGTGTTGCCCCATGTCCGACTGATTGTATTGAAATGATTCCTGTGGCAACGACCACAGAAAGCTGGAAGTGGCAACTTCACTCCATTCCGGTACTTAACATTACGGATGCTGCCGACAATGCAGCGAACGTGAAAGATTCAATTAAGTAAGGTTTCACATGTTGTCTTTGATTGAACAAATTCGTACAGGCGCGCTTTGGGATTTCCCAGGTGGTGTGCATCCGGCAGAAAATAAAAAGCAGTCCAACAAAACTGAACTCGCTCATGCGGCTATCCCGTCAGAAATTGTATTGCCGCTAAAACAGCACATTGGTAAAGCGGGTAACCTACTGGTTGCCGAAGGTGACTACTTATTAAAAGGTCAGCCATTAACGCAATCGGAGACCGGCTTTACGGTTCCAGTGCATGCTCCAACATCAGGTACGCTCACCGCGATTGAGCCACGAACTGTCGCGCACCCTTCTGGGTTAAGTGAGTTGTGCGCAGTCATCACGCCTGATGGGAAAGATGCATGGTGTGAAAGAAACCCCGTCGCAGATTACCAACAAGAAACCCCTGACGCACTGATTGATATTATTCGTCTCGCTGGTATTTCTGGTATGGGTGGCGCAGGCTTCCCTACTGCAAAAAAAATCCAATCAGGTTTTGCTCGTACCGAGATTCTTATCGTTAATGCAGCAGAGTGCGAGCCATACATCACGTCTGATGACAAGCTCATGCAAGAACATGCCGAAGAGCTTATTCAAGGTATCGAAATTGTCGAACATATCCTGACACCAAAGCTCACGATTATTGGCATTGAAGACAACAAACCAGAAGCAATCAAAGCGCTAGAAGCTGCGGCTATAAACAAAGATATCGTTATTCGCGTTATCCCAACTAAATACCCTTCTGGCGGTGAAAAACAGCTGATCAAAATTTTAACCAATAAAGAAGTACCAAGTGGCGCGATTCCAGCCGATATTGGTATTTTGGTTCAGAATGTTGGTTCTCTTTACGCTATAAAACGCGCAGTCATCGACGGTGAGCCGATGATAAAGCGCATCGTGACTCTCACTGGTAAAACCTTCAAACAACCACGCAACGTTTGGGCATTGTTAGGGACACCAGTACAAGCACTGTTGGATGAGTTTGGCTATAAAGCAGATAAGAAGTTACAGCGTTTAATTATGGGTGGGCCAATGATGGGCTTTACCCTTCCTCACTCCCAAGTGCCGATTACCAAGACAGCAAACTGTATCCTTGCTCCGACTCGTCGTGAGATCTCTCCGCACCAGTATGAGATGGAATGTATTCGCTGTAGCCAATGTGCCGAAGCGTGCCCTGCTTCGCTGCTGCCTCAACAACTGCAATGGCATGCGAAAGCTGAAGAATATGACAAACTCGATGAATTAAACTTAAAGGATTGTATCGAGTGCGGCGCTTGTGCGTTTGTATGTCCAAGTGAAATTCCGCTCGTACAGTACTACCGCCAAGCGAAAGCAGAAATTCGAACTAGAACACAAGAAGCGGAAGCTGCAGAGCGAGCAAAACTGCGTTTTGAAGAGAAAAAAGCGCGTATGGAACGCGAAAAAGCAGAACGTGAAAATCGCTTCAAGAAAGCTGCCGATCAACGCCGAAAAGAGATGAAGTCTTCTGGTAGCGATGATGCGATAGCAGCAGCGATCGCACGAGTGAAAGCTCAAAAGACAGAAACCACAGAAAAAGCAGAGCCAGCAGTAAAACCCGCCGTAGCGGCAGCCATTGCCAAAGCGAAGGCGAAACAAGCTGCAGCAGCTAAAGCAGGCTCTAGTGAACCTGATAACTCAGAAATGGCAAAACTGCGCGAAGAACGCAAACGTCTTGCTCGCGAACGTAAAGCGCAAAAAGAACAAGGCGAAACGCCAGACAATAACGCTGATGATAAAAAATCGGCAGTTGCGGCCGCCATCGCCCGAGCTAAAGCGAAAAAAGCACAACAAGAAGATTCAACTGAATCTGTAGAATCGGAAACGTCTGCACAGCAAGACAGCGATCCGAAGAAAGCCGCGGTTGCTGCTGCCATTGCACGTGCCAAAGCACGTAAAGCGAAGCAAGCAGACTCAACTGAAGCGGAAGAAGCTGAAGCACCTACTGAGCAAACAGACGATCCGAAAAAAGCCGCCGTGGCTGCTGCGATTGCACGTGCCAAAGCACGAAAAGCGAAGCAAGCAGACTCAACTGAAGCGGAAGAAGCTGACGCACCTGCCGAGCAAACCGACGATCCGAAAAAAGCCGCAGTTGCCGCTGCAATTGCTCGAGCCAAAGCGCGCAAAGCGAAGCAAGCAGACTCAACCGAAGCGGAAGAAGCTGACGCACCTGCCGAGCAAACCGACGATCCGAAAAAAGCCGCAGTTGCCGCTGCAATTGCTCGAGCCAAAGCGCGAAAAGCGAAGCAAGCAGACTCAGCTGAAGCGGAAGAAGCTGAAGCACCTGCCGAGCAAACCGAAGATCCGAAAAAAGCCGCCGTGGCAGCTGCCATTGCACGTGCCAAAGCGCGTAAAGCGAAGCAAGAAACGCAAACAGAGCCTGTTGAAGAAGCAACTTCCGAAGAACCAGAAGTGGATCCGAAGAAAGCCGCGGTTGCCGCAGCAATTGCGCGCGCGAAGGCTCGTAAAGCGAAACAAGCAGACTCAACTGAAGCGGAAGAAGCTGAAGCACCTGCCGAGCAAACCGACGATCCGAAAAAAGCCGCCGTGGCTGCTGCCATCGCTCGAGCCAAAGCGCGCAAAGCGAAGCAAGAAACGCAAACAGAGCCTGTTGAAGAAGCAACCTCCGAAGAACCAGAAGTGGATCCGAAGAAAGCCGCGGTTGCCGCAGCAATTGCGCGCGCGAAGGCACGCAAAGCGCAACAAGAAGCTAATAAAAATAATACTGAGGAGAACGAGTAGTGTCGTTTTTTATTGCCAGTTCACCGCATACCCACAGTCGTCGTAGTACGCCAGACTTAATGAAATGGGTGGCACTTTGCGCACTTCCAGGTTTAGTAGCTCAAACCTACTTCTTTGGCTGGGGTACGCTTATTCAGCTGATTTTTGCCATTGCAGTCGCTGTATCCCTTGAAGCCTTAGTCATGATCTGTCGTAAACGCTCACCAATGAGAGCGCTACGTGATAACAGTGCAATAGTTACCGCTTGGTTATTAGCCGTTGCTATACCACCATGGTCTCCGTGGTGGATTATGGTGATCGGGCTTATTTTTGCGATAGTAATTGCTAAACACCTCTATGGTGGCCTTGGACAAAACTTATTCAACCCTGCAATGGTCGCTTATGTGGTCTTGTTGATCTCTTTCCCAGTACAAATGACGAGTTGGAGTGCACCGACATCACTCATACCTGATCATGTAAATTTTGCAGATACACTCTCTTTAATTTTTACGGGCTATGATTACGACGGCTTATCACTTCAGCAAGTTCGCTCAGGTGTTGACGGCGTGACAATGGCGACACCACTTGATGCATTTAAGACTGGCATTCTTACAGGTGCCACTCCAAGCGAAGTAATGTCGCAGCCAATATTTGATGGCTTAGGTGGTATTGGTTGGCAATGGGTAAACCTTGCTTACCTTCTTGGCGGCATAGTCATGATCAAAAAGCGTATCATCCAATGGTATATTCCAGCAGGTTTCCTTGCGAGTCTGACTCTGTTTAGCCTAGTGTTCACGTTGCTGACGCCAGGGGAAACTGCGTCGCCAGTTTTACACTTGTTATCTGGTGCAACCATGCTTGGCGCATTCTTTATTGCAACCGATCCCGTTTCGGCGTCTACCACCGTCAAAGGACGTTTAATCTTCGGTGCGCTTATTGGTGCTTTGGTTTTTATCATTCGCAGTTGGGGCGGTTTCCCAGATGGTGTTGCATTTGCAGTGTTGCTTGCAAATATGTGTGTGCCACTGATCGATTACTACACCAAACCTAGAACTTACGGTCACTGAGGTAAACATGTTAACCGCTATTAGAAAAAATGGTCTGACACTCGCGATATTTGCATGTGCAACAACCGGATTAGTCGCCCTTACTCAGTACCTAACAAAAGACCAAATCAAGGTACAAGAGCAAAAACAATTACTTTCTGTTTTGAATCAAGTCATTCCAGAAAATATGCATGACAACGCACTCACGCAAGCTTGTACAATGGTCACGTCTCCAGATCTGGGGACATTACGTGCGATGCCAGCCTACCTCGCCACGAAGAATGGTGAACCAACAGCAATCGCAATAGAATCTATCGCGCCAGATGGCTACAATGGTGAGATAAAAGTAATTACTGGGATTGATAATCAGGGCAATATTTTGGGGACACGCGTCCTAAACCACCAAGAAACCCCTGGTCTGGGCGATAAAATCGATCTTCGTGTCACAGACTGGATCCTGAGCTTTACAGGAAAACAAGTCACGGAAAACAATTGGAATTCGTGGAAAGTTCGTAAAGATGGCGGCGATTTCGATCAATTTACTGGTGCAACGATCACGCCAAGAGCCGTCGTAAAAGTGGTGCGAAATACCGTTAACTACGTAAACCAATCTCGTGAAGACATTCTTAGCCAGCCGTTAGGCTGTGAAGGAGAGCAGTAATGAATGAGAATAAATTACTGATGAAAAACGGTATGTGGAGTAATAACCCCGCTCTCGTACAACTGCTGGGCTTATGTCCACTGCTAGCGGTTTCTTCCACGATAACCAATGCATTAGGTCTTGGTATTGCAACCTTACTCGTGCTAGTTGGATCCAACGTAACAGTTTCTCTTATCCGTAACTATGTGCCAAAAGAGATCCGTATACCTGTATTCGTTATGATCATTGCCTCACTCGTTACCTGCGTTCAGTTGTTAATGAATGCCTATGCGTACGGTTTGTACCTGTCTCTAGGTATCTTTATTCCTCTGATTGTAACGAACTGCATTATTATTGGCCGAGCAGAAGCTTACGCGTCAAAAAATGATGTTGCACCCGCTGCGCTAGATGGTTTGTGGATGGGCCTTGGTATGACGAGCGTCTTGGTTGTTTTAGGTGCCATGCGCGAATTAATTGGTAATGGCACACTATTCGACGGAGCAGACCTTCTCCTAGGAGACTGGGCTTCAGCTCTACGGATTCAAGTTTTCCAATTTGACAATAGCTTCCTGTTAGCGCTTCTCCCACCTGGTGCATTTATCGGTGTTGGGCTGTTGATAGCGCTCAAAAATGTCATAGATAATTCAATTCAGGCACGTCAACCAAAAGAAGAAAAACCAACCATAGAACGTGCTCGCGTCACTAACGCATAACAAGATAAGGCTCTGTCATAGGAGCCTTTTTCATAAACCGCAGAGACGGTATTGGAAGTCAGCAATGAACAAAATAAAAAGAATCGAAATTCTTGAGCGATTACGAGAAAACAATCCGAATCCTCAAACTGAGCTTAACTGGAGCTCCCCTTTTGAGCTGCTAATCGCTGTATTACTATCAGCTCAAGCAACCGATGTAAGCGTCAATAAAGCCACCGACAAGCTTTTCCCTGTAGCGAATACACCTCAAAGCATTCTTGATTTGGGAGTCGATGGCTTAAAAGAATACATAAAGACAATCGGTTTGTTTAACTCAAAGGCAGAAAACACAATCAAGACTTGTAAGATCTTGTTGGAAAAACACAATGGTGAAGTTCCTGAAGATCGTGCAGCGTTAGAAGCGCTGCCAGGCGTAGGTCGCAAGACCGCAAACGTCGTGCTCAACACCGCTTTTGGTTGGCCAACTATTGCCGTCGATACGCACATTTATCGCGTGTCGAATCGCACTAAATTTGCGATGGGAAAAACGGTTGATGATGTCGAGCAGAAGCTATTAAAAGTTGTGCCAAAAGAGTTCAAACTCGATGTGCACCACTGGCTCATTCTTCATGGTCGTTATACGTGCGTAGCAAGAAAGCCTCGCTGCGGTAGCTGCATTATCGAAGATTTGTGCGAATATAAAGAGAAAGTATACCCAGATAGCTAACGCTATTTGTAAATCAAAGCTAGGAGCAAAAAATGTCAAACGGTCGAATTCTCCACACTATGCTTCGCGTAGGTGATCTAGACAAATCCATCAAGTTTTACACTGAAGTTATGGGCATGCAGCTGCTTCGTACTAACGAAAATAAAGAGTACGAATACACGCTAGCGTTTCTTGGTTATGGTGACGAATCCCAAGGTGCAGTGATCGAACTGACTTACAACTGGGGTAAAACTGAGTATGACCTAGGTACTGCTTTTGGTCATATCGCCATTGGTGTTGATGATATCTACACAACTTGCGACGCTATCAAAGCGGCGGGCGGTAATGTGACGCGTGAGCCAGGTCCAGTAAAAGGCGGAAGCACGCACATTGCATTCGTAAAAGACCCAGATGGTTATATGATTGAGCTTATTCAAAACAAGCAAGCTTCAGCAGGTCTTGAAGGCTAAGCGGCACTTCTAATAATCACTTGTACTGCAAGTTGAACTCCGATTACAGGCAGGTCTGCGATCTGCCTGTCCTTTTATAAACAAAACTCTTTACTTGATAATAGTTATCGTTTAGATTTGTACGCAACTTCGATATGCGGGATTACGATAATGATCAGTGAATGGGAAAAACACACACTTCTAGCCGATACGGCACTTCAACTAGATGACCCTGTTCGCAGCATTCTTCATTACCAGCAAGCCCTAAGCCTGAGTGAAGATATCAGCGAATGTGTGGAAATTGAGGCGGACGAGCGATTATTAATTTCTGTGATTTCTTGTCATAACTTAGCTCAGTTCTGGCGTTGGGCTGGAGATACTGACTATGAACTCAAATACCTTCAACTGGCCTCTGAGAAAGTCTTAACACTTATCCCACAATGCCCAAATAAAGAGTGTGCAAGCTTTATCGACTCGATAGGATGCTGTACTAAGGCGTTGATAGACTTTATGAAGCGTCACCCTAATCCGGCTATTGCCAAACAGGTTGAAAAAATAGATACCGCAACCAATTGCGAAGTCATTGCCAAATTCCGCTTAAACTAACATTCAAATTATACAGTAGGAATCACCGAAAGGTGCTTGGCAAAATACCACTAAAATATTATTAACAACGTCAGTAAATCAAAAACGCCGAAGCTTTCAGCTTCGGCGTTTTTATAAGCATCACACTTGGGTTCGCCCTAGAGATATCACGACTCGGCGGTTTTTGTCTTTTCCTATTGGCGAACCGTTATCTGCAATAGGACGACGCTTGCCGTACCCTTGCACTTGAATTCGATCTTCCGGTAGCCCTAGAGACTGAAAATAATCACGAAGTGACTCTGCACGTCGCTCTGATAAACTTTGACTCGCACTTTTACCATCGGTTGAATCTGTGTACGTCGCCACCAGCACGAGATCGATATCTTGATTATGTCGGATATAATCTGCAATTTGTGATAAACGCTTTTTAGAAGCCTTGGTTAACTGATCACCTTGTCTTTCGTAGTGCAAAATCGTAAAAGCAATGTCCTCGAAACTGTATTTCAATAAGTTGGAAATACAGTCGCTAAACGCGTTGTACTTGTTTTGAAACAGTACTGATGACAATGCGACTTCAATTCTCTGATCTCGGCTCTGCCAATCTTGGTAACTAAAAGTCGGATAACGGCCTTTTTCCAGCTCAGACAAAATGCCCCATGCTGTTTGCCCTCCGACATAACCATCAAACTGTTTAAAAAACTTTAGGTTTGTAATTCGATCGGCGTGTTCACCTGGTCGCCAAGGTGGCGGCATAGAAATGAGACTGACGTTACGTGTTTCTCCCATCGGGCGACGCATTTTTAACTCAAAGTCTAAATTGATTTTTTTATTCGCACGAGATGAAAATACCGCATCTCCAAAGCTTGGAATGGGGTGTACAAGCTGACATTCTAATGGTGTATTGACCACCATTTCCCATTGAGATTGCTGTGGAGTTGCAGCATAACGTTTGCCCATCAAAGCGAAGCTGCTTGTGCTAAACAACGAAAATACAACACCACTGGTAATCAGCCATTTCTTCATCTAATACTGTCTCTTAAACGGCAGTCTGTTGCCGTCAATTTGCATCAATAAAACCACTTCAACCAGCATGCAAAAATCTCGCCAATATAGGGTTATCTGTCACACTGCCATTAATGTGAGCCACCGTGTTCCAATCACCTTAACCGCCACTTAGCGTTTTACTTCCTCATGTTTTATCGGTTTACATGATGCAAAGTATGGCGAATAAACGTCTACATAATATGCAATACAAACTTATTGATTGGATGCAAAATAGAATTCCGGTTTTCTCTTAAATTGCGGTTTTTCTCATCGGTATAATCTGCAATAATGCAGCGTTCGTCACACAAAAATAAGCCAACATGACACTAGAAAATGAAGCTCTAACCTTGAAAAAACGCTTTCGTGGTTATTTCCCTGTGGTAGTAGACGTTGAGACCGCTGGTTTCAATGCTCAAACTGATGCACTTTTAGAAATCTGTGCCGTTACGTTGAAAATGGACGAACATGGCGTGTTGCATCCGGCCTCCACCATTCATTTTCATGTGGAACCATTTGAAGGCGCTAACTTAGAAAAAGAAGCGCTTGAATTCAATGGTATTCGTGACCCTTTCAGCCCTCTTCGAGGTGCTGTTTCTGAGCAAGAGGCGCTAAAGGAAATTTATAAGCTTATTCGCAAAGAACAAAAAGCCGCAGATTGCTCACGTGCAATTATGGTTGCTCATAACGCAGCATTCGACTTGGGTTTTGTAAACGCAGCAAATGAACGCTGTAAACTAAAAAGAGTCCCTTTTCATCCCTTTGCTACTTTTGATACGGCTACATTAAGTGGCCTTGCTTATGGCCAAACAGTTCTCGCTAAAGCATGCAAAACAGCCGGGATGGAATTTGATAACCGTGAAGCACACTCTGCGCTTTACGATACACAAAAAACAGCAGAATTATTCTGCGGTATTGTCAACAAATGGAAGGCCCTCGGCGGTTGGCCGCTTGTCGACGAAGAATAATAAGTAAACACAACATATTAGGAAAAGTATGAATCCTGTCGTTATATCAGTGTGCGTCATGCTCGTGTTAGCATTGATGCGCGTAAACGTGGTGGTTGCCCTCACGTTTAGTGCCATCGTAGGCGGCCTAGTCGCAGGCATGAGCCTTGGGGATACGGTTGCCGCATTTGAAAGTGGTCTAGGTGGCGGTGCAACTATCGCGCTAAGCTACGCCATGTTAGGTACTTTCGCTGTTGCCATCTCGAAATCAGGCATCACGGATCTACTGGCCAAAAGTGTTATCAAGCGCTTAAATGGTAAAGAAAACTCGGCGTCAACTACCGGGTTAAAGTACGCGGTGTTAGTCGCGCTCGTTCTTGTCACTATGTCATCTCAAAACGTAATTCCGGTCCATATCGCCTTTATTCCAATTTTGATTCCACCTCTTTTGGGCGTATTTGCGAAACTTAAGCTCGATCGACGTTTGGTCGCGTGTGTTCTTACCTTCGGTTTGATCACACCTTACATGATCTTACCTGTTGGTTTCGGCGGTATTTTCTTAAACAACATTCTATTAAAGAACCTACATGACAACGGTTTGGAAAACGTGGTTGCAGGCCAAGTCCCAACCGCCATGTTACTGCCAGGTGCAGGCATGCTGTTTGGTCTATTACTGGCTATCTTTGTTAGCTATCGTAAACCGCGTGTCTACAAAGAAACTGAGTTGACTGTCGTTGACGAAACCGATCATGTCATCAATAAAAAGCACATCTTAGTTGCGGCACTTGGTATTGTCGCTGCATTGGGTGTTCAGCTTTACACGGGTTCAATGATTATCGGTGCTCTAGCTGGCTTTATGGTGTTCACTTTCGGCGGCGTTATCGCATGGAAAGAGACGCACGACGTGTTCACTAAAGGTGTACACATGATGGCAATGATTGGCTTCATCATGATCGCAGCGGCAGGTTTTGCAGCAGTAATGAAGCAAACTGGCGGTGTTGAAACACTAGTACAATCGCTATCAACCAGCATCGGTGACAATAAGCCTCTAGCTGCACTACTGATGCTGATCGTTGGTCTATTAGTAACAATGGGCATTGGTTCATCGTTCTCTACGATTCCAATCCTTGCAACTATCTATGTTCCTCTTGCGCTAGCATTCGGTTTCTCGCCGATGGCAACGATTGCACTGGTAGGTACTGCAGCGGCGTTAGGTGATGCAGGCTCTCCAGCTTCTGACTCTACATTAGGCCCTACATCTGGTCTAAATGCCGACGGTCAACATGAGCACATTTGGGAAACAGTCGTTCCAACCTTTATCCATTATAATATCCCTCTAATCATCTTTGGTTGGATTGCAGCAATGGTGCTTTAATACTATTGTTTGGATGGATATACATTAGTTACGAAAAAGCCGCTCAATGAGCGGCTTTTTGTTATTCATAACTGTGGTTATTGCGCTGGCATATTGTCAATAATACGCTCACGAATCAGCTTCAAGGTTGGTTCTGTCGACAGGTAATCGATGGCAATCGGAAAATAAGCGTCGTTAATTTTAAGAACCAAGCTAGGGTAAGAGCTCACACCTAGGCTCTTTGCAAGGCTCAATTGATCTTCGAACACACCTTCTAAGAAAGAGCCATCCATGTCATTCTTGAATTGCTGAACATTCAAGCCAATTTCTCTCGCTAGTTGCAAGTGAGTGGCTTCTTCATGAGGAGGCATCGCACGTAAGTAATACGCATGCTGAATCGCTTCTAGCATCTGCTCATAAGAGTCTTGAAAGCCCGCTGCAATAACCGCACGACAAGATTGGTAAGTGCTTCTAACTGGCGTACAAAGCTTCCAGAAATCGTAGTTAAACTTAGTGCCTAACTGGCGCTCAATCTGCTTCCAAATACCTTCGAGTTTTTGTTGCATCTCGGGCGGCATCGGTAAATTAGTATCTGGCGCAAGACCACCAACCACATACTCAAACTGAATCACACCTGGCAGTTGCTGTTTTAGTTTATCCAGCGTTGGTTTGTAACCCCAACACCAACTGCACATTGGGTCATGCACGTAGTAAAGCTTTATGTTCATTCCACTAACCTAAAAAGAAAAAGGAGCCAGTACGGCTCCTTCGTATTCTATCGCTAAATGTGAGTATTTACGAATTACTCAGCTTGATCTTCAGCGCGCGCTGCTGCTTCTTTGATTAGAGGCTGCAGTTCACCTTTTTGGAACATTTCTAGAATAATGTCACAACCGCCGATAAGCTCACCTTCAACCCATAGTTGAGGGAAAGTTGGCCATTGCGCGTACTTTGGTAACTCAGCACGGATATCTGGGTTTTGCAGAATGTCTACGTAAGCGAACTTCTCACCACATGCCATTAGTGCCTGTGACGCTTGAGAAGAGAAACCACAGCTAGGTAGTTTCGGTGATCCTTTCATGTACAGCAGGATTGAGTTTTCAGAGATCTGCTGTTTGATTTTGTCGATAGTTTCCATCGCTTCCTCATTCATGGGTTTGAACTTTATTTATTTGCCACATTCTACTCAATAACGACAGAATAAAAACCATATAATTAATAAGGCTTAATTTTAGGTTGCTCATTGGCGAGCAATGCAGCACTTCACCACTGCTAACCTCTTAAAATATTTTCATATCGGGGTTTTAATAAAGTAAAAACTTGCTAAAATACTTAGCAAGTCAGCCTTAAAGGCGACATAGCTATAAAAAACACTGGAAGCAATCGAAAGGTCATCCTTTCAAATCAATGGAGAATCGAGTAATGGCATTTGAACTACCAGCTCTTCCTTACGCGAAAGACGCACTAGAACCACACATCTCAGCAGAGACTCTAGACTACCACCACGGTAAGCACCACAACACTTACGTTGTTAAGCTTAACGGTCTTATCCCTGGTACTGAGTTCGAAGGCAAAACTCTAGAAGAGATCATCAAGACTTCTACTGGTGGCGTATTCAACAACGCAGCGCAAATCTGGAACCACACGTTCTACTGGCACTGTCTTGCTCCAAATGCGGGCGGCGAGCCAACTGGCGCAGTTGCAGACGCTATCAACGCAGCATTCGGTTCTTTTGAAGAATTCAAAGCGAAGTTTACTGATTCAGCAATCAACAACTTCGGTTCTTCATGGACTTGGCTGGTTAAGAAAGCTGACGGCTCTCTAGAGATCGTTAACACTTCTAACGCTGCTACTCCTCTAACAGAAGAAGGTACAACACCACTTCTAACTGTTGACCTATGGGAACACGCGTACTACATCGATTACCGCAACGTACGTCCTGATTACATGAACGGCTTCTGGGCTCTAGTAAACTGGGACTTCGTAGCTGAGAACCTAGCGAAGTAATATACTTCCCCCTAAGTTCAATTTAGTCTTATTCAAAAGCTCGCTATTTAGCGGGCTTTTTTGTTTCGCCTTCCCTAGCACCTTTAAATAATTCCCTCTTTTACTAAAGTTTTTCTTATCCACGCCGTTAAAAGAGCATCGAGCGAGGAACATCATGCAAATTCATACGTTAGACAAAGCTGCAATTATCAACGAACTTCAGTTCGGTAATGGTATTAACCATGCCGTACACGAAGGTCGTCGTGCGGATTTCTCGCTGATTCTGTCTATGTTCTCTAATGATGTTCGCGATGTGGTCCCAGTTGAAGAGGTCCAGGAAGTCATCACCAGTGACAGTATTCTTCGCCAACAATTGGGTTTATCGCAACCTCAAGCTCTTCGTTCTGATAGCAGCAGCTATGAACTCGCAGCTGAACAAGCGAAACAGTTTCACGATGCAGGATTGCCTTCCGCAAAGCTGAGCCATTACCTAAAACCAGATGCGCTGACTTACCTGCCTGAAGACACATTCAACCTACCAGAGGAGGTTTATAACAACCTATCTGGTCATGAGCGACGCAGATTGGGCGAACGCAACAAACAACTGATCCCAGATGCTGGGCTATATAATCAGCTAGTGACGGCTCAACGTCAGCATCAAATTCAAGCTAAAGCATAGAGATCCGCTTTTTATCCAATAGCTTGCAATACCTACACGTCAGAAATGTGACGTCTTACAAATTACCGCACAATAGTCCTCACTCGAAAGCGTTAGTTTGAAGCCTTTCACACTGAACTCAACGAATTTCAACCATGCTATTAGCACAAACCACTGGTGTATTGTTTTTCACATATGGATACAGTGAAGGTGCTATGGATATCAAAGAATCAATTATTCTCGTCACGTCTGCAGGTTCGGTTATAGGAAGAACCTGTGCAAATCACTTTGCTCACCTTGGAGCAACGTTGATTCTTTGTGACCAAAATTCTAGCGCTTTGAGAGCGAGCTATGAGCAAATCAGCGCTTTCACTGACAAAGTGTATGCGATGAATGTGTGTAGTGATAACACAACGTCCATTAACTTATTGTTTGACCAGATAGAATCACAGCTACGTGCGACACCAGATGTGATTGTTAATTGCTGGACCAGCTCTCCTATGCCTGGCTTAATGGCGCCAGAACCAATGAGTACTTACATTGATCACTTGTCGTCTGCGGCACGCTTCCTTTATACCTACGGCCAAGTAGGAGCAGAGCGCTTTCGAGCCAGAAACAAGAAAGGCGTCATTGTTAACGTCATTTCTCATGACAACCATGAAGACTTTACGGGAGTTGAAAGCATGGCGGCGTTGGTGTCAGGTTTTACTCACAGCTGGGCAAAAGAACTCACACCATTCAACATTCGAGTGGGCGGCGTTATTCCCTCGGTAAATCATACAAAAGAAGAGCTCAACGAGAGGCACTGGGCTGAGATCCAAGACGAACTAGTCCGCAACACAGCATACATCGTCGCGAATGAATACTTCAGTGGCCGAGTAGTTGCGACCGAAGTGTAAGCATACACAGCAACTCTGTTTTCCCAAGCCAGATGTAACTCCTGCACCAAAATAAAAAAAGCCCCAGTCATTTGACTGGGGCTTTAACCTTTTCCCGATTAAGGTTTCGTGCTAGCGAAAACCTTGCTCACTCGATTTTTTAATTACGCGTCAGCTTTTTCTTTCTTTGCTTTAGGTGCTGCTTTTGCTGCTTCTTGGTCTGCTTTCTTCTTGATAACAGTTGTACCTTCGAAAGTTTCGCCTTCAACAAATGCTTTACCGTAGTAAGAAGCCATCAACACATCTTTAAGTTCGCTGATTAGAGGGTAACGTGGGTTCGCACCAGTACATTGGTCATCGAACGCTTCTACCGCTAGCTCATCCAGTTTCGCTACGAAATCTGATTCAGCAACACCTGCCGCTTGGATAGACATTGGGATGTCTAGGTTAACTTTTAGTTCATCCAACCATGCTAGTAGACGTTCAATCTTCTGAGCAGTACGGTCACCTTCTTGGCTTAGGCCTAGGTGGTCAGCAACTTCAGCGTAACGACGACGTGCTTGTGGACGGTCGTATTGAGAGAACGCAGTTTGTTTAGTTGGATTGTCGTTCGCGTTGTAACGTACCACGTTAGAGATAAGTAGTGCGTTAGCTAGGCCGTGTGGCAAGTGGAACTCAGCACCCAGTTTGTGAGCCATTGAGTGACAAACACCTAGGAATGCGTTCGCAAATGCAACACCAGCGATAGTAGCTGCGTTGTGTACTTTCTCACGAGCGATTGGGTCATTTGCACCGTTCGCATAGCTTGATGGTAGGTACTCTTTTAGCATCTTAAGTGCTTGAAGAGCTTGGCCATCTGAGTATTCGTTAGCAAGAACTGATACGTAAGCTTCTAGAGCGTGAGTTACTGCATCGTAACCACCAAATGCTGTTAGAGACTTTGGCATGTTCATTACTAGGTTCGCATCAACGATTGCCATGTTTGGCGTGATTTCGTAGTCAGCTAGTGGGTATTTCGCACCAGTCTTGTCGTCAGTAACAACCGCGAATGGAGTAACTTCTGAACCAGTACCTGAAGTTGTAGTGATACATACAAGCTCAGCTTTTTTACCCATTTTAGGGAACTTGTAGATACGTTTACGGATGTCCATAAAGCGCATTGCTAGTTCTTCAAAGTGAGTTTCTGGGTGCTCGTACATTACCCACATGATTTTCGCTGCATCCATTGGTGAACCACCGCCTAGCGCTAGGATAACGTCAGGTTGGTAGCTAGCCATTTGAGCCGCACCTTTTTCTACTACAGACAGTGTTGGGTCAGCTTCAACATCGAAGAATGTTTGAACTTCCATGCCTTGAGCTTTTAGTAGGCTTACTACGTCATCTGCGTAACCGTTGTTGAATAGGAAACGGTCAGTTACTAGGAATGCACGTTTCTTACCTTCTAGATCGCCCAGTGCGATTGGAAGGCTACCACGACGGAAGTAGATTGACTTAGGTAGTTTATGCCACAACATGTTTTCAGCTCGCTTCGCTACAGTTTTCTTGTTGATTAGGTGTTTAGGACCTACGTTCTCAGAGATAGAGTTACCACCCCAAGAACCACAACCTAGCGTTAGAGATGGCGCAACGTTGAAGTTGTACAAGTCACCGATACCGCCGTGAGTAGTCGGGATGTTGATTAGGATACGAGCTGTCTTCATCTTGTCACCGAAGTAACGGATACGATCAGCGTTAGTATCTTGGTTAGTGTAAAGACCAGATGTGTGGCCGATACCACCAATCTCAACCATAGTTACCGCTTGAGCAACCGCGTCTTCGAAGTTGTCAGCACGGAATAGACCTAGAGTTGGAGATAGTTTCTCGTGAGCGAATGCGTCATCGTGAGATACTTTGCCCAGACCTTCACCAACAAGAACTTTAGTGTCTGCTGGAACTTTAACGCCTGCCATTTCAGCGATTGCTGCTGCTGGCTGACCTACGATTTTCGCGTTTAGCGCGCCATCGATAAGAAGCACTTTACGAACTTTATCAGCTTCTGCTTTGCTTAGGACATAAGCTTTGTGAGAAGCAAAACGCTCTTTCACTTCGTCGTATACTTCATCAACTACGATTGCAGCTTGCTCAGAAGCACATACTACACCGTTGTCGAAAGTCTTAGACATAAGGATAGAAGCAACAGCACGTTTGATGTCTGCTGTTTCATCGATAACAACCGGAACGTTACCTGCACCTACACCGATTGCTGGCTTACCAGAAGAGTAAGCGGCTTTAACCATGCCAGGACCACCAGTTGCAAGGATAAGCGCGATGTCATCGTGTTTCATTAGAGCGTTTGAAAGCTCAACAGAAGGCTGGTCGATCCAACCGATGATGTCTTTTGGTGCGCCTGCTGCTACTGCTGCATCTAGAACGAGTTTAGCTGCATCGTTAGTTGAGTTTTTCGCACGTGGGTGTGGTGAGAAGATGATACCGTTACGAGTCTTCAAAGAGATTAGAGATTTGAAGATCGCTGTAGAAGTTGGGTTAGTCGTTGGTACGATACCGCAGATGATGCCTACAGGCTCAGCGATAGTCATAGTACCTAGGTTGTCATCCTCTTCTAAGATGCCACACGTTTGTTCGTCTTTGTATTTGTTGTAGATAAACTCAGAAGCGAAGTGGTTCTTGATTACTTTATCTTCAACAATACCCATACCAGATTCTTCTACCGCTTGTTGAGCTAGCGGGATACGGGCCTGGTTAGCTGCAAGCGATGCTGCACGAAAGATTTTATCTACTTGCTCTTGAGAGTAAGTAGCGAACTCTTCTTGCGCTTTCTTAACGCGAGCAACCATTGCATCTAGTTCAGCCATATTAGTTACAGGCATAGGGAATCTCCTAAAATTAACAAATATTAAAAACTTTTTACTAAGGCTATTACTTATCGTTTTTACTGTTTATCAGTCACTTAGAAAACAAACGTCTTAGTAAATTGCTTTCAGGACTGAGTATAATATTTCAGAGTGTGAAAAAAATTGACTTGGATCAGTTCTCACCACCTAAATACTACCAAAGTGGTGCCCCATCACACCAAAATGACATAAATCACTGATAAACAAATAAATTAACTTTCATTTTTTATTGAGTAAAAAAGAAGCAAATGGACAAATAAATAAAATAAACTACAACAACCTGTAAAAAAGTTTCATTTTTGACCAACAAAATTACATGTAGGCCCAATTCTTTGTGCTACTGAGAGTATATCGAACCGAATACATCTCTCTACAAACCACCTTGGTTTTTATCAAAAATGTGCGAATGTTAACGTTTATGTAAAACAGTGCAATTTATCAGCAACTTTATAGGTAACATTTCCTTTCCAGATTAGATACAGTTTATTAAAGAATTAGTTTTTCTCACTTAAATGGCAGGGAATGCGTTAGTTTTTTTCATTTCTTGCAACCTAACTTTTGCCTTACATTACGCCCAAATTACCCCTTCTCCTTTTTACTAATGTGAACTTTGATGAGTACGCAACATGCAAACTTTTGAACTTGCTATCTTCTTGCAGTTTTTTCTCGGTTTGGTCGCCGCAGTAAACCCTGTTGGTATCATGCCTGTGTTTGTGTCACTAACCGGGCATATGACACCCGACGAAAAGCGCAATACGGCAACAACAGCAAATGTGGCTGTTGCGATCATCCTGATCATTTCGCTTTTTGCTGGTCAGTTACTGTTAGACATGTTCAGTATTTCTCTGGATTCGTTTCGTGTCGCTGGCGGGTTGCTATTACTTAGCATCGCATTCTCGATGATGAGCGGTAAACTGGGGGAAGATAAGCAGAACAAACAAGAGAAAACGGAATACGTCAGTCGTGAACAGATTGGTGTGGTCCCTCTTGCAATGCCTTTAATGGCAGGTCCTGGTGCAATCAGTTCGACTATTGTTTATGGTGCACGCTACCCAAGCATGTTCGATACCGTGGGCATTAGTATTACGATTGGTTTGTTCTGCCTTTGTTCATGGCTATTATTCCGTTCTGCCCCATTGATCGTACGATTTCTAGGTCAAACTGGAATCAACGTCATTACTCGTATCATGGGTTTGATATTGGGCGCGCTTGGCATAGAGTTCATTGCGAATGGCTTACGCAACTTATTTCCAGGATTAGCCTGAGTTTCTATAAAATTGTATGATAGAGCGATTCAACAATGGATCGCTTTGTCATGACGACTGACTCTCTTAAACATACTCTATATGTCACCATTTTTGGTACTCATACCAAAGCTGGTAAAACGTTCGATATTGCTCTCATTATCGCGATCATCAGTTCGTTAATCGTACTGGTGTTAGATTCGATACCCTCCGTTCGGGCCGAGTGGGAAAAAGAGCTGAAGTTTATTGAATACACATTTACTGGCCTATTCACGATTGAATACCTTCTAAGGCTTTATTGCTCCCCCAAACCTGCCGCCTACGCAAAGAGTTTTTATGGTGTCGTCGATTTACTTGCGATTTTGCCCACTTATTTAGCACTCTTCTTCCCATCGGCTTCGTTTATGGGTGTGATCAGGGCGCTGCGAGTGATGCGAATATTCCGCATACTCAAGTTAGTCCGATACCTCCAAGAGTCCAATATCCTCTTACGTTCACTGCTTATGGCGCGCAGAAAGATTTTTATCTTCTTTAGTTCCGTCGCCATTATGGTAACGATTTTCGGCTCATTGATTTTTATCATTGAAGGACCTGAAAACGGATTTACTAGCATTCCTAAAAGTATTTATTGGGCGATCGTGACCATCACAACGGTTGGTTATGGTGACTTGGTCCCTCAAACAGACCTAGGTAAAGGGCTTGCATCACTCACCATGTTACTGGGTTATTCCATTTTGGCGGTACCTACAGGTATTTTCACTGCCGAATTACACCAAGAGATGCAATCGCACAAAGTATTGGTGAAATGCCCAAACTGCTCCCACGCAGGGCACGACTCTGACGCAATTTACTGTAAACATTGTGGTAGTGAACTGGCCGATCCAGACAAAAGAGTCGTTCGAACGGAAGACGACGCATGAAAAAAGAGCTCCCTAAGGAGCTCTTTTATTTTGTCATCAAATAAAGGATTGATGTGATTATGCTTTCTCAGACAGAATAATTCGCAGAGTACGACGCAATGGCTCCGCAGCCCCCCAAAGCAGTTGGTCACCAACAGTGAAAGCATTTAGGAAATCATCACCCATTGCCATCTTACGTAGACGACCCACTGGTACAGACATTGTGCCCGTAACTTTTGCCGGCGTTAGCTCTTGAGCAGTGATGTCACGGTCGTTAGGAATCACTTTCACCCAATCGTTATGAGTGGCGATGATTTCTTCGATTTCGTCCATTGGTACATTTTGTTTAAGCTTGATAGTAAGTGCTTGAGAGTGACAACGCATCGCGCCAATACGCACACAAGTACCGTCAATTGGGACAGGTGAACTTTGAGAACCCAAAATTTTATTCGCCTCGGCGCCCGCTTTCCACTCTTCTTTACTCTGACCATTATCGCGCTTCACATCGATCCATGGGATCAACGAACCAGCTAGTGGCACACCGAATTTATCGGTAGGGAAAGAGCCGCTGCGCATTGTATCCGCAACTTTCTTATCAATATCTAGGATAGAGCTTGATGGGTTTGCAAGTTCAGAGCTCACAGAGTCATTGATAACGCCCATTTGCGAGATCAACTCACGCATATTTTGCGCACCAGCACCAGATGCGGCTTGATAAGTCATTGCGCTTGTCCACTCAACAAGGCCTTTCTCAAATAGACCACCTAGCCCCATTAGCATTAAACTAACCGTACAGTTACCACCGACAAATGTGTTCGTGCCACCGTGGATGCCTTGTTGGATTTGCTTTAAGTTCACTGGATCAAGTGTGATGATCGAATCTTCAGCCATACGTAGCGTAGAGGCCGCATCAATCCAGTAGCCTTTCCAACCAGCCTGACGAAGTGCAGGGAAAACTTTTTCTGTGTAGCTACCACCTTGACAGGTGATTACCGCATCAAGCTGTTTTAAGCTTTCAATATCATACGCGTCTTGCAGTAAGCCTGCGTCTTTTCCTAAGTTAGGAGCAGGAATACCAACTTGAGAAGTACTGTAGAATACTGGTTCGATTAGGTCGAAGTCTTTCTCTTCAACCATACGCTGCATAAGGACTGAACCAACCATACCGCGCCAACCAACTAAACCAACTCTCATCGTATTAACTCTCCATGTATTAAAAAACCTATCCCATAGTTAATTTTTCACAGCAAAATCTCAACCCCTATTTTGTAAATAAGCGCGTTTTTTAACCTTTTCCTCTGAAAAACCGGGTTACACGAGATTTTTTAGTGTTTGGTTTGCGGTTTTAACCATTTTTCAAGTAGGGAAAGCACTTTAGTCCCCTAATTGGTCTTACCACTCAATGAGAAAATAACACATGAAGCACAATAATTTCACATTACACAACATTTAAAACCAAAAAAGTTAAAACAAACTAACAGTTAATTTCACAATCAAACGTTTTTACCGACGAACATCAAGATAAAACACCAAATGTTCGAAATATAATTTTTGTTAATGTATGTTATGCGCGATTACAACAAGGAGCGCCTTCCTCTATTGCTCCAAGATTGACAGAGGCACATATGAAGCAAGTTACACCACGCCTACCAAGCTTGATACAGGTATTTATCTCGCTCGGTTTATTTCTCCTGCTGGCATTTTCGTTCACAGCCAAGCTAGACCTACCGATTCAGCTAGCGCTATACATCGGTTGGTTCATTGTCATGATATTGGGCATAAAGCTTGGCCATCAGTATAAAGATCTGGAAAAAGCAGCACTAAATGGCATTTCCAATGGACTTGGAGCCGTTTTAATCCTTTTGGCCGTTGGCGCGCTTGTAGGTACTTGGATCTCTGGTGGTATTGTTCCAACCATTATTTACTACGGCCTTAAAGCAATCCACCCTTCCATCTTTTTGCTCGCGACCATGATCATCTGTTCATTGACTGCGCTAGCGACTGGCACATCTTGGGGTGCGGCTGGCACGGCAGGTATTGCAATGATGGGTATCGGTCAAGGTCTTGGTGTTCCTGCGCCAATCACTGCAGGTGCCGTACTTTCAGGCTGTTACTTTGGTGACAAAATGTCGCCTCTATCGGATTCAGTAATCCTTGCTTCATCTATGTCTAACGTTGAAGTGATGGAACATATTAAAGGCATGTTGCCGATAGCACTCATTAGCTACATTATTACAGGCATTATGTTTACTGCATTTGGCTTCCACTACGCAGGTCAAGTTGACATGAGCCAGGTAGACTCTGTCATTAAAGCGATGGAACAGCAGTTCTACATCACCCCTTACTCATTTGTTCCTGTGATCATCGTATTGTCACTTCTAGCGATGCGTATGCCTTCATTCCCAGTGATCAGTTTTGGTTCTCTGCTAGGTATTATTTGGGCAGTGATGATCCAAGATGTCGATTTCCTAACCGCGTTCAACACGGCTTGGGCTCCGTTTGCAATCTCATCTGGCGTAGATTTCATTGACTCAATCCTTAACCGTGGCGGCATGTCTTCAATGCTTGGGTCGGTAGCGGTTATCGTATTCGGCCTTGGTTTTGGCGGTCTACTAGATAAAGTAGGCGTGCTAGAGACTATCGCGAAGCTGTTTGAAAAACGCGTTCAAAGTGCAGGTTCATTGGCAACAAGCACAATTGGTACGGCCTTTATGGGCAACGTATTTGGTTCAGCGATGTACGTTTCACTTATTCTGACCCCAAAAATCTGTGCGAAGAACTATGACCGTCTAGGCTACAAACGTAAGAATTTGTCTCGTAACGCAGAATTTGGCGGCACGCTAACCTCAGGTATGGTCCCTTGGAGTGACAACGGTATCTACATGGCCAGTATTTTGGGTGTTGCTACACTGTCTTATGCCCCGTTCATGTGGCTGAGTTTTGTATGTATCATCGTAACGATCTTCACTTCTTACATGGGTTGGTTTGTTGATAAGTGCGAACCAACAGCAAAAGCAGTTGAAGAAGCTGAAGGCGAATTAAAGCAGCAAACCGCTTAACTTCGCAGAGATAGGAAGAACCTCCCTTCCGAATTCAATACTAAAAAAGAGCGCTTTAAAGCGCTCTTTTTTTATTTCCAAAACAAATCGTTAGCTTTGTTTGACTGGCGTTTTCACGGCTGCACGCTTCCCAAACCAATAGCCCAATCCAAGCGGTGCAAAGAATATAACGGCAATGAACAGAATAAAGTAGATGATGGTACTTTTGACAAGTTCAATCAGCTTAGTCATGGCGAGATTCACAACCTCTTGCGACACTCGATCCATATCTTGAGCAAACTTCTCGCGCTCATGGGTAATGATCTGTGCGATTTCTTGGCGCTCTCTGGCAACCATCAGCTCTATAGCTTGGCGTTCTTCACCCAACTGAGATAAACGCGCCTCCGTCCTTTGATCGATATCGTCAACCAAAGGTTGTAACTCCAGCGCCATTTGTTCTGCCAAATAACGCATGTACTCTGGGTTGTTATCGATAAAATCCCTCATCGAATCAGCGGTAACTTGCAAACTATTGAGCGCCGCATTGACTTTTTCGATACTGGCAGAGCTATTCAAGGCCAACAACTGCGCTTTCCACGTCATAATTTTTGGTGTCTGTTCTGATACCAGACTTAGACGTTCAGAGACATCCCCAAGTGCTTCTGGCATCGTGCCTAGCGTTGTAACGGCTTCCTCTTCGCTAATTTGGTTTGCATCTAACCACCTACGGTAAGCCGGAGTCCTAATCATGCTTAAATCAGCGAATGGATGCTGCTTGGCGAACTCTGCAACAAACGTTTGTGTCTTGATGTATGCTTCTTTCTTCAATAAAGATTGAGCCAGTTTATCTACCTCTTTCGCTAAATAAACGGAAACTAACTTGGCCTCATCAGACGCAAAGAGCTCATTACCAGAAGCGGTAGTAAAAAACTGTTCCATTTGTAGCGTGAAAGTCCATGTATCAATCAGTGCAGCCATTGGGGACACTTGGTATGCAGAAGCTTGGATGCCTTCTTCAGCATTTATCTTCCAAAGTAAAATATAAGATTGATGAACTTTATCATGAGGCTCATATTGTTCGTGTAGTGCGTCTGCTGCTTGCTCAACCTGAGCAAAAAACTGCTGCGCATACTCACGAGTCAAAAGACGCATATTGAGCTCTTGTTTGGTAAGAGGGACGGTTTGACTCTCGATCTTGACTTCGAGCAGGGAGCACCCTGAAAGCATCATAACCAGCCCTATCAACATCATTGAAGACATTCGGCGAACGGACATGAAAACACCTTTAACAAATTGTATAGAACAGGAATAAAGCGAACTAAGTCATATAGTTCGAGCCTTTATTACCTCAACTCTTATGACATTAAGTCAGAGCAATATCAATCTGTTAGCGCTTCTGTTATCTTTTTACTATTGAGAACATTATTAGCAAAAAGTATGGTTTGTTTTAGGACATCATCTAAACATGCCAACTTCTCTTCCGGCACTTTTTGCCCTTGTTTAATCAACAGTTCAATATCACCCGAAATACAGTGCAATGGCATTGCACCTAAACTCCCTGAGACCCCTTTAAGACTGTGTGCGGCTCTTTGCGCTTGCTCTTTATCCTCTTCTAACAGCTGATACATTTTAGTGCCATCGCCAGAGTGGTCCTGAATAAAGACCTCCAGTAACATCCGCACAGCGCCCTCGTCACCAGACAGAGAATCTAACATTTTATTGATATCTATGTACGGCTCACGTTCCACTACTTCCACTTGTGATGAATTCACCTCATTACAACTTTTTTCGTTCATTTGGACGTTTTGAAAATTTTCTGACTGAGCTGAGGGAACAGTGTTAGCTCCATTTTCATCATCGCCAACTTGCTCTGACTTTTTATCATCGGTTCTGGGTAGTGGTATCGGTTGAATCGTTTTTGGGGAGAAGGCTCCCCATGAAATGAGGAAAAGGAGCAAACCACTGATTACAGACAGCCAAACAATAAAAGTCATTAGCTTCTGTTCCAACTGCTCATTTATCGAAGTTAACTGGTTCGGGAAATCTGGATTAAGCAGTTGATTAGATAAATAACTGCCCTGTGCCTGAGCAGATAGTGCGCTTGAGGTTTGAGCAAGCTGGCGCTGAAGAGCACTTCGCTCTTCGGGAGAGAGCGTCTCTGATTCAATAAAAAGTCGGTCTAAGTCACGGTAAGTATCGCTATTCGTTGCAGAGTCACTAAAGACAGACTCAAAAACAAGCGCACCTAAGCGATAGTACATTGCCTGAATTTGCTCAGAGTTTTCTGTTCGAGCACGGCTGCTTCGTAACTGTTCAGCTAACGAAACCAATTCACTGTCACTTCTTACAAAAGCTCGAGCACTTTCTAAAAATCGGTCGGTCGTATAAAGCAATTGAGTGATGTCTGGTGTGATTTTCCCTTCAGAAAACTCACTTTCAAGCTGTAAGCGAACTGCATAAGCCAACTGAAGTTTCAGTGAAATTTGGTCGACGTGTTTAACACGGTAAGGCAGATCGAAGTTAAAAAAGTGCCTGACTTCTTCAACTTTACTTCCTAACTCATTTACAGTCGAAATCGTTTGAATCGTTTGTTTGGCTTGCAGCCAAATGCCAAGTGCTAAAACACACCACAAAACGAACCAGAACCAAACAAACCGCCGTATTCCTTCTTTTAGCTTCAGCAACACTTGCCCCTCGCATATCTCCATTAATTACAAGCATATACTATGGATGTTTCTTATTCACATAAAAAAAGAGAGCCGTTTGCTCTCTTTATTTAACGATATGATTTTAATTGCGACTTAACTGATCTTTTAGATTTGGAGGCGTCCCTTTAATCGTTAAGGTATCCGTCTCTGGATCATAAAAAATACGCTCGCCAAGTAAGAGACTATCGAAGCTAATATTCAAACCACCACCAGCTCCAACAAATTTAGTCAGTTTGCGAACCGTCGCACGATCACCTGGGAAAGACTCTTCAAGCTCGTACCCTTGCTCTTTGGTAAAATCCATAAAGCTTGTGCCATCTTGGCTTGGAGGAAGTTCTCCAGAAAGCTCTGAGATTTGAACTTCATCACCGGATTTAATTTGCTCATTGCAGTAGTCGTAAACTTGTTTCTTGTACTCGTTCACTTCTTGCTTTTCTAGCTTCGAGTCAGCACAAAAATCATCCACCGCCTGCATCAACACTAAGTTTTGTTGTTTAGTATCTAAGCCAATATCCGCTTGCAGAAAATCTAGGAAGAAGTCCGCCACTTTACGGCCAACGCGTCCTTTAATGTATTGCAGATAACGATTGGATTCCTTGTCGGTCTCGTAGCTCGACAGGTCGATGCGTGCGGCAATATCCATTTTGGTGATATCTAAGTAATCTGTCGCACTGATGTCCAAACCTTCGGTCACTTTTAAACTCTGATTCATTGGTAAGATACCGATGAACAAGTAGTCCGTTGCTAAACTCTGATACTCAGCGAAAACCAAGATACCTTCATCCGCAAATGGGTACTTAATCAACTCTTCTTTCAAGCGATTTGCACTAATTTGTGAGAAGTCGTAAAAATCTCGCTCTCCTTTGCGCATTTCTTGAAGCCAAAATTGAAATTCGCTGTCTGACTGGAAAGCGCCAAAACCTTTACCAGCTTTAGAATGGAATACTCGGTGAAGCTCAGCGACTAAGTTTTCTGTAGATGCATCGTTCTCTAATGATGCTGGACGAAAGTTTACAACCAGCTCGTCCTGATCGTTTTTGCACAGTTGATGCAGAATAACGTTTGAAAGATGAAGACTCATAGTGATTTTATCTTGCTACAAGGTTTTAGTTGATGGGCATTGTAGGTTATCATAAGCCGCTTTTACTATCATTATTAGAGTCTTTATGCCGATTACATCTAAATATACTGACGAGCAAGTAGAAAAAATTCTTGCTGAAGTAGCAACAGTTCTTGAAAAACATGCTGCTTCTCCTGAGTTGACGCTAATGATTGCCGGAAATATCGCAACCAATGTCTTAAATCAACGTGTTGCTGCTTCACAACGCAAAGCGATTGCTGAAAAATTTGCTCAGGCGCTAATGTCTTCTTTAGAAACACCAAAAACACACTAATCACGGACAATAGAACACATACATGGTAGACAGCGGAAACTCATACGGCGAACGTGTATCTCGACTAGTTGGTTGGGGTCACTGGTTTGCATTCTTCAATATCGTTGCATCGATGTTGATAGGCACACGCTACATTGTTCAGTCTCCTTGGCCCGAGACGTTACTTGGTCAGTTTTATCTGGCGGTTTCTTGGGTTGGTCACTTTGGCTTTCTAGTTTTCGCACTTTACTTGCTTGTTCTATTCCCGTTGACGTTTATCCTGCCATCGCGGAAATTGTTCCGTTTGGTGGCAGTGATTTTCGCGACCGTTGGGCAAACCATATTATTGATTGATACCCAAGCGTATCAGTCGATCAATTTGCACTTAACTCCTGTCGTTTGGGAGTTACTATTCAGCGAAGATAAAAGTGCACTCAGCACTGATCTACAACATCTCTTTGTTGTAATGCCGCTGATCTTCCTTATTCAACTCGCACTATCCGAATGGGTATGGCGAAAACAGCGCAAACTATCTCATAAGCACGTAGGACGCCCTCTCGCGGCCGTCTTTTTCCTCAGCTTTATGACCAGTCATTTGGTTTACATTTGGGCAGATGCGTATTTTTACAACCCAATTACTAGCCAGCGTTCAAACTTCCCTTTGTCTTACCCGATGACGGCGAAGAGTTTTATGGAAAAACATGGTCTACTTGACCGTGAGGAATACCTAAAACGTTTAGCAGAAAACGAAGGCAACGTAGAGTTAGTCAACTACCCTCTTGAAAAGCTTGAGTTTAACCGCCGAGTTAATAAGCTCAATGTGTTGATGATCAGCATAAACAATTTACGAGCGGATGCGCTTAACCAAGAAGAGATGCCTAACCTCTATGAATTTGCTGAAAACAATCAGAACTTCCGTAATCATTACAGCTCAAGTAATGATACATACGGGGCCTTTGGTTTGTTCTATGGCTTACCGACCAGTTATGCATCAAGCATCAAGGCGCAAGGTGCGTCCCCAGTATTGCTCGATGTGCTGAAAGATCAGGGCTACAACTTTGGTTTATTCAGTGGCAGTGGGTTTGAAGATGATCTCTACTCAGAAATTATTTTCCGCGACTTGAACTTAGCGGAAGACCTAGATGGCACGCAAGCTCATACCGATAAACAATCTATCGCAAACTGGAATACATGGTTAGCAGAGAAAGCAAGTCAGCCATGGTTTAGTTACATCGAAGTCACCACCGTTGATAATTTTGAATCGATTCCTTCAAATAATGACGAAGAAATGCCCGCAAGTGAGCGATTCAAAAAAGCTTATGAATATGCAGTGAAGTCGGCGGATAGAACTATCGCCGGTATTATTGATGAACTAGAAACGACGGGACAACTGACAAACACCATCGTAATCATCACTTCTAATCACGGTAGTGAATTTAACGAAACCAATACGAACAGCTGGGGAGCAAACAGCAACTACAGCCGTTATCAATTACAAGTTCCGATGGTGATCCATTGGCCTGGAATGCTAGCTGGCGAATTTAATCACAGCACAAGTCACTTGGACCTCTCAGTTACACTGTTGCAAGATATGCTCGGCGTATCTTCCAACCCATATGATTACAGTAGTGGTCGCAACCTATTCGATGAAAGTCGTCGTCGCTGGATCTTGGCGGGCGATACTCGCGAGCTTGCCTTAATTACTAGCTCACAAACCACAGTGATCGATAAGTTTGGCAACTACAAGCTGTATGACAAAAACTACAAACGACTTCGAGATGATGCACCGAAGTTGCCAGTTTTGATGCAAGGTTTAACTGAGTTACAGCGTTTTTATTCTAAAAACGATTAATACCTAGCAATCCATATACTATTCAAACTCCCCTTTTTGGGGAGTTTTTGTTTATTTAAACAACACAAACCACAAATTTGCGCAGTAAACATCCAATCAGTTCAACTAGGGGTTTACAACATTTTCAAAGCCTTATATTATGCGCCTCAACAACGGAGAGATGGCTGAGTGGTTGAAAGCACCGGTCTTGAAAACCGGCATACGTTAATAGCGTATCTAGGGTTCAAATCCCTATCTCTCCGCCACTTTTAGAAAAAGCCCGCTAAGAAATTAGCGGGCTTTTTCGCATCTCCAGACTTAAAAAGATTTGTACAAATCACTTATCACTTCTTGAACGCAACTAAGCACTCCGCCACACTCAGAAAGAACCCACAAAAAATTAATGCCCTTTTCGTTCGTTCCAGTGTTGAATCAATTTGATATTTACGTCTAGTTGTATCTACTCATCAATAAAGACTTCTTTAGCGGCATTGATAAGCTGCAAGTGGATTGGGACGAGGTCAGCATGATTCGTTCGATATCCACCTCCAACGACAGCTGCGACAGGGATACCTCGAGATTTCACTGTTTGCATTAAAAATCTATCACGTTCTAAAATCCCTTGAGTCGACACATCAAAATATCCAAGCTCATCGTCTTGATGTATATCGACACCAGCATCGTAGATAACTAAATCAGGGCGATGAAGATTAAGTGCCATATCGACCACTTCTTTAAACGCCATTAAAAAATCCTCATCACCTGTCCCTCGCACCAAAGGCACATCGAGGTCAGACTGAGGCTTCCTCGCTGGGAAGTTTTTATCACAGTGGAAAGAAAGCGTGATGATATCTGGCTCATCGTCACATAAAGTTGCTGTTCCATCCCCATGGTGAACATCACTGTCAATGATCAATACTTTATCGACATGCTCGACTTCGAGCGCTTGCCTGGCCGCGATCACTAAGTCATTAAATAAACAAAAACCACTGCCAAACTCTTTGTGTGCGTGGTGATACCCACCACTCAAATGAATGGCCACACCGTACTCAAGTGCCTTTTTTGCGGTCAGAGCCGTGCCCGCTGCTGAAGTTAGCGTTCTGGTAATGAGAGACTCACTCCAAGGAAAACCTATTCGGCGCATCTTCGCAGCTGGCATGTTTCCACTAAGAAGTAACTCGACGTATTCCTCGTCATGAACACGTTTTACTTCCCCAACAGTTAATGCTTCGGGCTGGAAAAACTGCGCGTGCTCTTTCCAGTTATCTTTCTCCATATGCACCAATACCGATTCATAGAGGTACTGGTATTTCATAATTGGGTAACGATGCCCCTCTGGCAACTCAAGTTGAGAATAAATCGGGTGGTAGATAAATGGCAGCATGAGAAATTCTTAATAACAATGGTAACGAAATAGTATCAACTTCAAGGGTTGAATAAAACGCAATTTAATTGATAATGATTTTCAATATCAATTAAATTTAATATACATATGAATTCTACTTTCTTTGCTATTCTCGGCGCACTGTTTGGCTCTCTTTGTGCTCTGTCCCTATTTTCATCTCTTGTTGTTGGTGCGTGGTGGTTGGTTGATTTTATTGTGCTTAGCTAACACAATGACTTTCAACTGAAATCAAAAAAACATAGGTGTTTGTATGAGTCAAACCGTCTTTATTACCGGAGCAAATCGCGGCATTGGCCTTAGCTTAACTGAGCTGTACCTGAAGCAAGGCCACCAAGTACATGCTACTAGCCGTTCCTTAGAGAACAGTTCAGAACTACAAACTCTAGCCTCACAATTCAGCAATCTAGTTTTGCACGAACTGGATGTCACGCACTACGAACAAGTCGCTAAGCTTGCCGATAAACTCCCTGCCATCGACTTACTCATCAATAATGCAGGATATTACGGGCCCAAGGGATATGGCTTTGGAAATACTGACGTAGAAGCATGGCGTAAAGTCTTCGAAGTAAACACCATTGCTCCGTTAAAACTGGTTGAGTACTGTTACCCTCGCTTACAACAAGGCAAGATGAAAAAGATTGCTTGTATCTCATCAAAAGTCGGCAGTATGACCGAAAATACGTCCGGCGGCGGCTATATTTATCGCTCATCGAAAGCGGCGCTTAACTCGGTTGTGAAAAGCTTAAGTAATGATTTAACACCTGAAGGATTTACCGTTTTAGCGCTTCACCCTGGTTGGGTAAAAACGGCGATGGGCGGGCCAAATGCATTGATAGATACGCAAACCTCCGCACAGGGCCTCGCGAACGTGATAGAACTGAGCACACCGCAGCTTTCAGGTCGATTTATTAACTACGATGGTACTGAGTTACCTTGGTAGCAGCATTAAGACACAACCATCACTAAACCAAATACCATCAAAGCCAGGCTTCATAATCGTGACTTGGTTGGCAAACATAATGTTCATCAGTGATCCACCAGCATAATTCGCGCAATCTAACTTGAATTTATCTACATCCAATCCAGACTTAGGAAAAAGTAGAACAAATAAGGAGAAAGCACGATGGCAGCAGATAGGGATTTGGTTAATTTTAGCGAAGAGCACGAACTAAATTACTGCTTGAGAAGTGCTGGTAAACGCCAAACTCAAGCGAATCGAGATACATTAGTTGACTTGGGCAACCAGGTGAAAGAGGTACTGGACAAACGCGTGTTAACTCAAGGTGAAGTAAGAGGCGCGATCCAAAACCACGGTGATCTGTTCGAGTAATCTATTTTCAAGCATGCGCGGAGTTTAATTACGCCGCGCTTGTCCTATGCCTGCTTACCTTTGGTTGCACGAGATTTAGTCGCGCCACCATTCTTTGAATAACTGCGCTTTTTACGTTTAAACGCAGGACGTTCCACCTTGGGTAGATGACGTAATGAATCAGGGATAGGGCCTGCTTTTACTTGTGCCATCAAGCTATCAATGCGTTGTTCCAGTGCTTGCATGAACGGCTGATATGCTTGATTTCTCTCTGCCATACCTTGTAACTGGTGCTCCCAATGAGCCGTCATATCAGGGTATGTTGAATCTTCTGGCAAGGCATGAATGAGACCTCTTCCCGCAGGAGAACTGAGAATTGACTTACCTTGACGCGTAAGCAGTTGGCGTTTGAACAGCGTGTCCAAAATACCAGCGCGAGTCGCTTCCGTGCCTAGCCCATCAGTGTCACGAAGGATTTTTTTCAGTTCTTTATCCGCAACATAACGGGCGATCCCGGTCATCGCTTGCAACAGCGATGCCTCGGTAAAATGCTTTGGTGGCTCGGTTTTTCGGTCTTTTATTTCCCCTTCACGACAAGTTAACACGGTGCCTTCGGGTAGCGGTGGCACGGCATCAATACCTTCATCTTCCTTGTCAGTTTTGCCCATTAGCGCTTTCCAACCCGGCGAAACTAACTGACGACCTTTCGCGACAAACGTACCACCAGCGATATCGAAAACCAATTTCGCTTCTGCGTAAACCGCCGCCGGATAGAACTGCATGAGGTACTGGCGCGCAATCAATTGATACACTTTCATCTCATTGCCGGAAAGCGCATTCACATTAGCTTGCTTCGGTGTAGGGATAATCGCATGGTGCGCATCCACTTTTTTATCGTTCCAGGCTTTGGACTTTAATGTTAAGTCTGCTCCCTGAACGGCAACTTGCAACTCTTTTGCGTTATTCGCAATAGCAGCTGTCACCGTCCCTGCTTGTGAGTAGTGTTCCATCGGTAAATAGCGACAATCTGAACGCGGGTAAGTGATCAGCTTGTGCTTTTCATACAATGCCTGACAAGTATCTAGTACTTGTTGCGCACTCATACCATAGCGCTTCGCGGCATCGATCTGTAAGGCAGATAACGAATAAGGTAATGGTGCTGATTGCTTGGTTTGCTTTTGTTCCGACTCCGTCACTTTTGCAGGTTGATTTGCGATGCGGTTTGCAACATTTTCCACCAACTTACGGTTTAACACTCGACCTTCTTCGTCCTGCCAAGGCTTGCATGCCTCACTTGGCTTCCAACGAGCACGAATATCAAAAGTACCATTGGCATCTTGATATGGGATCAGAGCATGTAGGGTAAAATAGTCCTTCGGGACAAAGTTTTCGATTTCTTCATCACGACGCACCACTAAGCCAAGAACTGGCGTTTGCACTCGCCCTACCGAGAGAACACCTTGATACCCTGCTTTTTGACCAAGCAAGGTATAAGCACGAGACATGTTCATACCATACAGCCAATCAGCCCGAGAGCGGGCCAATGCAGAAACTGAAAGTGGGATAAACTCGCGATTACTGCGCATAGAACTGAGTGCGCGTTTAACCGCAGGTAAGTTCAAGTCGGAAATCAGCAAACGCTGTGTAGATTCCTTCTTGGTTTTAGATAACTTGCAATAGTCCAGAACTTCATCAACTAACAGCTGACCCTCTCGGTCTGGGTCTCCTGCATGAATGACTTCGTTAGCTTCTTTGAGCAATTTACGAATCACTGTTAATTGCTTACTTGCGCTTTTCCTCGGTCTGAGCTGCCATTGCTGCGGAACAATTGGTAAATCTGCCATATTCCACTTTTTGTAACGCTCATCGTAAGCGTCGGGTTCGACCTGTTCGAGTAAGTGGCCGATACACCAAGTAACGATATCCCCGTTCCCACAGCGGATGAATCCTTGATCTCTCTTTTGAGGGTTTGGCAGTGCAGCGGCAATCGCACGGCCTAAACTTGGTTTTTCAGCAATAAACAGACGAGACATAACGTTTTGGAAATAAATATAATTAGGGCCACATTATCGAATGTAGCCCTAATAAATCAAGAAAAACTGTATAAATAAACAGTCAGTATATTTGAGTTTTCAGTTATAGAAACTCAACAAACTGAGAAAGATCACGCTCAGGAACTTTCATCGGTGTACAACCAGGCGTGCCTAAGTACAAGAAACCAACAATCTCATCGTCACCTTCTAAACCAAATGCTTGATGAACTTCTGGATGGAACATCCACTTACCTGAGCGCCAAAACCCTTGAAAGCCTTGCGCTACGGCTGCCATTTGCATCGCTTGTACAGCACATCCCGCAGATAAGTGTTGCTCTAGTGCTGGTACTTTCTCATGTTCTGTTACTTTAGCAATAACAGTGATCACCATTGGTGCGCGAAATGGGGCATTCTTTACCTTTTCGACCACCGCTTCATCACTATTTTCAGCTTCTGCCGCTTTTACCAAGATATCTGACAGTTTTTTCAAACCATCGCCCTGTGCGATAACGAAACGCCAAGGGGTTAATCCCGCATGGTCAGGCGCACGAAGGCCTGCACGAATGATGTTCTCAAGTGCTTTACCTTCTGGTGCAGGCGCGGATAACTTCGCGATAGATCGGCGATTGAGCAAAAGATCGAGAGCGTCCATGAAAGAATCCTTATTGAATATCGTTGTTATTTTGTTTACGCCACTTTAGCACAATCTGCTCCTGCGAATAACAACCGGTTTTCTGGGGGCTTGATAACGTGCTTCACTTAACATCAAACTGGGTTTAATGTTAATTTATTCGCGAAATGAATAAGTTGAACATAGGCAGGTTGATGAACAAGGACAAACAAAACAGCATTTACGAAAAGATCGTTAATGACGAAGATGCCCGTGCCTGTAAGGCGATTCCTGAATCAGCTTGTCATCAAGTTCCCGGCAACTTTCTTAAAATCATTCTCGCTCAGTTTTTAACGAAGGTCGGCGATGCGTTAATCAACCCTAAAGTCACGTTGCCGTGGATACTACAAAGTCTCGGGGCTCCGGTTTACTTAATTGGTTGGCTGGTTCCTATTCGTGAGTCAGGATCCCTTATCCCACAACTTAGCATCGCGCACTACATCCGACGCATTCCAGTAAGAAAATGGGTCTGGGTAATTGGCAGCATCTTGCAGGCTCTTTCCATATTTGCAATCGGATTGGTCGCATTAACTCTAACAGGAGCAGCTGCGGGTTATGGTGTGATTGCATGCCTTGTGATCTTCAGCCTCTCACGCGGTTTAAATTCCGTCGCATCAAAAGATGTATTGGGCAAAACCATCCCTAAAAACCAACGAGGTCAAGTCAACGGCTGGTCTTCAAGCGCTGCTGGCCTAGTTACGCTGCTTTTCGCTAGCCTTCTGGCACTAGCCTGGTTATGGGACGTAGAGCCGACAGAGCGCTTTTACGGTCTGAGTTTAGGCTTAGCGGGCGTCATATGGCTCATCGCTGCATTCGTCTATGCGCGAATTAATGAGTATGCCGGTGAGGTAGATGGTGGTAGAAATGGCGTCCTCGAAGCATTTAAACAACTCGCGTTACTTAAGACAGACGTGACCTTTCGTCGATTCGTTATCACGCGGACACTATTTTTATGTTCTGCGCTGAGTGCACCGTACTACGTTGTGCTGGCACAGCAATCTCTGGGTGGACAGCTCTGGGTGCTTGCTCTCTTTATGTTTGCGAGTGGCTTAGCCTCCTTTGTGTCAGGCCCTTTCTGGGGAAGAATGTCCGATCGCTCTAGCCGCAGTGTGATGGTCATAGGCGCAATGATGAGCGCGCTACTTGGTATTGTGTTATTTGTTTACGATACATGGGTCACCGCTAGCCAAAGCTTCCTATTCGTGATTCCTCTGCTTTACTTTTGTGTTTGTATTGCCCACGACGGAATACGAGTCGGACGAAAAACCTATTTAGTTGATATCGCAGAAGGTGACAAACGGACGAGCTATGTAGCCGTGAGTAACACAGTGGTTGGGATAATGCTGCTTCTAATGAGCTCTCTTGGTGTTATGTCGAACTTCTTGAGCCTTTCAGCTGTGGTGTTAGTGTTCTCTTTTATTACTTTTGCTGGCGTGGTAATGGCCAAACAACTGCCAGATATCAGTGACTAGTTCTATACAAAGAAGCTGCGCTCAAAGCGCAGCTTTTATGGTAAATACACATTAAAAGGCTAGAGTTTTACCGCCAATTTAACACCTTGACGAATCGCACGCACAGCATCAAGTTCACCCGCATGGTCAGCTCCGCCAATGATATGAATCTTCTCTCCAAGTTCAGACCATTTATCTTCAAACGGACGTACAGACTCTTGTCCAGCACAAATGATCACTTTGTCTGCATTAAGTACCTGCGCGCTTCCGTCTACATGAATGTGCAAACCTTGATCATCAATTTTATCGTAAGACACGCCACCGACTAAATGTACGCCCCGTTTTTCAAGGGTACGTTTATGGATCCAACCTGTCGTTTTACCCGGACCTTTACCTACACGACCTTTACGACGCTGAAGTACCCAGACTTCTTTATCGCTGACCGCATCAGGGTAAGGATATAAACCACCCGGCTGAGACATCTCCTTGTCGATTCCCCATTCATGCAACCAGTCATCCAACGTTTGTCCAACTGGCTCTGTGAGCATGGTCGCGACATCTACGCCAATGCCACCAGCACCAACGATAGCCACTTTCTCACCGACTGGCGTTTTGTCTCGAATGAGAGTTTGATAGTCGACGACTTTCTCTGGGTTATCAATTCCATCAATATTGACTTTACGTGGCTCAACACCCGATGCCATCACTATCTCATCGTATTCTGTGAGTAAGTCATAGTTCGCTTCCGTCGATAAGTGCAGATTCACGCCTGTTTCATCAATACGGTTAGCGAAATATCGTATCGTCTCTCGAAACTCTTCCTTACCAGGGATCTGCATCGCAAGACGGAACTGACCACCGATGCGGTCGTTCTTTTCGAACAAATCAACCTTATGACCACGTTCAGCCAGTGTGGTCGCACAAGCCAAGCCCGCAGGGCCTGCACCAACAACTGCAATGTTTTTCTTCTTAAAGGCTGGTTCAACAACAATTTCGGTTTCATAGCACGCTAAAGGGTTCACTAAGCAACTGGCGCGCTTACCTTTAAACACGTTATCTAGACACGCCTGATTACAACCGATACACGTATTAATAAGCTGCGCTTTTTCCTGTTCGGCTTTAGCAACAAAGTAAGGATCGGCCAAGAATGGGCGCGCCATCGAAACCATGTCGGCATGACCTGAAGATAAAATGCGTTCTGCTTCATCTGGCGTATTTATACGGTTGCAAGTGATAATAGGAACCGAAACGTGAGGTTTAACTTTTTCCGTAACCCATGTAAACGCACCACGTGGTACTTGAGTCGCAATGGTCGGAATTCGAGCCTCATGCCAACCGATACCCGTATTAATAATCGTGACGCCAGCCTCTTCAAGTGCTTTCGCCAATTCGATAACGTCTTCAAAAGTACTGCCCTGCTCGACAAGATCCAGCATAGAAAGACGGAAGATGATGATGAACTTGTCACCTACCGCCTTGCGTACCGCTTTAACAATTTCTAACGGAAAACGCATACGTTTTTTATAGCTGCCACCCCATTCGTCGTAACGCATATTAGTACGTTTACATAAGAATTGGTTTATCAAGTAACCTTCCGAGCCCATTAACTCGACGCCATCATAACCAGCAAGCTGTGCTAACTCCGCACTATTAGCAAACGCGTCGATGGTTTTCTTTATCTGGCGGTCGCTCATTTCACTCGGAGCAAACTTTGCAATCGGCGCTTTAATGCCAGATGCACTTTGCGAGAATGGATGCATTGCATAACGCCCAGCATGGAGAATTTGCAACGCAATTTTACCACCGTGCTTGTGCACCGCTTCTGTCACAACTTTATGGGCTTTAGCATGTTTTGGCTTGCTGAATTCAGCACTCAACGGGTGTAAACGACCGCGTAAGTTAGGAGAAAAACCTCCGGTTACAATCAGTCCGACACCGCCTTTCGCGCGTTCTTCATAAAAAGCAGCGAGCTTCTGTAATCCTTCTTTGTGCTCTTCTAAGCCCGTGTGCATTGATCCCATCAGAACTCGGTTTCGTAATTGTGTGAAACCGAGATCCAGTGGCTTTAATAGGTTTGGGTACATGGCAGACATCACTTAACATCCATTGTTATTATCATGGTCTGACCAGATTAAGCCTGCTCAACCAAAAAATCAAACAAGCGTTTACATTTTTGTAACACCGATCAATCTCGTGTGAAAATATGCCAATTGTTGAGTGGTCGTGATAAGCTAAAAAAATGTTATCTTTTGAGATCTTAGAGATAAGAACCCATACTTTGTTAGACTCGGCGTAACTATCTCGTTATGGAGACAAGATGAAAAAACTCTTCAAATTTATTGGTTTGATATTTAAAGGGATATGGAAAAGTATCACTTTCATCAGACTCGCACTGGCAAACCTAATTTTCTTGCTGATGATTGCCGTTTTCTACTTTGCCTTTACTTATACCGGAGACGGTCAACCTGTCGTCGAAAAAGAATCGGCATTGGTGATGAACCTTTCAGGCCCAATTGTCGAACAAAGACGTTATGTAAACCCAATGGACTCTTTTGCTGGCTCCCTTTTGGGTAATGAGTTACCGAAAGAAAACGTCCTTTTCGATATCGTTGATACCATTCGCTACGCGAAAGACGATCCTAAAGTGTCTGGATTAGTGCTAGCACTGCGAGACATGCCAGAAACAAATCTCACGAAACTACGTTACATCGCGAAAGCGTTGAACGAATTTAAAGCGTCAGGCAAACCCGTTTACGCCGTAGGTGATTTCTACAACCAAAGCCAATATTACTTGGCAAGTTACGCTGACAAAGTTTATCTGGCACCTGATGGTGGTGTATTGATTAAAGGTTACAGCGCTTACTCAATGTACTACAAAACGTTACTTGAAAAGCTTGACGTTTCTACTCATGTTTTTCGCGTAGGTACTTATAAATCCGCTATCGAACCGTTTATTCGTGATGACATGTCCGATGCGGCGAAAGAGTCAGCAACACGCTGGGTTACTCAATTGTGGAGTGCTTTTGTTGATGACGTAACAACAAACCGAAACATTGATGCGAAAGTGCTTAATCCAACCATGGATGAACTGATTAACGAGATGAAGTCTGTAAATGGCGATATTGCTCAGCTCGCAGTCAAATTGGGGCTAGTAGATGAACTTGCTACACGCCAAGACATTCGCACTCTATTCGCAAAACAGTTTGGTAGCGACGGCAAAGACAGCTACAACGCGATTGGTTACTACGACTACCTTGCAACGATTCGTCCCGATTACACACTACCTCAGCACGACATCGCCGTTGTTCTAGCAAGTGGCGCGATTATGGACGGTCAACAACCTCGCGGAACTGTTGGTGGTGACACAGTCGCAAGCTTGCTGCGTCAAGCACGCAATGATGAAAAAGTGAAAGCGGTCGTATTACGAGTAGATAGTCCAGGAGGCAGTGCCTTTGCTTCTGAAGTGATTCGTAACGAAGTAGAAGCTCTGAAGCAAGCAGGTAAGCCGGTTGTTGTATCCATGTCGAGTTTGGCCGCTTCTGGTGGTTATTGGATTTCAATGAGCGCAGACAAAATCGTTGCTCAGCCAACAACCCTGACGGGCTCCATTGGTATATTTAGTGTCATCACCACGTTTGAAAAAGGCTTTAGCAAGTTAGGTATTAATACTGATGGCGTTGGCACATCGCCGTTCTCAGGTGACGGTATTACCACTGGCCTTTCTGAGGGCGCGTCTCAAGTGTTCCAATTAGGTATCGAACACGGTTACAAGCGCTTTATTTCTCTAGTTGGCGAGAATCGCGATATGTCTCTAGAGGAAGTTGACAAAGTTGCTCAAGGTCGAGTTTGGACTGGCCAAGATGCACTATCCTTTGGTCTTGTCGATCAAATGGGTGACTTTGATGATGCTGTAGAGCTAGCGGCGAAACTAGCGAACGTAACCGATTACGGCATTTACTGGGTAGAAGAGCCTCTTTCACCTACTGAACTATTTCTACAAGAGTTTATGAAACAGGTGAAAGTCTCTCTAGGTATTGATGCAACAAGCTTGCTACCAAAAAGTCTTCAACCCGTAGCTCAACAATTCGAACAAGACGCAAGCGTGCTCCAAAGCTTCAACGATCCTAAAGGTCAATACGCATTTTGTTTGAACTGCCAAGTGCAGTAGTTTTTCCATCAATATTACAAAGGGCACTTCTACTTGAAGTGCCCTTTTTATTAGGCTTTGCATCTCCTCAGATGACTTTCTGATGCTGTGCGTATAGCCTCGCATCTCAAGGTTATTTAGGTATATAATCCCCGCCTCTGTTCCCCTACACGAAAGAAAAAACGATGACTAGAAAACACATCTACATCGCTTACACCGGTGGTACCATCGGAATGCAAAAATCCGACCACGGCTATGTGCCTGTTGCTGGCTTTATGGAAAAGCAATTAGCAAGCATGCCCGAATTCCATCGTCCTGAAATGCCGGATTACACCATCCACGAATACGACCCTCTGATTGACTCATCAGATATGACACCTGCTGACTGGCAGCAGATTGCGAATGATATTCGTGACAACTATGACAAATACGATGGTTTCGTTATCCTACATGGTACTGACACCATGGCGTACACAGCGTCCGCATTGTCTTTCATGCTTGAAAACCTTGGTAAGCCAGTGATTGTAACGGGTTCACAAATCCCTCTCGCAGAGCTGCGTTCTGACGGCCAAGCAAACCTATTAAACGCGCTACATATTGCAGCAAACTACCCGATCAACGAAGTAACTTTGTTCTTCAATAATCAATTGATGCGTGGTAACCGCAGCACAAAATCTCATGCAGACGGTTTTAATGCCTTTACTTCACCAAACCTTCCTCCACTATTGGAAGCTGGGATCAATATTCAAGTTAGCAACAGCGTAACCGTTGGTGCACAACCAGAAGGTGAGTTTAAGGTTCACAACATCACGCCACAACCAATCGGTGTGATCACCATGTACCCTGGTATTTCACACGAAGTTATCCGCAACACGCTTCGTCAGCCCGTGAATGCGATGATTCTTCTGACTTTTGGTGTCGGTAATGCTCCTCAGAACCCTGAGCTGCTTGGTCACCTGAAAGAAGCCTCTGAGCGCGGCGTTATTGTCGTAAACCTAACTCAGTGTTTGGCAGGTAAAGTGAATATGGGCGGATATGCCACAGGTTGTGCTCTCGCAGACTCTGGTGTTATCAGTGGCTTTGACATGACGCCCGAAGCGGCGCTGGCAAAACTACACTACCTTCTAAGCCAAAACCTTTCTTACGAAGAAGTAAAAGAGAGAATGCAACAAGTACTGCGTGGTGAAATGAGCCTGTAAGTTCAAGCTTTCTGCGATCTAAAAAGCCCAATACAATTTGGGCTTTTTTCTTTCAAAATCAAAATAATAAAATTTTGAGAAATAAGGCGTAAGGATTAATCAATGTTCGGATTGACACGAACAATATCGCTCTCTTCTCCGCTGAATTGTTTTTTAAGCTCTTGTTTTGATTTAAAACTGATTTCACCACCGGCTGCAACCGTCATATGCTGCGCATCAGTATTATGTTTTGATTGATACAACATCACAGCTTGCATACACGAATCTCGCTGCTCTTTAGAAAGTGTTGTACCCTCAGGCCATCTTCCCGTTTCTACTGCATAGACTAAGCGATCATAAACTTCTGGAGTCATCGCTTGTAATAGTTGTTCTGCGTCCATAGTGTACCTTCTTATTACATTCTATTTACAGAACATAACGGGTTAAGAAACTGAGTCAAGAATACGAAAATGAATTGGTGTAACGGATCACAAGCAAAGCCATGAAAAGAACAAACTGGTTACTTCTCAGCCTCGCATGTTTTGTGCTATCGGGCTGTTTTGAAGGTAACGTGACAACCGAAGAGTTGTGCCAAAAAACACCAGAACTGCGTTGCGAGCAGCTCAATATGGATGACGGCCAATGTCGAATTCCAAGAACAAATTTGGTTTGGCATCGGTTTGAGCAATTGAAAAACCCATCGGAAGCAAACCAAATCATCGAATACGGTCTGGTCGCTGAATATAGGAAATGCTTAGAACTCGCCTCCCAGATCACCCCTATTGATCAAAGTGCTCTCAAAAGACAACGCTTTAATGCATTGGTACACAGTATTGATGAGCTAGAGCGCATTGTAAACGAGTTAAAAGGTTCAGAAGACCCGGCTACTTTGTATTTCTTATGGTCTCAAACGGGAGATACTCAAGCTCGGCGCGCATTTTTACAAATGGAAGGGTCTCCCCAATTAAATAATGCTGAGATGCAATATGCATTAGCCACTTTTTATACCAACCGAGATACCAAGAAAACCCTGGAGCTTCTTAATAACGCGTTGTCTTTATCTGATGAAGACAACATCAATCCGGTCATTCTCAAGTCAATGGCAAGTATTCATCAAGGGCTTGGAGACAAAGAGCAAGCGTATCTATGGGCAATGGTCGCGAAGAGATTCGACGTACCGCTTGCTGATGAAAAGCAGCTCCAACGTATGTTCAATTTCAGTCATCCAGAGCGATATAAGCAGTTGGATGAATTAGCCGAATCGGTGGCGAAAGCCATAGAGAAAGGTATCTATTCCCCAACAATGATACCCACTGAGATATAAACGAAAAACTCCCGCAATGAGCGGGAGTTTTTATTTAAGTCGAGCGACACTCAGATCACTGTTGAGCTTGAATCATCCTGAAAGGATAAAACAATCTCGAGCACAATTTTGTCGTTATTATTCTGATTTGTTGAAAATTAACGACACAGAATTAACACAAAAACGCTCTCCTGTGGTCTGTGGGCCATCTTCAAAAACGTGCCCTAGATGGCTATCACACGTTGCACAACGAATCTCTGTACGTACCATTCCGTGACTTAGATCTTCTAAATAGCGCACCGCTTGATCGTTGATAGGCGCATCAAAACTTGGCCATCCGCAGCCAGAGTCATACTTGTTATCAGAGACAAAGAGAGGGGCATTACAACAAGTACAAGCATAAACACCAGTTTCCTTATTATGCAGTAGCTTACCGCTGAAAGGAGGCTCTGTACCTTGCTCTCGGCAAACACGGAACTCTTCATCAGACAGTTGCTCACGCCACTGTTCATCTGACTTCGTCACTTTTTTCCCGCTTTGTTCCACGACTTTCGGCTCCTTATTTACTGTTCTTGGTATTGACTTTTTTAGCAAAAAACTTGCTTCTCTTAACAGTTGTAGCACATACTTTCTCACCAGGACACCATGCGTAATTAATTTGATAAGAGCACTTATCTCACCAGTTATATTACGCCAACTGGGCTACAGAAGAATCAGTTAAAAGTTTAAAAAACGTACATTTGCAAAGAATTGTTAAAAAAAGCGTCGCTTTTTTTTGACTTTAAACAAGTTAAGTCCGATTATCACTTGCAGATGTTTACTGGATTCTGTAATTTTACTACCAGTTATCTTTAATCAGAAATTAAGTTGTGGAGCAACTATAATGACTATCAAAGTAGGTATTAACGGTTTTGGCCGTATCGGTCGTTTCGTATTCCGTGCAGCGCAAGAGCGCAACGACATCGAAGTAGTAGGTATTAACGACCTTATCGATGTAGATTACATGGCATACATGCTTAAGTATGACTCAACTCACGGCCGTTTCAACGGTACTGTTGAAGTTGAAGGCGGTAACCTAATCGTTAACGGTAAAACTGTACGTGTTACTGCAGAGCGCAACCCTGAAGACCTAAAATGGGACGAAATCGGTGTTGACGTTGTAGCTGAAGCAACTGGTCTTTTCCTAACTGACGAGACTGCACGTAAGCACATCACTGCTGGCGCGAAAAAAGTTGTACTAACTGGTCCTTCTAAAGACGCTACTCCAATGTTCGTTAACGGCGTAAACTTCGACACTTACGCTGGTCAAGACATCGTTTCTAACGCTTCTTGTACTACTAACTGTCTAGCGCCTATCGCTAAAGTTCTTAACGACAAGTTCGGTATCGAATCTGGTCTTATGACTACAGTTCACGCAACTACAGCAACTCAAAAAACTGTAGATGGTCCTTCTGCTAAAGACTGGCGCGGTGGTCGTGGTGCTTCTCAAAACATCATCCCATCTTCAACTGGTGCTGCTAAAGCTGTAGGCGTTGTACTTCCAGAAGTAAACGGCAAACTAACTGGTATGGCTTTCCGCGTACCAACTGCTAACGTTTCTGTAGTTGACCTAACTGTTAACCTAGTTAACGGTGCTTCTTACGAAGACATCTGTAAAGCGATGAAAGAAGCTTCTGAAGGCGAACTAAAAGGCGTTCTAGGCTACACTGAAGATGCAGTTGTATCTCAAGACTTCATCGGCGAAGTTTGCACTTCAGTATTCGATGCTAAAGCTGGTATCGCACTAACTGACAAATTCGTTAAAGTTGTATCTTGGTACGACAACGAAATCGGTTACTCAAACAAAGTTCTAGACCTAATCGCTCACATCTCTAAGTAATTAGAAAGTTAGCAATTAGCGAATAACTTCGTTAAAGAAAAGGCGGCTCTAGAGTCGCCTTTTTTGTATCTGGAATTTGAGAGAATGCAGGCTCGATGTTGCATTTAATGTGCGAAGCGCGTCTAAAAGCTCTCCCCCAGCGATAGGAAACTACACATGGATTTAAAAACTCTCCCAGCCCTAACGGTGCTATCTGATAACGTCACTATCGTTGAAGTTGATCAGATAAAAATCGTCCGCGTGATTCATGACAAAGCAACGGCAGGCATCTCGCTACACGGTGGTCATGTCGTGTCGTTCACGCCTGAAGGTCAAGAAGATCTGCTCTGGATGAGCGAAAAAGCTGTCTTCGATGGTAAAGCTGCTCTTCGCGGTGGTATTCCGGTTTGTTGGCCTTGGTTTGGGCGTATCGCTGCTCCAGCTCACGGCTTTGCCCGCACCGCAGAATGGGAGTTGGTTGAACATCGTGAGAACCATAACGGTGTGATTGTTGAACTTGCTCTGTTCCCGACAGAAGAAATCCACGATATTTGGCCCCATATGTTTGACGCTCGTTTGGTGATTGAAGTGGGCGATGAGCTAAAAGTGACGCTCAAAGTCATGAACATTGATGACGAGGCTTGGACCTTCTCTGGCGCATTACATACTTACCTAAACGTTGGAGACATTAAGCAAGCACAAACGACAGGCATGGGTGCCGAGTACATTGATAGCTTGAAAGCTGATGCGGTATGCCAAGGTGGTAATGTTCTACAACTAACTGACACGATTGATCGCGTTTACACGCAACCAGAAGCGAAAATTTTGGTAAAAGACCCGGTATTGGATCGTACGCTAAGCGTACACAACCAAGGCCACAACTCAGCAGTATTATGGAACCCTTGGGCAGAAGGTGCGCAAAGCATGGGTGACATGGCTGACGATGGTTATCAAACCATGTTGTGTGTGGAGTCTGCTGTTCATGCACCAAGTATTGAGCAAGGTCAAACGCTCCAACCAGGTGAGACACATGAACTTGTCACTGTCATTTCAGCGCAGTAAGAATCACCATATAAAGGCCGGGGATACCCGGCTTTTTTTGTAATAAAAGCTCTGCTTAGATGGTCCTATCTTTACTAACTTATTGGTTACTGGTCACTTTTGACGGTTTCATTAATAAATATCAAAAAAATTGATCATATAAACCGATAGCATACCGATACAAAACTCATAAATAATAAAAATATCAGGAATTAGTCTATGTTAGAGAGATACCGAAATCAAAGTGTCGGATTCCAGTTGAAACTGGTGATCACTTTGTGTCTATTCATTGCTTTCAGCAGTATTGCAGCGCTTGTTTACCGCAACGCTTCCGATGTTCTATTGGAAAGCACACTGAAAGAACACCAATCTAAAGTAGAATCAATGGCAAAAACCATTGCTGGCCAATTCGATGCTTACCTGCACACCGCTAAAGTCCTCGAATCTACTTTTCGCAATGGCTACCTTGCCGGTGTCTATGTCGAAAATTACACGGTTGACTTCATGGGACATGAAGTACCAAACATCACTCAATACAGTGAAAGCTTAATTAATGACACCAAGTTGGTCGACAGTTTCACACGTGATACCGGCGCTATAGCAACGCTATTCGCACCATTGGGTGACGACTTTATTCGGGTGTCCACCTCCCTAAAAGATCCACAAGGTCAGCGAGCGGTCGGAACCACGCTAGGCATCAACCATCCTGGTTATCAGCAACTTAAAGCAGGACAACCGTATTACGCTCAAATTAAATTGTATGGCGAGCGCTACATTACCTACTATGCCCCAATCAAAGATGCGACAGGAAAGGTAGCAGGCCTATCGTTTATTGGCTTACCAGTAGACCAAGCGACACAAACCTTATTCGATGCACTCGAAGAGATAAAATGGGGCGACACTGGTTACACCATTATCGTTGATAACGACGAAAACAATCTTGGTAAATACCTACTTCATCCAGCAAAAAGCGGCTCAGATTCGTCAATACTAGAAGTCGCCGACTACAATGGTCACAAGCCTTTTGGCCAGATTTTCGAACAATCTAGTGGATTAATTCGCTACCCTTTCGAGTACCAAGGTAACGTAGGCGAAAAGTATCTTGTCTACACAGAGGTTCCAGGTTGGAACTGGAAACTGCTAGGTGGTACGTTTATCAAAGAAGTAACAAAAGGTAGCGACACGCTTCTCACACTCATTGCCATCATTTCTTCGGTAGCGGCAATCATTACTTTTGTTGTACTGACACTTTTCTTGAATCGCAGCTTACAACCTCTCACAACTCTCAACTCATACATGACTCGCTTAGCGGGCGGCGAAGTCAGCTTGAACATTCCAGCGTCTCGTAAAGCATCAAAGAATGAAATTACGAACCTGAGCTCGGGTGTCGCCAGTATGGCAAGTCAGCTCAATGAACTCGTTGGTAAGATCCGTTCAACAAGCGACTTAGTGGAGAGCAACTCCACCAGCGTTGCCAACGATGCACATAGCAATTTGACCCAAGCCGACCGACAACAACAAGAAGTCGAGCAAGTTGTGACAGCGATTGAAGAAATGGCCTCTTCCGCTCAATCTGTCGCACAACAAGTCGAAAGCATTGCGGAAAACGTACGCTCAGCAAATACCGATAGCCAGTCTGGTCTCGCGATTGTTGAAGGCGTATGTATCGACGTTGCTCAACTTAACGATCAATTGGATCAATCAGCAACGGCTATCGAGCAAGTAAATCGCGATAGCGAGAGTATTCAAACCGTCACTAAAATGATTGATGAAATTGCTGAGCAAACCAATTTACTTGCCTTGAATGCCGCCATTGAAGCAGCACGAGCAGGTGAGCAAGGCCGTGGCTTCGCTGTTGTAGCAGATGAAGTGCGCACACTTGCGCACCGAACCCAAAGCTCAGTTCAAGATGTCGTGGAAATTATCGAGAAACTAAAAGGGTCGACTCATAATGCAGTTAATATGATGACAGACAGCCAACGCAGTGCAAACCAGGTCTTGGACAAAGCACAAGACGCGGGCACAGCATTAGAAGCCATAGCAGTACAAGTGCAGTCGATAGCCTCTCAAGCCGACGCCATTGCAGCGACTTCAGAAGAACAAGCTCAAGTTTCACAAGAAATTGCAGCAAATGCCCATTCTATCAGTGAACTTAACCGAGAAAGCCGCAACACGAGCGCAAAAACCTCACAAAGTGCCATTGAACTTCAACAACAAGCACGAAACTTGAAAGAGCAAGTCGACTTCTTCCACTAATACTTAATAAGAGCCGACCCAGTCGGCTCTTTTTGTTTCACTTGAGACCATGCTTTTTGATAGAATTTGCCGCCCTACTTTCTGTTCGAGATCGTCATGAACTATCAATGCCCTCTATGCCACCAAGCTCTAGCGTTAAATGAAAAAACGTTTAAGTGCGAAAACAATCATCAGTTTGACTTAGCAAAAGAAGGCTACGTTAACTTGATGCCAGCGCACCACAAACGTTCTAAAGATCCTGGTGACAACAAAGAGATGATGCAAGCTCGTCGTCGATTCCTTGAAGGGGATTACTACAACCCAATGCGCCAAGAAGTGGCGCAGCTGTGTGCAACATACACTGAGGGGAGCACCCATCAATTATTAGATATTGGTTGTGGTGAAGGTTACTACACAGATCAAGTACAAAAGACGATAGAAACACAAGCGAACCATGCCACGATTTATGGCTTAGACATTTCGAAAGTTGCCATTCGTTACGCGGCGAAGCGTTACACGCACTGCAATTTTAGTGTGGCTTCTAGTCACCGACTTCCCTTCGCAAATGAATCCTTAGATGCCATTTTGCGCATTTATGCCCCTTGTAAAGCTGAGGAGCTGCAGCGCGTTGTAAAAAACGAAGGCGTTGTTATCACGGTTACTCCTGCTAGTCGCCACTTATACCAACTGCGTGAGCGCATTTATCAAGAAGTTCGTCTTCACAATGAAGAACCAGAACATATTGAAGGGTTTGAATTAGAGCACCAGCAGCATCTTAACTATGTTATGGACTTGAAAAACGGAGCCGCAGTCGATTTATTGCAAATGACGCCATTCGCATGGAAAGCAACCGATGCTCTTCGTGAAGAGTTGAAATCCGCTACACTTTTCCAATGTGAGGCTGATTTTATGTTGCGTGTATATCGCAAAAAAACACTCAATTAATACGTTAAAAAAAACAACAAACGCAAATAGTTATCATTTATATTGATTCATTGCTCAGCCTCCATTAATATCATCCGGACATTTTTGGAGGCTTTTCAATGCGCTTTTCTACTTTGAGCTTGCTCTTTGCAGGCTTACTTACTGGTTGCTCTTCATATACGCACACCAACTCTCACGCAACCTCAGCGGAAGTCACTAGTTTTTACGACTACCAACTATACACCCCTTCTGGCGAGCACATCGCTCTAAGCAAACTGCCAATTGAGCTGCAACAAGCAGATGTCATTCTTATTGGTGAATGGCACACACACGCCGGCATTCATCGCTTTCAAACCGATATGCTCAAACAACTTACGTCCTACGACCGCTCACTCGCGTTATCTATGGAACAATTTACCCGCGACAAACAACCTGTTGTTGACGCTTACCTACGTGGGGAGATCGGCGAACAGTACTTAATGAAACAAGCCAACGCTTGGCCCAATTATGAAAGCGACTATCGCCCTCTCGTGGAGTCTGCTAAGCAGAAAAATCTCCCGGTCATTGCAGCAAATGCACCAAAGAGCATTGTTCGATGCATTGGTCGACAAGGGCTAGATTACATTAACAAGCTCGATGATGATCAGCGGATGTTCATTGCACAAGCCATCAACACTGGTAGTAGTCCGTACAAAGAAAAGTTCATGGCATCCATGCATCACGGTAAGCCAGAGCAGACGGAAAAACAGTTTGCAGCTCAAGTTACTTGGGATGAAACTATGGCGGAATCTATCGTTAGCTATCTAGACGACAACCCAGGCGCTCAGATTGTCCATGTTGCGGGCAAGTTTCACACCGAGCAAGGGTTGGGTACGGCAGCATCAATCTTAAGCCGCAACCCGAGCTTAAAAGTGGTTGTAATTAGCCCAACAGATAACGTGCTTTCTGATAATACAGACTATCAGTTAGAGGTTCTCGCACCACCAGTACGGTATGTACAAGATGCTCACCGCATGGCGGCATATCAACATCTAACTAAACGCAATAACGATCTTCAATGTAAGTAGCTGGTCTTCAATTTAAGTTACTACCTTGTCGTTGCGTTGCATCATCACACCGCTCCGAGTTCATAGAGTGACAACGGTCTGCTTCCTGCTGGTCTATTTTTTGCTAAAGATCACCAATAGAAACTAGAAGCGGCAAAAGCAGACCTGTTTTTATCCAAATAGCTTCAGAAATAAACTTTGCCGCCGATAAAAATATAACTGCTTTTTACCCGCACTCAGTGACCGAGTGTCGATGTTCCAAGGAGTATTCGATGAATCCAGTAGGAAGCACTTCTGTTAATAGCTATGCCAAACAATCTGTCGCCTCTAAACAAGCAAGTATTGCACAAGAAGAAACTAGTGCTTCGCCGCTGAAAGTCGAACACAATAAGGTGACGCTTTCGACCGAAGGCAAAGCGCTACTTGCCGCTCTGCAACAAATCGAGCACGACAGCAAGAAAATAGAAGCAGAAGATAAATCTGTTGGTGAAAAGGTCGAATCTTTCACGCATGGTGCGCTTGGCATGGATCACCCCGATAAAATCGAGAAAGAAGAGGATGGCTCATATTCTGCGGGTCAATACCTTTCTGCGGCACTTACCGTTGGTGGCATCATACTGGCATTAGTCTGATAACCAGTCTGATAATCGTCACGACAACAAATCCTATTTGAACCAAACACTTACTGCAGCCCATAATTTAATAAGCCAAAGAACGATATGATGCAAACGTAAGTGAATTCGACCGCTCTTGTGGCCCGATAATACATGCTCGTTTATTGCTCCCTAAACTAGGTTTCTTGTGAAGGCACTGAATGGATAACTTTAGTCCATGCTTTCAACTCCTAAGCGTAATCCAAGCCCACGTTTGTGGGCTTTCTTCTTTCCAAACTAACGAACGTTAGAGAGCGACTCATTTTTTCTGCAAAACCAAACAAAAACGACAATTTGGTTAAACTTTTATTACCGACACAAAACCTTCATAAATCATTGCTTTAATGCCTGCGCTTTCAATAAACAAGGAAAATATAATGAAGCGCTTAGTATCTCCAATCGTTACGGCAGTGGCTGCATCTACCCTCTCTTTCAACGCACTCTCAGCTGAAATCAAAAACGTCATTTTGATGATCGGCGACGGCATGGGTCCTCAACAAGTTGGTTTACTCGAGACCTACGCAAAACACGCACCTAACTCGGTTTACAAAGGCGAAAGCACAGCGTTATACAAACTCGCTCAAGAAGGTGTGATTGGATCATCACTGACCAATCCAGAAGACGCAATTGTCGTCGACTCTGCGTGCTCAGCTACGATGCTAGCGACAGGAATCCCTACCGCTTCTGAAGTCATTGGCATTGATAGCCAAGGCAACCATGTCGAAACTATTTTGGAAAAAGCCAAAAGTAAAGGTAAAGCAACTGGGCTCGTCTCTGATACGCGTATGACCCACGCAACGCCAGCAGCATTTGCCGCTCATCAACCACATCGCTCCCTAGAAAACAGTATTGCGGCGGATATGCTCGAAACAGGCGTAGACGTGATGATGTCTGGGGGACTTCGTCATTGGATTCCAAAGTCGACAAACGACAAGGGAGAGACATACGAGCAACTTGAAAAGCTCACTGAAGGTAATGTCTACCTAAAGTCGAAACGTAAAGATGAGCGCAACTTGCTTACTGAGGCGCAAGACCAAGGTTACAACCTGGCTTTCAGCCGCGATATGCTCACACAAGCTAAAGGTGACAAATTACTTGGGCTTTTTGCTTACTCGGGCATGAACGATGGTATTGCCTACAGTCAAAGCAAAAACGATCCAAAACGCACGCAGCCATCGCTGAAAGAAATGACCACCAAAGCAATCGACATTCTTTCAAAAGACAAAGACGGTTTTTTCTTGATGGTTGAAGGCGGCCAAATTGACTGGGCTGGCCACAGTAACGATGCAGGTACGATGCTGCATGAAATGCTTAAATTCGATGAAGCGGTAAACTCAGTTTATGAGTGGGCAAAAGGCCGTGATGACACCCTGATCATTGTTACTGCTGACCACGAAACCGGCTCTTTTGGCTTTAGCTACTCATCAGCAAACTTGCCTAAACCACAAAAACGCGACGGCGAAGCATTCAAAAATCAGGATTACGCGCCAAACTTCAACTTTGGTCAGTTCGAGATCCTCGATGGTTTATACAACCAAAAGAAAAGTTACTACGGCATGATCAGTGAATTCCAAGCGCTTGATAAGAAAGAGCAAACTCCAGAGAAGTTTGCGGAAGTCGTGAACGCAAATAGCGATTTTTCGATTACGCCTGAGCAAGCAGAACGCGTATTAGCAAGTAAACCAAATCCATACCGACTCGCTGGACACAAATACTTAAGCGAAGAGAACGTACCGACAATCAATGACTTTGATGCTTTCTTTCCTTACAACGACCGTGGCAACTTGCTAGCGCGTGAGCATGCAACAAAGCAAAACACAGTATGGGGGACGGGTACTCATACGCATACTCCTGTCAACGTATTTGCTTGGGGACCTGCAGAAACTATCCTGCCGGTATCAAAAATCATGCACCACTCGCAACTAGGCGAGTACTTGAAACAACAAATTAAATAATCAACTTGCACTTACTTCACAACTCGTGATGTTTCAACGCTCTCGCAAGGGAGCGTTTTTTTATGCATGAAAACAGTTGACGTTTTAAATCGTACACCACAATAATTATGGGTCTTTAATTATATGAATAAAGAAAATGTGCGAAATCTTTGCTAAGCAACCCCAAGACAACTATCAGTTCATCACCCGCTCTATCCGTATTGATGGTCACGCGACCAGTGTAAAACTTGAAGCGAGCTTTTGGACAATTCTTGAGGAAATCGCTAGTGCTCAAAACATGACGGTTCCTAAATTCATAAGCACTGTTTATCAAGAAGCACTCGAATACAATGGTGAAGTGAACAACTTTGCCTCCTTACTTCGATGCGCTTGCCTCACTTACGCCCGCCAACCTCAAGAGACCACTCGTCAAGCACTTGCGCAACTTAACAGTTAATAGCAACCAACCGACCAATAACCATCCTAGGCTATGCATCCGTATTATAAACCCTTGAGCATCTTCTAATTTGTCGTACTAGAGTACTACCCAGACTCCTTTTGAAATCGCTAACCTGTGCGGACTATCAAGGAGTACCTATGACAAAAATGATTCACACCATGATCCGAGTAAGTGATCTGGACCGCTCTCTACAATTTTACTGTGACGTACTTGAACTAGAAGTCGCTGATCAATACATCTTTGATGGCTTTTCTCTAAACTATCTAGCCAACCAAGAAACTGGCTTTGAATTGGAACTGACGCACAATCACGACCAAAGTGAGCCCTACACTCACGGCTCAGGTTACGGCCACCTTGCCGTCAGCGTGGAGGACATTGAACAAGCCCACAAACGCATTAAATCTCTCGGCATTGAAACTGGTGACATCAAAGCCTTTGACCATCAACAAAAGCATTTAGCAACGTTCTTTTTTGTAACCGACCCTGATGGTTACAAAATTGAGTTCCTGCAACGCCAAGGGCGTTACCTATAACAAAAAGAGTAAACATTATGATTCACTTGACGGCTACCTTTCATGCACAACCGGGAAAAGAACAAGAGTTGAAAGAGGTACTTACCCGAGCGCTTGAACCTACTCGCAATGAAGAAGGTTGTGTTCGTTATCAATTGTTCCAAGATAAAGACAATGCATGCCACTTCGTTTTTCAGGAGCAATTTAAAGACCAACAAGCATTTGAGCTTCATGGTAAAACAGAACACTTTGCTCTTTTGATTAGCCAGATCGACAACTTGTTAGAATGCGAGCCGAAACTGGTGTTCTTTAACGAACTGTAACTATAGCGCTAACCGAAGATCAAAAAAGGCACTCTATCTAGAGTGCCTTTCACTAGTTGGGATCTGTGATTAAGCGTCTTGCTTCTCCACCATATGCAAATGCACATCTTGTTGTGGGAAAGGAATCGAAATACCTTCTCGGTCGAAGCGTAGTTTCACTTCTTTAGTCACATCCCAGTATACATCCCAGTAATCATCCGTTTTTACCCAAGGGCGCACAATAAAATCTACAGAAGACGTATTTAATGTATGAACTTTGATCATTGGCTCTGGAGTGCGAAGTACCGACGGGTGAGAGGTAATGATATCAGACAATACTGACTCCGCTTTTAAGAGGTCATCCGCATAGCCAATGCCAAACACCATATCCACGCGGCGAATGCGTTCATGCGTGACGTTCTTAATAACATCTCCCCAGATTTTGCTGTTAGGAACAATAATAATTTGGTTATCAAACGTACGGATTGTGGTGTTCACCAAACTCATATGGCTTACCTTGCCATCCACACCGCCAGCATACACAAAATCACCAACATCAAATGGGCGATAAATAAGCAGCATCATACCCGCCGCGAAGTTGGATAACGTGTCTTGCAACGCGAAACCAATAATCACACCAGCAATACCGAAACCGGTTAGGATTGGCGCTAGGTTCAAACCAAGCTGAGATAAGCCCACCATGATACCGATCACCCACACGAATTTGCCGGACATCGAGATAAAGAAGTCCTGCATCAAGTGGGAAAGTTTTAAGTTTTTCGATGCAACTGCTTTACGGACGACTTTGCGAGTTAACTTAGCCAGTCCGCGAGCGATCAATAAAATCAGCGCAAAAACAAACAACTGGAAGATATGCTGCGGTGCATTCTCGGCAAACCAATCCAGTGCCGAGTTGGACCAGTGACTCAGTATTGACCACACAACTTTGGTATTCAGTAAATCATGGGTGATATTACCCGTCACTTCAAAAATTTGGCGTTTGTATTCAGACGTTTCTAAACCGACTTTATCACCAATTGAAATCAGGTTGCGTAAGCTTTCTGTCGCAATATTTAGCCTTTGTTTAGTAATGAGCTGACTAAGTTGCAACGACGCTTTTTCCGACTCTGGGCTAGACGAAAGTTGGGAGCCAATGATCTCACTTTGCTGACTCAAGTACTCAATTGAAGCAGACAGTAAGCGCATACGTTTATCAATTTTATCTTTTAGTTCCGCTTCCGCGCGCTCGTTTTGGGCCCCTAGCTCCTTCAGCCAAGCGAGATTTTGCCAGCTCGAATCGAAGCTAACATCAAGATAACGCTGTAGCTCTCGATAATCATTAACAAGAGCAAGCTTCTCTTCATCCTTAGCCTTATTTAAATCCTCGACGACTTTCTTTATTTTTTCCGATAGATAGTTCGTCGCATCCTCAGAGTATTGTTCTTGTTTTTTAACTAGCAAGATCAGCTTGTCGCGAGAGATAGTTTCACGTTCAATCGCTGACGCTAACTGGCTTCTTAATTCTTCATTCTTTTGGAATAGTTGCAGTTGAAGGGCATCACGCTCGTCGCCACTCGCTTGCGAGAGGCTTTGGGATAAATCCACAATCTCTCGGTTCAAGTTGTCAATCGAGATTTCGGCAGCAGAAGGCTCTTGGATATCGTCAGTAGCAGTCGCATGAACAGCCATTGGGGAGAACATAATGACGGCAAGTGCGAATAATGTCACCCAAGATGTCAGGCGCAGTTTCTGGGGGAAATGAAACGTCATGTTTACCTCATAGGGAACAATCCTGATCAAAACGATCAGGAATAGAAGTGTAAAGCGTTGAAATCATACTCCTAAGTTTACAACACTAAATAATAAACTGAGCAGCATTTCGTTAGCGAGACGTCAAAGTTGGGAGCCCCAATAGCAAACAAGCCTTTCATTTAATCAATGAAAGGCTTGTTTTTATTCGACTAAGGACGGTTGGGATGATTTAAAATATGGTCTTCCCAATCCACCACATCAATCTCGTAAACAACTTTGTTACGGACACTTTCCCCAGCCGCATGCATTGCGGACTTAGAGCCTGTAATCAACGGATGCCATTCTGGTAAAGGCTGCTTTTCAGCCAACAGACGGTAAGCGCACGTGTGTGGCAGCCAAGTAAAATCGTCGATGTCTTCTCGGGTCAGCTTGGTGCACTCTTCACCCGAAGTGAAACGGTTTGGGTAATCCTTACATGAACACGTTTTACTGTTCAGCCAGCTACAAGCCACATTGGTATAGTAGATTTCATCGGTATCTTCATCCATCAGCTTATGCAAACAACATTTGCCACAACCATCACAGAGAGATTCCCATTCCTCTTCTGTCATCTGCTCTAACGATTTACTTTGCCAAAATGGAGTGCTCATACTTCAGGTCTCACCAAGGGAATTTAGGGGGCGATTTATACTCTTCTCAACGCAAAAGTTCAAGTTTTGAGAAGATCTTGCATCCTTCCCACATAACGGTGGAGATATTCAACTAATTTCGTTTTACTGTTCTATCCTTAAACAAGTTTCCATTACTCAATTGATCAAGAAGGCATTAAGGAGTTTTCATGGGTATTATTTCTTGGATTATTTTGGGCTTAATCGCCGGCGCACTTGCTAAATGGCTCATGCCAGGAAAAGATGGGGGCGGTTGGATTGCAACAATGTTACTTGGTATTGCAGGGGCATTTGTAGGTGGCTTCCTTGGCGGCATTCTCGGTTTCGGCGGAGCAACTGGCGTCAACATTGGTAGTATCATTACCGCAACACTAGGCGCATTTATTCTGTTGTTTGTTTATAACCGTTTCTTAAAATAATCACGATGATTTAAAAGCAAAAAACCAAAAAGGGAGCGTAATGTTAAGCGCGCCCTTTTGTTTTTTTCTTTATTCACTCTTCCAATCCACGTCAAAATGACCATAATTGCCCCCTTAATTTTTTAAGAGGTTTACATTATGGATTGTCGATTAGGATGTGGAGCGTGCTGTATTGCGCCAAGTATCTCTTCACCAATACCTGGAATGCCCAAGGGCAAACCTGCAGGTGTTCGTTGTGTGCAACTCAACGACGACAATTTGTGCAAGCTATTTGGTAAGCCTGAACGCCCTAAAGTCTGTCACGATTTTAAACCGTGTCCGATTGTATGCGGCAACACCAATCAAGAAGCACTCGACAACATCACTGAATTAGAACAATTGACGTAATGCGACTCTAGACCACACGTTTAAAGTTAGTACCTCGGTTGTTTCTCTCCGAGGCAGTAATCAAAGCAAACTCAAGATTTAGCACTCCCCCCCCTCAGCCTTTTATCTCACCCTTGAGAACTCTTGCCACATAGCGTTCCATTTGCGGTTTTTGCGCGATCTCCCTCACAATTTATTGACAATTCTCGACTATGTTCAGCGGGTCATTTAATTAAAGATCAGGAAAGAACATGAATAAGTATTTGGCTGAGGCTTTTGGCACGTTCTGGCTAGTGTTAGGCGGCTGTGGTAGCGCGGTGTTGGCTGCGAGTTTCCCTGAAGTGGGTATTGGTCTGTTGGGCGTTTCTTTGGCATTCGGTTTAACCGTTCTGACGATGGCATTTGCTATCGGTCATATTTCAGGTTGTCACTTGAACCCTGCAGTGACAGTTGGCCTTTGGACTGGCGGTCGTTTTGAGACAAAAGACGTTGCTCCCTACATCATCTCACAGGTGATCGGCGGGCTTATCGCAGGTGGCGTGCTTTACGTTATTGCATCTGGACAAGCAGGATTCGATGTTGTGGGTTCTGGCTTTGCCGCCAATGGTTATGGGGAACACTCTCCAGGCCAATACTCGATGATCGCTGCACTTGTGACTGAAGCTGTCATGACGATGATGTTCCTGATTGTCATTATGGGTGCAACAGACAAACGTGCGCCACAAGGCTTTGCACCTATCGCAATTGGCCTGTGTTTGACTCTCATTCACCTGATCAGCATTCCTGTCACCAATACGTCAGTAAACCCTGCTCGTAGCACGGCAGTCGCAGTATATGTGGGTGACTGGGCGGTTTCTCAGCTATGGCTGTTCTGGGTTGCGCCTATTGTGGGTGGCGTGCTTGGTGCGGTTATCTACAAAAACCTTCTTGGTGAAGAATCGAACGATTAATCGTTCCCAACTCCCAAGATCAAAAAAGCCGCTGAGTTCAGCGGCTTTTTATTAAATTCTGTGTCGACCTAATAGCGAATGTGACAACGTCGTGCCATCAACAAGCTCTAGCTCCCCACCGACAGGCACACCATGCGCGATGCGGCTGGCATCAACTTGGTGCTCTTTACATAGCTCTGCGATGTAATGGGCAGTGGCTTCACCTTCAACTGTTGGGTTTGTCGCCAAAATCACTTCGGTAATATCACCGCGACGTAAGCGGTAATCAAGGACATCTAATCCAATATCACTTGGACCAATACCATCTAATGGCGACAAATGCCCCATAAGAACAAAGTACCGACCAGAATATTGGCCTGTTGCTTCAACGGCTGCGATGTCTGCCGGGCTTTCTACCACACAAATTTGACCATTTTCTTGGCGTTTTGGGTTGGTACAAATGTGACAGACTTCTTCTTCGGTGAAGGTTCGACACTCAGTACAATGACCTATTTCTGTCATTGCCTGACTAAGCGCATCTGCAAGCTGCAAACCGCCTTTTCTATCGCGCTGTAACAAATGAAAGGCCATACGCTGCGCTGACTTGGGGCCAACCCCAGGTAGACAACGTAAGGCCTCCATCAATTGCTCCAGCATATGACTGGTACGCATTAAAAGTCCGCTTAATTAAATATCAGCAGATTAGAATGGCATTTTCATGCCTGGTGGTAGTTGCATACCGCCAGTTACAGAAGCCATTTTCTCTTTTTGAGTTTCTTCAACACGACGGGCTGCATCGTTGAACGCCGCAGCGATCAGATCTTCAAGCATTTCTTTGTCGTCTTCCATCAAACTTTCATCGATGTCAACACGACGTACGCTGTGACTACCAGTGATAGTAACTTTAACTAGGCCAGCACCAGACTCGCCAGTTACTTCCATATTCGCGATTTCTTCTTGAAGCTTTTGCATGCGATCTTGCATTTGCTGGGCTTGCTTCATTAGGTTGCCCATACCGCCTTTACCAAACATGTTTATCTCTCTGGTTTAATGAGGTGTTGCATCAATTAATGGGGTTATACCTTTGGGTTTTCAACCCCATTCCATTCGATTATTAGATAGGGCGCACACTATCTTTATCAAGCTCTGCAGCAAAACGACGTTCAATAAATTGAACATTTGGATCGTTTTCTAAACTGTTCAGCGCTTGCTGTAATTTCTCTTGGTAGAGCCTATCTCTCAGTTCAAGTGGTGTTTCTCCACTCTCCCCTATTTCGATGCTCATGTGGCACTCTTCACCTAACACGGTATTAAGTGCTTTGAGCAATTCGGCTTGAGCTCTATCAGTATTCAAATGAGCTTGGCTGCTTCTCAATAGTAACGAAACGGTTGTTCCTTCCTTACTATAATGAGAGTTTAGCGCAAGTTGCTCTACCAGCTTAGGGATCTCCATTAAGCTGATGAGCTTCGCCCATTCATTATGTTCTAATGACTCATCGATGAGCTTTTGTGCCATTTCAGGCGTTTTCTCATGCTCAAGTGCCTGCTTGAGCTGCGTAGGTGTCAGTTTTGTATTTACTTTTGTCTCAACAGGCTTGCTTGGACGCCAGCGATACGCTTCCTCAACTTGTGGCTCCGTCGACTTCGGAGCTGAGTTTGGCGACACCTGCGCGGAATTGCCATGCAATTGCGCTACTCGGTCGATAACCGATTCTGGTTGTGCAGATGCCGCTTTAGGCTTTTTTGAGCCACCATTTTGAGGAGTGTTCTGTTGTAGGCCTTGACGCTGAGAACGTAATTGGTGACGTAAACCGCTTAGACCACCGCGCGCTGGTGTTGAAACGCTCTCTTGCATTTGCTGAGGTGGCGTTTCATGCTGCGGCGCTGGGTTTTCACTCATCGGCGGCGCCATATCATACTGTGGTGGAACCGTCTCATATCCACTCGCTTGATACTCAGGTTGCGAACTGGATGAAGGTTGAGGCGCCACTTGTGGTGTGCTTTGTGCTGGACTCGGCTGCTGAGCTCGAGGAGCAGCGGCTGTCTGAGCTGGCGCAGCCTTTGGTTGACTGGTACTTTGAGCCGGAGATGACGCTGGCTCGCAGTTACTAGAAACAACATTTGCCCCACTGTTATTTGATGGGCGGAACGCCATCATACGCAGCACAATCATTTCCAAACCGACTCGCCCATTTGGCGAGAGGGTCAAATCTTCACGACCTTTCAATGCAATTTGATAGTAAAGCTGAACGTCTTGCGGGCTTAGAGCTTTACTCAACAGCTCAATTTTCTCTGCATCTGGTTGTGCTCGGTCTAGCGACGCTGGCAGCGCTTGATACATCGCAATTCGATGAAGCTGTGTTGCGACTTGCTGCAACAAACCATCCCACTCAACACCATTTGCTGCTAATTGCTGGATTTTATCCATGGCTTGTTGAGGTTGCTTGCTGCTGATTGACTCCAGTAAGTGAATCGCTTGGTCGGTATCAATCGTCCCCAACATGTGGTTGACAATATCAGTTTGCACCGCACCGTTACCTAAAGCAATTGCTTGATCAGTCAAGCTAAGAGCATCACGCATACTGCCATCTGCAGCATGTGAGATCATACCCAACGCTTTTGGCTCTGCTGAAACTTGCTCTTGACCTAGGATGTAATCAAGTTGCTGGTGAATATCATCAACGCTGATTGGTTTCAGATGAAACTGAAGACAACGCGACAATATAGTGACAGGCAGCTTTTGTGGATCAGTTGTTGCGAGTAAGAACTTCACATACTCTGGCGGCTCTTCCAGGGTTTTCAACAACGCATTGAAAGAGTGACGCGATAGCATGTGCACCTCATCGATGAGGTACACTTTAAAACGTCCACGAGCAGGTTTGTATTGAACGTTGTCTAACAGTTCACGAGTGTCTTCAACTTTAGTACGTGATGCTGCGTCGATTTCAAGAAGATCGACAAAGCGACCTTCATCAATTTCACGACAAGTATCACACTTACCACAAGGTGTCGCGGTAATGCCGGTTTCGCAGTTCAAGCCTTTGGCAAACAGCCTACCGATACTCGTTTTACCCACACCACGAGTCCCGCTGAACAGATAAGCATGGTGTAAACGGTTTTGCGCCAGTGCGTTTTCCAACGCCGTCAGGACATGTTTTTGTCCGACAACTTGGTCAAACTGATTAGGACGCCATTTTCGCGCTAAAGCTAAATAACTCATTGAATGTATTAATGTCCTTCAAAATCGCAAATGCTGTACACGTTTAGACCTAGTGCTTCTAAACGTTTATCACCACCGATTTCTGGTAGGTTGATAACGAACGCAGCGTGCTCAACTTCACCGCCCAGTTGGCGAATCAGTTTAGTCGTCGCTTCAATAGTACCGCCCGTTGCCAATAAATCGTCGACAACCAGTACTTTGTCACCTTCAACGATGGCATCTGTATGGATTTCTAGTGTATCAACGCCGTATTCAAGCTCATAAGATTGAGCAACAGTAGGGCGTGGTAGCTTGCCTGGTTTACGCACTGGTACAAAACCAACACCTAGCTCAAGCGCTAAAGGCGCACCAAATAAAAAGCCACGAGCTTCCGTACCCACAACCTTGGTAAAGCCCATATCTTTGTAACGTTCAACAAGTAAGTTGATCGTCGCTTGGTATGCGTTCGCGTCTTCAAGAAGGCTCGTCACATCACGAAATAGAATGCCTGGCTTTGGGTAGTCTTGGATGCTTTTGATGCTAGATTTGATCAGTGAAATTGTTTCTGTAGTCATAATACCGATTTACTTAGATTGGCTCATCGCCCTCTCTAATCGCAGTATCACGAGGGCAACGAACAATAGGTTTTCACCACTATGTGCTTATTTTCGTAAAAGTCACAGGCGCTGAAAATACAAACGCCCACTCGAAGAGCGGGCACACTATTCTCTACAATCTTAGTGATTTTCTTCTCGGTCAGCAACCAACTCAATCACAGGCAGACGCATAAACCAGCTGAGTAAAACGATTAGCATCACTAAAAGACCAATTTTTACCCAAACGAGGGGGACAACAACGATTGAAACAATGAAACTAAGCGCAATAAAAATCGCACCACGCTTTTTTACTTTTGAAGTAACAGCCCGATGCTTATGCCAATTGCCGAGAATGGGTCCAAACGTTTTGTGGTTATGTAACCATTGATGAAATGCGGGGCTACCACGCATAAAACATGCGCTAGCAAGCAAAATAAAAGGTGTGGTGGGTAAAAGTGGAAGGGCTATGCCGGCTATGCCGAGCACAATACAGAGTCCACCAACAGTATTGAAAAAGTAACGCTTAATACGAATGGTGAACTCCGGTACAAAATAGCTAGATTAAAAGCCTGCGTAACCATTCATTACACGAAGCCAGGTTAGCGTTGCAGGAAGTGTTGGGATCAAAAGAACTGCAATAAAACCTAAAAAGTAAAAAATATTATAAGGCTCTTTAAAATCTTTGTCTGCCATGATGTGTCTTCTCACTAGTTGACTTTGCTTCTCCCAAGGCACAGCGTTAAATTATCGTTGCACAAATGGGTCATTATTGTTTTAAGCGCTGACTATACATTAAACAGCCAAATCTAAACACCAGTAAAAAGTAAGGTTATTAAACTAAACGTATGTTGTTTTGGTGGTTCTAAAAAGATAATAAGCAGCGTAAGGACGCTGCTTATTGGTTTGCAAGTCATAATTATACTAGTCGGGATTTCCGGGTAATACTTAAACTAAAACTTGAAGAACCTAAACACCCGATAGATAACTGTCCTGCAACACTAAGCGGTAAATCGCGGGTGATGAAGTTTTTCATACTTCCTCCCCCTAAACGGTTACCTGCTGCGATGTGTTGATTCGTATTTCCGTCAGACCAATGGCTATCTAAACCCGCAGGCAATATAGAGACCGAGGATGAAGCGAGGTCGGCGACACCAAACACAGCATTGACTGCACCCGCACACTCCGAACACTCAATTCCTTTTTCAATGATCCCTACCATGTCCTTGAGATCAGCACTGAAACTTTTCAAGTTACGGAGATAGTCGTCAAACAATGCCCTAACGAGCAATGTCGTCGCAACTCCATCATTAGCTTGGGAAGCAGAATCAACTAGATAAAACGCAAATTGACCATTCATTAACCAACGATAATCGAAAACCAAGGGCATCACATCCGTCGATTGCAATAAACGGTACGAGCAGCGCCAATCTCCCTGAGCAGCATCCTTTTCTGGCAATAGAGCTTGCAGTAAATCTCTTGCCGCACTCGGATTCTGTTGTAAATATTCCAGATGCCAATACAGCTCTTGTTCATCTGGGATTTCACCACCATCATCAACCCTGAACCACTGACTTGAAAAGTCACGTTGTTCTGAGAAGTGGCTATCGGTATCTTCTAGCGTATTCTCTATCGCCTGAGATAGGTGCTCATAATTACCTATCGGTTTAGGAAGAAAATCTTTAATACCAAATCGCAACGCTTTCGCGACATCGGACATTTCATCCGTGCCTGATACCACGATAAGCGGCATATATGGGTATTCGAGACTAACTTCTTCGACGAACTCGATACCATCTAAGACCGGCATCGATAAATCACATAAGATAAGATCGGGTTGGCATTCCCTGAGTTGTTGAAGCGCTTCTAGGCCGTTTTCTGCTTCTACTACTTTAAAACCCTGACTTTCTAAATAGGCATTGGTTACTTTACGAAATATTGGATCATCGTCCACCAACATTATTAGTTTTTGATTAATCACTTCCTGTGCCGAGACCATTGCCGTTTGACTGTGAGTCTTAAACATACCTTTATCCCTCACAAAGCTCAGTCAAAAAAACAGATTTATTATTAAGTCATTATTTTTGTTGTGTTTACTTCCAGCAAAACGTGTCACAGCAAGACCTGAGGCCGCTTTGCCTTGTTATAAAACTTAGCTCGGAAACTGCATTAATACAAATATTACGGCGTATAACAGTATTTACTCAAACAGGGTTGCTGTGTTCAAATGATGCAACATGTTGACTTAAAGCAAGCTTTGATCACAAAGTTAATTATAAATTAACCGTAATCGGTAATTTAATGTGTCTGGAAATATGAAATTAGATGACTTAAACCTGTTTCGACTGGTTGTCGAAAATGGGAGCTACACCGCAACTTCGCGAAAAACCATGATCCCGGTTGCGACCATCACCCGACGCATTCAAGCGCTAGAAGACTCTGTCAATCTTCGACTATTGAACCGTCATGCTCGCAAACTCTCGCTCACTGAAGCAGGGGAACGTTTTTACCATGAGTGCTCTCCTTTACTACAAAGGCTAACAACCGCAGCAGAGGAAATCACTGACGACTGCCGAGGAGCATCCGGCAAGATTAAGATATCCGCGCCTTACAACTTAACTAAACGAATGATGATGCCGATGTTCAACAGCTTTATGAAGCAGTACCCGGACATCAACATTGAGCTAACGACAGAGAATAATGCGGACAAGCTTGACCCTACTGAATGGGATGTAATTTTTAGAGTGGGACCGCAACGCGACTCTAGCCTCATCGCGCGTAAGATTGGCGAGGTGAAGGATATTCTCGTTGCAAGCCCTGACTATCTAACCTCAAATCCTGCGCCACACCATGCAGAAGAGCTCTCTAACCATTCATTGCTAAAAGGGTACCCACTTATTAAGTGGACCTTGATTAATAGCAAAGGCGAGTCTGTGGTGAATGTTGATCGTGGTCGTTTTCAAGCAAACGCGCTCAATGTGGTGCGCAGTGCTTGTTCCGAAGGTTTAGGCATCACACTAATGCCAGATGTCATGATCAAAGAGTACATCGAGAGCGGCGATTTGGTACGCGTACTGCCAGATTGGAGTGCAAACCCGCGCGACATTTATATGCTTTACAACCACAAAGACCACCTGCCAGAGAAAGTTCGCCTCTTTATTGACTTTGTGATCGCTTATAACATTCACTAATTAGATAGCGAAAACAAAAAACCAGAGCCAAAGCTCTGGTTTTTTTACGACTTAAGAAAGCGCATCCTATGCGCCTTCGTTATGAAGCTCTAGGTTTGCTAAATCCTGTTGGATTTCAAGTTGTGTTTTCGCATCATCGTTACGAAGACCATCTAAAAAATCTAGGTATTGTTGGTCAATATCACCCGTTACGTATTCGCCGTTAAACACGGATGTATCGAACTGAGTAATATCTTGGTTTCCAAGACCGACCGCCTCTACCAAATCTTCTAGGCGTTGATAAATAAGCGCATCGGCACCAATCTGCTTACAAATTGTATCGTTGTCGCGGCCATGGGCAATAAGCTCTGTAGCACTTGGCATATCAATGCCGTATACGTTCGGGAAACGAACTTCAGGAGCCGCTGAGACCATGTACACTTTCTTGGCACCAGAATCACGAGCCATCTCAATAATCTGCTCTGACGTTGTACCTCGAACAATAGAGTCATCCACCAGCAACACATTCTTACCTTTGAATTCCGAACGAATAGCATTCAACTTGCGACGTACTGATTTCTTACGTTGTTGCTGGCCAGGCATGATAAACGTACGTCCAACATAACGGTTTTTCACGAAACCCTGGCGATAAGGGATATCGATCGCTTGAGCGATTTGCAGTGCAATGTCGCAAGACGTTTCAGGGATAGGAATGACAACATCGATATCAAGGTTTGCATAATCTTCACGAATACGTTCGCCCAGCTTTTTACCCATTTCAACGCGAGCGCTGTATACCGAAATTTTATCGATGAACGAATCCGGACGAGCAAAGTACACGAACTCGAAAATACAAGGGTTCAGCTTAGGATTGTCTGCACACTGCTTCGTGTAAAGCTCACCGTCAAACGTTGCGTAAATCGCTTCACCAGGTGCAACATCACGGACGAAATCAAAACCGACCGCATCCAATGCCACCGATTCAGACGCAACCATGTACTCTGCTCTGCCGTTAACTTCACGCTTACCTAAACACAGCGGGCGAATACCGTGTGGGTCACGAAATGCAATCATACCATGACCAATGATCATGGCGGTCACAGCATAAGCACCGCGAATTGTGCGATGAACATTGGTGACTGCGCGGAATACGTCTTCGGTCGTGACATTTCCTTTTACTGAGTCAATTTCGTGCGCCAGTACATTTAGTAATACTTCGGAGTCTGAAGTGGTATTGATATGACGGCGATCTTTTTCAAACAGCTTCTGACGAACTTCGTTAGCGTTGGTCAAGTTACCGTTGTGGGCAAGTGTAATACCGAAAGGAGAGTTTACGTAGAAAGGTTGAGCTTCTGAAGCACTTGAACTGCCTGCTGTAGGGTAACGAACATGACCAATTCCGACCTCGCCTTGCAGGCGCTGCATGTGTCTTGCTTCAAATACATCCTTGACTAAACCGTTCGCCTTACGTAGACGAAAACGATTGCTTTCTATAGTACAAATACCAGCGGCATCTTGGCCACGATGCTGTAACACCGTTAACGCGTCATAAATAGACTGGTTTACAGGCGTTGTGCCCACGATTCCAACAATACCACACATGTCCTAATCCTCGATTTGCGACAGTAGCTGGCACTACTAGATAGTGCCAGACAGAAAACTTGATGTTGCTTGTAAATGCTCGAAGAATGGGGCGATGATACGGCTGAACTCAGGGATCAACTGTGAATCTTTCCACCAATCCGAGCTTGGGAATGCAGTAAACGCATCCATAAAAAACAGCACCGCAGAAACAATTAAGACTCCGCGTAGACCACCAAATACAATCCCGAGAATTCGGTCCGTACCTGATAGCCCTGTTTTTTGTACCAGTTGACCAATGACGTAATTCACCACTGCACCAACTACCAAGGTTGCGACAAATAACGCCGCAATCGCCGCTCCGTTACGAAACATATCATCTTCGATGTTGGTGAAGTACACCGCCAATTTGGCATAGTAATTACTGGAGATAAAAAACGCTCCGAACCAAATCACCAAAGACAAAGCTTCTTTAGCAAAACCGCGAACTAAACTGATCAGAGCTGAAAATCCGATCACACCTAAAATGATAAAATCTATCCAATTCATCTTTTCTTCATCTTAAGTTGGCGCGCATTTTAACAGAAAAAATGCTGACGCAAACGTTTTCTTATGGATTTAATGGCTTAAATTTAAGCAATTGACCTTTTGAACCTGTAATTTTTTGTAATTCTTGAACTTGTCGTTCAAGTTTACTTTTTGACACATCAGGGCCAACAATCACTCTCGTAAACTCGTTTTCTTTCTTTGTGTGAGCTTGATAACCACGCTTTTGCAAATCCGCGACAAGCGCGACAGCATTTTCGTGATTCTTAAGTGCCATCAACTGAATGATCCAAGCTGAATCTTCATATTGATTTTTCTCTTGAACAGGACGAGTGACGACCTCAACTTGCTCTGGTTGTTTGATGACCTCAGGTTTAGATGTTGGCACTGGCTCGGGCTCAGAAACGGCTACTTGAGCATCCTCACGTTCTTGCACTACAGCTTCAACCGGAGAATCCGGTAACGTAATGTCGTCTTCCACTGGCTCTAATATTTCGAAGTTTTCCACATCACTATCAAGTTCTGGTTTGATAGGAATACTGGCAAATTCTTCTTTGTAGTGCAGTTTCTTACCATCTAGCACATCGGGAAGAACAATGACTCCGACTGCGACTAGAATGATGGTGCCGACTAAACGACTTTGGAATTTACTTGCCATCAAAATACCTTTACTTATTTATTATTTGATTGCCAATGTTCCAATACCTCTCCGACGGTATGGAATGATCCAACCACCAGAATAACGTCTCCTGTCTTTGCGTGGCTTCTCGCACTCTCGAAGGCGTCAACAGGGTTTTCAAAATGAACTTGCCCATCAGGTAAGTATTGGCACAATTCATCAGCGGTCGCCGCTCTCGGTCCAGTAAGCGACGCTGGATACCATTGTGTTGCAACTGGAGTTAGCGCTTCAATGGTTGCTTTAATGTCCTTGTCATGCAGCATTGCAACCACAATATGGATATTCTTACCCAGATATTGTTGCTTCACTCTCTCTACCAAATACTCAGCAGAGTGCGGGTTATGAGCGACATCAAGGACTATTTCAGGTTCGTGATGCAGTACTTGCATACGCCCCGCCAAACGCGCATTATTCAAGCCATTGACAATATTTATGTCAGTGATTTGCAATTCCGAAGCCCCTAGTGCCATCAGTGCAGTGGCTGCATTTTGTAATGGTAGCGATGGGATTGGTAAATCCTCTAACTCAAATGCCCCACTGCTCCATTTCCAACCATTATCAGTTAGTTGGTAATCGTACTGAATACCTACTTGGAAGAACTCAGAACCAATATCGTCAGCATGAGCCGCCACGGTCGCTGGTGGCGTCGGTTGACCACAAATTGCTGGCTTCCCTGAACGGTAAATGCCCGCTTTTTCAAAACCAATAACATTGATGTCATCACCAAGCCAATCCACATGATCGATCGCTAAGCTCGTAATAACAGAAACATCATGGTCAACAACGTTAGTGGCGTCTAGACGGCCGCCAAGTCCTACTTCAAGTAAGACAACGTCAACTTTCTCTACTTGGAAAATACGTAGCGCAGCAAGCGTACCGAATTCAAAGAGGCTAAGGCTAACATCACCACGCTGCTTTTCTACATAATCGAATGCTTCACAGTGCTTGGCATCTACAACGTCAACGCCATTAATGCGTACACGCTCGTTGTAACGAATCAGGTGCGGAGAACTATAAACACCGACTGAATAGCCAGCATCAAGTAAAATGGCTTCCATTAACGCACACGTTGAGCCTTTGCCATTGGTTCCGGCAACGGTGATTACGGTTGGAGCTGGTTTGGTAAGATTGGCTTTGTTTGCTACCGCTTGGACACGGTCTAAGCCTAGATCAATTGCTGAGGAATGAATATTTGCTAAATAATCAAGCCACATCTCTAATGAAGATGTGGCTTGAGGAATTGGGTTTTGGGTCATCTAACTTTAACCATTAAATTCTTTGGTTTTTATGTTAGTTGATACTTTACCCTTTTTCGTCCGCTTCTGGTACAGAATATGGCTCTTCATTTGGAGATTCGTTAACCGAAACCACCAAAGGAGACTTGTGGTTAGTCATCTTAGCGATAAGACCACCCACACGCTGACGCATTTCACGACGGTCAACGATCATATCAATAGCACCGTGATCAAGTAGGAACTCACTACGCTGGAAACCTTCAGGAAGATCTTCACGTACAGTTTGCTCGATTACACGACGACCAGCAAAGCCAATGAGGGCCTTAGGTTCACCGATGTTGATATCACCCAACATAGCCAAACTTGCTGATACACCACCCATTGTAGGGTCAGTTAGAACAGAAATAAACGGCAGACCTTTTTCTGATAAACGCTCAAGCGCAGCACTGGTTTTTGCCATTTGCATAAGAGACATTAAAGCCTCTTGCATACGAGCACCACCACTTGCTGAGAAACAAACAAGCGCACAGTTATTTTCAATGGCTGCATCCACTGCTTTCACAAAGCGAGCACCAACGACTGAACCCATTGAACCACCCATAAAGGAGAATTCAAACGCACACGCCACAAGCGGCAGACCAAGCAATTCACCCTGCATCACAACTAGCGCATCTTTCTCACCGCTATTTTTTTGTGCAGCAGAGATACGCTCTTTGTATCGCTTAGAATCTTTAAATTTCAGTTTATCCTGTGGCTCAAGTTCAGAACCTAATTCAACTCGATTACCTTCATCTAAAAATGTTTCCAAACGACGACGCGCTTTCATACGCATGTGATGGTTACACTTTGGACAAACTTCTAAGTTACGCTCTAGTTCAGCATGGTATAAAACCTGTTCACAAGAGGTACATTTAGTCCACACACCTTCTGGGATAGAAGCTTTGCGTGAACTTACTAGATTGCTTTTCTCTAAAATCTTTTCAAGCCAACTCATGGAAGACCTTTTCTCTCAACTCTTCCGCTTCATTGCGAAAGATATAAATTCGACATAATACCGACGGATTAAACCATATCTTGCAGCTACTGTAGATAAAAAACTGGTTGTACCTATTTTTGATATCGTAAATAGCGTATGTTTTCCGTTCACATTCAATGTAAACACTACCGATATTTTGAAATAAGTTTGTAAAATTAGTTCAAATTATCTGGTAAAAACAGTGGACCGATCGGCACTTCAGGTAACCCAAACTCTTCTGGGTAGTCTACATCTACCAGGTACAGACCTTCCGCTTTCGCTGTCGCACCCGCTAGTTTGCGATCTTTGGCTTCTAATAACCACTTGATCCATTCAGGACTCTCTTCGCCACGTCCAACTTTTATCAAGCTACCCGTGATATTACGAACCATATGATGCACGAACGCATTAGCTTTAATATCAATAACCACATAGTTCCCATGGCGCGTAACGTTCAGATGCATCAAGTTTCGAAATGGGCTGCGAGACTGACAATGCGCCGCGCGAAACGACGTAAAATCATTTTCGCCAAGTAGGAACTGCCCTGCTTCATGCATTTTTTTCTCGTCGAGCTCACCATGATAGTGACTAACCCCCGAGTTTAGGATGCCTGGACGTAAAGCATGATTGAAAATAATGTAACGATAACGGCGAGCTGTCGCTGAGAATCTTGCATGGAAATCATCTGAAACTTCCTTAGCCCAACGAACCGCTATATCGCTTGGCATGTTCGCGTTTGCGCCCATGGTCCAAGCTACCATTTTTCGAGTAACGTTGGTATCAAAGTGCACAACTTGTCCCGTGCCATGCACGCCTGCGTCTGTCCGACCAGCACACTGAACTTCAACTGGGTGATTAGCGACGACGGACAATGCTTTCTCTAGCTCTTCTTGGACACTTTTCACTTCTCTTTGGCGCTGCCAACCAAAGTAGTTTGTACCGTTGTACTCGATACCTAATGCGATTCTCATCTTAACCTTCGAACTCTAAAATGGGGCGGGAAGTATATACTCAAGTCACCTCAAGTTGCCAGTTTCACCAAGGGTGACATAAAGGTAGCATCCTACTAACGGGACACAAAAAGGGTAGCAAACGCTACCCTTTTGTTTCGGTTTATCGGCCATTAATGGCGTCAATCAGGCTTTTTGCTTCGCGGCGAATATCATCCTCACCGTAAACAATCGCCTCTTCTAGTAGTTTAATCGCCCCTTGAGAATCGTTCATCTCGAGATAGATTTTAGCCAAATCCAGTTTCCCAGCCGCTTCAGCATTGTTATCTACGTCAATATCGCCGATCTCGCCGATAACATCTGGAAACTCGTTCAATCCGACATCGAGCTTAAGGTCTTCTTCTTCGAACTCACCACCTTCTCTGTCGACCTGAGCCATCAATTCATCAATCGTCATAAATTGATTTTTCTTCGGGTCGAAGTCATCCAAGTCGCTTTGCTCTGCCCAGTTTTCTTGCGCGATCTCTGGCTGACTTAGTGCATCACTCGAATTCCAAACATCACGCTGGTCCTCAGGCACTTCTTCAGTAGAACTTACGTTATCAGCAGCGGGTTTAAAGCCATCCCAATCATCTCCAACATCAAGCATGGTTTCAAAATCCATACCTGCACTTGCGATGGTGTCACTGTCTAGTTTACCTTCAAATACTTCTGAGTTTGCGTCTTCCGCAAGAAGGTTAGCCATTGATGATTCATCATCCAAATTACTGAGCGGCTCACCCTCTGTCGCTGTTGGCTGCACTTCTGGGTCAGTATCAAAGCCGTTTTGCTGCGCAAATACTTCAAACAAAGCATCATGATCGTTATCGGCTTGAATAGCTGGTCTCGATGTCTCTGCTTCAACCTTAGGGCTCTCTGACGCACCCTCGTTCATTGACGCGAGAACATCTTCCTCATTGAACTCTGGAAGATCTTGGTCGTCAAAACTTAACTCTTCATCCTCACCGGAGATTGGTTCTATATCTGCAGTCTCAGAGCTCGGTAATTCTGGCTCTTCTTCCATAGACGCCAATGCGTCTTCTTCGCTGAACTCTGGCAAATCGAGCTCATCAAAATTGAATTCATCTTCTGATTCAGTTGGCAAGTCGGCTTCAACTTGTTCTGGCTTAACGGACTCGGACGTTTCTAACTCCGGCTCATCCGCCATAGACGCCAGTGCATCTTCTTCACTGAACTCTGGCAAATCGAGCTCATCAAAATTGAATTCATCTTCTGATTCAGCTGGCAAGTCTGCTTCAACCTGTTCTGGCTCAACGGACTCGGACGTTTCTAACTCCGGCTCATCCGTCATAGACGCCAATGCGTCTTCTTCACTAAACTCAGGAAGATCCAGCTCATCAAAATTGAACTCTTCTTCGGACTCGGTTGGTAAGTCAGCTTCGACTTGCTCTGGTTTAACGGACTCGAACGTTTCTAACTCCGGCTCATCCGCCATAGACGCCAATGCGTCTTCTTCACTAAACTCAGGAAGATCCAGCTCATCAAAATTGAATTCATCTTCTGATTCAGTTGGTAAGCCTGCTTCAACTTGTTCTGACTCAACGGACTCGGACGTTTCTGACTCCGGCTCATCTGCCATAGACGCCAATGCGTCTTCTTCGCTGAATTCTGGAAGATCTAGCTCATCAAAATTGAGTTCATCTTCTGAATCGTTGGTCGACTCAGTTTCCGGCTCCAATTCAGGTTCATCCAGTAGCCAATCTTCTTCTTGTGGAACACCGAATTCATTTTCTATTGTATTTGGTGTCGGTGTGAAGGCTGGAATGTCTTCCTCTTGCTCAACGTGAGGCTGTACCTCAGCATCGGACTCCACGTATGGTTCTTGTGTTGAATCAGTATCGGTAGCCTCTTGTTGTAGTGATGAAGCTTCCTCTATCTCCGTTTGTGTTTTTTCAACTTGCTGCGGTAAATCGTCTTCACTATCAAATAGAGCGTCAAGTTCAGCAGAAAAATCCGCTTTTTCTTGTTCTGTTGGCAGAAGTTCTTCACTGTCTGACTCAAATAGGTCGTCTAGCTCGCTCATTAAAGGATCATTCTCTGGTGAGAGGTCCTCTAAATCACCAAGAAATTCATCGCTGCTAAATGGCTCTGAAGCAGCCTCTGGCTCGGTTAATGGTTGATCTTTTGCAGCGTCTGGTTGGCTTTCACTTAATAAAGCGTCGATGTCCAATCCAGACTCAATGTCCTGATCTTCATGAGTTTGTTCTGACTCAACTACGGAAGATGGCTTTTCGTCGGCGTCTGATTCACCAAAACCAAGTGATTTCAGTAACTCTTCCTCTTCCGATTTATTCTGCTCTGGGCTCTCGTCCTCTCGAATCAGATCATCAAACGGATCTAAATCAGCTTCAGTCTCTTCATCAAGTTCAGAGGTAACATCATCAATGAGTTCATCCAGTAAGTCTGTGCTATCTGCGTCTAACTCTTCGATCGAGTCATCACCTTCAAAACCAGAGATTGCTTCTAGCTCGTTTAGTGGATCAAACTCGTCTGTGTCATCTTCATCAAAATCAATGAGTTCATCGAGTAGCTCTGTACTGTTTTCATCTAGAACAGGACCTTCATTGGCGTCAGCTTCTCGAACTTCCGATTCACTAGCCGGTTGTTCATACTGGGCCAATAGTTTATCGATATCGTCGTCAGATGCCTCTCCAACACTAAAGTCATCATCCGAAACGGGCTGTTTTAACTCAGGCTCATCAGTATCTAAATCGAAGTCATCGTTGCCAAGTTCAGCAAACAAGTCATCAAGCATATCCTGGTCGACAGTGTCACTTGGTAACTCTTCTGACGGCTCATCGGCTGCAAGTAACTCGGCAAATGCGTCGTCTGAAAGTGAGTCTGATTTCTCATTCGTATCATCCGAAAGATCGAAGCCAGACTCATCGTCATCGAGCACTTCTAGTTCTGGAGCAACCTCATCTAAGGCTCGCTCCATTTCTTCTAAACCAAGCGCTTTTTCTTCGCCGTTGACTTGGATACCATTGTTCGATGATTCAAACTCATCCAGACCAACATCTAGGTCACCGTCATCGCCAATATCTGCAAATGGGTCATCGTCCCCTTCCAGATTGAAATCAAGTTCTTCATCGTCGAGGTTAGCAAAGACGTCTTCTTCTAAATCTGACTTCTCTTCTTGTAAAGACTGTGTGTTGATATCTTCATCTGCAAACAATTCATCATCAAGCGTGAGCTCTTCATCAAGCTCATCCGCCGCCGCTAAACCGATTGGCGCCGCAAGAGGATCAACGTTTTGCTGTTCCTGTGCAGCCGCATCTTCCTCTTTCGCTTTAGAGCGTCGACCAAGAAGCATAACAACTAGCAACGCAATCAAAGCACCAGGAATTAATGCCGCAAGACCAACAAGCCAACCATTCGACAAAATTTTGTCCATGGTGCTTGGTTGCATGCGTTGTTGTTCAGCAAGGCGCTGGCGTTCTTCAGCAAGCAGCTTCTCGACTTCCGAGCGAATGCGTTCTTCGTCATTCAGCTCGCTTTTCAAAGTTTCGACTTCGCTTTGCACTTCTGACAGCATCAATCGAAGACGATGATTCTTCTCTTCTAATGACTCTAATTCACTTTGTGAGCCTTGAAGTTTGTCCTTTAGCGCACTGACCTGCTTTTCACCCTGCGGAGAGGTGGTTACTGGTGGCGCAGGGATGACGGGTATTGTTTTCGGAGTTGGTTTTGGCTCCGTTGCTGCCACTGTCTCTCGCTTAGCCGCAGGCTTGGGTTCTACTTTAATTTGTGGCTTTGGTTGCTCGGTGACTCGTTGTGCTGGCGTCGCTCTATTTGTCGGCTTCGGCTGTTTTAACTTAGCTTCATGCGCCTTCATAATCGCAACAGCTTGCGCTGTGGTCGCGCTTTGCACTTGCTCTAGAGAAGGTACTCGTAGCCGACTACCTGGGATCAATTCATGAATGTTTTGGTTCTCAAACGCTTGAGGGTTAATTCGGTAAATGGCAAGAAGCGTTTGTTGAACGGTAACACCGCGTGAAGGTCGTAATTCTGAAGCGATCGACCATAGTGTTTGATTTTCACCAGTCGGACCAAAGAAACGTGACGGTTGAGTATTCGCAGGAGGAGCAGGTAATGCTCGCTCAATATCTTCAGCATAGCTCGGAGATGATTGCACTTCACCAGACGGTCCAACAAGACGAATTCCTTCGGCTTGAACCACTGATGATGTCTGAGTCGCGCTCATCAACACAAGGGCTGCTAACAAACGCTTATAATTTTGACGCATAGAAGGCTCAGTTTTGTGCTAAATACAATTTGAAATGGTGATCGGTTAAATATATCGGATATCGCATGCAAAACTATAGCGTTGAGAATAAAAAATGTGTGGCTCTCGCCATATTCGTACTAATCTCACACTATTTTGTTTCGTTCGTACAAAAAAGCCTCGCACTGTGCGAGGCTTTGAAATGAATTGTAAACGACTTAGTAGTAATCGCGGATCAGAACTTCTGCGATTTGCACCGCGTTAGTTGCCGCGCCTTTACGCACGTTGTCAGCAACAACCCACAGGTTTACTCCGCTATGATGGCTGATATCGTTACGGATACGGCCAACCATTACATGATCTTTACCGCCCGCATCGCGAACTTGTGTAGGGAAGTCTTCACCGTGGAACACTTCGATACCGTCAGTTTGTTCAAGCAAGTTAACGACTTCTTGTGCATCGATAGGTGAACGAGTCTCAATGTGGAGTGCTTCTGCGTGACCGTAGAATACAGGAACACGTACACACGTTGGATTGACTGTGATTGATGGATCGTTAAAGATCTTCTGTGTTTCCCACACCATTTTCATTTCTTCTTTGGTGTAGCCGTTTTCCATCATTTGATCGATTTGTGGAATACAGTTAAACGCGATCTGTTGAGAGAATTGCTTCTTGTCTGCAGGCAGACCGTTTAGCAGCTTCGCCGTTTGACCTGCTAGCTCATCAATACCCGCTTTTCCTGCACCAGATACCGATTGGTAAGTTGATACGTTAATACGCTCAATGCCCACCGCATCGTGAATTGGTTTTAGTGCCACCAGCATTTGGATGGTTGAACAGTTCGGGTTCGCGATGATGTTACGGTTACGAAACTCTGCAATCGCTTCTGGGTTTACTTCTGGCACAACAAGAGGAATGTCGTACTCGTAACGGAAGTGTGATGTATTGTCGATAACAATCACGCCTTCATCAGCGGCAATTGGAGCCCACTTGGCTGATAGCTCACCACCAGCAGAAAACAGTGCGATATGCGCTTGAGACCAATCGAACTCTTCTACGTTTTGAACGCGTACCGTTTTACCATTGAAGCGGTAAGTCTTGCCTTCGCTGCGCTCACTCGCGAGTAGGAAGATTTCGCCTACTGGGAATTTGCGCTCTTGAAGCACATCCAAAATTGTTTCACCGACCGCACCGGTCGCACCTAAAATGGCAACATTATATTGCTGGCTCATTGACTTACCTCAATCTGAAAACCTAGTTCTGCTAATGGAGCAAGGTTACATGTTTTGTTACCCACTAGCGTGACAGCACTGTATTCACGGCGATCCCAGTAGTTTTTACGCATCAGGTCAAAAGCGCCTGGCTTACTGATTTCACGGCGGAAAAGAGCGTCATCTCTACGCACATCATAGATTAACTGCGTGATGTTATGCAGTGTTGCTTCGTCCCAAGCTCTGTCCAATACCATAGTAGGAACAGGCGCGGTTGGCAGTAAATCGCTGGCATGCGCACGTAATTCGTTATTTAAGAACTCACAGTAGCTGTTGAAAATCATCGTTGTACCGCGAGCTTTCCCTTCCAAGCCGTAGCCTGCAACGTGAGGGGTTGCGAATGCTAGCAGAGGCAGAAGCTCCATATCAACCTCTGGTTCAAATTCAAATACGTCGAGTGCCGCTGTAAAGCCATCATTTTTCAAAAGACGTTGCTTCAAAGCAGCGTTGTCAACGATGGGACCTCGAGCCGCGTTAATCAAAATTTGATCGCTGCGGAGACCATTTAATACCTTCTCATCAATCAAATGATGCGTTGGGTATGGGCCATCTTTGGTGATTGGCGTATGTAGTGTAATGATGTCTGAGCTTTCAATCAGTTCTGTCAACGGAGTAAAGCTACGAGGATCACCAGCCTCTTGTTTGAATGGGTCATTGATGAGAACTTTAATACCCATGCCTTTCAAACATTTCTCTAGGTAGCTACCTACTTGGCCTGCACCAATAATACCTACCGTCTTGTCAAATACCGAGAAACCTTGTTGCTGAGCGAGCACCATCATCACGCTGAACGCGTATTCCGCTACACCCACTTTGTTACACCCTGGCGCAGCAGTGAAGAAAATGCCTTTCTCTTTTAAGAGTGCTTGGTCAACATGATCCATGCCTGCCGTGGCCGTACCAACAAACTTCAGCTTGTTTGCTTTGCTGATCAGGTCAGCATTCACTTTGGTGACTGAGCGAATCATTAGGGCATCAACATCCACTAAATCATCGGCGGTCAGTGTACGACCTGGTTTTAGAATTACGTTACCGAGTTGGCTGAATAGCTCTTCAGCATACGGCATATTTTCATCAACAATAATTTTCATAGCGCCAGCGTTCTAACATCCATTTGTAAGAGTTCGTTTATTCGCAAGATGCGAAACTAAAGCGATTGTGCCCTTTTCCCGAAAAATCTCAAGATATAACACCAATAAACCTCAAGGAGGTAACTTCTATAGGATCAATTGACGGGAAGCCTAGAGAAAAGCAGAAACAGAGAAAAGAAAAAGCCCGGCTAAATAGCCGGGCAAAGTTCCAGAACAAAAGGATCCTATCCCGCTCTCCATGGGATAGAGTCTGCGTCTGTTCGATCAGTGTGACTGATCAAGCTCTGGAAACTGGATTGTTGGCGTTTACAGTACTCTCGCAAGGCGCCAACAAATTCAGTTAACCTTGGTACTTTTTAATAACCAAAGTTGCGTTTGTGCCGCCAAAGCCAAAGCTGTTTGACATTACGGTCGTTAGCTCTGCATCACGTGCTTCTGTCACGATGTCCAGACCTTGTGCTGCTTCGTCCAAGTTTGAAATATTGATGCTTGGAGCAATGAAGTTTTTGTCTAGCATAAGTGTTGAGTAAATTGCTTCGTGCACGCCCGCTGCGCCGAGTGCGTGGCCAGTCATTGCTTTTGTTGCAGAGATTGCAGGGCTGTTCTCACCAAACAATTGTTGGATAGCACCAAGCTCTTTCACGTCACCAACTGGTGTCGATGTGCCGTGCGTGTTGATGTAATCCACACCATCAACGTCTTGCATCGCCATCTTCATACAACGAATTGCGCCTTCACCTGATGGCGCTACCATGTCGTAGCCATCTGATGTCGCACCGTAACCTACGATTTCACCGTAGATTTTCGCACCACGTGCCAGTGCGTGCTCTAGTTCTTCAATAACCAGCATGCCGCCGCCGCCCGAGATAACAAAACCGTCACGGTCTGCATCGTATGTACGAGATGCTTTGTCTGGCGTGTCATTGTATTTGGTTGACAGTGCGCCCATCGCATCAAACATCATAGTTTGAGACCAATCTAGCTCTTCGCCGCCACCAGCAAAAACAATATCTTGTTTGCCTAGTTGAATAAGCTCCATAGCATGGCCGATACAGTGTGCAGATGTTGCACATGCAGAGCTCATTGAGTAGTTCACGCCACGAATCTTAAATGGCGTAGCAAGACAGGCAGAAACAGTAGAAGACATAGTACGAGGAACCATGTAAGGACCAACTCGCTTTACGCCTTTGGCGCGCATCGTGTCTGTCGCTACCGTTTGATTGTATGCAGAAGCACCGCCAGAACCTGCAACGATACCGGTACGATCGTTTGAAACCTGCTCTTCTGTAAGACCAGCGTCTGCGATTGCCTGCTCCATTGATAGGTATGCATAAGCAGCCGCATCACCCATAAAGCGCATCTGCTTACGGTCGATGTGTTCCGCCGGGTTGATTTTTAGGTCACCCCATACTTGCGAACGAAGACCGTGTTCTTTGAACTGCTCAGATGCAGTGATGCCAGATTTGCCCGCTTTAAGAGACGCTAGAACTTCTTCGACGTTGTTACCGATACTTGAAACAATACCCATACCGGTGATTACGACTCGTTTCATTATGACATTCCTATAATTCAAAAATCCGCTAGATGATAACTAAGATAGTCAACAAAAGTGGTCAGCTTTCCCATAAATTCGTACAATCGCCCCATTCTTACCGCGCCAAATCACAAATTTGCACCATTATGACTTCAATAAAAAACGCAGAACTTGGTTGGAACGAAGCTGGTACTCCGGTTTCAGACCAATTTGATGATGTTTACTTCTCTAACGTAAACGGTCTTGAAGAGACACGCTACGTTTTCTTAAAACAAAATCATCTCCCAGAAAGATGGCAGGAATTTGACCAAAGACGTTTTGTCATTGGTGAAACAGGATTTGGCACGGGATTAAACTTCTTAGCAGTATGCCAGTGGTTTAGTGAGTTTCGTCGTCAGCATCCGGACGCAACATTGAAAGAGCTGCATTTTATTAGCTTTGAAAAATACCCATTAAGCAAAGCCGATTTAAAGAAGGCGCATGAAGCTTGGCCTGAGCTAGCTGAATACGCGGAAAAGTTACAAAAGCACTACCCTGCCGCTGTGCCGGAGTGTCATCGCATTGTTTTAGAAGACGGCGCAATCACACTCGACCTTTGGTTTGGTGACATTAAAGACTGCATGCCGCAAGTCCCATACAACGAACAAGGTTTGATTGATGCTTGGTTCTTAGATGGATTCGCGCCAAGCAAAAACCCAGAAATGTGGAACCAAGGCCTGTTCAACAACATGGCAAAGCTAGCCAAGCAAGATTGTACAGTTGCCACGTTTACCGCAGCAGGCTTTGTACGTCGTGGTTTGAACGAAGCTGGCTTTACAATGAAAAAGGTGAAAGGTTTCGGCACTAAGCGAGAAATGATCGCCGGCTCTATGGAGCAACGTGAAAAGCAGTCGAACCATCTCCCTTGGTTCAATCGCTCAGCATCTAGCAATCTTGATTCGATTGCCATCATTGGTGGTGGTATAGCTAGCGCGGCGTTAGCGAAAACGTTAGTTCGTCGTGGCCAAAACGTCACCCTTTACTGTAAAGACAAACAACCAGCCAAAGGAGCTTCAGGCAATCGACAAGGAGCCGTTTATCCACTGCTTAATGGCCCGCACACGGGTGTTTCACGAGTGTTTGCTCCTGCATTTTTGTTCGCACGTCAGTTTGTTGAACAAGCAGCACAAGAGATCGATTTTGATCATGACTGGTGTGGCGTGACTCAGTTGATGTGGGATGACAAATCCACAGACAAACTGGAGAAAATACTTGCGGGTAACTTCACACCAGAGCTCATTCACAAGCTGTCCGCCGAGGAGACTGCGAACACTATCGGGTTACCTATTGATATGGCATCTGTGCACTACCCAATGGGAGGGTGGCTGTGCCCTGCCGAGTTAACTCGTGGGTTAATTAAACAATTGGAGCAGACGTCGTTACTCTCAACAAAGTTTGAACACCATGTTGAGGCATTAGATTGGGATGAAAAGCGTCTGCTCTGGCTACTAACGGCGAGTGGTCAAACATTTGAGCACTCAACGGTTGTGATTGCGAACGGCCATGAGTTCCAGACATTGAGTCAAACCGCTTCCCTCCCAATGGGGCAGGTGAAAGGACAAGTCAGTCATGCGCCAGCAACCGAAACGCTGAGTCAGCTGAAAACGGTGTTGTGTTACGACGGTTACATGACTCCTGTTAACCCAAGTAATCAACACTTGTGTATCGGTGCAAGCTACGACCGCAGTCACCTTGACTACGAATTTGATGAAAACGCCCAAAAAGATAATGCGGAAAAGCTAGTGAAATGTGTACCGAATCAAACATGGGCAAAAGAGGTAGATATCACTGATAATCAATCTCGCCAAGGTATTCGTTGTGTTAGCCGAGATCACTTACCATTTGTCGGGAATGTGGGTGACTTTGAGACGATCAAAACGCAATACGCCAACTTACAAAATCAAAAAGCAGAAGAGGTAGAAACCATTCATCAGTACCCTAACCTATTCTGCTTCTTAGGTTTAGGATCTCGTGGACTGAGCTCTGCACCATTATTAGCTGAAGTGTTGGCCTCCCAGATCTGTGGGGACCCGCTGCCATTACCGGTTGATGTATTGACCGAACTTCACCCAAGTCGAATGTGGGTTCGTAAACTAAGAAAAGGCAAAGCCATTACCGAGCTGTAAGAGTATTCTCTCGTTTTAATTCCCGACACAGATACGTGTCGGGAATCGCTAACTCAATAAGTTGCTCGTACTGAGATTACTTCAGCAGTGCAACTGCCTGTTTCACTTGCTCTGCCACTTCTGGGTTTACAACCTTACCCGATTCCACGTCAAAATTTTCGTAGAAGCTCGGCACAGATAACGATGCCTTTACATCCGCGCCAAAAAATTGAGCAGAACCTGTCGCCGCCGCAAGAACACTTTGTGCACCACCGGGACCTGGGGAAGTTGCTAAATAAACGACAGGTTTGTTTTGAAATACATTACGCTCAATGCGCGTCGCCCAATCGAACAAGTTTTTATAGGCCGCTGGGTACGAACCGTTATGCTCTGCGAAGGAAACAACGAGAGCGTCAGCCTCCGCCAAGTCACGTAAAAACGCGACAGCCCCTTCAGCTTGACCTATTTCTTTCTCTTTGTCCTCGCTAAACATTGGCGCTTGATAATCGTTTAAGTCTAGAACATTCACTTGAGCGCCTTCGACTTGATTTGCTGCGTATGTAGCAAGTAGTTTGTTGATTGAGGTAGAGCTGGTAGATGCACCAAATGCGACAATTTTCATGGTTGTAATCCTTTGTTCACGTTTTATGCTGATCAGAATAAAAGTTGAACAGTTTCGCTACAACCACAAAAATTTTATTGAGAGGTTCGAATTTTTCGAAGTAGTAAATGACTAGGATTAAATAAAGGGAGAACGCTGCTTAGGGATTAAGCCTGAGCCTGGAGCTCTTGCCACAAATCACTGACAATCACGCGATCGGCCGGGCTTAACTCGGTACGCGAATCTTCTAAGCTGCTCTCAATGCGTGACTTCAGCTCAGCAATATCGCTAATCCCTTCTTCTTCACAAGACGCCGCGGATAAAGAGATGTGACCACGTAAATAACCACCAGCAAACAATTCATCGTCAGATGCTGTTTCAATTCGAGCATCAATCAGTTCCAGTAGTTTTTCTTCAAATTCAATAATCATGGTGTATCTCTGAGGTTATTAGTGGTTATTTAACGCAAAAGTCCGACGCTTCCAGTGGCTTAGTTTGATAAAATGCGCGCAGGGCATCAGAAAGCATTTTCACTCGCAAAGGCAAGCCAACGTCCAAAATACCTAGCACTTCTTTATGCACTTTTTTCATAAAGCCGAGCCTATCTGGTTCAAAATCGCCGTGTAGATTGTCACAACTCACCGTAAAAGGGAAGCCAGCGCTTTGTGCCAGAATCCATTCATAAGCTTGAGGTCGCACTTCAACTTTCTCAAACTCCGCTTGAACTTCTGCTGTTCGCCCATCAGGTTCATACCAATAACCAAAATCTTCCAGCAAACGACGCTCTGGACCAGCCACACACCAATGCGAGATCTCGTGTAAAGCAGAGGCGTAAAAACCCCGAGCAAAAATAATCCGATGATGAGGGTGTTCATCATCAGCAGGAAGATAAATAGGCTCATCACCACCTAACTCTAATTTCGTATTAAATTGTTCTAAAAAGGTGTCATTAAAAATGGTGATTAAGTCTTGGTATTCGTGGGTCATCGTCGAGTTTGTACTTCAGTTTGACATGCGCTGCATATTGTCGCTGTTTTTAGTTATGAGGTAAAGGCACCCCCACATTTTTGGTTATTAGTTGAATTTATCTGAAGGTCGCTTTCTCCATACAATTTCTCATTCGTCAGCGTACTTATTTACCACTACACTCTCGCCTTATTTTGATGCCGTTCAAACCGCTATTTTTAAGCCGTTTGATTACAAGCATGTTGCTGGTTTTAATCACTTTTTAAGAGAGATAGAACCGTTTGTAAGTGTTGTTACTTCGCCTACGCTGATTCTCGTAGAACGTAGTGACTTTTTACGTTGAGTGTTTCCCTATGTTGCTAAGTGTGTTGTATATCATTGGTATCACGGCTGAAGCCATGACAGGTGCGTTAAGTGCTGGTAGAAGAAAGATGGACTGGTTTGGTGTTATGTTGGTGGCCAGCGCAACGGCCATTGGTGGTGGCACCGTACGTGACATTCTATTAGGCCACTACCCTCTTGGTTGGGTAAAAAACCCAGAGTTCCTTGCAATTACGTGTGTTGCAGGTGTGCTAACAACAGGTTTAGCGAAATGGGTGATTAAGCTGAAAGGTCTGTTCATTCGCCTCGATGCACTAGGTTTAATCGTGTTTAGTATCATCGGAACAAAAATTGCGATGGGCATGGGCTTGCACCCTGGTATTTGTATGGTTTCAGCGTTAGTAACTGGTGTATTCGGTGGGCTACTTCGTGACTTAATCTGTCGCCAAACACCATTGGTACTGCATGAAGAGCTTTACGCTTCTGTCGCTCTTATCGCATCAGGAATGTACTTAGCGCTATTAGAATTTAATGTTCCCGATGTCACTGCCACGATCATTACACTGGTTACTGGTTACATGCTGCGTATGGCTGCAGTGCGCTTTAAGTGGCGTCTGCCTTCTTTCCATTTGGAAACCGAAGGCTCGATTCATTAAGCAAAAACTACTTAAACAAAAAAGGTTGCCTGATAAAATTGTGCCACCCGCGATTCAGTGAGTGGCATAATTTTATATTCAGTCATCCTGAACAGCGACGAAGGAGCATGATTCAGGATCTATTATCCGAGCACTCTGTTGTCAGAGATGTTTCTTTCTCTTTTCATCGTGCTGAAATTAGATTCCTAGTCTCGCTATAGCTCGCTGGAATGACACAAAGCTCTTAAATCTTTGGAGTCTCGGTTTGTACGCCATGGTTTTGACCACGGTGGCGTAGTAAATGATCCATCACCACAATTGCCAGCATCGCTTCTGCGATAGGCACAGCACGAATACCCACACATGGGTCATGACGACCTTTGGTGATCAACTGAGTTGGTTCACCTTCTTTTGTGATGGTCTCACCCGGCACAGTGATACTTGATGTTGGCTTAAGCGCAATGTTAGCGACAATGTCTTGACCAGTCGAGATACCGCCAAGAATGCCACCCGCATGATTACTACCAAAACCTTCAGGAGCAAGCGTATCACGGTGCTGACTGCCTTTTTGGTTTACCACGTCGAAACCGTCTCCGATTTCCACGCCTTTCACCGCGTTTATGCTCATTAGTGCGTGCGCGATGTCTGCATCCAAACGGTCAAATACGGGTTCCCCAAGACCAACAGGCACGTTAGTTGCCACAACCTGGATTTTTGCGCCAATAGAGTCGCCTTCTTTTTTCAGGTCACGGATAAGTTGGTCAAATGCTTCTACTTTGTCAGCATCAGGGCAGAAGAATGCATTGTTCTCGATTTCGTTCCAATCTACCTTGTCGATAGATACATCACCCATTTGTGACAAGTAAGCACGAATCTCAACACCAAACTCATCTTTTAAGTATTTCTTCGCGATTGCACCAGCAGCCACACGCATTGCGGTTTCACGAGCTGAAGAACGGCCGCCACCGCGATAGTCGCGGATGCCATATTTTTGGTGGTAAGTGTAATCAGCATGACCCGGTCTGAACTTATCTTTGATGTCAGAGTAGTCTTTTGAGCGCTGATCGGTGTTTTCAATTAGCAAACCGATCGATGTGCCCGTGGTTTTGCCTTCAAAAACGCCAGAAAGAATTTTAACTTCATCCGGTTCACGACGTTGTGTGGTGTAACGTGATGTGCCTGGACGACGGCGGTCGAGATCGATTTGTAGATCTGCTTCTGTAATTTCCAACCCCGGAGGACATCCGTCTACGATACATCCCAGTGCGATACCGTGACTTTCCCCGAATGTCGTCACTCGGAAATGTTGTCCGATACTGTTTCCTGCCATTACTTCCTCAAGTTTTTATCGCCACACTCTCTCAAAACAGAGCATAGCTGCTTTCCAATTCTTCGTGGATTCATAGTGGCTTTATTACGTTTTGATGTAAAGAGTTAATATCGGCGAGGTATGCATAAAAAAAACACCGAGCATAAAGCTCGGTGTTTTGATGTTTAGTGCAAGACTCTATTAGTCTTTGTACAGTTTAAACTCTTCTGCACACTCAACCAGCTGGTCACGCGTTAGCATAAATACGCCATGACCGCCGTTCTCGAACTCAATCCAAGTAAATGGAATCTCTGGGTACTGTTCCATCATATGAATCATTGAGTTTCCGACTTCACAAATAACAATGCCGTTATCTGTTAGATAATCTGGCGCGTTAGCAAGAATACGACGCACTAGTTTTAGACCATCCGTACCCGCAGCTAGCCCAAGCTCAGGCTCATGCGTGAACTCATCTGGCAGGCTGTTCATGTCTTCTTCATCCACATATGGTGGGTTGGACACGATTAGATTGTATTTCTCTTTTGGAAGATCACGGAACAAATCAGAGCGAATTGGGAATACTTGCTGCTCCATGCCGTGATCTTGTACGTTTTGCTCAGCCACTTGTAGAGCATCTGTAGAGATGTCGATAGCATCCACTTCTGCTTCAGGGAAAGCGTGCGCACAAGCAATCGCGATACAACCAGAACCCGTACATAGGTCCATGATGCGCGTAGGCTCTTCCACCAACCAAGGTTGGAATTCCGCTTGAATCAATTCGCCGATAGGAGAACGTGGCACAAGTACACGCTCATCAACGAAGAACTCAAGGCCGCAGAACCATGCTTTGTTTGTTAGGTATGCTGTTGGCGTACGCTCGTTGATGCGTTTTACTACGCGCTCAACAATACGCAGACGCTCGCTAGTCGTTAGGCGAGAGTTCAATACGTGCGGAGGCACATCAATCGGCAAGTATAAGGTTGGCAGGATAAGCTGAACAGCTTCATCCCACGCATTATCAGTACCATGACCGTAAAACAGGTTCGCTGCATTAAAGCGGCTTACCGTCCAACGAATCATATCTTGAAGGGTATGCAGTTCCGATACCGCTTCTTCTACAAAAATCTTATCCAAAATTGCCTCCGAAAAGCGCTACAATACTGCCAATAAAGTTTATTAATGAAATTGTTTACCTAATGAGCAAAAAAGACACCGAGAACGATGACGATTTCGCCTTGTTTCAGGAAGCAGTACAGGGCGTAAAAAAGTTGCGACAGGATACCATAATCCAGCAACCAAAAAAAAATACTAAGCAAAAAGAAATCAAGCGCTCCAACCGTGAAGCGAGTGACTCTGAATTTTACTTTTCAGACGAGTTTGTCCCTCTATTAAACGATGAAGGTCCAACTCGTTATGCACGTGACGACGTCTCCACTTATGAAGTCAAACGTCTACGTCGTGGCGTGTATGTACCGGACGTGTTCCTCGATATGCACGGCATGACACAGCAAGAAGCAAAACGCGAGCTTGGTGCGATGATAGCCTATTGCATCAAAAACGAGATTCATTGTGCGTGTGTGCAACATGGTATTGGGAAACACATCCTGAAACAGAAAGCCCCACTTTGGTTAGCACAGCATCCTGACGTTATGGCTTTTCACCAAGCGCCACTAGAATTTGGTGGTGATGGTGCGTTGTTAGTGTTGCTTTCTATTCCTGAAAAGTAACAGGCTTGCTGTAGACACGACGAAACGAAAAGGCAGGGATCTCCTGCCTTTCTTATTCTGTCTCTAATTTGCAAACGCTTATTTTGGTTTAGACACTTATGGCGTAATATGCCAAAGCACTTCACCATTTTGTGTTTGTAAATCATATTCAATGCACACTAGCCCTGATGTAGGAAACATCGGTGGTGTCATGTCTTTTACAAACTCTGAAGTCAGATAACCGACCAAAGGCAAATGCGATACGAACAAAAGCGAGTCCAATTGTTCGACTTCGATTAATGCACTTGCGAAATCGAAGACATGCTCGGACTGGCCATAAGGTGTAATATCTTCACAAGTTTCAATGCTTTTTGCAGAGAAATACGCACTGATCTCTTGCCAAGTTTGTTGAGCTCTAATGTACGGACTCACCAACACTTTATCGAATTGCGCAAAACCCTGTTCTTTACAGGCTCTCGCAACCGCTTCTGATTCGACTCTGCCTCTTGGGGTCAATTGTCGTGCTGCGTCTGAATCTGCAAAATGCTCGGCTTCACCGTGACGCATGATGAATATTTTCATGTTATTTCCTAGGGATAGCTAACGCTACCAAAAGGTTGACTGCTATCTTTATTAGATAGACGGGGCTAACTTTAACAATGACGAAACAAAAATACTGATATAATTATCTGTTCATTATACCAATTCGCTTGTTAAAGATAGCGACTTTCTTAACAATCTATTAAAAGAATGTACTCAGTTCATCACACTATTTAACTGTGCAATGAGTTCAGAGCATTCACTCAAACAGTTCTTCCCCATACGCAAACGCGATGGGCCTGTGCAGAAGTCTACGAATAACAAAAATACGGCAAGCAGTATTTGTCGAAACGCAAACTTTGCGCCCCCCCGCGAGGGGAGCCTAAATTACTGTAATGCGAAATCTGGAGACGCATCGTGCATCTAAGTCCTAACGATTCAAATCAATACCGCTACATTACCTTGAGCAATGATCTGCGTGTACTGCTGATTCATTCCGATACAGCTCAACAGTCGGCAGCTGCTCTGGCAGTGAACGTTGGACACTTCGACGACCCAAACGATCGCCAAGGTCTGGCACACTATTTAGAACACATGCTTTTTTTGGGTACGGAAAAATACCCTAAAGTGGGCGAGTTTCAAAGCTATATTAGCCAACACGGTGGAACAAACAACGCTTGGACTGGTACAGAGCACACTTGTTTCTTTTTCAATATTGCTCCAAATGCCTTTGAAAGTGCCTTAGATCGATTTAGCCAATTTTTTACCGCACCTTTGTTTAACGAAGAAGCATTAGACAAAGAACGCCAGGCTGTCGACTCCGAATACAAGCTCAAACTCAATGATGATTCTCGTCGCCTGTATCAAGTTAACAAAGAAGTCATCAATCCAGAGCACCCGTTTTCAAAATTCTCTGTCGGAAACTTAGATACTCTTGGCGACCGAGATGGTAAATCCATCCGCGACGAAATTGTGGAGTTTCACCACTCTCAGTATTCCGCCGATTTGATGACACTGACTCTATTTGGGCCACAGTCGCTCGATGAACAGCAAGCTTGGGTAGAAACCATGTTTGCTGACATCCCAAATCACCACCTTCGTGGAAAATCGATTGATGTACCGATAGGCACTGAGGAAAGCACGGGCATTTTGGTTCAAGTCGAGCCGCTCAAAGAGTTCCGTAAACTGATTCTCACATTCCCCATGCCGGGAATGGATGCGCATTATAGCGTGAAGCCACTCTCCTACTTTGCTCACCTGTTGGGTTATGAAGGAGAAGGCAGTTTGATGCTTCAACTCAAAGAAAAAGGCTGGATTACCTCTCTCTCAGCGGGCGGCGGCGCGAGTGGCAGTAACTACCGAGACTTTACCGTAAGCTGCACCCTGACGCCAAACGGCTTAGATCATGTTGATGATATCGTTCAAGCGGTTTTTCAATACCTCTCGATGATCAAACAAGACGGGTTAGATGAATGGCGCTATCTCGAAAAACAAGCGGTATTAGAATCGGCTTTCCGCTTCCAAGAGCCATCGCGCCCAATGGATCTCGTCAGCCATCTGGTGATCAACATGCAGCACTATCAACCGGAAGACACGGTTTATGGTGACTACAAAATGGCGGGCTACGATGAGGAGTTACAGCGTTCATTGCTGCGATACTTAACCATCGATAATGTACGCGTCACTTTGATTGCTAAAGGCCTGGAATACAACCGTACTGCCGAATGGTACTTTACCCCGTACTCCGTCACACCTTTTAGTGAAGACCAACGTCGTTTCTATCAACAAATCGACCCAAGCTGGCAATTCGTCTTACCGGAAAAGAACCCTTATATTTGCTACGATCTCGACCCCATGCCACTCGAAAATGGTGATTCACTGCCAGAGTTGATTGAGGATCTCGAAGGGTTTCGGCTGTGGCATTTGCAAGATGACGAATTTCGCGTGCCTAAAGGTGTCGTTTATGTCGCTATCGACAGCTCTCATGCCGTTGCATCACCAAAGAACATCGTCAAAACGCGCTTATGTGTAGAGATGTTCCTCGATTCGCTAGCAAAAGAAACCTATCAAGCAGAAATCGCAGGGATGGGTTACAACATGTACGCTCACCAAGGTGGCGTGACCTTAACCCTCTCAGGGTTCAGTCAAAAGCTGCCTCAGTTGCTAGAAATGATTCTGCACCGTTTTGCTTCTCGAGATTTCAGCCCTGCTCGCTTTGAAACCATCAAACAACAACTGTTACGAAACTGGAGAAATGCTTCACAAGATCGCCCTATTTCGCAGCTGTTTAACGCACTTACTGGGTTACTTCAACCCAATAACCCGCCTTTCGCAACCTTAGTCGAAGCGCTAGAAGAAATCGAAGTCGATGAACTCTCGGTATTCGTAGAATCCATTCTTGCAGAACTGCACGTTGAAATGTTTGTTTACGGAGACTGGCAACGCCAGCAAGCCCATGACATGGCAACGACTTTAAAAGATGCTCTAAGAGTTAACGAGCAACGTTATGAAGAAGCACTTCGTCCGCTCATTATGCTAGGTAAAAATGGCAGTTTTCAACGTGAGGTGCATTGTAATCAGCAAGATTCCGCGGTCGTTATTTACCACCAGTGCGAGGATATTGAGCCTCGCAGTATCGCGCTATACTCATTGGCCAATCACCTTATGTCGGCAACGTTTTTCCACGAAATCCGTACCAAGCAGCAATTAGGTTACATGGTAGGCACTGGCAATATGCCGCTAAATCGTCACCCTGGTATTGTACTGTATGTGCAGTCACCTAATGCAGCACCTGCCGAGCTGGTTACCTCAATCGATGAGTTTTTAAATGCCTTTTATATGGTGCTGTTAGAGTTAAACGATTACCAATGGCACAGCAGTAAGCGCGGCTTGTGGAACCAAATAGCAACGCCGGACACCACACTTCGAGGTCGGGCTCAACGTCTTTGGGTTGCGATAGGAAACAAAGACACTGAGTTTAACCAACGTGACAAGGTACTGGCGGAGTTGAAGAAGCTGACGCGCGCAGACATGATTCGCTTCGTTGTGAACGAATTGAAACCTCGTACTGCAAATCGTTTGATCATGCACTCTCAAGGTCAAGCGCATTCGGAGGCTCCGCGCATCCATCTAGGACAAGAAATAGGATCGATTGAAGAGTTCCAACTTCGGCCAAAAGATTGCGGCTTGGGGTGATCTAGTTGCGCAGAAATAAAATTGTCGATTACTAGAATGAACCTACAAACCCATGAGGTTGTCGGTCTCATAGATTGAATCGGCACCATAATTGGCAGAAAATTGAAATTACGCCATTGCGGCTTATGCTCTAATTACCGCACTAAAAATAACTTAATGAGGTAATCATGAAAAAAGCACTTTTACTTGTGGCTCTTATACTGCCATTGGCATCTGCTCACGCTGAAATCTCAGTCAAAGGCGATGGTTTCGAACTAAGTGACGACTGTGTGCGCCTTAGCGGAGACAATGTATCCATCAAATCAGATGATTGCTCTTCAAAACAGTGGAATGATAAAGACAAAAAAGGTAATAGCAGCGTTCATGGGGACGACAACCCTGGTAAAGGCCACAATAAAGATAAGAAAGACAAGAAGAAGTAACCATTTCTTCTTTATGAAAAAGGCTTGCCACTGGCAAGCCTTTTTCTCTACCGAAGCAACGTTTAATAGAACGTTGTCCCTTCACCAGCTCGAGTAAGCAAACCATCACATGGCGCGTAACGATCGCCATACTTCGATGCAAACTCATTCATTTTCTCTACGAGCTCTTTAATGCCAAATTGGTCCATGTAACGGAACGGACCACCCAAGAACGGTGGGAAACCAATACCAAATATCGCGCCAATATCACCGTCACGTGGCGAGCGAATGATGCCATCATCCAAACAACGTACCGCTTCATTCAACATTGGCAGCACACAGCGCAACGCAATATCGTTATCGCTTAGCTTAGATTCAGGGTCGAGCTTAAGCAGTTTGTAAACTGATTTGTCGACATCTTTCTTCTTGCCCTTATAAGTGTAAAAACCCTTACCACTCTTGCGTCCTTTACGTCCATCATTTAACAAGATATCAAACACATCCGGGCCTTTGAATCGGTCACCTAACTCATTAACCAGAATCGGCATAATTTTCGCGCCAATGTCGACACCGACTTCATCCAACAAGGTAATCGGGCCGACAGGGAAACCAAAGTCAAGCAACGCCGTATCAATCTTTTCGATCGGTTCGTTAGCCAACAAAATATGCGCCGCTTCGTTCATGTATGGCGCAAGAATGCGGTTCACGTAAAAGCCCGCTTTGTCTTTCACTACGATCGGAGTTTTACCTTGCTTCTTAGCAAGTGCAACAACTGTTGAAACGGTTTCATCTGACGTCGTTTCATGCGGAATCACTTCCACCAAAGGCATTTTTTCTACTGGGCTGAAGTAATGCAAACCAACTACGTTTTCTGGACGCTCTGCTTTTTCTGCAATTTTGTGGATAGGCAACGAAGAAGTATTGGTCGCAAAGATAGTTTCTGTCTTAGCGTTCGCTTCAATGTCCGCCACCATTTTTTGCTTAAGATCTAGGTCTTCAAAAACGGCTTCAATTACGACATCAATATGATTAAAACTGGTAAAGTCGACACCACCAGACAGTTGCAGCATTTTCGCTTGCAGGTCGGCCTTGGATAGAATGCGACGTTTGCGCTGTTTCTCAAATAACTTGTAGTTGTAGTTGAGCGCGTTTAAAACGCCATCGTTGCTAACGTCTTTGATGCGAACAGGTACTTTTGCTTTTGCAACAGACACATGGCTGATTCCGGCGCCCATCAGACCACCACCAAGCACACCAACTTTATGAACTGGTGCTGGTTTCGCATCCGTGCCATTTTCTTTCTTCATTTCTGTTGTGGCAAAGAAGATCGAACGGAGCGCTTTTGACTCTGAGCTCATTACAAGCTCACCGAAGCGCTTCGCTTCAAGTTCTTGGCCTTTAGCGAAGCCTTTCTCTAAGCCATGTTGAATAACTTCTAGAATTGCTACCGTTGCTGGATAGTTACCACGGGTTTTTTGATTCGTTTTCTTCGCAGCTTGCTCAAATAGAAACTTGCGCCCTAGCCCGCTACCAGACATCACCTTTTCTTTCGTCGATAGCTTTTTCGTACCCTTGTTTTTACCTTTGTCGATAAACTGTTTTGCTACGTCGAGCAAAATGGTGTCAGGCACACAGGCGTCCACAACGCCCAGTTTTTTAGCTTTCTTCGCACGAAGTTGTTTACCCGTCAGGATCAAGTCCAACGATGGTAACAGGCCAATCAAACGTGGCAGACGCTGAGTACCACCAGAACCTGGCAATAAACCAAGTTGTACTTCTGGCAGACCTAAACGCGTTTTGTCAGAATCCGTACAAACACGATAATCACATGCAAGAGCCAGTTCTAAACCACCGCCCAAACATGGGCCATGAATAGCCGCAACGACAGGATACGGTAAGTCCGATAGCTGCTGGAACAACTCCTGACCCTGCCTTGCTAAGGCTTCCGCTTCACTTGCTGTGGTGCATGCTTCTAGCATTCTAACATCTGCGCCCGCAACAAAATTGTCCGGTTTTAGGGAGTGGATGATCATCCCTTTAATACCACTGGAGTCTTTTAGCTGAGCAAGAATTTCTTTCATTTCGTCAGCAAAAGCCGCCTGCAGCGTATTCATTTTTTCATTAGGAACATCGATGGCTAACCAAGCAATATTTTGCTCATCAACCTTTAGACTAAATGCTTTTTGCTCGCTCATTACTCAACCTCCAGAATCATTGCCGCACCAAGACCACCAGCAGCACATGCGGTATTCAATGCAATACCACCGCCACGGCGTTTTAGCTCTCGTAGGGTTTGCGTCATCATACGCGCACCAGTCGCAGCAAATGGGTGACCATAAGCAATTGATCCGCCAAGCACGTTGAACTTATCCATGTCAATTTCACCAATCGCTTTTGAGCGACCAAGGTTTTCTTGAGCAAACTTATCGGAAGCAAACATCTTCACATTCGCCAATGCTTGAGCAGCAAAGGCTTCGTGCATGTCGATCAACGTCAGGTCTGACAGTTCCAAGCCTGTATTTTCAAGCACTTTCGCTGTGGCATAAGTCGGCCCCATCAGCATGTCCTTTTCCACACCGATAGCAGAGAATGCATAACCTCGGATGTAACCAAGGATCTCCATTCCGAGCTCTTTCGCTTTACCTTCTCGCATCAACATCACTGCCGCACCACCATCAGTCAATGGCGTACTGTTCGCAGCCGTAACACTGCCATACTGACGATCAAACGCAGGTCGCAATTTCGCGTATCCCTCAACCGTTGAGTCATGACGGATATTGTTGTCTTCCGAAATCCACTTTTTGTATGGTTCAGGGAAAGCCGTCATCACTTCATCTTGGATTTTTCCTTCTTTCCAAGCTTGAGAAGCCAGCGTATGAGAACGATGTGCAAGCGCATCCTGTTCTGCGCGAGAAATACCATGTGTTTTAGCCATTTGCTCTGCAGTTTGTCCCATGGATAAACCCGTAGAGTACTCTGCTACTGCTGGTGGCACTGGCATCAGGTCTTTAAAGCTCAAGTTTTTGAGGATACTAAGCTTCTGACCCATTGTTTTTGTCTTACTAAGAGCAAGCAGATTAGCGGCCAATTTCTTTGATACGCCAATAGGCAGGACGGAAGAAGAGTCTGCACCGCCAGCAATACCAATATCGATGGTTCCCGCCATGATGCTTTCTGCGACATTAACCGCCGCTTGAAAACTCGTTGCACACGCTCGAGTCACACTGTAAGCATCAGTATGGATGTTCATACCGGTGCCTAACACGATTTCTCGTGCGATGTTTGGCGCTTCAGGCATTTGTACTACTTGTCCAAATACCACTTGTTCGATTAGCTTCGGATCAATATCTGTTCGAGCAAGCATTTCGCTTACTACCATTTTCCCTAAATCGACCGCTGGCACTTGGCTAAATTCCGTGCTTTGACGAGCAAAGGGAGTTCGAAGCCCCGCGACAATAGCGACACGCTCACCATTGCGTGTTTTTACTTCCTGCTTGCCCATTGTTTCTCCTTAAATACAAGAGGTCTGACCTGATGCATTGTAATGAATTTGTTAAATTTATCAAACGTGCGTTTAAATAAACGTGAAGCAAGTAGTTCAATTACTCTACTTCTTTGATTCTTATGCGATTACTAATGGTTAACTATAGAGAGTTAAAACGGTAAGAGGTATACGGAAAGTAAAATCGAAGCAAAAAAAAACCACACATAACTGTGTGGTCGGAATATCTATAAAACAATTAACTTACGCCAATTGAAAAGTAATCAGTTTCCTGATTAGGAGAAAGTAAAGTCAGCCTTCAAAAGGAAGTGTCATCTTGCTCAACATGTTAGTCGCAATGACTAACGAGATGACAAGGTGTACTATAACCCCTTCACTGCTTGATATTTTGAAATAGATCAATTTTATAGTGATTTTACGAGTTTTAAGCTCACCTAGAGCGATTATTGATTCAAAACAATTCAAGAATCCACCATCAGAAGTCCCTTTTAATGCTCCATCGAGTGAACTTATCCAAGCCATTGATTACTAATGATGATATTGTTAACAATATATATCAATTCGTGTTCGATGATATCTGACATTTGCGTATACACTTTTAGGTAACCACATGGCTTATTGTGTCAAAGGGGTTGCATGACAAATCCTGCAACCAAAACCGCTAGGCGATGAAGCAAGTAAAGTCATGCTCAGAACAAATAAGAAACTCACAGAGCGAGGATGGAGGCTCCTGTGGCCATATTAAAAATGTTTGGAAAGAAAAATTCCAACAGTCCGGTCAACTCTGATATGGACAAGCAAAGAAAATACGAAGCGCTCGTCCGAGGGTATCATCGTGACTTGTACCGCTACGCATATTGGTTGTGCAAAGATAAAGCGGTCGCGGAAGATCTAGTTCAGGAAACCTGTCTTAGAGCTTGGAAGTCACTCGATAGCCTCCAGGACGAAAAAGCTGCCAAGTCTTGGCTCATAACAATATTGAGACGAGAAAACGCGCGCCGCTTCGAACGTAAACAATTTGATTTAGTTGATATCGATGATTACGGCAATGATGCTAAAGTCAGCGATGAACCACATCATCAGCAAGAATGGCTGCAGGCACAGATCATGAAGCTCGATGTTGAATACCGTGAGCCTTTATTTCTCCAAGTTGTTGGTGGTTTCAGTGGAGAAGAAATTGGTGACATTCTTGATTTAAATAAAAACACAGTGATGACTCGACTATTTCGCGCTCGTAATCAACTTAAAGAGATGTTGGATTCTCAAGATACCAAGAGAGGACAAAAGAATGGATGATTTAGAATTTCGTCGTCGTATTTTGTCGGATCCAAAACAAAAGGATGAAGAGATTCTGCAAGCTTTAGCTGGTAGCGACGCCAACAATAAGTTTGTTGATGACGTTTTGGATCTCGATGTAAAAATTAAACAAGCCATGAATGTGGATGTACCCGAAGATCTCGCAGATAAGATTTTATTTAGCCAGACGTCGAGTGCACTTGATGAAGAGAAGGTCGTAAGACCAAACTTTGTCCGCAAAGCAATGGCACTTGCCGCTTCTATTGCGTTCACCGCAGGGTTATTAGTTGGCCAAGTAAACTGGGGAAATGTTTTGGTGTCTCCAGCACAAGCCAGTTTAGCGGATACCGCGATGAAACACGTTATTCATGAAGAACCGTTTGTTCGTCATCTTGATGAGGATGTACCGAGCTCGCAAATTAATGCGAAAATGTCGCCATTTCATTACCAGTTTAGTGAAAACTTTCCATATCACGTTTACTACCTAAACCACTGCGGTTTTGGTGAATCCAATGCGGTGCATATGGTGTTCCAAGGTCCAAAAGGTAAAGTAACGTTATTTATTACTGGTATTCCAAGCGAACAAAGTACCGACTTTAATAAGGATGGCATGACCGGAATCGTTCAGCCCGTCGGGAGTTCAAGCCTGATTTTAGTCGGGGAAGAAGGTGAAAATATTGATGCGCTCGCTACGACTCTTGCATCAATGATTAAGCCGATGTAACAACTTCGACGATTTCCAGCCTTCAAAAGGTTAAATGCCGCTAAATGATCTTATTTAGCGGCATTTTTGTATAAATAGCACGCAAAACATTCACCATCGCTATACCATTTAGAGCTTAAACTCTAAATTATGCATTTTAAGTGCAACTTCCCGTCTTTTAGACATCATTTCTGCAATTTTTATTCAATTTTATCCAATGGTCGGATTTGTCCAAACAATTATTGATACTACTATCTGCGCCACTGAGCAAAAGCTCAATTTATCGTCCAAAGAGACGAATCTAATAAGGAAAAACAAATGACTCAGAACACGCGTCTGTTTAAAAAGACTCTCCTAGCAGTAACGGTAGCTTTTGCCTCAGGTCAATCGATGGCAGCGGGTTTCCAAATCAACGCTCAATCAGCAACTGGCATCGGCCGTGCATTTGCTGGTGATGCAGTAATCGCAGATAATGCAGCAGTAATGGCTCGTAACCCAGCAGCAATGGCTCTGTTTGATAAAATGGAACTTTCGCTAGGTTTCGAAAGCATTACTTCAATGATTGAAGTGAAAGATGCGAAATATTGTGGTTCAACGTGCCAAGTAGCACCAACACTGTTCAAGCCTGTCGACTCAAACTATGACGACGCTGGCGATACTTCTATTGCACCGAACATTCATCTAATCGTTCCTGTAAATGACAAGTTTGCATGGGGCGTAAACGCATACTCTAATTTCGGTACTAAAACAGAATTCGACAATAGCTTTGCGGCAAAAGAATATGGCGGCTTAACTGATGTTAAGAGCGTAAACTTTGGCCTTGCAGGTTCTTACCGTCTCAATGAACAATGGAGCTTTGGTGCTGGTTTAGATTTAATCTACGGCCAAGGTACAATGAAGCGTGAACATGCTGCAATAGGCACACTCGTCGATGTAGACGAAGCTGATGGTTGGGCTGTAGGTTTCAATGTTGGTACTGTGTACGAGCTAGATGAAAACAATCGATTTGGTCTTGCATACCGTCATAGTCCAGAAATGGAAGCAAAAGACGATAAAGGTCAAAAAATCACACTACCTTTACCAGATATGGCCGAGTTCTCTGGCTTCCACAAAATTCAAGACACTAAGTTTGCTGTACACTACAGCATCCAATACATTGGCTGGGAAACTTTCGATCAAATTGAATTCTCTAACTTAAAAGGCTCTCCTCTTGGCTCATCGTACGATAAACAGTACCAGTGGCAAGATGGTTGGCACTACTCGATTGGTGGTACATATTACCTAAGTAATAACTGGACACTTCGTGCTGGTTACATGTACGACACGAGCGCCCAAGCTGACTTAACGTCTGTTTCCGTTCCTGACTCAGATCGCCAATGGTTCTCTACCGGCTTTACTTATCACATTGATAGTAAATCAAATGTCGACTTTGGCTTTACGTACCTAATGGGTAAAGATGTTGAGGTAAATGAATCAACACCTAACCCAATGTACAACCCAAGTGACGCTCAAAGCCCTCAAAATATCTCGAGCTTGTCAGCAACAACACGCGCTGATGCTATTCTATTCGGCTTACAATACAGCCGTAGCTTCTAAACGCTTCGCTGTTAGTTAGTAGAAAAATACTTTATATAAAAGGCTGGATTTCCAGCCTTTTTTCATATCTGCGATTTATTGCCCACTCAATTTGAGTGAACACGTGTATCTAAATCTCACAATTAGAACGCACAGCTGTTCGCTGAATTCCGTTTACAAGCCTTTCACAGTTAGATAATTAAACCACCCAATCAACACTTGAAAGCATAATATTCCAAATGACTGCTTATGCTGGATTTTCATTTCTAAAGTAAAAACTCTACCTTTAAACTTTCGTCCCACGTTATAAACAAATCAGCGAACATTCGAATGAAAACCAACAAGACTCTTCTATCAACAGCAGTGGCATTAAGCCTACTTGGCACAACGGGCATGGCTAACGCAGCAGGTTTCCAACTTGCTGAATATTCTGCAACAGGCCTAGGTCGAGCATATGCTGGTGAAGCAGCAATGGCTGACAACGCAAGTGCACAATGGCGTAACCCAGCAATGCTAACTTATTTGGAAGGCACTCAAGTGTCCGTTGGTGCAATCTATGTGAACCCAAATATTGATATTGAAGGTGATGTAAACTTCCACGGTAGCACTTCTTCTGCATCTTCAGATGACTTCGCACATGATGCAATCATTCCAAACTTCTACCTATCACACCAATATAATGAGAAATTCGCGATTGGTTTGGCATTTGGCACCAACTACGGCATGGAAACCGATTTAGGTAAAGGCTTTGGTGCCTCGCACTTCGGTAACGAAGCAAGCGTAACGACAATGGAAGCGAACTTAAACGCAGCTTACAAAGTCAATGAATCAATCAGCGTTGGTGGTGGTATCCGTTACATCATCGGCGAAGGCAGCTTTGGCGCAGCAGCTCCTAAGAATAACGTTGTAGGGTTAAACCCTGAAACTAATCAACCAATCAGTGTTCCTCAAGGTACCGCTCTAAAATACATGGAAGGTGACGATACCGCTTGGGGCTGGCAAGTTGGTACAGCATGGCAGATCAATGAAAATAACCGTATCGGCTTCGCGTACAAATCTGAAGTTGAACTAAAGCTTGAAGGCCATGCTGAAGGTCTTGGTTTTGGCTTCGGTACTTCTGAACGCGACAACGGCTACATGTATCTAAACCTGCCTGCAACGGCTGAGTTAGCAAGCTTCCACCAAGTAACAGACCAACTTGCGTTACACGCAAGCGTTAACTGGACGGATTGGAGCTCTTTCGAGAAATTGGAAGCACGTCTAAATACTGCTGGCACGCATATGGTTAAAGTAGAAAACTGGGAAGACAACTATCGCTTTGCTGTTGGTGCTACTTACCAGCTTGATCCTAAGCTAGCGCTACGCACTGGTATTGCATACGATACTTCAGCGGTAAGCGACAAAAACCGCACGATTACTATTCCAGAAACTGACCGTACTTGGCTAAGTATTGGCGCAACGTACGATTGGACGAAAGACTTCAGCCTAGACGCTGGCTTCACCTATATTTTTGCGAAAGACGCACCAATCGTTGAGTCTCGTGGTTACAAGTCAGACGACACTGCAGAACAAGTCGGCGGCCAATTTGTAGGCGAAACTACGGGTAATGTTTGGCTAATCGGTGTTCAAGCAAACTACCGTTTCTAACCAAGCTGCAAAATACAAAAAAGGCTTAGCATCAGCTAAGCCTTTTTTCATTTCTCTGTGCCGTCCTAAATAAGGTTGACACTTTCCACCCCCAAAATTGGAGAGTGTTATGAAATCAACAACTAAAAGAACTCAGCGCGATTACTCCCTCGCTTTTAAACTCACTGTAGTTGATGAGGTTGAAAAAGGAAGCCTCACTTACAAACAAGCCCAAGAGAAGTATGGCATCCAAGGTTGCTCTACGGTTTTGGTTTGGCTTCGTAAGCATGGTCGACTAGATTGGTCTAAAGGGACACCTAACTTTATGTCCAAAGGAGACTCTATGACCGAGTTCAATTCACCTCCTACACCAGAGCAACGTATTAAAGAGCTTGAAAAGCAGCTCGAAGATGCTCAACTCAAAGCCGACTTCTTTGAAGCTGTCGTGAACGTTATGGAACGTGACTATGGTGTTAGAGTGACAAAAAAGCACAAAGAAGCGTTGTCCAAGAGAAAACCATAGTAGGTTTGAGCGTTACGAAGTTTTGTCAGTTAGTACAAATCTCTCGCCAAGCTTATTATAAGCAATGCCAAACTCAATCTCGTTGTGAACATCATGAGCATACTGTCATTGGCTTTGTCCGTGAAGTCAGGCTGAAGCAGCCACGCATTGGCACGCGTAAACTGAAGTTCTTAGCAGCAACAAAGGGCATTCAAATAGGTCGCGATAAGCTCTTTGAACTTCTCAGAAAGCATCGGCTGTTAGTGAGAGCAAGACGAGCCTATCACCGAACGACTGACAGCCGTCATCGATTTTTCTGTCACCCAAACAAAGTGAAAGATGGGCTGACACCAACGAAGCCAGAACAACTGTGGGTTGCTGATATTACTTACTTGCCAACTCAAAATGGAGAGAGTTATCTCAGCTTGGTTACAGACGCTTATTCAAGGAAGATTGTTGGTTTTTATGTGGATGACAACATGAAAACTCAATCAGTTAAGCGGGCATTTATCTTAGCTCTCAGGCAACGGCAGAGTGAAGAAAAGCTAATACACCACTCAGATAGAGGCTCACAATACTGTTCGAAGGAATATCAAGATATCCATAAGAAACATAGAGTGACTTGCTCAATGACTGACGGGTATGACTGTTATCAGAATGCTTTAGCTGAGCGTGTAAATGGGATACTCAAAATGGAGCTCTTGCTGAAGAAACCGAAAGATCTGAAAGAAGCAAGGACGATGGTAGCAGAGTCCGTAGATATCTATAATCAAATGAGGCCTCATACGGCTTTAAAATACAAAACGCCCGATGAAGTACATCGAGCGTTTTAGTTAAAAAGTGTCAACCCATATCAGGACGGGTCACTCTATTGTGAAGAACAACGCTTAAAAGTCTTCTAGATATTCATCTAAATACTCTTCTTCTTCGATGTTAACTTCTTCTACCGTTTCAACTTCTGCTTTAAAGTTTTGACGCTGGATATAAACATCGCGAGTTAGAATATATGGATCCGGCGACGAGTCTAGCTGCGCTTCTTGCGGTACTAATAAAGCACGCTTCTCCATTCCTTCAAACGCCCACTTACCCAAACTCGCCCAGAAGTTGAGATAAGAGAGGGGTAAATACGTACTATCTACGGTATCTGTCACTTCACGTAAGGTATACGGACCATAACCTGGAACCATGAAGTAAGGACCATTTCCAACACCATAGTGGCCTACTGCATCACTGAACGCTTTCTCGTCGTACTTCGTAATACCCGCGGCACTTGCAATATCGAATAAACCGAAAATACCGAACGTCGAGTTAATCCAAAAACGGTTAAAGTGGTCCACGGCTTTCGTACCATTACCCATGATTAAGTTATTAACCATGCTTGCTGGCTCATCTAAGTTCGATAAGAAGTTAGCGATACCAGAACGAATAGGAACTGGCGTGTATTCTACATACGCAAGTGATACAGGACGAACCAAATACGGATCTAAATATTCGTAGTTGAGTTCCCACATGGTTCGGTTAAAGCCTTCCAACGGGTCATACACATCAGAAGTCGTTTGATTTGTTTCTTGTCCTGTTACTGCTTCATCAGGCGCACTTGAACAGCCAACCAGTCCAACGGCTAACAGCAACAAGAAGGTAGATTTACCCTTGTTATACATTTTATTTTCCATAACGACTATTAATGTACCTAAGTCACCCCGATTAACCATTGTACGTATGTTGAGCAGGATACATAGTAAAGATGACTCAGATATGGGAATAAATAAAGGCCAGCAATCGCTGGCCTTCGGTATTCTACTCGATCGTTTAGAGTCATACCACTAAAGGCAACTGACTCTACCTCGTTGTCATGTTTCAGAGACAGATGTTAACAATTAATACTGCTGATCAATGGTCACTTCTACTGGTGCGCCAAATTCAACGACGTCACTTTCTCCGTGCCAATCTTGATCACGCGTTGCTACGTTACCGTCAGAATCTACACGCACACGGACGATTAGCTTATCGAGTGTAGATAACTTTTGCCCTTGCATCATGGCATTGCCATCATCTAATACGACTGTGCGAGGGAAAGTACCTAGCGGATAACGAGCAGCAGCCACAGGCATTGGGGAGCCATCTGAACGATGTACTGACACAATCAGAACTGCGTTTGGATCCAACTGAGCATTTGGTGCCACATTAATTGTCACAGCTACACTCTTATCCGGTGAAACCGCTTCGCCCATTTGCTTACGAGCACTCTCAATACTGCGTGACAACATCTCGTAGCGGCTATCTTCTGGACCAATCATTTGCTGCATGATTCCCCAGTACTTGATGGCTGCCGGGAAGTCTTGACGCTCAAACGCATCGAACGCTAACAAAGAAAACACACGCAGATCGACATAGTCTTGCTGCATCAGCTTGCCGAGTAATGAGCGAGCCGTCGCTTGATCCATTTCCTCTTGAGACAGCATCAGAGCTTGTGCATAACCCAACATCACATCTGGGTCTTTTGGCTCTAGGCGGTACGATTTTTCCATAGCATCGATAGCTGTGGTGACATCACGATTTGCTAACGCAATACGACCTAGCAGTAACCAACCTGTCGAGTCTTCCGGCTGGTAATGTAAGCGAGTTCGAAGGGCAAGGGTCAAATCCGCCATTTCATCGTCACTCAGCGGCTCAGAAGAAGCCGACATCAGCTTTTTCGATAACTCAGGTAGATTTGCAGACACTTCTTGCCATTGAACAATATCGTCTGACGCGCCAAATTTATAATACAAACCATAGCTCAGCACCACCGTCAGAATTACCGATGGAACTAAAACCGCGATTGGAGAAACCTTGGTTTCTTTTTGCGCTTTATCACCAGGGATATCGTCAAGCAGTGATTGCTTTAGATCAGAAATCAGTTCGTCTTCACTTTCAACTAGACCTTCGTCAGTTTCTTCTGCAAGCTCAGATAGTCGGTCTTTATAAAATGCCTTGTTAAGCTCATCGCGTAACACATCATCATTGTTCGCTTTTTGTTTAAGCAGCGGCAAAGCCACCAGCGCACAAGCAATAAGCGTGAGAACAACGGTGGAAATCCAAAATAGTGTCATTACTTCTTATCTCCGTTGTTCTCTTCTTCAAGCAATGCTTTTAAACGAGCTTCTTTTTGCTCATCCCATTGCTCGTCACTGCTCGCTTTTGCCTTAACTTTAGATTTACGGCTACGCAGTACAATCAAACCAAAACCACCCAGTACTACAGCGAGTGGCCCTAGCCACAAAATCGCAGTCGCGACCGTAAATGGTGGGTTGTAAGTCACGAAGTTACCGTAACGGGCGATCATGTAATCAACAATCTCATCTTTGGACTTACCTTCTTTGGTCATTTCGTACACCTTATGGCGTAAGTCCTGAGCAAGTTCAGCGTTAGAATCCGAGATCGTGTTGTTCTGACATTTAGGGCAACGGAGCGTATGGCTTAACTCTTTGAACTGCTGTTCTTGTTCCAAATTATCAAACTCGTACACTTCAATGGCCGCATGAGCAGCAAGAGATAATGTCATCGCAGCAAAAACGGCAAGAATTAGCTTTCTCATTGCTTCGCCTCCTCAACCAATTTGTTGTAAAGCGGCTCCAGTGTTTCTGACCAATTACGTGGGTTTACATCCCCTACATGGCGATAGCGAATCACACCATTTGCATCAATAATGAATGTTTCTGGAGCACCATAAACACCAAGGTCAAGGCCAAGCATACCACTGCCATCAAATAGGCTGATCAAGTACGGGTTGCCGAGATCATTCAGCCAACCTATTGCTTTATTACGATCATCTTTGTAATTCATACCGATGATCTTAACGCCCTTACCCGCCAATTCGTTTAGGTATTTATGCTCTGCATAACACGTTGGGCACCACGTTGCCCAAACGTTCAAGAGCAACGGTTCACCTTTAAAAATTGATTGGTCGTACTGTTTTCCAGGCTCAGCCAGATCTTCTAAATGAAATTCAGGAACTGGCTTACCAACCAAAACCGACTCCAATTTAGTTGGATCATCGCCCTCTTGGTTACGCATTAATTGGGTTGCGAAAATGCCCGCTAGAATCATGAAAGCGACAAGCGGAATAAATAAGATTTTCTTATTCATGTTATGCCTCCTGCTCTTTTGACTTCGCGTTTTTCTTCGGCGATTTACGGAAGCGGTAGCGTTTATCAGAAATCGCTAGTGCGCCGCCTAATGCCATAATCAAAGAGCCAGCCCAAATCCAACGAACGAACGGTTTATAGTAAATACGAACAGCCCAAGATCGGTTGTCGTCTAAACGTTCACCCATTGCAATGTATAGGTCGCGGCTAATACCACGGTCAATGGCTGCTTCAGTCATCATAGACTTAGCCGTACGGTAGAAGCGCTTCTCTGCGTGAAGCGTATTCACGTATTTGCCATTGTGTGTGATCTCAAAGTCTGCGATGTAGCCATCGTAGTTTGGACCATCTTTATCACGCAAGCCTGAGAAGTAGAAATCATAACCTTGAATTTGGAAGTGTTCGCCAGGTGCTAAACGTACATCTCGCTCGATGCTGTAGTTCTGTACCATCGCAATACCGATAACAGATACCGCCAGACCAACATGACCCAACATCATTGCCCAGTGGCTACGTTGCAGCTTGCGAACACCTTCACTAAAGCTATGACGGTGCGTTGCTCGCTCGTACAATTCAAAGCCATGCATCGCAATAATCCAAATCGCCATCACCCAACCAATGTAAGCCATGGTTGAGAAGAAATCGGCAAACAGGTACACGCATAGCGCGGCCAAAGCGAAAGCAAGCACACCTGAAACGAGCATTGGTTTCACAAGTTTAGATAAACTGTCTCGCTTCCAGCGAATAAGAGGACCAATACCAAGCAGAAAAGCAAATGGCATCATTAACCACGCAAATAGCATGTCAAAGAATGGCGCACCGATAGAGACCGACCCCAAACCAAGCTGCTTGTGTACGAGCGGCAACAGTGTCCCCACTAACACCACAACAAGAGCGGCGATAAGTAATACGTTGTTGGCTAAGAGCGCATTTTCACGTGAGACTAAGTCGAAGTTACCTCGTACACGCACTGCTGCCCCTTTTACGGCAAACAGCAATAAAGAGCCACCGATAACGAAAACGAGGAAGCCTAGAATAAACATACCGCGCGACGGGTCAGACGCGAACGCGTGCACCGATACTAAAATACCGGAACGGACTAAGAAGGTGCCCAACAAACTCAACGAAAATGCAGAGATTGCCAATAGTACCGTCCACGCTTTAAATGTGCCGCGTTTTTCTGTCACGGCAAGAGAGTGCATTAATGCGGTACCCGCTAACCAAGGCATGAATGATGCGTTTTCTACTGGGTCCCAGAACCACCAGCCACCCCAGCCAAGTTCGTAGTAAGCCCACCAAGAACCCAGTGCGATACCAAGTGTTAAAAATACCCATGCAGCGGTTGTCCAAGGACGAGACCAACGAGCCCAAGCCGTATCAAGGCGTCCGGTCATTAGGGATGCGATCGCAAAAGAGAATGCAACCGAGAAACCAACATAGCCCATGTAAAGCATTGGCGGGTGAACAATCAAACCAGGGTCTTGAAGCAGAGGGTTCAAGTCACGTCCGTCAACCGGGAAGAACGGTAACGTACGTAGGAATGGGTTCGACGTTAGGATGATAAACAGTAGGAAACCCACTGAGATCATGCCCATAACAGCAAGTACACGTGCAACCGACTCTTGCGGCATACCACGACTAAACGTCGCTACAGCGACAGTCCAAGCAGCTTGGATTAACACCCATAGCAACAGTGAACCTTCGTGCGCACCCCATACTGCGGTTAAACGGTAGTACCAAGGAAGCTGACTATTCGAGTTGCTCGCTACATACTGTAACGTGAAGTCGTTGGTATAAAATCCCCAACATAAAATGGCGAAAGAGAACAACAGCATCAGGAACATAGACCAAGATAGCGGTCGCGCTGTGTTCATGAGCATGGTGTTATTATTCGATGCTCCCCACAATGGCAATACGCTCAACAGCACTGCCATTGCAAGCGAAAGAATGAGAGCAAAGTGACCGATTTCAGCAATCATTGGCCGCTTCCTTGTTTCTGTTCGGTGCTGTATTGAAGCGGTTCATGCGTTTTTTTCATCGCTTCTGCAATTTCTGGTGGCATGTATTCTTCATCGTGCTTCGCTAGGACCTCAAATGCCTCAACTGTCGTGGCATCTTTCAGTACACCTTGAGCAACAATACCCTGCCCTTCACGGAACAAGTCAGGAAGAATACCGTCATAGGTAATCGTCACTTTCGGACCGACATCGTGCAGGTCAAAACTCACTTTCAAAGAATTAGGATCTCGACGAACTGAGCCCACAACCACCATTCCACCGATACGCAGACGCTGGCCTACTTCTGGCTTGGTGCCATCTGGCTTACCATTAACCAATTCCGTTGGAGTATAGAAAAGGTCCATATTTTGATTAAGCGCATAAAGTATCAAACCAATGGTGGCACTAATACCGATAAAGATCGCTAGTACAATACCTAGCCTCTTTTTACGTCTCGGGTTCATAAGGTGTTCTCCATGTTCTTCGCTGCGTCGATACGAGCTTGACGGTCAATTTTTGCTTTCACTTCTTTCAATAATGCATCACCGCGGCGAAGGCTAGTGATCAGAAGAATCAGCATGGATAAGAAAGTAATACCAAACGCACTCCATACGTATGATGCGTAGCCACCCATGGCAAAAAAGTCGCTCAGAGATTCAAAATGCATAATCAGTTACCTCACTGAGTTTGTTCTGTTGCGAGTTTGCGCACCCAAGGGCGGTGACTTTCTTTACTGATGATTTCGTTACGAAAACGGACCATCGTCACGGCACCAAAGAAGAACGCAAAGCCAAAGATGTTCAGCAATAACGGCCAAAGCATGTCGGATGAAATAGAAGGTTGTTCAAATTTCGTGATCGTCGCACCTTGATGAAGCGTGTTCCACCATTCCACGGAAAAGTGAATGATAGGTAGGTTTACTACGCCTACGATCGCTAAGATACCAGCGGCTTTTGCGGCGGTTTTTTGATCGTCAAACGCATGGTAAAGCGCAATCACACCAAGGTAGAGAAATAGAAGAATCAATTCAGATGTAAGACGGGCATCCCATACCCACCAAGTGCCCCACATAGGCTTGCCCCAAACAGCACCTGTAAGTAGAGCAATAAAAGTAAATACTGCACCAATCGGAGCCATCGCAAGTGCCGCCATATCAGATAGGCGAACTTGCCATACTAGGCCAATAAATGCAGCAATCGCCATCGACATATAAACGCCCATAGACCAAATAGCTGATGGGACATGAATGTAGATAATTCGGAAACTGTCACCTTGTTGGTAATCTGAAGGCGCAAATGCAAGCCCCCAAACCGTACCAACCGATAAGCATACGAGGGCCAATACAGAAAACCAAGGCAGAAACTTACCACTCAAACGATAAGCTGCTTCTGGCTTGGCATAAGGATGTAGCCATTTCCACATGTTTTGTTCTCACTCTTACTTCAGGGACACTGTCTAAAGGGTTGAGACCGTAGCAGTGCTTTAATAATAATTCTTTGATCAAGCGCCGCTTCATTGGCACTTTATTGAGTTAGTTAACACTAACTCGCAATGCGGCACTAATGGCAAAAGGCGTTAATGTCATCGCCCCCATTAGCATCGCACCTAAAATCGCTAGTTGACCGTTATACGCCATACCGAGTGCGGCAGCATCAATTGCCGATGTTGCGAAAATCAAAATTGGGATGTAGAGCGGAAGAATAAGCAAACTCAAAAGAACGCCACCCTTTTGCAACCCAACAGTCAACGCCACACCAATGGCGCCAATAAAACTTAGTGTTGGTGTACCGATCATCAAGGTTAATACAACCGATAGCCAAGTATTGAAGTCGAGCGAAAGTAAAACCGCCAATAATGGGCTAATTAAAATCAGAGGTAACCCTGTTAACAACCAATGTGCTATGACCTTTGAAACCACGACAAGTTGCAATGGAATCGGCATTAGCATCATTTGTTCTAGTGCACCGTCTTGAAAATCATCACGAAATAGACGCTCTAATGATAATAAGGCGGACAGCAATGCGGCAACCCAAACGATGCCCGCTGCAATACGTGCTAACAAATTAGGTTCTGGTCCAATACTCAGAGGAAAGAGAGTAATGACAATAATAAAGAACCACAGCGGGTTCAGAATGTCTGCCTGACGGCGAAATGCGATTAGGAGCTCACGACGAATGATGGTGGTCATCGAGGAAATCATATCAGTCACCCAGCTTTATTTTTCTAAGTTTCGGGCTGTCCGCAAACATATCTTGATGCGTCGTCAACACAACAATACCGCCATTATCAGCATGACTTGCGAACAAAGATTCAAGCACCTTGACGCCTTGCTTATCAATGGCAGTCAACGGCTCATCTAAAATCCATAAAATTTGCTTACTGAGCCATAACCTTGCCAATGCGACTCGTCGTTGCTGACCTGCGGAAAGTTGTGCTACAGGCACATCTTCTCGACCAGCTAATCCTACTTGAGTCAAAGCGATAAAGATTTCTTCGTCTGAAGAGCGATTATTTTGAATAGATTGATAAAAACGTAAGTTTTCTAATGCGGTAAGCTCTCGTTTCACTCCTGTTTGATGTCCTAAGAAAAGCAGATCTTGATGGAAAACATCACGAGATTTTTCAACCTCTTCGCCTTTCCATTTAATGACACCTTCTTCTCTATCACCTAACCCTGTCACAATCCGTAGCAATGTAGTTTTACCAGTACCATTACGCCCTTCGATCTGGACCAATTCACCAGGCTTAATTTCAAACTGCAGGTTTTCAAACAGAACCCTTTCATCACGGATTGCTGTCAGGTTAGACACTTCTAACATAGAGCTTCAACTAAAAAATGAACGAGCCGCTATATTAGCACAGCTTAGTTATGACAAAACAGGATAAGAGGGCTAGGTTACATGTAAGTTCATGTATTTTTGTTAATTAATCATCACACTTTAATAAAATTAACTATAAGTAGTTATAAGCGCTCATTTTGAATTTGAGAGGCCAGAACTAAGAGCAAGATCGACTGAAGGTTATCTAGGGTTGTATTTAAGAAGAGCATTAGCGGCTAAAAACAAAAAAAGAGGCGTAATAACGCCTCTTTTTTATCGCTTGATAACCTTTAGCGTCGACGACGTCCACGCGCTGGATATTCTGCGTCATCTGATGGCTGACCACTTAATGGTGGAATCTTCTCTTTCCCTGCCAGTTTCTTCTGCAGTGAAAGCATCAACTCAGCTTCGGCTTTTGGTAGTTCGCACTCTTCAATCAGCTCGTTGATATCAGCGCCAAGCTGTACCATTTTAGAAGCGCGACTGTACAAGCGACCATCAGTATCAGCGTGTTCGAGTTCGCGAATTCTCTCGTTTAAGTGCTGAATAATGTCTTGTTGCTCCGTCACTTTTTGTCCAAGACCAACGACAACCGAGCGCACTTCGAGTAACTGCTTACTCAACTTTTGCACTTCTTTATCTGCGTGTCGAGATTGAGCTCGTTGTTGATCTAACTGCTTTTGTAACCCCGAGCGAATCCGCAGTTGCAAAACAACCAATACCAACACGATAAAAGCGACGCCACCCGCAAGGAATGGGGCAGATAAAAGAGTCTCTTCAGCCATCATCATTCAGCCATTAAAGGTGAGCCATCTCGTCCCACTCGTCATCTGTTAGCAGCTTGTTCAAATCCACAAGGATAAGAAGCTTGCCGTCACGGTTGCTCACACCCTGGATGAACTTCGCACTCTCGTCGGTACCAACTGAAGGCGTCGTATCAATTTCAGAAGAACGCAGATAAACGACTTCTGCCACGCTATCTACTAAGATACCGATCACTTGACGCTCAGACTCGATCACAATAATACGAGTGTTGTCGGTGACTTCGCCTTCCATCAGGCCAAAACGTGAACGTGTATCGATAACAGTAACTACATTACCGCGTAGGTTGATGATACCAAGTACATAATCTGGTGCACCTGGAACAGGGGCAATTTCAGTATAACGAAGTACTTCACGAACTTGCATTACGTTGATGCCGTACGTTTCTTCTTCTAGCTGGAACGTCACCCACTGAAGAACTTCGTCATTCGATGCATCTTTCTTCACTTCTACTTCAAAAGCTTGAGACATAGTTAATCCTCGTTAATGTCGTTCCCGACTTAAATCTAATTCAGTGATTTGACATCTAAACCGGCGTTTAGCATGTCAATGAGCGCCTGGACATGAATTAAGGCACACATTTTTTCTTTTACCATGCCCGCTAGCCAAGGGCGTTTACCCGCCTGCTCACGCCAGCGAACCTTGTCGATATTAAGCGTTTCAGTCCCCATTAATTGGTTACTGGCCAACCCCCACATGCTCTCACCAAGCATGACGACATATTGGTAGTTATCTTTATAGCTATCATCACGAAGCTTATCTGCCATCACCCATTTCGCGGTATCGATGACATCAAACTGCTGCTCGCGATTTGTTTGTAGCCCCAAATACCAGGCGGGTTTTCCTATCAAATGGTTAAGCTCGCTAATGCGATGAATACCACCTAACTCATCAAGAGGTACAGCAAACGTGACACCATTCACATCAAAGTAAAGAACTTGGAAGTCCTCACTTCGCTTCGTGCTTTCCCAGACCGTTGGTATATCGGAATCTGCTTGTGTTTCGAGTTCAGTATCGACGTTCGCTTCTATATTGATACTTTGTTCGATCACTGCGTGAGGTTCATCCACCTCTGGTTGCGCTTCCTCAAAAACTGGCTCATCAATCACCCAGTCCTGTATTTCCTCAACACCCTGAAGCTCAGGCACCTCACTAAAGGTTTGTACCTCAGGCTCAGCCGCTTTTATCTCTGCTGCAATATCAATCGTATTTTGTTCAAGAATACTATCAATATCCAACTCAGCCACTGGGTTGCTTGCTTCAAGCTGACTTAATAGCCTTTGAACATCTTCCAGGTTTGGAGCTTCCAACTCTGGCGGATATGTTTCTTGAAACTGGTACGTTTCTGGCTCCGAGTATTGTAGCTGTAATTCTGGCTCTGGCTCTGGCTCTGGCTCTGGCTCTGGCTCTGGCTCTGGCTCTGGCTCTGGCTCTGGCTCTGGCTCTGGCTCTGGCTCTGGCTCTGGCTCTGGCTCTGGCTCTGCAGATGATACCTCTTGAGCCAACAGGTCAAGGTCTTCCTCAAGAGTCGTTATTTCAGTTTCATCATCCAGTAATGCATTAAAGTAGTCATCAAGTGCTTGTTCACTGGACAGCACATCATTACTGCTCATCGAACGCCAACCTCTCCAGGTAAATCAGTAGCTGTTTATAGGCAAACACACCACGGCTACTAGATGCAAAATGCGAAGCTGGCAAGTGCTTTAAACTGGCATCGCGGAACTTGGTATCAATAGGCACCGCTGAGGTCCACACTTGATTTGGGTAATCTTTTTTCAGTTGCATCAATGTCTGCAATGACGCTTTCGTGCGCTTATCGTACATGGTTGGGACGATAGTCACTTTGAAACCGCCCGGGCGAGATTTTTGCATAATAGTTAGCGTACGCATCATGCGCTCTAGACCTTTCATCGCCAAAAACTCTGTTTGAACAGGAATCAAAATTCGGTCACTGGCTGCCAACGCGTTCACCATCATCACGCCAAGGATTGGCGGACAGTCAATCAACACATAGTCATAGTCTTGTGAGACAGTTTGCAGCGCCCGTTTTAAGATTAATCCCATACCACTGCGATTACCCATTACGCGATCAAGCGTGGCAAGGGACATATGCGCGGGAATGATATCCATTCCTTCCAGCTCTGTTTCTAAAATCAACGGCTTAACCGTCTCACGAGAAAACGTCTTCAACTGGAATAAATCAAATAGGCTCGAAGTTACTGCATCAGGATCATAACCGAGATAAGTAGTCAGTGAGGCGTGAGGATCAGTATCAACCATCAATACTCGATGGCCTTTCTGGCTCAATAAGCCCGCCAATGTCACTGTTGAGGTGGTTTTACCCACGCCTCCTTTCTGGTTAGCTACACTCCAAACAATCATGATGAATCCTAAGCTAGGCCAACTTCCACCAACATGCGTTCAGCAATGCGGTCAAGCGGTAAATCTTCTGAAGAAATGCCTGCTTTAGCAACCGCTTGGGGCATGCCATAAACAACACAACTTTCTTCATCTTGTGCCCAAATTGTTGAGCCTGCAGACTTCAACATGCGAGCGCCCTCACGACCGTCTGCACCCATGCCTGTCAACACTAAAGAGAGCACTTTGTCGCCATATACTTTTGCGGCAGAACCAAAAGTCACATCCACACATGGTTTGTAGTTCATGCGGTCGCCGCCATCAATAATGCGAAGACGAGCAGCGCCCGCTCGTCCATCCACCATCATTTGTTTCCCACCTGGTGCAAGGTATGCCACACCGGGCTGTAACACATCGCCATCTTGTGCTTCTTTCACTTGAATCTTACACAAGGTGTTCAAACGACTGGCAAACGCAGCAGTAAACGTTGCTGGCATGTGTTGAATCAATACAATCGGATGCGGATAGTTCATCGGCAAACGCGTCAGAATTTTTTGTAGAGCAACGGGGCCACCTGTTGATGTGCCAATTGCCGTCAGTTGATACTTCTTACCAGAAGCACGGTACTTTGTCGCAGCAGGTCGAGTTGGTGTTGGAGTCACAGGTGAAGCCGTTCTTGAACCTAATGATCGAGTAGTCGTGCTGGTACTCGCTGTTGGGCGAGCGATAGGTCGACGCATGAAAGCGCGCTTCGAGGCAATCTGAATCACACGCTGTTGAAGTAATGACACCGCTTCTTCACGGTTACGCGCAATGTCCTCAAACTTTTTCGGTAAGAAGTCCAATGCGCCCGCATCTAGCGCATCAAGCGTAGCTTTCGCCCCGTCGTGGGTCAGGGACGAAAACATTAGAATTGGCGTTGGAGCAGCGGCCATTATTTCACGTACAGCTGTAATGCCATCCATCACTGGCATTTCAATATCCATCGTGATGACGTCAGGTTTGAGAGATTTGGCTTTCTCAACCGCCTCTCTACCATTTACCGCAACGTCAATCACTTCTAGGCGCGATTCTGAGTTGATGATTTCGCTCACGCGACGTCGGAAAAAACTCGAATCATCAACGACTAGTACTTTAATCGCCATCTTATTCCTTTTAATAACGTCAGCTTTGCTTAAAGGCGTGAAGCCGCAGCGTATCGCTTAAGTAAATCAGGCACATCTAGAATTAATGCAATGTGGCCATCGCTAGTAATTGTCGCACCAGCCATACCTGGAGTGCCCTGTAATAGATTATCGAGTGGCTTAATAACCACTTCTTCTTGACCAATAAGCGTATCCACAACAAAACCAACGCGTTGGTTACCAATCTGTACAATCACCACGTGACCGTGACCAGTACGCTCTTGGACGTTTTGCGATTTGGATGCTAACCAGTTTTGTAAGTAAAATAGCGGGATAGATTTCTCACGTACAATGATCGTCAGCTGACCATCTACCACGTTTGTACGGCTAAGATCTAAGTGGAAAATTTCACTCACCGAAGCCAGTGGTAGAGCAAACGGATGACCGCCAACACCAACCATCAGAGTCGGTAAAATCGCTAACGTTAGTGGTACTTTGATCGTAATCTTAGTGCCCTTGCCTAGCTCAGAATCGATATCGATTGAACCGTTTAAGGTATTGATCGCCGTCTTAACCACGTCCATACCCACACCACGACCAGAGATGTCAGAAATTTTATCTTTACTTGAGAAACCAGGTGCGAAGATAAGGTTGAAGCACTCTTTATCTGTTAAACGTGCCGCCGCATCTTCATCCATCATGCCACGCTTCACCGCGATGCCACGCAGTTTGTTCGGGTCCATACCGCCACCATCATCTACGATGGATAGTTCAATATGGTCCCCTTCTTGCGATGCTGACAAAATCACTTTACCTGTGCGTGATTTGCCGGCCTTCGCGCGTGCGTCTGGCATTTCAATACCGTGATCAACCGAGTTACGTACCAAGTGAATCAACGGATCGGCCAATGCTTCTACAAGGTTCTTATCGAGATCGGTTTCTTCACCGCGCATTTCTAGCACGATGTCTTTATTTAGGTTACGAGCCAAGTCACGGACAACGCGCGGGAAACGGCCAAACACTTTCTTAATTGGCTGCATACGCGTTTTCATTACCGCGCCTTGTAGATCCGCAGTTACCACATCAAGGTTAGCGACCGCTTTGGACATCTCTTCGTTGTCGCTATTCAAACCAAGGCTTAATAGGCGGTTTCGAACCAATACGAGCTCACCCACCATGTTCATGATGGTATCAAGCGTCGAGGTATCAACACGAACGGTTGCTTCAGCCTGAGGTTTTTTAACCGCTGGTGCTTTAGCTTCTTCTTTTACGGCGACTGGTTTAGATTCTGGCTTTGGTGCTGGCGCTGTTTGAACGGGTGCTGGCTTAGCAACAGGCTCAGGTTTCGCAGGGCTTTGCTCTACGTTTGCTGAAGCAGGCTTCGTTGCCATATCCAATTCTTCTAGCGTTGGACCTTTACCTGAACCATGTAGCTCATCGAGTAACTTTTCGAACTCTTCGTCCGTCATTAAGTCACTGTCTTGATTTGATGAAGATGACACTGGAGCGGAAGGCTCTGCCGCTTTAGGTGGCTCTACTGGTACGGATGCAGATGCAGCAGCCTCTGCCGTAGAAGGGCTTTTTCCTACACCGTGCAGTTCATCGAGTAAACGTTCAAACTCATCATCAGTGATATCACCACTTTCAACTGATGGCGCACTCGATTGAGGCGGTTCAGATGGCGTTGTAGATGTCGCAGACATTGAGGCGCCTGGCGCTGAACCTTTACCATGAAGCTCATCAAGTAGCTTTTCGAATTCGTCTTGGGTAATTTCATCAACAGAGCCGACACTTGATGGTGCTGACGGCGCAGCAGGTTCTTCGATGATAGGCTCGGGAATAATAGGCTCTGGAGTAGCCACTGGTTCTTCAACTACGGTTGCCGCTACTTCATCTTCTGACTCAGGTTTGCATAGACGATGAAGTTCTTCAAGAAGCTCAGGGTCCGCAGCTTCTAACGGCTCACGATCTTGAACAGCCTGGAACTGGGTATTAACCGTATCCAAGGCTTTTAGCATCGTATCCATTAAGTTTTGCGTTACCGTGCGTTGACCGTTTCGTAAAACGTCGAACACGTTCTCCGCACCATGACAAGTATCGACTAGCTCTGCCAATGAAAGGAAGCCGGCACCGCCTTTTACGGTATGAAACCCGCGGAAAATAGCATTAAGTAAGTCTTTGTCTTCTGGGTTATTTTCCAATTCAACCAACTGCTCAGAAAGCAGCTCGAGAATTTCCCCAGCCTCAATGAGAAAGTCCTGAAGAATATCTTCGTCTAAATCGTAGCTCATACGTTACCTTTAAAATCCAAGACTGGACAACAAGTCATCGACTTCGTCCTGCGATGAAACCGCATCTTCTCTCAGTTCTGGATGAAGAATCGGGCCTTCGGCTTCGCTTGTTTGTGTATTCTTTTTATCTGCCGGTTCTGACAAAACTTGAATATGTTCTTCAAGTTTATTTCCAGAGAATACGGTTAGGATTTCCACTAAGCGGCCTTCAACTTCATTAACCAACGTAATTACGCGGCGAATGATTTGGCCAGTTAGGTCTTGGAAGTCTTGCGCCATGAGAATTTCGGTCAATTGGCCGCGCAATTCAGTGCTGTCACCTTCGACTTGCACTAATAGCCCGTCGATTCGGTGACACAGTGCTTTAAATTCGCTTAATTCTATGCGCCCGTGCATGAGTTCATTCCATTGAGGACGAACTTTTAGAAGGCAATCATGCAGGTTATCAGCGATAGGAAGGCAGCAGTCGACCGCATCCATTGTTTTGTTGGCTGCAAGCTCTGTCTTCTCGATCACATAATTGAGACGATCCCTAGCGTTAGGGATTTCGTCTTTCGCAATTTCGGTCATGCGCTGATCGAGACTGAACTGCTTGAGTGATTCGTGAAGGTCTCGAGTTAACGCTCCAATTTCTTGCAGCATTGGGTTATCGGCACCTTCGTAGATCGAGGCAACAAGCATATTGGCTTGGTCTTGTTCCCCGTTTTCTAGCATTTGAACGAGTGACTTCGCCTGCTCTAGTGAGATCATTCTGAATAGACCCTTTTACGTTTAGTTCTTCTTATCACTTTGAAAACGCTAAACGAGTCATTTAATAGGTATTTAATAATTGGTATGAATGACTCGAATAACAAAGAGAAAGAGAGAGTTATAAACGCTCGAAAATTTTATCTAATTTTTCTTTTAATGTTGCAGCAGTAAATGGCTTAACAATGTAGCCGTTTACACCTGCTTGAGCAGCTTCAATGATCTGCTCACGCTTCGCTTCAGCCGTGATCATTAGAACTGGCAGATGCTTAAGTTCTGCATCCGCGCGGATGTGTTTAAGCAAATCGATGCCTTGCATACCTGGCATGTTCCAGTCAGTTACAACAAAATCGAAGTCACCTTTTTTCAGCATTGGTAATGCGGTTAAACCATCGTCCGCTTCTTGAGTGTTATTGAAACCCAAGTCACGAAGCAGGTTTTTAACAATACGGCGCATTGTTGAGAAATCATCAACAATAAGGATCTTCATGTTTTTATTCAAAATTGCCTCCACTGAATCGTAAAATCAGTGTTTTTAGTCATTTTGTGTCCACGCACTGAGCTTGGTACGTAAACGTTGCATCGCTTGACTCAGTATTTGACTTACGCGAGATTCGCTTACGCCTAACACATCGCCAATTTCTTTCAAATTGAGTTCTTCATCATAATAAAGCGAAAGAACCAAAGCTTCACGCTCTGGAAGCTGTTTTATTGATTCAACCAGTGCTTTTCGAAATGATTCATCAACTACCCCTTTGAATGGGTTGCTGTCATCGGTTTCATCCGCCGGTGAAATCACATCATCAGAAACGCCTAAATCTTCAATACCGACTAATTTTGAGCAGTTGATATCGGTAAGAGCACTATGATATTGATCCAGTGTCATACCGAGATGCGTGGCTACTTCAGAATCAGTAGGATCTCGATTTAATTCGCCTTCCAGCTCCGCAATCGCTTGGTTAATCTCTCGATTATTTTTATGAACAGAACGCGGTACCCAATCGCCTTTACGCATGTCATCTAACATTGCGCCACGAATACGGATACCTGCATAAGTTTCAAAGCTCGCACCTTTAGAACCATCATAATTCTGCTGAGCTTCGATAAGACCGATCATGCCGGCCTGAATTAAATCCTCTACCTGAACACTCGGCGGTAAACGGCCTAGTAGGTGGTGAGCAATGCGCTTAACCAACACTGAATAACGTTCAATGAACGCCTGCTGGCTATTAAATTTGCCATGTTGGTCATAGGTTATCGCTTTATTCACCAAAAGGGTCCTCTGCGAATTCGGTACGATTTAGCAACCTTTCCACAAAAAATTCCAAGTGTCCACTTGGTGTTTTTGGTAGTGGCCACGTCAACGCTTTGTTTGCTAGTGAGCTGATAGCTAAAGCGGCAGGCGAGCGTGGGAACGCATCAACGACAATTTTTTGTCTTTTTACAGCCTGTCGTACTTTATCATCTAATGGAATACATGCTACGAGTTCAAGGCTAACATTCAAGAATCGCTCTGTGACTAGTGTCAACTTTGCAAACAATTCTCGCCCTTCACGGTAGCTTCTGACCATATTTGCTACAACTTTAAAGCGTTGAACTTGGTGTTCTTTACTCAACAGCTTGATTAATGCATAGGCATCTGTGATTGACGTCGGTTCATCACACACAACTACAACCACATCTTGAGCTGCTCGCGAAAAACTGATTACCATGTCAGAGATACCAGCAGCGGTATCAATCAGCAGGACATCCATTTCGTCTTCAAGACTACCAAATGCTCGGATGAGTCCGGCATGCTGAGCGTGAGAAAGCTCTGTCATGCTCTGTGTGCCAGAAGTTGCAGGAATTATCTTTATACCATAAGGCCCTTCGACAATCGCATCTTTTAGCTCACATTCACCCGCTAAGACATGTCCTAGATTACGTTTTGCACGAATTCCGAGCATCACGTCCACATTGGCCAGACCTAAATCAGCGTCGAGAACCATCACCTTCTTGCCTTGGCGAGCCATACAAATCGCCAGACCCAGTGTTACGTTTGATTTCCCCACACCACCTTTGCCGCCAGTAACAGCAATCACTTTGGTCAACGATGGTTGTGTTAAGCGACGGAGGCCGCTTGCTTGATCGTGTATCATATTCTCAGTCATAGTAGTCCGCCGCCTTAGAGTCCTTCACTGTCACTGTTCCAAAAGTGAGGTTCGTTCTCTGTCGACTTCTCTAACAGTTCATTTGCTTTCGCAAGCATATATTTTGGTTGCGCTATCACAATGTCTTCTGGTACGCGCTGACCATTAGCGATGTAAGCTACTGGCATTGCGTTTTGAATCACTACACTGATGAATTCGCCTAGGCTTAATGACTCATCAAGCTTCGTCATAATACAACCCGAAAGTGGTATACGTCGGAAGTGATCCAGCGTTTCTTGTAGAACACGACGTTGTGCGGTAGCCGGCAAAACAAGGTAGCTGTGGATCACTTCTCCGCTCTCTTGCATTAGAGTGTCGAGCTGCTCGGAAAGCCTCACATCTCGTTGCCCCATCCCTGCCGTATCGACCAAAATCAGTCTTCTGTTTCTTAGCTGATATATAACATCGGCTAACTCGTTAGAATCTTTAGCAACTCTTACGGGACAACCCATGATTCTTCCGTAAATTGAGAGTTGCTCATGTGCACCTATGCGATATGTATCTGTTGTCACAAGGGCCACATTGTCGGCACCGTATTCCATGGCTGCGCGTGCTGCGAGTTTCGCTACGGTTGTTGTTTTCCCAACCCCCGTCGGACCCAACAATGCGACTACGCCACCACGTTTTAAAATGTCCTGTTTAGGAATATTGATTTGATCCGCCACCAGCGACAATAACGCTTTCCATGCTCGCGCTGGCTTTGTATCTTCCGGGATATAACAGGCCATCTGGTCTGCTAACTCCGGAGAAACGCCCATTCGCTCTAAGCGCTTAATCAGCATAGCTCTTAGCGGCTCACGGCGTTCTACTTCTTGCCACATCAGGCCAGAAACTTGGTGCTCCAACAGACGACGAATTGACGTCATCTCTTCGCGCATGCTTTCTAGCTCATCGGCCGATTCGTCACGCTCATCACTTGGGCGACGTCGGTCATAGCGCGTCGGGTCCAGCTTGGGCGTCGGACGTTCAAATCGATTGTCCTGTGCGATTAGCTTCGCCAAAGGTGAATCTGGTTGATATGGCGCTGGCTTTTCTTGGTTGTAGCCGTCGCGATGCTTATTTTGGCGTTGCAGCAAAGCAGAGAGCGAATCTTCATTTTCCGCTACGTGGTCGTCAGCATCTGCTGCACCACCGCTATATTGCTTAAGCATATTAGCGAATCGCTGTGTCATTGAGCCTGTTTTTTCATTGTTACTGTTATTACTGTTCAGGCTAATTTTATCTTCATCTAAATGACGATCTTGGTAACGATCAGCAGAAGACGATGACATTTGACGATGTTCGTTATAGCGATTCGATTGAGAAGCACCGCGATTTTGCTGTGACGCTGCGCTTGCTTGAGGCGGATTAGATTCACTATCTATCGCCGCAACAATCGCTACTCCACCAGCCACTTTCTTGTTTGACATGATCACCGCTTCCGCGCCTAACTCCTCTTTCACTTGGAGCAGCGCCGTTCTCATGTCTTTGGCAAAAAATCGCTTTATTTTCAAACTATGAATCCATTAATGATGCGTGAGATCAGTTACCCACGGCTTGCACAATTCTGATCTGTTTTTCATCCGGGATTTCTTGGTAAGACAGTACCCGGAGATTAGGTATTGTGTTCTTCACAAATTTCGCCAACGTCGAGCGTAATACACCAGAAGTAAGCAGAACGGCAGGTTCGCCTTTCAGTTCTTGTTCCTGTGTCGCTTGGCTTAGTGAAGACTGCAATCGCTCAGCGAGTCCCGGTTCAATCCCCGCGGATTCGCCTCCTGATGCTTGCATAGTTTGATGCAATATTTGTTCCAGTTCAGGTATCAAAGTAATCACTGGTAACTCAGGCTCTATACCATTGATTTCTTGAACAATTAGACGTTTAAGACTAATTCGAACTGCTGCCGTCAATATGTCAGCTTCTTGACTCTTACTTGAGTACTCAGCCAAAGTTTGAACAATCGTGCGAATATCGCGGATTGGAATGGCCTCGTTTAACAAGTTTTGTAGGACTTTCACCACCACACCTAATGGTAATTGGTCAGGAACAAAGTTCTCGACTAACTTAGGCGCGCTGCGTCCCAACATTTCTAATAAATTCTCTACTTCTTCATGACCAATTAGCTGTGATGCGTTGTTGGTCAATAGCTGGCTTAGGTGCGTCGCTAATACCGTTGATGAATCAACAACCGTATAACCCAGAGCCTGCGCGTGCTCACGCTGATCTTCTCGGATCCATACGGCTTCCAGTCCAAAAGCAGGGTCAATGGTTGGCTCACCATCAATCATGCCATACACCTGACCTGGGTTAATCGCTAGCTCTTGATCCGGACGAATCTCTGCTTCGCCCACCGCAACCCCCATCAATGTAATTCGGTAACTGTTTGGGGTCAGCTCAAGATTGTCACGAATATGAACCGCAGGAATTAGGAACCCAAAATCTTGCGATAACTTTTTACGCACGCCTTTTACGCGCTCTAGCAGTTCCCCACCTTGGTCTCTGTCCACCAAAGGGATTAAGCGATAACCGACTTCCAAGCCAATAATATCGACTGGCTGGACGTCATCCCAAGACAGTTCGCGCTGTGAGGAAGGTTCTGTACCTTCGTCTGCTGTTGCTGGTAAAGCGGGCTCTTTCGCTTTCTGCTTCTGCCGTTTGTCGATGAAATATGCCGCTGCACCGGCCGCGACTGCCAGGCTCAAAAACGCAAAGTGTGGCATGCCCGGTACGATGCCCATCACACCAAGAATAGCCGCAGTAATCATCAGCGCTTTTGGGTTGTCGAACATCTGGAAGACCAGTTGTTCCCCCATGTCTTCATCGGTGTTTTGGCGCGTCACCATCATTGCCGCTGCAATCGACAGCAATAGCGATGGGATTTGTGCGACCAAACCATCACCGATTGTCAGTAAGGTATAGATTTCAATCGCTTCACCGAAACCCAATCCATACTGCGCCATACCGATCGACAAACCGCCGACGATGTTGATAAACAGAATCAAAATACCGGCAATCGCGTCACCTTTTACGAACTTCGAGGCACCATCCATCGAGCCATAGAAATCCGCTTCTTTGGTCACTTCAAAACGACGAACTCTTGCCTGCTCTTGGTCTATCAATCCGGCATTCAAGTCGGCATCAATCGCCATTTGCTTACCCGGCAACGCATCAAGCGTAAAGCGAGCACTTACCTCAGAGATACGACCCGCACCTTTGGTCACCACCATAAAGTTGATGATCATTAAGATGAGGAAAACCACTAGGCCGACCGCGTAGTTACCACCAATAACGACGTTACCGAACGCCTCAATTACGTTACCTGCCGCATTACCGCCTTCATGACCATGCAGTAAGACGACACGAGTCGAGGCAACGTTCAAAGCCAAGCGGAGCAACGTGGCGATCAGCAATACCGTTGGAAAAGCAGCGAAGTCCAAAGGGCGACGTGTGTAAACGGTCACTAACAACACCACCATCGACAGCGCGATGTTAAAGGTGAAGAACATATCCAGCAAAAATGCTGGAATCGGCAGTACCACCATCGCTAGGGTGGCCAAAACCATCACCGGAGCACCAATAGCTGGCATTTCACGTTGAGGGATTCGTGGCAATTTATCTGCAAACGGCAGGCTTAACTTCATACTGCGAGAGATCTCAATCGATTGAAGCGTCACGTAAGCTCTTACTATTAATACGCGACCGCTTTAGCCTAAAAGTTTAGGTAGGGTTGATAATTAAAGCGTTTTAAGCAATCTATGTACCATAATTAGCGCCAAAATAATGACTAAACACTCAAATAGAGCTTAGCTTTTGATCAAACGAACTTTTTTAAGGCTTTACCGCTTTTCGTATCAATGACGGTGCTCGGGCGGGATTGGCAAATCATAATCTTGAATTTTCGGGCGCTGTCCACCTCGTTTTCGGTATTGCTTCAATTGGAATACAAATGCCAAAACCTGAGCGACGGCAGTAAATAACCCATCGGGGATCTCTTGCTCGAGCTCTGTCGTGTGGTACAACGCACGAGCCAAAGGTGGTGCGGGCACAATCGTAATGTCATGTTCGCGGGCGACTTCTCGAATCTTCATCGCCATGTGGTCAGTACCTTTAGCGATCACGACTGGCGCACGGTCTGTCTTCTGTTTATAACGAAGCGCTACCGAGAAGTGCTCTGGGTTAGTAACAATAACATCAGCTTGAGGAACGTCCGCCATCATTCGACGTTGAGCCGCTTCCCTTTGCAACATACGAATACGGCCTTTCACTTCCGGCTTACCTTCAGTCTCTTTGTATTCGTCTTTGACTTCTTGCTTGGTCATTTTTAACTGATCGGCGTGCTGCCAAATTTGAAATGGAATATCGATGGCAACCACAATCAATAGCGAGCAACTGATCAGCAAAATAAAGTTCAGCAAAATATCTAAAGCATGGAAGATGTTTTGCGGATACACATCCATGCTCAATTGAATCAGATCGGCCTGTGATGCTTGGATCAAATAGATGGCGACACCAGTGACCAGAACCACTTTAAGGATTGATTTGATCAACTCTACCCAGCTTTGCATTCCAACCATTCGCTTTAAGCCGCTAAGCGGATTCATTTTCGACAGCTTGGGCATGGCCGCTTGGGCAGAAAAACTGATTCCTCCCACACCTGCTGCTCCAATCATGGCGGCGGTAAACAATGTCGCTAACACCAAAAATAGTGGGAACAACAAATCACTCATCGCGCCCAAAGCGATATCAAACAGTTTTGCAGTATCGAAAATCTCTTCTCGTTGAAGATCAAATAAACGGCTCATGATGGAAAACAATGAACGTGCTAACGCCTCGCCAAACCACATCAATGAAATGGCGCCAACGATCAGCACAGATGCTGATGCAAGCTCTTTAGATCGAGCGACCTGCCCCTTTTCTCTGGCTTGTTGTAACCGTCGGGGCGTGGCTTCTTCGGTGCGTTCCTGACCGTCTGATTCTGCCAAATCTTAGCACTCCAAGCGAATAAGCCGACAAATCTGCGCCTCACCCACTGTCCAGAACATTTCATAATGACTGTATAGACCAGCCAGTATGTACCAACAAAGTAATAGACCCACCATCAAAGCAAAAGCAAAACCAAGCGAGAAGATATTCAGCTGTGGTGCGGCACGGGTCATTACACCAAACGACAAGTTAATGGTCAGTAGCGCAATAATGCCAGATAGAGACATACTCAGTGCCGTTTGGAACATAATACCAAGCCAGCCTGCCATTTCACGGAAATCAACCGCGTTGAGCGAGCCGGAGCCAATCGGCAAAGTTTTAAAACTGAACACCACCAATTGCAGCATTTTTAAGTGTCCATCGGTGGCAAGGAAAAACATTGTCGTTAAGAACATGAATAACTGGCCAAGCAATGGCGTGTTCTGACCATTTGCGGGATCAACCATAGAAGCAAAGCCCAAACTTGATTGCATACCCAATATTTGACCAAGTAGGACAAAGGTTTGAATCATAAATTGAGTAACCATACCCATCGCTATGCCGATGATCATTTGCTCGGCAATGGTCATGAAGCCACGAAACGAGAGTAGCTCAATGTCTTGAGGTACAGCGGGGATGGCTGGCATGACAGCGAAAGTGATGGCTAAACCGAGGTAAAGGCGGATTCTTGGCGAAACAAATCGGGCCCCGGTTACTGTCATCACCATCAACATGGATGAGATACGAACATAGGGCCAGAAGTAGTTTGCGATCCAATCTAAGACAACGCTAGTGGGGTACTCCATAGGCGCCTCTAATAAAGCACCTGAGGTAAGCGTTCAATCAAGCCATAGAAATATTCCATCAACATTTGCGTCATCCAATGCCCAAACAGCATCAGGGCCAAAAGCGTGACAATCAAACGCGGTAAGAAGCTCAATGTTTGTTCGTTGATGGATGTCGCAGCTTGAAAAATCGCAACTACAAGGCCGATCAGCAAGCTTGGGATGATAATAGCGCAGACCATGATAAGCACCATCCAAAGTGCTTCACGGAAAAGCTCGACAAACATTTCTGGTGTCATGTCTTATCCTCTATCTGCGCTTATCTAAAGGGCAAAGCTGCCCGCAAGTGTCGAGAGTATCAAGTTCCAACCATCGACCAATACGAACAACATCAACTTGAACGGCAACGAAACAATCATTGGTGACAACATCATCATACCCATTGCCATCAGTACCGAAGCGACTACAAGGTCAATAATCAAAAACGGCAAGAAGAGCATAAAGCCAATTTGGAATGCAGTTTTTAGCTCTGAGGTGATAAAAGCCGGAATCAACACCGCCATCGACACATCTTCTGGATTCTCGACTTGCTCTCCTGACATGGTTACGAACGTCTCCAAATCTTTGATTCGGGTCTGCTTAAGCATAAATGCTTTCATTGGCGCTTGTGCAGCATCAAACGCTTCTCGCGCCGTAACTTGCTCGTTCAAATAAGGCTGAACAGCTTTGTCGTTGATTTCGTTCAGGACAGGAGACATAACAAAAAAGGTCAAAAACAGCGCAATACCAATAATGACCTGATTAGAAGGCGTTTGTTGCAAACCCATTGCCTGACGCAATATCGACATCACCACCACAATTCGAGTGAACGAGGTCATCAGAATCACCATGGCAGGCAAGAAGCCAAGCATGGTCATTAACGCTAAAATTTGTAGTGTAACCGAGTAGTCTTCACTGCCATCAGGGTTCGTGGTCATGGTGAATGCTGGAATACCACCGCCACTAGAAACGGACATAGCACGGCTAGCACCAGTATCACTTTGCATAGCCTGAACTGTAACACCACTTCCATCGGCTAAGTTATCTGGCAGCGCTGACTCCTCTGCTTCAGCAAAGGTAAATGAAGAAAACAGCACGCCGACAAAAAGTAACGACGTACTCAGGAGCAAACGAATTGGATTACCCTTTGTCATGTTTTTTGATCAGCTGGCTAAATTGAGTCGCAAAAGCATTGGTCGCCAACTCTTCCTCTTTCAGTGGCTTATCTAACTTGGCTAAAGTTTGGATCGATTGGCTAGTAATCCCAACCAAAAACTGTTCTTCACCCACTTGAACTACTGCGATTCTTTCTTTTGTACCCACTGGCAACTGACTCACTATACGCAAGCCCTTTTGTTGTCCCATCGCTGGCACTTGCATACGTTTCAGCAACCAAGCCAGCAAAAGAATCACGCCGATTACAAGCACAAGCGAGCCAAGTGTCGTCGCAAGATCCAGATTATTTGGTGCGGCAGCAAATGCATAAGGAGCACTTAGCATTAAGCTCAGTGCTCCAGTGATTTGCTTCAATCGCATTTTGATTGAACGACTCATCTTAACGCAGCTTCTTAATTCGTTCAGTTTGGCTGATCACATCCGTCAAACGGATACCAAACTTATCGTTGACGACCACGACTTCGCCGTGAGCAATCAAAGTACCGTTAACCAATACGTCGAGCGACTCACCGGCTAGACGATCCAACTCAACAACCGAACCTTGGTTAAGCTGCAACAGGTTCCGAATGCTAATTTGAGAACGACCGACTTCCATCGAAATCGTCACCGGGATATCCATAATAGTGTCGAGTTTACGACGCTCATCTTCGCTAATTGGGCTTGAAGTGTCTTTTAGCTCTTCCAGTGGCGCAGCCAATACTTCATCTACGTCTACAGAAGGGGCAGACGGGTCTTCGCCAAGAGCGGCTGCCCATTCGTCTGCTAGCTTTTGATCGTCACTTGGTTCCATTTTTCTATCCTGTGTTACGCCTAACTCATGCCATAGCATGTCTGTTTAATAAGGTATCTTAATGGTCTATATCGTCTTCACTCTCAAGCTCGGACATGATGTCTTTACCTAAGAAAGCTAAATCTGTTTTGACGACATGTGGGCGCTCAATTTCCTCAGAAATTTGCACCGCTAATTTGTCTTCCGATCGACCCATTTTTACGCGATAGGTCGGTAGGTCTTCCACAAACATCGTCGCATGTTCTGGCATTTCAATCGGGATGATATCGCCCGGTTGCAGCTCCATGAGATCACGCAAAGAAATGTCTTTTTCGAGCAAGTTCACGCGGAAGTTAACCGGACAATCCATGATCTCTTCACGTAGTGCTGAGCTCCAGCGAACGTCCGTTTCCATCTTGTCAGACTGAACACCTGCGTCCAATAGTTCACGGATAGGCTCAACCATGGAGTAAGGCATAACGACATGAAAATCGCCGCCACCGCCGTCAACTTCTATATGGAATGAACTCACGACAATCACTTCTGTCGGGCTGACAATGTTTGCCATGCTTGGGTTTACTTCAGAGTCGAGATATTCGAACTCTACCCCCATCACTGGCGACCACGCTTCTTTATAATCTTCAAATACAATTTTCAGTAACAACTGAATGATGCGGCGTTCCGTTGGGGTAAATTCGCGGCCTTCGATTTTGGCGTGAAATCGACCATCACCGCCAAAGAAGTTTTCTACCAGAATAAAGACTAAACGAGCCTCCATGGTGATCAACGCAGTGCCTTTTAACGGACGAAAACGCACCATGTTCAAACTGGTTGGCACGTACAATGTGTTCTGGTATTCACCAAACTTCATCATCTGCACGCCATTGATCGACACCTCTGCCGTTTTACGCAGCATATTAAACAGACTAATACGCATGTGCCGTGCGAAGCGCTCGTTGATAAGTTCGAGCGTCGGCATTCGACCACGTACGATTCTGTCTTGCGACGAGAAATCAAAATTGACGGCACCCTCAGTGTCGTTTTCTATCGGTTCATCGACGTCATCAACATCGTCAACCCCATGCAATAGCGCATCAATTTCGTCTTGGCTTAATAGATCGGTCACGTTTTACCTATTGAATAACAAAATCTGTAAACAGTACTTTTTCAATCACTGGCTTACCGACCGCAGCATTCAGCGCTGCTTTGATATCTTCGGAAGCACGATCGCGCAATTCCACTCGTCCTGTAGGAGAGCGCAATTGATCAACCGTCGCGGAAGCAAACGTTGATAGCATAGAGCTTTCAATCAGTGGCGAATGATACCGCGCCAACTCTTCATTTTCTGCACCGCGAACCATTAACTGCGCTTTAATTTGAACCAGCCTATCGCGGCTATCCCCAGTAACGTTAAATACAAATGCCTGAGGAAGATTCACATACGCGATGGGCGCAGCATCCGATGCCTTCACTTGAGCCTGTTGAGACGATTCAGCCTGAGCAGGTTCATCAGAGCCCATTAGAAAAAATGCCGCTGCCCCGCCACCAAGTAGTAATACTACAACAGCGATGATGATGATAAGTAACTTGCTTTTTCCTTTCGGCGCATCGGCCCCTTGTAACTGTTCTTCTGCCATTCTTGTCTCTTATTGTTCTTTTGAGTTACCAAGACGTTTTAGTGAGTTGCTTGGTAACCATATTCCATTGCCGTTAAACGGCCTTTTATGCGTAAAAACTAATTCCATCACGCTTTGAAGCGACATTCAAATCCAGATTGACATCAGATTCAAAACCCTCTTCGGACTGTCCAGAAAAACCGCCACTTTGCGCGCTTTGACCATGTTGTTCAGCAGTATATCTACCTTGCTGTTGTCCGCTGTTTTGTTGCTGGACGGAAGAATCAGCCAGCTGCATACCTTGTTGCGCTAGCATTTCTCTCAAACGAGGGAGCGTCTGTTCAATAATGTCACGAGCTTGCGGGTTGTTCACTGTAAAATGTACATTGGCAACGTCATTATTCATGGTCATACGAATTTGCATACGACCTAACTCTGGTGGATCAAGACGAATATCGAGATTTTTCAGATTCTTCGACATCATCATTTGCACTTTTTCCGCAACTTGCTCGTTGGCTAGCTCTTTAGTTAGTTGCAACGGAAGCTGAGCTTGTTGTGCAGCATCAATACGCGCTTGTTGCTGCACATTAATTCCTTGCTGGCCTGCCATAGCCTGAAGCTGTCCAGCGAAGCCATGTTGGAGGTCCGGCTTATCTTGTTTATCCGCAGTCGCCTTTAGCGCACCAGTCGCCAATGCTGCGTTCATTACTTTCTGGCTAATCTCTCCGTCTTTCACACCTTGAAGCGACGTCGGCACTTGCGCGGCTATCAACATATCGGGCGTTGGAGATAATGCGACTTTTTCTCCACTATGAGCAGTTTGTGGCTGGGGTACTTGAGCCGCTGTATGCTGGATTTGTTGAGACACTGCCATAGGTCCAGCCTGGCGAGTTAAATTATGTTGTACTTGTTGCTCTGCGAGAATCTGTTTAATGTCATTAGGGAGCGCAACAAATTGGGCAAGGTCTTGCTCAGGAATATCCGCCGTGATCCTTCCTTGTTTCAACCCTTCAATGATCTGAGCTTCTTGCTGAGTCAGTGGTTTTCCTTGCGCCAACTTAGTATCTATAACTTCAAGTTCATCCAAGGAGACTCGTGGAAGCGCGTCGATGTTGGAACCATCAACGTCTGTTAACAACGGCGACAGATCATTAGCTACTTCACCACTGACTGCGCTCTTAGCCGTCGGATGGCTGGCTTGTTTCGCTAGCTCTTGCCAAGCAGCAAACTCAGGCGAAAGTTTGTCGACATCGATAGGTTGACCATTCTTATCTAAAATTGGCTCTAAGTCTTGTCCTGGGATCATCTGTGCTTGTTCAAACGAATGAACTGATGGCGTTTCATTCAAAGCCAGCTCATCAAGGTGTGTCGAAACGGTTGCTTGCTCGTGGAACGAATGCACTAAATTCGCGCTCTGAGGCAAAACTTTGCCACTATCGATGGATGCATTACTCGCATTCAGGGTTTGATTCGCTTGTTCAATTCGACCAAGAAGCTGTTGTCCTTCGCCCATCGTGCTTTTTACGTCCACTGTATTTGATGGGTTGCTCGTATCGATTGATGTTGATTTCACTTTTTCAATAGCTTCAACATCATTCTCCAAAGGTGTGCTGTTACTCGCCTTTTGTAAACTTGCTTCTTCACTTAAGGTTGCATTCGGTTTGTTTGCTGATATTTCATCAAAACCATGGGTCTCGTCACTGACGGATTCTTGGCTTTCTTGCGCCAACAATTCGTCCGAGACGTTAGCAGAAGAAGTACTGCCTACATCCGCTCTTTCTTTTTCTTCAACCACTGTCGATTCTGTTGCTACTTTTTCGGGCTTTTGTTTACCAGCAAACGCATCGGTTAACGTTTCTAAAAATCCCTTGCTCTCAGTGCTCTCTGCGGACGCTTTAGCGGACACATCAGAAACTGGCGTCTTGGTAGTCGCAGATACATGGGACAAATTCACACTCATTTAGAAACTCTCGTTCTCGTGGCTCTGAGTATATCGCTGGCAGGCAGCAATACTGGCGGCAAACTAAGGTCAAAAAGACCCGACACTGACAGCTAAAATGCAAAAATCACACCACAATATTGGGCCAATTCTCGGCAAGCTAATAGATGGCATGTTTATGGAACAAACATCAACAATACTATCCGATAACCTGGTTCCTAACATGATGTACAGCTACTTGATTGACTTTGAAAAACGATAAGCGTAAACAGACACTTGGCTTAACAATTAAGGAATCACTTTGAAGATCACAGAATTACGCCAATATAGAATCAGAGCAGGCAAAACAGAACAGTGGCTAAGTTGGATGAAGGAAGAACTGTTGCCCTATCAACGCTCACAAGGCATGCGTGTACTGAATACTTACGTCCACACTGGTGATGATGGACATGACTATTTTGTTTGGCTTCGAGAGTTCGACAATGAACAAGCACGCCAGGCTCTCTACGAAAAAACATACAACGAGTGGTGGGTTCGCGAGATTCGACCGAAGGTATTTGAGCTAATTGAACAAGACTCAATCAAAGTTACCTTACTTGAAACGGTAGAGATGTAGTCAACTGCAACACCGTAATGCAACATCGAACCGATAACCTTTAGAAACGATGTGGTTTTCGACTGTAAAGTAAGGTGGAAAACTCGTCCATTTGCTTTTGTTCGCGCTTAGCTTCAGCAAGTTGTTTCTCTTTTTCGCGTTTGTCTATCATCCACTCATAGGATTTGCGTTCTTTACGCACGGTTAACCAATATTCTTTACAGTTTTCAACCTGCTCTTTGAAATGACTTTCTGCTTGCTTTTGCTTAGATAAAGTTTCATCTAGCTGGGTAAGGAATCGATTTAGGTGTCCATATTGACTTGCCGTTAGGCCCGCCTGACCACGGTCGACGAGTTGCTGGCAATAATCAAGCCGATACTTTTCAATTTGTTCAACCTGACGGTAATAATCTTCGAGTTCAGAACGCGCTTTGTTCAGTGCAAGCACAGCTTGGTCTTCACGATCCTTAGTTTGCTCAAGTAGAAACTCCATCGCATTATTCACGCGCTATCACCCACCCAAAATGTTTCTAAGCATATTGACGCACATATCGTATGGCACCGATTCTTTCATGCTCTGCTGCAAGTATTCGTCTAACTTCGGTTTCAAAGTAAATGCGCCATCAATAGCAGGATCGGTACCCGGTTTGTACGCTCCAATCGAGACCAAATCTTGATTCTTGCGACAAATAGACAAGACCTGTCGCACCGCTTTTGACATCAGAACGTGCTCTTCGGTCGTGATTTGCGGCATAACACGGCTCACCGACTTCTCGACATCAATCGCCGGATAATGGCCTGCATCCGCCATTTCACGAGAAAGTACAATATGGCCATCAAGAATGGCTCGCGATGCGTCCGCTATCGGATCTTGCAAATCATCCCCTTCGGTCAACACGGTAAAGAACGCCGTAATCGAGCCTTGTTCGGCACTTCCATTACCCGCTCGCTCAACCAGCGCTGGTAGCTTGGCAAATACAGAAGGCGGGTAGCCTTTCGTCGCTGGCGGCTCACCAACAGAAAGTGCGATTTCACGCTGTGCTTGTGCAAAACGAGTCAACGAGTCCATCAATAGCAGAACATCTAACCCTTGGTCCCGGAAGTATTCAGCAATCGTTAATGCCGTTTGGCACCCCTTTAAGCGCATTAGAGGTGAAGCATCGGCAGGCGCCGCGACCACCACTGAGCGGCGACGACCGTCCTCACCCAAGATCTCTTCGATGAACTCTTTAACTTCACGTCCACGCTCACCTATCAGGCCGACGACCACAACCTGTGCGGTGGTGCCTCGCGTCATCATGCCAAGCGTGACCGATTTACCCACACCAGAACCTGCAAACAGACCGATACGCTGACCTTTACCAACCGTCAACAAACCATTGATGGCTTTTAGGCCAACATCGAGCGGTTCAGAAATTGGCTTTCGAGCCAACGGGTTGATTGGTTCGGCATTAAAAGAGGCACGGTGATCGGTATACAAAGGGCCAAGTCCATCAAGTGGATTCCCAACCCCGTCTATCACGCGCCCAAGTAACTCCATGCCGACAGGCAAACCAGCGTCACTGGTTAAAGGGGTGACTCTCGCGCCAGGTAAAATGCCCGTAATTTGTTCGCTTGGCATTAAAAATAGGTTGTCACCTGAAAAGCCGACAACCTCGGCTTCCATCTGACCTGACATGGTTTCCACTAAGCATAAACTGCCAATTGGTGCGCGACAGCCGGTCGCTTCCAACGTTAACCCAACCACACGCACCAGTTTGCCAGAGGCGACAGGACGCGTCGTAATGCCTTCAACTTTGTAGCTTTTTAAGCGGTCAGAGAGTGCTTGCATGGATTACTCGCCCTCTTGATGACGGTTTGCGCCACAAAAGCTGTGCAATACGCTTTTGACGCGTTCTTCCATGCGATAATTAATGCTTGATTCACCGGCTTCAATCTGGACGTCACCTCGATTGAGCGATGGCTCAGCAACTAACGTCCAGTTGCGACAATCAAGGTCTTCTTCACCATAAGCTGAACGAATAATAGCGACATCTTCTGGATTCAGGTGCAAGGTAATAGGGTGGCCTGATATTGGTAGCGCCTCGACCGACTGCTTCACTGTATCTAAAATAATTTGAGGGTTGGTTTGTACTTCAACGTGCACCACTTCTTTGACTAAGCAGAGCACCATATCCACCAGCTGCTTTTCAACCTGAGCATTCATCAACTCCAAAGGTTGAGCAAACTGATTGGCCAAGTTCATAAAAGTTTCAACTTGCTGCTGAATGTATTCTTGCCCTGCAGTTACCCCTTCAGCTTTTCCGAGCTCGAGACCTTCAGCATGGCCGGCTTGCAACCCTTCTTCTTTACCTTTGTCGTAACCTTGCTTAAAGCCAGCTTCCTGACCTTGATGTAAGCCTTCTTGATAAGCACCTTGCTTAATCAGTTCAATTTGCTCTTCGGTTAGCGCAAGTGGCTGCTCTTCTTCAGGCTCATCAAAATTCGGCACCCATCCCGGGTCATAGTTGAACGCGGTTTGTTTTGCTTGTTTGGCTTTAGGCTCGCCATAATCAGGCAGCCCCCAACGTTGAGGTTCGATCATCGAATCATCTTCATCAGGACGGATAAATCCACGTTTTCTATCGCCAGCCATGGGTTACCTATTGTGTGTTCGATTAAGAAGTGAGGGTGCTCCGCAATAGGATAATTGCGAAGCAATAGAAATTATAAGAATTCGTCAGCACCGCCAGACAACATGAGCTCACCAGCATCCGCCATTCGACGGGCAATTGCTAAGATTTCTTTCTGAGCGGCTTCTACATCTGCCACTCGTACTGGCGGCATCGCTTCTATATCATCACGCATCATATCAGCAGCACGTTTAGACATGTTCTTGAAGACTTTCTCACGTAACGAGTCATCTGCACCTTTGAGTGCTTTTTGCAACACGTCTTGTGGTACGTCACGCAGCAACTTCTGAATACCTTGGTCGTCCACTTCGACTAAGTTTTCGAAGACAAACATTAGGTCTTGGATTTGCGTCGCCATGTCTTCGTCCTGATCGCGAATTTGTTCCATCAACAAACCTTCAACGTTGTTGTCTAGGTAGTTCATGATCTCCGCTGCTGCTTTCAGGCCGCCAATTTTGGCTGCTTGTGCACCCGCTTGACCCGCGAACTGTTTCTCCATGATTTCGTTCAGCTCTGCCAATGCTGATGGCTGAACTTCTTCAAGGTTGGCAATACGCATCATCAGATCCAAACGCACGCGCTCAGGGAACTGAGACAAAATCTCTGCAGATTGGTCTGCTTCTAAATAAGACAGTACGATAGTTTGAATCTGTGGGTGTTCATTGACAATAATGCTCGCCACTTGGCGTGGGTCCATCCATTTCAAAGAATCCAAACCTTTTGAGCCCGTACCAAGTAGGATCTGGTCAACTAAGTTGTTGGCTTTGTCTTCACCAAGAGCGGCAACCAGTGCATTACGCATAAAGTCTTCGCTGCCCATACCAATGTTGGTGTATTTCTGGATATCCTCCAAAAACGCACGATGAACAGCAGATACCTTGTCTTGGCTGAGATCCTTCGCGCGAGCCATCGCACTACCAACACGCTGAACCTGTTTTGGTTCTAGGTGACGGATAATGCCAGCTGCATCTTGTTCATTAAGGCTCAGTAGCAAAATTGCCGCTTTTTCTTCGCCAGTAATGGTTGAAACATCCAGCTCTACTGGCATTCCCGCGGCGTTGTCATCTTGAGGTACGATATCGTTAGCCATTGTCATTCATCCAGTTTTTCACTACTTGAGCAGCCAGTTCAGGTTCATTCGCAACCAGAGCGCGAACCGCTTTCAATACATCTTCATCTTTATGAAGGTTTGGCAAATCAATACTTGAGCCAAACTCGAACAGTTCGCTGCTTTCGATGTCACTACCAATCAAGCTAGTTTCACCATCCGCACCAATCGGCAAGCCGTCTGGTCCGTACATTTCGTCTTCATCATCGCTGGTAGGGTTAAGCAATTTCTTCATTGCTGGGCGAACCAGAACCAACACAACCACAATAATCACTAATGCACTTGCGAACCAACGAACCCAATCACTGAAGTTAGGGTGCTCCCAAATTGGTGGTTCTTCTAGCTGCTCAGCCTCTGGCTCAGCAAACTTTACACTCAATACATTCAGCAAATCGCCACGGCCTTGATCAAAGCCAACGGTACCAATTAATACTTGGCGAATGGCATTGATTTCAGATTCGGACATTGGGGTATAAGTCACTTCACCCGTATCAGGGTTAACTTGACGACGGTCTTTAATCGCAACAGAAACGGTCTGACGAGCCACCGTCCCGGTCTGCTTTCGCTCGTGGCTGATGGTGGTATCTAGCTCAAAGTTACGCGTGGACTCTTTACGAACTGACCCCTGCCCCATGACAGAACCATCTTTCATTTGAGCCACATCTTGCGGAATAGAGGCATCCGCTGGAGGCTGATTACTCAACGCACCCGGAATACCCGCTACCATGTTACCGTTATTGTAATCTTCGAGTGCGTACTCACTGCGGGTCGCAGGGGTATTTGGATCAAAGCGTTTGCGGGTTTGTTCAACCGCACTGAAGTCCATTTGGATATCAACCTGCGCCGTATAGTTGCCATAACCTAAAATGGGTAATAGTACGGAATCAATTTTTTCGCGCAGCGCTTGCTCTTGGCTGCGTTCTAATTCTTGTTCTTTGCGTCGCGCCGCAGAAGCAGGATCTTGGGAGCCTGAGCTGAGTAAGCGGCCATGCTGATCTGTGACGGTAATTCGAGAAGTTTTCATTCCCGGCACGGCACTCGCTACCATGTCGACAATAGAATCGACTTCTTGTTGCTTAAGGTTCGTGCCTGTCGACAATGTCAAAAATACCGACGCAGACGCTTCTTGGTTATGACGCACAAACACGCTGTGCTTTGGCAGTGCCAATAACACTCGTGCTTTGCGAACTTGCTTCATTTCTTCAATCGCTTGAGCCAATTGGCGCTCTCGACTGAGTTTGAGACGCTCTTGCTCGAGACGTTGTGAAACACCAAAACCCATGTCTTGCAGCAAAATATCATCGCCTGCTTCTGTAGCTTGGTTAACGCCGGAACGAACCATGCCAAGTTTGATCGAGTTGTACTCACTCGATTCAACAGAAACAGTATTGCCATCAAGCTTATAATTGATTTTCTGCTGGTCCAGATAATCCAGAACGGGGATCAATTCTTCGGTCTCGTACGCACCAAGTGGGCGCATCTCCGGTTCTTTGACCCAAAAGAACAGCATCACGATCAATGCAACACAGATGGATATCGACAGCACAAGCACAACCTGACGAAGTAAATCGAGGTCGCCCACTGCCATATCGAATTTTGACGCACTGCGCTCCTCTAGATCTGGATTTTGACTCTCCACATCCACATCGGAACTTGCTACCAGTGCACCATCTGAGCCGCCTTCAGTGACGGTTAAATCTGTAGACTTGTCTGCCACACTTATTACCTAAATTACACTGGCATGTTCATGAGGTCTTTATATGCCTCAACGAGTTTATTGCGAATTTGAACCGTCGCATCAAAAGCGACACTAGACTTGTTACGAGCGATCATAACGTCAGAAAGGGATACATCGGCATCACCACGATCAAAACGGGTTTGTAAATCACCAGATGCTTTTTGAAGTGTGTTCACGTTATTGATGGCTTTAGTTAGGAGATCGTTAAAATCTGCTCCAACTTTCGCCCCACTTGCAGTAGGAGCCGTATTGGTTGCTTCTACCATCATGGCGCGCATTTCTGCCTGAATACCATCAATTTTCATTAGCACCTCTAAGCCAAAAGATTGACTATTAACAAAACTGATTATTGACACAGCAATTAACGTGCCATAAGACATTAGTAATCAATTTACTTACACTTTTTGTCTTATGGCCGTTGTCTGTGTTAATTCGGGATATCTATACCAGCATCACGCATTTTGGCAAGCTTATAGCGCAAGGTTCGAGGGCTTATACCCAGTTTCTCCGCCATTTCTTTGCGTCGACCATTACACTCAACCAAAGTCTCCAAAATAATGGCGTATTCTTGATCGCGCAGCTCGCTGCCTAAGCCTTCTCCACCAGTTACTGGGCGGCTGACACTCTCAGCTTGAGCAACTGGCTTAACATTGGGCACGACCATATCTGCATTTTGCACCACGTGTTGCAAGCTATTGGCATCTTGCCAATCTACGCCCTCAAGCAAAATGTGCTCTGCATCGATGTCGCCATTTTCACTTAATATCAGCGCTCGTTGAACCACGTTATCCAATTCACGAACATTACCCGGCCAAGGGTATTGCAATAGTTTTTCTAACGCAACGGTCGAGAATTGAGGCACTGGCATGCCCATTTTGCTGCAATGACGCTCAGCAAGATGCTTGGCAAGCGGTGCAATATCGCCTTTACGTTCTTTAAGTGCAGGCCACGCAATTGGGAATACATTCAGGCGGTAATATAAGTCCTCTCTGAAGTTTCCTTCTGACACGTATTGCTTAAGATCACGGTTACTCGTCGCTAACACACGAACATCTAACTTGATGCTTTTGCGACTGCCAAGGCGCTCTACTTCTCGCTCTTGCAAAACACGCAACAACTTCGCTTGCAGGTTCAAATCCATTTCGCTGATTTCATCAAGCAAGATTGTGCCACCTTGCGCTTGTTCAAACTTTCCTGGGCATGCCTGAACAGCACCAGTAAATGCGCCCTTTTCATAGCCAAACAGTGTTGCTTCGAGCATATTGTCAGGAATCGCGGCACAGTTAATTGCGACAAAAGGACCATTTTTACGATTTGACGCGTTGTGAATATAACGCGACATCACTTCTTTACCTGAGCCACTCGGACCTAGCACCATAACATTCGCATCTGTACGCGCCACTTTATCGGCCAACGCGAGTAAGCTCAGACTTTTCTCATCAGCAACGATAGCGTCACCGTTGTCATCACTTTTTATCGGTGCATAACGACTGACCATATTTAGCAACACTTCTGGTGCAAATGGTTTCGCCATGTAGTCAATCGCGCCGTCTTTCATTGCCGACACGGCATCTTCAATATTGGCGTACGCCGTCATTAGCAATACTGGTAAGTTAGGCCAATTCTGCTTGATGCTTTTGAGCAGAGCTAAGCCACCCATACCCGCCATTTGCACATCAGAAACGACGATATCAACCGTATTCGATTTCAGCTTTAACAGTGCATCTTCAGCACAGTCCGCTTCCAACCACTCATACCCTGCCAGAGCCAGAGTATCGACTAGGGCTTCACGAAGACCTTCATCGTCTTCTACGATCAGCACTTTGCTTTGCGCCATTATGATTCTCCAGAAATTGTTATTACCAAAAGCCGCTTATTGCGCTTCTGTTTGCACTCGCTCTAGCGGAATGCACATGGTGAAGCAGGCTCCATCACCCTGCTCTGAAATAAGTTCCAATCGACCGTCATGGGCACGGCAAACCATTTGAACAACTGCCAACCCTAATCCAGTTCCTTGAGAACGTGTGGTAAAAAATGGCTCCATGATTTTGGCTTGCAGTTCTTCGGGCACTCCCGGTCCGCTGTCTTGCACAGAAATGCGTAACTCACCATTTACCGGGCGGAAAAAAATATCGACTTGCGATTCTTTACCAGACATTTGAATCGCATTCATGACCAGATTACTTAATGCGGATGCAATGGCGTTCGCATTGCCTAGTAGCTCAGTTTGTTCTTCTTCCACTTCTAGGCAGTAATCAATACTGTTGTTTTTTAGCGCGGTTTCGACCATCGGCTGATATTCCGCTACCAACTGGGCAATCGTGAATGGCTTAATGACTTTATTATCACCACCTTTAGCAAAAAGCAGCATATCATTAACCTGCTTTTCCAAATCGTGCAGTCGATCCATTAATTTGGTTTGGAAGCGATCTTTTGTCGCTGGAGGAAGATTTGGCGCTCCCAAATTGGATGCATATAACATAGCGCTCGACAGCGGCGTTCTTACTTGGTGAGCAAGCGACGCAACCATACGTCCTAACGACGATAAGCGCTGTAAATCACTGACACGAGCTTGAAGTAAACGGGTTTCGGTTAAATCGGTAATCAGGATCAATTGACCTGTTGTGGACGCCGAGATGGCGAGTCGAACTTTACGGCCATTCCGCAGGGAAACTTCATGGCCATCATCTTCACGTGGGTCAAACACCGCCTGGATAACGTTGAACCATTTTTCGTTAACCAGTGGAATCTCAAGAATTCGGTGCGCTTCTGGATTTGCTTCACGCACTACTCCGTACGTATCGAGCAAAATCACTCCAGCAGGCATCACATCGAGCACCTGTTTGTAGCGCTCAACCTGATTCTCTACGGAATCTAAATGGGATTGATTGGTGTTGTTATCCATTACTGCCTGTCGAAATATCGCCGCTAAAACTAAAATAGCTTGGTAAGCAATTAGCGTACCAAGCTATTTTTTTATATTTATCAGGACGTTAAGCCATCGACAATAAGTTGACACTCAGAGATAACGGTTTTGGATGCCAGAAAAGCGATGTTAACCAGCCCAAGTGATTATTCAGATATCGTCTTAAAACTTCACTTTACCTAGCGCTGTAAGTTGTACTTACGCATTTTTTCCACCAGCGTAGTACGTCGCATACCCAGCATGTCGGCCGCTCTTGCAACAACGCCACCCTGCGCTTCTAATGCTTGGCTGATCATATTAACTTCTAAATCAGCCAGCAGCTCTTTCAAATTAACCCCTTCCGGTGGCAGCGCTTGCGGGGCGTTCATGCTGTGATCAAGGTCGTCTTGATCTTCAAAGCTAAAATCTTCAGAGAAGATATCTTGGAATACATCACGCTCTTGCTCTTCCACCGAAACAAATGGATTGCTCTCTGGTTGGAACTCTGGGATGTCACTGTAGCGATATTTGGTTGGTAGATGGTTTACATCCACCAAGCTATTTGGATACAGAATAATCATTCGCTCAACAAGATTAGCCAACTCGCGTACGTTGCCCGGCCAGTTATGCTCCATCAGTGAGTTGATTGCACGAGGTGTAAAGCAGATAGGTTGTCCGCCTTCCGCCTCTAAACGTGTCATCAGTTCTTGCAGCAGCAATGGTATATCTTGTTTGCGCTCTTTCAGCGCTGGCATCTCAATTGGAAACACGTTCAGACGATAGAACAAGTCTTCTCGGAACGTGCCTTCTTCAATCATATTTTCTAGATTACGGTGTGTCGCCGCCACAACTCGAACATTTACCTTGATGGTACTATTGCCACCTACACGTTCAAAGCAGCGTTCTTGCAATACACGAAGCAACTTTACTTGCATCGACATTGGCATATCGCCAATCTCATCAAGAAAGATAGTGCCACCATCTGCGAGCTCAAATCGACCTTTACGGGCAGTTAACGCACCAGTAAACGCGCCTTTTTCGTGACCAAATAATTCGCTTTCTAGGAGCTCAGGCGGTATTGCACCACAGTTAATAGGTACAAATGCGCCATCGCGGTATGAAGAGTGATAGTGGATGTTACGCGCAACAACTTCTTTACCCGTACCGGACTCACCTAAGATCAACACGTTTGCTTCCGTGTTTGATACTTGCTCAATCAGGTGTCGAACTTCTTGAATACCTCTACTTTGACCAACTAAGCTGCGAAAAAGCGTGTTTTTGCGTGCACTAGCAACAACATTCACTCCTTTTCGCCCCAGAAAATCTTTGCAGTGGCGTAACGCTTCACTAAGCTGTGGGTAATTAAGCGGCAGCTCTAGTTCACCAACAAAATTTGGAAGATCATCAACAGGCAAAGGAAAACGGCCCATGACTAGAAGAGGGATGTGGTAAGCGCTGTTTAAATGAGAGATAACCGTACTCGCCGCTTGACCTGCTGGAATATTACCAACAATACAGCACGACCATACGCTAGACCAATCAACATCGCTGAGCTGATCAGAACTGACCGCTTCGCAATTTTCTCCAACAAATTCCAATATATTGCTTAAATTTAAACGACTTGATGCGTCATCATCAATTACAAGCAGCTTTGCCAAACCATGCATAAGTAAGAATGATTGCCTTTATTTTAGGTGCGTTGCGGCCAAACCTTGATTTGCGCAATTGGGTGCTAAAGAAGGCAGAACCACCACACTCAATTTACGATAGACAAAATAGGAAAATCAGCAACAAAAAAGCCATTAGGGCTACTAATGGCTTCTATTTTATTTGAATATAAAAATAAGGCAACCAAGCAATGGAGAGGTGTGAGCTTGATAGAAACTTTGCTACACAACTCGTTGCGCAATTGACAAATATATTCGTCTAGTATCTTAACGCATTGTTTTGACTATTAAATACCAACTTCAGCAGCGGTAAGATTATGAAACTCTGTTGGGATTTGGTCCCAAGCGGACTTGATCTCACGGATAATATCGATAACGTCGTCGATCAGCTGAGGCTCATTTTGATGGTTAGCAGCAGAAATTTGCGTGATCATAAACTCATACAGTGAATCTAAGTTTGAAGCAATATCACCACCGTCATCCATAGATAGACAGCTGCGTAGCGCGATAATGATGTCTAACGCTTTACCTAAGCGCTCACCTTTTGCTGGAATATTGCCTGCTTGCATGGCTGCTTTACCTTGAATAAGGCGCTCAATCGCACCAGCCATAAGCATTTGAATGACTTTGTGCGGAGAAGCCGCGCTAAGCTGGCTGTCGACTGATACCTTTTTGTATGCTTGCAAAGAACCGCGCATAGTAATCCTCTTTTAAATAAATTTTTTGTACTGCTGAAGTGAACGCTGGCCATAACGAAACTTATGGAGCTCTTTTCCGACCTTTGACGTTTCCGATAGCATCAGCTCGACAATTCTTTTGGTACGAGTTAGCAATGCTTGCCACTCTGCATCCTGCTTAACCAAAGGATTTTGATGAATAATTGGTAACAGGTTTTGCAATAACCGTTCCCTGATATCGACCAAGCGAAGAATTTCTTCAGCATTAAAATCAATTTTTTCTAATTCTTGCGTAATTAGTTGATCTATATCACTAATTTCCATGAGTTCTTTTTGCATTTATTAACCCAACGCACTCATCAAAGCGCCCAACTGGCCCTGCATTTTACCGGTCGCATCTTGCATCGCGGTAAACTTCGCATGAGTACGCTTCTCTAGGCTTTCCATGCGGCGATCTAATGCCGCTTGATCGTCACTCAAACGGTAATTTTGTTCTGTGAGACTTTTTTCTCGAGTACGAATACTGCCTGTAATACCTGTGATACCGTGAATCGCATCTTCTACTCGTTTAGCAAAACCTGTGTTGCCACCGAAGAACTTTTCTAACTCGTTGAAGTTATTGTTCAACTGGCGGTCTAGCATGTCATAGTTGATTTCTAGTGTGCCTTGACGTGTGGTCGTAATGCCAAATTCTGTTAAGGACTTTAGGTTTTCAGGTGCTTTATCGATTCGAGTAGAAAAAACCGATTTTAATCGTGAATCTGCACTGCGTACGGTGCTGTCACCTGACAACGGCCCTTTTTGACCAGTTACCGGATCCACACTCGCCAACGCTTGGGAGGTTTGATAAAACGAGTTATACGCTGCCACAAAGTTTTCGATATCGTTGCGTACACTTTGACGGTCGTACTCGACACCAATTTCAGCAGGCGGTTTATTCGGTTCTGATTTGCCTTTTAGTGTTAAATCAACACCTTCGATCGCATCTTCAATCACATTGTTGTGGCTAGATAGCTTTGCCACGCCATCAAGCAGAACTTCTGAATCTTGCCCTGCTTGTACTTCTGTCATCCCAAGGTATTCTTCAAAAGCAGATTGTGCCTTTGCGATTTTCGCTTCTGCTTCATCAATTTTTTCCAGACGCTCACGTTCTTGAGGATCAAGTTTAGCGCGATGAATTTGCTTAGCTTGCGCTTCGGACAGTTCACCACGTGCCACTTTTTCGTCTAACGCTTGCTTTTCACTCGCAATTTTTTGCTCGATTTCCGCTTTTTCTTGCTCGAGAAGCTGCTTAGCCTCTTTCGTCGTAACGTAAGAATCGGTTAGGGTGCCCGATGCGGCATTATTCCAGCCTGGTACATCTGGTGCCTTCTCTATTGCCTTTTCGTCGAGTTCGAGCTCTGGTTCTTCATAAGAGTCCAACAAAGTACCTGACGCAGTTTCTGTCCACCCTGGAATTCTGTCTTCAGGGCGTAAACTCGCGCGTCGGTTGGCTTCATCAATGGCTTCTTGACCAGCTTTGGCTGCTTCTGCACCCGCCGCAGAGATTGGCGCTTGCGATGCATCATCTTGTACATCGTCTGCCGCTTTTTGCTCTTCTGGAGGTAGAGGATTGCCGTTTGCATCCAGCTCTTCTGCTGGTTGTTCCGGAAATTTAAGAGGACCTAAGACATCTTCCGCCGCTGAACGAGCTTCTTCAAGCGCGTTGACGCGGTCTTCAAGTGTTTGGTATTCGAAATATTTAAGAGGGTTGCCTTTTTCTGCCTCCACACTGACTCTGATTTGATGATCCTTACCAGAGAGGTTAGAAGCAAGGATAAGGCGTGGACCTTCGACGTCGTTAATAAGAGATGCACGAACGCCAGGGTTATCTTTAGCGCCATTGATGCCACGTACGACATCGATGAGCTTAGATCGGGAACGAACATCGATATTAAAACGCTCATCACCAAGCGAAATCTGCAGCTTACCAGGGCCAAATTTTGCGTCTTCTGGCAATACGTCAGAAGCGACTTTATGGCTCTGAGCAAGCTGCAACACATCGATAGCATATTTGCCAGCGATAGCATCTGTGGTTGCCGTGGCAGATACGATATTGTCATCGGTCGTTTCGACAGTGCGAACGGCAAATGCTTTCTCCTGACGAAAGTTCGCCATGAGATTTTTCATCGTATCCAATGATTCTCTGAGTCGTCCGTAAGCACTGATACTGGCATTAATTGTCGTGCGTTCGTTGTCGATGCGTTGCTGCTTTGGTACGCGTTCGGCATCCACAATTTTGCTGACCATGGAATTAATATCCATGCCGCCAGACATCCCCAAAGGGCCTAAACTCATCAAATCACCTCTAAAAACGACTTACACTTTTTCAGTCAACAACCCGCTGTTGGCTGTGTGCTCAGCTAGGCGACGCAATACCACTAGCATTTCTTCATCAGGAATTTGACGAATCACGTCACCGGTATTGGCTTCATAAATCGTCACCACATCTCGTCCGGATTCTTCATCCACTCGAAATGCGACTCCTTTGTTTATGGACGTTACAAATTCATTCATTTGTGCGACCAATTTTTCACGTTCTTCTTTGTTCAGTTCTTGACGGCTTTCAGCCATCTCGATCGCAGCTTGAACAGAGAAGTCGTATTCGGTGTTTTTCGCTTTTTGCGGCGAAATCTCACCATTTGAATTTGCTGGGCTAGACGTGCCTATATCATTGCCATTTTTACTTGCAAACTTTGTGCCATTTGGCGTGCCGTAAGGCTGGATGTTCGATGCGTAGGAGGATATATCCATTACAATCTCCCTTCCACCTTATGGGCTAACGATAGAATCTATCGCTTTGGTGCCCCAGCACTAAGGTGTTGACCTCAGGCTGGGTTTACCACTTAGCCCAACAAGCTTAGCGCTGCAGATGGAGACTGCTTCGCTTGAGCCAGGATTGAAGTACTTGCTTGCTGAAGAATTTGCGACTTAGTCATCGCAGTGGTTTCCTTCGCGTAATCAGTATCTTTAATACGGCTTTTAGACGCGTTAACGTTCTCGTTAATGTTGTCTAGGTTGCTGATTGCGTGGTTGAAGCGGTTTTGGAAAGCACCGAGTGAAGCTCGTTGGCTGTCTACGGACTTAAGAGCACCGTCGATAACCGCTACTGCTTCTTGAGAGCCAGCTACTGTGGTTACATCGATGTCTTTCACTGTTACGTCTTTCGGGCCACCAAAGCCGATCTCGTCTGCTAGGTTGCCAGAAAACTCAACATCACCTTCAACTTTTTGAGAAGAAGCAAATACTTGTAGTTTGCCATCTTCGCCAACAGAGGCTTTTACATCATCGTTTTGACCGTTGATGTATGTCGCTAGCTGCTCAATATCATCGCCTTGCTTAGCGCTGATTGATAGCTCTTTCTCTTCACCCTGCTTGTTGGTGTAGCTCATTTTGAACTCTGTTTTCTCACCAACAGTCCAAGATGCGTCTTTACCCTCTTCTGCTGCGTAGCTCTTACCACCCATTGCTGAAGTGTCTGAGCGTAGGTTACCCATAGAAAGCATCACTGCTTCACCTGAGTCCGCACCGATTTGGAAAGATTGAGTACCGTAAGTACCGTTTAGAAGCTTGTTACCACCGAAAGAGGTAGTTTCAGCAATACGGTTTAGCTCGTCGTTTAGCGCTGTTACTTCTTCTTGGATCGCTACACGTTCTGCTTTTGAGTTAGAGCCGTTCGCCGATTGAAGCGAAAGATCACGCATACGTTGTAGGATGTTGGTAGATTCATTCATTGCACCTTCAGCAACCTGTGCAATAGAAATACCGTCGTTTGCGTTTTTCACTGCCATGTCTAGGCCACGGCTTTGTGCATTCAAACGGTTTGAAATCTGTAGACCTGCAGCATCGTCTTTCGCGCTATTGATTTTATAACCCGAAGACAAACGCTCCATTGATTTTTGTTGACCGTCAGCTGCCTGGTTTAGGTAACGCTGTGCAGTCATCGCAGAAACGTTAGTATTAACGTTAATCGCCATAATTGATCTCCTTAAGGCTTTAGTGAATGTACCGTCGTGTCTCTCACCTCACTTAGGTACATCTCATTTCTCTCAGTCCCTTTAACGGCGACCGATGAATATCCTTTAGAAGAAATTTTCAATTTTTTGCGATTATTTTCTTTGGCTTACTGAAATGTGATGAAGCTCTAATGTCGTGATTCGCAGAAATCCTGGGGCCCCAAAAGACAGAAAAAAACCCAGCCGAAGCTGGGTTTACTCGCTCATCTCTCACCACGAGCCAATGAGGTTCTCGTCTTAGGTTTGAAATTAACCTAGCAGACTTAGCGCTGAGTTTGGCGCTTGTTTCGCTTGCGCAAGGATTGAGCTTGACGCTTGCGATAGAATTTGTGACTTGGTCATTGCCGTCGTTTCTTTCGCGAAGTCAGTATCTTTGATACGGCTCTTCGACGCATTCACGTTCTCGTTAATGTTGTCCAAGTTGCTGATTGCGTGGTTGAAACGGTTCTGGAATGCACCTAGCTCTGCGCGGTGGCTGTCTACGTATTTCAGTGCTGCATCGATGATAGCAACAGATTCTTGTGCGCCACCAACTGAGGTTACGTCGATAGTATCTACCGTTACTTTTTTACCTTCGCCCAAACCTAGTTCACCAGATAGACCGCCTGAAAACTCGACCTCGCCCTCAACTTTGTTGTTGCCAGCGAAGATTTGCAGTTTACCGTCTTGGTCTACAGAGGCTTTCACTAGGTCAGTTTGGCCGTTAATGTAAGTCGCAAGCTCTTCGATATCGTCACCCGCTTTTGCGCTGATGTTGATTTCTTGCTCTTGGCCGTAGCTGTCCGTTAGGTTGATTTTTAGGTCGTTCTTACCTTCAGCAACGTTCCAGTCTTTACCTTTACCACTTTCAGCTTGGTAGCTCACACCGCCCATCATTTTGTTGTCTGAACGCATGTCTTTTAGCTCAAGCATCACTGCTTCACCGTTATCTGCACCGATTTGGAACGATTTCGCACCGTGTGTGCCGTTTAGTAGCTTGTTACCACCGAAAGAAGTGGTTTCTGCGATACGGTTTAGTTCGTCGTTTAGCGCGGTCACTTCTTCTTGAATCGCAACACGTTCTGCTTTCGAGTTTGAACCGTTTGCTGATTGTAGAGACAAATCACGCATACGTTGAAGAATGTTAGTGGTCTCATTCATTGCACCTTCAGCAGTTTGTGCAATCGAGATACCGTCGTTCGCGTTGCGAACCGCTACATCCAAACCACGGCTTTGTACGTTCAAACGGTTCGAGATTTGTAGACCCGCAGCGTCATCTTTCGCGCTGTTGATTTTAAAACCTGAAGACAAACGCTCCATAGAAGTTTGTTGAGCTGAGTTTGCGTTGTTTAGGTAACGCTGAGCGGTCATCGCTGATACGTTAGTATTTACATTCACTGCCATGGTGATTTCTCCAATTGATTTTCCGGTGTAGCGGTTTCCGACGTCTCGGAAAACCAAGTAGTTCTCTCAAAGTTACTTTTATTAACGGCGCATGCCCTGTTTTCTTTAGAGAAAATTTTGGATTTTTTTGAAAATAATTCGTTTGGAGGGGTAATCGTGACAAAGCGGATAAAAAAGCAAAAAAACTTTCATTTTTCGCTAAAGCTTCTTTTCGAATTGTCGATACAGGCAGGTTTTGCGTTAAATTCGAGCAAGGCCGTTCATCAGCCAAGCAAGGTCAATGCTAGGTTTGGCGCTTGTTTTGCTTGCGCCAGAATAGAAGTACTGACCTGTTGTAAAATCTGTTGCTTCACCATTTGCGTAGTTTCTTTGGCATAGTCAGTGTCTTGGATACGACTGTTGGAAGCGGCTAAGTTTTCGTGGATATTATCTAGATTATTGATCGCGTGATTAAAGCGGTTTTGATACGCGCCTAACTCCGCACGACTGCCATCTACCGTTTTCAAAGCATCATCTAAAATACCGACCGCCATCTGAGCGCCACCGACCGTGCTAATATCAATACTATCTACCGTTCTATTTACGGTGACATACTTGCCAAGTTCTAACTCATCAGCCAGGCCACCACTGAAGGTTGGTCCAGGGTATTTTATGGCGTCCTTGTGGGACATGAGTAACTGCAGTTGCCCCTCTTCATTAACAGACGCTTTCACTTTATCGGTTTGCCCATTAATGTAAGTCGCGAGTTCTTCTATATCATCGCCAGCTTTAGCTTCAATACGGATCTCCTGCTCTTCAAAATTGTTATCACGGTAGCTGATAACAATTTCATTATTTCCGTTTTGAACCGTCCAATCTGAACTGACTCTTTGATATGAGCTCATTGAAAAGCTACCTAAAGATTCCGGCTGCATGGTCCGCAGGCCAATTTGTACCGCTTCACCAGCCGTTGCACCGATTTGAAAAGACGATGTACCGAATGTGCCATTCAGCAATTTACGTCCGCCAAAGGAGGTCGTTTCTGCAATACGACTTAACTCATCATTTAAAGCAGAGACTTCTTCTTGCAGTGCATTGCGCTCCGCTTTGCTGTTTGAACCATTGGCTGACTGTAGCGACAAATCACGCATACGTTGCATGATATTGGTCACCTCATTCATCGCGCCTTCCGCAGTTTGCATGATGGAAATGCCGTCATTCGCGTTACGTACCGCGACATCCAAACCACGCATTTGTGATTGCAAGCGGTTGGAGATTTGCAGACCCGCAGCGTCATCCTTTGCGCTATTAATACGCTTCCCTGAAGACAAACGCTCCATGGATTGGTTCAGCATATCCGTTGCACTGGTCAAATGACGCTGTGCGACAAGTGCTGCTACATTGGTATTAACGGTGATCGCCACGAATAAAGAGTCCTAAAATTAAGGCTTTGAGTACTTATCGACCAAGTAACAGAAAAGTTTAGTGTTTTTTGAAAAGAGATTGGAATAGAAATAGAAAACAAAAGCCCTCCAATTGGAGGGCTTAAGAAATAAAGTCTGAGAACTTACTTGATGGCTAGCTCTGCGAGCATTTCTTGTGAAGGAGCGAAGAAGTACGCACCAGTTACCGCTTTTGTGAAACGAAGCATTTGGTCTGCTTTACCATCGGTCACGCCGTACATACTTTCTAGCATCACTTTAATGTTATGAAGTGTATTGCAGTAAGAAATAAACAGCAGGCCATGAGGCCCTGTTACCGTCCCGTATGGCAAGCTATGACGGACAATCTTGAGACCTTTTCCTTCTTCTTTAATATCAACGCGACCAACGTGTGATGCAGCAGGAACGTCTTCTAGCTCTATAGAGTCTGGTTTGGTACGACCAATCACTTTTTCTTGCGCTTTGACATTCAAGCGATTCCAAGCGGCAAGGTTATGTTCGAAGCGTTGAGCCATGACATAACTGCCTCCAGCAAATGGGCCCTCTTTTACTAGAGCCACATCAGCGCGAGCCTCCCCTTTCGGGTTTTCTGTCCCATCAATAAAGTCTGTCATATCACGAGCATCAAGGTAACGGTACCCATATGTTTCGTCCACAATGGTGACATCTTGTGCCGTCTCTTCTAGGAACTTACGCAACACGTAAAAATGCAAGTCGTGACGAGTCGAGTGACAGTGAATCAGTACATCTACGTCTGTTGCTGGAGCAACGATGTCACCTTCGCCAAGTTGAGTAAAATCAATAAGCTCTTCTGGCGCGTCTACATTAAGGTGTTCCCAAAACGATTTTGTGAATGCGATAGAAAGCGTCAGCGCTGCACCCGGCTGGGTAATGTTTAACTCTTCCACCAACTTTGGCAGTGCTTTCAGTTTTTCTAATACGTTTTCACGGTTTTGGTTCACTTTGAGTTGAGTGTACAGTGCAAATGGCCCGGCTTCTGGCACGATCGCCGTTTGAGCTTGTGACATTGAGGTTTCCTCTATTACTTTGCCCCAGAGTGGGAAGTTATTGTTTTTAATTCTTTGAATGCTGCTGTTCATCGTGCGCCAATTGTGGCACATGAAAACAGTCTTTTACCCATCTTCCATTTAGAAGATAGATCATAAACCAAGCTAATAAGGTAATGGTAAGGGCGTTTGCCCAATTAAACACTCCATGTTCTAGGTACACATGATACATGGTCTGAGCAAGTTGAATACCGCACAAGATCAAAGTGATCTCGCGACCATAGCGAGTAATTCTGTTTACCCATCCTCTGTCGGGATGACGAAGCCCCATTAACCACATAAGAAGCAAACTTGGAATGCCCATCGCCAAACCTAAATACAACGTACTTGAATCTGGGTAAACAATAGCGAGTAGCTTACTGCCACTATCACGACTTACACCAGCCATGGCAAACACCACCCATGAACGCACAAGAAACATCCATCCCACCCATAAAATGATCGGCGCCTTTAAAAATCCATGGGCGTCATATTGGTCAAACGAATAGCGCACAACATCTTCTTCTTTATGTGATAAAAACGTCACTTTAACCTATCGTTTCAGAGTTGCAAGCCAACAAAGATGAGAACTGAAGTTCATTTCAGCACCTTACACAGGTAAACTAAACAAAGATTTACAGCGACGTTGATGAGAAACATGAAAAAAAGAACTCCTGCCACCCCTGTGCCTTCTCAAGAAACTCAAGCCGAAGCGATGAGAATTGCCAAATCTACGCAGAAACCGGGGCAAACCAAAGAGCAAACCAAGCTCATCGCTCAAGGTATCGAAAAAGGCATCGCGCAATATAAGAAACAACAAAAAGAGCGCAACCGCCAAGCCGATAAAGCGAAGAAAAAACAGCAACGTGAAAAACAACGTCAGCATGAAGAGATTATCGAACAAGACAATATCACCGACGATGCGCCAAACCATTCATCAAGCAAACTGCCTTGGACACTACTTGTCCTGAGCTGGATTGGCTTTGCTGCTTACATAGTATTGGGGAAATAGCTAATGAAACGCCTGTTACTTGGACTTTTTGTCGTGCTTCTAACGGGTTGCACGATGCCTTCTCACCTTACTCATGCTCAAAGTCAAGATGTTCATATTCGCATTGACGCGCAATTCAACCCTGAGCGATGCGAATACAAAGGCGAAGTCACCGGAAGTGAAGGCCATTGGTATAACTACATTTTCATGACTAATGACGCGATGATGCAAGGCGCGATGAACGATTTAAAAAACAATGCAGCGGCTATCGATGCGGACACCGTTTTTATGGTTTCCCCACAAGATTTTATCACTTCATTTAGCGTGCTGGGTTCCGCCTACCGCTGCAATGGATGAGGCCTGAATATGAAAAAAGCCAGCAATTGCTGGCTTATGCACGAAATCCAAGACTGCTAGCGATATCTCTCTCCCGCTCTAGAACCCATTGGCTATCAAAAGGCCCCCAATCTGAAAGTTGATAATAGCCGTCATTATGACGTCGGCCATCTTGAACGAATATGAGTTCAATGCCGATCCCAGGTAACGCCTTGAGTACATCTTGAATAGTACGACGAGGCCACCCCGTTTTTTCGATCAACTTTGGCACATTCGGCCTTTCTAGGTTTTCCACCAACAAGGCCAAATATAGCCGCCTTGCAAAAACAGGACTCAATTCCATTGACACCTCCTAAAATTGTGCTGATTCATTATTTCGTTTTTGCTCAGCGAGGTGTTGCGTTTGATCAATAACTCGACTTTTCCATTTGATTTAGACGAATTTTTATTCGATTTATAGCGCATTCATCGTAAATAAGTTATGTGACATTAGTTATCTCAATCTATCTGAAAATATTTTCCACCGCATTTTGTCAGTTTGATTGCTTCTTGATAGGATGCTTTAACAGCCCAAATCACTTAAGTGCGTCTTAACCGCGCCAGTGAAAAATAGAACAAAGAAAAAGGAAACACTATGTCGATTACCATGTTTGGTATTCCCAACTGCGATACGATCAAAAAAGCCAAGAAATGGTTAGAAGCCGAGGATATTGCTTACGACTTCCATGACTACCGTAAGCAAGGCATTGATGCAGAAATGGTAAGTGAATTTTGTCGCGCTTTAGGTTGGGAACAGGTGCTCAATAAACGTGGCACAACCTACCGCCAATTAGCGCAAGAGCAGAAAGACACACTTAACGAGGAAAACGCCATCGCTCTTTTGGTAGAAAACCCTGCGATGATTAAACGCCCAATTTTAAAAGTGAATGATCAACTTCATATCGGTTTTAAAGCTGATCAATACGCTAGCATTTTCAACTCTTAAATAAAGGAATACTCAAGGATGACAGACAGTCCAGTATTGGCACTTGCTAAAGATCTGATCAGTAGACAGTCCGTAACGCCGGAAGACGCAGGTTGTCAGGATTTGATGATCGAGCGCTTAAAAGCACTCGGGTTTGAAATTGAAGTGATGGTATTTGAAGACACCACGAACTTCTGGGCTCGACGTGGTTCAGAAGCGCCGCTATTTGCGTTTGCTGGCCACACCGATGTGGTACCAGCTGGCAAATTGGAACACTGGAATACACATCCGTTTGAACCGACCATTATTGATGGTTACTTGCATGGCCGCGGCGCAGCTGACATGAAAGGGTCACTCGCTGCTATGGTCGTTGCTGTCGAACGCTTCATTGAAGAAAACCCAGACCACAAAGGCTCAATTGGCTTTTTGATTACGTCAGATGAAGAAGGGCCATTTATCAATGGTACCGTTCGCGTTGTAGAAACGTTGATGGAACGTGGTGAGAACATCGATATGTGTATTGTTGGTGAACCATCCAGCACCGACGTGGTTGGCGATGTAGTGAAAAATGGACGCCGTGGATCCATCACTGGTGATTTAACGGTAAAAGGAACACAAGGTCACGTGGCCTACCCTCACCTAGCCAGCAATCCAGTGCACGAGTCTCTACTCGCGATTCATGAACTCGCGACGACAGAATGGGACAAAGGGAATGATTACTTCCCACCGACCAGTTTCCAGATCCCGAATGTATCGGCTGGCACTGGTGCGTCTAATGTTATTCCTGGCGAGTTCCATGTTCAGTTCAACCTACGTTTTAGTACTGAGCTTAACAATGACGCAATTGTTCAGCGTGTTACCGAAACATTGGACAAGCATGAGCTGGACTACGACCTAAAATGGACATTCAACGGTGACCCATTCCTGACCGATACGGGCGCACTGCTAGACGCAGTTGTAGCTGCTGTGGCCGAAGTCAATGATACGAAGCCAGCGCTACTTACAACTGGCGGTACGTCTGATGGTCGTTTTATTGCTCGAATGGGAGGTCAAGTCGTAGAGTTAGGCCCTGTTAACGCTACGATTCATAAAGTGAACGAGTGTGTGAAAGTCGACGATCTTGAAAAGTTGACGGACATGTACGAAAACACGTTGAAACACCTATTGGCGAAGTAATCAGCGAGAACACAATGACACCAGAGCAACTCACCGGAATCACTGATTCCCATCTTCAATCCACTTTAGTGGATCAAAAAGCGTTCCTACTCCACCCTGAAGTGGCTGACGATCTGCTAAAGATGATTGAAGCGGCAACAGAAGCAGGTTTCAAAATGGAAATCGCCAGTGGTTTTCGTGACTTTAATCGCCAAAAAGCCATCTGGAACGGGAAGTTTTCTGGTGAGTTGCCAATTCTCGACATCAACTCCCGCCCTTTGAATAAAGCAGAGTTAAATGACGAAGAGAAATTGATGGCCATTTTGCGCTGGTCGGCATTGCCCGGAGGAAGTCGTCATCATTGGGGTTGTGATTTTGATGTCTATGCGCGCAATTTATTGCCTGCTGACACCAAACTCAAGTTGGAACCTTGGGAGTATCTTGAAGGCCACCAGCAGGCGTTCTACCAATGGTTAAAAGCCAACCTTGGTCGGTTCGGTTTCTTCTTCCCTTATCAGCATGATTTAGGTGGCGTTTCGATTGAGCCTTGGCACATTAGTCACCGCGCTGTCGGGCAGCAATGCCTCGAGCAGTTGACGCTTGATGTACTCAGAAGCCAGTTGATTAAACAAAATCAGACCGACAACATTGCAGGGATTGACGTCATACTGAATAATTTGGATAACGTCGTTGCCAAATTTATTCACAATATCACGCCGCCGGAGGCTCTATGATAGAAATACTAACCAATCCTTGGGTCATTATTATTGTAGTGTTGAGCGTGGTCATTGGTAATATTGCCGCACTCAAATATACCGCAAAAATGAAGTTTGGTCAGATGGATAAAAGCCGTAAGAACGATTTAGATAAGCTGAACACATTGGATAAACAGCGCTACGCTGAAGAAGATAAAAACAAAAACGAGCCTCGTTAGTTCCTCACCAGCTTCATCTCGACACATTTAATCTAAACATCAAAAAAGGGACCACTAGGTCCCTTTTCTATCATTAAGTAAACACGCCGCGTTAAGCTCGCTTTGTTTACTGCTTCACTGTTGCAGCCAATACAGGCGCTAGTGATTTCAAAAACTCTTCTTCTACTGGCTTGCCAGAGGAGTCGGTGATATTGATAGACGTACGGTTGCCTAAATCACCAAGTAAGAATGTGTACTTACCAGCGGCTAACTCCACTGGTTTAACGCCGATATCGTTCCAGAATTCATCATCCGGAGACGCATATTTCGCAGTGATTGTGCCCTGAGACTGGCTACGCTCTTCAATCTTAAAGCCCATCTTAGGTAGAATATTAGGCAGACGTTGCCAAAGCATGTTGTATTGCGCACGCGCGATAATCACAGGAAGTCCGCTGCGGTCTTTACCCATTGTGATTGGGATCTGTTTAACCAACTCTTGCGCTTTACGCTGTGCTTCTTCACGCACTTCTTGGTCGTAGCGAGCGGTGACCAAGTTCGTCATGAATACATTGTAGCGCTCACGGTTGGTCGCCGTTACTTCTTTCACTTGATTGCCTTCACGCCAGTCAATAAGGCTCACCTTAAAGCCGTGTCGACCATTTGCTTCAGCGCGTACGATTTCATATCGGCTGCCAATTTCTAGCTCTTCATCTGGCGAATCCCAAGTCACCCATCCTGTCTCGATGCGAGAGTCTGTTTGGCTTTCAACTGGAATCTCGTTAGCCGCGACCATGTTTTGCACCGTTTGCCAAACTTTATCTAGTTCATCTTTACGAAGTAGCCAAAGTGTCACTTCACCATCACTACTGCGGTCCAAACGTGCACCGGGAATAAGCTCTAGGACTTGTTGAGGTGGACGAATGTCGACATCTTTACCTACACCACCAGCGTAGTTACCCTGAGGGATCTCGTAGTTAGGGTAAAACTGAGGCTGTGCACCCTGTGGGACATTCCACTCACCCAAATTTGGGGAGTTCAAATACTCGAAGTCATCTTTTGCTTGACGACGTTGATTGGCACCACCTGAACAGGCAGTCAATACGAATACAGCTAATGAACTTAACACTAACTGGCTTGAAAGCTTCATCTATACTCCTAAAACACCGAGGGCGCCTTGGCCCCCAGTATGAACTTCAATCCTAGTAACTCAATCTTAATAGCTCAATCTTAATAAATATGGGCGTCTGTTAGCGCCTGCTCGACGATCGGCTGCGATTTTTCAGAAAGCGTAGTTAAAGGAAGACGCAAACCACCTTCTTCAATCAAACCAAGCTTTTGCGCTGCCCATTTTACTGGGATAGGGCTTGCTTCGATGAAAAGGTTTTTGTGTAGAGTCATCAAGCGTTGGTTAATCGCTTCTGCTTCTTCGTACTTACCTTCACTTGCCAAATGGAACATGTCTGCCATGTCTTTAGCCGCAATATTGTTCGTTACCGAGATAACACCATTGCCGCCAAGTTTCACAAAATCCAGCCCTGTCGCATCATCGCCACTTAGTAAGATAAAATCTTCGCCACAAAGTTCACGATGAATTGCAATTCGTTCCAAATCGCCCGTTGCATCTTTTAGAGCCACGATATTATCAAGCTTTGACAAGCGTGCCACTGTTTCTGGCTGCATATCAACAGCAGTACGGCCTGGTACGTTGTACAAAATTAGAGGCACATCACTCGCTTCGGCAATTGCCTTGTAATGTAGAAACAAACCCTCTTGAGTTGGTTTGTTGTAATACGGTGTCACACTCAGGAAGCCAGCAATACCAGAATCAGCCAGTAATTTGCTAAATGTTACTGCCTCATGGGTTGCATTTGCACCCGTGCCAGCAATCACAGGGATGCGACCGTCGGCAAACTCAACAGTTTTATTAACGACCTTTACATGCTCTTCAATGGTCAGTGTCGCTGACTCACCTGTTGTGCCTACTGCCACAATACCGTCTGTACCCGCTTCAACGTGGTACTCTACTAGCTTTTGCAGACCGTCAAAGTCTACTTCGCCATCTGCTTTGAATGGCGTAATCAGCGCTACGATACTTCCTGAAAACATGTTTATCTCCCTCATTTAACTCTTTCTGCATGGTACTGTAATGCGATTGAAAAACACAAGAGCGTAAACTCGCTTACAAAGTACAAATGAATGAATAATTACCAGTTGTTAGAGGTCTAGCAACTTAATTGCTCTATTTGGTTTGATTAACGGCAATATTGATAATCGTGTTGGGCTTTCGAGTGACTTTAGAATCTATCAGTGATTTGGAAAATACTGAAGAGCACAAGCAAGGAAAATATACTCTTTGGTCTTGTTAGCCAAGTCAGATCTAAGTGAATAAAACGGCCAGACAATAGGCAAGCACATCATGCAAACGTTTTGTTTATCCTGTAGCCTGCATTTACTGTTTATTTCCCACCGCTCCCCTCAACATCCTCCTGCTTTTTATAGACTAAAAAAGAACTGGCTCGATATTTATTCGCAATATCTGTGCTAACATCTCTCTATTGAAGAAAGGACAAGAAGCTCATTTATGAAGCAACATCTGGTACTTACAGCAGTTGGAACGGACCGTCCAGGCATTTGTAACCAAGTCGTACAGCTCGTTACTCAAGCTGGTTGTAACATAGTCGATAGCCGTATCGCTATCTTTGGCAGCGAATTTACGCTGATCATGCTCCTGACTGGGAACGCCAGCAGCGTGACTCGAGTTGAAACACAATTGCCCCTGCTTGGCCAAGAACATGACCTTATTACGATCATGAAACGCACAGCGGCGCACGAACTGCTCGATAACAGCTACACCATGGAAGTGTTTATTGAGTCTGAAGACCGCCCTGGGTTAACTGAAAAATTTACTAAGTTCTTCGCTGATCAGCAGATTGGTTTAGACTCTCTTAGCGCGCAAACCATCAGCAAGTCGAAAATTCAACTCGATTCTGACCAGTTTCACATTGCGATTACTGCATCTGTAAGCGCGGATTTTAATTTGATGCAGTTACAAGAAGACTTCGATGAACTTTGTAAGTCGCTCAACGTACAAGGTTCTCTGAATTTCATTAAAAACACACTATAAAGTAAAGGAAATCAAAATGAATACGCTGACAGCAGGCTCGCCAGCGCCAGCCTTCTCTTTGCTCGACCAAGACGGAAATACCGTTTCTCTTGAAGACTTTAAAGGCAAGAAAGTGCTTTTCTACTTTTACCCTAAGGCGATGACGCCGGGTTGTACTACACAAGCAAAAGGCCTTCGTGACATCAAAGCTGAACTCGATGCACATAACGTGGTGGTACTCGGCGTAAGCATCGACCCTGTAAAGCGCCTAGGCAAGTTCATCGAGCGCGATGATTTAAACTTCACTCTGCTTTCTGATGAAGACCATGCCGTTGCAGACCAGTTCGGCGTTTGGGGCGAAAAGAAATTCATGGGCAAAGTATACGACGGTCTTCACCGCATTAGCTTTCTGCTCAATGAAGAAGGCGTGATCGAACATGTGTTCAACAAGTTCAAAACCAAAGATCACCACGAAGTCGTATTAAACTACTTAAACGAAAACGCTTAAACGCTATTGTTTTTCTACAAACAAAAAGCCCAGCAAACTGCTGGGCTTTCTTTTAATCATCGTACCTTTGGTAACAACTACTCTTGTTCGACAGGTTCGTTTTCTTCCGTGCTTGGTAATGCATGCCATACGGCTTTGACTAATGTCGCTAAAGGAATGGCGAAGAACACCCCCCAAAAACCCCACAGCCCACCAAAGACTAATACAGCCACAATGATAGCAACTGGGTGTAAGTTTACTGCCTCGGAAAACAGAACAGGAACCAAGACATTACCATCAAGCGCCTGGATAATACCGTAAGCAAGCAACAACCAATAAAACGGAGGCGTTAAACCCCATTGGAACAAACCAACGATGGCAACAGGTACAGTAACAGCCGCCGCACCGATATAAGGAATCAAAACCGACAGACCAACGGCTACGGCAAGCAACGCCGAGTAACGAAGATCTAAAAGGGCAAAAGTCACGTAGCTCACACCGCCCACGATTAAAATCTCTAACACTTTACCGCGAATGTAATTTGATATCTGCTCGTTCATTTCATGCCAAACTTTATTCGCCAATTTACGGTTTTTCGGCAGAATACCGCTTGCGATTCGCAGCATTTCTTCTTTGTCTTTAAGCAAAAAGAAGATCAGAAGTGGCACTAAGATCAAATATACCGCTAGCGTTGCAATGCTAACTAATGAAGCAAGCGACCCTTTGACGACACTTTCACCCAGCCCCAATGCTTGGTTTTTGGCGTTCGTCACCACGGTTTCTACTATTTCTAAATTGGCTAGTTCAGGGTGGCGCTCTGGCAATGTGACAATAAACTTTTGTAGCCCGTTGTACATGTTCGGAATATCGTTAATTAGATTACCGACCTGAGTCCAAATCGTCGGAACCAAGCCAAACAACGCAATTAACATTAACCCGACAAAGACCAAGATCACGATAATAACCGACAAAGTGCGCGGCACGCCCATACGACACATTTTGACAACTGGCCATTCAAGTAGATAAGCCAAAACGATCGCGACAAGTAATGGTGCAATCAAGTGTCCAAAGAAGTAAATGGTGATAAAGCCAAACAGCAAGATCGCGACGAGACTTACTGCGTGAGGGTCAGAGAAACGTCGTTTATACCAACGACTAACCATTTCAAACATCTTATGCGGATTCCTTATTGAAGACAGTCAATGTGTAGTGCTCTGATGTAGATTGGCAATCAACCGAGTACCCTTGGGCACTAAGATAGTTCACAATGTCTCGTTTAGAGCTGTTGTCCACCACTTGAATGACAAGTTGATGATACTGCTTTGCTTCTCCTTGAAAGACCTCAGCAGCATGACGCTTTGCAAGTAACAGTGCCATAGGACAACGTTGCTCACGCAAATCAAGTAACATGGATTCCATTGTATTGCTCTGCACTTATGATAGGGTTGTATTGTAACGGCTTTTTGAGCTGGTGCTAGCACTTCTGACATGATTTAACCACATGCTGAAATAGCTCGGATGTAAAATAATTTACGAAACCAATTCATTTATTTCCGGTCTTACTGTTAGCTTATATCCTCACGGATAACCAAAACGTATGTGGCGCTGTTAATAGGCTCTCGACCTGTAACCACATGCTTATGTATTTTGGAGAACCTTTTAAACGTATGTTAAAACGCACTCGCTCGCTAGTTTGCTTATGTCTTGCTGCTGCCATCAGTTCGCCGACAACTTATGCCAATAGCATTGACTTGCCAGACATTGGCACAGCTGCTGGTGGCACGCTTTCAATAGACCAAGAGTTGATTTATGGCGACGCCTATATGCGTATGCTCAGAGCCAGTAAACCTATCGTTAATGACCCTGTCATCAATGAATATATTGACTCTCTTGGGCACAAATTAGTGGCCAATGCGAATGATGTAAAAACGCCGTTCCACTTCTTTATGATTCGCGACCGTAATATCAACGCGTTCGCGTTTTTTGGTGGCTATGTAGCGCTGCATTCTGGGTTGTTTCTTCATGCTCGTTCAGAAAGTGAGCTGGCCTCTGTTGTCGCTCACGAGATAGCGCACGTCACACAACGTCATCTTGCTCGGAGTATGGAAGAACAAGCACGCCGCTCTCCGGCCACATTAGCCGCACTTGCGGGGGCACTACTGCTTTCAATTGCCTCACCCGAAGCGGGGATGGCTGCAATTACAGCAGCAACCGCGGGCAACATGCAAAGTCAAATCAACTACACTCGTGCAAACGAAAAAGAAGCGGATCGCTTTGGTATTTCGACACTAGCAAAAGCCGGTTTTGATGTTCAAGCAATGCCAAGGTTTTTTGGCCGTCTTGCTGATGAGTATCGTTATGCGAGTAAACCGCCACCAATGCTCCTGACTCACCCTCTGCCTGAAGATCGAATTACCGATAGCCGTGCGCGAGCAAGAACCTATCCTCCAATGCGTGTTGTGCCTTCAATAGACTATCATCTAGCTCGCGCGCGCATTGTGGCTCGTTACGCTGGCATTGATGGACAAGCCGCCCTGAGCTGGTTTGAGAGAACCCAAAAGAAAGCCTCTGCGGACATTACACCTGCTTTTGATTATGGTCGAGCACTCGTGCATTTAGACAATAAACGCTTATCTCAAGCGGAACCAATTTTGAAAAAGTTACTGGAACAAGACCCAAGTAACCCGTTTTACTTGGACGCTATGACGGATTTATACATCGAGAAGAAGCAGCCAGAAAAAGCAACCGAGATGCTCCGCAAAGCGTTATCTCGTAACCCTCAAAATAAAGTATTGACCATTAACTACGCCAATGCGCTACTTGAGGACAATAAAAACGATCAAGCCACGCGAGTTCTTCAAAGATACACTCATGACTATCCTGAAGATACAAATGGCTGGCACCTAATATCGAAGAGCTACCACGCGCTGGGGCGTAGCGATGAAGAGTTGGCTGCTCGAGCAGAAATTTTGGCATTGCGAGCAAATTGGAATAAAGCGATTCAATATTATAGTGAAGCAAGTAAAATGGCCAAGTTGGGCAGCTTAGAGCAAGCACGATACGATGCCCGTATCGACCAACTCATGATCCAAAGAGATCGATTCATGGCATTACAATAACGAAATGGAGAAAACCATGTCAGTCGTGATTTATCACAACCCTCGTTGCTCAAAGAGCCGTCAAACACTTGAACTGCTTGAGCAAAATGGTGTTACACCGGAAGTCGTCAAATACCTAGACACACCACTTAACGTGGATGAACTAAAAGCGCTGTACGCCCAGCTTGGCTTTTCATCTGTACGTGAAATGATGCGCACTAAAGAAAGTGAATATAAAGAGCTTGGCTTAGGCGAAGACTCCGTCAGCGATGAGCAATTATTCGAAGCAATGGCGAAAAATCCAAAGTTGTTTGAGCGTCCGGTAGTCGTTGCTAACGGCAAAGCAAAAATTGGTCGCCCACCAGAGCAAGTGTTGGATATTTTATAAATGGATTGCCAGATCCTTATTTTGTATTTCAGCCGTCATGGCTCGACAAAACAACTGGCAAGACAAATAGCAAGAGGAGTCGAATCGACTCCTCAATGCCAAGCAGTTTTGCGTACAGTTGAAGAATTGTCACCTCACTCACACTCCCCTTCTGATCCAATTGTTACTCTAGAGGAACTGAAAACGTGCGACGGTCTAGCGTTTGGCAGTCCCGTCTGGTTTGGCAACATGGCTGCGCCTTTAAAGCACTTCTGGGATCAGACTACATCTTTATGGGTCAGTGGTGACTTAATCGATAAGCCTGCTTGTGTCTTTACCTCTTCGTCCTCGATGCATGGTGGTCAAGAAACAACGTTACAAAGCATGATGACCCCTTTATTGCATCACGGGATGATGGTTTTGGGCATTCCTTATTCCGAGCCAGAGTTACACACTACGCAGTCCGGAGGCACTCCGTATGGCGCCAGCAGTGTAGGCCATGAGGCAACCCTAAGCAGTGAAGAGATTCGCCTGGCACAACAATTAGGCAAAAGGCTGGCAACTGCAGCGTTAAAACTAAAAGTCTGTTAGTAAAATCAAGGATAGTTAATCGATGTCTGACTCTTTAGACCAAACACCACTCGGTACACAGGCTAAAACCTATCGTTACCTGGCTTTATTTGGCAACTTAGCCTTATTGGCCTGGGTCGCTATTTGGCAGCTTGCGTTATCCCCTCACCCTCACCTCAGCAGCACAACACTTGCTATTGCTTGGTGTATTCCGCTACTACTTCCGTTGCCTGGTATTTTAGCTGGTAAGCCTTACACTCATGCTTGGGCTAACTTTGTTCTTATGCTGTATTTCTTGCATGCTCTGACCATCCTTTATGTGGATGGCGGTGAACGCTGGCTTGCGGCAGTGGAACTGATACTGACTTCACTCGGTTTCGCTGGCAATATTTTGTTTGCTAGAGCGAGAGGCAAAGAGCTAGGTCTTAAGTTGAAACGCCTCTCTCAAGTAGAAAAAGAAGAAAAAGCGAAATTCAATAAATAACGCCAATCGCAGTCAATCACTGATCATTGGTTCGAATACGAATTTAGAAAACAAAAAGAGTCGCTATTGCGACTCTTTTTTATGCTTACCACATTGGTCTTTGATCCTTGCGTTTCACGCCTGGAACGCTACCAAGGCGATTACGATGCCGAGCGCCACTCGTAGATCAAGTCATACTGTTCTCGGACAGGCTCCACAATCATCGGCTGAGTTGGCTGTGTTTCGTCACTTGCTTCTGCCACAACATTTACTGGTACTTCAGGCTGCGCTTCTTTTGGCGTCGCGGCGTCTTTTGCTTCATTACTCTGAACCAATGGGTCTTCTTCTTGAGTTGAAGCTGGGGCATCAACTTCACCTAAAGGATCTTCAAAAACCATTAATTGAGAAATAGAAGAAGCTTCTTTCTCAAAAGCTTGTTGTGATGCCAAAAGGTGGATGTTGAGCGTTAACTCGTCCCCTTGAACACGCTTAATCTCTGTACCCGCAACTGAATTAAGTTGTTTTAGCGCATTCTCTAAACGGAAGAAGTCCGTGGCAGAGGTTACATTAAGGACTTTCACTGCTAGCGCCTTTGAAGACTTTCCTGAAACCACAACTGCACTCTTACTTGCATAGTAGTCTGCGATGCCATCCACCATTTCTGCAATAGCATTAGCACCTGATGCAGACCCGCTACGCGGAGAACGTTGCGCTTCTACAATTCTCGTTGGCGACTGGTCGTAGAGTGTCCAACGAATTTGTTCACCTTGAGCTCGTACAACCAAAACGGCGTCAGCTGGGTAGCGCTGGCTGGCTTGACCAATTGGCTCAATAAAGCCGCCCCAAAGATCAGAGACATTAACACCGGTTACATCATCAAAGTCCCCAACCGGGATAGTGATTGGTAGGCCTCTTAATTTCGCTGCGCTACGAAGTGCTGCAACATTTGAAGATTCAGAATGCTCCCACGCGATGTTACGATCGTAACCCTGTTCTTCAACCATCCAAACTAAAATATTGGCACGATTTGGCGACCAAGATGGCAATTGTGCTTGTGTTAAAAGAGAGCTGATTTGGTCGTTGTTAAACAACATTTTTAGGCTCGCTTTTCCATCAACCTGCCCATAGCTCAGTTGAGAAATGTAACGCGCACTTGAGCTAAGTGCCTTTTTAATCACTGGATTGCTTAAAGAGGATTGAGAACCGGTCGCTCGAACAATCACATCCTGCATACCTTGTTGACGAGCCAAAGACTCACCGTCGTTCTGCTCACTGTCGATAACCACTTCGGCACGATAGATATCCACCTGAGTTAATGCATATACTGGTAGGGACAACCAACCTATCAGTAAGAGAGCTAAATAGCGCATAGTTTTTATAATCCTCTGAACAAGAACCCGAATAATAAGCAACTATCAAATCTTGAGCAAGGTAAGTACTGAGTAAATTGTCTGTATTATGACCAGCTTTGTTAACTCGGGCCTCAACCAGCGCTTCAGTGCTATTTTTTATAATAAACTCATTGCTTATTAAGCTATCTCAACAAGTTAGGCTGTCCATTTTTCATCTTCACGCAAGACACGTAAAAGAGGACAATTTGCAAGCAAGCAACTCTCAAAAGTGCTATTTATGGGAAAAATTCAATCGAAAGTTTGATCTATGCAACATTGCAAACGATTGCATGATGATAGTATTCGCCGGATTTGTCTGCGTATCTTGAAAATAGGGAATTATTATGAAAAACGCGTTACAAGGCGCTCAAATGCTCTTTGTCGCTTTTGGTGCTTTGGTGCTTGTGCCGCTCCTAACTGGCCTTGATCCAAACGTAGCCCTCTTTGGTGCCGGTGTCGGTACTCTCCTCTTCCAATTAATGACTAAACGTTCTGTTCCCATCTTCCTTGCCTCTTCTTTTGCGTTTATTGCTCCTATTATGTTCGGTATCCAAACTTGGGGTATCGGTGCAACAATGGGCGGCTTGATGGCAGCGGGCTTAGTTTATGTGGCTCTAGGGGCGATGATCAAAGTGCGCGGTGTTGGATTTATCCATAAAATTCTCCCGCCCGTTGTCGTTGGCCCTGTGATCATGGTTATCGGCCTTGGCCTTGCCCCAACAGCAGTGAACATGGCGGTAGGTAAAACTGGTGATGGAGCGGCACAGCTAGTTAATGGTGATGCTGCGATCATTATCTCGGCGGTCTCACTGCTCACAACCATTGTACTCAGCGTTTTTGCAAAAGGCTTTTTGAAGCTCGTTCCTATTGTTGGTGGTATTCTTGCTGGTTACTCTGTTTCTCTATTCTACGGTGTGGTTGATTTCACTCCCGTAGAACAAGCGGCTTGGCTAGCCATGCCAAACTTCACCGCGCCAGAGTTCAATATCAACGCAATTTTGTTCATGATTCCTGTCGCTATCGCACCTGCGGTTGAGCACGTAGGTGACATGCTTGCTATCTCAAACGTTACAGGTAAAAACTACCTGAAAAAACCAGGCCTTCACCGCACAATCGCAGGTGACGGGGTGGCAACTATCGCAGCTTCGATGGTGGGTGCTCCACCAAACACCACTTACAGTGAAGTAACAGGAGCGGTAATGCTAACCAAAGCATTTAACCCTGTGATCATGACTTGGGCAGCAATCACCGCAATCGTACTTGCATTGGTAGGTAAGCTAGGTGCGGTTCTTCAAACGATTCCAGTTCCTGTTATGGGCGGCATCATGATTCTGCTGTTCGGCTCCATCGCAACGGTAGGCCTCAACACACTGATCAAGAATAACGTTGATTTACATAAGTCTCGTAACCTAGTGATTGTTGCCGTAACACTTGTGTTTGGCATTGGTGGTATGGCTTTCGGTATTGGTGAGTTCAGTCTACAAGGTGTGAGCCTATGCGGTATCGTGGCAATTATTCTTAACCTTGTGCTACCAAACGATTTAGGTGAAAACCACGTTGTGGATAACGCACAAATGGAAGAAGAAAGCGCGAAATAGTTCGTTTGCGCCGCTTTATTAGGTGGCGTGTCTTACTCTTCTCCTCTTGTAGATACAAAAAAGGCTTGGTTTTCACCAAGCCTTTTTCTGTTCAGTCATAGTAATACATCAAAGAATTACTTAGTACCGAAGATCTTATCACCTGCATCGCCTAGACCCGGAACGATGTAGCCTTTGTCATTAAGCTTCTCATCGATTGCCGCAGTGTATAGTTCAACATCTGGGTGTGCTTTTTCTAGCGCTTCAATACCTTCTGGTGCAGCAACAAGTACCAGCACTTTGATTTGGTTACAACCTTTCTCTTTTAGGAGATCGATAGTAGCAATCATAGAACCACCTGTTGCAAGCATTGGGTCAACAACAAGCGCAATACGCTCCTCGATGTTTGAAGCAAGCTTGTTGAAGTAAGGAACTGGCTCAAGCGTTTCTTCATCACGGTAAATACCCACAACACTGATACGTGCGCTTGGCATGTGCTCAAGAACTCCATCCATCATGCCTAGACCTGCACGTAGGATTGGCACTACGGTTACTTTTTTACCTTTAATCTGGTCTACTTCTACCGGACCGTTCCAACCATCAATGGTCACTTTTTCTGTTTCAAAGTCTGACGTTGCTTCGTAAGTAAGTAGGCTACCGACCTCAGTCGCTAACTCACGAAAACGTTTTGTGCTGATGTCACCTTCTCTCATTAGACCAATTTTATGTTTTACTAGAGGGTGCTTTACTTCAACAACTTTCATGTCCATCTCCGGCTATAGTTGGCAATATTTAAACAAACCTTCAGATTATACATGATTTTCACAGGGATATCAGGATAAATCACTAAAGAAAAAAACAGACGCAAACGTTTGCCATCTATGTTTAAGCACTGTTAGAATAGCGCCGTTTTCATATCCAACTTAATACCGAGGACTTCCCTGTGAGTGGTAACAACTCTTCTCTTAGCTATAAAGACGCTGGTGTAGATATTGATGCAGGCAACGCGCTTGTGGATCGTATTAAGGGTGCGGTAAAACGTACTCGTCGCCCTGAAGTTATGGGTGGTATCGGTGGTTTTGGCGCGCTATGCGAATTGCCAACTAAATACAAACAACCTGTACTGGTTTCCGGTACTGATGGCGTTGGCACAAAACTTCGCCTAGCACTGGATATGAACAAGCACGACACGATCGGCATCGACCTAGTGGCAATGTGTGTAAATGATCTTATCGTGCAAGGCGCAGAGCCACTGTTTTTCCTAGATTACTATGCAACAGGCAAACTAGACGTTGATACCGCAGCGGATGTTGTTTCAGGTATCGCAGAAGGGTGTGTTCAAGCAGGTTGTGCCCTAATTGGTGGCGAAACTGCGGAGATGCCGGGCATGTATGAAGGCGAAGACTACGACGTAGCTGGTTTCTGTGTTGGCGTAGTAGAAAAAGAAGACGTGATTGACGGCACGAAAGTCGCTGCTGGTGATGCACTTATCGCTGTTGGCTCAAGCGGCCCACACTCAAACGGTTACTCCCTTATCCGTAAGATCCTAGAAGTATCTGGTGCAGATAAGAGCGAAGAGCTAGCAGGCCGCACTATTGGTGAGCACCTACTAGAACCAACAAAAATTTACATCAAGTCAGCACTTAAGATGATTGAGAAACACGACATCCATGCGATTTCTCATATCACTGGTGGTGGTTTCTGGGAAAACATCCCACGCGTACTGCCTGAAGGCACGAAAGCAGTTATCGATGGTAACAGTTGGGAATGGCCAGTTATCTTCAAGTGGCTACAAGAGAAAGGCAACGTCGACACACACGAAATGTACCGCACATTCAACTGTGGTGTAGGTCTAATCGTCGCACTACCGAAAGACCAGGCAGATGCAGCAGTTGCTCTTCTTAAAGAAGAAGGCGAAAACGCGTGGGTGATTGGTCAAATCGCACAAGCAGACGCGAACGAAGAGCAAGTTGAAATCCAATAATTTGCAAATCGAGCTCAAAAGATAAGAAGAATGAGGACACTAGATGACTAGGTCCTCATTTTGCTATCTAGAACACTAAAAACCATTCTATTAGTAGGTAGTTTAGAAGCTACATAACTCCAACCTACAATACCAAGGCGCTCTCGACATCATGAAAAACCATACCCTAAAAAACATTGTGGTCCTCATCTCGGGTAACGGAAGTAACCTGCAAGCTATCTTGGAAGCTTGCGAAGACAGCATGCCAAACGCACGAGTGGCAGCCGTGTTCTCTAACAAAGCAGATGCTTTTGGTTTAGAACGTGCAAAAAAGTTTGATGTGGACGGTCACTTTGTCGACCCTAAAGCATTCAGCTCGCGTGAAAGCTTTGATGCAGAGCTAATGAGTCAAATAGATGAATACCAACCAGACGTGATTATTCTTGCTGGTTACATGCGCATTCTGAGCAGCGCATTTGTTTCTCATTACATGGGTAAGATGATCAATATCCACCCTTCTCTTCTACCAAAATATCCTGGGCTACACACACACCAGAGAGCAATTGATGCTGGCGATAAAGAACATGGTACGAGTGTGCACTTTGTAACGGAAGAGCTTGATGGTGGCCCTGTCATACTGCAAGCAAAAGTTCCTGTGTTCGAAGACGATGATGCTAGTGTACTTGCGGCACGTGTTCAGGCGCAGGAGCACCGAATCTACCCTATGGTGGCTAAGTGGCTGGTAGACGAGCGGTTGATCATGAAGGATGGTAAAGCCTATTTAGATGGCGCAGAGCTTGGCGTACATGGGTACGCCTCAGATGAGTAGCCCTGAATAATAAACTCCAAGCACAAAAGAGCAGCCTGAGGGCTGCTCTTGGTTGTTTTAATACTTATAAACTTGATTCAAGAAAACCATGGTGAGACTAGAAACCTAAAACCCAGCATTCTAAAAAATCCCATAACCACTTGAGTAACATAACACTCGGAAAGTAGATTCTGCATCTGGTTCGTTCTTCACCGTTCAGACTGACGAGGTGTTTTATGAGAAATTTCTATCAGTTACGTCTTTACAGCAAGCCTTAGCGAGACTAGGACTCTACTACCAGCACTCTAGAAAGTAAGAATGCTCATCCGTATCCGCCCTCGGTTTAAAACGCATAAAAATAAAGCTCGCGATTAAGCGAGCTTTATTTTTATATTCAGAGTAAGAGACCATCACTCTAACGGTTCGGTTGGCGCTTGATTGCCTGGCTTAGCCGCCGCAAACGGCACATTTACCAGTTCAGAGGCATTATTTTTGACTAGTTCACCTAGGTGAAACAAGCCGTATTCGCCAGGTTTCATACGCTGCCAAGCTTCGTTGCCCGTCAAAGGTTGAGTTGCGATCACAGAAACGATGTCGTGTGGCGTTGTTTCTTCTTGGAAGTTAATTTCCACATCTTCATCAAGCAACGCGGCTTTTCCAAACGGTGCGCGTCTTGTGATCCAATACAAATGATTGGTGCAATACGTCATTACATACTCACCATCACTCAGAAGCATGTTAAATACACCCTTCTCTTTTAGCTCATCACAACATTTAGCAACATATAAGAATACCGACTCCATATCCTTTGGTGGCTCAGGATATCGATCTTCCATTTGCTTCAACAACCAGCAAAATGCCAGTTCACTATCTGTCTCACCGACAGGTCTATGTCGACCTGTATGCAAGTCTTGGTAGCCAGAGAGCTGACCGTTATGCGCAAACGTCCAATACCTACCCCACAGCTCACGTGTAAAGGGATGAGTATTTTCTAAATTAACACCACCACGATTCGCCTGTCGGATATGACTAACGACCGCACGACTTTTGATGGGATAATTTTGTACCAACTCTGCTATTTTAGACTCACAACTTGGCTTGGGATCTTTGAAGGTTCGAAAGCCCTTCCCTTCGTAGAAGGTGATCCCCCATCCGTCACGGTGTGGGCCGGTTCGACCTCCACGCTGCATGAGCCCAGTAAAACTGAAACAAATATCCGTTGGAACATTAGCGCTCATACCGAGCAATTCACACATGGCTTAAAAAACTCCCTAACAACACAGCTCGAAACGGTGGCCGTAAAACGGTTATTCCATCTCTTTTTCAATCAACTGGATGATGATATGAATAATCTTAATATGAACTTCCTGAATGCGGTCTGCATAACCAAAGTGTGGCACGCGGATTTCAATATCTGCAAGGCCTGCCATTTTGCCGCCATCTTTGCCTGTTAGCGCAATCGTCTTCATGCCTTTAGCTTGCGCTGCCTCAATCGCTTTCAGGATGTTACCTGAGTTACCTGACGTCGACAGACCAAACAGTACGTCACCTTTTCGACCAACCGCTTCTACATAACGTGAAAACACGAAGTCATAACCAAAGTCATTACTCACACAAGAAAGGTGGCTTGGATCTGAAATAGCAATACCAGCATAGCCAGGACGATTTTCTCGGTAACGGCCTGTTAGCTCTTCGGCAAAGTGCATTGAATCACAGTGAGAACCACCGTTACCACATGACAATACTTTACCATCTTGCTTGAATGAGTCAGCAATCATTTTCGCCGCTGCTTCGATTTGCGCAATGTTATGGTCATCGCTTAAAAATTTGTTGAGCACTTCAGCAGCTTCGTTTAATTCACTTCTAATCAGATCATGGTACATAAGACGTTCTCTTTATTATTTCGGCTTCAGTCAGCTCTAGACTCACTGAGCAAATTGTTCTGATACCAATTTGGTATCGGACATTTCATAAACCTGAACTCGGGTTTGATTACTCTGAGTTTACCCACAAACGAGAATTAGTGTCGATAGTGAACCAACAGATTTAGATTAGTGATGGTAATAAACTTGTCAACTTGCTCATGAAACCATCACTCAAATCTCAACTTTAGAATTTTAACTCTACTTAGATCACTTTTTATCCAATCTTATGTTTTACATTTCCTTAATATTTTGATTACACTTAAACCAACTGGTTAGACCTCTTACCTAACATACAGACGTACAAAACTTATAAAGTCTGAAAAGGAAAATATATATGGACATCTTGCTCTCAATCATCACGATGGCGATCGTGCTAGGCATTACGCTCTACCACCGCATGTCTCTCGTGAAATCTATTAGCTTACTCACCGCGGCCATGCTGGCTCTTACAGTAGCAGGTACTGTCGGCGTTATTGGTTGGGCTATTTACGTTCTCGCCGCAGCTGTGCTCGCGGTTCCTGGCGTACGTCAGTCTTTAATTAGCCGTAAAGCGTTAGTGCTTTTCAAGAAAGTGCTGCCAGCTATGTCTCAAACCGAAAAAGAAGCGTTAGACGCAGGTACCGTCTGGTGGGAAGCCGAACTATTTAAAGGCAAACCAGAGTGGCAAAAGCTACACGCGATTCAAGCACCTAAGTTAAGTGCGGAAGAACAAGCCTTTTTAGACGGCCCCGTGAATGAAGTGTGCGCCATGGTGAGTGATTTCCAAGTGACCCATGAACTCGCGGACTTACCGCCAGAAGTTTGGCAATACCTGAAAGATCATAAGTTCTTCGCCATGATCATTAAGAAAAAGTACGGTGGTCTGGAATTCTCAGCATACGCGCAATCTTTGGTGCTACAAAAATTAACGGGTGTTTCTGGCGTTCTATCGTCTACCGTTGGTGTTCCTAACTCTTTAGGCCCTGGTGAACTACTGCAACACTACGGTACTGAAGATCAAAAAAATCATTACTTACCGCGTTTAGCTGAAGGTAAGGAAATCCCTTGTTTCGCCTTAACGAGCCCAGAAGCGGGTTCTGACGCAGGCTCTATTCCAGATTACGGTGTGGTCTGCAAAGGCGAATGGGAAGGAAAAGAAGTACTGGGTATGCGCCTGACTTGGAACAAGCGCTACATCACCCTAGCGCCAGTCGCAACCGTACTAGGCTTAGCATTTAAACTTCGCGACCCTGAAGGTTTACTTGGTGACAAAGAAGATCTTGGCATCACTTGTGCGCTTATTCCAACTGATGTCAAAGGTGTTGAGATTGGTAACCGACACTTCCCACTCAATGTGCCATTCCAAAATGGTCCAACGCGCGGTAAAGACATCTTTGTTCCTATCGATTTCATTATCGGTGGCGAAAAAATGGCGGGCCAAGGTTGGCGTATGCTGGTTGAGTGTCTGTCGGTTGGACGTGGTATCACACTACCTTCAAACTCAACAGGTGGCATCAAAACTGCGGCAATGGCAACCGGTGCTTACTCACGTATTCGCCGTCAGTTCAAACAGCCGATCGGTCATATGGAAGGAGTTGAAGAACCATTAGCACGCTTGGGTGGTAATGCTTACGTGATGGATGCAGCAAGCAACTTAACCGTTGCGGGTATCGACTTAGGTGAAAAGCCTTCAGTAATCTCAGCTATCGTGAAGTATCACTGTACGCACCGCGGCCAGCAAAGCATCATCGATGCAATGGACATCGTAGGCGGTAAAGGTATCTGTATGGGACCTTCTAACTTCCTAGCTCGTGGTTACCAAGGTGCGCCAATCGCGGTAACGGTTGAGGGTGCTAACATTCTAACACGCTCAATGATCATCTTTGGCCAAGGCGCAATCCGTTGCCATCCGTACGTTCTTGAAGAAATGAACGCGGCGTATTCTGAAGCAAGTAATGCTGTCGAGAAATTTGATAAAGCGCTTGCTGGTCACGTGAGCTTTACAATGAGTAACCTAGTGCGCAGTATCTGGTTTGGTTTGAGCGACGGTCTGGGCTCTTCATCACCAACCAAAGATGCAACCAAGCGTTACTACCAACAATTGAACCGTTACAGTGCAAACCTTGCTCTGCTATCGGATATCTCAATGGCAGTGCTAGGTGGCTCTTTGAAGCGTAAAGAGCGTCTATCAGCGCGTCTTGGTGACATTCTAAGCCAGCTATATTTGAGCTCTGCGACGTTGAAACGCTTTGAGCAAGATGGCCGCCCAGTCGAAGATTTACCATTAGTACACTGGGGTCTACAAGACAGTTTGAAACAAGCTGAAGTGGCAGTAGATGAATTCTTAGCAAACTTCCCGAACAAAGTAATTGGCCGTGCGCTACGCGTATTAATCATGCCATTTGGTCGCGTACGCAAAGCACCAAGCGATAAACTAGACAGTAAAGTGGCACGCATTCTACAAACGCCAAGTGCAACGCGCTCACGCATTGGTCGCGGTCAATACCTTGAACCAACCGAGCACAACGCAGCAGGTAAGATTGAGCTTGCACTATCAGTCATTCTTCAAGCCGAGCCTGTGTTTGACAAAGTATGTAAAGCGCAGGGTAAGCGTCGCCCATTCTTACGTTTGGATATGATTGCTCAGGAAGGGCTAGAGCAAGGCTTTATCACGCAAGAAGAAGCCGATCTACTCAGAGAAGCGGAACAGCATCGTCTAGATACAATCAACGTTGACGATTTTGAGCCGGAACTGCTTGCCGCAAAGCCGCTATACCCTCAGATGGATAGTGTCGCGTAACTCTAGAATCTGAGACCACAAACGGGAGTATCAGCTCCCGTTTTTTATTGCTTCCAGAATCGGATTCATAACACCTCACACTACAAAGCCCCCCTGCGCAATAAAATCCTCGCACTCCAATCTTTTCCCCGATTTCCAGTGATAACTAACTCACAGACGTTCCAACTAAGCGGTGTATACTTTAAGTAACTCACTCACATATATGGTAAATCCGTTGGCTAAAATATTACTCGCACAGTGGTTCCCAGGGCTTGTTCAGCTTAAGCATTATCAAAAAGAATGGTTTGTTAACGACTTTAGAGCCGCCTTTTCTGTTGTCGCGGTTGCACTGCCAGTTGCCATAGCTTATGCACAGTTAACTGGTGTATCCGCAATTGTCGGTCTGTATTCGTGCGTACTGCCAATGTTGGTTTACGCCATGATGGGCACATCTCGACAACTCATTGTCGGACCCGATGCAGCAACCTGTGCAGTGATCGCTGCTGTTGTGACACCACTTGCCGCAGGTGACCCCACAAAACATTGGCAGTTGGTTATGACCATGACAGCGATGACGGGGATTTGGTGTGTACTGGCAAGTCGTTTCAAGCTAGGAGTATTTGCAGATTTCCTTTCTCGCCCGATTCTTTTGGGTCTACTCAACGGTGTTGCTCTCACAATTATCGTTGGTCAGTTTGCGAAAGTAGTCGGTTTGAAATACGAGCAACGTTATTTACTGGAACGTTTATGGGAAGCTCCACAACGATTAACCGATCTTCATTGGCCTACTGTAACTCTGAGTATCGTGACAGTTGTCGTTTATTTGCTCACCAAACGCTACCGACCAACTTGGCCTGCTGCCATGCTGGCGATCCTCGTAACTACTGCGTCAGTTTGGTTTTTCCATTTACAAGAGATGGGCGTATCGGTTGTCGGACTCACTCAAGGTGGCTTCCCTCAGTTTCAAACACCGGAATTTGAGCTAGGTGAAGTTCGTGAACTAGTAGTCCCGGCGCTCAACCTTGCGATTGTCAGTTTTGTTAGCATGATGCTCACCGCCCGCAGTTTCGCGGCTAAAAACGGTTATGATATTGATGCAAATAAAGAGTTTCAGGCGTTGGGTTTTGCCAACATTGCCTCAGCGTTTTCACAAGGTTTCGCAATAAGCGGCGCTGACTCACGCACAGCCGTCAATGATGCAAATGGCGGTAAATCTCAATTAGTTTCGATTGTCGCCGCAATCACCATTGCCATTATTGCGGTATTTATTTACGAGCCTTTACAGTTCATCCCTATCGCTTCACTTGGTGTTGTATTGATCATTGCGTCCCTATCGCTGCTCGATCTTAAAGCAATTTGGAAATTAAAATCTCGTGACAAAGATGCATTTTATCTGGCCATCATTACTTTTATTTCTGTGTTGATCGTGGGTGTAATACCGGGGATCACTTTGGCGGTACTGTTAGGGCTGTTTCAATTTTTACGGATTGTCATGCGACCGAGTGATCAGCTACTTGGCTTGGATGAAAAAGGTACCATTCGGACAATCGACGACTCAGGAAAAGCTTCGCCTATTCCTGGAATGGTGATTTACCGCTTTAACTCACCGCTAACTTACTTCAATGCTCCTTACTTTAAACGTAGAGTGTTAGAGCAGGCAGAGCATCACAAAGACGCAAGTTGCGTTGTCATCGACGCCGTGTCGAGCTTTACTCACTTGGATCTCAGTGTGATGGCAACACTGGCAGATATTCACAATACTTTGAAAAAGAGAGGCGTACGCTTAATCCTAGCAGGAAGGAAACGATGTCTTCGTCAATGGTGTGAGCTTACTGGTATCAGCACCAGTGAAGGAGGCATCTTACTGCGAGCTGATATGTACCTTGCCATTAAACTTAGTGGCTGTTACATCAGTGCTGTGGGTGAGGGACAAATTCCTACTGTTCAAAAAGAGCCTGATTTAGAGCAGCCACCCAAACCAATTCCAGAAGTGGCTTAAATAGAAATTTAATATAGAAAACAGGAAATTAAACTCCTGTTTTCTAGTGCTTATCTTCACAGCTGAATACGTGTTATGCCTTTGGCTTAAACTTTTTTGTCATCCCTTGGCTTTTAGGAGCCACCAGCCTATAACCAAGCTTTTCGTAAAAGACCGGTTCATCAGCAATCATAGAAACGTAAGAGCCTTCAAGTGCAACAGAAGAAAGATAACCGTCGATGTATTCCATGACTTTTCTACCTAAACCGTTACCTTGATAATCAGAATCAACGGCAACGTCGACAATTTCGAAGTTACACGCCCCGTCACCAACAACCCGACCCATTGCAATGAGCTTTCCTTCATCCCGAACAGATACGCCATATAACGAATTGGGTAGACCAATTTCAGCAGCTTTCAACGATTTGGGTGATAGCCCGGCTTTGACACGCATATCACAGTATTCTTTCGGGCTTGGCACATGCTCTTCATATCTTATTGTCATTATGTACTACTCCTTTGTATCACCTTGGAGCTTACATAACTAAACTGTATAAATAAACAGTTAGACGTTGGAAAGATGTTCCCATTAAGCACACAAAGTATCAGGTCTAGAAAAGAAGCCACCGACAACTCTGACGCCATAATAGATATAAGTTGCTCTGAAGCTAGACATTCCTTTTTCTAAACATGTTTCTCTCAACAACGTATCCGCATGCTTTCGAGCACTTTGTGGCAACACCTCTTCCCTCATGAGTTGGTAAAGAGCATCATGCACTAAAGAAGCTTTCATAATGTTTTTTGTGTCTAACGCTGGCCCACTCGCTCCATCCCATGCATAGCCCTTTTTAATCGTTAACACGCCTTGTTTGGACAAACTAAGAAAAGGGCTGTCATACGCGTTACTCACTGAAATGTGAGTCTCAATCTTTTCTTCAGAATGGAGAGTGTATTTATACTTCTGACGCTTTTTGTATTTCATAACCTAACCGCCTAGCTAACTTCAGTGGGAGGAACGGAGATGACTCTCAAATTAGAGTTTCTCAGAGAGTTTTTTCAAATAGGACTTAGCAAGCTCATGGTTATCTCTGCTCAACCACTTAATACAATCAAAGAGTTCCCAGATCAGTCCTTGATCACCACTGGTATAAACTGGGAAATCTTCATGCTTTGGCGCAGGTTCATCAGTAACCATGCCCCCAATCACATCAGCTTTATCAAATAAAGTCTTAAATGGCTTAGAAAGTTTGAAGGGCTCACAGAGATCTAAACAATGAATCTCTGCACTGGTTAGGTCATTAAAAATGTATTTTTTGAAACACGCATTTTCGTTGTGCTCTCCCTCAAGGCGATAAAAAATGTCTTTATTAGCTTCAAACTGGGTAAAGCAAGGCTCTGAGGCTTTATGGAAGTTGTTTTGAGTAAATACAACAACATCAGCGTCCGAAATACGGTCACCTTGTCCTGATGACAATGAACCAAGCAATACCGCGGCAACAACGTCTTTTTCAGAACAAAAGGCATCATAAGCTGACTCAACCAAGGCCTTTTGTCGTGGTAAATGTTCTAGTCCTAACTCTCCAATTGTCATAATTCACTCCGTCGATACGCACTAAAATAAAGTCGAAACGTAAACAGTATCATGCGAGCTTTATTATGATTAATCAACGTTAAATCATGGTGTTACTTTAAAATAAAATGATTAATGACCATGAGAAATATCAAATTCTGTCTCAAACTTAAACTGAAAAAAACGGAGCCGATTGGCTCCGTTTCTCGCTTTATGTGTTACTACTATTTCTTTGGCACTTCTAACTGCATCTCTGGCATGGCATCGCGCTTCGCTTTAATTTTGCGCCAGACTATCCATGCAATGATCACAATCAGCAGCATTATCACATTACCCACCGCGATAATAATCATGCTGCGCTTACGCTCAGCCTCCCGCTCAGCGATAATTTGCTTTTCCATTTCAATACGACGCTGCTCGGCTAATTCAGCTTCTTTTGCAATTCGAGCAGCTTCTAGATCAACTTCATCAACAACACTGAAGGTTTGCTCTGGGATAGGAAACGCCAACGAGCGCTGGGTTGCAAAATCAGTGGCAAAGATCTCGCCGCGCCAGGCGTACTTACCAAGTTCAGAATCGTTATTGAGGTTCAACGTAACTCTCATTCCATCTTTAGAGACCTGTCCTTGGCTGTAACTAATGAAACCATCGGGAGCGTCCTTTTTCACTGTGACTGCTATAGAGCCTGGTGCAATCATACCTTGCTCGCCACTCACCACTAATTGGTGTGGCTTATCGGAATTACGAGCCTGAATAAAAGTACGAGAGATTGGGTTCGGATAAACCAAGATGACTTGTTCTTGCGCTCGTAAGAATACGCCATTGCCAGACGTGATGCGCGCGCGGTACTTACCAGGCTCAACGTCTATTGGGAGCTGAACCGTAAACACACCATCCCCTGCTTTTTCATCCAAGCCTCGGCCGTCATCAGAAAACTCACCCACAACCATCGGCACTGGACGTGCTTCTTTGATCAGCTCATCTTCATTTTCGACAAACTTGGTAAATGTCACGCGCAGATTCACGCGATCAAGGAAGTCGCGCAGTACAAGAGGTTTGCCGTCGGAGGTCAGGCGAGCTGTAAACTTAAGCGCTTCCCCATTATATAATCGGTTTGGGAACAGATCCGTACTGAGCTTTAGGTGAGAAATTAAGCGGATGTTATTTTTAGGCGTAACTTTCCCCACAGCCTGCCATGGACCTGGCATAGGGTTATCAACGGAAATAATATCGAGTGAGGCTTCTTGATACCAACGTACATTGTCGTAAGAGCCCCAAGCATAGTATTTTTTACCGTCAGGACGGACTAAAACAACTGGCTGAGAACTTTGCTCACGATAAACCAAAAACGTGATCTGCTCGATGGTTGGATCAACTCGAAAGCGATTGTCTAACAAAGACATTGTAGATTCACTCGCAGCACTCGAGAGACTACTCCATATCGCTAAAAACGCGACCAACAAAGCCCTCAACATAGCTTCTCCTATTGATGCCAAATACAGTCGTTCACCAACTCTAATCTTTTTTGGTGAGCTTCTAGTTCATCGGCACTTGCGCGCAAAACCTTTAGCGCTTTTCTTCCTTCAATACGACGAATGGTTTCTACTCCACCCTCTTGTTTATTCGCGTTAAATTCTAGACTCGTTTGACCACCCGTCATAAAGAGGTAAACGTCGGCTAGAATCTCCGCATCGAGCAAAGCTCCGTGGAGTGTACGGTGCGAGTTATCAATACCGTAACGTTCACATAAGATATCAAGGTTGTTTCGCTTACCAGGGAAGATTTTCTTCGCCATTGCAAGGGTGTCGGTCACCTTGCAGTAGTCGTCCGTTTTGCCGATGTTAGGATCGAGCATGCCAAACTCGTAATCCATAAAGCCGGTATCGAAGGGCGCGTTGTGGGCAACAAGTTCTGCGCCTTTAATAAACTCAAGAAACTCTTGGTGCACGCTCGCGTATTCCGGTTTATCAACCAAGAATTCATCCGTAATACCGTGAACTTCAACCGCTTCTGGTTGGATTTCACGATCGGGTTTTAAATAAACGTGGAAGTGACGACCAGTCAGCTTACGGTTGATGATCTCCACGGCACCGATTTCAATAATGCGGTGTCCCATGTAGTGAGGACCACCCTCGCGGTTCATACCTGTGGTTTCGGTATCGAGAACGACAATGCGGTTATATTCAGAATTGCTGCTGGTATTCATAAGGTTATGTATGTCAGACTATGCTTTATTAAATGTTTCGGCTAATAGTACCAAAAAATATGACCAAACACGTTGAGATTTTCACTGACGGTTCTTGTTTAGGTAACCCAGGACCAGGTGGTTACGGCATAGTATTGCGTTACAAAGACGTAGAAAAGACACTTTCCAAAGGCTATACGTTAACTACCAACAACCGCATGGAAATGTTGGCGGCTGTCGTCGCGCTGCAGACGCTAAAACAACCTTGCAAAGTCACTTTAACGACTGACAGCCAATATGTGCGCCAAGGTATTACTCAGTGGATCCATAACTGGAAGAAGCGTGGTTGGAAAACAGCGGATAAAAAACCCGTGAAGAATGCCGATTTATGGCAAGCTCTAGACAAAGAAACCGCACGCCATCAAGTTGAATGGCATTGGGTAAAAGGCCACGCGGGCCATCGTGAGAACGAAATGTGTGATGAGCTAGCCCGGACTGCTGCAGAAAACCCAACTGAGGAAGATACAGGTTACCAACCCTCTTAGCGAGATTCTTTCCTCATAGTGTTACCCTCTCGATTCATCACCCCAAGTGGTGTGAGCTTTTTCTTCAAGCGCCAATGCGGTTTGATAGGCTTGAGAGGGTATGTCCGTTTCCGCGCGACTATGTAATACAAACTCCCAGCGGGTGATGCCCAATCACCAAGACTATTTTCCAACCATGTCCACATCGTACGGTAACGTTTCATCGGAAACAGCGCATAACGATCACAATGAATCACTTGATAATTAAGTAACCCTAACCAATCTTTGATGCGGTTCGACGTAAACATTCGTCCACTCCAAGGCAAATTATGTTTACGCCATGGAAGCAAACTCGCTAATCCAGTCAAGCTTAATGGGTTGAATCCAGTAATAATTACATAGCCATCATCCATCATCACTCTATCGACTTCACGCAACAAACGGTGTGGATCGCTTGCATAGTCGAGCTGATGAGCGAGTATCACAACATCAAAGCTTTTTTCCAAAAAGGGTAATTCGTAACCATCCGCAATCACATTATGCAACGGGTTCTGGATATCTACGTTGACTTGGTGTTGAATGTTACAATTACAGCTGGTTAGCTCACAGCTCAACCCGCCCAGTTTGAGCATATGGTAGCCGAAGAGTTTCGGGCACCATTCATCAAGTCGGGTCTGGATTGACTCAAGCACCCACGGACCGTTGTTCATTGCTGACCAAGTCGACGGGTGTGGTATAGTTTTGTTGCTGAGTGCTGGTTTCATTAACCACCTGACTAAAATGGGTGACGGAGAACGAATCGTGTTAGAGATCAAAAGCATACCCGCATTTAATGATAATTACATCTGGCTGATACAAAATAGCGATAAGCGCTGCGCAGTCGTTGATCCGGGCGATGCGAAGCCAGTATTAGAATTTCTGCAGGCTAACGAATTAACTTTAGAAGCGATTTTAATTACGCACCACCACAACGATCACATTGGTGGCGTTCCAGACTTAGTGCGTGCATTTCCTAACGTCGCCGTTGTGGGCCCAAAATCAGAACCAATTCCAACCCTAACGACACCAATGGAAGAAGGCGACAAGCTAGAGTTGTTTGGTGAGATTTTCTTAGTACTTGGGTTACCCGGTCATACTTTGGGCCATATCGGTTACGTTGGGGACGGAAAACTGTTTTGCGGTGATGTGCTCTTTTCTGCTGGCTGCGGTCGTGTTTTTGAAGGTACGCCTGAGCAAATGTTTGAATCACTGAGCAAACTAACGTCTCTACCAGAAGAAACTCAAGTCTTCTGCGCGCATGAATACACCGCGAGTAACGTGGCGTTTGCTCTAGCGGTTGAACCTGACAATGAGCAACTTCGCCAATATCGCGACGATGTAAACCGACTGCGAGCACTCAACATTCCGACACTTCCAACAACAATACGCAAAGAAAAGTGGATTAATCCGTTCTTGCGAACCTCGAACCCTGACGTGGTTCAATCTGTTGCTAGTCGCATTAAAAATAGCGATCCATGCTCGGTTTTTACTGCTTTACGCGAGTGGAAGAACGAATTTTAACCATTTTCTGCTTGTAAGTTTGCAAGACCCCAGTATTATCAGGGACTGATTTTTCGAGAAGCGCCACTGGCGCTTCTCTTACGTTTGGGGTTGATATAAATCTATTTGAATTTCTCCCCATTGCATAATTAGAAGCTCTTTGCCTCTATAAATTAGTTAGTGTTTAAAAGATGTCTATTATCTTGCGACTGCCACGCACATTACGTTGCGCGACAGGCAGGTGAAGATAAACAGGCCCTAAATAGGCTGAATCCATGCGTTTGAAGTATACTTGGGCGTTGGCGTTGTTATTATCTGGCTGTCAATTGACTCAGTCAGATTCAACGTCTTCTACACCAGAAACCAATAAATCTGAGCAGACTGCAAAGCAAAATGCAGTAAAAGCTCAACCGGGCAATAAATCGTCACTAGCAAAAAAATCCGCTAACGACGCGCCTAAAGTTCTCTCCCCCCAAGAACAAGAAGATGTGTGGCAACGTATCGCCATGCAGCTGGACATGGATATCCCAAACCACAAGAAAGTGGACTACTACCGTACGTGGTATTTAAAGCACCCAAATCACCTTTACACGGTATCTAAGCGTGCTACCCCTTTTCTATACATGATCACAAAACGTATCGAAGAGCGCGGACTCCCAATGGAGCTTGCTTTACTTCCTGTAGTGGAAAGTTCATTCGATGCCTTTGCCTACTCACACGGTAGTGCAGCTGGGTTGTGGCAATTTGTCCCAGGCACCGGAAAAATGATGGGATTAGAGCAAAACTACTGGTATGACGGTCGCAGAGATGTGGCAGCAGCAACGGATGCAGCGCTGGACTACCTAGTACAACTAAACGAGCGTTTTGATGGTAACTGGGAACATGCAATCGCCGCTTATAACAGCGGTGGTGGCCGTGTTTCTAGCGCAATTCGTAAGAATAAAAAGCTCGGTAAACCTATCGATTTCTTCTCATTAGACTTACCAAAAGAGACCAGTAGTTACGTTCCTAAGCTGTTGGCCTTGGCTGACGTTATCGCAAACCAAGACAAGTACGGACTTAATATTCCTGCAATTCCAAACAAGCCTGTTCTAACGCTTGTTGATCCAGAAGAGCAGTTAGATCTGGCTATTGCCGCAGATTATGCCGGCATTAGCGTAAAAGAGTTGCAGAGTTACAACCCTGCATACAACCAGTGGTCGACAGCACCTGAGGGGCCGCACCAACTTTTGATTCCCGTAGAGAAAAAAGAGACTTTTCTCACCAAGGTGGAGAAAAATCGCGGTAAAGGGATGAAGGTCGCTCGCTACAAGGTGAAATCTGGTGACTCTTTAAGCGTGCTAGCTAATAAATACGGCACAACCACGAAAGTCATTCGACGTGCCAACGGCCTATCGAATAACAACATTCGTATTGGTCAATACCTATTGATTCCGACATCAACAAAAGACGATGCAAAATATGCATTAACGGCACAAAACCGATTAAACAAGACTCAATCTCGTGCTCGTGGTCAACTCAAGCTCACCCATGTCGTTCAGTCTGGAGAAAGTTTGTGGTCAATCGCACGTAACAATAAAGTGTCGTATAAATCGTTAGCTAAATGGAATGGTATGGGCCCTAAAGATCCATTGCGTGTGGGTCAAAAGCTAGTGATTTGGAAGGACTCAGACAAAGGTTCTGTGATCCGTACCGTTTTCTACAACGTTCGCTCTGGCGACACCATTAGCGGCATTGCAAGCAAGTTCAAAGTAAAAACGAACGACATCGTGAAATGGAACTCGCTACACAAGAAAAAATACTTACAACCAGGTCAAAAGCTTAAGTTGTACGTTGACGTAACGAAGGTAAGTGTATGAACCCATCAAGCAATCCACTTGTGATGCTGTTGGACATTTTTCGTTCTCCAACATCTTGTTTTCTTGCGCTTTATCAACGCGGTGGATGGGGATGGCAACCGTTCATCTTCCTGATGCTTAGTCCGTTTTTATTCTGGGGTGCTTACTTTTCGAATGTCGATTTCACGTGGCTCAGTGACCAACTTGCTGCGCAATTTCAGCAAATCGACCCGAAGCAGATTGAGCTATTAGAACCAAACACGCTAATGGCAAGCGCGATCATCAATGATGTATTCAACCGCTTTGCCACCTTACTATTGCTCGCGCTTTGGTTCTTTCTTGCAACAAAGGCAAGCAAACAACAATACGGTTACTGGAAATGGTTTGCCGCATCGTGTGCTATCTTATTCCCAGCAGTATTGGGCGATGTAGCAAGCTACGCGAGCTTGCTACTCAAGCATGGTCAGGTAATGACTTACGCTGCCGATTTAAATAGCCTCAATGGTCTATTAAAGCTGCCTCTTACTAACGAATGGTCTCATTTCGCTAGCTCGTTACCTTTGCTTCTGCCTTGGTACATTGTGCTCGGCTACGGCGTTGTACTGACGTGGACGGAGTTTGAACGTGGCCAAGCTTTGGTGATAGCAAGCCTGCCATGGGTATTCTTCTACGTTATTTGGGCACTTTATATTGTGGTAACCTAAGCTAGTTATTTAACGTAAATGACAATAACAATGGGTTATGATCGGAAGCGTCGCTCTGCGGCGCTTTTGCGTACTTAAGCGTCAGACCTCGGTAAAACACATGGTCCAGTGGTAACCCTGTTATAAATTGGACTCGATGATCCGGCAAGAACGTCACCTCTTGTAAGTCCGCAGCCTTTAAGGCCTGCCTCATCGCATTAACGCGAGATTCACTCCAGCTATTGAAGTCTCCAGCAAATAGAATTGGCCCCACATGATGCTTTAAAAGCATTTCAAGCGCCGTTAACTGCGATACATACTCTTTTGTACCTACGGTGAAGTTAATCGCATGTACATTCACCACTGCGAGTTTCTCGCCATTACTCAAGTGATACTGGCTATATAATGCAGACTTAGGTAAGCGAAGCCACGGCTCTTTAGAGGTGTAAGCGCAGGCTTTTTCTGGTTGCCCTTGAGCAATACTAATTACACCGGCACCGCTACCCAGCGCCTTAAAAGCACTCACTTGATTACTAACCCAGCGACCATCCACCAACCACTGTTTAAATGATGGTGTCATGCTGGCTTCTTGCAATAACAGTAACTGCTTATCAGCAGAAAACTCATCGAGTGCACGTTGCCAATTAGCCCGGTTCTGTTTGTAGATATTCCAGACAAGCACATTGATTTTGCCGTCATGATCGAGAGCTTTTGAATCGCTAAATTCGATGCACCTGATATCTTGTGTCAGCTCGGTACCTGTTTGAGTAATAATTTGCGGCTGATCTGGTACGGTGAAAATAACCTGGAAGCCAACCAATACCGCCATTACGAGAAAAGCTAACGCCAGAAAAAAACGCTTAAACATACGACAAACCTGAATGTAGGCACCCGAAATCTAGAACAACAAATCTCGGGTTAAATGATTTCACTAATAAGCAAACAACAAAAAAGGAGCCACTTGGCTCCCTTTTAGCATAATAAATACGAAACAGGTGACAAGAAACCTTAGATCGCGTCTTCGTCTTCTTCACCAGTACGAATACGAACCACACGCTCAATATCAGTGACGAATATTTTACCATCACCAATCTTACCAGTTTGCGCGGTTTCAATGATTGTCTCTACACATTTATCAGCCACATCTTCCGTTACAACGATTTCGAGCTTCACTTTAGGTAGAAAGTCCACCATGTACTCTGCACCACGGTAAAGCTCGGTGTGACCTTTTTGGCGACCAAAGCCTTTCACTTCAGAGACGGTCATCCCTGTAATGCCAACTTCAGCTAGCGCTTCTCGAACATCATCCAGTTTAAATGGCTTGATAATCGCTTCAATTTTTTTCATGTTCATCCCTTAAGCTTCAATCGATTGCGCTTATTATCGTTTAGCGTTTCGCAACATTCAATGTTTGTCTCTGATCCACCAGCGAAAATCCAGATTGAGCAAATTAACATAGCGAATATCGTGAGTTGATAAAACCCCAGTGAGGACTGCTCAATGCCCAATCGTCCAAGCTTTTTCAGACTCACGTTTACTTCAAACTTGCGTAGTAAGCCGCTAGGTTAGCGATATCTTCATCAGACAACAATGAAGCTTGAGCTTGCATCACAGCAGCAAGCCCACCTGTTCGCTCTTTATTTTTATAAGCTTTAATTGAACTGATAATATATTGCTCATTTTGCCCTTTCAGATTTGGGTAACCCGGAATGACAGCAATACCATCAGCGCCATGACACGCCGCGCATACTCCCGACTTTGCTTGACCTGCTGCAGCATCTCCCGCAGCTAGAGCTTGCCCACTGAACATGGTTAACGCCACCATTGCACCCATGATTGTTTTCTTCATTGCTTCACCTAATCAATTATTATTTAAGGATTTTTATATTTTATAATCGACATTGTGGCATGAATTTTCATTACCTGCGCCAAATAAGTTCACAATCTTGACCATTAAACGCCTGATCAACGAACAGATCTGCCACAGCAACGACTCGGTCTTGATACATCAAAATCGGAATTTGACGACGCAGCCAGCTTGGCACATTGTATTCTTGGAACAACTTCTTCAGTTTTCGACTGTGATTACGCGTGGTTGGATGCGCTGATAAGCCTTCCGGATTAAAGGTCACGCGAAGCAATTCTGGCTGACTCGGAAGCGCAATCGTTGCGTTGCTAGAACTCGTCGTTAAGGTCAGCTCCCCTAGCCGCTCTGGAAGCGATAAAACGGTATCGACTTGAATCGTACTTTGCCACTCAGTGACTTCAGCGATTTCCGTTACCCAATAGAGACGATTTCGAAAACGGCGCACTTCACCTTGTTTAAGTTGTAGTTTGGGGTTGGCATCTTGCTGAGCTAATGCGACTTCATTCCAGATAAGATTGAGTTGTACCTGAGTCGGCATACTAGTATTAAGCTTAGCCAGCCACATACGAATCAAGCGCGCACGCGCTAACTCACTGTGCTTAGCCAGTTCTTCAATACTCAAACTTAGATCCGTTTGTAAAGCGCGTTCAAACACCGCGCTCAATAGTTCATCCAATAGCGCTTCTTGTTGAGCACATAAACTTGCACTGCGCTGAACCGCTTGATGGATACTCGGCCAGCGACCAGACAATTCAGGAATAACACAATGACGAAGAAAGTTACGATCATAACGGGTATCTTGATTGCTTTCGTCTTCCACCCACTCCAAGCCTAATTTAGTAGCGGCTTCTTCGATGGTCTTCCGCTTGATAGTAAGCAATGGTCGAACTAGAGATCCGCAAGAAAACGGCATACTCTCCGCCATCGAAGATAACCCTTTAGGCCCGCTGCCGCGCTTAAGCGCAAGGAGAAAAGTCTCTATTTGATCGTCGGCATGTTGACCAGTCAACAGTATATCACCTTCTTGAATGTACTTAGTTAAGGCTTGGTAGCGAGCTTCACGAGCAAGAAGTTCAATACTTTCACCATTGCTGATGTCTAAGCTCACTCGTTCGATCGAGCACGATATCCCCACTTGTTGTGCCCAAAGTAAGCATTTATCGGCCCAATTATCGGCATTCGAGCTTAAACCATGGTGCACATACACAGCGTGACACTCTACAGAGTGCGCTTGTTGGTAGCGACTGAGTAATTCGAGTAAAAGACGTGAATCCACTCCTCCGCTAAACGCCAAGACAACCTTAGTGCCTAATTGATAGTAGCGGCCGAGAACTTGAGCAAAATGCGGGTAAAGCGATTCCATAAGCGATCCGATAGGTACAAAAAAAGGGCTGGACTCTCATCCAACCCTTTCTATTTTAACTGTTATCACTTGAGATATCAGCTAACGCTTAATAGCAATCACCGAAATTAACAGTAACCGTAGCTCATTAGACGCTGGTAACGACGCTCACGTAGCGTCTCTTCATCCAATTGTTCTAGATCTTCTAGCTGACGAAGTAGTGTCGCTTTCATATTCGCTGCCATTTGAACATGATCGCGATGAGCGCCGCCTAGTGGCTCTTCAATGATTTCGTCGATCAGTTCAAGCTCTTTAAGACGCGGAGCAGTTAGACCCATTGCCTCTGCCGCTTGTGGCGCTTTGTCTGAATCACGCCATAAGATTGAAGCACAACCCTCAGGAGAAATTACTGAGTACGTAGAGTACTGAAGCATGTTCACGTAGTCGCCTACACCGATTGCTAGTGCACCACCAGAACCGCCTTCACCAACAACGTTACAGATTACTGGCACTTTAAGACCAGACATCACTTTTAGGTTTTTCGCGATAGCTTCAGATTGACCACGCTCTTCTGCGCCCACACCTGGATACGCGCCAGCCGTGTCAATAAATGTGATGATCGGCATGTTGAAACGCTCTGCCATTTCCATCAAGCGTAGAGCCTTACGGTAGCCTTCTGGTTTCGGCATACCAAAGTTACGTTTCACCTTTTCTTTGGTCTCACGACCTTTTTGGTGACCAATGATCATCACAGGGCGGCCTTCAAGGCGAGCCATGCCACCCACAATCGCTTTGTCGTCTGCAAACGCGCGGTCACCCGCTAATTCATCAAACTCCTCAAAAGCGTGTTGGATGTAATCCAGCGTGTAAGGACGTAGTGGGTGACGAGCCAGTTGAGCTGTTTCCCATGCACCTAGGTCACTGAAGGTTTTTTTCTTCAGCTCTAAGCTTTTCTTCTCAAGCTGTTCGATTTCTTTATCCAGGTCAATCGCAGAATCACCACCGTGACGAGAGACATCACGTAGTGCTTCAATTTTCGCTTCTAGTTCTGCAATTGGCTTTTCAAATTCAAGAAAGTTTAGGCTCATCTATGAATCCTTGTTTACTCAGCGTCTAACATATTGCGCTGAATTTTTAGTTAAATTCGAGTTCTACCTGGCTTTTGCCAAGCAACTGTTTTAAATCGTCGAGTAATGTATCACTTGGCGTAACTCGCCACTCGGTGCCCAATGTTAACCGCGCTCTGGCGTCGGCACGCTGGTAGTATACATTGACGGGTACGGTTCCGGCTTTGTGCGGTTCTAAAATACGGCTGAACTGCTCAAAAAACTGATCGTTGATCTGATTTGCATCTATCGATACCGACAAACCACGAGCGTATTTCTCGCGCGCACTGCCGAGATCCATAACTTCACGCGCCGACATTTTAAGGCCACCGTTGAAGTCATCAAAGCTGACCTGTCCAGAAACGACCAAAATTCTGTCTTTTTCGAGAAGTTCAGCGTATCGATCCAGCGCATCTGAGAACAACATCACTTCCATGCGACCACTTCGGTCATCCAGTGTCATAATACCAATTCGTGTACCACGCTTGGTCGTCATTACACGAGCGGCAATAACCAGGCCGGCTACCGTGACAGATTGATCGCGGCGAGTGGGCGTTGCGTCTTTTAGTCGACAACTGGTGTATTTGTTTAGTTCCTTTACGTAGGCGTTAATTGGGTGCCCTGTCAAATATAGACCTAGGGTATCACGCTCGCCCTCTAACCACACTTTTTCTGGCCAAGGCGGAACCTGCGTATACTTATGCTCTACTTCTTCAGGTGCATCCGTTAGCACACCAAACATATCCGTTTGACCAAACGCTTCAGCTTGGTGATGTTGACTTGCTGCTTTTACCGCATCATTGAGTGACGCCATCATCGCCGCGCGGTGTGGGCCTAGTCGATCCAACGCGCCCGCGTAAATCAGCTTCTCTATCACTCGTTTATTGACGCGTTTTAGATCAACTCGTGCACAGAAATCAAACAGGTCTTTAAAGTGACCACCTTTATTTCTCGCCTCAAGAATCGCATCGATAGGGCCCTCACCAACCCCTTTTATCGCACCAATACCGTAAACAATTGCGCCATTTTCATCAACATTAAAGCGATATAGGCCAGAGTTGATGTCTGGTGGCAGCACGGTAAGCTTCATACGGAAACACTCATCGACCAAGCCAACGACTTTTTCCGTGTTATCCATATCGGCTGTCATTACCGCAGCCATAAATTCGGCAGGATAATGTGTTTTCAGCCAAAGAGTTTGATAAGAAACCAATGCATAAGCAGCAGAGTGCGATTTGTTAAAACCATAACCGGCGAACTTTTCTACCAAGTCGAAGATTTTCATCGCCAACTCGCCATCGATACCGTTCTTTATCGCACCTTCTTCAAAGATAGCACGTTGTTTTGCCATCTCTTCTGGCTTTTTCTTACCCATTGCACGACGAAGCATGTCCGCACCACCTAGCGTGTAACCTGCTAAGATCTGCGCAATCTGCATTACCTGCTCTTGGTACAGGATGATGCCGTAGGTTGGATCAAGCGTCTCTTTTAGCGACTCGTGTTGCCACTTTTCATCTGGATAAGAGATCGCTTCTCGACCATGTTTACGGTCGATAAAGTTATCTACCATGCCCGATTGCAAAGGACCCGGACGGAAGAGTGCTACCAATGCGATAATGTCTTCGAAACAGTCTGGCTGAAGTCGTTTGATCAGCTCTTTCATGCCTCGAGATTCAAGCTGGAATACTGCTGTCGTTTCAGAGTTTTGCAACAAACGGAAAGAGGCAGGGTCTTCTAACGGTATGGATTCAATTTGAACCGGTTCTTTCCCTTCTCGCTCTAGGCGTGGGTTAATCAGTCCTAACGCCCAGTCAATAATGGTTAAGGTACGTAAACCCAAGAAGTCAAACTTAACTAGGCCAGCGGTCTCAACATCGTTTTTATCAAATTGAGTAACCGGAAAGTGACCTTCAGCGTCTGCATAAATTGGCGCAAAATCGGTAATTGTTGTAGGTGAAATTACAACACCACCAGCGTGTTTACCGGCGTTTCGCGTACAGCCTTCCAAAATATGACACATGTCGATGAGTTCTTTAACTTCCTCATCGGCCTCATACAATTCAGGTAGTGCAGGTTCAGCTTTAAACGCTTTATCTAGCGTCATACCTGGATCGGGCGGGATCAGCTTTGAAATACGATCAACAAAACCAAATGGGTGGCCCAATACGCGACCAACGTCACGGATTACCGCTTTTGCCGCCATGGTACCAAACGTGATGATCTGAGATACCGCGTCGCGACCGTACATTTCCGCAACGTGGTCAATAACCTGGTCACGTTTATCCATACAGAAATCGACGTCGAAATCGGGCATCGAAACACGTTCTGGGTTCAAGAAACGTTCGAACAGCAAGTCATATTCTAGTGGATCCAGATCGGTGATTTTTAGTGCGTAAGCCACCAAAGAACCAGCACCGGAACCACGTCCAGGACCGACAGGAATTCCATTATCTTTTGACCACTGGATGAACTCCATTACGATCAAGAAGTAACCAGGAAATCCCATTTGGTTGATAACATCTAGCTCTATCTGAAGACGTTCATCATATTCAGGGCGGCGACGTTTTCTCTCTTCCTCATCTGGAAATAGGAACTCTAAACGCTCTTCCAACCCCTCTCGGGATTTCATGACTAGGAACTCAGTCTCTTTCATCCCTTCGGTTGGGAAAGCTGGTAGGAAGTACTCACCTAAGCGCACAGTCACGTTACAACGCTTCGCTATCTCGACACTGTTTTCTAACGCTTCAGGAATATCAGCAAACAGCTCACACATTTCTTCTTCTGTACGAAGATATTGCTGCGGACTGTAGTTTTTTGGCCTACGCGGATCTTCTAATGTGTAACCATCGTGAATCGCTACGCGTATTTCATGAGCATCAAATAGGTCTGGACTCAGGAATACAACTTCATTGGTCGCCACTACTGGCAAGTCCTGCTGCTCTGCCAATTCAACCGCAAAGTGAAGATAAGTTTCTTCATCTGGACGACCGGTACGAAGTAGCTCAAGATAAAAGCGATCTGGAAAATGCTGTTTATAGAAATCAACACACCCTTGCACTATTTGACGGTTGCCTTTCAAAAGGCCGCGACCAATTTCCCCGCTTTTACCGCCGGATAATACAATCAGGCCTTCAGACATTTCAGCCAACCAGGCTTTGTCAATCACTGGGTGGTGTTGAACATGTCCACGTAAGTACGCTTTTGATATCAATAACGTCAGGTTCTTATAACCTACATTATCCGCCGCAAGCAAAGTCACTTGTGTCAGCTCTTCACCAAACTCGTCCGACTGCATTTTAAAGTCAGCACCAATGATCGGTTTAACACCACTGCCATGTGCTGTACCGTAAAACTTCACCAAACCACATAGGTTGGTAAAGTCGGTCAACGCCATTGCGGGCATACCGAGCTCAGCAACTTTCTTTACGATTGGCGGAACTTTGTTGAGGCCATCCACCATCGAGAAGTCACTATGAACACGCAGGTGGATGAATTTGGGATCTGACATTAACAGGTACCGTGTAACTCTATTTTGTTGGGGATTCTAACCTAAAGAGGTTGGGTTTATAACACCAATTAGATCGTTTGATTATTCTATGCCTAACGCTTTTTTTACTGGCTTGAAACTCTTGCGGTGTTCACTGATCACTCCGTGTTGCTCAATCGCTTCAAAGTGCGCTTTAGTTGGGTAACCTTTGTGCTTCGCGAAGCCAAATTGTGGATGAAGTTTATCCAACTCTTCCATCTCTTGGTCACGCACGACTTTAGCAATAATTGAAGCCGCACTGATTTCGGCAACACGTAGATCGCCTTTTACTACAGCTTGAGCATCCATAGGCAGCTCCGGACAACGGTTACCATCAATCAACACCAAATCAGGTTGAACCTGTAACCCCGCCACTGCACGCTGCATCGCAACCATAGTCGCCTGCAAAATATTCAGTTGATCGATTTCTTCAGGAGAACAACGCCCGACCGCCCACGCCAATGCTTTTTCTTTGATTTCAGGAAGCAGCGCCATGCGTTTCTTTTCGGTCAATTTTTTCGAATCGTTCAACCCTTCAATAGGATTGTTAGGATCAAGGATAACCGCAGCGGTGACGACGTCTCCTACCAAAGGGCCACGTCCTACCTCGTCGACTCCGGCCACAAGCTGATAACCTTGCGGATATTCAAACGGAGGGAGTTCAACTTTGGTTTTGGTCGCTTTTGGTTTAACAGCCATGATAAATCTCTATTTCTCAATCAGTTTTAGAACTGCGTTTGCGGCTTGTTGGTCCGCATCTTTACGAATCCAATGATGCATTTCCGTAAATTTATCTAACATCGGTTTATTGTCGCTTTCCAATAAGCGAGAAACCTCAGTAAACAAATTGTCCGGTGTGCACTCATCTTGTAGATATTCTTTGACGAGCTCATCATCCGCCAAGATATTCGGCAATGACACATACTTCGTTTTCAATAGACGTTTAGCTAAGAAAGCAGTAAATGCATTCACACGATAACCCACCACCATTGGACGCTTGAGAAGCATACACTCCAACGCTACGGTACCGGAGGCCAACATCACAGCATCGGATGCGGTGATGACGTTGCGTGCGGTGTCATCAACTAACTTGAAGTCCAACTCTGGCGCGAGCGCTTTCCAGGCTTGTTCAAACTGCTCACGGCGTTTTTGATTAACAAGCGCGACAACAAACCCCAGTTCTGGAAATTTTTTATGGAGTAACTTGCAGGTTTCAATAAATGGCTCTGAGAGCATTTTTAACTCGCTACCACGACTGCCTGGCAGGACAGCAAGCCACTTTTTATCTTGTTCTAAACCAAGCAACTCACGTGCAGGCGCTTGTTCTGATTCTAGTGGGATGGCATCAGCCAAGGTATGACCAATGAACTCGCAAGGTACATTAAATTTGTCGTAGAACGCTTTCTCAAACGGAAGAAATGCTAGCACCAAGTTCGTTGCCGCTTCTATTTTAAAGATGCGCTTCTGACGCCAAGCCCAAACAGACGGACTCACGTAATGAACGGTTTTAATGCCCGCTTGCTTGAGGTCAAGCTCCAAGCGTAAGTTGAAGTCAGGAGCATCGATCCCTATGAAAACATCAGGCGGATTCTGAGTAAAATACTGAACGAGATCAGCTTTCACTTTAAGAAGTCTCGGTAAGCGGCCTAAAACCTCGACTAATCCCATCACCGCAAGCTCTTCCATATCAAACAGAGACTCGCAACCTTGGGCTATCATTTTCGGACCGCCAATGCCTACGAACTCTGCGTCTGGATATTGCTGCTTTACTGCTTTGATAAAGCCTTCACCTAGCGTATCGCCAGACAATTCTCCGGCAATGATGCCAATACGTAATGGTCTTTCCATATCTACTTCGCTATTTTTCCTGTGCGCTATGGATAACGGTTTGCCTTATCCATAAAACACAAAAAGATCGTAACCTCAAATTCGGTCACGATCTTTTTATTTATTGGTTCATTCGCCAATTAACGAATAATGCCACGTTCCGTCGTTTCCAGAATATCTGAGAAACGCTTCACTGCTGGCCACTCTTGAGCCATTTCAGCTAGAATAGGCTTCACTTCTTCTAGCGTCTTACCTGAACGGTAGATTTCTTTATACGCTTTTTGCAGCGCACGAATCTCTGGTTTCTCAAAGCCATTACGCTTCAAGCCAACAAGGTTCAAACCGAAAGGTGTTGCGTGGTTACCTTGCGCGAGTACGTAAGCTGGGACATCTTGCACCACTGCTGAGCAGCCGCCAATGTACGCGTAAGCGCCCACTGTACAAAACGGGTGAATCGCAGACAGCGCCATCACACCAGCATAATCATCAACAGTAACGTGACCACCAAGAATCGAGTTATTACCGATATGAGTGTGGTTACCAATAACAACATCATGCGCAACGTGTGCATTCACACACAATAAGTTGTCATCACCAATGATCGTGGTTGCTTTGTCTTGCACTGTGCCGCGGTGAACTTGGACCGCTTCACGAATGACGTTACGATCACCGATAACCACAGTTGTGTCTTCACCACCGTATTTTTTGTCTTGGTTTTCTTCACCAATGACAGCATGTGGGAAAATACGGTTATCTTTGCCAATAGTTGTGTGACCTTTGATCACAACGTGAGACATCACTTCTGTGCCTTCACCAATTTCAACCGTAGAGGTGATGTACGTAAAAGGACCTACTGTTACGTTAGCACCAATTTTGGCGCCCTCTTCTACCACCGCTGCCGGGTGGATTTTAGCGGTTTCATGAATCATATTAAAACTCTCGACGAGCACACTTCAGTTCTGCAGAACATACCACTTCGCCGTCAACTTTTGCTACACCGCTAAATGCAGCAATGCCGCGACGTTCTTTCAGAAATTCTACCTCAATAACCAATTGGTCGCCCGGAACCACTGGTTTACGGAATTTCGCGCCGTCTACGCTTGCAAAGTAGTACAGTTCATTTTCTGTTGGTGCACCAAATGATTTAAATGCAAGTAAGCCTGTTGCCTGAGCCATTGCTTCTAAAATCAAAACACCTGGGAATACTGGTAGTTGAGGAAAGTGACCTGTGAACTGAGGTTCGTTAACCGACACGTTTTTAATCGCGTGAAGGTACTTCTCTTCTTGGAAGTCTATCACTCGGTCGATCAATAAGAATGGGTAGCGATGAGGTAGTAGCTCTTGAATTTCAGAGATGTTCATCGTTTTCTTTTCAGTAGTCAAAGTCGTCTTCCTATATCAATTTTTTGCCGCCAAGATGGCAAACGTGGCAACAGGTCGTAAAGCCGAATCGCTTTGCAATATACTAGCAAAATACGCACCATCTTGGAGTTAAATCTACTTAGAGCGCGTCATTATAGAAGAAAAAGACCCGCATTTCGCGAGTCTTCTTACAGAATATGGAACTAGAGCTTGTTAGCCTTCGTGTTAAATACAGAGCGAAAGATAACTTGTTCTAAATTTCTTCTTTCTGTTCCAGCTGTTTTTCAACCGCTTTTAGGCGCTTATTCATCTCATCAATACGGTGAACTCGAGTTGCGGTCTTACGCCACTCTCTGTTCGTTTGTAGTGGGATACCTGATGAGTAAAGGCCTTTTTCTTCGATACTGCGCATTACCATGCCCATACCTGTAATCGCCACACCATCTGCGATAGTGATATGGCCATTCAGAACAGACGCGCCGCCAATCTGGCAGTACTTACCAATTTTTGTACTGCCCGCGACAATAGTACCACCAGGCATCACGGTACCATATCCGATCTGCACGTTGTGCGCGATTTGAAGTTGGTTATCCAGAATGACATTGTCTTCAATGATAGTATCTTCGAGTGCACCGCGGTCAATCGTAGTACAAGCACCAATCTCAACGCGGTTACCGATACGCACTGAACCAAGCTGAGGGATTTTGATCCACTCGCCTTTGTCATTCGCATAACCGAAGCCATCAGAGCCAATGACGGTACCCGATTGAACGAGACAGTCATCACCCAATGACACTTCATGATAGATAGTGACATTAGCCCAAAGCTTGGTGTTATTCCCTAGCTTGGCGTTCTTACCGATAAAACAACCAGCGCCAACGCTTACGTTATCGCCGAGTTCTACGCCCGTTTCAATCACAGCGTTAGCGCCGATTGTAACGTTCTCACCCATCTTAACGTCAGCGGCAATCACAGCACTTGGTGCAATATCGTCTGCCGGTTTTGGTGTGGTATCCATCGCTTGAACCACACGAGCAAATGCGACATAAGGGTCTGAAACCACTAGCGCATTTCCAACGCATTGATCTTTATGCTCAGCCTTTACCATAACAACGGTAGCTTGGCACTCAGAAAGGTGTTTTGCGTATTTTGGGTTAGACAAGAAGGTTACGTCACCTTCTTGTGCTTTATCCATTGGAGCAACACGGCTTACAACGAGAGACTCGTCACCAAACAGCTCACCCCCGGTAATTGTCGCCAATTCGGCTAATGTTAATGTCTTCATAACTTCTTATTTTAGAGCTTTAATTACGTCTTCAGAAATATTGTATTCTGGCTTGCCGTACTGCAAAGCAGAGATATCAATCACAAGATCGTAACCATTTTTGTCTGCGACTTTCTTAACTGCATCTTGAATCGTTTTGAAAAGCTTCGCTTTTTCTTCAGCTTCACGACGCGCACTTGCTTTTTCAAGTGCTTGTGCTTTCACTTTGTACTCGCTGTCTAGCTTCGCGATATCGATACGTAGCTTTTCAACTTCGTCTTGACCCAAAAGCTCGCCGTCACGTTGTAGCTTCTCAATCTTTGTTTTAGCTTGTGCTTGGATTGACTTCAGTTCATCAGCTTTGCTTTTGAAGTCTTTCTGCATTTTTTGTAGTACAACTTCACGTTGAGGAAGAGCTTGAAAAACTTGAGCTGTATTTACGTAAGCAATTTTCTGTGCAGCTTCTGCCGCATTTGCAAACATTGAAGAGCTCAGTACAAGAAGGCCAATCCCAGCCGCTTTGATCATTTTATTCAAAATATTTTCCTCTTTAGAAAGTTCTACCGATAGTGAATGTGAAGAACTCTTCATCATCGCCATCAAATTTCTTAATTGGTTTCGCTAGTGAGAATACTAGTGGCCCCATTGGAGACATCCACTGCAACGCCGCACCGTAAGAAGAGCGGTAGTTGGTTGGATCTGAGTAATCGTAGTAGTAACGGTCACCATATTCCGCACCTGAATCGCGGTAGTCAAACTCCGTATCCCAAACACTTGCCATATCAAAGAAGATACTGGTACGAATTTGGTTTTGTACTTCTTCTGATGCAAATGGTGTTGGGACAATCAACTCAACACTTGCTAGCGCTACGGCGTTACCACCAACAGAGTCATCTGTTGCTGTATCTGCGCCATTGTTTGAACCAGATGTATCACGGTAAACCGCTTTAGGACCAACAGAGTTTGAGCCAAAGCCACGAAGCGATGTAAAGCCACCTGCGTAGTAGTTTTCGTAGAATGGGAACAAGTTATCGTTACCATCCGTTTGACCGTAACCATTACCGTAACCTAAGCGGCCACGGAACAAGAGGGTAAACTCGTGCTTTTTAGTCAATGGCACATACTGGCGAACATCGTACTGCATTTTGAAGTATTGAACGTCAGAGCCAGGTACGGTCATTTTATAGAATGCACGCTGATGGTTACCTGCCGTAGGGAAATAGCCACGGTTTAAGTTATTACGTGTCCAAGAGATATTGAAGTCGAAGTCGTTTGTGTTCAACGCTCCACTAGAATCAATGTTGTCTGCTTGTGCTCGTAAGAACTGCTCTACCTGCAAGTAAGGCGATAAGTTACCGATCTTGTTGTGCGTATAACCGACACCGAATTCAAAACGGTTCAACTCATCGAATGGGAAGCCCCACGTTAAGCTCGCGCCATAGCTTTCGTTGGTATAGTCAACGATATTGGCTTCTTTCGCTTCAAATTCGTTATAGAAAACCTTACCACCCAAGCTTACACCGTCTAAGTTCCAGTACGGATCACGGTAATCAAGACTGATGTTTTTCTGGTAGTCATTCATCATCGCGTTGATACCAACACGGTTACCACTACCAATGAAGTTATCTTGTTGCAGGCCAACCTGGAAGCTCACACCCGATTCTGTGCCGTAGCCAACACCGAAGTTAACGCTACCAGAGTTTGCTTCTTTGACAGAGTAAACTAGGTCAACTTGATCATCACTACCAGGAACTCGAACCGTCTGTACTTCAACATTTTCAAAGTAGCCCAACCGATTTAGACGAGTTTTACCCGTTTCAATCGATTTCGAGTTCAACCAACTGCCTTCCATCTGACGCATTTCACGACGAAGGACTTCGTCTTTGGTTGAGTTATTACCCGTGAAGCGAATGTCACGAACATAAATTCGGTTACCCGGATCTACGTTAACGACCAAAGAAACTTCTTGATTCTCGTCGTCAAACTCAGGAATGGTATTCACTTGAGGATAAGCATAACCGGACTCACCAAGCACACGCTTAATCCCTTCTTCCATTGAAGTAACCAACGAGCCGTTGTATGTCTCATTGTCTTCAAATGGCACAAGTCTTTCGAACGTCGCTTCCTCACCAATCAAATCACCACGGAACTTCACGTCCTTAACGGTGTAAACCTCGCCCTCTTCTAGACCAAGAGTAATGTATACCCCTTTCTTGTCAGGAGAGATTGCAACTTGTGTCGAATCAACGTTAAATTTTAAGTAACCACGATCCAGGTAGAATGATTTGAGTGCTTCAATATCACCTGCAAGGACTTGCTTTTGATACTTTTCATCAGAAAGGAAATTCCACCACGGCACATCAACATTTAAGTTAAAGCGCGAAAGCAGCTCTTCATCACTGAACACTTCATTACCGATAAAGTTGATTTGCTGAATTTTTGCCGACACACCTTCAGTAAAGACAAACTTAAGGTCAGAACGATTACGTGGTAGTGGAGTAACCACCGCTTTTACTGTTGCGTTGTATTTACCTACGCTGTAGTAAAAGTCTTCTAAGCCTTTTTCAATGTTGCTTAGCGTGGTGCGGTCAAGCGCTTCACCTTCACGAACGCCAGACGCGTTCAGGTTTTCTTGTAGCTGCTCGTCCTTGATTGCTTTGTTACCTGAAAAAGAGATGCTTGCAATGGTAGGACGTTCTTTGACTTGAACCATCAGAACACCACCGTCACGCAACACTTTCACATCTTCAAAGTTACCAGATGCATACAGGGCGCGGATAATTTCTGCAACATCGCCTTGGCCAATGGTATCACCGACACGTACAGGCATTTTCAACAATGCAGCACCCAGTGCTACACGCTGCAATCCATCGATTTCAATATCTTGAACTACGAAGTTCTCTGCTCCATTTGCAGATACACTGGTCGCCAGTAAACTTGCAAATAGAATTCGCTTAATCGCCATACTTGTTCTAATTATTCCTTGCTACTGCTTTTGTCTCTGAACTATCACAGACGAGTAAAATCATTAAATAGCGCTAACGCCATGAGCGAGAAGATGATCGCACCACCAATTCTAAAGCCCATTTCCTGCACTTTCTCAGGAACAGGACGTCGAATGACTGCTTCAATTGCAAAAAACAACAAATGACCGCCATCCAACATTGGTAAAGGAACGAGATTAATAATACCTAGGTTAACACTAATTAGAGCGAGAAAACCTAAAAAGTAGACCAAACCATAATCTGCTGTCGCGCCTGCGCCTTTGGCTATTGATATTGGTCCACTCAGATTATTCAGACCAACGTCTCCAACAATCAGCTTCTTAAGCATGCTGATTGTCAAACCAATGACTTGGCCAGTTTTGTCTACTGCTTTACCTATTGACTCGAATACACCAAACTGAAGATCGAAGCGATAACTTTCTGGCCATTCTGCGACTTTAGGTGCAATACCTGCAAAACCAACGACTTCTTTGTTAGCTAGCTCACGGCTACCGGGCGTCAGCGTCAATGTTTGCTCATAACCCTGACGCAACACCGTCAATTCAAGGGGTGTATCAGGATTAGAACGAACCGCTTCAACCACTTGCTTCCATTCGGTTACGCGTTGTTGACCAATTGCGACAACCTCATCACCTGGAAGCACACCGGCTTTTTCCGCCGCTCCACCTTGCGAGACCTGCTCGATAACTCGATACACCTCCGGTGTATACGGAGCAAAACCTAACGACTGCATCGCTGACTGAGTTTCTGGGTCGAACTTCCACTCACGTAAATCGAGCGTTTTCGTTACTTCTGAACCAACTTCATTCGCTGACGTTAGTGTTACCGTCATCAAATCATCGCCAATATGAGAAATCAATCCCATATTTACTGATTCCCAATCCGGAGTTTTGATACCAGATATCGATTTAAGTTCCATTCCAGATTCAATTCCAGCTTCCGCAACAATCGAATTGGGCGTAACTTCACCAATTACAGGCTTAACAGCCGGGATACCAATTAGAAATACCAGCCAATAGGCAAAAATTGCGAAAAGAAAATTAAAGATGGGGCCAGCCGCAACAATAGAGGTTCGCTTCCATAACGGCTTCTTATCAAACGCTAGGTGCTTCTCATGTTCTGGCACCTCATCGACACGGCTATCAACCATTTTCACATAGCCACCGAGAGGGATCATTGAGATGCTGTACTCCGTTCCGTCTTTGCCTACTTTACTCCAAATAGACTTGCCGAAACCGATTGAAAACTTTTCAACTTTAACGCCGCAACGGCGAGCAACCCAAAAATGCCCAAATTCGTGCACGGCAACAAGAATGCCCAGTGCGACGATAAAAGAAATGAGATTCCACAATATACCAGTCATCAGCTACGCTCGCGTATGGTTTCTAGGGCAATAGTTCGTGCCATTCTATCTAGCTCGAGCAAGCTTTCCAAGCTATTCGCATTCTCAGCTTTGCAGCTTGCGTTGATTTTATTCAACACAGACTCATTGATGCGAGCAATATCGGTAAAACCTAGTCTGTTATTTAAAAATGCATCAACAGCGACTTCATTAACTGCATTCAATGCCGTTGTTGCGTGTTGACCTTCATAACAAGCATCAATTGCGAGTTTTAAACATGGGTAACGAGCAAAGTCAGGCTGCAAAAACGTCAGCTCACCAACTTTCGTGAAGTCTAGCGGCTTAACCCCAGCTTCTACTCTTGACGGGTATGACATGGTGAGCGCAATTGGCGTCGCCATATCCGCTTCTCCCATTTGTGCCAAGACCGAACCATCACGATACTGAACCATAGAATGAATCACAGATTGAGGATGAATAATCACCTTCAGTTGTTCGCGAGCAGCATTAAATAGCCACTTAGCTTCGATATACTCAAGGCCTTTATTCATCATCGTGGCAGAATCAACAGAAATTTTTGGCCCCATCGACCAGTTTGGATGAGCAATCGCCTGCGCGGGTGTCACCTGCTCCAGTTCTGCGATGTCAGTGTAACGGAAAGGGCCACCAGATCCAGTCAACAAAATATGAGAAATGCCATGTTCTTGTAAATTGCAACGACCCAGATTGGTTTGTACTTGCTGTGGTAAACATTGGAAAATGGCGTTGTGTTCACTGTCGACGGGAAGTAGCTCTGCGCCAAATTCTTCAACGGCATCAATAAATAGCTGGCCTGACATTACAAGTGCTTCTTTATTTGCCAACAAGACTCGCTTACCTGCTTTCACGGCAGCCATGGTAGGCAATAAGCCAGCGGCTCCTACAATAGCAGCCATTACACTGTCGACCTCGTCCAGCGAAGCAATATGGCATAGCGCATCAACACCACCTAGCACTTCGGTACCTGGCGAAACCGAGTGTAGCTCAGCTTGAAGTTGAGACGCCGCAGCTTTATCTGCCATGACCGCATACTTAGGTTGCCACTGACGACATAAACCGATCATCTTTTCAACGTTAGTGCTTGCCGCTAAGGCAACGACAGAAAACAGATCTGGGTTTTGTTCGACCACTTTAAGCGTGCTTGCACCAATTGATCCAGTAGCACCAAGAATCGTTAACTTTTGCATGTTGTAAGACCGTTAGAAAGCTCAGGAGCGACGACGCCGCTCCTGATAAATTAGAATACGTAGTAAAGAAGAGCAAAAACTGGGAATGCTGCGGTTAGGCTGTCGATACGATCTAGCACACCACCGTGCCCTGGGATAATGTTACTGCTGTCTTTAATGCCTGAGACACGTTTGAACATACTTTCAACCAGATCACCAAGCACTGAAACAACGACAGTAACCAGCGTAATCAGCACCATATGGACAGGGCTAGTGAACTGGATATCGAACCAATCAGCAAATGCCCACGCTACGATTAATGCCGTGATAATGCCACCAATTAACCCTTCAATGGTTTTATTGGGGCTTACATGAGGAGCCATCTTACGTTTGCCTAAGCTTTTGCCTGCAAAGTAGGCGCCGCTATCTGCAGCCCATACCAAGAAACAAACGTACAACACAAGCTTTGCGCCGTGGTATGGATTTACAGTGATGTCATACGCTCTGAGAATAATCACACTCCAAAGGAATGGGATTAATGTCAGAAAACCAAATACATGACGTAAAACAAAATTACTTTGCCAAGATTTCGTCGTTTTGGGGTAAGTAATCGCCATTAAGCTAGCAATAATCCACCAAACAAAACCAATACCCAAGACGACATAATGAGGTGTCGTTAAGTGATTGAGGCTATATGCATCAGGCGAGATGTATAGAAAACTAAGTCCGGTAATAATGATTGCCGGCACAAGGGCAGCAATGCGAGAGTTGCTTCCTGTAAACTGAGTCCACTCCCAAAAACCTAATAGCGTTATTGCAGTTAAAGCGGCAATAAAGCCCATTAGCGGTAATTTAAAAATGCCTAAAATAACCAGGGGAGCTAAAATTAGTGCTGTTATTATTCTCTGTTTCAAACTAACTAGTCCTTATTGAGCTGCCATCAATGCCTTTATTTGTTCACCTGTACAGCCAAAACGACGTTCTCGGTTGATAAACCAAGTCACAGCTTCTACCAAACTGTCTTCATCGAATTCTGGCCAGTACTCTGGTGTAAAGTACATTTCTGCATAAGCCATTTGCCACAACATAAAGTTGCTGATGCGGCACTCTCCACTGGTGCGAATTAAAAGATCCACTTCCGGTAGGTCTGCCATGGTCAAATGCTCAGTGATTAGCTGCTCATTGATATCCTCTACACGAATTTCACCGTTACGTGCTTTTAGCGCTAACGTTTTAGCAGCTTCTGTGATGTCCCATTTACCGCCATAGTTGGCTGCAATGTTGATCACCATACCCGTGTTATCTGCCGTTAGGTTTTCTGCTTCTACAATTTTCTTTTGTAGACGCTCACTAAATCGACTGGTATCACCGATCACGCGCAACCGTAAGTTATTTTTGTGTAGTTTTTTTACTTCACTAGACAGGACCGTGATAAACAGTTCCATCAAAAGACCCACTTCTTCCTCCGGACGACGCCAGTTTTCACTACTAAAAGCAAACAGCGTCATGGCTCTAATGCCTAGTTTTGAAGCAGCAGCCACGGTCTTACGAACGGCACTAACGCCTTTTTTATGACCAAATACGCGAGGTTTTCCTTTGGACTTAGCCCAACGGCCATTACCGTCCATAATGATGGCAATATGCTTAGGAAGGGAATCAGAGAAGGCTTGAGAATTTTGCATAGGGAGTTAATTGAGTTCCATCAGTTGGATAGACTAACATAAAAAAACGCTGAGCTGTGAGCACAGCGTTTTCCAACAGTGATGTGTGTGGGAGTATTAAACTTCCATCAACTCTTTTTCTTTTGCAGCAAGAACTTCATCGATCTTCTTAACTGCAACGTCAGTTAGCTTTTGAATTTCGTCTTGTGCTTTACGGTCTTCATCTTCAGAGATTTCTTTATCTTTTAGAAGCGCTTTAAGATCGTTGTTTGCGTCACGACGGATGTTACGAACAGCAACACGACCACCTTCAGCTTCACCACGAACGATCTTAACTAGGTCTTTACGACGCTCTTCCGTTAGCGGTGGAAGTGGAACGCGGATGATAGTGCCAGCTGACATAGGGTTTAGACCAAGGTCAGACGTCATGATCGCTTTTTCTACTTTCGGCGTCAGCTCTTTATCAAAAACCGTGATTGCAAGTGTACGCGCATCTTCAGCAATAACGTTTGCTACTTGGTTTAGAGGTGTTGCTGCACCGTAGTATTCTACAGAAATACCAGATAGTAGGCTTGGGTGTGCACGACCTGTACGAATTTTAGAAAGGTTGTTCTTAAGCGCTTCAACGCTTTTATCCATGCGCTCTTGCGCGTCTTTTTTGATTTCGTTAATCACAGTTTCACCTTAAAAATGTCATCTTTCCTGAAGAAAGCCTAAAACGGTTGAGCAAAGCAAGCACCACCCTAACGCTTTGGAGTGGCACCTTAAGCCAAGCTTATTCGTTGATGAGCGTGCCTTCTGCTTCGCCCATAACCACGCGACGTAGTGCGCCTGGCTTGTTCATATTAAATACGCGGATTGGCATTTTGTGGTCACGAGCTAGCGTAAACGCCGCCAAGTCCATAACTTTCAGCTCTTTATCCAGAACTTCTGCATAAGATAGCTTATCATACAGCTCTGCGTCTGGGTTTGCTACAGGGTCAGCAGTAAATACACCATCAACTTTCGTCGCTTTTAGTACAACATCCGCTTCAATTTCGATACCACGTAAACAAGCAGCAGAATCCGTTGTAAAGAACGGGTTACCAGTACCAGCAGAGAAGATGACAACTCGGCCTTGGCGAAGCTCACGGATCGCATCAGCCCAATTATAGTCGTCACATACGCCTTTTAGAGGGATTGCAGACATAACGCGCGCATTTACGTATGCACGGTGAAGAGCATCACGCATCGCTAGGCCATTCATTACTGTAGCAAGCATACCCATGTGGTCACCAACTACGCGGTTCATACCAGCTTCAGCTAGGCCTGCACCACGGAACAAGTTACCGCCACCGATAACTACACCAACCTGAACACCCAGTTCAACCAGTTCTTTAACTTCTTGTGCCATACGATCAAGGACCGCAGGATCAATACCAAAACCGTCTTCACCTTGAAGAGCTTCACCACTCAGTTTTAATAGAATACGTTGATACGCTGGTTTAGGGTTCGTAGTCATGGAGTTTACCTTCCAAAGAGAGTTGTTGATTAACAGTCATGAATAGACACAACTTCAGTTATGGCTATTCATCACGGCTAATCGTTCACTGCTCATAAAAAGACCGCAGCCTTGGCTACGGTCTAATCTTTATACAGTCTCTAAGGATTAACCTTTTTGAGCTGCTGCAACTTCTTCAGCGAAGCTCATTTCTTCTTTCTTCTCGATACCTTCACCTACTTCTAGGCGAACGAACGTAGAAACTGAAGCGCCTTTTTCTTTCAGCATTTCGCCTACAGTTTTCTTAGGCTCCATGATGAAAGCTTGACCTGTTAGAGAGATCTCGCCAGTGAATTTCTTCATGCGGCCAACAACCATCTTCTCAGCGATTTCAGCAGGCTTGCCTTCGTTCATTGCGATTTCAACTTGAACCGCTTTCTCTTTTTCTACTACGTCAGCTGGTACGTCTTCTGGGTTAACGAACTCTGGCTTAGAAGCAGCAACGTGCATTGCAACGTGCTTAAGAGTTTCTGCGTCGCCTTCACCAGCAACAACAACACCGATTTTCTCACCGTGACGGTAAGAAGCGATTGCAGTGCCTTGAACGTATTCTACGCGACGGATAGTGATGTTTTCACCGATTTTAGCTACTAGAGCTACACGTGCGTCTTCGAATTGTGCTTGTAGTTCTTCAACAGAAGCTTTTGAAGCTAGAGCTGCAGCTGCAACTTCTTCTGCGAATGCAGTGAAGTTACCGTCTTTAGCAACGAAGTCAGTTTGGCAGTTAACTTCAAGAAGAACAGCAACGCCGTTTTCTTCTTTGATGATGATTGCGCCTTCAGCTGCAACGTTACCAGCTTTCTTAGCTGCTTTCGCTGCGCCAGATTTACGCATGTTTTCAATTGCTAGTTCGATGTCAGCGTTTGCTTCTACAAGCGCTTTCTTACATTCCATCATGCCAGCGCCAGTACGCTCGCGAAGTTCTTTAACTAGAGCAGCAGTTACAGTTGCCATTCTGTCTTCCTCGTTTGATTCGAAATAAGGTAAAAAACAGGGGCCTAACATTGTCGGCCCCCATTGCTAACTATAACTTAGTTTATGCTACACAAAGGTTTCACATAGACCAAGTGTGACACAGAGCCGCTATTATTCAGCTTCTACGAAACCGTCTTTTTCAGCAACTGCAGCTACGTCTTTGTTACGACCTTCAGATACTGCTGAAGCAGCAGCGTTCAGGTATAGCTGTACAGCGCGGATCGCGTCGTCGTTACCTGGGATTACGTAGTCAACGCCGTCTGGGTTAGAGTTAGTATCTACCACAGCGTATACTGGAATACCTAGGTTGTTAGCTTCTTTAATTGCAATGTGTTCGTGATCAGCGTCGATTACGAATAGAGCGTCTGGTAGGCCGCCCATGTCTTTGATACCACCAAGAGATTTCTCTAGCTTCTCCATTTCGCGAGTACGCATTAGAGCTTCTTTCTTAGTTAGTTTGTCAAAAGTACCGTCTTGAGATTGAGTCTCTAGTTCTTTTAGACGCTTGATAGACTGACGAACTGTTTTGTAGTTTGTAAGCATACCGCCTAACCAGCGGTTGTTTACGTAAAACTGGTTGCTTGCGATTGCAGCTTCTTTAACAGCTTCAGATGCAGCGCGCTTAGTACCTACGAATAGAACCTTACCTTTCTTCTCGCCAACTTTAGCTAGTTCAGCTAGAGCGTCGTTGAACATTGGTACAGTTTTTTCTAGGTTGATGATATGAACTTTGTTACGAGCGCCAAAGATGAATGGCTTCATTTTTGGGTTCCAGTAACGAGTCTGGTGACCGAAGTGAACACCAGCTTTTAGCATATCGCGCATTGATACAGTTGCCATTTTAAAATCCTCTATGGGGTTAGGCCTCCACATTCCCCATAACTCCGACCAAGCTTCTGCTCAGCACCCCGGAATATGTGACGGAATGTGTGTGATTTAAAGATAAAAGGTTATTCGGATGAAGCTTGCTTCGCCGCTTAACTTTGCTAAACGAAGAGAACAGTCCTCTATTCCGGCGCGCTTTATACCATATTTTAGCTCACTGTGGCTAGTAAAAATTATTTCTTCACCGAGCCACTTTCTCCTATTTATAAGCAAAACTTTAAACATATGATCGAATTAAGAATGATGCATATTCCTATCTAACTTGGGTTAACGCCCCGATGTCTGATAGAATGCGGCCATTCGCACGTTTACGTGCTTAGGAATAAGTAGAGAAAGCCAATGTCAATCAAGATTAAAACTGCTGAAGAAATAGAACGCATGCGCATTGCGGGCAAGCTAGCCGCAGAGATTCTAGAAATGATCGAACCACACATCAAAGTTGGTGTGACGACAGAAGAGTTAAACAAAATCTGTCATGAGTACGCTCTAGAAAAAGGTGCATACTCTGCTCCGCTTGATTACCATGGTTTCCCTAAGTCGATCTGTACTTCAATCAACCATATCGTATGCCACGGTATTCCAGCGGAAAAAGACGAAATCGGTAGCAACGGCCAAATGAAGCCGGCGGTACTAAAAGATGGTGACATCTTGAACGTTGATATTACCGTAATCGTTCCAAATGATGAGAATGCCGATCTGAGCGTGCGTCCTCAGGGTTACCATGGTGACACTTCTAAGATGTTCCTAGTCGGTGATGTTTCGCCTGCAAACAAACGTCTGTGCATGGTAGCTCAAGAAGCACTGTATGTTGGTATGCGTACCGTTAAGCCAGGTTCAACGGTTGGTGACATCGGTACAGCTATCGAGAAGTACATCAAAGAGAATAACAAGAACAATCCTCGCAACAAGTTTTCTATTGTGAAAGACTTCTGTGGTCACGGTATTGGCGATGAGTTCCATGAAGAACCACAAGTGGTTCATTACAAGAACAAAGACCGCCGCGTACTAAAAGAAGGCATGTGCTTTACTATTGAGCCGATGATTAACGCTGGTAAATTTGGTTGCTCTGTTGATGCACAAGATGACTGGACTGTTTACACGGGCGACGGCAAGAACTCTGCGCAATGGGAACATACCATTGTTGTAACAAAAGAAGGTTGTGAAGTACTGACGCTTCGTAGCGACGATACGATTCCTCGCCTAATGAAAAACGCGTAAAGCTGACGACCACTCGTTGTTTACTATATCCCTGCTTCGGCGGGGATATTTTTTATCTGCCGGAAATTTGTTAGATTGTTATTAGATTAGCTTGCACGGATGGCAAATATGACACTTCAGTCCCCTCTTACCTTTTCCGATGAACAAATCAATATCGGTGAACTCAAACGAGAATTAGAGAAGTTTAGCTCTAATCAAAACCAAGAGTTTCTCAATCATCATCCGGTAACAAGCTTGGTTTTAGCCAGAGCTGAATATATGGATCTGCTTCTCAATCGTTTGTGGCAACATTTTGGTTTCAAGGATATTTACAACATTTCCCTAGTTGCCGTTGGTGGCTACGGACGAGGCGAGCTGCATCCGCTCTCCGATATCGATATTTTGATTCTGTCGAACAATAAACTGCCAACCGCGTTAGAAGCAAAAATCAGCGAATTCATTACGCTGTTGTGGGATTTAAAACTCGAGGTCGGACACGCTGTTCGCACCGTTACTGAATGTGCTGAAATTGGTAAAACCGATCTAACGGTCGCGACAAACCTGCAAGAAGCGCGACTGCTGTGTGGAAGCGAGGACACCTTTCAGGCACTGAAGAAAGTCGTGTTATCAGACTCCTTCTGGCCAAGTGAGACGTTTTACCGCGCTAAAATTCAAGAGCAGCGCGAACGCCATGCGCGTTACCACGACACGACCTACAACTTAGAACCGGACATTAAATCAACCCCTGGCGGGCTGCGCGATATTCATACATTAAGCTGGGTCGCTCGACGTCACTTTGGTGCGACTTCATTGTTAGAAATGAGCCGATACGGATTTTTAACTGACGCAGAATACCGAGAATTGGTTGAATGTCAGGACTTCCTTTGGCGAGTACGTTTCGCTCTGCACATGGAGCTTCGCCGCTATGACAACCGCTTGACCTTTGCCCATCAAGCACAAGTTGCGGAAAATCTAGGCTACGTCGGAGAAGGCAATCGAGGCGTAGAAATGATGATGAAAGAGTTCTACCGCACGCTTCGTCGTGTGGCAGAGCTCAATAAAATGCTACTCAAACTCTTTGACCAAGCGATCATTAATGGTGGGGCGACAGAAAGTGCCGAGATTCTCGATACGGACTTTCAACGTCGCGGTTCTTTAATTGAAGCGCGGAAACCCGCATTGTTCCAAGCTCGCCCAGAAACTATTCTGGATATGTTCTTACATATTGCTAACGACTCAACTATTGAAGGGGTGAGCCCACCAACGCTGCGTCAACTTCGCACCGCTCGCCGTCGGCTCAACAAGTTTTTGCACACCATTCCTGCTGCGCGTGAAAAGTTCATGGCGTTATGTCGTCACCCTAATGCTCTGCACAAAGCATTCAGCCTAATGCACCGATTAGGGGTTATGGCGGCCTATTTACCGCAATGGAGTCAGATTGTTGGTCAAATGCAGTTTGACTTATTCCATGCCTACACAGTTGATGAACACAGTATTCGCTTACTTAAACACATCAACACTTTTAGTGACCCAGAAAATCATGCGAAGCACCCTATTTGCTGTGACGTCTACCCACGGATGCAAAAGAAAGAACTGCTGATTATTGCCGCTATTTTTCACGATATCGGGAAAGGTCGTGGCGGCGATCACTCAATTATCGGTGAAGGAGAAGCGTACGACTTCTGCATTGAGCATGGTTTATCGAAGCCCGAAGCGAAACTTGTCGCTTGGTTGGTAAGACATCATCTATTAATGTCTGTCACCGCACAGCGCCGAGACATTTATGATCCCGATGTCATTACCGAATTTGCCAAAAAAGTCAGAGACGAAGAATCTCTCGATTATCTTGTATGCCTGACAGTTGCAGATATTTGTGCAACCAACCCAGAACTTTGGAATGCGTGGAAACGAACTTTACTTGCGGAGCTGTATTACTCCACGCAACGTGCTTTACGCAGAGGCCTAGAGAATCCTGTCGATGTGCGTGAGAGAATTCGCCACAATCAACAAATGGCCTCCGCAATGCTGCGCAAAGAGGGGTTTGCCGCGCGCGAAATTGAAGTATTGTGGCAACGCTTCAAAGCTGACTACTTCCTTCGTCATACCCATACGCAAATCGCGTGGCACTGCGAACACTTACTTCGCATGGAAGATCCGACTAAGCCTTTGGTATTAATCAGTAAAAAAGCCACTCGTGGCGGCACTGAGGTGTTTGTATATACGAAAGACCAGCCTGCTTTATTTGCGACGGTCGTAGCGGAGTTAGATAGGCGTAATTTTAATGTACACGACGCGCAAATCATGACCAGCAAAGATGGGCACGTGATTGATACCTTTATGGTACTCGATCAACATGGCGAAGCGATCGATGAGTCTCGTCACGCCGCGGTGATTAAACACCTCACCCATGTACTGGAGGCGGGCCGACCAACCAAGATTAAAACGCGCCGTACTCCGAACAAACTTCAGCACTTTAACGTGAAAACCAAAGTCGACTTCTTACCAACCAAAGGTAAAAAACACACTTTAATGGAGTTTGTCGCGCTAGACACACCGGGGCTGTTGGCCAAAGTAGGCCGTACGTTTGCTGATTTAAACATCAACCTTCACGGTGCTAAAATCACCACCATTGGTGAGCGAGCAGAAGACTTGTTTATTTTAACCAGTGATGCAGGGGGAAGGTTAAGTGAAGAACAGCAAGATGAGCTAAGAGAGAGATTGATCGAAAAGTTATCTGATGAGGTCGCAGCTTAGATCAAACCTGCCAATCTTTTCGGTTCAGGGCGAGAGCGATCTTGCCCACAAGTTAAGCATTTTGGCTAAATATCAGCTATCTAGCTCATACATAGGCTGCTACAGTTATATCAATATCAATTCGATGTAATAGAGGTAGCCTATGTATCCCCACCTCACTGGTTTGGGTATTCACGACCCTAAGCAGATTGAACGTTATTCCCTACGCCAAGAAGCACACAAAGACGTACTCAAGATCTATTTCCACAAGCAAAAAGGCGAACTATTCGCTAAAAGCGTTAAATTCAAATACCCACGCCAAATCAAAAATGTTCTTGTTGATAGTGGCAGTCACAAATATAAAGAAGTAACGGAAATCAACCGTAACCTCACATTAGTCATTGATGAGCTGAATAAAATCACTAAGCCAACGAAACAACCTGAGGTTGATGTAAAAGAGAAAATTCTTTCAGACCTTCGTCATTTAGAAAAAGTCGTTTCGAGCAAGATCGCAGAGATCGAAGCGGATCTCGCAAAACTAAAGTAAAACGTTAAGTCTTAAATATTAAAAAAGGGTTAGCATTGATGCTAACCCTTTTTATTTGTACCCAATCATTATCTAGATCTAACTGCGCCGATTATCGGTTGATCATCGATTCATCCCACTCAAATCGAGTAAACAATTGCTGCCAAGTTTCATCAAGATTAGCCGTCATAACAATCTCTTGATCGGTAAATGGATGGATGAACCGTAACTCTGAAGCATGCAGTAGCAGACGATGAGATTCAAACTCTGTGCGATACAGCTTGTTGTGCTTTCCATCCCCGTGCGTTGTATCACCCACGATCGGATGGCGTAGATGTGCCATATGACGACGAAGTTGGTGCTTACGCCCCGTTTTAGGTTTCATCTCAACTAAGCAATAACGCGTTGTAGGAAATTTACCCGTCGAATAGGGAACTTCCACTTTAGCCAACGGCTTATATTCCGTCACCGCTTCTTGCGCTTCTTTTTCTTGTGAAGCGAACTTATCAGCAATCTTGTCTAACTCGACTTTGAGCGCGTAATCCAAGACGCCCTCTTCCTCAATCCAACCGCGTACTATTGCGTGGTATGTCTTTTCCATTTTATGTTCAGCAAACATCGGCATGACTTGTGATGCGACTTCACTCGACAACGCAAACACGAGCACACCAGATGTTGGGCGATCCAGACGATGCAATGGGAACACATGCTGACCAATTTGGTCGCGCAAAGTTTGCATGACAAACTGAGTTTCGTGTTTATCTAACCAACTGCGATGCACTAACATGCCTGCAGGCTTGTTGACCGCTACAAAATATTCATCCTGATAAACGATCTCCAGCTCAACTGGTTCTGAAGATCGCGTTAGTTCTTGTTCTAGCATTCGTTTACTTACACAGTTCGTCAATGGTTCGGATTGTAACGAGCAGCTCGGCGAACTGCGGTTCCTGCTTCCACGCTTCTGAAAAATAGGGCTCGAGAGAAAACCCTCTTGGCAGTGGTTGGTTATTTTTCACTAGTGCGTGCATTCTGGCTATAAAAATCCACTGCAACCACTCATGAGGATGCAATGTATCAATCGCAAATGGCTCCGCACTTTGTAAGGCTTGCTCTGAAGGCATAGTGTATTGCCACAATTTATGCTCTCTAAGCTGCGTTTCAAGTTGGTGAAGTAAGTCGACCAATTGAGTATTTGTTACCATTAATTCTATCTCGAACCTTGAATTAGCCGAGAATGATACCATTTCTTGTGAAAAGAACGTTAGGACGTCGTATTTAATGGAAAACATTCAAACCCTCACTCAACTGTTGAACAACAGCCACTGTGATTATCAAATCTTCGATCTTGGTCGCCGTATCAAAACCATCGCTAAGAAAGAGTTTACCGATGTAGAAAAAGGTCAAGCACCTTACCCATTTCCAATGCAGCGTAAAGCACACCTTGCCATCGCTTATTGGAATGAACAAAAGCAACCTTGGATTTGGTTTCTAAAGTTTGAATTGGACGAGCGCGGTTTGTTAAAGCAAGCGGATATCGGCAATTTCATTAAATACGTCGTGGAGGCTATGGGAACACGCCTCAATGATGATATCACTGAAGAGCAACAACAAAAGCTGTCTAACAACCCATACACTTTCAAACCTTCCGAAGATAAAATGGCCGTGTTTCATAGCCAGGTCCGCGCAAACCTCAATCTTCCTACCAGCCAATATTACGAGCATACCCAGCATTACTTCTCTGGAGGTTTAGGCTGGGATAATTGGCAAACTGTAGGTCTGCAAGGTATCACAGACATAGCCGCTCGCCTGGACAAAGAGCAAAACGGGGTAATGATACGCAAAGCGTTGAACCACCTACCAAATGAGCCACTTTATGCCCTATTAGGTGCGCTTGAGCACGTAGAGCTTCAAGAGCGTTTAGCAGAACGTATCGCGGAAAAGGCACAGCAAGAAATCGCAAGTAGCGAACCTGATCTCTTCCTACTTTCAGCACTTATCCGAGCCCTTGCTGGTGCACCAACAGAAGTCGCCTCTCCAGTATTAGATGCGATATTGCATAGCCCTCGTTTAAGCCATCAGGAGGTATTGATTGGTGTGGCGGGTCGCGCTTGGCACTTACTCGCCAATGAAAAGGTAGCAGAACAGTTTTTGCTGCGTTTAGCTCAAACCGGTAATCAAGCCCTATTTAATCAGTTATTTGCCGATTTAGTGATGCTGCCAGAGTTAAGAATGGTGTTATTGCCTTTACTGCATTCAAACCCATCAGAGGAACTAGCAAATGCGCTAGTAAGCTTACAACAAACAACAAAAAGCTAAGAAAGGTTCAGGAATGATTGGTGATCTTTTAGCAATTTTAGGGCTCTGCTTTTTCTGTTACCTGTTTTGGCAACAGCGTCGCCAAGCCGAACTCGCAAAAGCGGCCATCACGCGTAAATGTGAGCAATTGGATCTCCAATTAATCAGCATCGCCTTTGGTGCCCATAAACTAAAAACGCCAGACGGAGTCTGGCGTTGGCATACGGTGTATCAATTTGAGTTTTCATCTCTTGGTGACGATTGCTACCAAGGAGAGTTAACCATGGTCGGTTTCAGGCCGCAGAACTTTCACCTACCACCGCATCGCTTGTAAATTCCATTTCAAAGTAAGGACCATATATATCCTTACTTTCTTTTGTTTCAACAAATCCCAGCTTTTTCAGTACTGCCATAGAAGCTTGATGATTGCTATTCACGTTAGCTTTCACCTTATTCAAGCCCAATTCACTGCACGCTTTGGGGAAAAATGCTTTTAGTGCTTCTGTTGCTAACCCTTTACCCCAATATGATTTATCAAAAATAAACCCTAATTCAGGTTCGGAATCGAGATTAGCAATGAACACGTGCCCCATATAGTCACGACTGGTGCTCTCTAGCACTGCCATACTATAAATGTTCTCATCATCCAGTATTTTCTCAAACATCTGTTTGGCAGACGCAACTGTATACGGACCATTCAATTCAGCACGGTTTTTCGCACAGCAATTCAGCATGACGAATTCTAGTTGCAACGACTCATTGTAGGGTAGAAGAAGCATTCTTCTGGTTACTATGGCCACATCTGTTCCTTGATTACAACAAACTTAATCTATCCGCAGATCACAAACTCGATGAGCTGAACATGCTCAATGATTGCGGGCATAACACCTTGTAGAGAAGCCGAAAGTTAAACCAACTGGTTGGAAAGGATATTGATCTGAGTTGTTTTTTATTAAGTGTTATTAGGAATTTATATATTTTGTGATATTGATATCCCCAAGTAACATCGAGATGCTTAATTCAATGAGAGCACTGGATATCGTTTTTATATAAGAAAGACCCCGACACATAAGTATCGGGGTCATGGTCTTACTCGCAGCAGTCCGGCTACTAAAAGTGCTCCATGCATCATCCATAATAGTGGCTGATTCCGTCAGCTTATTCCTTACGTCGCCGTCCTAGCGGTGTCCTTATCATCCTGACTGCTAACATTCCTCGTTAGCACACGTCACTTGTTCCTTGAGCGGTGTCCCTTGCATCTTCCTGATGCTGTCCATAACCTCAATCCTAGAGGAGTCCATTGTCTATCCTTAGTCATCAACATCCTATTGATGATCGTATCCTTACAATGTCCTACGCTCCATGCTTGATTAATCATCCTGACCAACCAAATCGTCTTCCTGACGATAACCAAATCCTTGGTGCTTTCCTGTTCCATGTCTGCTTCCTGCTGACAACTCTCAATTTACGCCTTTTCCAAAAATAGACAATCTATCCAAGATAAATATTTGGCTCTCACATTGGTTAACAAGTTGTTAAATCATTATTTATCAGAAACTTAAGCTCTTCAGCTTCTCTTTTTCCGCTTACGAAATCGTTTTCTCTCACAACCTATGTAAGAGATCTCTCACACTACACTCTCCAAAATGCCATTCGCCAAATCAGCGCACTCAACGTATGATGATAGATATATCGTTGTTAAGGATTAAAAATGTTAACTCAAGACGTTACTAAAGAATTAGAAGCGGCAATGGAACAGTTGCAACAACAAGGAAAAGAGCCAACCGTAGCGTTAGTGAAAGCACGATTGAAAACGCCAGTTCCAATGCCAGCGTTAATCACCGCAATAAAAAGTTGGAAGAGTGCTCAACGCGTACCCAAGGTTGAAATCGCAGCACAGCACCACACCGATAATGATCGTCTTGAAGCCCTAGAACACACCGTAAAAATGCTAGCCATTCGTATTGAAGAGTTAGAAGCGAAACTCAGTGAGAAATCATCATGAAGTTATGGGTAGATGCAGACGCGTGTCCAAAAGTTATTCGCGAAACCATTGTGCGTGCCGCCGAGCGTACGGGGATTGAATGTACGTTTGTCGCTAACCACGTTGTCCCTGTGCCGAAAAGAGACAACATCCACTCGCTGCAAGTCCCTGCGGGATTTGACATCGCAGACAACGAAATCGTCAAGCGTGTAGAAGCCAACGATTTGGTGATCACGTCAGATATTCCGCTTGCAGATGAGGTTATCTCTAAAGGCGCTCAAGCCCTCAGTTCTCGTGGCGAGCTCTATACAAAAGACACCATCAAAGCTCGCCTAAATATCCGCGACTTTATGGAAACCATGCGTTCAAGCGGAATTCAGACAGGTGGGCCCGCCGCGCTTTCTCAAACCGATCGACGCGAATTTGCAAACCATTTGGATCGTATTTTGGCGAAATTTAAGAAGTAACCCTCACTCTATTCATATTGAGCCAGCAAATAAAAGCCTGGCTCATTCCTGAAAATTCATTCTCAGCATTGCACCCAAAGCGTGCTCTTACTCCCATTTGTTTTGTTCTGTTTATTTTTCATCTCGCTCACCATAGCTTCAATATGCAACGTGGTTTATTTTGAACGACGTTTTTAATAAGTGTATAGAGAATAATGGGCTTTAACATCGTTTCCAGTGGAAGCTACCTGCCAACGAATCAATGGTCTGATCGAGAGATGGATCACTTCCTAAAATTAGCGCCAGGGACCTGCCGAAATAAATTCGACGTTGAATATCGTCATGTAGCCAATACAAAAGAGACCGCTATTTACATGGCGGTGCAGGCAATAGAGCAGTGTTTAGGAAACACACATACCTTAAGCTCCGTTGATCTCCTTATCTACGCTAGCGGCACACACCACCAGTCTCTACCCTACGACGCCTCAGCGGTTCTCGCCGCGTTAGACGCTCCAACATGGCTAGAAAGCTTTGATTTGAACAGCACCTGTTTATCCTTTCTCTCTGCGCTTGACCTTGCTCAGAGTCTATTCTTAGCAAAACGGTACCGTCGGATTCTTATTGTCACCAGCGAACTCGCCACTGGCATCACACTGAATCGAAATTTTACGCTCAAACCAGAAGTTGCAACCTTATTCGCGGACGGTGCCGCCGCATTTTTGCTCGAAGAACACGACGATGATGGATTGCTCACCAGTCACTTTGAAACGCATCATACCGGGTATTCATTTTGTCAAATTAAGGGCGGAGGTAGTCATATCAATCCGCATACCTCCGAGCATCAAGCCTATTTAAAAAGTTGCCAGTTTGAAATGGAGGGCAAAGCACTCTTTAAACATGTGCGTAAAGCCTTACCAGCGTTTCTAAAAAAAGGCTTTGACGCCTCTCCGGTAACACTCGGCGATATTGATTATTTTCTTCCTCATCAAGCCAGCGCGCATGGATTAAAAAAACTGCCTTCACTCACCGGGCTACCAACAGAGAAAACCGTTAATCACTTTTCGACTTTGGGAAACCAAGTCGCCGCCTCACTCCCAATTAACTTACACTGGCTGCGTAATCAGCCAGAAGCCGCAGGAAAACATGTGTTATTAGCTGGCACCGCCGCAGGGTTGTCACTAGGGATGGGAGTGCTAAAACTATGAAGATATTGGTCACTGGTGGCAGCGGGATGTTGGGTAGCGCAATTCTGAGAATGTTTCACCAGCAGCATGAACTGCACTTTACAGCACGAAATACAGTCATAGCTAAACAACTCGCCGAGCAATTCGATGTTATCCCACATATAGTCGATTTAAGAGACCACTCAGCAGTTCATGCGGTATGCCAAGGTATGGATGCAATCATCCATTGTGCCGCTCTCTCAAGCCCATGGGGAAAGTGGCAGGCGTTTTATCAAGCCAATGTAGATGCCACCAAAAACCTCGTCAATGCGGCTAATACCTATCAAATCTCGCGTTTTATCCATATTTCCTCCACCAGCGTCTACTTTGACCATCAAGACCGTTGGAATATTCGAGAAACCGACGCCATAGCTTCATACTGGTGTAATGATTACGCACACACAAAATACCTATCGGAAATTGAAGCCGTAAAAGGCCAAAGCAAAGCGATCATTTTAAGACCGCGTGGCATTTTTGGACCCAATGATCGCGCGATTATCCCAAGAGTGCTTAAGGCGATAAAAAACAACACTCTGCTTCTGCCATCGGGTAGAAATCCTGTGGTTGATCTGACCTATGTCGACAACGTTGCCCATGCAGCGATGCTCGCTTGCACTCAGGCAGGCCAACTTCAGCATGGTGATGTGTTCAACATTTCCAACAACGAACCAATGCCAATTGAGACTGTTCTGCAAGCTTTATGTGAGGGGTTAAACCTAAAAGTAACGTTACAATCATTACCATACGGTGTGGTATCACCATTATTAAAGCTCAGTGAGCAAATACGAAGGCACTTACCACATCAGCCAGAACCAAGGCTCACCTCATACAGCGCAGGATTATTTAACTATCATCAAACTCTGGATATCAGCAAGGCGAAACAAACACTGAATTACCAACCGCTTTTTTCAATTCAAGAAGGAATACAGCAGTATGCAAACTGGTCTAAAAATAAAAATCTTTGAGGCTGGACACTGCGTACACCCAGGCTTTGTTGTCAAACCAGGTTCTGGTATCAAGCCTAGAGCATTTCCGGCAGCCGTTGCGTTAATTCAGCACCCAACACAAGGCAACATCCTGTTTGACACGGGATATCACGAGCATTTTTTTAGCGCGACTCGCCCCTTCCCTGAACGTTTTTATGCTTGGACAACACCTTGTCGCTATAAAAAAGAACACGGAATTGTTGCGCAGTTAGCAAAAGAAAGTCTCAAACCTCATGATATTGAACACTTAGTACTCTCCCACTTCCATGCTGATCACATTGCTGCCGTGTCTGAGTTTTCCCACTCTCAATTGCATTGCCAACAAAAAGGGGTGGATGCAATTACTAAAAGTGGTCGAATTGGAGGCGTAAGAAAAGGATACCTAAAAGCTCTACTTCCTCCACAACTTGAATCTAAATTATTCATTCATAGTGACTTTTCTGTACCAATCAGCCAAATTCTTCCTCAGTGCCAAGGTGTTAATTTGCTCTGTAAAGACATGTTCGACGATGGATTCATTTATATGGTTAGCTTGCCAGGCCATGCTGCGGGTCAAGTGGGCCTATTAGTTAAGAGAGAACGAGATTGGATGTTCTTACTCGCCGATGCATGTTGGTTAATTGAGAGCTTGAGTGAAAATATCGATCAGCATTGGCTGGCTAACATGCTTTGCGATGACACAAAGGCCTATAAAAACACCCTCTCCGAGTTGAGAAGTTGCTACCAACAAACCCACCACTTTGTTCGCTTCGTGCCTTCACATTGTCAGGAAACTATCCAGCAGCTAATCAAAGAAGGGTGGATGAAGTGATAACGCTTATCTCAGAATTCTGGCGAACCCGCTACCGCCCTTTCGGTTCAAGGGAACAAGTCGAAGCTTGGCAGCAACGACATTTAACGCAACACCTAGATTGGGTATGCTGTAATTCACCGTATTACCGCTCACTTCAAGGTGCAGTACTTAGTGATTTCCCTATCATGAATAAGCAAACCATGATGGAGAACCTCTCGGAGTTGAATACGAAAGGCTTAGATGCTGAACAGCTAATGCAACAAGCACTCGAAGCAGAACAGTCACGCAACTTCGCCGCTTCAAAAGTTGGCGATGTTACTGTTGGGCTTTCTTCGGGCACATCAGGCATGCGCGGGTTGTTTCTTGCTGACAAACAGGAAACGCAACTGTGGGCTGGCAATATATTGGCTCGCCTGTTGCCCAACCTATGGCAAAAGCACCGAATTGCGCTAGCCTTGCGCGCCAACAGCCCACTGTATAAATCCGTCGCGAAAGGCCCTGTCACATTCTTTTATGCGGATTTAACTAAACCTTACCAAGAATGGATAAAAGAGTTGGATGAGTTCCAACCCACGCTTTTGGTTGGTAGTGCGCAAGCTCTTCAGCTCTGCGCCCAGTTCAGCGGTCAATTTGGTCAACCCGCAATTCAACCACAGCGGATCATTTCTGGTGCAGAAGTCCTAACTGAGAGTGACCGTCACTTTATCTCTCAACGGTTCGACAGCGAACTCCATGAAGTCTATCAATGTACCGAAGGTTTTCTTGCATGTACTGATCAGCATGGACAAATGCGCTGGAATCAAGATGTTGTTTACATCGAAAAACATTGGCTGAATACCGAACGTACTCATTACAGCCCAATTATCACCGATTTTCGTCGTAAAACTCAGCCCATTATTCGTTATCAGCTCGACGATATTATTGAGAATAAACAGGATAATGGCGTATTTGAACCTCTTGGCGCGATTGCCGGACGATGTGGTGATCGCCTCACGCTAAACGCAAACCACGTCCCAGTGACGGTGTTACCAGATCTCATCTACCGCGCTATAACACTATCCGCCCAAAGTCGCGTGGATTACCGAATCACCCAAACAGGGTCACAAGCCATTCAAATTGAAGCGGATGTTCACCACCATCGGGTTATACATCAAGCCTTGATAAAGTTGTTTGACCAATTGCGGCTTGATCCTGTCAGATTTAGTTACCGCCCTGCGCCTATTTGGACGCCAATGAATAAACAACGACGTGTGGTGAACATATGCGGGTCTTAATCACCGGAGCCCGAGCACCAGTTGCACTAGAGTGGGCAACCATGTGTATGCATCATGGACATGACGTAATTCTCACCGATTCGCTAAAAAAAACTCTAGGATCGTTTTTGCGAGGTATCGAGTCTTATATCCCCACCGCTTCGCCTCGATTTGCGTTTCCCACCTATCAACAGCAGATCCTAAAAATCATTACTCAGATGCGTATTGATATGGTGATACCCACTTGTGAAGAAGTGTATTACTTGGCTCATGTTGCCAAACAATGCCCAGAAGTAGATTTTTTTCTGCCCAATGTAGGACTACTCAATGCCCTGCACAACAAGTTGACCGTCTTTGAACAGCTTCAAGATTTGCCAGAAATTACACTTCCCAAAACTCGTTTGGTCGCTGATAAAAGTGAGGTTGAAATTAATAAGAGAACCGTTCTAAAGCCAGTTTACTCTCGGTTTGGCGGGCAAGTCATAAGAGATGTGACGACTCAGTCTATTTCTGCCGCCACGATATCGCCCCTTTTCCCTTGGGTTCAGCAACAAAAAATCCAAGGGACTCCGGTGTGTAACTATGCAATTTTTGAACATGGTGAACTTAAAGCACACCAAGCTTATGTACCGAAATACTGTGTAAACAGCTCGGCCGCCAGTGCTTTTCAGCCGATCTCATGCAAACGACTAGATAGATTTATCGCCGCTTTTGGTAAACGTCATACTTATCATGGGCAAGTGTCGTTTGACTTCATCAAATCACAAGATGAACTCTACGTGATTGAATGTAACCCAAGAGCCACCAGTGGTTTGCACCTACTCTCGTCTCGATGCAACCAACTGCTTCCTAATATGGAGTTTACCAGTCCTTCCAAGCAGCGATTGCATCATTTAGGTCCAATAACACTCATCGCTGCAGGCGGGTTATCCCTGTTCAAGGCTCGAACTTGGCAAGATTGGTGGTCTGGAGTGAATGTGATGCAACAGCATAACTTACCGGTCGGGAGCCAAATCCGGAGTATGTTTGAATTACTCCGGTTAGCTAGGCAGAACAAGACGAAGTGGAGCGACGCTTCTACCGTTGATATTGAGTGGAATGGAGAGGCATTGAACTCATGACACTTTCCTCTCAAGAATGGCATCAAACCTTTATCACTCTTATGCAGTCAAATCCTATTGATGAATGCACAGCAAGCTTTGGTTGCTACTATATCGATGATGTTGCCATTCCTTACTCCGTAACACCAAAAATACCAAACAACTGTTATGCAGTCTCCCCTATGACACTGCTTAGTGGCTACGCCGAAGAAGAGCTTCACAAAGTCAAAAATGTGGCTGTTCGATGGGTATGTAAGTTACTTATTAATATGACTAAACCAATCTTATCATTGGCTGGATTGGATCAAGTCCAAACGCTCAACAATCAGTGCTTGTCCACCAATATGTATAGCGAACAATGGGCAGCCTTAAATCTCGATGAACTGCGTCGCGTCGCACTCGATCAATACCCCACCTTTCCCTTGGTGCTTCGCTCCCTCAACCAGCGTCAGCATTTACACTTAATTCAGCGATTGAAGCAGCCAAAATGGCAAAGCTTGGTAACACGACAAGTGTATTTACTTGATGATTGGCAAGCGTTCAGCTTCAACCGAGATTTAACGAAAGACTTCAAACTGCTTAATGATAAAGATTGGCAGTTTAGGCCACTGACCACTGATGAAGAATTTCAGCGCGCCAAAGAGTTATATGACATGCTTTACCTTAATAAATACAGCATCAATAACATCCAGTTTTCAAGCCAATATTTAAAACAGGCGAGCCAGAACAAATTAGTACATTTAGTGGGACTGTTTTATCAAGAAGAGATGCTGGCTACGTTAGGCATTGTAGAAATTGATAATGATATGACTTGCCCAATTTTTGGCTACGATACCAATAAGCCACAACGCCTCGCATTGTATCGTCGAATATCGGCCTATACCATCCGCCATGCCATGATATACCAGCGTCGCTTTAATATGAGCTCAGGTGCTCCGGCTTTTAAACGCAACAGAAAAGCCCAGCCAGAAATTGAATTTAGCTATGTGTATATTGCGCACTTACCCTGGTACAAACGCATAATTTGGAAAAGCTTGTGCTGGCTCACTCAGCACTTTTATCGCCCTTTGTTGATACGTTTTCAGCTATAAACCGACATCTATAATCAGGTAAGCCTGCGTACACAGTCTCAATCGATAAAAAAGCCTGCGACGTTCGCAGGCTTTTTATAATGGAGCTGTGTGAGGTAACCGTTTTCTACGGTGTGTAGTATGTTGCTGCGCCAGGGCCTACTGGTAAACCAAATACGAATACCCATAGGTAGAACAGCACACTCCAACCTACAATGAAGCAGATTGAGTAAGGTAGCATGGTCGCGATCAGCGTACCGATACCTAAGTTCTTCATGTAACGAGTCGCTACGGCAAGAATCAAACCAAAGTAGCTCATCATTGGAGTAATGATGTTTGTCGTCGAGTCACCAATTCGGTAAGCAGCCTGAATCGTTTCCGGTGCATAACCAACAAGCATCAACATAGGAACAAAAATCGGAGCCGTTACTGCCCACTGTGCCGATGCCGAACCAATCATTAGGTTGATAAAGCCACACATCAGGATGAAGGCAAAGAACAACATTGGACCAGTTAAGCCAATTTCTTGCAGGAAGCTAGCGCCAGCAACCGCGAATACCTGACCGAAGTTAGTCCATTTAAAGAAAGCAACGAACTGAGCCGCAAAGAAAACTAATACAATGTACATGCCCATAGAAGACATAGATTTCGCCATTGCATCAATTACATCGCGATCCGTCTTCATCGTGCCAACAACTTTACCAAACACAAAGCCTGGAATAGCAAAGAACACAAAGATGAATGCCACGATACTTTTCAGGAATGGTGAACCTGCAATTGTACCTGCATCAGAACGTAGAATGCCGTCTTCTGGAACAACCGTCCAAGCAAGCAGCGCTGAAACAACCAGTACAGCAACACCTGCTAGTTTTAGGCCTTTCTTCTCAATATCTGTTAAGCCACCCATTTTGTCGTTCGACAAATCTTCTGAGGCTTCTTCTTCACTGTATTTGCCAAGCTTTGGCTCAACAATTTTTTCAGTAACAAACGCACCTGTGATTGCAATGAAGAATGTCGACACAAACATGAAGTACCAGTTAACTTCTGGACCAACAGTGTAAGTTGGGTCGATCATTTGCGCCGCCGTTTCAGTAATGCCTGACAACAGCGGGTCAACCGTACCAATAAGTAGGTTTGCTGAGTAACCACCAGATACACCAGCGAACGCCGCAGCAAGACCGGCAAGTGGGTGACGACCTAAAGAATGGAACAGCATTGCAGCCAGTGGAATAAGTACCACATAGCCAAGCTCTGATGCCGTATTTGAAATGATACCCGCGAAAACGACCGTCACTGTTACCATGCGTTGTGATGCACCCATGACTAAGCCACGCATTGCTGCAGATAGCAAGCCTGAGTATTCAGCAATAGCAACACCCAACATCGCAACCAATACCGTACCCAAAGGTGCAAAGCCGACAAAGTTTTTCACTAGATTGGTAACGATTAGTTCAAGGCCATCAGCGTTAAGCAAGCTAACGACATGAATCATGCCATCCGCGGCACGACCTTTTGCACCCTCAGGACGAGGATCAACTACGGAAACTTCGAAGTATCCTGCAATACCCGACATCACCAGAATGGCTAAACAGAAAATGGCAAATAGTGTGATCGGGTGGGGTAATAAGTTCCCCAAATATTCGACAGTATCCAAAAAGCGCGTAAACAGCGGCTTCTTAGGCGAGTTTTGTTTAATTGAATCAGATGAACTCATCTGTTCCCTCCTTGTTTTTATTCCTATGCAAATGTGACAAAAATGTCAAAAAGCGTGCGAAGGGTACTTGAGTAGAAGGTCAAATAAAAGCCCTAAATGTTACAAACTGTGACGAACGGAGGCATTTATAACCAACATTGAATAAAAATGTAGATATTTCATCCATGTAAGATAATTAACTCAACATTATCAATTAAACAAAACCATAAGTTAGATATATGCAGGTTGATTACTTTTGCACAGCTTTGAATCTCGGGTTCGTTTTACAAATGACATAAAGATGCCCTCTCCGTTTTACAATCTGGCAATCCGGATGACGACTTTTTGCACTTTTTAATGATTTTACTACCTTCATGATTTATTCCTTTTCGCTCTTAAATTGACCAAAACGACGGTTGAAGTTCGCAATGCGACCTTCGGTTTGTACAACGCGCTGTTTACCGGTGTAGTACGGGTGAGAAGCTGACGACACATCTAACGTAAAGTAAGGGTAAGTTTTGCCATCTTTCCATTCGATGGTTCTCTCCGTTTTCAACGTAGAACCAACGACAAAGTACTTATCTACACTGGTGTCGTGGAACACCACAGGACGATATTCAGGGTGGATTCCTGGTTTCATAATACTTTTCCTTTCAATTAAATTGTTATGTTATAACATTTTAATTAATAATCATTATCAACAAGAAAAGCAAGAGAAATTTGTGATACTTTCATCTCAATGAATTCTTAAAGATGTCCACCATGTATTCCATCGAACCCATCGGCGTCATTGAGACACCGTACAAAGAAAAGTTTGCAGTTCCGCGCCAACCACGCTTAGTACCAGAGGCTAAAGCACGCGTAAAACTGTTAGGTGCAGCAAATAGCCCTGAAGCAGTGCGTGGGCTAGAACAGTTCTCTCACGTTTGGTTGTTGTTTCTATTTGATCAGAACCTGGAAGCTGGTTGGAAACCAACTGTACGTCCGCCACGATTAGGCGGCAATGAACGAATTGGTGTCTTTGCCTCGCGCTCGACTTTCCGTCCAAACGGAATCGGAATGTCAGCCGTTGAAGTGAAAGGAGTCACTAAGCAAGGCGATCAAATCTATCTTGATTTAGGCAGTGTAGATCTCGTGGATGGGACACCGATTGTGGATATTAAGCCTTATATCCCCTATTCGGATTCTATTTCGGAAGCACAAGGCGGATACGCAGACCAAGAGCCAGAAAAGTCACAAGTCACCTTTTCTGCTCAAGCATTAGCAACGATAGAAAATCGATCCGATACTGACTATGTAAGATCAGTCATTGAACAAGTTCTGGCACAAGATCCTCGCCCTGCATATAAGAAAAACAAACCGGACGACAAAGAATATGCGGTAAATTTGTTCGACTTGAACGTAAAGTTCACAGCAACAAGCAACTTAATAACGGTTACCGCTATTGAAAGCTTTTGACAAACGCAATTGGCTGATATTATAGACGGCTAACAAATTTCCCTTTCGGGAACTCCCATACTCCTGCTTATTCAAGCTTGAGTATCTAACTTAAATAAACGGATAAATTTAATGCGTACCAGTAATTATCTTCTTTCTACTCTGAAGGAGACTCCAAACGACGCAGAAGTAGTGAGCCACCAGCTCATGCTACGTGCAGGTATGATCCGTAAGCTGGCTTCAGGTTTATACACCTGGCTACCTACTGGTCTACGTGTACTGCGTAAAGTCGAAAACATCGTTCGTCAAGAAATCGACAATGCAGGCGCAGTCGAAACTTTGATGCCCGTTGTTCAGCCGTTTGAACTATGGGAAGAGACAGGCCGCAGCGAAAAGATGGGCCCTGAGCTACTTCGCTTTACTGACCGTCATGTTCGTCCGTTTGTACTTAGCCCAACCGCTGAAGAAGTGATCACTAGCCTTGTTCGCAATGAAGTGAGCTCTTACAAACAGCTTCCGCTAAACCTGTACCAAATCCAAACCAAATTCCGTGACGAACGACGTCCACGCTTCGGTGTAATGCGTTCACGTGAATTCTCAATGATGGATGCGTACAGCTTTGACATTGATAAAGACGGCCTACAAAAGTCATACGACGCAATGCACGATGCTTACTGTAAAGCATTCGATCGCATGGGTCTGGATTACCGTCCTGTACTTGCAGATAGCGGTGCTATCGGTGGTAGCGGCTCTCAAGAGTTCCACGTACTGGCTGAAAGCGGCGAGGATATCATCGCATTTTCTAGCGAGTCAGATTACGCGGCAAACATTGAAAAAGCAGAAGCACTAGCTCCAGCCTCTGAGGCTGCGGCACCAACACAAGAAATGACGTTGGTTGATACGCCAAACGCGAAAACAATCGCTGAATTGGTTGAGCAGTTCGAACTACCAATTGAAAAAACAGTGAAAACACTGTTTGTGAAAGCATCTGACGAAGTTGATGCGCCAATCATCGCGCTTATTATTCGTGGTGATCATGAACTGAACGAAGTGAAAGCAGAAAACCTTCCTCAGGTTGCAGCTCCACTGGAAATGGCATCTGAAGAAGAAATTCGTGCGCTTATCGGTGCAGGCCCAGGTTCACTTGGCCCTGTTGGCCTTAAACTGCCGTTCATTGTTGACCGCAGCGTTGCGGTAATGAGCGACTTCGGTGCGGGCGCGAACATCGATGGCAAACACTACTTCGGTATTAACTGGGGTCGTGATGTAGAGCTTGGTCAAGTTGAAGACCTACGTAACGTTGTGGAAGGTGACCCAAGCCCATGTGGCAAGGGCATTATCCAGCTTAAGCGTGGTATCGAAGTTGGCCATATCTTCCAACTAGGTAACGCTTACTCCGCAGCGATGAACTGTGGTGTACTGGGTCCTGATGGTAAGAACGTCATCCTAGAAATGGGTTGTTACGGTATCGGTATCACTCGCGTAGTAGCGGCTGCTATTGAACAAAACCACGACAAATACGGCATCATCTGGCCAGATGCAATCGCACCATTCCAGGTAGCGATCGTTCCAATGAACATGCACAAGTCAGAAGAAGTGAAAGAAGCCGCTGAGAAATTGTACGCTGAGCTAACGGCAATGGGCATCGAAGTGCTATTTGACGACCGTAAAGAACGCCCAGGCGTAATGTTCTCTGACATGGAGCTTATTGGTGTACCGCATACAATTATTATCGGTGACCGCTCAATGAAAGAAGGCAACTTCGAATACAAGAACCGTGCTACTGGTGAGAAAACAGCAGTCGCAATGACTGACATTGTTGAGCACGTAAAAGCTCAACTAAAGTAAGCACTCGACGAGTTCGCATTTGAAGTAGTTTCAAATAGTTAAAAAGGGTTGGCTTCGGTCAGCCCTTTTTTATTACAGCTCAACATCCTCCCTCCACCTTTTTCGAACTATTCACTTTGTTAATCTTTGGTTCAGCTTCTTGCTATTAAACTGATTTCATCATCTAAAGGAGGTCAGTTATGGATTTAAAAAGTCTTCTAAACCAAGCACTCAAATCAGACTTACTTAAGCAAGGTGCAGATGCATTGGGCAAACAAACCAACAACATCAAATCCTCATCAAATTCAAGTAGCCTAAAAACGCTAGGAGCAGGTGCTGTAGGCGGAGGCCTCATAGGTATGCTGATGGGCTCAAAGAAAAGTAAAAAAATGACTAAAAAAGTAGGGTCAAGCGCATTAAAAGTCGGTGGCGCAGCTGCGCTTGGAGCCTTGGCCTACAAAGTGTATAACGACTGGCAAGCCAAGCAATCCGGTCAAGGTGTTCAAGAAACCTTTGACCCCGATGACAGTAAACACAGTGTCTTAATTTTAAAAGCAATGATTGGAGCTGCAAAAGCTGATGGTCACGTTGATGAAGAGGAAATGGCGCGCATTGAACAAGCTCTCGCGGATATGGGCGCAGATGAGCACGTTCGTCACCTCGTTCAGCAAGAGTTAAACAAACCGCTTGATCCTGCTGAAATTGCTAATCAGGCGACCTCTCCTCAACAAGCGTCAGAAATTTACCTAGCGTCTTTGATCGTCGCTGATGAACAAAACTTTATGGAAAAAGCGTATCTGCAAGAACTAGCAAAACAACTTCAACTTTCACCAGAAGTCACTCAGCAGTTAGAAGCACAAATGCAGTGATTAAATCTCGCTCAAGCAAACCTTTAACTTGAGCCAAAACAACTCTGTACTTTGAGTTTCAAATCCGCTGTGTGTATATTGAGATAAGTTATCATTTAGTGGAAAGAAAACATGCAAGTATACGGCTGTTGTGAACTGGTTCGTGAGCTTTATGCTCAGATTGGTAGTGGCAATCAAGCTTATATTCCCCAAGCAATTTCATGTGCAGTTAAAGCACTGAACGATGTTGCAGCGGATGAATCGCTACCAAAAGAAGTGCGTGAAAAAGCGGCATTTGCTGCGGCAAACCTACTGATTTCAGATTTTGAGGATAAGTAATGAATCTAGCGAACTTTGAATCCATGGATCCTGTCATGCTGATGAGCATTGTGAATATGAAGCTACGCGACGACTTCGGTGGTGACTTAGATAAACTGGTGGCTTTCTTCGATATCGAACGCACAGCACTGGAGACAAAACTGGCTTCTGCTGGTTTTGACTTTCTTCCAGAAGCAGGACAATTCCGTTAATCAACACCATTCTTGGCGGATAACCGAAACGAGAATAACCAATATCAAAAAGGGCTTGATGAGTTACCATCAAGCCCTTTTCTTTTATTCGATAGGCGTCTCGGTTAGCCAAATGAAGCCCAGATGACTGTCGCCACAAGAATTGGACATACAAACTTCACATACGCAGGCCATAACTTACCAAACCAACCTTGCGTAAACTCCGGGCAACCTTGCTCAAGTTCTTTGATTTTTGAGTTGCGATTCCATACCCAACCACCAAATAAGCAGAATAAGAGCGCAGCGGTTGGTTGTAGATATTGAGTAGCAACCGTCGCGACCATACCAAACAGAGCGCCAAAGTTATAAACAATCACCACACTGAACAAGGCAATGAGACCACCTAAAACCCAGCTCGTTGCGCTGCGCTTAGTATTGAAGCGCTCACTCACTAAAGCCACTGGACACTCTAACATTGAAATGGAGGACGTTAGCGCCGCAATCGTCAGTAATAAGAAGAACACAATAGAGAACAATTGACCAAGCAAACCTAAACTATCAAACATTAGTGGCAATACCGTAAACACTAACGTATCTGAGCTTAATAGAGAGCCATCTTCTGCATAGATTTGAACGCCCTTTTGCATTGCCACAAACATCGCTGGCATCACCACTAATCCTGCAATGAAAGCAACGGCAGTATCTACCATGGTCACGTTCATCGCCATCTTTGGTAGGTTTTCTTTCTTACTCAAGTAAGATCCGTAAATCAACATTGAGCAGCCACCGATCGTAAGCGAGAAGAAGCCCTGTCCCATTGCAGCAAGAATCAACTTGCGGTCCCATACCTTTTCAAAATCCGGCACTAGGTAATGTTTCAGACCTTCCATCGCACCGTTTTGCGTCATGATGTAAGCAAATAGCAGAGCAAACAGAACAAACAATGCTGGCATCAAACGTGTGGACCACTTCTCAATACCTTGTTTTACGCCACCTTGTACGATGAGAATCGTCAGTACATAAAAAGTAATGGTTCCGAACAAGTTACGTTCAACACTAAAGCCCTTTAGCCATTGAGTTGCAGCTTCTAACCCCATTAGATCTGTGATTGCACCCAGTAAAAAGCAGATCAACCAACCACCAACAATTGAATAAAACGCTAAGACAGCGCTTGGTACGCTTAAACCAATCCAACCCACAATGCCGCCGAGCTTTTTACCGGCAGGGTTATCTGTGATTGCACGCATACTGTCTACAGGGTTGGCTTGACCATGGCGACCAATCGCCATTTCAACCACCAGCATCGGAAATGCGACGATAAGAATCATCACCAAATAAACTAACAGGAAAGCACCGCCACCATTACTGGCTGCTTGAGTTGGGAAGCCCCAAATATTGCCAAGGCCAACTGCGGCACCTGCGGCAGCTAAGATGAACCCGAGACGAGAGCCAAAATGCTCGCGAGGCTGAGAAGAGGTTTGCTGTGTCATACTACTCACACAAAAATATCATTGAACTAGCTAACTAGTACACTATAGCAATATTCACTATTCAACAAGAGCACCTCGGTTAAATCCTCGACAGTTGAAACAATTTGTAGTCATTCAGCTTGTAAATTTTAACGTACATCTCATATTCATCGCTCAAAAGCCTCGCGACTGTTGTTCGTTTTACGTGGCTGAATTTTACCAATCCTTCTGCCGTGAAGTGAGCCGAAAAATAATGAGCTCTGGTGTAAGGGACGAACTGTTCCTCGTGATACTGTGTCGAAAAGCAGAATATTGTGCTTCGCTTTTTCCCCCTAATGTCTATTTATCAGCTAGTTATTACTCTGTTCTCATTTATACCCATGATTCAAGGAGAGGAAAATGAAGGTCACCCTACTTCACGGAGCGATGGTTGTAGCACTCAGCGCCAGCTACCAAGCTCAAGCCTATAACTGTCAAAGTCTACCCGACTGGGACAGCACTGCGACTTATACATCGGGCGCTTTAGTAAAAACGCAAGGAGCCGCTTATGAGGCTGCATATTGGACGCAAGGCAATGACCCCGTGACCAACTCAGGATCTTGGGAAGCATGGAAAGCGTTAGGGCAATGCGATGGTGGAAGCAACAACTTATCACCAACGGTGTCGTTCTCCTCTCCAATAAACAACGCACAAATTCCCGAAGGCAGTGCGATCACTTTGTTAGCCAACGCAGCTGACGAAGATGGCCAAATCACACAAATTGAGTTTGTTGCAGGCAACCAAACCGTTGCTGTGGTAACTCAAGCACCATTCGAAGCTTCTTGGACAGCTATTGAAGGGATCTCGCAATTGACCGCAATTGCGACAGATAATGAGGGAGCTGTTAGCACCACGACGATTTCTATCCAAGTTCAACCACAAGTCGAATTACCGCCACCAAGCATTTCATTGACAAGCCCAGTAGGCACAGAAGTGCTTAATGTAGGCGATAACCTAACCGTAGCCGCTCAAGCTGACGATATTGATGGAGTGGTCACACAAGTTGAGTTCTTCGTAAACAATCAATTTGTCGCCATTGATACTAGCGCACCTTACGAATATCAATGGACCGCTAGTCCAGGTACATACTCGTTCAAAGCACAAGCGACTGATGATACAAACCTCGCAACGATGAGCCAAGAAGTTGCGCTGGTTATTAGTAATTCAGAAACCGGAACGGGCGGATGTGCAGATGCAGTACCTTATGTGGCAGGCACAAGTTATCAAACTGGCGACCTGGTTTCTCACTTCAACCAAAAATATCGTTGTGATGTTGCTGGTTGGTGCTCCTCGGATGCGACATGGGCTTACGAGCCTGGTGAAGGGCTATACTGGCAAGATGCTTGGAGTGGCCTAGGTGCTTGTTCGACACCACCGCAAGTTACCATTACGGCACCAACGGATGGACAAGTCGTGCTCGCTGGCAGCAATAACGAAATCACGGCAAACGCAAGCGATGCTGATGGCACAGTCACGCAAGTTGAGTTTTTTGCGAACAACACCAGCTTAGGGGTCACCACTCAAGCGCCATATTCCGTTACTTGGAACGCCACACTTATTGGCGCTAACCAGCTTAAAGCCGTCGCAACCGATAATGATAACAACACGTCAGAGTCCCTGGTTGGTGTGGAAGTCAGCGATAAAGATTTGGTCGTCTCTCTGACTTCACCAAGCAGCGGTCAGACCACCGGATTAGGCAAAAGCCTCGCATTAAGCGCCGATGCAACGTCTTTAACTTCAGGCATTAAACACGTTGATTTCATGATCAACGGCTCTATTGTTGCAACCGATACCACGGCACCTTACACAGCCAACTGGACACCAACTGCACTTGGTAACTTTACAGTTAGCGCCCAAGCTGTGGATTTGTCAGGAAGCAATGCATTGTCTGACGCCGCAGCAATAACGGTGGTTGAGCAAGTAGATAAACGCCATAAACTCATCGGTTACTGGCACAATTTTGTAAATGGAGCGGGCTGTCCAATTCGTCTAGCGGATATGGCAGATGCTTGGGATGTGATTGATATTGCCTTTGCTGAAAATGATCGCAACAGTGATGGCACCGTGCACTTTAATCTATATTCAGGCGATATTTACAGCGATTGTCCAGCACTCGATCCAACACAATTCAAGCAGGACATGGCAGCGCTTCAAGCTAAAGGTAAGAAGTTTGTTCTCTCTCTTGGCGGCGCAGAAGGCACGATTACGCTGAATACCGACCAAGATGAAGCCAACTTTGTCTCTAGCCTAACAGGTCTTATCGCTGAGTGGGGCTTTGATGGTCTAGATGTGGATTTAGAGAGTGGTTCTAACTTAGTTCATGGCTCGCAAATTCAAGCTCGCCTTGGTCGTGCTTTGCTTCAAATAGAGCAAAACATGGGTGGAGATATGTACCTAACCATGGCGCCTGAGCACCCTTATGTTCAAGGTGGTTATGTGGCTTACAGCGGTATTTGGGGGGCGTACATCCCTGTGATTAACGAGACACGCAGCACGCTCGACTTGCTTCACGTCCAGTTATATAACAACGGCGGTTTGCCAAACCCATACCTGCCAGGCAGTGCACCAGAAGGCTCTGTGGATATGATGGTAGCGCAATCTAAAATGCTTATCGAAGGTTTTGAGTTGGCCGATGGCACTCAATTTGCACCATTGCGCGATGATCAAGTCGCAATCGGTTTACCTTCAGGTCCTAGCTCGGCAAATTCAGGGCAGGCTCCAACACAGAATATTATCAACGCACTAGATTGTTTAACCAAAGGCACTTCATGTGGCACCGTTAAACCAGCGTACTATTACCCGAATTATGCAGGAGTAATGACATGGTCTATCAACTGGGATCAACATGATGGTTTTAACTTCTCAAAACCTGTCGGCGATAAACTCACCGAGATGAATGCGCAATAAGTTATCAAAGAATAAGCGAGTAAAACGCAAAGAGAGCACAATCGTGCTCTCTTTCTTTATCTCATTGAGTTTTTTACTTTTTAATGAGTAATTAAATCGTAAATACTCGGTAATCTTTTAGCTCAGGGATTTTCTTCAACAGATCGTCTTCTTGCCCTGCCATGTCATCCAGCGAATCGCACAAGTCTTCTGCTTGTTGTTCTACCTCTTTCGAATGCTCAGCTAAACGCTCTTCTACTTTCGCGCTGAGTTCAGCCATACTCTCCGATAATGCAGTGAGGTTTATTCCCCCCTCTTCCTTCATTTTTTTCGATAAAGCATCCAACGAACTCGCTAAAAACTCTTTATTGAAGATCTCTTGTGCTTTTGCAAAGTCTTTAGTCCACCCTTGTGTCATAGACTCAAAACTCTCCGCCGGCAGGATGAAATCACCATCTTTGTAGTAACGTGATTCAACATCAGCGAAAAAGTCCTTTACTGCGACTTTTACATTATCAAACGCACCAGGTGCATCGAGGCTTTCCGCAACATCATCAATAATATCATTCGCAAGCGCTAAACCATCACTCGCCAATTGCTTTGCTTGTGGAATATACGCGTTCATTTTTTCGCGATAGTCTTCAATTGCCGCTTTCTGTTCAGAATTGAGTTCAATTAGCTCACCTTTGATGAAGAGGTTGTTATCCTCATCCACGACAGCTTTATCACCTGTCGTTTGGCGAATTTCCAAGCTTTGCCCATCCATACGGACTTCATTATTGATGTCCACACGACACTGCGCTGCATAACCAGTAGCACTGACCATCAGCAATGAGAGTGTAAAAAGCTTTTTCATGTCATTCTCTTTTATTTAACATTACTCGTGTTAAACATAACACTGAGTGATACATGAGATGTCAGCAAATCGTCACGACTTCGTAACAATTTGTTTTATCTCCTATTTTTACGTCAACCTCATCACCTTCTTCTTTTCCGAACAACGCTCGACCCAGAGGAGATTTAGCTGTTAAGACAAAGACTTCCTGAGCCTGATATTGAACAGTCAAACCACCAGAGCAAGGGCCTACAAAGAAGTGCTTTTCGATCAAATTCTCATCTGCGAGAACAACGTAAGCACCAACACCAACAGGCGCATTCTTAAAGTCGCGAGTCACTAAAGAACGATATTGACGCAATTCCTCTTCACTATCTTGGATTCGCATGGCTTGTCCATGAGCAAGATACGCGGCTTCAAGTGCCAATGTATCGTACTTGTGCTCGGGAACAGTTTCTTCATCTGTCGCGGCATCGATAGCTCGCTGAGCCGATGCATGGGCAACTTGAAGTTTTTCTTCCAGATGTTGGATGATAATTTGGACTAAGTCAGCTTTGTTCATACTTTTAGGACGCGCGTTTGGCACTCAGGGTGTGTTAATGTACCTAAGTTTACCATCAAAGAAAGGTTTCCCTATTATGCAAAGTGACTCGCTGCATCAAACACTTCAATCTGTATTTGGTTTTGACTCATTACGCCAAGGTCAGCAACCCGTTATTGAAGCCGTTATGAATGGTTACTCTGCTGCGGCAATCTTTCCTACAGGCTCGGGGAAGTCACTCTGTTATCAACTACCTGCAACCATATTACCCAACCTTACGTTGGTGATCTCTCCGTTGTTGGCGTTAATGAAGGATCAACTGAGCTTTTTACAAAGTAAAGGAATCGCTGCCGCTTCTATCGATAGCAGTCAAAGTAGAGAAGAAGCACAAAAGGTCATGGCTGGCGTGAAGAATGGACAAATCAAAATCTTGATGATTTCTGTTGAGCGGCTAAAAAACGAGCGTTTTCGTGAATTCATTCGCCAAGTACCGATTTCTTTGATGGTCATTGATGAAGCGCACTGTATTTCCGAATGGGGGCATAACTTTCGTCCAGATTATCTCAAACTACCGCAATATCAACGTGAACTGAACATCCCACAGTCTTTACTTCTCACCGCAACGGCAACGCCTGCAGTTATTGAAGACATGCAAAAAAAGTTCGATATTTCCAGTGAACATATTACCGTTACAGGCTTCTACCGCTCTAATCTGGATATCTCGGTGATCCCGTGTGAGGAAACAAAGAAACAAGAACAGCTCAGTGAGATCATCGCCTCTTCACCTAAGCTTCCGACCATCGTATACGTGACGCAGCAGCAAACAGCAGAACGAGTAGCAAAGTCATTAATCCATATTGGCATTAACGCTCACGCATACCACGCTGGCATGAAAAGCGACGTTCGTGAACAAATCCAACAGCAGTTCATGGATGGCCAAATTGACTGTATTGTTGCAACGATTGCATTTGGTATGGGGGTCGATAAATCTGATATTCGACGCGTCATTCACTTCGACTTACCCAAATCAATCGAGAACTACGCACAAGAGATTGGACGTGCAGGCAGGGACGGGCAACGCTCGGAGTGCATTCTGCTAGGCAATACGTCCGGCCTAACGGTGTTGGAGAATTTTGTCTATGGTGACACACCAGAATTTACGTCAATTAACTATGTAGTCGAGCAAGCGAAAGAACATGCTCCACAATGGGAGGTAGTGCCACTGCGTTTGTCGCGTGAAAGTAATATCCGCCAATTGCCACTCAAAACCTTGTTGGTTTATTTGGAGCTACATAACGTCATTGAAGCAAAGTACAGTTACTTTGCGGAATATCGGTTTAAGTTTTTGCACGATCAGCAATTTATTGTGAATCAATTTCAAGGCGAGCGACGTCAATTTGTGGAGGCTATTTTTTCCTGCTCACAAAAAGCCAAAGTGTGGTGCCAAGTTGATCTAGAAGCGCTATGGATGAACTATCAATCGGAACGCAGCCGAGTTGTCGCAGCGCTCGACTATTTTCACCAGAACGGCTGGATAGAACTAGAGAGCAAACAACTGACGGACGTGTACTCAGTTATGCCAACCAAACAGAGCTCGGATGTTTTAATCCAACAACTGTATGAACTGTTCCAATCCAAAGAAAGCAAAGATATCGAAAGAATCCACACCATGCTGCACTTGTTCCAGTCCGAGCACTGTTTGAGCTCACAATTGGCGAACTACTTTGCGGATCACGATGCACCAAAGCAATGTGGTCACTGCTCCGTGTGTCGTGGTCACGTCGCCACATTCACAGCACCAGAACCTGAAGATATTGAACAATCTCAAGTATCGATATGGGCGCGGGAGTTTATTCAGCTTTCCCCATCGGCCATCAGTAATGATGCCGTTGCTCGCTTCTTGTGCGGAATCAGCACTCCTTTGATTAGCCAGCTAAAAGCCTCAAAGCTAGCAGGTTATGGTGCAATGGCAAATGTAAGTTTTGAGCAGGTATTAACGCAGGTAGAAACGGTAAGGGCCTAAAAAAAGCTCAATTGACGCGCTTGGTCTTCGGGCTTGAGCATCACGTTCAAGCCTAAAAGGCGAATTTCCCGTCCATTTTGGCGTTTAAGAATATCTCTTAGCAAGATCTTGAAGTCCTCAAGCTCTAATTGCGGATGGATGTGCTCAATTGTTGTCAGTTGAAAGTCGGCAAATTTGACTTTAATACCTTGTTTAATAATCGACTTATCTGGGCTTGCACGCTCTAAACGTTTCTCGAGTTCAGGATAAAGTTTCTCCTCAATCACTTGCCAACATTCATCATAGGTTGCGATGTTCTGGCTGAATGTCCTTTCCACACCGACGGACTTTCTCTCGCGCTCAACAACGACTTCTCGATTATCAATTCCATGGCTTCGCTGCCATAAGGAGGCACCCTGACGACCAAACTGCCTCAACAACTCTCGATAGTCACTGTTTTTAATGTCCTCACATCGATAAAAACCGGCTTGGTGGAGCTTCTCAAGACTCACCTTCCCCACACCAGGAATGTTCTCTAGCGGAAGACTATCGATAACCTCTTGGACTTTCTCTGGCGGAATCACAAACTGACCGTTGGGCTTGTTCATGTCTGACGCGACCTTGGCAAGAAACTTTATCGGAGCAATGCCCGCCGATGCCGTCAACCCAAGTTCACTCCAGATATCGCGGCGAATTGACTCTGCGATCAACGTAGCGGAGCCACGGCAAGCTGTCGAGTCCGTGACATCGAGGTATGCTTCATCCAATGAGAGAGGTTCAATGATAGGCGTATAACGCTCAAAAATAGCACGAATCTGCTGAGAGACTTGCTTATATACATGCATTCTACCGGGCACAACCAACAAATGAGGACAGAGTTGCAGCGCGCGCGCCGTTGACATTGCACTGCGAACACCATATTTACGCGCATCATAATTACAGGTGCTAATCACTCCACGCTGCTTTTCATGTCCGCCAACAGCGAGTGCAATGCCACGGTAACTGGGGTTATCTCTCATCTCTACGGCAGCATAAAAACAATCCATATCGACATGAATAATTTTTCTAATTCGATCTGACATAGCCATCAAAGCACTGTTCAAAAAAACAGTATAAATCAAATCTACCTGAAGAGAAATGGGCGTGTTTAAGCGAACGTCAATCTCGAAGCATTACGTCCAATTGATCGACTAATTCGGCCCAATCTGCATCTTCTTCGATGGCTTGTTTTAGAAAGTTCGCCTGTGACATCGTCCAAAAGCTAGCTTCATGTAAAGGCGCAGAATCTCTTTTGTGTCGATGTTGATTAATAAAATCTTTCATTTCTTGAGGAGAGCTACCGAGGCCCAGTTGTTGAAATAGCTCAGCCATACCATGTTGATGCATTTCCATACTACTTTCTCCCTACGTTAGCTAAACATAATTATATAACTAAGACAGGAATAATGATGTGATGTTAACGGATGCGTGTCAAACATTTGAGTAGTTGTTCTACTTTTGGTTGACATGTGTTTTTTGATGGCGATAAGTTTAATTTTAGTTATCATTGATTTTAAACAATTAATTTTGGGGACTGCGCTTGAGTAATAAGATTCTGGTTGTTGAAGATAGTCGTGCATTTAAAAACTTTCTTTGCCAAACAATAAGCCAAGCTGGTTATGAGGTCATCGCAGCGGAAAGCTACGCGGAGGCAAAGAACTTGTTATCTTCAGCACAGGACCTCTTCTGTGCGGTTTTAGACTATTGTTTACCGGATGCTCAAGATGGCGAGATTATTGACCTCGTTTTGGAACATGGTCATCGTGTCATTGTTTTAACGGCTCGATTTCAAGAAGACACTCGCGAAAAGATGCTTGCAAAAGGTGTCCTCGACTATATTTTGAAAGACAGCATGGCGTCCGTTTCCTATCTATTACCACTCCTCAAGCGACTAACCAACAATCAACAACACAAATGTTTAGTCGTTGATGATTCACACACCGTAAGAAGACACATTGCCCAACTTTTGGAGCATCAATACATTCAAACGTTGGAAGCTGACAATGGGCAAAAAGCCCTAGAGCTTGTCGAGCAAAATCCAGATATCACTCTCGTTTTAACCGACCATGACATGCCCGTTAAAGATGGCATTACGATGGTGCGAGAATTACGTCGGAAGTGGGATAAAAATCAATTAGCCATTCTCGGCTTGTCGGGTAGTAACTCTAAGACAATGACGGCTAGGTTTCTAAAAGCAGGGGCCAATGACTTTTTATACAAGCCATTTAATCAAGAAGAATTTTTTTGCCGTATTCACCAACTGTTAGATATCAAAGACGCAACATCTGAACTGTTTAAAATGGCAAATCAAGATGCGCTAACGGGCTTATGGAACCGCCGCTTTCTGTTTGAGCAACCCCATGTAGAAAACGCTCAAAGAAACATCGCGATGCTTGATATCGATTTCTTTAAGCAAGTAAATGATACACACGGACATGAGGGCGGCGATGCAGTGTTAGTCATGATAGCGAATATTCTAAAAATCTATTTTCCAAATGATATTGTCGCTAGGCTTGGTGGCGAGGAGTTTTGTATTCAAGCCAGTGGCGACTATGACGGCTTTCTAACACGCTTAGAACAAATGAGACAGCGCATAGAAAAAACGCCAATAACTTATTTGGACAAAAACATTCTTGTGACCGCGAGTATTGGTGTAAGCAACATCGAGGGGGAGCTGGAACAACAAATAAAAGTGGCGGATGAGCGACTTTACATGGCCAAAGAGAACGGACGTAACCAAATCATTTCTTCGTCCTAATGACTATCAGTGTGGTCTTGCTCTGTAACATGAGAGAAAGAAACAACAAAACACGGTATTGGGCTCTTTCTCGGACATCTGAGCTTTGGTTAGCTGCCTAAAAATAAAGCTCAGCAGAACGCTGAGCTTTATCACTTTCTTAGTACGATTAACCAATACTAAGCAATTCTATCTTTTTCCCACGCCGCCAATTTCTCAGCACGCGCAGCCTCGCGCGCTTCACGTTTTTTACGCGCATCGCAGGGTTCTGGACAATTACACACTTTTTCGATGCCAACTGCCCCTAAGCCACCACAGCTACCTTTCACGACTTTCTTTTGGAAAATGTATCCGACAGCCATTGCAGTGATTACCGCGACAAACACAGCAAAGGTAATTAGAAATGTATTCATAAAAACATGCTCACTTCTGTTGTTATTTCTTCATGAATGGCTTGTATGCTTCCGAAGCCAACTCTTTAAAACCATCTTCCGTTTTCACAATCATGAAAACAGGAATATTATTTTCGTTCGCAATTGCCATGCCTTTGTCTTCACCTAGCACCATAAGACCAGTTGCAAGACCATCAGCAGTCATCGACGATCTATCTAATACCGTTACAGACACCACTTTATGATGAATTGGTTTGCCTGTTCGTGGATTAATAATATGAGAGTATCTCACACCATTACTCTCAAAGTAATTACGATAGTCACCACTTGTTGCAATTGCCATGTCGCCTGGTTCAATAATTTCTTGAATTGAACGTTCATCAACGGTCGGTTTTTCAATTGCGATACGCCAAGGCACACCTTCACGATTGACACCTTTGAGACGCATTTCACCGCCAACTTCGACCATAAAGTTCTGTACCCCTTCAGATTGAAGGTAGTCAGCAACCACGTCAACCCCCCAACCTTTCGCAATCGTCGATAGGTCGACGTACAAGTTAGGAAGGTCTTTGGACAGTGTATTACCACCAACAGATAGGTGGTGAATACCGGTATTTGCTTTGCGAGCAGCGAGTTCTTCATCGGTTGGAACTACATCTGGACGAGCTTCTGGACCAAACCCCCACAGGTTAACTAGAGGGCCGACCGTCACATCCAATGCACCTAAAGTAAGACCGTTAAGGCGAATTGCTTCTTTCACTACCGTTGCAGTTTGTGTCGAAACTGTAAATGGCTCGCTCGTTTGATGCTGATTAAAACGACTTAACTCTGAGTCGTCACGATAGGTCGACATTTGGTCATTAACCTCTTCCAATAAGCGATCAATTTCTGTCTGCATCGCTTTTGGCGTTGGAATACCATCTTGCTCGATATACTTGATGTTGTAAGAAGTCCCCATGGTAGGGCCACTTAAATGAATTTGATCGGCAGGCTGCTCACAGCCAGCCAAAATCAATAGAGAAGCAAATGCAACAAGCCACTTTTTCACTTGTTAACTCCCAATGTTGTTGAATTGATATGGGAAATAGGATCAATCCTTTCAATCCGATTACCTATATCAACTGTTGAGTATCAGTTTTATGTCTATAAAAAATAATGGCTAGCTCTCTTGGAGAGCTAGCCATAGATTCAATCACTTGGAGGAATTAACCACCGAAGTCATCTAGTAGGATGTTTTCATCCTCTACACCTAGATCTTTTAGCATGCCGATTACAGCAGCGTTCATCATAGGTGGACCACACATGTAGTATTCACAGTCTTCTGGCGCTTCGTGATCACGTAGGTAGTTCTCGTAAAGAACGTTGTGAATAAAGCCAGTGTAACCATCCCAGTTATCTTCTGGAAGTGGATCAGACAGTGCACAGTGCCATACGAAGTTGTCATTCTCAGCTTGTAGCATATCGAAGTCTTCTACGTAGAACATTTCACGCTTAGAACGTGCGCCGTACCAGAAAGACATCTTACGCTTAGAGTGCAGACGCTTAAGTTGGTCGAAGATGTGTGAGCGCATTGGAGCCATACCAGCACCACCACCAACGAATACCATTTCTGCATCTGTATCTTTCGCAAAGAACTCACCAAATGGACCAGAAATAGTACACTTGTCGCCTTCTTTTAGAGACCAGATGTACGAAGACATGATGCCTGGTGGTACGTCTGGGTTGTTCGGCGGCGGAGTTGCGATACGAACGTTAAGCATGATGATACCGTGCTCTTCTGGGTAGTTAGCCATAGAGTATGCACGAATGGTCTCTTCATTAACTTTAGACTCGTAACGGAAAAGGTTGAACTTCTCCCAGTCTTCACGGTATTCCTCAGGAATATCGTAGTCTGCGTATTTCACGTGGTGAGCAGGAGCTTCAATCTGGATGTAACCACCAGCACGGAAAGGTACTGATTCGCCATCTGGAATTTGCAGCTTAAGCTCTTTGATGAATGTCGCTTTGTTATCGTTAGAGATAACAGTACATTCCCACTTCTTAACGCCGAAGATTTCTTCAGGAAGCTCGATATCCATGTCAGTTTTCATTGCTACCTGACACGCTAGACGCTCACCTTCACGCGCTTCACCTTTAGTAATATGGTCAAGCTCGGTTGGTAGGATGTCGCCACCACCTGATTTAACTTTTACGCGACACTGACCACATGAGCCACCGCCACCACAAGCAGAAGATACGAATACGCCAGCACCTGCTAGAGCACTCAGTAGCTTACCACCTGGTTGTGTAACGATCGCCAGAGAAGGGTCATCGTTCACAGAAATTGTAATGTCACCTGTTGGTACAAGCTTAGACTTAGCGAAAAGAATCACTAGTACTAGTGCTAGTACGATCAGAGTAAACATCACTACACCAAGAATAATGTCCATTGACTATTCCTTAATTGTTGCGGTTTACCCGACTTACAGTTGAACACCAGAGAAAGACATAAAGCCTAACGCCATAAGACCTACAGTGATAAATGTGATACCAAGACCACGTAGACCTGGAGGTACGTCAGAGTACTTCATCTTCTCACGGATACCTGCAAGAGCAACGATTGCTAGCATCCAGCCCACACCAGAGCCGAAACCGTAAACGATCGATTCAGCAAAGTTGTAGTCACGTTGTACCATGAAAGATACACCACCGAAGATTGCACAGTTTACTGTGATCAGCGGTAGGAAGATGCCTAGCGCGTTGTACAAAGGTGGGAAGAAACGGTCTAGGACCATCTCTAGAATCTGTACAAGTGCTGCAATTACACCGATAAAGGTGATGAAGTTTAGGAAGCTAAGGTCCACGCCCTCAACTAACGCGTTCTCTCTTAGAACTAGGTTGTATACCAGGTTGTTCACAGGAACAGCGATAGTCAGAACTACCACAACTGCAACACCTAGGCCGAAAGAGGTCTTAACCTTCTTAGATACGGCAAGGAAAGTACACATACCTAGGAAGAAAGACAGAGCCATGTTTTCGATGAAAATCGATTTAACTAACAGACTAATGTAATGTTCCATGACGTCCTTACTCCTTCGCTTCTACTTGTTCTGGTTTCAGAATACGGATTACCCAGATAAGGAAGCCGATTAGGAAGAATGCTGATGGTGCTAGTAGCATTAGGCCGTTAGGCTGGTACCAACCACCGTTGCTCACTAGAGGTAGAACTTCTAGACCAAATAGTTTGCCTGAGCCAAATAGCTCACGGAAGAAACCTACAGTGATAAGAACGAAGCCGTAACCTAGACCGTTACCAATACCGTCAATAAGAGATGGTACTGGCGCAGACTTCATTGCGAATGCTTCAGCACGACCCATTACGATACAGTTAGTGATAATCAGACCAACGAATACAGATAGCTGTTTAGAGATATCGTATAGGTAAGCTTTTAGCACTTGGTCTACCACGATTACTAACGATGCGATGATTGCCATCTGAACGATGATACGCACACTGTTAGGAATGTGGTTACGGATCAATGAAACAGAGAAGTTAGACAACGCAGTTACAAATGTTACCGCTAGTGTCATTACAAAAGCTGTTTCTAGTTTAGTTGTTACTGCAAGAGCAGAACATACACCAAGAACTTGTAGCGCGATTGGGTTGTTATCCAATACTGGCGCTAGAATGCTCTTTTTAACGTTTTGTGCACTAGACATTAGTTAAGTTCTCCGTCACGAACTTTTGCTAGGAAAGGACCAAAGCCCATATCACCTAACCAGAAGTCAAATGTGTGTTGAACACCATTACTAGTGAGCGTCGCTCCTGATAGGCCATCAACACCGTGCTCAGAACCTTGCGGTGCGCCGCCTTTCACGACCTTAATCGCTGGCTGGTGATCTTCATTGTACAATTTCTTGCCAATGAATTGATCGCGCCATGAAGGGTTCTCTACTTCACCACCAAGTCCAGGAGTTTCGCCTTGCTCGTAGTAAGTAATAGCAGACACAGTGTTACCATCAGTTTCAACGGCTACAAAGGCATACATCATCGACCATAGTCCTTTACCGTGCATAGGCAGGATAACTTTTTGGACTTCATCTTGATCTTTTACAAGGTACACCACTGCTGTATTCGCGCGACGACGGATATCAGCTACGTCTTCTTCTGGTGTCAATGCGATTGAACGTTCTGCATCTTTTGATGCTTCACGTTGATCGTACGTAGATGCATTACCCTCAGTAAAGTTACCTGTTTCAAGGTCTACTAGACGAGGTTCGATGTACTCAGCAAATAGCTCTGGTACTTTCTTACCGTTTGCGTCAATGCCTGCAACTTCAACGATCTTTGATTGCTTATCTAGGACAGCGTTAGCTTTTTGCTTATCACGCAGACCTACTGCTGCTGTTGATACGATGATTGAACAAACAAGGCTCAACCCGATAACAACACCCAGCGTCTTTTTAATGCTGTCGTTATTACTTGCCATAGCGTGCTAGTCTCCGCTTGATGTTCTTCTCAATCACTACATGGTCGAACAGAGGTGCGAATAGGTTCGCGAATAGAATCGCCAGCATCATACCTTCTGGGTACGCTGGGTTAACTACACGGATCATCACACACATTGCACCAATCAGGATGCCGTACCACCATTTACCTTTGCTAGTAAATGACGCTGATACTGGGTCCGTTGCCATGAAGAACATACCGAATGCAAAACCACCTAGAACTAGGTGCCAGTGCCATGGCATATTAAACATTGGATTAGTGTCAGAACCGATCACGTTAAACAGAGTCGATACTGCGATCATACCGATCATTACACCCGCAATGATGCGCCATGAAGCGATTCGCATGTAAACGATCATCGCTGCACCGATCATTAGAGCTAGAGTCGATACTTCACCAATTGAACCAGGGATGTTACCGATGAACGCGTCCATCCAAGTGATAGGAGCGCCAGTTACTGTGTTAACTAGAGCACCGTTACCACCTTGAGCCCATTGGCTAAGAGCAGTAGCACCAGAGAAGCCGTCAGCTGCAGTCCATACTACGTCACCCGAAATTTGCGCTGGGTAAGCGAAGAATAGAAATGCACGACCTGCAAGTGCAGGGTTAAGGAAGTTACGACCTGTACCACCGAAGATCTCTTTTGCTACAACAACACCAAATGTGATACCCAGCGCCGCTTGCCATAGAGGTAGCGTTGGTGGAACGATAAGTGCGAATAAGATAGAAGTTACAAAGAAACCTTCGTTAACTTCGTGCTTACGCACCATACAGAACAACACTTCCCAGAAACCACCAACAATAAATACTGTTGCGTAGATTGGCAGGAAGTAAGTCGCACCTAGTAGCATCTTACTGCCAACACCCGCTTCCGCACCGATAGTGCCGCCAAGCATTTCTGTTAGCCAGTAGTGCCAGTTACCTGCGATAACTGTCGCTAGTTGGTCACCAGCGTACATGTGGTTAAGTGCTGCAATAGCTTGGCCACCTGCGTTGTACATACCCCAGAACATTGCTGGGAATACCGCAAACCAAACCATGATCATGATACGTTTTAGGTCAACGCTATCACGAACGTGCGAGCTTTTATTTGTTACGATACCTGGCGTGTAAAAAACTGTTGCTACAGCTTCGTACAGGGCAAACCATTTTTCGTGTTTGCCACCAGGCTCAAAATGATGCTCGATGTCTTCAAGAAACTTTTTAAGAGCCATGAAAATTACCCTTCCTTCTCGATAGTATCTAGGCATTCACGAAGTAACGTACCGTACTCGTACTTACCTGGACATACAAAGGTACACAATGCTAGATCTTCTTCATCCAGTTCAAGCGCACCCAGTGCTTGAGCACTGTCTGTGTCGCCGGCACATAGATCACGAAGCAGCAAAGTAGGCTCCATATCTAGAGGCATTACGCGTTCGTAGTTGCCAATTGGAACCATTGAACGATCACTACCATTGGTCGTCGTTGTCATATTGAACAACTGACCTTTGAATACGTGACCAAGGAAAGAGCGAGTTACCGAGAACTTATTCTTACCAGGCATTGCCCAGCCAAATAGTTCTTTTTCACGGCCTTCACGTAATACAGAAACCTGTTGATGGTAACGGCCAAGGTATGCGTGTGGACCAGTTGCATGTGTACCTGTTAGTACTGAACCAGAGATCACACGAACTTCGCCAGGCATCAGCTCGTTATCTGTTAGGTCATCTAAGCTTGCACCCATTACGGTACGAACTAGACGAGGGTTATTCACAACTGGGCCAGCTAGAGACACAACACGATCTGTGCATAGCTCACCAGTTAGGAACAGCTTACCGAACGCGATAACGTCTTGGTAGTTGATGCTCCATGCCACATTCTCTGCATTTACTGGGTATAGGAAATGCATGTGGGTGCCAGCAAGACCTGCTGGGTGAGGGCCATCGAAGACGTGTTCTTCTACGTTAGACTGTGAAGAGCGTGGCAAGCTAGTGCCAGATTTACATACGTAAACCTTGTCTTCTGTCAGGGCTGAAAGAATGTCTAGACCAGCAATGAATGCTTCTTGTTGCTCATTAATGATCAACTCAGGCTTAGCTGCTAGTGGATTAGTATCCATTGCAGTTACGAAAATAGCCTTAGTAGAAGACTCGATTGCAGGAACCTTGCTAAACGGACGAGTACGTAAAGCGGTCCATAAGCCAGAGTCAACCAACTGAGTCTTGATCACTTCACGATCTAGACCTGAAAGTTGAGCGGCTTCGAACTTATCAAATGTCACCTGCTCTTCACCTGCCACTTCAATCACTACAGATTGAAGGACACGTTTAGCGCCACGGTTAACTTCGATCACTTTACCGGCTGCTGGTGCAGTAAATTTCACGCCTGGGTTCTTTTTATCTTCAAAAAGAACTTGCGCTTTTTTCACTTCATCACCAACGCGGACATGCATGGTAGGTCGCATGCCAACGTACTCTTCGCCAAGCAAGGCGACTTTTTTGATGGTCTTACCATCATTAATCACCTGGGATGGAGTTCCTGCGATAGGAAGATCCAAGCCCTTCTTTATTGTAATCATACGCACTTGCACTACTTTTATCGGGAAAAAGATTCTTTTGATTGCGTAACTTTTAGACACGACATCAGTGTCCGGTTTTGATGTTGTTTTAAACATCAAAATCGCAACATCCTATTAAAAATCTCGTCACAAGGAATACGCGAGATTTATCAGGTGCCGTAGTCTAGCATTTTTTAGGAACTTGATGCCATGATCAATCATTAGAATAGAGGGGTTATTTCGGTAGAATCAGGTCTAAAAGGTCAAAGAATAGTCATAACTTTGACCCATCGCACAAATGCCATATTCCATACATATCTTATGGAAAAGTGATATTCATCGCCTGAAATATTCTGCAATTTCCATTCATTTGTTGAAACACTGTTAACACATTTTTTAACCAGAATTTGTGCCACGTTAACGTCCCTAAAGAATGTAAAACGAAAAAAGATGGCCTTAAGCCACCTTTCTCTGCACCTTTATATCTTGCGTTTTTAGTGACCACCACCCATACACATCGGGCTATCAGGGGCGCCATCTTGTTCACGCTTCCACTCTTCATCAGTGTATGTATGAATAGCTAATGCATGAATGTGGTTATCCAGTTCATCTGCCAAAATTTGATGAACTTGACGATGGCGCCCAATCAAACGCTGTCCCGCGAACGAATCACTCACAACAATCACTTTGAAATGACTCTCTGAGCCTGGTGGCACATTATGCATGTAGCTCTCATTAATGACTTTGAGATAGCTGGGTTGCAGCTCACTGTGTAGTTTCTTCTCTATGATTTCTTGGATCATATTCGTTCCTCATTGATGCGAATTCCATAAGTATATACCTAAGTAAAGCAGACATGCATCACTCAAACATCACTCTCATTATTGACGCACTTTGTAGACATATTGTCTCAAGGCCCTCGACTCCATGAACATGCCTAGAGAGCGGCCATCACTGAACTCGTAAAATTTGACAGCTTTTTGTATCTCGACACGTCATCATTTGCGACAATAACACTTAATTTCTAAATCAACTTACATTTAGCTATGAAAACCGAACTGAACCTTCACGAGCGAAGCTTAACACTTCATCGTTTCCCAAAACGTAGTAACGAAACGCTACAAGCGTGGGATGCCGGTGATGAGTATCTTATTAATCATGTTGAAGAGCTTGCTTTGCCAGACAATCAAAACATCCTCGTGATTAATGACAGCTTTGGTGCCCTCTCCTGCTGGTTTTCGGAAAAGCACCATGTAACGCTAATGAGTGATTCATTCATCTCACATAAAGGTGCACAGCAAAATCTCGAGCAAAACCAGTGCAATAAAGTAGCGTTTGCCACCACGATGGACCTCGTTCCTGCCAATATTGATCTCGTCTTGCTGCAACTGCCCAAAAGTAACCGCCATCTAGTGTGGATACTAAGCCAATTAAGAAAGGCGCTACCGGCTTCCTGCCCCGTCTTTGCAGTCAATAAAGCGAAAGACATTCACACTTCGACGCTAAAACTGTTTGAAAAATACTTAGGCGAAACAAAAACATCTTTGGCCTGGAAAAAGCACAGATTGGTGTTTTCTCAAGCAACAGTTGAGCCTCCGATTGAAGTAATGCCTTTCACGACTTGGCGCGTTGATGGCGAAGATATCGAACTCAAGAACATGCCAAATGTCTATTCAGGAGAAAGTTTAGATTTAGGTGCACGCTTTATGCTGCAGCACCTGCCTCAAGACCCTTCGATAGACAATGTCATCGACCTCGGCTGCGGCAATGGTGTTCTGTCTGTTAAATTTGGTCAGTTGAATCCAAATGCTCGGCTAACATGTGTTGATGAAAGTTTTATGGCGCTTGAGTCGGCAAAACAGAACCTACGCGACAACCTTGGTGAAAATAGAGACATACAGTGCATAGCGAACAATTGCTTGGACGGTTTTAAACACAGCAGCAGCTCTATGGTTATGTGTAATCCACCGTTTCATCAACAACAGGCAATCACCGATCATATTGCTTGGCAAATGTTCTGCGATGCTAAACAAGTATTAAGTGAAAATGGCCGTTTACTGGTTATCGGAAATCGTCACCTCGGGTACGACGCAAAACTCAAACGTCTGTTTGGCGATAAAAATGTGAAACTTATCGCTTCCAACAATAAGTTTGTGATTTTACAGGCTACAAAAAATCCTGCTAAATTAAGCGCAAAATAAGCTTTAGCAAAATAGTTAAAAGGAATAATAAAATGAGAAAATTGGTACTTGCGGCTTCGGTTGCGTTGCTTGCTGCGTGTTCAGCCCCTCAACAACCTCAGCTGAACCTGATGCCAGAAAGCACATTGAGCACCAATCCAATTGTTCAAGGCAAGACTTACAGTTTGACCAGCAAAGATGTACGTGCAGCGCAGTACGTGGCGTTGGTGGATAACGGCCGTTCGAACATTCTTCCTCTTCATGCTAAACAGAATTTACGTATTGCGTTAGAAGAAGCATTAGAGAAGCAATTCTCATCTCAAGGTTTCCATGCGGATCTAAACAGCAACAACGCGATTGAATTGAGCGTTCAAGAAGCGTTGGTCAACGTGAAGCATTCGGTGATGGAAAATGAGATGGATGCTAAAGTTGTGCTGGAAATCACAGCAGAGACACCTGAGGGCAAGCTAGTCAAAACTTATACAGGTACAGCAAAGCGATCTGGCACATTGAGTGCTTCTGATGCCGATATTGAAGAGACATTGAATGATGTGGTGACATTGACGCTTAAAGAGATTGCCAATGACCCTGAGCTTCGTCAATACATGCAGGAGCGTTTCTAATGTTACGCAAAGCGATTCTGTCTTTAGCACTACTCAGCTGCAGCGTTTGGGCTGGACCAAAAATAGCGTTTGAAACGACACTTGGTTCATTTACGGTTGAGTTAAACGAAGAGAAAGCACCTATCACTGTCGCTAATTTTCTAAAATATGTAGAAGATGGGAGCTACGAGGGTACTATTTTTCATCGTATTATCCCAGGCTTCATGGCACAAGGTGGCGGCTTTAACCAAGATATGCAGATGGTGAAAACATACGCGCCAATCAAAAACGAAGGAAATAATGGTCTAAACAATGACCGTGCTACCATCGCCATGGCACGAACCAATGCACCAAACTCTGCAACTCGTCAGTTTTTCGTCAACTTAGTCGACAATGACTTTCTCAACTATGGCGCTCGACCACCAGGTTATGCTGTATTTGGTGAGGTTACTGAGGGGTTCGACGTTATCCAGAAAATGGCTCAGCAGCCGACCACGACGGTAGGCCGAATGCGTGATGTACCAGAGACGCAAATCGTCATCACCAAAGCTACACTACTTAAATAGCCAAAACGATAAGCCCTTTGAATAATCGAAGGGCTTTCTCTTTCAACGGCTTCATTTTATTGGATTGATTTATGTCTTCATTACCTTCCATCACTTGGTTGGAAACGGTAAAAAGTTACCTCGATAAACGACTCATGTGGGTTTTCATGCTGGGCTGCTCTAGCGGCTTTCCGTGGGTTCTTATCGGTTCAAACATGTCAGGTTGGCTAAAAGATGCCGGCTTGACCCTCTCCGCAATTGGCTATTTTGGTAGCGTTTTTGCGGTCTATGCGATCAACTTTCTGTGGGCACCTCTGGTTGACCGCGTGAAGCTGCCAGTCCTCTTTAGACTGCTGGGGCAAAGACGTAGCTGGATTTTCTTTTGTCAAAGTATCGTACTCGTCGCTACCCTATTTATTGCCGGTGTTAATCCAGCGGAAAACTTGGTGTTTGCGTCACTACTCGCCTTGTGTATTGCAACGGCTTCAGCGACACAAGACATCGCAATTGATGCTTTTCGTATTGATACTTTCCCAAAGTCAGAAGAGTCTAAACTACCTCAAGCTTCTGCAATGGCGGTCATTGGCTGGTGGACAGGTTATTCACTACCGGGTTATTTAGCGTTTGTTAATGCTGACAGTGTCGGTTGGAATGGTGTGTATTACGGGATGGCGGTGATAGTCGGCATTCTAATGGTCTTTACGATTTTAGTCGGTGAACCTAAGACTCAACGCGAACAACTTCAGTCTGCCGCTGAACAACGCCACAAAGAAGTGGTTGGTTCGAAAGTCGTAGCTTGGTTTACCGTGACTGTTGTGGAACCTTTCCTTGATTTCTTTAATCGCAATGGTGTCCGTGTCGCGATTACTCTGTTGCTGTTCGTTTTCCTATTTAAAATTGGCGAAGCGTTTTTGGGCAGGATGTCGATCGCGTTCTACAAAGATATTGGTTTTAGCAATGAACAAATTGGCTATTACTCCAAACTGATTGGTTGGGGAGCCACCATCTTCTTTACTTTTGTCGGAAGCATGTTCAACGTTAGGTTTGGTATTGTACGTGGATTAATGATCGGCGGTATTGCTATGTCTGCCAGCAACTTGATGTTTGCTTGGATTGCTTCGGTAGGCCCAAACGAGCACTTGTACTTAGCCACGATTATTGTCGATAACTTTACGACTGCTTTCTCAACTGTCGCTTTTGTTTCATTTTTGACGATTCTAACCGGACAAGCATTTTCGGCAACTCAGTATGCGTTGCTTGCCTCTCTAGGAAACTTCGGACGGACGACTCTTGCTTCTTTCAGTGGCGAGCTAGTGGATTATCTTAATGATTGGAGCACATTCTTCGTGCTTACCGCTGTCATGGTCGTGCCAAGCTTGATTATGTTGTACTCGCTACGACATTACTTTGATGCTCTATTGGAAAAAGCACGTCACAAGCATTAACGAAACATATAAAAACCACCGAATTCGGTGGTTTTTGTTTTGCGAGATATAAGATAAGAGGTCTATGGGTATAACCCTTTACCAAACATATTAAATATACGTGCCACGCCTTGAGTAAAGATCATCGGCTCAGTCAATACGGTTAAACACAAGCAGTCTTCTCCGGCCTTAGTGTAAGGGCTGTGCTTCACTGATGCGTCTCTAATCATCAAATCGCCCTCTTCATATTGGCCATCCTCGTCACTAAATCCACCATGTAGGATCAATGTAGCCTCCAGGCCTTTGTGCGTATGTTGAGGGATTTGCACATCTTCCCCGATGTACATTAAGCTGACACGAGCGTCTTCCCCTAGATCAATCTGAGCACTGAAAACCTTGCCTCCGTAACTTCTCCATGACCCTACGAGGTCAGAGAAACGCGCTAAGGTTTTAGGAAGAGCGAAGCTTTTTCCTGCCACATTAACAGCAGCAGAGTCGCGGATCACGATGTTATCAGTCGCTGGCTCCGCGTTGATGATGTCATTGAACATATCGTCAAATTCAGAAACATACTCAGAAGGTATGTCACTTACGATGTTCGCTTGACTTGCTTCGACTTGGTTCACATAAGCTCGGCACTTGGTGCATGTTTCTAAATGGGTTGCGACCACAAGACCAGAAACTGCATCAATGCTTCCCGAAGCGTATGCTTCTAACAAGCTGTTATCTGGGTGTTTGTTCATAGTTGCTCCGTATGCATTGAATGCCTTAGCTTTTCTACTGCAAGCCTCAGCCTGGATTTTACGGTACCGAGGGGTATATCAAATAATTCCGCGACCTGTTGATGAGGTAACTCTTCAAGATATACCGCTTGTAAAACATCTCTCTGGTTTTTCGGTAATATATCTAAAAACTTAACCACCTGTTCTTTCAACATATCTTGTTCTGGTGAATAGTGATCAACAAGATCAGGTGGATAATACTCTGACGGCCAAATGTCATCAGAATGAATGTGTAATTCCTTACCTTTCTGTTTTCTGAGCAGATCAAAACAAAGGTTTCGGATTATGGTATATATCCAAGTCGATAACGCGCTCTTTTCACCATCATAGAGGTGCGCTTTCTGCCAAACTGTCGCCATGGTCTCTTGCACCATCTCCATAGCAACTTGCTCATTACCAACATGTTTGTAAGCGAATTGCTTCAGCTTGGGTGCGTAAAAACGGAATACAAAAGCGAACGCGTCTTTGTCTCGAGCCTTCACTTTATCCATGTAATCGTTCCAATCACTGCGCCCCAGTTTTTTCGGGCTATCACTCATCATAATCGGCCTTAATTTGTGGGAGGAGTCTCCTCCTCCCATTCATCCTAATCGGTCACGTCATCGACCAACAAGTTGAAACCACCGTTGTTCCCATCATCAATGGCAACGACTTGGTACACAACACCGTTCATTACATTGACTGGTGCTGAGTCAACCGCAACAATACTTGGGTTACCAGCCACTGTTACCGTTACATAATATGTACCTTCAGCGACATATAATCCTTGTACACTATTTTTATACGCAAAATTAGCAATAGTTGGATCACTTCCATCTATTCCTGCACTCGTAGTGAGGTAAATATCCACCATTTCCGCTATAGGATTAGCCGCCGCGTGTGTCACATTCAATGTCGCGCTAGTCGCCACAGCGCGTCTCATATCTTCAACAACCAGAGCTTCGATATCAATCGCTGGGCTAACAACACCGACTGCATAAACACTGTAATCCATTCCACCTGCAACCATTAACCCGTCAACATCTATGATCGGATTGGTTGTTGTGCCATCCACGTAAACGTCAATATCGTAAGCGCCAGCAGCAAGATCCAAATAACCACGAATCTCTTTGAACGCTAAGTCGGCAAGAGGAGCGAAGGCCGCCCCGTTAACGTTAACATCGACGACTGGCGCTCCATCGACAAGGTGTCCGACTCTTACTTCAGCTTGGCTGCCCATATCTTCAATTATAGAAGAGCCCGAACCGTCCAACACCAAGAGTTTGACAGGTGACGTGCTATTCGAATCTCCTGTGCCGATAGCGGCAATCGTCAAGTTGGAATTAGCCGCAAGAGGTACTGTGCCGGAGTCAAAAGCAACGCTGTCTCCTACGGCAAATCGAACTTGATACTCACCAGCTGGGATGTTCAATACGTCGGTAGAAGCTTTGTAAGCAAGGTTAGTTATTGGAGTCGCGCTAGCAAGAGCAACACCTGGCTCAGTGACATAAAGATCAACAGCAGGAACGCCTGAAGCTGCATGAACAACTTGAACATCTAGACTATTGGCATCAGCCATTGAATCGGCGCTGCGAGTCACAACTAAAGGCTCAACTGGGTTTGGCGAACCATCGGCATCGCCAACAACGAAGACGTTATAATTGAGGTCGGAATCAAGATCTAGTTCTGTTTTAGGTATTACGGTCGCGGTTTCATTACCTGGGAGCTGAACATCGACCTGAATCGAATTCATCCCCTCTCGCAATTTAACGTAGCCAGATCCCACACCATAATCAACATTCGTTAATGATGGTTTATCGTTGATCCACACATTTGCAAGCGGCGCATCAGAAGACGCGTGCACTGCTTGTAAATTGGAATACTCAATAGTGTCACTGTCGGAGCCACACGCCGCCAGTCCTAATGCCGCCACCATAGTTAGCGCAGCTCTGCCAAATCCTTTCATATCCTTGCCTCTTTGTTAGTCGGGGCTTCTATGGCTTCTGTCAGAAATTGCAACGCAGGAATGCAGTTCTCTGCGCCAACGAGCTGTTCGAACAGATTGCAGTCTAAAGGAAGTAATTCAAGCCAGCGCTGGGTCACCCAAGCTGAGTCATCGTAAAAACGATGCTGGTAGAGGTTTCCAAGTTGAGGAAACTCTTCATAAACATGGGATAACTGCTGGCTTAAATAGAAGAAATCTGGTGAGTTGTCTGGATGTTGCCAATTGTCTAACCATTCGACCTCTGCATGGCGTAAGCCGTCCGCATCTGCACGAACTCGTTTGACAACAAAGCGTTTCTCACCAGCGACTGTAATACCAAGAAGACCATCACTGAGTGTTTCAAAATCAACGATCCTGACCAAAGTTCCGATAGATGAAACGTTACCCACGTCTTTAGGGTCACCTTCACTTCCTACTAGGCAAACTCCAAAACCCACATTTTGTAGGCTGCATTCCTTTACCATTCGCTTATATCGTGGCTCAAAAATGCGCAGATTCATTTTACCTTCAGGGAGTACAACTGAAGTGAGTGGGAATAACATGACTTCTTTCATTCAAACGTCCTCTTTGATTCACGGATACATACGAATCCCTTATCACTCCGATCACTAACGATTTATGTTGGTTAATCGACTGGCTTAAAAAGTCATAAAATCGCTCACGCAAACGATCCAAGTCACACATTTATTGCAATAAAATGCAACAAACAAAAAGTTCCGTAAATAAAGATAATTTCGTGATGCAACTCACCAAAAACGTTTCATTTTGCACCCTTTATCACTTTCATTTGGGATTTTTATCGCTATTATTCCCGCCAATTGGAAAGCGCAGCACAGATTGCGTGTTCTGAATCATTACAAACATAGAGAGTCCCCTTATGCGTAAATCACTTTTAGCTCTTAGCCTTCTAGCGGCTACTTCAGCTCCAGTTATGGCGGCAGATTACTCTGACGGCGATATTCACAAAAACGATTACAAGTGGATGCAATTTAACCTAATGGGTGCATTTGACGAACTTCCAGGTGAGTCTTCACACGACTACCTAGAAATGGAATTCGGCGGCCGCTCTGGTATCTTCGACCTTTACGGCTACGTTGATGTATTTAACCTAACTTCTGATCCAGGTAGCGACAAAGCTGGCGCAGAGAAGATCTTTATGAAATTCGCTCCACGTATGTCTCTAGATGCGGTAACTGGTAAAGACCTATCTTTCGGTCCAGTTCAAGAGCTATACGTTGCAACTCTAATCGAGTGGGGTGGTAACTCTGGTGTTAACTCTCAAAAAATCGGTCTAGGTTCTGACGTAATGGTTCCTTGGTTTGGTAAAGTTGGTGTTAACCTATACGGCACTTACGACGGCAACAAAAAGGATTGGAACGGTTTCCAAATCTCGACTAACTGGTTCAAACCATTCTACTTCTTCGAGAACGGTTCATTCATTTCTTACCAAGGCTACATCGATTACCAATTCGGTATGGATGATGCTGCTGGTAACAAGTTTGGTTCAACCGCGTCAAACGGTGGTGCAATGTTCAACGGTATCTACTGGCACTCAGACCGCTTCGCAGTGGGTTACGGTCTAAAAGGTTACAAAGACGTGTACGGTATCAAAGATACTGATGGGTTCAAGTCAACTGGCTTTGGCCACTACCTTGCTGTAACTTACAAGTTCTAATTGAACCACTAAGTTTGCTCAAAAATGGCGCCTTTCGGCGCCATTTTTATTTGCTTTCCTTTTTTCCCTCATTATCCTTGCAGCAAACCTTTTTAATGAGAGCGTTTGGTGAATATCCTTATCCTCGGTCCAGGTGCGGTGGGCTCACTCTGGGCAACAAAATTTAAGCTTGCCGGGCACAATGTTTCATTGTGGGGAAGAAGTTCTGAAAGCCAACAATCACTTCAGTTGGATGACACACCCGCAAACGTATTCAGTAATCAAGATATTTCCTCCGTAAATCAAGCGGACCTCATTTTGATCACGGTAAAAGCTTGGCAAGTGGAAGACGCCATTCAGCCTTTACTGCCTCATATCAATACAGACACGATTATCATGCTGATGCACAATGGTATGGGTACTGCCTCTGCCGTGGAGAAGGTTGTGCCAAACAATCCGATAGTGCTCGCAACAACGACGCACGGCGCATACAAACCAGATAACCAACACGTATTGCATACCGGTCACGGAACAACGCAAGCGGGTGGTTATAATGACAAAGGAATGCAGTGCACTTTTCTGCAAGATGTTATGCATAATGCCCTTCCAGAGGTCATTTGGAATCCACACATCCAATCTGCGTTATGGACTAAGTTAGCGATCAACTGCGCGATTAACCCACTGACTGCGATTCTCCAGTGTAAGAATGGTGAACTTGCGAAGCCCGAGTTTAAGATACAACTCGAAAGCATCACTCAAGAACTGGTTGAAGTAATGAGTAAAGAAGGTATTGCTATCGAGTTTCGCTCTCTTTTCGATACGGTAATGCAAGTGGTGAACGCCACAGCTGAGAACTATTCTTCAATGAGACAAGACGTATTCCATCAGCGTCGAACGGAAATTGATTTTATAACCGGATACTTGTTAAAGGCTGCCGAGAAACATCGCATCAATACGCCTGAGAATTTAAAACTTTACCAACGCATCAAACAAATAGAACAAAGCTGGACAGAACAATGAGTAAGAAAATCTTAGTGCCAATCGCTCCAGGCACCGAAGAAATGGAAGCCGTCACCGTTATCGACATGATGGTTCGCGCGGGTTATGACGTTACGGTAGCGAGTGCTGCTTTTGATGGCTCATTGACGATGAAAGCTTCTCGCGGAGTCACATTAACGGCAGATTGTAAGCTGGTCGATATCGCTGATGATGAGTTTGATGCCATAGCGCTTTCTGGTGGTGTTGGTGGTGCAGAAATTTTCCGTGATAGTACGGTGATGATAGAAATCCTTAAGCAGCACATCTACGAGGGAAAATTGGTCGCAGCTATCTGCGCAGCACCAGCGTTGGTATTGCAACACCATGATCTTTTCCCACAATCACTGATGACCTGTCACCCGAGCTTTCAGTCGCATATCCCGGTAGAGAAGTGGCGCAGTAAACGTGTGACCTTTGATATCAACCACAACCTGATCACTAGTCAAGGTCCGGGTACAGCTTTAGAGTTCGCGATGGAAGTAATCATTCAACTCTCAGGTAAAAAACACGCATGGTCAGTTGCTGAACCAATGATCCCTCTGCCTACTCTGCACTACCACAAGCTTGGTGAAGAATAATGTTTGACGTAAATGCTGTACGCGAGCAATTTCCTGCTCTAAACCAATCCGTCAACGATACGCCCTTAGTGTATCTAGATAGCGCAGCGACAACGCAAAAACCGCAATGTGTGATTAATGTCATCAGTCATTACTACAGTGCGCAAAATGCCAATGTTCACCGTGGCAGCCATAGTTTAACGGCTAATGCCACCAGCCAATTTGAAGCGGCACGAGAACGAGTGGCAAGCTTTATTGGTGCAAACAGCTCTAAAGAGATCATTTGGACACGGGGCGCAACCGAAGCACTGAACTTAATTGCTCAAACCTACGCCCGTAGCACGTTACAACCAGGTGATGAGATCTTGATTAGCGAGATGGAGCACCACGCCAACATCGTGCCCTGGCAAATCGTGGCAGAGCAAACGGGTGCTAAAGTCATTAAAGTTCCGATGACATCAGATTGCCAGTTCGACATCAGTGCATTTGAGGCGCTTCTGTCTGACCGCTGTAAAATTGTTGCTTGCGCACAAATAACCAACGTAACAGGCACACGCCAACCTATCGAAAAAATCACTGAACTGGCGCACAACGTTGGCGCGGTTGTTGTAGTTGATGGCGCGCAAGGCATCGTACATGAGCAACTTGATTTATCGACATCAGATATCGATTTCTACGTTTTCTCAGGTCACAAACTTTATGCACCAGCAGGCATTGGGGTTTTATACGGCAAGCTTAAACTTTTGGAAGCCATGCCACCATGGCACGGCGGCGGTAAAATGGTTGAACGTGTTTCTTTCGAGAAAACGACGTTTTCTGCACTTCCTGGTAAATTTGAAGCGGGCACACCAAACGTTGCGGGCGCGATTGCTCTAGCGAAAGCCATTGAGTGGTACCAAGGTTTTAACCATCACGAAGTAGAGGATCATCTCCATGTGCTTCAGGATAAGGCCTACCAAGCACTAAGCGCTTTGGATGACATCCATATTCTAGGCTATCAACCGAATGCCTCTGTACTGACGTTCGTCATGGACGGCGTTCATCACCAAGACATGGCGACGCTGCTCGATCAACAAGGCATTGCGGTACGAGCAGGACACCACTGCGCTCACCCATTGATGGATGCGCTAAACGTTAAAGGCACGGTACGCGTTTCTTTTGGTATTTATAACACGGCTGAAGATGTGGATAGACTCATCGCCGCCGTAGAAAAAGCCGTCGACATGCTATAACGCCAACGGTTTGATTTGGAGTAACCAACAAGGTTACTCCATCTGCCTATCCAGAGTCGCCACGCAATTTCTGCCATTTCTTTTCGCAGCATAAAGCGCTTTATCTGCATGCGCATACAAACGTTTGGTGGTTTCATTTCTGCCTATTTCCACCACGCCTACACTCACCGTGACCGGAATTTCAATCTTTTCAAATTCGAACTGACAATTTTGAATGTGGGAACGTACTTCCTCTCCTACCTCTTTCGCCGCCGACATAGAAGTTTCAGGCAAAATAATCGCAAACTCCTCCCCTCCGACTCTTGCAAAAATTTCGTCTTTGACGAGTAAGTGAGAAACCAAATCAGCTAAGGTCTCTAAGACATAATCCCCCGCATCATGACCACGTTTATCATTGATGACTTTAAAAAAGTCCAAATCAAACAATAACAACGCGGAGTGATAGTTCGGCTCTTGAGCTTTAATGACCTCTTCTGTGAGCTTTTCGAAAAAGACACGTCGATTGTAGATGTTGGTAAGAGCATCAATTTGGCTTTGATGGCGAAGAAGGGTTTCAACTCGGTGGCGATTGGAGATGTTGCGTGTAAGAATAAGGACAACGCGACGACCTCGGTATTTTATAGCGAGTGGGCAGATCTTGCCTTCGTAGTATAGGTCGCCTCTTGGCCCACTGTTAGCATCTATTCCCTGAATGCTGTCGGCGCACATCTTGTACTCGATCGTCACAATACTGTCTTGTTTCAGTGATCGACTGATCTGCTCGATAAACCAGTCAGCTTTATCTTTCTCGAGTACGCTGTGCAGCGTCTCACCTATCAAATTACTTCCATCGTGATAGGCTTTTTTATCTGTTCCTCCAAAAACATCAATATAGATACCATCTTCACTCAGAATAAAAGTGGGGTCTGGCATTCCGGATAACACGTCTTGCGCATGTTCCAAGGTGAATTGCATATAGGGAGGTTCCTAGCATTTGTATCTAAGTAACCCAATCGCTTCCAAGTGTGTTTCCACATTGGGGAATAGGAGCGAATGGGGCATATGTCTATTATCTAATATAGACAAATTTTAAATACAATTGAGTTTATAAAAACCAAGTGGGCAATATAATGAACCAGGATCAATAGAATGGTTAATTAACGCTAAAATAGTCGACCATTTGCATACTTTTTATCCATATGCAAAAAATATCTCAACTCAGATACAAAAAACGCCAAACAGCCAGGCTATTCAGCGTTTTTTAAGAATTGGGAAAATGACTCGTTACACGGCGGTTTGCTTAATCTGCTCTACAATAGCTTTCAAGCCATTACCACGTGACGGGCTTAAATGGGAGACAAGCCCCAGCTGATCAAAATAAGCATCAATATCAAATGCTTGAATTTGATCGGCCGTTTTTCCGTCATAAGCCGCCATCACCAAGGCAATCAATCCACGGACGATACGCGCATCGGAGTCCGCACAAAAATGCCAAACGCCATCTTGCTCTTGGCTCACTAACCACACCAAGCTTTCACAACCCGAAACGGTAACTTGTTCTGATTTCAGCTCTTCTGGCATTTGTGGCAGCTTTTTACCCCACTGAATAACCTGACGGTAGCGATCTTCCCAGCCTTGAAATTGTTGCATAGTCGCTACAATATCTTCGCTGGTGATATCTGTACCAAATGGAGAAACGGGAAAATCTGTCATGATGCGCTCTTCTTCTAGTTTACTTCTTATATTTTGAAATCAACTTCTCAACGATTCGCGATACCGCGACAAAGCCAAACGTTGCAGTTACAACAGTCGCCGCACCAAAACCGCTAGCACAATCCATACGTTTTGGGCCTTCCGCTGTCGACTTCACACCACACACTGAACCGTCTGCTTGAGGGTACTTCAGCTGCTCGGTTGAAAACACGCAATCAATACCAAACTTACGAGCCGGATTCTTAGGGAAGTTATGATGACGACGCAGGGTGTCTTTGATTTTCTTCGCTAGAGGATCTTGGATCGTTTTCGTTAAATCAGCGACCATAATCTGCGTTGGGTCAACCTGACCACCAGCACCACCCGTGGTGATCACTTTGATCTTGTTGCTGCGGCAATACGCCAACAAAGACGCCTTCGCTTTTACGCTGTCAATCGCATCTAGCACGTAATCAAACTCTTTGCTTAAGTACTCATGTTGATTGTCTGGCGTGATGAAATCATCAATCAGATTGACTTTACACTCTGGGTTGATCAATTTGACACGCTCGGCCATCACTTCAATCTTGCTTTGGCCAACGGTGCCCGTCATCGCATGAATTTGGCGGTTAATGTTCGTGACACAAACATCATCCATATCAATCAGAGTCAACTCACCGATCCCAGTACGGGCCAGCGCTTCGACCGCCCATGAACCCACGCCACCAATACCAATAACACAAACGTGTGCAGCGCGAAGAATGTCCACTTCACTGTTGCCATAAAGACGACGAGTGCCGCCAAAGCGTTGATTGTAGCTGTCAGATGCTGGGGTATCGAGTTCACGCATATTGAAGTCCAGATGATCGATAGAAAAACAAAGAGTGCGATTTATACGCACTCTTTGATGAAATGTCTAGATAAGAGGCGGTTCCTCTTTCTTGGGTCGCTATTGTAGCTTTTCTGGCGGCAAAGCCCAAGGCGCTTGAGTTGGTGAGTTTTCCAGCCCAAGTTTCCAAACTCGACCAAAATGCTTGTAGTGCCCTGCTTCCGTTCCTGCTCTCGCACCAATGCCATGATACAGATCCAAATGGTTCTGTTTTACCGCACCACCAGTGTCTAAAACGATCAGCATTCGCAGTTGATGCGCACCGCTCCACGTACCATCCGCATTCAGCAATGGTACTTCCGCCAAGATTGGTGTGCCCATTGGTAAGATAGAACGGTCACCCGCGACCGCGGCCATTGGCAACAAAGGAATACCAGCCGACCCCGTTACTGGCGCTTCCGCTTTTGGCGCAAAGAAGACGTAAGAAGGGTTTTGCTCCAACAACTCGCGTACTGTTGCGTCGTCGTTGTCCATTACCCATTCTTTAATCGCTTTGAGAGACATTTTTTCACGCGGCACTTCACCACGTTCAATCAAAATGCGGCCAATACTAACGTAAGCTTTATTATTTTTCCCTGCGTACGCGAAGTACTCCAACGTATCATCATCTTCAAAATGCACATAGCCACTGCCCTGCACTTCCATCATAAACGGGTCAATACGATTAGGCGCATAACCTAGCACTAAACCTTGGCCATCTAATGCCCCGTTGTAGATCTCCGCGCGAGTCGGACAATCTGATGAGCAGTTTGGCTTGCCATAAACTGGGTACTTAAAAATGTCGTTTGGTGTATGACGCAGCTCCATCACGGGAGAAAAGTATCCGGTAAACAGTACATTACCTTTTTGATCACCACCGCCTAATTGCGCAGCTTGAATGCCAAACGCACTCAACGCGCTGGTGTCTCCGCTTTGTTGCGCCCACTCACTTAATCGTTGATATAGCGGTTGGTAAATCTTCGCCATGGATGGTGACTTTATCACCACTTGCTCTGCTTGCTTGTTAAATTCAGTAAAATCGCGTGGTTTGTTAGACTCAACTACGTCCACTTTATTGAGGAGCTGAGGAAACTCACCATCAAGATATTGCTGAGCACGATCATTTTGTTGAGCACAGCCAAAGAGTAGGCTCAAAGAGATAATAGGAAGGAGTTTTTTTAACACGTGTCTTTTCCGTAAAAGAGAATAGCAAAAGGATGGCAAACAAATGAATACGACGCAATTGAAAAGCAACGACAAAATGTTTCAACGCTAAGCCAATCCGTTTACTCGTTGTAAATTCATTCAGTTAATGCAACATGATAACAGCGGAAGAATTACGGAATTGTCCGGATTATGTTTGAAAGTAAAATTTACTGATTGAGAGATGAAGTTGTGATCATCCATGTGACTCACAGACGAAAAAGCTGTCAGCTTAAGAGACAATAATAAAAACGACTATCTTACCGCAATCCTTGCACGCCCCTCTAAACGGAATACAGGTAGATAATGTGCATTAGCATCCAGCTTCATTTCTGCATGCTGCTTACCCACAAAATTGAAGTGCCGCTCATTTGAACCCACTCGATACGAAAACGAATCCCCATCGAATTCAAAACTGGTCGCCACTGTAGAACCATTTACGGTAACACCGCGCTCACTCAACACAAATTCTTCACGAGCATAAGGCGCAACATCTTGCTCAACCCAGCGACCATAAATTGTCGATTTGGGAATGGGCGGATTAATGGTTCGAGTAATCAAATCACTATACAGCATGCACACGACAACGGTTCCAACTATCGCTATAAGCATGAGAGAACGCTCTAGCCACTTACGAAACATTGATTTAGATGACGTTTTTGACAGATTGGAAGCAGTGATCGCAGCATTCTTATTAACAGCAGAAGACATGAGGTTCACGTATTGAGGAAAGACGCCACCATTGTAACCTTCCCTCTTAACGGGACCAAGAACCTACCTCAATATGTTTGTGCTTTATTCCAAAATTTCACCTTGCCACCAAGTGAATAAAAAGGCATTATTTTAACATAATTAAACAAAGGAATGGCTGTAGTGAAAATTCGTAGTACTGCTCTCGTAAAAGGATTCCGTCAATCAACACCTTATGTCAATGCTCACCGCGGAAAAACCATGGTGATCATGCTGGGCGGAGAAGCCGTCGCACACAAAAATTTTGGCAATATTATTAATGATATCGCACTCATGCACAGCCTCGGAATCAAAGTCGTGGTGGTGTATGGTGCACGTCCTCAAATTAATCAGCAGCTAGAAAAACAAGACCTCACTACGCCTTACCACAAAAATATCCGCATTACGGATGAATCGGCTTTATCTGTTGTTATGCAAGCTGCCGGACAACTTCAACTTGCGATTACTGCGCGCCTATCAATGAGCCTCAACAACACTCCGATGGCAGGTACCCAGCTCAATGTCGTTAGCGGAAACTACATCATTGCCCAACCACTCGGCGTTGATGATGGTGTGGACTATTGTCATAGTGGACGCATTCGCCGCATTGACACCGATGCTATCAACCGCACTCTTGATCAAGGTTCAATTGTTCTGCTAGGTCCCATTGCGAGCTCTGTGACTGGCGAGTGTTTTAACTTACTTTCTGAAGAAGTCGCGACACAACTGGCGATAAAGCTGGGTGCGGATAAGCTGATTGGTTTTTGCTCCGAACAAGGTGTCATTGATGACAACGGCAATGCTGTCGCCGAGTTACTACCAATTGAGGCGGAGCATGTCATCAAAACGCTTTCTGAAAATACGTCTCCTGACCTAGATTACAACACTGGAACACTGCGCTTTCTTAAAGGATCTATTGCCGCTTGTCGTGCCGGAGTGCCTCGTAGCCACTTGATCAGCTATAAAGTGGATGGAGCCCTAATTCAGGAGTTGTTCTCTTTCGACGGTATCGGAACCCAAGTCGTTATGGCGAGCGCTGAACAAGTGAGGCAAGCTAATATTGACGATATTGGCGGTATCTTAGACCTCATTCGCCCGTTAGAAGAACAAGGTGTACTGGTTAGGCGCTCTCGAGAACAGCTAGAGCAAGAGATTGGAAAATTTACCATCATCGAAAAAGACGGCTTGATTATTGGCTGTGCTGCCCTTTATCCATACCCAGAAGAGCGCAAAGCTGAGATGGCTTGCGTAGCGATTCACCCTGACTATCGTGATGGGAACCGAGGTTTGTTACTGCTCAACTACATGAAACATCGTTCTAAATCCGAAACCATTGATCAGATCTTTGTCCTCACGACACACAGTCTGCATTGGTTCAGAGAGCAAGGTTTTTACGAAGTCAGTGTCGACTATTTGCCCGGAGCCAAACAAGGGCTATATAACTTCCAGCGTAAGTCAAAAATCTTAGCGCTAGATTTGTAGCTTAACCTTAAATCACGAAGCAAAATTTAACGCTCCGCTATACCAAAACCTCAAGGTGCGGGATTCAGCTCATTAACGCTCAATCCTGCACATCGAGCTTGTTTAGGAACGAGTTTGTTTAGGAGTAAGGCCACACATAAACCCTACTCCGGACTAGCGAGTCATCATATAAACACCAACTTAGAAATACGCAAACCATTGCTTGATTTTCGTTCCAATTTTATCTTTTAAATATACATTTGGTTGGCTATACTCTGCTCGCTAGTGATTGGTTTTTAACCAATACGAATGGATCTAGGTGATGTAATGTAGCCTTCACCCTAAAATACTGGGCAATTGAAAAACTAGTTAGCTCCGTATTGCACACCAAGGACAGTTGTTAATCTGACTTTAAATAAGCCGAGACGAGCACTGTTATGAGAACAATCATTTGTAATTCGCTTCAAAGCTTCTGGGATATGGCTGACAATCAGTTTTTAGAAGGCCTAGACGTCCACTGTGTTTTCCCCGTAAATGACGCTATCCGAGATTTTATTCTTGCTTATCAACAGCAATACAAAATACGCAGCGTGTCTTTTACCAATGCGTTTGCAAAACATGCATAAAAGAAGACCGAGCCATAAGCTCGGTCTTCTTGTTTTAGTTGGTAAGCCGCTTTACTAACCCACTCGCGCGAGTGGTTTTCACCTTAATGCCTCGCTTCAGAACATTGAGTTCGGCGTAAAGAGCTAAACGCTTTTTCGCGCGGGTAATGCCTGTGTAAATCAACTCACGGGTTAATATCGGGCTAAAGTCTGGTGGCAAAATCATCAGGGTGTAATCAAATTCACTGCCTTGCGATTTATGGATGGTCATGGCGTAAGCCGTTTCATGTTCAGGTACTCGGCTCGGTAAGACCGATTTCACACTGCCGTCAGGTAACTCAAAAAAGACTTTCAAACGCGGTTCTTCTTCACTGTCATCTCGCATGCAAATACCAATATCACCGTTATACAAACCTAAACCGTGATCATTACGCGTAACCATGACGGGTCTGCCGTGATACCAAATTTCATCCTGAACTTGAATGAACTTGCGCGCCGCGAGCGATTTCTCGATGCGTTGGTTTAGCCCAGCCACACCAAAATCACCTTCACGGATCGCGCACAGCAGTCGGCATTGGTTGAAGGTATCTAACACCGCTTTGGCTTTGTGCGTTAGCGACTCTAGCTCTCCGGTTTTAGGATCTGTTTCCTGTTGTCCAATGCGTTTGAGGTAACGACCGTATTCCTGCACCAACGTCTGCATCATTTGGTTGTAATGTTGACTACTTAGCGCGAAATGTTCGATGTCAGAAAAGTCACGCGCCCAGACGTTATCTACGCTCGCAGCAGAACCGGAGTTAACCGCTTTTGCCAACTGACCAATGCCTGAGCGAGCATCAAATCGGTAGCTCTTTTGCAGCATACATAAACTATCAGCAATGCTAGATGCACTGTTACCTGTATGGGCTAAAGTATCGAAACCCGTCAGTTTTGCGATGGCTGACGCCTGCTCTTTGCCATAACCCAATGCATGGAACGAACAGATATCACCCAACACAGCCCCTGCTTCAACTGAAGCAAGTTGGTCTTTATCACCTAGCAAAATCAGCCGCGCATGTTTCGGTAAGGCATCGACCACTTTATACATCATTGGTAAATCAACCATCGACGCTTCGTCGATAACTAAAATATCCAAATGCAGTGGATTTTGCTTGTTGTGACGAAATTCTGCGCTATTAGGAATCGCGCCAAGCAATCGATGCAAGGTGCTTGATTCAGTCGGTATTTTGGCTTTTAGCTCCGGAGAAACTGGCAGCTCTTGCACTGCTTTACCAATGGACTCGGTTAATCGCGCCGCCGCTTTCCCCGTCGGGGCCACCAGCTTGATGGTTAGATTTTTCTCGTGCTTTGCCTGTTCAATCAAAGCAGCAAGCAATTTGGTTACTGTCGTCGTTTTACCCGTACCAGGACCACCAGAAATCACAGCAAATCGACGAGTTAACGCAACCGCCGCCGCGACTTTTTGCCAGTTCACACAAGCAGAAAGTGGCACCAGCTCATCCAGTTGCTGCAAATCCTGAACCTTGCGCGCATTGCTAAGCACGGAATCAATGGCGTGCCAATCCAACGATTCGCTTGCGACCACATCAAGGTGGTCACACACCAATTGTTGACGCAACACTTGGTTGCTGCTTCCCGCTTCTACTGCTTTGCCTAACGCGTTAAACAGAAAATGGTATTGGCGTGCAAATAAATGGTTGAGCAACTCGGATAATCGCGCAAACTCTTGTGGTTGCAAGTTAACTGCGGCGCCCAAGTGATTAAGCTTTTCCGCCAGAGTCACTTCATAATGCCAATAGCGGTGCAGATACAGACGCTCGCCATCGAACATCAACGGCAAGGCTTCTCCTTGCGCGCCGACCAAGCTGGAATTTTGTAATAGTTCTATCCAGTCTATGACTTGTAGCTGTGTGTTGAGCGCCAATGCCGACTCACCAAACAGCCCTAGCTTACTGGCTAAATCCGTAGATTGCCCTTGTGCATCGAACAGAGACAGGCAGATATGTCCTTTGCCAAGCTCACTACTGACAACACCAGCGATAAACGCCAGTGCTTGGCTATCCGACTGTTCATCATGCGTTTGAGAATCAATAAAACAGGCGAATTGGTAGTCGAGCTGACGAATAGCGCCTTTGTGCGCCAAGCGTTCCAGCACTACCAATAGACTATCTTGGCCAGAATGAAGATTGTGATTTGTCGTCATTAAAGTAGCTCCATCTGCCCGGCTTGAGTTGAGCGCGTTTCAAGTACTTGACCATCAATCAAACGATCCATCTCTTGTAAGAAGTCTAAGGTTGGTTTCGCGGCAAAAATGCCGTGGTCACTCTGCCCATCCATGCCGCGCAAGAACAAGTAATACACGCCACCGAAGTGATGATCATATTGATAATTCGCCAATCGGCTGCTTAGGAAACGATGCAGTGCTAACGCATAAATCTGATACTGCAAATCGTAGCGGTGATCCGCCATCGCCGATTTCAGAGCCTCACCATGGTAGCTCGTCACATCGTCGCCAAGATGATTCGATTTCCAGTCAAGCACGTAGTATTTACCTTGATGTTCAAACACCAAGTCGATAAAACCTTTGAGCATACCTTGCACGGTTTGGAAACCTAAATCCCCCGCTTTCGCCGACAACGGATCGTGACGTTGAATGACTCGGTTTAACGCCGGTGCAGACAAAACTTCAATCGGCAGCAAAAATTCCATCTCCACCAAACGTTGCGACGGTGCTTTTTGATTCAGCAGCAAAGACTTACCATCCAACGGCGTTGCGAGTACGGTATCAATCAATTGCTGTAAAATGGGTAACCACTCTTCATCGAGCTGTTCGCTTTCCATCAAACCAAGGATGATTTGTGTATTCTCTTCCGTCGTGGCTGGCTGAGTAAATTCAATTTCCTCAAACAGGCTGTGCAGGAACGTACCCGGACGCGCACCACGAGGGAAGGTAAAAATAGAACGCTCTGGCTCCACCAAATCCGCTTCGTCTTGTTCTTCAGATGAGTCGATATCAAAACCCGTAATCTCAATCGTGGCATCATGCTCGGCGTGATGAGAGCCTTGCTTGACCAAGCCAGAATAACTGGTGATGCGCCAGTTTCTATCGATAGGGTTTTGCAGCTCTTTCGCGCTAAGATCGTGTATTTCTTCTTGTGGCGCTACGTACTTCTCTTCGAGTTGCTGCGGCGGATCGGCCACAACGACACAATCAAGCTCGTCTTGTTGCTTTGTTAAACCTTGGTACAAATCGTTAATGCCACCTTCTTGACCATTTTGAATCAAATAGCCAATCGCACTGCGGTGTACGCCGGTTGGCTCTTTGGTCGAACGGCCATTGCGCAAAGGCGAGGCTCCAATAAAACACGCATACACAGCACGCGTTAACGCCACGTATATCAAGCGTAAGTCTTCCGCCAAACGCTCTTTATCCGCTTGCTTCATGGACGCATCGTTGCCAGTGATATCCAGTACCGTGCGGTCATTGGCTGCATCGTAATATTTGGCTTCGCTGGCTTCTCGATAGCTGAACACAAACGGCAGAAATACGAGGTCATACTCCAAGCCTTTTGATTTATGAATAGTTACGATCTGCACTAAGTTACGTTCCGATTCTAAACGTTGGATTTGGTCATCACTGCCGCCCAAACCATTTTCCGCATCACTGATGGACTGAGCGAGCCAACGCAGCAGACCGTGGTCGCTATCCAGTTCATTACTGGCTTGTTGAAGCAGTTCACCGATGTGCATTAAATCGGTAAGTGCTCGCTCACCATTTTCACCCTGTGAACTCGCACCTTCTTCTAGTAATCGCTCGGCAATATGGCGTTTGCTGATCACCGCGCGCAACATCGGCAGCACACCACGTTGAATCCAAAGTTTGCGATATTCTTTGAATTCGTTTACGGCGTTTTCCCACACCACTTCATCGTTATTAAGTGCATCCAAACTTGCTGCGTCGAGGGCAAACAGCTCAGAAGCAAGACTTGCACGCAGCGCACGGTCATTTTCTGGAGTCAGCACCGCTTGCAGCAAACGCTGTAGATCCTGCGCCACTGAACTGGTAAACACACTGTCTCGGTTAGACAGGTACACGCTGGCAATGCCTTGATCAGCCAACGCTTGTTTGATCATTCGACCTTCACTACCTGTTCGAACCAACACTGCGATATCGCCCGCTTGAACCGCTTTCTGTTTTTCGCCATTCACCAGACACGCTTTCCCCTGTTGAGCCTGCGTCAAAATGGTTTGGATTTGGCTTGCGGTCGCCTCCGCCATTCGAGTCAAATACTCGCCTTTGGGTAGCGGTTTATCGTCCGCTTCTTGCAACCAATAGGTCAGCGCGGGTTGCTTTTGGCCACCCATAGTCCAAATGCGTTTTTCGGCATTGGGACTGTATTTTACGGGTAAGAACGGGATGTCCGAATCATAGATAAATGGACTATCAGGCAAGGCAAATACTTGGTTTACCGCCTGCACCATATCTGCGCTAGAACGCCAGTTGGTTCCTAACGTGTAGTGGGCACTTACTTGGTTACGCGCTTTGATATAGGTGAAAATGTCTGCGCCACGAAAGCCATAAATCGCCTGCTTGGGGTCACCGATCATAAACAAACCACATTCCGGGTTGTTCAGATAAATACGGCTGAAAATACTGTATTGAAGCGGGTCGGTATCTTGGAACTCGTCAATCATTGCGACAGGATACAAAGTACGAATACGCGCCGCTAAAAGCTCGCTTTCGTCCGTATCGATAGAAGCAGAAAGTTGTGTCAGCAAATCATCGAAAGAGAGCCACTGTTTTTGATTTTTCGCGTTGGCCAGCATCACACGACAATGCTCAATCGCATGAGCAAGCAGTGGCGCTTTTAAGCTGATTGGGTTAGCAAGAAATGTTTCAATGGCTTCAAATACCGCGTGCTGCGGCGCACTGCCTTTCGGTGTTTTTTCCAACAAGACGTTTTGCGCGAATTTCTCCAGCTTGTCTGGATAATCGTAACCTGTGGTTTCCGTTGCTGCCCAAGCGTTTACCGCCTCCAACCACGTCGGCAGAGACTTTTTGGTGTAGCTGCGTTTGTTAATATCTGAATCTGAAATCAGCGTCAAGAAGTCATCTTGGCTTTCTCGCCACTGTGCTTTTAATTCATCAATTTTTTTCAAATTTTCAGTATGAAGATCAGCCAAACTGCCTTTCATTGCTGGAACAGAAAGGCTTAACGGCGCGCCAGTTAAGTAATTGCTGATGTCAGACAACAACGCAGATGGAGAGCCCCATAGCTGGCGGATTTCTCCCGCCAAAGTAAATGGCAATGGGTAGAAATTTCGGCGCCAGTAATCGGCTACAACTTGCGCTTTTAGGTGACTTTCATCGGTCACAAACTCGTTATTAAATCGGCTGCCAGATTCAAACGCATTTTGCGTTAGCATACGTTGGCAAAAACCGTGAATGGTGTAGACCGCCGCCTCGTCCATCTGACGCTCTGCCTGCAATAAAATTTCTGCGGCTTGCTTGTGATCGTCAAACTCATTAAGCAAAGGTTGGATCACCGGATCGGAACTCTGTCCACGCGCAAACGCGATTCGCGCATCATGGATTCTTGCCCTGATACGATCGCGTAATTCCGCAGTTGCCGCTTCGGTAAAGGTTACGACCAGAATTTGGTCGACCGTAAGCGGTACGCGATGTCGAGTTTCCGCGCTGCCGTGACCAAGCAAAAGGCGCAGATATAAACCTGCAATAGTGAAGGTTTTACCTGTACCTGCTGATGCCTCGATTAACCTCGCACCGTGCAGAGGAAACGTCATCGGTTCTAGTGGCGTTGGTTGAGGTTGCTCTGTGCGGTCTAACGTATGTAGAGGACACTCTGCACCTGACATTTGATCCATAACGCTGAATCTCTCCGGATTATTTACTAGGACGTATCACCTAATAAATGTGATCTATAGTTAAAAATTCTATTAATATGTTTAACAAGTTGGATAATTTAGAGCTTTGTGAGATCTTTCTCACGGTTATCCATAAGACGTACCGTTAGTATGCGCCCCACGAGATAAGCCAAACCTTTTGGCGGCACAACTCAAATGAATTAAACAAAAGTATCATGGTCCCTCTGACCTTGTGGCCGTACAGCGAACGCCCTACAAAAAATAATGATTTTCTGGCGGCCACCCTACTCTTCCTTCTCTTTATCCAACTGTCTTTATTACGCTTTTACGTCATCAGCGTCTTGAACCGCTAAGCGCGCACCTTGCAAAACTAATGCTGTCAGCAAACGAACTTCTGAGGCCAACTCATCATTCCAAGCAGGCCAAATTCGAGAGATGTACGCATTATTGCCTTCGCCCGGGCTCATGAAGCCATCATTGAATGCGTCAGCCATTTTCTTCAAAGATTTCTCTTCGTCATCTACCCACTGACCGCGACTAAAGCCCGCTTCAACACAAGCCAACGCCGTTTTCGGGAAATAAGGCAAAGGCTTAGTCATGCCTTCGAAGAATAAGCGAACTAATTCAGTCAGTAGCTGTTTGGCATACTGAGCATCGGCAATTTCTGGGTAGATCAAATGCAGCGCGCCTTCTTTACGATCGTAACCAATGATGTGGGTTTTCTTAGCATGACCCGACGCCGACATGGCAAGGTGATCGATCCACGCTGCAAGGTAATCCTGCGATCGAATCTTACCGCTTCGATAGCGAATCAAACCGGATTGGTAGCATTGAGTTAGCCAACCTGTTAGGCGAACGTTTTTCTCTTCGCCTTCATTTCGCTCAAACAAGGAATCAAACGTCAGGTCGATTTCCAAATCGTCTTGAGGCGCACCAGATAAAAACGCCAGTTTATCCACCAGCTCTTCCGCCTGAACTCGGTTGGTTTCAAATTCGATATCACCAAACGCCCCCACCGGCAGTTTGCCTTGCGCGCGCTGTTGACTCATAAAGTGTTTAAGCACCTCTGTTTTTTTCTCTGGCTGCATCAATGTCGTTTCAAGCAAGATTTCTAACAGCTCATCACGCATTTGATAGCTTTCCAAACCACCTAAAACAAAGGGTTCGTCGTCTTCCATCACCGGTAGCGGCGGTTCAAAGATTACTTTTAAACGACGATTGAAAAAATACTGCACTGGTAAACGCCAGAAACGTTGCAACTCGACTAAGTCGAGCTCAAGCGGGAACGTCGCTCCCAACAGATAGTCGTCTAATGCCCGATTAAAATCACGACGGACATAGCCTTGCGATTGACTGCTTTGAGTCAATGCCGCTGGAATCCACTCTTTCGCGTAGCTGGCGTGCATGCCTTGGAACGCACTTGGGCTAAACGGCACCATGGCGTGGGTATTCACCAACGCATTTAATAAGTTGTCGCCAGACTCATCAACAGGCAACGCTTCATCACCACTTAAACAATAGTTTTGGTGGCAGTATTCCATCAGCTCAGAAACCAGAACCGAAGGCACTCGCTCGGTATTGTCTTGGATTGAACGGCCAACATAACTGATGTAGAGCGTTTGTTGTGCAGACAACATCGCTTCGAGGAATAGGTAACGGTCATCATCTCGGCGCGAACGGTCGCCCGGTTTGGTTCTTCCTGTCATCAAGTCAAAGCCTTCTGGCGGCATGGAGCGTGGGTACACGCCGTCATTCATCCCCAGTAGACAAACGGTTCTAAACGGAATAGAGCGCATCGGCATCAGGGTACAAAAGTTCACTTGACCAGCAAGGAAGCGCTGGCTGACTCGTGTGCCAGATAATTTGTTTTGAAGGTATTGGCTGATGATCGACGGCGATAACGCATCATCAAATGCGGCATCAGCTAATTGCTCTTTGAGTTGGCTGAGCGTATCGCGAATGGACTTGAGCGCCATTTCGCCTTCTAACTCAACTGAGAAGAAGTCATCCAGCAGTGAAACCAAAGTCTCTCGCCAACCATCGATAGTTTGAACATGAGAAAGTTTGCTTCGATAAGTGCTAATTTGTTGGATAAAGTGTGCCAACTTGCCCGCCAGCTCTGCGCCCATGCCTTGCACTTCGTTGTACGGAGACAAACTGCCTTGCTCGGTTTCAAACAAACCTGCGGATTCTGGCATCGCGTAGCCAAGCAACATGCGTTGAATACCAAATTGCCATGTGTTTTGACGGGTTTCCGGCAGTTCAAATTCGCGTCCGGTATTGGCATCCAATCCCCAGCGAATTCCCGATTCCTCAACCCATTGTTTGGCTTGTAAAAAATCATCTTCGCTGAGTTCAAAACGCTTTAATATCGCCGGAGTTTCCAGAAGTTCGAGTAGTTCTGATGCCAAACAGCGCGTATTGGGTAAGTTCACCAACTGCATAAATGCGGCCAGAATTGGGCTCTCTTGATCGGCGGTTCGGTCAGAAATCGAATAGGGAATAAAACGCTCACCCGGCGCGTTACCAAAGACCGCCTGAATCGCAGGGCTGTAAGCGTTGATGTCCGCGACCATCACGATAATATCGCGCGGTTTTAACGTTGGGTCAGCATCGAACATCGCCAACAGTTGATCATGCAGCACTTCCACTTCGCGCATCGGGCTGTGACAAGCGTGTAGGCTCAGTGATTTATCACCCAAGCTAACCACTTGTTTGTGATGACTGTTTTCAATCTGTTGGTCATCTTGATGTTCTTCAAGATTGAGAATATCCGCTTGCAATTGATGGAGCAGACTGTCGCGCTCAACATCAACAAAGGCTTCGATTTCATGAGATTCCAGCTGAGACAACAGATACATATTGTCGCGCCCGAGTTTACCCATGGACGCCAACAGACTGTTTCCGACCACATCGGTGTGCAGCTCATCGATCACATTATCTTCCAATGAACCTTTCAGTTGCTCAGTTTCACCTTGCACTTCCGAGTGATCGTCCTGCCACACAACGTGCTGACGATGTTTCGCCGCCAAACGAGCCAGATATTTGCGATCTCGAACTTCACCCCAATAATAACGACAAGGGTTAGTGAACATCAGATGCACGTCGATGTGTTCACCAATTGCTTTTAGCGCATCCATATAGCGAGGCGGCAACGAAGAAATGCCAAAAACAAACAAACGCTTGGGCAAATGGTCAAAATTGCAGTTAAAACTCTCTAACGTGTCGATAAAGTGCTCATAAAGGTTGGCACGGTGATAAGGAGACTGCCCTAATGACACAGTGTGATCATACAACGCTTGCCATAAGATCGGCTGCCACGGATGCTCATCTTCCAGCTCTGGCACACTCTGCCCAGCTTCCCAACTTGCGATCCATTCCGGACGATACACCAAGTAACCATCGAAAATATCGGCAATTTTCTCAGCCAGCTGATACAGCTTAGAGTGGTCAATGTCATCTTTGAGGTACTGCGCTAACGGCGAAAACACCTCTTGGTTGAGAAGCCCCGGCAGCAGATGCATCAACTTCCACGTCATCGCTTCTTTGTTAAACGCACTGCGTTTTGGCACGTCTGGCAACACCTGCGTAAACATTTCCCAAATGAAAGTAGCAGGGAGCGGAAAATCAATGTTCGCGGCAACACCAAACTCTTTGGCCAATTCCATTTTTAGCCACTGGGACATGCCCGGACTTTGAACCAGAATTTGTTCTTTTTCGAACGGGTTTTCCAGCGGACTGATTCGAATCAGTTCGACAAGGAGTGATTTAAGAACGTCAACTTGGTTGGAGTGATAAACAGTAAACAAATTGGGAATACCGAGCGCCGATTGAAACTGTTAGCTAGCTTAGCACAGCCCCATTTAAACCCGCAGTGATCTCGCGTTCGGAAAAAACAAAAGGTTATATATTACTCAAATAGAGTATGAATCTTCTGAATTTTCACATGTCAATCAAGTCTGACACTTCCATACAAAATGTGACATTCGTCGCAACTATTCCATAATAAAAAACACTGTTTTATACTCCCTCTACCCATAATTTATAAACAAACAAAAAGTATGTTTCGCAAACTGTCTTCCAACAGCGCTTGGCTGATTGCTTTTTTTGCTTGCTTTGCAGTGTACCTGTCGATCGCTTGTTATCCTTTTGTGTTGTCTAACAATCAGAATGAACCGCTAACCTTGTTGCAAGGTTACTATTTGGTTTCGACTCAATATGGCTGGCTGGGCTTGATCGCTCTTCCATTTATGTTGTTGAGTTTATTGCTCTCTTTTCTACCGACTCGAGCATTCAAAGGTATCGTGATCGCTATCGCGATCTGTCTATTGATCATGTTTAAAGTCGATATCCTCGTTTTTCAGCAATACAAACTTCACATCAACGCCCTATTAATCCGTATGTTTTTCGAAGGTGGCGGTGATGTCTTCGATATTTCTTGGATGAGTTGGCTAATCTTCATCAGTGAAATTGCCATTCTGGTGATCGGGCTCGCCTGTACCGTTTGGGTAAGTAATAAACTGGCACAAAGCCGAGCTAAGTTCGTTTTGATCAGCGTCTGGTTTGCTGTATTGCTTAGCACGCAGATGATTCATGCGTACAAAAACGCACTTTACGACGATGAAGTCAGTCAGTTTTCGAATAACTGGCCACTTTACTACCCGCTGACGGCTCGTAAATTTATTTACAAACACGACCTAGTGGATGAGAACATTGCATCGAAGAACCGCGTAGAGTTAACCAACATTGAACGTAGCTCACTCAACTACCCGCTTGCGCCGATTCAAGTGCAAAGCAAAGAGAAACAGCCCAATGTTTTGTTTATCTTGGTTGACGCGTGGCGCTACAGTGATGCGACGCCGGAAGTCATGCCAAATGTCAGCAAGTTCGCCGAAAAAACGGTGAATTTCACACAACATATGAGCGGCGGCAACTCAACTCAAGCGGGTATTTTCAGCCTGTTTTACAGCTTGCCAGCAACCTACTGGGAAAGCTTTTACGCAAGCCAACGCTCTCCTGTTTTTATGGATACGCTGCAAGCAGAAGGCTACCGCATGGGCATTTTTGGCTCAGCACCGCTCACCAGCCCGCCACTTTCTCGCACGGTATTCAAAAAAGTGTCGGACTTGACCTTGAAACAAACTGGGGAAACAGCTGTCGAGCGCGATCAGCAGATAACAGACAAGTTCATCGAGTTCCAAAAGCAGGACAGCGACAAGCCGTACTTTGGTTTTCTGTTCTACGATGCCGCCCACGGCACGGTGTTTCCTGAACCTGAATTTGCGAAATTCAAACCATACTGGGAACGCGTTGACCACATTTTGCTCAACAACGATTTTGACGCTTCGCTTTACCACAATCGATACAAGAACTCGTTGTACTACATCGATAGCTTGATTGGTGATGTGCTGAAAAACGTCGACTTAGACAACACCATTGTGGTGATTTCATCTGATCATGGTGAAGAGTTTAACGACCATAAGATGAACTATTGGGGCCACACGGGTAACTACAGTGACGTTCAAGTACATGTTCCTCTTTACGTGTACATGCCAAATCGTCAACCAGAGCAAATTGATTACCGCACGACCCATTTTGACGTCGTGCCAACCATGATGAATACGCTGTTTGACGTTCAAGGCACAACAAGTTCATACAGTGTTGGTCATAACTTGTTTGATAACTCTGCCCCTCGCGATTGGTATATTGCTGGCAGCTACTACAACTATGCATTGGTCGGCAAAGAACTGATGCTTGTGGTCAATCCTGGCGGGCACTCTCAGCAACTGAATCGCCAGTTAAAAGTCGAGAAAGAACAGAAAGTTCCTGTCGATATCATTCGTCATTCTCTGGATGAGATGTCGCGATTTTACAAAAAAGGCTAGCGTCCAACATCGACGCCGATTGAAATAAAAAAGCCTCTTGGTTGTAAGACCAAGAGGCTTTTTCCTATCTGCTATTTAAGCGTGATGAGCGTGTATCAAGCGTGGCTGAATCAACAAGTTGTTGATGTATTGTAAGGCCACATAAGAGACAACAAATGTTGCCACAATCAACTCAAGACCAGCTAAGCCTCGCACTTGTTGAACATAGTGCGTAGCCAATCCTTGCAACTCCATCCAATTCGCCATTTTAAACAGCGCCGTCGCACCGATCACCATCGGGAAGGTAAACGCTGCATAGCCAGGGCTGAATGGCAGTCTAAGCAATTTAAAGAATGCGAGGTAAATGATGGCTGTCATCAATACCGCGATACCAAATAGCATAGCGATGATCACTGGTGATGGTGTCGCAGTGATCGTTAAGTACCCTGCCAATGATAGACTTGCTGGCGCTGCCATGATTGCCATTGTTGGTTTCGCTGCATCCGGAATTTCATGGGTGAACATGAAACGGTAAATCATCATCGGCAACATGATCGCGTACGCCACCATACCAAACATCAATGCACCTTGTGCCACTGGTGCTAGCATCGGGTTGCCAGAGAAAGACACATCCGCAACGATGATACCCACAGGCGGTACAAACCAACTAGGAACCATGTGGTGCAATTCAAAATCTTTGGCGCGATGGTAAACAAAGCTCACCAAGAACACGATGTGCAAAACCACCGCAATCAGCCAAAGCGCATCGCCAGCTAATGGGTAAAAATGGCCGAGAGAGTTCGATACCACCATAGTGCCCATCGCAAATGTCGGAACCACGCTGCCCACAACCGGATGAGCAAGATCTTGTCTCAATAGATGATTATGTAGCAAAAACTTGGTTGCCAATATAGCCAATAATACGCTCGCGATACCTGCACTAATCCACTGTCCGTAGCCATGTAATTCGGCGAAGTTCTCCCAACTCCAGCCCAAGCTTGCAATACCAAGGGCCAAACCCGCCATTGGAGTTGGCGCTCCCATTACTTTTGCTTTTGTTCTTTGAATCATGATGACCTCAACCAGACTCACTCTTGATGGGACGTATAATACGCTTGCACTTCGTTCCGATATATCTAATTATTTAAAACAAACGTTCAGAATTACTTAACGGTGGGGTATGGCAAGTCACATTTCTCTTAAACAACTGAAAGTGTTTACGACGATCACGCAGCACAAAACGCTCACAGCAGCTTCTGATAGTCTCTTTTTATCGAAAGCCGCAGTGAGCATGGCACTCTCAGAATTAGAAAAACAGATCGGCCATCACTTATTTGATCGTGTTAATAACCGACTGATTTTGAACCAAGAAGGTCAAAAACTGCTACCACTGGCGGACGAATTACTCAACCGAGCCAAGGACATCGAGAGCATTTTCGATGGTGACCAAGCGCTATCGGGCCAACTTCGCATTGGTGCCAGCGACACCATTGGTAACCAAGTCGCGCCCTATTTGCTTAGCGAATTTCGTCAGCAAACGAACCATCGTTCTCAAAGCCTGTTCATTTCTAACTCCGCACAAATCTGCGACATGCTGACCGATTACGAGTTAGACATAGCCCTCATTGAAGGCAAAACACTTCACCCTGAATTGCAGTCTACCCAGTTTAGCGAAGATGAAATGTGCGTGATTTGCGCGCCCGATTACCTAGCCGCGCACGAAGGGCCAGTAAACTTAACCGAGCTAGAAAACAGTGAATGGATATTGCGAGAGGCAGGATCTGGTTCACGCGAATTTTTTATGCGCGTTGTCGCACCGCGCTTGGAACATTGGCATGAAGCTTTTCAGCTCAATACCACCGAAGCGTTGATCAACTCAGTATCTGCTGGGCTGGGCTTAGGCTGCTTGTCACGCTTGTCTGCAGAACCTGCTATTCGCGACGGCCGCGTAAAACTGCTCGACATGCCTTTAGATATGAAACGTCGCTTCTGGTTACTAGTTCATAAAGAGAAATATCAAAGCCCATTGCTCAAAACGTTTATCGAATTTTGCCAAGATTGGGAGCGACCAACAAACCTTCCTTTGACGGACAAACCCGCAAAGTGAAACCAAGATAGTTTAAATGCTAGTCAGTTAGTTGTACGTGTCTCTCATTCTGAGGCTTGTCGCTAGACTTGATTGGTCAAAAACTGTATAAAAAGCCAGTATCAATACACCAAATTAGGGGACCAACCATGGCTGTAATCGTCAAGTACGTGGTAGAACGCAATGGAGAAGAGAAAATGACTTTTACCTCTAAAGCGGAAGCTGACGCATACGACAAAATGCTGGATATGGCAGACGAGTTATTCTCACTGCTGGGTAAAAGTGAACTTCTAGAAGACGAAGGTAAGCAAGAAGATCTTGCAATGTACCTTGCGCAAAACAAAGAAGAAGTGCTTTACGCTCTGGGTGCAAAACGTAAACCTGCACCAAAAAAAGCAAAGAAGCTTGAAGCTGTTGAAGAAGATAGCGAGCAAGAAGACGCTGCATAAGCCTCTAATTTGTTTAGAAAAAACGTCGCATTATGCGGCGTTTTTTTATTCCTTCCGTTTATCTCCATATATCTCTGAGAATATAAAGAACCGATTTAATATCCCAAATTGCTCTAAATTTCATGTTGCAGATTAGTGTGACTTAGATCTAGTCTAAATGGGTTCGGTGATGGGGTTCCACCGGAATCGAAAGATTCGAACCGCTGTTAAAGCTAATGACTCCTACAGAAACGAAAACAGGTCAGCCCTGTTGGAAGTGCTTTCGCTTATGTTGTGAAAGCGAGAGTTCTGTAGTGAGCAATTCAACTCTTCTCCAACCCCGCTCCTGTTTTCTCAAAAATTAAAAAGATATCCAAAATAGTTGTTAACTCAACAAGGCGACAAACGCATGAACCTCCTGAACATAGTTTTCTATTTGATGGAGCGAATAAGAGCAGTCAACGCCGTTGAGTCTGACAAATAGGCTGGATATCGTACACTGGGAAAACACTATGCAATACTCACACGAAATCCAATCAATGTGCCCGATTCAACGCGGCGATCTTCATGCATCTGCACCGATCCCTGTTGAAGGCGCAATGATCAATCCAAAAGACGTTATCGCGATTTCTGGTCTTAGCCACGGCGTTGGTGCTTGTGCTCCTCAACAAGGTGCAGCAAAACTGACTCTTAACGTCAAAAACGGCATCATCGAAGAAGCTTTGATCGAAACGATCGGCTGTTCAGGCATGACTCAATCAGCCGCGATGGCCGCAGAAATCCTAACTGGCAAAACCATTCTTGAAGCACTGAATACCGACTTGGTATGTGATGCTATTAACGTCGCGATGCGCGAAATCTTCCTTCAATTTGTTTACGGTCGTACTCAATCTGCTTTCTCTGAAGGCGGCTTGGAAATTGGTGCGGCACTGGAAGACCTTGGTCAAACTCAACGTAGCCAAGTGGGTACTAGTTACTCAACTAAAGCAAAAGGCGTGCGTTACATGGAGTTGGCTGAAGGCTACGTAACAAAACTCGCGCTAGACGAAAACAAAGAAGTGATTGGTTACCAATATCTCAACCTCGGCAAGATGATGAAAGCCATCAACGAAGGCGTATCTGCTGCAGAAGCCGCAGACAAAGCAACGGGCACTTACGGTCGTTTTGACGAAGCCGTAACGACCATTAACCCACGCCAACAATAATTGCCACCAAGAGGAAAGAGATTATGAACACTCCAATTACTGAATCTGTACGTCGCACATTAGACGAAATGCAACTTTCTTCTCTGGAAGAGGCTTACCAATACTGTATGGATCGTGGTATCGACCCTAAAGCACTAGTGATGGACACTCAACCTATCGCGTTTGAAAGCGCTGCCGATGCCTACACACTGGGCACTGCTTTGGCGATTTTCCGCGGGGCAAAAACAGCTGAAGAAGCTGCAAACATTATCGGTGAAGGCCTTCAAGCCTGCACTAAACCCGGCAGCGTGGCAGAGCAACGCCAAGTGGGTATCGGTCACGGTGCATTGGCGGCTCGTCTATTGAATGAAGAAAGTGGCTGTTTCGCTTTCCTTGCCGGTCACGAGTCATTCGCAGCGGCAGAAGGCGCAATCAAAATCGCATTGAACGTCAACAAATCACGCAAAAATCCATTAAAAGTGATCCTGAATGGTTTAGGTAAAGACGCCGCTTACCTAATCTCACGCATCAATGGTTTCACTTACGTACGCACTCAATACAACTACCAAACTGGTGAGTTAGTGGAAGTAGAACGTCGCCGTTTCTCCCAAGGTCCACGTGGTGAGATCCTTTGCTACGGTGCAGACGATGTACGTGAAGGCGTGGCTATCATGCATAAAGAACAAGTGGATGTGAGCATCACTGGTAACTCAACCAACCCGACTCGCTTCCAACACCCAGTAGCAGGCATCTACAAAGCAGAACGTAACCGTGAAGGCATGCCTTACTTCTCTGTGGCATCAGGCGGTGGTACTGGTCGTACTCTACACCCAGATAACGTGGCGGCAGGTCCTGCCTCTTACGGTATGACCGATACCATGGGTCGCATGCACGCCGATGCACAATTCGCAGGTAGCTCTTCAGTACCAGCACACGTAGCGATGATGGGCTTTATCGGTATGGGCAACAATCCAATGGTAGGGGCAACGGTTGCACTTGCTGTGGAGGTCGGTGAGCTAAGCCTCTAAGTCGATTTATCGCTTTACTATCCAAAGCCAGTAAATCCAACAAACCCAGTGTAGGGGGAGTGACTTCGGTCCTCCCCTTATTTTTTGCTATGCCCCCTTCTCCAACTTCACTTTGTCTTTACCCCAAACCGGTCTGAGAAGGCTTTTGCGACACATTTCTCATCAGACAAACATATCTCTAAAAAGACAAAAGGTATCCATCTACGGACTTTCTCCATTTCCCCTCTTTAAACTCCCGAACACTCTCTTTATGATGACTGACAACTTAATTATTTCTTGTCAGTGAACAGACGAGACACAAGACTCAACACATGGAGATCAACTATGGCTTTCTTCTCTCTAGCCTTTGGTACGGCAACTAAAAACCGCGACGGCAAAATCATCGAAGCGTTTTTCCCAAACCCAGTTCTTAACCCAAGCGAAGCGCTTGTTAACGCACTAGCAGCAGTAGCAGGTTACGAGCAAGGCAACCAAGCTATCGAGATCTCTGCAGCCCAAAGCGCAGAACTAGCAGCAGCATTTGAAGCAAACGGCGATGCAGCAAACGCATCTTTCGCAGCAAAAGCAGCAGAATCAGCACAACCACTTGTACTGGTTATTCTTGCAACTGACGAGCAGCCACAAAGCGTTGCTGAAGGTTTCCTAAAACTTCAACTTATCTCTAACCGCCTAGTTCAACCACACGGTACGGTACTAGACGGCATCTTCGGTCTACTACACAACATCGCATGGACTAACGAAGGTCCAATCGACCTACCTGAACTAGCAGAGCGTCAAATCGAAGCTCGCCTAGCGGGTCGTGCACTAAGCGTAGATTGCGTAGATAAGTTCCCTAAAATGGTGGACTACGTGGTACCAACTGGCGTTCGTATCGCTGACACTTCTCGTGTACGTCTTGGCGCACACGTTGGCGAAGGCACAACGGTAATGCACGAAGGCTTCATCAACTTCAACGCAGGTACAACTGGCGTGAGCATGGTTGAAGGTCGTATCTCTGCTGGCGTAGTGGTTGGTAATGGCTCTGACATCGGCGGTGGCGCATCTATCATGGGTACTCTATCTGGCGGCGGTAAAGTTGTTGTTTCTATCGGTGAAAACTCGCTACTAGGCGCAAACGCAGGTCTTGGCTTCCCAATGGGTGACCGTTGTACTATCGAATCAGGTCTATACGTAACTGCTGGTTCTAAAGTGCGCATGCTAGATTCTGCAGGCCAAGAGGTAGAAGTAGTGAAAGCACGCGACCTTGCTGGTGTTTCTGACCTACTGTTCCGTCGTAACTCTGTAACAGGTCAAATCGAATGTCTTGCTAACAAGAGCGCGGTTGAACTGAACAGCGAACTGCATAAAAACAACTAATTCATTCGTGAATTAACCCTACGAAAAATCCCCCAGCAGGAAACTGTTGGGGGATTTTTTAGCTTACAGCAAAATGCGTGATTACTGATTTAAAAAGCTGACCGCTTTATCTGGGAAATCAGTAAACAAACCATCCACTTTTACTTGGTTGTAGTACACATCCATCATGCCTTCAAAGCTGTCAGTGTACGCTGGAATGCGTCCTGGATCGGCGCGGAACGTGTATGGATGCACTTGCAAGCCAGCGTCTTTTGCAGCCTTCATCAACGGCTTGATGATGATATTGTCTTTGGTTGACTTATCATCCACCAGCATCGGCTTCCAAGGTCCAATTCCTTCCGCGTAACTCGCTACTTTCTTCATTCCGTCGGCTTCGAACATCCAGTCATAACTGTATGGTGTTGCCTTGTCGCCTTTGTACACCATAGTTTCGTTCCAGTCCGTGTAAGCCATAAGCTGAACGAGCTTTAAGTCCATGTCCATTGCAGGCATGAGTTCACTGTTGATGCGTTGAAGTTCATTCGCATCAAAACACTGAAGGTAGACTTTGTCGTCTTGAGAGCCGTAACCGTACTGCTTCAAGACTTTAAGTACTGCTTTAGAAATGTCCTTACCTTCATGACGATGGAACCAAGGCGCTTTAATTTCTGGGTAAATACCGATGTCATAACCCAGCGTTTTGTTTAAGCCTTGGATCAGCTCAATCTCTTCAGCAAACGTCGGCACGGTGAAATCAGATTTCCACATAGGGAATCGGGTTGGATAGCCCGCTACTTTGTTGCCTTTGTCATCGATATTAAAGCCTTCAGTTACTCGCAAGGATTTGATTTCCGCCAGAGTGAAATCAATCGCGTAATAACGACCATCTTTACGTGCACGATCAGGAAAACGCTCCGCAACATCCGTTACGCGATCGAGATAATGGTCATGCAACACGACCAACTGGTCATCTTTCGTCATTACCACATCTTGCTCTATGTAGTCAGGTTTCATTGCGTAAGCAAGTGCTTTGGCTTCTAGCGTGTGCTCAGGCAAGTAGCCCGATGCGCCACGGTGCGCAATGACAAGCGGCTTCGCAATCGCACCAGCAGAGAGGCTAAGTGCTAAAAAAGTAAGACATACTGACTTTGTTTTCATTGTTATTTCCTTGATAAAGCGAAGAGGCAGTATTCCACTGCCTCTTTAAACAAATATTACGCTAGCGCTTCCTTCTCGCGCTCTTTTTGCTCGTGGTGCGCACGCTCACCTAAGAAGGCGTACATCAAACACACGATAGAAGTAATACAAGAACCCACTAAGATGATAAAGCCACCATCCCAGCCAAAGTGGTCTACGGTGTAGCCCAAAATCGCGTTTGCGGCAACTGCCCCACCCAGGTATCCAAACAAACCAGTAAGACCAGCGGCAGTACCTGCGGCTTTCTTCGGAGCGAGTTCAAGTGCGTACAAACCGATCAGCATAACCGGACCATAGATTAGGAAACCAATTGCAATAAGCGCCATCATATCTACTGTTGGGTTGCCCGCAGGGTTAAACCAATAAACCATCACTGCAACTGTCACTAGCACCATAAATAAGATACCAGCAGGTGCACGACGACCTTTGAACAATTTGTCAGAGATCCAGCCACACAATAGTGTTCCGGGAATGCCAGCCCATTCGTATAAGAAATAAGCCCATGACGATTTATCTACCGAGAAATCCTTCGCTTCTTTTAGGTAAACAGGTGCCCAGTCCAGTACGCCGTAACGAATTAGGTAAACAAATGCGTTTGCAATTGCAATCGACCAAAGAAGTTTGTTGTTGAAGACGTATTTGAAGAAGATTTCCTTCGCTGTCATTTCTTGTTCATGGGACTTGTCATAGTCATCTGGGTAATCGTCTTTGTATTCTTCAATAGGAGGCAGACCACAAGACTGAGGGGTATCGCGAACCGTCATCCAAACAAACACAGCAACCAACGTGGCGAAAAATGCAGGAACATAAAATGCAGTGCGCCAATCATCGTTAAATGCCCATAGGCCAAGAATAAATAGTGGACCAATCAAACCGCCACCCACGTTGTGCGCCACGTTCCAAACCGAAACGATCTCACCACGCTCTTTACGTGACCACCAGTGCACCATGGTTCGGCCACAAGCAGGCCACCCCATCCCTTGGAACCAACCGTTCAAGAAAAGCAAAATGAACATCGCAGTGACGCTACCAGTCGCCCATGGCATAAAGCCAAAGCAAAACATCACTAATGCAGACATCAATAGGCCGCCACTAAGGAAATAGCGAGGGTTGGAGCGGTCTGAAACGCTGCCCATTAGAAACTTAGAGAGACCATATGCAATGGAAACAGCTGCCAAGGCGACACCTAAGTCTCCGCGGCTAAAGCCTTGCTCGATAAGATAAGGCATCGCCAAACTGAAGTTTTTACGAACTAGATAGTAACCGGCGTAGCCAACAAAGATACCGATAAAGAGTTGCCAACGGAGGCGAGAGTAGGTGCTATCGATGCTGCCAGGGGACAGACGATCAATGTGCGCCTTAGGTTTGAATATTCCAAACATAGGAACCTCATTATTTTGTATGCGATGGTAAAAACACAAAAGGAGCGAACGAAACAAAATAAATCTTCGTTCGAAAGTTCATGAATTGTATGGAGTTAGGATTTTATTTCTGTGACAAATGTTGCACATGGATTAAATATAAGTAAATACAGTAAATTATATGAGCATTAATTAGATCATCGTTCAACTTTACTCAAGATTCGTTAATATGAAACTGATATTCAAACCTCTCACTTGAGCATTCTAATTCGAAACCTTTGAAACAAAGGCTCGAATTAGAACATAAACTAACCGTAAAAAGGGCGATTTACGCCTGCCCTACTCGCTCCGAACCAACTAATAACTAAAAAGCTGAAAAACGATCACGTTTAGCATCAAACGAAATAAAAAAAACAATTTTTATTTGAATACAAGCCGAAGCAATGATTCACAAACACAAGACATTAACAGCGTTTATTCTCTTCTCAACTCATCCTATTGGTATCAATGGGATGACGATTTTTTCTAAAAGTCCAAACATGACAGCGTATTTTTTTATATCACTGCTAGCCCTTGATACATTTGACATTCTCCTACTCCTTTAGGGTTAACTGCTACACAAGTTCTGTGTAATAAATCTCCAAGCACGTAGCAGCTTCACAAAACTCCTCTTACCAGTTGTGCATTCTTTTTCACATCGGTAATTTGAGCGCTCTCAACACTGACCTCGTGACAAATAAATTATTTTCGTTGTGTTCTTTTCCGGTTAAAAGATGCGCCATTTAACAAAAACGAAGACTTTGATTAACAAATTTATGCTCAAACGCTCATTTTTAACGCTCGTTTGTTTTCGCAAACGTTTATATATGCACAATAGTATCGTGCTAGACAGGCAAAAATGATCAAAGGACTTTTAACATGACAACGAACAAACACCCCTCTCTGCTCGGAGAATGTTTGGCCGAGTTTATCGGTACAGGACTACTTATTTTCTTCGGCGTAGGCTGTGTTGCAGCCTTAGTTCTAACAGGCGCATCATTTGGACAATGGGAAATCAGTATTGTATGGGGCTTCGGTGTCGCCATCGCTATTTACTGTACGGCTGGCGTCTCTGGTGCACACATCAACCCTGCCGTTACCATCGCACTTGCTATGTTCCATGGTTTTGATAAGGCGAAAGTGGTGCCATACATTATCGCTCAAATGCTTGGGGCATTCTGTTCTGCTGCATTGGTATACAGCTTATACAGCAACCTTTTCACCGACTACGAAATCGCTCATAACTTCGTTCGCAGCAGCCAAGATGCACTAGCAACTGCTGGTATCTTCTCGACTTATCCGCATGCCTCTCTCTCTTTCTTTGGTGCTTTTGCTGTGGAATTCGTTATCACTGCTGTACTGATGTTTGCGATTCTGGCTCTGGGCGATGAAAATAACGGCGCGGCACGTGGCGCAATGAACCCTCTATTGATCGGTATTTTGATTGCCGTCATCGGTGGTTCACTTGGCCCACTAACAGGCTTTGCTATGAACCCTGCTCGTGACTTTGGACCGAAGCTGTTCGCTTACTTCGCAGGTTGGGATTACGCTCTGACAGGTGCTAAAGACATTCCTTACTTTATCGTGCCTTTACTTGCTCCGATTGCAGGTGCGTGTTTTGGTGGTTGGTTGTATCCAAAAGCGATTGCAGCTTACCTTCCACAACAAGGCCACGGTTGTACGATTCCAAACCAATGTGAGACGGAAGAAGAAACAGAAGAAGCTAGAGCTTAAAACTGACGTAACTCGAACATTTACTAAAATATAAATAACGAAACAAAAGGATTCTTACCATGACTGAGCAAAAATACATTGTTGCCCTAGACCAAGGTACAACAAGCTCTCGCGCTGTGATTCTTGATCATGATGCGAACATCGTAAGCGTCGCGCAACGCGAATTTACTCAGATTTATCCAGAAGCTGGTTGGGTTGAACATGATCCAATGGAGATCTGGGCAACACAAAGCTCTACCTTAGTAGAAGCTCTAGCTAAGTCTGGCATCCGTAGCGACCAATTAGCGGCTATCGGTATTACTAACCAGCGTGAAACGACCATCGTCTGGAACAAAGAAACCGGTAAACCCGTTTACAATGCGATCGTATGGCAATGTCGCCGTACTGCTGATATCTGTGAAGATTTAAAAGCACGCGGTCTCGAAAACTATGTACGTGACAACACTGGTTTGGTGCTTGACCCTTACTTCTCCGGTACCAAAGTTAAATGGATTCTGGACAATGTTGAAGGCGCACGAGAAGACGCAGAAGCAGGTAAGCTGTTGTTTGGTACTGTCGATACTTGGTTAGTTTGGAAGATGACTCAAGGTCGCGTTCACGTAACCGACTACACTAACGCATCGCGTACCATGCTGTTTAACATCAACGATCTATGTTGGGATCAAAAAATGTTAGATGAGCTTGGCATCCCAGCATCTATGATGCCAGAAGTGAAGCGCTCATCGGAAATTTACGGTAAAACCAACATCGGTGGTAAAGGCGGTACTCGTATTCCTATTTCTGGAATCGCAGGTGACCAACAAGCGGCACTTTACGGCCAAATGTGTGTGGAAGCTGGCCAAGCGAAAAACACTTACGGTACGGGTTGTTTCTTGCTAATGAATACGGGCCAAGAAAAAGTCACTTCGACACATGGTCTTCTAACAACTTTGGCTTGTGGTCCTGCAGGCGAACCAGCTTATGCACTTGAAGGTGCCGTATTCATGGGTGGAGCTTCTATCCAATGGCTACGCGATGAATTGAAAATCCTAAACGGTGCAGAAGACTCTGAATACTTCGCGACAAAAGTGGATACATCAAACGGCGTTTATGTCGTGCCTGCATTTACTGGTTTAGGCGCTCCATACTGGGATGCCTACGCACGTGGCACGATTGTCGGCCTTACTCGCGGTGTGAATTCAAACCATATCATCCGTGCAACATTGGAAGGCATCGCTTATCAAACTCGTGACGTACTGGATGCGATGCAAGCTGACTCAGGCATTAAGCTTGCGAACCTTCGAGTCGATGGTGGTGCAGTAGCGAACAACTTCCTAATGCAATTCCAATCCGATGTATTGAACACAGAAGTACACCGCCCTCAAGTAACTGAGGTTACCGCTCTTGGTGCAGCCTACCTTGCCGGCCTTGCCGTTGGTTACTGGGATAGCATTGATGAGTTGCAGAATAAAGCGGTACTTGATCGCACCTTTGAGCCACACGATGATGAAGAAAAACGCAATCGTCGTTACAAGGGTTGGAAACGTGCAGTGAAATGTGCACAAACCTGGTCTGAACTTCACGACGAAGAAGATTAATCTCATCTCCATAAGAAAAAAGAGCGCCATTTGTGCGCTCTTTTTGCGCTTTATCCCCGATTCCTGAACTCGCTTACTTCTCACAACGAGCAAATTCGAGCACAATAGAGCTTCGAATTTGAAGCATTGGCCGTTACCAATGCACAAGGGAGTGGTAAGTGAAGCAAATACCTCGACACCAGCAGATTGTTGAGCTGGTGAAAAAACAAGGCTATGTCAGCACGGATGAGTTGGTAGAAAGATTCAATGTCAGCCCACAAACCATCCGACGCGATCTCAATGAACTCGCCGATGACAACAAAATTCGTCGTTATCACGGTGGAGCCACTATTCCTCTCAGTTCTGAAAACACATCTTACAACACGCGTAAAGCGCTCAACTTCAATGAAAAAGATGTCATTGCAGACGAGGTAGTCAAACACATTCCAGATGGTGCCACACTATTCATCGATATCGGCACCACACCAGAAGCAGTTGCGCGAGCGCTCAATAAAAACCATAAACAGTTGCGTGTTGTCACCAACAACATCAATGTTGCGACCATTCTTTTCCCTAACCCTGAAATCAAAGTCATCTTAGCGGGTGGAGAAGTCCGCAGCAGAGACGGCGGTATTGTTGGCGAGGCTACCCTCGATTTCGTTAAACAGTTCCGTCTCGACTTTGGCATTCTCGGCATTAGCGGTATCGACTTCGATGGCTCGCTATTAGACTTTGATTACCACGAAGTCCGGGTCAAACAAGCGATCATTGACAATAGCCGTAGTGTATTTCTTGCCGTAGACCACACCAAGTTCGGGCGCAATGCTATGGTAAAACTAGGCAATATTGCACAGCTCAACATGATCTTTACCAATAAGCAGCCACCAGAAGAAATCTTGTCAATTTTGAAGGAAGCTTCTATCCCACTTGAAGTGGTTGAAGCTAACGAATCAAACTCCGAAAACGAGTAACGTCAATCGTATAACTCCCCCTCAAATGACCTCTGTCTTAATTAGACAGAGGTTTTTTTGTGTCTAAATCACACAAAACGCTCACAAACGAAAATAATAGATGATCACAAACGAAAGCTGAGCTAGGATTACATTATGTTCTAAAATGCTCGTTCGCTCACCAAGGGGTCAAATTTATGAGTATACAAAATAATGCTTCCACTACTAGCTCATCCACTACCTTAGACTTGATCGTAATCGGTGGCGGCATTAACGGAGCTGGTATTGCAGCAGACGCAGCTGGCCGAGGTTTGAGTGTTGGCTTATACGAAGCAAATGACTTCGCATCTGCGACTTCTTCAGCAAGTTCTAAACTGATACACGGCGGTTTACGCTACCTTGAACACTACGAGTTTCGTTTAGTTTCGGAAGCGCTCGCAGAGCGTGAGGTTATTCTTCGTAAAGCACCACACGTCGCACTACCAATGCGTTTCCGTTTACCGCATCGCCCATTCCTACGCCCAGCTTGGATGATTCGTTGTGGCCTTTTCCTTTACGATAATTTGGGTAAACGTACGACGCTGCAAGGCAGTAAAACTGTCAACCTTGCGAAATCTGGCTTGCTAAAACCAGAGATGAAAACGGGTTTCGAATACTCTGACTGTTGGGTTGATGATGCGCGTTTAGTATTACTGAACGTTCTTGCGGCTCGCGAAAACCATGCTGAAGTGCGTAACTACTGCCGCGTGGAAAAAGCACACCGTGAAGGTGGTATCTGGCACGTTACTATTCACGATGTGATGACAGACCAACGTTTCGAACGTAAAGCGAAAGCGTTAGTCAATGCAGCGGGGCCTTGGGTAAAACAGTTCTTTGATGATGGATTAGAGCAAGCCTCTCCTCGTAACATTCGTTTAATCAAAGGCTCGCACATCGTTGTTCCTCGTATCCACAACGAACCGCAAGCCTACATCCTTCAAAACAAAGACAATCGCATCGTATTTATGATTCCTTACTTAGATAAGTTCTCAATCATTGGTACAACAGATGTGGAATACAAAGGTGACCCACGTGAAGTGTCGATCTCAGATGACGAAGTCGATTACCTCATTGATATCGTAAACCAACACTTTGTCCACCAGTTGACTCGCGAAGATGTAGTTTGGACATACAGTGGTGTTCGTCCTTTATGTGACGATGAATCTGACTCTCCGCAAGCAATCACACGAGACTACACGCTAGAGCTCGATGCGGAATACGACCATGCACCTCTGCTTTCTGTTTTTGGTGGTAAGTTAACGACCTACCGTAAGTTAGGTGAAGCAGCGATGAAGAAACTTGCTCCGTTCCTACCTGAAATGGGTAAAGACTGGACGGCCAACCAAACCCTTCCTGGTGGTAACTTCAGCTGTAGTCGTGAACAATTAGCTAAACAAATTCACGCTAAATACACTTGGGCGCCAGAAGCATTGATTCTTCGTTATGTCACACAGTTTGGTACCCAAACCTGGAACTTAATGGAAGGCACAACAAGTGAAGCTGACTTAGGACAAACGTTCTCGGCACAAGCAGGTGGTGTTTACCAACGTGAGATCGATTACTTAATGAACCATGAAATGGCAATGACCGATGAAGACATTTTATGGCGCCGTACTAAGCTTGGTCTTTACATGAACGAGGAAGAAAAACAGGCCTTAACGGACTATTTAAAGAAAAAGCTACAACAGAAAGTGGTTAATCTTTCTCAAGTTGGCTAACAGCTCCCCTCCCTCCCCCATAATAAAGCCTGCTTAGTTGCAGGCTTTTTGTTTTGTTGTTTAAGCACAACACCTTGGTGCGCTCCACTCGATTGCAAATAAGAACAACTATTCATAGACATTTGGCGTTAAATACAATCATACTCATTTGAAAAATAATGCATCAATGACTTCAGAGTACCGTACTCAGAGTATTGCCTCTGTATGGCAATGCAATTCTCGCGAAAGAAGTATCTTGAGGTTATTTTGGTATCGGCTCAGACAAGGAAAAGAAAATGGGTTTTATGATTGAACATTGGGACTTCTCAACCCCAGAAGCAACTCAACAATCCACCACGGCAGAGCAAATTCAAGCTAAGCATTGGTACCATTGCGAACGGCTGCATCCTGATATTCGTGGTTGGCTGGAGCAGAACCACGTACCTCGAGCTACGGTTGATCATCTATTAGCCGACGAAAGCCGACCATCTTTCCATCCTTTGGATGACGAGAACTTCATGTTGATTTTACGAGGCGTCAATATGAACGGCAATGCATCACCAGAAGATATGCTTAGTATTAGAATTCTCTACTTTCAAGGCGCACTCATTTCAACTCGTAAAATTCCATCACGCGCGATCATGGAGATTCGCCAAGCATTAGCGGAACACAAAGGCCCAAAAAGTCTTGCCAGTTTACTTCATCAGATCATTGAAGGATTAAACAGTAAAATAGACATTTACCTTGATACGATTGAAGAAACACTAAACCAGTTCGATGTGAATGATGAGTCGACGTACAAACATATGGCGACTCAAAAAGCACTGATTTCTATCAAGCGTTTTATTCGCCCTCAGCAGTACGCTATCCGTGATCTTGTGGAGTCAGAATCAGAATTGATTGCTTTGAGACCTCATCAATATCGCTTCGCACACAATAATATTACGCGCATAAATGAAACACTTGAGTTTTATCTTGGAGAAGTGGCGCTTTTCCAAGAAGAGATCAAACATCATCGTGATGAGAAAACCAATAAAAACAGTTATCTGTTTACTTTGGTAGCAACGATTTTTCTACCAACCAGCTTCTTAACAGGTTTACTCGGCATCAATGTTGGTGGAATGCCAGGTGTGGAATCCACCATGGCATTCACCTGGTTCTGTATCGCCTTAATTGTCATTTTTGGTCTAGAGTGGTGGCTATTTAAACGCTTGGGGCTCACGAATAAAGCGGACGACGAAGACGAGTAAACACTAAACCTATAAAGAACAAAAACCAAAAGAGGAGCACGCGGCTCCTCTTTTCTCTACTCACATTAGAATCTTATCCGGGGTGACCATCCACACGAGGGGTCACAAGCATCACACCAAAGCGCCACACAAATAGCCCAAACGCAACAATCCATAATCCGCCGCTGATATCAATCCACAGCATCATGTTCGCTGGGTCAAAGATCACGGCGAAACTGCGAACCAAAGCTGCCGCGGTAATCGCTGCAAACGCAAGGCTAATGTTTGGTCCTTTGTAGATCATGCGACCAGTATGTCCCATCGTCACCCGTGTAATCATCGCTAAAATCAAACCGCCTAACGCACCTATCGCAAACAGGTGAATGAGGTTATGGCTGGCAAATGCATCTCCCCAGACGCCTCGCAAAATTAAGCTTAGTGGTAAACACAAATACGCAGCATGCAGCGACCACACTAAAGGCTCGCTCAGGGTTAACCAAGGTTTCCAGCGAACAAAACGCACCAACTGAGCAACACCTGCAAACAACATCAAAGGACTACCTAGTTCTGCAAACGTCACAGGGAAAAAGCTCAGCACAAATAGCATTACCAATGGCAAGTTCGCGAACCACTCTAACCAAGCCAATGGTTGCGCTTTTTCGAAATTAAATCGACGCGCAGTAAAAAATGGAATCACACGTCCGCCCATCACTGACAACAGCAAGGTAAACCACCACAGCATTGCTTGCCACACCGCTGAAGAGCTAAAGGGCGGCATACCTTTTATCGTTGCGTAGCTTGCAAAGTTCGCAAAGATGGCCAAAAGAAACAGTGGAACGAAAAACAAATTACGCCAACCTTTGGCTCGATACACACGAATGCCCACCTCATAGGCGACAAACAGTAAAAATACCGCTTCGATACTGCTGGTTAACCATAACGGTGCTGGTGTCCAAAGCAATATGCGGGGCACTAACCACAAGCCAAATAAAGCCAGAAGCATGTAATGCTTGGTACCATTAATGCCAGTCCAGTTTTGTACCGCGGTCAGTACAAAGCCAACTACAATGGCCATTGAAAAACCGAACAACATTTCATGTACGTGCCACCACAATGCAGGCACGGCCAATGCGCTTGGCGGCCCACTTTGGAACATCCACACCCATAACGCAATCGCAACAATGGCGTAAATCGACCCAAACAGAAAAAACGGCCGAAAGCCTAATCGCAGCCATGCGGGGATTTTTTCTTCTACTTTTTTATCGGTGATATTCAGCATTATCTTGCCCTCAAGCGTCTCTCGATGCTGGTTAACTCAACTACATATTGATGCTACCATAAACATGCATAGAAAATACATGTTTATAATTAAGATTATACTTAAGAGGTAAAGTTGTGCTTCAGATGCGGGTTAGGTATAAACATGAGAGGCACAACTATCAGTTAAGGGATGCAACGACAATGTACATATTTGGCTATGGCAGTTTGATTAATTCTGCGTCGCGTAAGTTAACCGGACAAACGGGAGAAGCCATTCCCGTCATAGCACATGGGTTGGTTCGCTACTGGGGGAAGATTGACGACAGCTACAGCCTCTCTCCATTAGTGGTGAACCAAGGCGATGGACAGGTTAATGGCGTTTTACTCGAAGTAAATGAAGAAGCGCTCGCAGAATTCGACCGCCGTGAGCGAGGTTATCATCGTATTCAACTTCAGCCAGATCAAATCGAAACAGATGCGAGTTTTAACCAAGAACATGACATTTGGGTTTACGTAAAAGACGAGCCACTACCACCATGCGCAAAGAGCCCAATCATGCAAAGTTATGTTGATACCGTGCTGGCAGGTTGCTTAGAAGTATCTCATGCGTTTGCAGAGCATTTTGTGCGTCACACCATTGGTTGGCAACACGCAAAAGAAAATGACCGCCACCAACCTAAATATGGCAACCTTGCAGGCGTGCAAGAGCATCATTACGAGTTGATTGATAATCTAATAAAAAAAGGAGCCTAACGGCTCCTTTTTAGTATCTATATTTTTGCTTACACGATCTTAAAACTTGTAATCAACACCAACGTACAGGCTGTCAAAATCAAAATCTTCGCTGCCACCGTTTTCGGCATCAATACTTACCGAAGAAGCACGGTAGCCACCAGATACAACCAAACCTGAAGAAAACTCATAACCAGCCTCAACACCGTAGTTAAAGCCTACATCACGACCATCATCGGTAACAGTGCTAGATGATTTCACTTCATAAGAAACACTCATTACACCAAGGCCAGCAATCGCACCAACATAGAAGCCTGTACCTGCAAATTGGTATTTAGGCTTCGCATTGAAATTGAACGCAGAAGCATCAACACTAAATTTAACCGGCCACCCCATGTAAGAAAATGTTTCTTCAAAGTCGCCAAAGTATATGTACTCACCTTCAAAAGCTAGTTTGAAGTTTTCTGAATATTGAAACTCTTTACCTACAGCCAGGCTAAGACCTGTCGCAGAAAAATCTTTTGACAAGCTTTTAACTTTAAGATCTGAATTAACCAAATCAGCACCAACATACCAGTCACCTTTTGCTTGAACTGATGCTGAAGCAACCACTGCACCTAAAGCCAATAATGGCAATACTTTTTTCATTATAATTTCCTAATTTTTCATACTGTTAGACAGCTTTTAAAAGCGCGGAGATTATAAATAGAGTCGAATACTTTCCTATTGATTTGTTTATAAAATGAGACACAAAACATAAACATGAACAATAAAACGTTTGCTTGGTTAAACTCTAAACAGCTCGAGTCCTATTAAGTACTAGAGTTACCACAAGTAGCAAGTTTCCAAACCAGTCGCGTTTTTCAGTATTTTTACAGCAGTATAATCCTTACGTTTACAGCTTTATTTATTACTCAATAGAGTCTATTTCATGAAAACAAGTTGGCTTGATATGCTGATTTAAAGTGTTTAGGACTGTCTTACTAAAGGTTTGTGCATCTCTAAGTAGCTGTTTAAAATAGTCAGATTATTGAGCTCACACTTGGGCAGTGAGCAGTGCCGACGGGAAATTTACATGGCAAAGCTAAAAGATATCGCCATTGAAGCGGGCGTCTCACTTGCAACCGTATCGCGGGTTTTGAACAACGACCCAACGTTGAGCGTTAAAGAAGAAACCAAATACCGCATTTTGGAAATTGCAGAAAAACTGGAGTACCGCACCAGTAGCTCGAAGAAAGGCATCAAAGAAGTTAAGCAAAAACATCACTTTTTAGCCTTATATAACTACAAACAAGAAACAGAGGTGAATGACCCTTACTACTTATCAATTCGTCATGGGATTGAAACGCAATGCGACAAATTAGGTATTACGCTAACCAATTGCTATAACAGTGAAATTGATGTTGAAACGAAAAAGATAACAGGTGTCCTTTTAGTCGGAAATGTCGACCAAAATGTAGTAGATAAATTACCTAAACGTCTAGCCGATAGCATCTGCTACATAAACTTTTCAGATCCAACCTGCCCTTATGATTGCGTTGATGTCGACCTTATTCGAATCAGTAGGCAAGTAGTTGATTTCTTTGTGCAACGAGGCTACCGCCGCATCGGTTATATTGGCGGTCAAGACAAGCACGACGCAGCTGACACTCGTGAAAATGTGTTTTTGGACTATGGCTATCTAAAAGGCGTGGTTGCAGAACAAGATATACACTATTGTGCCTGCTCTAGTTTGTCCGGTTATAACTTAGCGAAAGAGATGCTAGCCAAAGGTGACTTCCCGAAAGCAGTATTCATTGATTCAGACTCCATCGCGATTGGCATAGTACGTGCAATCCATGAATTTGGCTTAAAGATACCAGAGGATATTACGTTGATTAGTATGAATGATATTCCTACTGCTCGCTTTACCTTTCCGCCGTTGTCTACAATTCGTATTCACTCTGAGTTGATGGGAACTCAGGGAGTGAACTTACTGGTGGAAAAATACCGAGATGGACGCTTACGACCTCTTCATGTATACGTGCAAACAGAGCTTAAACTACGTGGTACAACTCAATGATACCTTTTCCATTAATCTCTTTTATGAATTAAATCTGGAACATCCCCCCCAACCAAAGACATTCATTTTGCTCAATCAGTACTGTTTCGGTATAACGCCGATAACTCAGCGGGTAGTAAGAAGTTCAACAACAAATCACTCTAAGCACCATGAGTGCCCCAAATGTTTATCATTTAGAGGTGATGGTCGAAGAAACCAACTCGCGTAGCCAAATGCCTTTGTCTTCATTGTTTCGGCTGGAATGCCACAGCATAGCAATATCAAAATCCGCAACGGCGATCGGCGGCTTAACGGTAACGAGATCGTCCGAAAAGCCCTCCGCCAATGCCATTTTTTCTGGCACGATGGCAATGAGATCGCGTTTTTTCAATAGATGCCGAATAGTGAGAAAGTTGCGCGACGCCACGGTGACTTTGCGGCTCAAGCCATGTTCTGCAAGCTTTTGGTCTACTTGTGTCTTTAAGCTCCCATCGGGACTTACCAGAGCTTGCTCTATGTTCGCGAACGCTTCCAGAGACAGCTGTGTTACCCCTTTCAATGCCTGTTTATCACACATACACACGTGTTTTTCCGTGTACAAGTACAAGCTCTCAAAGTTGTCATCCAACACTGGCATGCTGCCAATAATGACATCGATCTTTTCGTGCTCAGTTAATGCCACGTAGTTGCTACGATTGACGTTAATAAAACTGATCTGGGCCTCTGGTGCGCGCTGGCGTATTTCGTCATAAAGCCGAGGAGCAAAAATAAACTCGGCATAATCCGTTAATCCAATGCGACATACACCCGCATAATTTTTAGGTTGGAAGGCAGACTTAGTGAGCAAGTCTTTGGCGATAGAATCCAACAAGTGATGCACAGTTGGCGCGATGTGGTGAGCGTGCTCGGTGGGCTCCATCTTGTGCCCTTTTCGCTCAAAAAGCGGGTCGTCAAACAACAACCTTAAACGAGACAAACTATGACTCATCGCCGACTGACTAACGTAACTTTTCTCTGCCGCGACGCTAACGCTTCGATAGCGATACAAGTAGGAAAACGTCACCAATAAGTTCAAGTCAATGTTGCGCCACTGAATGTCCTCTTTCACTCCAACATCCTCATCCCATTTCATTTCATTCATAGATGAAATTAAAATCATCAATTTGAGTCATTTTAGAGCATTCGATAAATTAGCAACAATGCTTTTTAGATAAACAGGCTCGACATGTTCACCATATTCAAAACTTTTTTCTGGCTGGGTTGGTTCAGCTTCGGCGGCCCTGCGGCTCATATTGGTTATTTTCGCCAAACATTTGTTGAGAAACTGAAATGGCTTGATGACAGCGAGTACGCGCAAATTGTCGCGCTCAGTCAGTTTTTGCCGGGACCGGGCTCAAGCCAAGTTGGCTTTGCATTGGGTTATAAACGTGGCGGTTTAGGTGGCGCATGCGCAGCATTTGTCGGATTCACGCTTCCTTCAGTGGTCATCATGTTGGCGCTGGCGATGGTGAGCAGCCAAATCACCGACACCGCAGTGTTCCAAAACATCGTTCACGGCCTAAAACTGCTCGCAGTCGTCGTCGTGGCGGATGCGACTTGGGGCATGTACAAAAACTTCTGCCAAAGTAAACTGACCGCGGGTTTGTGCGTTGCGACTGCGATTGCGTTGCTGGTGGCACCAAGCATCATGACGCAAATGTTCGTGTTGATCGCAGCAGGTTTTGTCGGTACGCGATATCTGAAGAAAGACTCCGCGCCATCAGCAGAGCCGTTTAAACCATCTATCGTGCCATTGGCTCTATTTGCGGTGCTTTTACTCGGCTTACCATTAGTGGCTCATGCGTTACCTTTGCTTGGGCTGTTTAGTGATTTTTTCCAAGCTGGTAGCTTAGTGTTTGGTGGCGGTCATGTGGTTCTGCCGCTTCTGCAAAACATTGTTGGCGACCAGCTCAGCCAAGATGCATTTTTAACAGGCTACGCCGCTGCACAAGCTGTACCAGGGCCAATGTTCACCTTTGCGACTTTTATCGGTTATGAGCTTTCGGATACGCCAATTTTAGGCGCTCTGATCGCAACGCTTGGCGTATTCCTCCCAGGTTTTCTTTTACTGCTTGGCGTTCTTAAAAACTGGCAAGCACTGGCAGGCAAACCGCTGGTCTCCGGCGCCATCAACGGTGTAAATGCCTCGGTAGTAGGGTTACTACTCGCGGCACTTTACCAGCCAGTATTTAGCAGCGCAGTTGTTGCTCCCATCGACATGGCGTTAGTGATTGCGGGTTTCTATCTACACAAAAAGCTCAACCTTTCGGTTCTGTGGATGATCGTGTTTTTTGTGGCGGCAGGCCTTGTCACGGGCATGATGTAGCCTGCTGATACGCCAACTATTGAATCCAGATAAACCACGGGTACTCAAATACGAGTGCCCGTTTTCTCAACTAAGCTTAATGATATTGGAAGGATAGAGATGACGGATCATCAATGGAACAAGACAACAATTACGAGCTCAACCTTAGCTGGCAGCAAAAAGCGTCGGCTTTACTCACATCAGTAAAGAATGAGTTATTGAACGATAGGATTTTCTACACCTATTGCTTTATCTCGACTGCTGTCATTTATCTTTGTTCTTTGTATCTCGATTTCCCTATCGATTACTCTTTTACCACTTACCTTGAAACACTCATACAAGCTTTGTATGTCACAGGTTTAAGCTGGTGTATCTACTATTATTTCTATCTCATACTGCGCAAAGAAAAACAGCCAGCAAAGCGCTTCATACGAAAACTGAAGCATCTTATTTTTCCGCTGTACCGACCTGTATCAGTGTTTGTTTCGATGATGGCACTCAACCTGATTTTCTCTAACCACACGTTTTTGAAATCGCTGATTCCAATCATCAATCCATTCAAGTGGGATCTGACCTTTGCGAATATTGATTCGTTGCTACACTTCGGGTTTGCTCCGTGGGAGTTGACCCATGCATTATTCTCCAATGCTTGGGCCTCATTAGGGCTAAATGTAGCCTACAACGCATGGTTTTTTTGTATGTGGGGCATACTCATCTTTTTCCTTATCTACAAAAAATACCCGTTGGTAAGGCAACAGTTTTTACTCACGTTCGCATTGTCTTGGATGATTCTTGGTGTCTTCTTCGCCACGTTGCTTTCTTCAGCAGGCCCATGTTATGTGGAGCTTATCACTGGAGATGAACAGTTTGTTCCTCTGATGAAAACGCTCGAAGTCCAAAGCCAATATCTTACCAATGTAGACGCTGGGCAATTGTGGGCATTGCCTACACAGCAATATCTTTGGGATGAGTACATCGCGAATGCCAATGGTATTGGCTCTGGCATTTCGGCAATGCCGAGTTTGCACGTTTCCATTGCTGTTTTGATGGCGCTATCAATTTATAGACTCAACAAAACCATCGGCTACTTTGCTTACGCTTTCGCAGTCATCATTCAAATCGGTTCGGTACATTTAGCCTGGCATTATGCGATTGATGGCTACCTCGCAACACTCTTGACGGTGATGTTATGGAAGATAGTTGGTTGGGCTTTACGGCGCTATGCTTCTTACCCTGAAAGAAGCGAATGACGGCTAATTGAACAAACACCTTTGCAACGGACTACTCCCCATAAATGAAAAAGCCACTCTATCTTGCAGAGTGGCTTTCTTTTAAAAGGGTCTTCAAATTTATTGGAGAAGCGCGGTAGAGGTATCCCCTCGCTCTCTCACCATTGCCAATGCTCGTTCTAGGTTTTTATTTGCCAGTTCATAGTAGGCAGGGTTCTTATCAATAGCCTGTTGTAAATAAGGAATCGCCTCTCCTGGTTTGCCTTGAAGGATCAAGAAATAGCCAACATTGTTGAGCGCTTCGGGTTCTGTCATGTGTCGACTAAAAATACTCAGAGCTTGTCGTGGCTGATCTTTAGCTAAAGCAATGAGACCTAAATTATTGATTCCTCTCTCATCTCCTGGCTTGATACTTAGTGCGGCTTGAGTAAAGTGCGCCGCTTTTGAGTAAGCTTTTTCCATGTAGTAGGAGTAGCCAAGGCTGACCAAAGCGTTTACGTTTCTTGAGTCAATATCCAACGCTTTTCGAATTAACGCCTGCGCAATATCGTGGTCGCCACGAATGTCGTAAAGCACACCTAGACCGGAGTAAGCAGAGACTGGTGATTTATCATCATAGCGATATGTTGCAACGCTCTCTGCAGTAATGTTGTCTTTAGTGATGGTAGGATCGCCATCCATGCGAATTTGGTCAGCATTCAAAGCGCGTATGTAGTAGCTTTTCCCGACGTCCTTTTCTCCACGCTTCGTGTATAAAGTACCAAGCTCAGTCAGGGAGCCAATATGATCGGGGTTCTCAGCCAAAGATGCTCGAAATGATTTATCGGCGAGTTCTGAATTCTCCCTAGCTAAATGGATGCGCCCCACGGTGTACAAGGTTTTATCTTTATGGACTGCATTCGGGAAAGAGAGTGAGCGAATATATTCATACAAGGCTAAGTCGACATTTTTGTTGCTTAATGCAATATCCCCTCGTGAGATTGCCTCTTCCTCTGTTTTGGGAGGTTCATCATTAGTGAGAGACTCAACGGGCTTACCTGAGTACAGCGTTGAATCGAAATCTGATGACTGTTCAGTTGTTGAACATGCGGTAAGCACCAACAACGAGATGATGACGTATTTCTTAATCCACATAACGATCCCTATTTTGCTTTTTAATTAGAAAATGCCTCAGCCAATGAAATTAACGCAGGTCCGATAGCCACTATAAAAAAGCAAGGCCAAATAAATAGCACCATTGGAAACATCATTTTGACTGGGATTTTTGCAGCAATTTCTTCTGCTGCTTGTTGACGCTTATCCCTGTAGTCTTCGGTATATTCACGCAAGGAGTTGACTAAACTCCCCCCTATTCGAGAGGCATGGCTAAGCATACTTACCAGCCCCATTAATTCTTCTAACCCTGTTCTTAATACTAGCTCCCTCAGCGCTTCTGGCATTGGTTTACCCGCTTTAATTTTGTTGCACACCGTATCGATTTCATCGGCAAGCTCTGGGTGAGAGATAACCAGTTCATCAGCAACCCGACGCAACGCTGCATTAAAGCCAAGCCCTGATTCGGTACAAACCACCAGCAAATCAAGCATGTCGGGCACACCTGCACGAATCGCTTGCTGACGCTTGTTCACCATTCGACGCAAAATAAAATCAGGAAATAAAAGCCCAATAAATACGGATAACGCCATATACGTGTACAGGTATTTAGATTCCGGAACCGAGAAATACACCAGTGCCGCCACCATCACACCTAAGATCGTCGTGACCGATTTAATGGCATAAAACATCGATAATGCATTGCTTTCATGAAACCCAGCATGCATCAGCTTATTGCGTGTCGTTTGGCGCTCTTTTTCACTGGTTGGGGAAGTTAAAGGCGCTAACGACTCCAAGGTGTCTGACATTTTTTTGTTGTGATGAGAGACTTCTTTCTTATCACCAGACAATTCGGCTAACTTTCGTTTAATTGGCGAGTTAACCCCGATAATTATCGAGCCTAACGTCATCACAACCAACACTGTAGTGATGAGGATCAACCCCATAAGCAGTGTTTCTTGGCCGACAGCAAAATCGTTTAACCATCCTTGAATACTTTCCATGGCTACACCTCAATATTGACGATTTTACGAATCCAAAGCGTGCCGATAAACAACGCTACCATCCCACCAATGACCATTTTGATCCCCATTGGATGCGTGTGGAGTAACTCAATATACTCAGGTCGAACAAGGGAAATGATGACGTACAAACCAAAAGGCGCTAATACTAATACCCATGCCGACATTCGAGATTCCGCCGAAATGGTTTTTATTTTTCGAGCGAGTTTGAAACGAGCACGTAGGATATGGGAGAGCTTCTCAATGTTTTCGACTAAGTTACCACCCGTTTCCTTTTGCAGTAACACAGCACTGGAGAAAGCAAGCATAGATACGGTAGGAGTTCTCTCCGACATTTGCATAATCGCCAAGCGGAGGTCATAACCATAGTTGAGTAAGTTAAAGGTATTCATGAACTCAGGACCAAGCGGTGCACTAACCTCTCTGCCTACTTCTCCAAACCCCTGCGTAATTGGCTGCCCTGCCTGCAAAACTCGCTTGATGATATCGAGAGCCTCTGGCAGTTGCTCTTCAAATTTCATTAAACGATCAGCAATCCTTTTCTGTATGTAGAAGTAAACAGACACCCAGCAAGCAAACGCAACGCCAGCACAGAGGTACCAAACTTGCCCGAACAAGAACAGAAATAGACCAACCGCAGTCCCTCCGAGGAATGTGAGGAAAATAAACCGACTGAACCCCATGTGTATCCCAGCCAGTTCCAACTTCTTCTTAAAGTTATCGAACAGGCTAAACCTCACAAGCCATCGCTCTAATGGCGATAGATTCTTGAGCGAGTTTTCCCTTAATAAAGAAATACTCTCTTGATCAATATGTTTATGGCTTTCGTGTATCCGCTTGATTAATTGCTTATGCTTAACCTTTTTACCCGCAGAAGGCAGAATTAACGCTTGGCTAATAAAGAATACGGACAAAAACAGCAGTACAAGAAAAAGGGGGAATTGACTATCCATAGCAATCTCCTAACGGGCTTTTTCATTGAATATTTCAAATGGTACGTCTAAGCCTCGTTTTACTAATTGGTCATGGCAGCTTGGTACAATCCCTGTAGCCATGTAATCACCTAACACATTGCCTTCTTGATCGACCCCTCTTCTTTGGAAGGTGAAGATCTCCGACATGGTAATAACGTCACCTTCCATGCCATTGATTTCTTGTACGCTAACCATGCGACGTTTACCGTCTTCCTGGCGATCCATTTGCACAACAATATTGATGGCAGACGCGATCTGCGCTCTCAAGTTTTTTGTCGACACATTCCACCCTGCCATCGAGAACATATTCTCAATCCGGCTCAACGCATCTCTTGGTGTATTCGCGTGGATAGTAGCCAAAGACCCATCATGACCCGTGTTCATTGCGGATAGCATATCCACCGCTTCTGAGCCACGAACCTCACCAACAACTATCCGATCGGGACGCATACGTAGTGAGTTTTTTACTAAATCACGCTGAGAAATTTCACCCTTACCCTCGATATTGGAAGGACGTGTTTCCAAACGGATAATATGTGGCTGTTGGAGTTGTAACTCTGCCGAGTCCTCAATGGTTACAATGCGTTGGTCGCTAGGAATAAAGCTCGACAAAATATTTAGCGTGGTTGTTTTACCAGAACCTGTACCACCAGAAATCAGGATATTCATTTCCCCCACAACCGCCGCATTAAGAAACTTCGCCATTTCAGGAGACAACGATCCAAGTTCTAATAGGTTATCCATATTCAAACGTTCAACCGCAAAACGTCGAATAGAAACTGAAGGCCCATCAATAGCAAGAGGAGGTATAATCGCATTAAAACGTGAGCCATCTTTTAGTCGAGCATCCACCATGGGTGAAGCCTCATCGATCCTTCGACCCACTTGGCTTACAATACGGTCGATAATGTTGCGCAAATGGCGTTCGTCTAAAAAGGTGTGCGGTGTTTTCTCCAACTTACCAAAACGTTCGACGAAAATATTTTTCGGGCCATTTACTAAGATATCTGAGATTGTTTGATCTTCAAGAAGTGGCTCAAGAGGCCCTAGGCCGAACACTTCATCTTCAATTTGATGTATTACGCGGTTTCGCGCTTCTGAACTCAATGGGTGTGTTTGATCTTCCGCGATGAGCTGAACAACCGCTTCGCGCAACTCCTCTTTCGCGCGATCTTCTTGCAAGTGCGATAGAAGCCCGAGATCCAAGGTATCCAGTAGTTTCTTGTGGTAGTAGTGTTTTATCGAGAGATCTTGTTCTAATTGCTTTTTCTGCTCCTCGATCGCTTTCATCTTGGCTTCTACCGGCGACAAAGACTTTTGCTCATCTGACGTGTCTTCATCAGATTTTGCCAACTCGACATTCACAACTTTGGATTCTTTTGTTTCATCTACGGAATTGAAAGAACTCCCGACGCCTTTCCGTTTGAAAAACATAACTCCCCCTTACTAAGAAAATAGTTTTTTTATCCAACTTTGATTCTCTTTGGTCGGACTTTCTAATAAGTGCGATATTTCAGCCAAAGACGCTTTCAGCGCACTATTTTTCTTAGATTGAACAATTGGGTTGCCCAAATTAGCGCTCTCGATAGCAATAGCAAAGTTATTAGGTACTAAGTGTATTGCATGTCCACTAACCGCATTTTCAATGTCTTTCAACGATATTGTCGATTTCTTTTCAAAACGATTAACAATTAGTTCAACCTGATGACTACTTAAACCATAGTCTAATTCTAAAGAACGTATATAACTAACAGCATGCTTCACCGAGGTAACATTCTGTTGCAGAATCAAAAAAACATGTGTTGCCGGAGAAACAATTTGTTGATAAACGTGCTCAACGCCATGAGATAAATCCACAATAATATGTGAGTAAAACTGCCTCAAAATAGGTAATAATTTACTAACTTGAACCGCATGCTTGTAATTACCTTTAGGATCATTTTGGTTAAAACACAAATAATTCAAACCTGAAGGATGCTGGTAGACTAGTCCTTCTAGTGATAATTCATCTAAATCATTAACAGAATCAATCACATCATTAATATTGTATTTAGGCTTACAGTTTAAATAATCAGCGGCATCACTAAACTGCATATCCAAGTCAACGAGCAACACTTTACTCTTAGCATAGCTTGATAATTCTATTGCTGTATTAATAGCCAAAGTGGTTGCTCCAGAGCCGCCTTTTGTATTAATAAACAATGTTAGATCGCCCATTTTCTTATTGGCAATCTTTTCATCCGCGGTAGATTTTAATAAAGGATATAGCTCGCCAAAATCAACCGAACGAGACAAATAATCTGTTGCCCCAAGCCTTAATGCCATTTTAAGGGATGCAGTATCGTTCTCGTCGCCAAATACAATCAAAGCGGTATGATTATGCTGTAAACTGCTGTCACTAGAATAAACATGAGCCACTTTCTGAGCCCAGCTTTCACCGGTTTCAATATAAATGAGATCAGGAACTTGCTTATTTTTCACAAAGTCCAAGTTAAAGGTATCTAGCTCTATCCAATCAATATTTATATTTACACACCTTGATAGTTCATCAGCAATGTGAATTTTAAAATTTGATGTAGAGTAAACTATCCAAATAATCAAGTTAGTTTTTAAACTTTTATGTGTTTCATTATCCATTTTGACTGGTTTCAACATAAAGCTACTCCGCGGAACAATCCGAATAAACAGCAGGGTTATCAGCTTCCGGCTTTAATACACCTAAGCTTTCTGCCGGCAATACAGTTTCAAAAGCAGGCGTTTTTCCTACTGCACTAATAAGCGCAGCTAACACAAAAAACTTAAATTCATAATCAACTGCTCTTGCTTGAACATATTTTATTTTTGAAAACTGAGCATCTAACACTGTAGATGCTGCAGGTGGAGTACTCAAAAAGTCCGACACATCAACAGTTGCACCTGTATCGTCTAAATATTCGATTTGTAAATTATTAGCGGTAAAACCTGAAGGATATAGACTCTCCAAAGCTTGATGATTAGGTATTTCATCACGTTCAGAAATAAAACAAACCGTGGCAAGTCGTGCCGCTCGCCTGGTAATTTCGTTGACCATTTGCACTGAATAAAAGTAGATTGCAAACTCAATAATCATGAACAGTACTAACATTACCGCAAGTGCAATTAACGAAAACTCAACTTGGGTCAGTCCTTTCTGTTTCCTTATCCATTGTTTCATGGGCTAGTCCTCATTGACGCAGAAGAGCCAATACTGAAAGCCAAAGAGGTTCCGGTAAAAGGTAAGGTTGAGAAAATAGGCTCATAATTATAAGTAGCCGATATGGTGACAACCTTATTGGTGTCCGTTGGTTGAGTCACAATAATGTCAGCAGCTTCAATATAGTCGATTACCGGCGTACCAACGCCACTCGGCGTGCCATAGATCACCACATTTTTAATATCAGATTCTTCAGCTATACCTTCAAAATCTAACGTGCCATAAGTATCAACCACGGCATACCGTGCGCCATTTTGCAACGCTTTGTTGACCTCTGTGTATTGAATAAAAGCTCGGCTCACGTCGATAACTAATACGGTCAGCATCAGTAGCACTGGCAATGCAAGAATAAACTCTATAATTGCCAGTCCTTTCTGGTTAGCCATCTTTTTCATCTGATGCTTTCTATTGGAGTACATCATATTAAGACCCTCCACTTGACGGGTCTTTGTATAGAACGATTTTGTATGGCCCAACTCCATCTTCATCCGGATCTACCCCAGACGACGCATTTTTTACCGTACAATCCTCTAGAAACTGACCGAATATTTCCGATTCATTCCCCTTGTTTTGCACTTCCTGAGTAACAAAAAAGCATCCTAGGCCCAGTACTTCTAAATCCATCTTGCCGCCTTTTTTTGGAGCTTCATCACAACGAACGATCGGCACTCGTAATACCCTTCGATCGGTTTTCCCATCCGCTCGGTAATATTGCGACTTGCACGCGCCAGGCCCCCCCGTACAAGCGGCTAACCCTTCGACATAATCGGCATAATAAAACGCATCGTTATCAACGGCCGGATCTTCCGCATCCTGATATTGTTGTTGGTAATTGTCGTATGTTACGTTGGACTCTTCGATGTACTTATCTGAAGTAATGCCTTCATCTGGCTTACCCCCATCAAATCTCGTATTTAGACCTTGAGCTACTGGTCCCGTACCTTTACCAGTCTCTGTTGTGACTAAATCACCGACTGTTATGCACTCCTCAGTATCCCCTGCCAGCATTTCTCTTACTGTATTTTTACCGGAACCAAAGTCTAAAAGGTGGTAGTTACCCGAACCAATGCCACCATCCGTGTGCCCTGATGGTTTCAATACATGAATAGTGTCAGCATCTCGATCTTGTGCGCCATTGTAGTTTGGGTTTGAAGAAGGAATGTATCCCCACGCCAGATCAGCTGAGCCTACATCGCCACACATAGCAATAGGCGACACGTTACATGTAGTAATGCTTGGCGCACTTGGTCCTGCAACAGCACTTGCTGACACCCCTTTGTCGAGCCCAAACATGCCACTTAAATACTGTGTCAAAAGAACATTACTAACGGCAACACGAACATAGATGTCGCTGTCACTGCCCAAAGAGAACTCTCCAGCTTCAACAAATGAGCCTTTAGCGTTCGAATTTGAGAAAGTTACATCTATGTTTTCCCCCGTGTAAACTAATTCTTGGTTACCATCAGACGCAGCAGAATGAGTCAGAGCATCATTCGCCGCTTGCGTCGCTAAACTAAGCCGCTCAGCCAAATCTGCCGCGTCGGTCCTTTCATCGACGACAACCGCAGCCGCTAATGCAGCGGAGTCGACCGCGTTTTGTAGTCTTGTTTTATTGAGTACTTGGTGATTCAAATCAATACCAAAGGCTGCAACACCAAGTAAAAATAATAAAACTAAACTAATTAATACCAAGGTAATCCCTTTCTGAGCTCTCCTTGGCGCTATATGCATATTCCTTCGCATAGCCCCTCCTAAGTGAACGTATCACTTAATCATCTTTGGCTACCCCATTGTTGTTATATACCTCTAAGCTAACTTGTGTGCGCTCACCACTACCTTCCGGTAAGTAGCCCAAATTCTCATACCAGGCTTCTGGATTCAGAGTTTGTTCAGCGCGCAGCTGGCTAACCGAGATACCAAGCTCGGGGTCATTCGCACAGCCAAACAAGCCGAATGATGTGAAACAAATGGTCATTATCATTATGCTTTTCATCTTGTTCTCCCACTTATAGACTGTGCCCAAACTTGCCCTCAGAGCCACCTTCTGACGAACCGTATTGAATAAAATTGTTGTTAGTATCTTCTTCACTAATGTCGTTTAGCTGGTACCTATCGAAATCCAACTCAGCACCTTTACCAAGCAAATAGAACTCCACATCGTTTGGAGCAACAAAACCATCTGTTGGTAGCGTAATTCGACGTCGATCAATTGGGGTTGCTAATCGAGGAGTAACCAGAATGACTAGTTCTGTTTCCCCAGAGGTAAATTCTTCACTCTTAAACAAGCGGCCTAACACAGGTAGATCACTCGCACCAGGTATACCATTCGCAACGTTACGCGCGTTTTCACTCAATAGCCCCGCAATACCAATGGTTTGACCATCTGCTAGCTCAATCGTTGTACCAGCACTTCGTTTTGTGATTGGTGGAATAAAGAAAGTGGCATTCACTTCGTTTGGATTAAACGTCAACACACCAGAATTGGAAATTTCACTCACATTGACGTTCAGTTTGAGATTGATTCTCTTATCACTCAAAATAAACGGAACAAAGTCGAGTTGAACACCATACTCTTTGTAGTCGATAGTAATGCCATCTTCATTTGGTACTGGAATTGGGAATTCACCACCAGCGACAAACTCGGCTTGCGTACCACTTAATGCGGTAAGGCTAGGCTCGGCCAGCACTTTCGCTACGCCATTTTGCTTCGCCACATCAAGCGCAAAGGTAAACAAGGTATTACTGTCGATAAACGATCCGAGAAAACCGAAATCTTCGACTGTTGGGACGTTCAAAATCGGTCCAATGCCATCAATACCGCCACCAGCAGTCGTACCACCCCAAGTAAAGTCCCCACTTCTTTGGAAAAAGTGGAAGTTTGAGTCGAAGCGTCTTACAAGTGTGCGCTGTACTTCGGCAACGGTAACTTCTAGCGTCACCTGCTGAGCACCACCAATAGAAAGTAGATTGATGACCATACTTTCATCATCTTTAGAGCTATCATCTTCTTCATCTGCCGCTTCACCCAAAGCAAAGGTTTCAGCAATTTTGACCGCAGTGTCCATGTTTTGCTGACTGCTGACCAAGCCTCTAAGTACCACTTTTTCTTGCGCACTGTGCACTTCGATATTTTCATCCGGCAAGAACTGATAAAGCTTCGACTTAAGCGTATTTAGATCATGCGTGACTTCCACGTTAAACTGCTCAATTAACCGGCCTCTGCGATCCCACACCGACACATTCGTGGTACCTAACTTCTTACCAATAAGAAACAGCTCGTTCGATCTGAGCACTAAAATATCCAAGACTTCTGGATCCCCTAACGTCACTTTCTTTGCTTGGCCTGATATCATCAATTGAGTTGATTGGTGATGTGCAACGGTTACGACTTTTCCTGACTGCGCCGTAGCTGCGTTAACAGACAAGCTGACGAAAAGTAACTGGCTAACAAGTAATATTATTGTTTTCATAATTCACCTAATTGCTGACTCGGACACTGGATGCCTGAGATCCCTTAATAATGGTCACACTAGGTCGTGGCGTGTATTTTCTTGCTACAACAGGTTTATCCACTTCATGAGGGTTGCGCAGAGCAAGCTGTATATCGCCTTTGCTGTTCGCCGATAAGAGCTTTTCTGCCTCTTTCGGTGTTACTTCTAAAGTCACAGCGCGTACAATCACGGGTTTGTTATCATTCGTTTTGGCTGTTTGGTCCACCGCAAGAACATTGATATTTTTAAGCACTGTTTTTGTTGTGGCGTTTTTACCTTGTCCATAACTCACTGTATTCAGGACATCGACCTTGTTGCCTGGTAACAAAAAACCTGCCACACCGATAACGTCATTTACGCGAATAGTGATTGCTCGCTTGTTTTCTGGAATTAATGCAGCAAGTGTTGCGCCTTCACCAGGTAGGGCAAGGCGATGAGGGTTAACAAGTTCACCCGCGTAAATAGTATTGGCAACGATTCTTCCCAATGCCTGTTCTTTTACTTTCAATGTTTCATCATCTATCCAGTCCACTTCCATGAGCTTAGTAGACAAATGTTTCTCAGAGAGAATAGTTCCTGGTTCTAGCTCCATGGCGGCAACTAAAACGGGATGCCTTTCGACCTCTTCTAACTCGACTGTTGGTTGGTTTCTGCCATCCATCCATTGTTTAGCTATCAACACGGCAGCAAGGCCGAAAACAATGGAGAGTAGCAATAGCATGATGACTTGAGTCCGACTCATAATTTAGATCTCCCTATTCATCCACTGTGAAATACAGTCCCCAGGCACGAGTTAAAATGTCTGATGAGACGACTTTTCGTTTTCCTTCAAAAACGAGAACGTCTCTGCTAATGCCCAAAAGATCTTTAGGTAAGCATGGATAATTAGGCATTTTATTTTCACGGTGCAATTGATTTAATGTGTCAAAGAATTCAGGCGACAACGCGAGTTGCAAGTCTTTGGACAGCGATAACCAAAGCGCTTTATAGTCATCATCACCAAGTGGCTTAAACTCAATTTTGTACCCCAGACGGCGTAAAAAAGCAGGGTCAGCAATTTTGCTTGGTGCAAAATTGGATGAGAATGCCAAAGTAAGCATAAATGGCACCGTTACTTGTTGACCATTTGGCAGCGCCAGATGGTCAAATAAGTATTCCATTGGAACGATCCATCTATTTAGCAAGGCATCAACAGGCATTGACTGACGACCGAGATCATCAATCACTAAGATTCCGTTGTTAGCCATCATTTGAAGTGGCGCAATCCATACACGATTATGCTCGCTGTGGTTTACCTCAAGCATCTCCAATGTCAGCTCACCGCCCACTTGAATGTTTGGTCTTTCACAAAGAACCCAGCGTTTGTCGTAATGGGTTTCCAACTTAACGAAAACCTGAGAATGGGAGTTGTCTAAACGACGGTGATGATGCTCTGAGAACACTTTGATGATGTTGCCATCGGCATATACGGCGTAAGGAATAAACACCGAAGTGTTCATTGCATTGAGCACTCTTGATGCAACGTAACTTTTACCAGTACCCGCGTGGCCGTAAAGCAACAAAGCTCGTCCAGAGTTGATAGCAGGTCCGAGAACAGGAACTAAGTGATCCGAGCCAAAAACATCAGATAATGCACGCTCTACATCGATACGGGTAACAGGGTTTTTGCGTAGATCTTGTCCTTCAACAACGGTCCAATACTCTTCCAAAGAAACTGGAACAGGACCGATATATGGATCTTTTCTATATGCAATGTCTGCTTCCGCAAGTCCTAATTCCGTTAGACTATAACGAATGTTCGAGTACGAATGGTTTAGCTTCTCAGATGTAGGCTGATATACCTCAACCCAGCTTCGTTTCCTCAACTGCGCCAAAGCAAGTTCAACAATATTTGAAACCACACATAACCGCTGTGTTAACTCGATCAAATCACATTTCGGATAAGCTGACAGGTGTTTCAACACTAAGTTTTCAACGACTGAAGCCGGTATGCCAAGACCTTCTACCGATGAAGGTACTTTTGGTGGATTTATTTGTGGCACGAGTTTTTCCCAATACACAGAGCCCATCACACTTCCCCTCCTTGAAGTTGCTTAGCCAACTGATGCTGCATGCCATTTATTATTTTTATTTAGTGGGTATAGGAAAAATAAGCTAATCCAATTACGATTATCGGCGCGAATGGAATGACTAACGGCTTACTGGACCTAAAACCTGGTGTTACTTTTTCTAAGCAATACCCTTTAATCTGATGTGATAGAGCAACACTAGTCGATGACACATGTAGCATTAGATAAAAAATGCCGACAATGCCTCCAGCGAGTATTATCCCGGTAGACGCTTCCCCAAGGTTACTCAATCCCAACCATGCCCCTATGACGGCGAGTAACTTAACGTCTCCTCCAGCCATTACTTTGAAAAGATACAGCGCGAAACACACCGCAAACGCAACCAACCCACCATATAAATGATCCAAACCAGTTGTGGCTGGGTTGTAAATTACGTTTGCAGTTACTGCAACCAAAAGCATAAGCACCGCTTTATTCGGTATTCTGTGTTTCTGTGCGTCTGAAACTCCAATCGCAATAAGTAATGACCAAATAATTAACTCGCTAACCATTACGAAGAGCTAATACGACCAGCTACTGAAGTGAACTTGTTAGACAAGGTTGTCCAGAAGCCTGAAGTCAAGAATGCAGTAACAATTAGTGCCGCACCTAGGATGTACTCCAAAAGTGTTAGCCCCTCTTCGTCTTCCATGAAGTCCTTGATTAGATTGCGAAAGTTATCCATAAGATTATCCCCTTTATTTAACCAAATCTCGCTTGTCCATGACGCAGGTATCATATACACCCGAATCATGCTTAAACATTAGTCATCAAGAATTAGGGGGGTTAGGACTTTTTTGCCAAAGGTTAGTACTTTCTTGCCTGTCTGCGCTTCAGAGGCGAAATGTATCATAAATAAGACACATTACTGTAAGCTATGTGACACATTTCACACTTGCAGTATGACTATATAAGCCTAAGCTTAATAAACGAAAGGGTGAGGTCTGAAGCTCAAGGAATGAGGCTCGACTGACCTCAATGCATACTAACATTGGTGTAGTACGTACTGAGCAGGATTCATATGGATAAACAGACCAAAGCTTACTGGATAGGAGAGACCCTTTGCTCGCTGCCGGAACAATTTCGTTGTGAGTTTGATGGGTGCTTTGACATTATGGACTGCAGTAAAGATATCTCAGTCCTCAGCGATAAAGAACATAGCTATTTCTTTTACTACATAACCTGTGATCATCAAGAGCACTTGAAAGGTGTTATAACGCTCTGTAAAAACCTCGACAAAAAACTAATCGTCGTATCTCCAAAAGATACGGCTCCTCACTTGCCGCCCAAGCATATTTGTGCGGAATATTATAAGTTGAACGAGCTCACTCTTCCTATCTGGCTTTCACAAATAAAATTGAAATACTTTTTGCATAGTAAAGTAGACGAAGAACAAATCTCGGTAGATAAACTTTTCTCTCGAAGCGGCAAGTCAAACTTTTCAGACGTAGTCCATTACATCGCCAATAACGTTCATAAGGACCTAAGAGAAGAGGAAGCAGCCGCTCTTTGTCATTACTCGCCGAACTACTTTTCCAAAGTTTTCCACCGTAAAGTGGGTATGTGCTTTCGTGATTATGTCACGGCGAAACGCATTTCATTAGCTAAGAAAATGCTAATTGAAAATGAATCGATGAAAATTGCTTACATTGCTTATCAGTGCGGGTATCGAGACGTTTCTTACTTTTCTCGAATTTTTAAGAAAAAAACAGGTCTGTCTCCAGCAAATTATCGACAGCAGTTTTAGGCTTTATTTGTAGCAACTGTCAGAACAACTAACGCTATCTTCCCCACATATTTCATCAAAATGCATTCCCGTGTCGCGATTTAACATGCTAAAGTTAACAATGCGTTAACAATTATAAATACAATGAGAAGACATGGAGTCACTTAAAATGAATCAGCCGAATCTAAATAGCGCTGCTGGTTGCGCTCTCCCACCACCAAATGAAATGATCCTCAAATGGGCTCAAGAGCGTCCAAATGAGGTCTACCTAAAACAAATTATTAACCGACAGTTTGTTGAGTACACATTCTCTGATGTTGCAGATCAAGCCTTAAAACTTGTCAGCGCACTACGCTCGCTTGGTGTAAAGCCTGGCGACAAAGTCGCGTTAGTATCTAAAAACTGTGCAGAATGGTTTATTTGCGATCTTGCTATGATGCTTGGTGACTATGTCAGTGTGCCAATCTTTCCTACCGCCGGTGCAGACACCATCGAATACTGTGTGACTCATAGTGAAAGTAAAGCGATCATTGGCGGAAAACTCGATGATCCCAAAGCAACTCAGCAAGTCATTGATGCTATGCCTGAACTCATTAGCATCGCTCTACCTTATGACACGGCACCTAAGTGTAAGCACGAATACCAAGCGCTCATTGCTGATGCAGTGCCAAGTGAAGAGCGTCCGCAGCATTACGATGACAAGCTAATGTCGTTGGTGTATACCTCAGGCACATCAGGGTTACCGAAAGGCGCGATGCTAACTTACGGCGCATTCAGTTGGTCTGTTCAGCAACTGATCAATCATATTGGTATCCAAGAAAACGACCGACTGTTCTCTTATTTACCGCTCGCTCATATTACAGAGCGTGTTTATATCTTCGGTTCATCGATTATGGGTGGCGTGCCAACAGCATTTCCAGAGTCACTGGACACTTTTATCGAAGATGTGAAGATGCACCGACCAACTCTGTTTATCTCCGTCCCACGGTTATGGACGCTATTCCAGCAACGTATTCAAGACAAACTTCCACAGAAGAAGCTCAATATTCTGTTGAAAATCCCATTCGTCAATTCTTTGATCAAGAAAAAGCTAGCAGATGGTCTAGGTTTAGATCAGGCTCGAGTATTAGGCTGTGGCTCTGCACCTGTCTCGCCAGCGCTGTTGGAATGGTACCACTCAGTGGGCCTTGATATCACAGAGGCTTGGGGGATGACGGAATCATTTGCCTACAGCACGCTCAACTACCCATTTAGAGCTGACAAAATCGGTAGTGTCGGTAATGCAGGGCCAGGCATTGAGTTAAAAATCGCAGCTGATGATGAAATCATGGTGCGTGGCAAAGGGCTATTTTCTGGCTACTACAAAAATGACATTGCCACCCAAGAGTCTTTTGATTCAGAGGGCTGGCTACACACAGGCGATATCGGCGCTATCGACTCAGATGGTTATCTAACGATTCAAGGCCGTAAAAAAGATAACTTCAAAACAGCCAAAGGTAAATTTGTCTCTCCGGTTCCTATCGAGAAAAAGCTTTTCGAGTACAGTCGTGTAGAGATGATGTGTCTCATCGGTTTAGGGCTACCCGCTCCGATTCTTTTGGTTGTGCCACATGACTTCCCTAACTTTGATCGAGAGCGATACGCACGTACCACACGTAAAGTTATTGCCAGGATGAATCAAGAACTCGCCTCTCATGAGCAAATCAAAGGCGTGTTAATGATTAAAGAACCTTGGAGTATAGAAAATGGCGTACTGACGCCAACACTTAAAATTAAACGTCATGTGCTCGAACAAAAGTATCATGAGATAGGCCACAATTGGCCAAAAGATGAATTGGTCGTGTGGGAAGAAGACTTGTAATTTTGCTTGCACTCCTCAACGCCATTGGGGAGTGCAGCTTAACTTTGAGCTTGAATCAAACTCATAAACTACTCTCTCCAGAATGGCTTACTCACTTCACAATTAATCTCCCTTTCACCTAATCCAATATCGTCCCAAAGGTGCTTTGGTAACTCTCTCAAGTGACGACGTGTCTTATAGTTCCTTCTCCAAGCCGCCAGTTTAGAATAAATTAACTGTAACCCGCTCTGATGGGCAGTAGGTATAGTACGCTCACAAGTGTGTGTCATGTTTTCCATTTCAAAGATTCCTATACAATGTTGACCACTTAATAATCAGCGACTACGCTGATATCCTCAAACGATAGAATCTGCCATAGAGTTAAGGAAAACTAATGTGAAAGATCGAATGCCTCCCTTACAGGGCTTGTATTACTTTTTCGTTGCAGCAAAGGAAGGAAGCTTTAAAACGGCAGCAAAAGAACTGTTTGTTACGCCAGCGGCCATTAGTCAGCAAATTCGTCATTTAGAAGAGTTCTTAGGCACGGACCTATTTGTTCGTCAGCACAGAAAAATCGTGCTCACACCAGAGGGAGAGCTACTGTTTAGTCAGGCAGAAAGAGGGTTTGCTCATTTGCAGCAAGGGGTTAGATTAGTCAATCAGAGATCCAAACCCGAACCACCTTTCGATATCAACACTCCCCTCTTTCGCTCATCATTGGTTAGTCCCGAAAATTACGGCTTTTCGCCAGCGTCACCCTGATATCGCCTTGCTATTAGAACCAACCAATGATTTGGTGTCTTTTCAAGATAGTCAGATAGATTTATGTGTTCGTTACGGTTTAGGAAAATATCCCAATTTAGAATCACAATGGCTGATGGACGAAGCTTTTTATCCTGCTTGTCATCCGGTGTACCAGAAAGAGCACGGGATCTATAACATCGAGGATTTAAGCAAAGCTGAGCTGATTGAAGATGTTTGGCCTGATCTTGATTGGAATATGTGGTTAGCAACCTTGGGTCACTGCGCAGCAAAGCCTACCTTAAAATACAGTGGATCACATCTCGTGCTTGAGGCTGCACTATCACTTCAAGGCGTGGCATTAGTAAAACACAGTTTAGCTCATCAATATTTTCGTTCTGGCAAATTGGTCCGAATTGGAGATATCGCTATCAAGCCCAACTTTGCGTATTACTTGTGTGCGCCAAAAGGCTACTTAAAAAGACCTAAAGCTCAATTGTTTGCGCAATGGTTGAAGGAAGAAATAGAAATATTTGAAAAGTCAGTGGTACCAGACTTTAGGACCATTGACCTAAAAGGCAACAGTACTAGAACGGCATCATAACAATCGTCAAAACAAACGCTAAATAGGAATAAAACAAACACGCTCTGCGTATAAGACTGCTAAATACAAAAAGCCCCGCACTAAGCGGGGCTTTCAAGTTATAGAGTTAACTTAAGAATTACTTCTTAGCGTTACGCTCTTTAACGTCAGCAATTACTTGCTCTGCAACGTTTGTTGGACATGGTGCGTAGTGTGAGAACTCCATAGAGAACTGACCACGACCAGAAGTCATAGTACGTAGAGTACCGATGTAACCAAACATTTCTGATAGAGGTACATCACCCTTGATACGTACGCCAGTAGACGCTGCTTGTTGGTCTTTGATCATACCACGACGACGGTTAAGGTCACCGATTACGTCACCAACGTGATCTTCTGGAGTGAACACGTCAACTTTCATGATTGGCTCAAGAAGTTGCGCGCCAGCTTTAGGCATAGACTGACGGAATGCACCTTTCGCTGCGATTTCGTAAGCGATAGCTGAAGAGTCAACTGCGTGGAAACCACCGTCGAATAGTTCAACTTCAACGTCTAGAGTAGGGAAGCCAGCTAGAACACCGTGCTCCATCATTGACGCAAAGCCTTTCTCAACTGCAGGCCAGAATTCTTTAGGTACGTTACCACCAACAACTGTTGATTTGAACGTGAAGCCAGAGTTTGGCTCACCTGGTTTGATGCGGTAATCGATCTTACCGAACTGACCAGAACCACCAGACTGTTTCTTGTGCGTGTAGCTATCTTCGATTGCTTGAGTGATAGTTTCACGGTAAGCAACCTGTGGAGCACCAACTTCTAGCTCAACGCCGTAAGTACGCTTAAGGATATCTACCTTGATGTCTAGGTGAAGTTCACCCATACCTTTCAGGATAGTTTCGCCTGAATCTTCATCAGTCTCAACTTGGAATGATGGATCTTCTGCAACCATTTTACCGATCGCGATACCCATCTTCTCAGAACCGCCTTTATCTTTAGGCTTAACTGCGATAGAGATTACTGGATCTGGGAAGATCATTGGCTCAAGAGTACATTCGTGCTTAGGATCACATAGAGTGTGACCAGTTTGAACGTTCTTCATACCAACTACAGCGATGATGTCACCAGCTTGTGCTGAATCGATCTCGTTACGCTCGTCCGCGTGCATCTCAACCATACGGCCGATACGCTCTGTTTTACCAGTTGCAGAGTTAAGGATTGTGTCACCTTTCTTCATCTTACCAGAGTAGATGCGGATAAAGGTTAGAGCACCGAAGCGGTCATCCATGATCTTAAATGCAAGAGCACGTAGTGGCTCGTCTGCAGATACAGTCGCAACTTCACCAGTTGGCTCACCAGTCTCTGAATCAGTTAGAGGCTGTGGATCAACTTCTGTTGGAGATGGTAGGTAATCAATTACCGCGTCAAGAATAAGTTGGATACCTTTGTTCTTGTACGCTGAACCACAGTAAGTTGGGAAGAATGCTAGATCACGAGTACCTTTACGGATACAACGTTTGATGTCTTCTAGAGATGGCTCTTCGCCTTCTTCTAGGTAAGCCATCATTAGATCTTCGTCTTGCTCTAGAGCAGTTTCGATTAGCATTTCACGGTATTCAGCAGCTTTTTCTACCATGTCTGCTGGAATATCTTGAACTTCGTAGTTCTCTGGTTGGCCAGACTCATCCCATACGTAAGCTTGTTGGCTTAGTACGTCTACAACACCTACGAAATCTTCTTCGATACCGATAGGTAGAGTCATAACTAGAGGTGTAGCACCTAGTACGTTCTGTACTTGATCTACAACTTTGTAGAAATCTGCGCCCATACGGTCTAGTTTGTTAACGAAGATCAGACGTGATACGTGTGATTCGTCAGCGTAACGCCAGTTAGTTTCTGACTGAGGCTCAACACCACCAGAACCACAGAATACACCGATACCACCGTCAAGTACTTTTAGAGAACGGTAAACTTCGATAGTGAAGTCAACGTGTCCAGGAGTATCGATGATGTTTAGACGGTGATCGTTCCAGAAACAAGTTGTTGCTGCAGACTGGATTGTGATACCACGCTCAGCTTCCTGCTCCATGAAGTCAGTAGTAGTTGAACCGTCGTGAGTGTCACCGATCTTATGGATCTTACCAGTTAGCTTTAGGATACGCTCTGTAGAGGTAGTTTTACCCGCGTCTACGTGAGCAAAAATACCAATGTTTCTGTATTTTGATAAATCAGTCATTGTCTTACTCTGTTAATAAGGTATAAAGTGCGCGCAGAGTATATCACATTCTGTCAATACTGATACCCTTGCGTGCGGATGGAAGAAAAAAAATTTTAACGTGAAATTTCCGTCCCCAAAGCATAGTCAAACACAGCAATTTATGTACTTTATTCGCATTTTATTGAGGACGGATAGAACAGTTTGTGATTGCACAAATACCATTCTTATGAGCATTACAGCTCGTCAAAAGCCTCTATAGCTTCCGACAATTTCTTAACGCCGTGAATTTGCATGCCAGGGATGCCACCTTTCGGCATGTTGGCTGCTGGCACGATGGCTTTCTTGAAACCATGTTTGAACGCTTCATTCAAACGCTCTTGCCCACTTGGCACTGGACGGATTTCGCCCGCAAGCCCTACCTCACCAAAAATCACCACATCTTTAGGGAGTGGACGGTCACGAAAACTCGATAAAAGCGCCATAACTAAAGCAAGATCAGCGCTCGTCTCCGTCACCTTAACACCGCCAACCACATTAACAAAGACATCTTGGTCTGCCATTTGTAAGCCACCATGCTTATGCAACACAGCGAGCAAAAGTGATATGCGGTTCTGCTCCAAGCCGACCGCAACACGACGAGGGTTGGCTAACTGCGAGTAATCCACCAGCGCTTGAATCTCTACTAGTAGAGGGCGCGTGCCTTCCCAAACCACCATGACTGAAGAGCCTGATGTTTCTTCTTCACCACGAGAAAGGAAGATCGCTGATGGGTTACTCACTTCCTTCAATCCTTGGCCTGTCATTGCAAAGACACCAAGCTCATTCACAGCACCAAAACGGTTTTTATGACTACGCAAAGTGCGGAATCGGCTATCCGTTCCACCATCGAGTAGTACCGAACAGTCGATAATGTGTTCAAGAACTTTGGGGCCCGCAAGGGTACCATCTTTTGTTACGTGACCAACAATAAATACCGCAACATTATTCTGTTTTGCGTATCGTGTCAGAGCCGTCGCAGATTCACGTACCTGAGCAACACTGCCAGGCGACGATTGAACATCAGAAACGTGCATCACCTGAATCGAGTCTATTACCATTATACGAGGCTGCTCTTTTTCGGCGATTTGGCAAATTTTGTCGACGTTCGTTTCCGATAGCATTTTTAAATGATCTTTCGGCAAGCCCAATCGGGAAGCACGCATTGCCACCTGCTGTAACGACTCTTCACCGGTTACGTAAAGCGTTGGCATTTGCGCAGATAAACTACACATGGTTTGCAACAGAAGGGTTGATTTACCTGCGCCAGGGTTACCGCCAATCAAAATTGCGGCACCTGGCACAACACCACCACCCAACACGCGGTCAAGCTCTTTAAACCCACTGGTGAAGCGAGGTACTTCTTGCAGATCAATTTCGGATAGCGTTTGAACCGTAGCTTCTGTTGCGGAACCAGCGTAGCCGCTTAAGCGTTCATTGCGAGCAACGGTTGGCGATGCAGCGATACGTACTTCTGTTATCGTATTCCATGCACCACATGCGTTACACTGCCCCTGCCAACGGGGAAAGTCCGCGCCACAATCATTACAAACATACGCTCGTTTTGCTTTCGCCATGATGCCTCAATTTTTTCTACAAATGTGACTAAGCACAGCCAAGTCAGACCTGAACTGAAATGAACTATTGATATACTTAAGTATTACTTCGCTTAGCCGATACAATTTAAAGTAACGACATACTCTAACAGAAATAATGCAGCAATCTGAAATTCTCTCGCTCGCAGAACGACTCATTCCCGTTTACGGTACGAATGACTTTGACTTTGTCCTTGGCCAACTGACCGAGGAAGAGCCGCCTTCGGCCAAAATTTTGGTTAAAATGGAACTTAACCGCTTAATGGCTCCATGCAAAAAAAGCATTGATTTGCGAGGTCGCGTTCAAGGCGAATGTCGCGAGTATATTTTGGATGGTATTCCACATTGGTTGGATGATGTTGCTTTCAACGCTTACCATAAAAACATCAAAAAGTTTGGCTGCTACACGGAAGGAATGTGGGAAGCATTGGTCAACACGCGAAATAACTTTCGCGTAATGAGCAAGCGCCTTACTCAGCAAAAAACGCAATCGTTAACGGATCCTAAAAGCCAGTTCTTAGCAGAACCCGTTCACCTAGGCTACGATTTAAAGCGCCAAGAAAAACGCTTGAAAGTCCAATCTCAAGTTGAAATTTGCCGTTCTAAAGGACAGCTTCTTCATGGATTAAGCATTGATTTATCTAGCTCTGGCGCAAAGTTCAAAGTCCCGAGCGCATTTAAATATAACCTTGGGGAAATTATTCAGGTCACGTTTACTGAATTTGCCAGCAAATCTAACGTTGCAGGTATAGAGAAACCGCTTGCATACCGCATACTCGCGGTTGATGACTGTTACGAAAATGACTCAGTTCGATACCTCAGAACCATACGCTTAACTGATACCAATGTCGTCACCAGAGTGATAGATGAAGCGCTCAACAGTGCTGTTAAAAGGGCTCGTCACGACAATCAAGACAAGATTATTCGAGCTCGAACTCGCGGTTATGAGCACATCGCACTAAAGCACACCAGCAGCTTGCCTCTATTCTTTGATGGTAGTGACCTAAAATTAGCAATGTTAACGCCAAACAATCAAAAGCTTTGGCAATACTGGCACGATGAGAGAAACCAGCAAATGTTTGGTTCCTTATTCAACGAGCAACGCATCGCGTCACTCATTAAGCCTGGTGTTAAAGGAACAACCAATGTCCTTTATTCATTTACTCACGAGCACGAGAATCGAACCTATTTCTATTCGATGTTTCGCCCAGAAGCAACTCGCGAACAGCGCCAGCTATTTTGGCATTTAGGTGGCAAACGAGAGAGTTGGCGCGCCTTTAGAATTTCAATCTTTGAACTATCAGAGCAAGAACAGGAAGACCTAGCAGCATTCTCTCCAGAGTTGGCAGAAACGTCTCAATCACTGACTCATATTGGTATTTTGCAAGAAATTGCTGACGAAAAGTCAGGGCAGGATTACCTGCTAACTGAAAAGCCGCGCTTACCCGCTAATACATTAAACGCGTTTCGCCATCCGAGAAGAGTTATCGGCAATCCAAAGGGCATTTATTTTGATGCAAAGTCTCGTCGAAAAGAGCCTCGTTATCGTTTTAAAACACCTTTAGAGTTGTACTCAGGACAGACTAAAACAGGCGGCAGTACTGTTGACCTTTCCAAACGAGGACTCGGAATTAGGCTAAGTGAGCCCACGATGTTACGTTCTGGGCAAGAGGTGAGAATCAACTTTCGAGAATTACAACTCTACGATAAAAAATTGCCGTTAATGTCGGTGCCATACCGAGTAATTCGTGTAAGCCCAGACGGTTGTAGCGTGCAGCTAGTTATTGATGAAAGCAGCCAAACCATGAAGGTAATCGCTTTTTTCAACAGCATTATCGAGCACAATCAAGACAAGCTAATCCCGCAAAAAGAGACGCTACCAAGTAATGCTCTACTTGAAAGGCTGCATTGCATGTTGCTCTCGCGTACGCTGAGCACGCCCATTTTTATCAGTAAGAGTACGTCATCTTCAATAAAAACCCCCGTTATCGGGGTGAACTTGCCGCTACCTAAACACATTGAGCTTTTTGCCCGTCTTGGGCATGACCAACTGTTGTCACTTGAACCTATCTTTAAAGGCCGGACAAGCACATTAATCGCAGAGCCAATAAAACGTGTAGAAGGTGCTCAAGCCAGACATCAGGATATCTACATAAGCGCCGCAAAAGTAGGCAATAAAATTACAGGCATTGAGTCAAAGCTTCATCAAGAGTTCAACAGCGTAAAAGAGCGGATTCAATTTATAAAGAAAGCGCGAATGATGGGTGACTTTTACGTGATTCGCCTTTCTACTGCGCCAATTTTCGATCCGATGACATCATTACTGCAACAAGATTTAAGTGACTTAACCCAATTTGGTGTACATCAAGCAAGCAAGTTAGAAAAAGAGTTGACGGCGCTCGTTGGTTACAGTGAATTTGAAGACATTACTGAAGAGGTAGTAATTAGATTGGAGTTAACCGAGTAAATTCAAAGTCATACCAAATTGAAAAAAAACACCGCCTTTCTGGCGGTGTTTTTGAATGGATGGTTAAGGTTTAGCTTTCCAGCTGACCTTTTGCTGCTTCACCAATGCGCCAGATAAAATACAGAGCACACCGCCCAACCCTGCAAAGCGAATCGCTGATTGCGCTTGAGCTTCCACTTTTGGTTTTGCGTGATACGCAATCCCTAATCCTGCCACCGACATCATCACAAGATCATTAGCGCCATCACCGACAGCAACCGTGTTGTGCTGCTCAATTTCATATTCATCCGCCAGTTCCACTAGAATGTCAGACTTCATCTGCGCCGTTACCACATCACCAAGTACGTTACCCGTGAGTTTGCCGTCAATAATTTCTAATTGATTGGAGCGAGCAAAATCTAAGTCGACTTTATCTTTGATGTAATCAGAGAAGTAAGTAAAACCACCGGAAGCAATCGCTGTTTTCCAGCCCAAGGCTTTCAACGTCGCAATTAGCGCTTCAAAGTCCGGCATGAATGGTAACTGGGAACGAACTTGTTCAAGAATTGATTCATCGGCACCTTTGAGCTTACCAACTCGCTGACGTAAACTTTGCTCAAAATCCAGCTCACCTTGCATGGCACGTTCAGTGACTTCAGCGACCTCATCCCCTACTCCTGCCAGTTTCGCGATTTCATCAATACACTCTATCTGGATCGCCGTTGAATCCATATCAAATACAATCAACCCTTGGGTTGATAGATCGGGCACTTCATTAAGCGAGGCGTAATCTAGGTTGAGACTTTGTAAGATCGTTTCATGTTGAGGAGTTAATTCTCCGGCCATCAGGGCTACTTCATATTGGCCAACTTTCCACGTTTCTAGTATCGGGTTGTAAAAGCCGGTGAAGAAATCAATGTCTTCGAAGTGACTTGGCGAAAGGTACTCAGCAAATACGATCCAGTTTGCTTTTGCTTTATCTAATTGGGAGGCAAATCGAGTCTCGGGTAATCGTTTTAAAAGTGTCGTATGTTTTCTGATAGGCAAGCTTTTTGACGCGTCCATGTATATAATCCCTTATGACTTTGCTAAAACGTTACCTCAACAAACTAAAAAGGCAAGTCTTTGTTTTATTTTAAATGGATGAGTAAAGAGCATGAGTGAATCTTTGTTCTCAGTAAGGAATGCCCTAAGAATTCTGGCACTAATCCTACTGTGTGTGATGTTGTTTATCACAATAAAAAACAGTGTTGTGATCAGTAAGGGTAATGAGAAAATTCAAGCACAACAGCTTGAAACACTCACCAAAGTTTTGATTTCACAGGCGTCTCTTTCTGCCAGTGAGATGATTTTAACTAAAGATCAAGAACGATTACTTCAGCTAACAAACCAACTAGCACAAGACCGTTTAGTGTTTGATGCAACAATCTACGATGCACAGGGTGTACGTTTAGCGTCTAGTGAAGAGGCATTATCGGTACGCGAAGTTCTTGGCCTAGATACGCCTTTGGCAACAGCTTCCATTGGTCGCCAGCAGTTGGTTGAACCAGTTTTTGCAGATGGTGCGCTTATCGGTTTTGTTCGCGTGACCTTTGAGACGGGCCGGGTGACGGCTATTTCTGACCACCACTATCGCAAGAGCGATCGTTATATGTACATGATGGTCTTAATGAGCTTTGTCTGTGGTATGTTGTTCATCTTGATTTTACGTCGACAACCGATACGTCGTAAAAAAGCGCCAAACCTGCTGCTAACCAAGTAACTAGGTAGCGCTAACAACTCATATAAAAACAGCCCGCAATGTGCGGGCTGTTTTTTTAGCTCTTGAGAGCGAAAAATAGAATGACTCTTCGTCGCTTACTCTTCGTCACCAAGCAATACTGAATCTAGTGCGATTAGCATCATGTCGTTGAATGTCGTTTGACGCTCGTCAGATGTAGTCTGTTCGCCAGTCTTGATATGATCAGAAACCGTACAGATTGTCAGAGCTTTTGCACCGTATTCTGCCGCAACACCGTAAATACCAGCAGCTTCCATTTCAACACCAACAATGCCGTACTTGTCCATTACATCGAACATTTCTGGATCTGGCGTGTAGAAAAGCTCTGCTGAGAATAGGTTACCAACTTTAACGTCAATACCGCGAGCTTTTGCAGCGTCTTCTGCCGCACGAACCATGTTGTAGTCTGCGATTGCCGCGAAGTCATGACCTTTAAAGCGGATACGGTTCACTTTAGAGTCAGTACATGCACCCATGCCGATCACAACATCACGCACTTTGATGTCTTCATTCACTGCGCCACAGCTGCCAACACGGATGATTTTCTTCACGCCGAAGTCTTTGATTAGTTCAGTTGCGTAAATCGAGCATGATGGGATACCCATACCGTGGCCCATTACCGAGATCTTACGGCCTTTGTATGTGCCTGTGTAACCAAACATATTACGAACGTCACACACTTGAACGACATCTTCAAGGAAAGTCTCTGCGATGTATTTGGCACGTAGTGGATCGCCAGGCATCAGTACGACGTCTGCAAATGCACCCATTTCAGCATTGATATGTGGAGTTGCCATTTTCTTTTCCTTAACCTTTCTCTAGCGCTCCGCGCTTAAGGCGATATAAGCCAGAGTATTATCATTTCCGACAAGCAGCATTTACATACTGCAAACATAAAACTAGGAGCAATCAAGCTCCTAGTTTTCAAAAACCTAACTAATTATAGGAAGTTCTTACCGTAATCCATTGGAGAAGTACCGAAGTAACTTGCCAATGTTTGACCGATATCTGCGAATGTTTCGCGGCGGCCAAGAGAACCAGCTGGTACTTTTTGACCATAAACCAATACTGGGATGTGCTCACGAGTATGGTCAGTGCCTGGCCATGTTGGGTCACAGCCGTGGTCTGCCGTTAGGATAAGCACATCGTCTTCTTCCATAATCTCTAGCACTTCGTTGATACGACCATCGAAGTACTCAAGTGCCGCTGCGTAACCCGCTACGTCACGACGGTGACCGTAAGCTGAGTCGAAGTCTACAAAGTTAGTGAATACGATCGTGTTGTCGCCCGCTTCTTTGATTTGCTCTAGCGTTGCTTCGAACAATGCAGGGATACCTGTCGCTTTCACTTTCTTAGTGATACCGCAGTTTGCGTAGATATCAGCAATCTTACCAATAGAAACCACGTTGCCTTGCTTCTCTTCAACAAGTTTCTGTAGAACCGTTGCTGATGGTGGCTCAACAGAAAGGTCACGACGGTTACCGGTACGCTCAAATTGACCTTTACCAGCACCAACAAATGGACGCGCGATAACACGACCAATGTTGTAATCTTCTAGCTCTTCACGTGCGATTTGGCAAAGCTCTAGTAGACGGTCTAGACCGAAAGTCTCTTCGTGACATGCGATTTGGAATACAGAGTCAGCAGAAGTGTAGAAGATTGGTTTGCCAGTCTTCATGTGCTCTTCACCAAGATCGTCAAGAACTTGAGTACCAGATGCGTGGCAGTTACCCAGGAAACCGTCAAGACCTGCACGCTCAAGAATGCGGTCAGTCAATTCTTTCGGGAAGCTGTTTGCTTTGTCAGTGAAGTAACCCCAGTCAAACAGAACAGGAACACCTGCGATTTCCCAGTGACCAGACGGCGTGTCTTTACCTGAAGAAAGCTCTGCTGCATGACCGTATGCACCAATAATTTCAGCGTCTGCGTCTAGTCCAGGTGCGAAGCGACCTGTCGATTCTTTATGCGCCATTGCCAAACCAAGTTTCGATAGATTTGGAAGGCGAAGTGCACCTTGGCGATTGTCGTTATCTGCTAAGCCTTTTTCACATTGGTCAGCGATGTGACCTAGTGTGTCTGAACCTACATCACCAAATTCTTTAGCATCGGCAGTTGCACCGATACCGAATGAGTCTAGTACTAAAATAAATGCTCTTTTCATTGCTCGTTCCTTAGGCCCACTCGGCTTTTTATTATGGTTGAGTAGGCCTTGTGTAATTACTTGTTCTATTAGATATCTTCTGCACGAATTTGGCGGTAAACCTCTGGAGTTGGTGTGTATTCACCACCTACTTTGATTGCACTGCGCAGTGCTTTTGCCGCTTCTTCCCATTGCTCTTCAGTGCGAGCGTGGATGACCGCAAGAGGTTTATCACTGTCTGCAACCTCACCTAGGCGGATGAACTCGTCGAAACCAACTGCGTAGTCGATTTCATCAGTAGCAACTCGACGACCACCACCCATAGCAACCACAGCCATGCCGATAGCACGTGTATCCATTGCAGAGACAATGCCCGTTTCTGTTGCGTAAACTGGCTTGATGATTTCTGCTTTTTCTAAGTAGTTGTCGTAGTTTTCTACGAAGTCTGCTGGGCCGCCTAAGCCGGCAACCATCTTGCCGAAGCACTCAGCCGCTTTGCCGTTATCCAGCACTTCCATCAGTTTTGCGCGTGCGTCTTCTGTGTTCTCAGCAAGCTTGCCAAGTACTAACATTTCAGCACATGAAGCCATGGTCACTTCAAGTAGACGAGGGTTACGGTATTCACCCGTTAAGAAACGAACCGCTTCACGAACTTCCACTGCGTTACCCGCTGAAGACGCCAATACTTGGTTCATGTCCGTAAGAATTGCCGTAGTCTTAGTGCCAGCACCGTTTGCTACCGCAACGATTGATTTTGCTAGCTCTTCAGACGCTTCGTAAGTTGGCATAAATGCACCTGAACCCACTTTTACGTCCATCACTAGCGATTCCAGACCCGCCGCCAGTTTCTTAGAAAGGATCGACGCCGTAATCAGGGAGATATTGTCTACCGTTGCGGTAATATCACGAGTCGCGTAAACACGCTTATCCGCAGGAGCAAGGTCACCAGTTTGACCGATGATCGCCACACCAGCGTCTTTGGTTACTTGACCAAAAACATCGTTGCTCGGCGTAATGTTGTAACCAGGGATAGATTCAAGTTTATCCAGCGTACCGCCTGTATGACCAAGACCGCGGCCAGAGATCATAGGTACGAAACCGCCACACGCTGCCACCATTGGGCCAAGCATTAAAGAAGTTACGTCACCCACACCACCGGTTGAGTGTTTGTCGACAATTGGACCACCGAAGTTCATGTGGCTCCAGTCGATAACCATGCCCGAATCACGCATTGCACACGTTAAGGCGATGCGCTCATCCATGGTCATTTCATTAAAGAAAATCGTCATAGCAAACGCCGCAATCTGACCTTCAGATACCGTGTTGTTCGCTACGCCTTGAATAAAGAAGTTGATTTCGTCGGCGGTTAGGACTTCGCCGTCACGTTTTTTACGAATGATTTCTTGTGGTAAATACATTAGTGCCTCCCAAGCTCTTTTGAGCCATGGTTGTAGTAGGATAGAAGAGGTTTGGTAGCACCCGTTTAGGTGCTACCGTTCAGACGCATTATTGGAATTAGTACGCTGTTGGATCAGCGACGTCGTCCGATACTTCTAATGTATTTAGTAGGTTGGTTAGCAGGCTAGACGCACCAAAACGGTAGTGACGAGCATCAACCCAGTTGTCACCTAGGATTTCGTCAGCCATTGCTAGGTATGCTGCTGCGTCTTCAGCAGTGCGCACACCACCTGCTGGTTTGAAACCAACAGTTTCTGCAACACCCATGTCGCGAATAACTTCAAGCATCATGCGAGCGTATTCTGGTGTTGCGTTTACTGGCACTTTACCAGTTGAAGTTTTAATGAAGTCAGCACCTGCTTCAATACAGATTTGAGATGCTTTCTTGATTAGTGCTTCTTCTTTTAGTTCACCTGTTTCGATGATCACTTTAAGAAGAATGTCACCACAAGCTTCTTTACATTGCTTAACTAGTTCGAAGCCTACTTTCTCATCACCCGCCATTAGCGCGCGGTAAGGAAAAACTACGTCAACTTCGTCTGCACCGTAAGCAACCGCCGCTTTTGTTTCAGCAACTGCGATTTCAATGTCGTCGTTACCATGTGGGAAGTTCGTTACTGTTGCAATACGAACCTCTGGCGTACCTTGCTCACGAAGTGTCTTCTTAGCAATAGGAATAAAGCGAGGGTAAATACAAATTGCAGCTGTGTTGCCTACTGCTGTTTTCGCGTCATGACATAGTGAGATCACTTTTGCATCAGTGTCATCATCATTCAACGTAGTTAGGTCCATAAGTTTAAGTGCACGTAGCGCTGCTGCTTTTAAATCGCTCATTTCTATCTCCGATCAATATTCAAAAAATTCACTACTCAGCCTTACATCACGTCTTTAACTATAATCAACAAGTCGAGACAATGTGAGTAAATGGCTAAACAGTCTATTAATGAACGGACTTGGTTCCCTGAAGACTCGGCATATACAGCGAAAATTTATCATATGCCAATTGCTATCCTTGTCACCGCACAGTACCAGTTTGGCCTATGGCACAACAATCTATGATTGCGGTGTCTTTAATATCACATCACAAAGCAAAACGCCTATTAGATCTGATATTGCAGGGCAATTCATTTGCCCATCGATTATGTAATATTCATTACGTGATTAAGAATCAAGCTTAACCACTATCCTGTGATTAATACATTATAGAGTTTCACCGCAAAACTGTAGCACCAAATGGAGCGCAAACGGTTTGTATCTCAAAATTTCCTAGCCCCTATTCCATTGACTGCGTAATACCTCGACTAAGGCAAACACCCGATGAAATTTTGGAGCCCGAAAAACGAAAAATGCCCCGCAGCAATCTCTTGCTACAGGGCATGATGTAAAACGGCGTCTATATATTAAGAACCGATTCTAATTATAGTGCTGCAAGGCTTAAGCAGAAGCCTGCAATTGTCGCTGCCATAAGGTTAGACAACGTACCTGCAAGAACTGCTTTAACACCCATGCGAGCGATGTCACTACGACGGTTTGGTGCAAGGCTACCTAGACCACCAAGTAGAATCGCAATAGAAGAAAGGTTCGCGAAACCACATAGTGCGAATGAGATGATAGCTGTTGTCTTCTCAGACATTACTTCACCAGTTGCCGCGATTACTTGAGCGTTTTCACCTAGGTATGGTGTGAAGTTCAAGTAAGCAACGAATTCGTTCACTACGATTTTCTGACCAATGAATGAACCAGCTGTTACAGCTTCTGCCCATGGAACACCGATTAGGAATGCTAGTGGAGAGAACGCGTAACCTAGAATTAGCTCTAGTGTTAGTTCTGGCATGCCGAACCAACCACCGATGCCACCTAGCATACCGTTGATTAGCGCGATTAGACCAACGAATGCGATTAGCATTGCACCTACGTTAAGCGCAAGTTGTAGACCAGAAGCCGCACCGCCCGCAGCTGCGTCGATTACGTTAACTGGTTTGTCGTCACCGCCGTCCATCGCTTCTTCGATACTTTCGTGAGGCTGGTCAGTCTCAGGGTGAAGGATTTTAGCGAACAGTAGACCACCTGGTGCTGCCATGAATGATGCCGCAACTAGGTACTCTAGTGGAACACCCATAGATGCGTAACCAGCTAGTACACCACCAGCAACAGAAGCTAGACCACCACACATTACCGCGAATAGCTCTGATTGAGTCATTTTTGGAACGAATGGACGAACAACTAGAGGTGCCTCAGTTTGACCTACGAAGATGTTAGCTGCAGCTGACATTGATTCCGCACGCGAAGTGCCTAGCGCTTTTTGTAGTGCGCCACCAAGAATCTTGATAACCCATTGCATAACGCCAATGTAGTAAAGAACTGAAATCAGTGCAGAGAAGAAGATCAGTGTAGGAAGAACACGGAATGCGAAGATGAAACCGCCGCCGCCGAATACTTCGAACATCTTGTCAGAAACAAGACCACCGAACAGGAATGATGAACCATCGTTACCGTAGTTGATAACGTTAGAAACACCTGAAGAGAAACCGTTTAGTAGATCACGGCCCCAAGGTACATACAGAACAAATGCACCTAATGCGAATTGGATAGCGAATGCGCCACCCACAGTTCTAAAGTTGATAGCTTTTCGGTTGTTAGAAAATGCCACTGCAATCGCAAGAAGCACTACCATACCGATTAGGCTCATAAACAGGCTCATAGTTTATGACTTCCTTATAAGTTATTTATTGGCGTGTTACAAAATGGAGCTATAAAGCGGGGGCAATTATACTCATGCAGAATCAATTAAAGTAATGCCAGCCTCACACTTTCCTATAAGATTCATGATTGATTCAACCAGCTTTGTGAGTTAATTCACAATAAGCAGGAAAACGTTTTCGATTTCAAACCACATCTTTAGATTTTATTCACATATCGAGAAAGCAAAATTGCTATTTTTCCACAGTTGAGAGGCAATCGATTGCTTTCGGCCGTTATGCAACTCTACGAGCTCATTAAAGACGTGAATGAGTTTGGCTGGGTGATTTGACTCCCCTTGATATCCAAGTATAGGCATATCTGGTGCGTCTGTTTCGATTACTAGGTTTTCGAGTGGTAATTTTTGAATTGCGTCGCGTGTTTTCTTGGCTCTTGGGTAGGTAATCGTTCCTCCTACACCGATAAAAAAACCTAATTTGACCCACTCCATGGCTTGCTGATAACTCCCAGAAAAAGCGTGTAGCACACCACCTCTAGGGAGATTCGCCGATTTCACCATTTGAATGAGGCGATTGTGCGCTTTTCGGCTATGTAAAATAACTGGGAGTTCGAAGCGTCTAGCCAGCTCAAATTGAACTTCAAGTATCTTTTCTTGCAACTGTGGATAAACATCAATGGCAAAATCTAAACCACACTCTCCTATTGCTACGCACTGTGGTCCTTTTTGATTTAGATAGCCTTCTAGCTCTGTAAGGTGCTGCTCAACGTTATCTTCAAGAAAATACGGATGAAAGCCGAGCGCATAATACAAATTGGCATGTTGCTCTGCCAAAGTTTGAATACGAGCCCAGTTTTGCGGACCGACGGAAGGAATCAAAATTCTTGCGACGCCTTGCGTTTGAGCAAGCTCAAGTTGATGCGCAAAGTCATCTTGAAACACATCAAAATCAAAGTGGCAGTGCGTATCAAAGAGCTTCATCTTGACGCTTTTTATCTGTATCTGCGGGCAGAAAATCAGAGGATGGTTGGGCTTCACTCTTCTCTTCAGTTTGATGGGCAGGGTCTTTTCGATATGGGACACAACTGCGTTTCTGATCGGGAGTTAACCCCATCTCTTTACACCAGTTGTCGTAACGCTTTAGCCCACGTTTAAACCAATTCATATCTTATCCTTATATAAAAACGCCCTTGGCTAAGTTTATAGCCAAGGGCGTTTTAAAATCTAGTTTGCGTTAAGGCTTACCCTAACCGCGCAAATTAGTGCTCACGCGTCGCACGGAAATCAACGTCAGGGAAACGCTCTTTCGCCAAGTTTAAGTTAACCATTGTTGGAGCGATATACGTTAGGTTATCACCACCATCCAATGCTAAGTTCGCTTGATTCTTGCGTTGGAACTCATCCAGTTTCTTCGCATCACCACACTCAACCCAACGAGCAGTTGCAACGTTAATGCCTTCATAAATCGCTTCAACGTTATACTCAGATTTCAAACGAGCCACAACAACATCGAACTGAAGTACACCAACGGCACCAACGATCAGATCGTTGTTCTGTAGAGGACGGAATACCTGTACCGCACCTTCTTCTGATAGCTGAACCAAACCTTTGAGAAGCTGCTTCTGCTTTAATGGATCTTTCAGGCGAATACGACGGAATAGTTCCGGAGCGAAGTTCGGAATACCAGAGAACTTCAGTGATTCACCTTGCGTAAAGGTATCACCAATCTGAATAGTGCCGTGGTTGTGTAGACCAATGATGTCACCGGCGTAAGCGTGTTCTGCACGTGCACGGTCACCAGCCATAAAGGTTACTGCATCAGAGATACTCACTTGCTTGCCAAGACGAACGTGGTTCATCTTCATACCTTGCGTGTAAGTGCCCGATACAATACGCATGAATGCGATACGGTCGCGGTGTTTTGGGTCCATGTTCGCTTGGATCTTAAATACGAAACCAGAGAACTTCTCTTCGGTCGCTTCAACTTCACGTTCAACCGCTTGACGAGTTTTCGGCGCTGGGGCCCATTCAGTTAGACCGTCTAGCATATGATCCACACCAAAGTTACCTAATGCAGTACCGAAGTAAACTGGCGTAAGATCACCGGTTAAGAACATTTCCAAATCAAACTCAGGGCAAGCACCCATGACAAGCTCAAGCTCTTCTCGAACACTTTCCGCAAGGCCTGCACCAACTTTTTCATCAAGCTCTGGGTTGTCGAGACCTTTGATGATTCGAACTTCTTGAATCTCATGACCGTGACCTGATTCGTATAAAATCGTTTCATCACGGTGAATGTGGTACACACCTTTAAATTCTTTACCACAGCCGATTGGCCATGTAATTGGCGCACACATCATGCCCAACTCGTTTTCTACCTCGTCCAATACTTCCATTGGATCACGAACGTCACGGTCAAGTTTGTTCATGAAGGTTACGATTGGCGTGTCACGCAGACGCGTTACTTCCATCAGCTTACGTGTACGATCCTCGACACCTTTCGCCGCATCGATAACCATCAAACACGAGTCTACTGCCGTTAACGTACGGTATGTATCTTCCGAGAAGTCTTCGTGTCCAGGCGTATCAAGTAGGTTTACCAGACAGTCATTGTAAGGGAACTGCATTACAGAAGTGGTTACCGAGATACCACGTTCTTTTTCCATTTCCATCCAGTCTGATTTTGCGTGCTGTGCGTTACCACGACCTTTAACCGTACCTGCTTTTTGGATCGCGTTTCCGAATAAAAGGACTTTTTCAGTAATGGTGGTTTTACCCGCATCCGGGTGAGAAATAATAGCGAACGTTCTGCGCTTAGACACTTCGCCTAAAAAAAGGGGATTTGACATTAGTTAATCTTCTAAATTACTTTCATGCTCACAAAATAGGCAAGCATATCTACTATTCGATATTGTGCGGTATTCTCGCTTATTATCGCTGTGCTAGCAAACTGGAAAGACATGAACTGAATTTACTCGGCTCACCAGCCTTTACCTGCAACTAACAAGGGAGAGCCAGCTCCACACAAAGAGATGTAAAAATTCAAAAAATTATTATTACATATTCAAAAGCCTCGAATCCGGATACGCATTTAAAGCATAAGTGTTGATGAGGTAATTAGTAACGGCCTAAAACTAACTCAAAAATAAGTAACTCATGATAATGGCGTCTTCCTTACCATTTCCCGATTTAGCTGGGTAATAGTTGTAACGACGGTCCACTTCATTAAAACCTGCTTGCTCATAAATATGGATAGCTGGGTGATTACTTTCACGCACTTCTAACCAAGCACTCTCTGCTTTGGCTTGTTCACAGTGTTCAATAAACGCGTCCAGCAATTTTTGCCCTAGCCCTCTGCCCTGTTGAGAAGGCGCTACTGCAATATTTAATAGTGTCACTTCTCCAACAATATTCTGTCCATAGAAGTAACCAACCACTTGAGAGCCTTCCAGCATCACATGATGGCAAGCACCGCGACTGGATAAGTCACGAACCAAAGATTCGGCCCAAGGGTGAGAATGTGCTTGCTGCTCGATTTGCCAAACTTGGTCGAGGTGATCTGCACACATCGGCGTAATTTCAATTGTCACGCATTAGCTCCGTTAAGAGTACGAACAGATTTGTTGCCACAATGCGCGGCGCTGTTCGTTATTACCATCAATATCTTGTAATAGTGGCGAGGTCAGGTGCTTTGCCTTGATGCTTTTATCAGCCTCACAGCCTGCAAACCACACCCACTCTAGCTGATGTTCACCCAGCATGGATAAGCGCTCAGGCTCTAGGTGTAGCGCATCATCAAGCGTGAGCTTAATGCTTTTTAATACGCGCTCAAACATCAATGCCGTCTCGTTTTCTGGACATATTGGCGATACCAATAGGAGTTTACATGAACTTTGCAAATCCAATAATGGCGATTGATAGCCTTCCAGTCTTTCAGGGTGTACCAGCTCCCATGTGCTGATCCCCATTTCACGTAAATACTGTTTCTCGTTAATTGACATTTTCCGTCACCTATTTGAACGAGGGCAATCCTATCAAATTATCGCGATTATACCTAAAGGACTTCAAGGAACACCTGAACACAATGAGATGATTTGGATATTCCTTAACATAGCGTTTTGCCAACGGCCACACATTGGGTATGACATATGAGGTACATTATGAAATTCTTAAATACGCTACTGCTTTGCACACTGGTAGCCGCCACCAGCATGAGTGTTTTTGCTAATAACAGCGATGAGTGGGAGCTGATTGCAACGAAAACCGTTAACTTTCATACAGAAACAGATACCGTGACACCAAATAGTCTATTCCGAAACCGAAGCTTCAGTAAAATAAAACTAAAATGTGTGCAAGGAACGGTAGACATTAATGGTTTAAAAGTCGTCATGACAGATGGTAGTGAGAAAAAGCTTTCCTCGATGGGCGTACTAACAAGCGGATTGTCGACTCGTGCCTGGAGCCTTCCAGGTACAAAAGAAGCCAAGCTAAAACAGATTGAAATGACTTACAGTAGCTGGGGAAGCACAAAACTTAGCCTGCTAGGGGTAAGTAAAAAAGCGAAAATAGAGGTCTGGGGCAAAAAGAAAAGTAACCCGTCATCGTAACCTCCCTATCTCAGTTTTCAGTGAATAAGAAAGAAGCCCACATAGTCGTGGGCTTCTTTCATTTACAGTTCAGAAAACTCTGGCGCATAGTCTATACGTCCGGAGCGTCCGGCACATTGACCTTCGACCAACTCTGCGATTCGAAATGCACCTTTAGGGACATCCCAAGCACATTCAAAGCCCATCTCGTCGCATGATTGAAAACCCTGGCGCGCGTAATAATCAGGATCGCCCAACACCACACACACTGGATAGCCAAAATCACGCAGTGAATCAAAACCTTCTTTGATCAACTCTGCAGCGATGCCTTGGCGACGGTAATCTTCATGAACAGCTAATGGCGCTAGCCCTTGCCATGACAAATCTTCACCATTTAAGGTCACAGGGCTAAATAAAGCATGGCCTATCACCTCTCCCTCATCTGTACACGCGACTAAGGAAAGCGTGAATTTGCTGTTTTCGCGCAAACGCATCACAAGCTCAGCTTCAGCTTCCGTCGGGAAGGCGTGTTTCAATAAGCGGTCAATGGTAAGAATGTCCGCTGGGGCTTCAGTTCGAATAAGCATTCGCTACTCCGGTTGGTTGTGCAGGCGCTTGAACTCCTTTCTGAACAAAATCAGCCAATTGATTCAAAGCGACTTGCATTGCTTTCGGTAACTGCTCTAAGTCGACACTGTCCATTAAGTTTTTCACTTCTAAGCCAAGCTCAGTATCACCTTCAATTGAAAGGCGACGTTGGAAGAACAGTGTGTCAGGGTCTTCTTTACGACCAGCAATCAGTACTAGGTCGTTTAGATTACCACTAAAACTCACATCTTCCTGAACTGGTTTTTCAGCTACCACCAATTTTTCGTCTTGATAGCTGATGTACCATGCTAAGTTCAAGTCTTTAATCGCAACTTTTAACCACTTGTCTTCAAGGAACTCAAAGTCACCATCTTCCAAGGCTTCTTTAAACACCATTTTTAGCCCTTCCAGCAACGCTTTTTGCTGAATTGGCTGTGGTAATAACTGGACTGGAGAACGCAAAATATTAGCTGCGTTCTTTACTAGTTGACTGCGAATCTTGTTTAACACGTTCATTATCCGTTACTTTGTCATTAGGTTGCTTATATTAAGCAATCGTGGCGATGAGATTACTGTTATGTATCAATAAAGTGCTTATTTTAGATTGGTGGTTTATTGTTCACTAACGCTTCTTTTTTTGAACTTACGTGTATTATTGATGCGAACAGGTGGATAAACACTTTTACAACCGTATTTTCAAAGTTATAGTTATCTGAGCGTATCCATGTGATTGTCGACTGCACAGCTAAAACCGCGAGCCCTTTAATGGCAGGTAACACTTTAGCTTGGTGGTAGACCGCCGCAGGCTTATCAGGGTGTCGCTTTTTATACACGGACGAATAATCTGGCTCATTGGAGATCGGTAATACCCTAATGCCTTCCCAGCAATTAAAACATTGGTTTGCCACGCTAACCTCAAATAGCCCTTTCTTCTTTGCCATTCTTGATAAAAAACACAATTATCGAATGGTAAGTGACCGTTACTGCGATATCGCAGGTTTAAGTCATGAGGAAATCGTCGGCTTAAACGATTGCCAAGTGCTGGGTGAGCAGTTTTATAAGAAGCTTGCACCATACTATCAGCGCGCGTTCAAAGGGGCACATGTCGAAGCCGAAATCACGCTCGATGAAACCGACCTTGAAACCAGCCTTCACTTTAGTCTTTCGCCAGTTTTTGAAGGTAACGACATTCGCTTTGTTGTTTTTCACGCTGTCGATACTTCAGAAAAGCAGATACTCGTTCGCTCCTTAGAAGAGTCCGAAAGTAAGTTTGCGAAGTTAACACAACTGCTACCAGACGGCTTACTGCTTATCGAGGATGATATTGTCATCTCTGCGAACCCCGCATCAGCGCGCCTTCTCGGACTTAACTCTCCTCATGAATTGTTGGGCGAAGAGCTAAGTCGTTTATTCATCGATGAAAACAGTAAAAAGGTATTTAGTCATCGATTGAGTACATTAATTTCTGACAAACCTTTTGTCTGCTTAACCAGTGCAAGATGCGGCTTTGAACGGAAAGTTCAGCTACACGCGGATTCCACGGCGATATTAGGTAGCGAATCTCAAATTATCCTAATCCAAGATGCTGATGATGCGCCCAAAAACCTGTCTTCTGCATCGAATGAAGACATACACATTGACTCGCTCACCAAACTCTACAACCGCTTTGGCTTCACCAAACGTTTGGAACAGCTGATCAAAAAGCAAACACCGCTTCTGGTGTTCTATTTGGATATCGATAACTTCAAAAACATTAATGACTCACTTGGTCACCATATTGGCGATAAAGTGATTCAAGAGGTATCGGCCCGTCTTAAACGGTTACTACCAAACCAAGCGATTATTGGTCATTTGGGTGGCGATGAGTTTGGCGTCATTCTGCCGGAGCCAGAAAATACCCGCATGGCTGAAATTTTGTCCGATCGCATTATCTCGTTGATCAACCAACCTTTCGACTTGCACCACTTCAGCAAACGCCTTGCCTGTTCAATTGGTAGCGTTCGATACCCTGAAGACGGACAAGATGCACGAATCCTACTACAAAATGCCGATACTGCGATGTATGAAGCCAAAGATCGTGGTAGAAATCGTCTGATCAAATTTAACGATCAAATGAACAAAGAAGCGCGTATGCGTTTGTGGCTTGAAATCGAACTGCAAAAAGCATTGCAGCAGAACGGTTTGGAAGTGTGGTATCAACCTAAGGTTAACGCGCGAGACTTCAGTATCAACGGCGCAGAAGCGCTCGTTCGTTGGAAGCATCCAGTCGAAGGGTACATTAGTCCTGGCTCATTCATTCCTGTCGCCGAGCGCGCTGGGTTAATCGAACACCTTGGACGTGTCGTGATGCGTGATGTTTTCAATACGGTAAAACGTTGGAAGCAACAAGGCATACTGCCAGGCCGTGTCGCCATCAACCTCTCTCCCGAGCAATTTGGCAACCCACAGCTGATCGACTTTATGGAAAAGCTGCTTCGCACTACCGAGCTTGATCCAAGCTGCATTACCTTCGAGCTAACCGAAAGTGCCGTGATGAGTGATAGCGAACATACACTGCAGATGTTGAATGCGATTAAAAAGCTTGGCTTCGCTCTCTCTATCGATGACTTTGGTACCGGCTACTCTTCTCTTTCCTACTTAGCGCGTTTCCCTATTGACGAGCTAAAAATCGACCGCGCTTTTATTAATGATATCGACACACTACCGAAACAAGTCACTGTGATTGAAAACATCATTAATCTGGGTAAGTCGCTCGACTTAACTGTCGTTGCCGAGGGGGTGGAAACCCACCAGCAAGCTACTTTGCTCTCTAACCTTCAATGTAATGCGATTCAAGGATTCCATTTTTATCGCCCGCAGCCAAAACATGAAATTGAAGAGCTGTTTGTACAGAATCGTCGTCACAAGAACTAACCCCGACCCGATACCCTTACTCGCAAGGGGTAAATATCGACTTTATTGAGCTAAACCTAACTTAGGTCAATTTCGCTATTCATAATTCTTCATAAAATGCGGACACCTTTTTATTCTCAATGATTGTGAGCATATGGAACTCTTGTGTCCCGCGGGTAACCTGCCTGCGTTAAAAACTGCGATTGATTGCGGTGCCGATGCCGTCTACATTGGTTTCAAAGATGATACCAACGCCCGTCACTTTGCTGGCCTCAACTTTAACGGCAAGAAATTAGAAAAAGCGGTGCAATACGTTCATGACCGCAATAAAAAAATTCATGTCGCGTTGAATACCTTCGCTCATCCCAATGGCTTCGAGCGCTGGACGAACGCAGTAGACAATGCAGCGGCACTGGGTGTAGACGCGCTGATTGTTGCAGACATTGCAGTGCTGGAGTACGCGGCTCGCAAATATCCCGATCTGGAACTACACCTTTCAGTGCAAGCATCAGCGACCAACGTCGCAGCCATTGATTTTTACAAACAAAACTTCAACGTAAAACGGGTAGTATTACCTCGCGTTTTATCGATTCATCAGGTCAAACAGCTTTCACGCAACATCACTAGCGATGTCGAGTTAGAAGTCTTTGCTTTTGGTAGCCTTTGCATCATGTCTGAAGGTCGCTGCTACCTATCGTCATATATGACAGGCGAGTCTCCAAACACTGTAGGAGCATGCTCTCCAGCTAAGTACGTTCGCTGGCAAGAAACAGAAAATGGTCTGGAATCCCGCCTTAACGACATTTTGATCGATCGCTACAGCACCGGTGAAAATGCGGGCTACCCTACCTTGTGTAAAGGTCGTTTCGAAGCAGAAATCGAAGGCGAGAAAAAACGCTACCACGCACTGGAAGAACCAACCAGTTTGAACACCCTCTCTATGCTGCCAGAACTATTTGCTGCAAATGTGGCGTCTGTAAAAATTGAAGGTCGCCAACGTAGCCCAGCTTACGTAGAACAAGTCACTCGAACATGGCGAGCCGCGATTGAACGTTACCAAGCAAACCCAGAAGCTTATCAAGTCGAAGCGGCTTGGGATGCCGCATTGGCAAACGTGTCTGAAGGTACGCAGACCACACTTGGTGCTTATCACCGCAAATGGCAGTAGAGGTTAAGATGGATAATTCAATGAAATACGCGCTTGGCCCGCTGTTGTACTTCTGGCCAAAACAAGACATCGAAGCGTTTTATGAACAAGCGAAATCAAGCTCCGCGGACATCATCTATCTTGGGGAAACCGTATGTTCAAAACGTCGAGAAATGAAGCCTTCGCATTGGCTTGAAATCGCAAAAGAGCTGTCTGCATCTGGCAAGCAAGTGGTGCTATCAACAATGGCACTACTAGAAGCTCCGAGTGAAGTAAACATAATGAAGAAGTACATCGACAACGGTGACTTCGCGATTGAAGCAAATGACGTATCTGCTGTTCAATTGGCATCAGAGCATAAAGTGCCTTTCGTCGTTGGCCCTGCAATCAATACTTATAACGCACACACGCTCAACTTATTTTTGAAGCAAGGTATGATGCGTTGGTGCATGCCTGTCGAGCTCTCTCGCGAATGGTTAAACGATACTTTGGTTCAGTGTGACGAGCTTGGTATTCGTAACAAGTTTGAAGTTGAGGTATTTAGCCACGGTTATTTGCCTTTAGCGTATTCCGCTCGCTGTTTCACAGCCCGAGCTGAAAACCGAGCGAAAGACGATTGCGAAACCTGCTGTATCAAATACCCTACGGGTATCCAGGTCAGCAGCCAAGAAGGACAAGAAGTCTTTAACCTTAACGGCATTCAAACGCAATCAGGGTATTGTTATAACCTGATCAATGACTTACCAAGTATGCAAGGCCTGGTTGATGTGGTCCGATTAAGCCCTCTCGGTGTGAGTACACTTTCTGAGTTAGAGCATTTTCGCTCAAACGAGCACGGCGACAACCCTGAAAAACTTGAAAGCCGCCAATGCAATGGCTATTGGCATCAGCTAGCTGGCTTAGAAGTAAAAAACATTTAGCTCCCCAAAAAAGAAAAGCGAGGCCCAACCTCGCTTTTCTCTATCAGCCATTGTTAACAGGCTTGCACTGTTGGTTCGACAGAACTCTCATTAAGCAGCTTTTTCACATCTCGCCACAACATACTGATCACGACCAAACTCAATGCAATGTTAGACAATGGGAAAGCTAACCAAATGCCTGTCACGCCGAAAAGTTTCGGCATAATGAATAAGAATGGCAACTGGACCAGCATGTTGCCTAGTGTTACAAACATGGCTTTGCTGCCTTTGTTTACTGATTGATAGTACGCGGCCGCCACAACTAAAAAACCATCTAAGAACAACGCAAACATGTGTAAACGAATCCCGATCACGGTGCTATCAATCAACTGTTGGTCAGCATTATTAAACACCGCAACCAGTTCGTACGGGAAAAGGTTCATCAAAACAACGAATGCCACCCCACCAAGCACAGATGTCCCCATCGCGACCTTTAATAACTTTCTGATGTTCTCCTGATTACGTGCACCGTGGTTGAAGCTCACTAAAGGCTGCATACCATTCGCAATACCTTCGGCTATCAGATAGTAAACCGTCACGATGTACCCCAAAATGGCGTACGCTCCAATCAACATTGCACTTCCGTATTGAGCAAATAACGCGTTGTGCAGTGCCACCATCACAGAGCCGTAGGCGTACATAAAGAAACTTGATGTACCTATCATGATAATCTTTGGTGCAGCATCAACCTGAACTTTGAAGTCGCGGATACGAAGGCGTAATGTTGCTTTTGAAGTAAAGAAGTAACCAATACCGAGCACAGTGACCACTAATTGTGCAAGTGCAGTGGCAATAGCGGCTCCGGTTAATTCCCACTCCAACCAAGCAATAAATACGTAGTCTAATACAATGTTAATAACGGCACCGATGACCATCAAAATCGTTGCTAAGTTCGGGCTGTCGTCATTGCGTAATAAAAACGGAACTGCGATAGAACCCAACGTGAATACGCACGCGACAATCAGAATATGCAAATATTGCAGCGCAAGTTCAAACACTCGCCCTTCCGCACCTTGCCAGCGAATAAATTCATCCGAAAACAAGAACAATATTGTAGCAACGATCGGCATCAATGCCGCTAACAACGTCAATCCGGTCGTTAGGATTCGCTTAGCGCCTTCATGATCGTTCTCTCCTTGCTTGATCGAAGTCAGCGCGCCAGTCCCCACCCCAATCATCATTCCTATACCGAGGATCGAACCGATAATAGGCCACGCAACATTGATCCCAGCTAATCCGTCAGCGCCAACATAACGGCCAATAAAAATGCCATCAACTATTTGATACAAACCGTTTACGAGCATTGCTGCGACGGTTGGAATCGTATATTTCCAAAACTGTCTATAAATTGAGTTTTGCATGACTGTCACCAGTAGTTAGCAAAGCTAACCATTTAATTAGCAAGGCTAACTAAATGGTTAAATTAAATAAAAGAAAGATGAAACAACAAAAACTAAACCATACAGCTGAGGCCTTTGCTTCAGTTTAAAATGACTTATTACTCAATGCTTTATTCAATAAAGCTTGTAACTGTTCAGCTTCTTGCTGATTTAATTGTTGCATCATTTGGTCAGAGATATCTTTGTACACTACCTGCTCCAAAGACATTTTTTCTGCGACTTCTTCCGTAAGCAACACACGCTTAGCACGAGCATCCTCATTACATGCGATGCGTTTCACCAAACCCTTTTTTTCCAAACGCACAACCATTGTCGATGCGGAAGGCTTAGTCACTTGCAGCTCTTCTGCAAGATCGGTTATTCGCACACCCTCAGGGTAAACCTGAATCACACGTAAATAATCGAACTCATTAAAGCTTAGATGTGATAATGGATCTTCTTTGGCATAGACACGCCAAGCTTTGGCGCAAAAACGCTCTAAATCAATCAAGCTTTCTTCTAATGCCATAAAAGCCACCACCACTTAGTTAGCAAGACTAACTATTTTAAATGAGTCACTAATCAAGTTCAATCATAAAAAAAGCCGCTCTCATCGAGCGGCTCTAAATCATTCAATTTCCAGCTTCTTGGCAGCCTTTAACTTGGCCAATCTATCTTGCTGTAATTGATCGTAAATTTGCGCCAGCTCCAAGAAAGAATAGCGATGCTCAACATAATCGTAAACGTTGAACGAAATCGCGAGCTTATAAAGTGAGATGGCACTTGCGATATCACCTTCAAGCTGATTACGCTTTCCAAGGTAGAAATACGTTTCCGTCAATCGTTCAGCTAGGCGGTAGTTCTCTCTCGTTCCATCCATAATTGCTTTAAGCGCGTCTTCGTCCGAGACGTCTCGTAGCATGATAGCAACAAGAACCCATCCCCACTCTTCACTACGATCTCGTAAATAACGCTGTTGAAGATTGGCTTTTGCTTGCTCTGGATTTTGCTCAGCTTCGATGATGTACAGCCATAATGAACGAAAAGGATCCGTTGGCATTTCTTGATAATGCTTGGTCATATCTTCTAAAGCGAGATCGATTCGGCCACCATAATACAGTGCAATCGCACGGTTGCGCTCAGCATAGGTATTATCAGGAGCCAACTCTATGGTCGAGTCAAACGCTTCATATGCCGCATCAAACTCTCCTACTTGGGTAAAGTATACTCCCAAAAGATTGAAGATGTCCGGCTGAGCAGGATTCAACTGCAAAGACTGGTTAAAGTCCAAACGGGCAAGATCACGCAAACCAACGCTGTCGTAGTAGCTACCGCGCTCATAATGCATTTTAGCGCGCACTTCATCACTAAGGTCGGGACGTTGTAGCAACTGCGAGAGACGCGCAATTTGTACTTCTTGTTGAACACTAGGCTGAAGTGGCACCGCCATCGGTGGATATAACCACTTTTGTGCTGATTGTTGAGAAGTATTTGCACAACCGGTCAGCGCGATAGCAACACATAAAATTGCGGTTTGAAACCATTTCACTAATTGATACTCCTGTTTGGACCGCTCAAGATTTGTTTCTCTTAATGCAATATAGGCGATAACCTCGTTTGAGGTTAATACATCGAAACAAACCAAAAAAGGGGAGCGAAAATGCTCCCCTTTTATAACATGCTTTCAGGCCCTTAATCTAATAAAAGGCTGAAAGTCTCATTTTGTCTTACTCGTCTTTAGCAGCCGGTGCTTCAGCAGCAGCTTCTTCAGCTGGCTTTTCTACCGCTTCTTTCATGCTTAGACGTACACGGCCTTGGCGGTCGATTTCAAGAACTTTAACTTGAACTTCTTGACCTTCAGCTAGGTAGTCAGACACTTTCTCTACGCGTTTTTCTGCGATTTGAGAAATGTGTACAAGACCATCTTTGCCTGGAAGAACCGTTACGAATGCACCGAAGTCAGCTAGACGTGCAACTTTACCTGTGTAGATACGGCCCACTTCCACTTCAGCAGTGATCTCTTCGATACGGCGGATAGCTTCTTTCGCAGCAGTGCCTTCAGTTGCCGCAATCTTGATAGTACCGTCGTCTTCGATTTCGATAGTTGTACCAGTCTCTTCAGTTAGAGCACGGATAACTGCACCACCTTTACCGATAACGTCTTTGATCTTCTCAGCGCTGATCTTCATCGTGTGAATACGCGGAGCAAATTCAGAGATGTCTTCACGAGCACCAGAGATAGCTTCATCCATTACAGATAGGATGTGCTTACGTGCGCCTTGAGCTTGGTTAAGCGCAATTTGCATGATTTCTTTAGTGATGCCTTCGATCTTGATGTCCATTTGAAGTGCAGTGATACCAGTGTTAGTACCTGCTACTTTAAAGTCCATGTCACCTAGATGGTCTTCATCGCCAAGGATGTCAGAAAGTACAACGAAATCGTCACCTTCTTTAACAAGACCCATTGCGATACCAGCAACAGATGCTTTGATTGGTACACCTGCGTCCATAAGCGCAAGAGAAGTACCACATACTGAAGCCATTGAAGATGAACCGTTAGATTCAGTGATTTCCGATACAACACGTACTGTGTATGGGAACTCATCAACAGAAGGCATTACTGCAGCAATACCACGCTTCGCCAGTTTACCGTGGCCGATTTCACGACGCTTAGGAGAACCTACAAAACCAGTTTCACCTACACAGTATGGAGGGAAGTTGTAGTGCAGTAGGAAGTGATCTTTACGCTCACCAGTTAGCTCATCGATGATTTGAGCATCACGCTGAGTACCTAGCGTTGCCGTAACGATCGCCTGAGTTTCACCACGAGTGAATAGCGCGCTACCGTGAGTACGAGGAAGAACACCAGTACGTACATCTAGTGCACGAACCATGTCTTTTTCACGGCCATCGATACGAGGGTTACCTGCAATAATACGGCTACGTACTACTGTCTTCTCTAGATCATGGAAGATAGTGTGGATTTCTTTTGTATCTGCTTCAGGATCTTCAGCAAGAAGAACTTCATTTACTTCCGCAGCGATCTCATGGATGCGGTCGTAACGAGCCATTTTCTCAGTAATTTGGTAAGCTTCAACAAGTTTAGCTTCTGCTAGATCAGCAATCTTATTTTTAAGCGCTGTGTTCTCTTCAGGAGCAACCCAATCCCAAGCAGGAGTTGCAACTTCTGCTTTGAATTCGTTGATAGCTTGAATAGCAACTTGTTGTTGGTCATGACCATAAACAACCGCCGCTAGCATTTCTTCTTCAGTTAGGTTGTCCGCTTCTGACTCAACCATCAGTACTGCTGACTCTGTACCTGCAACAACAAGGTCAAGCTTAGAAGTTTCTAGTTCAGTTTGGCTAGGGTTAAGTACAAGCTGACCATCGATATGACCAACACGCGCCGCACCGATAGGGCCGTTGAATGGAATGCCAGAGATAGCAAGAGCAGCAGAAGTACCGATCATTGTAACGATATCTGGCTGAACATCTGGGTTTACAGACATTACTGTCGCGATAACCTGAACTTCGTTTTTAAACGCGTCTGGGAATAGCGGACGGATTGGACGGTCGATTAGACGAGCTGTTAGCGTTTCGCCTTCAGAAGGACGACCTTCACGTTTGAAGAAGCCGCCTGGGATTTTACCCGCAGCGTAAGTACGCTCTTGGTAGTTAACCGTTAGTGGGAAGAAGTCTTGACCTGCAACGGCTTCTTTTTTACCTACAACAGATACGAATACAGACGTATCATCCATTGTGACCATAACTGCTGCTGTAGCTTGACGTGCAATAACGCCAGTTTCTAAAGTAACTGTGTGGTTGCCGTACTGGAACGTTTTAACAACTGGTTTTTCGAACATTGTTATTCCTTGTTTCTAATCTTCCTTTAGTGCTTAAAGAAATCTTAGATGTGTTAATTGACACTCAAGGCATTACGAATCGCGACTAGTAAAAAGAAACTCGGAAATTCCTTTTGAATAGTCGCGACCTTTTGGTCGACGTGGTTGACTGTAATGCTATGAGCTTTTGAGAAAACCTCTTACAAGGTTTAGCCGCCAGTATTATAACGGCATAAGTCTAATTTGGCTAAATTTAGGCAACAAAAAAGGGGCATAAAGCCCCTTTTTAGACAAACTGCTATGCAGTCGCTGATTAGCGACGTAGGCCTAGACGTTTGATTAGGTCTTGGTAGCGAGCTAGGTTTTTACCTTTTAGGTAATCTAGAAGCTTACGACGACGAGAAACCATGCGTAGAAGACCACGACGGCTGTGGTGATCGCCTTTGTGCGCTTTGAAGTGACCTTGTAGGTGGTTGATAGAAGCTGTAAGTAGAGCTACTTGAACTTCTGGTGAACCAGTGTCGCCTTCGCCTTGTGCGTATTCTGCAACGATTGCTGCTTTAGTTTCTGCATTCAGAGACATAATTCTCTCCTAATAAGAGTAGGTTTAAAGTTGTAGCAGCCAATCTCTGATTCAGCCGCTACGCGAAGCGCGGATTATAGGGAAATTTCCTATCTCGTGCAATATAAAAATACCGACACTCAGGTCGGTATTTTCAATCATTTACTTGGATGCAACGTCATCTCGGAACACGACCAATCGCTTAGGAGCGATTTTGCCATCTTCGTTCATTTCGCCAACGCCAATAAACAAGCGTTCTTCACCCATAGTAAGGCGAAGTGAGCCCTCAGTCGGAGCACCAAATACTTGAACGGGCTGCCCATGTTGGACCATATTCGCCAGTTCAGGCACCAAGTTGACTTCTGGTAAGTCTTCTACCGCTGTATCCATTGGCAAAAGCAGTGGGTCCAGTAGCTCTCGAGGCGCTCGTTCCTCGCGGTGAGCTTGCTCTAGCAACTCATTTAGTTGCTCAAGTGTTACCATATTCTCGTAAGGGTATTTAGCAACACCAGTACGACGAAGCATAGTTACGTGCGCACCACAACCTAACATTTCGCCCAGATCATCAACGATAGTACGAATATAGGTACCTTTAGAGCAGTGCACTTCCATCTCTACTTCATCGCCTTCAAAACGGTGAAGAACAATCTCATATACCGTGATCTTACGAGATTCACGCGGAACTTCGATGCCTTTACGAGCGTATTCATACAAGGGTTTACCTTGATACTTCAACGCAGAGAACATGGAAGGCACTTGATCAGATTCACCACGGAACTGATCGATGCACGCTTCTAGCTTGTCTAACGTAACATCGACTGGACGCGTCTCTACAACTTCACCATCCGAGTCAGACGTATTGGTACGTTCACCCAGCTTTGCGATCACACGGTAGCGTTTATCAGAATCAAGAAGAAACTGAGAAAATTTTGTCGCTTCACCCAAGCAAATTGGCAGCATGCCTGTCGCTAATGGGTCCAAGGCTCCAGTGTGGCCTGCTTTCTCGGCAAAGTAGATTCGCTTTACTTTTTGCAGTGCATCATTGGAAGAGATACCTGTTGGTTTGTCCAACAGTATAACGCCATTAATTGGACGACCTTTACGACGACGAGCCATTATTCTTCGTCCTCACGACCAGAATCTTTTTGCTTTTGTTTGTCTGAACTAACGACTTCAGACACTAGGTTAGACATACGCATACCTTCAACAAGCGTATTGTCATAGTGGAAGCGGATTTCTGGCGTTAAACGTAGACGAATACGCTTACCTAACATCATGCGAATGTGCACTTCGTGCTCACGTAGCGCTGCTAGACATGATTCTGGTGTTTGCTCACCCACACACAGGAAGGTCACAAATACTTTTGCGTAAGCTAGGTCACGAGAGACTTCTACGTCTGAGATCGTCACCATGCCAAGGCGAGAGTCACGAACTTCACGTTGAAGGATCATCGCTAGTTCTTTTTGCAGCTGCTGTGCAACGCGCTGCGTGCGGCTAAATTCTTTTGACATATCTTTACTCTTATATAGAAAGAATGGGGGGTTGGTCAAAGCCAGCCCCCCATGGTGTATTCAACAACCAATTACTACTTATCTTTCAAAGACAATATTAGTAATTTTAGTCAATTAGTCTAGAGTACGTTTAATTTCAACGATTTCGAAGACTTCGATTTGGTCACCAACGCGAACATCATTGTAGTTCTTAACGCCGATACCACATTCGTAGCCATTCTTAACTTCTTGAACGTCATCTTTGAAACGACGTAGTGACTCTAGTTCACCTTCGTAAATAACAACGTTATCACGTAGTACACGGATTGGGTTGTTACGCTTGATCACACCTTCTGTAACCATACAACCAGCGATAGCGCCCAGTTTCGGTGACTTAAACACGTCACGAACTTCAGCAAGACCAATGATCTCTTGCTTGAATTCTGGAGCAAGCATACCGCCCATTGCTTGTTTCACTTCGTCAATCAATTGGTAAATGATTGAGTAGTAACGTAAGTCAACAGCTGCGGCTTCAACAGCACGACGAGCAGAAGCATCTGCACGAACGTTAAAGCCAAGGATGATTGCGTTTGAAGCTTCCGCTAGTACTACGTCAGTTTCCGTAATACCACCTACACCAGAACCAACGATGTTCACTTTAACTTCGTCAGTAGATAGCTTAACTAGTGAGTCAGCGATTGCTTCTACAGAACCTTGAACGTCTGCTTTAAGTACAACGTTAAGTTCAGCAACTTCACCAGCAGTCATGTTAGAGAACATGTTCTCTAGTTTAGATTTCTGCTGACGAGCAAGTTTCACTTCACGGAACTTACCAGCACGGTAGTTAGCTACTTCACGCGCTTTACGCTCGTCACGAACTACTGTTGCTTCATCACCTGAAGATGGTACACCTGAAAGACCTAGGATCTCTACAGGGATAGATGGGCCAGCCGAAGTAATTTCTTTACCTAGCTCATCACGCATTGCACGAACACGGCCGTATTCTTGACCACAAAGAACGATGTCGCCTTTGTTTAGTGTACCTGATTGAACAAGTACTGTTGCAACTGGACCACGACCTTTATCTAGGCGAGATTCAACAACAACACCAGATGCCATGCCTTCAGCTACAGCTGTAAGTTCAAGAACTTCAGACTGAAGAAGGATTGCTTCTAGAAGACCATCGATGTTTGTACCCTGTTTAGCAGAGATGTGAACGAACATGTTCTCACCGCCCCACTCTTCAGGAATAACGTCGTATTGAGCAAGCTCGTTCTTAACGTTATCTGGGTTCGCGTCTTCTTTATCGATCTTGTTCACAGCAACAATTAGAGGAACGCCTGCCGCTTTCGCGTGCTGAATCGCTTCTACTGTTTGTGGCATTACGCCATCGTCTGCTGCAACTACAAGAACAACGATATCTGTCGCTTGAGCACCACGAGCACGCATTGCAGTAAACGCTGCGTGTCCAGGAGTATCAAGGAACGTGATCATGCCGTTGTCTGTTTCAACGTGGTACGCACCAATGTGCTGAGTAATACCACCCGCTTCGCCAGAAGCAACGTGTGTGCGACGGATGTAGTCAAGTGTTGACGTTTTACCGTGGTCAACGTGACCCATGATAGTAACAACTGGAGCACGTGGAACTGCTTCCGCGTTAGTGTCACGGTCAGATAGCACCGCTTCTTCCAGTTCGTTCTCTTTACGAAGAACTACTTTATGGCCCATTTCTTCAGCAACAAGTTGTGCTGTTTCTTGGTCGATCACTTGGTTGATAGTCGCCATAGCGCCCATCTTCATCATTACTTTGATAACTTCTGTCGCTTTAACCGACATCTTGTTAGCAAGTTCTGATAGAACGATCGTTTCGCCAATTACAACGTCTTGCTTAGCAACCGTTGCTGACTTATCAAACCCGTGCTGCATTGAAGTCGGCTTAGCAAGTTTGCCCTTACGACCTCTACCGCCACGTTGGTTGTTACGGCCACCGCGAGCTTGGTCGTCTTTACCCGAAGCTGCTTTTTTCTTCTTACGACGACCGCCTTCTACTTTGCGATCTGCTTCATCTTCGGCTTCACGTGCGTATTGTGAAGTCGTTACATGGTAATCTGTATCTTCCATATCACCCTTTTTCTCTTCTGCAGCAGACCAACGCTCTTTATTCTTTTCAGCCAATTCGCGAGCTTCTTCAAGCTTGCGCTGACTTTCCTCTTCAGCCTTACGCTTAGCTTCTTCTTCCTGACGACGTTTAAGCTCGTCGGCCTCTTTTCGCGCTGCTTCTTGCTTAATTTTCTCTTCAGCATCACGCTTTGCTTTTTCTTCAGCATTACGTTGTGCATTCGTATCTACGTCTCGCTTCGCTTTTTCTTCAGCTTCACGTTTCGCTTTTTCTTCCGCTTCACGTTTTGCAGCTTCTTCAGCTTCACGTTTCGCAGCTTCTTCAGCTTCACGTTTTGCAGCTTCTTCTGCTGCACGTTTTGCTGCTTCTTCTGCTTCACGTTGTGCTGCTTCTTCAGCTTCACGTTTCGCTTCATCTTCAATTGTGCTGCGCTTCACGTATGTACGTTTTTTGCGCACCTCAACCTGAACATTCTTACTCTTACCACCACCCGCGTTCACACTAAGTGTACTACGAGTTTTACGCTGAAGCGTAAGGCGAGTCGGCTCTGAATCACCTGATTTATCACCGTGTTCTTTCTTTAAATGAGAGAGAAGCTTCTGCTTCTCTTCATCAGTAACATTGTCAGAGCTCGCCTTTTTAATGCCAGCGTCAGCAAGTTGTTCAATCAAGCGGTCGACTGGCGTACCAATCTCATCACTCAGTGCTTTAACTGTTAATTGTGTCATGCCGCTTCCTCCTTGCCGAAAATTATGCTTCTTCGCCGAACCAACAGATGTTACGTGCGGCCATAATTAGCTCACCTGCACGTTCTTCGGTCAGGCCTTCGATACCTTCTAAATCGTCAATACCTTGGTCAGCAAGATCTTCCAGTGTCGCTACACCTTTCGCTGCCAATTTAAATGCCATCTCACGCTCAAGACCTTCAAGTGCAAGTAGGTCCTCAGCAGGTTCTAGACCTTCAAAAGACTCTTCTTGTGCTAGTGCGATCGTCGTTAGTGCATCTTTTGCACGTCCACGAAGCTCTTCGATTAGTTCTTCATTCAAACCATCGATTTCTAGTAGCTCGTTAACTGGCACGTATGCGATTTCTTCTAGCGTTGAGAAACCTTCTTCAACAAGAAGTTGAGCGAAGTCTTCTTCAATATCTAGGTACTTCATGAAGTTTTCAATAGATGCTTGTGATTCTTCAGCGTGTTTCTTCTGAAGATCAGCAACTGTCATAACATTCAGTTCCCAACCGGTTAGTTGAGATGCTAGACGCACGTTTTGACCGTTACGACCAATAGCTTGCGCTAGGTTGTCAGCTTCAACTGCGATGTCCATTGAGTGTGCATCCTCATCAACGATGATAGAAGCAACATCAGCTGGCGCCATTGCGTTGATAACGAATTGAGCTGGGTTATCATCCCAAAGAACGATATCGATACGCTCACCACCAAGTTCGCCAGAAACAGCTTGTACACGTGCACCACGCATACCAACACACGCACCTACAGGGTCGATACGTTTGTCATTTGTTTTGACAGCGATCTTAGCGCGAGAACCAGGATCACGTGCTGCGCCTTTCAGCTCGATAATATCTTCTGCGATTTCAGGCACTTCAACACGGAACAGTTCTGCCAACATTTCTGGCTTAGAACGAGTGATGAACAATTGGAAACCACGTGCTTCAGGCGCGACTTTGTAAAGAAGGCCACGTACGCGGTCGCCTGGACGGAAGTTTTCACGAGGAAGTTGGTCATCACGCAGGATTACCGCTTCAGCGTTATTACCAAGATCAAGCACGATTGTGTCACGGTTTACTTTTTTCACGACACCAGTGATTAGATCACCTTCATTATCGATGAACTGTTCAACGATTTGTGCGCGCTCAGCTTCACGAACTTTTTGAACGATAACTTGCTTAGCAGTTTGAGTCGTAATACGGTCAAACGTTACTGATTCGATTTCGTCTTCTACGTAGTCGCCAAGCTCGATTGAGTCATCTTCGTATTGCGCTGCTTCTAGTGAGATCTCTTTTGTAGGGTTCTCAACGTCATCAACAACTAACCAACGGCGGTAAGTTACAAACTCACCGGTTTTACGGTCAATGGCAACACGTACGTCGATTTCGATTTCGTATTTTTTCTTTGTAGAAGTTGCTAGAGCAATCTCAAGAGCCTCAAAGATACGCTCACGAGGTACCGCTTTTTCGTTCGATACCGCTTCTGCTACCGCTAAAATTTCTTTACTCATTGTATTTAGCCTCTAAGCTTAAACTTTTTTAGGGAACTAAAATTTAGGGATCAGGTTAGCTTTGGAAATGTTACTTAGAGCAAACTCTTCTTGCTGACCGTCTACAGTAATTGTCACTGTTTCGCCATCAACACCGTGGATAATACCTTTCCACTTACGACGGTTTGCTACAGCCATTTTCAATACGATGCTGACCTCGTGACCAATAAATTGCTCGTAATGTGCTGCTTTAAAAAGTGGTCTTTCTAAACCTGGAGAAGACACTTCTAGGCTGTAAGCAACAGAAATTGGATCTTCAACGTCTAAAACTGCACTAACTTGGTGGCTAACTTCTGCACAGTCGTCTACGTTAATACCATTTTCATGGTCAATGTAGATACGTAACGTTGAGTGCGCGCCTGCACGAATGAATTCTAATCCAACTAACTCATAACCTGATGCCGCTACTGGCGCGTCAAGCATTTCAGTAAGTTGTCTTTCTAAACCAGTCATTTAACCACTCCAGAAACAAAAAAAGGGCTCAGAGCCCAATCAAAAAACCAAGCAGTATCTGAGCTATTTCAAAAAGCTCAGATAACAAAAAACCCCGATAGTCGGGGTTTTATGCTGCTGGACCCTGATACGTTAAGAATAGCCAACAATTGCTTTTCTTAACTCGTAGTGTGGTTAGCACTACGCAAACTTGCCAATCTACGATTTCCTTTTAAAGAAAGAGATTGGTTGCGGGGGCCGGATTTGAACCGACGACCTTCGGGTTATGAGCCCGACGAGCTACCAAGCTGCTCCACCCCGCGTCCGACTTGCTGAGCATTATACTCGCAAACAAGTGATTTACAAGTTTGTAAATACATGGTGCCGAGAGAGGGACTCGAACCCTCACACCTAAGGCACTAGCACCTCATGCTAGCGTGTCTACCAATTTCACCATCTCGGCATCAAAACCTTACAGCTTATTGAGGAATTTCATCACCCGCAGGGGCAGGAACTTCACTCGCTGCATCCTTAACTTGTTCGACAACTGGTTGACCTAACGTTGGGTCTACCCATTGTGATTCAGTCTGGTGCGTAGACATACGACCAAGTAACAAGCTAACGATAAAGAATACGGTTGCTAAAATAGCAGTTGTTCGGGTTAAGAAATTACCTGAGCCGCCAGCACCAAACACTGTGTTTGAAGCACCAGCACCGAACGAGGCTCCCATATCTGCGCCTTTACCTTGTTGAATCAACACAAGGCCAATCACACCAAGCGCTGCCAACAGGTAAATCACAAGTAGAACTGAAAACATTTTTTCCACCTATGTTCCAAATTGTTGAGCCAGCGCCGTTCAAAAGAACAAATCATAATGAACAAGGCTAGCGACCTCCTAACGGGAGGCGGAGCAATACTAGCGAAAGCCAGTAACGCTGACAAGGGAAAATTAGTAAAAAATCAATGCCAATGCGTTAAGCGCTCAAAAAAAGGGCAAAAGATGCCCTTTTCATTCAAGACATGCTTTAACGCAATGATTAACAACTTGCTTTAACAGCCTCAGCGATTTTCAATGCTGAGTGTTGAACTAGTTCACCATCTTCGCCTTCCACCATAACGCGGATCAAAGGCTCAGTGCCAGACTTACGCAGCAGTACACGCCCTTTATCACCAAGTGTCGCCTCTACTTCAGCGACAGCGTTTAATACAGCTGTAGCTTCAAGAGGGTTACTTTCTCCTGAGAAACGGACATTTTCTAAAACCTGAGGATATAATGTCATTCCTTGCGATAGTTCATATAAAGACATATCGCTGCCAATTACAGAAGCAAGTACTTGAAGTGCAGCAACAATCGCATCGCCGGTTGTGACTTTATCTAATAAGATCACATGGCCTGAGTTTTCAGCACCAATTTTCCAACCTTTTTCTAGCAGTTGCTCCATGACATAACGGTCACCAACAGCAGCACGTACAAACGGAATGCCTAGCTGCTTTAAACCATTTTCCATACCCAAGTTAGTCATTAGTGTACCAACAACACCACCCTTTAGCTCACCACGACGAAGTGCATCACGAGCGATGATATAAGCAATTTGGTCACCATCAACTTTGTTACCTAGGTGGTCGACCATAATGATGCGGTCACCATCACCATCAAATGCGAGACCAAGATGCGCTTGCTCTTCAACAACACGCTGTTGAAGAGCTCGTACGTCTGTTGCGCCCACTTTTTCATTAATGTTGATGCCGTTAGGCTCTACGCCCATAGCGATAACTTCTGCCCCAAGTTCTTTGAAAACATTTGGAGCGATGTGGTACGTTGCACCGTGCGCACAGTCTACTACGATCTTAAAGTTCGCAAGGCTCAACTCAGATGGGAAAGTACTCTTACAGAATTCGATGTAACGACCAGCTGCATCATTTAGGCGGGTTGCTTTACCAAGCTCAGCAGACTCCACACATTCAATTTCTTTATCTAACTCAGCTTCGATCGCCAATTCGATATCGTCAGGTAGCTTAGTACCCTCAGAAGAAAAGAATTTAATGCCGTTGTCGTAATATGGGTTATGTGATGCAGAAATCACAATACCAGCCTCGGCACGGAAAGTCTGAGTTAAATATGCCACAGCTGGAGTTGGCATGGGACCAGTAAATGTTGCTTTAAGTCCCGCAGCTGCAAGGCCAGCCTCTAGTGCAGATTCAAGCATATAACCTGAAATACGTGTATCTTTACCTATGATAACTTTCTTTGTGCCTTGTTTCGCTAGTACACGACCAGCAGCCCAGCCAAGCTTAAGTACGAAGTCTGGAGTGATTGGGTATTGTCCTACTTTACCGCGCACACCGTCAGTACCAAAGTAACGTCTTTCATTCGACATAAACTTTCCTTTATTATTTTTAAATATTGTTTTTCGTCATCTCAACAACTTTCATTGCTTCGATTGTCTCTTCAAAGTCATGCACGCGAATGATCTGCGCGCCTTTCATCGCGGCAATCGTAGCACAAACAACACTTGCGTTCGTACACTCTGCTGCTGGCTTGTCTAACAGTTTGAAGATCATGGATTTACGAGACATGCCAGCCAAAATAGGCAGGCCGAATTCATGAAACTTTTCAAGATGAGCAAGCATATGATAATTGTGTTCGATTGTTTTGCCAAAGCCAAACCCAGGATCGAGAATCAGTTGAGATTTATCAATCCCTGCAGCTTCACACGCCGCGATACGTTCTTCTAGAAAAGCCGACACGTCCCCCATTAAATCATCATAATGAGGGTCAACTTGCATGGTCCTAGGTTGACCTTTCATATGCATCAGACAAATTGGAAGGTTTGCTTCTGCTGCGACTTCCAGAGCGCCTGGCTCTTGCAGCGAACGGATGTCATTGATCAAATCAGCCCCAGCATCAATTGCTTGACGCATCACTTCTGCTTTACTGGTGTCAACGGAAATCCACACATCATACTTTTCACGAATGGCTTTGATTACTGGGACAACACGCCTAAGCTCTTCTTCCAAAGACACATCCGGTGCACCAGGCCTTGTCGATTCACCACCAACATCAACAATACTTACACCAGCCTTTATCATTTTATCAACTTGAGCAAGAGCAAGTTCAATTGAGTTGTATTTACCGCCATCCGAAAAGGAATCCGGTGTCACATTTAGAATGGCCATGACATGTGGACGCGAAAGGTCCAAAGATTTGTTATTTGCTGTAATCATCATCATAAACACAAAAACCCCGAGATAACTCGGGGTTTAATATTATCGATACTCTTTATTCAGAGTCTTTCTTTTCAGGCGCTTCGTTAGAAGTTGTTTCAGAAGAGCTAGGCTGTTCTACATCTTTCGCAGTCTCCGTTGCTTCTTCTTTAACTTCTTGCTTTGCTTGAGGCTTGTCGCTGTCTTCTGGTTTGCTTGCTGAGTTATCACTCCAGCCCGCAGGCTCACGAATTTCAGCTTTGCGCTCCATTAAGTCATCAATCTGGCGAGCATCAATGGTTTCATACTTCATCAGCGCATCTTTCATCGCATGCATGATATCCATGTTCTCTTGAAGAATCTTCTTCGCACGATCGTAGTTGCGGTCAATGATCTGACGAACTTCGTCATCAATCAACTTCGCTGTATCGTCAGACACATGTTTAGTCTGAGTTACACTACGCCCTAAGAACACTTCGCCTTCATCTTCTGCATACAGCAGAGGGCCAAGCTTTTCAGAGAAACCCCATTGAGTAACCATCTTACGAGCAATATCTGTTGCGCGCTCGATATCATTAGAAGCACCGGTTGATACTTTGTCAGCACCGTAGATAAGTTCTTCTGCTAAACGACCACCGTACAAGCTAGAAATCATTGACTCTAGGTGTTGGCGAGACATACTCACGCGGTCCTGCTCTGGAAGGTACATTGTTACACCCAACGCACGACCACGTGGAATGATAGACACTTTGTACACTGGATCGTGTTCAGGAACCAAGCGACCAACAATCGCGTGACCCGCTTCGTGGTATGCTGTTGACTCTTTCACTTCCTCAGACATCACCATTGAACGGCGCTCAGCACCCATCATGATTTTGTCTTTCGCCAGTTCAAACTCAACCATAGAAACGTTGCGCTTGTTACCGCGCGCAGCAAACAGTGCAGCTTCGTTAACTAAGTTTGCTAGGTCAGCACCAGAGAAGCCTGGAGTACCACGTGCGATGAGAGAAGGCTCTACATCACCCGCTAGAGGGACCTTACGCATGTGAACTTTTAGGATCTGTTCACGGCCACGTACATCTGGAAGACCAACTACCACTTGACGGTCAAAACGACCAGGACGCAGTAGCGCAGGGTCTAGCACGTCCGGACGGTTAGTCGCAGCGATAACGATAATACCTTCGTTACCTTCGAAACCATCCATCTCAACGAGCATTTGGTTTAGTGTTTGTTCACGTTCATCATGACCACCACCAACACCTGCGCCACGTTGACGACCTACCGCATCGATCTCATCGATAAAGATGATACAAGGTGCAGCTTTCTTTGCTTGTTCAAACATGTCACGCACACGAGATGCACCAACACCAACGAACATTTCTACGAAATCAGAACCAGAGATAGTAAAGAATGGTACTTTCGCCTCACCGGCAATGGCTTTCGCTAGAAGCGTTTTACCCGTACCAGGAGGACCAACCATTAGAACACCCGTTGGAATCTTACCGCCCAGTTTTTGGAAGCGGCTTGGATCGCGTAGGTAGTCCACCAGTTCTTTCACGTCTTCTTTTGCTTCGTCACAACCAGCAACGTCAGCAAAAGTTGTCTTGATTTGTTCTTCGCTCATCATTCGAGCTTTACTCTTACCAAAAGACATGGCGCCTTTACCACCGCCGCCTTGCATTTGACGCATGAAGAAAATCCATACACCAATTAGTAAGATCATTGGGAACCAAGAGATGAAGATAGTACCAAGCAAGCTTTGCTCTTCTGGAGGCGTGCCTTGTACTTTCACGTTTTGGTTAATTAGGTCATCTAGAAGCTTTTGGTCATACACTGGCATGTAAGTGACCATTTTGGCACCGCCGCCACGACGAACAAAGCTAATTTCACCGTCTTTAAAAGTTGCTTCTTGAATCTGGCCTTGGCCAACTTCCTGTACAAACGTGGTGTAATCCACGGTTCTGCCATTGCTTTCTCCAGGGCCAAAGCTCTGGAATACCGACATCAATACGACGGCGATAACAAGCCACAGAATTAAATTTTTTGCCATGTCACTCAAGGTGTAAGCCTCTCGATAACTAATTGTAATTAAAGGTAGGGTACTACAGTTCATTAACTGTAGCTATAGTGTTAACACGCTCTCAAGAGAGCAAAATGGTTAACCTTTGTAACCAGTGGCTACGACGAAGACCTCTCGAGAGCGAGCTCGCGATGAGTCTGGTTTTCTAATTTTTACGGCTTTAAACATGTCTCGGACTTCTTTCACATACTGATCGAAGCCTTCCCCTTGGAAAACCTTTACGACAAAGCTACCATTAGGCGCTAGAACTTGTCGACACATATCTAAAGCTAATTCAACTAAATACATAGCGCGAGGTTGATCAACAGAATTGTTTCCCGCGATGTTAGGCGCCATATCAGACATTACTACGTCTACCATGGAAGGTTGGATCCTTTCTAGCAAAGCTTCCAATACCGCATCATCACGAAAGTCGCCTTGTAAAAAGCTAACGCCAGCAATCGGGTCCATAGGAAGCAAGTCACACGCGATGATCTGACCACTGTCCCCTACTATCTTAGCAGCATATTGAGACCATCCGCCCGGCGCAGCCCCCAAGTCGACGACTGTCATTCCAGGCTTTAACAATTTATCTTTCGTTTGAATCTCATCGATCTTGAAATAAGCACGTGAGCGGTAGCCTTTTTTTCGGGCTTCATTCGCGTATTTATCATCAAAGTGTTCTTTCAACCAACGACCAGAACTAGCCGAATGTTTTTGTTTACTCATTTTAATCCCAACAAGGCACAAATTGGAGCTATTGTTTTAATAGGCGCTACCTATTACTCAATAAATTATAGTCTTCAGCAATAGATGGCGTTAAAATAGCTTTTTTCAACCCTTATTTTAAAGAAAATTGGCCGCGTAATGAACCTAAGCACCAAACAAAAGCAGCACCTTAAAGGCCTAGCTCACAGTTTAAAACCTGTTGTGCTAATGGGCGCAAATGGACTTACAGAAGCCGTGCTAGCAGAAATTGAAATCGCTCTTAACCATCACGAACTTATCAAAGTAAAAGTTGCTTCGGAAGATCGTGAAACAAAACAGCTAATCATCGACGCTATCGTACGTGAGACGGGCGCTGAAAAAGTTCAGACTATTGGTAAAGTGCTTGTGCTATACCGCCAGTCTGAAGAGCGTAAAATCGAAATCCCTCGTAAGTAACTCTACTTACGTTGCTGAAGAAAAAAGGTCGCCTGAGGCGACCTTTTTGCGTTTTATCAGAGTAGTAATGCTACTCCAAACGACTTAGATATATTCTACTCGGTCAATTTCGAAGTCTTTCGCGCCACCCGGAGTTTGAATAGCAACTTCATCGCCTTCCATCTTACCAATCAGGCCACGAGCAATAGGTGAGCTCACTGAAATGCGACCTGCTTTGATATCGGCTTCGTCATCACCAACGATTTGGTACGTTTTTTCTTCTTCGGTGTCGATATCAATCAAGGTTACGGTTGAACCAAAAATAACTTTACCCGTGTTCTCCATCTTCGTTACATCAATAACTTGAGCAACTGACAGTTTGTATTCAATGTCACGGATTTGTGCTTCACAAATGCCCTGCTCTTCACGAGCGGCGTGATATTCAGCATTCTCTTTTAAATCACCTAGCTCACGAGCTTCAGCAATTGCCTCTGAGATCTGAGGACGTAGTTTAAGTAGACGATCGAGTTCTGCACGTAGCTTTTGCTCGCCACGTAGTGTCATTGGAACTTTTTCCATTTTATAACCTCAAGCCCAAATGGGTCTTTGGACAAAAAAAGCCCACCCTGTCATAGGACTGGGTAGTGCGCTTAAAGATGTATTTCGTTTAGTGTAAACAAACTCCCGGACGAAATCATCTTAATTCGAAAGACAGCAAGACTATGCCTTTTCGGCATAATGATATAACTCACTTTTAGAGCGGTTCTAGGGCGAATCACCTTCTCAATTTATTGAAAAACAACACTGTTCATTACACCAAAAACCTCAAAAAAGATAAAAACTAATCAATGTCAGGCTAATGTCATTGCCAATAATTTCAATCAAAAACAGCAATTTAAATAAAAACAACGCACAATTGAACAGTGTTCATCAGTGGGATTTATATCATTTTACTAACTCATACGGAAACTTTAGCAGTAAAACATGTCCAGCGAGTTGTTAGATCAATGGCTTACAAGTGCGAACTATATCGCTCAATTAGCCAATTTTGGACCAACAACTTGTGAGAGATCACCTCTCCCCCATACAACAATGATTATGGACAGCTAACTAGGACAAATAAGATGAAAAAGACTCTAATTGCTCTTTCTGTATCTGCAGCAGCTATGGCAACTGGCGTAAACGCAGCTGAACTTTACAACCAAGACGGTACTTCTCTAGAAATGGGCGGCCGTGCTGAAGCACGTCTATCTGTGAAAGATGGCGACGCTCAAGACAAATCTCGCATCCGTCTAAACTTCCTTGGTAAACAAGAAATCAATGACAACCTATACGGTGTTGGTTTCTGGGAAGGTGAATTTGAGACTGCTCAAAACGGTACTGTAGACGGCGACGACAAGAGCGATCTAGAAACTCGTCTTGCTTACGCTGGTCTTGGCGGTGCTTACGGTGAGTTCGCATACGGTAAAACTGAAGGTGCACTAGGCGTTATCACTGACTTCACAGATATCATGGCTTACCACGGTAACTCTGCAGCAGACAAACTAGCTGTATCAGACCGTACAGACAACATGATGGCTTACAAAGGCCAGTTTGAAAACCTAAGCGTAAAAGCAAGCTACCGCTTCGCTGATCGTATGGAAAACAAAAACACTGGTGAGTACTACGACAACAAACAAGACGGTTACTCTCTATCTGCAATCTACGCTCTAGCTGACACTGGTCTTGAGCTAGGTGCTGGTTACGCAGATCAAGACAAAGCTAACGAGTACATGCTAGCTGCATCTTACACAATGTCTGATCTTTACTTCGCTGGTGTATTCACTGACGGCGAGAAAATGGAAGATTCAAACAACAGTAACACAGTTGATTACACTGGTTACGAGCTAGCGGGTGCTTACACTCTAGGCCAAACAGTATTTACAACATCATACAACAATGCAGAAACTAACAACGAAACTTCTGCAAACAACTTCGCTGTTGATGCTTCTTACTACTTCAAGCCTAACTTCCGTGGTTACATTTCTTACAACTTCAACCTGATTGATGCAGGTGACAAGTTTGGTTCAACTGACACTAGCAAAACAGTTGCAACTAAGATCGATGCTGAAGACGAGCTAGCTCTAGGTCTACGTTACGACTTCTAATTCCGGTCTTTGACTAGAATATCGAATGCCCGCTTTAAGCGGGCATTTTTTATACTTCATTTTAAGCAGCGCGCCTTTCTCTCGTGTCTCATTCATGAAGACATTTGAAGCATTTATTTAGTTACCTAGCATATTGAAAGGACTTGCGTATACTCAATCACATAACTCACCTTAGAAAGTATCATTATGCGTTTACGTTGGCCCTTGCTCATATTCTCTTCATTACTTTCTGCTTTTTCACAAGCGTACCCTCATCAAGAGGTGTTGCCTGAAGGCGCCCGCATCAGTTTAGTTGCGGAAAAACTCAGTGAAAATGCTGAGCTTGACGGTGTTCATCCTACCGAACAACTGTTCCCACCAGCGAGTACATTAAAAATCGTCACCGCATTAGCCGCAAAGCTAGAACTGGGTGATAATTTCCGGTTTCGAACCAAGCTGGAAACGTCGAACTCAGATGCAGTGATTTACTTTGTCGGCGACCCAACACTCCAAACCAACGACTTAAAATCACTTCTCACTCTAGCTAAGAAAAATGGCTTAAAACGGATTAACGGTGACCTATGGCTCGATAACAGCGCATTCACTGGTTATAACCGTGCGGTGGGCTGGCCGTGGGATATCTTGGGAGTTTGCTACAGCGCTCCGGCATCGACCATCACACTCAATAACAACTGTGTACAAGCCTCTATCTATACACAAAAAGATGGTGGAACGCGGGTCTACGTACCAGAGCATCAACCTATTCGTGTCACAAGTACCGTAGAAACAGTTTCTAAAACCATTAAGAAAAGTCGTCATTGTGACTTAGGTTTAGTTGCAAATCCCGATAACAACTACAAGCTAACAGGGTGCTTGGTTGAAAGAGACAAACCATTGCCACTGAAATTTGCGGTTCAAGACCCTGAGCGTTACACCAGTCAAAGGTTGGCGACTTTGCTCAAGGAGCTCAACATTGGGGTATCAGGAAAGATTAGGGTCGGTACGGCGCCAGAAAAGCAGCGAAAGCTCATCGCAATGCATCAATCAAAGGCCTTACCAGACATTCTTGAAGATATGCTCAAAAACTCTGACAACTTGATTGCCGACACATTAACCAAAACACTTGGTGCTAAATTTTTCGTTCAGCCAGGCAGTTTTACTAACGGTACAGAAGCGATCAAGCAGATCATTTTCGCCAACACTGGTATTGATATTCGTAATGCGCGCCTAGAAGACGGCTCAGGACTTTCGCGAAATAACCGGATCTCCGCGACCAAGATGGCTGAAATGCTGCGCTATATTTGGAAGCATGAAAACGAACTCAAATTGATTGCCATCATGCCGAAATCAGGTGAATCCGGCACATTAAAGTACCGACAAAGTATGCGAAAACTTCCAATTAAAGGACAGCTGATCGCGAAAAGTGGCTCTATCTACGGGACTTACAATATGGCTGGATATGGCTTGGATAAAAATGGTCAACCTAACACCATTTTTGTTCAGTTTGTTTCAGACTACTTCCCAGAAAAACGGGACGACAACACACCTGTCATCGCCCCGATTACACATTTTGAGCAGCTTTTTTACAATGACATTGTGAACTTTAGTCAGGCAATACCTAAGAAATAGTTCACCACGTTAAAGTAAATCCACATTCCTGAAATATCGACGATAGACGCAAGAACTGGACTCACCAATACGGCTGGGTCCAACTTGCAAGCTCGTGCAATAATTGGCAACAGCCCGCCCAATGTTGTAGAAATGGTGACTTGAATGAACAGCGCAACTGCTATTGCCAGTGCGATATCGGTTAGTTCAAAGCCTCCTGTTGATTGTCCTGCACTAAATAACATAATGCGTCCAATCATCACGATAGCGATCGCTAGCGCAATAAATAGAGCGACTCGGCTCTCTTTCCACAAAACTTCTAACCATTGGCGTTTTTTTAACTCTCCAGTAGCAAGAGCACGAATCACCAAAGTTGCTGCTTGTGTTCCTGTGTTACCACCAGCAGCTGCAATCACTGGCATGTACACTGCAAGTAAAACAAGCTGACTAAGGGTGTCCTCATACTGAGCGATGATCAAGCCTGACACTATCCCTAAAAGAGCCAGCGCAATGATCCATCCAATACGCTGTTTTACATGCCCTAAAACACTAGTTGATAAATAACCATCGGGTGTATCAACTTCAGACATATGCAGACCCAGTTGGTGAGCATAATGACGTGCGCGTTTGTCATGACCTGCTTGCTCAAGTTGAGCAATAAGACTATTCACATAGCCGACAGAGCAATGCTGTAAAATACCTACAGCCTCATCAATCGGCATAACCGTAAGCAAATGGACTTGTTGCTCTTGCTCGTACTGCAAGAATGCATTGCGAGCTGCACCAATTTCTACTTCAGAAAAGTTTGGTGTTGTTTCAATAAAAGTGTTGTTCATTACCGTCATGGCGAATCTCCCGATTGGCATTGGTAACGACCATCGACAAAGCATGAAAAGCCACTCTTGCACGCTAAAAGTCAGACAACAATTAAGATGCACAGAGAAAACCAATGCGAATGCACTGTCTATTCAGAATGTATGAAGGAAATAACGAGAAGAAAATTAGAAAAGATGCCTCACCACTTAGGTAAGGCGGAGATCGCCAATACCGAAGCGGGTTATTTCGCTCCCTTAATCTTACTCACCCAACGACTGGGAGGATGGTCGGTATTGTTCATGTAAATCTCCGATAGCGCTGCCATTATTGGCAGCGCAAGTATAGTAGCAAAGTTCATCAGGTATGGAAGTTTTACTTTGCCGTTTTTGCTAAATTTTCATACAAAAAAAGCGCCCTTCGGACGCTTTCATTTGCAGTCATTATGAATTACTGAATAGTAATACGAGCAAATTTACGTTTGCCTACTTGGAACACGTAAGTACCCGCTTCTGGAGCAAATTTGCTGTCCGCAATTTTTTCACCATCAATCTTCACAGCGCCCTGCTTGACCATGCGCATCGCATCTGACGATGATGGACATAAGCCTGCTTCTTTCAACAGATTACTCACTGGGCGACCTGCGTCAAAGTCAAACTCTGGCATTTCATCAGGAATTTGGTTCTTCGCAAAACGGTTTACGAATTCTTGCTCTGCTGCATCGGCATCGGCTTCACTGTGGAAACGAGCAATAATTTCTTTTGCTAGCAATACTTTGATGTCACGAGGGTTTTTGCCCGCTTCTACATCAGCTTTGAATTGAGCAATCTCTTCCAGAGGACGGAAAGAGAGCAGCTCGTAGTAGCTCCACATTAGGTCATCAGAAATAGACATGATTTTACCAAACATTTCGCTTGGCGCTTCGCTGATACCGATGTAGTTGTTTGCTGACTTAGACATCTTCTTCTCGCCATCAAGGCCCACTAGAAGCGGCATCATCAGTACAACCTGAGGTTTTTGACCGTGAGACTTTTGCAGTTCACGACCCATTAGAAGGTTGAACTTCTGGTCTGTACCACCTAATTCAACATCCGTTTCCATTGCTACTGAGTCCCAGCCTTGTAGAAGTGGGTACATGAACTCATGAATAGCAATTGGCTGACCACCCGCGTAACGCTTTTTAAAGTCGTCACGCTCTAGCATACGAGCAACGGTTTGGTTTGCCGCAAGGCGAATCATACCTTCTGCGCCCAGTTCAGACAGCCACTCAGAGTTAAACTGAATTTTAGTCTTTGCAGGATCGAGAATTTTGAACACTTGCTCTTTGTACGTTTCAGCGTTACGCAATACGTCTTCGCGACTTAGCGGCGGACGAGTTGTGTTTTTACCTGTTGGGTCACCAACCATTGCAGTGAAGTCACCGATTAGGAACGTCACTTCATGACCTAGTTCTTGGAACAAGCGAAGCTTATTGAAAATAACCGTATGGCCTAGGTGAATGTCAGGTGCTGTTGGATCAGCGCCCAATTTAATACGTAGAGGACGGTCTTCTTTTAGTTTTGCGATTAGCTCTTCTTCTGGAATCAGCTCTTCAACACCGCGCTTAATCTCGGCTAGTGCAGCTTCAATGCTCGCCATTCTTGTTCACTCCCACAGATTTGGCAAAAATATAATAGCTGAACATATTACTTGAATAGCGATGCATTTTGAAACACGTTAGACTAGGTAGTTGTCACTTTTTCCGTTTAATTTAGCAATCAAGTACCTCATGCATTCGATTTTTGTCCGACTTCCACTCTTGCACAAAGTATTGATCGGTTTTTTTAGTGCGCTGATTATCTTCGCGCTCTTCTTTTTACCTGATCCGCAAGACCTAGACCCGCAGCAGAGCCGATTAAAAGTTGGTCAACATTATCCTGTGCCAGTTTCCCTCGAACTCAGTGCACTAAATAGTTCATCGCCTGCGGTTCCTGCCGTGCTGCGCTGGGAAACATACAAAGTAAAAAATGGCGAGAGTGCTGCCATCTTATTTAGTCGCGTAGGGCTTTCTGCTCGTCTATTACATGAACTGGTGTCATCAGACAAAGAAGTGGAAAAACAGTTAACTCGGCTTCGACCTGGTGACCGATTGCAATTTGGTTTTGACGAAAATAACGACTTGGTGCAGCTAAGAAGAACACTAAGCGCGTTCGAGACTTTTCGTATCACATTAAAAGACGGCAAGTACGTTTCTGAAGTTGATAAAAAAGAAGTCGACTTCCAGTACAACTACGCTGAAGCCACCATCAAATCAAACTTTTGGAATGCAGGAATATCTTCTGGATTAAATGGTAACCAAATCATGGAACTGGCTGGCATATTTGGTTGGGACATCGACTTTGCTTTAGATATTCGTAAAAACGACAGCTTCCGAGTACTTTACCAAGAGGAAGTGGTAGAAGGTGAAGTAATCGGCCGTGGAAAAATCATTGCTGCGATCTTTAAAAACCAAGGCGATACCTTTACCGCAATATTGGATCAGAAAAGTGGCAAGTATTACGACGAAAATGGGCGTGCAATGAAAAAAGCATTCTTACGCGCGCCGTTGGACTTCCGTCGAGTTTCGTCTAATTTCAACCCACGCCGCTTACATCCAGTGACGGGACGCGTTCGTCCTCATAGAGGCACGGACTATGCGGCACCAGTGGGCACCCCGATTTGGGCGGCTGGTGATGGCGTTGTTCAAAAATCGTCTTACAACAAATTTAATGGTAACTACGTTTTCATTAAACATAGCAATACTTACATTACCAAGTACCTGCACTTAACCAAACGTACTGTACGAGCTGGTCAACGCGTTAAGCAAGGCCAAACCATTGGTACGCTTGGCGGAACTGGCCGTGTAACTGGCCCTCACCTGCACTATGAGTTCCTTGTGAATGGTGTCCATAAAAACCCGCGCACGGTGAATTTGCCACAATCTAAATCCCTGACAGGCAAAGCGAGACAAACTTTCATGGCAAACGCGAAAATTAGCATGGACAAGCTTGAACGCTACAGCAAACTGCTAGCAATGAAGTAAGCCAGGTATTGAAAAGGGCAGCGAAGCTGCCCTTTTTGTTTTGTCGATATCATCACGATAAAGCTTACTGTTCGGAGTGATGCTCTCTCCCGAGCATAAGCAAACACGGTGTCAGAACTAACGTTAGCAAAGTCGCAAACGCCAAACCACCCGCGACAGCGGTCGCAAGCTGAGACCACCATTGAGTGCTTGGTGCGCCAAACTCCACTTTCTGATTAACTAAGTCGATGTTCATTTCTAACACCATTGGCAATAAGCCTAATATGGTGGTCACCGTCGTAAGTAAAACGGGTCTTAAACGCTGCACACCCGTACGCAAAATAGCCTCAGATTTTTCTAAGCCACGTTTACGCATCTGATTATAAGTATCGATTAAAACAATATTGTTGTTTACCACGATACCAGCCAACGCAATCACTCCAATTCCCGACATAATGATGCCAAATGGCTTTTGGAAAATAAGTAACCCGGCGAAGACACCAACGGTAGAAAACAGCACTGCACTAAGGATTAAGAAAGCTTGATAAAAGCTATTAAACTGCGTAATTAAAATCAAAGCCATCACACCAAGCGCGACAATAAAAGCATTTTGCAAGAATGCTGATGAGTTTTCCTGCTCTTCATTTTGACCCCGAATCTTATATTCAATGCCTTCCGGTAAGTCGAGCTGTTCCATTCCAGCGGCAATCTTAGGTAACTCAAGCGCCAAATTGTAACCTTCCACCATATCCGCTTTAATATTGATAACTCGATGACTGTCGACCCGACGAATAGTGTCTTGCTTATGATCTGGTTTGATTTGAGCAAAATTCGTAATCGGTACCAGACCAGCTGCCGTTTTCACTCTCAGTTGATCAAATCGACCTATGTCGCGCTTATCTTGCGGATAGCGCACCAAAATATCGACTTCTTCATCCGCATCATCGGGCAAATAATCGCCTATTTTCAAGCCGTTCGTAACAAACTGGACGGTATTCCCGACTAAAGTAGCATCCGCTGCAAAGCGAGAGGCGTCATCTCGCTGGATATCAATTTGCCAATCAATCCCTTCCTTATTAGTGGTATCACTCAAGTTGGTCAGTGCAGGATTACCATCAGCCCAATGTCGTACTTTTTTGGCTGCTTCATCTAACGCACTAACACTCAAATTTCGTGATGACACTTCAATCACGAGATCATGCTCGACAGGCGGTCCTGCGTCCGGGAATTTATACTCAAGTTCAACACCATAAAAGCGGTCTGTCGTCTCTTTTAGTTCCTCAATAATGGTTTTCACTTTGCGTCGATACTGCCAATCCACAGGCGTTATTTGAATCTGGCCAATCTCGTCCCCATTATCGCTCGATCCTGTGCGCGTGTAGACACTTTCAAACTCGTCATGACCGAGCATCACCTTCTCGATTTCGCGCATAACAACATCTTTTTCGTGAATAGACAGGTCACCATAAGAACGAACTTTAACGGTAAAAAAGGCAGGGTCCACCTCAGGGAAAAACTCTGCACCCAAGCCAGCTTTGTTGTAAGTGAAGCCGACACCTGCCGCTAGCAGTATCGCGCTGAGTAAGACCTTCCATGGATGACGAATCGCTACCGACAGAGTCTGGTAATAAAGCTTGGTAATGCCTGTCGCTTTTTCAAAGTTGCCGTTATGCAGCTCAACCATTTCTCGCTGAGCTTTCTGATTGACTACTTGAGGCTTGCCAATGATCCCACCGATGACAGGAACGAACAATAAAGCCATCATCAGAGAAGCGGCCAAAGTAGCAATTAAAGTAAGTGGTAAGTACTTCATGAACTCACCAGTGATGTCTGGCCAGAAAAGTAACGGAGCAAACGCAGCCAATGTGGTTGCTGTGGATGCGGTAATAGGCCAGGCCATTCGCTTTGCGGCATCTCGATAGGCTTCTTTACGTGGCGTTCCTTCTTGCATGCGCCGATCTGCAAACTCTGTCACCACAATGGCACCATCCACCAACATGCCTACTGCCATAATTAAAGCAAACAGTACGACGATATTGACCGTCAGCCCAAATACCGATAACACCAACAACCCAGTCAAGAACGATCCTGGAATAGAAATCCCCACGAGAAGCGCGGTCCTAACCCCCAATATGGCAATAATGACGATAACTACGAGGATAATTGCGGATAAGATATTGTTTTGTAGATCACTGAGCATCAATTTGACATCGTCGGATTGATCCCAAGTGTATTTAACTTGCAAATTGTCGGGCCACTCGGCGCGCTTCTGTCCCTGAGCCAGTACTTCTTTTACCAGCTCAACCGTTTCAATGATGTTTTCCCCTGCCCGTTTTTTTACGTCCAAAACGATGGCAGATTCGCCATCTAAACGAGCAAAACTTTCAGGATCGCGAAATGCACGCCGTACTGTCGCCACATCGCCAAAAGTGATCACCTCTTTTCCATTCACCTTGATAGGTAGTTCAAGCACATCTTTCAGTGAATCAAAAACCGATGGGACTTTTACCGAAAAGCGTCCATACCCAGTATCGACAAACCCCGCAGCCACAACTCGGTTATTCAAGGCAATTAAATTATAGATATCCGCTTGATCGAGACCGTAGCTTTCCATCAATAGCGGATCGACAACTATCTCCACGATGTCTTCGCGATCTCCTGCGATTTCAACCTCAAGAATCTGACGGAAACTTTCCAAACGATCACGTAACGTTCTGGCAATCTGAACAATGGTTCGCTCTGGTACGGTGCCATAGAGCACAACGGTCAAAACAGGCTCTTCAGATGCAAACGTGACTTCGTTTACCGTTGGCTCATCACTGTCCTCTGGTAACTTTGGCTTCGCAAGATCAACCGCATCACGCACATCTGCCATCGCTTTATCAAGATCCACTCCGACACTAAATTCCAGCGTCACCGAAGCATGACCTTCTGATGCCACAGAGGTCATCTCTTTTACGCCTTCAATAGAGCGCAACTCTTGCTCTATTGGCCGAACTAATAAACGCTCGGCATCGACAGGAGAAATGCCTTGATGCCCAACAGAAACGTAGATAATAGGAATGGTAATATCAGGGCTCGATTCCTTGGGGATTGTGACGTAAGTAATGACACCTGCAATTAATATCATCACCAACAATGTCAGCATAGTGCGAGCGCGAGATAACGCAGCATCAATCAGAGTGTACATAGGTGCTCCTTACTGCTCATTAGCCGCTTCAATAACTACGTCATCAACTTTATTGGCCAGTACTTGATCACCATCTCGCACAAAACCTTGTCCCAGCACGATAATGTCTACACGCTCTCCTAACCCAGAGAGCCACACACCATCATCCTCGGCCTTAACGAGTTGAATTGGAACAAACTCAACATGCTCATTACGCAGTGTCTTGACACCTAAGTTACCTTCTTCATCTAGTGCTAACATGGCAGCCGTAATCTTTACTGCCAACACTTCACTCAAAGGCAGCTGTACTTCTGCGCTCATACCAGCAGGAATTCTTGCGTCTTGATTATCAATTTCGATTTCAATTGGAAACGTATTAGTAGAAGCAGAAGAAACACGTCCAATGTAGCGCACACGACCTTGATGATGCTGTTGGTTAATGGTTCTTACGTCGGCTTCTAGGCCTTCCTTAAGATATTGTATATGCCGTTCACTGACATCGGCTTCAATCACTAAAGTATCCAAATCAATGACCGTCGCAATAGGATCGCCAATCCCGACAAAATCACCTAACTCAACAAAGTGATGATCTACGATGCCATCAAATGGCGCTTTAACCTCAGTATTTCTTAAAGCCGTTTGCACGTTACTCAAATTCGCACGTGCATCTACCAACGCTGCTTGCGCTGTCGCAAATGCAACCTCACCTTGCAGTCCGCGACTTTTTAGCGATTTAGCTGCATTAAACTCTTTCTCTTTAACCAACAGCATCGCCTGGGCCCGTTTAAGTTGAATGCCAAGGTCGCGCTTATCGATGTTTGCGATCACTTGTCCCTGTTTGACCGCTTGGCCTTTCTTTATGTTAAGACTGACTATTTTACCGGCAACTTCGGCGCCAAGACGCGCTTGACGATTGGGCGCTGTTCGTCCATACAATTCAATGGTTTTACTGGTAGGTTCGGCAAGAAAAGTATCAAACATCACCTTTGCAAGTGGTGTTGTGTTCGTGGATGTTGAAGAGTTAGGATGATCATCTTGTGCTTTGAGTTGGCCGATGGTTAGCCATGCAACAAGAAGTAAGACGAGGATAAGAGATACTAGCCAAGGGCGCTCGACAATTCGGCGCCCAAAAGAAAGTCCAGACATATAAAGTCCTTTTTATTATTTCTCTGCATATCTGCGAGCGTGCGCTTTACGTGACATCCTTCTACATAAAGCACAGGCAGCCATTAGCTGCCTGTTAGGTGTTAATTACACACTGAACGATGCACCACAACCACATGTTGTCGTTGCATTTGGATTATTTACGAAGAAGCGCGCTCCTTCCAACCCTTCTGTGTAGTCAACAATACCGCCAACGAGATATTGCAGACTCATAGGGTCTACAACCAGTGTTACACCACTGTTTACGATTGTCGTATCGCCTTCGTTTACATTTTCATCAAAAGTAAAGCCGTATTGGAAGCCGCTGCAGCCGCCGCCAGTAATGTATACGCGCAGTTTCAATGCTGGGTTTTCTTCTTCAGCAATCAATGCTTTAACGCGAGATGCTGCTGCGTCAGAAAAAGATAATGGTACGTTTACTTCGCTCACGAAGACCTCTCTCACTCGTGTAATGCGTCAAGCCTGAAGCAAGACGTCAAATTTGTGCTAATTGAGACGATTATCCAATACCTGACAAACTCGTTCAAGTATTCGCCGCCGATTCTTTATAACAGATGCGGATATATAAGATTACACTGCGAAACAACACATAAATTAAGCAAAACGTTTCTAACTTGATTATAGCTAGGTACAATGCGCTCCACTTGGTCCGAGAAATCAAAAGAGGATAACCCCATGACCAAATCATCAGAGCTGTATCAAAAAGCTCAGCAAACCATCCCTGGCGGTGTCAATTCACCAGTTCGTGCATTCAACGGCGTTGGCGGCTCTCCGCTATTTATCGAACGAGCAGACGGTCCACTGATTTTTGATGCCGATGGTAAAGCGTATATTGATTACGTTGGCTCTTGGGGTCCAATGATTCTTGGTCACAACCACGCGGTTATCCGCGAAGCAGTAATTGATGCAGCGCAACGCGGTCTTAGCTTCGGTGCGCCAACAGAACTTGAAATCGCGATGGCAGAATTAGTTTCTGAGCTTGTTCCATCAATGGAGCAAATCCGCATGGTAAGTTCTGGTACTGAAGCTACGATGAGCGCGATTCGCCTTGCACGTGGCTTCACCGGTCGCGACAAGATCATGAAATTTGAAGGTTGTTACCACGGCCACGCTGACAGCTTGCTAGTAAAAGCAGGTTCTGGTGCACTAACTCTAGGTCAGCCAAGCTCTCCTGGCGTTCCTGCAGATTTTGCTAAGCACACGCTAACAGCAACATTCAACGACCTAGATTCTGTACGCGAGCTATTTGCTGCTAACAAAGGCGAAATTGCTTGTATCATCGTTGAGCCAGTAGCAGGCAACATGAACTGTATTCCACCAGTGGAAGGCTTCCACGAAGGGCTACGTGAAATCTGTGATCAAGAAGGCGCGCTACTAATTTTTGATGAAGTAATGACAGGCTTCCGTGTTGCTCTAGGCGGCGCGCAAGCACACTACAACATCAAACCCGACCTAACGACACTGGGTAAAGTGATTGGTGGCGGTATGCCAGTAGGTGCTTTCGGTGGCCGTAAAGAAGTGATGCAATACGTTGCACCTACAGGCCCAGTTTACCAAGCTGGTACCCTTTCCGGTAACCCTGTCGCAATGGCAGCAGGCTACGCATGTTTGAACCTTCTAAAAGAAGAAGGCAACGAAAAGCGCCTAGCTTCTAAAACGAAACAACTTGCTGAAGGTTTTAAGTCTCTAGCAGAAAAACACGGTATTCCGCTAGTTGTTAACCAAGTGGGCGGTATGTTCGGCTTCTTCTTCACTGACCAAGAAAAAGTAACTTGCTACGAAGACGTAACGAAGTGCGATATAGAACGCTTCAAGCGTTTCTTCCACTTAATGCTAAAACACGGTGTCTACCTTGCGCCATCTGCGTTTGAAGCGAGCTTTACTTCACTCGCTCATGGTTCAAAAGAGATTGATGCCACACTAGAAGCTGCTGACCGCTGTTTTGCTGTTCTTGCAGAAGAAGCGAAATAATCGCTAAAAACGGCGATAACGCATTTAGAAAAGGACCGTAACGGTCCTTTTTTATTGCCAATTCAAAATAACCAATATCGCTAATACCCCAACGACAATGCCAAACCACGGTATTCGCTTAGCTTTTTTCTCGGTTTGACACTTTTTATCACCGTTGCAACAACCCATAGCTCATCTCTTGATTGATAACCGACTGATTTGTAGTCATTATAGCAAGGTACATCGCCCTGCTCTAATTCGGCATTGTCATAAGCTTGAAAGAGTTAAGAGTGCAAAGTAATAAAGGTTACACGCCATCATTGAAGGCATAAACCGTAAACGTCACCTGTAAGTTGGACTAATACCATGCCAAATAATGTAAAAATAACGTCGAGTCACCGAGTACTAATGGTTGCTTTACTCGCCGCTGCTTTTGCTTGCTACTTATTGGTTGAGCCATATATCAATTCCATTGTGATGGCTTTTATCATTTCTTTGCTCATGTTTCCGATACACGAATGGTTTGAGCAGAAAATTCCCAAGCACCCAAATATGGCAGCACTGCTGTCATGTGTCGTCTTGACGTTTATTATTGTTATCCCGCTTTTATTTGTGTTTGCAGCCATTGTTCAGCAAGGCTCTGTTTTCTCACAAAATACATATAATTGGGTTACCAATGGTGGCATCCAAGATATATTCCAACATCCTTTCGTTATCAAAGGCTTAGCGATTGTTAATGAGTACTTACCTTTTGATAAAATCGAGCCCAAAGCCATTGCTGAGAAAATTGGTCAATTTGCTACATCGTTTGGCTCTAACTTAGTTGCTATCAGCGCAAAGATTTTAGGAGACGCAACCAACTTCCTAATGAACTTCTTCCTGATGCTGTTTGTGCTGTTTTTTCTGCTTCGTGACCACGACAAAATTATCTCTGCGATTCGTCATATCCTGCCACTCTCACGTAGCCAAGAAGACCGCATATTGACAGAGATAGAGCAAGTTTCTAAATCAGCCGTGATGGGCTCATTCATGACAGCGATTGCTCAAGGTTTGGCTGGCGGCATCGGTATGTGGCTAGCTGGCTTCCCTGGGCTATTTTGGGGAACGATGATGGGCTTTGCATCATTCATTCCAGTGGTAGGAACCGCGCTAATCTGGATTCCTGCAGCAGCGTACTTGTTCTTAACAGGCGATATGACTTGGGCTATCTTCTTGACGGTGTGGAGTGTAGTCGTCGTTGGCTCTATAGATAACCTATTGCGTCCGTTGCTAATGCAAGGCAGCGCCGGCATGAATACCCTTATGATTTTCTTCTCATTACTGGGTGGTCTGCATCTGTTTGGTTTGATTGGTCTTATCTACGGCCCACTTATTTTTGCCGTGACCATGGTACTGTTTAATATCTACGAGGAAGAATTCAAAGACTTCCTTAACCAACAAGACAACAGCTAGTCACCGCTTAATCACTTCAAGCTTGGGGCAGATTGTGCGAAAATCTGCCCCAAATTATTTCTGATGAACCAAATTTATGTCTGCTTATATCGCTCCTAGCCAAATAGCTCAGCGCCAACTTGAATACTTCAATGGAAAACACGTTTTAGTCGCTGGTGAAGTTGAAGACCTATTTCCTCTTGAGTTAGTGGCTCATTGTGAGTCTGTTGAAGTGTTTACTTCCAACTATAGCTACTACCGCCAAATTCAAACCTCTGACAAAGTGAAAAGTCATTTTGGCTCTGTGTTTGATGTTGAAACAAAAGCAGACATGGTCCTTTTATACTGGCCAAAAGCAAAAGCCGAAGCAGAATACTTGCTGGCGATGTTGATGGCGAAACTGGGCATTAACACCGAAATCGTCATCGTTGGTGAAAACCGCTCCGGCATCAAGAGCATCGAGAAGATGTTCCAAGAATACGGCCCTGTGAACAAGTACGACTCTGCTCGTCGCTGCTCATTTTACTGGGGTAATTGCCTCAATGAACCAAAACCTTTCAACCAAGCAGATTGGTTTAAGTCTTACACTGTTACACTCGGTGAGCAGTCGCTAGCGGTTAAGAGCCTACCTGGCGTATTCAGCCATGGCGAGTTCGACTTAGGTAGCCGATTGCTGCTTGAAACCTTACCTAAGCTGTCGGGCAAAGTGCTCGACTTTGGTTGTGGTGCAGGTGTACTCGGTGCGTTTATGGCGAAAGCGAATCCAGAGATCGCGATTGAGATGTGTGACATTAATGCTTATGCGATCACTTCTAGCCAAGCCACATTAGAAGCGAATGGTTTATCCGGACGCGTATTTGCATCAGATATATACTCGGATACCGAAAAAGACTACCGCTTTATCGTCAGCAACCCGCCATTCCACAGTGGTCTAGACACAAATTACAACGCAGCGGAAACCTTGTTGGGTCAGGCGCCACAATACCTAACCAAAGACGGCGAAATGGTGATTGTCGCGAATAGCTTCTTAAAATACCCACCAATTATCGAGCGGGCGTTTAATAATTGCGAGACGCTAAATAAGACCAATAAATTTTCTATCTACTACGCGAAAAAATCATAACTTCCCTCCGCGCAGGCACAAACCTGCGCGATTTTTTCTCATAAATTCAACACTCATAAGAAAAACTGCGTCACCCTGCACGCTTTACAACTAACTTTCTTGTCAAAGAAAAAAAACTCGTTAATTTTGTTAATTCTATCTAGTTGAACATCTTATCCGTTTTTAACGAGAACCTCGGCAGCGAATTATGTTTTAGAACTGCCCATTATGAGTTGTAATCTTATCCATGTTTAAATTCTACAAAAAACAGAAATTTAAGCGCCTTCAGAGTACACTGATGACCGCATTTCTGGTGCTCAGTATCACACCTCTTACCATTACTGCGATCTTTTTCTTGCAGTCCCACAGTAAAGATCTGCAAGAACAAAGCACCTCGCACTTACTGTCTGTTCGAGATACAAAACAGCAGCAAATCATCGACTACTTTGAGGCACGAGAAACCGAAGTCATGGGCTTTGTGCGCTCAGAGTTGGCTTACGCCAGTGGTGGCCGATTCTACGGTCTCGTCAATGCTTTTAGTCGTTTAGGCAATGATATTGAAGAGTCTCGTAAAAACGCCCAACAGCGCTACATCGAGGGCAGCGGAGACCAAATCAAAACCTCAACGTTACCCGAGTCATCCAACTATGTAGGAAGTGAACGTTACCGACTTTTACATAAACGCTATCATTGGGCCTACTTGGAGCTCCTCAAGCGCTCTGATTTTAATGACATTTTGCTGGTCGACATCAATGGTAACGTCACCTACTCGATCAACAAAGACGATAACTACGGAACGAACTTGTTATCAGGCCCCTACAAAGACTCGGCACTTGGCAAAACTTTCAAGCGTCTCGCCGATGATGTGACTGAACGTCGAAAAGTAAACGAAGACTACACTCCTGTGATTGTGTCTGACTTCGAGCTGGAAGGGGGTAAATCAGTCGCTTGGCTAGGTGCACCAATTGTTCAGCAAGGTTATCTACACAGCTATGCCATGTTCCGCTTGCCAAATAATGGCATCACTAAGTTAGCCGCAGACGCTAATCGAGAGTCATCCATTAACACCCTGCTGGTTGGAAATGATCACCAACCTCGCACAATTAACACGAAACAAGACGACATTAAGAACAGTTTAGAAGTGATCGATAAAGCACTCTCTGGTGCGTTTGGTGTCGGCACTTACACGAACGGCTTAGGTGAAGAAATCATCGCGGCTTATGCACCGATTGAAACTCGTGGTGTGATTTGGGCGCTCGTCGTACAGTTACCAGAAAACGAAGCTTTCGCTCGTATCCATCAACTCGAAAAACTATTCGTTATCGCTATGTTGATCGCCATTATCCTTGTGGTGATCGCTTCTCACTATTTATCAAACTTTATCACTTCTCCGTTGCTGAAATTGACTTGGGTTGCCGAAAAGGTCTCTGCAGGGGATCTTGATGACACGTCTTTTAATACGGTTCGTAAAGATGAAATTGGTCGGCTTGCGTTAAGCTTTGAACGAATGCAACGCTCTATTCGAGAGAAGATTCAAACCATTAAGAAGCAAAATGAAGAACTAGAAAGCAACATACAGATCATTCAGAAACAGAATGAAGAACTGCAATTGGCCGATAAATTAAAAGATGAGTTCTTAGCCACGACTTCTCATGAACTTCGTACACCGTTACACGGCATGGTCGGGATTGCTGAAACCTTAGCGTCCGGCGCCAATGGTGCGATCCCCGCTAGCCAGAAATATCAGCTTGATATCATCATTAAAAGTGGTCAGCGTCTCGCTAATCTAGTCGATGACTTGTTGGATTATCATAAAATGCGTTATGGAAGCATGGATATCCAGAAATCAGCAGTGAGTTTGGGCAGTGCAACACGATTGGTTTTAGAGCTTTCTAGCCATTTACTTGGAAGTAAAACCATCCGCATCATCAACCAAGTCCCTGCGGATTTAAAAGCAGTGTCGGCTGACCCGCAACGCCTTGAACAAGTGCTATATAACCTGATTGGCAATGCGATTAAATACACCTCAGAAGGTAAAATTGTTATCTCCGCTAATGTGGTAGATGATCATGTACGCGTACAAGTTGTGGATACTGGACAAGGAATTCCCGCAGAACAACTTGAACATATTTTTGAACCACTCATCCAAGCAGGGCAAGACGCGAGCCGTTATCGTCAAGGTGCAGGACTTGGGCTCTCCATTAGCCGTCAATTGATCGAATTAATGGGAGGCTCGTTATACGTCAGTAGCCAACCAATGGTCGGAACTACCTTCAGTTTCACTTTACCGCTCGCCAGTGAAGAAGAAATCCAAGCAACCCAGACTCTAGCTGCGCACGGGCACTTCCAAATTCCTGAAGTTAATGTAGAGAACAGTGAAGACTTATCACTTCCAGAGAACCCAGACGGCCCGTTACTGTATGTTGCTGACGATGAACCAGTAAACTTACGCGTGCTTGAAAGCTTTTTACGTTTAGAAGGCTATCGTGTGCGTACCGTCTCCGATGGGCCAGAAACGTTAGCGCTCGTCGAGCAAGAGAAGCCGGAACTTCTGTTATTGGATATCATGATGCCAGGCATGAGCGGCTACCAAGTTTGTAGTGAACTACGTGAAACCTATGATCATGCCGAGTTGCCAATCATTATGCTCACCGCACTCAGTCAAACAGAAGATCGTGTAAGAGGTTTTGAGGCAGGAGCCAACGACTATTTATCGAAACCATTTAATAAACAAGAGTTGGCGGCACGTATCCAAGCGCATTTAACGGCAAGTAAAGCAGAAATGCGCCATATGGAAAACAAAGTGCTAGAGTCTGAACTTAGACAGCGTGCAGTCGTTGAAGCAAGCTTACTTGAGACTCAAGGTCGTTTGTTGGAACAGCTAGAATCGGCTCCTGAAGCTATCATCTGTCTACGTGAAGACAAGCGTATTCGCTTTGCTAACGAAGCTGCTTGTAAGCTATTCAAGCGCAGCTTAGAACAGCTAAAGCGTTCATCTGCTGATGAGCTGATTGCCCCTAAATATCTGACCGTCAAACAACCTCATTACTGTGGCAAGATTGATATCTATATTGAAGATATTCGTCAGAACATCGAAGCAGACATTCTTAAGCTCCCTGAAGGTTCAGGGTTAGATATCATGTACATCTTTAATGTCGGCGGTGGAGCCAGTGCCGCTCGCATACATAATCTAGAAACCGCCGTAGAAGTGCTTTCAAGTTATGCATTTGATGGTGACAAAGACCAATTGCAAAAGCTAAAAGAGCTTGGCGGAGAATTTACGCGCCTTGCAGACAAAGCGCTCGGTAATAAAAAAGACAAGCAAGAACTTATGCGAGAAGTTCTAGTAGACGCAATGACACATGCTTTAGAGTATTGGGAATCTGTAACGGGTGAAAGTAAGTTCGCATTTGCAGAGCAAAGTGGCTTGTGGCGCGTTTATCTAGACCGTAGTACTTTGCAAACACGCACTTTAGATAAATACATGCGTATAGAAACATTACCCAAAACACCACGTTGGAGAACGGTGCTAAGCTCGATAGAGTTCATTCTCGAACACTGCAAAGAACAGAGCCCCGAGAGAGCATACATAGAAGCACAACGAGATAAACTACAGCGACTATTGACCAGCTAATATTTATCAAAAAAACTAGCCCAGCGTGCATGCTGGGCTTTTTTGTTATTCGAGTATTCCCTTCCTAGAGATAAAAGAGACCGCCTCTTCCTACCCCATTAACATATTTCCAATAACGAACATTCGGTTAGACATCGCTATCTATTGTTGGTCTTCAAAACGTACGATCTTATCCATTTAACTGGCCTTAATTAGGTAAGTTCGAGCAACCAAAAAACTTCATTCATACAATAAAAAAAGGACGACAAACGGAAGAAAACTGTCGATAAAAAAGGCCATTTTTCAGATAACAAGCGGATTTTGACGAACTATTGATAGAGATTGCGAACTTAATCACAACAGAACGGCAGATTAATTTTTAGCTGATTAATTAACACCATTTCTGCATGTGAGCGAGATCTCCGAACCTAGAAACCAAGCAGGAAACGTATATTTAAAAAGGACCAACAGGTTAGTAATCACCAACACTCATTATTAACAAGGATATAAACTGCGACGCATATCAACGTTTATTTTTTGGCCCAATGCTGGTTAAAATTAGCCAAAATAACGTTTATAACGGAGAGCTCAGAGATTTTAACGTTTTTAACGGGAATCAAGTTTGATTATTTTATGGATAAGGTGTTTTCTTACTCCTGCCTAAGGCCTACAGGCCACTCTTGGCGAAACTCAATGTTGTAATGAGTAAGGCATGTACAAGAGGTAGGTCTTAGAGAGTGTTTATCAATTGATGACATTCAATTCCATTTAGTGAAATGAAAGCAAATAGTAAGGAACAGCTATGCTTGCCAATATTAAAAAAACAGCACTAGCAACAGCAATTATTGCAACGGCTACTACAGGTTTTGCATCGGTAGCTACTGCGGCTGAACGCAGTGAACTGACTATCCACCCTAAAGAGTTTACAACTTTCGTTCGTAACTTTAACCCTTTCTTGGGTGCAACTAACCTGCACACAACAACCGACTTTATTTACGAGCCGCTCGTTGTTTTTAACGAAATGCACGGTAACACGCCTGTATTTCGTCTAGCAGAAAACTTTACCATGGCTGATGACCTGATGAGCGTAACCTTCGATATCCGTAAGGGCGTAAAATGGTCTGATGGCAAAGCGTTTACCGCTGATGACGTTGTTTATTCTTTCAACCTAGTGAAAGAGAAGCCAGAGCTAGACCAGTCTGGTATCAACTCTTGGGTGACTGGCGTAGAAAAAGTTAACGACTACCAAGTTAAATTCCGTCTAAGCGAAGCAAACTCAAACGTTCCTTACGAAATTGCGAAAGTACCCGTCGTACCTAAGCACGTATGGAGCAAAGTAAAAGATCCAGCTACATTCACAAACGAAAATCCAGTAGGAAGTGGTCCATTTACTGAAATCGACACTTTCACACCGCAGCTATATATCCAGTGTGAGAACCCGAATTATTGGGATGCTGACAACCTAGATGTAGACTGTCTGCGTGTGCCACAAATCGCGAACAACGACCAATTCTTGGGCAAGATCGTTAACGGCGAAATGGACTGGACGTCTTCATTCGTACCAGACATCGACCGTACGTACGCTGCAGCAAGTCCGAATCACCACTACTGGTACCCACCAGCGGGTACTCAAGCATTTGTAGTGAACTTCAAAAACCCAGACGCTGCGAAAAACGAAGCGCTAACTAACGTTGACTTCCGTCGTGCGTTCTCTATGGCGCTAGACCGTCAAACTATCATTGATATCGCTTTCTACGGCGGCGGTACAGTGAACGACTTCGCATCTGGCCTTGGCTACGCATTCGAAGCTTGGTCTGATGAAGAGACACACAACAAGTACAAAGGCTACAACACATACAACGCGGAAGGTGCGAAAAAGCTTCTAGCTAAAGCTGGCTTCAAAGATGTAAACAAAGATGGCTTTGTGGATACACCATCTGGCAAGTCTTTCGAGCTTCTAATTCAATCACCAAACGGTTGGACTGACTTCAACAACACAGTACAACTAGCCGTTGAGCAACTAGCAGAAGTGGGCATTAAAGCTCGTGCTCGTACACCGGACTTCTCGGTATACAACCAAGCAATGCTAGAAGGTACTTACGACGTTGCTTACACCAACTACTTCCACGGTGCAGATCCACACTTGTACTGGGATAGTGGCTACAACTCGAAGCTACAAGCTGGTGATGGCATGCCTCGCTTTGCAATGCACTTCTACAAGAACGATAAGCTAGACGGTCTTCTTAACAGCTTCTACAAGACAGCAGATAAGCAAGAACAACTAGAGATCGCTCATGGCATTCAGAAGATCATTGCTCAGGACCAAGTAACTATTCCTGTGCTATCTGGCGCGTACATGTACCAATACAACACAACTCGCTTCACTGGTTGGTGGAACGAAGAAAACCCTAAGGGCCGTCCAAACATTTGGGCAGGTATCCCAGAGCGTCTACTTCACGTACTGGACCTAAAACCAGTTAAATAAGTAGAAGTTCATTTCAAGCGGCATACATCCCGTGTGCCGCCTATAAAAATCCCTTGTTAACGAAACCAATATGTGGCGCTCGTCGTCAGGGGATTTTTCGCTCTAAATTTCGCTAGGAGCGACCTGAAACCAGAAACAGGGAAAAAATCTGGGTGAGTAAGGTGTGAGTTATGGGTTATTTTTTAAGACGTTTGTCGTTCTATCTTGTCGCGCTCTTAGTTGCAGCGACGTTAAACTTTATTATTCCGCGAGCAATGCCTGGTGACCCAGTTACCATGATGTTTGCTAATGCTTCAGTACAGGTGACTCCAGAACGAATCGCAGCAATGAAAGAACTGCTCGGTTTCGTTGATGGGCCAATTTACATTCAGTACTTCTCGTACATTAAAAACATTCTAAGTTGGGAATTGGGCACCTCAATCCAGTTCTACCCACTTTCAGTTAATTCTTTACTAGGTAGTGCATTTGGCTGGTCACTATTTCTAGCTGGTACTGCGGTTGTACTTTCTTTCTCCATCGCTTCTGTCCTTGGTATTTTTGCCGCCTGGAAGCGCGGTAGTAAGTACGATGCATTCGTAACGCCTGGCACATTGATCATTCAAGCTATTCCACAAATGGTTATCGCAATGTTAGCGCTGTTTACCTTTGCGATTGGCCTGAAATGGTTCCCATCTGGCTATGCTTACACGCCAGGTACTATTCCTGATTGGACAAGCTGGGAGTTCATCAAGAACGTGGGTTACCACGCTGTACTACCTCTATTCTGTGCAACCATCGTTCAAATTGGTGGCTTCCTAGTTAACATGCGTAACAACATGATCAACCTTCTCGCCGAAGACTATATCACGATGGCTAAAGGTAAAGGGCTGAGTGAAAACCGCGTCGTCTTTAATTACGCCGCACGTAACGCACTACTTCCAAGTGTTACCGCACTGTCTATGTCTTTAGGTATGGCCATTGGAGGTCAATTAATCATCGAGATGATTTTCAACTACCCAGGCCTAGGTACTGTTCTATTGAACGCAATTCACGCTCGTGACTACCAAGTACTTCAAGGTCAGTTAATTATCATGACGATGTTCATGCTGTGCTTCAACTTAATGGCTGACATGCTGTACATGATTCTAGACCCTCGCCTACGTACGGGAGGCAAATAATCATGAAAGAACTATTCAAACTTATTTTAGGTAACGCATTTGCTCGCATTGGTCTTGGCATTGTTACGCTGTTCGTGTTCGTTGCGATTGCCGCTCCTTTACTTACAAAGCATGCGCCAGACAAGCGAACCGGTAACCCACACGAATACCCAAGCTTTGTTGTAAAACAGGCACAAAACAACCCTGATGGTTGGGTCGCTAAAAACCTAGCAGACGATCGTCGTACACTGCTTATGTCTAAAAAGGCCGACCACGTATTAGGTACTAGCCGAATGGGTCGCGATATCTGGTCGCAGGTGGCTTACGGTGCACGAGTATCACTGGGTGTAGGCTTTGGTGCTGGCATCATCGTGTGTTTCTTAGCAACAGTCATTGGTATATCGGCAGGTTACTTCGGCGGTAAAGTGGATGACATATTGAGTGCCGCAATGAACATCATGTTAGTAATTCCGCAGTATCCATTGCTATTCGTGCTGGCGGCCTTTATCGGTGAAGCAGGCCCACTCACCATTGCCTTGATTATCGCTGGTACTTCTTGGGCATGGGGTGCACGTGTTGTCCGCTCTCAAACTATGGCACTACGCGAGAAAGAGTTCGTTAAAGCTGCCGAAGTATTGGGAGAGTCTTCATTCCGCATCATCTTCGTTGAGATTTTACCAAACCTTATCCCAATTGTCGGTGCGAGCTTCATTGGCTCAGTAATGCTGGCGATCAACACTGAAGCGGTCATTTCGTTCCTAGGTTTGGGTGATGCCAACACGATCAGTTGGGGCATCATGCTTTACAACGTGCAAACCTCATCAGCCATGCTGATTGGCGCATGGTGGGAAGTCCTAGCACCGTGTATTGCCCTAACACTACTGGTTACTGGTCTTGCTCTGTTGAACTTTGCCGTTGACGAAATTGCGAACCCTCAACTTCGTTCTCACAAAGGCATGAAACGCTGGAAAAAACTAGCAGCAAAAGACAAGAAAGAACGTGAGCCTGAACTGGCACCACAAAATGCACTATGGAGCGGAGATAAATAATCATGACTGCACCACTAATTTCCATCCGTAACCTATGCGTAGACTACATCACAGACGCGGGCGATGTCCGCGCCTGTAACAACGTGAGCTTCGACATTGCACCAGGTGAAGTATTCGGTCTGGCTGGTGAATCTGGCTGTGGTAAATCCACTGTTGCCTTCTCACTAATGCGCCTTCATAAGCCGCCAGCGTTTATCACAGGTGGTGAGGTTATCTTCAACGGTGAAGATATCCTTCAGTACAGCGATGATCGCATGCAAGCGTTCCGCTGGAGTGAAATGTCGATGGTATTCCAGAGTGCGATGAACGCTTTGAACCCTGTTTTAACCATGGAAGAGCAGTTCTGTGACGTCATCATGCGTCATACCAATATGACTCGCGCTCAAGCAAAAACACGCGCTGAAGGTCTGCTGGAAATCGTTGATATCCACCCTAGCCGATTGAGTGATTACCCGCACCAGTTCTCTGGTGGTATGCGTCAACGTCTAGTAATCGCAATCGCTTTGGCTCTGAACCCAAAAATGATCATCATGGACGAACCGACTACCGCATTGGATGTAGTGGTTCAACGTGAAATTCTACAAAAAATTTACGCGCTTAAAGAAGAGTTTGGTTTCTCAATTCTATTCATCACACATGACTTGTCATTGATGGTCGAGTTCTCGGATCGTATCGGCATCATGTACTCAGGTGAGTTGATTGAAGTCGCGCCTTCTAAGCAAATTCTGGAAAGTCCTTACCACCCTTACACCAAAGGTTTGGGTAGCTCTTTCCCTCCACTAACTGGACCAAAGACCAAATTGACTGGTATTCCAGGTAACCCGTTGAACTTGCTAGAAGTTCCACAAGGCTGCCGCTTCCAAGCTCGTTGCGACCGCGTACATGAAGCATGTACACGTGTACCAACCCAATTACGTCAAATTGAACCAGGTCGCCTCTCAAATTGCCATTTGTACGGCGACACCATTGCTCAAGCTAAGGTTTAACAACAAAAAAACGCTAGCTAAGAACAAAAATTACACTGGAGAGAATTATGAGCAAACAATTCGGCGAACTGCTGATTGAGGGTAAAAATGTCGTTAAGGACTTCCCTTTAAACAGTAACTCAATCAAACAATCTAAGATGCGCGCAATCAACGACGTCTCTTTCAAAATGTACAAGAGCCGCGGCTTGTCAGTGGTAGGTGAATCTGGTTCAGGTAAGTCTACTACTGCAAAAATGATTGCAAAAATGTACGCACCAACCGATGGCATCATTGAATACAAAGGTCGTGATATCCAAGACATCACCTCTCGTCACGATTTAATGACCTACCGTGAAGGTGTACAAATGGTGTGGCAAGACCCGTTTGGCTCGCTAAACCCAACGCACAATATCTTCCACCATATTGCGCGCCCGCTGCTGATTCATAAGAAAGTAGCACCGGGCAACAAGAAAGAACTGGAAGAGCGTGTGTACGACCTACTTGAACAAGTTGGTCTTATTCCACCAAAAGAAACGGCGCAAAAGTTCCCGCACCAGCTATCTGGCGGTCAGCGTCAACGTGTAAACCTAGCTCGTAACATCGCAGTTGGTGCTGAAGTGGTATTGGCGGATGAGCCAACATCGATGCTCGATGTATCAATCCGTGCCGGTGTTCTGAACTTGATGGAAGAGATGAAGTTCGAGAAACAAATGTCTCTTCTTTACATCACTCACGACATCGCGACAGCGCGTTACATTGCTGAAGATCTCGCGGTCATGTACGTAGGTCACATGGTTGAATGGGGCGATACTGAAGAAATCATTCACGATCCTCAACACCCATATACGCAACTGTTGGTATCTGCGGTTCCAGATCCATCGAAGTCTATTCACGAGAAACTGAAAGGCAACAAAGGGGAAATCCCACTTTGGACACCAGAATCTGTCGGCTGTCCATTTTCTGGACGTTGTGTACACGCTACCGACAAATGTCGCGAACGACTACCGGGCGTCACTCAACTGTCCGACAACCACTTTGTCCGCTGTTACTTATTTGAAGATTAATCATAACGAACGAGGGTCAGGTTCAGCCTGGCCCATTCCTGTTTTTATCGTTTCCCGGAGACATTGAATGCTGCTACTGACTAACCACATTGGTTATGAACGTCTGGGCCCAAAGAAAGCCATTATCCAGACCGAACAACCACACTTGTCTTCTTACACTGCTCAATTGATTTGTACCACTAGCGAGCAAACCGTGGCAACTTTTGCGGTTGAAGAACAAGGTAAAGTGGCGAACTGGCATCAGGGCTATTTCTACCTCATCGACTTTTCCTCTTTCACAACGTCAGGTGACTATTTCTTGCAAGTAGAAGATACGCGCTCTTCCTCTTTCATCGTTGGCGAACACATTCTGTTGGATCAAACTTTGTCAGATGTGATCCACTACTTCAAATCGCAACGTTGCGGCGGGATCTTCGATCAACAAGATCGACAACTTCCAGTACTAAACTCCAATAAAAAGGTTGATGTACACGGCGGCTGGTACGACGCATCAGGAGACGTTAGCAAGTATTTAAGTCACCTTTCATACGCGAATTATCTGAATCCTCAACAAACCCCAATGGTGGTTTGGAACATCCTAAAAGGGGTTTCGTTGCTTGAAGGAAGCGAAGACATTGCAGCTTTCACACGTACACGTCTGATTGAAGAAGCCCTGTTCGGTGCAGACTTTCTTGTGCGTATGCAAAACGAAAAAGGCTTTTTCTACATGACGGTCTTTGACAAGTGGAGCAAAGATACTGCGCAACGCGAGATTTGCGCGTACGAAACTCAACTTGGTCACAAATTTGACGACTATCAAGCAGGCTTTCGACAAGGTGGCGGTGTCGCCATTGCAGCGCTAGCGGCAGCGTCGCGTTTAAGTGTTCACGGTGAATACGATCAACAAAAATACCGCAACGCTGCCGAAAATGGTTACTGGCACTTAAAAGAGCACAATACACAGTACCTCAATGATGGGGAAGAAAACATTATCGACGAATACTGTGCGCTACTGGCTTGTGTAGAACTGTTTAAAGCAACCAAAGAAACTCGCTACTTGAAAGAGAGCCGTTTGTGGGCGCAACGTTTAGTTGCACGCCAAATGAGCGACGAGCAGATTCAACACTTTTGGTCAGCAAACCAAGACGGCAGCCGTCCATATTTTCACGCAGCCGAAGCTGGTCTACCAGTTATTGCCCTATGCGAATATCTATCAATTGAAGACGACTCAGCACGAGCGGAATCGGTAAAACGTATCGTCAACCTAGCGTGTGAGTTTGAGATCACAATATCGAATAAAGTGATCAACCCATTCGGTTACCCTCGCCAATATGTTAAAGGCGTAAATGAGTCAAAACGCGAGGCATTTTTTGTCGCACACAACAATGAATCCGGCTATTGGTGGCAAGGCGAGAATGCTCGACTGGGCTCACTCGCGACCATGGCGTACCTTGCTCAACCGCATATAGCGTCGCAAGAAGTACTGCAACAACTTTCTGTGTTTGCTCAAGATGCATTGAACTGGGTTGTAGGCTTAAACCCATACGACATGTGCATGCTAGATGGCCATGGTCGTAACAACCCTGATTACCTCCCTCAATATGGTTTCTTCAACGCAAAAGGTGGCGTGTGTAACGGAATCACTGGCGGCTTTGAAGACGAGGAAGACATTGCATTTAATCCACCAGCACAAAAAGAAGACGTGTTACAAAACTGGCGCTGGGGCGAACAATGGATCCCGCATGGCGCTTGGTACTTACTCGCGATAATCAGTCAAGCTCAGCATGTTTCTCAGTTGGCGACCTCTAAAAATATGAAGGAAGAATAATCATGGGAATGTATTTTGTCGGTATCGATGGTGGCGGCACGTCATGTCGAGCCAGGATTAAAGATTCACAAGGTAATTTTCTTGGCGAGGCCAAAAGCGGCAGTGCCAACATCATGCTAGGTGCTGAAATAGCAATGGCTTCGATTCTTGAATCCATCACTTCGGCTACCGAGCAAGGCGGTCTAACACAACAAGATTTCGCGTCGATGCACGTCGGCTTAGCCCTTGCTGGCGCAGAGCACAAAGCATCTTGGCAAGCCTTCATGTCTCTTCCTCATCCATTTGCCAGTATAACTATGAATACCGATGCTTACGGTGCGTGCGTTGGTGCACACAATGGCGAAGATGGCGCAATCATGATTGCGGGAACCGGTTCTTGTGGCATCTACCTTAACGGATTCGAGCAACATGTTGTCGGTGGTCGTGAGTTCCCTATTTCGGATCAAGGTGGCGGCGCAGTGATGGGGCTACGCCTAGTTCAGCAAGTTTTGTTAGCTGAAGATGGCATCAGAGAAAAAACGCCCCTAGCACAACACGTTATGACGCATTTCGAAAATGAGGTCGACAACGTGGTGGCGTGGTCAAAACAGGCGCTTCCTCGTGATTATGGGCAGTTTTCTCCGGCTATTTTCCAACATGCGGAACAAGGCGATGCACTGGCCATTGAAATGCTGAAGCAAACCGCAGCGGATATAGAAATGTTTCTCGTGGCATTAAACAAGCGCGGCGCAACACGTATTTGTTTAATGGGCAGCATAGCTGAACGCATTGTACGTTGGCTTTCACCACCAGTTCAGCAATGGATTGTTGAGCCACAGTTTGACGCGATTGAAGGCGCAATTATGTTTGCTGGCAAACCAGAACATAACCTTTACTCGCTCAGTGCGGCGTAGGAGTAGATATGGAATATCGTGTTGATCTCGTAGTCCTTTCTGAGCAGAAACAAAACTGCCGCTTTGGCCTCACCTTTCATAACTTGAGCGACCAAGACCTAAACAGCTGGAGCTTAACTTTCGCTTTCGATCGTTACATTCTTCCAGACAGCGTTTCAAATGGTCAACTGACTCAAATTGGTAGTTTTTGCACACTTAAGCCAGAAGGGGTGGTACTGGCTGCCAACCATCACTATTACTGTGAATTCAGTATTGGTTCGAACCCATTCCGTTATTACTCGGATGGCTTTAACGAAGCGATGATCAACTTTGTCGTTGATGGAAACCCACAGCGCGCACAAGTGGATGTCACGCCTATCGTATTAGCTTCACCATACCGTGAACGCAGTGAGATTCCTGCAAGTTTAACCCATGCACAGCCCTTGCTGCCAAAACCAAACCATATTGAGGTCAGCGATCACTATTTTAGCTTTGATCATCATGCTGGCGTCGCGGTTTATTCAAGCCTGGCCAATTCAGCTAAAGAATGGCTACTTGATGAGCTTAAGCGCATTCACCAATTTGAGTTCGCATCAGACAATGGCAGTCAGATCATCTTCAAAGGCAACCCAACCTTGGATGAAGGCGCTTACAAACTGAAAGTAGCCGAAGAGTCAATCAAAATTGAAGCAGGATCTTCGTCTGGTTTTACCCATGCTTGTGCAACGTTATTACAACTAATCAAAGTTGGCGATCAACCTAACTCAATGGAAGTAGTTTGCTGTTCAATCAAGGACAGGCCACGCTTTCGTTACCGCGGTATGATGCTGGATTGTGCTCGTCATTTTCACTCCGTTGAGCAAGTCAAACGCTTGATCAACCAACTGGCTCATTACAAGTTCAATACGTTCCATTGGCATCTTACCGACGATGAGGGTTGGCGAATTGAAATCAAATCACTGCCTCAACTGACCGATATTGGTGCTTGGCGCGGATTGGATGAGATCAATGAACCACAGTACACGCACTTTGATGAACGTTACGGCGGCTTCTACACACAAGAAGACATCAAAGACGTTATCGAATTTGCATCGCAACGCGGCATCACCATCATTCCTGAAATTGATGTACCTGGTCATTGCCGAGCCGCCATCAAGTCGTTACCACACCTATTGGTAGAAGCGGAAGATACCACCGAATACCGCAGTATTCAGCATTACAACGACAACGTCATTAACCCTGCTCTGCCGGGGAGTTATGAATTTATCGACAAAGTGCTAGAAGAAGTCTCTGCGCTTTTTCCTGCGCCTTACGTTCATATTGGTGCCGACGAAGTACCTAACGGCGTATGGTCAAAAAGCCCAGCATGCCAAGCACTAATGGAACAACTGGGTTACAGCGACTACAAAGATTTGCAAGGACACTTCTTGCGTTATGCCGAAGACAAACTTCGTAAATTGGGCAAACGCATGCTGGGCTGGGAAGAGGCTCAACACGGCGACAAAGTCAGTAAAGATACGGTGATCTACTCATGGCTAAGCGAAAAAGCGGCATTGAACTGTGCTCGCCAAGGCTTTGATGTGGTGCTGCAACCAGCACAAACCACTTACCTAGATATGACCCAAGACTACGCACCTGAAGAACCGGGCGTGGACTGGGCAAACCCACTGCCACTAGAAAAAGCTTACAACTACGAGCCGCTCGCTGAAGTGCCTGCTGACGACCCAATACGTAAGCGCATTTGGGGCATTCAAACAGCATTATGGTGCGAAATTATCAATAACCAACCTCGCATGGACTACATGATCTTCCCTCGTTTAACTGCAATGGCAGAAGCATGTTGGACAGACAAACAACACCGAGATTGGACCGACTATTTATCACGCTTGAAAGGCCATCTACCTCTGCTTGATTTGCAGGGAGTGAATTACCGTAAACCGTGGAAGTAATACAAAACTGATGTCGAAACATCACGCTTGAAGAGTTTTTAAATTTTGGCTGCTGATGCAGCTTCGTAAAAAGGAAAGACACAAATGAAATACGGCTATTTCGATAACGAGAATCGCGAATACGTCATCACTCGCCCTGACGTACCAGCACCATGGACCAACTACCTAGGTACTGAGAAGTTCTGTACGGTTATCTCGCACAACGCGGGTGGCTACTCGTTCTACAACTCTCCAGAATACAACCGTGTTACTAAATTTCGTCCAAATGCGACATTCGATCGCCCAGGACACTACGTTTACTTGCGTGATGATGAGACAGGTGATTACTGGTCAATCTCTTGGCAACCAGTTGCGAAGAGCCTAGACGAAGCAAACTACGAAGTTCGTCACGGCTTGTCTTACTCTAAGTTCAAATGTGAATACAGCGGTATTACCGCAACAAAAACTCTGTTCGTGCCAAAAGGCGAAGACGCTGAAATCTGGGATGTAGTGATTAAAAACACCTCTGACAAACCACGTACGATCAGTGCATTCTCATTTGTTGAGTTCTCATTCAGCCACATTCAATCTGATAACCAAAACCATCAGATGTCTCTGTACTCAGCAGGTACGGCTTACAATGAAGGCGTGATTGAGTACGACCTGTACTACAACACCAACGATTTCGAAGGTTTCTACTACCTAGCTTCAACATTTGATCCAGATTCATACGACGGTCAACGTGACAGCTTCCTTGGCCTATACCGTGACGAAGCAAACCCGCTAGCGGTAGAACAAGGTAAGTGTTTCAACACAGCACAAACGTGTTACAACCACTGTGGCTCTCTGCACAAGCAATTCACTATCCAGCCGGGTGAAGAAGTTCGCTTTGCTTACATTCTAGGTATCGGTAAAGGCAATGGTGACCGTCTACGTGCTAAGTACCAAGACCTTGCAGAAGTCGACAATGCATTTGCGGGTATCAAAGCACACTGGGATGAGCGTTGTGGCAAGTTCCAAGTGAAATCACCAAACGAAGGTCTAGATACCATGATCAACGCTTGGACGTTATACCAAGCGGAAACGTGTGTGGTGTGGTCTCGCTTTGCTTCATTCATCGAGGTGGGAGGCCGTACTGGTCTTGGTTACCGCGATACAGCGCAAGATGCAATCTCAGTTCCTCACGCTAACCCAGCAATGACGCGCAAACGTATCGTTGACCTACTGCGCGGCCAAGTAAAAGCGGGCTACGGTCTACACCTATTCGATCCAGATTGGTTTGATCCAGAAAAAGCGGATGTTAAACCATCGAAATCCCCAACCGTAGTTCCAACACCTTCTGATGAAGACAAGATTCACGGCATCGAAGACACTTGTTCCGATGACCATCTATGGCTAGTTCCAACCATCTGTAAGTACGTGATGGAAACCGGTGAGCACAGCTTCTTCGACGAAGTGATCCCTTACGCCGACGGTGGCGATGCAACGGTTTATGACCACATGAAAGCCGCGCTAGACTTCTCGGCGGAGTACGTAGGTCAAACCGGTATCTGTAAAGGTCTGCGTGCAGACTGGAACGACTGTCTGAACCTAGGTGGTGGCGAATCTTCAATGGTGTCGTTCCTACATTTCTGGGCACTGCAGGAGTTCATCGACCTAGCGAAATACCTAGGCAAAGAAGCCGACGTAGAGAAATACACGGAAATGGCAGCAAACGTGCGTGAAGCTTGTGAAACCCACCTTTGGGATGACGAAGGCGGTTGGTACATCCGTGGTCTGACGAAGAATGGCGACAAGATCGGTACTGCGCAACAAGCGGAAGGCCGAGTACACCTCGAGTCAAACACGCTTGCGGTACTTTCCGGAGCGGTATCTCAAGAGCGCGGCGAAAAAGCGATGGACGCTGTCGATGAGAACCTATTCTCTGAATACGGCCTCCACCTAAACTCACCATCTTTTGCAACACCGAATGATGATATCGGCTTCGTAACTCGTGTTTACCAAGGCGTAAAAGAGAACGGTGCGATCTTCTCGCATCCAAATCCATGGGCTTGGGTAGCTGAAGCGAAACTGGGTCGTGGTGATCGTGCAATGAAGTTCTACGATGCACTTAACCCATACAACCAGAACGACATCATCGAAAAACGTATTGCAGAACCTTACTCATACGTACAGTTCATCATGGGTCGTGACCACCAAGACCACGGTCGTGCAAACCACCCATGGTTAACAGGTACGTCAGGCTGGGCTTACTTCGCTGTTACCAACTTTATCCTTGGTGTGCGTACAGGCTTCGATGGCCTAACTATCGATCCATGTATCCCAACGAACTGGCCTGGTTTCGAAGTGACTCGTCAATGGCTAGGTGCAACGTACAACATCAAAGTAGTTAACCCAGACTCAGTAAGCAAAGGCGTTAAGTCGATTACTGTGAACGGTGAAGCAGTGAATGGTGCCTCTGTCCCAGTTCAAGCGGAAGGTTCAGTAAACGAAGTTATCGTTACTCTAGGTTAATCATCTTTTGGGGGAGTCCTTCTCCCCTTTTGATTTATCCGGTGCATTTATGTTTTACAAGTGCATCGGTTCGCTAGCAAAGATTTAAGACGCGGTGGGATGCCGCTCTTATCGAGGATCGAATCATGATCAAATTTGGTACAGGCGGTTGGCGTGCATTTATTGGTGAGGAGTTCACCAAAGATAACGTACGCTTGGTTGCCCAAGCAGTTGCAAACATCACGAATAACGAATCGGTTGCTGATCGCGGTTTTGTGATTGGCTATGACCGTCGTTTTCTTTCCGATAAAGCAGGTCGTTGGTTCGCTGAAGTTTTAGCAGCAAACGGCATTGTTGTCAGCTTTATCGACAAATTTGTCCCAACACCTATCGTAATGTTTAAAGCGAAAGAAATGGGCTGCGCATACTCGGCATGTATTACCGCATCACACAACCCTGCCGATTACAACGGCATTAAAGTCTTCATTGAAGGCGGTCGTGACGCAGATGAAATCATCACCCAAAAAATCGAATCACAAATAGACGCGCTCACTGCGCACGATGTAAAAAGCGTCGACTTTGAACAAGCGGTTGAAGATAAGCTGATTGAAATCATCAATCCGATGAACGAATTCGTTGACTCAATCATCGACTTTATCGACATCGAAGCGATCAAGAAGGCGAATTTACGTGTTTTGATCGACCCAATGTTTGGTGTCGCGAAAAACGCACTGCAAACCGTATTAATCAACGGCCGCTGTGACGTTGATGTGATTAACGATGGCAAAAACCCAGATTTCGGTGGGTTAATGCCTTCGCCAAGCGCTGCAACACTCTACCGTTTGATGCACCTAGTGAAAGAGCAAGGTTACGATATTGGCATCGGTACTGATGGCGATGCGGACCGTCTTGGTATTATCGACGAAAAAGGTAACTTCATTCATCCAAATGAAGTGCTACTGCTGCTTTACTACTACCTACTTGAATACAAAGGCTGGAAAGGCTCCGTGGTACGTAACATCGCAACCACCCACCTTCTCGATAAAGTCGCCGAAGATCATGGCGAGAAATGCTTTGAGGTTCCTGTAGGCTTTAAGCACATCAGCTCCCAAATGGAAGCGGATGACTCACTGATTGGCGGGGAAAGCTCTGGTGGCCTAACCATTCGCGGCCACATCAAAGGTAAAGACGGCGTATTCGCATCAAGCCTATTGGTAGAAATGATTTCAGTAACCGGCAAGAAGCTGTCTGAGTTGCTGGATGAAATCTACGGCAAGTACGGCTATGCCTACATGGCAGAAGGCGATTGCAAGTTCAAACCAGCGCAAAAAGACGTACTGTTCAACAAGATTTATGTTGAAAAGCAGTTGCCTGAGTTTGAGTTTGAAATCGAAAAAGTCAGCTATGAAGATGGTGCGAAAGTCTACTTCAAAAACAGCGGTTGGATAATCGCTCGCTTCTCTGGCACTGAGCCACTGCTACGAATTTTTGCAGAGATGCAAGATAAGGACACTGCGGAACGTGTTCTTCAACAGTTTAAAGACTTCTTGTCTTTATAACTGAACCTTGTGCCCGCTTCGAGCACTATGATGAGAGTCAACGCTGTCTGAAAAGGCGCTCATCAACAGGAGAAGAGCACTTGCCCGGCTCCACAGCCGGGCTTTTTTATTGTATGTTGGAAAGTCGTAAACGAGATAGCAAAGATACTCAGGAGCGTTAAGCAAATGCCAGGACGCCTTGCGTTTCAATTTTCACCGCGACGGACTCACCTATATTTAATGCTTGCGAAGCTGTAGCTAACAAACGGTCACCATTCGCGTTAATCACATAACGGCAGTGATCACCCATAAAATGCTGTTCCAATACGGTTACCGAACTATCTTCATCGGATTGAATTTGTACATGCTGCGGTCTTAGCAGTAAAGAGCACTCCGCCTGTACTGGAATATCTTGTTGAGCCGTGGCTTCAACCACGCCCAAGTGGGTTTCATATTCTGAATTCGAAACCCGTTTAGCAGCAAGGTAACTGCCACCACCTAAGAAATCAGCGACAAATTTACTTGAAGGTTGGTAGTAAAGCTCAGATGCTGTGCCATATTGCTCGATGACTCCATTGTTCATCACTGCCATTTTATCGGCGAAAGCAAAAGCCTCTTCACGGCTATGCGTAACAAAAATGGCAGTCACACCTTGGGCCTTAAAAATCTTACGGATCTCACTTATCAACTCATGGCGAACTTGCGTATCAATATTAGAAAACGGTTCATCCAGTAACAGTAAGTCTGGGCTGTAAGCTAATGAGCGAGCAATCGCAACACGCTGCTGCTGTCCACCAGACAATTGATGAGGATAACGATCGCCATAACCTTGAAGATGCACGAGTTCTAACATCTCTTGAACTTTGGCATTTTTCTCTTTTGTCGAGCACTGCTTTAAGCCAAAGGCAATGTTTTGCTCCACCGTCAAGTGAGGAAAAAGTGCGTAATCTTGGAAAATCATCCCTATATTACGCTGTTCTGGCGGCAACCAGTTTTCCCCATCATCAATTGTGACGCAATTTAGACTCATTTCGCCTGACGTTAACGGCAATAATCCCGCAACGGCCTTTAATAGTGTTGTTTTCCCACAGCCACTAGCTCCTAGCAAACAGACAATCTGCCCTTGTTCTACCTCAAGAGACAATGATTCGAGTACGGTTTGATCATCATATTGGCACGTTAGGTTTTTAATTGATAATGCACAGCTCATCAGTGATTTTGCTCCAGTGAACGGTTAACAACAACAAGCGGGATCAACCCAACAAGAACCAACAGGACCGCTGGTAAAGCGGCCAATTCTAAATGCTCATCCGAGGCGAAGTTATAAACGTATGTGGCTAGTGTTTCAAAGTTAAACGGACGAAGTAACAAAGCCGCATTGAGCTCTTTCATTGACTCGATAAACACTAATAAAGCCGCAATCAGTGCACCGCGCTTAACCAGCGGAAAGTGCACGCGCCACAGCATGGCATTGGGCTTACAACCCATAGTGCGCGATGCCATATCTAACGACGGAGAAATTTTATTTAAATTACTTTCGATACTACCAATCGCTACCGCGGAAAAGCGCACAACCATGGCAAATACTAGTGCGAACATGGAACCAGAAAAGATAAGTCCCGGCCTTCCCCACTCCATGGCTTTAGCAACGTCGTTGACACGATGATCCATAAACAGCACAGCGACCATCACACCGATGGCTAGTACCGTTCCTGGTACTGCATAGCCCATAGAAGAAAGACGCATAAATGCCAAGCTTTCTCGTTTACCATTGACTCGATGGGTAAAGTTAACGATCAGTGCGACAGCAACACCAATAATCGCAGCAATAACAGACACAACTAAGCTATTCCATGCGTATTCACGAAACTCTGAGGTCCAACTCTGTGCAAAATAAGTGATCGCATAATCAATCAGCTGTAGTAGCGGCAAAATAAACGCGACCGAAACCAAGCCCCAGCACCAAACTAGTGCGGTCCACTTTTTCCAGCCCGTCAACTCGTAACGAAAATCTTCGTGACTGTTAAATTGGCTTTGAAAAAGCTTTTGTTTACGGCGGCTGTATCGTTCTGCACTAAGAAGCAGTACTACAATGACGAGCATCATGGCAGAAATCTTGGCTGCCGCATTAAGATTAGAGTACCCCAACCAAGTATCGTAGACCGCTGTGGTTAACGTATTCACAGCGAAGTAACTTACCGTACCAAAGTCGCCAATGGTCTCCATTGCGACCAATGATAAACCCACTGCGATAGAGGGTCTTACTAACGGCATCGAGATGCGCCAAAAACTTTCCCATGGAGAGCACTTGAGCAAACGCGCGCTTTGCAATAAAGAGACATTTTGCTCCATAAACGCAGCCCGGCACAATAAATACACGTAAGGATACAACACCAAAGCCAACACAAAGGTCGCACCAGGCAACGTACGAATGTCAGGGAACCAATACTCGCCAGGTCCCCATCCGGTTACATCACGCAAAAAGATCTGAATCGGGCCTGCAAAATCAAACCAATCAGTAAAAATATAACCAATGATATAACCTGGCATTGCAAGAGGTAGTACCAATGCCCACTGCAACCATTTTTCGGTCGGCAGTTTACACATGGCCATTATCCAAGCGCTTGGAATACCAAGAATTAAGGACAGCACCATTACGCCAACAGTTAGCGCAACCGTGTTAAAAATATAAGTCGGCATGACCGTTGCCATTAAATGAGCAAACAAATCATCCGTTTCACCAATCGCGGTGTAGAAGATCGCTAAGATCGGCAAAACCAGTAGCAGAGTTATTACCCCACTACTGGTTTTCCATAAAGAGTGTTTATCTTTCATCGCCTAATTACTGCAAGGCTGTATGAAATACAAATGCTGTTGCAAATACATCTCATATCCTTTAATCAAATGGGGGTACTGTTATACCCCCACAAGGAATTAAAGGTCAAATTTCACTTCGTCTAATAGCTTAATTGCCGCTTCGTGGTTGGCTGCAATATCGTCTAGAGAAAGCTTGTCTGCTTTAAAGTCACCCCAAGATTCCACAAGCTCAGAACGCTTCACGCCTTCTTTAACTGGGTACTCATAGTTAACTTCTGCGTACATTTGCTGCGCTTTGTCACCCGTTAGGAATTCCATTAGCTTCACAGCATTGTCTTTGTTTGGAGAGTACTTCGCCATCGCCATACCAGAGATATTCACGTGAGTGCCTGTAGTCTCTTGGTTAGGGAAGTTGATGTAAACTGCATCAGCCCAAGCTTTTTGCTCTTTGTCGTTAACCATTTTACCTAGGTAGTAGCTGTTACCTAGAGAAACATCACATAGGCCTTCTTTGATCGCTTTAACTTGTGCACGGTCGTTGCCTTGTGGTTTGCGAGCAAGGTTTGCTTTCACGCCTTCCAACCACTCTTTGGTTTCTGCTTCGCCATTGTGAGCAATCATTGCTGAAACTAGAGAAACGTTGTACGGGTGCTTACCGCTACGAGTACAAATTTTACCTTTGAACTCTGGCTTAGCTAAGTCTGCGTAGTTGAAATCTGCGCCTAGTTTACCTACGCGATCACGTGATGAATAAACGCTACGAGAACGTAGAGTTAGAGCAAACCACTCATTCTCTTTATCTTGGTATTGAGCAGGTACGTTTTCTTCAATGATTTTGCTATCGACTTTCTGAACTAAACCTTTGTTTGTCAGTTCAGCTAGACGGCTGATGTCTGTCGTAAGAATAACGTCAGCAGGGCTGTACTCACCTTCTTGAGCTAGCTTTTCTGCTAAGCCTTTTTTAGCAAATTTTACGTTTACTTTGATGCCAGTTTCTTTAGTGAACTCATTGAACATAGGTTCAACTAGGAAAGGTTGACGGTAAGAGTAGACGTTCACTTCTTCAGCAGCCATTGCTGTTGGAGCTAGAGTAGCGCAAGTTAGTGCTGAAAGAGTTAGCAGTTTTTTCATTGTTTAATCCTTTACCATGCTAATGATAACGTTTATCAGTTGCGTTATTATATGTATGTTCAATAAGAAGACAATGACGAATATTAAAAAACCTGCTCATCGGAGCAGGTTTTATTGTGTTAAGTGTGTAACCATTTATTACAAGCTAATGATTATTTCACCGTAACAAACTCTGGGTAAGCACCAACACCACAATCATGCATGTCCATACCTTCCATTTCTTCATCTTCTGTAACGCGAATCCCAACGGTTGCTTTCAAGATTGCCCACACAACTAGGCTGGCACCAAATACCCAAGCAAAGATAACTACGGCACCTAAAAGCTGTGCACCAAACGTTGCATCACCGTTGCTCAGTGGCACTACCATTAGGCCGAAGAAACCACACACACCGTGAACTGAGATAGCACCTACTGGATCGTCAATTTTAAGTTTATCTAGAGCAATGATACTGAATACTACTAGTGCACCCGACACCGCACCAATCGCAACCGCGTACAGTGGTGATGGCGATAGAGGGTCTGCAGTGATGGCAACCAAGCCAGCTAGCGCGCCATTGAGAATCATCGTTAAATCGGCTTTACCCCAAGTAGTTTTACAAACGAATAGCGCCGCAATTGCACCGGCAGCCGCTGCTGCGTTAGTGTTTAGAAAGATCTGACCTACCGCTGTAGCATTCTCAAAATCTGAAACCATCAACTGAGAGCCACCGTTAAATCCAAACCAGCCAAACCAAAGGATAAAAGTACCCAACGTTGCCAAAGGCATGTTAGAACCTGGAATCGGATAGATTTCACCATTTTTACCGTACTTACCCTTACGCGCGCCAAGCAGTAACACACCAGCAAGAGCAGCAGAAGCACCAGCCATATGTACGATACCAGAACCCGCAAAGTCACTAAATCCAGCTTCTGCTAGGAAGCCTCCACCCCATGTCCAGTAACCTTCCATTGGATAGATAAACGCAGTTAAAATCGCAGAGAAAATCAAGAAAGACCAAAGCTTCATGCGCTCAGCTACCGCACCAGAAACGACGGACATGGCAGTTGCAACGAAGACAACTTGGAAGAAGAAGTCAGACTCTAAAGAGTGGTCGGCCCCTTCACCTTGAGTACCAATTAGCGTACCAAATGAAGGTAACCAGCCTCCTTCTCCATTATCGACATACATGATGTTATAACCGACAATCAGAAACATCGTACATGCGATAGCGTACAAACAGATGTTCTTCGTAAGAATTTCTGTTGTGTTTTTAGAGCGCACAAGGCCAGCCTCTAGCATCGCAAAGCCTGCTGCCATCCACATTACCAACGCACCGGAAATGAGGAAGAAAAAGGTGTCAAGTGCGTAACGTAACTCGGTTACTGTTGTTGCTAATTCCATAATAAGTATCTCCAATCCTTTGAATTCTTAAAGTGCTTCTGCGTCCATTTCGCCAGTTCGGATACGCACCGCTTGGTTCAGATCGTAAACAAAAATTTTACCGTCGCCGATTTTTCCGGTTTGCGCAGCTTTTGTAATTGCTTCAACAACGCGATCTACATTGTCTGCGTGAGTCGCGATTTCAATTTTCACCTTTGGTAGAAAATCGACTTGATACTCTGCACCGCGATACAATTCCGTGTGACCTTTTTGACGACCGAACCCTTTAACTTCTGATACTGTCATCCCTTCGATACCGACATCAGCCAATGCTTCTCGTACATCGTCTAATTTAAACGGCTTAATAATGGCATTGATTATTTTCATTGAGTTATCTCCGAAGCTTTCATCCTGAAACACTTCTTATAATCCAATCTACGTGCCAAGTTTTTAAGTTATTGAATAATAAAAACTAACCTCAATTTACATATCTATAAACAAAAAGGGCGCACCATATCGGTGCGCCCTTTTCACAAATTTAAAGCAACGGCAGAGAAGTTACCCAAAACTGTGCATTAAATGTTCAAAAAGTCTTTCCACTGTTCGATAAGTGCCATGAAATCCTCTATCCCACAACTTGCTGTACTTTCTGCATTGTAGAAGTCGAACTCACTTTCCATCTCGACATCATATTCATGGGCTAATGCGTTTTCTTGTACAAGAACTTCGTCGCCCTGAATCATCAAGCTAATTTCCGTGCCTGTTAGGTTATGCTCCTGAGAAGGCGCTGAAAATGACCGCTCAATTAGCTTTTCAACCTGTGCAATCTTCATCGGATCTTTGCCAATTTCTTCTTGCAACCAGCGCCCTACAATCTCATGTCCCATGCTACATTTTACGTAGTACTCGCCCATCAACGTGTTACGAATGAATTCAAATTCCACCGAGATTGCCTATTTCGTATCAATTTGGTGCGAGTATAGCGAATTGCTCCCATAAAAAAAGCACCTCATATGAGGTGCTTTCGAATTGTGCATTTCTGATTATGCCGGTTCTTGGAAGATCACTTCGTCCGCTTTCTTGGTGTATTGATCCATTTTATGGAAGTTCAAGTAGCGGTATGTATCCGTTGCCGTAGCGTCGATTTGCTTCGCGTATTCTAGGTATTCTTCTTTGGTTGGAATCTTACCTAGAATTGCACCTACTGCAGCTAGCTCAGCTGACGACAGGTAAACATTCGCACCAGTACCCAGACGGTTCGGGAAGTTACGCGTTGAAGTCGACATTACTGTTGATTTATCTGCAACACGCGCTTGGTTACCCATACAAAGTGAACACCCTGGCGTTTCAATACGCACCCCTGCACGTCCGAAGATACCGTAGTAGCCTTCTTCAATCAGTTGGTCTTTATCCATCTTTGTTGGTGGCGCTACCCAAAGGCGCGTTGCTAACTGGCCATTGAACTTATCAAGCAATTTACCTGCTGCGCGGAAGTGACCGATGTTCGTCATACAAGAGCCGATGAACACTTCATCAATCGCTGTGCCTTGTACTTCAGACAACAAACGAGCGTCATCTGGGTCATTCGGTGCACATAGTACTGGCTCATTGATTTCAGCCATATCGATTTCAATCACATGTGCGTATTCAGCGTCTTTATCTGCTTGCATCAGCTCAGGGTTTGCTAGCCACTCTTGCATTGCAGTAATGCGGCGCTCGATAGTACGGCGATCACCGTAGCCTTCAGAGATCATCCACTTCAGCATCACGATGTTAGAGTTTAAGTACTCTTCGATCGACTCTTGAGACAATTTCACAGTACAACCTGCCGCAGAACGCTCTGCAGATGCATCAGAAAGCTCAAATGCTTGCTCAACCGTTAGCGTTTCTAAGCCTTCAATCTCAAGGATACGGCCAGAAAATTCGTTGATCTTGCCCGCTTTTTCTACCGTTAGTAGCCCTTGCTGAATCGCGTAGTAAGGGATGGCATGAACAAGATCACGCAGTGTAATACCCGGTTGCATTTCACCTTTAAAACGAACCAAGATTGACTCTGGCATGTCTAGCGGCATAACGCCTGTCGCAGCTGCAAAGGCAACCAAGCCCGAGCCAGCTGGGAATGAAATACCCAGAGGGAAACGAGTATGTGAGTCACCACCCGTACCAACAGTATCCGGCAGTAGCATACGGTTCAGCCATGAGTGGATAATACCGTCACCAGGACGAAGAGATACACCACCGCGGTTCATAATAAAGTCCGGAAGTGTATGGTGAGTGTTAACGTCTACTGGTTTTGGATAAGCCGATGTGTGACAGAAAGACTGCATGACAAGATCAGCAGAGAAGCCGAGACACGCCAAGTCTTTAAGTTCATCACGAGTCATAGGGCCAGTAGTATCTTGCGAACCTACTGTCGTCATCTTCGGCTCACAGTAGGTTCCAGGACGGATGCCTTCTACGCCACATGCTTTACCAACCATTTTCTGTGCAAGCGTGTAACCCTTGCCAGAATCTGCGATTTCACCAGGTTTACGGAATACATCCGAAGGCTCAAGACCTAGCGATTGACGCGCTTTGTCTGTCAAACCACGACCGATGATCAATGGGATACGACCACCAGCACGAACTTCATCAATCAGTACTTCTGTTTTTAGCGAGAACTCAGCTAGAACCTCACCAGTTTCGTGGTTGCAAACTTTACCTTCATATGGGTAAACATCGATAACATCGCCCATGTTGAGCTTAGTTACGTCAACTTCAATTGGTAGTGCGCCAGCATCTTCCATTGTGTTAAAGAAGATAGGGGCAATTTTGCCACCAAGCACATACCCACCAGCTCGTTTGTTTGGAACGTAAGGGATATCATCACCCATAAACCAAAGCACTGAGTTGGTTGCCGATTTACGTGAAGAGCCAGTACCAACAACATCACCAACGTAAACCAATTGATGACCTTTGTCTTTTAACTCTTCAATTTGCTTGATCGGGCCAATAGTACCCGGTTGATCAGGGTTTATTCCTTCACGCTCGTTTTTAAGCATCGCCAGTGCGTGTACTGGAATATCAGGGCGAGACCAAGCGTCAGGTGCAGGTGAAAGGTCATCCGTGTTCGTTTCACCTGTTACTTTAAATACGGTTAGAGTGACTTTTTCTTCAAGCTTAGGCTTAGAAAGGAACCACTCAGCATCAGCCCATGATTGAAGTACTTTCTGTGCATGCGCATTGCCTGCTTTTGCTTTCTCTTCTACGTCATAGAAAGCATCAAACATCAGCAGCGTATGAGACAGCGCTTTTACTGCGATCTCTGCCAGTGCTTCATCATCCAATAGCTCAACTAGTGGCTCGATGTTGTAACCACCTTGCATAGTGCCTAGCAGTTCAGCCGCTTTTTCACGACTCACTAATGGTGATTTAACTTCACCTTTTGCTACTGCTGTTAGGAAACCCGCTTTTACATAAGCAGCTTCATCAACACCTGGAGGGATACGATTTTCAAGTAGGTCAAGAATGACTTCTTCTTCACCTTGCGGGGGATTTTTCAGAAGTTCTACAAGTCCAGCAACTTGTTCTGCGTCTAGCGGTTTAGGAACAACTCCTTCAGCAGCACGCTCTTCGACGTGTTTACGGTAGGCTTCAAGCACGACTTTTTCCTCTCATTGCGGTTCCTCCTCTATTATTACTATTGTTAAAGTAAAGGAGTGAACATCCTTGGAAACTTGGCTCTCCATTGCCCTTGTTTTCATTCAATTATGATTGAGAAACAGCGCCGTAGAGGCCAAACTGTGGGCAAAATAATAGCAAATTTAACCTTAAATTAAAATCTTATCATTTTGACCAACATAGCAACTTACGACTAAAGTTCTGCTAATTTTGACCAAATATGCCAAGTTTTTGCTTTCTCATACCCGGTTAATTAAACGATGTTCCTACGATCAAATACACAGCATCCAAATCTTGCTCGGTACGACCGTATGCCAACATTATTGGTCCTATTGGTGAGTCAACACCAAAGAAGATGGAGCCAGCATTGTAAAGCGGCGCTTCGTTTAGTTTCAGATCATTATCAGACCAAACGCCGCCATATTCGACCGATGCGCCCAGGTAGACTGGAGCTTCAAACAATCCGAAATCATTATCAAACCACTTATATCGGTACACCAAACTGCTGAAAAATAAGTTCTGTCCGATCAGGCTATTTCTTGGGATTCCAGATAGGCTTAAAAAGCCGCCCAACTCTCTGGGATCAAGCGGTAAAGATGAGTTTTTACTCTCTACAAAACTATATTCAGCATGTCCGACTAAAGTATGACGCTGATGACTCACTGCACCTTTAAATCGTGCAGAGATTTCATAAACGGTATCTTCAATAATTTTGTCAGTTTCTAAAAGGCTAACGCCTTGAGGACTTTGATCATGAGACACTAAATATTCGAGATCGACTAAAAGCCCACGAGTCGGAAATGCGAAATCATCGAGTGTATCTAGGCGATAATTGGCAAACAGGCCACGACGTTCAAAATCCAATTTACCAGCAGAAGCCAAAGTAGAAAGCTCAATATCTCCGGTTGAGTAGCGAGCGCCAAATCGAAGTTCTTGCCACAATGTGGGTTGGATACCTATCGCTAACTCTGTTGTAAAATCATCGTAAGTGACCGGAAAAAAGTCATTTACTGACTCTAAATCTGGTGCTTGAGGCTCTGTTAAAGGTAAGTTTCGGCTCTCACTACCATAGGAAATTCGCCCCGATACAAAAAGTTCTTGGCTAGATAAAACAGGGGAATACAACTCAGCTTCAATCAGCTTATCCGTGCCCATTTCTACGTTGAACGCCAACTCCGCGCCATGAGAGTTTAAATTGGTAAAGTTGGTCGATATTCCTATGCCGTACTGGCTATCTGTATCGAAGTCATCTTCAAGAAAAAATCGGAAGTTGAGATAATTAGGCCCCCACGACTTCTCGTTAACATCAAAAACCAACAATGTCTCACCATCAACCTCTTCAAAGTGATAAGTGATGAGCTCGAACCGATCTAACGCGTAGAGGTTTTCAACGGCTTTCTCAATTTCGGCCGTTGAAATACGACGTCCGGTTTCTAATTCAATACGATTCGTCAACAACACATCGCTGTAGTGCGTGTTATTAACAATCACTATGTCATCAACCACACGCTGATCGCCATAAATCAAAGTTTTACGAACTTCTTGTTTGCGATCGATGTATTTTTGATAGTCCGCATTGGACAAGCGCAACCCTTTCAGCTTGTCTTTTAACTGCTTGGTAATATCGTACCCAGCTTGAAAAGCCCAAGGCATTTTGTCGAACTCGACAGTTTCCATGGTGCCCACATTGGGACGAATATAGATATCTTGAGATTCAAGCTCGTCCACTTGCTGTTGTGTACTACGACGAACGAGATAGTTAGAGAGTTGGTCCGCGACAGTAAACAGCCCCGTAAATTCATCTTCGGTTTTGTAGTCGGTGCTAATATCGACGGCAATAACGACATCAGCCCCCATGGCGCGAGCCACATCGACAGGCATGTTATTGACGACACCGCCATCGACAAGCATATGGCCATTGAGCTTATAGGGAGGAAGCGCTCCTGGTACAGACATGCTAGCCATCATGGCGTCCACAAGGTAACCATTGCCCAGTACGACTTCTTCTAGGGCAAGAATATCTGTCGCAACAGAACGATAGGGAATGGCAAGATCATCAAAAGAATCGAATCGCCCTAAGTTCCCTGTAGTCTCACGCAATACTCGCAACATGTTCTGGCCTTGCACCACACCCGTTGGTGCTCGTACCTCACCGAACCTTAAGCCGAGGTCGGTATTAATTTGATAGCGGTCTTCATACTCTTTGTCACGAACTCGACGTTGGCTACGGTCAACACGATCTCGATAACCGCTGCCCCAATCGACGGTGTAGATAAAACTCTCAATTTCATCAGCACTCATCCCCGTGGCATAGAGCCCACCCACATAGGCGCCCATACTGGTACCGGTCACAATATCGACAGGGATCTGCATTTCTTCCAATGCTTTTAAAACCCCAATGTGTGCCGCCCCTTTCGCTCCGCCACCAGCGAGCACAACCGCCACCTTTGGTCGAGGTTCCAAGTCATCCGTTTTTGTTAGAGAGTTTGCGAGGGAAACAGAAGGAGTGATCATCAAAAAGGTACTAACCCAAAGCGCAAAGTTGCGAACCGATGGGCTTGATAACAGCTTTTTGAACATTCACTTCTTCCTTTATTGAATATCTGATCAAGTAGGGCGTGCTAGCAGTACTGTACTAACACGCCCTAATATGTACTAAGAATTAATCAGATAAACAAGCTAATGTTGTTGATTTGGCGATGCTACCAATCAAATATGCTATTTAACCAGTTTGATTTCTTCTCACACTGTTGCTTTATCTGACCGGTTTTATCCCAAACCGGCAGTTTGTAATCACTACGGCAGTTCATTTCTAAACCTCCACCTGATGTCGGCTTGAACCCTAATGTGGTGATTTCTCTTGGCCATGGGAGCTCTAAGCGCTCAGGAATACGCTGCTTCAAGTACTCTGCGTACACTCGTAATGCACCACTCGACCCCGTTAGATTCACGGGTTTATTATCGTCGCGGCCTAGCCAAATTGTCGTCACCTCACGACCATCAACACCGACAAACCAACTATCGCGGTTGTCATTACTGGTACCCGTTTTTCCTGCCAATGCAGCCCAACCAAACTGGCTTTGTAAGAAGCGGCCAGTGCCTTGAGCAACCCCTTGTTTCATCGCGTAGGTCGTTAGCCATGCAGCTTGTTCATCCACGGCTCTTGATGAACGAGGCAAGGATTGATACAGCACATTACCTTCCATATCCATGACTGAGCGCAGAGCGGTCAGTTTTGCACGCTTACCTGAATTCGTCAGAGTCTGATACATCTGTGCAACTTCGAATGGCGTCAAAGAAAACGAACCCAAAAACATCGAAGGCACTGGGCGAATTTCGTCTTTGTTCACGCCCAAACGCTCTAAAGTATTGGAGACTTCAGGAATGCCAAGTGCCATACCTAAGCGCACGGTTGGTACGTTAAGTGATTTCGCTAAAGCAATGTAAAGTGGCACATCACCACGATATTTTCTATCGTAGTTGCGCGGCGTCCACACGTTACCTTTACTGCTCTTCAGACTTAACGGCGTGTCGTGTAGCGTCGTGCCTAGGTTGTATTTATCCGGTTGTTCTAGAGCCGTTAAGTAAATCGCTGGTTTCACCAAAGAACCAATCGGACGACTGGCATTGAGCGCGCGGTTAAAGCCTTCATAACCGACACGTTTACCACCTACCATCGCACGGATTTCACCACTATGGCGATCAACGGCCACAGCTGCGGCTTCTAACTCTTTACCACCCCGTTTAGCTAGTTCTGGGATCTTTTTCGCGATAGCTTGTTCCATTTTGCTTTGCGATACTGGGTCCAGAGACGTAAATACGCGCAGTCCGGTCTCTGCCTTAAATCGCTCCCCAACTTTTTCTTTTAATTCAATACTCAATTGTTGGAAATAAGCTGGCTGACGGCTCGCAATACGTGGCTTGCTTTGCGTATCGAGTGGACGACTTACAGCTTGTTCATACTGCTCTGAAGTCAACATGTTTTGCTGCATTAACAGGCGCAGAACGAGATCACGACGCTCTTTCGTTCTCTCAGGGTAACGAATTGGGTTGTAGTAAGACGGTCCTTTTACCATCCCAACTAACATCGCCAGTTGATCGATTCGCAACTCCTGAATTGGCTGCCCAAAATAGTAACGCGACGCCAAGCCAAACCCGTGGATCGCTTCACCTCCACTTTGACCTAGGTACACTTCGTTTAGGTAGGCTTCTAAGATACGATCTTTGCTGTAACGGTAATCCAAAATTAGCGCGATATACGCTTCTCGAACTTTACGCCACAGTGTTTTATCACGAGTCAAAAACAGGTTTTTTGCCAATTGCTGAGTCAGCGTACTACCACCTTGAACAGTACGACCCGCCTTAATGTTCGCAACCAATGCACGTGCAATCGCGAGCGGTGACACCCCGTCATGTTGATAAAAATCCCGGTCTTCGGTCGCAAGCAGTGCATCCACCAAAATTTCAGGGAACTGATCACGACGTAAGAAAAGGCGCTGTTCATCACGGTCTTTCTCCAGCATGCCCAACATCTTCGGTTCTAGGCGCAAGTAACCAAGGTCTCCTCGAGATTCTAAAGACTGAATACGTTGCAAGCCGGAATCAGAGAAATGCAGCATAATGTGACGATCCGGCTCGGGACCATCGGCAAACTCGAATGGACGACGAATCAATTCAATCCGAGTGGAAGAAGAGGAATATTCGCCTGGGTAACGAGGTTGACTCACTTTACGGTAATTCAACACATCTAGCTCGTTGCGCAGTTCTTGGATGGTGATATTCTCACCAGGGCTTAGATTCAAGATACGGGCATAAACCACCGTTGGCAGCTCAAACAGCTGGCCTTCAAAGCGTTCTTTCACCACACTATCTAAGTAAATCCCAACAAACAGCAAAACAGCGGCAAGTGCAACGCCAGCTTTCCAGCTAAACGACCACAGAACTTTCAACCACGAACGTTTCTCGTTAGTCGGTTTTTTACTCGGCGTACGTCGAGTCTGTTTTGCGGTTCCTTTATTGGTTGTACTTTTCTTCGCTGGCGCTTTTTTCGCGCTAGGCTTCTTGCTGTCAGTCATTATTCAATTGTCTTTTTGTTTTCGTTGTTGCTACATGATTGGCAGGATCATCTGGCCAAACGTGTTTTGGGTAGCGCCCTTTCATCTCTTTTTGAACGTCTTTGTAGCTTCCGTTCCAGAAAGCCGCCAAGTCCGACGTTACTTGCAATGGACGTTGTGCCGGTGAAAGCAGTTCAAGCACCAAACGCTTGCGGCCAAGAGCCACCGTTGGGGAACCACTCTCCCCAAATACTTCTTGCATACGCACCGATAATATCGGCTCGTGGCCATATTGGTAACGGATACGCTTCTTTGAACCTGTGGGCAGTTGGTAATGCTCAGGTAACCATTCATCCAGTTGTTGATTGAGTGGCCAACCTAATCGAGCATTAAGCGCTTCGACCAAGTTTATCTTGCTCAGGTCTTTAACCGAGCTGACAGACGTCATGTATGGCTCTAACCACTCCTCTAATGAATCCAGCAAACTGGCTTCATCAAACATTGGCCATGACTGCTCAGGTAACCATTCCACCGCACAACGAATCCGAGCCAACAAGCTCTCCGCTGCCGGTGTCCAGTTTAGACTCTGTAAGCCCTGGCGGCGGACATACGTGAGTAAAGCTTGTGTCATTTTTTCTTTGCCAGGGCTTGGCAACGGCTCGCGTTCAACGACCAGCAGACCGAGTTTTGTTTGTCGCTCAGCTATTAGACGGCCTCTTTTTTCATCCCAGTCCACTACTTCTTCAGACGAAAATAGCGTATCAAAGGTCGTTCGCAATATATTGACATCCAATTCACATGCCGAATGAATTTGACTTGAGTTAGAATGAGAACGCATTAAGTCAACGGCAACCAAATACTCACAGCCACCTAGCATGTCTTCCTGACGACATTCTGCACCATGACCATTAGCCAAAGTAAATCGCCCAAATTGATTTGTGCGCTGCTGCGCAATGCGATCTGGAAATGCCAAACTTAACACCAGCGGTAATGCATCTTCATCCACGCCTTTCAGGTCAAATACCGTATCCAATTTGTACGCTAGAGATTGAGCACGCTTGAACAATATCGACTTTTTTGGATGAGTACCAACAAGCCAACGATGCAAGCTATGAGCGATATTGGTAACATTTCTCTCTGGCTCTTCAATCAGTGCGACCGCCGCCAAAGCAGCATTTAACATCTTATCACTGTAAGATTGCGCTTTAATTAGCATCGCAGCCGCACGAGGCTCAACGCCTAGTTCATGCGCCTGTTTTCCTTCGGACGTTAATTGCCCTTTTTCCGTCAGTAGTCCCAATGACACCAATAGCTGCTTCGCTTGTTCCAATGACGCATTAGCGGGAACATCAAGCCACTTTAGATCGTGGATATCACTCGCTCCCCAAAAGGCAAGCTCCATAACTAAACTAGCTAAATCGGAATGCAAAATTTCGGGTTGGGGAACCAGCGGTTGCTGCTTGAACTGGTTTTCAGAATAAAGACGAACACAAATGCCCTCTTCTATTCGTCCCGCTCGTCCTGCACGCTGAATCGCTGAAGACTGTGCAATGCGTGTTTGCTCTAAGCGTGTTAAACCGTTTTTCAAATCAAAGCGGGCAATACGCTCTAACCCAGAATCAACGACGAGGCGAATGCCTTCAATCGTTAGTGAAGTTTCTGCAATGTTGGTCGCTAGAACGACTTTACGCTTACCTTGTTCTGCTGGCGTAATCGCTTTTTGTTGATCTGCAAAGCTCAGTTGACCATAAAGTGGGCATACGTCGATATCATCCGCTAAATGAGACAACCGCTCTTCAACTTGTTTTATGGCACCAACACCCGGTAGGAAAGCTAACAAAGATCCAGACTCTTTGTTCATAAGACTTTCTATTGTTTTTGCCATACTCGTAGGTAAATGCTCGTTCACACCTAACGGCTGGTAGCGCATTGCCACATCAAAGCTGCGCCCTTCAGATTCAATGTAACTGGCTTCCGGCAACAACGATTGTAATGCTTGTTGGTCAAGCGTTGCCGACATTACCACCAGCTTGAGATCGTCTCGCAATGCCTCTTGAACTTCTAAACTGAATGCCAAAGCGATATCGGCATGAATGCTGCGTTCATGAAACTCATCAAAGATCAGTAGATCAACCCCATCCAGTTCAGGGTCAGTTTGAATCATCCGAGTCATGATCCCTTCGGTCACGATCTCCAGCTGCGTTGCAGAACTTACCTTTGCCTCGCCACGAACTCGATAACCCACGCGTTGACCAACTTGTTCTCCCAATTGCTCAGCAAGATAACGGGCAATGTTACGCGCCGCGAGTCGTCTTGGCTCAAGCATGATGATTTTTCCAGCAACCGAATGATTTAAGAGTAACTGCAAAGGGAAGTAAGTCGACTTACCGGCACCAGGCGCCGCTTTTAAGATCACTTGATGTTGATTTTTGACCGCCGTCAGCAACTCAGGCATCACGGCTTCAATCGGCAATTGTGACAAAGGAAATACCTTATGGTGTAATGGTGGCAACATTGTACATAAAAAATTTTTTGTCTAAATAAGCAAATGCATTTCACACCCGCTTTAGAGTCCGCCACTCTACTCAAACGTTATAAACGCTTTCTTGCCGATATCGAGCTCGATACTGGTGAAATCCGTACAATCCACTGCGCAAATACAGGTGCAATGACGGGTTGTGCAACGCCCGGAAACAAGGTTTGGTTTTCTACTTCCGACAACCCGAAACGAAAATACCCCAATAGTTGGGAGTTGAGTGAGACCGAACAAGGCCACCGTATTTGTATCAACACCGCGCGTGCCAATCAATTAGCCGTAGAGGCTATTGAAAATAATGTCATTTCAGAGCTTTGTGGTTATGACACACTTCAAACTGAGGTGAAATACGGCAATGAAAATAGCCGAATTGATATCTTGCTCAGCGCAGACGACAAGCCAAAGTGCTATATAGAAGTGAAAAGCGTCACTCTTCTTGATGAGACCGACTCTACTGGACAAGGATACTTCCCAGATGCGGTCACGACTCGGGGACAAAAACACCTGAGAGAGCTCACAGAAATGGCACAAAATGGAAGTAGAGCCATACTTTTATTCACTGTTTTACATTCAGGTATTGAAAAAGTATCCGCGGCGCACCATATAGACGCGAAATATTCACTATTACTCAAACAAGCACAAGACGCTGGAGTGGAAGTTCTCTGCTACAAAGCTGAACTGAGCGATACTGGAATGAAGCTGATTTCCGCTATTGATTTTATCAATTAAGAGAAAAAATGATGTCGTCTTCACATTGACGATAACTTTGCGATTCAGTATTTGCTTGCACCGCCTCTTTTTGCTATAGATACCCGCCTTAAATTGACTGCGTAGCAGTTGACTAGGTGTAAGTAGGAGATGCTGTATGCCAGAATCAAAGAAGAAAACGATAGGCATCCTAGCCATTGCCGGCGTGGAGCCATATCAGGAAAAACCTGGTGAAGAGTACATGTCACCAGAGCAGGTTGAACACTTTACGAAAATCTTAACAGCTTGGCGCGACCAGCTAAGAGCTGAAGTGGATCGTACTGTTCACCACATGCAGGACGAAGCAGCAAACTTCCCAGATCCAGTTGACCGCGCCTCTCAAGAGGAAGAGTTCAGCCTAGAACTGCGTAACCGTGACCGCGAACGCCGTTTGATCAAGAAGATTGAAAAGACTTTGGATAAAATCAAAGAAGACGATTTTGGCTTCTGTGAGTCTTGTGGCGTAGAGATTGGCGTTCGCCGTCTTGAAGCACGTCCAACCGCTGACCTTTGTATTGACTGTAAAACACTTGCAGAAATCAAAGAGAAGCAAATGCAAGGTTAATCACCCAGCATTATGATTGTTGAAGGGAGCTCAGGCTCCCTTTTTGTTTTGGCTACCTTCGCACCCTATTTGTTTACTAAATTCGAGATACACGCATGACACGCTATGTAGGTCGATTCGCCCCATCTCCTTCTGGTCCACTGCATTTTGGTTCACTGATTGCCGCTCTTGGCAGTTATTTTCAAGCGAAAGCACAAAATGGAGCTTGGTTAGTACGTATTGAGGACTTAGACCCACCAAGAGAAATGCCAGGTGCAGCGCAACTTATCCTAGAGGCACTCAAGGCCTATCAGCTGCATTGGGATGGAGAAGTGGTATACCAGAGCGAACGTCACGACCTTTACCAAGCTCAAATAAACAAATGGCTCGAAAATGGAGAAGCCTATTATTGCCAATGTACTCGTAAGCAAATTAAAGAGCATGGCGGTTTTTATCCTGGCACTTGCCGCGATAAAAACTTGAAAGAAGGCGCGATTCGCCTAAAAATGACCAAGCCTGTCGCTCATTTCCTCGACCAAAAGCGGGGAACCATTACGATTCCAGAGCAACTCGTTAATGAAGATTTCATTATTAAACGTCGAGATGGATTATTTGCTTATAATCTTGCGGTAGTATTGGACGACATCGACCAAGGCGTCACAGAAGTCGTGCGAGGTGCAGACTTAATCGAGCCGACAGGGCGTCAAATTAGCCTGTACCAAATACTTGGTCAGCCAGAAGTTAGCTACTTGCATTTACCATTGGCGATGGACAACAACGGCAATAAATTGTCGAAACAAAATCACGCGACGGCTATTGATATAGATACACCAAAACCTACTCTATTGCGCGCCATGACATTTTTAGGTTTCGAGATACCTGAAACCGTAAGGGCGGCCAACATAGAAGATATTCTTCGTTGGGGCTGCGAAAACTGGCGCTTGGAACAGCTTCCAGCAGAGATCGAGATCACACCGTGATTCTCAAATGGCATTGTGTAGGCTATCATTAGCCGCAAATTAGGCCCTAGAGGCGTATAAAACTAACCAAAGCAAGATTGGATTAAACCCAGTTATTGCCAGATGCACATGAATACAAACGACTATACACCAAGCGAACCTGCCACAATTCCAGAGCTCGCTCTCAATGTAATAACTCGTGAAGAGCACAACATTTCGCGTAAGCAGATCAGTGATAATGCGCTGAAGGTACTGTACCGCCTAAATGGTGCTGGTTTCGATGCTTTTCTTGTGGGTGGCGGGGTTCGAGACTTACTGCTTGGACAAAAACCAAAAGATTTTGACATTGCGACCAACGCAACTCCGGAACAGATCAAACAGCTATTTCGTAACTGCCGTTTGATTGGTCGCCGCTTCCGCTTGGCTCATATTATGTTTGGCCGAGACATCATTGAGGTTGCGACATTCCGTGGTCACCACCAAGAGCAAAAGAATAAGAGCATTTCTCAGCAATCAAAAGAGGGTATGCTGCTGCGTGACAACGTCTACGGCACCATCGATGAAGATGCTGAGCGCCGTGATTTCACGATTAACTCGATGTACTACAACATCGCAGATTACTCGATTCACGACTACGCACGTGGTATTGAAGATTTAGAAGATCGCCTAATTCGACTGATTGGTGATCCAGAAACACGCTACCGTGAAGACCCTGTGCGCATGCTGCGTGCGGTTCGTTTCGCGGTAAAACTAGACTTTGATATTGAAGAAGACACCGCAGCGCCAATCGAACACATGGCACCGTTGCTCGGTGACATTCCGTCAGCGCGTCTTTTTGAAGAGTCACTCAAATTATTGCAATCCGGTCATGGCTTAGAAACCTACCACCTACTGCGTGAGTACAACCTATTCCAGCAACTATTCCCGACGATTGCAGCGCACTTTACAGAAGATTACTCCTCTCACACTGAGCAGATGTTGGATCTTGTCCTAGATTCTACCGACATGCGCATCGAAGATGGGAAACGCATCAATCCAGCATTTATGTTTGCTGCAATGCTGTGGTACCCACTGTGTGCGAAAGCCGATGAACTGATGGAAGAGCGCAACTTAGGCCATTACGACGCCATTATGGAAGCGAGCAACATCATTCTTGACGAGCAAGTTCGCACAATTGCCATTCCAAGACGCCACACCGCAACCATTCGCGAGATTTGGCAGTTACAGCTTCGTCTTCCACGACGTAACGGTAAACGTGCATTCCGTCTTATGGAGCTCAATAAATTTAGAGCTGGCTTTGATTTTCTTGAAATGCGCGGTGAAATTGAAGGTGGTGACACTCAGAAGCTTGCCAAGTGGTGGGAAACTTTTCAAAATGCAGGCCGAGAAATGCGTCAAGCAATGGCTGCCGACTTAGACGGTCAATCACCGAAAACAGGCCAGCGCCGCCGTAAAACTTATCGCAAGAAAAAGAGTAAGCCCAAATCATGATTACAGCGTACATTGCGGTAGGCAGTAACTTGGCTGATCCTGTCAGCCAAGCGAAGCAAGCGATTGAAGCATTAAAAACGCTGCCTAAATCAGAGTTTGTTCAAGCTTCTTCGCTATACAGCAGCACGCCAATGGGGCCACAACACCAACCGGATTACATCAATGCGGTTGTGTCTATTAACACCAGTTTGACGCCTATTGAATTGCTCAATTGCACACAAGCTATAGAGCAAGAACAAGGGCGTGTCCGTAAAGACGAACGCTGGGGACCAAGAACCTTGGACCTCGACATTGTGCTTTATGGCAATGAGGTGATTAATTCCGAGAGGCTGATCGTTCCTCATTATGGAATGAAAGAGCGTGAATTCGTACTCTACCCTCTTGCGGAAATTGCACCAAGTTTACAACTCCCTGATGGGACCGAGGTCTCTAAACTACTGGAACAAGTAGATAGAAACGGCCTCAGTATCTGGCAGTCATAGCCAACTCCTAGTAAGGATAAAACCATGAAAAAAATGACCATCAACGACCTAATCAAGTGGAAGCAAGAAGGTCGTAAATTTGCTACTTCAACCGCTTATGATGCGAGCTTTGCCCAACTGTTTGAAAGCCAAGAAATGCCAGTACTTCTTGTTGGTGATTCTCTAGGTATGGTTTTGCAAGGTCACAACGATACTCTGCCAGTAACGGTCGATGATATCGCTTACCATACTCGTTGCGTACGCGCTGGTAGCCCAAATTGTTTGTTGATGGCAGACATGCCATTCATGAGCTACACCACGCCAGAGCAAGCTTGCGAAAATGCGGCTAAACTGATGCGTGCTGGTGCCAATATGGTAAAAATTGAAGGTGGTGACTGGCTTGTCGACACGGTGAAAATGCTCACTGAACGATCAGTTCCAGTTTGTGCTCATCTTGGTTTAACTCCTCAAGCTGTTAATATTTTTGGTGGTTACAAAATCCAAGGTCGCGATCAAGAAAAAGCAGACCGCATGGTAAAAGACGCATTAGCGCTGCAAGAAGCAGGCGCTCAAATCGTCTTACTAGAATGCGTACCAGCTGAGCTTGCTGAACGTATTACGCAAGTGCTTGACGTTCCTGTTATCGGTATTGGTGCAGGTAACGTAACAGATGGTCAAATTCTCGTAATGCATGATATGTTTGGTATTTCTGCCAACTACATGCCGAAATTCTCCAAAAACTTTCTTGCTGAAACAGGTGATATGCGCAAAGCCGTTACTAAATACATTGAAGATGTAGCCAACGGTGTATTCCCAGACGACGCTCATACCATTGCCTAGAGGATAAATGCATGCAAACTTTTGCGGAAATCTCAGCAGTTCGTGAACACCTTAAAACCTTTAAACGTGAAGGTCGTAAAGTGGCGTTTGTCCCTACCATGGGCAACCTTCACGAAGGCCACTTAACTTTAGTGCGTAAAGCACGCGAATACGCTGATATCGTTGTCGTAAGCATCTTTGTTAATCCGATGCAGTTTGATCGTGCTGACGATTTAAATAATTACCCACGCACGCTAGAGGAAGACTTAAGCAAGTTAACCTCTGAAGGGGTCGATGTGGTATTTACGCCAACACCAGAAGTTATCTACCCAGAAGGTCTGGATAAGCAAACCTTCGTCGATGTCCCTGGCCTATCAACAATTCTCGAAGGCGCGTCTCGACCAGGTCATTTCCGTGGCGTGACGACGATTGTGAATAAGCTGTTTAACATCGTACAACCGGATGTCGCGTGCTTCGGCGAGAAGGACTTCCAACAACTTGCGGTTATCCGCAAGATGGTTGATGACCTAGCAATGGACATTGAAATCATCGGTGTACCAACCGTACGTGAAATGGACGGTTTAGCAATGAGTTCACGCAATGGCTTGCTTACGCTGGACGAGCGTCAACGTGCTCCTGTACTTGCTCGTACAATGCGTTGGATCAGTAGTGCCATTCGCGGTGGCCGCGATGACTACGCATCGATCATCGAAGATGCAAGCGACCAACTTCGAGCTGCAGGTCTGCACCCTGATGAGATCTTCATTCGTGATGCTCGTACATTACAAGTGATCACACCAGAAACGACACAAGCTGTCATTCTGATGTCTGCGTTCCTAGGCAAAGCTCGTCTTATCGATAACCAAACGGTAGATATGGTTGTCGAAGCGAAGGAAGAAGCTGAATCTAACAATACAAACTCAGAGAGCGCAGAGTAAGCTCTGAGTCATAAAAGTAAAAAGGTCGACTCTTAGTCGACCTTTTTTATACTCTACGTATAGACGCAATCTAACCCTTCAGGGCGAGTTTTAAACCGCTTGTGCAGCCACATCCACGCTGGAATATCACGTTTTATCATTTTCTCAAGCTCTTGGTTCAAGATGCTTGCCGCTTTAACCGCATTACGTCTCTCGAAACGCTCGCTAATGTCTTTTCCAATGTACAGCGTGTAATGGTGATTTTTACTCACTGTAACGCCAGATATAACCGCGCACTTTGTTGCATCAATGAGAACACTAGACCCGACGGTACTCGCCGCTTGTTCAACAGCAAAAAACGGCGCAAAAACAGAATGGCTAACGCCATAATCATGGTCGGGCAAATACCAAAGTCGATGACCATTCTTCAGAACTTTGAGCATTGATTTCACGTCTTTTCGATCAATCATTTGATGTCCAAAACGAGTTCGACCTCGATGTTGAATAAACTCATAAGCAGGATTCGAATTTGGGCGATAAACGCCATAACCTTGGGCAAACTGGCTAAAAATACGAGCGGTTATCTCCAAGTTTAAATGGTGACTGCACACCACCAACACACCACGTCCATTATTTTCCTCAGCGAGTAAACGATCTTTTCCAACAATAGAGGTTATCCGACGTATCCGCCAATCTGGCCAAAACCAAGCGATACCGGTTTCGATGATAGCCATTCCAGTATATTGAAAGTTTTTTCGTACTACGTCCTTACATTGCCAATCCGTAAAATCAGGGAAACACAGCTGGAGATTACGCAGAGCGATCTTGTGTCGGCGCTTCATTACATGCATCGCAATACAGCCGATGCTTCTACCTAAGATTCGCAATACTACGTATGGCAGTACATTAACAAGAATCGCTAAAGATCCAAATGCCAGCCATACAGACCAATATTTGGGCTTAAGTAACTGATAGGAGAAAGGCGGCGGCGAGACAATATTCATAGGATCACTCATTTATTACAAATGATTGAAACCTACCATGATAAAAACCGAAAAATTGTATGGGTATGTATTGTTATGCACGCGAAAGAGCAGCGTGAATCGCCGCTCTTTGCTTTATGAGAATGGCTTAGCTTCTTAGCCCAATCCCTTTGGTTACTAGATAATGCGCAATGGCATACAGTGCAACAACAAACACTGCAAGTACACTAAATGAAGTGACAATGCCCACATCCGAGACACCTAAAAAGCCGTAGCGGAACGCATTCACCATGTAGACGATTGGGTTGATCTTAGAAACGCCTTGCCAAAATTCAGGCAGCAGACTGATCGAATAAAAGACTCCTCCCAAGTAAGTTAAAGGAGTCAATACAAACGTAGGGATGATCGAAATATCATCAAACGTTTTTGCGTAAACCGCATTGATCAAGCCACCGAGAGCAAATACAACCGACGTCATGAAGACAGTCGCGACAATAATGCCCCAGTGCTCCACTTGCAAATCAACGAACAAAAGTGACACACAAGTAACAATTGCACCGACCAACAAACCTCGAGTCACGCCGCCCACCACATAGCCAGCAATAATCACATAGTTTGGTACCGGTGCCACCAGCAGTTCTTCAATATTCTTCTGTAGCTTTGCACTAAAGAATGACGACGCCACGTTCGAGTATGAGTTAGTGATCACCGACATCATGATCAAACCTGGAACAATGTACTCCATGTAACTAAAGCCGCTCATCTCACCAATTCGAGAGCCAATAAGATTGCCGAAAATGATGAAGTACAACGTCATCGTAATGGCTGGCGGCACTAAGGTTTGCACCCAAATACGTGTAAAACGAGTAACTTCTTTGCTCAGCAAGCTGCGAAATGCCGTCCAATATAAACCGTACATTTAATTACTCCCCTCTCTTACAATGCTGACAAACAACTCTTCAAGTCGGTTGGCTTTGTTACGCATTGAGAGAACTTTAATGCCATGCTCTGTTAACTGACTGAATACCGAATTCAATCCTTGGCTCTTATCTAGTTCTATCTCTAAAGAGCCATCAACAATACTTTGTCGATTAACACCTTCAAGCTCAGGCACCTCGACTTCTGACTCAATATCCAAGATAAATGTCTCGACGCTTAGCTTACCTAGTAACGCCTTCATGGTGGTATTTTCAATCAGCTCACCACGATTAATAATGCCGATATTTCGACACAGCATCTCCGCTTCTTCTAGGTAGTGTGTCGTTAAAATAATCGTAATTCCTTGCTCTTGGTTGATCTCTTTCAGAAACCCCCACATTGAGCGGCGTAGTTCAATATCCACTCCAGCCGTTGGTTCATCTAAAATGAGTAATTGCGGCTCGTGCATCAAAGCTCTTGCGATCATTAAACGACGCTTCATCCCACCGGATAGGTTACGAGCACGCTCTTGGCGTTTTTCCCATAAATCCAATTTTTTCAGGTATTTTTCTGCTCTTTCTTTGGCTAATACTTTAGACACACCGTAATAGCCAGCTTGCTGCATCACAATTTGCTCAACGGTTTCAAACTGGTTGAAGTTGAACTCCTGTGGCACCAAGCCTAAATTCTGCTTGGCCAATTCGAGGTCGGTATCAATGTCATAACCGAAAACTTTCGTCGTTCCGGAGGTTTTATTCACTAAGGAGGAAATGATGCCAATCGTGGTCGATTTTCCTGCACCATTGGGACCCAGAAGCGCGTAGAAGTCACCCTTTTTCACTTGGAGACTTATACCTTTTAACGCCTCAAAGCCACCTGCATACGTCTTGCGCAGTTGTTCAATTTCTAATGCGTACATAAGGTCTTGATTGCCGTTTGTTTGTGATTACTAATACCGACTCATATTTAGCAGCGGTTTACTACAAAATCGCCTTGGGTATCGTATTGGAGGTTCATCAGTTTATCGTTGAATAACGATGATTACAAATAAACCTTTCGATAATATTGGAAATATAACCCTTACCTCGTAAAGGTTATCTCTAAGTAAGACAAAATAGAGCATAAAAAAACGCAACAGGACACTGTTGCGTTTTTAACTGTCAGAATGATTACGCCGTTATGCGCTGATACTGATCTGCCTCAACATGTGCCACCGCCGCATTCAATGCTTCGTAACGGAATTGGTACATATTTTCATCCGGGACAAGGTCAATCACATGGAATTTCTCTAGCTGTTCTCGTGTTCGCTCATTCGGGCATAATAAATACACGGCACAATTGGCATCGAGAGCATCCTTAATCGCATTCTCTAACGCCAAACCGACGGTCACATCAATCATTGGTACATCCGTAAGATCGAGAATCATCACGTCATAGTCCGAAATACTAGAGTGCTGACGTGAAATGGCTTTAGAAACACTAAAGATCATCGGACCGGAAAGATAAAAGAACAGCACTTTACCATTAGCACGATCCAACAAACCACGCTCGCTGTCAGTCAGCGGCACATCATCTTCATCCGCGTCACTGATCGCTTTTACTTGTCGCGCCTGCTCTCGGCTCAAACGCTCGATGATGATAATGTTCGAGATAAAGACGCCTAAACCCACCGCAACGATAAGATCAACGAATACTGTAAGCAACATAACGCCATACATCACCGCCATTCCGGAAAAGCTTACCTTATGTGCCCTCTGAATAAAGCTCCAGTCTAGGATGTTAAAGCCAACATACACCGCAATGCCTGCTAACACAGCCATCGGGATTGGCTCTGTTAACCCGCCAGCAACCAGTACAACCAACGCCAACATTAGTGCACGAATCACACCAGATAATGGCGAACGAGCCCCAACTTGGATATTCGTTACCGTCCCCATGGTAGCCCCCGCCCCTGGCAGCGCACCAAACAAGCCTGAGATCATGTTAGCTAACCCTTGACCTCGCAGCTCTTTATCTGAGTCGTGTTCTTTACGAGTTAATGAGTCACCGATAACCGCCGTTAACAAAGTATCAATACAACCTAATGTGCCGAGCACTAATGCATCAATGACCATCTCGACAAACATATCTGTGTCAATATAAGGGGCGACGAGAGAAGGTAACCCAGCAGGAATTTCACCGATACGACGAATATCTTCTGTATCAAAGAGAATCACAGACAATAAAGTCACCGCGACCAATGCCACGAGCTGTGCAGGAACGTATTTACGATATTGCTTAGGGAAGAAAAAAAGAATCCCCAAAGTCAGTAGTCCCAAAAACAACTCACTGAACTTAAGGTTAGAAATGGTCTCCGGCAAAGCAGATAACGTTCCGAGTACTCCCCCTGAAGGCGCGGCATGCCCCATCAAAGGCGATAACTGCAGAATGATAAGAATCACACCAATGCCAGACATAAACCCGGAAATAACGCTGTAAGGCATCAAGGTAACGTATTTACCCAGTTTTAACGTCCCCAATAGGATTTGGAACGCGCCAGCCATCATGACAACCGTGAAAGTCATAGCCATGCCCGTTTCTGGGTATTTCGCCATCATACTGGTTAATACTGCGGTCATGATTACCGTCATTGGCCCTGTCGGTTCTGATATTAACGTATTAGAACCTCCAAATAACGAGGCAAACAAACCGACCATTATTGCCCCCCAAAGGCCGGCCTCAGCACCGGCTCCGGATGCAACACCAAACGCTAACGCCAGAGGGAGAGAGATAATCGCTGTGGTTACCCCGCCAAATACATCCCCTTTGAAATTGATATCTTCAAAACGACTACCGAACACTGCTGATTTTCCCTGCATTCAATTTTAAAAAGTAAAATATCACTACTTTAACGAGCTAGGCGAAAATTTAAACCATAAATAGATTAAGGCTAAATTCACACCACAAATAGTTTCACCAGATTTTACTTTTTTCTTAATGAAAACTAGTCAGATGAGTCCTATCTGACGAATATTTAACGAGATCGAAATTGTAACATTGTGTATAGTTACAACACTGATCGCTTGCATGTGCACACAAACAGCGGCAGCGATTTTGTCTTTTAAGGGAAGTAGTTTGCAAAATGCCGGAAATAAAACAGTTATTTGAAAACAATTCGAAATGGTCTCAAGAGATCAAATCTGATCGACCTGAATACTTCGCAAAACTCGCTGAGGGGCAAAAGCCTGATTTTCTTTGGATTGGCTGCTCTGATAGCCGCGTTCCTGCCGAGCGACTAACCGGGCTATACTCAGGTGAACTCTTTGTTCATCGGAATGTTGCAAACCAAGTTATCCATACTGATCTCAACTGTCTATCTGTCGTCCAGTACGCCGTAGATGTGCTTAAGGTTAAACACATCATTGTCTGTGGACACTATGGATGTGGTGGCGTAAACGCAGCCATTGATAACCCTAAGCTAGGTCTTATTAATAATTGGCTGTTACATATCAGAGATATCTATTTCAAACACCGCACTTACCTAGATCAAATGCCGCAACAAGATCGAGCGGATAAACTAGGCGAGCTTAATGTTGCAGAGCAAGTGTACAACTTGGGTAACTCAACCATCCTGCAAAACGCTTGGGAGCGTGGGCAAGATGTTGAAATTCATGGTGTGGTATACGGAATTGAAGATGGTCGCTTAGAGTACTTAGGCATTCGTTCTAACTCTAAGGAAACCGTAGAAGCGTCTTACCAGAAAGCTCTTTCGACGATTCTAAATACAGACAACAAGCTCCTTTGTCGCTAAGTCATATCTAAAAGTTGAACGAAAAACGCCCATCTTAGATGGGCGTTTTTTTATATTTTTAATGCTGAACTCAATAATTATTCTTGAGGTACAACTTTACCGATGTATGGTAAGTGGCGGTATTTCTGCGCGTAATCAATACCCACCCCAACGACAAACTCATCTGGAATTTCGAAACCAATCCAATCCACAGGAACATTCACTTCACGACGAGATGGCTTATCTAGGAGCGTACAAATAGCGATAGACTTCGGCTCACGTAGCGAAAGAATCTCACGGATTTTATTTAGTGTGTTACCAGTGTCAATGATGTCTTCAACAAGCAGAATGTCTTTACCTTTGATGTCATCATCCAAATCTTTCAAGATACGAACGTCACGTGAGCTTTCCATCGTATTGCCGTAGCTTGACGCAGTCATAAAATCAACTTGGTGAGTCAGTTCGATAGCACGTGCCAAGTCTGCCATAAATACAAATGAGCCACGCAATAAGCCTACCAACACAAGATCTTCACTACCTTGATAACGCTCTGTAATTTGTTTGCCTAATTCACGAACTCGCTCCTGAACTTCTTGCTCAGAAATCATGACTTCTATTGTATGTTTCATACTGTGCTCAATCTAAATTTGTGGGTTGAGGTAAGTCGCACGCAAACGATCACCTAATCTTACGGCGTGTAGTGTATCACCACGTTCATTGGGTTGAAAGTCGCATCCTGTTGCCAAAAAATCTTGGAAGAAGGTCTTAGTTTTATAAAGTTCATAGCTAAATTTATCAATAATAATGACATTACTGTATATAAATTGTTCTACAGATGTTGACCTTGTGCATATGCACCATTACACTCATCACTGCTTTAAGCAACTATTAAAATAATCAATTAGGGGGTTACCCCCAATATCAACTCAAATGGCAAGGAAAATGGATATGGACTCAATTGCAAAGAGACCTAGAACTAGGCTTTCTCCAATTAAGCGTAAGCAACAGTTAATGGAAATCGCATTGGAAGTATTTGCGCGCCGCGGCATCGGTCGTGGTGGTCACGCAGATATCGCAGAAATTGCTCAAGTTTCTGTGGCGACTGTTTTTAACTACTTCCCTACACGCGAAGACTTGGTGGATGAAGTTCTCAATCACGTCGTACGTCAGTTCTCAAACTTCCTATCGGATAACATAGACCTAGACTTACATGCACGTGAAAACATCGCCAATATTACTAATGCGATGATCGAGCTTGTCAGCCAAGACTGTCACTGGCTAAAAGTATGGTTCGAGTGGAGTGCTTCAACACGTGATGAAGTATGGCCATTGTTTGTTTCAACTAACCGTACTAACCAGTTGCTGGTACAAAACATGTTCATTAAAGCAATTGAACGCGGTGAGGTGTGTGACCAGCACGATTCAGAACACTTGGCAAACCTCTTCCACGGTATTTGTTACTCACTGTTTGTCCAAGCGAACCGCGCTAAAGGTGAAGCGGAACTGAAACATCTAGTGAATTCATACTTAGATATGCTTTGCATTTACAACCGTGAACACTAAAGCTTAACTAGTAATATATGTCAGCCCACCGTTTGGTGGGCTTTTTATTGTCTGCTGTCAGCTAAGCACACATTTATATTCCTATGTAACAAGCATAAAAAAACCGCTGCAATGCAGCGGCTTCTATCATTCAGTCAGAAAAAGCTTACTTCTTCTTAACTGCTTTTTTGTTTGGAAGGTCAGTGATTGAACCTTCAAATACTTCAGCAGCTAGACCTACAGACTCGTGTAGAGTTGGGTGAGCGTGGATAGTCAGAGCGATATCTTCTGCATCACAGCCCATCTCAATTGCAAGGCCGATTTCACCAAGTAGTTCACCACCGTTAGTACCAACAATAGCACCACCGATTACGCGGTGAGTTTCTTTGTCGAAGATTAGCTTAGTCATACCGTCTGCACAGTCAGATGCGATTGCACGACCTGATGCTGCCCATGGGAATGTTGCTACTTCGTACTTGATGCCTTCTTCTTTCGCTTCTTTTTCAGTCTTACCAACCCAAGCCACTTCTGGCTCAGTGTACGCAATTGAAGGGATAACTTTAGGGTCGAAGTAGTGCTTCTTACCAGAGATAACTTCAGCAGCTACGTGACCTTCATGCACACCTTTGTGAGCAAGCATTGGTTGACCAACGATATCACCGATCGCGAAGATGTGAGGAACGTTAGTACGCATTTGCTTATCAACGTTGATGAAGCCGCGCTCGTCAATTTCTAGACCCGCTTTTTCACCGTCGATTAGCTTACCATTTGGTACACGACCGATAGCAACTAGAACCGCATCGTAACGCTCAGCTTCAGCTGGCGCTTTCTTGCCTTCCATTGAAACGTAGATACCGTCTTCTTTTGCTTCAACTGCTGTTACTTTCGTTTCTAGCATTAGCTTGAACTTGTCTTTGATACGCTTAGTAAATACTTTCACGATATCTTTGTCTGCTGCAGGAATTACCTGGTCAAACATTTCAACAACTTCAACTTTAGAACCTAGAGAGTGGTAAACCGTACCCATTTCTAGACCGATGATACCACCGCCCATGATAAGCAGTTTTTCTGGCACTTCTTTTAGTTCAAGAGCGTCAGTAGAGTCCCAAATACGTGGGTCTTCATGCGGGATAAATGGCAGTTTGATTGGACGAGAACCAGCCGCAACGATTGCGTTGTCAAAGTTAACAACTGTTGGCTCACCTTCGCCTTCTACAAGGATAGAGTTAGGGCCAGTGAACTTACCGTAACCGTTAACTACTGTTACGTTACGCATCTTAGCCATACCGCTTAGGCCGCCAGTTAGTTGGTTAACAACTTTTTCTTTCCAGATGCGGATTTTGCTGATGTCTGTTTGAGGCTCACCGAACACAACGCCGTGGTCAGCCATCGCTTTCGCTTCTTCAATTACTTTAGAAACGTGAAGCAGTGCTTTAGATGGGATACAACCCACGTTCAGACATACACCGCCAAGCGTGCTGTAACGTTCAACTAGTACAGTTTCAAGACCTAAGTCCGCACAACGGAATGCAGCGGAGTAACCAGCAGGACCAGAACCAAGTACAACAACTTGGGCTTTAATTTCTTTGCTCATTTTGACCTCTTGTAGTCATTATCCCTAACAGGCTGAGTGGGTATCGATTTTTTATGTTTAAGAGAGATTTGTTTTAAACAGTTATTTTCAGACCGCTAACAGTTTACAGAGATGTTAATGGTGTGAAAAGTAAATCAATTTAGCCTGTGAGCTAGACAACAATTCGATTGTGAAAACCCTGAACGAAGCAAGGCTGATAACCAAATTGTCGGTAATTATGATTAGCAGAGGCGGCTAAGTTGCCGCCTCTCATTCATCTAATTTCTATTACAGAACTAGACGACGAATGTCAGATAGACATGAGTTTAGGTAAGTGATGAAGCGCGCACCTTCAGCACCATCGATCACACGGTGGTCGTATGATAGAGACAGTGGAAGTTGTAGACGCGGTTCGAACTCTTTACCGTTCCATACCGGTTTCATTTCTGACTTAGACACACCTAGGATACCAACTTCTGGCGCGTTTACGATTGGAGTAAACGCCGTACCGCCGATACCGCCTAGGCTAGAGATAGTGAAACAGCCACCTTGCATGTCAGCAGCTGTTAGCTTGCCTGCACGTGCTTTCTTAGAAACCGCCATTAGCTCTTCAGATAGCTCGTAGATGCCTTTCTTGTTCACGTCTTTAAATACAGGAACAACTAGACCGTTTGGTGTATCTACCGCGATACCAACATTCACGTATTTCTTCAGAATTAGGCTCTCACCGTCTTCTGATAGAGAAGAGTTGAACGCTGGGAACGCTTCAAGCGCTTTAGCTACCGCTTTCATGATGAACACAAGTGGTGTGATCTTCATGCCAGTGTCTTTCTTCGCTTCAATCGCGTTTTGCTCTTTACGGAATGCTTCAAGAGCCGTGATGTCTGCGTTATCCCACTGTGTAACGTGCGGGATCATTACCCAGTTACGGTGTAGGTTTGCGCCAGAGATCTTCTTAATGCGAGATAGCGGTTGAACTTCTGTCTCACCAAACTTGCTGAAGTCCACTTTTGGCCATGGTAGTAGACCAAGAGCCGCGCCGTCGCCTTTGCCAGATGCTGCTGCACCTGCGCCAGACTCAAGACGCTTAAGTGCATCTTTCACGTAAGCTTGAACGTCTTCTTTTAGGATACGGCTCTTACGACCAGAACCTTTAACCTTAGAAAGATTAACGCCAAATTCACGCGCTAGACGACGAACAACTGGAGACGCGTGAGCGTACTCATCGTTTTCTTTGAAATCGCCAGTCGCTGCTGGAGCTGCTGCCGCTGGAGCTTCTGCTTTAGGAGCCGGAGCTGCAGGTGCTGCCGCTTGAGCTGGAGCTGGAGCTGCTGCAGGAGCAGGTGCTGCACCCGCCACTTCGAATACCATGATTAGTGAGCCAGTAGACACTTTGTCGCCAGCTGCAATCTTGATTTCTTTAACTGTGCCAGCGAAAGGTGCAGGAACTTCCATAGAAGCTTTGTCACCTTCAACAGTGATTAGAGATTGCTCTTCTTCCACTGTGTCGCCAACCGCAACCATGATCTCAGTAACTTCAACTTCGTCGCCGCCGATATCTGGAACGTTCACTTCTTTTGCCGCAGACGCTGCTGGAGCTGCTGCCGCAGGAGCTTCAGCTGCCGCTGGTGCTGCTGGAGCGCCTGAACCTGCTGTTTCGAATACCATGATAAGTGAGCCAGTCGATACTTTATCGCCTGCTGCAACTTTGATCTCTTTTAGAGTACCTGCGAATGGCGCTGGAACTTCCATAGAAGCTTTGTCGCCTTCAACAGTTAGAAGAGATTGCTCTTCTTCGATGCTGTCGCCAACGGCAACCATGATTTCAGTAACTTCTACTTCATCACCACCGATGTCTGGTACGTGAACTTCTTTTAGTTCTGCCGCTGCTGCTGGAGCTGGAGCTGCTGCTGGAGCTGCTTCTGCCGCAGGAGCAGGTGCAGCGTCAGCTGCACCCTCGGCTTCGAAAATCATGATTAGAGAACCAGTAGAAACCTTGTCGCCTTCTGCAACTTTGATTTCTTTAACGATACCCGCTTGAGAAGCAGGAACTTCCATAGAAGCTTTATCGCCTTCAACTGTGATCAGAGACTGCTCTTCTTCAACCTTGTCGCCAACGCTTACAAGAATCTCAGTAACTTCAACCTCATCCGCACCGATGTCTGGTACATTAATTTCGATTGCCATTTCTTATCTACCTTCTTAATTAAGCGTATAGCGGGTTTGTTTTCTCTGTGTCGATGTCGAATTTCTTAATTGCTTCTGCAACTACAGATTTCTCAACTTCGCCACGTTTCGCTAGTTCAGTTAGCGCTGCTACTACTACGTAACCTGCGTTCACTTCGAAGTGACGACGTAGGTTTTCACGGCTGTCTGAACGACCGAAGCCATCAGTACCAAGAACTTTGAAAGACTCAGCAGGAATGTATGCACGAACCTGCTCTGCGTAGTTCTTCATGTAGTCAGTTGCTGCGATAGCAGGTTCAGTACCCATTACTGTTTGGATGTAAGGTACTTTCGCTTCCGCTTCTGGGTGAAGCATGTTGAAACGCTCTGCATCTTGGCCATCGCGAGTTAGTTCGTTGAATGACGTTACAGAGTAAACATCAGAAGCAACACCGTAATCATCGCTTAGGATTTGAGCTGCTTTACGTACTTCATTCATGATAGTACCAGAGCTCATTAGCTGAACTTTCGCTTTGTCGCCCGTGTAAGTTTCTAGCTTGTAGATACCTTTACGGATGCCTTCTTCAGCGCCTTCTGGCATTGCTGGCATTGCGTAGTTTTCGTTCATTAGCGTTAGGTAGTAGAACACGTTTTCTTGTTCTGGACCGTACATGCGACGGATACCGTCTTGCATGATTACAGCTACTTCGTACGCGAACGTTGGGTCGTAAGAAATACAGTTAGGAACCGTACCCGCCAAAATGTGCGAGTGGCCGTCTTCGTGCTGTAGACCTTCACCGTTCAACGTTGTACGACCCGCAGTTGCACCTAGTAGGAAACCACGTGCTTGTTGGTCACCAGCCATCCACGCCATGTCGCCAACACGTTGGAAGCCGAACATTGAGTAGTAGATGTAGAACGGAATCATTGGTAGGTCGTTTGTCGAGTATGAAGTCGCAGCAGCAACCCATGAAGACATAGCACCTAGCTCGTTGATACCTTCTTGTAGAACCTGACCTGAAGTCGCTTCTTTGTAGTAAGAAACAACGCCACGGTCTTCTGGTGTGTATGTTTGGCCGTGCGGGTTGTAGATACCGATTTGACGGAACAGACCTTCCATACCGAATGTACGTGCTTCGTCAGCAATGATAGGAACGATGTTCTTACCAATGTTCTTGTTCTTAAGTAGAACGTTTAGTGCACGTACGAATGCCATAGTAGAAGAGATATCACGCTTCTGTTCTTCTAGTAGTGGCTTGAATTCTTCTAGCTCGGGAACGATGAATTCTTGAGTGAATTTTGGTAGACGCTGTGGCGTGTAGCCGTGTAGCGCTTTACGACGAGCGTGTAGGTATTCGTACTCTTTTGAACCTTCTTCAAGTTTCAGGTACGGAAGTTCTTTCACTGCTTCGTCAGTTAGGATGTCTTGAAGACCTAGACGATCACGTAGGTGTAGTACGTGAGTCATGTCCATCTTCTTAACTTGGTGCGCGATGTTCTTACCTTCAGCCGCTTCACCCATGCCGTAACCTTTAACAGTCTTAGCTAGGATTACTGTTGGACGACCTTTAGTTTCTGCCGCGTTTTTGTATGCCGCGTATAGCTTAGAAGACTCGTGACCACCACGCTTAAGTGCGAAGATTTCGTCATCAGTCATGTCAGCAACAAGTGCAGCTGTCTCTGGGTACTTACCAAAGAAGTGCTCACGTACGTACGCGCCATCTTTTGATTTGAATGTTTGGTAGTCGCCGTCGATCGTTTCATTCATAAGCTGTAGAAGCTTACCAGTCGTATCTTTAGCTAGTAGTGAATCCCAGTTGTTACCCCAGATTACCTTCACTACGTTCCAACCAGCACCTTTGAACAGACCTTCAAGTTCTTGAATGATCTTACCGTTACCCATTACAGGGCCATCTAGACGCTGTAGGTTACAGTTGATTAGGAAACATAGGTTGTCTAGTTTCTCACGCGCAGCGAAAGAGATAGCACCACGTGATTCTGGCTCATCCATCTCACCGTCACCTAAGAACGCGTAAACGCGCTGCTCTGAAGTATCTTTAAGACCACGGCCTTCTAGGTACTTAAGGAAACGAGCTTGGTAGATAGAAGCGATTGGACCTAGGCCCATCGATACTGTCGGGAACTGCCAGAATTCAGGCATCAGTTTAGGGTGCGGGTATGAAGGAATACCTTTGCCGTCTACTTCTTGACGGAAGTTGTCTAGCTGCTCTTCAGTTAGACGACCTTCAACGAATGCACGTGAGTAGATACCTGGTGAAATGTGACCTTGGTAGTAAACTAGGTCGCCACCATCCTTCTCGTTTGGTGCACGGAAGAAGTGGTTGAAACATGTCTCGTAGAACGCAGCAGAAGACTGGAAAGACGCCATGTGGCCGCCTAGCTCTAGGTCTTTCTTAGATGCACGTAGAACGATCATGATAGCGTTCCAACGAATAATTGAGCGAATACGACGCTCAAGTGTTGTGTCACCTGGGTATGCTGGTTCTTGGTCTGCAGGAATCGTGTTGATGTAGTTAGTTGTGATACCTGTTGGCATATCAACACCGTCTAGACGTGCTTTATCTAGAACTTGCTCTAATAGGAATTGAGCACGCTCTAGACCTTCTTCACGTACAACTGACTCAAGCGCTTGTAGCCATTCTTGAGTTTCCAGTGCATCTACGTCATGCTTCATATCAGACATGGCGATCTATCCTTCTGTTGGTTGGATCTACTTATTTAAGTAACGCTCTTACGAGTCATTACCCTGCTGAATTCGACGTAGAGAACGCTCTCGTCGAGACTCTTCTCGAGTCAAATCCAACAATGTTTCTTCGATGTAAGCCAAGTGCGAGTGGGACATTTCTCGCGCCTTTTCAGGCTGACCAGAAACAATCGCATCCACGATATTGGCTCGGTGTTTACTGACTTTCTCGACCGCTTCTGGGCGGCGACGTAGTAATTTAAAATTTTGTAGAATATTTTGCTCAAGCAAAGGTGCTAAGCTTCGAACAATGTGCAACAAAACCACGTTGTGCGCGGCTTCTGTCAAAGCGATCAAAAATTGCATCACTTCCGCAGATTCAGCTTCGATATCGTTGTTTGCTTGCTCTTGGCTAATGCGTTCAAGGCAACCTTGAATACGCGCAAAATCTTCTTCGGTACCACGTAAAGCTGCAAAGTAGGCTGAAATTCCTTCCATCGCATGACGAGACTCAAGCACATCAAGCTGGGTTTCAGAATGACTAGACAACAAATTCAACAAGGGATCTGAAAAGCTCTTCCAGATATTCTCACTTACGAATGTTCCGCCACCTTGGCGACGAGTCAACAAACGCTTCGCTTCCAAGCGTTGAATGGCTTCTCGGACTGAAGGACGAGACACATCGAACTGTTTTGCCAGTTCACGCTCTGGAGGCAGTTGTTGCCCCGGAGACAATGTTCCTTCCACTATCAACCTTTCTAACTCTTGTTCTATAACATCAGAGAGTTTTGGCTGACGAATCCTTTGATAAGCCATAATTTATTGTTCTTCTACTCTTGCAGGTAATTGGTAATACCAATTTTAAGTTGGTGCAGAAATTAACATAATTAAAACGCCACTGTCCAGCCGAAAATTGACCTAAATCATAGAACGAGCTTACTTCCAACACTCTGATAACAATCGACTGTTAAAACAGCAATAGAATTGGTATGACCAATTACATAAAGCATACAAATGGGAAGTCGACGTGCTAGCAGTTTTGGAAAAGAAATACAGAAAATGACAAAATTATCAGTCTATTTATTCACCAAAACGGCATGTACGAGCGTAAAAATGTAGTTAACTTTTAACAATCATTAATATTTCTGGTATCAAAAAAAGGCATACCTGATCGTATGCCTTATTTATTTCGCTTTTTTGAATTTACACTTTCGCTACAAATCAACGCTGTATAAGCAGTCTATATTTCACCCAATCAAAGCTTAGACCAGGATCGCTTTTTCTCAAGGGCGCAATATATTGATGACCGGTAATTCGTGGCGGGGTGATTTGAGGATAAGACTGCATAATCACCTCAGTGATCTCTGCAAGTGATTGATATTGCGCTTCTGTGTAGGCAGTAAATTCTGTCCCTTCAAGCTCGATACCAATGGAATAGTCATTACAACGCTCCCTGCCTGCGAAACTGGATTGACCGGCATGCCATGCTCTATCAAGAAAAGAAACAAATTGAACAACCTCGCCGTTTCTTTTAATCAAGCAATGTGCAGAAACGCCCATTTTGTGAATAACTTCAAAAAATGGATGTTCATTTGGGTCTAGCTTGCCAGTGAAGAAGTCCTCTATATATGGTCCACCAAACTGCCCAGGAGGCAAACTGATATTGTGTACCACCAGCAGAGAGATGTCGTTTATATCAGAGCGGGCATCAAAAAATGGTGACGGAACATGCTTTGCTTGTGTCAGCCAGCCATTCTCGATAATTGGGCGCATATCAACCTCTCTACTTTGCAAATTAACTGCTGAAATTATTGACACCGGAGAGTATCATTCGTTGCCATCTCCCTTTCAAGACAAGATTTGCGATGAAGAACACACACAACATTCAAGAACGCCTAGAATACCTTAAACAACAACTCCCTTTAGAGATCACTCGCTCTGTCGCTGATACCTTAAAAGAAGATCTAGGTGGCAGTGTCGACGCAGATAACGACATTACTGCATCTTTGATCCCTGCCGAGGCGGTTAATACTGCAACGATTATTACTCGTGAGCATGGTGTGTTCTGTGGTCAAGCATGGGCTGATGAAGTTTTTAAACAGCTCGGTGGCAAGGTCAGCATTGAATGGCACGTAAAGGACGGCGATAAAGTCGAACCTAACCAAACCCTTTGCACGCTGACAGGCCCTGCTCGTGACTTGTTGACTGGTGAGCGTAACGCAATGAACTTCATCCAAACGCTGTCTGGCTGCGCAACAGTTACCGCAGAGTACGCTGAAAAAATCGCGCATACCGAGTGTCGTCTACTCGACACACGCAAAACCATTCCTGGTCTGCGTAGCGCACTAAAATACGCCGTGACGTGTGGTGGTGGCTTTAACCATCGCATCGGCGTGTTCGATGCTTACCTCATTAAAGAGAACCACATTATTGCTTGTGGTGGCATCACTCAAGCCATCCAAAAAGCGAAAGAGCTTAACCCAGGCAAACCGGTAGAAGTAGAAACGGAAAGCTTAGAAGAGTTGAAACAAGCGATAGAGGCTGGTGCCGACATCATCATGCTCGATAACTTCACAAAAGAAATGATGCGTGAAGCCGTAGCGATTAACGCAGGTCGTGCCGCTTTAGAAAACTCCGGCAACATTACGCTAGAGACCATCGCAGAATACGCAGAAACCGGTGTCGATTACATTTCGGTAGGCGCGTTGACTAAGCATTTAAAAGCGATGGATCTTTCGATGCGCTTCAAATAATAAAAGCAACACAATCTAAATTACTTCAACCAACTCAGTGAGTTGTGAGTAATTCATCATTTAAAAGGGCCAATTGGCCCTTTCTTTTTATCCACTAAAAAATAGTACTACTCGCAAAACTCTGCATGCGATATGCAACTTTTCACCAAAGAGTTTTATCTCACTCGAGAGCCCATCCCTTCCCCATTTTCAACCCACCTTAACTCTCCATAATCTTTCGCCAATGCAAGAGCATTATTAATTTTTAGGAAAGGGTTAAAAATGAAAAACAGTAAACAGAAAAAACAGCAAGGTTTTACCTTGATTGAATTAATGATTGTCGTCGCGATTATTGGTATTTTGGCCGCATTTGCTGTGCCTGCTTATCAAAACTACACAAAAAAAGCGACGCTGGCAGAGTTCCCAAAAGCAGCTTCTGCGATGAAGTTAGCCGTTGAGTTGTGTGCACATGAAAATGCATCAAACGCAGCTACTTTTAAAACGAACTGCTTATCTGGTAGTAATGGTGTACCTTCAAAAATTAACAACCTAAATGATATCTCTATTGAAGCAGTTGCTGGATCATCAGGCGTAAATGTCATTGCAAAAGCTGTAGCAGTAAAAGGGCCGATTGCTAGTGGAGAACAGTATACTATGGCATCTAACTACACGACTAGTGGTATTGAGTGGGCGGGCTCATGTCAAGATTCTAATGGTAATAGCCAATCTGATTACTGTCCTGAATAATTCATGCAAACCAACCTCTCCACGATTCTTCGTCAAAAAGGACTATTGGCTTTTTCCCAAGAAGAATCGTTACTTGAGCAAGTCAAAGCTTCTGGCATTTCGATGCCGGAAGCTTTACTCAGTTCAGGGTTATTCACATCAAGCGAACTCGCTGAGCACTTAAGCTCTCTCTTTGGTTTAAATCAGCCCGAGTTATCTCAGTACGAGTACGCTTCGCTTTGTCAACAACTAGGTCTACGTGAATTAATCACTCGGCATAACGCACTCCCACTCCAACGTACGCCTTCAACGTTATTATTAGCGGTTGCCGACCCCACGAACCAACAAGCAGAAGATGACTTTCGTTTTGCGACAGGATTGCAAGTAGAACTTGTTCTCGCTGATTTTCGCGAGCTGACCGCTGCGATTCGGCGCTTATATGGCCGCGCACTTGGGCAAGAAAAGTCTGGGCTAAAAGAGATCAACCAAGAAGAGCTAGCCAACCTAGTTGACGTGGGCGCAGATGAAATCGACAACATTGAAGACTTGAGCCAAGATGAGTCTCCTGTTAGCCGTTACATCAACCAAATTCTATTGGACGCTGTGCGCAAAGGCGCATCCGATATCCACTTTGAGCCTTATGAAAAGATGTACCGCGTGCGCCTGCGCTGTGATGGCATCTTAATTGAAACACAGCAGCCACCAAGCCACTTGAGTCGCCGCTTATCCGCTCGTATCAAAATCCTCTCTAAGCTTGATATTGCAGAGCGACGTTTACCACAAGATGGGCGTATTAAGCTCAAGTTGAATCAAGACACCGCAATTGATATGCGTGTATCCACGCTACCTACTCTATTCGGAGAGAAAATTGTACTACGACTGCTCGACAGCAGCTCTGCGTCACTGGATATCGACAAGCTTGGTTATAGCGAACAACAAAAACAATTGTACTTGGATGCGCTGCGTCGCCCACAAGGCATGATTCTGATGACAGGCCCAACTGGGAGCGGAAAAACCGTTTCTCTGTACACTGGGCTGAGTATTCTCAATAAACCAGAAATCAACATTTCCACAGCAGAAGATCCGGTAGAAATTAACTTATCGGGCATTAACCAAGTACAAGTACAGCCCAAGATCGGCTTTGGCTTCGCAGAGGCATTACGCTCTTTTCTTCGTCAAGACCCCGATGTGGTCATGGTCGGTGAGATTCGTGACTTAGACACTGCGGAAATCGCCATAAAAGCATCGCAAACCGGTCACTTAGTACTTTCAACCTTGCATACCAATTCTGCGGCTGAAACGGTGATTCGTTTATCAAACATGGGCGTAGAAAGCTTTAACTTGGCCTCCTCTCTTAGTTTGATTATTGCCCAGCGCTTAGCCCGTAAACTGTGCTCGGTCTGCAAGCAACCACAAGAGCTTACCGTTCAGTTGCAACATCTCGGTATTCAAGCAAGCGACAACATTTTTAAAGCCAATCCCGATGGATGCAATGAGTGTACCCATGGTTATTCCGGCCGAACGGGGATTTATGAAGTGATGCGCTTTGATGAATTTCTTTCCGAAGCGCTTATTAAAGGCGCCTCTGTACATGAACTAGAAAAACTCGCCATCGCAAATGGTATGAGCACGTTACAAATGTCGGGCATAGAAAAACTCAAACAAGGGATCACAAGTTTTAGTGAACTACAGCGCGTACTTTATTTTTAATCCTTTAATCAGCAGTCACATCCATGAAAAGCACTACACCACAACTTAAAAACTTCCGCTGGAAAGGCATCAACAGTTCAGGCAAAAAGACATCTGGACAAACCCTCGCGATGACGGAAATTGAAGTACGCGAGCGTCTAGACGCACAGCACATCAAGATCAAGAAGTTAAAGAAAAGCAGTATCTCGTTTCTCACTAAACTCAGCCATCGCGTGAAAGGCAGAGACATCACGGTGTTTACCCGTCAGATTTCGACGATGTTGATAACCGGTGTACCCTTAGTTCAGGCTTTAAAATTGGTCTCAGAAAATCATAAAAAAGCAGAGATGAAATCCATTTTGATGAGCGTGACACGCGCCGTTGAAGCGGGGACGCCCATGTCAAAAGCCATGCGCACTGCAAGTGAACACTTTGACCCACTCTATACCGATCTTATCGCCACAGGTGAGCAATCCGGTAACTTAGCAGAAGTATTCGAGCGCTTAGCCACCTACCGAGAAAAAAATGAACAACTCCGTGCGAAAGTGATCAAAGCACTGATCTACCCAGCGATGGTAGTGCTAGTCGCGTTAGGCGTGTCGTTTATCATGCTCACCAAAGTCATTCCCGAGTTTGAAAAAATGTTTGTTGGTTTTGGTGCTGACTTACCGTGGTTTACCAGGCAAGTGTTAGATCTTTCCGCATGGACACAAAACTGGAGCCCATTTATAGCACTAGGCTCTATCAGTCTATTCATCTCAGCGAGAATCCTCTCTAAGCGTTCAGATTCTTTTCGCTTAATGCTCAACCGCTCTGTGCTTAAATTTCCGGTCCTTGGGCCTGTATTATCAAAAGCCGCTATCGCCAAATTTAGTCGAACACTCGCCACAAGCTTTACAGCGGGTATTCCAATTCTAACCAGTTTAAAAACCACATCAAAAACCTCAGGAAACTTACACTATCAACTCGCCATAGAAGAAGTTTACCGTGATACCGCCGCAGGTATGCCAATGTATGTAGCCATGCGCAACTGTAATGTGTTCCCTGAATTGGTGTTACAAATGGTTATGATTGGTGAAGAGTCTGGTCGACTTGACGATATGCTCAATAAAGTTGCAACGATCTACGAGTTTGAAGTCGACAACACCGTCGACAACCTTAGTAAAATTCTAGAGCCACTAATTATCGTATTTTTAGGTATCGTTGTTGGCGGATTAGTGACAGCAATGTACTTGCCAATCTTTAACTTAATGAGTGTATTGGGCTAGAATGAGCTGTTAACTCCTTTAAAACAGCATCTTGCTGATTTCACTCATCGCTCAAGAGACAAATATGGAAGTATTCCAGTACTACCCTTGGCTATTCGTTGTGTTTGCCACCATCTTCGGTCTGATCGTGGGTAGCTTCCTCAATGTGGTTATTTATCGACTACCTAAAATCATGGAACTAGAATGGCGACGCGAATGTGCCGAGTCATTTCCTGAATACAAAATAGAACCTCCTAAAGAAGTGCTGACCTTGAGCGTCCCACGCTCCTCCTGCCAGAAATGCGCAACACCGATACGTATTCGCGACAACATTCCTGTGATTAGCTGGCTGCTTTTAAAAGGCAAATGTCACAACTGTCAGGCAACCATTAGTGCACGCTATCCACTGATTGAACTGCTCACCGCGTTCTGTTCAGGCTTTATAGCTTATTACTTTGGTTTTAGTTACTTTACCGTTGCCCTACTCTTTTTTACTTTTATCTTAATCACCGCAACATTTATCGATCTCGATACTATGTTGTTACCTGACCAATTAACATTACCATTAACTTGGGCTGGCATTGCCTTAGCATTAGTCGAAATAAGTCCTGTTACTCTACAAGATTCTGTCATTGGTGCTATTGCTGGTTACCTATGTCTCTGGTCCGTTTACTGGGGCTTTAAGTTACTTACCGGTAAAGAAGGAATGGGGTATGGTGATTTTAAACTACTAGCGGCACTAGGAGCTTGGCTAGGTTGGCAGTCACTGCCGATGATCATTCTACTTTCTTCTGTGGTTGGCATCTTATTTGGCATCATTCAACTACGCTTGCAAAAGCAGGGAATTGAAAAAGCTTTCCCTTTCGGTCCTTACTTAGCAATTGCTGGTTGGATAAGCTTAATTTGGGGCGACCAGATTTTAAACTGGTACTTTACTTCAGTTCTAGGAGTGTAAATGGCTTTGGTTATTGGTTTAACAGGTGGTATCGCTAGTGGAAAAACAACCGTCGCGAATCTGTTCAAACAACAATTTAAAATCGATATCGTCGATGCCGACATTGTAGCAAGAGAAGTTGTCGAGCCAGGTACTCCCGGCCTAAACGCGATTATTGAACACTTTGGTCACGATATCGTTCGTGAAGACCAAACTTTAGATCGCGCAAAGCTGAGAGAAAAAATCTTTTCGAATTCAGATGAAAAAGCATGGCTCAACGCACTGTTGCACCCGATAATTCGTGAAAAGATGATCGAAGATTTGCAGCAAGTCACTTCAGAGTATGCGTTACTTGTGGTGCCGTTGCTCGTAGAAAACAAGCTAGATAGTTTGTGTGATCGCGTTCTTGTCGTCGATGTAGAACCGAATACACAGATATCTCGCACGATGAAACGAGACAATGTGAGTGAAGATCAAGTTCGCGCCATCCTTGCCTCTCAAGCATCAAGAGAGCAAAGGCTCGCGCTTGCAGACGATGTGGTTAAGAATAATCCAAGTGACCCTGATCTTTTGCTTCAAATCACAGATTTGCACGAAAAGTACCTAGCCATGTGTAAGAAAAATCTGCGAAAATAGGAACGAAACTCACAAAGGCTTATGTCGATGACCACGCACAAATTTGAACATCCGTTAAATGAGAAAACTCGTATTTATCTAAGAGTGGAGTCTCTGCTGCGTCAGGCTCACTTGGCCTCTGGGTTTAGCGAAAATCATCAGTATCAACTGTTTTTCCGTGCGTTATTCGATATGGTTGAGATCTTCGAACAAATCCAACTGAAAAGTGAACTGGCTAAAGATCTTGAGAAGCAGCGGCTGTCGTACCGCCATTGGCTCAATGTTGATGGTGTCGATCAAGACGCATTAAATACCCTACTACAAGAGATAGATGTCGTTCATAGCCAACTAATGGGTGCTGAACGTTTTGGCCAAGCATTAAAAGAAGATCGCTTCCTAAGCTCTATCCGTCAACGCTTTAATCTACCGGGTGGTTCATGCTGTTTTGATCTGCCAGCATTACACTACTGGCTTCATCTACCTATTGAACGTAAAAAGCGTGATGCACAACAGTGGCAAGCAAGCTTAAAGCCCTTATCTGATGCGCTTTCGTTATGGTTAAAGCTCACTAGAGAGACCGGACATTTCAAAGCTCAAATCGGTCGTGCAGGTTTCTTCCAAAGTGACGCTGATGAAGCCAACATTCTAAGACTTCACATCCCAATGGAATATGGCGTGTATCCTATGATTTCAGGCCATAAAAACCGCTTTGCGATCAAGTTCATGTCGTTTGAAAACGGTCAAGCGTGCACACAAGATATTGAATTTGAACTTGCTGTGTGCAGCTAAGACGACACTACGCCTCGCCTCCATAATCTAAAATTCAACGCTTTATTGCGCTTATATTTGATAAAATTTCGTAGCAGCAATAGCGCGTTGAATAAGCCATCTTTAATTCGTTTAGGTATACTACCCTTTAACACCAATTAGTAATGGGACGCTCAACTATGTCTAAAGTTACCATCGTTCAATGTCCACAATGTGGCGCCGACGTAGAATGGGGAGAACAAAGTCCTCATCGCCCTTTCTGCAGTAAACAATGCCAAATGATTGATTTTGGTGAATGGGCAGATGAAGAAAACACCATCCCAGGCGCACCCGATATGTCCGATAGTGATGGCTGGTCTGAAGATCAGTACTAAATTAAGACCTAGGGTAAAGGAAGATCCTAGGTTCCTTCTTGGGGAATCTGAATCACGCTCCTTCGTCGCTGTCCAGAATGACGAATTTTAACCACGGTGCTCTATAATCTTTGACCATCATTTCCTGTCATTCCGAGGAGCCATAGCGGCATCAGGAATCTACTCATAGCAAGGATGAAGCTAACAACATAAATACTTGCATGCTCGACTAGTAGATTCTGAATCACGCTCCTTCGTCGCTGTCCAGAATGACGAATTTTAACCACGGTACCCTGTAATCTTTGGCTATCAATTCCCGTCATTCAGAGGAGCCATAGCGACATCAGGAATCTATTCACAGTAAGGATGAAGCTAACAACTTAAACACTTACATTCTCAACTAGTAGATTCTGAATCACGGTCCTTCGTCGCTGTCCAGAATGACGAATTTCAACCGCGGTACCCTGTAATCTTTGGCTATCAATTCCCATCATTCAGAGGAGCTATAGCGACATTAAGAATCTACTAACAGCAAAGATGAAGCTAACAACTTAAACAATTGCATTCTCGACTAGTAGATTCTGAATCACGCTCCTTCGTCGCTGTCCAGAATGACGAATTTTAACCACAGTACCCAGTAATATTTGATCATTGTTTCCCGTCATTCCGAGGAGCCATAGCGACATCAGGAATCTATTCACAGCAAGACAGAGGCGTGGAGTGTACGTCAGTGCATGAGCATCGACAGTGCAGGTCGGGTGAAAAGAAACGAGCAAGCTAATTACACAAATAAAAAAAACGGAGCCCTAAAAGGACTCCGTTTAAGATGAGAACGCTAGTTATAGCATTACTTCTTAGCAAGTTTCTCTTTGATACGAGCAGACTTACCAGAACGCTCACGTAGGTAGTACAACTTGGCACGACGTACTGCACCACGGCGTTTAACTTCGATGCTATCAACGATTGGAGAGTGTGTTTGGAACGTACGCTCAACACCTTCACCGTTAGAGATCTTACGTACAGTGAAAGCAGAGTGTAGACCACGGTTACGGATTGCGATTACAACGCCTTCGAAAGCCTGTAGACGCTCACGGTCACCTTCTTTTACCTTAACTTGAACTACAACAGTGTCACCTGGTGCAAATTTAGGTAGGTCTGATTTCATTTGCTCTTCTTCAAGAGCTTTGATGATGTTACTCATTTTTTAAATTCCTAGAATAAACTGATACTAAATAAATTAGGTTACTTTGCGTTATGTTCTTTAATGGCTTTATGCTCATTAACAAACTCAGCAAGTAATTGTTCCTGTTCGTCAGTCAGAGCTAGGTTTTCCAGGAGCTCTGGTCTTCTTAGCCAAGTACGGCCCAACGACTGCTTGAGTCGCCATTGACGAATGTCCTTGTGATTGCCTGACATCAGTACAGCTGGTACCTCTTTGTCATCCAATACTTCTGGACGCGTATAGTGAGGGCAATCTAACAAGCCATTTGCAAAAGAGTCTTCTTCTGCTGACGCGAAATCCCCTAGTACACCCGGAACAAACCGAGAGACAGAGTCGATTAACGTCATGGCTGGTATCTCACCACCCGTCATCACAAAATCACCAATCGACCATTCTTCGTCGACTTCAGATTGAATGATGCGCTCATCTACCCCTTCATAACGACCACAAATCAGAAGCAAGTTCTCATTCGTTGCCAGTTCTTCCACTCCTTTCTGGTCGAGCTTGCGACCTTGAGGAGAAAGGTAGATGACTTTCGTCTTGCCCGGTGAGGCTGCTTTCGCGGTATGAATGGCATCGCGCAAAGGCTGAACCATCATTAACATACCAGGGCCACCACCGTAAGGTCGGTCATCGACTTTGCGATGTTTGTCGTGAGTGAAATCTCTAGGATTCCAAGTCTCAATCGACAAAAGACCTTTTTTAACCGCTTGACCTGTTACTCCAAAATCAGTAACAGAACGGAACATTTCTGGAAAAAGGCTAATAACGCCAACCCACATGTTTATCTCGCTCTGTAATTTTGGAGATTAGAATCCAGGATCCCAGTCAACTTCGATCCGTTGAGCTTCGCGATCAACATTAATGATCACTTGCTCTTCAAGGAACGGGATTAATCGTTCCTTCTGCCCGAAAGCATCTTTAAGATTTGCTTTAACAACCAGAACATCGTTTGAGCCAGTTTCTAGCATGTCAGTAACGACACCTAGATCGTAACCTTTAGTAGTTACAACTTGCATCCCAAACAATTCGCGCCAGTAGAACTCATCTTCTGACAATTCAGGAAGTACCGCAGGGTCAATAGCAATTTCAAAGTTCGTCATTAGATGCGCGTCTTCACGAACATCCATGCCTTCCAGCTTAGCCACCATACCTTTGTTATGGCGCTTCCAGCTTTCTACTTTGTACTCAACCCACTTGCCCTTTTGGTTAATGTACCAAGGGCTGTAATCGAAAATGCTTTCAGCATTGTCTGTGTAGGAAAAAACCTTAAGCCAACCACGAATGCCGTAAGTAGCACCAAACTTGCCTACAACAATCTTTTCGTTGCTCATTGTTTCTTTACCTTTCATCGACATAAACTAGTTTCTACTTTTCAAGTAAAAAATTAAGCCGCTTTTTGAGCGTCTTTAACTAGCTTAGCAACACGGTCAGATACTGACGCGCCTTGACCAACCCAGTGGTTAACGCGGTCTAGGTCTAGACGTAGACCTTCTTCTTGACCTTTAGCAGTTGGGTTGAAGAAACCAACTTTCTCGATGAAACGGCCAGTTGCAGCGTTGCGGCTGTCCGCTACTACGATTTGATAAAATGGACGCTTTTTAGCGCCGTGACGTGCCAAACGAATGGTTACCATGTCGTCCTCTTTGCTTTCTCAAAAATAAAATTAACCCCAAAAACCATTCAAGAAATTAAACAGTTTGGGGTCTCGTGCCAAAATAAAGCTCCGGAATTTTACTCTTCTCCCGGAGCAATGCAAGGAGTTTAGTTACTTTTTCACCAACATAAATTGAATTTAAAGTTTGTGACGTACCTAACACCCTGAATCTATGCGTGATCGATTAATTAACGACCAAATGGGTTGAAGCCACCGCCACCCCCCATGCCGCCCATCATGCCTTGCATATTGCGCATCATGCCTTTCATGCCACCTTTTTGCATCTTTTTCATCATTTTCTGCATTTGGGTGAACTGTTTTAGTAAGCGGTTTACATCTTGAACCTGCACACCAGAACCAGCCGCGATACGCTTCTTGCGCGAGCCCTTGATAATTTCTGGGCGTTGACGTTCTTTCATTGTCATGGAGCTGATGATCGCTTCCATCTGTTTGAACATCTTGTCATCGACTTTATCTTTCACATTGTCTGGTAGCTGGGACATTCCTGGAAGCTTATCCATCATCCCCATCATGCCGCCCATGTTTTGCATCTGGCCTAGCTGTTCACGGAAATCTTCAAGGTCGAAACCTTTCTTCTCTTTGAACTTCTTCGCTAACTTTTCTGCCTTTTCTTGGTCAACGTTGCGTTGTAGGTCTTCAATCAAAGACAGAACGTCACCCATGCCAAGAATACGTGAAGCAACACGATCTGGGTGGAACGGTTCTAGCGCGTCAGTTTTTTCACCGACACCCAAGAATTTGATTGGTTTGCCCGTGACATGGCGTACTGAAAGTGCCGCACCACCACGAGCATCACCATCAACCTTAGTTAGAACTACACCGGTAAGAGGTAGCGCATCGCCAAAGGCTTTTGCTGTATTTGCTGCGTCTTGACCCGTCATGGCGTCAACAACAAATAGCGTTTCTACTGGGTTGATAGCTGCGTGAAGATCTTTAATCTCCCCCATCATCTCTTCATCAATTGCCAAACGACCTGCGGTATCGACAATAAGTACGTCGTAGAACTTTTTCTTCGCATGGTCAATCGCTGCATTGGCGATATCAATAGGCTTTTGGTCTGGTGATGATGGGAAGAAGTCAACACCGATGTCTGATGCCAGTGTTTCAAGCTGCTTGATTGCCGCAGGACGGTAAACGTCGGCAGACACAACCAAGACTTTCTTCTTGTCACGTTCTTTTAGAAGCTTAGATAACTTACCTACCGATGTGGTTTTACCCGCACCTTGTAGACCAGCCATAAGAAGCACAGCAGGTGGTTGAGCAGCAAGGTTTAGCGCCTCATTCGACTCACCCATTACGGCTTCAAGTTCTGTTTGAACGATCTTGATAAATTCCTGACCTGGAGTCAGAGATTTAGAAACTTCTACGCCCACCGCTTTTTCTTTAACGCGGTTCACAAATTCACGAACGACCGGAAGCGCAACGTCAGCTTCAAGTAGAGCCATTCGGACTTCACGTAGGGTTTCTTTAATGTTGTCTTCGGTCAGACGACCTTTACCACTGATATTTTTCAGCGTTTTGGATAATCGATCCGTTAAATTCTCAAACATCTTTGTCTCTTCGCTAAAATGGCGATTAATTAGTGTGAGTATACATTAGCCAAGGTCTGAGTCATACCCGTACCGCTGTCCTATTCTTGTCTCTATTTATATATGGTGGGGTAACTTATTAATTTCAATATCTCATCTCTCACGATTGATGTCGGATATAACGTAGCCCCAAAGTGTAATGCAAGGTATAATTTCTCCATCGTGCACAATAATATTTAGGATTCATGGATAGCTTAATAGCCATCGCGGCCGCCATACTTTATGTCTTGGCGATTGCGACCATCATACCCGGACTCTCACAACAGTCAGGAATCAAAGCAAAAACAGTGTTTGCTAGTGCTGCCTGTGCGCTTGTTTTTCATGCGTGGATTTTGAGTGATCTGATTTTTGATGGTTCAGGTCAAAACCTGAGTATTCTCAACGTGGCTTCTTTGATCAGTTTTATTATTTCTCTGGTCATGAGCCTTGCTATGTTGAAAAACCGACTGTGGTTTTTATTGCCTGTCGTTTATAGCTTTGCTGCCATCAATTTATCTGCTGCCACATTTTTGCCAAGCACGTTTATAAAGCACCTAGAGAATGACCCTAAGCTACTCATTCATATTTCATTTGCGCTCTTCTCATACGCGACTTTAACTATCGGGGCACTCTATGCGCTTCAGTTGGCTTGGCTGGATCACAAACTGAAAGCAAAAAAATCTTTGGCGATTAACCCAAACCTGCCGCCTCTATTAATGGTGGAGCGTCAACTCTTCAAAATTATTTTGATCGGTAACTTATTGTTAACTGCCACGCTCATTACTGGCTTTGTCTTTGTGCAGGATATGTTTGCCCAAGGTAAGGCACATAAGGGCATTCTTTCTTTCATCGCTTGGGTGGTGTACTCAATACTGCTTTGGGGTCACTATCAAAAAGGCTGGCGTGGTAGAAAAGTCACATGGTTCGCTGTTGCAGGAGCAACACTGTTAACTCTGGCATATTTTGGCAGTCGCTTTGTAAAAGAAATCATCTTGAATTAAGGAGCTCTAGGGCTCCTATCCTTTATATTTTAGGCTAGATAAAATACAGTACGCCTTAACTCTTTGACTTAACGGACTTACTCAACCGTTATATAACCCAATACTTACAAGGAACAGCAACGTTTTGGACGACATCTCTACGGGTATCTTGTTTGCGCTACTCGCGTGTCTTATCGTCATATCAGGTTACTTTTCCGGTTCAGAAACAGGGATGATGTCTCTGAATCGTTATCGCTTAAAACACTTAGCCAAAAACGGGCATAAGGGTGCTAAGCGAGTCGAAAGACTATTAGACCGTCCAGATCGTTTGATTGGTCTTATTCTTATCGGCAACAACCTCGTTAATATTCTCGCGTCCGCGATCGCGACCATTATTGGTATGCGTTTGTATGGTGATTTAGGTGTCGCTATCGCAACCGGTGCACTAACTATGGTTGTATTGGTTTTTGCCGAGGTTACCCCTAAAACAATTGCAGCGCTTTACCCTGAACGTGTGTCCTACGCGAGCAGTATATTATTGACCATACTGATGAAGTTACTGTCGCCTTTAGTGATGCTTGTTAACTTTATTACGAATGGCTTTATCCGCTTACTTGGTGTAAGAGCGGATCACTCAGCAGAAGATCATCTTAGCTCCGATGAGCTGCGTACGGTGGTAAATGAAGCTGGCGGTTTGATCCCTCGCCGACACCAAGACATGCTAGTGTCTATTTTAGATCTTGAGCACGTCACCGTGAACGACATTATGGTCCCACGCAATGAAATTACCGGTATTGATATTAACGACGACTGGAAATCCATTGTTCGCCAGCTAACACACTCACCACATGGACGCATAGTTTTCTATCGTGACCAAATTGATGAAGTGGTTGGCATGCTGCGCTTGCGTGAAGCTTATCGTCTGATGTTGGAAAAGAACGAATTCAACAAAGAAACGCTATTACGTGCTGCTGATGAGGTCTATTACATCCCAGAAGGCACACCACTGAACGTGCAAATGTTGAAATTCCAACGCAACAAGCAACGTATCGGTCTGATCGTGGATGAGTACGGTGATATCATCGGTCTAATCACTCTTGAAGATATTCTGGAAGAGATCATTGGTGAGTTCACGACGTCAATTTCTCCAAGCCTCTCTGATGAAATCAGTCCTCAAGGTGACGGAAGCTTTCTTATTGAAGGCAGCACCAATATTCGAGATATTAACAAAGGCCTGAAATGGGATTTACCAACGGATGGCCCAAGAACGTTAAACGGTCTTATTTTGGAGCACCTGGAAGATATTCCAGAGAGCCATTTAAGCGTGAGAGTAGCGGGTCACCCAATGGAACTTGTTGAGATTGAAGAGAACCGAATCAAGCTCGTTCGTGTTTATCCGAAGAAGAAAAAATCGACATCCAAATAACCAAAAGAAAAGCCTGACTCATGTCAGGCTTTTTTACTTATTGGGGCAATATGCTTCTTAATGAGCACCTAGTCGATGCGCAACTCTTTTAACATCGACTCAGGCAAAGCAAGTTCATCATTTTTGTTCACCGAAACACCAGCATCCAAAATGTTCTTTGCGATCTGTTGTGCTTCTTTTAAAGAGTGCATTGCTGCCGTGCCGCATTGGTATTCGTTAAGTTCAGGGATCTTATTCTGACTTTCTACCTTCAGCACGTCTTCCATTGCTGCAATCCAAGCATCTGCGACTTGCTGCTCTGATGGTGTGCCAATCAGACTCATGTAAAAACCTGTGCGGCAACCCATAGGCGAAATATCGATGATCTCAACAGAATCACCGTTTAGGTGATTACGCATAAAGCCTGCATAAAGGTGCTCTAGGGTGTGAATACCTTTTTCAGAAAGAATGTCTTTGTTTGGCGCAGTAAAGCGTAAGTCGAAAACAGTAATCGTATCCCCTTTTGGGGTCTGCATGGTTTTCGCCACTCGCACTGCCGGTGCATTCATACGAGTGTGGTCCACGGTAAAACTATCGAGTAAAGGCATTACATCTCTCCTGATTGTAACTCCAGTACCTTTCGGTAATGGATAAATGTCATTCATCCCTACAGCACATGAACTGACTGTGGGCTAAAAGAACCAGCTGCTGTTGTCTTCTAATTCCTGACGACATTGCTTCAGCTGCCAGCCATAAGTTTTCGCTGTTTGTTCAACACGTCGAGCGACTTTGATTAAACTAGGCTTTCGATTATAAGTACCTCGCTTATACCCACCTCGCCCTTCATGATAAGCCAGATACTGGTTATAGGGATCCCATAATGAAATCCCTAGCTGACGCCGTGTTTCATGAGTATACCAACCGACAAACATCATAGAATCATCGAAGTTGGTACGAGAGCCACCCTGACCTGTGGCATCTTGGAAGTCTTCCCAAGCAGGGTCTTGAGCTTGAGCGTAACCATACGCACTGCTGACTCGTCCCCAAGGAATAAACCCTAGCAAATAATCTTTAGGTGGTTTTGCATCGTGCCGAAAGCTGCTTTCTTGTTTAATGATGGCCATAGCGACATGAATAGGGGTCCCCCATTCATCTTCCATATCTTTGGCATCATCGTACCAACCGGATTTCTCTCGGAATATCTCGCATAAGTTATTCTGCTGCTTTGGCGGTGCCGTAGCACAACCTGCAAGTAACACGCTTCCAAGTACCGCTACTACTGACGACTTAATGTTCAACCGCACCAATCCTTAGTTAGTCATTACTGCTTCAGGTAAGCAAAGTAATCTTCCAAAAAATCATCAAAAGAAAGCGTGTCACTCTGCTCTGCTTGCTTTTGTTTTTCCACGGACGACGCTACTTCCGTTTCCATCGTATCTTGTGAATAGTACTGATAACCGTGAGCTAGGTTTTCATCACGGTACTTCATACCAAGAGTACAACCAACTTTACCTAGCCCACCCAGCTCTTTCGTTAGCTCTAATAGTTGACCAGAGATCGTTAGTTCTGGGTTATCAATCCATGTCTCGAGTTGATTACACACATCTTGGTATGCACTGCCACCAGCGGTCATATCCATTTGCTGTGCTATTTGACGTAACTCGACGAAAACTCGGTGTGCCCAATCTTGTAGAGATAGACGCTCACCTTGGCAACCAATTTGCAGCATTAGACCTTTTTCACGGCCAGAAACAATGACTTTATTCCAGTTATCGCGCCAACACTCTAATTCACAGTTATCCATAGGGTCTGAGTCTGACAAGGCCGCCCAGGTAAGGAAGAGATCCAAGAATCGTACTTGCTCTTCATTTAAGCCCACTGCGCTGAATGGGTTAACATCTAGAGAACGAACTTCAATGTATTCGACACCACCGCGTCGTAACGCATCTGAAGGCTTCTCACCACTTTTCGATACACGTTTTGGACGAATCGGAGCGTACAGTTCATTCTCAATTTGTAAGATATTGGAATTAAGCTGGCGGTATTCACCATCCACTTTTACCCCAATTTTCGCAAACTCTTCTGATGGGTGGCGAATCGCATCACTCAAACCATCGAGGTATTGGTCAATGCTGTTAAAACCAATTTTCAGCACACTTTGAGCACTATTGGTATAGCCAAGATCGCTCAAACGCAAAGACGTCGACTTCGGCAAATATAATGTCCCGCCAATCTTCTCGAATGGCAGATCGGTTTCACGACCTTGAATAAAAGAGCCACATAACGCTGGTGATGCACCAAAGAAGTAGGGAATCATCCAGCCAAAGCGGTAGTAATTACGGATCAACGCAAAGTACGCATCAGACTTAGCATCTTGGCGGGCTTGTTCATCTTGCTCGCCATAGAGCGCATCCCAAAATGTTTCAGGAAACGAGAAGTTAAAATGGACACCTGAAATAATTTGCATCAGGCTGCCATAGCGACGCTTTAGGCCTTCTCGGTACAGCGTTTTCATTTTCGCTGCATTCGAAGAGCCATACTGGGCTAACTGAATATCATCCTCTGAGCCTACGTAGCAAGGCATTGATAGTGGCCACATTTTCTCTTCACCCATTTTGGTTTGAGTGAAATGATGGATATCTTTCAGCTGTGCCATCAGTTCTGGAATTTCATGTGACACAGGCGTAATGAACTCTAACAATGATTCCGAAAAATCCGTTGTGATCCATTGATTTGTGAACGCAGAGCCTAATCCTTCAGGATGAGGAGTTGTAGCTAGATGTCCATCCTGACGATAGCGCAAAGTTTCTCGCTCAACACCGCGTCCAAACTGCTTAAATACTTCGGGGTTTGATGCAACTTTTTTTAGTCGCGCAGCAAAATCAGTCAAAATGAGGTTCGCTTATATTGGGAGCAGGACACTTGTTACATAACACAAGTGTAAGCTAAGTTATTGATAGTTAATGCATCTAGATAAATAACCCACGAAAAGTTGCTTATCTAGATGAATAGCGGAGAAACGTTTCTCCGCTATTAAATGTGTACTCTATCGAATGATTTCAAGCTCTTCTACGTCTTTCCCCAACTTTTCTAATTGAGGACGCAACGATTTAGCATCACCAACGACGATAATTTGATAGTCATTTGGATCAAACCATTTCTGAGCCAGCGCATTCAACGTCTGCTTATCGACTTTTTCTACGATAGCGTTTCTTTGCTGCAAGTAATCATGATCGAGGTTGTACTTAAGAATATCACTGATGAGCTCCGCTTTTTGTGTTGGCGTTTCATATTTCAGTGCATCTTTTTGACCGACCGCTTGACGCATAAATTTCATCTCTTCATCAGTAATACCTGACTGCGAGTATTCATTTAGCTCATTTTCCATCTCAATGATCGAAGCAACCGTTGCATCCGCTCGTACTTGCGCGGTGAAAACCACCGAGCCTGTTTCTGGATTACCAGAGAAATAGCCGTAAGCACCGTATGTGTAACCCTTGTCTTCACGTAGATTTTGGTTAATGCGGCTATTGAAGTTCCCAGCTAAGTTGAAGTTTGCCAGTTGGCTTAGGTAAAAATCGCCCGTTGCGTCGTAAGGCATACCTTGACGAACCATCATGACCACACTTTGCGGCGCTCCTGGTTTATCAACAAGATGGATCTTTTGCTCACCTAATGCAGCAATGCTTTGCGGTGCATACAATGGCGCAGCTTCATCTTGCCAGTTTTTCCAGAACGTCAGTTGCTGCTCAATTTCCTGTTTATTGATGTCACCAACAACGACGATTTGCGCACTTTGTGGCGTGTAATGCTTCGAGTAGAATTCACGGACATCATCCAACGTTAATGCACTGACACCTGCTTGCGTGCCGTCTTTTGGTCGAGCAAAAACCGAATCCCCATAGAGCACCTGGCGACTCGCTTGTGACGCCATCCAACTTGGATTTTGGTGCTCATATACCAGGCCTTCTAGCGCTTGCATTTTTACACGCTCGAAATCATCTTGATTAAATGCAGGAGACAGCAACATCTCTTCGACAATTTTTAACGTCGGCTCTAAGTTCTTTTCTAGAGCAGAAACACTGATGTTTGTTGTATAACCTGTGGCATTAACAGAGATAACACTACCCAGTTTATCAAGCTCAGCTTGAATCTCTTCGACACTGCGTTTCGTTGTACCTTCTTGCAACATCGCAGCGGTCAATTGGGCAAGACCTTCTTTACCCTTTTCAACAAAACGTGTCCCTGCAGGTAGACTAAATTGCATCATCACCGTCGGCGTTTCATCGCTAACTGCACCAAGCAGCTCTGAGCCATTCTTGAAATGTAACTCGTACAGCTCTGGCATCGTCGCTTTCACTGGTTCTCCTACTGGCGGTTGCACTGAGCGATCGAAGTTATCGGTCGCACGACGATACGCCAATTGGTCATCGGAAATCTTCTCATATTCTGGCAACGTACGCTTTGGTGTCACAAAGGTCGCAGGTTTTACGACAAGGTCTGTTTTTCCTTTTGGGACCACGCTTAGGGTCACTTTGTTCTTACCTTGGATAAAGTCCGTATACGCTTTTTCTACCGAAGTCGGCGTAACTGCACGGATTTGTTCAAGCTGTTGCTCAAGACGATCAGGATCGCCGAAAAATGTCTCGTTGGAAGCCAACTGAGTCACTTTACCTTTAACGCTTTCTAGCGCAAAAATAGCATCCGCTTCCGCTTTACCCTTCAACTGCTCAAGGCGATCTTCTGTCACGCCTTTTTCCGCAAACTGATTCAGTGATTGTAAAAGCTCGTCGTACAGTTTTGATAGGTCGCCTTTGTCTCCAGAATCGCCCATTGCGTAAACGTAAAAGTTACACGCCAGTTCAGCACAGTCATGGAATGAACCAGCATCGACCGCTTTTTGAGTCTTCACTAGGTCTTGATAGAGCACGCTGTTGGTACCGCCACCCAATACTTCTGATAACGTGTCGAGAGACGCTTGGCTTTCTTCGCCGTTGTAGGTTGTTGGCCACGCGATCATCACCATAGGTTGTTGAATACGATCTTCTAGAGTGATGTATTTATCTTCTTGCAGTTTTGCAGGTTGTTTCGGCGCATTTTCAACCTCAGGACCACGAGGAATCGAACCGAAGTACTTATTTACCCACTCTAGAGTTTGTTCAACGTCTAAGTCACCACCGATCGTGATAGTCGCATTGTTTGGGCCATACCAACGCAAGAAAAACGCTTTGAGGTCGTTCACATCAACACGATCAAGATCTTCAACATAACCAATGGTTTGCCACGAATACGGATGACCTTCAGGATATAGCGCTTCGGACATGCGCTCCCAAATTAAGCCATAAGGACGATTATCGTAACGCTGAGCTCGCTCATTTTTTACAGTAGAACGTTGAATTTCAAATTTGCGTTGAGAAACCGCATCCAACAAAAAGCCCATACGGTCAGACTCTAACCACAGCATTTTCTCGAGCTGGTTAGCAGGGACAGTTTCAAAGTAGTTAGTACGATCGCGGTTTGTTGTACCATTTAACGTGCCGCCAGCCTCTGTGATGATTCTGAAGTGCTCTTGGTCACCAACGTTCTCTGAACCTTGGAACATCATGTGCTCAAAAAAATGCGCAAAACCAGACTTACCCACTTCTTCACGAGCTGAACCAACATGGTAAGTCACATCCACATGGACCAATGGGTCAGAATCTTCAGGAGCTAAGATCACCGTTAAACCATTATCGAGTTTATACTTTTGGTATGGAATCTTAACTTTGCCTTCTTCAGCTTTCGATGACTCAACGAAAGTTACCCCTTTCGGCAGTGATGAAACTGGCGTATTTGATGCACAGCCCGTGATCACCAACAGTGAACACGCGCCAACCCAAAACATCTTCATGTACTTTCCTTAAAATAATCCGAGATAGATGGCCGCAAGTAAGCTATACCTAGCAGCCTTTCCTAAAAATATTAAAATCACGCAAGGCAGAAACTTCATTCTTAGCCACCCTGCGGCTAAACACAGCGGGTCTCCTATTACAGGTAACCAGCTAAAAAATAATCCCCAATAGCCATACTTAGAGAGCCACTTTAATGCGGTATGACCGTGCTTTTCCTCTTGTGCTTTGTTGGGAATCCACAAGCCAAGCCAATAATTTGTTAAGCCACCAAGCGTATTACCGATAGTAGCGACCATAACAATTGAAGAAACGGAGTATTGATTTAATGAGAGAGTGGCAACTAAGCCCGCTTCAGAACCACCAGGCAACAACGTGGCACTGAGAAAACCGGTCATGAAAAGCACCCATAATGCTGAATCTGAAAACCAAAGCGCTAAACTTTCAAAACTCGTGTTAAATGCTTCTAGCATGTCATATCAAGCAACACCTTGCCTCTGGTTCTTCCTGATTCGACCTGCTGGTGAGCACCAATGACATCACTCATAGGATAAACCTGTTGAATTTCAGTCTTCAGTAAGCCAACGCCGACCATATACAACAAGGTATCTAACTGCGCAGGGTCTGGTTCAACCAACATGCCACTAGCCTCAAAGCCTAGGAGTTTGGCTTTTTCACAAATCAGCTCAGCTGTGATGGTTGGAACGGTGATGACTCTCGCATTGTCTTTCAAGCATTTAAGCGCATCTAACGCAGCATCTCCGCCTACTAAATCAATCAAAACATCAACATCTTCCACACGTTCTGACACTGGTGCAAATTGATAGTTCACTGCATGAGCACCGAGCGTCGCAAGGTAGTCTAGATTTCGTTCACTGCAGGTTGTAAAGACTTCCGCTTTCGTCGCGATCGCAATTTGTACCGCGAGGTGTCCAACACCACCGGCTCCAGCGAGGATAAGTACGCGATCGTTTTCCGTCACATTAGCCTTACTGAGAGCTTGTGCCGCAGTTTGTCCCGCCAACGGTAATGCAGCAGCTGCCTCTAAAGTGACAGAGCTAGGAACATGACTTAACTCAGTTTCTGGAACACATATGTATTGGCTGTAACCACCGCCTCGAACTGGGAAACCAATAAATCCAGCCACCTCATCACCTTCATTAAAACGTGATGCCCCCTCTCCACAAGACATCACTTTTCCTGAGATGTCGTAACCTGGCACCCAAGGTAAATTATCCTTATTCTGCGCTGCCGCCCAACCGAGCCCAGCTCGAGTTTTGACATCAATAGGATTTACGCCTGAAAAAGCGACTTTTACTAAGACTTCACCAGGCTGTGGTGATGGTGTAGAAGCATGTTGAATCGCGAGTACGTTGGCATCACCAAACTCAGTGATAACGATCTGTTTGTGTTCCATAAACCATTCCCTGCAAGAAAACAAAAAGGGATGCGAAAGCATCCCTTTGACTATAAACCATTTTGTTAACCTAAGTTAATCGTGATTTTGTAAATTGGTTGATCATTCCATTTTCAATAATGTCTAACCAACAAGTGCTAACAATATACCAGCCGCAACGGCTGAACCCAGCACACCAGCAACGTTTGGTCCCATCGCATGCATTAACAAAAAGTTTTGCGGGTTAGCTTGTAAACCAACTTTGTTTACGACTCGCGCGGCCATTGGTACCGCAGAAACGCCAGCCGCACCAATAAGTGGGTTGATGTCTTCTTTCGAGAACTTGTTAAGCAGTTTCGCCATCAGGACGCCCGCACCAGTACCGATACTAAATGCAACTGCGCCTAACCCCAAGATACCTAACGTTTCTAGGTTCAAGAACTGCTCAGCTTGCAGCTTAGAACCAACACCAAGACCTAAAAAGATAGTCACTATGTTGATCAATTCATTTTGAGCAGTTTTCGATAAACGATCGACCACACCAGCTTCACGCATCAAGTTACCCAAACAGAACATACCAACCAATGGCGTAGCTGAAGGTAAGAACAGAATCGTCATCAGTAATACAGCAAGCGGGAAGATGACTTTCTCCCATTTACCAACATGACGAAGCTGAGCCATCTTGATTTGACGCTCTTCCTTGGTTGTCAGTGCTTTCATGATTGGTGGCTGGATGATCGGCACCAATGCCATATAGCTGTATGCCGCGACTGCAATCGCACCTAGCAGATCTGGAGAGAGCTTACTCGCTAAGAAAATCGCTGTTGGCCCATCAGCACCACCGATGATCGCGATAGACGATGCATCCGCCATGGAAAACTCCATGCCAGGTACATAGTTGAGTAAAATAGCGCCAAACAGTGTTGCAAAAATACCAAACTGCGCAGCCGCACCTAACCACAACGTTTTTGGGTTTGCGATCAAAGCACCAAAGTCGGTCATCGCGCCCACACCCATGAAGATCAATAGCGGGAACACACCCGATTCAATCCCAATGTAGTAAACGTAGTAGAGCAAGCCACCAGGCTCAGTAAAGCCAGCATTTGGAATATTCGCCAAAATAGCACCGAAACCAATCGGCAATAACAGTAAAGGTTCAAATCCTTTTTTAATTGCCAAAAACAGCAAAGTACAACCAACCAGCATCATACAGATTTGGCCGAACTCGAAGTTAGCGATCCCTGTTTCTGCCCAAAGGGTTAACAATCCGTCCATGATACTCCCTTACGCTAGGCTCAACAGAGGCGCACCTACTGTGACAGCATCGCCTTCTTTAACGTTCAGCTCTTGAACCACACCACCACGCGCCGCTCGTACTTCAGTTTCCATTTTCATCGCTTCAAGGATGAGCAATACATCGCCTTCAGCTACCTCAGCACCAGGCTGAACATTCACTTTGAAGATGTTACCTGCAAGAGGAGCAGGCACCGCTTCAGCTGAAGCATTAGAAGGTGTGCTAGGTGTAGCCGATTTTGCCGGTGCATTAGAAGGAGCAACAGATGTCAGTTCACCTTGAGGGCCAACTTCCACCTCATACACCTGCCCGTCAACACGTACACTATAAGTTTCTACACCACCAGTTGCTGGTTGAGCTGCAGGTACAGCAGGCTTCGCAGCTTCTAGCGTTGGTGCTGGCTCAAATGCTTCTGGGTTTTCACGATTCTTAAGGAACTTAAGCCCAACTTGAGGGAAAAGTGCATAAGTGAGTACGTCATCAACACGCTCACTTGCTAGCTTAATGCCTTCTGATTTCGCTTTCTCCATCAGATCAACCGTAAGCGTCTCCATTTCAGGTTCAAGTAAATCGGCAGGACGACAGCTAATTGGCTCTTTACCATCAAGCACTTTCGCTTGCAGTTCTGCATTTAACTCGGCTGGCGCTTGACCGTACTCACCTTTCAATAGGCCAGCGGTTTCCTTGGTAATACTCTTATAGCGCTCGCCAGTAAGAACGTTAATCACCGCTTGCGTACCGACGATCTGTGAAGTTGGAGTCACCAATGGAATGAAACCAAGATCTTTACGTACACGAGGGATCTCTTCTAATACTTCATCAATGCGATCCGCAGCGCCCTGCTCTTTCAACTGGCCTTCCATATTGGTCAACATACCACCAGGCACTTGGGCAATCAGGATGCGTGAATCGACTCCTTTTAACTGGCCTTCCCACTTCGCATACTTCTTACGTACCTCACGGAAATATGCGGCGATAGGTTCCAGTTGCTCGAGTTTCAAATTGGTATCTCGCTCGGTGCCTTCTAGCATAGCGACTACCGTTTCAGTCGGTGTATGGCCGTAGGTACAACTCATTGAAGAAATCGCAGTATCAAGAATATCAATACCGGCTTCTACTGCTTTTACCGCTGTTGCTGTAGACAGCCCCGTTGTTGCATGACAATGAAGTGCCAATGGCACATCACAAGACGCTTTGATACGCGTGATAAGCTCTTCCGCTTCATAAGGCTTAAGTAAGCCAGACATATCTTTAATACACAGCGAATGACAACCTAAATCCTCTAGGCGTTTTGCCAAGTCAACCCAAGTGTCTGCGTTATGCACTGGGCTCGTTGTGTAAGACAACGTACCTTGAGCATGCGCACCAACATCAACCGTTGCTTTCACGGCTTTCTGGAAGTTTCGCACGTCATTCATTGCATCAAAAATACGGAATACATCCATGCCGTTAGCATGCGCGCGTTCAACAAACTTTTCTACTACGTCGTCGGCATAATGGCGGTATCCTAAAAGGTTTTGACCACGCAGTAGCATTTGCATTGGTGTATTAGGCATCGCTTTTTTTAGTTCACGTAAACGCTCCCAAGGGTCTTCCCCTAAGAATCGAATACAAGAATCAAATGTTGCACCACCCCAAGTCTCTAGAGACCAGTAACCAACCTTATCCAACTCAGCTGCGATAGGCAGCATATCCTCAATACGCATACGCGTAGCAAATAGTGATTGATGGGCATCACGAAGGACCACATCAGTAATAGCTAGTGGTTTAGACATGCTCTTAAACTCCTTTTTAATCCTAGTTCGGCTACTTCGCGAATGAGGCGCGATGTTTATGAATCGCAGCCGAGATCGCCGCCACTACTTGTGGACTAACAGCTGAAGAGGTTGATTGAATATTAGTGTTTGTTTTTGGTGCTGCGATCGGCTCTGGTACTTCTTCTGGTACCAATTTCGACATTAACCGAACGAGATAAACAAGAATAGTGAGGAAAATAAATACGACCGCCATCCCCGTTAGCATCAGGGTGGCCGCATCTACTAGCAGGCTTCCTATATTAGTCATGTTGCTTCCTTTCTTTGTCATCCTGACAACGTGCAGGACTTTAATAGTGTCAAATCCCGACCCATGGATTATCTCGATTGGTTAAATTTTGTCAATTTTGTTTAAGGAAGGTTTGTAGTAATCCTGATAAATGATTATTTATTCACTACCCAGATCACAGTTCATGACAAAATAATCACTTCAAATCGCTATCACCTTACGAACAGAGTAAAGGAGGACATAAATAAAAACTGCGATTTAGATTTCAAAATCAAATCGGGACTCACGCAGTAAAAACCAACAAAAACAAAAAGATGAACAAGATTAACAATAAATAAACAAATAACAAACAAAGTGACTACATGAGAGTGATTGAAATGAAAAATGGAAGTCAGTGTATAGGAGGGATAATCAGGATGATTTCACACGATGCGACAGAAGCTTGATAGCAAATTGCTTAGATACGCACATATTCGCTTTTAAAAAAGAGGAACATAGGCTCTAGTGATCCTACGCCATATTTCAGATGTCTAGATACAAAAAAGCCTCGCAATTGCGAGGCTTTTTCAATGAGTGGCGCGTCCTGGAGGATTCGAACCTCCGACCGCCTGGTTCGTAGCCAGGTACTCTATCCAGCTGAGCTAAGGACGCGCAAGTTTTCGATATCGACTTTCATCAATATCAGGGCATTACCCTTTAATAAGTGGCGCGTCCTGGAGGATTCGAACCTCCGACCGCCTGGTTCGTAGCCAGGTACTCTATCCAGCTGAGCTAAGGACGCGCAGTTTTCGATATCGGCTTTCGTCAACATCAGGGCATTACCCTTTAATAAGTGGCGCGTCCTGGAGGATTCGAACCTCCGACCGCCTGGTTCGTAGCCAGGTACTCTATCCAGCTGAGCTAAGGACGCGCAAGTTTTCGATATCGACTTTCGTCAACATCAGGGCATTACCCTTTAATAAGTGGCGCGTCCTGGAGGATTCGAACCTCCGACCGCCTGGTTCGTAGCCAGGTACTCTATCCAGCTGAGCTAAGGACGCGCAAGTTTTCGATATCGACTTTCGTCAACATCAGGGCATTACCCTTTAATAAGTGGCGCGTCCTGGAGGATTCGAACCTCCGACCGCCTGGTTCGTAGCCAGGTACTCTATCCAGCTGAGCTAAGGACGCGCAATTTTCGACATCGACTTTCGTCAACATCAGGGCATTACCCTTTAATAAGTGGCGCGTCCTGGAGGATTCGAACCTCCGACCGCCTGGTTCGTAGCCAGGTACTCTATCCAGCTGAGCTAAGGACGCGCAATAATCTTATTTTACTTTGTATAACCCGTTTATCAAACGAATTATTAAATAGTGGCGCGTCCTGGAGGATTCGAACCTCCGACCGCCTGGTTCGTAGCCAGGTACTCTATCCAGCTGAGCTAAGGACGCGCAGATCTTCTTGCTAAGAAGTTGTGAAGTAAATCACATTCATTTCTTACGAAACAAAAAAAAGGCCATCGGGCCAGTCAATGAATGGCGGTGAAGGAGGGATTCGAACCCTCGATACGGGATAAACCGTATACTCCCTTAGCAGGGGAGCGCCTTCAGCCTCTCGGCCACCTCACCGTTTTCATTGTTATATCTCAAAAGAGATATGGCGCGTCCTGGAGGATTCGAACCTCCGACCGCCTGGTTCGTAGCCAGGTACTCTATCCAGCTGAGCTAAGGACGCACTTTTTGTTGATAAATCAACGTTGCAAGAATGGCGGTGAAGGAGGGATTCGAACCCTCGATACGGGATAAACCGTATACTCCCTTAGCAGGGGAGCGCCTTCAGCCTCTCGGCCACCTCACCGTCTTGCGGAGGCACATATTACGTTTTACCGAAAATATGTCAAACACTTTCTTTGAAAAAATCTACGAAACTGGCTTAACCGTTGCTGATTTAATCAAAGTGACTATTAAACGAACTTTATCACTCTATTATGATGAAAAAAAGAGAGTCTTCTCTGAAAAAAAGACATTTATTTTCAAATAACTTTCTGAAGTTCGAATCAACATTATTGATGAATTCACAGCCATACTCAACACAATAGTTTCTGCAAATTTTCAAAAACAGTAAAAACTAAAAAGGCCAACCCTTCGGTTAGCCTTTTTCATTCAAACTAAGCTCTGTAAACAGGAGCGACTTAGTAGTTACCTGAAGCAACGTTGCCATTGCCTTTTTCAGCTTGAATGCGCATGTAGATTTCTTCACGGTGAACTGAAACCTCTTTCGGAGCGTTAACGCCGATACGCACTTGGTTACCTTTAACACCTAGTACAGTTACAGTCACTTCATCACCAATCATCAGTGTTTCGCCTACGCGGCGAGTCAAAATTAGCATTCTTTGCTCCTTGAGTAATCTCTAAATTTTCTTGCTACAAAGCTATTATCCAACAAAAGTTATATTTTCGTAAACTACCTTGTTAGCGAAAATCAGCCTAAAAAGGCATGTTTTTGTTGAATGTTTAATGCTTCACTAGACGTAATGTAAGCATCATGCAGAATGTTTGCTGCTGTATCCACACATTCGGGTGCTAAAACTAGCATCATAGTGAGTGCATTCGTTGCGCTGAAATTGATCTCAATATCTCGCTTTGCCAACAAATCGCATGCGTGCTCTACCATTCCATTGGCCTCAAGCCCCACTGCGGTCAACAGGCTTACCACTTCACTATTACGGATTTTGTCGCTGAACACCAGATCGAACTTGGCACATGCATCTTGTTTTATCATGATACCTGCCCGTTCTGTTTCCTCGATCACATTCCAAATGTCGATACCCAACATCTGACATTGTTTTGTAGCACTAGATAAATGTTCTTTATCGACTTCGATTATGGCAAGGTCACGTTGAATGGCTATACCAGAGACGGCTTGATTGCCTAACTCCCCCTTTACCAGACTGCCTTCATTAACATCAAATGTCGAAAGCACGCGCAGTGGCACATTATTCTTCCATGCAAATTGCACTGAAGGTAAATGTAATACTTTCGCGCCTCGGCTTGCCATCGCTTCCATGGAAGGAAAATCGATAACCGCCAATTTTCGCGCGTTTTTCACTACACGTGGGTCACAAGTATAAATACCATCAACGTCGGTAAAGATTTGACACTCATCAGCGCGCAATGCGCCTGCCAGTGCCACTGCGCTCGTATCTGAGCCACCTCGACCTAATGTGGTGATATCCCCGTTCTCATTCACACCTTGAAAGCCTGCAACAATCACGATTTGGTCTTGCTCAAGCAATCCCAGAATTGTCTTAGTATCAATGTGTTTAATCGTTGCGTCATTGTGTTGATTATCCGTCACAATATTCGCCTGTGCTCCGGTAAGCGAGCGTGCAGCATGACCCAATTTATTGAGTGTCATTGCTAACAGTGCCATTGACACTTGCTCACCAGCAGAGAGCAAAACATCAAGTTCTCGAGCTGTAGGCACGCTATCTATCTGTTTAGCGAGGTCCATCAGTCTGTTTGTTTCGCCTGACATTGCAGACACGACAACAACAACTTGATTGCCATCATTTTTCGCCTTAATGATGTGTTCAGCAACTTGGTGGATTCTTTCAATTGAACCCACTGAGGTTCCGCCAAACTTTTGCACGATAAGGGGCTTTTTCACCAGTCTTCACCTTCCCAAGACCGAAGTCTCTTTAGAACTGCTTACATCGTCAGTATTTCCTATTAGAAAAATTATATAAGCAGTAGTTACAACAAAAACCAAATAGCCTAAATGACTCGGTTAACTTTTGGTCAATTAAACCACTTGGCTGCTAAAAAAAATTACGCTCAATCAAAGAAACTTGATTGAGCGTAATTTTAGTAGTTAAAAGCTTATAAGCGCTCTTCTAACCAAGGCTGAACTGTTTTAATTGCCTCTGGTAGTGCGGCTACATCAGTACCACCAGCTTGAGCCATGTCAGGACGACCACCGCCCTTACCACCGACTTGCTCAGCAATCATCTTAACTAGATCACCAGCTTTTACTTTACCAGTTAGATCTTTAGTCACACCAGCAATCAGGCCAACCTTGTCACCTGTTACGTTGGCAAGCAGTACGACACCAGACCCCATTTGGTTCTTGATGTCATCAACCATAGTACGTAGGTTCTTGCTGTCAGCGCCTTCAAGAGCTGCGACTAGAACTTTTGTACCATTGACTTCAACCGCTTTGCCCATGATGTTAGCGCTTTCTGCTGCCGCCATCTTATCTTTTAGCTTCTGCACTTCTTTCTCTAGCGCTTTTGCTTTCTGTGCAGATTCTGCCAGTTTCTCTTCATACTTCGCGTTTTGAGCTTCAATCGCGTCTAATGCAGCCTCGCCTGTTACCGCCTCAATACGTCGAATACCTGCAGCAATGCCGCTTTCTGAAGTGATTTTGAATAGGCCAATATCACCTGTGCTTGATGCGTGAATACCACCGCAAAGCTCTGTCGAGAAGTCACCCATAGACAGTACGCGTACTTCGTCATCGTACTTCTCGCCGAATAGAGCCATTGCGCCTTTCTTCTTAGCTGACTCAATGTCCATCACGTTGGTTTCAATCGTGTGGTTGCGACGAATTTGCGCGTTAACTAGACGCTCAACTTCTTTCAGTTCTGCTGCAGTTACGGCTTCTAGATGCGAGAAGTCGAAACGTAGGTTGTCTGCCTTCACCAATGAGCCTTTCTGCGTTACGTGCTCACCTAAAACTTGGCGTAGTGCTGCGTGTAGCAAGTGCGTTGCTGAGTGGTTTAGAGAGATAGCTGCGCGACGCTCTGCGTCAACGATAGTTGCTACTTCATCACCTTTCGCTAGAACGCCTTCTGCCATTACACCGTGGTGCGCGATTGCGTTACCTAGTTTTTGAGTGTCCTCAACGTGGAATACACCAGACTCAGTACGGATTTCACCAGCGTCACCACACTGACCGCCTGACTCTGCGTAGAATGGCGTTTCACCAAGTACGATGATTGCTTTGTCGCCCGCAGATAGTGAATCTACTTCGTTGCCTTCAACGAACATCGCAGCTACAGAGCTAGAGCCTTTAGTACCTGTGTAACCACAGAATTCTGTTTGCGTATCAACTTTGATTGCTGCGTTGTAGTCAGTACCAAAGTTACCCGCTTCACGCGCACGTTGACGCTGCTCTTCCATCGCTTTCTCGAAACCTTCTTCGTCGATTGCGAATTCACGCTCACGTGCTACGTCGTTAGTTAAGTCAGCTGGGAAGCCGTAAGTATCGTAAAGTTTAAATACGGTTTCGCCGTCTAGTACTTTACCGTCTAGGTTATCTAGTGCTTCGTTTAGAATCGCCATACCGCGCTCAAGTGTACGACCGAAGTTTTCTTCTTCGATACGCAGTACTTTTTCAACCACAGCTTGTTGACGCTTCAGCTCTTCACCAGCCGTACCCATGATTTCCGCTAGTACACCAACCAGTTTGTGGAAGAATGCACCTTGTGCGCCCAGCTTGTTACCGTGACGAACTGCGCGACGGATAATACGACGTAGAACGTAACCGCGGCCTTCGTTTGAAGGCATAACGCCATCCACGATCAGGAATGAACATGAACGGATGTGGTCAGCGATAACACGTAGTGATTGGTTTGATAGGTCTTCGTAACCGATAACTTCTGCTGCTGCTTTGATAAGAGCTTGGAATACATCGATTTCGTAGTTTGAGTGAACGCCCTGCATGATTGCAGAGATACGCTCGATACCCATACCAGTATCTACCGATGGTTTTGGTAGCGGTTCCATAGTGCCGTCTGCGTGACGGTTGAACTGCATGAATACGTTGTTCCAGATCTCGATGAAACGGTCACCATCTTCTTCAGGCGTGCCAGGACGGCCACCCCAGATGTGCTCACCGTGATCGTAGAAGATTTCAGTACATGGACCACAAGGGCCAGTGTCGCCCATTTGCCAGAAGTTATCAGACTCATACGGCTTGCCGCCTTCTTTATCACCAATGCGAACAATACGATCAGCGGGCACGCCAACTTTCTTGTTCCAGATGTCAAACGCTTCGTCATCGGTTTCGTAAACAGTTACCAATAAACGATCCGCTGGCAGTTTAAGAACTTCGGTTAGGAATTCCCAAGCAAAGGAGATCGCATCTTCTTTGAAGTAATCGCCAAAGCTGAAGTTGCCTAACATTTCAAAGAATGTGTGGTGACGAGCAGTAAAGCCAACATTTTCTAGGTCGTTATGTTTACCACCAGCACGTACGCAACGCTGAGCCGTAGTCGCTCGAGTGTAGGCTCGTTTTTCTAAGCCTAAGAAACAATCTTTAAATTGGTTCATACCTGCGTTTGTGAACAGCAGGGTTGGGTCGTTATGTGGAACTAACGATGAACTTTCTACGATTTGGTGTCCTTTGCTCTCAAAGAACTTGAGGAACGCGTTACGAACCTCATCAGTGCTCATGTACATGCAGCTCTTCCTGAAAATAGTCGAGTTAGAATTTTGCCGTATTGTAGATCATGCAAACAGCTGAGACTAGTTTTCTTGAGGAAAAGAGGGAGTAGGAGAAAAAATTTGAAGCAAAACAAAAATCAGTGCGGACGACTGACCGTTAATCTTCGTCCTCAAAGTTCAGCGCGTAGCTGATTTGGTCAAAACTGTAGCCACGATATTGCAGAAATCGCACCTGTTTAGCGTACTCTTTCTGGTCTTTGGCTTTAATACCTTTGAATTTCTTTTCTGCCGCCTGTTTAGCCAGTTCAAACCAATCTTGCGGCTCTTCAGCCATAGCTTGCTCAATCACCGATTCCGCAACACGCTTCTGGTTTAACTCTTGACGAATTCGACGCTCTCCATGTCCTTTGTATACATGCTGTCTAATTTGACTCTTCGCGTAACGTAAATCATCTAGATAATTATGGTCTAGGCAAAAATTAATTGCGATGTCGATGTCTGATTCTTCATAGCCCTTCATCGATAATTTTTGGTAAAGCTCATACTGACCATGATCGCGACGGCTAAGCAATTGGATAGCTGCCTCTTTGCTCGATAATGTTGGCGCCTGGCGTTTTTGGTACATGATGATCCTAAAAGTATTTTTGCTGTACAGGCTCTCAATGGCCTTTGTGATAATTCGATTTTTGATTTCAATAGATACAACAAAGCCCCGCATTGCAGGGCTTTGTCATTTATTAATCTATGAGAGATTAAAACTCTTCAGCTTGCTCTGGCGCTTCACCAGCTTCAGGCGCTTCCGCAAGTGCTGACGCTAGCAACATTTCACGCAGTTTTGTATCGATAGTTTTAGCCACTTCAGGGTGCTCACGCAGGTAGTTACACGCATTCGCTTTACCTTGACCAATCTTATCGCCATTGTAGCTATACCAAGCACCGGCTTTTTCAACTAACTTGTGCTTCACACCTAGATCGACAAGTTCACCTTCGCGGTTAAAGCCTTGGCCGTACATGATTTGTGTGTTTGCTTCTTTAAATGGTGCTGCAATCTTATTCTTAACAACTTTGATGCGCGTTTCGTTACCTACGACTTCGTCACCTTCTTTGATTGCGCCAGTACGACGGATATCTAGACGAACAGAAGCGTAGAACTTAAGTGCGTTACCACCTGTTGTTGTTTCTGGGTTACCAAACATCACACCAATCTTCATACGGATTTGGTTGATGAAGATACACATACAGTTAGACTGCTTTAGGTTACCCGTTAGCTTACGCATTGCTTGAGAAAGCATACGTGCTTGCAGACCCATGTGGCTATCGCCCATTTCGCCTTCGATTTCTGCTTTCGGTGTTAGTGCTGCGACAGAGTCGACAACCATAACATCGATAGCACCAGAACGTGCAAGTGCGTCACAGATCTCTAGCGCTTGCTCACCTGTGTCTGGCTGAGAAACTAGCAATGCATCGATATCAACGCCAAGTTTCTTCGCGTATACAGGATCTAGAGCGTGCTCTGCATCGATAAACGCACACGTTTTGCCTTCACGTTGTGCAGCAGCAATAAGCTCAAGGGTTAGCGTTGTTTTACCTGAAGATTCTGGACCGTAGATTTCTACGATACGACCCATTGGTAGACCACCAGCACCCAAAGCGATATCAAGAGAAAGAGAACCCGTTGAGATGGTTTCTACGTCCATTGCGCGGTTATCACCAAGGCGCATGATAGAGCCTTTACCGAATTGCTTTTCAATTTGACCTAGCGCAGCGGCGAGCGCTTTCTGTTTGTTCTCGTCCATTACTTTCTCCGATTTATTCATCTTCTTTGGGCGACGAATAGTAATTCATTTTTCTTAAGCAGAAGAACTGCTCAGCAATGAAAGTTATTATACTGTTGATTCATACAGTGTCCATACCTGTATGAAAAAAATTTGGCTGACCTAAAGTCATGATTTGCTCTAGCCCTTATCAATGCTGGGCTAAAACAATTTAAGAAATTCTAGAGTAGATGTTGATACAATTGAGTCAGCGCATGCTCGACCGCTTTTTTGCGAACTTCTGCACGGTCACCAGTAAAATGCATGGTTTCGACTTGCTGCCAACTTTGGTTATCAGCAAAAGCAAAGCAGACCATGCCGACTGGTTTCTCTTCACTGCCACCACCCGGCCCTGCAATACCACTGATGGACACACCGATGGTCGCATTGGAGTTTTTAATTGCACCCTGTACCATTTCAATCACAACTGGCTCACTCACTGCACCATGCGCTTCTAACGTTGAAGCTTGCACACCAAGCATCTCCATTTTCGCTTCATTACTGTAGGTGACAAACGCACGGTCAAGCCACGCTGAACTACCAGCAATGTCAGTAATGGCGGTTGCAACACCACCACCTGTGCATGATTCTGCGGTCGTTAAAAGATGCCCGTGTTTAGCCAATAATGCGCCTAAATCGGCACTCAATTTTGTTGTTTTTTCCATAGCCAAAATGCCCTTTGTCTCTTTTTACTTGATAGGGATTCACGTATCCTAAGCCGCTACGGAAATAAACAAAAGAACTTACCTGTGAAAGCTGAACAAAAACACACTCCGATGATGCAGCAATACCTCAAGCTAAAAGCTGAGAACCCAGAGATTTTGCTGTTCTACCGCATGGGCGATTTCTACGAACTCTTTTACGATGATGCCAAGCGAGCTTCTCAGCTTCTTGATATTTCATTGACCAAACGTGGTGCGTCTGCAGGTGAACCTATCCCAATGGCGGGTGTGCCATTTCACGCCGTAGAGGGCTACCTGGCAAAACTTGTTCAGCTTGGTGAGTCTGTGGCGATCTGTGAACAGATTGGCGATCCGGCCACCAGCAAGGGCCCAGTAGAACGTAAAGTTGTGCGTATCGTGACACCAGGTACAGTGACGGATGAGGCGCTGCTTTCTGAGCGTGTCGATAACTTAATCGCAGCAATTTACCATCACAACGGTAAGTTCGGTTATGCGACGCTGGATGTCACCTCTGGTCGCTTCCAACTGACAGAACCAGAAACTGAAGAAGCGATGACAGCCGAGCTTCAACGTACCGCACCACGTGAGCTACTGTTCCCAGAAGATTTTGAACCTGTACATTTAATGGCGAGCCGCAATGGTAACCGTCGTCGCCCAGTCTGGGAGTTTGAGCTTGATACGGCTAAGCAACAACTCAATCAACAATTTGGCACAAAAGATCTGGTTGGTTTTGGTGTAGAACATGCGTCCTTAGGGCTGTGTGCTGCTGGTTGTTTGATCCAGTACGTAAAAGATACTCAACGTACGGCTTTACCTCATATTCGCTCTTTAACGTTTGATCATCAGGATCAATCCGTCATCCTTGATGCTGCTACCCGACGTAATCTGGAAATTACTCAAAATCTAGCAGGCGGAACCGATAACACGCTCGCTGCAGTACTCGACCATTGTGCAACACCGATGGGCAGCCGAATGCTGAAGCGTTGGTTGCATCAGCCTATGCGTTGCATTGAAACGTTAAACAATCGTCTTGATGCGATTGGTGAGATTAAAGAACAAGCTCTGTTTGCCGATCTTCAACCAACGTTAAAGCAAATTGGTGATATTGAACGTATCTTAGCGCGCCTTGCATTACGCTCTGCTCGCCCTCGCGATATGGCTAGACTTCGCAATGCCATGCAACAGCTACCAGAGCTAGAATCTGTCACCGCTTCTTTGACCCATCCGTACCTAACGAAATTGGCGAAGTATGCAGCTCCGATTGACGAAGTATGTGACCTGTTAGAACGCGCGATTAAAGAAAATCCGCCGGTTGTTATTCGTGATGGTGGCGTCATCGCTGAAGGCTACAATGCGGAGCTCGATGAATGGCGAAAATTGGCAGACGGTGCAACAGAATATCTTGAGCAGCTTGAGCGAGATGAGCGTGAACGACACGGTATCGATACGCTTAAAGTAGGCTATAACAACGTTCATGGCTTCTTTATCCAAGTGAGCCGTGGCCAGAGCCATTTGGTTCCACCGCATTATGTACGTCGCCAAACACTCAAAAACGCTGAACGCTACATCATCCCAGAGCTTAAGGAACACGAAGACAAAGTACTTAACTCGAAATCTAAAGCGTTAGCACTTGAGAAACAGTTGTGGGAAGAACTGTTTGATCTATTGATGCCAAACCTTGAGAAGCTGCAAAACCTAGCTTCTGCTCTGTCTCAACTGGATGTATTACAAAACCTAGCAGAGCGTGCAGATTCGTTAGATTACTGCCGCCCAACGCTTGTGAAAGACGCAGGAATTCACATTCAAGCTGGCCGTCATCCAGTCGTAGAACAAGTAACAACAGAGCCGTTCATCGCGAACCCAATTGAGCTTAACACAGCCCGTAAGATGTTGATCATCACCGGTCCAAACATGGGTGGTAAATCAACCTACATGCGTCAAACTGCGCTGATTGCATTGATGGCACATATCGGCTCTTATGTACCGGCAGAATCCGCACATATTGGTTCTTTAGATCGTATATTTACTCGTATTGGTGCATCAGATGATCTTGCATCTGGCCGCTCGACCTTCATGGTAGAAATGACCGAAACAGCCAATATTCTTCACAACGCAACTAAGAACAGTTTGGTGCTAATGGATGAAATCGGACGCGGTACTAGCACTTACGACGGTCTGTCTTTAGCTTGGGCAAGTGCGGAATGGCTCGCAACACAAATTGGTGCGATGACCCTATTTGCAACTCACTACTTCGAATTAACAGAGTTACCGAACCAACTGCCAAACTTAGCGAACGTTCACTTGGATGCCGTAGAGCATGGAGACAGCATTGCCTTTATGCACGCAGTTCAAGAAGGTGCGGCAAGTAAGTCTTACGGCTTGGCTGTTGCGGGCTTAGCAGGCGTACCAAAAACGGTCATCAAAAATGCGCGTAACAAGCTATCTCAGCTAGAGCAACTGGGGCAAAACAGTGACACACCACGTCCAAGTGCAGTAGATGTGGCCAACCAGTTGAGCCTGATTCCAGAGCCTAGCGAGGTCGAACAAGCTCTGTCAGGTATTGATCCTGACGACTTAACGCCACGCCAAGCTCTTGAAGAGCTGTATCGCTTGAAGAAGATGCTGTAAACAGACTCACACCGACGAGCAAAAAAGAAAAAAGGCTATGGGGAACCATAGCCTTTTGTGTATCTAGTGAAATACGGATTACTTAATCGTCTTCTACGTTAAACAAGTTTTCCATATTCAAACCTTGTTTGATTAGGACTTCACGAAGACGACGTAAACCTTCCACTTGTATTTGACGTACTCGCTCACGTGTCAGACCAATCTCTCGACCAACTTCTTCCAGCGTCGAAGGCTCGTAGCCTAGTAGGCCGAAGCGACGTGCAAGTACTTCTTTCTGTTTCGGATTCAACTCTTCTAACCAATGAATCAACGATGATTTGATGTCGTCATCTTGAGTCGAAACTTCTGGATCAGAGTTGTTTGCATCAGGAATAATATCCAGCAGCGCTTTCTCACCGTCACCACCGATTGGCGTGTCGACAGAGCTAATACGCTCATTAAGGCGTAGCATTTTGCTTACGTCTTCGACTGGAATATCTAATTGAGCAGCAATTTCTTCTGCGGTCGGTTCGTGATCGAGCTTTTGAGAAAGTTCACGCGCAGTACGCAGATAAATGTTCAGCTCTTTCACTACATGGATAGGTAGACGGATCGTGCGAGTTTGGTTCATCAACGCTCGCTCTATCGTTTGTCTGATCCACCATGTTGCGTAAGTAGAGAAACGGAAACCACGTTCTGGGTCGAATTTTTCGACCGCTCGGATCAAGCCGAGGTTACCTTCTTCAATCAGATCGAGTAGTGCTAGACCACGGTTACTGTATCGACGAGAAATCTTAACAACCAAACGTAGGTTACTTTCGATCATACGTTTGCGTGCCGCTTCGTCGCCACGTAGGGCGCGTCTTGCGTAAAGCACTTCTTCTTCGGCAGTAAGTAAAGGTGAGAAGCCAATTTCGCCCAAATACAACTGAGTTGCATCTAAGCTTTTACTGCTCGCGTCAAATTCTTCACGCGCAGTCGCTTTGCTTTCTGTGGATGATGATCTTTCGAGTTCGTTATCAATAGTCTTCACTGACGCATTATCAAATGCAAACTCTTCAACTTTGGTTACTGTGTTGCTGATACTCATAACGCCTCCCCCTGGCGAGTTAGCAAGACATGACAACTCAATATGTCGCTAAATGATGTCGCAAGTTGTTTTTCAAAGTTTTAAGGCAAATAGCGCTTTGGATTCACTGATTTACCTTGATAGCGAATTTCAAAGTGTAGTTTGACCGACTTTGCACCTGAACTACCCATGGTGGCGATTTTTTGTCCGCTTTTTACGCTTTGTCCTTCTGTGACCAGCAGTTTGTCATTGTGTGCGTATGCGCTTAAATAATTGTCGTTATGCTTTACTATAATTAAGTTGCCATAACCTCGTAGCGCATTGCCTGAATAAACGACTGTGCCGGCTGCGGTTGAAACGATAGGTTGACCACGCTGTCCTGCGATGTCGATACCTTTATTTCCCTGTTCTCCCGCCGAAAAGTTCTTGATTACTCTCCCTTTTGTTGGCCACAACCACTTTGAGACTTTATCACTCTTTGCTGTGGTAGTTGGCGCTTTTTGCTTCACTTTTTGGTTACCTTTTGAACCAACATACTCCTTTGTTTTCGATTGTTCAACCTTCTTTGGAGGCTGTTTTTGTACGACTTTAGGCTTAGTCTCTGTAGGTTTTTGACTAGAGTTTTTACTCGAAGGTTTAGGTTTAGAGGCTGTTGATGTTTTCGTCACTGGAGCTGGGGGTGTCGTAACAACAGGAGCCACAACGGGTTCAACTTTTTGACCATATTTAGGGGCGACATATTTCGGAGCCCAAAGTTTTAGCCTCTGTCCTGGGTAGATAGTGTAAGGCTGAGTTAACTCATTGTAACGAACAAGATCATTTACATCTTTATCTGTGACATAAGCTATGAAGTAAAGTGTATCGCCTTTTTTTACCTCATAATAACTCCCTCTGTAACTCCCTCTTTCAAGGCTTGAATAGTCTTTTTTTAGGCTAGAGACAGGTGCAGGGGAATGCGCTGCACAACCAACTAGTCCTGCAGCAAACACAAAGCTAATACCAATATGACGTAGTAACTTATTCACCTATCCCTAACCCTTAAGCTAAATCACCCGCAACCAGAGGTACGAACCGAACCATTTCTACAACGGTAGAGAGATATTCGTCTCCCTTACGCTCTATTTTTAATAACTGTTGTTCCGTATCTCCAACAGGAATGACCATTTTGCCGCCATCTCTTAATTGTGAGAGAAGAGCTTGGGGAATCACTTCAGCGGCAGCGGTAACAATGATAGCATCGAAAGGACCTCTCGCTTCCCAGCCCTGCCACCCATCAGCATGCTTAGTTGAAACATTGTAAATATCCAATTGCTTCAGGCGACGCTTTGCTTCCCATTGCAACGATTTAATTCGCTCAACGGAGTATACATGATCAACAATTTGCGCCAGTACCGCAGTTTGATAACCCGATCCCGTTCCGATTTCCAGAACACGACTCGCCGGTTCTAGCTCAAGCAACTCGGTCATACGAGCAACGATATAAGGCTGAGAAATAGTTTGTCCCTGACCAATTGGTAACGCATTGTTATCATAGGCTTGGTGCATCATCGCTTGAGAAACAAAGCTTTCTCGTGGCAAGCGTTGGATAGCATCCAGAACTCTTTGGTCTTTGATGCCACTGGAGATAAGAAACGCTATCAACCTGTCAGCATGTGGGTTACTCATTACTTCTCTTCCTTTAACCAACTATCCATAGCACGCAGCGACTCGTGAGCGGTGAGATCAACTTGCAGAGGCGTCATTGAAACTCGGCCATGCTCAATTGCATAAAAGTCCGTGCCCTCTCCTGCATCTTGCTCCTTTCCTGGTGGCCCTAACCAATAAATGTCATGGCCTCTCGGATCTTTCTGCTTGATCATATTCTCTGCGTGATGACGTGCACCTAAACGCGTAACTTCAATTTCACCTAAATTCTCTGATGGTAAGTCAGGCACGTTTACGTTCAGTAGACGATTCGTTGGAATCGGCGACGCTAAATGCTGTTGTACAATTTGACGTGCAATTTTAGCGGCGGATTCGAAATGTCGCTTACCCACTAGTGAAAAAGCCACCGACTGAACGCCAAGGAAATGACCTTCCATGGCGGCTGCTACTGTTCCAGAATAAAGAACATCATCACCCAAATTAGCGCCATGGTTGATTCCTGACAGAACAAGATCAGGCAAATCATCTTTCATTAGCTCATTCAGCGCGAAATGCACACAATCCGTGGGCGTGCCTTGCACTGAGTAGATATTTGGGGCAATTTCAGTCACGCGTAATGGTTGTTCTAATGTGAGTGAATTCGAAGCACCTGAACGATTTCGATCAGGTGCGACAATGGTCACTTCGGCGATATCTCTCAACTCATCAGCGAGGGCATGAATCCCTTGTGCATGAACACCATCATCATTGCTGACTAAGACTCTTAAGGGCTTCGGGTTTCGTGAATCCTGTTCCATTAGTATTCTCTTTCTACTTCAACCTCATTAACTAACTCACGAACAATAGAGGTCGCAAAAGATCCCGCATCCAGTGAGAAAGTCAGCGTAATGTTGTTACCTTCAACCGTCCAAGCTAAATCTTTTGGCTTCAGCGCAATATCGCGACGATCGTGGCGCATGCGATTACCACGAATCAGCGCCATGAGGTCAGGCTCTTCGTCTAAAAACGGTTGCTCTAATGCCAGAGCCTCGGCTTGAGTAGGCAGTGCATTATCGCCAGCAAGCGCAGCGGTAATTGCCGCTTCACCTTGTGCAAATTGCACTTGCAAATCAGTGATGTTGTTTGCATCAATCAACTGAGTGCCAGAATTCGTCTGTGCAATGTCACCATCAATGAACTTATCAAACACACAATTCTCTAGACGAGCTGAAACGATGCGGTTGAAAATCCACGAACGAGCCGCTGATAAATACATGCTTCGCTTGTTTTGATTGCGGGTACGAACGTTTTCGCGTCCCCATCGACGTGCTTCTTCAAGGTTGTTGCCATCGTTACCAAAACGCTGACTACCAAAGTAGTTTGGCACGCCAACTTGTTTCACTTTTTCAAGACGTTGCTCTACATCCGCTATATCTGTCACTTCAGACAAAGTAACCACGAACTCGTTCCCTACTAGGTCACCAGGACGCAGTTTTTTATTGTGACGATCTGTTGCAAGGATTTCGATACTTGGGTATTGAGCCAAAAACGCTGAAAAATCTGGCGTTTCACCTTTTGGTAAATGGACACTTAACCACTGTTCCGTCACCGCATGACGGTCTTTAAGACCCGCCCAGCTAACGTCTTTCGACTTAACACCACAGGCTTTTGCTAACTCGTTAGCAACGAAGCTGGTGTTCTCGCCCGTTTTACGGATACGAACCATTAAGTGCTCGCCTTCGCCCGTAAAGGCAAAACCTAAATCTTCGCGAACCTGAAAATGCTCTGGCTGCGCTTTAATTTTTGCCGATGCAACTGGCTTACCCGTTAGGTAAGCCAATGAAGATAAAATGTCTGACATGATGTGTTTCCGCTGATATCACAGCTTAGAGGAGCAAATTGCTAGTTATTGCTTAAACAGAAGTACAACGGCTTCCGTTGCAATGCCTTCTTTGCGTCCAGTAAAACCGAGACGTTCTGTCGTCGTCGCTTTTACGTTAATGTTACTAATGTCGGTTTCTAGGTCTTCGGCTATCGCCGCACACATTGCGTCAATGTGTGGTGCCATTTTAGGCGCTTGTGCCATGATGGTTACATCAGCATTGCCAAGGCGGTAGCCTTGCTCTTTAACTCGACGGTAAACGTCTTTCAGTAGTTCACGACTGTTTGCGCCTTTCCATTTATCATCCGTATCTGGGAAATGACGACCAATATCGCCGGCAGCAATCGCGCCCAGCAGAGCATCCGTTAACGCATGCAACGCTACATCGCCGTCTGAGTGTGCAATCAAACCTTGCTCATAAGGGATTGCTACACCACCAATAATGACAGGGCCTTCACCACCGAATTTATGTACATCGAAACCATGACCAATTCGAATCATTTTCTATCCTTTCTTTATTCGCCGCGCTCACGGCTTAGATAAAACTCGGCTAACGCAAGGTCTTCTGGCTGAGTGATTTTTATATTGTTCGCATTCCCTTGAACTAAGGCTGGCTTCTCGCCTAACCACTCCAAAGCCGAGGCTTCATCAGTAATAGTTACACCCTGTTCTAATGCGTCAGCCAGTGCTTGAGTAAGCTGCTGAGTTTTAAACATTTGTGGAGTCAGTGCATGCCACAATGCTTCTCTATCTACCGTATGATCGATATCTTGCACTGCGTTTGCTCGCTTCATTGTATCTCTCACAGGAGATGCGAGAATGCCACCCGTTGAGTGGGCGCAGCAAACATCAATCAAACGGTCAATGTCGGATGTTAATACACATGGCCTTGCAGCGTCGTGAACTAATACCCACTCGCTTTCCAGATGCTCATTGACATAGTTTAGCCCTGATAACACAGAGTCTGCTCTTTCTTTACCACCAGCTACACGAATCACATCTGGGTGCTTAGCAACGGACAATTCTGGGTAATATGGGTCGCCGTCAGTAACGGCAACGACAACCTTAGAAATATTTGGGTGAGAAAGCAGTTTCTCTACGGTATGTTCCAGTACCGCTTTACCTTCGATCAATAAATATTGCTTAGGGCGATCTGCCTTCATTCTGCTACCCACACCAGCAGCAGGCACAATTGCGATATGCGATGAGTTCATATCCAACATTTTAATGGTTTTCCTCACCTATAATGCGGTAAAAAGTCTCGCCATCTTTAACTAAACCGAGCTCATGACGCGCACGTTCTTCAATCGCATCAAGACCTTGCCTTAAGTCATCAATCTCAGCGAACATTTCATTGTTGCGAGCTTGTAGCTTGCTGTTCACTTGTTGCTGAACTTCAATTTCATCTTTTACTGTGTAGTAGTCAGACACTCCGTTTTTACCAAACCATAGAGTGTATTGAAGCAAGCCAAACAGTAGCGTAAGGGCTATAACAAAGATTCGCATATCACTGCTAACATTCTGTACCGGAAGGAATTAGATAAGGTGACATATATAGCATAAATGCGAGGTTGCCTCTAGGGGAGAAAGGGAGACTCACACGCTCCTTACAAGAAATAAGCAGCAAAATGAAACAAGCTCATAGGAAGCGCTCCTTACCCATGACCAAAGTAAGAGCCAAAAATACAAACTTATAAATACAAAAAAACCGCCGTAGCGATGGTTTCAAAAAGCTATTTAGCGAAACTTTACTCAATAAGAATTAAGCTTGACCTCTAACTTCTTTAAGACAGCTTCCTTGAAACATGGAGGAGCGCGCTCACCTAGAGCTTCCGTTATATAAAGAAACACCCCGCCAAGGCAGGGTGTTTTTAAAAGCTTTAAGATAAGCCGTTAACTCAGTTAAGAATTAAGCCTGACCTTTAACTTCTTTGAGACCGCTTCCTTGAAACATGGAGGAGCGCGCTCACTTAGAGCTTCCGTCATATAAAAAACGCCCCGCAAGTGCGAGGCGTTTTCAAAAGCTTTAAGTTAAGCGGTTAATTCAATTAAGAATTAAGCTTGACCTTTAACTTCTTTAAGACCGTTGAAAGGAGCGCGCTCACCTAGAGCTTCCTCGATACGGATTAGCTGGTTGTACTTAGCAACACGGTCAGAACGGCTCATAGAACCAGTTTTGATTTGACCTGCAGCTGTACCTACCGCTAGGTCAGCGATAGTTGCATCTTCAGTTTCGCCAGAACGGTGAGAGATTACTGCTGTGTAACCTGCGTCTTTAGCCATCTTGATTGCAGCTAGAGTCTCAGTTAGAGAACCGATTTGGTTGAACTTGATAAGGATAGAGTTAGCTACGCCTTTCTCGATACCTTCAGCAAGGATCTTAGTGTTAGTAACGAATAGATCGTCACCTACTAGTTGAAGCTTGTCACCTAGTAGTTCAGTTTGGTGCTTGAAGCCATCCCAGTCAGACTCGTCTAGACCGTCTTCGATAGAAACGATTGGGAATTGGTTAGCTAGCTCAGCTAGGTAGTGGTTGAACTCTTCAGAAGTGAAAGTTTTACCTTCGCCTTTCATGTTGTAGATGCCAGCTTCTTTGTCGAAGAACTCAGATGCAGCACAGTCCATAGCTAGAGTAACGTCTTTACCTAGTTCGTAACCAGCAGCTGCAACAGCTTCTGCGATAACTTCTAGAGCTTCAGCGTTAGATTTAAGGTTAGGAGCGAAACCACCTTCATCACCAACTGCAGTGCTGTAGCCTTTAGACTTAAGAACTTTAGCTAGGTTGTGGAATACTTCTGCACCGATACGTAGACCTTCTTTAAGAGTCTTAGCGCCAACTGGTTGGATCATGAACTCTTGGATGTCAACGTTGTTGTCTGCGTGCTCGCCACCGTTGATGATGTTCATCATTGGTAGAGGCATAGAGAACTGACCTGCAGTGCCGTTTAGCTCAGCGATGTGCTCGTATAGAGGCATGCCTTTCGCAGCAGCAGCAGCTTTAGCGTTTGCTAGAGAAACAGCTAGGATAGCGTTAGCACCGAATTTAGATTTGTTTTCAGTGCCGTCTAGTTCGATCATTACTGCGTCGATTGCAGCTTGGTCTTTAGCGTCTTTGCCAACTAGAGCTTCAGCGATTGGGCCGTTTACAGCTTCAACTGCTTTAAGAACACCTTTACCTAGGAAACGTGCTTTGTCACCGTCACGTAGCTCAAGAGCTTCGCGAGAACCAGTAGATGCGCCAGATGGAGCTGCCGCCATACCTACGAAACCGCCTTCTAGGTGTACTTCAGCTTCTACAGTTGGGTTACCACGTGAGTCGATGATTTCACGACCTAGAACTTTAACGATCTTAGACATTAATGTTTCCTCTCGTTTCAAATATAAATGTCAATCTTAAAGGGCAGCAGCACAACCTTCGCCGCCGCCCGTATCCTTTTACTTCTCGAATTCGCCGCGTGCGTTTTGGCCCGCAGCCTTAACAAAACCTGCAAACAATGGATGTCCATCGCGAGGAGTCGAGGTGAATTCTGGGTGGAACTGAGCCGCTACAAACCATGGGTGAGCTGGGTTCTCAATCATTTCCACTAACTTCTTGTCCGCAGATAGACCTGATACTTTTAGGCCTGCTTTTTCGATTTGCGGACGAAGCACGTTATTCACTTCGTAACGGTGACGGTGACGTTCATGGATCGTCGCGCTACCGTACAGTTCACGAGCTTTAGTCCCTTTCTCTAGGTGACACAGCTGTGAACCAAGACGCATCGTACCGCCTAGGTCAGACTTTTCAGTACGCTCTTCTACGCTACCTGATTCGTCTACCCACTCTGTGATCAAACCTACCACAGGGTACTTAGTCTCTTTGTTAAATTCTGTTGAATGTGCACCTTCCATACCCGCAACGTTACGCGCGTATTCGATTAGTGCAACTTGCATACCCAAACAAATACCTAGGTAAGGCACGTTATTTTCACGTGCATATTGAGCCGCACGGATCTTGCCTTCAATACCACGATCGCCGAAGCCACCTGGTACTAGGATTGCGTCCAAACCTTCTAGAAGTTCAACGCCTTTTGTTTCGATATCTTGTGAGTCTACATACTTAATTGTGACGCTTAGGCGGTTTTTCAAGCCAGCGTGTTTAAGCGCTTCGTTCACAGATTTGTATGCATCTGGTAATTCAATGTATTTACCAACCATACCGATGGTTACTTCACCAGTAGGATTTGCTTCTTCGTAGATAACCTGTTCCCATTCAGAAAGGTCTGCTTCAGGAGCTGTAATACCAAAGCGAGCACACACAAGGTCATCTAGACCTTGAGATTTAATCAACTGAGGGATCTTGTAGATAGAGTCTACATCCTTCATTGAAATTACTGCTTTTTCTGGAACATTACAGAACAGTGCGATTTTTTTACGCTCATTCGCAGGAATAACGCGATCGCTACGGCAAACTAGGATATCTGGCTGAATACCGATAGATAGAAGTTCTTTTACAGAGTGTTGCGTCGGCTTAGTTTTCACTTCGCCCGCTGCCGCTAGGTAAGGAACAAGTGTTAGGTGCATGAACATTGCGCGCTCACGGCCTAGCTCAACAGCTAGCTGACGAATCGCTTCCATAAATGGTAGTGATTCGATATCACCAACAGTACCGCCAACTTCAACGATAGCCACATCATGGCCTTCAGAACCTGCAATAACGCGATCTTTGATTGCGTTAGTGATATGAGGGATAACTTGAATAGTTGCGCCTAGGTAGTCACCACGACGTTCTTTACGAAGTACGTCGGCATAAACACGACCTGCAGTGAAGTTGTTACGCTTGGTCATCTTGGTACGGATGAAACGCTCGTAGTGACCAAGGTCAAGGTCAGTCTCTGCGCCATCTTCTGTAACGAACACTTCACCGTGCTGAGTAGGGCTCATTGTGCCCGGGTCAACGTTGATGTAAGGGTCAAGCTTCATCATAGTCACTTTAAGACCACGAGCTTCTAGAATAGCCGCAAGAGATGCTGCTGCAATACCTTTACCTAGAGAGGATACAACCCCGCCAGTAACAAAAATGTAATTTGTCGTCATGTTTAACCTGAAATTGGTTGAATGAGGGAAATGGAGTGCTTCTGGACGGGAGATAAATATACCAGAAGCTCCTTACCGCCACAACGTGAAATCTATCACACCGTAATTTTTTATTTTTTGCTTCAAATCAAAGTGAGCAAAGACAAACCAAAGTCCGTTTTCGTGTAACCAAACAAGCTGACCTTATATTATGTATTCTGCCAGTTTACCTCTGCCTCGATTCTTCTTGTTTTACTTCATCCCAAAAATGGTCAAGTTCTGATAAAGAACAATCTGTAAGTACTTTGCCTGACTGCTGGACCTTGCCTTCAACTTGTTTAAAACGTCGCGCAAACTTTACGTTTGCTTTTCCTAGCGCGACTTCTGGGTTTTTATCAAGGTGGCGAGCCAAATTGACAGTCGCAAATAGCAAATCACCGAGCTCCAATTCAACTTTCTCTTCATCGGGCTGAACTTGCAGTGCCTCTTCCATGACTTCGTCAATTTCTTCTCGTACTTTATCGACAACCGGGCCAAGTGAATCCCAATCAAACCCAAATTTTGCACATTTTTTCTGAATTTTTGTAGCACGAGAAAGTGCCGGTAAAGAGTTTGGTATTGAGTCTAGGATACTTTCTTCCGCTTTGCCTACTAGGGCTTTTTCTTTTGCTTTTTCCGCTTCCCAGTTCGCGTTAATTTCCTCGTCAGATTCAAACTCAACATCTGAAAAAACATGCGGGTGGCGACGAGTCAGTTTTTCGTTCACGGTTTCAACGACATCCGAAAAGTCAAACAGCTCTTGCTCTTTCGCTAGCTGACTGTAAAAAATCACCTGAAACAACAAATCCCCTAGCTCTTCTTTTAGATTGGGCCAATCTCGATTTTGAATCGCGTCCACCACTTCGTAGGTTTCTTCTATAGTATGCGGAACGATGGTGTCAAAGGTTTGTTTTAAGTCCCAAGGGCAACCGTTTTCTGGGTCACGCAGCTTCGCCATGATTTGTTCTAACTGTTCAATTGGATGACTCATTTTTTGTTCCTTTAAACCTTTCTATTAAAGAAAAAGGTGAGCAGCCAAAACCACTCACCTTCTACATTATATTTTCTCAGCAGCTTTCACTAAGTAATTGTTACTTTGACAAGGCAACAAATTTTCGCGACTCCTGAGCATAGCTCGCCTATGTGATGAGCCTGGGCCGGCACTCCGGAGTGAGCGCAGGCAACAACGCTACAACGATAACTATGACGAGAGTTTTAGCCGAGGCGTTTCACCGTCATGACATCCTTGATCTGTTCCACACGCTTCGAAACCCGCGAAAGCACCTCAATATTGGTGACTTCTAGGTCAAAGTCCATGATGGCAAGTTGACGTCTGTAGTCGACTCGGTTCTTCATACTGGTCACTTTGATCTTTTCGTTGGCGAACAGTGTCGTAATGTCTTTGAGTAGACCACCTCGCTCCATCGCTTCAACACGCACGGTGAGGATGTATGACCCCACAAAGCCGCTGCCCCAGACTGTATCGATGATGCGCTCTGGCGCATGATGGCGCAGTTCTTCTAGCTGTTCACAGTCACTACGGTGTACTGAAATCCCACGACCTTGCGTTATGTAACCAGAGATATCGTCACCTGGAATTGGCTGACAGCAACGTGCTAGATGTGTCATTAGGTTATCGACGCCTTCTACTACAACTGCGTCTTTTTTCGGTCGGCTTTGCGCGGGTGATTTATGCTCAGCTTCTTGCAGTTTTTCCAGTGCTTGCTGGTCTTCTTCCTCTGCCGTTGGCTTGTTAACTAACGCGTTGATATGGTTAATGATTTGGTTGATGCGCAAATCACCACTACCTACACCAACATACAATTCATCTGGTGTTTTGACGTTAAACCGCTTGAGGGCGTAATGCTCTGCATCTTTTAACGTTGCGCCAATTTTGGCTAACTCATGCTCAAGGATTTCACGACCTGCTTCGAGGTTCTTCTCACGGCTTTGTTTTCGGAACCAGGCGTTAATTTTGGCACGCGCACGACCAGAATGAACGAAGCCTAATGATGGGTTTAACCAGTCACGTGATGGGTTAGGTTCTTTCTGAGTGATAATCTCGACTTGGTCACCCATATGTAATTTATGCGTGAACGGCACAATACGACCTCCGACTTTGGCACCGATACAACGGTGTCCCACTTCGGAGTGAATGTGATAGGCAAAATCTAGCGGCGTTGCCCCCATTGGCAAATCGACAACATCACCACGTGGTGTAAAGGCATAAACACGGTCATCAAAGACTTGGCTACGCAGTTCATCGAGCATTTCGCCAGAGTCAGACATTTCTTCTTGCCAATCCAATAGCTTACGCAGCCACGTGATCTTCTCATCATAACCGCTTCGGCTGCTTGCCCCTTCTTTATATTTCCAGTGCGCTGCAACACCCAGCTCCGACTCTTCATGCATTTGCTTGGTACGAATCTGGATCTCGATGGTTTTGCCTTCTGGCCCTAGAATTACTGTATGGATCGATTGATAACCGTTTGGTTTAGGGTTAGCAACGTAGTCATCAAACTCGCTCGGCAGGTGCTTGTATTTGGTGTGAACTACGCCTAAAGCCGCGTAACAATCTTGCAGTTTGTCTGCGATGATACGCACTGCTCGCACATCAAACAGCTCATCAAAGGCCAAACTCTTTTTCTGCATTTTTCGCCAAATGCTGTAGATGTGCTTAGGTCGACCACTCACTTCGGCATTGATGCCCGATACTTCCATTTCGTGCGTGAGGTCTTCAACAAAGTCTTTGATGTACTGTTCACGAACGATGCGCCTCTCAGAAAGCTGCTTGGCAATTTGTTTGTAAGTTTCCGGCTGTTGGTAGCGGAAAGCGTAATCTTCAATTTCCCATTTCAGCTGACCGATGCCTAATCGGTTTGCTAGCGGCGCATAGATGTTGGCACACTCTTTTGCCGCCGCACGTCGAACTTCATCTGGCGCTTTTTTAACTTCAATAAGGTTACAAATTCGTTCCGCGAGCTTGATAACTACGCAGCGGAAGTCATCCACCATGGCAAGCAGCATGCGGCGTACGTTATCTACCTGAGATGACGCGGCACTGCCTTCCATGTTGACGTTGAGTTGCCCAATAGCAGCCATTTCTTCAACGCCGTCGATTAATTTTATGATTTCTTTGCTGTATTTCTCTTCCAGAATTTCTCTGTTAAAAGCACCACTTGAAACCAAAGGAAACAGTTGAGCAGCCACTAAAGTGGCTTGATCCATAGACAAGGTGATCAAAATTTCGATCATTTCTCGTCCACGCCACAACAACAGCTCCGCTTGCTCGTTATCAGCTAATACCGTCTGGCAATCTCGATATACTTCGATTAAGCGTGAGGCTGTGTTTTTCTCTTGTCCTAGGCTAGCCACCCAGTTTTCGAGTTCAAACTGTTCATCTTGGTTTAAATGCGCGCTTCTTACCGCAACCATCTCATCATCCTAATTATTATATTCGTGTGGTTTGACTAACACCGTCCAGGTTAGTTCTTTTTACCGCGCGTACACGCTGGCTTTATGACCACCCACCACAAATAAGGGGTCAAAGTCCTAAAGTTAGGACTTTTCAAACAATGCCATCGATTCTAGATGACTGGTATGAGGGAACATGTCCAGCATACCTAATTTAGTTAATTTATAGCCTTGCTCTATCAAGCTTTGACTATCCCTAGCAAGGGTAGCAGGATTACAAGAAACATAAACTACACGCTGTGCGCCAAGCTCAGAAACTTGATCGATGATCCCACTCGCTCCCGCGCGTGCCGGGTCTAATAATACTTTATCAAACCGCTCTGCGGCCCAGGCTTGGCCTTCAAAATCTTGCTCAAGGTTAGCGTGATAAAATTGCGCGTTATTGATTTGGTTCAAAGATGCATTGTTTGTGGCTTTTTCTACCATCTCTGCAACACCCTCTACTCCAACCACGTGCTTAGCTAATTTCGCAACTGGTAAACTAAAGTTGCCTAAACCACAGAACAAATCTAACACTCGGTCACTCTTTTGTGGGTCTAACCACTCAACCGCTTGCTTGACCATTTGTTGGTTTACACCTTGGTTTACTTGAATAAAGTTATTTGGTGCAAAAGGGATTTTCACTCCAACTTCTTGATAAAAAGGCATATCGCCTTCGATAAGGTCTAATTGTTCTGTCGATGGCATCAAGTACAACGATGCGCCATGACGTTTTGCCAACTCCGTTAGAGATTGAGTTTCACTCGTTGTCAGAGCGCTCAAGTGGCGCAGCGTAATACACGGTCCATTATCACCAAGTACCAGCTCTACATGACCCAATTGTTCCGGCTTTTTGAACGCTTTTAGGGCTGAGTAAATCTCTGGCAGCAAAACATTCAGTTCCGGTGCCAGCACTGGGCAATCGGTCACTTGCGCAATTTGCTTACTCTGCTTTTTACGGAAACCAAAATGTAGCTGACGTGTTTTTTTATCAACAAACAAGCTCACTCTCGCACGGCGACGGTAGGCCTGCGAATCTCCCAATAACGGGGCATCTAGTTCAATGTCACTGCCTGAGAATTTTCGCATTAGCTGACGCAACGTTTGCTGTTTGTACGTCAATTGTTGGCCATAATCTAGATGCTGCAAATCACAGCCACCGCACTCATGATAATGTGGGCAAAATGGCTCCACACGAGCTTCACTCGGCTTAAGGATTTTAATCAACTTACCGCGAGCGTATTTGCTCTTTTCTTCCACCAATTGAGTGACCACCTCCTCACCCGGCAGTGCTCCATCAATAAACAATGGCTTCTTTTTGAGGTAAGCAATGCCTGCGCCGTGGTGATCTAAACGCTCTACTTGCACTGCTTGGTGCCGAGTATTGAGTTGGGTTTTCTTTTTCGGTTGAAAGATGCGTGCCATGCTCTATGCCTGATTTATATGTAATTGCTCTTCGGCTTCACTATTCTTGATTGCAGCCGTTGTGTGATTCGAGTGACTTGATTATGCTTACCGTTTATTCGGTGACGTCACTTCTTTGCTCAAGGCTTTATCGTGCGCTTGAGAAATAATGCGTTATTTTCCCATATCCAGACTCCGATGTAATTAGATAACATGACCAGATATGGCTTACGAGCACGTGTAATTACACTAACTCTCGCTCCCACTCTCATTATTGGTTTATTACTGAGCGGCTTTTTCTCATTTAACCGCTACCAAGACCTTGAGAAACAAGTTATCACCACTGGTAACAGCATTATTGAGCCGCTGGCGATTGCCAGTGAAACTCATCTACTATCAGAAAGCCGTGAGGCGGTACGTCGCTTGATAAGCTACGCGCACCGCAAAAACTCCAAACTGGTTCGTAGTATCGCGGTATTTGATGAACATCATGAGCTCTTTGTGACCTCTAACTTTCATCCTAATTTTGAAGCCTTGATGTTTCCCAAAGATAAACCGATCCCGCAACTGGGTAATTCGGAAATCTACGAAAACTCACTGATATTGCGTGTCCCCATTTTGTCAGAAGGTCACTACTTAGCGGAGTTGTCGAACGAAAGCCAAGGAACCAAAGCGATTGGTTACATCGCCGTCGAGTTAGATCTCTCCTCCTTGAGGCTGCAACAGTATCAAGAAGTCTTCTCTGCGTTTTTAGTTCTGGTTCTCGGTCTTGGCTTAGCAAGTGTGTTTGCTTCACGTCTAATGCACGATGTGACCCAACCTATCACCCACATGAAGAATGTCGTTGACCGCATTCGCCGCGGTCATCTTGATGTGCGTATCGAAGGCAAAATGCACGGGGAGTTAGACCAGCTAAAAAATGGCATCAACGCCATGGCGGTATCGTTATCAGAATATCACGTGGAGATGCAGCACAGTATAGACCAAGCCACGTCCGACTTACGTGAAACGCTTGAGCAGCTAGAAATTCAGAACGTTGAGCTGGATATCGCGAAGAAACGCGCGCAAGAAGCGGCCAGGGTTAAGTCAGAGTTCTTGGCAAACATGTCGCACGAGCTGCGTACTCCGCTCAATGGGGTGATTGGCTTTACTCGTCAAATGCTTAAAACGCAGCTTTCTAACAGCCAAACGGATTACCTACAGACGATTGAGAAATCGGCGAACAACTTGCTGAATATCATCAATGACATTCTCGACTTCTCGAAACTTGAAGCGGGTAAGCTGGCGCTGGAAAACATTCCTTTTGATTTCCGAGAAAGTTTAGAAGAGGTAATTAACCTACAAGCCACAAGTGCACATGAGAAAGGGTTAGAAATCACCCTAAAAGTGGACCCTAAAATTCCACCAGGTTTAGTTGGGGATCCACTACGTATCCAGCAAATTTTGACGAACTTAGTAGGTAACTCAATCAAGTTTACCGAGCGAGGCAACATTGATGTTAGCGTAGAAATGCGCTCTCAATCAGGAGACTCCGTCGAACTGCAATTCATGGTGCGTGATACCGGTATTGGTATCTCTGAGCGTCAGCAAGCGCAGTTGTTCCAAGCCTTTAGCCAAGCAGATGCAAGTATTTCACGTCGTTACGGCGGTACTGGCCTTGGTCTGGTTATCACTCAGAAACTGGTGAGCCAGATGGGCGGCGAAATCAGTTTAACCAGCCGTCTACACCAAGGTTCAACCTTCTGGTTTACGGTGCGCTTGCACTCAACCGAGATGCCAATGAGCGAACTGATTGAAGTGGAACTTCTGACTGGGAAGCAGTTACTGCTGATTGAACCAAACATGCAAGCCGCATCCGTAACCCAACAGATTCTAAGTCAGGAGGGTATTTTAGTAACCTACCGCTCTTCGCTACCAAACAACGAAGAACAATATGATTATGTACTGTTGAATTTAGCGGCCAACCAGACTCACGATGCGGAAGTTATTACACCTTGGATAGAACAAGCGAAACGTATGGCTCCGAGTGTTCTCCTAGGGACACCGAGTACCGAATTGGCGCTTGCGGACCAAATAATGACAGAGCATCACGTCCAGTGCCTGACGAAGCCATTGTCTCGCCGTAAGTTGCTACAAAGCCTGATTAGCGAACATGTAGAATCGCCACCGGTATTAAGCGCTCCAATTACGCCAAGCGAAGGGGACCGTTTACCTCTCACTGTACTAGCAGTGGATGACAACCCTGCAAACTTGAAGCTGATCTCTGCACTGCTCCGCGAACGAGTAGAAACCGTCACCGCCTGTAGCAATGGCCAGCAAGCGGTGAACCTGGCGACAGAGAAAAAGTACGATTTAATCTTCATGGATATTCAAATGCCTCAAATGGATGGGGTGACCGCTTGTAAGCACATTAAAGAGTTGGAGCTAAATAAAGACACGCCAGTGATTGCGGTAACGGCGCATGCCATGGCAGGGGAACGAGACCGCTTGCTCTCGGCAGGAATGGATGACTACTTGACCAAACCTATTGAAGAGCATGTGCTACAACAGGTTTTGGTTCACTGGAACCCAAATGCTTGTACAGAGAGCATTGGCAAAGTCGCCCCTTCATACGTTGATGAACCTGAAGGAAGCGCACCACAACCCGTTTCTTCGCCTCAGCAGGATGTGATTATTGATTGGCAAGCAGCCTTAAAACAGAGCGCGAATAAAGAGGATCTCGCTAAAGACATGCTGCGCATGTTGATTGAGTTCATCCCTGAAGTAGAAGCAGTCGTTGACCAAGCTCTGGAGCAAGAAGATATCTCCCGTGATGACCTAATTCATGTCATCCATAAGCTGCACGGCAGTAGTTCATATTGTGGCGTTCCAAGACTGAAGTCACTCTGTGCGACGCTTGAGCAAGCACTGCGCTCAGGGGTCAGTCTTGAGGAAGTTGAGCCTGAAATGTTCGAGCTGCAAGATGAAATGATTAAAGTAACAACAACCGCAAAGTTATACCTTGAACAGTGATCTATTGAAGAGAAACAAAAGCCAGAGCAAATGCTCTGGCTTTTTAGTATTTTGTTTAAGACTTACAAGCTAGGATTCAAAAATGACCGTCGCCACAGCGTAATGACGCTCATCGGAAATGGACAGGTGAATGTGGTTAACGCCCATCGCATCCGCTATTTGCTTGGCTGTGCCCGTCAATGCGAGCACTGGTTTTCCAAGCTCATCGTTCGAGATGGAAAAGTCGTGAAACGTGACCCCTTTTGCGATCCCTGTTCCCAATGCTTTTGAGGCCGCTTCTTTAACTGCAAAGCGCTTAGCAAGATAACGACCTTGCAGCTTAAGCTGTGAGAATTTGGCCATTTCTTCTTCTGAAAGAATCCGCTGAGCAAAAGGTTCACCACTACGAGCTAACGCTTTTTCAATACGCTCAATTTCTGCAATGTCGGTCCCTAACCCTATAATCGCCATCTAGATAGCCCTATGACTGGCGAGCCTCAATCATCAGTGCTTTCATGTCAGCAACCGCTTTATTTAAACCATCAAATACTGCGCGACCAATGATTGAGTGACCAATGTTGAGTTCGTAAATTTCTGGTAATGCAGCAATTGGTGCGACATTGTGATAAGTCAGGCCATGCCCGGCATTAACAATAATACCTAGGTCATGTGCATAACTCGCACCAGCAGCAATCTTCTTCAGTTCAGCTTGCTGTTCGTCTTCTGTCGTCGCATCTGCATAGTGGCCAGTATGTAGCTCAATAAACGGAGCGCCACACTTTTTCGCAGCTTCAATCTGTTGACGGTCAGCATCAATAAAGAGCGAAACTTTAATGCCGGCATCTGTCAGCTTTTTCGTCGCAGCTTTAATTTTTTCAAGCTGCCCTACAACATCTAAGCCACCTTCCGTCGTCAGTTCTTCACGCTTTTCAGGCACTAGACACACAAACTCTGGTTTAGTTTGCAGCGCAATCTCAACCATTTCGTCCGTCACTGCCATCTCTAGATTCATACGCGTTTGAATGGTTTCACGCAGAATACGTACATCACGATCCAAAATATGGCGACGGTCTTCACGTAAGTGGATAGTGATACCGTCCGCGCCTGCACGCTCTGCAATTTCAGCAGCGTGAACAGGATCTGGGTATTTTGTACCACGTGCATTACGTAGAGTGGCAATATGGTCGATATTGACGCCTAAATAAATTGAGCTCATTTTCCGTTACTCCGTGCTCTGGGGGTCTGAATGAAAAATTCACGACTTTTTAAAGGTTTGCCGCCAAGATACGGCTTTAAGGCTATACGTGTAAAGCGTTTTGCCGCTTTTAGCTGCTCTTTAGTGACGAACCGCCGCTCACTGATAGCAATCAGTTCATTCCCTAAAAACGTGAGGTTATCGCGCCTAACCGAAGCAATAAACCCTTTCTGTTCCCGGTAACGATAGGTCATTTCTGGATCGACGGGCTCGCCGGTACCTGCACAATGCAAAAAATCCACGCCATACCCCATCGCAGACAGCAAGGCTAACTCAAAACGACGCAGTGCAGGCTCAGGGTTCTCGTTGTGCGCCAACTCGGTTAACGCATGCAAATAATCATGAAATAGTGCTGGCATCGGCACTTCAGCCATCAAAATACGGCCAATCAGTTCATTGACGTACATGGCTGAGTAGAGATTAATGCCCGTTAACGGCAAACCTAGACTTATCGGCTCGGCTTGACGCAAAGTTTTCATTGAGCCTTTCCCCGACCATTTAAGTAATAGCGGGGTAAAAGGTTGCAATGCGCCTTTTAAGTTCGAACGCTTACTGCGCGCGCCTTTGGCCATTAAAGTCATTCGGCCATATTCCTCACTAAATACATCAAGGATTAAGCTCGATTCACTGTAAGGGCGTCGGTGCAATACAAAACAGCGCTGTAAACCTTCGGAAGACAGATTACTCATCTAAGTCATTGTGCCTAAAAAGTGTGAAATAAAAAATAAGGAGCCGAGCGGCTCCTTATTTTAATCGATACTGATTTTTCATCGATGTTGGAGCGAAGCACCTTCGCAGCCAAGATTATAAATCGTCTATATAACCCAACGATCGCAACGCTCGTTCGTCGTCTGCCCAGCCAGATTTCACTTTTACCCAAGTTTCTAGGTAAACCTTACGACCGAACAATTCTTCCATATCTAAACGCGCTTCGCGACCAATGGTTTTAATCTTCTCGCCGCCTTTGCCAATCACCATTTTCTTCTGGCCATTACGCTCAACAAGAATCAATGCATTGATGTGGAAACCGTCGGTTTCTGGGTTGTAATCAAAACGTTCAATCTCAACCGTTACTGAGTATGGCAGCTCTTCACCAGTAAAGCGCATCAGCTTTTCACGCACAATCTCAGACGCCATAAAACGCTGAGAACGGTCAGTCACGTATTCTTCTGGGAAGTGATGCGTTGCTTTAGGTAAGTGATTACGCACGTGCTTACGCAGTACGTCAATGTTCTTACCTTGCTTGGCAGAGATTGGCACAACATCCACGAAGTCCATCTTCTTCGACATCTCCGCCATGTGTAGCATCACGTCGTTACGATCTTGTACGTTGTCGACCTTGTTTACACAAAGCACAACTGGGAAGTTCGATTTTTGAAGTTTGGTCAGCACCATCTCATCGTCTTTAGTCCAATGCGTACCATCGACTAAGAAGAACACAAGGTTTACATCACTCAATGACGAGTTAGCTGCACGGTTCATCAAACGGTTGATCGCACGCTTTTCTTCAATGTGAAGTCCAGGCGTGTCGACGTAAATCGCTTGGTAATCGCCGTCCGTATCCACACCCATAATACGGTGGCGTGTCGTTTGCGGCTTACGAGAGGTGATCGAAATCTTCTGACCCAAAATCTTGTTCAAAAGTGTCGACTTACCTACGTTTGGACGACCAACAATAGCAATAAAGCCACAGTGTTGGTTTTCTGGCGAGCTTGGCTCACCTTGTGATGCGAAAAACGCATCGATATCGAATTCGTTATCAGCCATTTGTTAATTGCTCAAGTGCTGTTTCAGCAGCCGCTTGTTCTGCCTTGCGGCGGCTGGTGCCTTTACCGATTACAGGCTTATCCACACCTGCTACTTCACACTCAACCGTAAACTCTTGGTTGTGCGCTTCACCTTTAATATTAGTCACTGTGTACACAGGCAGCGGTTTTCTTCTGCCTTGTAGGAACTCTTGTAGGCGAGTTTTCGGATCTTTTTGTGAGACGCCAGGTTTAATGGCTTCAAGGCGTGACTGATACCAACTCAGTACAATGCCTCGCACAACTTCAAGATCACTGTCTAGGTAAATTGCGCCAATAATGGCTTCAACCGCATCGGCTAAAATAGAGTCTCGGCGAAAACCGCCACTCTTCAATTCACCTGGACCTAATTTTAAATAATCTCCTAGATCGAATTCACGACCCAGTTCCGCCAATGTATGTCCGCGAACCAAAGTAGCACGCATGCGGCTCATGTCACCTTCGTTCACTTTTGGGAAACGATGGTACAGATCATCAGCGATGACAAAACTTAAAATTGAATCGCCCAGAAACTCAAGACGTTCATTGTGCTTACTGTTGGCGCTGCGGTGCGTCAGCGCCAAATTGATAAGCCCGGCATCTTGAAACTGGTAGCCGAGCTTTCTCTCTAGTTTATCAATTGGAGAATTCATACTCTCTCGATATTTGAATGGTTAGTGAATGCCACCGATGCGGTTAAAACGCACACCAGTTGGAATCCATGAAGGTAGAACACTATCTGCGCCACGATCAAACTCGAAGCTGATCCAGATCGCGACAGCTTTACCGACTAAGTTTGCTTCTGGAACAAAGCCCCAGTAACGGCTGTCAGCACTGTTGTCACGGTTATCACCCATCACAAAATACTGACCTTGTGGTACAACCCACTCTGTCGTTCCGCTGCGTGGGAAATATTGCTCCACGCGGTTACGCACAAGAGGGTTAACCAAAATATTGTGCTCAGCGTTACCCAATTTTTCATCCAGTTGGATCATTGGAATACCGTTCGAGCTAAACTGACTTTCTTCAACATTGCTCAGTTTAACTGGCTTACATGCCGATTCGCCTTGGCTTTGCACGCAAAGCTGCTTATCACTTGAATAACGCACGATATCACCAGGTAAACCAACTACACGCTTAATGTAGTCCACACTTGGTTGTGGTGGGTATTTGAAGACCACGATATCACCACGCTCAGGCTTACCAGTTTCCACTAGCTGAGTACGCCATACTGGGTCTTTTAGACCGTACGCGTACTTCTCAACTAAAATGAAATCGCCAACCAGCAAGGTAGGCATCATTGAGCCTGATGGGATTTGAAATGGTTCGTAGATAAAAGAACGTAATACTAAAACGAACGCGATCACAGGAAAAATAGAGACGCTATTTTCAACCCACCAAGGCTGACGCTCAACTTTTTGCAAGGTCACTGCATCCAAACCATTAGACGTCTGAGCTTGAATCTCAGCCAGTTTTTCCTGACGCTTTTTCGCGAAAACCAGCTTTTCCAATAGCCAAACAACGCCAGTTACCAAAGTCGCAATAACCAACATCAGTGAGAATGTATTCGCCATTAAATTCCCTTATCTAAAAATACGAAAGTGAAAGAGCCGAAACCCTTTCACTTATTTTAATATCTAACGTCTTAAGACCGACAAGTGTGAGACAAAGTTCAACTTTAGTCTTTACCTACGTGAAGGATGGCTAGGAACGCTTCTTGAGGCAGCTCAACGTTACCGATCTGCTTCATGCGTTTCTTACCTTCTTTCTGTTTCTTCAGAAGTTTCTTCTTACGACTTACGTCACCACCGTAACATTTCGCGATAACGTTCTTACGCAACTGTTTTACCGTTGAACGAGCGATAATGTGGTTACCAATTGCCGCTTGGATTGCGATATCAAACATTTGGCGAGGGATGAATTCTTTCATCTTCTCTACCAACTGACGACCGCGAGTCTGAGACTGATCTTTGTGTGTGATCATCGCCAATGCATCAACAGTGTCACCGTTAAGAAGAACGTCTACACGTACCATGTTCGAAGCTTCAAAACGCTGGAAGTTGTAATCCAAAGATGCGTAACCGCGTGATGTTGATTTCAGACGATCGAAGAAATCCAGTACCACTTCGGCCATTGGAATATCGTAAGTCACAGCGACTTGGTTACCGTGGTAAACCATATCAACTTGACTGCCTCGCTTTTCAACACACAGAGTGATTACGTTACCTAGGTACTCTGAAGGCACAAGGATATTACAACGCGCAATCGGTTCACGAATTTCTTCAATGTCATTGATCGCTGGTAGTTTTGCTGGGCTATCAACATACAGCAGATCGCCATCCGTCTTCTCAACTTCGTAAACTACCGTTGGTGCTGTGGTGATAAGATCCAAGTCGTATTCACGCTCTAGACGCTCTTGGATGATTTCCATATGCAGCATGCCAAGGAAACCACAACGGAAACCAAAGCCAAGTGCCGCAGAGTTTTCTGGCTCGTAGAATAGCGATGCGTCGTTTAGGCTTAGTTTGCCTAGTGCGTCACGGAAGTTTTCGTAATCGTCAGAAGATACAGGGAACAGACCTGCGTAAACCTGAGGTTTAACTTTCTTAAAGCCAGGTAGCGGTTTATCACAACCATTCTTCGCTAGAGTCAGCGTATCACCAACAGGGGCACCAAGAATGTCTTTGATACCACAAACAACCCAACCTACTTCACCAGTACGAAGGATATCGGTATCCACTTGTTTTGGCGTAAAGATACCAAGACGATCTACACCCCAAACTTGGCCCGTACTCATCACTTTGATCTTATCGTTCTTCTTCAGTTCGCCGTTTTTAATACGCACTAAAGAAACAACGCCAAGGTAGTTATCAAACCATGAGTCAATGATCAGCGCTTGTAGTGGCGCATCTGGATCACCTTCCGGTGCTGGAATCGCTGACACAATGTTCTCTAGAACGTCATCAACACCGATGCCTGTCTTCGCAGAACAGCGGGTTGCTTCCATTGCATCGATACCAACGATTTCTTCAATTTCTTCCGCTACACGCTCAGGATCAGCTGCAGGTAGGTCAATCTTGTTTAAGATTGGCACAACCTCTAGATCCATTTCGATCGCGGTGTAACAGTTAGCCAGTGTTTGAGCCTCAACACCTTGACCCGCATCCACAACCAATAGCGCACCTTCACAAGCCGCTAGAGAACGTGATACTTCATATGCAAAGTCAACGTGCCCCGGAGTATCGATGAAGTTCAGCTGATACGTCTCACCGTCTTTAGCGGTGTAGTTTAGCGTCACACTCTGAGATTTGATGGTGATGCCACGCTCACGTTCAAGATCCATTGAATCCAGAACCTGTGCGGCCATTTCACGATCGGTTAACCCGCCACAAACTTGGATTAGACGGTCTGATAGGGTCGACTTACCATGGTCGATGTGGGCGATAATCGAAAAGTTACGAATGTGCTTCATAGATTTAGGGTGACTAACTCTTTACAAATAGGGACAGTAAGAAACGCCATCTACTGACGGCATTTCAATCAAGTTGGCAGATTCTACCGAATTTCGTTAACGGGCGCACGTAATTTAAAGTACATACCCAAATAACCTTTAGTGGAGGGGGACAGCACTTACTGGATTGGCTCTCCAAGTACCCGAACGAGGGTAACTTGGCGCTTAGATTCATCTTCTAACGGACGAGAAACACGTTTTGCGATCCACATTCCACCAGCGGCAAACAATACCGATGCCAATATGATGATGCCTTCCCCGCCGGCTGTCAGCGGCGCTAATAGGAAGTGACCAAACATCGCACCGATAATCAAACCAAACAATGGCAGTAAATAAACCGCCATTGCTGATTTTATTAGGCTCGACTCAGGAAAACCAATCTCGACGACTTGACCTATTTTCACCGATTTATCCGTGCGCAGGTGCCAAGATAAACTCTTGTTACCAATGGCTTTAGTAACAACGCCCGTTCCACAGCTTTTCTGTGAAGAGCAACTACTGCAACTGGTCTGCTGTTCGCAACTTAAATCAATTTCGTATTGCTTGCCGCGACGATGCACGTCTGTCACGGTAGCCAACGCGGTCATCATTGTTATTTACTCTTTGTTACATTAAATGTGACAGATTGGGCTATACGCTGTGCTGTGGTCGGTGGAATGTCTCCTACAACAGAGATTTCATGTTGACCGCTCACAAAACTGTGTAGCGTTCTTCTGCCTTGGCGAACCAACTGCCCTTTTAACGAATGCTCATCTTTGTTTGCTACGTAAACAGAGAAGCTAAACAGACCATCAGAATACAGCTGGCTCTCCACCATTTGATTAGTAACGGCCATTCGATAGCGGTTGAGCTCGTTCGGCTCGAAACCCTCAGGGATCCAACCAACCTGCCAATTACTGGTCCCAATATCGCCTTTTGGCATGGTGAGAACAGCAGGTAATTGAACATCTTGCAGGCCACTCATTAACTCTGCGATTTTTGGGTTTACCGTGTAAGAAATAGTGCGATATTGTTCAAGCATCTCACCATCGCGGTCCACAAGGTCGGCACGTAACGGCAATTTACTCTTCTCATCGATCCATAGTACGTATGAATAGCGCAGACCGTCTTTAGGAACAATACGCAGCACTTGTGTTGCCACACCAGCTTCACGAGCTCTACCCACTTTTACATAGTCGTAATACAAGTTTAGCTCATCGATATTGGTGTTGAGCATAGGCATAGTCGGAGCGACCATTTTACCTGACTCGATGGTGAATGGTTCTAAACCCGTTTCGATATAACTTACTTCAGTTCCGCGACGAATCACTTCACGCACAGGGCCACTTAAGTAGACAAGATGAGCATATTGATCGTCACCATGCGTGGCATGACGATACAGCAACGGCTCAATGCTGTTCTTTTTGATAAGGATATAAGAGAGTTCGTAACTTAAATTCTTACTCGCCTCGCTCATTTGATGCAATAAAGCCTCCGCTGGCTTATCACCAGCAAAGGCTTGAGAAGACATCATACTGAACAGAGCGCAAGCGCTGATCAGAAATTTTTTCATTCAATATCCGGATTCAGATTTGCATCTTGTTGAGATGCATCACTGTTAATTCGTAACTGCAATTCGTAGTCTCGCAGCATAGCATGAACACGCTTGCGCTGCTCTTGCATATTTGCCTCGCCTACAGAACGTTCTACAGACTCACGAGTCAAACTCACTGGTTCTGCGCTGCCAGCAAACGGAACCGTCTGCAATACAGGTAATTGATCTGTTTGCGGCGACATTGAATCGCTACCACCGTACTGCTGTACACCTAAAATAACAACAAGCGATACACATGCAGCAACAGCAACTTGACCAAACTGCGTCAACCAACCTGGCAACTGACGTTTTGCTTTTTGCGGTTCTGGTTGCGACTCTTTTGGCGTATCCGCAATTGAGATAACATTTGCACTGTGCGAATCAAACGCACGGTGTGCAGGTTCATCTTCTAACGCTAACGCCACGCTTTCAGCAATATTCCACTCAGGTTTTGCTGGCGCTTCGCCTCGCATCACATCACCAATCAGGTGATAGTTCTGCCAAGCATCACGGCTCTCTTGGTCTTGCTCTAACTCTTGAATTAAAGCCTTATCGACCAATTCTCCATCCATGAGAGCTGAAAGTTTTTCTTTGTCAGCCATTATTTTCACCATAGTTATTACTTGTACTAGCGTTGCAAAAGAGGTCTGATTTTCTTTTCCACCGCCTCACGAGCACGGAAGATACGCGATCGTACCGTTCCTACCGGGCAATCCATCACTTCTGCAATTTCTTCATAACTCAAGCCATCGAGCTCTCGTAATGTCATTGCGGTTTTTAAATCTTCAGGTAAAGCTTCGATTGCACTGAACACCACCCGTTGCAATTCTTTGGACAACGTTAAGTTCTCAGGGTTCGATATTTCTTTAAGTGCACTACCTGTTTCGTAAAATTCAGCATCTTCAGCATCGACATCTGTCGCTGGAGGTCTACGCCCTTGAGCAACAATGTGATTTTTCGCAGTATTCACTGCAATGCGATACAGCCACGTATAAAACGCACTTTCCCCACGAAAGCTAGGGATAGCTCGGTAAGCTTTAATAAACGCTTCTTGTGCTACATCTGGTACATCGCCAGGATTACTAACGTATCTGGAAATAAGATTACATACCTTATTCTGGTACTTTGTTACCAACAGGTTGAATGCTTGCTTATCGCCATTCTGAACTCGCTCAATCAATACTTGATCGGTCAGCTGCTCGTTCATTCGAGCGGATACTCCTATTTGTTATGCCCCTACTCTTCTCAGATATGGGTACTAATTATGCAAAACGTAGTATTGACACCACTGCTTACTTGAGCACTATTGTGACCCTAACGTGAATGAGAAAGTTCCATGGTTTCTCAAGTTTTTTGTCATTGTTTTTTCACAGTGTGATGTCTGTACCCAAATGACCACCGCTGCCTGACTTTAGTCTAAGTTTGACAAGCGAGCATCTTGGAGGGAAATGGGTATAATGAATGATCTCTGTCCCAGATTGTGCTGGGTCGAGCATGGAAAAGCAATGGCATTGACAAACTATTACTTTTCATTTGCATGGCTAATGGCTATCTGAACACCGCGTTACAAATTATAACTTAGGAAGCATGCTCATGCTCTGCATGAAAAAGAAGAGTGGCTCAGTCACCGCCGTAACACGGACGTCGATAGGTCTCCCAACTTAGCCCTTAGCGACAGATGTCGCGATAATGGAATGCACATGGTGTGCAAATAATACACAAGGTAACTTTGTTACCTTAGCTTGGGATTATAAAAGTTATATGAACACAAATCGTGAACATGAGTGTGATGTATTAGTGGTAGGGAGTGGCGCGGCAGGTTTGTCGTTGGCTTTGCGCGTTGCTAACCACTGTAAGGTGATGGTGCTGAGTAAAGGACCACGCAGCGAAGGGGCGACCTACTATGCTCAAGGCGGTATCGCTGCCGTATTTGATGAGTCAGACACCATTGATTCACACGTTGAAGACACGCAAATCGCCGGGGATGGTATTTGCGATGAGGAGACCGTAAGGTTCATTGCTGAGCATTCAAAAGAGTGTGTACAGTGGTTGATTGACGGTGGTGTCCCATTTGATCGTGAAGAAGATGACTCTGACGATGAACCTCGCTACCACTTAACTCGTGAAGGTGGTCATAGCCGTCGTCGTATTCTTCACGCGGCAGATGCGACAGGTATGGCGATGCAAACCTCCCTGCAAGATAACGCTCACAACCATCCAAACATTCATGTTCTCGAACGTCACAACGCTCTGGACTTAATCACCGAAGACAAAATTGGCGGTGATAAAAACAAAGTTATCGGTGCTTATATTTGGAACCGCAACGAAGAGCATGTCGAAACCGTGCGAGCCAAATTTGTGGTTCTCGCTACAGGTGGTGCTTCAAAGGTTTATCAATACACCTCTAACCCAGATGTGTCGTCTGGTGATGGTATTGCGATTGCTTGGCGTGCAGGGTGTCGTGTGGCGAATATGGAATTTAACCAGTTCCATCCGACGTGTTTATATCACCCAGAAGCACGTAACTTCTTGCTGACTGAAGCGTTGCGTGGCGAAGGTGCTTACCTGCGTCGTCCAGATGGCTCTCGCTTTATGCCAGATTTCGATGAACGTAAAGAGCTTGCTCCGCGTGACGTCGTGGCTCGTGCTATCGACTTCGAAATGAAGCGTTTAGGCGCCGACTGTATGTATCTCGACATCAGTCATAAGCCTGCTGACTTTATTACGAAACACTTCCCAACCATTTATTCACGTTTGATGGACTTGGGCATTGACATGACTAAAGAGCCAATCCCAATCGTACCTGCTGCACACTACACTTGTGGCGGTGTCATGGTGGATAGAAATGGCTGCACCGATCTGAAAAATTTGTATGCGATTGGTGAAGTTAGCTACACCGGGCTGCATGGTGCTAACCGCATGGCATCAAACTCACTTCTCGAATGCGTGGTTTATGCTTGGTCTGCGGCAAAAGATATTCTAAAACATCACACTAACGTTGAGCTACCTTCACAGGTGCCATGTTGGGATGAAAGCAAAGTAACCAATAGTGATGAAGAAGTGATCATTCAGCACAACTGGCACGAGCTTCGTCTGTTTATGTGGGACTACATGGGCATTGTGCGAACTGATAAGCGTTTAGAGCGCGCCTTACGCCGTATCCAACTGTTGCAACAAGAAACACACGAGTACTACAGCAATTTCCGAGTGTCGAACAACTTATTAGAACTGCGTAACCTTTTACAAGTAGCAGAGTTGATGGTTCGTTGTGCGATGCAGCGTAAAGAGAGTCGAGGTTTGCACTACACGCTTGATTATCCGAACCAACTGGAAAACAGCGGACCAACAATTTTGGTTCCAGCTAAACAGCTTTAACTTTACCAATTAAACTATTACATCAACAGGGAGCATCAGCTCCCTGTTTCATTTCCCATTGGCGTAATACCAAAGATAGTTGACGATACTGCTCATCGTCACAGCTATCACGCCAAATCGTAACACTACGGCCAGATTGCAATTGGAATGTTATCTTGAATGGTGATGCCGATCTATCAACTCGCTGTAAATGACCCTTTTCGGACTCAATATCTTCCGAGTATTCGCCACACTCAAGGGCATCAAACCTAACCGAGCCATCGCAGTGCACATACCAATGCCCATGACTTGTAGGTTGAACAAGACTTTGGTTTGAGAAAGCCTTCACAATCAGTAATAACAAATAAGTCGATAATACGAGCGGAATGCTAGAGAGGATAACAGCCCAAGTCATCAATAAGAAAAGTACAACATTGAAGACTCGGGCAGTCAGAGAGGGAGAAGCAGTAAAATTAACGAACTTTGCTGAGGTTATGGGCGACAATTTTATCAACCATTGCTGCATGACCTAAATTTTCGCTACGGCCATGCCCCATTACCCAAGTAAACAGATCAGGATCATCGCATTCAAGTAAAGAAACAAAGTCACGCTGCTCTTGTTCACTCAGAGTATCAAAGCACTCTTCAAAAAACGGCATAATTACTACGTCAAGCTCAAGCATGCCTCGACGACAAGCCCATTTAATACGCGCTTTTTCTTCCGGAGTGTACATTCACTATTCCTTCATAGATGTCTTGTTGTTAGTGCGGAGTGTAACAAGGGATGTGCTACGTCACTAGTGTGCGGGTCACAATACGATAGTGAAAGCAGACAAATGTTGATTCGTAAATCGCTCCCCTAGTATCTCAAGGTTATTTGGGTATAACATAGCGGAAAAATATCTTCAAAAGGCATTGTAATTATGGAATGGCAAACTCGTTTTTCAGCATTACCTCTCTCAACTCAAGACGCGCTTCCAGAGTTATCTATCTCACTGCTGGATAACTTCGGCATGATCACCATGATCGGTGATGATAAAAAATCATACTTACAAGGTCAGGTTACCTGCGATGTTGTTTCTTTAGAACAAGACCAATCAACACTGGGCGCACATTGTGATGCGAAAGGCAAAGTGTGGAGCGTGTTCCGCCTTTTCCATCATCATGATGGCTACGGCATGATCCAACCAAAATCGGCGATTGACGTAGAACTTAGTGAAATAAAGAAATACGCCATTTTCTCTAAAGTAACGATTGAAGCTTCTGATGACGTTATCTTAGGTGTTGCTGGCGTCAAAGCCGACGAATTCATTTCAACAATGAGCGAGACAACTGGCAGCGTTCGCCCAGTTGACGGTGGCACAGCAGTGCAAGTTGCACAAGATCGCTGGTTACTGATATTAAGTGCGCCAGAAGCACAGCAAATCGTTGAAACTACCGACGCTGTCTTTACGACAAATGAGCTTTGGAATCGTTTCGATATTGAAGCAGGTTTACCATTTGTCTCTGCATCCGCGCAGAATGCTCACATTCCACAAGCACTTAACGTGCAAGCTTTAGGAGGCATAAGCTTCACAAAGGGCTGCTACACGGGACAAGAAACGGTAGCACGAGCGAAGTATCGCGGTACCAATAAACGTGCGATGTATATCGTAAAAGGTGCAACTTCTGCTCCATTCAGTGACGAACCAATTGAGCTCGAACGCAGCGTAGGTGAAAACTGGCGTTCAGTAGGTGCTTTATTAAATCACTACCAGTTCAGTGACAATCACGCGATTGGCCTGATCGTGCTGCCTAATAATCTCGATGAGGACACTCGTCTTCGTTTGGTTGCGCAACCAGAATGTGAATGGACAATCGAATCACTGCCTTACAGTCTTGATGATGAGTAATACAATCAATACTCCTTTGATGCAATTTCTCACAGACCAACACATTCCGTTTCGTCTGCTACCGCATCAAAGACCAGCAACGACCATTGAGGATGCCGCGCACCAACGCGGCATTCGCCCCTCTCAAATGGTGAAAGCAATCTTGCTACGAGACATGGGTAATCAATATGCACTCGCCTGTGCACCAGGTGATCGTAGCGTTGATCCCAAAAAAGTGCGCTCGTTACTGAAATGTCGCCGGATGACTTGTGTTGATCAAGCCGATGTTGAGTCCATCACTGGTTACAAAATTGGTACTGTCACTCCTCTGCTACTCAAACGTCATATGCCAATCGTGTTCGACCCCAGCTTACTAGAAGAACAGGAAGTCACGATCAGCAGTGGCGATCGCATGGCTGGACTGGCGCTTTCTATTCAAGATCTTATCCAATTGTGCCAGCCGACCGTAGCTGAGATCTGTCGTTAATCGTCTAAAAACAATGTAATGACATGTAGTGTTTCTATCACTGCGTGATCTCGCTCATATCTACAAAAATAGATATGAGAATTTTTAATCACATATAAAACATAAATAGTCACAAAGATAAAACTCGTATATGCTGAATTTGTTGGTTAAGTTTCAAACAAGCACTTAACCGATATAAAGTGAGTCAGCTAGCTGAGTGACAGCATTCATGCAGTTAGTTATCCACTTTTGTGTAATGCATCTGTGACTATTCGCCCGCTGAAGCGGGCTTTTTTTTACGTGGAACTTTTTCTCTTTCATTTCCTCTAATCGTTAGAACGTAAAGTGTGTTGCGCGAGGCACGACCTTAATAGAAACAACTAGCAAACAACCGTTTTCGTTCTATTCTTAATTCTGTAACAAAACTATTGCTTAATGCGTCACGTAAAAAGGAGTGTATTGGCGTAAGGGTTCCTTTAGAGAGGTTATTTTTGGGGTAATCCTCACGCTATTTAAGAGATGACACTGTCAAATTGTCTAAGACAACACAATTCTCTGACGCAACACCCTACATCTGTATTTAATACTATTGCTGTCACAATAATTTTCGCGTCCAGAACGTAGAATACCTAGGCTAGGTTAGATAAAAGGAAAGTAAATATGAGACTGTTTAAGCGCTATACACCAAGTATGATTGCTAAACATATAAGTCGTCTTTTTAAAGGAAGAATTTATATTTACGGGGTCGGTAGATTCGAGTTTGATAACGGTAAGTTAATACTGCCGGAGAAAGCAGAGCAACGCCATTTCCGAGCGGTCAAAGAGATCAATCAAGAAATAATGAAACTCCGATGCGCATATGCTTAGCAAAATGTTGATAAAACAAAGGCTGGATTAACCAGCCTTTTGTGTATTTGAAGTTTGCTTTGCACTTACTGACGCGCCAGATCCGGCAAGTGTCCCTTTAAACCAAGCGCGCGCTTCATGATCTCATCTTTCGCTCCCGGCAGTTGCCCCGCTAAACTCAAGCCAATGCCACGAACAAGCTTTTTAGCAGGGTTCTCGCCAGAGAACAAATCTCGAAACCCTTGCATAGTAGCGATCATCTTTGCCGCTTCCGCTTTTCGCCAACGCTCGTAGCTTCTTAGGTTGCGTTTACTGCCGATATCTTGCCCCTGCTTCCAAAGTGCTAATACTTCTTGAGCAAGACTGGCCGCATCTAATAAACCTAAATTCACACCCTGCCCCGCTAATGGGTGAATGGTATGGGCCGCATCACCAACCAGCGCGACTCGCTCGACAACAAAATCTCGCGCATAGCGCATTTTCAAAGGAAACGCAGCACGCTCTCCCACTACTTCACATAGACCAAGTCGAGCATCAAACTCACTCGTCAACGCTTTATTGAAATCATGTTCACTCATCGCCACTAACTGCTCTGCTCGATTTGGCTCCGTGGACCAAACAATAGAGCACATATCTGGTTGCGACATTGGCAAAAATGCCAACGGTCCGTGAGGAGTAAATATCTGGCGCGCAATGCTGTTGTGTGGCATAGCAGTTTTGACATTCGCGACCAAAGCATGATGACCATAGTCCCAATGCGTTAATGGAATATCCATTTGATGGCGAAGCCACGAATTCGCCCCATCGGCTCCGACCACTAATTTAGCGGTCATGGCTTGGCCATTATCGAGCGTCAGCCAGCTTTCTTGCTCACCGACCGCGAGAGTCGCGCAACGTGCAGGCATAAACATAGTGACGTTATCGAGCTTTTGGACTTGTTCAAGCAGCGCAAGTTGAATCACACGATTCTCAACAATATGCCCTAAATCAGGTTGTGCCATACTTTGTGCATTAAATTCAATGCTGGCAAAGCTATCTTGTTCCCATACTTCCATGCCATGGTAAGGTGAAGCTCGGCGCTGTTCTATGCCCTGCCAAGCACCAAGTTTACGCAAAATCGTCTCACTAGAGCGGCTCAGCGCAGACACACGAACATCGGGTAATTCTTTCAACGAATCATCTGGCACTTTACCTTCAATAACGGCGACACGCAGATCACTGTCTTTGAACGCGGCAGCAAGTGCCAACCCAACCATCCCTCCGCCGATGATGGCGATATCTACACTTTGCATCATTGCTTTTTATTACCTAATTCAGTGCGGCCGTTCATCGTTTTACCAAGCCAAGTGTATGGCGTAGTAGCGGCTGCTTAAAAATAGAAAGGTTATCCATCGCTGCTAAGGCAGTATTTCGGCCAATTCGCATCGCGGGTAAATCATTTGAAAAAACATGCACTAAGGCACTGGTTAGCCAAATAGTTTCGCTTCGATCTGCTTCTCTACGTTGACTAAAGCGCATCAGGCCTTGATAAAGACCCACATCCTCACTTTGCTGCACAATTTCTTCTGCTAGTGAGACTACATCGCGAATACCGAGATTAAAACCTTGTCCAGCTATCGGGTGCAGCGTTTGCGCCGCATTTCCAACAATCGCAAAGCGATGTGAAATATTTTGCTTTCGATGGCGAAGAAGCAATGGGTAACTTGCACGACGCCCCACTTTTTTCATCGCGCCTAAACGCCAACCAAAATCGTTCTGTAAACGCTGGAGAAATGCTTGATCAGATAACTCAAGAACGGCTTGGGCTTCTTCAGGGTGCAAACACCAAACTAAGGACATTCGATTGTCACTCATTGGCAATAAAGCAACAGGGCCATTTTCAGTAAAACGTTCAAAGGCTCTACCTTGATGAGGTTCTTGAGTCACAATATTGGCAATGACAGCCACTTGTTCAAAATCTTGCTCAGAAAGTTCTAGACCAATTTTCTGACAACAGGTCGAAACAGCACCATCTGCAGCCACCAGCAGTTTTGCTTCAAGTTGCTCACCACTTTTCAACGTCACATGGGTACAGTTTTGCTCGCGCTCGATATCGGTAACGGAGTCAGGACAAAACAGCGTAATTGACTCGCTACTGTCTAATAATTCTTGATATACACGCCCAACATCGGCTAATTCTACAACATACCCTAGAGCTTCAACCCCAACCTCTTGCTTGGTAATCTCCGTCATCCCAGCATGAGAGCGGTCAGAAACGTGGATATGTTCAATAGGTGTGACAAACGGTTCTAACGAAGTCCAGAGCTGTAGTTGACGCAACAGATTGACAGTACCGTAAGACAATGCGATTGAGCGAGAGTCAAAACCAGGGTGCATATCTGATTGTGCTTTAAAAGGCTCAACAACGGCAATGCGGAGCTTTCCCTGAGACAAATGGTCAATCGCCAATGCTAACGTTGCACCAGCCATGGCACCACCAGCAATGACTACATCATATTGCTTCATACTAACCTCTGGACAGTCTACGATTAGTGAATAGTAGGTTTTTTGTCGCTGCTTTCAGGGCGAACACCAAATTCAGCATGAATCGTTAGTACACAAGCTTTGATGTGCTCAATCACTTGCTCTAGCAATTGCGCTTGTTCACCAAGATCGTCATCTTCATCGATGCCTAATTTGGCAATCTCTTCTAGGTCAGCCAGTGCTTCTTTAGCGTCATCAGATGCTTTATTAAGCGCAACGCCTGCTAGACCTAACCCAGAAATAAAGTGGTTTACAAAGTCGGACACACTGTCGGCTAATGCGAATAAGCCTTCTTCGCCCGGCTCATCTGGCAATAGTAAAGACAGCTCCATTGATGTGCCAGTAAGCTCATTAACAGTAACGTTGAATATGCTCTGAGCAAAAGTGAGTGCTGTCGAGGGCCACCCCATCCCATCATTGGTGTAGTCAAAAAGAATCGGCTGCCAAGTTTGATCATTGATCGCCAATCCACCACTTAACATGCCAACAAATAAGCCATGTAACTCCGCCGGTGTCACTGCTAGGCTTGCCGATTGCAGTTCAGCAGCAATAGATTGGTATTCAGGAAGGGTGATTTCACTCATAACTTGGCTCATTCTTACGTAATAATGTATTGGTATATCCTACCATCAAGGTTAGTGGTCTGAAACGGCTATCAAATTCAATTTTGGACAGCATTTGTTCAATTTGCCCAATTCCTGTGTGATCTCGTCATCATTTCTCTTTCTGTGATGGGAAATGCTTGAATCTTAATAGCGGTTTTCCTATAGTTTGCTCCTCGGTAGTTGTATGAAGCAACACCTTAGATAGCGCGAATATAGAGTTTATTCATCATGAGCAATCAAGCGATCGACGTTGAAATATTAGGCAAACTTACACGAGTGAATTGTCCGACAGGACAAGAAGAGTCTCTTGTTGCAGCGGCAAAAGATCTGGATCGCCGATTGAAAGAAATGAGCGAACGTACTAAGGTAACCAATGAAATCCAACTGCTGACCTTTGCTGCATTGAATATTTGCTATGAGTTGCACACCAAGTCATACGAATCCAATGGTCAACAGCAAGAAATTACTGAGCGAATGGAAAAGCTCACCGCGTCTTTAGAGAACGCACTAAGCAAAGTTACGCAAGGACAGCAGTAAATACAAAATTTACCCTGGGGTGTGCGTCAGCAGGATTTAAGTCCCTGAGCCGATAAGCAATACCTAAGGGTTAGTATTTGGTAACTATTGAGCAAGCTCGGCATGCACCGAGAAGCCTACGGTTGTCATTGCTGATCCGCCTTGAACCAGCTGGTTCAAGGGCCACAATCCTCAACGGCACCCTGGGGTATTCTCTCTATGTCAGACCTCTCTCGACAAGACTTCCGCAAACTGATTCGTGAAAAGCGCAACGCTCTGTGCAGTGATACACAATACCAAGCGGGAATCGACCTTATTACTCAATTTTCCCAACTTCCTGAAATCGATCAGGCGCAACATATTGCCATCTACCTTTCTGCAGACGGTGAGCTTGATACTAAACCGCTCATTGAATGGTTATGGCAACAGGGAAAATCGGTTTATCTGCCCGTCATCCACCCCTTTTCTAAAGGTCAGTTACTGTTTCTTCAGTATATAAGTGATGAACAGCTCGTCTACAACAAGTACGGCATCTTAGAGCCCAAGCTCGATATCAGACACCTCAAACCCGTTCGCCAGCTTGATTTAATCTGCACGCCTTTAGTTGGGTTCGACAGTATCGGACACCGCTTAGGCATGGGCGGAGGGTACTACGATCGTACTCTGTCACGTTGGTTTATAACTGGAGAGGGAGCTAAACCTGTTGGTATCGCTCATGACTGCCAACATGTAGAACGCTTACCAATTGAAAGCTGGGACATTCCATTACCTAAGATCGTGACCCCAAGCCAAATATGGCAATGGGAAAGTGACAAGTAAGCCGCTATAATCACGCCCGCAAACGTTAACGAACATCTATTCAGGAGATTGGCATGACTCAAGATGAAATGAAAAAAGCGGCTGGTTGGGCAGCACTAAAATATGTTGAGAAAGGCAGCATTGTCGGTGTTGGTACTGGCTCTACCGTGAATCACTTCATCGATGCACTAGGCACTATCAAAGATGATATTAAAGGTGCAGTGTCTAGCTCTGTCGCTTCAACTGAGCGCCTTAAAGAGCTTGGTATTGAAGTATACGAGTGTAACGATGTAATGAAGCTGGATGTGTATGTTGATGGCGCAGATGAGATCAACCCAGCACGTGAAATGATCAAAGGCGGCGGCGCGGCTCTGACTCGTGAGAAAATTGTCGCAGCAATCTCTGATAAGTTCGTATGTATCGTTGACGGCACTAAAGCAGTTGACGTACTTGGCCAGTTCCCATTGCCTGTTGAAGTAATCCCAATGGCACGCTCTTACGTGGCTCGTGAATTGGTAAAACTAGGTGGTGATCCAGCTTACCGTGAAGGCGTTGTGACTGACAACGGCAACGTGATTCTGGATGTGCACAATATGCAAATTACCAACCCGAAAGAAATGGAAGACAAAATAAACGGCATCGCTGGTGTGGTGACTGTGGGTCTTTTCGCTCATCGTGGTGCAGACGTAGTGATCACTGGCACACCAGAAGGTGCAAAAATTGAAGAATAAGTAACAGCCCAAAATGAACCTATCTGGTTCACTTTTCTGTTATTTCATTACATACGGTGCTGCAAGGCACCGTTTTTTATTCCTTTCTATAAGAAAATTATCTCTTATTCCGTAATTTTCTTACCCAAAGCAATTTTTTTTTGTTACTTTATTGAACAGAAGACGCACAGGGAAACGTTTGTCTTCCTACAAAACTGTTAATTATCCCCTTTTTAATAGTTTTGTCCAATGTGCGCCACATTAGCCCACCTTTCCATTTTAAGGACGAGAAAAAATGGCCAAAGTTTCACTGGAAAAAGAAAAGATTAAGATCCTCTTGTTAGAGGGACTCCACCCTTCTTCAGTTGAAGTTCTTCAAGCAGCTGGTTATACCAACATTGAATACCATAAAGGTTCCCTTCCGGAAGAAGAACTAATTGAAGCGGTAAAAGACGTACACTTCATTGGTATCCGCTCCCGTACGAACCTATCCGAAGAGGTAATCAATGCGGCGAACAAGCTGGTTGCAATTGGCTGTTTTTGTATTGGTACTAACCAAGTAAACCTAGACGCAGCAGCAAAACGCGGTATTCCTGTCTTTAATGCACCATTCTCTAACACTCGAAGCGTGGCAGAGCTTGTACTTGGGCAAATCCTTTTACTAGTGCGTGGTATTCCTGAAAAGAATGCACTTGCACATCGCGGTATTTGGAAGAAAAGTGCAGACAACTCTTACGAAGCTCGTGGTAAGTACCTTGGCATTATCGGATACGGTCACATTGGTACTCAGCTTGGTATTATTGCCGAAAACTTAGGTATGCGCGTTTACTACTACGATATTGAGAACAAACTGTCCCTTGGTAATGCGACGCAAGTACATACCATGAGTGAACTACTGAACAAATGTGATGTGATTTCTTTGCACGTTCCCGAAACACCGGAAACGAAAAACATGATGGGTGAAGCTGAATTTGCTCGAATGAAACCAGGTTCCATCTTTATCAACGCGGCACGTGGCACCGTTGTGGATATTCCTGCACTTTGCCATAGCTTAGAAGCTGGTCACCTTGCCGGCGCTGCAATTGATGTATTCCCAACTGAACCAAAAACGAATGCTGACCCGTTCGAGTCTCCTTTACAAAAATTCGATAACGTCATCCTCACTCCACACGTTGGTGGTTCAACGCAAGAAGCGCAAGAGAATATCGGCTTAGAAGTGGCGGGTAAACTGGCTAAGTACTCTGATAACGGCTCGACACTTTCAAGCGTAAACTTCCCTGAAGTGTCATTACCAGAACACAGTGGTGAGTGTTCTCGTCTGCTTCATATCCACAAGAACCGTCCTGGTATCCTAACTCAGATCAACACCATCTTTGCTGAAGAAGGCATTAACATTGCCGCGCAGTACCTACAAACAGCCGCTGAAATAGGCTACGTAGTGATCGACGTTGAAACTGAGCGCTCAGAAGAAGCTCTAACAAAGCTCAAAAACATTGAAGGCACAATCCGTGCCCGTATCCTTCACTAAACAGTGAAACAGAAACGACAAAGGCAGGGGTTATGACTCCCTGCCTTTTGCTTTTTACTGTTTGCTAAGCCTTACTTTAGCTTATAAATGACATCGACTTGATCGCGAATGATCATAGTTGAATCTTGGTAGCTATTCGCTCCTTCTTTACTATCCATCGCCATTGAACGCATTAACACAGGCTGAACGTGCATCTGTCTGTAATTGATCTGCCATACATCGCCCAACTTTTTCTCAAAACCAGTCGCTAATGACCCTGCTTTTTCTCTTGCGTCCTTAATCGCAGCCATTCGTGCCTTTTGCTGATACTCGGCTTGGTTGCTTACCTTAAGTTGAATATTATCAACCTGATTAATTCCCGCTTCTAACGCCATATCTAGGTATTGGTTAAGGTTTTTCAGATCCGTCACCGTGACATCAATACTGCGAGATGCTCGATACCCAACAAGTTCTGCTTTCCCTGATTTAGGGTAATGGTACTGAGGAGCAAGGTATAAATTCGAGCTAGTAATATTGTCTTTTGACAAGCCGGCATCCGATAAGCTTTTTAGAAACTCTTCAACGGTTTTATCTACGGACAATTTCGCTTGTTCAGCCGTCATTGTCGTATCGACTACTTTTACAGAAAACGTAGCCATATCAGGTGTGGCCGTCACTTCGCCATACCCCGTTGTCGTAACATGAGCAAACTCTGGCGTATTCGCCAAAACTGAAGCACTGGTAAGGCTGAGTGCTGAAGCCAGCAAAAATGAATACAATTTCATTCAATAAATCCATCCATACAAAATTAAGTACTTAATCTCAGATTCCAACATCACTATCATGGCTGAGAAAGCGTGTGGTTTCATAATAGAAACTTCCGCCGATTATCCAAGCACCCATAGTGACTTCTAACACAACTTTGACTATGTAACATTGGCGTAATCTTTAAATAAAACACACTTAAGTTAACGATATGCAGCTCTGACAAACTTATTGAGGTAGATGCTGCTGCGCATACCCCACTATCGCATGTGAGATTTCTTGTAGTACCCCAGTTTCTAACTGCCAGTGGTGCCAATAAATCCGATGGGACATTAAAAAACCTGGAGTCACATCAACCAACACACCTCTGTCTAATTCGTCGGTAATTTGCAAGCGAGGGATCAAGCAATAAGCAACACCAGCTAACGCCACTTTTAGAAACGCTTCAGAACTACTGATGTTGTGATGAATAACGCTGTCAGGATTGACGTTAAAATGCTCGGTAAGAAATGTTTTATGTAGATCATCATATTGGTCATATGAAACGGCCGGTGCTTTTGTCAATGTCTGATTATTTACACCTTTAGAAAAATAACGCTGATAGAACTCTGGGCTCGCGACACAAACATAATCGATGCGACCTAAATAGTCTGCTCTGCATCCGGGGATTGGCTGGGACTCCAAGCTGATCGCTCCTGTCACTTCGCCACTTTTGAGTTTTTCAATAGAGCGGTATTCACCATAGATAGTCAGTTTTAGTTCAACTTGACGCTGCTTCATAACATTTTGCAGCGCTGGCAGTAGCCATGTTGCAAGGCTATCTGCATTAGTCGCTAAAGAGAGTTGCACAGGTCGCGTACTGGTATCATTCTTTAGTTCGGGGAGAATTTCATGCTCTAGCAAGCGTACTCGCCGATAAAGACCCAACAATTTTTTACCAATTGGCGTTGGCTTAGGTGGCTGGCTTCGAATTAAAACAGGCTGCGCGAGAAACTTCTCTAACTGCTTGATACGTTGAGAAATGGCGGATTGAGAAACAAATAAATGCTCAGCAGCACGCTCAAAGCTACCCTGATAAACTATAGCGTCTAATGCCTCAATCCATTTGTAATCTAACCCTCGCATACCTTCCCTCTCACTCCAGATCAAACGCCTCCCGTTAAATTAGTCTATCTAATGTAAGATTAAAATCATTAATTATACTTATTTAGATAAACGCTTTATCTTTCCCCTCTATGTAAATGTATTTGTTATTTTGAAGTGAGGTGAAGTGTGAGCTTGTGGGTTCTATTGCAAGGTTTTGGTTTAGGAGCATCAATGATCATTCCGATCGGCGCGCAAAATGCGTATGTTTTGAATCAAGGCATAAAGCGTAACCACCACCTAACAACCGCCACTATTTGTAGCGTGCTAGATATGATTTTCATCTCTCTAGGTATCTTTGGTGGTGGTGCAATTCTGTCTCAAAATGAAATCTTACTGACGTCGGTGACACTTGGTGGTATTGCTTTCTTGAGCTTCTATGGACTGCTCTCGCTAAAAAGTGCTTTTAAGCCAGAGAGTGAATCGGAATCAAAAGGGGAGATCGTAGCTCGAGGTCGTCGAACAGTTATTCTAGGTGCGTTAGCTGTCACTGTGCTTAATCCGCACTTATATTTAGATACAGTCGTTATTCTAGGTTCGATCGGTGGACAATTTGAAGGCCATGATCGCATTGCTTTTGCACTAGGTACGATTATGGCTTCCTTTGTTTGGTTCTACACTTTATCGATAGGAGCAGCCAAACTAGGTCCAACACTCTCTCAACCAAAAGTGAAAAAAACCATCGACATTGCAATCGCAATGATGATGTTCACAATAGCGTATATCTTAGCGAGTGAGCTTATTGATAAGTATTGGTAATCGCCAGGTAGTAAGGCAGCAAAGACATGGAGTCACTAAAACGTATTTATAACAACAATAGAAAGCGATTCAACGCGCTCTCTATTCCTTTTCGGGAATGGCAGCACGAAGCCATCTTAGACTTTGAGACAGATATACGCATTGCGAGAGAGCTTGGTTGGACGGGTACGCATACCAAAAGCCTCTTTTTAACACTCAAAGGACAAGGTTACGCGGTTTATCTGACAGATAAGGACTCGCGCCTCGATGCCAAGCAGATTAAAGCGATTACAGGTAAACGTCCCTCTATTTGTAATGACGATGAAATGGTCGAAGTGTTAGGTTGCGTACCCGGCGCGGTTTGCCCAATAGGCTTACCGGAATACATCACTATCATTGTTGATACCAATCTCTATCAACATCAAGAGTTGCTCTATACGCCTGGCTTACCTGAGTTCACATTTGGATTTGCAGGTAAACATCTAAAACGCCTCTTACTTGCTGGTCATCACACCCTTTACGAAGTATAAAAAAGCGAGGCCTATTGGCCTCGCTTTTGAATATCGACTGCTTTTGATTAAGCGTCGACTTTGTTCAGGTGAACATCCATTTGTGGGAATGGAATCTCGATACCATTTTCATCCAATGCTTCTTTAATACCTTGCATTGCATCAAAGTATACGCCCCAGTAATCTGCAGTTTTCACCCATGGACGAACCACAAAGTTAACTGAAGAGTCTGCTAACGTAAGTACACCAATTGTGATATCTGGGTCTTTCAAGATACGTGGATCTTTCTCTAGCGTCTCACGAATCACTTTCTTCGTTAGTTTAAGGTCTGCTTTGTATGAAACACCAATCACTAGGTCGACACGTCGTGTCGCATGGCGAGAGTAGTTAGTAATGGCACCGCCGATAACTGAAGAGTTAGGCACAACAACCATTTTGTTGTCTGGTGTTTTTAGAACGGTTTGGAAGATTTGAATTGCTTCAACACTACCCGCTACACCACCGATTTCTACGTAGTCGCCTGATTTGAATGGACGGAACGCAACAATAAGTACGCCTGCTGCAAAGTTTGATAGTGAACCTTGTAGTGCAAGACCAACAGCAAGACCTGCCGCACCAATCACAGCAACAACAGAAGCGGTTTGAACTCCTAATCGACCAAGAGCCGCGATTAGCACGATTACAAATAGCAAGTAACGAACAAGACCGTGAATAAATTCAACGACGGCCTTATCCATGTTTTTCTTTTCTAGTACTTTAGAAACACTACCAGCGACTGCCTTAACGATAAGATTACCGATAAACAGAATAAGCAGCGCAGAGATAATGTTCACACCGTACTGAACCAGTAGATCTGAATTGTTTGTCAGCCAAGTTTCAGCCTGAGTTAGACCATCCGTTAAAGTGGTATCGATACCCACCGATTCACCTGCCATAATTCTTATCCTCAAAAATAAAGAGATATAAATCCAATTGCCGTTAATTTATGAACCTTGTTTTTTAAAGGCTCTTTTCTAAAACAACATCCCTATTGCTCCACTGAACAGTGTCAGATTTTTGGCACAATATCCCAACTCTGACTTTTTTCAAAGTCAGAGTTTCGCAAAGATATGCAAAACAAGACTTTATCAGAGCTTTCTGACACTGACTTGTTACAGGTTACGCAATGCACTCTGATTTCGCCACTCTTAAGACTGATATTCCCATGTTTTCTTTAAAAAAACGTTAAAGGTGAGATATCTCACTAGCAAATACAACCTAACGCATAAAAATATCGGGAGAAAGCAGCGGGGAAGAAAGTGATAGACATAAAAAAACCCGCTCAAAGAGCGGGTTTTTAAGTAACTTAATCAGTAACGATTATAGTACGTCAACTGCGTTAAGGTCAGCAAATGCTTGCTCTAGACGAGTAACCATTGAAGCTTGGCCTGCACGTAGCCATACGCGTGGATCGTAGTACTTCTTGTTTGGTGCATCTTCACCAGTTGGGTTACCGATCTGGCCTTGTAGGTAATCGTGGTTTTCAGCTTCGAACTTACGGATACCATCCCAAGTAGCCCACTGTGTATCAGTATCGATGTTCATTTTGATTACACCGTAGCCGATAGATTCACGGATTTCTTCTAGAGAAGAACCTGAACCGCCGTGGAATACGAAGTTTAGAGAGTTCGCTGGAAGACCGAATTTCTCAGAAACGTGCGCTTGAGAATCACGTAGGATAGTTGGAGTTAGTACAACGTTACCTGGCTTGTATACGCCGTGTACGTTACCGAAAGATGCTGCGATAGTGAAACGGTGGCTGATTGCGCTTAGTTTCTCGTATGCGTATGCAACGTCTTCTGGAGAAGTGTATAGCTCAGACGCATCCATATCAGAGTTGTCAACGCCGTCTTCTTCACCACCAGTACAACCTAGTTCGATTTCTAGAGTCATGTTCATTTTAGCCATGCGCTCTAGGTACTTAGCAGAAATTTCGATGTTCTCTTCTAGAGACTCTTCAGAAAGGTCGATCATGTGAGAAGAGAACAGTGGCTTACCAGTTTGCGCGAAGTACTCTTCACCAGCGTCTAGTAGACCGTCGATCCAAGGAAGTAGTTTCTTAGCTGCATGGTCAGTGTGTAGGATTACTGGAACACCGTAAGCTTCAGCTACAGCGTGAACGTATTTCGCACCAGCAACAGCACCTAGGATTTGAGCTTCTTGACCTTCAAGTTTTAGACCTTTACCAGCAAAGAAAGCAGCGCCACCGTTAGAGAACTGAACGATAACCGGAGCTTTAACTTTTGCAGCTGCTTCAAGTACTGCGTTTACAGAGTCAGTACCCACACAGTTTACTGCTGGAAGTGCAAAGCTGTTTTCTTTTGCAACTTCAAATACTTTCTGAACGTCATCGCCAGAGATAACACCTGGTTTTACGAAGTCGAAGATCTTAGACATGGATGTAATCCTATTTATCTGTCGTTTTTAAACAAAACTTGTTAAGTTGAAAATCTTGCAAACGTTTGCTCACAACTGAGGCTATTCTAGCAGAGTTCCTCACACGTTGCAGCAAACAAGAAAGCGGGAGAATCACTCCCCCGCTTTGCTTTAATTACTTAGCGCGTGCTTCTAGCATTTCTACTGCTGGAAGAACTTTACCTTCTACGAACTCAAGGAAAGCGCCACCGCCAGTAGAGATGTAAGATACATCCGCTTTGATACCGAACTTGTCGATAGCTGCTAGCGTGTCACCACCGCCTGCAACAGAGAAGCCTTCAGAAGCTGCGATAGCTTCAGAGATACCTTTAGTACCTGCTTCGAAGTTCTTGAATTCGAATACGCCTACTGGACCATTCCATAGGATAGTCTTAGCGTTTTTAAGGATTTCAGCTAGTTCAGCTGTTGAATCTGGACCAAGGTCGAAGATCATGTCGTCGTCTTGTACTTCAGAAACGTGCTTAATTTCAGCTTCTGCGTTCTCGTCGAATGCTTTCGCACATGCAACGTCAGTTGCTACTGGAATTGCACACTCGTCCATTAGCTTCTTAGCTGTTTCAACTAGGTCTGCTTCGTATAGAGACTTACCAACGTTGTGGCCAGCAGCTGCGATGAATGTGTTAGCAATACCACCACCAACAACGAGTTGGTCAGCGATTTTAGATAGAGACTCAAGAACCGTTAGCTTAGTAGAAACTTTTGAACCACCTACGATAGCAACCATTGGACGAGCTGGCTTGTCCATTGCTTTGCCTAGCGCTTCTAGTTCGTTCGCTAGTAGAGGACCAGCACATGCTACGTCTGCGTGCATACCAACGCCGTGAGTAGATGCTTGAGCACGGTGAGCCGTACCGAATGCGTCCATTACGAATACGTCACATAGTGCTGCGTATTTCTTAGATAGCTCTTCGTCGTTTTTCTTTTCGCCTTTGTTGAAGCGAACGTTTTCAAGAACAACAAGTTCACCCGCATTTAGCTCTAGGCCATCTAGGTAGTCTTTTGCTAGCTTCACTTCGCAATCTAGTGCGTCGTTTAGGTAGTTAACAACTGGTTGTAGAGAGAACTCTTCAGCGTATTCACCTTCAGTTGGGCGACCTAGGTGAGACGTAACCATTACTTTAGCGCCTGCTTCTAGGCAGTGCTTAATAGTTGGAAGAGATGCGATGATACGTGCATCCGAAGTTACTTTACCGTCTTTTACTGGCACGTTTAGGTCAGCACGGATAAATACACGTTTACCTGCAAGATCCAGGTCAGTCATCTTGATTACAGACATGATGTGTCCTCTCAAATATTTAATAATTAAAGTTTTTGAAAACTCGGCAACCCTGCCAAGCCTGTTAATTCTTCAAACTGGTTATAGATATGGAGATATTATGGATTTATTTCAAGGCTTGAAATAAAAATTCTCCATCACTTCTTCGTCATTACTGTTCCACTTGCGAAGAAGCTTGCATTGCTAAGGCAGTATCCAGCATCCGGTTAGCAAAGCCCCATTCGTTGTCGCACCAAACGAGCATTTTTACGAGTTGCCCGTTACTCACTCTAGTCTGGCTTCCATCCACAATCGCACTATGGGGGTCGTGGTTAAAGTCGATGGAAACGAGTGGCGATTCAGTATAGTCAACAATGTTACGTAATGTACACTGAGATGCGTTAACAATGGTTTGATTTACGTCATTAACTTTCACATTTGTACTAATTGTGACACTTAAATCCATTGCAGTGACGTTAACCGTTGGAACACGAACAGAAATTGCTTCGAATTTGTTGGAAAATTTCGGGAAGATTCTTTCAATCCCCTTATGCAACTTAGTGTCCACCGGAATAATAGATTGGCTTGCAGCGCGGGTACGGCGTAAGTCGTTATGATACGCATCAATTACTTGTTGATCGTTCATGGACGAATGAATTGTCGTAATGGTGCCAGACTCTATGCCGAAGGCTTCGTCTAATACTTTAATGATGGGAACAATACAGTTGGTGGTGCAAGAGCCATTGGAGACAACACGGTGCTCGTCTTTCAGAGTTTCGTGGTTCACGCCATAGATAATCGTATTATCTAGGTCGTTTGCGCCCGGGTGCGAAAACAGTACTTTCTTCGCGCCTGCTTCTATATGCGCTTGCCCATCCGCTTGCGAACCAAATACGCCAGTGCAATCCAAGACGATATCAACTTCTAAATCACGCCAAGGAAGTAATTCGATTTCGGAGAGGTGGAGAATGCGAATGGAATCATATTCACCGCTGTCATGATGAACATGCAAATGTTCTTGGTCATGGGAAATTTTTTTACCAAAGCGACCATGACTGGTGTCATATTGCAGTAGGTGTGCCATCGCCTCTGGCTGTGCTAGTTCGTTTACCGCCACAACCTTGATCTGCTGGTGTTTTCCGCTTTCATACACCGCTCGCAGAACATTACGACCTATACGTCCAAATCCATTGATCGCAACCTTTAGCATTTATCCTTCGCCCTACCAAAAATTTCGTGTCACAGATACTACCTGATCAGGCTGACAAACGCACCTGTTGAATCAAAGTAAAGCAGGATTAAAAAAGGTCGAGACTATGCTCGACCTTATTACAACGATAGATAATTAAAATGCGACGTCTAAACCTAACCAGTAGCGACGACCATCTTCAATATATCCATATTCTTCGTAACTGATTTCCTCGTCCAGCAAGTTATAGATAGCGCCTTTAATACGAGTATTGTCGGTTAACTGGTATGTCACACCGGCGTCCACAAAGGTATAAGCTGGTTCTACAATACTGTTTCTTGATGGGCCAGTAACCGGATCCATTTCTTTACCTCGGTACGTGACTTTCGCCCAGCTCTCTAGATCTGTTGTCGTTTGCCAAGTCACATCCACATTAAACAGATGCTTTGGTAACTGCTGCAGCGGCATGCCTTTGTATTCACCTGTTTTTTGCTCTGAGTCGGTAAATGTGTAGCTCGAGCTAAGGTAAATGGTTTCCGTTAACGGCGATGCTAAGGTCGCTTCAATACCTTGTGTGACGGCTTCATCCACGTTAATACGGTACGTTGGATCTGCGCCCCATTGGTTTGGACCATCAGTACAGATAGTGTCTGGACAAACAACACGTGTGATCTTGTCTTTGAATTCGTTATGGAACGCTGTCAAAGAGACATCTAAGCCAGAATCACCTTGATACAAGACGCTGATTTCTTTGTTTAGCGACGTTTCAGGGTCAAGATCTGGGTTACCGTAGATATTACCGCCACCACTGACTTGCGCCCAGCCAGGAGTAATTTCACGTAATTGTGGAGAACGGAAACCTGTTGCCACACCGCCTTTCACCGTCCAAGACGGATCAACTCGCCATACACCGTAAACACGCGGACTAAAATGCGCGCCATAGTTTTCGTCATGATCTAGACGGCCGCCAAGCGTAACGCTAAACGGATCAGCAATTCTCCATTCATCTTCAATGAAAACAGCCCACTGCGTATTCGATGTTTCAGTCTTCGATGACGCTTTGTTGGAGGTGAAATCCTCAAGCTCTGCATGAGTGGCGTCCACACCCGTCGTCAACGTATGGTTTCCGATACCAGTCACCAAGCTCGATTTGAACGTGGTGTTGGTGATCGTCATCTCACGAGATTTGTTCTCGCTCTCTTCTCGCTGTAAGTAAGTATCTGAAATGCCAATCGAATCCCAATCACCGTTGTGGCTTACCGTTACGTAATTACGACGATATTCATTCAGTGAATCTTCACACCCTCCACGACACCCAGTGGTCGGCACTGAAAGGCCCACATTTCCACGACGACTTTGTGCCGACGTGCCACCTTCTAATTGTACCGAGTGGCGCTCATTAATCTGGTAAGTCAGTTTTGAAGAGATACTCTGCATATCTTTATCTTCATAACCGTATTCGATGTCATCTTCTTCTCTGGTTGTGTACTGACCATATACTTGGAGAGATAAATTTTCAGCCAACGGACCATTAACGAAAAAGTTCGCGCTCTGCTCTCCACCTGAGCGGCTATTCTCTTGTAGTACCGTGCCCAGTTGAACATTACCCGTCCACTCTAGCGCATCTTTTCGTGTGATGACGTTAATCACACCACCAATCGCATCAGAACCGTAAAGCGTCGACATTGGGCCACGAATAACTTCTATTCGCTCAATCGCTTGAAGAGGAGGTAACCAACCTTGTTCGATACCAGGACCGTCACTATTTGGACGAGTTTCACGCGTGCTTTGACGCTTACCATCGACCAGTATCAAAGTGTATTTAGAACCCATACCACGGATACTAATGTCGGTGGTATCACCACCACCTGTCACGACAACACCTGGTACACTTTTTAGTGCATCAGTCACATCGCGGTAATAACGAGAGTCCAACTCCTCACGTGAAATCACACTAATACTTGCAGGCGCGTCCGCTTGAGATTGCTCGTAGCTTGATGCAGTTACAACCACTGTTTCCATTTTAGAAACTGCATCATTGGCAAAAACATGAGGGACACTGACGAAGGCTAAAATACCAGTTGCGGTAATAACTGGCAGTCTAAGAGTAGACATCTACATCTCCATAATTGATAATGATTATTATTTTCGAAAGTGAATTATTCACAAATAGAATGAGATGCATAGTGAGAGTTATGGAACGGTTCTTTCCATTTATGGAACTCGTACATAACGCAGTAAGGAGTAAAAGAAATATGCACGACTTAGCATCAATTAGAGCCTTTGATGCGCTCAATCATCATAAAAGTTTGACAGCAGCTGCTAAAGCCCTTAATCAGCCAAAATCAACGCTAAGTCGTCGCTTGGCACAATTAGAAGAAGACTTCGGTCAGGCTCTAACCGCCAGACAAGGTAATAGATTAGTTCTGACAAGAGCTGGAGAAATCTTTGCCCACTACAGCCGCCAGATTCTTGAGTTAAGTGAAGAGAGTTATGATGCACTCCAAGGTTTAACGAACCAAGTTTCAGGGCCACTGCATATTGTTTGTCACACTGCCTTAGTTAGAAGCTGGCTCGGCGGCGTACTCAATCGTTTTCTTGCTGATAATCCCGATGTTAGAGTTCAACTTACCAGTGACTTTTCTGAAGCGCACCATGACCCAGATTTGTTCATCTGGCTCGGTGAACGTAAAGAGCTAGACTGGCGAAAAGAAGTGCTGGGGGTATTTCGCTATACGCCTTTTGCCTCTCCAAATTATCTAAAACAACATGGGCCTATACCGCACCCCAAAGAACTTGAAGCACATCCATGGATCGATTTTGGTTCAGTGCAAGAAAATGGATTGATGCTAGCACACCCTCAACACGGTGAGTTCTTTTTAGAACCCTTTGTTAGTCGGTTATACAGCGACAACATAGCAATGCAAATAGACAGTATCGCGAATGGTCATGGTATTGGACTGCTGCCGACTTGGACAGCATGCGGCTATGAGAAACATCACCCAGGGCGAATCACACCTTGCTTAGAAGGTTGGCTTTCTGAGCCTATTTCCATTAACTGCTATACACCAGCAGGACGACCACCACTGCGCTTATCCGTACTTTTAGACTGCATTCACCAAAGCATTCCACAAGGTTGGAAAACCTGACAAAAATAAAAAGGCCATCATAATGATGGCCTTTCTAACTTTAGCATCTAACAGTTGTCGTTTACGTTCGACTGTTTAGATGGTCCTGCAATTACGCTAGCAATTCTTTAGCTGTGTTCACTACGTTTTCAGTCGTGAAGCCAAACATCTCGAATAGCTGACCAGCAGGTGCTGATTCACCGAATGTTGTCATACCGATGATGCGACCGTCGAAGCCTACGTACTTGTACCAGAAATCCGCAATGCCCGCTTCAATAGCGATACGTGCCGTTACGTCTGATGGCAGTACAGATTCACGGTAAGCAGCGTCTTGTTTGTCGAATGCGTCTGTTGATGGCATTGAAACAACGCGTACTTTCTTGCCTTCTGAAGTTAGTTGCTCAGCGGCTTTCACTGCAAGCTCAACCTCAGAACCTGTTGCGATAAGGATTAGCTCAGGCTTACCTTCGCTATCTTTCAGGATGTAAGCACCTTTCGCGATGTCTGCGACTTGTTCAGCAGTACGCTCTTGTTGCGCTAGGTTTTGACGAGAGAAGATAAGTGCAGTTGGTGCGTCTTTACGTTCAATCGCTAGTTTCCATGCAACTGCAGACTCAACTTGGTCACATGGGCGCCATGTGCTCATGTTTGGAGTCACACGTAGAGACGCCATTTGCTCAACAGGTTGGTGAGTTGGGCCATCTTCGCCAAGACCGATCGAATCATGCGTGTAAACTTGGATGTTCTGAATTTTCATCAGCGCAGCCATACGCATTGCGTTACGAGCGTATTCCATGAACATTAGGAATGTTGCGCCGTAAGGAACGAAACCACCGTGCAATGCGATACCGTTGATGATAGCAGTCATACCGAATTCGCGTACACCGTAGTGGATGTAGTTGCCAGAGAAGTCCTCCGTTTCTAGAGACTTAGAACCAGACCACATGGTCAGGTTAGAAGGCGCTAGGTCAGCAGAACCACCCATAAACTCAGGAAGCATTTGACCAAACGCTTCTAGTGCATTTTGCGATGCTTTACGTGATGCAATGTTCGCTGGGTTTGCTTGAAGATCAGCAATGATTTGGTTCGCTTTTTCTTCCCACTGTGCAGGAAGTTCGCCGTTTAGACGACGTTTAAGCTCTGCCGCTTCAGCAGGGTAAGCTGCAGCGTATGCTTCGAATTTTTCATTCCAAGCTGCTTCTTTCGCGGCGCCCGCTTCTTTTGCATCCCACTCAGCGTAAACATCTGCCGGGATCTCAAATGGGCCGTACTCCCAACCTAGGTATTCGCGAGCCGCTTGGATTTCATCGTGACCTAGTGGTGCACCGTGACAGTCGTGTGAGCCAGACTTGTTAGGAGAACCGAAACCGATAATTGTTTTGGTACAGATAAGCGTAGGACGTGGGTCCGCTTTTGCTGCTTCAATTGCTGCGTTGATCGCGTCTGAGTCGTGACCATCGACCGCTGGGATTACATGCCAGCCGTACGCTTCAAAACGCTTAGGTGTATCGTCAGAGAACCAGCCTTCAACATGACCGTCGATAGAAATGCCGTTGTCATCCCAGAACGCGATCAGTTTGCCTAGACCTAACGTCCCAGCAAGAGAGCATGCTTCATGCGAGATGCCTTCCATTAGACAGCCGTCACCCATGAACACATACGTAAAGTGGTCAACGATATCGTGACCTTCTTTGTTGAACTGTGCCGCTAGTGCTTTCTCTGCGATCGCCATACCAACAGCGTTAGTGATGCCTTGACCTAGAGGACCCGTTGTTGTCTCGATACCAGGCGCGTAGCCGTACTCTGGGTGACCTGGGGTTTTTGAGTGCAATTGACGGAAGTTTTTCAGATCGTCAATAGATAGCTCGTAACCGCTTAAGTGCAGTAGAGAGTAAATAAGCATTGACCCATGACCGTTTGACAGCACAAAGCGATCGCGGTCGGCCCACTCTGGGTTTGAAGGGTTATGGTTTAGGTGAGAGCGCCAAAGAACTTCAGCGATATCAGCCATACCCATTGGTGCGCCTGGGTGGCCTGAGTTAGCTTGTTGAACACCATCCATGCTTAGAGCACGAATTGCATTGGCAAGATGTTTACGAGACGACATGTCTGCTCCTGAGTACATTAAGCGAAACGAAAAGTAGGTCATAATTCTCTCAAAGCCCTGTTGGGTGTGCAAACGTTTTCCAGTCCAAAACCTCACAAATATTGCACCTTTCGCGCCAAATCGTTCGAAGTTCTTAAAATTATCAATAAATCAGGCAAACGTTTGGTTATAACAAAAACCAAAAAAGAGCTTGTAATTCGAGCAATCAAATTTAGAATAGACGTCTAGATGTAGATACACCTACAAAAATTAGTATTAATTTGCGCTGGAGAGTTTATCATTCCCCAGTTTTAAACCAGATATAGTGGAGCTAACATGGCTAAGCACCTGTTTACTTCTGAGTCAGTATCAGAAGGTCATCCAGATAAAATTGCAGACCAGATTTCTGATGCGGTTCTTGACGCGATTCTAGAGCAAGATCCAAAGGCTCGTGTTGCATGTGAGACTTACGTTAAAACCGGTATGGTAATGGTGGGTGGTGAAATCACGACTTCAGCATGGGTAGACATCGAAGAGTTAACTCGTGAAACCGTTCGTGAAATCGGCTACGTACATTCAGATATGGGCTTTGACGCAGATTCTTGTGCGGTACTAAACACAATCGGTAAACAGTCGCCAGATATCAACCAAGGTGTTGATAAAGCTGACCCTAAAGAACAAGGTGCAGGCGACCAAGGCATCATGTTTGGTTACGCTTGTAACGAAACTGAAGTACTAATGCCAGCGCCAATTACTTACTCTCACCGTCTTGTTCAAAAGCAAGCAGAAGTTCGTAAAAACGGCACACTACCTTGGTTGCGTCCTGATGCAAAATCTCAGGTAACATTCCAATACGATCAAGGTAACATCGTTGGTATCGACGCGGTTGTTCTTTCAACTCAACACTGTGATTCAATCTCAACTTCAGACCTGCGTGAAGCGGTAATGGAAGAGATCATTAAGCCAGTGCTACCTTCTGAGTGGATCAACAAAGAAACAAACTTCTTCATTAATCCAACCGGTCGCTTCGTAATCGGTGGTCCTATGGGTGACTGTGGTCTAACTGGTCGTAAGATCATCGTAGATACCTACGGCGGCGCAGCTCGTCACGGTGGCGGTGCGTTTTCTGGTAAAGATCCATCAAAAGTTGACCGTAGTGCAGCATACGCAGCACGCTACGTAGCGAAAAACATCGTAGCGGCAGGCATGGCTGACCGTTGTGAGATCCAACTTTCTTACGCAATCGGTGTTGCTGATCCAACGTCTATCATGGTGGAAACGTTCGGTACTGAGAAAGTACCTCACGACATCATCATTGAAGCGGTTCGTCAATTCTTCGACCTACGTCCATACGGTCTACAAGAAATGCTTAACCTTCTTCAACCTATCTACAAGAAGACAGCGGCATACGGTCACTTCGGTCGTGAAGAATTCCCGTGGGAAGCGACAGACAAAGCTGCACTTCTACGCGATTTCGCTGGCATCAAATAATCAAGCCAAGCAAGAATCAATCAAGCCCTCGCCTATGGCGGGGGCTTTTTATTTTCAGCAACTTTTATCCAGCTATTTCGGCTCATACCGCCCTGACCCACAAAGCAGTCCTGTTTCTCCCTCATTTTTTATACCGAATAAATTTTAAGCAATTATTTGTAAATTATCCCATCTCCGCCAATAGTTAAAATATTGTTAACTCCAATTTAAATAGAGACGTCGGATGCTGGCGACTGTGGAAGCACACTTAAGTAAAGACATGAGTCAGGCATCTTTATGGCCGATACCAAACTAAGCCAATGCTCAGATGTAAACTTGAAAAAGTCGCTTCAAGTTTGACTGAACAAAAACCGCTGTCAGTTGGTATAAGCGGATAATGTGGGAATAAATCAAGGAGGAGTTATGCCTCGAACTGTTAATCCATCGGACTTCCACAACAAGCGAAAGGAAGTGCCAGACAACGAATACGCCAGAACCATACCGTGCAATACGGTCAATCTTTCTGCACCTTTTCATTGGCTCGCATTAGGTCTGCATGATTTCGTGCGAATGCCGCTTATTAGTGCTTTCTATGGCATCTGTTTTATGGCTGCTGCGATAGGCATTGTTTTGCTCGTACAGTGGCAAGGCACACACTTAGTCGTCATGCCCAGTTTGATTGTTTACATGTTAATCGGTCCGTTTCTCGCGCTGGGCTTGTATGATGCCAGTTGGGAGAGAGAGCGCGGACACAAAGCAAGCTTGTTCCATTCAATGAAAGCGATCGGTCGTAACTCAACATCTCAATGGGCGTTCGCCGTGTTACTCGCAGTGTGTATGATATTTTGGATGCGCATTGCCGCTCTACTTCATGCACTCTACCCTTCTGTTCAAGGGGCACCTTTAAGTGAGTTCCTACCCTTCCTTGTCATCGGCTCTTTAGTTGGCTTTGTTTTGGCTTGTGTGGTGTTTAGCATTTCAGCCTTTTCTATTCCTCTCATGATGGAGCGTCGCGTAGACATGATGACCGCTGTATTTACCAGCTTTAATGCAGTGAAATCCAACATTCCAGCAATGATTGTTTGGGCAGCGATCATCTGTGGCGGTATTCTTATCGGCTTTGCGACCTACGGGATCGGAATGTTGTTTACCATGCCAATTCTAGGCTACGGTACATGGCACGCTTACCATGCCACCATCAAGAAAAAACACACACCATAATTAACTGATGCTATGATCTGGCCCTCGCAAATGCGGGGGCTTTTTTATTTGATTTATCGAGGTGAATTGTGGATATAGAACTCAGCTATAAAGCCAAGCAAGTGATGGCGGGCTGTATCGCGATGGCAGAACAAGCTTTCAAACGTTCTTTCCCGATTCCAACAATCACCTTCGACGTCCGTGGGAAAGCGGCAGGAAAGGCCTACCTTCAATTAAATCAAGTACGCCTAAACCCTGTTTTATTTCGCGAAAACACCCAAGCATTCTTAGATGAAGTCATTCCTCATGAAGTAGCACACCTGATTACTTATCAGGTTTACGGGCGAGTTAGGCCTCACGGCAAAGAATGGAAAGGCGTCATGGAAGCCGTATTTAACGTACCAGCCAAAACCACTCACAACTTTGAAGTAAAATCCGTTCAAGGTAAAACCTTTGAGTATCGTTGTGGTTGTATGACCTACCCTCTATCGATTCGCCGTCATAATAAAGTACTGCGCAAAGAGGCGACGTACTCTTGTCAAAAATGCCGCCAACCACTTAACTTCACCGGCATTCAGTTATCGTAGCCCTTACCTCATAGTGTTACTTGCGTTCCCAAAATAAAGATCGAGTTGATCAAAACCTTCCCTTCGCCACTTATTGTTAACTTACTCATCACTAAAGCTATTTTATGCGTGTTATCATGAATAAAGTCATACTTTATAAAGACTTTTATCATGAAATACTTATTCTCTCTGTTGCTTATCGCGCTTTCTAGCACTGCGATTGCCGCGCCACCGAGCTCATTCTCTGCAGCCAAACGTGAGGCGGTCAAAATTTATCAAGACCACCCAACAAGCTTCTACTGTGGCTGTAACATTCAATGGCAAGGCAAGAAAGGCTTACCCGATTTAGCCTCTTGCGGTTACCAAGTCCGTAAACAAGAAAAACGGGCTGCACGAATCGAATGGGAGCACGTTGTTCCTGCGTGGCAATTTGGCCACCAGCGTCAATGCTGGCAAGATGGCGGACGTAAAAACTGTAAGAAAAAAGACAAAACTTTTCGTTTGATGGAAGCAGACTTACACAACCTAACTCCTGCTATTGGTGAAGTAAACGGTGACCGTTCGAACTACAACTTCAGCCAATGGAACGGTATGGATGGCGTGAGTTATGGTCGCTGTGAGATGCAAGTGAACTTTAAGCAGCGTAAAGTCATGCCACCAGACCGTGCGCGTGGCTCAATTGCTCGCACCTATCTATACATGAGCAAAGAGTACGGTTTCAAACTGTCGAAGCAGCAAACGCAATTAATGAGTGCTTGGAACAAAACCTATCCTGTCGATAAATGGGAATGTGAGCGTGACGAGCGCATTGCAAAAGTACAGGGCAATCACAACCCATTTGTTCAAGAAGCCTGCCGCGCACTGTAACCTCCGACCTCGAAGCGTTTCAATTACTGATATTGAAACGCTTCTTGCCCCTTGTTTTTTCGGTGCAAAGCATCCATGTTAGGGTTTAAGTTTATTCTCTTGCTGGAAATCTCATGCGTACCCCTCGAATTTATCATCCAGAAACCATTCATCAACTTGGCTCACTTGCTTTAAGTGACGACGCAGCAGGCCATATCGGTCGTGTTTTGCGCATGAAAGAAGGCCAAGACGTTCTCCTTTTTGACGGCAGTGGCGCAGAGTTCCCAGCGGTTATCAGTGAAGTCAGCAAGAAATCAGTTTTGGTTAACATCACCGAGCGTGTAGAAAGCAGTATTGAATCCCCTTTAGATCTGCACCTTGGTCAAGTCATTTCACGTGGCGATAAGATGGAGTTCACCATCCAAAAGTCTGTTGAACTTGGCGTCAATACCATCACTCCTCTGATTTCTGAACGTTGTGGCGTCAAGCTTGACCAAAAGCGTTTTGAGAAAAAACTCGCGCAATGGCAGAAAATCGCCATCAGTGCCTGTGAGCAATGTGGGCGTAATGTCGTGCCCGAAATTCGTCCAATTATGAGCTTGGAAGAGTGGTGTCAAGAAGAGTACGATGGTTTAAAGCTTAACCTTCACCCTCGTGCTAAATACTCAATCAACACTTTGCCAACCCCGGTTGAAAAAGTGCGCCTACTGATCGGTCCTGAAGGCGGTTTATCGTCTGAAGAGATCGAGATGACTCGAGAATACCAATTTGAAGAAACGCTACTCGGCCCTCGCGTTCTGCGCACCGAAACAGCGGCTCTGACAGCAATTACAGCCTTACAAGTTCGTTTCGGCGATCTTGGTTAAACGGAGAAAAATAATGATCAAACTCGGTATCGTAATGGACCCAATCTCGTCCATTAACATCAAAAAAGACTCTAGCTTTGCCATGATGCTTGAAGCGCAACGACGCGGCTATGAAATCCACTACATGGAAATGAATGATCTGCATCTCGATCAAGGCGTTGCCATTGCAGATACTAAAGTGGTGGAACTAAAAGAAGATCCAAACGGTTGGTACGAGTTCAAATCAGAGCAAACTATCGAACTGTCTGAGCTAGACGCGGTGCTAATGCGTAAAGATCCTCCGTTTGATACTGAATACATCTACGCGACTTACATCCTTGAGCGTGCAGAAGAACAAGGTGCACTGATCGTTAACAAGCCTCAAAGCTTACGTGATTGTAACGAAAAGCTGTTTACAGCATGGTTCCCAGAGCTGACACCTACAACGATCGTGACGCGAAAAGCAGAAAAAATTAAAGAATTTCGTGAAAAACATGGTGATGTCATCCTGAAACCGCTTGATGGTATGGGTGGCGCGTCCATCTTCCGTGTGAAAGAAAACGATCCAAACGTCTCTGTGATCATCGAGACATTGACTAACCACGGTCAAAACTACGCAATGGCGCAAACCTTCGTGCCAGATATCAGCAACGGTGACAAACGTATCTTAGTGGTAGATGGCGAACCTATGCCTTACTGTCTAGCACGCATTCCTGCTAAAGGCGAAACGCGCGGCAACCTAGCCGCTGGTGGTACTGGTGAAGCTCGTCCGCTAAGCGAAACCGACCTCAAAATTGCGCAAACCGTTGCTCCGACATTGAAAGAAAAAGGCCTTATCTTTGTTGGCCTTGACGTAATTGGCGACAAGCTAACAGAAATCAACGTCACCAGCCCAACCTGTATTCGCGAAATTGAAGCAGCTTTTGATATCTCAATCACAGGCAAGCTGATGGATGCGATTGAGCGTCGAGTAAAAGGCGAATAACTCAAACTGTATTACAGTTAATAGAGAGCGTAGTACATTAACTTAAGCAAACTCATGCACATACCTAGATGGTAAACTGTATGATGTTTGCTTAAGGGCATTTACGAGAGTTAAGGGTCAGTATGAGTATGAATCTCACAAATCACTTTTTGGTTGCCATGCCTGGGATGAAAGATCCGTACTTTCAAAACAGCGTGATCTACGTTTGTGAGCACAACGAAGACGGCGCTATGGGGCTGATGATCAATGCTCCTGTTGATATCACCGTCGGCAACATGCTCAAGCAGGTGGAAGTTCAGCCAGTACACCCGCGCCTATTTGAAGCCAGTCTAGATAGACCAGTCTACAATGGCGGCCCAATCTCGGAAGATCGTGGTTTTATTTTGCATAAACCCAAAGATTACTACGAGTCCAGCGTCCAAATGACCGACGACCTCGCGGTAACCACTTCGCGAGATATTCTTTCGGTGTTAGGAACAGAAGCAGAACCAAGTGATTACCTAGTGGCACTTGGCTACTCCGGTTGGAGTGCAGGCCAATTAGAAAGTGAGCTGGTCGAAAACTCTTGGCTCACCATTGAAGCGACGCCTGAAATTATCTTTAATACACCAATCAACGAGCGTTGGAAGAAAGCGGTCGAAAAGCTGGGCATCGACCCAAGTCACCTTTCAGCAGACTCTGGACATGCTTAGTCCAAATATACAGTTACATTAGATAGAGACACCTTATGTCACGCACAATTATGGCTTTTGACTTTGGAACCAAAAGCATTGGTAGCGCTATTGGCCAAGAAATTACTGGTACAGCTTCCCCATTAAAAGCCTTTAAAGCCAATGACGGTATTCCAAACTGGGACGATATAGAAAAGCAAATCAAAGAGTGGCAACCAGATTTGCTAGTGGTCGGTTTACCGACCGATCTGCATGGTAAAGACCTTGAGACCATAACCCCTCGTGCACGAAAATTTGCTAAGCGTCTGCAAGGCCGATACGGATTGCCTGTTGAACTGCATGATGAGCGTTTATCTACAGCAGAAGCTCGTGCGGAGTTGTTCAGCATGGGCGGCTATAAAGCCCTATCGAAAGGTAATGTTGACTGCCAGTCAGCAGTGGTGATTCTAGAAAGCTGGTTTGAAGCCCTTTGGGATGAGTAAACACTTCAAGCACAATGAAAAAAGGTTGGCTCCTGCCAACCTTTTTTGTTTCTGGATTGGATTAATCCATATCGATCTTAACGTTCGCCAAACTGCCCGTAGAGAATGCTTCACCACGCTGCGTTTTCAACATCAAGCGCAGATCATTTGCCGAGTCGGCACTATGTAGTGCATCCTCTTCGCTGATCTTACCTTGCATCACTAACTTATAGAGAGATTGATCGAACGTCAGCATACCAAACTCATTTGAGCGAGCCATGGTTGACTTCAACTCATGTAAATCTCCGCGACGAATCAAATCCGACACACGTGGGCTATTTAGCAAGATCTCAAATACACCATGACGTCCCTGCCCATTTTTATCTCGGATCAACTGCTGACCAACCACGCCTTTTAGGTTCATCGACAAATCGAACAAGAATTGTTCTTTTTGATCTTTCGGTACCAAGTGAAGAATGCGCTCTAAAGCTTGGTTGGCATTATTGGCGTGCAACGTTGCCATACACAGGTGACCCGTTTCGGCGAAGGTCATCGCGTATTCCATTGTTTCACGGCTACGGATCTCACCAATCAAAATCATATCTGGTGCTTGGCGCAGCGAGTTTTTAAGCGCAACTTCATAGCTTTCCGTATCTAACCCAACTTCGCGTTGAGTCACGATACAGCGCTTGTGTTCATGCACGAATTCGATCGGATCTTCGACCGTCAAAATGTGCCCGGTTTTATTGCTGTTTCGATAGCCTGTCATCGCCGCCATGGTGGTCGATTTACCCGATCCAGTAGCACCGACCACCAGCACCAAACCACGCTTAGCTATCGCCAAATCTTGCAACACTAACGGTAACTTTAACTGCTCAAAAGTAGGAATATTGGTTTCAATACGACGAATCACTGCGCCTGGTAACTCGCGTTGAAAAAAGGCACTCACACGGAAGCGACCACAATCTCTCACAATGGCAAAATTCGACTCGCGACTTTTACGAAAGTCCTGACGCCGATCTGGTTCCATAGCGCTATCGAGTAATGCAGCCACATCACTCTCGGTGAGTTTTTCCCCTTGCGGACGCAATTCGCCATCCACACGAAATAGAATTGGCGCTCCAACCGTGATGTAAAGATCCGACGCTTTCAGCGCCAGCATGCCTTCGAGAAATTTATCTAGATCCATCTTCCGTATTCACCATTATCTGTATGAACGTTACGAGAATTGCTGCACTTCTAATCCGATCTTGCTATCGACCTCTTCACGAGCAACCATGCCTTGCGCCATTAACTGACGAGCATTTTGCTCCATGGTTTGCATGCCGTGAGCCGCACCTGTTTGAATGATCGAATACATCTGCGCGACTTTGTCTTCGCGGATCAAGTTGCGAATCGCAGGCGTTGCCATCATAATTTCATGGCATGCAATACGGCCACCACCATTACGCTTCAGAAGCTTTTGCGCGATAACCGAACGAAGGGACTCAGATAGCATCGAGCGAACCATATCTTTATCACTACCAGGAAACACATCGATAATACGGTCAATGGTTTTTGCCGCCGAGCTGGTGTGCAACGTCCCGAAAACTAAGTGACCCGTTTCTGCCGCCGTTAAGGCAAGGCTGATGGTTTCTTTGTCACGCATCTCACCAACCAGAATAACGTCTGGGTCTTCGCGCAATGCACTACGCAAAGCATTTTGGAAACTATGGGTGTCACGGTGAACTTCACGCTGGTTGATCAAACATTTATTGTTGTTGTGAACAAATTCAATCGGATCTTCAATTGTGAGTACGTGCTTGTTGTGATTACGGTTAATGTAGTCAACAATGGCTGCTAAGGTCGTCGATTTACCTGAACCTGTTGGGCCAGTGACCAGAACTAAGCCTTTTTCAGCGTTCGCAATTTTTTTGAAGATCTCTGGCGCTTCTAGCTCTTCCAGAGTTGGAATGCTACTTGGAATGGTACGGAATACTGCCGCACAACCGCGAGATTGGTTGAAAGCGTTGACACGGAAACGGCCAACGTTATGCAACTCAAAAGAGAAATCGACTTCGAGTTTTTCTTCGAACTCACTGCGTTGGGCATCGTTCATGATTTCGAAAACCAAACGATGCACTTCTTGGTGTGTAAACGCTGGAATGCCTAGTTTTCTCACATCCCCATCAATACGAACCATTGGTGGGACACCTGCAGAAAGATGTAGATCCGAGGCATTATGTTTTACACTAAAATCCAGTAACTCAGTGATATCCATTTAAAATCCTTAAGTCTAAAGTACAGCTATGAGTAGTATTCAACAAAATATTGAACATATCACCTCTCAAATTCGATATGACGAGCAAAAATGTGGTCGAACTCCAGAGTCAGTGCAACTTCTAGCGGTAAGCAAAACTAAACCTGTCGAGGCAATTCTCGAAGCCTACCAAGCGGGACAAACCGCCTTTGGTGAAAACTACGTTCAAGAGGGCGTCAGTAAAGTTCAGCACTTTGCCGAGCATTATCCAGATAATCGAATCGAATGGCACTTCATTGGCCCGATTCAATCCAATAAATCGCGACTTGTTGCTGAACATTTCGATTGGGTTCACACCATCGATCGAACCAAGATTGCTCAACGCCTGAATGATCAGCGGCCAAGCGAACTTAAACCGCTACAAGTTCTGATTCAGGTTAACACCAGTGGTGAGGCATCTAAGTCTGGTGTCACTGAAGCGGAAGTATTCGAGCTGGCGGAGTTGATTTCTCGCCTACCCAACCTCACTTTAAGAGGGTTGATGTCGATTCCTGCCAACGTGTCTGACTACGAATCACAACTCCGTGAATTTCAGAAGTTGGCTACGTTGAAGCAAACACTCGAAGCACAGTTCCCAGAAATCGATACATTATCAATGGGAATGAGTGGTGATATGACCGCTGCAATCGAAGCTGGTAGTACAATGGTTCGTATTGGAACCGCTATTTTCGGCGCACGAGACTACAGCTAAATCAACAAAACGCTCACTCGCGACATAAGTTATGTCGTCAATCGTTAGAGCGTAAATGCGCAATCATCTTACTCGCCAATAGGAGCAGTAAGTAACAGCGGCGCCATTATACACCTGAGCGCACAACAAATTCTAAATATCATGATGGAAATCAGACAAATGGAACATAAAAAAATCGCCTTCATTGGTGCTGGCAACATGGTGAGAGCCATTGTTTCCGGCTTGGTTGCTAACGGATACCCAGCGCAAAACATTACCGCAACGGCTCCTTCAGAGGCTCGTCGCCTTCTGCTAGAACAAGATTTTGGCATCCGTACCACCAGCGATAACATCCAAGCTGCGACCGAGGCGGATGTGGTGGTATTGTCTGTAAAACCGCAAATGATGGCGGATGTCTGTAAACCACTGCAATCGATCGATTTCACTAATAAACTGGTGATTTCTATTGCCGCAGGCATCAACTGTTCACGATTGGATGATATGCTAGCCACCAAATTGAACTTGGTTCGTGTTATGCCAAATACGCCATCACAGCTTGGGTTGGGTATGAGTGGGTTGTTCGCACCAACTCATGTAACCGAGCACGACAAAGCTTTTGCCGCAGAGTTAATGGAAGCGGTCGGTAAAGTATGCTGGGTTGAGCAAGAGTCTGGCATCAATAATGTGATTGCCGCAGCGGGCAGTGCTCCAGCATACTTCTTCCTGTTTATGGAAGCGATGCAAGCAGAAGCGATTGCGCAAGGCTTTGATAAAGAGACCGCTCGACTATTGGTTCAGCAAGCGGCACTGGGCGCGGCCAGTATGGTGGTTAGCAACCCAGAAACTGAGCTATCGACCCTGCGTGAGAACGTAACATCGAAAGGTGGGACAACGGCAGAAGCACTGCGTACATTCAACGAACATCAACTTTCAGATATTGTCGCTAAAGCCATGCAAGCTGCTGTGGCTCGCGCGGAAGAAATGGAAAAACTGTTTTAATTATTTGGATGAACTCCGTTTAGTATCATCCATCACTTGTTAAGGGTACCTTATGAATTCAATGAGTTTTCTCATCTCAACCCTATTTGACCTGTACATCATGGTCGTAATTTTGCGAATTTGGTTGCAAGCTGCGCGCGCAGACTTCTACAACCCATTCTCGCAATTCATAGTAAAAGCGACTCAGCCGGTCATTGGTCCATTGCGCCGCGTTATCCCTTCCGTGGGGAATATTGACCTAGCAACCGTGTTGTTTGCCTACGTGTTGTGTGTGCTTAAATTTGTCGTGCTTATCCTAATAGCTTCGAACGGTTCCGTCTCTTTCAGCGCTGACTTCTTATTCTTGGGCTTATTATCATTAATCAAAGCCGCAGGTGGCCTATTGTTCTGGGTACTATTGATCCGTGCAATTTTGAGCTGGGTAAGCCAAGGCCGCAGCCCTATCGAGTACGTATTCCATCAACTGACCGAGCCAATGTGCGCTCCAATCCGTCGTATTCTTCCGGCTATTGGTGGTCTTGATTTAAGCGTACTGGTGTTATTTATCGGCTTGCAGTTCGCGAACTTCTTAATGGGCGATATCATTGGTCCAATTTGGTTCCAGCTATAATGTCAGCTGCAGTTTGGCAAGATGGTGAGGACATCATCCTGAAGCTCTATATTCAACCTAAAGCTAGCCGCGATAAAATCGTTGGCTTGCATGGTGAAGAGCTAAAAATCGCCATTACTGCTCCACCTGTCGATGGCAAAGCTAATGCACACCTAACTAAGTTCTTAGCCAAGCAGTTTAAAATCGCTAAGGGCTTGGTTCACATAGAAAAAGGTGAATTAGGACGGCACAAACAAATTCGGATAGAATCGCCTACCCAGATACCGATAGAAATTAAAGCCATCATATGATGGCTTTTTATTTACGATTTTGTACCACACTTACTAATACCAACGACTGAGTACGCATTTTTTACCCCCTGACCAAGGTAAAATTGCAGCTATGGTTGTTTTATAACAAGTGCTTTGAGGAAGTAACAATGAGCAAATGGATTACCGCATTACTGATTAGCCTGTTGTCGTTACCAAGCTTCGCCGATCAGTTTAAAAATATGAAAGATATCGAAGTACACTATGTAGCGTTTAACTCAACATTCCTAACACCCAAAGTCGCACGTAGCTACGATATCAAACGTAATGGATACCTCGCAGTGGTTAATATTAGCGTGTTAGATAGAGCTTCATTGGGTAAGCCAGCATTAGAAGCAAAAATTGCTGGACGCGCGAAGAACCTTATCGGCCAAACTCAGACCTTGACCTTTCGTGAAGTCAAAGAAGGCAATGCGATATACTATTTAGCCGAACTACCAATTACCCACGAAGAAACTTTTACTTTCGATATTGACGTAAAAGCTGGAAACAAAGGCTCAGGTAAGCTTAAATTCACCCAGAAGTTTTATGTTGAAGAGTAATTGGGTTGTGATGTTCCAAAAGCTTTTGGATCTAAGCAGGCTAAAAACCATTTATTAGTTAAAGAATATCTAGAGGAGAACGATTTGTTCTCCTCTATCACTATTAAAAGAGATTCCCATGAAAAAAATTGTGCTAGCAACTGGTAACCAAGGCAAAGTTCGTGAAATGGCAGATTTATTGTCTGACTTCGGCTTTGAAGTATTAGCGCAAAGTGAATTCAATGTATCGGAAGTAGCTGAAACGGGTACAACTTTCATTGAAAACGCAATCATTAAAGCTCGCCATGCCGCACAAGAAACAGGGCTTCCTGCCATTGCAGACGACTCTGGATTAGAAGTCGATTTCTTAAAAGGCGCTCCGGGCATTTACTCTGCACGTTACGCAGGCGAGAGCGCATCTGATCAAGAGAATCTAGAAAAATTGCTAGCGGCAATGGAAGGCGTACCAGAAGCAGAGCGTACAGCACGTTTCCACTGCGTATTAGTCCTCATGCGTCACGAGAACGACCCAACGCCTATCGTCTGTCACGGTAAATGGGAAGGCCGAATTCTAACTGAAGCACACGGTGAAAATGGCTTTGGCTACGACCCAATCTTCTTTGTTCCTGAAGATAACTGTGCGTCAGCCGAACTTGAACCTGCACGTAAGAAACAACTGTCTCACCGCGGTAAAGCGCTCAAGTCGTTGTTTGCTCAACTGTCTGAGCAAGTGTCTCAGTAATCACGAGCGAATTAGACCATGTTAACGCCCCCAGCACTCAGCTTGTATGTACACATCCCGTGGTGTGTGCAAAAGTGCCCGTATTGCGACTTTAACTCTCACGCGCTCAAAACCGAGATTCCAGAAGAAGAGTACATCAGTGCCCTTTTAGAAGATTTGGATACCGACATTGAGAAATACCGCCTTAACGAAGCGCCACGCCCACTGCATTCAATCTTCATTGGTGGTGGTACGCCGAGTTTGATTTCGGCAGAAGGCATCGAGCGTCTACTTAAGGGCATTGAAGCGCGTATTCCGTTCAAGCCTGAAATCGAAATCACCATGGAAGCGAATCCAGGCACCATCGAAGCAGAGCGTTTTGTTGGCTACCGCAAAGCTGGTGTAACGCGTATCTCTATCGGCGTACAAAGCTTTGAGCAGCAGAAGCTTGAGCGTTTGGGGCGCATTCACGGCCAAGACGAAGCCGTCAATGCTGCTAAGCTGGCGCACCAAATCGGTTTGAACAGCTTTAACCTCGATCTCATGCACGGCTTACCTGATCAAAGCATCGAACAAGCCTTGGCAGATTTGGACAAAGCGATTGAGTTGGCACCGCCGCACTTGTCTTGGTATCAGTTGACCATCGAACCAAACACCATGTTTTACTACAAGCCACCAACGCTACCTGACGATGATGACTTGTGGGATATTTTCGAGCTCGGACACCAAAAACTTGCAGCCGCGGGTTATGTGCAATATGAAATCTCCGGTTACAGCAAGCCGGGCTATCAGTGTCAGCACAACCTCAACTACTGGCGCTTTGGTGATTACCTTGGTATCGGTTGTGGCTCTCATGGCAAACTCAGTTTTACCGACGGACGTATTATTCGAACGACAAAGGTAAAACACCCGCGAGGCTATTTAGCGGCTTATCAAAATATGGTCAAACCTTATCTGCATACAGAACATGTCGTCGCGGATGAAGATCGTCCATTCGAGTTCTTTATGAACCGATTCCGCTTAATCGAAGCCTGTCCGAAGCAAGATTACGTGGACACCACGGGCTTACCGCTTAGTACGATTCAAGAAACCATCAGCTGGGCGATAGAAATGGGCTACCTGAGTGAAACGCCTACCCACTGGCAAATTACTGAAAAAGGGAAGCTCTTCCTTAATGATTTGCTCGAAGCCTTTATGGCCGAAGAAAGCGAAGAGTAACGCAACCCCAAAACAAAAAAAGCCTCTCAATTGAGAGGCTTTTTATTTAGAAACTGTGCCGTCCTAAATAAGGTTGACACATTTCCAACATTAGAAAATTGAACGGCCAATTCGCTCTGAGAGCAGCTCAAGCGCCTTAGTACCAGCAAGCGAGTTACCTGAAGGATCAAGCTCTGGAGACCATACTGAAATGGTCATTTCACCAGGTACTACCGCGATAATGCCACCACCAACACCAGACTTACCAGGCATTCCAACGCGATAAGCAAACTCGCCCGCGCCATCATACAAGCCACACGTTGCTAACAGTGCATTAAGTTGTTTGGTTTGCACAGGAGAAACTACAGGCTTACCCGTTTGTACCGATGTGCCCTTGTTTGCTAAATAGCTAAACGTTTTAGCCAAATCGACGCAACTCATCTTCAGCGCACAAGCGTGGAAGTAGTTTTGTAGTACTGGAATCACTTCATTTTCGAAGTTGCCAAACGAACGCATGAGATATGCAATCGCCGCATTACGATCACCATGCATCATTTCGGATGCCGCAACGACTTTGTCATACACAATATGGGTATCACCAGAAAGCTGACGCACAAATTCCAACAGGCGCTGACGAGGTGCAGATAAGCGAGTTTGTAACAAATCTGCCACTACTATCGCTCCAGCATTTATAAATGGATTACGAGGAATACCTTGCTCCATTTCTAGCTGGATTAGCGAATTAAATGCCTGCCCCGAAGGCTCTTTTCCCACTCGAGACCAAATTTCTTCTTGCTTGTACAAGCACATCGCTAACGTCAAGCTCAATGCTTTTGAAATAGATTGGATAGAGAAAGGTTCATCGGCATCACCCGCCTTAATAACCTCACCTTCGTTGGTGTATACCGCAATACCTAACTTGTTGCTGGGTACTTTTGCCAGAGCAGGAATGTAATCAGCCACTTTACCTTGGCCGATTAAAGGGCGTACTTCCGCCAAAATATCTGTCAAAATTTCCACTGTCGGTTTCATTCTCTACCTTCTATTTACAAGAGAACTCGTTGAGCTCAGAGGTAAAAAAAGCCAACGTGTCGTTGGCTTTTCCATAGGGTTCGTTCGACTCAAGTCGATTATGGTTTTACTGCCACAATAATATTGCGGTTGATAGATTGATCAACACGGTGAAGATAACCGATGTAAGGCTCTTCTGAAAGTACCTTCCAACCTTGCTCTTCAAATAATGCCGCGACATCTTTCCATTTCAATGTGAATTCATTGAAAGACAACACCACTGAACCTTGCTTTTTCAATACCACTTTCCATGCAGGCAGAGCCTCTTTTAAAAGCTCTAGTGGACTACGGTTCAGTTTGCTGTCCTTGGCATTTTTGCTGCCGTGCTGCACGCCATAAGGCAAGTCAGACACCATCACATCAACTGAGTTCTTTTTCACGACTTGATCAGCGATACGAGTATCAGCCGAATACAGCTTCATAAACTGAAGATTGCCTTGGTTGTAATCTTCTTTATTTGCTGCAGCTTCAACCACGAAACCATCCGCCACTTTCTTGCCACCCGCAGTGCGCTTTTCTTTGCTCACTTTGTGCTTAAAGCGGCCATTCTTCATGAACTTAACAATAAAGGTCTGGATCTCTTGCACCCACTTGGCGTTGATCTCAACCCCTACCACGTTCAAACCGTGGATCAAGCCTTCAAATAAGGTTGTACCTTTACCACACATTGGATCCATTAAGGTCAGTTGTTCACTTCCCGTATTGGACGCACTAATGCCGATATTCACCATCAAACGGGTAAACTGCTCATTTGTTTTCCCGGTGTAGCGCAAAATCTGACTCATACTTTCCGGGAAAGTGTTAAATACGGGCGATTGAACTGGTCGAAGTAAACCATCTTCGCGCACTTCAAATAGCGCATAGTAAATCGAAGAGGCTGCGATTCTTCGCGCCTGCTCATCGGTTAGCGCTTCCTGACAAGAAAACACCAACGCAGCAGGTAAGCCAACGTCTTTACTACCAATTTCTGTCACATCCACACCTTGTGAAGCTAAAATTGCTTTTAGCTCAGAACAGGCAATGGTCATTGCGCTATCAAAGTAAATTCGGTTATGACCCGGATTCGCTAATATCGCGTAATGGTACATCCCATGAACTCCTCTGGTTACGCAATACGCTTATATTTGATATCCCAAACACCGTGACCAAGACGGTGACCACGAGCTTCAAACTTCGTTAGCGGGCGATCGTCTGGACGAGGAACGAAATCACCATCTTTAGCAATGTTTTCGAAACCTGGCGCTTGGTTCATCACTTCAATCATGTGCTCTGCGTAGTTTTCCCAGTCGGTCGCCATGTGGAAAATACCTTCATTAGGGATAAGCTTCTCACGCACCATTTCCGCAAAACCTAATTGAACAATACGACGCTTGTGGTGACGCTTCTTATGCCAAGGGTCTGGGAAGAACAATTGTAGTGTCGATAAGCTGCCATTTGGGATCATGTGTTCGAATACTTCTACCGCATCGTGACACATTACACGCAGGTTAGTAATTCCCGCCTCGCGAGCATCGGCAAGACAAGCACCAACGCCTGGGCTATGAACTTCGATACCGATGAAGTTTTTCTCTGGCGCGTTCTTTGCCATTTCAACCAATGAAGCACCCATACCAAAACCGATCTCAAGCACTACTGGGTTATCGTTGCCAAACACCTCTTTCCAATCGAGAAGTTCAGCTTTGAAGTCAATACCCATCGTAGGCCAGCATTCATTCATCGCGCTCTCTTGACCTTTAGTCAAACGCCCTTCACGGCGTACAAAGCTGCGGATTTTGCGGATCAGCTTTCCGTCTTCGTTGTATTCGTTAGTGGTTACTTCACTCATTGATTTTGCCTGCACATTGATTAATCAAAGCGGGGATTATCCAAAGAATTTACTTAGGTGCAAGTATTTGTTGAGCTCTTGGTCTATGGCAACCCAAAAGCAACGACACACCTCTTTATATCCCTACTGTTTATCCGTTGTACTTCTTGTCCATTATGTGGTGCAATTTTGCACCTAACCAATAATAGAATACAGAGCAAGTCGTGACACCTTTCGCCAGTGCCATCCTAGAATGGTATGACGCATATGGAAGAAAAGATCTTCCGTGGCAACAAAATAAGACCGCATACAGTGTCTGGTTGTCTGAAATTATGCTTCAGCAAACTCAGGTCACTACGGTTATTCCGTATTACCAACGTTTCTTGGAGCGCTTTCCAACCGTGATCGATCTTGCCAATGCTGAGCAAGATGAAGTCCTACACCTTTGGACTGGCTTAGGGTATTACGCCCGAGCCCGTAACCTTCACAAAGCAGCACAAGAGGTCGCCTCTACATACAATGGTGAGTTTCCTCTTGATATAGAGAAAATGAACGCCCTACCGGGGATTGGTCGCTCTACTGCTGCCGCCATTTTATCGTCTGTGTATAAACAACCACACGCGATTCTTGATGGTAACGTGAAGCGCACCCTATCCCGCTGTTTCGCAGTTGCAGGATGGCCAGGACAAAAAAAGGTTGAAAACCAGCTGTGGGAAATTGCCGAAACGCATACCCCACAAACGGATGTAGATAAGTATAACCAGGCAATGATGGACATGGGCGCAATGGTCTGCACTCGCAGCAAACCCAAATGTAGCCTCTGCCCTGTTGCTGACCTGTGTGTGGCAAAACAACAAGGTAATGTGCTCGACTACCCGGGCAAAAAACCGAAGAAAGATAAACCAATCAAGCAAACTCGTTTCGTGATGCTTCACCACAACACCGAAAATGGTCATGAGGTGTGGTTGGAGCAAAGACCACAAACAGGCATTTGGGGTGGCTTATTCTGCTTCCCACAAACCGAACATGTGGATGCAGAAAGCGACATTGAATTGCTACTGGATCAACGCGGCATTCAAGCCAGCAATATCAAACAGAAGCAAACACTGATTACCTTTCGTCATACATTCAGCCATTACCACCTAGATATCACGCCAATTTTGATTGATTTATCAAAGCAACCGGACGTGATAATGGAAGGCAACAAAGGTCTTTGGTATAACTTATCTAAACCTGAAGAAGTCGGTTTAGCCGCGCCAGTAAAACTATTGCTGGAAACGCTACCCCACGAACTTCGTTAATTGAATACAAGGAGTCATTATGAGCCGCACTGTATTTTGTGCTCGACTAAAGAAAGAAGGCGAAGGTCTAGACTTTCAACTTTACCCTGGTGAACTAGGTAAACGCATTTTCGACAACATCTCGAAAGAAGCGTGGGCTCAGTGGCAACACAAACAAACCATGTTGATCAACGAGAAGAAACTCAACATGATGGATCCAGAACACCGCAAACTGATCGAAACAGAAATGGTAAATTTCCTCTTTGAAGGAAAAGACGTTCATATCGAAGGTTACACACCGCCGAGCGAATAAAGTCGCTTGAGTTAAACAATGACATCACAACCATTTGTGGTGTCATTTTTCTATTACCTTCAATAACTCTGATACTTATGAAAAAAATTGTCTTTATTGCTGCCGCACTTTTAATGGCAGGCTGTAGCCGTGAATTCGTCGAAAAGATTTATGACGTCAACTACGAGCCAACAAACCGTTTTGCCAATAACTTAGCTGAGCTACCAGGACAATTTGAAAAAGATACTGCGGCGCTAGATGCCTTAATCAATAGCTTTTCAGGCAATATTCAAAAGCGCTGGGGTAAAAAAGAAATCAAGTACGCAGGCAAGAGTAATTACGTTAAGTACATCGATAACTACCTTAGCCGCGCCGAGGTCGACTTTCGCAAAGGCGTGATCACGATAGAGACCGTATCACCGACAGAGCCCCAAAAACACCTAAAAGACGCGATTGTCACCACCTTATTAACACCAGACGATCCCGCTCACGTCGACTTATTCTCCTCTAAAGGTATCACGTTAGAGGGGCAACCATTCCTGTATAAACAAGTTGTCGACCAAGACAATAAGCCAATTCAATGGTCTTGGCGGGCAAACCGATTTGCGGAATACCTCATCGCAAATAAAATAAAAACCAAAAATGTAGATTTCAAGAAAGCGTATTACGTCGAAATTCCCATGGTTGAAGACCACTTTTCAACTCGCAGCTACCAATACGCCGATATCGTGCGTCGAGCTTCCAAGAAATACGACATTCCAGAAGACTTGATATACGCCATTATTAAAACCGAGAGCAGTTTCAACCCATACGCGGTAAGTTGGGCAAATGCATATGGCCTAATGCAAGTTGTACCTAAAACAGCGGGACGAGATGTGTTCAAACTCGTGAAAAAGCGCTCGGGCCAACCAAGCCCTGAATATTTGTTTAATCCAGAAAACAACATAGATACTGGTACTGCGTATTTCTATATCTTAAAAAATCGTTATTTAAGAGAAGTCCGCCACCCTACCTCTCTCGAGTACAGCATGATTTCAGCTTACAATGGCGGTACTGGAGGAGTTTTAAACACATTTCATCGCAGTGATCGCAAACGCGCAATGCAAGATCTTAATTCATTGCAACCCAACCAAGTTTATTGGGCGTTAACCAAGAAACACCCGAACGCAGAAGCGCGTCGCTACCTAGAAAAAGTTACAAATTTCAAAAAGGAATTTAACTCGAAGCAAACTTTGTAGTGACAGTTGAATAAAAAGCGTTCGAACAACCACTTTTTTGAAATTATTTAAAAAAAGTGGTTGACGCAACGCGGGAAAATCCGTTTAATAGCGCTCCGTTGCCCGGATAGCTCAGTCGGTAGAGCAGAGGATTGAAAATCCTCGTGTCGGTGGTTCGATTCCGCCTCCGGGCACCACAATTTGATTTGTTGGTGTCTTAACGAAATGTTACAACACGGACAAAAGCACAAAGAATAAAGTGTGCCGACTTAGCTCAGTAGGTAGAGCAACTGACTTGTAATCAGTAGGTCACCAGTTCGATTCCGGTAGTCGGCACCATTCTTTTGCCTCGATAGCTCAGTCGGTAGAGCAGAGGATTGAAAATCCTCGTGTCGGTGGTTCGATTCCGCCTCGAGGCACCATATTTGGTGCACTTGCTTCATAAGCAAGACACAAAAAAGAATAGTTCCTCCTTAGCTCAGTTGGTAGAGCGACGGACTGTTAATCCGCAGGTCGCTGGTTCGAGCCCAGCAGGAGGAGCCAATTTCTAGAATCTTACTTAAGTGAGATTTTAAAAACTGAAGAGATAATCTCTTCTAGAAAGAATACAGTGTGCCGACTTAGCTCAGTAGGTAGAGCAACTGACTTGTAATCAGTAGGTCACCAGTTCGATTCCGGTAGTCGGCACCATTCTTTTGCCTCGATAGCTCAGTCGGTAGAGCAGAGGATTGAAAATCCTCGTGTCGGTGGTTCGATTCCGCCTCGAGGCACCATATTTGGTGCACTTGCTTCATAAGCAAGACACAAAAAAGAATAATTCCTCCTTAGCTCAGTTGGTAGAGCGACGGACTGTTAATCCGCAGGTCGCTGGTTCGAGCCCAGCAGGAGGAGCCACTTTTAAAGCCGCATCACTTGATGCGGCTTTTTTGTATCTGCTTTATACGTCATTTCTCGTTTTCCCATTTATCTGCACTTCATTTCTAAACATCAGCGAACATTAAATCCTTTCTTCAAAAATACTTATTTCACGATAAAAATTTAATCCTCATCGTAATTTCAATACGCATTAGTATCCGAGCATATTCATCTTCACTAAGATGCCCGAGTTATTACATTTCTTCTTTTAGCTATGCCTTGCATAGTGATAACACTTTATTTGTGAGCTAAATATGAAACTAAAAACTCAAGCCTATTTATTATCTGCGATCATATTGCTAGCTCTCCTAGCTCTGACCGCAACGGGCTTATGGACACTTCGCGTCGCAAGTAACCTTGATAACAAAGCTCGAGTTACTGAGCTATTTAAAAGTGCGTACAGCATACTTACCGAAGTAGAAAAGATGGCTATCGAAGGCAAAATGCCGGATGACGAAGCGAAAGCATTAGCCACTCGCCTACTTCGTAACAATATCTACAAAGACAACGAATACGTTTATGTCGCAGATGAAAATATGATGTTCATCGCCGCACCACTAGACCCTCAACTGCACGGTACCAGCTTCCATGACTTTAAAGATGGCAGTGGTAATAGCGTAGGCCAACTCATTCTAGATGTATTGGGGCACAAAACAGGTCAGATCGTTGAATATACCTGGAGCCAAAAACAAGCAGATGGCAGCATTGAAGAAAAACACTCGATAGCAGAAAAAACACCACACTGGGGCTGGGTTGTCGGTACAGGTATTGGCTTTAATGAAGTTAACGCACGTTTTTGGTCGACAGCACAATGGCAGCTTGTGCTATGTCTGATTATCGCGGGAAGCATTCTAAGTGGCCTGATCATTTCGATTCGCAAAATGCTTCATCTACTTGGTGGAGAGCCTAACGATGTGCGCAAAGCAGTTCAAGCTGTCGCTCAAGGAGACATTCAGACCAGTTTTGATACTGTGGCACCGAGAGGAAGTATCTATCGTGCCGTGCAAGATATGAGTCAATCACTAGCTACTATGGTGACAAACCTAGAGAAGTCTATGCATGCACTGCGCGCAGAGTTGTTTGCCGTAGAAGCTCGATCAAATACGATTGCCGATCTTACCGTATCTCAGCAGCAATCAACGGCGATGATTGCCACTGCGATGACTGAAATGGCATCTTCAGCCAACCATGTTGCCAATTCAGCAAGCGACACCGCAAACAATACGGACGAGGCTGACAAACAAAGCCAACATACTCAGAAACTCATTCATAACACGGTTGAAAACATTCAAGGTTTAGCTTCTCAATTAAATACTGCGAGTAAAGCGGTCGCCGATCTAGATCAGGATGTAAATAATATTGTAAAAGTGCTCGATGTGATTGGTGATATCGCAGAGCAAACAAACCTATTGGCACTCAATGCAGCCATTGAAGCAGCACGTGCTGGAGAACAAGGCCGAGGCTTCGCAGTCGTTGCTGATGAGGTACGCAACCTAGCAGGACGCACACAAGACAGCACAAAAGAGATTCAGTATATGATCTCCAATCTGCAAGAAGGCTCTCGCAATGCCATTCACACAATGGAAATATGTGCAGAAACTAGTGAAAGCACTGTTACAGAGTCTAAGAATGCCTCTGAAGCTCTACAGCAAATTGTAACGGCGTTAGAATCTATCACCACAATGAGCCAGCAGATCGCTACTGCTGCCGCTGAGCAGACGCAGGTTAGCGATGATATTGCGCTACGCATAAACCTTATCGAGGAAAGCGGAGGCCAACTCAACTCTGTCGTAACCGAGAGCCAATCAAGTACTCAAAGTTTAGCTTCACTAGCGAATGAGCTAGAAGGTTGGGTAAACAAGTTCTCAGTAAAGCACTAGTTTAAAGTCAATTGTTCAATAAAAAGCACGTTTTCAGACGTGCTTTTTTGTTTTTATCGCCTTTATTTTGCAAGTGAACACACTATCAATGTTAAAACATCGCTTAAAGCATGGCGCATTGCTGCTAAAAACGCATAAAAACAGCCCACTCCGAGCACAAATTCATCAAACGATATTTTATTTTAATTTTATTGTTGACCTGAAAGCCGAAAAGCCTTTTAATACACCTCGTCGCCCGGATAGCTCAGTCGGTAGAGCAGAGGATTGAAAATCCTCGTGTCGGTGGTTCGATTCCGCCTCCGGGCACCACAATTTATTAATTGTTGGTGCTTAGCACGAACAATGTTAAAGAATAAAATGTGCCGACTTAGCTCAGTAGGTAGAGCAACTGACTTGTAATCAGTAGGTCACCAGTTCGATTCCGGTAGTCGGCACCATTTATTCTCTTAAAAAGACAATTCCTCCTTAGCTCAGTTGGTAGAGCGACGGACTGTTAATCCGCAGGTCGCTGGTTCGAGCCCAGCAGGAGGAGCCAATTTTCATTATTAAGTTAATAACTTATTAATGACATTGTGCCGACTTAGCTCAGTAGGTAGAGCAACTGACTTGTAATCAGTAGGTCACCAGTTCGATTCCGGTAGTCGGCACCACTTATTAAAATTTGTTCCTCCTTAGCTCAGTTGGTAGAGCGACGGACTGTTAATCCGCAGGTCGCTGGTTCGAGCCCAGCAGGAGGAGCCATATTAGAAGAAGCCGCATCACTTGATGCGGCTTTTTTGTATTAGTTTAAAGCTAAGCTCTCTCCTACCCCATAACGAAATAACATAAGCGCTTTGATTATTAAAAACCGCTTACCGCAAGCTAACTATCGACTCACTAAGTAACCAGAAAATATTAACCACAAACGCGCGTGGCAAATGGTATGCCTTTCAACTAAAAAAAAGCTAGGTAAAAACCTAGCTTTTTAATTCAATCGGTGTGCCGTCCTAAATAAGGTTGACACTTTCCACCCCCAAAATTGGAGAGTGTTATGAAATCAACAACTAAAAGAACTCAGCGCGATTACTCCCTCGCTTTTAAACTCACTGTAGTTGATGAGGTTGAAAAAGGAAGCCTCACTTACAAACAAGCCCAAGAGAAGTATGGCATCCAAGGTTGCTCTACGGTTTTGGTTTGGCTTCGTAAGCATGGTCGACTAGATTGGTCTAAAGGGACACCTAACTTTATGTCCAAAGGAGACTCTATGGCCGAGTTCAATTCACCTCCTACACCAGAGCAACGTATTAAAGAGCTTGAGAAGCAGCTCGAAGATGCTCAACTCAAAGCCGACTTCTTTGAAGCTGTCGTGAACGTTATGGAACGTGACTATGGTGTTAGAGTGACAAAAAAGCACAAAGAAGCGTTGTCCAAGAGAAAACCATAGTAGGTTTGAGCGTTACGAAGTTTTGTCAGTTAGTACAAATCTCTCGCCAAGCTTATTATAAGCAATGTCAAACTCAATCTCGTTGTGAACATCATGAGCATGCTGTCATTGGCTTTGTCCGTGAAGTCAGGCTGAAGCAGCCACGCATTGGCACGCGTAAACTGAAGTTCTTAGCAGCAACAAAGGGCATTCAAATAGGTCGCGATAAGCTCTTTGAACTTCTCAGAAAGCATCGGCTGTTAGTGAGAGCAAGACGAGCCTATCACCGAACGACTGACAGCCGTCATCGATTTTTCTGTCACCCAAACAAAGTGAAAGATGGGCTGACACCAACGAAGCCAGAACAACTGTGGGTTGCTGATATTACTTACTTGCCAACTCAAAATGGAGAGAGTTATCTCAGCTTGGTTACAGACGCTTATTCAAGGAAGATTGTTGGTTTTTATGTGGATGACAACATGAAAACTCAATCAGTTAAGCGGGCATTTATCTCAGCTCTCAGGCAACGGCAGAGTGAAGAAAAGCTAATACACCACTCAGATAGAGGCTCACAATACTGTTCGAAGGAATATCAAGATATCCATAAGAAACATAGAGTGACTTGCTCAATGACTGACGGGTATGACTGTTATCAGAATGCTTTAGCTGAGCGTGTAAATGGGATACTCAAAATGGAGCTCTTGCTGAAGAAACCGAAAGATCTGAAAGAAGCAAGGACGATGGTAGCAGAGTCCGTAGATATCTATAATCAAATGAGGCCTCATACGGCTTTAAAATACAAAACGCCCGATGAAGTACATCGAGCGTTTTAGTTAAAAAGTGTCAACCCATATCAGGACGGGTCACGGCCATCTCTGAAATCAGCTTAAACCACCAAGACAAATATACTTTGTCTCCAGATATTCATCGAGGCCTTGCTTAGCACCTTCCCGTCCAACACCCGACTCTTTAACTCCACCAAATGGAGCCACTTCAGTAGAGATGATCCCTTCATTCACTCCAACCATGCCATACTCTAAACCTTCACTAAAAGTCACAATACGCTTCAAGCTATTCGTATAGAAATAACAAGCCAAACCATATTCTGTATCGTTCGCCATTTCGAGAACTTGATCATCATTTTCAAAGGTAACAATAGGCAACACAGGCCCGAATAGCTCTTGCTGAACAATCGACATATTCTGCGTCACACTATCCAAAAGAACGGGCTCCATAAAGCGACCAGGCCGTCTCTGTGGAGAGTTAGCAATAGAGGCACCTTCTTGTACAGCTTGATCGATCACCGCCTCTAGTCGATGCTTAGAGGCCATCGTAATAACAGGGCCTAATGTGACACCTTTCTCTAAACCATTGCCAAGCTTTAATTTGCTTAACTTCGACAATACTTTATCAATAAAAGCTTGTTTTACATTTTTATGAACATATAACCGATTGGTACAAACACATGTTTGCCCTGCATTACGGAACTTCGACGCGACAAGCCCTTCCGCAGCCGCATCTAAGTCTGCATCTTCAAACACGATGAAAGGCGCATTACCACCCAACTCCATCGACACCGCCTTGACTGAATCACTGGCTTGCTTCATCAAAATTTTCCCGACTCGCGTAGACCCCGTAAAAGAGATCTTCTGAATCCTAGGATCAGTACTTAGTACTTGACCAAACTCAGCAGCCTGCTCCGACACCACGACAGAAAGCAGTTCTTTAGGGATACCAGCCTGATAAGCTAATTCAACAACAGCAATTGCAGTGAGAGGGGTAAGCTCTGATGGCTTGATCAACATGCCACAACCTGCCGCTAGGGCTGGTGCTGCTTTTCTTGTAATCATCGCAATAGGGAAGTTCCAAGGTGTAATTGCAGCGCATACTCCCACAGGCTGGCGAATTGCAGATAGACGTCTATCTGTCGTGGGGGCAGGAATAACTTCGCCATAAGCACGTTTTGCTTCTTCTGAGAACCACTCGACAAAAGAGGCACCATACATCACTTCCCCTTTGCTCTCAGCTAAAGGTTTACCCTGCTCTAAGGTAATAATCGTGGCTATGTCTTCTGCATTATCAAGAAGTAGTTGATACCACCCCCTCAAACGACGAGAGCGCTCTTTGGCACTTAATTTAGCCCAACGGACTTGCTCCGTTTTGCACTGACCAATGAGATCATCTAACTCATCAAGAGTACTAGGCTTTAACCGAATTAACTCTTGCTCAGTTGCAGGGTTGATGACCACAATTCCCTCTTCGGAAGACCATTGCTTAAATACAGATTTCAGCGTTTCATTTTTTATTTGTTGCATCATCAAACATACTCCTCAAGAACTCCTCTTAGGTTAATCGCTACTAGCAAGTTCAGCAAAGAAAACAAAGTTTTCTAAAAGGCATTAATTTTCGGAAGACTTAGCTCTCTTCCTCATTATATTTCGGGAAATTGCGTAATCCACGCAACGACGGTCCCGCTCTAAACATGGAAGCAATGAATGTTTGAGAAATAAGATGTAGAAAATTATTGTTTAAGAGAGACGCTAACAAAACACGCAGTACGGAAGACTATTCATTCTATTACGGTTGAGGGCGAGTGTTATAAAGACTCATTGTTCAAATGACCAATCTTTCAACGAGGACAGGATACAAACTCGGAGTAATTGGAAGTGCAGGCAGCAGGCTCATCTTCCTGAGAAACTCATGTGCCAAAAGGGTAAAGAAAGTCGTATTGTCTCGCCTTCAATGTGTAAATGCATTTCTAGGGGACACGACCAAACGAAAAAGCCCCAGTCTTTCGACTAGGGCTTAATATAAGTGGCGGAGTGGACGGGACTCGAACCCGCGACCCCCGGCGTGACAGGCCGGTATTCTAACCAACTGAACTACCACTCCGCAGTGGTATCACTCGCTTGTAATCAGCAAGTGTCCGCTTTTGTCTTCACTTTTCGAAAAAGTGAAAATAAAACTAAAGCCTGGCGATGTCCTACTCTCACATGGGGAAGCCCCACACTACCATCGGCGCTATTTCGTTTCACTTCTGAGTTCGGCATGGAAATCAGGTGGGTCCAAAATGCTATGGTCGCCAAGCAAAATTCTTTACATTTTGTTTTAGGCTTTAATTTGAAACATAAAACAAACAATAAATGGTGCTGATACCCAGAATCGAACTGGGGACCTCATCCTTACCAAGGATGCGCTCTACCGACTGAGCCATATCAGCACATTATTTGTGTCCGTGAGGACTAAAAAAGCCCGCTTTTACAAACGGGCTCTCTTAACTTTTGTCTTCGCCTTTTTAAAAAGGAAAAAACTAAATTTAAAGCCTGGCGATGTCCTACTCTCACATGGGGAAACCCCACACTACCATCGGCGCTATTTCGTTTCACTTCTGAGTTCGGCATGGAAATCAGGTGGGTCCAAAACGCTATGGTCGCCAAGCAAATTCTTTAATCTGGAAAGCTGTTTTTTTAATTCTCGTTCTTACACATTCAACGTTCTTTCATTGAGTCCATCAAAACCCCTTGGGTGTTGTATGGTTAAGCCTCACGGGCAATTAGTACAGGTTAGCTCAACGCCTCACAACGCTTACACACCCTGCCTATCAACGTCGTAGTCTACGACAACCCTTTAGGATACTTAAAGTATCAGGGAGAACTCATCTCAAGGCTCGCTTCCCGCTTAGATGCTTTCAGCGGTTATCGATCCCGAACTTAGCTACCGGGCAATGCGTCTGGCGACACAACCCGAACACCAGAGGTTCGTCCACTCCGGTCCTCTCGTACTAGGAGCAGCCCCTTTCAATTCTCCAACGCCCACGGCAGATAGGGACCGAACTGTCTCACGACGTTCTAAACCCAGCTCGCGTACCACTTTAAATGGCGAACAGCCATACCCTTGGGACCGACTTCAGCCCCAGGATGTGATGAGCCGACATCGAGGTGCCAAACACCGCCGTCGATATGAACTCTTGGGCGGTATCAGCCTGTTATCCCCGGAGTACCTTTTATCCGTTGAGCGATGGCCCTTCCATTCAGAACCACCGGATCACTATGACCTGCTTTCGCACCTGCTCGAATTGTCATTCTCGCAGTCAAGCGGGCTTATGCCATTGCACTAACCTCACGATGTCCAACCGTGATTAGCCCACCTTCGTGCTCCTCCGTTACGCTTTGGGAGGAGACCGCCCCAGTCAAACTACCCACCAGGCACTGTCCGCAACCCCGATAAGGGGTCGACGTTAGAACATCAACACTACAAGGGTGGTATTTCAAGGACGGCTCCACGCAATCTAGCGACTGCGCTTCAAAGCCTCCCACCTATCCTACACATGTAGGGTCAATGTTCAGTGCCAAGCTGTAGTAAAGGTTCACGGGGTCTTTCCGTCTAGCCGCGGGTACACTGCATCTTCACAGCGATTTCAATTTCACTGAGTCTCGGGTGGAGACAGCGTGGCCATCATTACGCCATTCGTGCAGGTCGGAACTTACCCGACAAGGAATTTCGCTACCTTAGGACCGTTATAGTTACGGCCGCCGTTTACCGGGGCTTCGATCAAGAGCTTCGACCGAAGTCTAACCCCATCAATTAACCTTCCGGCACCGGGCAGGCGTCACACCGTATACGTCATCTTGCGATTTTGCACAGTGCTGTGTTTTTAATAAACAGTTGCAGCCACCTGGTATCTGCGACTCTCAATAGCTCCATCCGCGAGGGACTTCACCGTCGAGAGCGTACCTTCTCCCGAAGTTACGGTACCATTTTGCCTAGTTCCTTCACCCGAGTTCTCTCAAGCGCCTTGGTATTCTCTACCCGACCACCTGTGTCGGTTTGGGGTACGATTCCTTACAATCTGAAGCTTAGAGGCTTTTCCTGGAAGCATGGCATCAATGACTTCACATCCGTAGATGCTCGACGTCGTGTCTCAGCTTTAAGAAGAGCCGGATTTACCTAACTCTTCAGCCTACGCACTTGAACCTGGACAACCGTCGCCAGGCCCACCTAGCCTTCTCCGTCCCCCCATCGCAATTGTAAGAAGTACGGGAATATTAACCCGTTTCCCATCGACTACGCCTTTCGGCCTCGCCTTAGGGGTCGACTTACCCTGCCCCGATTAACGTTGGACAGGAACCCTTGGTCTTCCGGCGAGGAGGTTTTTCACCCCCTTTATCGTTACTCATGTCAGCATTCGCACTTCTGATACGTCCAGCATGCGTTACCACACACCTTCAACCGCTTACAGAACGCTCCCCTACCCAATGCACTAAAGTGCATTGCCGCAGCTTCGGTTTACTACTTAGCCCCGTTACATCTTCCGCGCAGGCCGACTCGACCAGTGAGCTATTACGCTTTCTTTAAATGATGGCTGCTTCTAAGCCAACATCCTGGCTGTCTGAGCCTTCCCACATCGTTTCCCACTTAGTAGTAATTTGGGACCTTAGCTGGCGGTCTGGGTTGTTTCCCTCTCCACGACGGACGTTAGCACCCGCCGTGTGTCTCCCGGATAGTACTTACTGGTATTCGGAGTTTGCAAAGGGTTGGTAAGTCGGGATGACCCCCTAGCCTTAACAGTGCTCTACCCCCAGTAGTATTCGTCCGAGGCGCTACCTAAATAGCTTTCGGGGAGAACCAGCTATCTCCAGGTTTGATTGGCCTTTCACCCCTAGCCACAAGTCATCCGCTAATTTTTCAACATTAGTCGGTTCGGTCCTCCAGTTGATGTTACTCAACCTTCAACCTGCCCATGGCTAGATCACCTGGTTTCGGGTCTATATCCAGAGACTGAACGCCCAGTTAAGACTCGGTTTCCCTACGGCTCCCCTAGATGGTTAACCTTGCCACTGAATATAAGTCGCTGACCCATTATACAAAAGGTACGCAGTCACAGGACAAAGCCTGCTCCTACTGCTTGTACGTACACGGTTTCAGGTTCTATTTCACTCCCCTCACAGGGGTTCTTTTCGCCTTTCCCTCACGGTACTGGTTCACTATCGGTCAGTCAGTAGTATTTAGCCTTGGAGGATGGTCCCCCCATATTCAGACAGGATATCACGTGTCCCGCCCTACTCGATTTCACTGAACACACGTCGTCAACTACGGGACTATCACCCTGTATCGTCGGCCTTTCCAGGCTGTTCGTCTAACGCGTGTAAAGCTTAAGGGCTAGTCCAATTTCGCTCGCCGCTACTTTCGGAATCTCGGTTGATTTCTTTTCCTCGGGGTACTTAGATGTTTCAGTTCCCCCGGTTCGCCCTGTTGAGCTATGTATTCACTCAACAGTAATACCTTATGGTATTGGGTTTCCCCATTCGGAAATCCCAGACTCAAATGGTTTTTACTACCTAATCTGGGCTTATCGCAAGTTAATACGTCCTTCATCGCCTCTGACTGCCAAGGCATCCACCGTGTACGCTTAGTCACTTAACCATACAACCCGAAGGAGTTTCGAGTTGATAATCAAATCACCAAAGTTGTCTCTCATTATTTGAATGAGCGAGAGACATTCGATTTTGCCGGACTCATCTCTTTACCTTCATTTTTAGAAAAAATGAAAACAAAAAGCCAAGAACACTTGAATGTGTTTTTTGGTGTTTATCTTTCGATAAACATTGAGAACTTTACAAACAACAATAAACTGTTGTTTTGTCAGCTTTCCAAATTGTTAAAGAGCTAGATTTTCTGATGAAAACCATTTTTAAAGATTCTTTTTCAAGAACACTTAAAGATGGTGGAGCTATGCGGGATCGAACCGCAGACCTCCTGCGTGCAAGGCAGGCGCTCTCCCAGCTGAGCTATAGCCCCATCAAGGTGTCGATACTGTCGCCAATTCCTTGGGAAAGAAATTGGTGGGTCTGAGTGGACTCGAACCACCGACCTCTCGCTTATCAGGCGAACGCTCTAACCACCTGAGCTACAGACCCAGTATCGTCTCTTTACTTTATAAACCGTATCAATCTGTGTGAACACTCATCGCAATAATCATCGTATAAGGAGGTGATCCAGCGCCAGGTTCCCCTAGCGCTACCTTGTTACGACTTCACCCCAGTCATGAACCACAAAGTGGTAAGCGTCCCCCCGAAGGTTAAACTACCTACTTCTTTTGCAGCCCACTCCCATGGTGTGACGGGCGGTGTGTACAAGGCCCGGGAACGTATTCACCGTGGCATTCTGATCCACGATTACTAGCGATTCCGACTTCATGGAGTCGAGTTGCAGACTCCAATCCGGACTACGACGCACTTTTTGGGATTCGCTCACTTTCGCAAGTTGGCCGCCCTCTGTATGCGCCATTGTAGCACGTGTGTAGCCCTACTCGTAAGGGCCATGATGACTTGACGTCGTCCCCACCTTCCTCCGGTTTATCACCGGCAGTCTCCCTGGAGTTCCCGACATTACTCGCTGGCAAACAAGGATAAGGGTTGCGCTCGTTGCGGGACTTAACCCAACATTTCACAACACGAGCTGACGACAGCCATGCAGCACCTGTCTCAGAGTTCCCGAAGGCACCAATCCATCTCTGGAAAGTTCTCTGGATGTCAAGAGTAGGTAAGGTTCTTCGCGTTGCATCGAATTAAACCACATGCTCCACCGCTTGTGCGGGCCCCCGTCAATTCATTTGAGTTTTAATCTTGCGACCGTACTCCCCAGGCGGTCTACTTAACGCGTTAGCTCCGAAAGCCACGGCTCAAGGCCACAACCTCCAAGTAGACATCGTTTACGGCGTGGACTACCAGGGTATCTAATCCTGTTTGCTCCCCACGCTTTCGCATCTGAGTGTCAGTATCTGTCCAGGGGGCCGCCTTCGCCACCGGTATTCCTTCAGATCTCTACGCATTTCACCGCTACACCTGAAATTCTACCCCCCTCTACAGTACTCTAGTCTGCCAGTTTCAAATGCTATTCCGAGGTTGAGCCCCGGGCTTTCACATCTGACTTAACAAACCACCTGCATGCGCTTTACGCCCAGTAATTCCGATTAACGCTCGCACCCTCCGTATTACCGCGGCTGCTGGCACGGAGTTAGCCGGTGCTTCTTCTGTCGCTAACGTCAAATGATAGTGCTATTAACACTACCACCTTCCTCACGACTGAAAGTGCTTTACAACCCGAAGGCCTTCTTCACACACGCGGCATGGCTGCATCAGGCTTGCGCCCATTGTGCAATATTCCCCACTGCTGCCTCCCGTAGGAGTCTGGACCGTGTCTCAGTTCCAGTGTGGCTGATCATCCTCTCAGACCAGCTAGGGATCGTCGCCTTGGTGAGCCCTTACCTCACCAACTAGCTAATCCCACCTAGGCATATCCTGACGCGAGAGGCCCGAAGGTCCCCCTCTTTGGCCCGTAGGCATCATGCGGTATTAGCCATCGTTTCCAATGGTTATCCCCCACATCAGGGCAATTTCCTAGGCATTACTCACCCGTCCGCCGCTCGACGCCGTTATCGTTCCCCGAAGGTTCAGATAACTCGTTTCCGCTCGACTTGCATGTGTTAGGCCTGCCGCCAGCGTTCAATCTGAGCCATGATCAAACTCTTCAATTTAAGATTTTGTCGGCTCAATGAATACTGAACATTACATAAAGTAATGTTTGAATTGACTGTGCTCTTATTGGTTTTTACTTTTGAAAAAGTAAAACAAAACAGCTCAAGGCTGCTTCCCAATTCGAATGGTCACTTCGTTTCATTGAAACCTAATTTGATACCGAGGTATCGAATTGGATTATCATCAACGAGTGCCCACACAGATTGATAGGTCTATATTGTTAAAGAGCTTGCTTTGCGAGAAGTTTTTCTCTCAAAGCGGAGGTGCATTCTAGCGATTTAGTTGTTAGTGTCAAACACTTTTTTAAACTAATTTTTTGTAGAAGCTTTTTACCTCTTCGACCCTGCTGAAGCCTTGTGACGTCTGCCGTGTCGATGGATGCGCATTATAGGGAGAAGATTTTCTTTGGCAATACTAAAAATGCATTTTTTCTAAAAAAACATGCCAAATGGATACTTTCCATCCAACCCCAAAATTACCCAGAAATAACACTCAGGATTTATACAATTTACCCACAAAAAGCTGTGGATAACTACTCATCGCTATCAAAGAAATAAGAAATACGCGAACGCGGATTTAGATACTCTTTTACTTTATCCGGTAATTTTGACGGATGAATCGCGTTAACTATCTTTATATCTTTTGACGCAAGATCAATGATTGGCGCTTGCGTCCTTGGTACTGATGGATCGTAAACCAAGACATTCGGGAATAATAAATGCGATGCATTCACTGAGATAACCAGGCCGACCATATTATTAGAAAGCTGAACTACGGTACCCGGAGGAAATACGCCCATAAACTTAATTAGGATGTTCAGGTTCTCTTCTTTATATAGGTGTTTACAGTTCTTATATAAATGAGAGAGTGCGGTATAAGGAATCTTTTGGTCTGAGACTATCGGGGTATGACACAAGTTATCAAACGCATTGGCTACAGCAATAATTTGAGCAAACTCGTTGATCTCATCTCCTTTCAGGCCTTTAGGATAACCAGACCCATCTCTTAGCTCATGGTGCTGCGCGATCACAATTCTCGCGACTTCGGGAAAAGCCTCGATTTGACTCGCAAGATCGACGCCATATTTAGTGTGCAACTTTAAGTAGTTGGTTTCTGGCTCTGTTAGAGGTAGTTGCTTTCTTAATATTGCAGTCGGGATTTTTATTTTCCCGATATCATGGAATAGTGCGGAGAAGGAAAGCTCTTTCAACTGTGCAGCTGAGTACCCTTTAGCACGGCCAATCATCATCGAGATAACAGCCACGTTCAATGAGTGGAAATAAATATCTTCAAACTCATTTTTTCCGTTCATCAGATGTAACGTAACATTATCATCGCACATTAACTTCTCGACGATATCTTCAATAAGAAGCTTTGCTTCATCAACTGCTGCTGTCGGACGGTTACGGATTTTAGTCATGACTGAACGCATACGTGCCAGAGAGCGCTCAAACTCTTTTTCACACTGAATCACGCGTCGACGGTATGCACTTAACTTCTCTATGCGGTTCTGTTTTTCTTGCCACATTTTTTGAGTTTCATGATCTAACGACGCTTCATTTGTTACTCTGTCAGCTTGTCTTTGATCAACAGGGAGTGGAACGGCATCGCTTTGCTCTGGATTAAAGTAAACGAACTTTACGCCGAGGTGGCGGATCATCTCGACTTGCTCTTGGTCTTTAATCTTAAAGCTATTGAGTAGAAAGGGGTGATCGTTCCACTTTAGCGGAAGACGGATATGTAGTCCGGGTTGAATACGATCGACCGTTAGTTTAATGGCTGCCACTTATTCACTACTGATTTATATTTCTTAAGAGAGTTAGAATACTAGTAAATTTTGTGAATAAATTCATCAGTAACTATCAAAACATCAAACCGTTATTTCTAAGCGACTCACTTAATTAGATAGAAGTAAGCTACTTTAAGGAGCGATCTGCTTTGCGTATTTTAAGCTTGGCCTCGAACACTGGCTTGTCTATTACTTCTTGATCTTTGACTAGTCCCATTAACGTTTGTACCGCTACACGGGCCATGTCACTGATAGGAAAGTGCACTGCTGATACTGTAGGGTAAAGACTTTCACAAAGATCAACACTGTCAAAGCTAGTTAATGAGATTTGCTCTGGTACAGAAATACTGTGCTCGTGTAAGTACTGCATTGCGCCAACCGTCATTTCTTCACTGCACGAAAAGACAGCCGTCACATCAGGGTGTCGTTGTAAAATTGCAGCCATTGCATCATAACCACTTTGCCGGCCATAATTCCCTTCTTCACACCAGCTTTCATCAATATCTATACCAGCATCCTTCATTGCATCAATATACCCAAGCTTTCTCAATACACTGTTATGACGTTGGGATGGACCGGCAATACAAGCAATCTTTCGATGACCACCAGCTAAAAGGTGCTCAACGGCAATACGGCTTGCATGATGATGGTTAAAGGTAACACAACGCTCTTCTATTCCTTCCACGTAGCGATCCAGAAGAACGAAAGGTGTTGGCTGTTTAGCTAATTCACGTAAGTCATCATCTGACAAATAACGACTATGAAGTACATAGCCGTCACAACGTAAATCATTAAAACGCTGAATTGCCTCTTTTTCACCTTGTGCAGAATGATGGCCTTGAGCTGTAATCAAAAACTTCTTATGAATATCCAGCTCGGTCTGAACCTGCTCCATCATCTCGCCAAAGAAGCCCCCCGTATAGTAAGTCACCAATAACCCAACCATATTACTGGATGAGGTTGCGAGTGAACGAGCAATTGCACTAGGACGATAATTCAATTGCGCCATAGCTTGCTCTACTTTTTTTCGAGTTTCCTCGCGAAATTTCCCCTCTCCATTAATAATTCGAGAAACGGTAGAGCGATTTACACCGGCGAGTTCGGCTACATCTTTAATCCTTGCCATAATGCTATTGGGTCCAACTGCAATTGTTATTAAATATTCGTTTGTGTAGAACGGCTGCCAGCAATTCGTAAGGTGCTATAGGGGGCGAAGCTGGCAGCCTTTAATCATACACCGACTATTTGATTGGTAGAAACAAGCTCAGAGTAATCCGTGACAGTTATGCCATGATGAGCTAACTGTTCTTTTAAAATGGGAGAGGTAAGAACTTGTAACTCTAGCTCTCGCTGAAGCGCATAGCCACTCTTTAAGATAAGCGCCTGATCGGCCTCTGCCGGGTGGCACATCACCTCAACCAAGTCATAGTCAGCTTTTAAGCTCAATAGATGTGCCATTAAGCCATCCAAGCTCACTTTTTGATCATAAAACTCATCAGTAAAGATATACCTGATTGTCATCGATTCTTGACACAAGCCAGTGCCCCGCAGTGGCACTCTGTATTCATTCGCTACTTCTTTAATAACGGGCAAAATTTGAGAGTGAGTATGCGCGTGATGATGGCTATCTAAGTGGCTTAGCTCTAACCCAAGCGATAAAAAATGTTCCACCTGAGCTTTTGCTTCATCATAAATGACCTGAGTTTCGAAGTCCTGCTTACTCCAAAGTTCGTCATAGTTGATAAAGTGCGCTCGGCCGTTGGTCAAGTTAGGATGCTTCGTTATAGGCACACCTGCTGTAAACCTAAGATGAACGCCAATTTTCAAGTCTGGATTATGGCGAGCTAGTTCTAAGGCATGTTGCTCAGCATCCATACCCACCATCATGGTGGTTGAATGAACCACACCTTGCTGATGAGCTTTAACGATGCCGCTATTTACACCTCTCGTTAAACCAAAATCATCAGCATTAAAAATGACTTTCATCGGCGCCCTTCCTTAGTCTTACAACGTCGTTAGTTTAAATTGAGGTAAATACGGAGCGTTCACCGCTAGGATATCATCCAGGATTGACTTGGCGCGGCCAATGTCAGGCACCAATGGGTTATTGGTTAATGCCATAAGCGCCTTGTCATAATTACCTTCGACAGCAGCTTCTATTGTTAGCTGCTCATACGCTTTAACTTGATGGAGTAATCCTTTGATATTGTTTGACAACTCGCCAACCGCAAGAGGTTTCGCCCCCCAGCTACCAATCACGGCACTACATTCAATCACAGCATCGTCAGGTAGGCCGTTGATCGCTCCATTATTTAAAACGTTAACAACATGAATACTATTACGATTGTTATAAATTGAATCAACTAGGTTCAGTGATGCATCAGAATAATAAGCACCACCCCGCTCCTCTAACTCTTTCGGCTTATGATCGAGGGTAGGATCTTGATAGAGCTTAAATAGCGCATTTTCTGTTTCCATTACCTGCTCAGCACGAGTGCCTTTTTCATCGGCACTTTGTTTCTCTTCAGCAAGCATGGCATCAGTTTGGTAGAAGTAACGATGATAAGGACATGGTATCGCCCCCAGTGCTTTTAGAAATGCCGGATCCCACGGCTCTTCCCAGATATTCTTCATACTGAAGTTGGCACCATCACCGACTTTCTCTAATACCGTTGGAGTAATATCTTCCCCATTGAGCCATGCTTTGTGTACCCACACGAGATGGTTTAACCCAGCAAACTCAAGTTGCAGCTCTTTTGGCTCGCACTCCATCATTTCTGCAATCATCATTTCCATTGAAACGGGCACATTGCATAAACCAATACTCTTTACTTTGGTGTACTTACTGACCGCTTCGGAAACTAAACCCGCTGGGTTGGTGAAATTGAGCATCCATGCGTTTGGAGCCAACTCTTCAATGTCTTTACAGATATCAAGAATGACCGGAATGGTTCGCAGTGCTTTAGCAAAACCACCAGGGCCCGTTGTTTCTTGGCCGATGACGTCGTACTTGATTGGGATTCGCTCATCGTTAGCGCGTGCAGCAAGGCCACCAACACGAAACTGCGTCATCACAAAATCCGCATCTTTTATCGCAGCACGGCGATCGAAACCGGCTTTTATCTCAATTTTTGCTCCGGCTTTATCGACCATTCGCTGAGCCAATCCTTTGATGATCTCAAGCTTCTCAGCTCCTGACTCAATGTCCACAAAATGGATTTTCTTAACGGGTAAATATTCTAAGCGCTTAATAACCCCTTCAACCAATTCCGGGGTATAGCTACTACCACCGCCAATAATGGCAAGCTTGATCGCCTCTCTAGACATTTTCATCCCCCTTTATTTGTTCGAGATTTTTTTGTTCAGTGCGACGATTTCTACAGCCATCTCTTGAGCCAAAATCGTAGTCATTAGGTGATCTTGAGCATGCACCATCACTAACGTCATCGGGACTTTCCCTTCTCCCTGATCTTCTTCAATAAGCTGAGTCTGTATTAAGTGGGCTTTATTAATGCACTCTCTTGCTTGAGAGAGCTTCTCATCAGCCGCTTCAAAATCTTGTTCTCGAGATAAACGCAATGCCTCGTAGCTTAAACTTCTGGCTTCACCAGCATTGCAAATGATCTCCATTACAACCAATTCTTGTTCCATCATTTTCTCTCCGAAAATCGGGCCGCGGTAATTGCGGCCCATTAAGCACAGTTAAGCAGTAACGCCTTCGCCTGACGGCTGCGTATCACCTTTAGTTTCCTTCGTCGTTGGTAGTTCTTGCTCCAACATTTGCTTCTCAAACATTTTGAAGAATGGGAAGTAGATGATTAGATCAAGAATTAATAAACCAATGACGAGCAATACTGGCGCAAAGGTCCAACCGCTACCCCACGAAGCACCTATCAGTGCCGGTGTTGTCCAAGGTGTTGTAGCGACCCCCATACCCACAAAGCCGACATGCACAGCAAAATACGCAATCGTAGCGTTGATGACTGGAGCGAAGACGAACGGGATAAACAAGGTCGGGTTCATCACAACTGGGCTACCGAAGATCACAGGTTCGTTGATTTGGAAAAAGCCAGGCACCGCACTCATTCGACCAATGCTCTTAAGGTGAACAGAACGGCTAAACGACATCAGCATAACAAGAGCAAGTGTTGCACCAGAGCCGCCAATAAAGATGTAAAAATCCCAGAACGGTTGAGTAAATACGTTTGGAATCGGTTCACCTGCAACAAAGGCTTCAATGTTGGCACCAATGTTGGTCAAAAAGATTGGAGAAAGCAGTCCAACAACAATTGCAGCACCATGAATACCCGCAAACCAAAGTAGCTGGCAAAGCAATAAAGCGCCAATAATGGCAGGCAATGAGTTAGACGCACTAATTAGCGGTTTAAAGATAGCCATAACAGCATCTGGAATCAGCATGTCGTACTGGGTTTGTACGAAAAGGCTAAGTGGATATAAGGTAATGAATATCGCTAAGACTGGTAGCAATACTTCAAATGATCGCGCAATCGCCGGTGGCACCTGCTCTGGCATGCGAATCGTAATATTGTGCTTTTTCATAAAACGGTAGAGCTCCACCGAGAAAAATGCACACATCACTGCGGTGAAGATCCCGGTTCCGCCCATGTGAGACATAGACAACGCGCCATCTTTAGCTGGGGCCGCAATGAGTAAAAAAGACATTAGTGACAATACAGCACTCGTGATCCCATCCATCTTGTAAGCCTTCGCTAAACTATAAGCAACGCCCAGCGAAACAAAAATGGTCATGATCCCCATCGACATGTTGTAGGGCATCATTATGGTATCAAAATGTGTAGTGGCGAAATCGAGCCAAATTCGACCAAAAGTAAAGGTTGTATCTTCGGCAAATGGGGGGAATGCAAAAATCAAAATGAAACTACCAACAATAATAAACGGCATTGCGACAATAAAACCGTCTCTCATTGCGCGAACATGGGGCTGATTCCCCACTTTAGCTGCTATAGGGGCTATATGCTTTTCGACTGCGCCTATAATTGCGTCATAAAGCTTCATAGAATCCATCCTTATTTTAGGCAAAAGAATCCCGCATCAAATATTTATATTTGATGTACAGTTATCTTTTTTAATTTAAAACTATGGTTTAGTTAATTAATTCTAATGCTTGCTCTAGTACTTCCTCTCCCTTCATCATTCCATAATGCTGAGGAGAAATCGCGTCAATGTTTTTACCATGCTCTTGCGCCGTTTTTCTTAGCTCTTCTAGCTGAAAACGTACTTGAGGCCCGAGAAGACAAACATCGTACTCTTTAATTGCATCTTCAAATGCATTCACTGACATCGCATCAATTTTGCATTCAATTCCTTTATTTTCAGCAGCTTGCTCCATTTTCTTAACAAGCATACTGGTTGACATCCCTGCGCTACAGCATAAAAGGATCTTTTTCATAGCCTTACTCCCGTTGTGTAAATTTCAACCTGCAAAAACTGTAGCAAAAATAACCAAGACAAAAAAGCGCAACCGGTTGCATTATTCGTGAACACAATCCCAATTTAGAAAATACCACCTATTTTTTTGTAATTATTTAGGTCTAGGATAAAAGTCATAAAATAATTTAAGACATCACATTAAGTTTCAAATTATCAATATTTTACTACTGACAACGTCGTTATTAATTTCTTAAAAGGAATAGAGAATGAAATTTAATAAATTGGCTATTGCAACGCTTGTAAGTGCCGCACTATCACAACACTCATTTGCTCAAACCGACTCTAAAGGCACAATTTATCTAACGTTTGATGATGGACCAATCAATGCATCTATTGACGTTATTCAAGTACTTAACCAGGAAGATATCAAAGCGACGTTTTACTTTAATGCTTGGCATTTAGATGGAATTGGTGATGAGAATGAAGACCGTTCCCTAGAAGCCTTAAAGCTCGCATTAGACACTGGTCATATTGTTGCGAACCACAGTTACGATCACATGGTGCACAACTGCGTGGATGAGTTTGGACCGAACAGTGCTGCGGAGTGTAATGCGACCGGGGACCACCAGCTTAACTCGTATCAAGACCCTGTTTACGATGCCTCAATGTTTACGGAAAACTTATCTGTGTTAGCAAAGTATTTGCCGAACATTACAAGCTACCCGAACTACAAGGCAACAGAGTTTGCTAGACTGCCCTATACCAACGGTTGGCGCGTGACGAAAGACTTCAAAGCAGATGGGTTATGTGCCACGTCTGATGACCTGAAACCTTGGGAACCAGGATATGTATGCGATACATCCAACCCATCCAACAGTGTAAAAGCAGCTATCGAGGTTCAAAATATCCTAGCGAATAACGGCTATCAAACTCACGGTTGGGATGTGGACTGGGCACCTGAAAATTGGGGCATTGAAATGCCAGCAAACAGCCTTACAGAAGCAGAAGCATTTCTTGGATATGTGGATTCCGCGTTAAACACTTGTGCACCAACAACGATTAACCCGATCAACTCCAAAGCTCAAGAGTTCCCATGTGGTACATCTTTACACGCCGATAAAGTTATCGTTTTAACTCACGAGTTCCTATTTGAAGATGGTAAGCGTGGCATGGGGGCAACGCAAAACCTACCTAAGCTCGCTAAGTTTATACAGTTAGCAAAACAAGCGGGTTATGACTTCGACACAATGGATAACTACACACCGAACTGGCAAGTTGGTCATAACTACGACGCTGGCGATTACGTCTTACACCTAGGTACTGTATACCAGGCTGTAACAAACCATACTGCACAACAAGATTGGGCACCGTCTCCAACCTCTAGCCTCTGGACAAATGCGGACCCAGCCACTAACTGGACTCAGAATGTTTCCTATAAACAAGGTGATGTGGTGACTTATCAAGGTTTGCGTTATCTAGTTGATGTACCGCACGTGTCCCAAGCAGACTGGACTCCGAACACTCAAAATACCTTGTTCACAGCTCTATAGGCTGTTCCTACTATCACCATGTAGTAGTTTACGCGAGGCATACCCCTCGCGCTTTTTTGTTTTGAAAATCCAGATACAACAAAGCCCCGACTTTCATCGAGGCTCTGTCTTAAAATATGGTACCGGTGGACGGAGTTGATTGGACTGGGCATTCCTGCCGCCACCGCGAAGGCAACGCTACCTTTCTTTTGATATTTACAAACACCTAAAACGACGAAAGGCCGCTATAAAAGCGACCTTTCTAATATGGTACCGGTGGGCGGACTTGAACCGCCACGCCCGAAGGCAACGGATTTTGAATCCGTCGTGTATACCAATTTCACCACACCGGCATCTCTGGGCTATTGCCCTTTGATGGTTGGCATTATACGGAAGCTTTTGACCTGCGCAAGCAGAAAAACCTTAAATAACTATCGTTTGCTGATAATTTCGCCACAAAGTGTGACAAAACTAAGCTCGGAGGAGAAAATCAAATTCATCTTCACAAAAAACCGCGCAAAAACTCTCTCATTCAGAAAAGATTTACTGTCGATTCACTGTAATATCAGAAACGTAGCCGTTGCCAATGCTCGACAACGCATTATGGAGCATCTCTGCGGTATCTTCTGCTTGCATGAAGTGACTCGTGTCCATCGTATTGCCGCTTGTTTTCCAGAATTCCGTATCCATTCCACCAGGATAAACCGCGATAATTTTCATAGGTTTTCCTTTTAGCTCCAAACGAACCGACTCAATTAATCCTTTGATGGCCCATTTCACTGCACAATACGTAGACTCTTGCGCTTTAGGTTGTTGCGCGGCTGTGGACATGATCATGACCACTTTTATTGGATGATCTTTGTAACGCTTTACTAACTCTCTTAACACATGAATCGCAGAATTCAGGTTGTTATCAATCAACTTTTGAATCTCTTCCGGCTCCTGCTCTTCCAGTAAGCCAAAATAACCACTTCCCGCACTATGAATGACCATTTCAGGGGACTGTTTCACCCCATCAAAGAGCTGTTTCACATTTTGGTGCGATGAGAGGTTGCAAGCTTGATAACCAACGTTATGAGAGAGTTGTTTTGCTAGTGCGGATAGTTTTTCTGTATTTCTTCCTATTACATACGTCTCTTTGCCTTCCGCATCATAACGCTTTGCTAGTTCCGCCCCTAAGCCGCTACTTGCACCTGTAATTACAATCATGCGCTACCTCTTTTCAATCACATACTTTTAATTCATCTATCAATTAAGGTAACAGAATCGTGGTAATTCACACCTCAAGAGCACCATTCTTTGAAGCAAGCAGCTTTCTTACTTTCGTGATGCATGAAATATCAAGCAGAACGACGGGCATTTAACCTATGCTTAAGCAAGAATAACTTTCTGAATTTTCTATCGACTTTCTAGTGAGAACTGAATAGGAGCAAAGAATGACTGGGTCAAAATGGCAGTGGTTACTGAAACAGATGACACGAAAACTGTGGGTCCGGACGTCACTCTACGCATTACTAGCTGTTGCTACCGCCTTAATGTCGATTGTTTTAAACCAGTTCATTACTCTGCCCCCTGCCATCAACGTCAGCAAGGATTTGTTGAACAACATATTAAATATCCTCGCAACCTCCATGCTTGCAGTGACTACATTCTCTCTCAATATTATGGTCTCAGCGTACAGTGCCGCTAGTGCAGGGGTAACGCCGCGAGCGACAAAACTGTTGATGGAAGACAGCACAACACAAAATGCCTTAGCAACCTTTCTTGGCTCTTTTCTATTTAGTTTGGTAGGAATTATCGCGCTAGGTATTGGGGCCTATCATCAACAAGCACAAATTTATCTATTCATCGTGACTATCGCCGTAATCGTGATGATCATACTCACTCTGCTACGTTGGATTCAGCACCTTTCCGTACTAGGAAGGGTCAGTGAAACCACTTCATACGTAGAGCAAGCCTTGTTAGATGCGATAAGAAAACGGGGCAAAGAGCGCTGGCTAGGTGCTCACCCATGGAGCCACCCAGAGCATAAGCCCAGAGGAAGTAAACCTATTTTGAGCCAAGAAATTGGCTACTTACAGCATGTTGATATGCATCACCTCGATAGTATTGCTGAAGCAAACCAATGCACCATCTACCTTGAGCGACAACCGGGAAGTTTTGTGTACGTAGGTCAACCATTGGCTTGGGTTTGTGGAGAATTGCCAGACGAAAGCGAAGTAACGGCAGCCTTCACGATTCGAACGGAGCGTTCATATGATCAGGACCCTCGCTTTGGTTTAGTCGTTATGGCGGAAATCGCCTCACGAGCACTATCTCCGGCTGTAAATGATAATGGCACCGCGATTGACGTTCTTGGGCGTTCTGTACGAGCACTTTCATTATGGGGAGACCTACTCAGTGAGCCGCCTACCAAAACTCGATATCCTAGACTATTTGTGCCCGCATTGAGCTGCCAGGATTTGTTTGATGATGTCTTTTTGCCGATAGCACACGATGGTGCAGCGCAACTCCAAATACAGATTCGCCTACAAAAGGCCTTGCTAGCTCTCTCTAGTATGCACCCTAAGTTATTTTTGTCACCAGCAATCAAGCTGTCAGAAAAAGCTTTAGAGCTTTCATTAAGCCAACATTATACCGAAGATGAGAAACACCAACTCTCTCAGCTATCTAATCTGGTCACAGACCAAAAAGCCAATGGTTAAGAGAGTCGAATTCAGTTGAAACATATTGCTGCACGGCCTCGTGTATCATGACATGTGCTGATAACGTAGGGCAGAAAAGTCTCTTCGTTTATACACAATTAAAGACTCTGTGCGTTAGGTCTCTTTTCTCTTGGTGAGGGAATCTATATTCTGACGCACAATTTTTAAGGTAAGTGATGGAATAATGACAACGTCTACAACTCTTCCACCTGCTGGTCTCTTTCGCCGACTTGCAGCGTTGATTTACGACACATTGATTATTATCGCAATTGAAATGATGGCCGCTGGTATTGTTATGGCCGTTGTGTTTGCACTAAATGCAGCAGGATTGTTGAGCTATGGCGAGTACGCTGATGCCGCAGATATGCTCGGAAAGCACCCTGTATTGAGCCCTCTATTTACACTTTATCTTGCGGGTGTGTGGATATATTTCTTTGTGTTCTTCTGGACGCGAGCAGGACAAACTCTTGGGATGCGCGCTTGGAAACTTCGAGTTCGCAATGCCAAAGACGGAGCACCAATTACGGTAACTCAAGCTCTGATTCGTATTTCGACATCTGGCTTTGGCTTGGCAAATTTGACTGTACCGATTGATCCGAAGAAACGTGGTTTCCACGACATTTGGGCCAAAACAGAGGTTGTTGTATTACCCAAGGCAAACTAACTTGTCTAGGAACACAAAAAAGGAAGGCGTAATGCCTTCCTTTTACATTTGGTTCGGTAAAACTTGGTTTATTCGATGATGCTTCAGTTATAGCTTTCTTCGTAGTAGTGCAATCGCAATAGCTAAGAACACCAAACTCGGGGCCAAAGCACCAAACACTGGGGATATGCCATACACCAAGCTTAATGGGCCAAAGAACTCACTGGATATGTAAAAAGTAAACCCGGCAACCACGCCCGACAATACCCTTGCCCCCATGGTCACGCTTCTGAGTGGACCGAAAACAAAAGATAGCGCCATTAACATCATCACAGCAATTGAAAGCGGCTGAGTCAACTTACGCCAAAACGCCAACTCATAGCGAGATGCATCTTGTTCCGATGCTTTTAGGTAAGTCACATAATCATACAAACCGCTCAGTGACAGTTCTTCTGGCTTCACGGTCACCACAGCTAGCTTATCCGGTGCCAAAGAGGTGTGCCACTCCATCTGTTCGATGTCTTGCTTTGAAATTACGTTTTCATTTTCCATGTCCGTAATTTGTACGTAGCGCATCAGCCAGTTGTTATCTTGTTGGTAGTCGACTTCTTCGGCGAAAATAACTTTTTGTAGATTCTTATCATCATCAAAACGCCACATATTTAAAGCATAAAGTTTGTCGTCTTCGACTTTACCTATAAAGATAAAGTCGTTTGCGTCACGAGCCCACACACCTGAGCGCACAGACACAATGCTACCACCTGATATCGCAAACGCACGTAAGTCACGGGCCATCTTCTGGGCCTCAGGAGCGCCCCATTGACCTAACGCCATAACGACAATCATGAGCGGGACGGCCGTTTTTAGTACCGATAACCCGATATCCAGCTTAGAGAAACCAGCAGCTTGCATCACCACCAGCTCAGAGCTTGAAGCCAACATACCTAAGCCGATCAGGGCACCGAGTAATGCCGCCATTGGAAAGAACATTTCGATATCACGCGGCACACTGAGTAACACAAAGTACAACGCATGAGTGAGGTCGTACACACCTCGCCCTACTTTACGTAGCTGTTCTACATATTTGATGATGCCCGATAAGCCAACAAACGTCGCTAAAACCAAGGCAGTGGTAGAGATGATGGTTCTACCGATGTAAAGGTCTAAGATTTTGAACACAGCTTACGCGAGCCTCTTCTTGCGGAATTTGTCTTTTATTCGTCTAGCAGCAACGCTGTCCATCATATTCGCCATGATAGCAACAATCAGCAACATCGCATTGATTGGCCACATACCAATAGCAGCCGGGATGTCACCATCTTCTAATGCAGATTTGGTTGCACTGATCGCCAAGAAATACGCTAGATAGATCAGAATCGCAGGCCCCATTTTGGCAAACCGTCCCTGACGCGGATTCACCGCAGACAAAGGAATAACGAGCATTGTTAAGAGTGGAATACACACAAATAACGAAATTCGCCATTGTAGCTCCGCTTGCGCCTCTGGATCTGGGTGACCTATCAAGTCAACCGTTGGGTATGCTTCCCAGTCTCGCCCTTTCTTTTTGACCTCACGTTGGCCGATAACACCTTCGTATTCATCGAATTTCGTGATCATATATTCAACGCGAGTAGGCACACCTTCATAACGCGTACCTTCTTTCATAGTGATGATCTGACGACCGTCCGAAAGCTCTTTTACTTCACCAGAAGATGAGAACATCACACTCGGTAACACTGAATCTCGAGGGCGCATCTGCGCAACAAAAACGTTGCTCAAGGTATTGTCTTTAATGTCATCGATGAACACAACCGATGAACCGTCTGGTGTACCTTGGAACTGACCTTTTTTAAGTAGGTCAACGCTGTTTTCTGACGCTACCTGCTCATAAAGCTGCTCAACGCGGTCTTGAGACCACGGCGATAGCCACAACGCATTGAAAGCCGCCACCGCTGAAGTAATCAACGCTAGGTATAAGGCTGCTTGAACCAAGAATTTATTACCAATACCTGTCGCGTTCATTACGACAATTTCGCTCTCTGCATACAGACGACCAAATGTGATCAATATGCCGATATACAGACTTAAAGGCAGCATTAACAGACCCATTGCTGGCATGTTCAAACCAACAATAGAGAAAATCAATCCAGCAGGAATATCCCCATCAGAAGCATCAGCAAGAACACTTATGAATTTCTGGCTTACAAACACCAAAAAAAGTACGAAAAAAATCGCAAATTGGCTCTTGAGTGTTTCGCGGATCAAATATCTAACAATAATCACGCTGAAATTACCTATACAAAACTTGTTTTTTTGGTCGAATCACTATAGTTTCCCGTTGAACCATTTATTTTTTTAAAAATTATAAACTAGATGTTAGTCGCTTAATCAGCTCTGCATGTAAGCCTGGAGCTAAAATTCAACAAGTAAGCGATCATTATCTAACATTTAGAGCAATTTGTCTTCAGGATGTAGGAGTACGCATGGAGTTCAGTGTAAAAAGTGGCAGTCCAGAGAAACAACGTAGCGCATGTATCGTTGTTGGTGTGTTTGAACCACGTCGCCTTTCTCCAGTAGCCGAACAACTTGATAAAATCAGTGACGGTTACATCAGTTCACTACTTCGCCGTGGTGATCTAGAGGGTAAACCTGGTCAGATGCTGCTACTGCATCAAGTACCAGGTGTTTTGTCAGAGCGCGTTTTACTTGTCGGTTGCGGCAAAGAGCGTGAACTTGGCGAGCGCCAGTACAAGGAAATCATTCAAAAGACGATCAGCACACTTAACGAGACAGGCTCAATGGAAGCGGTATGTTTCCTAACTGAACTGCATGTTAAGGGTCGTGATACATACTGGAAAGTGCGCCAGGCTGTAGAAGCGACTAAAGATGGTCTATACACATTTAATCAATTCAAGAGCGTGAAACCTGAGACTCGCCGCCCACTGCGCAAGCTTGTTTTCAACGTACCAACGCGTCGTGAATTGAACTTGGGTGAAAAAGCAATCACTCATGGTCTTGCTATTGCATCAGGTGTCAAAGCCTCAAAAGACCTTGGCAACATGCCGCCAAACGTAGCTAATCCAGCTTACCTTGCTTCTCAAGCTCGTCGTCTAGCGGACGATTACGAAACCGTAACCACCAAAATCATTGGTGAGCAAGAGATGGAAAAACTGGGTATGACCTCTTACCTAGCAGTAGGCCGTGGTTCTAAAAACGAATCTATGATGTCTATCATCGAGTACAAAGGTAACCCTGACTCAGATGCAAAACCGATTGTGCTCGTAGGTAAAGGTCTAACCTTCGACTCAGGCGGTATCTCTCTAAAGCCGGGCGAAGGTATGGATGAGATGAAGTACGACATGTGTGGTGCGGCATCGGTATTCGGTACAATGAAAGCGCTAGCGAAGCTGAACCTACCAATCAACGTTATTGGTGTTCTAGCTGGCTGTGAAAACATGCCTGGCAGCAACGCGTACCGTCCAGGTGACATCCTAACGACCATGTCTGGTCAAACTGTAGAAGTTCTGAACACGGATGCGGAAGGTCGTCTTGTTCTTTGTGACGCACTGACTTATGTAGAGCGTTTCGAACCAGACTGTGTTGTTGATGTTGCAACGCTAACCGGCGCTTGTGTTATCGCACTAGGTCACCACATCAGTGGCGTTATCTCTAACCACAACCCTCTTTCTCATGAGCTAGTAAATGCTTCTGAGCAAGCGAGTGACCGTGCATGGCGTCTACCAATGGCAGACGAGTACCACGAACAGTTGAAGAGCCCGTTTGCGGATATGGCAAACATTGGTGGTCGCCCTGGTGGCACAATTACTGCGGGTTGCTTCTTATCTAAGTTCGCGAAGAAGTACAACTGGGCACACGTCGATATCGCAGGTACCGCGTGGAAATCAGGCGCAGCGAAAGGCTCAACGGGCCGTCCTGTCTCAATGCTTGTCCAATTCCTTTTGAACCGCAGCGGCCAAGAGACAGAAGAGTAATTTCTGAACAGAATCTAAAAGGGCCGCAAGGCCCTTTTTTATTACCTCGATTTTCTTGATTGAAAATCGGATTTAATATGGTTTCAGGAAGAGACCATCGGCAAGTGAGAGAATGATGCAAACAGCAACCTTCTACATCATTAATGAAGAGAGCCCGCAAGCAACGGTGACTGGCTTTGAAGAATACATCGTGTTTTTGGCTCAGCACTTTGCTCGTCAAGGCGCAAAAGTGTATCTGAACTGCCAAGACAAACCGCATGCCGAGCAGCTCGCTGAAGCCTTTTGGCAAATTGATGCAGACAAGTTCATGGCACATAATCTTGTAGGCGAAGGACCGAAATACGCCACCAATATTGAAATCGGCCATGAAGGTGTAAAACCTAATTGGAACCGCCAGCTGGTAATTAATTTGGCGGAAAATGAGACAACCTTTGCGAACAAGTTTGCTCAAGTGGTAGACTTCGTGCCCTGCGAAGAAAAAGCTAAACAACTCGCAAGAGAAAGATATAAAATTTACCGTCAAGCAGGTTACCAGCTGCAAACGATCGAAATTCAATATCCTTAACGGTCAATCCTTATAGTTAAGGCGATCTTGTTAAGATCCCTCACTTATAAAGATTGACTAAGATTCAACCATCAACGTATCCATTAAAAGAGCGCTATGGAAAAGACATACAACCCAACTTCAATCGAACAAGCTCTGTATCAGACTTGGGAAGAGAAAGGCTACTTTAAGCCACACGGTGACACTACTAAAGAATCATACAGCATCATGATCCCGCCACCGAACGTCACTGGTAGCCTACACATGGGCCACGCGTTCCAAGATACGATCATGGATACGCTTATCCGTTGTGAACGTATGAAGGGTAAAAACACCCTTTGGCAAGTAGGTACTGACCACGCTGGTATCGCAACTCAGATGGTTGTTGAGCGTAAGATCGCTGCAGAAGAAGGCAAAACAAAACACGATTACGGTCGTGAAGCTTTCATCGACAAAATCTGGGAATGGAAAGGCGAATCTGGCGGCACTATCACTAAGCAGCTTCGTCGTCTTGGCGCATCTGTAGACTGGGATCGTGAACGCTTCACGATGGACGATGGTCTATCTAACGCCGTCCAAGAAGTGTTCGTACGTCTGTACGAAGACGATCTAATCTACCGCGGTAAGCGTCTAGTTAACTGGGATCCAAAGCTACACACAGCGATTTCAGATCTAGAAGTAGAGAACAAAGACACTAAAGGCCACATGTGGCACTTCCGCTACCCACTAGCAGATGGCGCTAAAACAGCGGATGGCAAAGACTACATCGTTGTTGCAACGACTCGTCCAGAGACCGTGCTAGGCGATACGGGTGTTGCAGTTAACCCAGAAGATCCACGTTACAAAGATCTTATCGGTAAAGAAATCATCCTTCCTATCGTTGATCGTCGCATCCCAATCGTGGGCGATGAGCACGCAGATATGGAAAAAGGTACTGGCTGTGTGAAAATCACACCTGCGCACGACTTCAACGACTACGAAGTAGGTAAGCGCCACCAGCTACCAATGATCAACATTCTGACTTTCGACGCGAACATCCGCGACTCAGCAGAAGTATTCAACACTAACGGCGAAGCAAGCGACGCTTACAGCACTGAGCTACCAGCTAAATACCACGGTATGGAGCGTTTTGCCGCTCGTAAAGCTATCGTTGCTGAATTCGACGAGCTAGGCCTACTTGAAGAAGTGAAAGATCACGATCTACAAGTTCCTTACGGCGACCGTGGTGGCGTGGTTATCGAACCAATGCTAACTGACCAATGGTACGTACGTACTGCGCCTCTAGCGAAAACCGCAGTTGAAGCAGTAGAAAACGGCGACATCCAATTCGTTCCTAAGCAATACGAAAACATGTACTTCTCTTGGATGCGTGACGTTCAAGACTGGTGTATCTCTCGTCAGCTATGGTGGGGTCACCGCATCCCAGCTTGGTACGACAACCAAGGTAATGTTTACGTAGGTCGCACTGAAGAAGAAGTTCGTAAGAACAACAACCTAGAGTCTGTCATTGAACTTCACCAAGACGAAGACGTACTGGATACGTGGTTCTCTTCTGCACTATGGACGTTCGGTACTCAAGGTTGGCCAGAGCAAACTGACGATCTGAAAGTATTCCACCCTTCAGACGTTCTAGTAACTGGTTTCGACATCATCTTCTTCTGGGTTGCGCGCATGATCATGATGACCATGCACTTCGTGAAAGACGAAAACGGCAAGCCGCAAGTACCATTTAAAACGGTTTACGTTACTGGTCTAATCCGTGACGAAAACGGCGACAAGATGTCTAAGTCGAAAGGTAACGTACTTGACCCAATCGACATGATCGATGGTATCGACCTAGAGTCTCTCGTAGAGAAGCGTTGTGGCAACATGATGCAGCCTCAACTAGCGAAGAAGATCGAGAAGAACACTCGTAAGACGTTTGAAAACGGTATCGAAGCATACGGTACAGACGCACTGCGTTTCACTCTTGCAGCAATGGCATCAACAGGTCGTGATATCAACTGGGATATGAAGCGTCTTGAGGGTTACCGTAACTTCTGTAACAAACTATGGAACGCAAGCCGTTACGTAATGATGAACACAGAAGAGCAAGATTGTGGCTTCAACGGTGGTGAGATTGAATACTCACTAGCAGACAAATGGATCGAGTCTCAGTTTGAACTTGCAGCGAAAGCGTTCAACAACCATATCGACAACTTCCGTCTAGATATGGCTGCGAACACGCTTTACGAATTCATCTGGAACCAATTCTGTGACTGGTACCTAGAGCTAACTAAACCCGTTCTATGGAAAGGTACTGAAGCGCAACAGCGTGGTACTCGCCGTACACTAATCACGGTACTTGAGAAGACTCTACGTCTGGCTCATCCTGTGATTCCTTACATCACTGAAACTATCTGGCAAAGCATCAAGCCACTAGTTGAAGGTGTAGAAGGTGAGACAATCATGCTTCAAGCACTGCCTCAATTCGACGAAGCAAACTTCAACCAAGAAGCGCTAGATGATATCGAATGGGTGAAGGCGTTCATTACCAGCATCCGTAACCTACGTGCTGAATACGACATCAACCCTGGTAAGCCGCTTGACGTTATGCTGAAAGCAGCAAATGCAGAAGATGCCTCTCGTCTAGAAGCAAGCAAGCAAGTACTGATGTCACTAGCAAAGCTAGAAGCAGTACGCGTGCTTGAAGCTGGCGAACAAACTCCAGCGTGTGCAACGGCACTGGTTGGCAAGTCTGAGCTGATGATCCCAATGGCGGGTTTGATCGACAAAGATGCAGAGCTTGCTCGTCTAGATGGCGAAATCAAGAAGACGCACGGCGAAATCAAGCGTATCGAAGGCAAACTTGGCAACGAAGGCTTTGTAGCGAAAGCACCTGAAGCTGTTGTTGCTAAAGAGCGTGAGAAGCTTGAAGGCTACAAAGAGACACTAGCTAAGCTAGAAGAGCAGAAGACAACGATCGCTGCACTTTAAGCCTCAGTGAAAGAGAAGAACTAACACTTCTCACTTTGAATCCAAAGGTTGGCCATCATGGTCAACCTTTTTTGTATATCTTTCACCAAAAACCATCATCAATAGCTTTCCCCTATCGCAACAATACTCATCATTCATTAGCATTAATGAGAATTATTATCGATAATGAACTCATCGAAACAAACACGATTGAGTAATTATCATGAAAAAGACACTAACTTTCGCAGCACTGCATTTTACTATCGCATTTAGTGTCGCTTACGTACTCACAGGCGACATTCTAATTGGTAGTTTAATTGCCATGATTGAGCCTTCAGTGAACACCGTAGCCTTCTACTTTCATGAAAAGGCATGGGCAAAAGTCCCAGCACTTAAAGCTCGTCAGTGGATGACCAAATTAAAAACCGCAAGCTTTGCGACCGTGCACTTCAGCGTCGCTTTTACCGTGGTTTACTTACTAACAGGTGATGCATTTGTCGGCGGCGTAATGGCGATGCTAGAGCCGAGTTTGAACACGGTGGCTTACTACTTCCACGAGAAAGTATGGATGCGTAAATCATCAGAAAAAGCTCCAGCACCGCAGTTTTGTTTACATCACCATGCTTAAACATGGAGGCTCACTACGTCTCCTAACGAGAAAAATGACATTTACCATTGACAAGGTTGCGCACCGCAATTAATTTAATTGCGGTGCGCAACTTTATTTTTAGAGGTAAGTGATAATGAACGCTCGTCAACTTCGACACTACTCCCGTCAAGCCGTCCGATTGCTTGGTATGCTTGATAAACAATGCGGCGATGTCGCTCTCACTCCAGTGCAAGCGCACGCATTGGGTGAAATCCAATTGCAGCCATTGACCATCAATCAGCTGGCACAGCAGCTTAATGTCGACAAGTCCAACGCGAGCCGAACCGTTACTGGTTTGATTAAATTAGGTTTGGTCGAGAGCATCGAAAACCCAAAAGACAAACGTAGTCAACTCGTAGCGATTACAGAGCAAGGCCAACAGGCGTTATCGCAACTGGACCAACAGCAAAACCACTTCTTTGAACAGCTGCTTACCCAACTCGATGACAGCGAGCAAGAGCAACTCAAACTTGGTCTAGAGACTTACCTAAAAGGGCTAACAAAAGTGTGTCAGGCTGAGGAATACGTTCTTCGACCTCTTACTAAAGCAGACAACCCGCAAGTCGCAGATGTGATTCGTAAAGTCTCTGCAGAATACGGCTTAACCGCAGACAAAGGCTATGGTGTGGCCGATCCAACGCTTGATGATATGTATTCGGTTTACAATCAAAACAGGGCCGCCTACTGGGTCATTGAACATCGCGGAGAGATCGTTGGTGGCGGTGGCTTTGCCCCTTTAGCTGGCGAGCCAAATGTGTGTGAACTACAAAAGATGTACTTCTTACCTCAAATACGAGGGCACGGTTTAGCCAAACGCATCGTCGCATTGAGCTTACAATTGGCGAAACAATTTGGGTATCAGCAGTGCTATTTAGAGACAACTGAATGTCTGAGAGAAGCGGTAAGCTTGTATGAAAAGCTAGGCTTTGAGCATCTCGATACCCCGCTTGGACAAACAGGGCATGATGCATGTGAAGTAGTGATGCTTAAAACACTGTAATAAAGAGCATTACTAAGAGTTAAAGCACAACATGGGTAACACAAAGCTCCTGGCTCAAGGCAACAGTGAAGTTTTGGTGCTGCCCATCCAACTCAACAGACAACTGGTAGAGATCACTTGGATCAGGATCAGTAAGATCGGCATACTTTGGCGCTTCGATCTGGAATAAAGCGCTCGCATGCTCCGCTCGGACATCAATAGGAATATGGTAAGTCATGCCATTGAACTTAACCGATGCCGATACTAAACCCGGCGCAAAAGTTTGGTAGTACAAATCCACCTTAAACTCACAACCACCACCGTGGTGCCAAATCTGTTCAGTAGCCACGCGGTCTAAACGCACATTGCGAATAAACTGCAGATACGGCTCTTGCCATACCCCTAAGCGCTCGTCACTCTTTTGGTATTCATGATCTGCAAGTGAACACAACTCCGGTTTATCCTCATCCAACAGAAGATCTTCTTCTTCCTCAAGGAATAGGATCTCAAAACGGTTGCGCCCCATCTGCATGAACGGGCGAATGTCTTTCTTGTAGACATTTTGAGAACCGTCACAGTCAAACAATGCTACTCCGTTCAAACGCACTTCTGCATGGTAATCCACACCACCCAACACCATTTCTACCGCTGGGAATGCCATCATGGATTCATCCACTTCAATGTCATGCATCAGGTGCCACTCTTGCTGACGAATTGCTTCTTCTGTCATTTCAACTGGCAATACCTGACTCAAAGGAGCAGGGAAAGTAATGTCATCCTGTGGGATAGAAAGGTCCGTCAGTGGAGAGACTTGCCATAAACCGGCGAGTGAGAGTTGCATATACACCTTGAGCTAGATCAATTTTCACGCATTATAGGGAGAAATCCCCTATAAACTCAATGTGAATTATTTATCGCCTCCACATTCGTCAGTTTTTCAAGGTATAAAAAAACCAGCGTTAAACGCTGGTTTTTCCAAAAGTAGTGAGCTTTGATTACTCGTCGTCTTCATCTTCTTCAGGGTAAAGCGCATCTTCGCCTTCGTAGTACGTACCCCAACCGTCATAGATGATGTCGTATTTTTCTGCCAAGTGAATCAATTTTTCAACTTGCGCATCAATCGCTTCTGCATCTAGTGCGGACTCCATAGTCGCATCACAGCAAAGCAACTTGTTACCATCTTCATCTTCAGTTTCTTCTGCTTCAAGAACTTCAAAGCCCATCTTGAATGCTTCAACTACCGCTTTTTCTAGCGTGTCAAAATCTTCTGCAAACAGGTGGTGCTCAATTTCGTATAGCGAATCTGGATCGCTGCCATCTTCTAGCAATGCTGCAATGATATCGCGAGTCTCTTCCTTTTGAATCTCAATTAATTCTTCTACTGATAGATATTCATCTTCGTGAGACATGTTTTGGCTCCAGATTAGTTACTTGATGGAAACACAATACCCGATACTGAGTATGCTGATCCGGTGAAATATGGCATGGATTGCGATGAAAAGCCACAAACAAACATCATACCACTGCGATTCTTATCGGTTATTTGAATCTAAATATTAAACCGACCACACAAAGAAACAAAAAATTAACAAAGAATGGCGTTTTTTAATATTCAGAACATCCTAATTGACACTTAATGTGGTTATTTTCTCTTTCTATGCGTGTTTATGATGCTTTCTTGAATACACTCACGTGTAAAACGAAGATGCATAACGAATAAATTCACTTTAATAATGCATAATTTAGAATAAAAATGCACGTTTTATGCACTGTGCATGTATTCTTTCTCAACGGGAAAATTAGAATAAAAACGCACGCACTCTAATTTTAGTAAAATAGCATTTATATCTAATAATAAATTTCATAAGAATAAAAATAAAAATAAAAAACTCACAAAACCAGAAATACCAGAATATAAACAAAGCTTGATAACTTGCATCTTTCTAGGAAGCTTGTCATAACTAATGGCTGGAAAATTTGTAAGGATACAAAATGAGCAAGCTGTACGTTGGATCAGAAGTTGGTCAACTTCGACGAGTTCTATTAAATCGCCCTGAACGCGCCCTAACCCACTTAACTCCGTCAAACTGTCATGAGTTGCTATTTGATGACGTTCTTGCTGTAGAAGCGGCAGGTGAAGAGCACGATGCATTCGCACGTACGCTGCGCGAGCAAGACGTTGAAGTGCTTCTCCTCCACGATTTACTGGTCGAAACCCTCGCTGTTCCAGAAGCAAAACAATGGCTGCTGAACACTCAGATTTCTGACTTTCGTTACGGGCCAACCTTTGCGCGAGACCTACGCCAATACTTTTCAGAAATGGATGATGAACACCTTGCCTGCATCTTTTTAGGTGGCTTAGCTTACTCAGAGCTACCGATCTCCTCATCTTCTATGCTGCCAAAAATGAAGCGTCCTCTCGACTTTGTTATTGAGCCACTGCCTAATCACCTCTTTACTCGTGATACCTCATGCTGGGTTTATGGCGGCGTTTCTCTTAACCCGATGATGATGCCTGCACGCCAACGTGAAACAAACCACTTACGTGCGATTTATCGTTGGCACCCAATTTTTGCTGGCCAAGATTTTATCAAATACTTCGGTGACGATGATCTGCATTATGATAATGCGAATGTCGAAGGCGGTGATGTGTTGGTTATTGGTAAAGGTGCAGTTCTTATCGGTATGTCTGAGCGTACGACTGCACAAGGTGTAGAGAACCTTGCAGCAAGCCTATTTAAAGCAGGCCAAGCTACCGAGGTGATTGCAATTGATCTGCCTAAACACCGCTCATGTATGCATTTAGACACCGTGATGACCCATATGGATGTAGATACTTTCTCTGTTTACCCAGAGATCATGCGCAAAGATCTCGACACATGGCGCTTAACACCAAAAGGCAACGGTGAAATGCATGTTGAAGCCTCACATAACTATCTGCACGCGATTGAGTCCGCTCTTGGCTTAGATCAGCTGAAAATCATCACCACTGGTGGCGACAGCTATGAAGCGGAACGCGAACAATGGAATGATGCCAATAACGTTCTAACTGTAAAACCGGGCGTAGTAATTGGTTACGAACGCAACGTATACACCAACGAAAAATACGATAAAGCTGGCATCAAAGTACTGACAGTACCTGGTAACGAGCTTGGTCGTGGTCGCGGTGGCGCTCGCTGTATGAGCTGTCCAATAGAACGAGACGATATATAACTTACTCGTCCCTTTACATTAGGTGAATCAAAACTAAGGTTGATGTGAATACATCAACCTTTTTTAGCTTTAATTAAAAATAATCATTCACAATAAAAGCATTTATATGTTTTAATAAATTCTATTAATCTAATCACATGTACTAAGGGACGAGCTATGGCTTTCAATTTACGTAACCGCAACTTTTTGAAGCTATTGGACTTCTCAACCAAAGAAATCCAGTTTTTGCTCGAACTGTCTGCAGAGCTGAAAAAAGCTAAATATGCAGGAATAGAGCAGAAGAAACTTCAAGGTAAAAACATCGCACTAATCTTTGAGAAATCTTCGACTCGTACCCGATGTGCGTTTGAAGTCGCTGCCTTTGACCAAGGTGCTCAAGTCTCTTACATCGGCCCTTCTGGCTCGCAGATCGGTCATAAGGAATCGATGAAAGACACAGCTCGTGTTCTTGGTCGTATGTACGACGGGATTGAATACCGAGGCTTTGGCCAATCCATTGTTGAAGAGCTTGGTACTTATGCTGGTGTTCCAGTGTGGAATGGTTTAACGGATGAGTTCCACCCAACCCAGATCCTTGCTGACTTCCTGACCATGCAAGAGCACGGCCGTGGTAAACAGCTGCATGAAATAACCTTCGCTTACCTAGGTGATGCGCGCAACAACATGGGTAACTCACTTATGGTGGGCGCAGCGAAAATGGGCATGGATATTCGCCTTGTCGCGCCAAAAGCGTTCTGGCCTGAAGAAGAGCTCGTGGCAACTTGTCAAACTATCGCGCAACAAACCGGTGCAAAAATCACGTTAACAGAAAGCGTTGAGGAAGGTGTGAAAGGTTGTGACTTCCTATACACCGACGTTTGGGTGTCTATGGGTGAGTCTGCCGAGGCATGGGATGAACGTGTAGCGTTAATGACACCTTATCAAATCAATATGGACGTGATTGAGCAAACGGGTAATCCACATGTGAAATTCATGCACTGCCTTCCAGCTTTCCACAATGATGAAACCACCGTCGGCAAAGAAGTCGCTGAAAAATACGGTATGAAAGGCCTTGAAGTAACAGAAGAGGTATTTGAATCGGAATACTCCATCGTATTCGACGAAGCTGAAAACCGTATGCATACCATCAAAGCCGTGATGGTTGCGACGCTAGGAAGCTAAACCAGTGCGCAAAAACAGCCGATAAAAACCATGATGTAATCGCTTGCGCTCACGAAAGTTAAGCGTATAATGCTCGGCAATTTGTCTGAGGATTAAGAAATGACCACGCTGATTGCTGACGTAAAAACGCGATTTGCTCTCGCTAAGCGACTACGCTTACGTGGTGTTATTTTCGTTAATTCTATTGAATTTTAAAACCTCCCCATTGGGGAGGTTTTTTTATGTCCAAAATTCCTTTCGGTTATTTGGATGTAGTCATCAATGTTATAGGGAAGAAGATCATGGCGAACTCGCTTTACCAGAAGCACATCATCTCTATTCCAGAGCTTTCACGCGAAGAACTGGAACTTATCGTAGAAACAGCAGGTAGCCTTAAAAAAGCACCTCGACCAGAACTGATTAAAAACAAAGTCGTTGCAAGTTGTTTCTTTGAACCATCAACACGTACACGTTTATCGTTTGAAACAGCGATTCAGCGCATTGGTGGTGACGTGATTGGCTTTGATAATGATGGTAATACCTCTCTGGCGAAGAAAGGCGAAACACTCGCAGATTCAGTACAAGTCATCTCTTCTTACGTCGATGCCTTTGTGATGCGTCATCCACAAGAAGGCGCCGCTCGCTTGGCATCTGAATTTTCAAATGGCGTGCCAGTGATCAACGTGGGCGACGGTGCAAACCAACACCCAACTCAAACGCTACTCGACCTATACACCATCGCGGAAACACAAGGGCGTCTAGACAACCTGAACGTCGCATTCGTAGGTGACCTAAAATATGGCCGCACAGTGCACTCACTGACTCAAGCCTTAGCAAAGTTTAACAACATCCGCTTCTTCTTTGTTGCACCAGATGCGCTGGCAATGCCAGATTACATCTGCGAAGAACTAGACGAAGCTGGCATTCAATATAGCCTACACACAGACATGGAAAGTGTGATTCCTGAACTGGATATTCTGTACATGACACGCGTACAGAAAGAACGCTTTGACGAATCGGAATACGCACATATTAAGTCGGCTTACATCCTAACGGCGGCACTACTAGAAGGCGCGCGTGAGAACTTGAAAGTACTGCACCCACTACCACGTGTGGATGAAATTACAACTGATGTTGATAAAACGCCTCATGCTTACTTCTTCCAGCAAGCTCAAAATGGCGTGTATGCTCGCCAAGCACTGCTGGCGCTTGTTCTAAACGAAACACTGTAATCGAGGGGAAAAATCATGGCTAAAGAAACTCAATTGCAGGTAGAAGCAATCAAAAATGGTACGGTCATCGACCACATCCCTGCGCAAATCGGCATCAAAGTATTAAGACTGTTCGATATGCACAATTCATCACAACGCGTAACGATTGGACTGAACTTGCCATCATCAGCACTCGGTCATAAAGATCTACTCAAAATCGAAAATGTGTTTATCAATGAAGAGCAAGCGAGCAAGCTAGCGTTGTATGCTCCTCACGCGACCGTGAATCAAATCGAGAATTATGAAGTGGTGAAAAAGCTCGCGTTAGAGCTTCCTGAGCGCATCAATGATGTATTTGAATGCCCGAATTCAAACTGTATTTCTCATAATGAACCAGTAGAAAGCAGCTTTAGCGTGTTCGAGAAGAAACAAGAAATCCGCCTAAAGTGTAAATACTGCGAGAAAGTGTTCTCACGCGAGATCGTAACCGAGCGATAAACACGCCGCACGACTAGGCTGTGATACGTTTAAAATACCCTGCAATGTCAGGGTATTTTGCTCTTTACCTACCGAGGGTTTAGAGGCAAACTGAGAATCTTTATTCCCTACAACTGATGGAAAAAATCAAATGACGAAAGTACTTCACACTGAGTCTGCACCAGCAGCAATCGGTCCTTACGTTCAAGGCGTAGATCTAGGTAACATGGTTCTTACTTCAGGCCAAATCCCAGTAAACCCAGCGACAGGTGAAGTGTCTGCTGATATCGCAGAACAAGCTCGTCAGTCTCTAGAAAACGTAAAGGCTGTAGTTGAATCTTCAGGTCTTAAAGTATCTGATATTGTAAAGCTAACGGTTTTTGTTAAAGACCTAAATGACTTTGGCACAGTGAACGAAGTTTACGGCAAGTTCTTTGATGAGCACGGCGTAGCAAACTACCCTGCACGCTCTTGTGTAGAAGTGGCTCGCCTACCAAAAGATGTTGGCATCGAGATTGAAGCAATTGCAGTTCGCAAATAATTGTACTTGCTGACAAACATAAAAAACGGGTAGCTCAGGCTACCCGTTTTTTATTGTCTTTTCGTGATGATATCGCAGTAAAACTTAAGCAGCATTACGCTGTTTGACTTCTTCATCTAACGATTCAAGCTTCTCTTTCATCTGTTCACGACAGATATTCGCTAACTCGCGAATGCCCTCTTTACCATAGCCTTCAGTGCTGATTGGAGGTAGCATTTCAACAATCACATGACCATTGTTCCAACGGTTCAGCTTAATTTTATTCGTCGAGCTACATACGATAGGAATGATTGGCACACCTGCACCAATTGCCGCATGAAAAGCACCTGTTTTGAATGGCAGCAAACCACGCCCACGAGAACGCGTGCCTTCAGGGAACATCCACACCGAAACATCACTTTCTTTCATGCTGCTCACGACCTGATCGATAGTACCTTTTGCTTTAGAGCGATTCGCTCGGTCAATCAGAATGTTACCCGTAAGCCAGTAAAGCTGACCAAACAGTGGCATCCAAGCCAAGCTCTTTTTACCTACTGTCACAACTTTCGGAGTCACAGCCGCAGAAACAGTAAACATGTCCCAGTTGTTCTGGTGGTTAGCAATGTAAACATGTTGGCCGCGTGAATACGCATCTTCAGGGATACGCAACTCTAACTTAATCCCAAACACACGAGACATCTTGGCAAACAAACGGCCAAAAGTGAAAACGTGCTTAGGGTTTCTAGGGCTTAATAGGCAGTAACCACAACCACCAATAAACATAACAATCGCAAAGATAGCGACAGCAAATACACGTAACAGTGCAATCATTCTTGTTCTCCAGGAACCGGCTTTTGCCAGATACAGCTATTAATATCTCTCTTTCCATAAAGGGAAAATATGGTCATGAGAGTGATATAAAAAAGCCGAAACTCAGGTTTCGGCTCTCTTGATATCCAAGTTACCTGCGGAGCAGTTTAACTTGCCTAGCTCACTCGCTCAATATTTGCGCCAAGTGCAGCCAGTTTATTTTCGATTTTGTCGTAACCACGGTCGATATGGTAAATACGATCAACGACGGTTTCGCCTTTAGCAATGCAACCTGCAATAACCAAACTAGCCGAAGCTCGTAGATCGGTTGCCATCACTTGCGCACCGCTGAGTGACTCAACATCACCACAGATAACCGTATTGCCTTCGATCTCAGCTTTAGCGCCCATACGCATGAGTTCTGGTACGTGCATAAAGCGGTTTTCAAAGATAGTCTCTGTGATCACGCCTCCACCTTTCGCCATCATGTTCAGTAGCGTAAATTGAGCTTGCATATCCGTCGGGAAACCAGGATGTGGCGCAGTACGTACACTTACCGCTTTTAGCTCGCGGTCGGTCATATCAACGGAGATCCAATCTTCACCCGTTTCGACAAGCGCGCCAGCTTCTTCCAACTTGGCGAGAACCGCTTCAAGCAAATGAGCATTAGTGTTGCGACATACCACTTTACCGCCAGATACTGCTGCTGCGACAAGGAATGTTCCCGTCTCAATACGGTCAGCAACCACGTTGTGTTTACAACCGCCTAGGCGCTCAACACCTTCAATCGTAATGGTATCTGTGCCAGCGCCAGAGATTTTTGCGCCAAGCTTATTTAGGAAATCAGCGGTATCGACGATTTCAGGCTCACGCGCAGCGTTATCTAGTGTTGTTGTGCCTTCCGCTAGCGCTGCAGCACACATGATGGTGATCGTCGCGCCTACGCTGACTTTATCCATCACGATGTGCGCGCCTTTTAGACGACCATCCACTTCTGCTTTCACATAACCATCTTCTAATGTAATGGTTGCGCCAAGCTGCTCTAAACCAGAAATATGCAGATCCACAGGACGGGCACCGATGGCACAACCGCCTGGTAAAGAAACCTGACCTTGACCAAAGCGCGCCACCAAAGGACCTAAAGCCCAAATAGAGGCACGCATGGTTTTCACTAAATCATAAGGCGCGCAGTATTCTGTAATACTGCTTGGATCAACATGAACAGAGCCATTGCGGCTTACTTTCGCGCCTAAACGCTTAAGCAATTCCATGGTTGTATCGATATCACGAAGGTGTGGTACGTTTGCCACTTCTACTGGCTCTTCCGCCAAGATAGACGCAAATAAAATCGGCAGTGCTGCGTTTTTTGCACCTGAAATGGTCACTTCACCAACTAGTGGTTTATCTGACCCAATAACTCGAAACTTTTCCATCAATAAACCTTAAAGCGACATCAATTTCTTATCACGAGCCCACTCTTCTGGTGTGAACGCTTTGATTGATAATGCGTGAATGTCGTTACGCTGGATGTATTCCATCAGAGGAGCATAAATTAGCTGCTGCTTCTTAACGCGGCTCATTCCATCGAAACAAGCATCAACAGCAACCACTTCATAGTGGCTACCTTCACCTTTCACATGCACTTCTTGAAGGTTTAGTGCTTCTTCTAATAACTGTTGTACTTTTGCGCTATCCACAATTTACCCCTGATAATTCTGTATGTGTTTGGCCACTAAAGATTCAACATTGCTCAGTTGAAACAAAGTGCGCAGTTGCGCCGGCACGAAACTGAGCATTATATGACAGTTTTGCTTTTTTGCATGCTCTAATAAGTGGATTAACATCACCATTCCTGCAGAGTCGACGCGCTCTATCTCTTTTAGCGAGCATTCCAGCTCCGATTGAGCAGGTTGCCATTGCTGTGCATACGCCCACAATGAAGGCACTGTATCTCTATCAAGTGCCCCTGTTAGCTTAAGAATGTTTTGATCCAATTGCCACTGAACGGGAGTCTGGGCCATTATTTCTTCGCCTCGAAACGGATCGGTTCTGCGGCCAATTTTTCTAAGTCTTTAGCAACAGATAGAATGCCTTCTTGACGAATTTTACTGTTCCATTCGGATTGTTTACTAGAAAGTAAACTAATGCCCTCTGCAATCATATCGAATGCTTCCCACTCTCCAGACTGGTTGTCTTTACGCAGTTTAAACTCAAGTTTGATGTTTGGACGCGGAGTATCGATGATATCAACTTTAATGCTTGTAATACGCTTAGAGTCATCAATGCTAGGCTCAGGACCAAACTCAATTTTTTGGTCAGAGTATTGCGTCAACACTTGTGCATAAGACGCAATCAGGTACGCACGAAATGCATCGATAAACTCAAGTACATCTTCACGCTTAGCACCTTTTAAGTTTGGACCAAGAAGTTTTAACCCTGCATAGCGGTAGTTGACGTAAGGCATTAGCTCTTCTTCAACGATCACTTTAAGTAAATTTGGATCTTGTTTGATTTTCGGCTGTTCGGCTTTCAATCTTTCAAACGTGACTTCAGCTACCTGCTTCATCATCTTATAAGGTTCAGTTTTATCCACCTCTGCTGCTGTTGCTCCAAAGACGCTAAACACAGCACAAACTGAAAGTAGTAATCTCGCTAACATAGTTATTCCTTACTTGAGTCGTCTGAACCACCTACGCTGTATAGTACTTGACCAATTAAGTCTTCAAGCACAAGCGCCGATTTGGTGTCTTCGATGGTATCACCATCCACCAGCATGACTTCTTCATCAAAAACGAAGCCAGGTACTAAACCAATGTATTGCTCACCAATCAGGCCAGATGTCAAAATTTGTACGCTCGACGTTTCTGGGAACTGATTGTATTTGCTATTGATAGATAGTGTTACAACTGGCAATAAGTTGTCTGGGTTAAGCGAAATACTACTTACTCGACCAATCACAACGCCCCCCACTTTTACGGGAGAACGAACTTTTAAACTGCCAATATTATCGAACTCGGCTTTGAGGGTATAAGTATCACCAGAGCCAATGCTTTTTACGTCAGCAACTTGAAAAATCATCACAAGAATCGCGCAAATTCCCGCTAATACAAAGCTGCCAACCCATAATTCAGTTTTACGTGTTTGTTGCATGATTAATTCCCAAACATCAATGCGGTCAGTACAAAGTCTAATCCTAGTACTGCTAAAGAAGAATGCACAACAGTGCGCGTAGTTGCTCGGCTGATCCCTTCCGATGTTGGAATAGCATCATAACCGTTAAATAGAGCGACCCAAGTAACCGTAATTGCAAACGCAAAACATTTGATCATACTGTTACCAATGTCTTGTCCTAGCTCAACAGAGGACTGCATCGCTGACCAAAAACTGCCGTGATCAACGCCTTTCCAGTCAACACCAACAAGCTGAGCTCCCCAAATTCCCACAGCCATGAAAATCATAGCCAGTAAAGGCATTGAGATAACCCCAGCCCAAAACCGTGGTGCAATCACTCGTTTCAATGGGTCTACCGCCATCATTTCAAGGCTAGACAGTTGTTCCGTTGCTTTCATTAGACCTATCTCTGCGGTTAACGCAGAACCGGCACGACCAGCAAACAAAAGTGCAGTAACAACGGGTCCTAATTCACGGAGTAACGAAAGCGCTACCATTTGCCCCAAACTGCCTTCTGCGCCGTAATCCACCAACACAACATAGCCTTGTAGACTCAAAACCATTCCAATGAACAGACCAGATACGACGATGATCGCCAGCGACTGAACACCAACAGAATAAAGTTGCTTAACAAGCAGAGGAAAGCTTCTGATCGGTTGTGGCTTAGAAAATAGCGCCCCAATCAACATGAAAGTCGCACGACCAAATGCTCCGCAAATAGAAAGCGTGCGTCGACCCTGCGAGGCGACAAAGTGAATGAAGTTATCGACCATCAAATAAGTCCTTTTCGATACTTTGAGAAGGGAAACGAAACGGCACAGGACCGTCGGCATCACCTTGTAAGAACTGCTGGACACGAGGATCAGAGTTTTGAGTCAGCTCTTCTGGCGTACCATAGGCGATGATTTTTCCATCGGCCATCAGGTATACCCAGTCAGCAATACTCATGACTTCAGGTACGTCGTGAGAAACCACAATAGAGGTCAAACCTAACGCTTGGTTTAGATTGCTAATTAGCTCAACCAAAACGCCCATAGTAATTGGGTCTTGCCCCACAAACGGCTCATCGTACATGATCAAGTCAGGGTCAAGTGCGATTGCACGAGCCAAAGCAGCGCGTCTTGCCATACCACCTGAAAGCTCACTCGGCATTAATTGCGCCGCGCCGCGCAGACCGACAGCTTCGAGCTTGAGTAACACCATGGTGCGAATCAAATCTTCCGATAAATCGGTATGCTCTCTCAATGGAAAGGCGACATTATCAAAAACATTCAAATCAGTGAATAAAGCCCCTGACTGGAACAACATGCTCATTTTCTTTCGAGCATGGTAGAGTTTTTTACGCGAGAGAGAGGGAATATTGTCGCCATCAAACCAGATCTCTCCTTGCTCGGGATACAACTGACCACCAATCAAACGCAGCAGTGTTGTTTTACCAATTCCCGATGGTCCCATAATGGCCGTCACTTTGCCTTCAGGAACATGCAGATCAATATCATCAAAGATCATGCGTTCTCCCCGTGAAAAAGTGAGGTTGTTCACGGTGACTAAATCGTTGTTCGACATATCATCTCTTCTACTGTAGGAGCGTTGCAACTCACGGAATCATCAAGCAGATACTCATCGGAGTTGAATTCTACGTTTAATAAAGTAACGTCGGTACATTTATTAGGCTGCAATCATAAGCACATTGGCGTTGAATTTAAAGCACTGTTCAATTAAATAAAGTCGACTATATCCCTGCAATTTCTCATGGTTTATGACCTAATTAGCACGAAGTGTTTAAATCCTAGACCAGAATTGCTCATTTAAATGAGTGAGATTTACATACATTTTCGTTACTAACCTTTAATTTATTCTTCGTTTATCTTCCATTTTAGGCCGCAAAAGGTCAAAATTAGCGGTTATTCATTTTACTTATTTAATACTTAGGAATTCTCATGCTCGAAGCCGTTGCGTTGCTTATAGTCGGTCTTGTTTTGCTTGTTTGGAGTGCAGATAAACTTGTTTTTGGCTCTGCAGCGATAGCCCGCAACGTCGGTATTTCCCCGCTTGTCATCGGCATGACAATCCTTGCGATGGGCTCATCTGCCCCTGAGATGATGGTATCTGCAACCGCTGCTTGGGATGGTAAAACAGATACAGCGGTGGGTAACGTATTAGGCTCAAACATAGCGAACATTGCGTTAATCCTAGGTATTACAGCGCTGATCAAGCCTTTGTCGATTAGCTCCGCCGTCATCCGCCGAGAACTTCCACTCATGATAGCCGTAACCGTACTCGCTGGTATTCTGCTTTGGAATAGCCATCTCGGTTTTTATGAGGGTGTCTTATTGTTTGTACTCTTTGGGGCATTTTTATTTGCTATGTTGCAAATCAGCCGCAAAGAGCAAAAATCAGGTGATGTTTTTCTTGATGACCAAGAGTCAGAGATCCCAGAAGGCGTCAGTAACCCTAAAGCAATCATGTGGGTGGTTATTGGCTTGATACTGCTTCCTTTGGCAGCCAGCATGCTGGTTGATAACGCGGTAATCATTGCTAAACACTTTGGTATGAGCGACCTTGTTATCGGCCTAACTATTATCGCCATTGGCACTAGCCTGCCTGAACTGGCCGCATCACTTGCGGGAGTTTTAAAGGGTGAAGACGACATGGCTGTCGGTAACATTATCGGTTCGAATGTGTTTAACATTCTGGCGGTCATGGGGATTCCTGGCATCATTAATCCATCGGTGCTCAGTGAGTACGCGATGGGACGTGACTTCTGGGTCATGTTAGGCGTTTCATTGTTACTTGTCGCGATGTGTTTGGGTAAATCACGTAGTATTAACCGTATTGAAGGTGCCATCTTGTTTGTGTGCTTCTTAGGTTACCAAGTGTACTTATTCGCAAACATGACCGCTTAATTACCACGATCAATAAGTAGAGATCTGATATGTCCAATCAATTTGATTTTCGCGCTGCTGCTAAACAAGTTCTTGATATCGAAGTTGCTGCTCTGCAAGAGCTAGATACCTACTTTGATGATCAATTTGAAAAAGCGTGTGAACTTATCCTTTCCAACAACGGCAAAGTTGTCGTTATGGGTATTGGCAAGTCAGGCCATATTGGTAACAAGATTGCCGCCACTCTGGCAAGCACAGGGACTTCGGCGTTTTTCGTTCATCCAGGCGAAGCCGCACATGGCGACTTGGGTATGATCAGCCCTGGTGACATTGTGCTGGCAATTTCTAACTCTGGTGAATCAAACGAAATTCTGTCTCTATTTCCAGTATTAAAGCGCCTGAATATTAAGATCATCAGCATGACAGGTAAGCCAGAATCAAATATGGCCAAGCTGTCTGACTTACACCTGCAAATTACGGTACCTCAAGAAGCTTGTCCGTTAGGCCTGGCGCCAACTAGCAGTACGACTGCCACATTAGTGATGGGAGATGCATTAGCCGTAGCTCTGCTTCAAGCTCGTGGTTTTTCTGCCGAAGATTTTGCCCTGTCTCACCCAGGTGGTGCACTGGGGAGAAAACTGCTACTTAAGTTGTCTGATATTATGCACTTTGGAGAAGCGTTACCTAAAGTTTCTCCTGACGCATTAATTCGCGATGCCTTGCTTGAAATTTCAGAAAAGGGGTTAGGCATGACAGCCATCGTCGATGAGCACGATGCTATGCTTGGTATATTCACCGATGGTGATTTACGTCGTACCTTAGACAAGCGTATCGATATTCATACGACGGCAATTGGCGAGGTCATGACGACAAACCCAACCACAGCACACCCTGATATGCTGGCGGTTGAAGGTTTGAACTTGATGCAGAATAAAAACATTAACGCTCTGATTTTATGTAAAGACGAAAAAATTGTGGGTGCACTGAACATGCACGATTTACTAAAAGCTGGCGTGATGTAATATCAGCACAAACATTTAAATCATTTATTAGACGAATAAAGGCAATGGTCAGGGAAGTACTGAGCTAAACGATAGGCCTTCATTATATGAGTTTTACTCGCCTTATTTATTTGCTCTTGATCTTCGTTGTAGCGTGGTGCGGTTATTACCTACTAACCCCTAAAGGCAACGACGCAATTCAAGTAGCACCAGATTCTGAACTGCCCATGTTCAGTGGTTCTGGATTAGAAAACATCACCTACGGTGAAGATGGTGTCCGCAGTTACATCATTCGCTCCACTAACTTAGACCATTATGCTAAGAGTGGAGATACTATTTTTAATAACCCGACTTTGATGGTTTACCGTGAAGGTAGCGTCATTGAATGGAAGGTGACTGCCACAAGAGCAGTGTTAGATGAAGACCAAGTTTTGACTTTATATGACAAAGTCTTAATGCAAAATCTTCTGCCTGGTGCGAGTTTTGATACCATGGCAACAGACAAATTGGTCATTAATCTAACCAATCGTGATTTTAAAGCTGACCAACAAGTGATGTTGGTTGGACCACAATTTGAAACTACTGGAGGCGCAATGCAAGGCAACTTAAAACAGCATACTGCGACTCTGACAGATGAAGTTCAAGGTCGATATGAAACCGTTACACCTTAGCCTACTGGCACTGGTATTGGCGGCGCCTCAAGCGCTGGCACTCAAGTCGGATACTCAACAGCCGGTTTACATAAACTCAGACACCCAACAGGTGGATATGAAGAGTAACCAGGTTGTTTTTGAAGGCGATGTATCTCTTAAGCAAGGGAGCATCAATATCGATGCTGATAGAATCGTGGTAACTCGCGATCCTAAAACCGAAGCAATTAAACAGATTCAAGCATTTGGTAAACCTGCGAAGTTTTCTCAGCTGATGGACGATGGTAAAACACTTAGTGGTCAAGCTACGGAATTGGATTACCGTATTTCTACAGACGAACTGACCATGAAAGGTCAAGCGCAGCTGGCGCAAGACAACAACACCATCAAAGGTTCTTCGATTCGTTACCAAATTGGTAAACAAAAGCTAGTCGCAGATAGCTCTAAGGAAGAGCGCGTTACGACCATTTTGCAACCCAATCAGATAGAGAACTAATATGGCAGTACTGAGTGCGAAAAACTTGGCGAAAAGCTACAAAAAACGCAAAGTCGTCACTGATGTTAGCTTAGAAGTTGAATCTGGTCAGATTGTTGGGCTGCTCGGTCCAAACGGTGCGGGTAAAACCACCTCGTTTTACATGATTGTCGGCTTAGTACCTCGAGATGAAGGCACCATTACCATTGACGACAATGACATCAGTATTTTGCCGATGCATAGCCGTTCACGACTTGGCATTGGCTATCTTCCGCAAGAAGCGTCGATTTTCCGTAAGCTTTCAGTAGAAGATAACATCATGGCCGTACTTGAAACTCGTCAAGAAATGACGAGGGAAGAGCGCCAAGATAAACTGGAAGATTTGTTGGAAGAATTCCACATCCAGCACATCAGAACCAGTGCTGGTATGGCACTATCAGGGGGTGAGCGACGCAGGGTGGAAATCGCTCGAGCTTTAGCGGCCAACCCTCAGTTCATTTTATTGGATGAACCTTTCGCTGGTGTTGACCCAATTTCGGTTAATGACATCAAGAAAATCATTGAACATCTGCGCGATCGTGGTCTCGGAGTGTTAATCACTGACCATAATGTACGTGAAACACTGGACGTATGTGAAAAAGCCTATATCGTGAGCCAAGGGCACCTAATTGCATCGGGAACTCCGGCAGAAGTTCTCAATAATGAACAGGTGAAACAAGTTTATCTCGGCGAACAATTCCGTCTATGATTATATTAGGAACGGTAAGATTCTGAGCATTACAAGGTAAGTAACACTGAATGAAACCTTCATTACAACTCAAGCTAGGTCAGCAGTTAGCCATGACGCCACAGTTGCAGCAAGCGATTCGCTTATTGCAATTGTCGACACTCGATCTTCAACAAGAAATCCAAGAAGCGTTGGACTCCAACCCATTATTGGAAGTTGAAGAAGGCCAAGACGAGCCTCTAGCAAACGGTGAAGATAAGTCAGCGGTCGAGGCTGCTGATAGCAACAGTGCTAGCGAACCAACAGAAATTGACGTTCCAGATAGCTCCGATGTGATAGAGAAATCAGAAATTAGCTCTGAACTTGAAATCGACACGACTTGGGATGACGTCTACAGCGCGAATACTGGTAGCACTGGCTTAGCTCTTGATGATGATATGCCCGTCTACCAGGGCGAAACCACTGAATCATTACATGATTACCTCATGTGGCAGCTTGACCTAACACCATTCAGTGAAACCGACCGCACGATTGCATTAGCGATTATTGACGCTGTTGACGACTACGGCTATTTAACTTTGTCGCCTGAAGAGATTCATGAGAGCTTCGATAATGAAGAGATAGAGTTAGACGAAGTAGAAGCTGTTCGTAAACGCATTCAACAATTCGATCCTCTTGGCGTTGCATCGCGTAACTTACAAGAATGTTTGTTACTGCAACTGACGACCTTCCCAGAAGACACGCCGTGGCTTGCTGAAGCTAAAATGATACTTGCGGATCACATTGATCACCTAGGCAACCGTGACTACAAGCTCGTCATCAAAGAGACTAAGCTGAAAGAAGCCGATCTTCGTGAAGTCTTAAAGCTTATCCAACAGTTAGATCCTCGTCCAGGTAGTCGCATCACTCCTGATGATACCGAGTACGTAATTCCAGACGTATCCGTTTTTAAAGACAATGGCAAATGGACCGTTTCTATAAACCCGGATAGCGTGCCAAAATTAAAAGTAAATCAACAATATGCTCAATTAGGCAAAGGTAATAGCGCGGATAGCCAGTACATCCGCAGCAATTTGCAAGAGGCAAAATGGTTAATTAAGAGCTTAGAGAGTAGAAACGAGACGCTACTCAAAGTTGCAAGATGTATTGTTGAACATCAACAAGATTTCTTCGAGTATGGTGAGGAAGCCATGAAGCCAATGGTACTCAATGATGTTGCTTTGGCTGTGGACATGCATGAATCCACGATTTCTCGTGTAACAACGCAAAAGTTTATGCATACACCACGTGGTATTTTTGAATTGAAGTACTTCTTCTCTAGCCATGTTAGTACTGACAACGGCGGAGAATGTTCGTCAACAGCAATTCGTGCACTCATTAAAAAACTGGTCGCAGCAGAGAATACTGCCAAACCACTGAGTGATAGCAAGATTGCTGCTCTTCTGGCTGACCAAGGGATTCAGGTCGCAAGACGTACGATAGCCAAATATCGCGAATCCTTGGGAATTGCCCCTTCAAGTCAGCGTAAACGCCTATTATAAGGCACTAACTGAAAAGGAAAGTCTATGCAAATCAATATTCAAGGCCATCACGTTGATCTTACCGATTCAATGCAAGACTATGTAAATTCTAAGTTTCAGAAGCTCGAAAGGTTCTTCGACCATATCAATCAAGTGCATGTTGTACTAAAAGTTGAAAAAATTACTCAAATCGCGGAAGCTACGCTTCACATAAATCAAGGCGAAATCCACGCATCAGCCGATGACGAAAATATGTATGCCGCGATCGATTCGCTGGTAGATAAATTGGTTCGCCAACTTAATAAGCACAAAGAAAAACTAAACAGTCATTAATCATGCAACTGAGCGAAATACTGTCATTGGACTGCACCAAAAGTGCGGTCCACTGCACGAGTAAAAAACGCGCCCTTGAAATGATCAGCCGTATCGTGGCTGATCAAACGGGCCAAGATTCTACCGAGCTGTTCGAATGCATGCTCAATAGAGAAAAAATGGGCAGTACCGGTATCGGAAACGGTATTGCGATCCCTCACGCGAGAATGCAATCAAGCGACAAGGCCATTGCTGTCTTACTGCAATGTGATGAAGCAATCGAATTTGATGCGATTGACAATCGACCTGTCGATCTTCTTTTTGCGCTCCTTGTACCAGAAGAACAGTGCAAAGAGCACCTCAAGACTCTATCCTCTATGGCAGAACGTCTGAGCGATAAGCAAGTATTAAAACTACTGCGTAATGCTCAGAGTGATGAAGAACTTTACGACATCATGATTCACCAATAAGCAGGACTAACTCCATGCGACTAATCGTTGTTAGTGGGCATTCAGGTGCCGGTAAAAGTATTGCGCTTCGTGTACTGGAAGACTTAGGTTACTACTGTGTTGATAACCTGCCAGTTAACTTGCTAGACGCATTTGTTCATTCTGTTGCTGACAGCAAACAGAATGTTGCAGTCAGCATTGATATTCGCAATATTCCTAAAAAGCTAAAAGAACTGACGAGTACACTAGAACAGTTAAAAACTGAGCTTGATGTGACCGTGCTTTTCTTGGACGCTAATAAAGAAACGCTACTCAAACGCTACAGCGAAACACGCCGAATTCACCCGTTATCTTTAGGTGGCACCTCCCTCTCGCTCGATCAAGCCATCGAGCGTGAGAAGCAAATTTTGACGCCACTCAAAGCGCATGCAGATCTGGTCCTGAATAGTAGTGGGCAGTCTTTGCATGAATTGAGTGAAACCGTGCGTATGCGCGTTGAAGGCAGAGATCGCAAAGGGCTCGTTATGGTATTTGAGTCTTTTGGTTTTAAATACGGCCTGCCTTCCGATGCCGATTACGTATTCGACGTTCGCTTCTTACCTAACCCACATTGGGAACCAGCACTACGCCCGCTTACAGGTCTGGATGCTCCTATCGCCGCATTTTTAGAGCAACACCAATCGGTGTTAAGTTTGAAATATCAAATTGAAAGCTTTATAGAGAATTGGTTACCTCTGCTTGAGAAAAACAACCGCAGCTACCTGACAGTTGCAATCGGTTGTACTGGTGGTAAGCACCGCTCGGTGTACTTAACTCAGCAAATCGGTGAATACTTCGCCAACAAAGGACACCAAGTACAAATTCGCCATACCTCACTAGAGAAAAACGCTAAGGAGTAGCCGTGGAGTTAAGTCGTAAAGTATTGATTCAAAACCGCCTTGGCTTACATGCTCGTGCAGCAGTCAAACTGGTCGAACTGGCACAGAGCTTTGAAGCGGTCATCACCATCGACAATGAAGAAGACAAAACCGCCACAGCAGACAGCGTAATGGGCCTGTTAATGCTAGAGTCCGCTCAAGGACAATACGTTACGATCCACGCAACGGGTGGGCAAGCGGAAGAAGCACTGGATGCCGTTTGCCACTTGATCGAAGATAAATTTGATGAAGGCGAGTAGTTTACTCGCTTTTTTCTTACCTCCCATTATCTTTCTCTTCCCTGACCTAATAAATAAATTTGCTTAGTATCATAAGTTGTTATTAAAAGGCGCCTAGAATTAAGTTATTATTCAACGCATTGTAAATATCAGGAATTGGGAGGAATGAATGGCAGAGCAAATTGAATTCGACCAAGCTCACCAAGCCCTCCAAGAAGTCACAGAAGCGCTAGAAAATGGCCGCTTCGTCCATGTTCGTCGTCAATTACAGGACATGGAACCTGAGGATATCGCTCACCTTTTAGAAGCCTCCCCACGGAAGAGCCGTGAAGTTCTTTGGCAACTCACCGACCCTGAAGATTATGGTGAAATCCTTGACGAGCTGAATGAAGACGTCAAAGACAGCCTCGTATCCAAAATGGCACCAGAAGCGCTTGCAGAAGCGACAGAAGGCATGGATACCGATGACGTAGCTTACGTACTGCGTAGCTTGCCTGACAACCTGTCACGCGAAGTTCTGTCGCAAATGGACTCCTCTGACCGTCTACGGGTCGAAACCGCCCTATCCTACCCAGAAGACACCGCGGGTGGACTGATGAACACCGACGTCATCACAATTCGTGGTGACGTAGATGTGGACGTAGTTTTGCGTTATCTACGTATGAAAGGCGAGCTTCCAGAAGCTACGGATGCCCTGTATGTGATCGATGAAGAGAGTAAGCTCATCGGTGAACTGCCGATCACGACGCTTATTACCACTCAGCCAGACGTAAAAATCATTGATGTAATGGAAGACGCGGACGAGGCCATCACCGTCGATACTAGCGACTCAGATGTTGCGAGTCTGTTCGAACGCCGTAATTGGGTATCTGCACCTGTTGTTGATGAAAACTTGCATTTGGTCGGTCGTATCACCATCGATGACGTGGTTGACGTTATTCGTGAAGACGCGGAACACTCGATGATGAGTATGGCGGGTATGGACGATGACGAAGATACTTTCGCGCCTGTTGTAAAATCAGCTCGCAAACGCAGTATCTGGCTTGGCGCTAACGTATTAGCCGCCCTTGCTGCTGCTTCCGTTTCTAACATGTTTGAGGCCACATTAGACCAAATGGCCGCCATTGCGGTATTGATGACGATTGTTCCGTCCATGGGTGGTGTCGCTGGTAACCAAACCGTCGCACTAGTGATTCGTGGTCTTGCTCTTGGTCATATCGGAGACTCAAACAAACGCGAACTGTTAATGAAAGAAGCCTCGATCGGCTTACTTAACGGCATCATGTGGGCGCTAATTATTGGTGGTATTGTTGTTGCTTGGAAAGGTAACTGGATGCTCGGAGGAATCATTTCCGCCGCCATGCTGACCAACTTATTGGTCGCAGGTATTGCCGGAGTAACGATTCCAATCCTATTGAAAAAAATGAACATCGATCCCGCTTTAGCTGGTGGTATGGCATTAACAACAGTGACGGATGTGATTGGTTTATCTGTCTTCTTAGGGCTTGCCACAATACTGATTACCTAACAGCAAAAACGAAAAAGCCTGATGAACACATCAGGCTTTTTTGATTCTGAATTGCTAGAAAAGCTTATTCACCCGCCACTTTCATGGTATCCAGTAGGATAGAGCCCGTTTGGATTTGTGAGCGCGTTTCAATATCACTACCAACCGCTACAATCTTGGTGAACATGTCTTTTAGATTACCTGCGATGGTAATTTCTGATACTGGGTATTGGATCTCGCCGTTCTCAACCCAGAAGCCTGCGGCACCGCGAGAGTAATCACCCGTTACCACGTTCACACCTTGTCCCATAACCTCTGTCACTAGAAGACCAGTACCGAGCTCTTTAAGCATTTGCTCGAAGTTTTGGCCTGTCGACTTCACGTACCAGTTATGAATCCCACCAGCGTGACCTGTCGGCGTCATCTTCATTTTACGTGCGGCATAACTGGTTAACAGATAAGTTGCTAGCACACCGTCGGTAATGATCTCACGGTCTTGAGTGTACACACCTTCACTATCGAATGGACTTGATGCCAAACCACGCAATACATGCGGACGTTCTGAGATATTGAACCATTCAGGAAGCACTTGTTTGCCTAGATGGTCAAGTAAGAAAGAAGATTTTCGGTACAGGTTACCACCGCTGATCGCCATAACGAGATGGCCAATCAAGCCTGTCGCAACATCAGCCGCAAACATGATTGGGTATTGACCTGTTTTTAGACGCTGCGCATCTAGGCGGTTAACCGTATTCTCTGCCGCCTTACGACCCACCGTTTCTGGGGTCCATAAGTCATCACGATGACGTGCCACGGTGTAGCTGTAATCACGTTCCATCTCGCCGTTTTGACCAACGCCAATTACACAACAGCTAGTACTATGTCGGCTAGACGCATAACTAGCTAATAAGCCATGGCTATTGCCATACACTTTCACGCCGTAATGACTATCATAACTCGCGCCATCACTTTGTTTGATTGCACTATTATAATTTAGCGCCTCTTTTTCTGCTGCAATCGCCACATTGGCAGCATAGTCTGGATCGGGTGCGTCAGGGTGGAAAAGATCAAGCTCAGGGATCTCTTGCACCATGTATTCTTTCGGTGCAGGGCCTGCAAATGGGTCTTCAGATGTGTAATGTGCAATATCTAGCGCCGCTATAACGGTTTGCTCGATTGCAGCTTCACTTAAATCAGACGTGGAAGCACTGCCTTTGCGTTGACCTCGGTAAACGGTAATGCCCAGCGCACCATCGCTGTTGAACTCGACATTTTCTACTTCACCCATACGAGTTGAAACACTTAAACCAGTGCTTTTAGTAATTGCGACTTCGGCGGCGTCAGATTTTGCCGATGCAAGTTTTAAAGCTCTTGCGACGGCTTGCTCTAGCTCGGTACGTTGCTCAGCAACCTGCTGTTTAATATCCATTGTCTTTCACATCTTGTCTTTGATGAACAATAGGATAACAAGAATTTCGCTTTCTCCCCATGATTCTTGTTAAAATAGTCATAATATTAATCAAAACACAGGCAACTGAAATGGCACGTAAGAATCAAAAAGCGCCATGGGAACCAGAAGAAGAGATCATCTGGGTAAGTAAATCCGAGATGAAGCGAGACATGGAAGAACTGCAAAAGCTAGGTGAGGAGCTTGTCGGCCTCAAACCTTCAGTTCTAGAAAAGTTTCCATTGAGCGAAGATTTGCGAGAAGCAATTGCTGACGCGCAACGCTTTAAAAATGAAGCGCGTCGTCGCCAATTACAACGTATCGGTAAATTGATGCGTTACGAAGATCCAGAGCCAATCCAAGCCGCACTGGATAAAATTCGTAATAAGCACTCTCAATTAACGGCGGTATTCCACAAACTTGAAGCGTTGCGTGATCGCGTAGTGGAAGAAGGTGACAAAGCCATTGATGACGTAATGGAAATGTACCCAGAAGCGGATCGTCAGCGTCTACGCCAACTTGCTCGCCAAGCAGCGAAAGAGAAAAAAGCTGGGAAACCAGCAAAAGCGTACCGCGAAATCTTTCAGATCCTTAAAGGTCTAAACGAAGAAGAGTTTTAATTCGAGGGCTCACGCAATGAGCATTCGATTTAAATGCAAAAAGCAGACGTCAAAGTCTGCTTTTTTTATCTTTGGTTTTACAGTCAGCGTTACACTAAGCGATTAACGCGGTCTCCGCGCTCGAAAGCGTTAAGGTTCTCAATCAGGATTTCCGCTAAACGTTGGATAGATGAGTCGCTGCCCCATGCAACATGCGGTGTCAGTAACAAATTAGGTAAACTCATATTGGCAATCAGCGGATTGCTCTCATCAGCCGGTTCTTGTGTAAAAACATCAAAACCAGCCGCTGCAATTTCTTGCTGTTTTAAGGCATCCACCAGTGCGCTCTCATCCACCAAACCTCCACGCCCTGTATTAATCAAAATGGCGTTGGACTTCATTTGTTGCAACTCTGCTTGACCAATTAAATTCTGAGTATGATCGTTGAGCGGGCAATGCAAAGTCAGCGCATCGGAGCGTTTTAATACTTCCTCAAACGACACATAACCTGGTCTACATTCTGCCGCCCCTTTACGCTCAGAAAACAAGACGGTCATTCCTAACGCTTGAGCCAGATTCGCCGTCGCTTGCCCTAGTACTCCACTACCAACAACACCTAACGTGCTACCACCAATATCACCGATTGGGTGCGTAAAAAAACAAAACTGCTGGTTACGCTGCCACTCACCTGCGGCAATATCTTGGTGGTACCCAAATAAATTTCGTCTTAAAGCGAATAACATTGACATCACATGCTCGGGCACCGAACGCGTCGCGTAACCACGTACATTAGCAACCGCAATATCATGATTAGCACAGTAGTTCACATCGACGTTGTTAAAACCAGTTGCGGCAACCGCGATCATCCGTAATTTTGGTAGTTGCTCTAATACATGTTGGTCAAGCAGGACTTTATTGCTAATCACGATATCGGCATCTGCTAACCTTTCTATTACCTGCTCAGGCGCAGTTAGGTCGTACTCACGCCAGTGGTGCGGAAAGCCAGGTCGTGGGACCTCAATATGTTCTGGGATGGTCGCTCGGTCTAAAAATACGATGCTTGGCAAAGACATAACAACTCCTTGTTCACGGCTGAAAGACAGGATACATCAACCACAGTAACGAAATAGCCAAAAATAGCGAACTAGAAAGAACCGCTGTTGAGTGCAATTGGCATTAAGGGTGTGGCAACGTTTTATAATCAGGCAATGTACGCTCTGGCGAAAAATAGTTAAAGATCATCGCCTCGGCTTCAGAATAAAAGTCACAGGGTACAAAAATACTGCTCAGCTGATCCGTAGCTGGATGATAAAAACTTAGCTCCGCAGCGTGCAACTCTAAACGTTCTGAAAACTGATACGCCTCTTCGCTTGCATAAAACTCATCACCCACAATCGCATGACCAATCGCCATCAAATGCACGCGTAACTGATGCGATCGACCAGTAATGGGGAGTAACCGCACAAAGGTCGTATGGGCGCCATCAGGGTGCACTTCACGCTTCACCACTTGGAATAAAGTTTGAGATGGCTTGCCGTCGTCGAAGCATACTTTTTGTCGTGGACGATTTGGCCAATCACAAATTAATGGAAGATCAATATTCCCTTCTTGCGGCTCAACATGCCCCCAAACACGTGCGTAATACACCTTGTGAGTGAGGCGATATTGGAACTGCTTTTTTAATGCTCGCTCCGCGGGTTTGTTTTTCGCCAGCAGCATCAACCCTGATGTCGACATATCCAAGCGATGCACAACTTGAATTTCTGGATGCAACTCTTTGAGGCGGCTCCACATGCTGTCGTAATGCTCTGCAAGGCGACCAGGGACAGACAGCAGCCCTGATGGCTTATTCACTGCCAGAATGTCGTCATCCTCAAAAACGATATCAACCCAAGGGTCGGTGGGAGGGGTATATTCAAGCATTGCCATGGGAGATCTCTACAAAATAAAAACGCCGCGATTATATACCCAAATAGCATCCAGATGCAGGGTTCGGAAGAAAAGTTAAAACCAATAAAGTAAAGTCAATCCTTTAGCATAAAAACTAAAAATAGCACGTTGTAAATTTAGTTTGACAACAAGACGCATAACTGAATAGAGTGCTAGATGCACACAGCATGATATTCGCAAAGAATACTTAAAATAAATACATCAAATACAGCATTTAAAAGACATTACTGTTGCGCAGTATAGGGCGAGCGCTCAGCCTGTCATGTACTGCGGTATGTATCTCTTTAGAAAGATACATAAGATAAAAAGGACAATAAGCAATGGACTCCGCCGTTATAGATAAACCCCAATCCAAACTTTCCTTATTTTTTCGTTCGCTAGGCCCCGGCATATTAATGGCATCTGCTGCGGTCGGTGGCTCTCACCTCGTGGCATCAACCAAGGCTGGTGCGATTTATGGTTGGCAATTGGCTGCACTGGTTCTGCTCGTAAACCTGTTTAAATACCCTTTTTTTCGAGCGGGCGTACAGTACACCATGGGGACAGGGCTCACCTTGGTTGAGGGCTACGCGAAATTAGGTCGGCCTTATCTATGGCTATTTCTATTTCTTAGCGTGGTATCGGCCGTCATCAATACCGCCGCTTTGTTGATGTTTAGCGCTAGCTTGCTGGGCTACTTCATTCCGTTTTCACTATCAATGGCATCACTCAGCATCATTGTGATTGTCACCTGCCTGATCATATTATTTGCTGGCCATTACAAAGCGCTCGATACGCTATCTAAGGTGATCATGTCGGTGTTAACCATCGCGACTTTACTCGCTGTTTCTATCGCCTTTGGTAACCCTGTTGAGCAAGTAGCCAACTTCGAGCCGCCGTCACCTTGGTCTATTGCGGCTATTGGTTTTATCGTCGTGACAATGGGGTGGATGCCTGCACCGATAGAGATCTCCTGTTTAACCTCAGCGTGGCTAAAACGCCAATCAAGCCAGCAAGAAGTAACATACCGCTCTGCTCTATTTGACTTTAATGTCGGTTATATTGGCACGGCGTTTCTTGCCATTATCTTTGTATCGCTAGGCTCTTTGATGCTTTATGGTTCTGGCGTTGCGCTTGAAAGCTCTGGCGTTGGCTTCTCCCACCAATTGGTTGGCTTATATGCGGCAACGATTGGCGAATGGTCTCGTTACTTGATCGCGGTAATTGCGTTTTTCTGTATCTTTGGCAGCACGATTACCGTTATTGATGGCTATTCGCGCGTTATTTCGGATTCTCAACGCTTACTGCGCTCGCAACCAGACACTAACCCTAAAACCACTTCAGCGATCATGCTGGTAGTCTCCTTACTTGCATTGGGTATTGTGGTTTTCTGGGCTTCTGCGTTATTGCCTATGCTGAACTTTGCGATGATCCTCGCCTTTATGACCACGCCATTCTTTGCTCTGCTAAATTACACATTAGTGAGCAAAACTGAGTTACCTGAGCCTTTGGCTGTTGGACCTAAACTAAAGTGGTTGTCGATTGCAGGCCTGATTTACTTGTTTGGCTTCTTGGCTGTATTTATCTGGTGGAAGTGGTTGATGTAAATGAGATAGCTATCAGTGATTAATGCATTCCGCTTAAAGAAACTAAACCGTAAATAAAGAAAAAGGTCTTCAACTGAAGACCTTTTTTAATGAGCAATAAATACTTACTTAGTTGTGGCTCACCACAATCAAACGCAGCGAGTCGAGCTGAACCTGAGCTTGGTTGATGTAACCAGTGAGCTCTTTAATTTGTGCGTCGATAGCTTCAATTTCTTCGTCACGAATATTTGGGTTCACCGCTTTCAGTGCTTGCAAACGCTCAAGCTCTGCATTCAAACTGTGCTGCATATCTTGATGAGCTTGTTTGCGTACTTCTTCGACCTTCTCTTCAATAAGAACATCACCGGCTTCAATTAAGCGGTGTACGTCTTTCTGTACCGACGTAACCAACTTGCTACCTAAGTGACGGTTTACAGGGCTGAGCTGGCGGTTAAAGCTTTCAAACTCCACTTGAGCAGACAAATCATTACCACGCGAGTCCATCATTAAACGGATTGGCGTTTTCGGTAAGAAGCGCGCGATACCACTGCGTTTTGGCGCTTGCGCATCTACCGCGTAAATCAACTCAAGAAGAATAGTCCCGACTGGTAACGCTTTGTTTTTCAATAGAGATACCGCAGACGTCCCCACCCCTTCACTCATAAGAAGATCGATACCACCCTGGATCATTGGGTGTTCCCAACTGATAAAGTGCATATCTTCACGAGATAAAGCCGTATCACGATCAAACGTGATCGTCGCTCCTTCGTATGGCAGACCTGGGTAGCTTGGCACCATCATGTGCTCAGATGGGGTCACAATCAGGGCGTTTTCACCTTTATCGTCTTGATTCAAGCCAATCGTGTCAAAAAGAGAAAGTGCGAAGGTGACCAGATTGGTATCGCCGTCAGTTGATTCAATTTTCTCAACGATTTGTTGTGCTTTTTCCCCGCCATTTGAATGCATTTCTAATAGGCGATCACGGCCTTGCTCCAATTGGGATTTCAGCTCTTTATTCATTTTTGCTGACGCTTCAATGATCTCATCTAGCGTGCTGGTATCACCAGAGGCAAGAATTTCAATCAGATCATCGGAGTACTTATCGTAAACAGCACGGCCTGTTGGGCAGGTTTCCGCAAAAGCGTTCAGGCCTTCATCGAACCAACGTGCTAGGATCGCTTGCGATGTGCCTTTCAGGTAAGGAACATGAATGTCGATATCGCGATTTTGACCGATACGGTCCAAACGACCAATACGTTGCTCAAGCAAGTCTGGGTTAAATGGCAAGTCGAACATGACAAGTTGGTTGGCAAACTGGAAGTTACGACCTTCAGAGCCGATTTCGCTACAGATAAGAACTTGTGCTCCACCTTCTTCTTGCGCAAAGTAAGCCGCCGCTTTGTCACGTTCAAGAATCGACATACCTTCGTGGAAAACGGTGGCGCGGATACCTTCACGCTCACGCAGTGCTTGCTCCAATTGCAGTGCGGTACTCGCACGAGAAGCAATCACGAGGATTTTCTCGCTGCGCTTCTCTTTTACTTTTTCAAGCAACCAATTCACACGCGAGTCAAACTGCCACCAGCTCGCGTCATCGCCTTCAAATTCTTGGAAAATTTCTTCCGGGTAAAGGTTCTTCATCGCACGTGCTTCAGAACTCATCTTACCGCCAATCATTCCAGCAACACGCATTGATGTAGTGTATTGCGGTGGAATATCCATTGGCATCAGATGCACGTTACGCGTAGGGAAGCCTTTGATGGCCGCGCGCGTGTTACGGAACAAAACACGCCCTGTACCATGACGATCCATCAAGTTATCGATCAGCTCTTGGCGTGCCGACGCTTTAGCTTCTTCGTCCGCTTCACTTTCAATAATACGGAAAAGTGGTTCTACGTCTTGTTCAGACAACAACTCAGTGATCTGGTTTTTTGCTTCATTAGGTAGCTTTTCACCGGAAAAGAGTGAAGTAATCGCATCTGCTACGGGCGCGTATTGCTCTTCTTCCTCAACGAATGCTTCGTAATCATAGAAGCGGTCTGGATCCAACAAACGCAGACGAGCAAAGTGACTCTCACGACCAAGCTGCTCTGGCGTTGCAGTCAGTAGCAACACACCTGGAGTACGTTCAGCCAAGCCTTCTACCACTTGGTATTCACGGCTCGGTTTATCTTGGCTCCATTCAAGGTGATGCGCTTCATCGACAACCAGTAGGTCCCATTCACCTTCCAGTGCTTGTTCAAAACGCTTGCGGCTCTTGCGTAGGAAATCCAAAGAACACAGCACATATTGCTGAGTATCAAATGGGTTTTCTGCATCCGCAAAAGCTTCGATACAGCGCTCTTCGTCAAAGATAGAGAAATGCAGATTGAAACGACGCATCATCTCAACCAGCCATTGATGCTGCAGTGTTTCAGGCACCACAATCAAAATGCGTTCGGCACGACCAGACAGAACTTGTTGGTGGATGATCATACCCGCTTCAATGGTTTTACCCAAACCTACCTCATCCGCCAACAAGACGCGTGGCGCGTGACGACGGCCAACTTCGTGCGCGATGTAAAGCTGATGAGGGATCAAACCTGCACGCATACCACATAGGCCACGCATTGGGCTCTTATGCTGCTCAAACTGGTTGGTTAGCGCACGGTAACGCAGAACAAAGTTGTCCATACGGTCGATTTGACCGGCGTACAACTTATCTTGAGGTTTGTTAAAACGAATTTGGTTGCTAAGGAAAATCTCACGCAGAACAACAGCGGTTTCTTGCGTGTCTTCACGAGTACCGAAATAGGTGTAAAGACCTTCATCTTCCAGTACTTCTTCTACTTTTAGAGACCAACCTTCTTGGCAATCGATGACATCCCCAACATTAAAGGTGACTCGGGTAACAGGTGCATCGTTACGTGCGTAAACTCGGTTTTCCTCTGACGCTGCAAACATCAATGTCACAGTACGAGCATCCATTGCTACAACGGTACCTAAACCTAAATCGCTTTCCGTATCGCTAATCCAGCGCTGCCCCAAAGCAAATGTCATGAATTGACTACCTCGTTATTAGTTCTTGATTCGTATTTCTTGTTGGTCTACTCATGCCCGTGGGCATGGATAATAGTTTAGATCTGATTCTGGCTTCTGCTATGCCGATAGCATTCGTCATTTCAGTATGAACTGAGTATTTTTTAAGCCAGCTCAACATGATAAATCGGACGTAGCCTATACGCAGAAAAAGGTCGCTAATCTTACTTGAAGCTGTGATTTAGGTCACGCCGAAACCGCACCAAGCAGAAACTTTTTTTCCCAAACTCTAAATGCAATCAAATTGTAAAATACTCATGCCAATTATTAAGTTGTAGAACGTAAATATTACGTATACTTCTAATGAGGGGCGTTTAAAACCATTGCATATGATTTAAGCGCGTTAGTACACGATTAGGATCAACACGGGTTTGCAGTAAGTTGTCTTGCTACTCGGTTGCACACTAGCCGACATCAGCCCGACAACCTCTATTGCAAGCAATCAGAGTTAGGTCACTTCACACCTATTTGGAAACGACCTAACAACTCGCATGCAGAGCCGTACTACGGCAAGGAGACGCTATGGGCGATACCGATCGGAAACTGTTTGTACTCGATACCAACATTCTTCTTCATGAACCCTTTGCCATCTTCTCTTTCCAAGAACACGATGTCGTTATCCCCATGACCGTGTTGGAAGAACTCGACCGAATCAAAGACAGTAAGCGCGACGTTGCAAGAGATGCGCGCGTGGCTATTCGCACCTTGGAAGATTTGTTTAAAGAAGCAACGCCAGATGAAATCTCTGAAGGCATTCCTGTTTCTAAAGACAACCCCGACCAAGGTACCATTTCCATTTTGGCGGATTTTGAACTGCAGGAAACCGTCAAAGCCTTCGCCGACAAAGCCGGTGACAACCGTATTCTCAACGCGGTGCTTTATCTGCAAAATAAACGTGCACCACGTGAAGTGGTACTGATCACGAAAGACATCAACATGCGTCTGCGAGCCAAAGGGGCTGGTGTACGCTTTGTTGAGGACTATAGAACCGACCAACTGATTGACGACATTCAATACCTAACCAAAGGCTTTCAATTGCGTGAAGGTGATTTCTGGAGCGGTATTGAGGAAGTAGAAAGCTATGCACTGGGCGGAAAAACTTACCACAAACTCAGTCGCGAACCCTTCGACCCAACCTTTATCAACCAATACGTTATTGATGAAGACAGTGACTTTGCTGGTCGCGTAGAAACCATCAATGAAGACAAGCTAACGCTTCTCGACCTGAGCCGCGAACGTCTAATGCATCGTAAGGCTTGGGACATCACACCTAAAAATATCTACCAGGGAATGGCGTTAGATGCCTTACTCGATCCAGAAATTGACTTGGTGATTCTAACGGGTGCGGCGGGTAGTGGTAAGACATTACTGGCAATGGCAGCAGCATTGGAGCAAACCATTGAAAAAAGCATGTTCGATAAAATTATCGTAACACGTAACACGCCAGATATCGGTGAATCCATCGGCTTCTTACCCGGCTCCGAAGAGGAGAAAATGATGCCGTGGTTAGCGGCGGTGACCGATACCTTGGAAGCGCTACATAAACACGATCACTGCACTGAAGGCTCATTGAAGTACATCTGCGATAAAGCCAACATTCAATTTAAATCGATCAACTTTATGCGTGGCCGTTCGATTCAAAATGCGTTTGTACTGCTTGATGAGTGTCAAAACCTCACTGCATCACAAATCAAAACCATCATCACCCGCTGTGGTGAAGGAACCAAAATCGTCTGCTCCGGTAACTTGGCGCAGATTGACTCCCATTACCTCACCCCAGTGACCTCTGGTTTGACCTACATGGTTGAACGCTTCAAGAACTTTGAAGGCAGCGCGAATATTCACCTCAACGGCGTGGTTCGTAGCCGCTTGGCGGAATTTGCTGAAGAAAACCTGTAATTGACACCGACTCACAAAGTAAAAGAGCGCTCTAATGAGCGCTCTTTTTATAACGATTCAACTGAGTTACTCAGTGCCACCTACTGTCAGTGAGTCCAGTTTCAAGGTCGGCTGACCAACCCCAACTGGCACACTTTGACCTGCTTTACCACATACGCCAACGCCCTTGTCGATACTTAGGTCGTTACCGACCATAGAGACTTGCTGCATTGCTTCGATACCTGATCCAATCAACGTCGCACCTTTAACAGGGCGCGTAATTTTACCGTTTTCAATCAAGTATGCTTCGGATGCAGAGAACACAAACTTACCCGAAGTAATGTCCACCTGACCGCCACCAAAGTTTGGCGCATACAACCCTTTCTCGACCGTCGAGATTATTTCTTCTGGCGTATGTTCACCTGGTAGCATGTAGGTGTTGGTCATACGCGGCATTGGTAAATGTGCATAAGACTCACGACGACCGTTACCTGTTGGGTTCACACCCATTAACCGCGCGTTTAGCTTGTCTTGCATGTAACCTTTCAGCACACCATTTTCGATAAGCGTGTTGTACTGGCCGTTTACCCCTTCATCATCCACATTCAGTGAACCACGAAGGTCTTTTAACGTGCCATCATCGACGATGGTACACAGCGAAGACGTCACTTGTTGACCCATTTTGCCAGAGAAAACCGAAGATTCCTTCCGGTTAAAATCACCTTCTAGGCCATGACCTACCGCTTCGTGTAGCAACACGCCAGGCCAGCCAGAACCCAATACCACTGGCATCATGCCAGCTGGTGCTGCTTCTGCTTCAAGGTTGATTAACGCCATGCGAATCGCTTCGTCTGCGTAATGAAAAGCTTGTTTCACACCATTGCTTTCCGTTAAAAAGAAATCGTAACCGAAACGGCCGCCGCCACCAGCGCTACCGCGTTCACGTCGTTCACCTTTTTGTGCGAGCACGCTAATAGACAAACGCACCAAAGGACGAATATCGCCTGCATAAGTACCGTCTGTTGCCGCAACAAGCATCTGCTCATGCACACCGCTGATGCTGATCGAGACCTCTTTAATCAATGGTTCTTTAGTGCGGATGTAAGCATCTAGAGATTTGAGCAATTCTGTTTTTTGCTGCTTTTCCCATTCAGCTAGTGGATTCACAGCGGCGTAGTACGCTTGGTTTTCGGTGCGTTTAAACGCTTGGACTTTACCATTCTGCCCTTGCTGAGCAATACCGCGCGCCGCCATTGCACTCTGCTTCAGGCCTTCAGGCTGGATTTGATCAGAGTAGGCAAAGCCGGTTTTCTCGCCAGTTACTGCACGGACACCAACACCACAATCAATGTTAAAAGAGCCATCTTTGATGATGCTGTCTTCTAGAACCAGAGACTCATGCCAGCTGGACTGAAAGTAAATGTCCGCATAATCGATCTGGCGCGTCGCAATGCTGGCAAGCGTGTCAGCAATGTCTTGTTCTGTCAGACCATTTGGGGCAAGGAGTGCCTGTTCTATTTGGTTTGTGCTCATAGTTAGCTCTTTTATTTCCGTCTCAATTCATTTTGAAAGCGACTGTGTTGAGTCAGCGGCATATTCTGCCTTACTTGTTGGCTTTGTGACAAATCTATCTCAGTCACCAATAAACCTACTTCATCCTGAAGCTGTTTATGGATACGTCCCCAAGGGTCAACGACCATTGAGTGTCCCCATGTTTTTCGTCCACATGGATGCGTTCCAGTTTGTCCGCTTGCCAAAATCCAACATTGTGTCTCAATCGCTCTAGCTCGCAATAATACTTCCCAGTGAGCTTGCCCCGTCACAGCGGTAAACGCAGCGGGCACCACAATGATATCCGCCCCTTTTTGACGTAATACTTTATAAAGTTCTGGGAAACGTAAATCATAACAAATGCTCAATCCAACACTGCCGATATCAGTTTCCGCAACGACTATTTGATTACCCGCCATAAACGTATCCGACTCACGATAACTACCATAACCATCGGCTACGTCGACATCAAACATGTGCAGTTTGTCATAGTGAGCAATGCATTTACCGTGCGGCGGTAATACCAGTGTTGTGGTCGTGACACCTTTTGCGGTTTGAATGGGCATGCTTCCGACAATCAGTGTTAACTGGTTCTTTTTTGCGATTTCACAGAGCCGCTGTTGAATCATGCCACTACCAAGTGGCTCTGCATGTTGATGATAAGCTTCGCGACTGGCAAATAGCACTGTATTTTCAGGAGTAAGAACAAGTTTGGCACCTTGCTTGCTCGCTAAAGCACACTGTTTTTCAATGAAGTCCAAATTCACGTTAATATCCGGACCCGAAGTCATTTGAATAATGCCAACACGTTCCATGTGTTTCCTCCCTATTCCATTATATTCGGTGAGTTATTTGGCCTGTTCACGCAGTTTTTCTGGTAGCTTATATTCACCTTTACTTCGCGAAATTTCTTTCACCGTTGGTGAATCTAGTGGGCCTTTCACTTCATAATTGACTTGAGTGAAGACCTCTACCACCGGAGATATCACCGTAGAGATGGCCAAGACATACAAAGCAGTTTGAGGCGCAACGGCAAACGCGGTCAGCATTGGTAAGCCTGATGTGATGTCTGGTGTGAATTTCACTTCCGCATCAACCATTCTGCTGTTCATATTAGCGATGCCGCGGATTTGCATTTCCCCTGCTAACGCATCCATTACGATATCATTGGTGATAAACACACCGTCTTGGATTTTGCCCGTTCCCGTGATCGAGTTGAATGCCATGCCTTTATCGAATACGTCGGTAAAGTCGAGCTGCATCTTACGGATGATAGAATCCAAGCTAAACAAGCCTAACAAGCGTGCCGCACCACTAACTTCACTGATCACGCCTTTACCAAATTCCGTTGAGACGTTTCCTTGCAAGGTTTGTGTCTTCATTGACCAAGGTGCGCCGTCCCATTCCATGTTGGCATTGATCTCAAATGGTGCTTGTTGAATGCCTGATGTAATACCAAAGCGCTCCATAAGATCGGTGTTGTTATCACCTTTCATTTTCATGGTTAAGTTGGAATGACTACTCTCTTTCGTCAGGTCCCACCAACCACTCATATCAATGCGGTTTTTGCCGCTACTAAAGGTGATATTTTTCCACTCCAAGCGGTTCTCGCGACGCTGCAAATCAACATTAACTTTGCCCACTTTGTAACCTTGCAGCCAAAAATCATCGATGTTCAAAGTTAAGTTTGGCATCTCTGCGTGAAACTTGCGGTCAAAATTGGTAATCAAAGGTGCGTTTTGATCTTCACTCGCAAAGATTGAACTGCGCTCTTTGGTCATCTCTTCAAACCCTGGGATGTACAGATGCAAGTGCTCTAGAGAGACCGATAGATCATAGGGTTTCAGATAGTTAGCTTTCCCTTTAACCTCTTGACTGTCCACCTCGAGTTGCCAACTCAAATTTTTCTTGCTTGCTGAAAAATCCACATCATGAAACTCAATCCCACCGAGCTGTAAGTTTGGCGTTTCAACTTCAATGCGTGTCGGCAATGGAATGGTCGGCGTTTTCATGCTTGCCAAAACAGACGATGAAGGCTTGCTCTCAGAGACCTGCGCAAGCTCCGCCCATTGGTCTAAATTCAGTTCTTCGACACGCACCGAAGCATCGTGCCCGACAATAGGACTAATCCGGAAGCTACCTTTGCCAACCATTAAATGAGTCGCAGTCAGAACCGGGACATCGCCAGCGATATCTATCTCAGTTTGATACTTCACATTTGGGATCTGTAGTCGTGCTGAAATACTCTCTTGGTTGCCGGATGCTTGCAGTTTCGCTTGCCCAGACTCACCAATTTTTTTCGCTAAAGGATAAGGATATTGACTAGCCAGACGATTTAGCTGCGCCAGCACTTCAAGCTGATAAGTGAAACCAACATCATTGAGTTGCAAGTCAATATCCATTTGCCACGGCGCATGGCCAGAAACAAGGTTTAACCAACGCTCACCGACATAGGGTTTGAGCGGCTCGACATCCCAATCTCCTAGTGTATTAATTGTCACGTTGTAGCCTTGCTCCGCACTCTCTCCATGGAAATCAAGAGAGATAGGCTGTTGTAATAATTCGGCCGACAAACCCGATGTGGTAACCACATCATTGTCGAAGGTGATACGTCCTGTGGCGTTTTCAAGCGTCATTGGCGGCGCTTCAATATCAACACGATTTTCTGTTAAATCGGCATAACCCCAAGCGCGAGACTCTTTTTCAAAATCAAACGGTATGTTGAGTTGAAACTCAGAGTAAACGGGCCCACTCACTTGCAGCGCTGTCAATGCGGCACCGACTGAATCCACTAATGGCGTCGCCATCATGTAGTCACGGACTTCATTACCCGGCGCGCTTGCTTTCGCTTCAATCTCGATGTGTCCACCTTCTGCCAACTCAGGGATTCGCCCAGTGATACGCTTGGCATGAACGCCATTTAGTGTGGCTGATTTTGAATCCAAATACATGGCATCATTTTCAAACAGCAAGTCTAGCTGCAAATCCGTGATGGTTGGCCATGCCGTATCAAAGCTAAATTTCGCGTCTTTTAATCCAACCCAAGCTTGGAACATGCCATTATGTTCTTTGTAAGGAAAATCACCTAACTCGCCATACCACAACAATTTCGCTGTGTTCACTTTACCGCCCTGAATCGCGGTCGAAAGATAGTCGGTCAAGTCTTGTCCAAGTGCCAGAGTCGGTAGATAGCGCCATGTCTCACCCGCGTTGTAGAGATCCGCTTCGGCATAGAACGATAAAAATGGGCTTTGTTCTTTTGGAAAATCAAGACGGAATGCCCCCAGGACTTGAAGATCAGGCGTTGCTGCCGTCACTTTGTCCGACCACAAGCGCCAGCCGCTCTCATCTTGCTGCCAGATAATATCGACTTCACCTTGTTTGATATTCAGCGGAGCTTGGAATACATCGCCGTACGGAAATACATCATCAATGACGGTGACTTTTGCTTTAGCTTGATTCACATCCCCCGATACGCTGCCCTGTACGTGATGAAACCCGGGTAGGAGCTCCCATTGTGTCATCGCGAGTTCATCCAGTTCAGCCGAGTAGCGTAAGGTGTCTAAACCGCCGTTCATTGACAATCGGACATCTTCGACCCGACCTTTCGGTGCTAGTTTGTTAATAAGGTCACTGGTCGACTCTGACTCTGGAGCCAACTTGATGAGCGGAATGAGTGCTTCGATGTCGATTTGAGAGAGATTGAGCATCCAGCCGTTTGGTTGCCAATCAAACGCGACGTCTAGCTCTGGCCAAGGGGTGTTGTCGGTTCTGATCTGAAGTGAGTGGCCATTTACTTTCCAGCCTTGTCTATCTGGTCGAAGATTGAAAATTCCAGACTCAATAAACAGCTCATGATGTCCATCTTCATTCCACACCAACTCGGAAGGCAGTAATTCAACATAAGCATCATGCGGTTGGCTATGTTTGAGCGTTAGCCAAGTATTTAAGCTGACTTTACCCGACTCTGCTCCTGACTCTTCTTGCATGTAAGTGGTCAGCCAAGGTGTAACCGAGACATCTTGAGCACTCACGTAAAACTCACCAGATACATCGCGCAACGAGCCATGATCTTTAAAGTTAGCGCTTACTAACAATGAGTTCAGGCGAACATCGGCAATGCTAACCGTGCCCTCGGCTACGTGACGCTTCCCTTGATTACTCCAACGAAGCTGCTCAATATCTAAACGGCGAGTTTCACCTGACACAGACTTATACCAAATCCGTGAATCGCTAATAGTGAAGTCTTCGAACTGACGTAAAAGAAGTGAGTCGAGTTGGTCAATGAGTTTCACTTCGCTCTTATCCACTTCAGGCTTCGGATCTTGACGATGAGAAGTCGGCAGAATGTCTACCGTGTGAATGTCTAAAGCGAGGTTATGAATGGTAAGGTCTGCAACTACAGGTTTAAGTTGAAAAAGAGATTGAATAAGGTCGAACTCAATTTGGACTTCTTCAACAGCGAAGCGTGCATCTTGCACGTTTGGTAGATTTGCCTCTAAACCCAGTAACGCGATTGAGGGATGATTATTGCGCCACGTCCCTGCGACATTGGCAATAGAAACGTCAAAACCTGTGCCTTGCTTGACCCAGGTTTTGATCTCATCTTGGAAATGGTTAAGTTGCGGCAATGTGACGCGCAGCGTGGTCACTAATATGGCTAATAACACCAATACAGTAACTAAACTCCACGCACAAAAACGCCCAAAACGATTAACACCAGAATTCACAAATGTTCCAAATTACATCATTACGACGTCAAACTGTTCCTGAATGTACAGGGGTTCAGCCTGAACTCGCACTTGCTTGCCAATAAATACTTCGAGCTCAGCCAACGCATGAGACTCATCGCCCAATAGCGCTTCAGCAACAAACGGCGATGCGTACACGACAAAATTATCGGCGTCGTAAGCACGGTTCACACGAGTAATCTCGCGTAATATCTCAAAGCATACGGTTTCGACCGTTTTCACGCTGCCACGGCCTTCACAAGTAGGACAGCCAGAACACAAGATATGTTCAATACTTTCTCGCGTGCGCTTACGCGTCATTTCAACTAAGCCAAGCTGGGTAAAGCCGTTGATGTTGGTTTTTACTCGGTCTTTCGCCAGCGCCGTTTCCAGTGAGGTAAGTACTCGCTGACGATGCTCTTCGGATGCCATATCGATAAAATCAATAATGATGATACCGCCGAGGTTACGTAAACGTAGCTGACGCGCAATAGCTTGCGTTGCCTCTATATTGGTATTGAAGATAGTCTCTTCGAGATTACGACGACCAACAAATGCACCCGTGTTGATATCGATGGTGGTCATGGCTTCGGTTTGATCGATGATCAAATAGCCGCCCGATTTTAGCTCGACCTTGCGCTCTAAAGAACGCTGAATTTCGTTTTCGGTGTCGTACATGTCAAAGATTGGCTTGTCACCTTCGTAAAGCTCAAGCTTATCTGTTAACTCCGGTACATACTCAGAAGTGAATTCTTTCAGGTTTTCATATTCAAGGCGGGAGTCGACCATGATCTTATCGAGCTCTGTGCCAACAAAGTCACGCAGAATGCGTTGAGCTAAGCCGAGTTCACCGTAAAGTGTTGAACGCGTTTTGTATTTTGAGCGACGCTCCATGACTTTTAGCCACAAACGCTTTAGAAATGCCGCATCTTGAGAGAGCTCTTTTTCATCAGCGCCTTCTGCCGCGGTACGAATGATAAAACCACCGTGCTCATCGCAGTAATGGTTCACCACCTTTTTCAAACGCTCGCGCTCTTTTTCACTTTCAATACGCTGCGAAACACCGACATGGCTGGCCCCCGGCATAAAAACAAGATAACGCGAAGGTAAGGTGATATCCGTCGTTAAACGCGCACCTTTTGTGCCGAGCGGGTCTTTGACCACTTGCACAACAATGTCTTGTCCCTGGCGTACCAGCTCAGAGATATCACGGACTTGAAACTGCTGTTTTTCGTTTTCTGCCACACATTCGGTATGAGGAACAATATCTGACGCATGTAAAAACGCCGCTTTATCTAAACCAATGTCGACGAAAGCCGCCTGCATGCCTGGTAACACTCGGCTTACTTTGCCTTTGTATATATTGCCCACAATACCGCGACGCGATTCGCGCTCGATATGTATTTCTTGTAGTACTCCACCTTCAATCATGGCCACACGAGTTTCACTCGGGGTCACGTTAAGCAGCAATTCTGCACTCATGTGCACACCTCAAAACAATTATAAAAATTCTTGAATTAGCTGATCGGTTTCGAACAAAGGTAAGCCTACTACAGCGTGATAACTGCCTTCGATTCGGGTGACAAATCGCCCTCCGAGTCCCTGAATACCATAACTTCCAGCTTTATCGCATGGCTCTCCTGACTGCCAATATTGTTCGATTTCTTCGTGAGTCAGTGGTTTGAACCACACGTCAGTGGTAACGACCACTGAATGTTGTTGTTCCGATGATACAACGCTCACCGCAGTCATCACTTGATGACGACGACCCGATAAGTCAGTAAGCATACGCTTTGAATCTTCAAAACTTTTTGGTTTTTCTAGCACACGGTCATCGCATACTACGACCGTATCAGAGCCCAATACAACGGAATCAGGCTTAGCCAACGCTAAGCCTGCCTGAGCTTTTTCCAAAGAAAGACGCAACACGTAATCTCGTGCTTGCTCATGAGCCTGTTTGGCTTCCTCAATATCAGGCAATACGATCTCAAAATCATAACCCAGTTGAGCAAGCAGCTCTTTTCTTCTCGGAGAACCCGATGCGAGAACGAGAGATAAGCTTTTCTTCACCGCTTTACCTTACGTGCCATGCACGACGAACTCGTCGCATTAATAAAAACATCCATGGCCAAAGTATACAGTTTATTGCCGCCGTCCACAGAGATAATGGATTAAATACTACGTCCTGGTTCAAATATTCCCCACAGAATATCAAAACTTCCAATAACGCAGTAAAAAAGGCAATTAAAATCGACTGTTGCCACAAAGCCATGTTGCGAATCAACAGGAAATTCAGCGCCACGAGGTAGATAACGATCGACATCATCATGCCACGAATTCCAAGCGTTGAGCCGATCAAGATATCCCATAATAAGCCCAACACTAGCGCAGTTCCGACGTTCACTCGGTGCGGTAGTGCCAACACCCAATAACACGTAACAAGGAACAACCATGAAGGGCGTAACACATCTAACACACCTGGCCATGGAATGGTTTGCAGTACCAGCGCAACGAAGAAACTGACGCCAATCACCATTCGGCTACTCAATACATTATTGGCCATCGGTTACCTCTTGTTCTTGCTCTAACCCTTCATCTACATTGGACCGCAGTACTTTGTGTTGACGGTCTTCATTCGGCCAAATCAGCAGTAGGTAGCGTAAGCGATCAAACTCCACAACCGGCTCAGCCTTGATTGAAGCGAACTCTTGACGCGTATCGTGATCCACATTGGTAACCGTCGCGACTGGGTATCCCTCAGGGTAAATGCCACCTAAACCGGATGTCACCAATAAATCACCAACCTGAATATCTGTGCTGGTTGGAATGTGCTCCAGTTGGATTTCATCCATTTCACCATTGCCCGATGCGATCACTCGGATATCATTGCGGATCACCTGGACAGGAATTGCATTTTTCGCGTCCGTTAGCAGCAGAACACGTGCGTTGTGCGCTGCGACAAACGTGACCTGACCAACGATGCCTTTCTCATTGATAACAGGCTGACCAACGTAAACACCATCAATACGGCCTTTATCGATCACCACTTGATGACGATAAGGTGAAGTATCAACCGCCATTACTTCTGTCACGACTTTCTTTTCATCACGGACAAATGAAGATCCTAACAACTTACGTAAGCGTTGGTTTTCTTCTTTATATTGGTCGAGCAAGATAAGCTCGCTTTTCAGGCGTAGCACTTCTCGCTTTAAGCTGCGATTGCCTTCAACCAATGCCTGATGAGAATTAAAACGTTCAAATACTCCATCGAACATACTACGAGGTAAATTCGCTGCGTACTGAATCGGTGCAACCATACTGTTTAGTAGGTATCGAACGTTGGAAAACGTATCTAGACGACTATCGGCCAGCATTAAGCTCGCCGACACGATGACAGCAAAAAACAGACGTAATTGCAGAGACGGACCTCTGCCGAAAATCGGTTTCATCTTGTTTTTGACCTGATTGCTTCCATGATTATTGAGCCTTACTTGGCAACCTAAAAATACTTAACTAAATACTTTTAGGTATGGAGCATGTTTGAATTACAGAGAGAGCAGAAATGAAGGTGAAGCCCGACATGAGCTTCACCTAAACCTTTATTCTTCAGAGAACAGATCGCCACCGTGCATGTCGATCATTTCTAGAGCTTTACCGCCACCACGAGCCACACACGTTAGTGGATCTTCCGCGATAACCACAGGAATACCAGTTTCTTCCATTAGCAGACGGTCTAGGTCTTTAAGTAGTGCACCACCACCGGTTAGTACCATACCGTTTTCAGAAATGTCTGAAGCAAGCTCTGGTGGGCACTGTTCTAGTGCAACCATGACTGCTGATACGATGCCAGATAGCGGCTCTTGAAGCGCTTCTAGGATCTCGTTTGAGTTCAAGCTAAAGCTTCGTGGCACACCCTCTGCAAGGTTACGACCGCGAACTTCAATCTCTTGAACTTCATCACCTGGGTAAGCAGAACCGATTTCGTGTTTGATCTTTTCAGCCGTTGCTTCACCAATCAAGCTGCCGTAGTTACGACGTACGTAGTTGATCACAGCTTCATCAAAGCGGTCACCACCGATACGTACAGACGATGAGTAAACCACACCGTTTAGAGAGATAACGGCAACTTCAGTTGTACCACCACCGATATCGACCACCATTGAACCTGTCGGCTCAGATACGCGTAAACCAGCACCAATTGCCGCCGCCATTGGCTCGTCGATTAGGTAAACTTCACGGGCACCAGCACCAAGTGCTGATTCACGAATTGCGCGACGCTCAACTTGGGTAGAACCACAAGGAACACAAACAAGAACACGTGGGCTTGGCTTTAGGATGCTGTTATCGTGCACTTGCTTGATAAAGTGCTGAAGCATTTTTTCGGTTACGTAGAAGTCAGCGATTACGCCGTCTTTCATTGGGCGGATAGCGGAAATGTTGCCAGGTGTACGACCAAGCATCTGTTTTGCTGCGTGACCGACTGCAGCAACGCTTTTTGCAGAACCTACACGATCTTGACGAATAGCAACTACAGAAGGTTCATCAAGGACAATTCCTTGCCCTTTTACGTAAATTAGAGTGTTGGCTGTACCTAAATCGATAGATAGATCGTTAGAAAACATGCCACGAAGTTTCTTAAACATACTCTTCGCTCATCCTGCAAAAATATAGAAGACAAAAATTGCTCTAAATGTACCAATGCCTCGCTGTCACAGCAAGGTATTGGTACACAAACATGAGCAGAAAGCCTCAATTTCTTGCAGTTTCCTAACTTAAGGGCAAAAACCTAAGTTGTTACTGTCCGGTTAACCCTGGCTCACCACGGTAAATCACACGGTCATTACCACGGTGAATACCGAAGGTGACGACGGAGGATGGGTTTTCTTCGGAGCCATCATTGTCCCAGTCGTATTTGAGCCAAGGGAGGTTGTTACCACTAGGGTCGAGATTAAGCCAAACTTCAGCTTGTTGACGTCCACAGTCTGCGCGCTCTTGCTTAGCAATAAGTTCACGCATGGCACCATCGTTAACCGTCGTTCTGACGCCTTCAAGTAAAATGTCGCAGTCGGAGCCATCATCAGGCCAAACTGGCTCCTGGCTTTTTAGAGTTGGGGACACTGTTGTCCCGTTATCCTTACTGTTTAAAACGAATCGGGTATCTCTCCAATACTCCACTCTAAGGGGGATATTAACAGATTTACCCTGATTCACTCCCACATCATCCAGAGCTATGCGACCAAACCTGACATCAGGTTGCGATAGTAGCTGTTGCGAAACCATTCTATCTTCAGTGCTATTTTGCCCTTCTTTTAAGAACATCGTAGGATCAACATAGCCAGATACTTTAGTTCCATTATTATTAAGTGAAAGCGAAATAGACGTTTCGATGGAACTATCCTTGTCTGCCGGTAGTTTTGAATTAAATGGACCATCGGGACTCGGCAAAGATAAATCTTTACGCCAATAAACTGAGTTATCCCAAGTTTTGCTCCACACAGCTCCCGACCAGTTATCACTAGTCAAATCGGAATCCAAAATGCTAAGTCTATCTGAGTAACCACCAGCCAAATACAAATCTGCTTTTAAAGAATTGGCAAAACCACCATAATTTTGAGTTGTGTAACCGTTAGCGTTATATGCTGTGACTTCAAACTTAACCGATTCAAAATTCTGTCCCATATATACAGATTGATTCTGATTATCAGGGTAGGTCCACTCTGTCCCGGTGACTTTAAAGTAATCCGGATAGAAGCGCCCAATGGTTGACTTACCATCGGCTATTTTAAATGCATTACTACCAAGATATAGAGATGTGCCAATATCATCGCCATTTTCATCTTTAGCAACTGGTGCCTCAGCAATAAGCTCGAAAACACCGACTTCTGAAACCGATTGATCAAACGTCACACTGCCACGAGACCATTTACTTGATTCTGGTAGCTTCTCATTTAGAAGTTTGGCTAATGAACCATTAGACGGGTACTTCACTTTATTACTAACCGTAATAGTCTTCTCTTGATAGTTCTCAGCAACCGTATCATCATCTTGCAATGCCGAGATGGTTAACTCAAAAACTTCACCAGCAGCAACAAACCCCGAAGAGCAGCCATTTTTACTGTTGGTGCACTCTCCGCTCTTATCACCACTCTTTGCAGTAACTTTCAGTTTTGAAGGAAAACTAACGAAGCTGCCGAATCCATCCGAGTCATCAACACCTTCAACACTGGCTTTAAGTTTGACCTTTCCAGCTTCAGAGTATCTCAACTTAAAGAATGCCTTGCCTTCATCATCAAAATAAACATTAGGCAGGTATTTATTAGCTCTGGTTAGCTCGACATTTGAACTCCATTCCACAGCCTGATCTTTCACTTTTTTCTTGTAAGAAATCACGACAGGTTGAGAGCTATCGATCGGTGCCACTTCATAATCAATCGACATATTAACACCGCGAGATTCACCGCCGTCTTCAGTTCGAGTTGAACAAAACGATAGGTAGTCCTCCCCCGTAGTTTCGCGACTAGCAACTACATCATTAACATTCACCGCAAGCACATTTGAAGCGAAGGTTACATTACAGTTGTTAGCAGATAGTGGCCCGCCATTAATTCGACATCGTGCCCCTTCAAAGCCAAACTGTGGTACGGAACTTTGATCGATACCCAAAGTAATATCGCCAGCTCTTGAACCTTGCAGCTCAAGCTGAGTTTCATTCTCAAACTGTACATTTGTACCACCAACCCAGTTGGCAACATTATTGCCAGTAGATGGAAGTAAAGTGACAGAGAGAGGCGTTAAGCTGCCATCATCGTATGCATCTCTAGGATATTGCTCAGAACAACTTTCATTCATACAAGCTCTAAGTGTCACATCAGAAGCCTGACACGTACTGCCTGAGCCTGAGTAGTCAAACTCGAAATGATGAATACCATCTGTTAATCGCGAGTACTTGTCCGCACAGACTCGGAAGTTATCAATATCATGCGTATTGGTAAGCATACCTGTGGATGCCGTTACCGACAGACGGAAGTTATCTGGAATATAGTTAAAACCACCTTTTTTCAAAACGTTAAACTCTTCGATAACAGGATCCCATCCGCCATTTTTTCCGACTTTTCGAAATACAGCCAGCGTTATCGTATCGGTGTTACGCGAATTTAAAACTACTTTATAACGATGCAGTTTCTCTTTACCTTTTCGATTATCCAACGAGCTGCTGTATTTTTTGCCAGTGATATACGGATAACCTTTCAACCACTTACCATTCGCATCTTGGACGCCCTGTCCACGCACCCCAACATTATCAGCAACACTATTTGAAACGATTTTCTCGCTCCCTTCACGAATGTAGTTACCAAACTCATCAATACCAATACCTAGCCAGCCACCAGCAAAGCCTTCTACATCTTTGGAGACTTCAGGGTAGTGATTCTTTAGAAGCTTCATCCCGTAACCAAGCGGACCACCAAATGCCCCGGTTTGAGGAGGGACACTCGCATCAGAAATCACCAGCGCAACACCGTCAGCACCATTCCCACCATATGCATTGTGATCAAACTCAATCTCTAAATAGTTCTGATCTGACGGAAAAATATAGTTATATGCAGAGGCTGTTGCCTGCTCTGGTTTATTTGAGTTTAAGATGAAACGTCCATCAGAGATATGGGGCTCGTCACTGGTACCAAAGCCCATCACCGACCAGTTTGACAATGAACCTGAATTGAAGTTTTCTTCTGGTAATAGTGAACATTGCTGTGTTGGAGGAATAACAGGAACTAATTCAGGACAAAGTGAGGCTACAGCCTCTATTGGGCACTCTCCGGTCTGGGGGGGCTGACAGTTGGGATCATCTACACCACAATAAATGTCACTATCATTGTACTCGTAAGAATGTGATTTTGAGTTAACAGAACCACAGACGGTCGAGCTTTTTACTGTGGCTTTCCCGTGGGACTGAATCGCTTCACTAAGAGTATAAACACCTCGATTTTGATCGAGTTTAGAGTTAGTCAACGATACTTCGCTACCTGTTGATTCTACCCGGCCACAAACCAATGAGTTTTTAATATCGACTTTATGTAGAGCGAGAATATTTCCGTGTACTTGGTTATGGCTCTCTAGGATCACCTCGTGACCTTCACTAGTTACATCCCCAGTAACTTTCGTTTGTTTTAAAGTAACTTTGCTTCGTGCCCAAACATCACCTTGAATTTCATTTTCATTTGATTCTGTCTTTACTTCACCGCCTTGACTTGTAACTTTCCCCTCGACAACCGTCTTCTTCAACGTTATATCACCATGCGCTATAACATCACCATGAATCCTGTTACCATTGCTCTCCGTTTTAATTTGTCCACCCGTACTCGTAACATTGCCATTCACTGTTACTTTCGAGAGAGTTACGTCTTTAGCCCCCTCAACACTGCCATTAATGACATTCCTTTTACCTTTTATCTCAATACCATCAGAGTAACTGGTAACATTGCCTTGTACTTCTGCATCTTCAAGAAGCACCTTTCCGTGGGATACGTAGATTAAACCGTGAACCTTAATATCGTTCTTGAGTTCAACTGCACCGAAAGACTCCACACGCCCAAAAATTTCAATGTCATTTTTACCTTTGAAATCGCTGTTCTTGGATAGGATATTGATCGAATGTTCACTGCTTCCTAAAGTATTTTTTCCTTTAAGTTCAACACCACCATAAACATGAATGTTGATATCACGGTAAGCGTTGACTGACTGGCCTACATTCATTGTAAGACCATTGGGACAAATATAGTTGCCAAAATCATAATAATACCCACCACAGAAGCTCCCTCTGGCTTTCATTTTCCCCTGACTAATCGACCAATATGGAGTCATATCATTTGGAACAGCAGAAAAACTTTCAGAAGAAAACAAACTGACGAATAAAGCAGTAATTATTATTCTTTTCATTATCCTAATCCCTAACCCAAACTTCTTGCTGACGCTGTACCTGTATAACCCCAGAACCACACGTTGCCGTGGCCTGCACCTTAAAAAGAGATTCAGCGTCAGGGGTACCCTCATTGAAAGTACCTATATTTGTACATGCCATCGCATTAACCTTGCACCCACTTCCCACAGCTACCGGCGGAACGGCACCGCTAACCTCCCCACTGCATACGGTCTCGATATCTGTTGTACTTGTATCTAACGGATACATCTTGGTCAGTGCCCACTCATTGGCGGACTGAGCAACAAACCAAGCTTTTGTTCCCAAAAACTCTCTTGTTAATCCGCTTTGATTCGACCATGTAACTTTCATTAAAGAGGAAGCCAAATATCCCATTACAATAATGACGAACAACACGATGATTAGTACATTTCCGCTGGAGTTTCTTCTATGGGACATTGAGCACCTGCACATCTTGTTGATACACACTACGTTCACCATCCTGCTCAAACTCTAAATTGATATGAACTAAACCACCTCGTTGCAGAGTTGGCTCTAGATAACGCATACCACTTACGGACGTATCGACACTATCCGCAACCGTAATACCATTTCGCGTAACTCGCTTGGTATCAAAACAGTAGCGAATCTCCGACTTCTCTTGATAAATATAAAGACGGCTAGAAACAGAGGATCCCGTAATCGTACTTGCCCCCCCACTAACAACAAAAACCTTACCTGTTTTAGCTAAACCACCAATGGCTATATTTCGCGAAGAAGTTGATTGTAAATCTTCATATCGGCTCGGATTTATCACCATCCTGCGATTCGCAGGAATAGGATTAAGCGTTGAGTCATTACCTAGCAAAAACTCTAAGTCGTTATTCTTAAACATGTAAAAACCAGAATATTCAATCGGCACAAACTCTAGACAATTAGTTGTTCCTTTTGGCACATGAAAACTATTAGGTACAGCATGGCGGATTTCACGCGTCATCTTTTCTAAAACAAACTGAGCCTGTGTTTGTATTCGTTGGCGATCGATAGTATCAGCGTAACCTTTCATTCCTAACTGGACATACCCAGCTATCCCCAACATGATGAAGCTGCCGACCACAATCGTAACTATCATTTCCATTAAGGTGAAACCACGATCTTTCATCAGTAGTTCCCCTTAATAGCTGTTAAAGTAAGGGGCTGCGTGTTCCCCGCAAAAATCCTTAATGTTACTTTTTTGTATTCGGTTATTTCATCGGGAGCTTTATCCGTCAGATCATCATAGGCAACGCTAATTTCTAATCTAAAGTTTTTGTACTGCTCAGTACTGTCCGCACCAAGTACATCACTAATATTCCCTCTAGGGATACCATCACACTGAGAAACCGTTGTAGATGTGCTCCAACACCCGATATAGTCATCGACATCATTGAAATCACTAGGCGTTGTTTCCAAGGAACCGTCTAGTTTTTTATCCGCACCTAATTTATTTACGTCAGTGCAGCTCACTCCATTCTCACCACACCGAACGGTGCCACCATCAAAGTCGCTGTTTTCATCGAAGCCTCGCGCCAATATCTGAGACATGAAACCTTGGCCTAATGCGGCCGCGCGGGTTTGATAATGAGGTATAGCTGAGTCTCGAATTTGAGGGACAAGAAAAGAAGTAAACGCCACCATCGCAATGCCCATTAAAACAATCGCGATGATCATTTCTATTAAAGTCATGCCACTAGATTTCTTCATGAGCATGTACCTTTAGAAACATAACCTTGAGAATTAATTTCAACTTGGCAGCGGCTTCGACCATGTTTATCTTCAATTAAGATGTTTACAGCACCGCTTACAGGATTGCCGAGAAGGTTAAAATTAACTGTATTTGCGGCACCGCTGATAACAGAAAAATTTGCGGACTTATCGATAACCACATCACTACGAGCATCTTGTACACTGCCTGTTAGTGCGCAGGCAGCAACTGAACCAACACATGAGCTAGAAACTAGCAAACGAAAGTTGTTATCCGGACTTGCAACATTCGACTGCATACGATTCACCTGCACTTGGCGAATTACAGAAATCACGCGTTCTTGTAATGCATATGCAGAGAAACTGCCAGAGCCCATAAAACGGCTGGCTGCAAAAAGTGAAAGGATAGAGAGGAGAACAATCATGAGGATTAACTCCATTAACGTGAACCCTAATGCAGAGCTGCGAATTTTCATAACCCAACCTTAGGCTTAGAACAGGCGAGATAAGTATACGATGATATTATGAGATTAATGATAGGTTTATAATTTTTCGATTCGAAATGTGAACAGACGAACAAATGACCAATATCTAGTTATTTTGCCCTTTTGAACGGCCAATCTCTTCTTCTATTCGATTCTTAAGTTTCTTTATTGCTCAGCGTCTCAGAAACATGCTCTGCGGTCTGCTTAGTTTTCTCCCACTTCGCTTCGTAAGTTTCTGGCTCAAAGCTGATAAATCTTGGTAATACCACATAACCGACACACCTAAGATCATCAGCACAACTACAAACTCTATTGCACTAAGACCCGATGATTTACGCATATGAACTATTCCGAAATTCACCAAAGTAGAGAGATAAAGGCCAGACTAGCTGGCCTTTTATCAATGTATTACTTAGTACATACTGCAGAACTAGCAACAATCTCAGTTTTCGCTGGAGTGTTATCACCTGTAGCAGCAGTGTATCTAACACAGCTCTTACTGTAGCCTTTAATGCCGTATACCATGTTTGCAGGATCTTTATCGCTATTGTCTGCAATAAGCTCCCAGTCTCCAGAATCAATACCATCGACCGCTAGCTTAAGAGCCTCTGTAGTTGCTTCAGGGTAACCATAATCCAGCTGTAAAGTTGAGCCAGCAACACTAATCGCTCCATTTTCACCAGTTTCTTGGCTCTTGATTGCTGCCTTACCATATACAATGCCTGAAGCCCCATCAATCGCGCCTTTCAGACCTTGAAGTGCAGAAGCTCGAGCATCATCTTGTAGGTTAAGGAAACGTGGTGCTGCAGTTACCGCTAGAATACCTAGGATTACAATTACCACTACCAATTCGATAAGGGTGAAACCACCTTGTCTTTTCATTGTTTACTCTCTCTATGTAAGCATGCAGTACAACTGCAAAGTTTCGTTTAGGTCACGCGACCATTTTGGATATTGTCAAAACGGTTTGGGGCAGCAACGTTCACTAAAACTGACCGTGAAGTGGATACTGTATCTACCGCTTGAGCAGAATGACGATTCGCCATTATTCAGTTCATGCTGCAATGAGAAAAACACATTATTGTTTACCCACTATTACAGCCTGTTACTTATGGTAATGATTGCATTATACCGACTTTCATTACCAATTATAGTGCTTAGGTGTCAAAAAATTCACTCCGCCGACATTTCGACGTCTATTTTCAGTTGATTAGCAGTTGAGATAACTACAATCGACTGACCATTTTCATAAGTGTAGTGACAGACATAACGATCAGTTTTGATGGCTCCACTGATATCTATTAACTTGTTGGTCATTATTTTACGTTGGGGGTAATGCACCGCTAGCCAATAACCACAATCTAATACACCTTGCTGAGTAAAGGGAGACACTAACCCGTCCTCAGTCATAGTAAGGTTAAAACCATCCATCAGCATATGTTCTGGCTCGCCTTGTACTAGCCAAGCTTGACGATAACGCTGAACACTGTCTTGCATCCAAACTCTCGCTAACTTCGCTCCAGTTACTTGTGCTTGCTCGGTAACAGGACGTAATTTGACCGCCAAACCCACCGCCATAATCGTAGCAATAACCCCAAACACAATAAGCGTTGCTCGGCTTTGATTTTCAACCACCTATTAGCCGCCTTTGATGATGTCGAGCATTCCCCACATTGGTAAGAAGATACCCAATGCCAGCACCATGACCATGCCTGCGACAATCACCAAAAGTAATGGTTCTATTCTTGCGGTCAGCGTTTTTAGATCGTAATCGACTTCTCGATCGTAAAAGTCCGACACCTCCAGCAGCAACTCATCAATACGACCAGTTTCTTCACCTACTGCAATCATCTGAATCACCAATGGGGTGAATATTTTACTGTTGATGGCCGTCACTGAAATGGTGCTACCCGCTTCAATTGCGGACTTCATCTCAAGAATTCGGTTTTCTAAAAAACGGTTCCCTAAGGCTTCCCCGGCCAAAGCCAAAGACTGGTTAAGTGGCACACCTGATTTCAGCATCAACGAAAAGGTTCTGGCAAAACGAGAAAGCTGCGCACGATTAACGATATCGCCTACAATTGGCAGCCGAAGCCGAAACTTATCGAACTTCTCCCGACCATCAGCCGTCGCCACCCACGCTCTGAACACCGTAAACGCGCCAATCATTGCCACAACCAGCAACACCCAATAATTAACAAAGAAATTAGAAGTCGCGATCAAAATACGCGTCGGCAATGGTAGCTCAACACCAAAGCGCGTGAACATCGATGCAAACTCAGGGATCACCAAGATATTCAATACAAACATGGCGATGGTGATAAAGATAATGACAAACGTTGGATAACGCATCGCCGCTTTAATGCGTTTGCGAGTCTCAAGTTCCTGTTCGTAGTAATTCGCCAGTTGCAATAGCGCTTGGTCAAGCCGACCCGTATTCTCACCGACGTTGATCATAGAAACGAACAGTGGGCTGAATACTTTACTGTGTTGCTGCATCGCAGAAGACAAACCTCGGCCATTACTCAGTTCAGAAACGACATCTTCTAGCGCCTCTTTGAGCTGTTTGTTTTCGCAATTTTGCAACAAGCCACGCATAGAGCGCAGCAAAGGTACGCCAGCTTTAGTCAAACTAAACAACTGACGAGAGAAAAGAATAATTACTTCCAACGGAATAGCAGGCACAAACAGCTTAGACAAGCTCACTTGGCTTTTTGCCGACTCTTTCTCTAAACGTACATTGAGCGGGATGACCCCTTTGTTCATCAATGCTTCCGCCGCAGCTTCTGAGTTCACTGCTTCGATTTTGCCGTTAGTGGATGAGCCGTCTAGCGTGCGGCCTTGATAACGAAAAGTTGGCATTCACTTACCTATATGAAAATGGGATCAGTCTTACCAGAAGCATCACCCTCACCTAGGGTCATCACTTCGTCCAAACTGACGGTGCCTTGTAGCGCCAGTTCCATTGCAGAAGCAAGCAGTGGCTTATAGTTTTCTGAGCGGCGCGCGGCTTGCGCAAAGCCAACCGCATCATTAGCGCGCAATTTATCCATCATCTCTTGCTCAAGTTCGAGCATTTCAAACACACCGATTCGGCCTCGATAACCAGTCAAGTTACAGTTTTGGCAACCTGCGCCTTTATAAAAAATGGTGCTAACTTGATTTGGGAAACGCCCAGCTAACCACTGCTGGCGAGACTCATCTAAGTGATCTTCTGTTTTACAATCTGGGCAAACTCGGCGCACAAGACGCTGCGCCACCACGGCTCTGACCGCACTAGCAACCAAGTAACCCGGCGCCCCCATATCGATCATACGTAACGCACTGTCGACAGCATCGTTGGTATGAAGAGTGCTCAATACTAAGTGACCCGTTAGTGCAGCTCGCAGACCAATTTCTACCGTCTCTTGATCACGCATCTCACCAACAAGAATGATGTCTGGGTCTTGACGTAAAAAGGTTCTAAGAACACGCGAGAAAGTTAGATCGATCTTACTGTTAACCTGTACCTGAGTGATGCGAGGCAGACGATATTCAACCGGGTCCTCTGCTGTAATGATCTTTTTCCCAGGTTCGTTGAGCTCACTCAATGCGCCGTAAAGCGTGGTGGTTTTACCTGAACCTGTCGGCCCGGTAACCAAAATCATGCCGTGCGGACGCGCCAACTGTCGACGTAAGCGAGCAAGCAAGTCTGGCGGCAAGCCCGACTCTTCTAACGGACGCAAACCTGCGGACTGGTTAAGCAGACGCATTACCACAGATTCTCCGTACTGCGTTGGTAACGTCGACATACGAATATCAATTGATTGGCCACGAACTTTGATATTGAATCGGCCATCTTGTGGCAAGCGCTTTTCAGAAATATCTAGGTGTGCCATCAACTTCAGTCGAAGAACCAAAGCCGATGCAATGTTCACTTCATTTAAGAGCGTTTCATGCAATACGCCATCAATACGCTGGCGCAAACGCAACACTTGATCGTCTGGCTCAATATGAATATCCGAAGCTCCAACCTGTACCGCATCTTCAAACATGGAATTAACCAGCTTTACAACGGTAACCTCTTCACTGTCGGCCTCATCAATACCGTAATCAAAGCTTTGTACATCTTTATGCTCTTCATGCAGCTGTTCAGCAAAGGAGGCGATTTCTTTAGTACGGCGGTAATAACGGTCAAAGCTTGAAATAAGCTGACGCTCTGAAGCCACAATGAACTCAAGGTTGTATTGACCTAACAAGTTCATCAATGATTCTTGGATGAACAAGTCCGCAGGGTCACTCATAGCAACGCGCAGTGTGTCCCCATTTCGAGCAACGACCATCGCACGTAAGCGACGTGCGTGTACCTCAGGTAAAATCTGCACGGCTTCGGCATCCACAGGTGCACGACCAAGATCGATCAGTGGCAAACCAAGCTGCTGAGACAAGAAGTCCAACATTTGCTTTTCAGTAATAAAGCCAAGGTCAATTAACGCATCCCCTAACTTCTGCCCGGTACTGCGTTGTGCGTTTAGTGCTTGCTGGATTTGTTCTTCAGAGACGATACCTTCCTCAACCAGAAGATCGCCCAAGCGTTTTCTCAACTGAATTTTCATTGTGCGCTCTCCAACTCTTTCAAGATGCTCAAACGGTCACGGATAAATGCTTGCGATTGATTCGAAATGCCAACTTTACCCAGAGCTTGGTTGTAAGAGTTAATCGCGGCAGTAAAAGCCAGGGCGCGCTCTTGTTGAATAGCCAAACCTAACCACCAGCGCGCGTTTTCCGGCTCACGCTGAGTGAGGAGTTGATAGCTCTCAAGCGCAATGTCATTTTGCTTGTGTTTTTGTGCCAATGCCGCACGCATCGCCAAGTAATCTCGACTTGGTACTGGAGGCAAATGAACAAGCGGGCTCAGCGCCGCTTCAGGTTGATTAGCTTTCACTAACAACTTAGACAAGGCCAAGCGGAGTACTTGGTTGTTCGTATCTAGGTTGATGCCTTCTTGAATAATCTCATATGCTTTACGCGTGTCACCTTTACCAAAGTACAACGCTGATAACTTTTGACGCGTGTCTGCATTCATTGGCTCATAACGCAACGCCTCGGCATAAGCCGATAACGCCGTTTGCATATCGTTAGCATCGAGTGCCTTTTCCGCTCGGCTAACCGCTTTAAGAGATAATTGGCGGTGAGTAAGCTCAACCTGCTCAATGCGCATTGAACTGTTTTCTGATGTTGTGTGGGTTACGTGATCGTATTGCTCCTCGCTCGGCATCGTTGCTAACTGCGCGAGTAAAACTGCCTCTTCAGAGGCGGTATTTATCTCAGATCTTGGCGTGAACCTATCAGTCTCTTGCATGTGAGGCTGTTGCGCTACCGGCTGTGTGGCTGGTTTGGTGTAAACCACTTGAGTTGTATCGGGCGTCATTTTACTCGTTGGCGAGTGAGTGCGCTCCGATGAAACAATTGGTGAGACATTCACAGACGACAATGGCATAGCGTCGGTTTGAAATTGTGATAGCTCGCCTGAAGGGGCAGGACCGCGAGAAACCGCCCAGCTTCCGACCGCAAGGCTTAACGAAAAACCGGCCACAAGCCAAAGCCAAGGTTTACTGCGTGAGACACTTGGAATCTCCGCACGAGTAAGCTCTGACGGCGATGTTTTTTCAGCAAGTTCTGATAATGCTTTATTGATGGCACTCAAGGTTGACTCCATCCCCAAAATACGGGTGTTTTAAACTTAGGTTTACGGGCATCAAACGTATCGTGCATAGCGGCGTAAACGTGATGATTTTTCAATAGTGTGCAACGCTCATTAAATGCAGCAAGCAACGACTTGTGGCTAATTTGGTTTATCAAGCGCGGAATCCCCATGGATGAACGCCAAATCGCTTTTTTCTGTTCAATAGAAAAAATGTGCGCCCCATTGCCTGCTTTATCTAAACGATTATTGATGTAAGCCACGCCTTCATCGATAGAGAGAGGACGTAACTGGCAGCTAAACGTAATGCGTTGACGAAACTGCCTTAGCTCATGGTTAGCCAATCTTTCATCCAACTCAGGTTGTCCGAATAACACCAATTGAATGAGCTTATCTTGTCCCGTTTCTAGGTTGCCAAATAGACGCAATGTTTCTAAAGCTTGTGGGGAAAGAGCTTGCGCTTCATCAACGATCAAGACGGTTTTCTTTCCCAAGGCATGTACTTGAATCAAGTGCTCTTGAATGAGGGAAACGATGCGCAGCGGATCATCGTTCTCGATACCTAACTCTCTGGCGACAACAAACTGCAACTGTTCCCCATTCAACACTGGATTGGGTAAGTAAATAAGCTCAACTTCAGATTCAATCTGCTCGATCAGCTTACGGCATACCATGGTTTTTCCAGTGCCGACTTCTCCCGTCACCTTAATCACCCCTTCTCCCATTTGCACGGCAGCTAGGATGGTTTGGATCGCCTCATAGTGAGGGACTAACCCCAAGAACATTTCGGTATTTGGGGTTAACGAAAAAGGCTGAACTCGGAACCCAAAGTGTGACAAGTACATACTCGAATCACAAACCTATTGAAAAACAGAACCTTTCCCAGCGCTTATTGCGCATCTGGGAACCACTCTTGCAGCAGATCACGAGAGCGCTCTAGCTCTTTCTGCCAAGAGTTCACGCCAACTACGGTCGGTTTTAGCAAGATGACCAATTCTGTTTTCTCAGTTACGTTATTCACGTTGCGGAACAAATGCCCCAGTGCTGGTACATCGCCCAAAAATGGGACTTTAGAAACAAGCTCACGATTTTGCTGTTTCATCAACCCGCCGATAACCACAACATCGCCATCTTTAGCACGAATAACCGAGTCTGATTCACGAATAGAGCTTTTCGCTAATGGCAGTTGGATGTTTTGGAAATCTCCGCCCAAGTTCAATTGCTTCACTTCTTCCGTGACTTCAATAACTGCGGGGTGAACATGCAGGAACACATTGCCTTTGTTATCAATTTGCGGAGTTACATCGAGGGAAATACCCGAGAAGAATGGCGTCAGTTCCACTTCAGGAACTGCATTTGAGTTTTCACCGTTGCCTGCATTGCTCGATAGCTCGGTAACAAAGTACTCATCGGTACCCACTTTGATGACAGATTTTTGGTTGTTGGCAGCGGTAATACGAGGGCTCGAAAGGACGTTCAAGTCACCTTGCGTAGACATGAAGCTCAATACAGCATTGAAGTTACCATCCGAAATAGTCACGTTAGTTTGACCGCCTAATAGCGTGCCAATCGCATCCAATGGTGGTAATGCCGATGCAGGGCGGTTGACTACGATACTACCCGAGTTACCAATTGACGCCGATAAGTTTGACCAGTTGATGCCTTGTTGGTAGCCATCATTCAACGTCACTTCTAGGATTTTAGCTTCAAGAATGACCTGGCGCTGCATGCGCTCCTGCGATACACCTAAGAACTCGCGTACTTCGCGAATATCATCTGGAAATGCTCGAACCGTAATAACTCCCGCTTGTGGCGTTACAACCACACTTTGCCCTTTGCCTGAACCAATTAGATTCGCAACAGCTTGCTGCAGCATCGGCCAGAAATCACTTTCAGTGATGGTTTCAATGCGTGTACCACCCGTAGATGTGGTCGAGCTATCGTTGTTGTTTCCATTGTTAGAGTCTGACGAGTCAGAACTGTCTGAGCTACCACCAGAATTAGACGTACCAGCCGAGGTTACAGAGCCCGTAACAATGCTGGTTAATGAGCGACCAGAACGCTTGAACTGCAGGTAATCGACTGGAATGGTCACCGTACGCATACCTGCTGGGTAGATTTGAATAACTTTGCCAGACTTCACCACGTCATAGCCATACATATTCTGTACGACATTCAGAACTTCATCCAATGTCACATCTGACAAGTTGACGGTGATATTACCTTGTACCGATGGGTGAATCGCCACACTGTACTCTGTGCCTTTAACCAACGAGGCGAAAAAGCTTCTTGCATCAACCGCATTCGCTTGAATACGAAAACGCTTCGAGGTGCCTTGCTCTGATGCAACGTTCGAGTCTAAATTTGGCATCAAGTCTGCCTCAACAGAAGAAGGGATTTCTTCCAATGTGCGGCTGTTCGCTTGATTGATCGATTCATTGAGCGCTTCTTTAACTTCCACTGGATTCCGATGACCCATTGAACATCCCATTAAAGAAGCAATCGCTATTCCTACAACTAATTTGCGCATATCTGATCGGGCTCTGGTTATTATTGTTTTACGTTTAAATCAAAAAGCTCTAGGTCCCACTGACGGTTACCACGCTTTAAAGTTACAAATTCACTATTAATGCTCGCGACGCGATAACCCTTAAATAGCTCGCCTTTTTCGACAAGTTTGTTATCCATAATCGCGATACAATCAGTACTTGGCTTACACACAATACTGTTGAGCTTAGGCAGTCGGTACCGTTTAACTTTTGGTTTCGCTGACATTTCAACCGCTGGCTTTTCCCAACCAAGTGGGGCCGTTGGGTCTTGGTTTGCCCAAGCGGTTTCTGCCGCTGCCATAACAAGCAATGAGATGATGAGTTTGTTAACCACCAATAAACTCCTCTCTAGATCCTAGTGTGTAGACTTCTAACACAAGCTTCGCTTTCGGGTACTCTTCGACTTTATAACTAAAGCTGCGCCAGTAATAACTCGCAGGAAGGCTCTCCAATTTATTCAGATAATTAGCAATAGAAAAATAGTCACCAGTCAGTTCCATACGAACAGGATGCACGTAGTAACCAGAGTATTGCGATGCTTCTTTATCTTCCGTTATTGGCTCAGATGGCAAGGTTTGCAGAGACAAAAGGTGAATGCCACTTTGCTGCTCCAACACATTTTCAAGCAGCTCAGCCATTTGCGAAGGTGTAATAAGATGCTCGATGATCTCCGCTAATTGCATCGAAAGATGCTGACTCTCAGCTAACAGATTAGATATCGCGCGATCAATCTCAGCATTTGGATCTTTCTTAAGTTGCGCCTGAATACGTAGCGTATCGATTTCAATCTTTTGATTTGCTTGCTTTAAATTACTTAGTTGCCTCTCATTACTGATGATCTCGTTAAGCTTTGGCTCCAATACCAGCGTAAAGAGCAACATGATTACGACAACTAAACCGCACAATGCAGTGAGCACTTTTTCACGCGTACTCATTTCGCCAAAGCGCCCTTCTAATGAGAGCCAGAATTCGTTCATTTCTCTTTATCCTCGCGCGTTTTTAGTTCAAACGTCACAATATCCTTATCATTTCGACCTATTTTGACGTCGTCAAACGTTCGGCCAACCAAGCTAATTTCGTTTTTAAATTGGCTAACCCAATTTGGCACTGAGCTCGGTTTTTTCGCTAGTCCCTTCAGGTCTAAGGTATGGGTATTGATTCGAATTTCGGACAAAGAAATTTCTTGGTTTCCTAGCTTCGCTAATGATTGCATCACGCCAGAGTAACCCGTGCGTTGCGAGTCATCGTATTTCCCGACAGCTTTAAGCGAGTCTCGCTTCGCCTTGACTTCACGCTCTAAGCGGGCTTTAGCTGCCAGCTTATTATTGTCAGGTTGATGTTTACGTAGCTTGACTTGATAACGTTCAAGCTCTGACTTCATGATATCGCCTTTACTTTTTACAATAGCAATCTCATCTTCCAAACCGCTGCTCTGCCAGGTGACATAACCGTAAGAAAATAGAATTGCAGCCGCCGCAACGCCCCAAGATAACGCGATATTTTTTAGCGTCAGGAGCTCTTTTTTCGGTTTTAAGTAATCGGGATATAAGTTGACGCGTCGAGTATTTGAAGTAGCCGCAGTGTCAGCCAAAACATGTCCTGATAGCTCATGTTCTGGTGGTAATAACGGTGAAACCTTAGTACTTAAACGGTAGTTCAGAGCCTGAACAAGCTCGCTCTCATCCTCTTCATCACAGCACACTTTCAATTGATGTAATTGCACGTGGCGTAACTGAGATGAAAGATAGTCAATCGAACGTTGCAGTTCTAACGACAGACTGTCCATCTGTAAATCGCTAGACGGAACCCCCGTTAACGGTGGCGTCACACTGCGAATAGAGCGGTGGAACGCAATAGTATTTTCGACAAAAGCGCTTATACGGAAATGACCACGCACACTGCGTTGTAATAATAGGAAGTTTCCTAGTTCACCCGCAGTCTCTCCCCAAATATCGTCTTCAGGAAGAATGGCTTCTAATGGTAACTGGGCTCGACTGGCCAGTAACACAATCTTATCCAATATTTTTCGCGATAAGACGTATGCTTGCACTTTGGTTGAATTCGGTAACTCGACCGCATCGGCAATAATGTCGATAGCACGCTCAGAGATCAGTTCTTTCAACAAAAACGGTAATGCGGCTGGCCATTCTTGACGCGGCATGACCGGTTTGTCGATTTGGTACATCTGGTAATAGTTATGAGAAAGAACAACCGTTAATGAATCATACGCACTCGCTGCAACGCTCAATGCTTGCTCAACGGCTTTTTCCCAATTGGACTCAGAAATATCAAATTGGTATGGACGACTACTTTTGATTGAAGATGATAAATAAACGGCGTCTGGCTGAATAACCAAAAAGCAGGAGCGACCACCACTAGATGATCGCTTAAGCTTGTCGAATAGTGCTTTGAAATCCATGATTATTATCTTTATTTTTTCCGCCAGCGATTTCGTCTTCCCAATTTAACTTGGGATTCTGATTGAGAATTCGGCAACGCTTGGGGACGAGGAAGAAACTGCTGCTCCGCAGAAAAGTAACGCCCTTGCCCACCATAAACCCCGAGCTCAACTAATGTGTTGAGCTCGTTCTGATTCTCAATACCCACTGCTATAATTTTAGTTTTACTGTTTGCCGCCGCACCTAGCATACTGCGGACAAATAGCTGGTTTTCATGTCGTTGGTCGATTTTTGCTACTAAACTACGATGAAGTTTTAGGTAACGAATGTCCACTTCTTTTAAATAGTGAGTGCTGACGATGGTACGCCCAGCCTGCCCAACCATTAAGTGGCACCCCAAACCGGCCAGCATTTTAGCGACTGGTCGCATAAAGTCTAAGTGTCTTACAAATTGTGCTTCAACAAACTCAAAACTGAGACACTTTCTCTGCTCACGTGACAACTGTAAGAGTTCATCACGAAACCATTTAAAGTACTCTCGGTTAGAAAATGGCGTTACATTCAAATTGAGCGCATACGATCTTGAGTTATCAAAATTATCCTTAAACTCTCTTAAGAATTTATTAATAACTGACTTATCCATTTGCGCTTCATAACCAACCTGTCTGATCGCAGAAATGAACCGAGACGCTTTAACAATCCCATTCTCAGGATCGCGAATCCGACATGTTAACTCTTCATATAATGATTTTTTATGCGTCGCGTCACTTATTGGGTGCACAGATTGTGCGTAGAGTATCACACTTTCAGGTGTAAGTGCTGTGTCAAATAACGTTCTCCACCTCACACTTCCGCGAGCTTCTTCATCGTGGTTCCATTTTTTGAAGCGACTCCAATTATTGTTATTTTGTAGTTGCGCACTACGCAAAGCAGTCTCGGCTTCATCAATGATTTGGCTGTGTCGCTCACCTTCTTTATAAGTGGTGATGCCAATATGGCACCAGTTGTCTGGATCAAGTGGCTCTGGCGGCATTAACTTTTCTAACTGGCGAATGCATTGCGAGGCGAGGTTAGCCACATCTTTCGCACTTTGGTGCGGTAGAAAAAGCGCAAAATCAGCATCGTAATAACGGGAAAATACAACATCTGGGTATCGTTGAACTAAATTGGACAATAAACTCCCAACTTCAACAATAAACTCATCCGTAATTTGCTTATCTTGCTCTTCTTCAACCAGTTTCCAGTCTTGAATACGCACTAGCAACACGGCGCCGCGAGCCCCACTTTCTAGTAACGCCGATTCCAACTTGCTATCAAATAACACTCGGTTAGCGGTACCGGTTAGCTTATCAAGGAAGGTTTGAGTTCGAATAAAGGTATCAAATCGGCTTCGCTCTTGACGCGCATCTTGTAACTCTTCGATTAATACATCGAGCGCTTCACTGGCGGTGTAAGGCCATTCTTTTTTGTCACCTTTGGCATACTGCTCTACCCTACCAGCCAGGATCATTCTGCCTCGCTCTTCGAGCATTTCGGAGCCTTCTAATTGTTCCTTAAGCCATGCCACGCCGCGCATTAAGCAGAAGATGATCAATATAACGGCAAGCGTGATCGACCAAAGCGCCTGCATTGAGTAGCTGTAACCTAAGTAAGGGGGAATTGCTTTAAAGTGAATCGTGTAATCTTGATTGTGAGTCAGCTGGTACTCAGCCTCAAACAAGACTGACGCTTCCATTTGATGAGAAGTATCTTTGAAGCGATAAACAACGGCGTTGTTGGTCGACAACGTCATTTCGACAATATTGGAAGCCTGCAGCATTTTCGGCATCCAGCGCTGCATAGAATAAGCGGCGTCAGGATCTTCCATCTCCTTGTCGACCACCTCTACGATCCCTTCTAAATAATGGGTGAGATATTCCTGCCCAAGACGTTTAAAAGAGAGGGTGCCACCGACAAACAAGATAAACATGGCGCAGATAACGATCATGGTGACAAAGGCCACCAGCCGTGTGCTTAACTTAAGAGTTGGGGTATACCTCATGAATACCAAATTCCTTTTTTATTCATCATATACCTTATTGAAATATTTATACTTGATAAGAGTTCATCAAACAATCGGATTAGTCTGATAGTGAGAGGCTGGAGCATAAAGAAAATCACACTCATTGATAAGTTTTATTGTTACGCCTAACCTTGCCAAGAGAAGCCTGTGAAATCATTAGATTGCGACAATAAAAAAGGCCGCGATATTCGCGGCCTTTTCGATTCAAGCATAAGCAGAATTTAAAAGTGTAAAAATAAAAAAAACCCAGCACTTCTGCTGGGTTATAGTAGCTTTCGCTGTAAATTTGCCGCTTTTCTTTACGATTTTAATTTATACGTAATCTAAAACGGTTAACTAAGACAAAAAAACCAAAACAGGGTCAGTAAAATTAAAATATTCATATTAATCATAAACATAGCAGCAATGACCCCGATTGAAAAATCAACCTTTCACGAGCTAAATGTGTAAAAGTATCCGCGTTTTTTACTTAACTCAGCTCGATTTAAGCATTTTTCAACATTTCTGACAAAGCTGTTTTGCGTGTATCCAAAGCACTGCGCTTGTTTATCCCATACTGAAAGTCATACTCCTTACCAAGGATATGTACCTTACTTTCGGCTCGTGTTATGGCTGTATAAAGCCAACTTCGATCAAGCAACAAGCTTCGCTCCAGCAGCACGATTACATTCTCAGCTTGCGAGCCTTGCAACTTATGTAGCGTTAGTGCGTAAGCCAGCTCTATGTATTCGAATAGCTGCCAATCGACCTTTAAAGACCTTTTGCTTCCATCCTCGCCAATATCCTCTAGCTCAATGACACAAGCATACTCTTCGGTTGCTTCAGCGTTTGTTATCACGCCCAAAGTGCCATTTTGAACATCGTATTTATAGTTTGTCAGGGTTATAACTATTGGGTCGCCTTCTCTGAACTCATAGTTTCCTTTAGTGATCGGCATATTTGTTAGATCAAGTAACCGACCATTAGGGTTCACCTCTGCTTGTAACTTGAGGTTAGCATTTCTTACGGTGGCATTCGTCGATGCTACAATCATCGCCCTGTCGTATTGCAAATACACCGACACAGCGTCCTGAAGCAGGTCATCACTTGATTCATGGAACGTAATATCAGACGTCGTTAAAGAAGATGGCTTATTGCCATTGCGTATGTCATTCGAATAAGCAGGAATAGAACTAATAGCGCCTTGTCGCTTAACCACATCTAGTTCGACATGATTGATTACCCCACTCTTAATAACATCATGCAAAATTAACCCTGCATTGATCGGAGGTAACTGATTAGGATCTCCCACGAGTACGATCCTTGACTTGTCGGAGAACAAAGTAACCAAACGCCACATAGTGTAGGCATCTAGCATCGACGCTTCGTCAATCAGTAAAGCACTGTTATCTGGAATACTATCTTTACGTAATAATCGCGCTATCGTCATACAATTAATGCCAATAGACTGCTGAAGGCGTCTAGCTGCTTTTCCGGAAAGCGCTACTGGATAAATACTAAAACCTAATTTTTGATAGGCATCAACGATAAGCTTCGTGGTTGTCGTTTTACCTGTTCCAGCACCTCCAGTGAGAGCAAAAATATGGCTGACTAATGCTGTCCTTACAGCTCTTGCTTGAGCTTCCTCAAGTTTCCAACCTTCAGGGATAGAAGTAGCGAACGCAACCTCTAATTCACTTCGCCAAAGGCTTCCCATCTTGCTGAGTTTGCTGAATCGTTTGGCTATTGTTTTTTCAAAAATATAGTTGCCTGATGCGTAGTATTTGTCATCGTGTTTTACAAAACCGATGATGTCACCTGTTAACTGTTTAGCCCTTTCAATAAGTAACTTGTCGTTATTTAAGTAGGTGCGAATCGTATGTTCTATATCACGCCAAAGTGCAACCGTATGCCCTTTGTCACTCCATAGACGCAAAGATTGTTCAATTATAGCTGCAAGCCTTATTTCATCACTTGGTTCAACTTTGAAGTGCTTTTGTGCGATCTCATCAACCTTGCTAAATCTCATACCCAAAGAGAACAAGCGGTACGGATTCGTTTTCAAAAATCCAATTGCATCCTTACCTGACAATCTAAAAAGTTGACGTTGAATAGGTTCTTCTACCTCCCTCTCAACTAACTGGCTCGCATACTTGAGATTGGCATATTTTCTAAAACCTTGATAAAGCGCATTTACCGTCCCATCACTCCTCAAAACATCCTTGATCGCTTGAAAGTTACTTATTGATTTATCATGTTTATATGGTTCATCTTTTTCGCATTCGAGCATGGTGAAAATGTCACTACGGAATTCAGCCCAGAGTAATTGTGCTTTCACCCTGCCAATACCGACAAACTCTTTCTCAGAGCTTAAAAAGTTAACGAAACCAATACCATTGTCAGGCATCACACACTTAAGTTTGGGTTGCATGAAGCGCCACACGTCCACATAACCACCCACACTAACTGGCTGTTGTCGCACACTATAGTTATTCTCTTTTAATATCTCCCATTGCTGCCCTACTTGCGGCTTCATATTTAGCTGGTTTTGAGTAGTTAGCAATACGATTCGGTGTGCTCCAGCGTTTTGGTTAACAAACACAGCACCTAACTGAACATTATCAGGATGATATTGATATATCTGGGTAATCCGAACCAAGAAAGTACCGTTACTCATTTCCAAAGCCCCATTTCAATGAGAACTTCTTTAAATTCAGATAGCCTAGCGACTTCGGCGGTAAGTTTTGCATTCTCAGCTTGTAACCGAGCATTGAACCGCTTTAAGTCACGAACCTTGATGCTATCTGTTATACCCTCGTCCATATTGTCCTGGAACACTTCCCTGACTTCAGCGCTCTGTTCTTCCAGTGGCAGATTCTCTTTCCGTTTTTGATACACCCCCTCTGTTGCAAGCTCTTTCTTAAGCTCATCGAATAGTTCGAAGAGTTTTTTGTTTCTAGATGCTTTGAATGCAGACGAATCAAAACCAAGCTCATCTGCTATCTTTTTGGGACTTAAAGTATCACCATGCCAGTAATCCAGCCAATTCGGAGGGTTCTTGGCCTTCATTTCATCAACCCACGCAATGAAGAGATTTCTATTTCTTTGTCCTTTCTCTTTGCTCAACTGGTCTTCTCCTAGATTCTATTTGCACCAATTCCCAAATCCCGATATTTCAAATTAAAGACGCTATTTAAACAGACTCTCTTGTTCCAAATCTGGTGCCGCATCTAGATATCTGTTGAGCGTTGGCCTAGAAATATTGAAGTGCTTAGCCACATCAGATTTTTGTACTGAGGGATCTTGTAGCATCAATTTCGCGAGCTTAATTTGCTTATCTGTGAGTTTTTGCTTCCTGCCACCTTTTCTGCCTCGCGCTCTTGCAGCTTTAAGTCCAGCCTTGGTTCTTTCCACGATAATATCTCGCTCAAACTCAGCTATAGCTCCAATCACGTTAAACACTAGCTTCCCTGTAGATGTTGTTGTATCAATGTTTTCGGACAATGATTTAAACTGAACTCCGTTGCTCTTAAACATCTCAAGCAAAGTAATAAGATCTTTAAGACTGCGTCCAAGCCTATCGAGTTTATAAACTACAACTATGTCATCCTGGCGAAGGGAGTCTAGTAATCTAGTAAGTTCAGGGCGATCTTTGGTCTTAGCTGAAGCCTTTTCTATAAAGATTTTTTCACAGCCAGATTTGGTTAGTTCATCAATCTGATAATCACAGTTTTGATCTGTAGTGCTTACTCTCGCATATCCAATTATCATGAAACATTCGCATACGTTTATGTTACATAGTTTAGTTTACGAGTTTTGTTACGGAAAATGGAAGGTTATTCATTAAAATATGATGAGAAAGGAGATGTAACACAAACCTTCGTTTTATTTACATCAAAAAAACGGAAAGAACTACACGGTACTTGAAGCACTTTTCAAAGGGTAAAATTGTTGCCCATGACGATCTCGAACTTCGTAAACAACGCTATTGGTCGAGATTCCATTCCCCTCACATCCAGGCAAGCAAAGCCCTTAGATGAAAGAGCTTCGAAAGCATCAGTAACATCCTTGATACTGCGCCCACTCATTTCAGCAAGTTCATCAAGACTGTTTGGCTTCTCGCGAGCAATCAAATTCAACAGTTCAACATTTTCGTTAGACAACAGTTGTGAAAGCGCAGCCAGTGACTCAAACAAAAATTGAGGATAAGGTTCTTCAGACGTCACTTTTCCTTCTGCAATACGAATCATACTCTTACGAGCAAGCTCTTCTGATAGAATGCCGATTTTTGCTTCCATACCATCCTCACTCCTAATAGTCGCATCTAATTCTTTTTTCATTTCTTGGGAAGGAGCAATCAACAGAAGTGGTTCTCACACGAAGTTTCTGTTAGTCCACTGATCTTTTCTTTTTCGCACTTCATTGCTGGATACTCCCATTTTTTATTGACGCAATCACTTTTAATAAATCGGCCGTGATTGCTGAACATTTGTCATTCATAAAAAACGTTACTTCATCTCCAAATTTCATCGTTACGATACCGCTTTTATCGACACTTAACAGCGCGAAAGACTGCTTCAAGTCGAGAGTCGTGTTACTTCCATTGGTCGTGGTTTCAGCCATATTTCCCCTCACTGCTAACGAGTATGCTTACAACACGGGCAACCATTGTTACCCCAGATGTTTACTTAATTGTTCTGTTTAACTTTTCAACGATTTCAGTGGCATGTTGAAATATTGCATCCTTTACCAACGCAAACTCCTGTCCAGGGAATCTTTTGTCTATAGAACTCAGTGCGCTACTAAATTGAGCGAGAAAGGTATAGACGATTTCATGGCATTCAGCATTACTGATACCGAACTGACTCGCTGTCTGCTCTATATGTCGTAAGCAAATCTTGCTGATATGGTATTTGTATCCTCGTGATGCTTGCAGTCCCATTGCTAGTTTTAGCTTGCGCTTATTTAACCCTGTAGCGCTGACAGCAGGGTAAGCTGATAGCAAATCGTAGAACGGTGCAAGTTTATAGTATCCGACAGGATCAATATGCACGGAAAAATTCTTGAGATGACCGTCAGTGGCACCAAGAAGGCACTGTAAAATCATGAATTTAAAAAAATCATGATTGTTCGCCTTGCTTTGCGCAGAGAGACTTAAAACATCAACAATTTTGGAGACACTTAGGTTGTTCTCCGATTGATATTTTTGATGTTCAGGTACACCCAAAATCTGGCAGAAATCTTCTTGGTGTCTACGAGTCACAACTCCATCACCAAAACATCGGTCGAACCGTTTTACTGCAAGGGCTTTAGCTCCTGATTCTACGGTTATTATGTCCATATCGGGGACTTTAAAACCAAGTTCCTTCGCTATTTGAGCACATATGAATTCATTCTCAATGCTGCTACTCATATCTAGCACGGAGTTACTTTGGGTAATAACATCCATCGGATACTTAACTATGTGACTACTGAACGCGGTTCCCTGTGGGACATACCACTTTCCATTTGTTTTCATCAGCGTGGTTTTTCTTTGTGTACCAGATACACATGGCCTGTATTCACCAAAACATGGGAGAAATGATTTACGCAGAGTAACGAGTTCATTTAAGTCACTTATTGATAGCTCTCGATATTCCCACCCTATATCTGGCAGGTTCTCACTACCCGTGAACGAAATACCGCCAGTACAATCATGACCAAGTTTGGAGAGTAAAGTGAATGCATCATTGGATTGTATTCCCATTGAGTGAGCAAGGCTTAATCGTTCTTCCATTAAATCAGGAAGAAGATTATTCATGAAATTCAATACATTAAATGATGAATTTTCTCCCGTTCTTAACGGTAGGCTCAACGAGATCGGAAAGGATGAATGATATGCTAACCATTGTTCAGAATATGAAAATGACAAGTTGTTCTTCGACCGTTGAACAAACTGCCCCACGAGCATGTTGTTATTTGTGGCATGTGCGTAAAGTATAGGATTGTACAAATTAGCTCCCACTTTCTTCTAGTTGGGCTGTGTTTTTGTAGAGGTTAATTGCATTTTCTACTGCCAGCATTTCAGCTTTGATATCCAATCTACGATTGTCATGTTCTGAGATGTATTGTTCTATGCATGGCCTCAGCTCGGAGTATTGCGCACACAACCGATTGAAATGCTTCCATGCCCTTTGATGAAGAGAATTGGACTCTGACAGCTCTGACTGTTTATCTTGCAAAATCGTCAAGAGACTTTCTTTTTTGAGAGAAAGATAGTTGGAGTCCTCACTGTAATTGTCGTAATCAACAACCTCCCAATCGGTATGGTTGAACATAAAACCTTTGGAAAACTTCTCATCGCCGCGTTTATCGAAGCCGCATGAGAGGACTGCACCGATAAGAGACATCTCCTTCAATTTTTTTTCGACGTATTCATCTGATAAGTATTCATTTTCCTCACTGTCTAATGAAATGGATTTTAGGTCGTTAGCAGAGAAATGTTCATTGTGATAAATAGCGAGAAATAACTCTTTTCTGATCTTTACCGTCATGTGTTCAAAAAGTGACCTTTACTGTTGATTTTGAGGATTATAATCCGTGGATCTATATGCCGCAAGTGTGTGATTGTTCAGCAAATTAATTTCATAAATAAAAAACATGAACAAGAACCTTGCAGAACTTGTGGGCAAACGCATTGCAAAAATGAGGAAATCTAAAGGGTTAACTCAAGATAAACTCGCGTTGTTCGCAGAGATAGATAGAAGTTATGTTGGACGCATTGAGCGCGGTGAAGTCAATATCACGATTGAGAAGTTGTATGAGATTGCGGATGCCTTAGGCTGTGATGCTAAGGAGCTTTTGCCTTGATCTGTATTGAATTATTCACAACATATGTAGAGCACTAGCAAACCCCATCACTGAAAAAGTTAGCACTCGATTTTTGCACTTTACCCACCTAACACACCCAACAGTGCTTAGGGTGTTAGTAGCTAAATAGTGGGACACAGCCTAAAAAAGTTAAATAATATCCTTAAGTAGATCATGTTGTGCTTGGTATAAGTATAAACACATAGACCAAATTGTAAGAATTGTTGCAACAAGGAGTACGAAATGGGCTATGTAAAGAAAAACACCTTCGGGCTGAAGTAAATACAGCCATATCGACAGCATTTGAAATGTCGTTTTGAATTTTCCAACTGATGAGACAGCGACTGAACTTATTCTGCCCACTTCAGCCATCCACTCACGCAAAGCAGAAATGATAATCTCTCTTGCAATCATTATGATGGCAGGTAAAGTTATGAATATTGAGTTGTAGCTCTCGGTTATCAATATAATTGCTATAGCTACTAAAACTTTATCAGCTACAAGGTCAATGAATGCCCCAAAAGTGGATGATTGTTGCAGCCTTCTCGCTAGATAACCATCAAGTAAATCTGTTAAGGCTGCAATAAAGAAAATGCTACTTGTTATTGCCGCCGCATGCTCTATTGGCAAATAGAAGAAGGCTATCATCACTGGTATTAGCAATAACCTGAGTAAAGAAAAAATGTTTGGTAGATTCATGAGCAAGTACAAAGCAAGATCACATCGTTCTAGTGTGTTTCACCGTATATCCTAGTATCCTTGCCACAAACAGCCTTGTGAAACAGCAACTTATAAAAAAATGAATTCTGGACTTTAAAATAAGTTGTAAGACATGGATAATCTGATGATTATTGTGATTTTTACTGTACAAAAAAACAGGCTTTGGAGTGGATATGAATGTAATTGACTTGTTCTGTGGCTGTGGGGGGCTATCCCTTGGTTTTGAGCAAGCTGGATATAATGTTCTTCTTGGCATTGATCATGATAAATCAGCATTAGAAACCTTTAAAGCCAACCATAAGAACTCTGAGGTTATTCATGGGGACATCCAAGAAATCTCGGCTAACGATATCAAACAAGTCATCAGCAATCAAACTGTTGATGTGATAATCGGAGGGCCTCCATGTCAAGGATTATCATTATCAGGCCCTCGTAAATTTGAAGATCCCAGAAATAAGCTTTTTTTGTCTTATGTTCGTTTGGTTAGAGATTTAAAACCAAAGTTCTTTGTTCTAGAAAATGTGCCAGGAATTATAAGTCTATTTAAAGGAAAAATAAAAGACCAGATCATCAAAGAGTTTAGTGAATTAGGCTACAGCGTTGAGTACGAAGTGCTAAATAGTGCTCACTATGGAGTACCGCAAATTCGTAAGAGAGCTATTTTTATTGGTTCACTTGATCGCACTGGTGCTAGTTATTTCCCAGAAAAAATAATTTCTGAAGAACAAGCCTTTATTAATTGTGAGCAGGCAGTTTCAGATCTTCATGCTTTAGATGATGACGACATGCCAGAGTCATTTTCATATGCAACTGAACCACAAAGTGCTTATCAAGTTGAAATGAGAAAATATGCTCCTAAGAGACTCCATAATCATCTTATTACAAAGCACCAAGATAAAGTTAAGTCAACTATCGCCCTAGTTCCTGAAGGTGGGAATTACAAGAATTTACCAGAAGACTTTGTTTCTACACGCAAATTTAATGTTGCTTGGACTCGATATCATAGTAAAAAGCCAGCAAGTACTATCGACACTGGTCATCGACACCATTTTCACTATAAACATAATCGAGTTCCAACAGTTAGAGAAAATGCTCGTTTTCAATCTTTTCCTGATTCATTTATATTTTTGGGAAATAAAACAGAGCAGTATCGTCAAGTTGGAAATGCAGTTCCTCCATTAATGGGGAAAGCAATAGCAGAGAAGATATTAAGGCAAACTGTAGACAAGGAATCGATAAGTTCAGTAGAGACAAAGGAATTGATTATATGACAGGTGAAAGTTTATATAAAACACCAGAGGAGCATTTGTTTCCTTTACATATGGTGCGCCCTCGATTTAAGAACAACCTAGAGAACGTTCTATTTTACATGTCTAAAGAGATTAGTGCATTCAACGGGTCTATTGATAAAGAATCTTTAAACAAAATTATTGCTGAATTCCCAGGTAATAGTCATGCCACCGTCAAAACTCTAGATAATTGGCGTACAGAGATTAGCGCCATTTTTGGTCTAATGCAGTACAGACACGGTTTAGGGCTTTATGCAAGTGCAATTTCAAAAAGGCTAGCTGAAACAGAAGATTTAATTGAATTTTTTAAGAATTTCTCAATGAAAATTCAATTCCCTAATGGCATGCTGAAGCCACATGTAAATAAGGATTTAATAGATCATAATGTAAATTTCGCACCACTTAAGTTTATTAAAGATCTACTTACACTTCTTGAAGGTCACGATAACGGTCAGGGTTTTATCACTAAAGATGAGTTGACCTACGTCGTTTTTGACGATCTCAGGTTTACTTCTGGTTCTCTATCAGTAAGTGATGCCAAAAATATCATTGTAGAAAATCGAAAACATAATGTTGTGTACAGAAGCCACAAATTTATTCGAGGTTTTACTTATGAAAGCAAAGGAGACCAAACTCGTACAGCTCTAGACTTTCTCGACTATATGCAGTTAGGTAACTTACTTGTAAAAAAATCTTCCAAGTACTTCCTAAACAATATTGAAAGTGAGTTTCTTACGTATGCTTACACTCAATCTGGGACGTTTGACCGCTTCTCTGAGTTTTATGGTAGAGAATTTGATGTAAGTGAACTGCATGATGTTAAAGAAGCTTGGTTTGATTATGTAAATGATTTAGATTTCTCTACCAGTGCGACTAGCTTGGATAAGTTTATCCGAACGAAATCAGAAAAAGATGAGTTCGTACTGAGTTTAGATAGTGGTCAAACAACTAAAATGACTACTAAAGATATTGGAGATATGGGTGAATATCTGGTTATAGCTCATGAAAAGAATAAACTAAAGATGCTTGGACTTGAACATAATCAGCACTTAGTTCAGTTCATCCCAACACATTTGGGGGCTGGTTATGATGTTAAATCTATGGATGAAATGGATAACCAAATATTTATAGAAGTTAAAACAACTTTAAGTAATCATCCGATAACCCAAAGCAGAATATCCCTCACGAAAAATGAGTGGAATGCTGCATATACTCATAAAGAAAATTACTACATATACCGACTTATTATCACGGATGAAAGCAGAAAGTTGCTGGTCATGAATAACCCTGTAAAGCTATTCCAAGAAGATCTAGTGAAACTTTCCGCCCCAAAGGGAGTAGAGTTAATATTTAAACCAACGATAATGGAAGAAGTAGAGATATTGGCATGAATAAGCTAAAAATTTGCTCAGTTTTTAGTGGCTGTGGTGGGATGGACTTGGGAGCTATTGGTGGATTCAGCTATCAAGGAAAGTACTACGATAGCAATAACTCTGAAATCGTTTTTTCATCTGACATTGACCCATATGCAGTTGAAATTTATAACGATAACTTTGATCATATATCTATGCTCGGTGACATTAGAGATCTAAAACCTTTTGTACCTAAGCATGACGTATTGATTGGAGGATTTCCATGCCAATCATTTTCCGTTGTTGCTCAAAACCCTCCTCGCTTGGGTTATAAGAATGATAATGGAAAGCTTTTTTTTGAAATGGTCGATATATTAAAGAAGCATAAACCCAAGGTTTTCATTGCTGAAAATGTTAAAGGGCTACTCTCTGCAAATAAAAAGCAAGCATTTCCTCTGGTAATACAATCATTTGAAGAGGCTGGTTACACTTGTAAGTACACCATACTAAACTCGTCTCATTTTGGGGTTCCTCAGAAAAGAGAAAGGGTTTTCATCGTTGGTTTCCTAAACCCTGAGTTGGCTAAGAGTTTTAGCTTCCCAACAGCTATCAAATCCGATATTACACTCCAGGATGTCTTAGAAAATGAAGATGAAGTTGATAGTAAGTTTTTCTTTTCACAAAAAGCTATAGACGGAATGCTAAAGAAAAGAGAGACGATGAATAAAGGTAGAGTTCAAGATCCTACTGGGTATTGCAATACTATTAGTGCGCACCTATCTAAAGCAAGTTTAAATAGTGTTGATCCTGTATTGTGTATAAATGGCCGATATAGAAGATTTACACCATTAGAGGCTGCTCGTATCCAGTCTTTTCCAGAAAACTTTAAGTTTAATGTATCGAACACAAGGGCATATAAAGCCATCGGAAATGCGGTTCCACCTGTAATGATGTGGCATGTAATGTCTAGTGTTGTTTCAACTTTGTCTTCTGCTGTGTCAATAAAAGCAGCTTGATGGCTTAAGAGTCCCCCCCAAGCATAATCAATTTAATTGTTTTGTGGCATTTTAAGGATGGGGGGGCTTCTTTCCAAGATAATTGCCTAGCTTAGGATTATTTACCGTAGAATATCATCTATTTTGACTTGGCAGGTAAACCATCATCAATTGTAGAAGCTAACTTATTGAGATCGACGCCATCCATCTTCTGAAGGTTGTATTGCCATCTCGCAAATCTTTCAAGCAATATATCGTTTTGAGAATTAAGCCTTTTATTTTCTGAACTGAGCCTTTTATTCTCTTTTTCAAGTTTTTCTACTTGCTTGATTAATTCAGCAATCGCTACGTCATCATTCCCTAGATTAGAGATAAGATCACTTAATTTGTCAGTACTTTCGAACAACGACTTGGCATCTTGGATAGCTGCTGATTTCTTTTGCCTTAGCTGCTCTTTCTTCAAATCAAAAGCATGCTTAATTTCATCATACTTGGTGAATGTGAAACGTGATGGCGGCTTTTTTAGGCCAAGTTCTAACTGTAATTTCTCAGCTAAAAGCTCATAACTAAGTTTACCAGTCCACCCATCGATGATAGCCAGTATCGTTTCTTTGTTATCTGGAACAAAAGCCATTATGCCTCCCTCATATCAGATAGTGCCAAAGCCATAAGATCAAACCCTTGGATAGCGCTTTGTTCATTTATGTTCAGTGAGCGCTTCACAGGAGATGGTGATAGCTCATCAGGTATTCTAACGTGTGCGCCATCCGCTTTTTTTGGATCTTCAAGAAGAAAAATGAGTGTTTTTATCTTAGACAAGCGAAAGCCCAGAGCTGTAACCCATCTATCCGATCCAAAAACCTGATCCTCTGCGGCGGCTTTCGCATGCCTCAATTGCTCTTCATATAGCGCTTCAAGAGTTTTTAACTCATCAAGAGAGTGAGGTATACCTTTAAGGCAAACATGTTCATTACAGACCTCACAGTCACCATTTTTAACACATGGACTTTCGGCATAGTTGGTGAACACAGAAGCCTAATCCTGTGAACTGAGCAACACCATCCCTATCAACCCCAAGAGCTTTTAGTGAGATGGGAAGTCCAAGGTCATGTAAAACCATTGGCGGTGGCGGCGCTTCGGCAGTGTAAGGTTCTAACAACTGGTTAGCTTGAGCAACAGTCATGACACCAGATCCAATCGTAACATGCCCAATACGCTGAGTTAGACGTGACTTTTGCTTTTCAGTTCGTCCGTCGTAAGCTTTGTTTTGCTTGATATCAGCTCGCCCTGACCATTTGGCGATAAGCCAATCAGCTTCACCTGCTAACTTTAATTTCGTGTTTAACCAGTGACGAAATTGGTGACTATTTAGCTTGAGAGGTGTCCCATCTTCATCTGTGATACCCAGCTCATCAAAAATTGATTCTAAGCCTCTGTCAGAGCCGATAGCATCACTCAGAGAGCCATGCCCAAGATGAACCCATGAGAAGGGCTTAGCCGCGAATTCCTTGTGAAATTCATAATCTCTGACTAATGTGATGCAATCCCATACTTTCATATCGCCATAATTAGGGAAATCCAGCGTCTTATATTGTTCATCAATAATAGAACGGAGATCCCTGTAACTAGGAAATCGAATGACGATTCCTGCTGACTTACCTGTGCGCTTATTGACGACCTCATTGTTTGGGAGAATGGTGTATCCTTGACACAAATCCTTTTTCCAGTTGTTCACATTATTCAAGTCACTAATTAAACGATTTAACCATTTGACGTTGCTTCCATATGTAGTCCAAGTAATGTGACTCCTCTTCCTGATTTACCTGTTTTAAATCCCATTGCTTTCGCGAACTGATTATATGTCAAAGGCTTGTCTTGGGAGCTTTCTGAGTCACTAGCCAACATGAACAGATCAGGATTGTCGTACGCAAATTTTGCAGCAGACCTGGCTGGAGCAGAAATCTCAACAAGTCTTTCAAATGCTTGTTTAACAACGTCTTCTAGCAAAGCTGGCACCCACTTTCGAACGGCCCCCCCCCCCTTTGGCAGGATGCCACATCAAGTACCAACGACCTTTATCACTTCGCTGTAATGAATTGACAGTCAAACCATTCAATTCTATATTTCTGCTGGGCTGGCACATCAACATAACGCAAACACTACTAAAATACTTCTGGCGTGGTGTCTTAGCTTTATGAAAAGCGTCTGCTACCTGCAACATCTGATAATCTGACGGACATTTATCTTCTATTTCCTTGCGACTTTTTTCGTCTAGTTTTATGCTCGCGTCAGATTGACGAGGAAACGGGTTCGACCAATCTTGTAGATCTAGTTTAAATCGTTTTTCTTTGATGAATTTCAATACCTTTTCGAACGAAAGGCCGATATTGCGTTTGCCGCCAGCACCTAAATCACTGCTCCGTATCTTCTGCTCTACGCGATCAATCACATTATTGTTGATGTTCATTATATCAACTGAAGATTTATCATTGTGAGCAGCGTGCTCTTCTAATGCTTGATAGAGGAATACAAGTGATGAAGCCCAAGTAGTTGAATCTTTCTTGTTAAGCGATTGCTGGTAGCGAACATATGCTTTCGCAAAGTCAGAAAAAGGAGGCTGGAAAGGTGTATATTTTGAATGATTCTGACTTGCCCCAAAAACAATCGTCAGCTTTTTTCCTTTTTCCGTCTTCCACGACCACTTATCACATTCCCAGCCATTCTGAATAATGCCTTCAGGGGTTTTGAACTGAATGTCTTCAAACAGACTCAGATCATTTTTTGCAAAAGCGATAAAATCATCATAATTCTTTTGAAAATCAATTTTATGCTTAGGAGTAAACAGCAAAACATTAGACATTTAAGGCTCCTTCATTTTCTAACTCTTGCTTTCTTGCGTTGCACTTTAGAATGACCGCCTTAATAGCATTGATACTGCGGTTATGTCCTTGCAAAACAAACTCACTGGCTCCCATATCAAGCTTTCGATCTCGTTTCAAAACGACGCTTTTCAGCATTTTTTCATGAGGAGCATTTAACCAAGGTTGAAATTTGTTACATGTGTAGCAATGTACAGAACCATTAGCGCAAAAGCCGAATGTTCCACAGTTTCCTAAAGGGTTGCCTTCGTCATTGTTAATTCTACTTCGAGGATCGTTAGCTCGAATTGCGTCTTTTTCACTGTCTATTAACGTGCCAGAAAAAGCTTGAGCTAATGGGGTAAGATCGGTAGCTAGCGCCTCGTCGATTCTATCCGCCATCTCTTCATTAAACTCGGTATACACGGTGACCTGTTGAGTATCTTCATGCCCCTAACTCCTCAGCTATCGTATGCTCGCTGGCTCCAAGCATAGACATGTTCGTCGCATGAGTGTAACGAAATCGACGTGGATTAATATGCAAATCTCCATAATCCCCACCCACTTTAATTCGGGTTGTTTTTAAGGGGCAAAGCCGAGCTAATCTTCGTGTTATTTCCCCTACTGATGGATTTGCACCTCTCGTCCGTAAGCACAATAAATCAGGCGTTTTCTGTTTTATTTCTTCGAATGCACTAAAGTCAGTGAGATTCGATATCTCTCGGTCATTAATAAAAATGGGGATATGCTTTTTCTGCTGACTAGTAAGGCTAACGTTGAAATGTTCTTCAACCATTTTTATTGATTGTTTTGCCTGTGCAGTCAGCACCAATATTAGGTCTTCACTCACATCTTTTTTGATTTGGTAAGACCCTCTAAACGTTTCATTACGTTTTTTGGCGTTAGGTATTCGTAAATCAAAGTGCTCAATGCCAGCCTCTGTTCTTGTGAGTAGATCCTCATAATACATATGGGTTAATTGGATAGGCCGAGCACCTGTGTATTGCAATGCCATGATAAATGCATAGTCATATAATGAAATGAGCTGCTCTGTAAATGCATCTACGTACCACGTAATGAATGCTGATTGCTCCTCCAGTGTATAAGCACCGCTAAACAGGCAACCAAGTGCAACCGCTTTCCCTTTTTCATTTCCTGAAATTTTGAGCGCTGAGAGCAAGCCAACAACTTTCTTATCAACACCGTAGATTTCCTTGTCATGCCAATCAAGCAAAAAAGCACGGATACTCCCTAGCTTGTATTCTGTGTTTTTAGTCAAGCTGCTCTTAAAATTGACGACGTGCTTCTCACTGATTTTATTTGTCACACCAAAAGCAAAGAGAGCACGACACTCTCGAAAAATATTGGACGTGTAAGAAGATGAAAACTCAGCAGCGTAGTCCGCTAAAGCAAGTCTGAAACACTCAGAAAACTTAGGAGTAAGACTTAATGGTTCTAAAAGAGTCAAATTCAAACGCACATTGGTATCCAACTGCCAATTATCAGAATAAACGTCAAACTCATAGTTAGCTTTACTTAGTCGCTTGTCTGTCTTTGACTTTATATCTCTATAATCACTGTTTTTTTTCGTATTAATAGCCATAAACACCTACTTCAGCCTTATGTTTTAAATTTTCATGCATCTTTCTCCGCATCTTATTGGCTTGTTCTATAACTGTTCGTTTCAAATAAGGTCTGCCAGAGTTTAGGTCGGAATGTCCATTCTTCTCAGCTCTAATCTCTAGCTCACGCGCTTCGGTGATTTTATTTTCATCTGCATATAGTTTGGCTGCTTGGGGCTTCCCTTCGGCTTCCAATCGCTTCACTTCTTCTTCAACCGCTTTTTTTTCTTGGTCAATACATTTGGATAGCAGATGGTTGAAATAATGCCTAAAGCTGTGTGGCGTGATCCCCCAAAAACGTTCAAAATTAACCTTGCGAATACGATTAAAAATATCGTTTATCGTTTGTTTTACCAGCGGTTGACCTGATTCATAGCTTCCACTTTTGGCTTTGTGAGAGACAAATATAAATGGATGTTTTTTGGCCGCCTTTGTCTGAAAACGATGTGTTCTAACGTAGGTATTTAGTAAATCTCTCAGTTCTTTCGAGATTGGGACGGCTCTACCAAGCGTCTTCGCTGTAGGCTCATCTAAACGAGGATCTTCTTTACTATTATGTCTGCGTACAACTGATAAGGTGGGGTTGTCAGTATCAGTACCGATGTCACCAATTCTTAGAGCTGCTAGTTCACTGCGTCTACATCCCGTTTCATACAAGATTTGAACGATGAGGTAATTTCGAAACCGAATGACAGAGTTACTAAAGGGATTGTGTTCAGAGTTGGGTTTAGCCACGGCAACAAAATCTTCAAATACATCATCTGGTATCCCAGATTTATCTAAAGCCATTTGTTTGCTTTTTAAACGATCCTTTGGCATGTCGCTTTTTAGCTGCGTCTTCATTAAATCAAGCGCATCAGATAACTGCGAAGCAGACGGTTTCTTCTTAACTCGCTCTTTACCACAAAAGTGGAGATATTCAGTAATGTGAGCCATGCGAGATATATACTGAGACTTTGTGACGGTGGGCTTATCTTTTGATTTAGAAAGGTGAAATTTGCCCATATCGGTAACATTTGTTTTAGTCTGATTTTTGAAGACGCTAGCTCGATAGCTACAATGCTCTTTCAGAGCATTGATATCATCAAGGGTTGGAATGGTCCCATTGTAAATTTCTTCAAGCAGATCTCTACCATTTATACTTTCCCAAAGTTTTAAGTGTTTGATGGACTTTAGATACTGTTGAATTGAAGATGTTGTTAAATTCTTCCTGAGTTTATTAGTGACAAAGTGCGTTACCCAAAAATCAGGCATGCCGTCATCGTCTAGTAAAAAGACATAACGCTCACCGCTCATAAACTTCTTTATCTCAATCTTCATACCTAACCAAAGAAATCAACATAAAAACTTGTAAGTTAATAATATAAACACCCAGCTTAAAAAATAAACACTTTTTTTTCAGCCAATAAAAGAAAAGGCCGCTATTAGCGGCCTTTAGTGTGTTTTTCAACATTTTTTATTTTGTCTTAGTTCAGAACGGGATATCGTCGTCAAAATCCATTGGTGGCTCATTGTACTGCTGCTGTGGTTGCTGCGGAGCCTGTTGTTGTGGTTGCTGTTGCTGAGGCGCATTGTACTGCTGCTGAGCTGGCTGTTGAGGCTGACCCCATCCACCTTGTTGCTGCTGTTGACCGCCCATAGGTGCACCGCCACCTTGAGCACGACCGCCAAGCATTTGCATCACACCATTGAAGCCTTGAACAACGACTTCAGTTGAGTAGCGATCTTGACCACTTTGATCTTGCCATTTGCGAGTTTGCAGTTGCCCTTCAATGTAAACTTGAGAGCCTTTACGCAAGTACTCACCTGCTACTTCCGCAAGTTTGCCGAACAACACAACACGGTGCCATTCCGTTTTTTCGCGCTGTTCGCCAGTCGCTTTATCACGCCATGAATCAGAAGTCGCAATAGTAATGTTTGCTACTGCACCGCCATTCGGCATGTAACGAATTTCAGGGTCGTTACCTAGATTCCCCACCAAAATAACTTTGTTAATTCCACGGCTGGCCATGATGTGCTCCGTTTCACTCTGGATATATAAAATTTTAGCGCATTAGAATAGCACGCTTTAATGTTTTGATTAAAGTCTAATACCATTGTGATCTATTGAGTCATGCTCTAGAACCCAAATCGTATTTCAACTTACGTGTGTAGCATTTTTGATTCGCGTTGCAGACATCGTTTCGTGAAGCTTTGAATTCGAACGCATTTATTCAGTAAAGCGATGGTTATGGCCTCTCTTTAGTGCCAGTTTATGGCTTCTATTGAACCCAGGGAGATTGGAACACGTGAGAAAGTCGGCTTACGCAAGAAAGCTATTTCTGATCAGTATGGAAGATAATGCGCAAAAAAAAGTGGCGGCACTCGAAAAGTACATTGATATGAGCATCCCGGTGATTTCAACCGAAGCACTCATGGAAGCCAAGCCACAACACCGTAATAAAATTCTACTGATCGACTTCAGTGAACATAAATCACTTGTTCAATCGATCAAAAACTTGCCTCTTGTATGGAAAAACTTTGAAACCGTTGTCTTCAACGTGCCTAAAAGACTAACCACGGATGAACTTCTTTCATTTGGTCAATTAAAAGGTGTGTTTTATTCTGAAGATACGCTAGAGCAAATTGGAGAAGGGTTAAAAGGCATTGTTAACGGTCAAAACTGGCTGCCGCGTAATGTAACCAGTCAACTTTTACACTATTACCGCAATGTCATTAATACTCATACTGCACCAGCTACGGTAGACCTAACCATTCGTGAGCTACAAGTACTGCGTTGCCTACAAGCTGGCGCCTCGAACAGTCAGATGGCCGAGGAGTTATTCGTCAGTGAATTCACCATCAAATCGCACTTGTATCAGATATTCAAAAAGCTATCCGTAAAGAACCGAGTACAGGCAATCGCGTGGGCAGACCAAAACTTAATGTCGTGATGCAATGTGAGCGGCTCTGATAACTGAAATGACGAGTCGCTCATCTTTTTTCCGCACCGAGTCTCACATTTTTTCCTACTTTATTCATGATTCATTGATACCTCTCGTGTTAAAGTTATGCGCAGATTCTTGATAAAAACGAGATAGGATATTCCCCCAATGATAAAAAAATGTCTGTTCCCTGCTGCAGGCTATGGCACACGCTTCCTACCGGCAACGAAATCTATGCCAAAGGAGATGATGCCAGTCGTTAACAAACCGCTTATTGAATACGGTGTCGAAGAAGCAATCCAAGCTGGTATGAACGGCATGTGTATTGTGACAGGTCGTGGCAAGCACTCGATCATGGACCACTTTGATAAGAACTACGAACTGGAACATCAGATTAGCGGTACCAACAAAGAAGAGCTGTTGGTAGATATCCGTGAAATCATTGAATCTGCAAACTTCACTTATATACGTCAACGCGAAATGAAAGGCTTGGGCCACGCGATTCTAACTGGACGAGAATTGGTAGGCGATGAGCCATTTGCTGTTGTTCTTGCTGATGACCTTTGTGTGAACGAGCAAGAGGGCGTACTGGCTCAGATGGTGGCACTATTTAAGCAGTTCCGCTGTTCTATCGTTGCAGTACAAGAAGTACCAGCCGAAGAAACGCACAAATACGGCGTTATCTCTGGTGAAATGATCAAAGACGACATCTATCGCGTAGACGACATGGTAGAAAAACCAGAGGAAGGCACGGCGCCTAGCAACCTTGCTATCATTGGCCGCTACATCCTGACTCCCGATATTTTTGAACTGATCGAAAACACCGAACCTGGTAAAGGTGGTGAAATTCAAATCACTGACGCGCTGCTGAAGCAAGCAAAAGCGGGCTGTGTGTTGGCTTACAAATTCAAGGGCAAACGCTTTGACTGTGGTAGCGTTGAAGGTTACATCGAAGCAACTAACTATTGTTTTGAAAACCTGTATCTAAAAGATGAAAAAACCTCTGAGCTAGGTAAGCACGCAACACAAAAAGCTGTATAAAGCATCGTCGTAGTACGAAATTACTGTATCGAAAGCCCAGCACAACGCTGGGCTTTTTACTTTACTGTTTTTTTATCCAGTAATTTTCTTTGCACATTTCTCACACTATGTAATACTTGCCCCACTTGGTTATACATAGAGCAAAAACGATGGATAAAATAGAAGTTCGCGGTGCCCGAACCCATAACCTTAAAGACATTAATCTTACAATCCCTCGCGATAAACTGATTGTCATTACTGGACTAAGTGGCTCCGGTAAATCCTCTCTCGCTTTCGATACATTGTATGCAGAAGGCCAACGACGCTACGTAGAGTCTCTCTCTGCCTACGCTCGTCAGTTTTTGTCTCTGATGGAAAAACCCGATGTCGACCACATTGAAGGGTTATCACCCGCGATTTCTATTGAACAGAAGTCTACTTCTCATAACCCGCGTTCAACCGTCGGTACAATTACCGAAGTCTACGACTACTTACGTCTATTGTATGCTCGTGTGGGCGAACCCCGCTGTCCAACGCATCATGCTCCTCTTGCTGCGCAAACCATCAGCCAAATGGTGGACAAAGTCCTAGAGATGCCGGAAGGCAGCAAAATGATGCTATTGGCACCTATTGTCAAAGAACGTAAAGGTGAGCATGTTAAAACGCTTGAGAACTTAGCGGCTCAAGGCTTTATTCGTGCGCGTATTGATGGAGAAACTTGCGATCTTTCCGATCCTCCAACCCTTGAACTACATAAAAAGCACACCATTGAAGTTGTGGTAGACCGCTTTAAAGTTCGTCCAGACTTACAACAGCGCTTGGCCGAATCTTTCGAGACAACACTCGAATTATCAGGCGGAATTGCAGTTGTCGCGCCAATGGATGGCGACGGTGAAGAGATTATTTTCTCCGCCAACTTCGCTTGTCCACAATGTGGTTACAGCATGCAAGAGTTAGAGCCGCGACTTTTCTCATTCAACAACCCTGCTGGAGCATGTGGCACTTGTGATGGCTTGGGTGTTCAACAATACTTCGATCCAAGCCGAGTCATTCAAGATGATTCATTAAGCTTGGCACAAGGTGCGATTCGCGGTTGGGATCAAAAGAACTACTACTACTTCCAAATGCTCACCTCATTGGCCGATCATTATGGTTTTGACCTCCATGCCCCTTTTAATTCTCTGCCAAAGAAAACGCAAGATGTCATTCTAAAGGGCTCTGGTCGTACTGAGATTGAGTTTAAATACATCAACGATCGTGGCGATATTCGCGTTAAGCGCCATCCATTCGAAGGTATTCTGAATACCCTAGAACGTCGCTATCGTGATACAGAATCCAACTCTGTCCGTGAAGAGCTCGCGAAATACATCTCCACTAAATCTTGTTCAAGCTGTGGCGGTACTCGTCTACGCCTTGAAGCACGTAACGTGTTTATTGCTGATACGACACTACCTGAGATTGTTGAACTCAGCATTGCTGATGCATTGGAATTCTTCCATTCCTTGAAACTGGAAGGTCAACGCGCCCAAATCGCTGAAAAAGTGATGAAGGAAATCAACGACCGCCTGCAATTCTTAGTTAACGTCGGTTTGAACTACCTAAACTTATCACGCAGTGCGGAAACCTTATCAGGCGGTGAAGCTCAACGTATTCGTTTAGCAAGCCAAATTGGTGCAGGTCTTGTTGGTGTGATGTATGTTCTGGACGAACCGTCGATTGGTCTCCACCAGCGTGATAATGAACGCTTATTAAAAACGCTCACTCACTTGCGCGATTTAGGTAATACCGTACTTGTGGTAGAACACGATGAAGATGCGATTCGCTGTGCAGATCATGTCATAGATATTGGTCCTGGTGCTGGCGTACATGGTGGTAATGTTGTTGCGGAAGGCACCATGGAAGAGATAGTCGCGAATCCGAATTCTCTGACAGGTCAGTACTTAAGTGGTGTTAAAGAAATCGCAGTACCGAAAGATCGCACGCCGCGAGATCCGAAAAAAACGGTTGAGCTATTAGGCGCAACAGGTAATAACCTTAAAAACGTTAACCTTTCAATTCCTGTTGGGTTATTCAGCTGTATTACAGGGGTATCTGGCTCAGGTAAATCAACGCTGATTAATGATACTTTCTTTAAAATTGCGCATACCCAACTTAACGGAGCGACAACGGCTCAGCCTTCACCTTATAAATCGATTAAAGGTCTAGAGCACTTCGATAAAGTCATCGATATCGATCAAAGCCCAATAGGCCGTACACCTCGCTCTAACCCTGCAACCTATACGGGGATCTTTACACCAATCCGTGAACTGTTTGCAGGCACACAGGAGTCGCGTTCTCGCGGTTACAAGCCGGGCCGTTTTAGTTTTAACGTACGCGGTGGTCGTTGTGAGGCCTGTCAGGGTGACGGTGTTATCAAAGTAGAAATGCATTTCCTACCAGATGTTTATGTGCCATGTGATGTGTGTAAAGGTAAACGCTACAACCGTGAAACGCTCGAAGTACGTTACAAAGGTAAAACTATTGATGAAGTGCTAGAAATGACGGTCGAAGATGCACGCACCTTCTTCGATCCAGTTCCTGCCATCGCTCGCAAACTACAAACACTGATGGATGTGGGTTTGTCGTACATACGATTGGGTCAAGCGGCAACAACACTCTCCGGTGGTGAAGCACAGCGTGTGAAACTGGCGCGAGAGCTATCCAAACGTGATACAGGAAAAACCTTGTACATTTTGGATGAACCAACAACCGGCCTTCACTTCCATGATATCCAGCAGTTGCTCACTGTACTGCACAGACTTCGCGACCACGGAAATACTGTCGTGGTGATCGAGCATAACCTGGACGTCATTAAGACTGCGGACTGGATTATCGATCTTGGTCCTGAAGGGGGTCAGGGTGGCGGCGAGATAATCGCTCAAGGCACTCCGGAAGATGTGTCGCAAATCGAGGGTTCGCACACAGCTCACTTCCTCAAGCCTATGTTGAAGTAGAAAAAACAGGTAAAGTATCGAGACCAGCAAGTGCTGGTCTTTTTTCATTCAAAACAACGCAATAACTATGGCTACTATACATGTAAGTGGAACAAAGCTTTCTCCCGAAAAAGTACAGGTTCCCCTCAATCGCAAGTTTCTCATTGCCTTGGCAACACTATTTGTGTTGGCAATGCACTTTTTCATGCCCAACCCCGGCGGTTCGGGGCTTTCGCTTTCGTTCAATGCGACAACTTGGATTGCTTTTAGCTTTGCATTAGGCATTGGGTGTTACCAACTTGCGAATAATCGAGTACTACGTTACTCAAAACTAACCATCGGCTTGTTCATTAGTGCTCTTATCATGACGGTGCCCATTCTGTACCCAAATGCGAATAGCAGTTTGGCAGCCAATAAGCTCATTGGCCTGTGGTGTGGTGTCCTGTTCTTTATTGTCTTACAACAATTTCATTTCAGTAATAAACATCGCCAACGCCTATTATGGTTCATTGTCCTTGCGGTTGTTATCGAAGCCATTTTTGGTTTGACACAATATCTGTATCTCAAACCAGGCAATCCGTTTGGTTACGACACGGTGGCCAATCGTCCTTATGGTATTTTCCAACAGCCCAATGTAATGGCCAGCTTTCTTGCGACAGGGTTGGTGATTGCCAGCTATTTACTTGCACGTCAGCCCTACAAATACGATCGTAAGTTAAGCGATGTTTACCTTCTCTATGCCGTACCAGTTTTAACTTTACCACTAATTGTGGCGTTGGCTTCACGCACTGGTTGGTTAGCCTCGGTCATCGCCGTGTTGTTGGTCATTCCATACATGTACCGCTTTGCAACCAAAGGGCGCTTTATCCGCTGGGTTGTGTCACTTGTAAGTGGGCTCTTACTCTCAGTCGTTGTCATGCATCTTGCCTTTCCTGATGGAGGTGGGTTAGCCGCAGAAAAAGTAAATATGGAGTCTCCTCGAGCGTATACTTTTCCGCAAACATTAGACATGGTGATTGAAAAGCCTTTTACTGGTTATGGATATGGCAAGTTTGAATCTGAGTACATGCTGTATACGGCTCGTCAACATGCCCTAAATGAGAATTACCCAGCTGGTTTGCCAGCCATGGATCATCCGCATAACGAGCTACTTTACTGGGGAGTAGAAGGTGGCTTACTGCCAATACTCGGCATCTTCTTAGCGATGGCACTGGTACTGTATCGAATCTATCAAGCCAAACGCGGAACTCGTCTTGCGTTGCTGGCCTTGTTTATACCTATCGTATTGCACTCACAACTGGAATACCCTTTCTACCACTCTCTCGTGCATTGGTTGATCTTCGTTATCCTACTGTACTGGGTCGATCAGCGCGTCTCTCGTTATCGACAAGTCGGCTTTAGTAATGTGACCAAAAGCTTGCTGCGTGTTTTTAGTTTGGTACTTCCCGTTGCGTTTACGTTTTACATGGTAAGCGCATTACATACGAACTATGTATTGACGAAGTTTGAGACCACTAGACCAACTAACCCTGATATTCTGAATCAAGTCAGTAACCCTGTGGTTTGGAAAGACAGGTTTGATTGGGATGTCTATAGCACGTTTTTAAACCTTGGGCTGTACCAACAAGACGCAACCTTGATTCAGCCTTATATCGATTGGTCGCTAAAAATCATCAAAGATAAACCTCGTCCTGCATTTTATAATAATTTGATTTTGGCCTACCAAGGCTTAGATGACTCAAGTAAAGCGGAGCAAATTAGAGCTGAAGCGCAGTTTTTGTTCCCGAAGATTGATTTCAGTGACGTCAATTACCAACCACCTTCTCAAGCAATCTCTGCCTCACCAGTCCCCACTTCAGGAGCTGAGTAATAAATACAAAAAAAGCGAAGGGATGACCTTCGCTTTTCTTTATCTCATTGCTGTATGATTTTATTCAGTGAGTGACTCTTCTAACGCTTTTAAGCACAGCGCAACGTTTTCAGATCGAGCGCCGTAACCCATTAAGCCAATACGCCACGCTTTACCAGCTAATGCCCCAAGGCCTGCACCAATTTCTAGGTTATAGGTTTCTAGCAAGTGAGCACGAACTTTTGCTTCATCAATTCCTTCAGGCACGTAAATCGCATTTAATTGTGGCAACCGATGGGCTTCGTCCACAACAAATTCAAAGCCTAACTTTTGTAAGCCATTTTTGAGTTTTTCATGCATCAGTTGGTGACGAGCCCAAGCGTTTTCTAATCCTTCATTTTTCAGTATCAATAAAGCTTCATGAAGCGCATACAAGCTATTAACTGGCGCCGTATGATGGTAACTACGCTTGCCTTCTCCACTCCAATACCCCAAAACTAAACTCTGATCGAGGAACCAACTCTGTACTGGTGTTGTTCTTGCTTGAATCTTTTCAATCGCGGCAGTAGAAAACGTCACTGGTGAGAGCCCAGGTACACATGACAAACATTTTTGACTACCAGAGTAAACCGCATCCAGTTGCCATTCATCCACTTTTAACGGCACACCACCAAGTGACGTCACCGCATCAACAATAGATAATGCATTATGCTGTTTCGCCAGCTTCCCCAATGCTTGAGCATCACTGACTGCACCAGTTGAGGTTTCCGCATGCACAAAAGCAAGAATTTTTGTATCTGGGTGCTGTTCGAGTGCTTGCTCGACTTTATCAATGGAAACAGGCGTCCCCCATTCATCATCGACGATAACAACTTCGCCACCAGCACGGACGACATTTTCGCGCATGCGTTCACCAAATACACCATTACGACAGACGATCACTTTATCGCCTTTCTCGATCAAGTTTACAAAGCAGGTTTCCATCCCTGCACTACCTGGCGCTGAAACCGCAATAGTGAATTCATTGTCAGTTTGAAAGGCATACTTCAATAGCTGCTTGAGCTCATCCATCATACCGATAAACAGAGGATCAAGGTGACCTACAGTAGGACGGCTTAGTGCTTGTAACACTTGAGGATAAATATCAGAAGGACCAGGTCCCATTAAAATACGGTGAGGCGGAATAAAGCTTTGGATCGACATGTCAGCTCCTTGATTATCTTTTATCCTGAGCATTCTAAAAGTTCTATTCAATAACATGGCTCAGGTGTAGGGTTCTTCACCCTAATAGATTTTTCCTCTATCAGCAATTAGCCGTAAGTATGGAGGTCAAACCAGTGTCACAAAATCGTTAATAAAAAACACCATAAAGGTTGAAATATTGATTGACATTAAGGCCTCAAAACCGTTCAATGTTTGAGCTTTATGTAGAAGAGGAGCGCTACCCAGGTAGATGATTTGTGGAACCGCAATTCCAACACCAATCATTGAGGGGGAGTAGTGCCGAGGTAAGTCAAAGTTGCAGGATTTGACTTGTCGGTTGAATTGGGCTGAATCCCATCAACTGTCATCAGCGCAGTCTGATGAAGGGCTTCTGAGGGTAAATTTTTCAAATAGCATTCTAAATACCTCTCTTTTTGCTCTGTTCCTTTTCTCACTAAACATTGGATGTACAATTTTTTAGGAAGTCGTGGGAGAACGCAGTGAGCGCATTTAACGTAGCTAAATTCGGTGGAACCAGTGTTGCCAACTTTGAGGCAATGAGTCGTTGCGCCACCATTATCGAAAACAATCCAAATACTCGCCTGGTCGTGAGCAGCGCTTGCTCTGGCGTCACCAACCTATTGGTAGAACTCGCCAACGGCGTTCAGGATCAAACGCACCGTACTGAGCTGCTGCAAAATCTGGCCAACATTCATGACGCCATTTTAACTCAGCTCGAAGACAGCACGAAAACTGCTGCCGAGGTGTATGGCATATTAGATACCGTAACCAGCCTGGCCGAGGCTGCATCTATCCAAGCTAGTGCGAAGTTAACCGATCATTTAGTCGCATGTGGTGAACTCATGTCGACGCACATTCTAACTCAGTTAATGTGTGAGCGAGGCATTCAAGCAGTGCGCTTTGATATCCGCGATGTGCTGCGTACTGATGACAACTTTGGTCGCGCGGAGCCAAACATTGAAGCAATTTCGACGCTTGCGCAAGATAAACTCGTACCACTTTGCCAACAATCCGTTGTTGTTACTCAAGGCTTCATAGGATCTGACGAAGCCGGTAATACAACAACATTAGGTCGAGGGGGCAGCGATTACAGCGCCGCCTTAATTGCTGAGAGCGTTAAAGCGGCAGGGCTAGAAATCTGGACTGATGTTCCGGGTATCTACACAACAGACCCGCGAATTGCACCAAAAGCCTCACCAATTCCCGAGATCAGCTTTAGTGAAGCTTCAGAAATGGCTAACTTTGGCGCTAAAATCCTTCACCCTTCTACGCTAGTACCTGCATTGCGCCACGACATTCCGGTATTTGTGGGGTCATCGAAAGAGCCTGAAAAAGGGGGAACTTGGATTCGCCACCAAGTCGAAAGCTCACCGTTATTCCGTGCGCTAGCTTTGCGTTGTAACCAAACCATGGTAACGCTACGCAGCGCCAATATGTTCCACGCATACGGCTTCTTAGCAAAGGTCTTTGAGATCCTTGCAAAGCATAAGATATCTGTCGATTTGATCACAACATCTGAAATCAGTGTATCGTTAACACTTGATCAAACCGATACATCCGGCGGCGCGCCGCAGCTGCCGCAAGCTGTACGAGAAGAGTTAGAAGAGTTATGTAAGGTAGAAGTTGAACGTGACCTATGCCTCGTTGCCCTAATTGGTAACAACATGAGTGAGAGTAAAGGCTACGCGAAACAGGTTTTTGGCACGCTAGAAGATTTTAACCTACGCATGATTTGTTATGGCGCTAGCCCTCACAACTTATGCTTCTTGCTCCATGAATCAGTATCGAAACAAGCCATACAAAAACTCCACACTGAGTTGTTTGAGAAGTAAGTTCAACTCAATAAAACAAAGGGCTGCGTATCTGCAGCCCTTTGTCGTTTCATTAGTTGTTACATTTGGACGAGGTAAACATCAATTTAACCGTTAATGTTTGGCCCTAACCATTTTTCAGCCTCGATCCTATCCCACCCCTTACGATCGGCGTAACTCTCTAGCTGATCTTCTTGGATCTGTGCGATCGCAAAGTAACGTGAGTCAGGATGAGAGAAATACCAACCAGAGACTGACGCGCCCGGATACATTGCATAGCTGGAGGTTAGAGTCATGCCAATATTCTCTTCCACATTAAGTAGCTCCCAAAGCGGTCCTTTTTCAGTATGCTCAGGGCACGCTGGATAACCTGGTGCAGGGCGAATACCTTGGTATTTTTCACGAATGAGATCATCGTTAGATAAATCTTCATCCGCAGCATAACCCCAAATTTCTTTACGGACACGCTCATGCAAATACTCAGCAAACGCTTCGGCTAGGCGATCCGCCACCGCTTGAATCATAATTGCGTTGTAATCATCTCCCTGTGCTTTGTATTCATCAGCAAGCTCTCGTTCACCAATACCACCAGTGACAGCAAATGCCCCTATCCAATCATGTTTACCCGACTCTTTAGATGCGATGTAGTCGGATAAACAATAGTTGAATCCTTTTGGTTTCTCGGTCTGTTGTCGCAAGTTACGTAATACTTTCACAACGTCGGTACGAGTTTCATCAGCATAAACTTCAATGTCGTCCCCCACGCTCGCAGCAGGGAATAAGCCACACATTCCACGCGCTTTTAACAGGCCTTCTCGCTCAACTCGATCAAGTAACTCGTTGGCATCTTCGAATAAACGTTTTGCTTCTTCACCAACTTCTTCATGTTGGAAAATTGTTGGATACTTACCCACAAGTGACCAAGTCATAAAGAATGGTGTCCAATCGATGTATTGACGTAATATAGCCACATCAAAATCATCGAAGATATGAATGCCAGGCTTAACAGGCACTGGAGGGGTGTAAGCTTCCCAATCGATAGCAACTTTATTCGCTCGAGCAGCTTCTAATGTCACTGGTTTGGTTCTCGGTTTCTTTCGATTATGTTGATCACGTACTCGTTCGTAATCAGCTTCAAGTTTTTCAACAAATTCAGGGCGACGTTCATCTGACAATAGAGAAGTACATACGCCCACTGCACGTGAGGCGTTGTTCACGTAAACCACTGGATGCTTGTAATTTTGCTCAATCTTAACTGCTGTATGGGCTTTTGACGTTGTTGCGCCACCGATGAGAAGAGGTAAGTTAAAGTCGAGACGCTCCATCTCTTTTGCAACATGCACCATTTCGTCTAATGAAGGCGTGATCAACCCTGATAAACCAATAATATCGACGTTTTCTTCTTGCGCTACTTTTAAGATCTTTTCGCAAGGAACCATGACACCAAGATCGATAATTTCGTAGTTATTGCACTGCAATACAACGCCAACGATATTTTTCCCGATATCATGTACATCACCTTTGACCGTCGCTAGCAAAATCTTACCGTTTGTTTGTCCCACCTGCTTTTCTGCATTGATGTAGGGCTCGAGATGCGCGACTGCTTGCTTCATCACTCGGGCAGATTTTACGACCTGAGGAAGGAACATTTTACCTTCACCAAACAAGTCTCCGACGACGTTCATCCCATCCATTAGTGGGCCTTCTATCACCTCTAATGGCTTTGAAGCATTGACACGAGCTTCTTCGGTATCATCAACGATAAACTCGGTTATTCCTTTCACTAACGCGTGTTCTAAACGCTTTTCAACAGGCCAGGTTCTCCACTCAAGTGCAGAGGCATCCTCCTCTTTACCTACCCCTTTGCCTGCGTATTCCGCCGCGATATCTAACAATCTCTCAGTGGCGTCATCACGACGGTTAAGAACGACATCTTCCACAGCCTCACGCAATTTTTCAGGCACGTTATCGTAGATTTCTAACTGACCCGCATTCACAATCCCCATATCCATACCATTTTTAAAACAGTGGTAGAGGAACACCGCGTGAATCGCTTCACGTACATAGTTATTGCCACGGAAAGAGAATGAGACGTTAGAAACACCACCAGATATCATCGCATGTGGTAAATCACGTTTGATATCGCCAACGGCTTCAATGAAATCCACCGCGTAGTTATTATGCTCCTCGATCCCCGTAGCAATGGCAAAAATGTTTGGGTCAAAAATGATGTCTTCTGGTGGAAAGCCCACTTCATCAACAAGAATTCGGTAAGCGTTGGTACAAATTTCTACTTTGCGCTCACGTGTATCTGCTTGCCCAATCTCATCAAACGCCATCACAATCACAGCCGCACCGTAACGGCGGATCAACTTAGCTTGTTCAACGAATTTCTCTTTGCCTTCTTTGAGAGAGATCGAGTTAACAATGCCTTTGCCTTGGATGCACTTAAGACCGGCTTCAATAACCTCCCACTTGGAAGAGTCAACCATGATTGGTACTTTTGAGATTTCAGGTTCTGACGCACAAAGGTTTAAAAAGCGAACCATACAAGCTTGTGCATCCAACATGCCTTCATCCATGTTGATATCGATAATTTGAGCGCCATTTTCAACTTGTTGACGAGCCACATCGAGCGCTTCATCGTACAGCTCTTCTTTAATTAAGCGCTTAAAACGCGCAGAACCGGTTACATTCGTACGCTCACCGACATTGATAAATAAAGAGTCTTTATCAATAGCGAGTGGCTCCAGGCCAGACAAGCGACAAGCAACGGGAAGTTCAGGTAATTGACGAGGGGCGATATTTTCAACCGCGAGTGCCATTTGGCGAATGTGCTCAGGAGTTGTACCACAACACCCACCAATCAAGTTTAAAAAGCCACTTTGAGCCCACTCTTTAACATGCTTAGCCATATCTTCTGGCGACAAATCGTATTCGCCGAATGCATTCGGAAGCCCAGCATTTGGGTGAGCGGAAACAAAAGATTCTGATATACGAGAGAGCTCTTCAACATAAGGACGCAGCTCATCTGGACCAAGTGCACAGTTCAAACCAAACGAAATCGGTTTAACATGACGTAATGAGTTGTAAAACGCTTCTGTGGTTTGACCGGATAATGTCCGACCGGAAGCATCAGTAATAGTCCCCGAGATCATCACAGGTAACTCAATACCCATCTCTTCAAACACACTTTCAACAGCAAATGAACAAGCCTTAGCGTTAAGCGTATCGAAGATGGTCTCGATAAGAATAAGGTCAGAACCACCTTTAATTAGAGCACGAGTCGATTCAGAGTAAGCCTCAACTAACTCGTCGAAAGAAACATTTCGATATCCGGGGTCATTTACATCAGGAGAAATAGAACAAGTTCGGTTCGTCGGCCCTAAAACCCCTGCGACATAACGCGGCTTATCGGGTGTTTTTGCGGTCCATTCATCTGCAACTTCACGTGCAAGATTGGCTGCTGCAAAGTTAATTTCTTCACTCAGGCTTTCCATCTCGTAGTCAGCCATCGCAATGGTTGTTGCGTTAAACGTGTTGGTTTCGAGAATATCTGCACCCGCTTCTAAATATGCAGCGTGAATTTCCTTGATAAGTTGAGGCTGACTTAGAACCAACAGGTCGTTGTTACCTTTTAGATCACAATGCCAATCCGCAAAGCGCGTTCCTCGATAGTCTTGCTCTTCAAGTTTGTATCCCTGAATCATGGTCCCCATACCACCATCAATCAAAAGAATACGTTGCTTCAATTGAGCTTCAATCTGTTGTCTTACGTTACTTCCCACAGTACAGCCTCATTCCTTTAGTTATCTTTCCATCCTATCACACAAACTTCAGGAGTCTAGACGTCTAAACGTAGAATTAATGATTATTTTATCTCCTTTTTAACTTGCAAAATAATCACGAAAAAATGTTTGCTATTTAAGCAGCATCAGCCGAGAATTCCATTCATAAAATGTTACAAATAGAGAGCTCTATGTCGGTCTATCATACTTTATGTTTTCTATCCGCAGCTGCGATGCTAATTGCTTTTGTAAACAGCAAGATAGGAAAGATGCAAACCACCATTGCGATTACCGCAGGTTCAATGGTGCTTTCACTTCTAATCTTAATTGCGGGTCAAAACAACTGGTTCCATCTCACCGAAATTGCGACGGAGACGGTCACAAGGATTAACTTCGAAGATTTCTTGCTCAAAGGCATTCTTGGCTTCTTACTATTTGCTGGTGGACTAGGCATCAAACTCCCGAACCTTAAAGATCAAAAGTGGGAGATCACTGTTTTAGCCCTTGGAGCCACACTGTTTTCCACGTTCTTTATTGGATTTGCGCTGTATGGGTTTTGTCAGTTAATTGGCATCCAATTTGATTTGGTCTACTGCTTACTATTTGGTGCTCTAATATCGCCAACTGACCCAATCGCTGTATTGGCTATTGTTAAAAAACTCGATGCTCCCAAACGTATCTCCACTCAGATTGAAGGAGAATCGCTCTTCAATGATGGCTTCGGTTTGGTTATCTTCGTCACTCTATTTACGATTGCATTTGGCACTGAGGCACCAACTGTAGGTAGTGTCACCTTACTCTTCATCCAAGAAGCTATCGGTGGTATCACATATGGTTTCGTCCTCGGTTTGCTATTCCACTACTTGATCAGTGCCACCGATGATCACTCAATGGAATTGTTACTTACCATTGGTGTCCCAACAGCAGGTTACGCATTTGCTGAATACATCCATGTATCAGGCCCACTCGCGATGGTTGTATCCGGTATTATGATTGGCAACTGGACACGCTTTATTGGCTTTTCAAAAGAGAGTGAAGATCACCTTGACCATTTTTGGGAGCTTGTTGATGAGTTCTTGAATGGCGTGTTATTCCTACTGATCGGCATGTCGATGCTGCTATTTGAATTCCACAAAGAAGACTGGATTATGATGGCTATTTCAGTCCCTCTTGTACTAGCAGCTCGCTATTTAAGCGTATTTCTCTCGTACATTGGCTTTAAGCGTTACAGAAAATATAACCCGTGGTCAGTACGTATTTTGACGTGGGGCGGCTTACGCGGGGGCCTTGCATTGGCAATGGCACTTTCCATTCCATCTGGTATTTGGGTGATTCAAGATAAGTTAATCGATGTAAAAGAGATTATTCTTGTAATGACCTACTCCGTCGTTGTTTTCTCTATCCTCATTCAAGGCTCAACAATCACCCCAATGATTGAAAAAGCAAAAGCAGAAGAGAAGAAGATGGAAGAGAACAACCAAGCAATAACCACTCCGGAACATACGGAGCCAGTGGACTCTTAAAGACACGTAACTTAATAAATAAAAAGCAGCTACCTAGCTGCTTTTTTCATAACTAATTTTCAGACTCCCCTTCAAGGACGAATGCTCCTTATTCTTTGATATACCTTCAAATATACGAAGAATCGCTACGCTGCATTTTCATAGATACTAACTATTGCCGATAGATAGTATTCATAGACGTGCCTTTTAATTTACCCATTTATCACTTCTCTTCTCTTGGCAATATAGGCTCCTCGCAAATATCAAAGCTAAACTTCCACAATACTTAGCAATGAGCGAGTTTGTATTTTTATGAGAAAGAGACATTTAGGGTGATTGCGTTCAGAACCCAAACAGGTTAGCAATCTCACCAAGATAAAACTGAGCTAGCATTCAGGTAGATCAAAGCCTTAACAGAAATTTAGTCCCCCTCTCTCTTGATCTCAGTGAGACTAAACTTGTATTCAAAGTCGTCCTGTTTTCAAAATTGGAACAAGTGACACCTCAAACAATTAAACTCTGTCACATAACTAGATTTTCTAATATCGAATAAAAGGAGCTTTGGTGAATGAAGAGGCTCAAAACTAGCGCTCGAGACTGCAGAAACCACACAAAACTGCGTTCCACTTCACTCATACAGGGCTTAGAAAGCATAGCCAGAGGGAAGCCTGCCTCTCGATGCAAGGTTTCAATATGAAAGTGGGTTTAAGGTAAGTCGGGGAACCAAAACGAAAAAAGCCTCAGTCTTTCGACTGAGGCTTAATATAAATGGCGGAGTGGACGGGACTCGAACCCGCGACCCCCGGCGTGACAGGCCGGTATTCTAACCAACTGAACTACCACTCCGCAGTGGTATCACTCGCTTTAATAAGCAAGTGTCCGCTTTTGTCTTCACTTTTCGAAAAAGTGAAAATAAAACTAAAGCCTGGCGATGTTCTACTCTCACATGGGGAAGCCCCACACTACCATCGACGCTATTTCGTTTCACTTCTGAGTTCGGCATGGAAATCAGGTGGGTCCAAAACGCTATGGTCGCCAAGCAAATTCTTTAATCTGGAAAGCTGTTTTTTAATTCTCGTTCTTACACATTCAATGTTCTTTCATTGAGTCCATCAAAACCCCTTGGGTGTTGTATGGTTAAGCCTCACGGGCAATTAGTACAGGTTAGCTCAACGCCTCACAACGCTTACACACCCTGCCTATCAACGTCGTAGTCTACGACAACCCTTTAGGATACTTAAAGTATCAGGGAGAACTCATCTCAAGGCTCGCTTCCCGCTTAGATGCTTTCAGCGGTTATCGATCCCGAACTTAGCTACCGGGCAATGCGTCTGGCGACACAACCCGAACACCAGAGGTTCGTCCACTCCGGTCCTCTCGTACTAGGAGCAGCCCCTTTCAATTCTCCAACGCCCACGGCAGATAGGGACCGAACTGTCTCACGACGTTCTAAACCCAGCTCGCGTACCACTTTAAATGGCGAACAGCCATACCCTTGGGACCGACTTCAGCCCCAGGATGTGATGAGCCGACATCGAGGTGCCAAACACCGCCGTCGATATGAACTCTTGGGCGGTATCAGCCTGTTATCCCCGGAGTACCTTTTATCCGTTGAGCGATGGCCCTTCCATTCAGAACCACCGGATCACTATGACCTGCTTTCGCACCTGCTCGAATTGTCATTCTCGCAGTCAAGCGGGCTTATGCCATTGCACTAACCTCACGATGTCCAACCGTGATTAGCCCACCTTCGTGCTCCTCCGTTACGCTTTGGGAGGAGACCGCCCCAGTCAAACTACCCACCAGGCACTGTCCGCAACCCCGATAAGGGGTCGACGTTAGAACATCAACACTACAAGGGTGGTATTTCAAGGACGGCTCCACGCAATCTAGCGACTGCGTTTCAAAGCCTCCCACCTATCCTACACATGTAGGGTCAATGTTCAGTGCCAAGCTGTAGTAAAGGTTCACGGGGTCTTTCCGTCTAGCCGCGGGTACACTGCATCTTCACAGCGATTTCAATTTCACTGAGTCTCGGGTGGAGACAGCGTGGCCATCATTACGCCATTCGTGCAGGTCGGAACTTACCCGACAAGGAATTTCGCTACCTTAGGACCGTTATAGTTACGGCCGCCGTTTACCGGGGCTTCGATCAAGAGCTTCGACCGAAGTCTAACCCCATCAATTAACCTTCCGGCACCGGGCAGGCGTCACACCGTATACGTCATCTTGCGATTTTGCACAGTGCTGTGTTTTTAATAAACAGTTGCAGCCACCTGGTATCTGCGACTCTCAATAGCTCCATCCGCGAGGGACTTCACCGTCGAGAGCGTACCTTCTCCCGAAGTTACGGTACCATTTTGCCTAGTTCCTTCACCCGAGTTCTCTCAAGCGCCTTGGTATTCTCTACCCGACCACCTGTGTCGGTTTGGGGTACGATTCCTTACAATCTGAAGCTTAGAGGCTTTTCCTGGAAGCATGGCATCAATGACTTCACATCCGTAGATGCTCGACGTCGTGTCTCAGCTTTAAGAAGAGCCGGATTTACCTAACTCTTCAGCCTACGCACTTGAACCTGGACAACCGTCGCCAGGCCCACCTAGCCTTCTCCGTCCCCCCATCGCAATTGTAAGAAGTACGGGAATATTAACCCGTTTCCCATCGACTACGCCTTTCGGCCTCGCCTTAGGGGTCGACTTACCCTGCCCCGATTAACGTTGGACAGGAACCCTTGGTCTTCCGGCGAGGAGGTTTTTCACCCCCTTTATCGTTACTCATGTCAGCATTCGCACTTCTGATACGTCCAGCATGCGTTACCACACACCTTCAACCGCTTACAGAACGCTCCCCTACCCAATGCACTAAAGTGCATTGCCGCAGCTTCGGTTTACTACTTAGCCCCGTTACATCTTCCGCGCAGGCCGACTCGACCAGTGAGCTATTACGCTTTCTTTAAATGATGGCTGCTTCTAAGCCAACATCCTGGCTGTCTGAGCCTTCCCACATCGTTTCCCACTTAGTAGTAATTTGGGACCTTAGCTGGCGGTCTGGGTTGTTTCCCTCTCCACGACGGACGTTAGCACCCGCCGTGTGTCTCCCGGATAGTACTTACTGGTATTCGGAGTTTGCAAAGGGTTGGTAAGTCGGGATGACCCCCTAGCCTTAACAGTGCTCTACCCCCAGTAGTATTCGTCCGAGGCGCTACCTAAATAGCTTTCGGGGAGAACCAGCTATCTCCAGGTTTGATTGGCCTTTCACCCCTAGCCACAAGTCATCCGCTAATTTTTCAACATTAGTCGGTTCGGTCCTCCAGTTGATGTTACTCAACCTTCAACCTGCCCATGGCTAGATCACCTGGTTTCGGGTCTATATCCAGAGACTGAACGCCCAGTTAAGACTCGGTTTCCCTACGGCTCCCCTAGATGGTTAACCTTGCCACTGAATATAAGTCGCTGACCCATTATACAAAAGGTACGCAGTCACAGGACAAAGCCTGCTCCTACTGCTTGTACGTACACGGTTTCAGGTTCTATTTCACTCCCCTCACAGGGGTTCTTTTCGCCTTTCCCTCACGGTACTGGTTCACTATCGGTCAGTCAGTAGTATTTAGCCTTGGAGGATGGTCCCCCCATATTCAGACAGGATATCACGTGTCCCGCCCTACTCGATTTCACTGAACACACGTCGTCAACTACGGGACTATCACCCTGTATCGTCGGCCTTTCCAGGCTGTTCGTCTAACGCGTGTAAAGCTTAAGGGCTAGTCCAATTTCGCTCGCCGCTACTTTCGGAATCTCGGTTGATTTCTTTTCCTCGGGGTACTTAGATGTTTCAGTTCCCCCGGTTCGCCCTGTTGAGCTATGTATTCACTCAACAGTAATACCTTATGGTATTGGGTTTCCCCATTCGGAAATCCCAGACTCAAGTGGTTTTTACTACCTAATCTGGGCTTATCGCAAGTTAATACGTCCTTCATCGCCTCTGACTGCCAAGGCATCCACCGTGTACGCTTAGTCACTTAACCATACAACCCGAAGGAGTTTCGAGTTGATGTTCAAATCACCAAAGTTGTCTCTCATTATTTGAATGAGCGAGAGACATTTCGATTTTGCCGGACTCAATTTCGAATAATCACTTAAAAGTGATATTCCCAAGAACACTTGAATGTGTTTTTTGGTGTTTGTCATAAAGACAAACATTGAGAACTTTACAAACAAACTTTTAAGTTTGTTTTGTCAGCTTTCCAAATTGTTAAAGAGCTAGATTTTCTGATGAAAACCATTTTTAAAAACTCTCAGGAGAGAATGTTTAAAGATGGTGGGCGATACCGGGCTCGAACCAGTGACCCCCTGCTTGTAAGGCAGGTGCTCTCCCAACTGAGCTAATCGCCCACATTAGTTTTACTTCTTTGTGGAAGAAGTTCTCGAATGGTGGAGCTATGCGGGATTGAACCGCAGACCTCCTGCGTGCAAGGCAGGCGCTCTCCCAGCTGAGCTATAGCCCCATCGAGAAATGGTGGGTCGTGCAGGATTCGAACCTGCGACCAATTGATTAAAAGTCAACTGCTCTACCAACTGAGCTAACGACCCAATGGTATCCCGTAGGGGAGTCGAACCCCTGTTACCGCCGTGAAAGGGCGGTGTCCTAGGCCTCTAGACGAACGGGACACTAAGTGAACATCTTGGGGGATGTTCTATCTCTTAAACTTCATAAACCGTATCAATCTGTGTGAACACTCATCGCAATAATCATCGTTTAAGGAGGTGATCCAGCGCCAGGTTCCCCTAGCGCTACCTTGTTACGACTTCACCCCAGTCATGAACCACAAAGTGGTAAGCGTCCCCCCGAAGGTTAAACTACCTACTTCTTTTGCAGCCCACTCCCATGGTGTGACGGGCGGTGTGTACAAGGCCCGGGAACGTATTCACCGTGGCATTCTGATCCACGATTACTAGCGATTCCGACTTCATGGAGTCGAGTTGCAGACTCCAATCCGGACTACGACGCACTTTTTGGGATTCGCTCACTTTCGCAAGTTGGCCGCCCTCTGTATGCGCCATTGTAGCACGTGTGTAGCCCTACTCGTAAGGGCCATGATGACTTGACGTCGTCCCCACCTTCCTCCGGTTTATCACCGGCAGTCTCCCTGGAGTTCCCGACATTACTCGCTGGCAAACAAGGATAAGGGTTGCGCTCGTTGCGGGACTTAACCCAACATTTCACAACACGAGCTGACGACAGCCATGCAGCACCTGTCTCAGAGTTCCCGAAGGCACCAATCCATCTCTGGAAAGTTCTCTGGATGTCAAGAGTAGGTAAGGTTCTTCGCGTTGCATCGAATTAAACCACATGCTCCACCGCTTGTGCGGGCCCCCGTCAATTCATTTGAGTTTTAATCTTGCGACCGTACTCCCCAGGCGGTCTACTTAACGCGTTAGCTCCGAAAGCCACGGCTCAAGGCCACAACCTCCAAGTAGACATCGTTTACGGCGTGGACTACCAGGGTATCTAATCCTGTTTGCTCCCCACGCTTTCGCATCTGAGTGTCAGTATCTGTCCAGGGGGCCGCCTTCGCCACCGGTATTCCTTCAGATCTCTACGCATTTCACCGCTACACCTGAAATTCTACCCCCCTCTACAGTACTCTAGTCTGCCAGTTTCAAATGCTATTCCGAGGTTGAGCCCCGGGCTTTCACATCTGACTTAACAAACCACCTGCATGCGCTTTACGCCCAGTAATTCCGATTAACGCTCGCACCCTCCGTATTACCGCGGCTGCTGGCACGGAGTTAGCCGGTGCTTCTTCTGTCGCTAACGTCAAGTAATGCAGCTATTAACTACACTACCTTCCTCACGACTGAAAGTGCTTTACAACCCGAAGGCCTTCTTCACACACGCGGCATGGCTGCATCAGGCTTGCGCCCATTGTGCAATATTCCCCACTGCTGCCTCCCGTAGGAGTCTGGACCGTGTCTCAGTTCCAGTGTGGCTGATCATCCTCTCAGACCAGCTAGGGATCGTCGCCTTGGTGAGCCCTTACCTCACCAACTAGCTAATCCCACCTAGGCATATCCTGACGCGAGAGGCCCGAAGGTCCCCCTCTTTGGCCCGTAGGCATCATGCGGTATTAGCCATCGTTTCCAATGGTTATCCCCCACATCAGGGCAATTTCCTAGGCATTACTCACCCGTCCGCCGCTCGACGCCGTTATCGTTCCCCGAAGGTTCAGATAACTCGTTTCCGCTCGACTTGCATGTGTTAGGCCTGCCGCCAGCGTTCAATCTGAGCCATGATCAAACTCTTCAATTTAAGATTTTGTTCGGCTCAATGAATACTGAACATTACATAAGTAATGTTTGAATTGACTGTGCTGAACCTTTCGATTCAATGGTCACTTCGTTTCATTGAAACCTAATTTGATACCGAGGTATCTAATTGGATTATCATCAACGAGTGCCCACACAGATTGATAGGTCTATATTGTTAAAGAGCTTGCCTTTCAGTGCCTTAGCACTTAAGCGAGGTGCGTATAATACGCTTTCCACTTTGAAAGTCAACATAAAATTCTAAACTTTTGTTTAAAACCTTATGTTGACTCGTCTGTATTCAGACAAGTCGGAAATAAAGCCTGGCGATGTCCTACTCTCACATGGGGAAGCCCCACACTACCATCGGCGCTATTTCGTTTCACTTCTGAGTTCGGCATGGAAATCAGGTGGGTCCAAAACGCTATGGTCGCCAAGCAAATTCTTTAATCTGGAAAGCTGTTTTTTAATTCTCGTTCTTACACATTCAACGTTCTTTCATTGAGTCCATCAAAACCCCTTGGGTGTTGTATGGTTAAGCCTCACGGGCAATTAGTACAGGTTAGCTCAACGCCTCACAACGCTTACACACCCTGCCTATCAACGTCGTAGTCTACGACAACCCTTTAGGATACTTAAAGTATCAGGGAGAACTCATCTCAAGGCTCGCTTCCCGCTTAGATGCTTTCAGCGGTTATCGATCCCGAACTTAGCTACCGGGCAATGCGTCTGGCGACACAACCCGAACACCAGAGGTTCGTCCACTCCGGTCCTCTCGTACTAGGAGCAGCCCCTTTCAATTCTCCAACGCCCACGGCAGATAGGGACCGAACTGTCTCACGACGTTCTAAACCCAGCTCGCGTACCACTTTAAATGGCGAACAGCCATACCCTTGGGACCGACTTCAGCCCCAGGATGTGATGAGCCGACATCGAGGTGCCAAACACCGCCGTCGATATGAACTCTTGGGCGGTATCAGCCTGTTATCCCCGGAGTACCTTTTATCCGTTGAGCGATGGCCCTTCCATTCAGAACCACCGGATCACTATGACCTGCTTTCGCACCTGCTCGAATTGTCATTCTCGCAGTCAAGCGGGCTTATGCCATTGCACTAACCTCACGATGTCCAACCGTGATTAGCCCACCTTCGTGCTCCTCCGTTACGCTTTGGGAGGAGACCGCCCCAGTCAAACTACCCACCAGGCACTGTCCGCAACCCCGATAAGGGGTCGACGTTAGAACATCAACACTACAAGGGTGGTATTTCAAGGACGGCTCCACGCAATCTAGCGACTGCGCTTCAAAGCCTCCCACCTATCCTACACATGTAGGGTCAATGTTCAGTGCCAAGCTGTAGTAAAGGTTCACGGGGTCTTTCCGTCTAGCCGCGGGTACACTGCATCTTCACAGCGATTTCAATTTCACTGAGTCTCGGGTGGAGACAGCGTGGCCATCATTACGCCATTCGTGCAGGTCGGAACTTACCCGACAAGGAATTTCGCTACCTTAGGACCGTTATAGTTACGGCCGCCGTTTACCGGGGCTTCGATCAAGAGCTTCGACCGAAGTCTAACCCCATCAATTAACCTTCCGGCACCGGGCAGGCGTCACACCGTATACGTCATCTTGCGATTTTGCACAGTGCTGTGTTTTTAATAAACAGTTGCAGCCACCTGGTATCTGCGACTCTCAATAGCTCCATCCGCGAGGGACTTCACCGTCGAGAGCGTACCTTCTCCCGAAGTTACGGTACCATTTTGCCTAGTTCCTTCACCCGAGTTCTCTCAAGCGCCTTGGTATTCTCTACCCGACCACCTGTGTCGGTTTGGGGTACGATTCCTTACAATCTGAAGCTTAGAGGCTTTTCCTGGAAGCATGGCATCAATGACTTCACATCCGTAGATGCTCGACGTCGTGTCTCAGCTTTAAGAAGAGCCGGATTTACCTAACTCTTCAGCCTACGCACTTGAACCTGGACAACCGTCGCCAGGCCCACCTAGCCTTCTCCGTCCCCCCATCGCAATTGTAAGAAGTACGGGAATATTAACCCGTTTCCCATCGACTACGCCTTTCGGCCTCGCCTTAGGGGTCGACTTACCCTGCCCCGATTAACGTTGGACAGGAACCCTTGGTCTTCCGGCGAGGAGGTTTTTCACCCCCTTTATCGTTACTCATGTCAGCATTCGCACTTCTGATACGTCCAGCATGCGTTACCACACACCTTCAACCGCTTACAGAACGCTCCCCTACCCAATGCACTAAAGTGCATTGCCGCAGCTTCGGTTTACTACTTAGCCCCGTTACATCTTCCGCGCAGGCCGACTCGACCAGTGAGCTATTACGCTTTCTTTAAATGATGGCTGCTTCTAAGCCAACATCCTGGCTGTCTGAGCCTTCCCACATCGTTTCCCACTTAGTAGTAATTTGGGACCTTAGCTGGCGGTCTGGGTTGTTTCCCTCTCCACGACGGACGTTAGCACCCGCCGTGTGTCTCCCGGATAGTACTTACTGGTATTCGGAGTTTGCAAAGGGTTGGTAAGTCGGGATGACCCCCTAGCCTTAACAGTGCTCTACCCCCAGTAGTATTCGTCCGAGGCGCTACCTAAATAGCTTTCGGGGAGAACCAGCTATCTCCAGGTTTGATTGGCCTTTCACCCCTAGCCACAAGTCATCCGCTAATTTTTCAACATTAGTCGGTTCGGTCCTCCAGTTGATGTTACTCAACCTTCAACCTGCCCATGGCTAGATCACCTGGTTTCGGGTCTATATCCAGAGACTGAACGCCCAGTTAAGACTCGGTTTCCCTACGGCTCCCCTAGATGGTTAACCTTGCCACTGAATATAAGTCGCTGACCCATTATACAAAAGGTACGCAGTCACAGGACAAAGCCTGCTCCTACTGCTTGTACGTACACGGTTTCAGGTTCTATTTCACTCCCCTCACAGGGGTTCTTTTCGCCTTTCCCTCACGGTACTGGTTCACTATCGGTCAGTCAGTAGTATTTAGCCTTGGAGGATGGTCCCCCCATATTCAGACAGGATATCACGTGTCCCGCCCTACTCGATTTCACTGAACACACGTCGTCAACTACGGGACTATCACCCTGTATCGTCGGCCTTTCCAGGCTGTTCGTCTAACGCGTGTAAAGCTTAAGGGCTAGTCCAATTTCGCTCGCCGCTACTTTCGGAATCTCGGTTGATTTCTTTTCCTCGGGGTACTTAGATGTTTCAGTTCCCCCGGTTCGCCCTGTTGAGCTATGTATTCACTCAACAGTAATACCTTATGGTATTGGGTTTCCCCATTCGGAAATCCCAGACTCAAGTGGTTTTTACTACCTAATCTGGGCTTATCGCAAGTTAATACGTCCTTCATCGCCTCTGACTGCCAAGGCATCCACCGTGTACGCTTAGTCACTTAACCATACAACCCGAAGGAGTTTCGAGTTGATAATCAAATCACCAAAGTTGTCTCTCATTATTTGAATGAGCGAGAGACATATCGATTTTGCCGGACTCATCTCTTTACCTTCATTTTTAGAAAAAATGAAAACAAAAAGCCAAGAACACTTGAATGTGTTTTTTGGTGTTTATCTTTCGATAAACATTGAGAACTTTACAAACAACAATAAATTGTTGTTTTGTCAGCTTTCCAAATTTTTAAAGAGCTAATCACTTCTAATGAAGTAACCATTTTTAAAAACTCTCAAGAGAGAATGTTTAAAGATGGTATCCCGTAGGGGAGTCGAACCCCTGTTACCGCCGTGAAAGGGCGGTGTCCTAGGCCTCTAGACGAACGGGACACTAAGTGAACATCTTGGAGGATGTTCTATCTCTTAAACTTCATAAACCGTATCAATCTGTGTGAACACTCATCGCAATAATCATCGTTTAAGGAGGTGATCCAGCGCCAGGTTCCCCTAGCGCTACCTTGTTACGACTTCACCCCAGTCATGAACCACAAAGTGGTAAGCGTCCCCCCGAAGGTTAAACTACCTACTTCTTTTGCAGCCCACTCCCATGGTGTGACGGGCGGTGTGTACAAGGCCCGGGAACGTATTCACCGTGGCATTCTGATCCACGATTACTAGCGATTCCGACTTCATGGAGTCGAGTTGCAGACTCCAATCCGGACTACGACGCACTTTTTGGGATTCGCTCACTTTCGCAAGTTGGCCGCCCTCTGTATGCGCCATTGTAGCACGTGTGTAGCCCTACTCGTAAGGGCCATGATGACTTGACGTCGTCCCCACCTTCCTCCGGTTTATCACCGGCAGTCTCCCTGGAGTTCCCGACATTACTCGCTGGCAAACAAGGATAAGGGTTGCGCTCGTTGCGGGACTTAACCCAACATTTCACAACACGAGCTGACGACAGCCATGCAGCACCTGTCTCAGAGTTCCCGAAGGCACCAATCCATCTCTGGAAAGTTCTCTGGATGTCAAGAGTAGGTAAGGTTCTTCGCGTTGCATCGAATTAAACCACATGCTCCACCGCTTGTGCGGGCCCCCGTCAATTCATTTGAGTTTTAATCTTGCGACCGTACTCCCCAGGCGGTCTACTTAACGCGTTAGCTCCGAAAGCCACGGCTCAAGGCCACAACCTCCAAGTAGACATCGTTTACGGCGTGGACTACCAGGGTATCTAATCCTGTTTGCTCCCCACGCTTTCGCATCTGAGTGTCAGTATCTGTCCAGGGGGCCGCCTTCGCCACCGGTATTCCTTCAGATCTCTACGCATTTCACCGCTACACCTGAAATTCTACCCCCCTCTACAGTACTCTAGTCTGCCAGTTTCAAATGCTATTCCGAGGTTGAGCCCCGGGCTTTCACATCTGACTTAACAAACCACCTGCATGCGCTTTACGCCCAGTAATTCCGATTAACGCTCGCACCCTCCGTATTACCGCGGCTGCTGGCACGGAGTTAGCCGGTGCTTCTTCTGTCGCTAACGTCAAACAACGCCGCTATTAACGACGCCGCCTTCCTCACGACTGAAAGTACTTTACAACCCGAAGGCCTTCTTCATACACGCGGCATGGCTGCATCAGGCTTGCGCCCATTGTGCAATATTCCCCACTGCTGCCTCCCGTAGGAGTCTGGACCGTGTCTCAGTTCCAGTGTGGCTGATCATCCTCTCAGACCAGCTAGGGATCGTCGCCTTGGTGAGCCCTTACCTCACCAACTAGCTAATCCCACCTAGGCATATCCTGACGCGAGAGGCCCGAAGGTCCCCCTCTTTGGCCCGTAGGCATCATGCGGTATTAGCCATCGTTTCCAATGGTTATCCCCCACATCAGGGCAATTTCCTAGGCATTACTCACCCGTCCGCCGCTCGACGCCGTTATCGTTCCCCGAAGGTTCAGATAACTCGTTTCCGCTCGACTTGCATGTGTTAGGCCTGCCGCCAGCGTTCAATCTGAGCCATGATCAAACTCTTCAATTTAAGATTTTGTTCGGCTCAATGAATACTGAACATTACATAAAGTAATGTTTGAATTGACTGTGCTGAATCCGAAGATTCAATGGTCACTTCGTTTCATTGAAACCTAATTTGATACCGAGGTATCGAATTGGATTATCATCAACGAGTGCCCACACAGATTGATAGGTCTATATTGTTAAAGAGCAACTCTTCTTTGTGATTGACATCACTTCGGAAGAGGCGGCCATTCTAGCGAGATAATTTATTGTGTCAAACACTTTCTTCAAATTATTTCGTTTTTCTTTTCAGCCTTATCAACTTTGCTTAACCCCTTGTGAGGCCTTGCCCTGTCGACGAGGAGGCATTATAGAGATCGCGCTCACATTGGCAAGTGTTATTTTTCAAAAATTGCAAAAATAATGGTTAAACGATGAGTTTTCGATCAAACCTTTATTTATTCAACTTTACCCCAAACTCTCACACAACTTATCCACAGAGTTGTTCTTTGAGGCGTGTTTTTTCAAGTACCATAAATAAAGAAAGCTGCTTTATTGCAGCTATCTTTATTAAACTTAACCTAAACTCTATTTAAAGAGCATTATGGCTATATGCCAGACCCATCTTGTTCAGAGCCATCATCTTCGTGTAGGCCACATTCTCGCTTTAAGCCAAAGAATCGAGTTTCTTCCTCTGACATTCCCGGCTCCCATTTACGAGTGGTATGTGTATCACCAACTGAAAGGTAACCTTCATCCCACAATGGGTGATATTTAAGGCCGTGTTGTTCTAAGTAGTAATGAACGTCTTTATTAGTCCAATCAATTACTGGTAGAAATTTAAACACACCGTTCTGAATTGATAGAATCGGTAAACCTGCACGAGATTTACTTTGCTCTCGACGCAATCCAGAGAACCACGTTCCAACATTAAGCTCTTTTAACGCTCGACGCATCGGCTCAACTTTATTGAGCTTGTTGTATTTTTCAATTCCCTCTACACCCTGCTCCCATAATTTTCCATATCGAGCTTCTTGCCAATTCGCACTTTCTTTGGCTCGATAAACTTTTAAATTTAGGTTGAGAGCATCTGTCAGCTCATCGATAAATCGGTACGTCTCAGCAAACAGGTAACCAGTATCGGTTAGAATGACGGGGATGTCCGCTTTGGCGCGAGTAACTAAATGAAGCATAACCGCGGCTTGAATACCAAAACTAGAAGAAACCGCGAACTCGCCTTCTAGATTATCTAAAGCCCACGCAACTCTCTCTTGTGCTGAAAGCTTTTCGAGCTCGACATTAATTTGAGCAAGACGGAGGATTTGCTCCGTCTTTGTTAATGTCAGTAACTCTGTGAGCTCAAGCTTGGATGCTACAGAATCAAGCATGAAAGTCCCTCTTTGATACGAGCACTTCTTGGATAATGCCAGCACGAATAGTGAAATCGCCAAAGGCTTCGCCTTCTTCACGCTCTTTCGACCATCTAGCCACCAGCAGATCAATCTCTTCTAAGATTTGCTTATCCGTGATGTTCTCTTTATACATTTTTGGTACTCGAGTACCGGCACGGTTACCACCTAGGTGCAAGTTGTAACGACCCGGCGCTTTGCCAACTAGACCAATTTCAGCCAACATTGCGCGACCACAACCATTTGGACACCCAGTTACACGCAAAATGATGTTGTCATTTTCTGGTAGGTTGTGCTTCTCCAGAATCCCCTCCACATCAGTAACAAACTGAGGAAGGAAACGCTCAGCTTCTGCCATCGCTAGCGGACAAGTTGGAAAAGCAACACAAGCCATTGAGTTCTTACGCTGTTCACTTACGCCGTCGTCCATTAAGCCATGTTCACGAGCGATCTTTTCAATCTTCGCTTTTTCGTTTTTAGGTACACTCGCAACAATTAGGTTTTGGTTTGCTGTCATGCGGAAATCTCCTTTGTGGATTTTGGCAATTTCAGCAACACCCGTCTTAAGTGGTTTACCTGGAAAGTCTAATAAGCGACCGTTTTCGATGAAAAGCGCTAAATGATATTTACCATCAATTCCCTCTACCCAGCCAATACGGTCACCACGTTCTGTGAATTCATATGGACGGCTTTGCTCAAACTTAACACCAGCACGTTTCTCGACTTCCGCTTTAAAGACATCGCTACCTACACGATCCAATGTGTATTTGGTTTTTGCGTTCTTACGGTTTGAACGGTTACCCCAGTCGCGCTGAGTTGTTACTACAGCTGCGGCAACATCAAGTGTCTTGTCCAGCGGAATAAAGCCAAAGTCGTCAGCGCGGCGCGGATAAGTTGATGTATCGCCATGCGTCATCGCTAAGCCGCCGCCGACCAGGACGTTAAAACCAACCAGCTTGCCGTTATCTGCAATCGCTACGAAGTTGAGATCGTTAGCGTGTACATCTACGTCATTTTGCGGTGGGATAACCACTGTGGTTTTAAACTTACGTGGTAAGTAGTTCTTGCCTAGAATCGGTTCGTCTTCTTCCGTGCTTTCTACTTTTTCACCGTCTAGCCAAATCTCTGCATAAGCGCGTGTTTTCGGAAGCAGGTGTTCACTGATTCTCTTCGCCCATTCGTAAGCTTCTTGGTGTAACTCTGACTCCACTGGATTAGTGGTACACAACACGTTACGGTTTACATCACCCGCGGTTGCAATCGAATCAATGCCAATACTGTTGAGCGTTTGATGCATCAACTTAATATTCGGTTTTAATACCCCATGAAACTGGAACGTTTGGCGAGTCGTCAGACGAATACTTCCATATAAAGAGTGCTCCGTTGCGAACTTGTCGATCGCTAACCATTGCGTTGGCGTGATGATGCCTCCAGGCATACGAGCACGAAGCATCACATTATGTAATGGTTCCAGTTTTTGCTTTGTGCGTTCATTACGGATATCACGATCGTCTTGTTGATACATACCGTGGAAACGAATTAACTGGAAGTTGTCGGCAGTAAAGCCACCAGTAATACGGTCCTGTAAATCTTGCTCAATGGTGCCACGTAATAAGTTGCTTTCTCGCTTCAGGCGCTCGTTATCAGATAGCGGCCCTAACTCTTCACCTAATACAACCTGCTTATTATTGTCCGTAGAAAAAGTCATTAGTACACATCCCTCTGATAACGTTTCGCTTTACGTAGGTCATTAATAAATTGTTCTGCATCGTCACGCGGCATCTTGCCTTCTTGTTCAGCAACGATAACCAATGCGTCGTGCACATCTTTTGCCATACGCGTTGCATCACCGCAGACATAGATATAAGCGCCTTCTTGGATCCACTGCCACACTTGAGCTGCGTTTTCTAAGATGCGATGTTGTACGTAAACCTTTTCTACTTGGTCACGACTAAAGGCAACATCCAATCGGCTTAGTACTCCTGACTTGAGATACTTTTGCCATTCCACTTGGTATAAGAAGTCTTGAGTGAACGTGCGATCACCAAAGAACAACCAGTTTTTGCCTTCAGCATCACGGTTTTCACGTTCCTGAATAAAGCTTCGGAATGGTGCGATCCCTGTGCCAGGACCAACCATGATAATTGGAGTGCTATCATCTTCCGGCAGTTTAAAGTTGTTGTTATGCTCAACAAATACTTTAACTTCATCTCCCTCTTCGAGACGCTGTGCTAAGAAACTAGACGCTCCACCATATCGTTTTTCGTCGTTTTGTTCGTACTCAACCAAAGCAACCGTTAGGTGTACTTCTTCATCGACCTCTTCTTGGCTTGATGCAATAGAGTAAAGGCGTGGAGTAAGACGACGAAGCAAACCAATCAATTCATCTGCGGTTAACTTGGTTTTCTTTTCTGCCAGTACATCAACGATTTGAGTATTTGCAGAGTACTCGCGAAGCTTATCTTTATCTTCAACTAACTTTTGTAGTTTCTTGCTACCGGATAACTCGGCAAACTTTGTGATGAGCTGTGGGTTAGATGTTGTGATTTCATATTTACTCACAAGAGCACTGTGGATTGACAAGCTTTCACCATCAACGTCAACAGTCTCAACCCCAGACAAACCGACCTTACCAAGAATGGCATTTGCAAGTTCCGAGCTATTTTCAAACCACACACCTAGTGCATCACCAGGCTGATACGTTAAGCCCGAGCCTTCTAAGTCGATTTCTATATGACGAACGTCTTTTCCAGAGTCACGGCCCGTGATTTTTTGACTGGTCAGTAACGTCGCAGTGTACGGATTTTGTTTATTGTAAGGAGAGTGCGCAGTCGCAGCTTGACCCACAGGAAGTTGAACCACATCCGCTTCAGAGCCAGAAGAAAGTGTATCTTTTACCTTGTCTAACGCATTCTTACGCCATTCAGTTGCGGGGGCTTCATAATCCACATCGCAATCAAGACGCTCGATAAATGGAGTCGCGCCTAGCTTTGATAGGTAAGTGTCGAAGTCTTTACCGGTCTGACAGAAGAACTCGTAGCTAGAATCTCCCAATGCAATAACACCATATTGCAGGTTTGGCAGCTTAGGAGCCTTCTTCGATTGCAAAAACTCATGTAGCTCAATGGCATTGTCTGGCGCTTCGCCTTCGCCGTTAGTCGATGCCACAATAATGACATGCGTTTCTTTGGCTAAGTTTTTACCTTTGTAATCGCTTGCATCAAAAAGTTCGACTGCAATTCCTTCTGCTTTTGCTTCCTGTTCCAGAGCTTCAGCAACACCTTTAGCATTGCCCGTTTGGGAAGCAAAAATAATACTCAACTTACCTGCTGGCTTCGCTGATACGGCTGCCGTTGCTTGTGCAATTGGCGTTACCGCTGTGTTTGGTTGATTTTGAGCTAATCCCCAAAAATACCCACTGACCCAAGCAAGTTGCTGTGAAGACAACTCAGAGACAGTTTGTTGGAGTGAGCTAATTTGTTGGTCATTCAGAGGGCTTGCGATTGGAGGATTTCCTCCTTGCCCATTATTATCTTCAGACACATTCTTGTGAGAATACTCATTCTTTTGAAAAGACATTATCACGACATCCCTATTCATTGCGTGACGATAGAGTACCCACTCTCCTTAATAACAAGAAAGAATAGAAGTGAATGTTTTATAACTTTTTGGAAGTAAGAACGGCTTACTTTTTGCTCATCGATCTTCAATGCGGACTTGTTGAAAGCCTACTGCCATTGCCGATTTTGACGCAGTATCCAAATCTTCATAAAGACATTCTTCGCCGTGACTGTCCGTTAGAAAAACAAAACCACCGCGCGCATGTCTGAACTCTACAACCCAACCACCCTCTTGGATTGCAGGCTCAATAATCGCTTCGATAAGCTGATTTTCACGGAATAGATGTCTTAGTTCATTTATTGTCATCGCTATCCCTGCTTTAACTTTCACATTGCTCCTAGGTAAGCATGGTCTAAGTCAGCCAAATAGGGAGAAATTTCGATTGGATATAATGAAGTGATATAAAAAAACGCCGCTTATAAAGCGACGTTTTAAGTAAATCGAATATCTAGTATGGCTGAGTTTAGAACGCGTATTCCGCACTCACAAAGAAGCCGTTAGCAAAAATAAACTCTTTCCCTAGATCCGACATGAATTTATCGGACTCTAAATCAATCACACGGTAACCTCCACGAAAAGCCAGTCGAGCTTTTTCGAGCGGTACATTGTATTGAACACCTGCCATGAAATCGGTGCTTTTGATACCTTTGTTGTCACCAAAGTTTATCTCACCAATCACATCAAAGTTTGTATCCGGAACTTGAATTTCTGCGTAACCATACCAAGCCCAAATCAGCTCATCAAATTCTTCTACACGCCTGCTTGAGCCAGCATCAATGTATTTAGTGTCACTTAAATTACTGAACGTGAGACCCGCATCAAAGTGCAATAAATCATGCTCTAGAACGTGGTAATACAAGGTTAAATCGAGCTTATCGAACCCCATGTAATCCCCATCAACACTTGAGTAACGAAGGCGCGCATTAGGGACGTATTTTACATCATGTTCAATCGCCGCGTAAAAAGTGCCTGCGGTACTGCTATCTCGTCTCACTTCATTAACTTTAGTGTCGGCAGCCCATACCTCTGCACCGACTTTTGTCGATACAGAGTACTCTGCAAAAACAGGAAAAGATACTGCCAACGATAATGCCGTTAAAGCGATGTTCGCTTTATTTGTCATGTAGTATTTACTCCGAGATAGCTGATATTCACGTAGAGGACGTGAGAGGAAATATACCATATTCTCACGCCTCTCCATCAACTAAATGATGTTACTCATTATTTATAGCGGGGCTGAGCAACGTAATTCTTGAAGAACCAAATACCCAATGCAATCACGATTAACCATGGTAATAGTTTGAGTACCGCTCCAACCATTCCCAGTAAAAACATCACAACTAACGCAATACCAGTTGCTGCGAATACGGTCATCATTGTGATACCCGTAACCAACAAGGTCGCCGCAAAGACTAAAATAAAGATTAGCTCCAACATAATCACTTCTCCATTTGTTTTCAATAAACAGAGCAGTTTCCATACCAACTTACAGAAATGAATTTAAGACTATGATTTTTAATAAAAAAACAAAGCCAGAGGCATTTCTGCACTCTGGCTTTATCATTCTTTAGTTGGTAATTTTAGCCATTCACTGGCGAATTTTACACATTCAATTCTTTTGGAATCTTAGCTAGCGCGTCTTGCAATACTTCTAGACCAGAACCTGGTTTGTGCGCATTTTCACTGATATGACGACGCCATTGACGAGCACCGGGCATGCTTTGGAACAAACCTAACATGTGGCGGGTAATATGACCAAGGTACGCACCTTTCGCTAATTGCGCTTCAATGTATGGATACATCTCTTCAACAATTTCGCTGCGTTTCTTCACTGGAGCATTAGAGCCAAACAACTCTTGGTCTACCGATGCCAGTAAATATGGGCTTTGGTATGCTTCACGACCAATCATCACACCGTCAAGATGCTGAAGATGTGCTTTTGCTTCTTCTAATGATTTCACGCCACCGTTAATCGCAATCGTTAGGTGTGAGAAGTCTTGCTTCAATTGGTAAGCGCGTGGGTAATCCAATGGTGGGATCTCACGGTTTTCTTTTGGGCTTAGACCACTTAACCATGCTTTACGTGCGTGGATAGTGAACTGCTCACAGCCACCCTTTTCTGAAACAATAGAAACGAAATCCGTTAGGAATTCGTAAGAGTCTTGATCATCAATACCAATGCGAGTCTTGACTGTTACAGGGATATCGACCACGTCTTTCATTGCTGCGACACAATCCGCAACTAACTGCGGTTCAGCCATTAAGCAAGCACCAAATCGACCGTTTTGTACGCGGTCAGATGGACATCCCACATTTAGGTTAATCTCATCGTAGCCACGCTCTTGCGCTAGCTTGGCACACGTAGCCGAATCTGCTGGGTTTGAACCACCAAGTTGAAGGGCTAACGGATGCTCTTCTTCGTTATAAGCCAGGAAATCTCCTTTTCCATGAATGATCGCACCTGTCGTCACCATTTCAGTGTACAGCAGGGTCTCTTTGGTCATTAAGCGATGGAAGTAGCGACAATGACGATCAGTCCAATCCAACATTGGTGCTACGGAGAGCCTGCAAGAATGAGTCATAATATAAACACCCGTTTTTATGTTGCCAAGGTCGAGCGCAGCAGTACGCTCAAAAAATAAGTCGGGTATTGTATACCCAAGCACCTCTGGGTGCTAGTTTCAGCGAGAATGATTTGGTTGGCTGGCTAGCCAAGTGCTTAGGAATACGCAGAAGTAATACGAATCTGTCATTCGTTGATTCATTCTGTGATGATTATTCCGCCTTCACACCACCACCGACTTGCTTTAATTCATGATTTTCGTTCTGATAGTGGGTAAAATGAAGCATTTCTAAACGAACTTCGTATAGAAATGATTTATCATAGAGCACGTCCGATAGTTATGGTGAAAGGTTTGAACCCAACAATCATTGAACAAATTGAAAGTATCTGCGCAGAGCGTGGAGTACGACTGACTCCGCAACGCCGACGCGTATTTGAACTCATTTGTTCTAATCGCCGCGCCTCAAGTGCGTATGAGCTATTGGAGCAACTAAAAGAGAGTGAGCCTCAGGCTAAGCCGCCCACTGTTTATCGAGCATTAGATTTTCTCCTAGAGCAAGGCTTCATCCACCGAGTGGAATCGACAAATAGCTTTATTACTTGTTGTTCTTTCAATACTCAGCAGCACTTTTTCCAATTACTAATTTGCGATAAATGTGGTGATGTCGTTGAACTCGAAGATGAGACGCTGATATCCTTGTTAGCCGAAAACGCCGAGAAGCATGGATTCAAACTGACCAACCAAGTTATTGAAACTCATGGTGAATGCCAGGCCTGTTCCTCCGAGACGAAAGAAAAAGTATAGAAGAACGTTATGCGCGCTGAATTTGTAAACCCGTTTTTAGCTTCTTTAATGAACGTGCTAAAAACTATGGCTTCTCTTGAGCTGAAGCCACAAAAACCGCGAATCAAAAAAGATGAGATCGCACGAGGTGACGTTTCTGGTCTGATTGGTATGGTAGGCCCACAAACTCGTGGTTCAATGTCGATCACCTTTGATGAAGCACTCGCCCTAGAAATCATGCAGAACATGCTTGGTGAACGTCCAAATGGGCTCAATGAAGAAGTGACCGATATGGTGGGTGAGATCACCAACATGGTTACTGGTGGTGCGAAACGCATTCTGGCGGAAAGTGGTTTTGACTTTGATATGGCAACACCGGTTGTGGTTTCGGGCCGAGGTCATACGATTCGCCACAAGTGTGAAGGCTCAATTATTATCATGCCTTTCTCTTCCCAATGGGGAAATGCCTTTATCGAAATTTGCTTCGAATAAAAGAGAAAGAATAGGTTGGCACTGGCCAACCTATTTTGTTTTTGCCTTAGGCAATAAAAAGGTCAGCATTTGCTGACCTTTTCTTTATCTATTCAAACATTAAGCTTTGAACGCTTTAAATGCGTTGATTAGACCGTTTGTTGAGCTGTCATGCGAGCTGATTTGAGACTCGTCTGCAAGCTCAGGTAGGATTTGGTTAGCCAGTTGTTTACCTAGCTCCACGCCCCACTGGTCAAAGCTGAAGATATTCCAGATAACACCTTGTACGAAAATTTTGTGTTCGTACATTGCGATCAAGTTACCTAGCGTACGAGGCGTGATTTGCTTCACTAGAATAGAGTTTGTTGGACGGTTACCTTCAAACACTTTGAATGGCGCAATCGCTGCCACTTCTTCAGCATTCTTACCTACTTTCACCAACTCTTCTTTCACGGTTTCTTCATTTTTACCAAACGCTAGAGCTTCAGTTTGCGCGAAGAAGTTAGACATCAGTTTTTGGTGATGATCGCTAGCTGGGTTGTGGCTAATTGCAGGTGCAATGAAGTCACATGGGATAAGCTTAGTACCTTGGTGAATTAGCTGGTAGAACGCGTGCTGACCGTTGGTACCTGGTTCACCCCAAATGATTGGGCCAGTTTGGTAAGTTACAGCATTGCCGTCACGGTCAACGTATTTACCGTTTGATTCCATGTTGCCTTGCTGGAAATATGCTGCAAAACGGTGCATGTATTGATCGTAAGGTAGGATAGCTTCTGACTCCGCACCGTGGAAGTTGTTGTACCAAATACCAATCAAAGCAAGAATCACTGGAATATTGCTTTCTAGATCTGTTGATACGAAGTGCTTGTCCATCTCGTGAGCACCATCAAGCAACTCAACAAAGTTGTCGAAACCTACTGCTAGTGCAATTGATAGACCGATCGCAGACCATAGTGAGTAACGGCCACCAACCCAGTCCCAGAATTCAAACATGTTCGCTGTATCGATACCAAATTCAGACACGGCTGTCGCGTTTGTTGAAAGCGCAGCAAAGTGCTTAGCCACATGAGCCTGATCACCCGCCGATTCTAGGAACCAATCACGAGCAGTGTGCGCGTTAGTCATGGTTTCTTGTGTTGTAAACGTCTTAGACGCGATCAAGAATAACGTCGTTTCTGGGTTAACTTTCTTCAACGTTTCAACGATGTGTGTACCATCAACGTTAGATACGAAGTGAAGGTTTAGATGATTTTTGTATGGCGCTAGAGCTTCCGTCACCATGTAAGGGCCAAGGTCAGAACCGCCGATACCGATGTTCACAATATCGGTAATTGCTTTGCCTGTGTAACCTTTCCATTCACCGCCGATAACGCGCTCAGTGAATGATTTCATTTTTTCTAGAACCGCGTTCACTGCTGGCATTACGTCTTCGCCATCTACCATAACTGGAGTATTAGCGCGGTTACGTAGTGCAGTGTGAAGAACAGCGCGACCTTCTGTTTGGTTGATCGCTTCACCACTGAACATCGCTTCAATTGCAGATTTCAGCTCGGTCTCTTTCGCAAGAGCAAACAGGTGCTTCAGAGTTTCCTCATTGATGAGGTTCTTTGAGTAATCGACTAGGATGTCTGAGCCGAAACGTGCAGAGTATTTGTCGAAACGCGCTGCGTCTTGAGCAAACAGCTCTTTAAGATCCATATCTTGTGCAGATTCGAAATGCGCCGTTAGCGCTTTCCAAGCTTGTGTTTGCGTTGGATTGATATTTTTCAACATGGTCTTTATCCCGATGTTACAGTAGGTTCCATTCCTTACAGTCTAGCGAAAACTGTGGAATCCCCGATTTAGCAAATAGAATATAAATTAGATGTTTGGGCAAATTGCCACAAAACAAGTCTTTGTAATTTTTTTTCAGGCGCCAATTATGACCGAGAGCTTTTACACTCACATTGAGTTAGGTCACGTTCCCTGCCCTGAAATTGAACAATTCATTTACGATGACAAGAATCATATCATTTACTAATGACAGGCTCTAATTGGAATAGGATAGACGCCAATTTATAAATTTCCAAAGGAACACATATGTGGGCACAAAAAACACTGCAATTAAAAGCGAGAAGCCGCGGTTTTCACCTGATAACTGATGAAATTGAACAACAATTACCACAAATAAACGAACTTTCAGTAGGTTTATTACACTTATTTATTCAGCACACCTCCGCCAGTTTGACCTTAAATGAGAATGCTGATCCAACCGTGCGTATGGACATGGAAGCGCACTTCAATAAGTTTGTGCCAGAGCGTGCTCCTTATTATCAGCACACCTATGAAGGTGACGACGACATGCCGGCACATATTAAAGCATCACTGCTTGGCAGTAGTGTGACGGTACCAATCCAAAATGGTCGATTAGCTTTAGGAACATGGCAAGGTATTTACTTGGGTGAGCATCGAGACTTTGGTGGCGGCCGCCGCGTTATTGCTACGATTAACGGTGAGTAGATAAAACAAAGGCTAACCTTGGGTTAGCCTTTCGTTGTTTATTTTGAGTATTCCATCTCGACGCGAGGCGTTAGCTTAGTCACGAGTTCATACGCAATCGTACCAATGTGACCCGCCACTTCTTCTACTGGGAGCTCTTTCCCCCAAAGAATCGCTTCGTCGCTGACTTTATCCGTTGCGTCTGGTCCCAAATCGACCGTCAGCATATCCATGGAAACTCGACCTGCAATAGGTACTTTACGGCCATTAACCCACACCGGCGTACCGTTTGGAGCACTTCTTGGGTAACCGTCGCCATACCCTACAGCAATGACACCAACTTTTGTATCTCGCTCACTGGTCCAAATACCACCGTAGCCAACACTTTCACCCTTTTTCACTTCACGTACCGCAATAAGGTGGGATTTAAGTGTCATGACAGGCTGATACCCAAGATCTTGCGCCGTTTTGTCATCGAATGGCGACACACCATACATGATAATACCCGGACGAACCCAATCTAAATGGCTTTGAGGCCATGCCAATAACCCCGCAGATGCCGCCAGTGAACGTTCCCCTTGGCAACCAGAAGTCAACGATTTAAACAGCTCAATCTGTTGTGGGGTAATATCGCTATCTAGCTCATCTGCACAGCCAAAGTGGCTCATGTAACGCAACGGTTTCGCTACATTTGGACACTCCTTCAGCCGCGTTACAAACTCGTCATATTGTTCAGGACGAACCCCAAGGCGGTGCATGCCACTGTCAATCTTCAGCCACACGACAACCGGAGTTTCAAGGTCTGCTTGCTCCAAGGCGATAAGCTGCTCTTCACAGTGCACCACGGTTTGGATGTTGTTCGTCACAAGAACAGGTAAATCACCAGGAGAGTAAAAACCTTCTAGCAATAGAATCGGCTTTACTACTCCACAAGCGCGCAGTTGCAATGCTTCTTCAATGCGAGCCACGCCAAACGCATCCGCATGGTTAGCATGTTTTGCGACATGACGTAATCCGTGACCATAACCATTGGCCTTGACGACAGCCATCACTTTACTTTGTGGCGCTTGAGCTTTTACGCGCTGTAAGTTGTGCTGCAACGCAGACAAATCAATGCACGCCTTGGCCGCTTTCATATAGCTCATGGAATTACTCATCATCAATATCGAATGCAGGACCCGCGTAGTTGTCGAAACGCGAATGTTGACCTTGGAAAGTGAGGCGAACAGAGCCGATAGGACCGTTACGCTGTTTACCAATAATGATTTCGGCCGTACCTTTGTACGGACTATCTGGGTGATAAACCTCATCACGGTAGATGAACATGATCAAGTCGGCATCCTGCTCGATGGAACCGGATTCACGCAAGTCCGAGTTTACTGGTCGTTTATCCGCACGTTGCTCTAGGGAACGGTTTAGCTGCGACAGTGCCACAACAGGCACATTTAGCTCTTTTGCCAGCGCCTTAAGAGAGCGAGAGATCTCAGCAATCTCAAGAGTACGGTTATCGGTTAACGAAGGCACGCGCATCAACTGAAGGTAGTCGACCATGATCATAGATAGACCGCCATGTTCACGAGCGATACGGCGAGCGCGCGAACGCACTTCGGTCGGAGTTAGACCAGAGCTATCATCAATGTACATATTCTTCTTCTGCATCAGGATACCCATAGTAGAAGAAATACGCGCCCAATCTTCGTCATCTAGCTGACCCGTACGGATCTCTGGTTTGGTCAACACGAGACAAAGAGGCCAACATACGCATCATCAACTGTTCAGCTGGCATCTCTAACGAGAAAATAAGTACGGGCTTTTCTTGTTGCATGGCCGCATTTTCACACAAGTTCATCGCAAAGGTCGTTTTACCCATCGATGGACGCGCTGCGACAATCACCAAATCAGAGCCTTGCAAACCTGCGGTTTTCTTATTGAGGTCTGTGAAACCGGTATCGACCCCGGTAACACCATCTTGTGGCGTTTTATACAACAACTCGATACGTTCTAACGTCTTTTCAAGGATGTTGTCGACGTTTTGTGGTCCTTCGTTTTCACTAGTTCGAGACTCGGCGATAGCAAAAACTTTACTCTCCGCCATGTCTATTAAATCTTCAGAACTGCGACCTTGAGGGTCATAGCCCGCGTCCGCAATTTCATTCGCGACACCAATAAGGCCACGAACAATCGCGCGCTCAGCGACAATATCAGCATACGCATTGATGTTAGCTGCACTTGGCGTATTCTTCGCCAAGTCAGCGAGGTAAGCAAAACCGCCTACATCTTCTAACAACTCGTGACGCTCTAGATATTCCGATAAAGTAATAAGATCGAGAGGTTTACCCGCTTCAAGAATGGTTTTTACACCTTCAAAAATCAGGCGGTGTGGACGACTATAGAAATCACTGCTCACAACACGTTCGGCAACGGTGTCCCAACGTTCATTATCCAGTAAAAGACCACCAATTACTGATTGCTCGGCTTCTAGTGAGTGAGGTGGCACTTTGATTGCGTCGACCTGACTGTCTGAAGGTTTGCGATTTCTGTTTTCCGCCATGACTTTGCTCGATAACTACTATTGACCCACGATTATAACCTTAACCTAACTGAGATGCTTCCCCGAAGCGACAATTACTTGTTAAGAAATCATCATGTGAACCACCCGGGTAATAGCCTGGTTCTTCCGTCTAGCTCTAATAAAAATTAACCTACCATTGACCCAACCAAATATCTGTATCAGTATCATGCCCCTCCTTTTTGATTACGTTCGAGGTTGATGTGTCCCGATACTGGTTACTTAGCTTTAGCCTACTGTGCGCTAGTGCATCGTATGCTGACGAATCAGTACAGCCAGAGCAAAATATTGATGTACCCGACCCACTAAAAACCGAGGTGGAGTTCGGCTATCAAGCTCATACAGGTAACACGGACTCTCGTTCCCTGAATGCTCGTTTGAGTGCTGAATATACGTCAGGTCGACACCGTTCTAATGGTGAATGGAAGTACTACAACTTGTACAAAGACGGTGAAGAAGACAAACGCTCATCCACCTACTCCCTACAGAGTGACTACAAGTTAGGCCCTAAGACATATTTGTATGGCAGCTTTAAAGGGGTGGATTCTCGCTACAGTGCTTATTTTAAAGACTATACGTTGTCAGGTGGTTTGGGTTACCAGTTCTCCTACACTGAGAACTTCATTTTAGAGGTAGAAGTAGGCCCTGGTTTTCGCTATCAAGAGCCAAACTTAGACGAAATAGATGATGACGATATTGTCTTTCCCGATATCGTTAGAGAAGGCATTTTTCGAGGAAATATCAACACAACTTGGCATGCGTTGGATAATTTAAGTTTCGCAGCTGATATTACGTTGGTAACAGGTAGAAGTAACACACGTACTGATAGTGAACTCAGTGTAACCAATGATATTACTGAAGATATTGCACTGAAACTGGCGCACTCTCGTCAGTATCACGATAAAGTTCCTGAAGGCTTAAGCAAAGCGGACAGCGTATTTTCCGTTAATTTACTTTTCGCTTTTTAACCCTTTTTCTCTCAGTTTTAGAAGTAAATTACCACCTTCTAAAGAAGGTGGCTTTGTGTGAGCCCCCTAAAAGGGGGCCTTTGTTTAGTCCAGCGCCAATTGCTGCTGCTCTACTCGCTCTTGCTTCTCTTGATGTCTTACATATCGGCGTATTATTTCTTCATTGATTCCAACACTATCGACAAAATAGCCTCTTTGCCAAAAGTGATTACCCCAAAGCCTGTTCTTCCTAAGGCGAGGAAACTTGCTAAATAGCTTTAAGGCTATTTTGCCTTTCAATACCCCCATCAACTTGGATATCGAAAGCTTTGGTGGGACCTTTACAACTAAATGTACGTGGTCAACTTGTACGTTTAGCTCTACGACTTCACATCCAAGTTGATTACAGTAAACATAAATACATCGATAAACTTCTTTACCTATATTGTTCTTCAAGATCCTAAATCGATACTTTGGCGTCCACACTATATGGTATTGACAACGCCAAAATACGTGGGAAGCTTGATTGTATCTACTCATGTTATTTGTCCTCTTTGACTTCTGGAAAAATCAAAGACGCATTTAGCATGAGTAGTTTTACAGGCAAAGCCGAAACGGATGATAACCACCTACTGAAGTAGGTGGTTTAGGGCTGAAAATAAAAAAAGCACCTCCGAGGAGGTGCTTTTTAGTATTTCGTCTTGATACTGAATTACTCAGCAGCAACAACTTGTAGGTTCACAGTTGCGAAAACTTCAGAGTGAAGTTGAACGCTGATCTCGAACTCACCAGTTGTACGTAGAGCACCTTCAGGAAGGCGAACTTCGCTCTTAGCAACTTCAACGCCTGCAGCTGTGATAGCGTCAGCGATGTCACGAGTACCGATAGAACCGAATAGTTTGCCTTCGTCACCAGCTTTAGAAGCGATAACTACAGCTTCTAGAGCGTTAACTTTCTCTGCGCGAGCTTCTGCAGCAGCTAGTTGCTCAGCAACTTTAGCTTCTAGTTCAGCACGACGAGCTTCAAACATTTCAACGTTAGCTTTAGTTGCCATAACTGCTTTACCTTGTGGGATAAGGAAGTTACGAGCGTAGCCAGATTTAACGTTTGCAGTATCGCCAAGACCACCTAGGTTACCAATTTTATCAAGTAGAATAACTTGCATTGCTTAATCCTCTTTCTTAATAAAATGAACCGATTACTGATGCTTGTCAGTGTACGGTAGTAGAGCTAGGTAGCGTGAACGCTTGATAGCACGTGCTAGTTGACGCTGGTACTTAGCGCTTGTACCAGTGATACGGCTAGGTACGATTTTACCAGCTTCAGTGATGTAGTTTTTAAGAGTTGCTACGTCTTTGTAATCAATCTCTTGTACGCCTTCTGCAGTGAAACGGCAGAATTTACGACGACGGAAGAAACGAGCCATGGGCTATCTCCTGATCTTAAATTTGAGTAATGTTGTCGGCGTGTAACACTAATTTTCCCACGCCATTTCGGCCGGTTTGATAAGTGACAAAACCACTTACCTTAATGTTACTGCCTTGAACTAAATTCTGAGTTAGTGCTTGTGACCCAAGCCCGCTGACGACTACCGGCATACGACAATAAACTTGTCGAGGTAAGTCAGCTTCGATAATAGTAGAGCGATGCTCCAGCCAAAACCGACAGTGTTCAATACCACCAGGGCTTTTACTACGAATGGGCGGTTTGGCAATGGTGCCGCTCAGCTCCATTCGATTGGCCATAAGAAAACTTACTCAGCAGCTTCTGACTTAGCTTCAGGCTTAGCTTCAGAACGCTCTTCACGACGTGGAGCACGCTCTTCTTTTTGCTTAAGCATGATAGATTGCTCAGTGATCGCTGCTTTAGTACGCATGATCATGTTACGTAGAACTGCATCGTTGAAACGGAAAGCAGTTTCTAGCTCATCAATTACAGCTTGGTCAGCTTCAACGTTCATAAGAACGTAGTGAGCTTTGTGAAGCTTGTTGATTGGGTAAGCCAGTTGACGACGGCCCCAGTCTTCTAGACGGTGGATTTTACCGCCAGCTTCAGTGATTGAACCAGTGTAACGCTCGATCATGCCAGCAACTTGCTCGCTTTGATCTGGGTGCACCATGAATACGATTTCGTAATGACGCATTGGTTGCTCCTTACGGATTATTCAGCTTCCACAAATGGCTCAGTCGTCCAGAGGAAGCAAGGAACTAAAGATAATTGACTGAGTTTAAGGAGCACGAATAGTACAGAAAGGGCGTAAAATAGGCAAGTGATTATTTGCTCAGCGCAGCGGATATTTAATTTCTTCTAATACTAGAAAACACAAAGGCTGCCAACAAGCTAGCAGCCTTTAAAATCAGCGTGTTATTGCGTTGGCTTATCGGTGCTTATTTAACTTCAGCCAGTTCAGCGCGCATTTGATCGATCACTTGTTTATAATCTGGCTCACCGAAAATCGCCGAGCCTGCGACAAACATGTCTGCGCCCGCTTCTGCAATTTCACGAATGTTGTCAACCTTCACACCGCCATCGATTTCTAAGCGGATATCACGGCCAGACTCGTCAATCATCTTACGAACGGCACGCAGTTTATCTAGTGTATGAGGAATGAATGATTGACCACCAAAACCAGGGTTTACCGACATCAGTAGAATCATGTCGACTTTATCCATAATAAACTCAAGACTTGCAAGTGGCGTTGCTGGGTTTAGTACCACACCAGCCTGACAGCCGTGCTCTTTAATTAACTGCAGTGTACGGTCTACATGATCAGAAGCTTCTACATGGAACGTAATCATCGACGCACCCGCTTTTGCGAAATCAGGAATAATACGGTCAACGGGTTTTACCATTAGGTGAACATCGATTGGCGCTGTGATGCCATAATCGCGTAGTGCTTTACACACAGGCGCACCAAAAGTCAGGTTTGGTACATAGTGGTTATCCATAACGTCGAAATGCACCACGTCCGCACCCGCTGCGAGTACTTTTTCTACATCTTCACCGAGACGAGCAAAATCTGCCGATAAAATGGATGGAGCAATAAGAAAATCTTTCATACCTGACCTCAGTAGTAATGAGCAAACAATCTGCGCGCAATTCTACCGAAGCCAGTGGGGAGATCCACTATTTAGATATAATAGTGTGAGAATTAAGAGTTTGATTTATCCATGTCTGGGGCATGAAAAAGCGCAAGTAGCTCATCAACTTTATTACGACCATTACCATTACGGCTAATGGTACGCTTTACTTTTACCACATTAAGATCCGCACCGTGATACAACCGACGTGTCAAGGTAGTGTCGTGGTTAGAAATCAACACAGGAATGCCACGTTCAGTCGCTGTTCTTTCAGCAATGTCGGCTAATGCAGCTTGGTCGTCCAACGTGAAACCATTACCTGCGTATGAGGTGAAATTTGCCGTATTTGAAAGCGGCGCATAAGGTGGATCGCAATACACGACGCTCCCTTTGCGCGCACGACGAAATGTTTCAGGATAACCTTCACAAACAAACGTAGCTTTTTTGGCTTTTTCTGCAAAAAACTCCAGTTCCGCCTCAGGGAAATACGGCTTTTTGTAAGAGCCAAACGGTACATTGAAGCCACCTTTTTTGTTGTAACGGCATAGGCCATTAAAACCAAAGCGGTTCATGTACAAAAACGCTAAAGAGCGGTACATCACGTCATCGGTTTTATTAAACTCAGCGCGAATGTGTAGGTAGGCTTCTTTGCGGTTGTTCTCAGCGACAAACCAACGCTTCGCTTCAGAGATATACTCTTCAGGGCGTTCTTTCAGCAGGTTGTACAGATTGATCAAATCTGGATTGATATCTGCAAGTAGATAATGGTCATAATCGGTATTCAGAAACACTGAGCCCGCACCAACAAAAGGTTCAACTAGCTTTCGAGCCGGCGGCAAATGACGTTGGATGTCTTCAACCAGTCCGTATTTTCCTCCTGCCCATTTAAGAAAGGCTCGTTGCTTTTTCATCTACTGCTCTATCTATCGACCAAAAATTAAGGCTGCGGAATGTAACATATTTTTCAGGGAAGCTCAGGTTTATTTCACTCGTTCAATTTCACGGTGAACCTGACGGAGTGATTTTGCCCAAGGACTCACCGACTTAACCGAATCTGGCAAGCTTGCGACGGCATCACGAGCCATTTGAATTGTCGGATAATCTTGATATGTGATGATATACCACTCGGTGTCATTACGAACGGTAGGATAAATTCGCACTTGATTATTCAGTTGATGCTCATTGAGAAAGGATTGTACATCTTCCATTGAGGTCATAGCTGCGAGTTGTAAAGTATAAGCTCTTGGCGATAGCGCTTTTAGTTCTTCACGAGCAAATGAAAATTTCACAACAGGTTGGTTTGCCTCACCCTCTTCTGACTGAGCAGGTGCTTGCGTCATATCTTGATTCGGTTTTACAACTTTAATCAAAGGGGAACTAGTTTCATCGGCGGTTTCTGTCTTCTCAGTACCTCCGACTTCATCAATCGCTTTTGTGTCTGCTGAATCAGCTTTACCTTCAAGCAATGCATCGACCACATTCGACTCAATCACCACTCTTTGTTGATTGTCATCACTGCCTACGCTCGCTACTTCTTCTGTCACTGCTGGCGGTAATGAATCAGAATCATCAACCGCACCAGACTTATCAAGACTGCTAGAGCCATCGGTTACAGGTTGCAGTGAAGACTGCGCTGCACTGATTCCTGACTCTTCAAAAGTTGGAATAGCCGTTTGCTCTAAACTGCCAGCAATTTGCTGCGCCTTATCATCAGGACTTGGTTGACTAAGCATCCACCAATAGCCACCAGCAGCAAGCAACAGTAATACTAATACCACCAACGCAATATTCAGGGGTGAACCGACAATCGAGCGGATAATGATCCTTTTTTCCACTTTCATCTCTCCTAACGCCATGATGTCCCCCGGTACTGGGTCGACTTTTTTAAATGCATCTCGAACCCGTTTCTCAGACTCATCATCGACGTAGCGCGCTACAAGTGACTCAAAGAAACGACGAGCTTCCACTTCGGACAACATATCAATATCAAGCTCAACAGGCTTTATCTCTTGTCCATAACTGAGACGTGCTAGCAAACCTTCTAAACGTCCAGACTGTGTAAACAGTAAGACATTGATGGTCCAATTTGGCTTATGGTGCGCCTCTAGGACCAGCATCCAAAGCTCAGAGATAAGTGTCTCACTCAATAAATGCGCATCATCTACAACAATTGCAATGTCACACGGCTCATCACCTAAAAGCCTTTCAAGGCTATCAAGTAAAGGCTCTTGCTGATTAAACAATGCGTCTGAAACCAGTTGACTCAAAATAAGGACGCGATGCTGCACATCGTCTTGATTAGAATGACAAAGTAACAAACATTGATTCTTGTTACTGGCACCCACTTCAAGGTATCGCTGCGCTAACCAAGATTTCCCATACCCATCATGACCATTAATCGCAATGAGATTGGAACCAAAGTTAGTCAGTAGACCTAATCTATCAAGCAACTCGATTTGAGAATCTAATTCCAGTACGTGAGCAACACTCATCTAATAACCTTAATACACTACAAGAATGACGCCCAAAGGCGCCATTACAAGGTTAAATATCGCGACCGAAGTCTATTGCCTGCTTGAGTACGTCTTGCGTCGTATCAGCAATTACCTCGGCAGTGCCAATGCCTGTAGGCAAAACCAATCGTAATTGACCAGAGAGGACTTTCTTATCTCGCATCATGTGCTTGATGAAGTCATCGAAATTCATACTGTCTGGAGTATGCACAGGCAGTTTTGCACGACGCAAAATCGCAACAATACGCTCAAATTGCTCTTCCGAGATCAGACCGCGTAGATGCGACGTTTTGGCCGCCATAACAGTGCCGGAAGATACCGCTTCACCATGCAGCCAATTGCCATAGCCAAGTTCCGCTTCAATCGCATGACCAAAGGTGTGACCTAAGTTAAGCAAAGCACGGATGCCCGATTCTTTCTCATCCTGAGCCACCACTTCCGCTTTTATTTCACAGCAACGTGCGATCGCATAAGTTAGTGCTTCTTCATCCAACGTATACAAGCGCTCAAGATTGTCTTCTAACCATACAAAAAAATCTGCATCGTAAATAATGCCGTACTTAATGACTTCGGCGATACCCGCAGCGAACTCACGTTCAGGCAACGTCGACAGGCAGTTGGTATCAATGATCACGGCTTTAGGTTGGTAAAACGCACCTATCATGTTCTTACCCAACGGATGGTTAACCGCGGTTTTTCCACCAACCGAAGAGTCCACTTGGGATAGTAATGTGGTCGGTATTTGAATAAAGTCGACCCCACGCTGGTAACAGGCAGACGCAAAACCCACAAGGTCGCCAATAACACCACCACCTAACGCGATGATCACAACATCACGAGCATAACTCCCTTCCAGTAAGAAGTTCATTACTTGATTAAATACATCCAAGTTTTTGTACTGTTCACCGTCAGGCAATTCTAACAAGGATGCACTACAACCGAGCTGCTCGAGTTGCTTTAAAATTTTGTCTGCATACAAAGGCGCCACTGTGACATTACTGATCACAACAACTTTTTGTTTTGCATTTTTGTTTGAGAGAACTTGAGAGAGGTACGCCGGGTCCTCAAATAACCCGGCGCCAATAGAGATTGGGTAGCTACGCTCAGCTAGGTTGACCGTAATCCGTTCCATCGGTTTGCTCCAATTAAAAAAAAGATAAAGACTTATCTCTCTTCTAGCATTTTTACGATCTGGTTGGCTACCACTTTTGCACTTTGATCGTCAGTGCGAACAGTGTAATCCGCTACTTCTTCATATAAAGGATTACGTTCTTCAGCTAATTGCTCCAGTACTTCGCGAGGGTTATCCGTTTGAAGTAAAGGACGCTTCTTGTCGCGGTTTGTACGCGCAAGTTGCTTTTCAATCGTCGTTTCTAAGTAAACAACAACACCACGTGCCGAAAGACGATTGCGGTTTTCTTTGCTCTTAACAGAGCCACCGCCAGTCGCAAGCACGATGCCTTGCTCTTGTGTTAGGTCTTCAAGTACCGCTTCTTCACGCTTGCGGAAGCCTTCTTCACCTTCTACATCAAAAACCCAAGAGATGTCTGCACCAGTGCGTTCTTCGATCACTGTATCGGAGTCAACAAACTCCATATGCAGTTGCTGTGCTAGATGTCTACCAATTGTACTTTTGCCGGCGCCCATTGGGCCAACAAGGAAAATATTACGTTTCTCAGCCATGTTTAGCAGTAATTTACAACATTGATTCAATAAGATCGCCACAAGAAAACACAGCTAAACTGCTGTTCTACAAGGCTTGTGGCACCAGTTCCTCACAGATAATTCGTGATAAGACCCGAAATTATCCAAGCATGGTGCCACTATTGCAACTTTATTTTTGATTTAATCAGTTTTTCCCGAGACAGAACTACTGAATCACCACCTTAGGCGTGACGAAAATTAACAGCTCACTTTTACCAACATTTTCATAACTTCGACGAAAAAGCGCACCTAATAGCGGAAGATCGCCCAACAAAGGCACTTTGTCCACCGAGTTAGTAATGCTGTGCTGAAAAATACCACCAAGAACGACCGTTTCACCGTTATTCACTAACACTTGCGTCCCGATACGTTGAGTATCAATCGCAACAGCTTCACCAGTGCCTGTCTTCACGACTTGTCCTGGTCTATCTTGCGTGACACTTAAATCCAATACTAAGCGGTTATCCGGTGTGATTTGCGGGGTTACCTTCAAACTTAATACCGCCTTTTTGAACGTCACCGTCGTTGCACCACTTGATGATGACTCTAGGTAAGGAATCTCTGTACCTTGTTCGATATAGGCAGGTTTCTTATTGGTAGTGATCAAACGTGGGCTCGAGATAATCTCAGCTTTAGACTCTTGTTGCAGAGCAGAAAGCTCAAGATCCAACAAGGTGTCTGAACCTAACTTTGCGACCTGAAAAGCAATGCTGGTCGCATTCGGACTGGTTGCAGCTAAGTTTACATTTAGGAAATCATCGATCCCTACTCCATCACCGTCACCACCGTCATCACCCCCTTCTCCATTATAGAGACCGATCGTGGCGAGGTTGTTCTCAATAGAACCGCCCACTGTATTACTGCCATTAATAGACGTAAAACCCCAACGAATCCCTAACTCGTCCATGTTACCTTCATTGATGGTCACAATACGCGCCTCAATTTGAACCTGTTTAACTGGAATATCCAAAGACTCAATAATTTCTCGAATCACCTCGATGTTTTCAGGTAACTCTCTAATCAATAACGAGTTAGTTCGCTCATCAATGGTCATACTGCCGCGCTCTGACAGCATGCTGATATTTCCTTCTCCATTGATCATCTCCGCAATGTCTGATGCTTTAGCAAAATTAACTTTGATGATTTCAGATGAAAGCTCTCCCATTTCTTCCGTCAGTTTTTGTTTTTCTAACTGCTGCTTCTCACGCAAGTCCAGCTCATCAGTCGGAGCAACTAAAATCACGTTGCCATCAACACGCTTATCTAACCCCTTAACTTGCAAAATAATATCCAGCACTTGCTGCCAAGGGACACCATCAAGACGAAGCGTGAGGTTGCCTTCCACAGAGTCGGAGACAACCAAATTGAATTGGTTGTAATCAGCAATAAGCTGCAAGACGTTTCGCACAGGAATATCTTGGAAGTTAATCGAAATAAGCTTACCTTCTCTTTCTAAAATGCTTTTATCTGGGGCTTTCTCATTGGGTTTGATCTTCGCTACTTTGATTTCCAAAAAACGCCCCGTTAAACGGTAATCATGCATGTATTCTTCATTGATGTGCGCAACCAAGCGCGTCGTCGAGGTGTCGCGAAACACTTCTACGCTCTCAACCACAGTCGAAAAATCTTTCACGTCTAGGAGATACAATTGCTCGTCTTTTACTGAAGTGTTAAGCAAATCGATACTTAACCCTTCCTGTACACGCTTGATATCTACAATCGCGGCCGGTGACGCCAATTCGACGACAATCACGGCGTCTTTATCTTTATTAGTTCGAAAGTCGATACTTTTTAGGGCATTGGACGAAACTTCTTCAGCTGCCGCTAAAGGGGCTAAAAATACAAACAACCATAAGGAGAAGAGCCCAGTAAGTATCCTTGGTGTACGTGTTAATCCTTGTCTCATTTTCATTACTCAATATCAAAAATAAATGGGGCTATCTCAAAGCCAACTTAACTTTACGTTTTTGCCAACATCCTAAGCCGTCGGGCAACGTTTCATTAATCAACAAATAGGAGTGGCTGACATGGGTCACTTTGCCATTATTGCGTCCGAGGTATTGACCCGGCTTAACTTTATAGACGGTGCCATTGGGAGCCTGAACGAGGCCAGAAACCGTGTTATCCATGCCCATGACACCTTTCAAACGTAATTGGCTTAATGGGAATTTTTCTAATTTGCCAGTTCGCCTTCTTGAGGGCGGTTGCCAACAATCTTTTCTTGCAACTGGCTGAGTCGCGATGGTGGCTTCTTTGGGTAATTCAAAGGGTGCACGCTGTACTTCCGGTGCGTACGTGACTGCAACATACTTGTCTGCGGGCTTAAGCTTCTCGACCTCTCGACGCGCCTGTGTTTCCACTCCTCGAATAAAATCCGTCAATGATTCATCATTCGCCTGGCAGCCCATCAATAGAGAACCCATCAGTACCAGCAACAAAGACTTACTTGTCATTTTTCGTCTCCTCCGGCTTAAACTGATAGGTATTAGCACGCACCCGAAAGTGCAGGGTTTCGCTCTCTTGACTGACACGTTGCCAAGTCACATCTTTAAACGTGATGATTCGAGGTAGCGTCGCTATCGCCTGAGAAAAATGGCCGATGTCATGAAAGTCGCCCGTTAACTCAATGTTTAAAGGGAGACGATAAAGGAAGTGCTCTGATTGTTTTTCGCCCCAGTCGATTCGGGTGAAAGTCAGCTTATTGTCGATGCCAAGCTCATTCACTGAAGCGAGCATTGTAGCCAGCTCTTTTTGCGCAGGCAGTTGTTGCAGTAATAACTCGTAACGAGTGGTAAGTTCATCCAATTGAGATTGAAGCTGAGGCAACGCTGCCACTTTGTTCGCTTTGATCTTCAATGCCACCTTGAGTGTCTGCTCCTGCTGAATCAAGTGATTCAACTGTTCGTCTTTCGGTTTAAGGTAAAACCAATAACCTAAGCCTTGAATCACCATGATCAGAAGCGCGATTACTACAATCTGGGGCAACAATGGCCACTCGGCCATTTCATCGATTTCGAGATCCTGCCAATCAACCACGTTGAGCCTCCAATTTCTTCTCCGTTACTTTGAACATGAAAGACACTTTGAATGTTTGAAACTCTTTCCCAAAACGGGCTTTGCCGTGAACGATGGAATGCATTTCTACGTCGTTCAACTTGGCCGAGCGCTCCATGTTGTCTAGCATCGTGGCAAGTTTTGGAGTGCTATCTGAGATCCCAGAGATCTCAATTTCCAGATCATTCATTTTGATCTTGTCGACATATACACCTTCAGGGATAAGGGCAGGCATTAAGTTCATGAACTCGGTCGTTTTGTTTCGTCCGTTTTGTAAACCTTCAACGACCTTTAGACGTTCGAGGATTTTGCTGTGCTCTTGCTCTGCAATTTTCATTGCTTCAATACGCTGGTCGAGTTCGGCAATGTAGTGAGTGAGGTAATCGAGCCGCTCCTGTTGTTGATCTTGTTGGTACTCAAAAAACTTTCCAATACCCCACTGGATGCCAACAGCGACCAACATGCCTAATGCGACCAAACTGATGAAACGACGTCGGTGCTCTTCTCTTTGACTCTCTCGCCAAGGAAGTAAATTAATGCGATAAAGCACGGGCGCCTCCTAGCCAATGAATGCCACGAACGGCCAGTCCGGCTGCTGTTGAGAAATGCTGCCAATCCACAGCACGACGCTTACGCTTAGACACCTTCATCTCAAATAGCCCTAGCGGATTTAGCAATTCACACTCTAACGACAATTGTTGAGACAACTCCTCTGCGAGCATGGGAGTGGAGGCCCCTTCCCCTGATAACCAGATACCCTTGATGTTTTGTGAGCCATTGATTGAGGTATAGAGCTGCATCTGGCGCTTTACTCGCTCTACGATTTGACGGTTAAACAGCTCTGTTTTCTCCTGAGCATCATCGGACAGAAAATCGACTGGAGAAGCGCTGTTTACTCCGCGTGTGCCGTAAGCAAACTCTTTGTGAAACAGTTCACCTTGTTCGGTAAACATGGTGAAGGAGCTCGATAAGGTGCCAATATCGAGTAAGCAGTATTTGTTTTTGTCAGGAAAGCGATCGGCGGTGAGCTTCCAGATATGACCAAGGCTTTGCGAATGCACGTCCACTAAAACAGGTTTTAGTCCGGACTTTTGTAATGCATCGACTCGGCCTTCTACCACATCTTTTCTTGTCGCAAACACTTGATAGCTATCACTGCCACTCTGCCCGCCCTCCGCGAGAAGACGAACGAAGTCTAAACTCAGCTCTTCGACAGGGAATGGCGATTGATGAGAAAAGGCTTGTATCACTGCAAACTCAACTTCACTCTCTTCAAGGTTTTGTTCTATTTGCAGTTTCTTGCTAATTACCGAGTTATCAGGAACTGAAATCGCAACTTTTTTAGCGCCAAAAGGCAGTTCTTTTTTTATCTGCTTGAGGGTCTTTACAATTTCTTGATGATTTATGGTGTTATTTTCAGCGACAATACCTTCCTTTAGTAATATTTCTTTGTAACCCAACAGAGCGTAATTGTTGCCTGTGGGTTTAAGTACTACGGCTTTGAGGCTGTTATGGCCTATATCGATGCCGGTAACGATTAGCTTATCCATCTCTTACTCTCGCTCCGAAATTTCTTCGTGCAAAGGTTGTTATTAGCATCCAAATAAGAGTTAATATCTCTTATGTGCTAAATTTTTGACCTAAGAGTACAAGGGTTTGCCGTTACACAGCCTCAACCAATCAGGGATTCTCCGGTGAAGTTCATAAAGCGTTTATTATTTTTAACATTGATTTGCATAATTCTTGGAGTCACCACAATATTTGGCTTCTATCAGTACGTGAAGCCTGAATTGCCAGATGTTGCAACTCTAAAAGACGTTGAATTACAAACACCTATGAAGGTGTTTAGTCAAGACGGGAAGCTGATCGCACAGTTCGGTGAAAAGCGTCGTATTCCTGTTACTTATGACGAAATTCCTCAAGACTTAATTCACGCGCTCATCGCAACCGAAGATAGCCGTTTCTACGAGCATCCTGGTATCGACCCTATCGGCATCACTCGTGCAGCTGTTGTTGTTGCGGTTTCAGGCTCGGCTAAACAGGGTGCAAGTACGATTACGCAACAGCTAGCTCGTAACTTCTTCTTATCTAATGAGAAGAAGATCATGCGTAAGATTAAAGAGATTTTTATTGCTATCCATATTGAGCAGCTTTTAAGTAAGCAAGAAATCATGGAGCTTTATGTTAATAAAATCTTCCTTGGTTACCGCTCATATGGCTTTGGTGCTGCCGCTCAAGTGTATTTTGGCAAGAGCCTTGATGAATTGACGTTAAGTGAGATTGCAACACTCGCTGGTATGCCAAAAGCGCCATCAACCATGAACCCAATTTACTCTCTTGAGCGCGCAACAAAACGCCGTAACGTTGTATTAATGCGAATGCTTGATGAGAAATACATTACACAAGAGCAGTATGACGAAGCACGCAATGAACCTATCGTGGCGCGTTATCATAGCGCTGAGATTGAGCTTTCCGCACCTTACGTAGCAGAGTTGGCTCGTGCATGGGCAGTAAAAGAATACGGTGAAGAAGAAGCTTACACCTCTGGCTTGAATATCTACATGACTGTGGATTCTAAACTGCAAGATGCTGCAAATACGTCTGCGGTAAATAACCTCTTGTCATACGATGAACGTCATGGCTACCGTGGTGCAGAAAGTGTGCTTTGGAAAGAAGGGGAAGCGGCCTGGGACAATGAGCAAATAGAAAAGCACCTGAAGAAACAGCCAACTTATGGTGACCTTTACCCTGCGGTTGTGACGAAAGTCGATGATAAGACGGCACAAGTATGGGTTAAGAACCATGAAGAGCAAACCATCCCTTGGACTGGAATGCACTGGGCGCGTAAGTACATTACTGATAACCGCCAAGGCTCAACACCAAAGTCAGCGCATGATGTGCTAGCGACAGGTCAACAAGTTTGGGTTCGCGAAGTAAGTGAAACCGATGAAGATGACAACACAACACTGAGCTGGAAACTGAGCCAAGTGCCGACAGCAAACACCGCGTTTGTTGCGATGAACCCAGAAAATGGCGCGATATTGTCGCTGGTTGGTGGTTTCAACTTTGTTCACAGCAAGTTTAACCGTGCAACCATGTCAGTGCGTCAGGTTGGTTCAAGTATCAAGCCTTTCATCTACTCGGCAGCAATTGACAAAGGACTAACTCTAGCCACTTTGATTAACGATGCGCCGATTAACAAGTGGGATGCAGGTTCTGGTTCAGCTTGGCGACCAAAAAACTCACCACCGACTTATGGTGGTCCAACGCGTCTTCGCCTCGGCTTAGCTCAATCAAAAAACGTCATGGCAGTGCGTACACTCCGTGAAGTTGGCCTCGAGGAGACACGTCAGTACCTTACTCGTTTCGGTTTTGATATTAACCAAGTACCACGCTCTGAGACCATCGCACTCGGAGCTGGCAGCTTAACACCAATGAAAGTGGCACAAGGTTACTCTGTGTTTGCGAACGGTGGTTATTACGTTGAACCATTCTATGTAGAACGCGTGGAAGATGCATTCGGTGAAGTACTGTTTAAAGCCAATCCAAAGAGTGTTTGTCATAAGGATTGTCCGCAAATGAGCGAGCAGCCAGAAAATCGCTACGCTGATGAATTTGGCGAACAAGACGTCGCGATTGATGGCCTTGCAACAGACAATGCCCTTGAAAATGATGAACCTCAATATGCACCGCAAGTTATCTCTGAACAGAATGCATTCTTAATGCGTGAGATGATGTACAGCAACATTTGGGGTGGCGGTAACTGGCGTGAAGGCACAGGTTGGAATGGTACAGGCTGGCGCGCGCAAAAACTTGGTCGTCGTGATATCGGGGGTAAAACGGGTACAACGAATGATTCCAAGGATGCTTGGTACAATGGCTATGGACCTGGTGTCGTTGCCATAGCTTGGGTTGGCTTTGATGATCACTCACGTGCACTTGGCCGCACCACCGTTAACAGCAACCTAGGGCAAGGCCAAATTTCTGGTGCCGAGTCGGGTGCGAAAACCGCAGAGCCAGCTTGGATTGACTTCATGCGTGTTGCGCTAGAAGGGACGCCGGAGCAAGGTAAAAATATTCCAGAGGATATTATTCGAGTTCGTATTGATCGCAACAGCGGTATGCTAACGCACAAGGTAGATAGCACATCAATGTTCGAATACTTTGAAAAAGGCACGGAGCCTACCGAATACGCTGGCGACCGTTTAGAAGATAGTATTTATTCTTCAGGCTCTGGCGCAGAAGAACTGTTCTAAATCACAAAAGCACAAGGGAGAGCATCAAGCTCTCCCTTTTTTATTTCTGCTTTTTATGCTGCAGCATTCAATGATGGATAAGAAGCCAACACCTCTTTAATCTTCGCTGCTAAAGCTTCAAACCTAGCTCGTAATGGTGAGCCCGGACGGTATACGAGCACGATATTACGCGAGGGGGTTGGGTTAACAGCTGGTACGTAGCATACGCCATCTTTTTGCTTCTCATTAGGGATAGAAAGCTGAGGCAATAACGTAATCCCCGCACCGGCAGCAACCATATTGCGTAACGTCTCCAAGCTGGTGGCTTTAAAACGCTCATCGTCTTTTGCACCAGCGGCAAAACAAAAACCTAACGCTTGATCTCGCAGACAGTGGCCGTCTCCCAACGCTAAAACGGTTTTACCATTCAGCTCCAACATATCAACATGGTCGAGAGAGGCCCACTCGTGGTCACATGGCACTGCGACACTTAATGGCTCTTGATACACTTCGATCTCTTTAAATGGCGCAGTTTCATCAACCGAAGCTAAAACTAAGCAATCTAGTTTGCCTTCTTCCAATTGACGCACTAATTGATGTGTTTGAGCTTCGTGCAGAAATAGTTCCAACTCAGGAAATGCTTCTTTTATCTGCGGCAGAATTTTGGGTAATAGATAAGGCCCAACCGTCGGGATGAAACCAATATGCATCGGTCCAGTCATGGCTCCGCTTTGACCGCTTGCCATATCTCTGAAGGTTTTCACTTCACTTAAGATGCGTTTAGCCTGCTCCACCAGCTGTAACCCTGAATCGGTAAACAAAACACGTCGGCTGCTTCGCTCTAAAAGCGTGGTCCCGAGTTCATCCTCTAGTTTACGAATTTGCCCACTCAATGTTGGCTGGCTAACAAAACATGCCTCTGCCGCTTTGCGAAAGTGCTTATGTTCCGCAAGTGCAACTAAGTACTCAAAATCTCGAATATTCATAATTCACGCTTCGCTTCTTTAACAATAGCTAATACCTATCAAAACCATAACACCAAACGATTAGAGCTATCAAAGGATTTTTACAATAATGGGCTCAACAAAACGAAACAGAGCGACGAAAAACGCTAAGCTCTATACGCATAATTTAAAATAGTTAAAGGAAATCATTATGTTTGTATCTAAAGAAGGTCAACAAGTCCCTCAAGTTACTTTTCCAGTTCGTCAAGGTGACGCTTGGGTGAATGTAACGACCGATGAGCTATTTAAAGGTAAGACCGTTATCGTATTTAGCTTACCGGGTGCATTTACTCCAACATGTTCATCAAGCCATCTACCTCGTTACAACGAATTGTTCCCTGTATTTAAAGAGCACGGAGTGGATGAGATTATTTGTGTCTCGGTCAATGATACGTTCGTGATGAATGCATGGAAACAAGACCAAGAAGCAGAAAACATTACCTTCATCCCGGATGGTAATGGTGAATTCACCGATGGCATGGGTATGTTAGTGGATAAAAACGACATCGGCTTTGGCAAACGTTCATGGCGTTACAGCATGCTAGTAAAAGATGGCGTAGTGGAAAAAATGTTCATTGAGCCAAACGAACCAGGCGACCCATTCAAGGTGTCAGACGCAGATACGATGCTGAACTACATAGCGCCTGACTACAAAACGCAAGAATCCATCACGGTGTTCACTAAACCAGGCTGCCCTTTCTGTATGAAAGCGAAACAAAATCTGATTGACCACGGTCTTCAATATGAAGAAGTGATTCTGGGTAAAGACGCAACAACAGTTAGTCTACGAGCTATATCTGGTCGCACGACTGTTCCACAAGTTTTTATCGGTGGCAAGCACATCGGCGGTAGCGAAGAGCTAGAAGCGTATCTAGGCTAAGCTGTCCATAGCCTACACCCTCGGTCTCCGGTGCCTTTTGGCTCGGAGGCCAACCCTAAACCACTTCTTCTACTAGTCTAGATAAGTAGTTATCTGCCAATAAGGTGACTACTTATCCAGATTCAACTATCCAATTCACTCTCCAAGCTCAATGTAGCTAGCTTGGCTTAAAACAAAAGCGAGAGTTCACGATGAAACAAGTTAATGTCGACGTAGCGATTATTGGTGGCGGGACGGCTGGTCTTGGTGCTTATCGAGCAGCAAAAGCTCATACCAACAGCGTGGTAATGATTGAGGGCGGTCCCTACGGAACAACCTGTGCTCGTGTCGGATGCATGCCGTCTAAGCTGTTAATTGCGGCAGCAGAAAGTGTTCATCAAATCGAAAAAGCACCTGGATTTGGGATACACCCGCAAGGTGAAGTACTAATTAACGGACGAGAAGTTATGGATCGTGTAAAGCGCGAACGCGATCGTTTTGTTGGCTTTGTGCTTGAAAGTGTCGATGATATTCCCGCTGAAGACAAACTATCGGGCTACGCGAAGTTTGCCGATGACCACACTCTCATCATAGATGATCATACTCAGGTCACCGCACAGCGCATTGTTATTGCGACAGGATCTCGTCCGACATATCCGGCAGCTTGGAATGAACTGGGTGATCGCCTAGTGATTAACGATGATGTATTTGACTGGGATGACTTACCAGAGTCCGTGGCAGTATTTGGCCCAGGAGTCATCGGCCTTGAATTGGGTCAGGCTTTACACCGCCTAGGAGTGAACGTGAAGCTCTTTGGCCTTGGAGGACAAGTGGGCCCACTGACAGACCCAGAGGTGATGGCGTATGCAGATAAAGCCTTTAAGGAAGAGTTCTACCTTGATGCAGATGTAAAAGTCGAAAGCATGAAACGCATTGCTTCGTCAGACAATGACGGCGAAGACAAGGTCGAAATCCAATTCATCAACCATGATGGCGAATTAGAAACTTTCGTTGTCGATTACGTATTGGCCGCAACGGGTCGTCGTCCAAACGTCGATAAGCTGGCGATCGAGAACACCAATGTGGCGCTCGATGAACGTGGCGTACCAACGGCGGATCACTATACATTGCAAACTTCGGTAGAGAGCATCTTCATCGCAGGTGATGCAAGTAACCAAATTCCACTGCTGCACGAAGCCGCTGACCAAGGCCGTATTGCTGGAGACAACGCAGGCCGTTTCCCAGATATTCGTGCGGGTCTGCGTCGCTCACCAATTTCAGCCGTGTTCTCCGACCCTCAAATTGCTATGGTTGGCGAAACATATAAACAACTAGAAACACGTCTAGGCACATGTGGATGTTTCGCAACCGGTGAAGTCTCGTTTGAAAATCAAGGACGTTCGCGCGTCATGCTTCGTAATAAAGGCATTCTGCATGTCTACGGAGAGCAAGGCACTGGACGTTTTTTAGGTGCAGAAATGATGGGCCCGAATGCAGAGCATCTTGCTCACCTTTTAGCATGGGCGCACCAAAATAGGATGACGATTTCTGAGATGTTAGATATGCCCTTCTATCACCCAGTGATTGAAGAAGGCGTCCGCACCGCTCTACGTGATTTGAATGCAAAACTACACTTAGGGCCAGAAATGGTGAAACATTGTCTTGACTGCGGCCCTGGCTGCTAACGCTTTCAGGCTTCTATCTAAATATAAAGCAAAGCCTCGTCATCAACGAGGCTTTGCTTTACTACTTCGGCGCAATGAAATCTCTCTTACGCTGCCATCATTGCATAGCGGCTGACCATACAAATCGCGACAACACCGATCATAAAGAACCCACCAGCGATACTCAGCGCAAGTTTCAACTCTGTCGACATCATTATATTTCCTGTTAAAGACTGACAGCGCACCATACATCAATTACGTGCCACAAAGCTTTTACAAAGCTAACTTTCCATTTTTGGTTGTGTCATGGCGCTCTAAGCCCGTGTAAGAAACGCTTTCCACCATTTAGTTAGATATATAATCTGAAGCAACACTAATGGTTTGGAAAACACTATGACTTGTCGCCGCTGCGAGGAACATTGGTTTTGGAAAAAACTTGGACGTTGCCAACGATGCTTGGATCAATTGACGGTACTTTCTGTACTGTGTTGGATTGTGTGGTGGTTTACGCTCAAAGATGAACCACAAAGCATCGAGTCGATCGCTTTGATCTTTGCCGGCTTCGCTTTCAACGTTTTGTTGTTTCTACACTTATGGATGCGTTTTGTCATCTTGCCTTGGCAACGTCGAAAGGGACAAAAAAAGGCGAATAAAAAAGAGAAAAGTGACAGATAGAAAAAAGCCCCAAAACCAATGTCAGTTCTGGGGCTCTCTTAGATTCTTCTAAGAAAAAGCAGTGGTACTTTAATAGACCGGGCTTCCTCTCAAAGGTTCCAAATTTTTTCGATTTTTTTAGCGAATACTGATGTAAGTAAACAGGAAAATGACTATGTCATTGAATGCTAATAAAATCACTCCACAACTTCAGTTCATGCCACATGCGTTTTTTGGATCACTTGCTCCATTAAATTGATCTCAAGCGCTACCTCATCACATGCATGTTGACGTGGGCACTGATCGCAATCTTTCAGAACTTTCTCCGGCAGTAATGACTTCGATGTCGGTAAAAAGCTTTGCTTCATAAAGAACTCAGGCGTTCGCGTTAGAACAAAGACTTTCTTGATCGCCATCTGGCGCGCTTTCTCAACCAAATAGTTCACAATCGCACTGCCCTGCCCTTGGCCTTGCCAGCCCGCTTCGATACCAAGAGAGCGTATTTCAGCCAACCCTGAGTCATACACATATAGAGAAGCGCAACCCGTCACTTCACCATGATGCTCAGCCACCGCGAAAGAGCCAATATCTCTCACGAGCTCATTACGAGAGCGCGGAAGATTCTCACCAAGGTTCGCCCAGTAAGCAACCATACCTTCCAACGTTTCAATGTCCGTCAAACGTGCAGGACGCACTTTCACCGCCGAGCTGTCACGCTGGCTCAGGCGCTTATCCGCTTGTTCTACCGCGTAAGCGACCTGGTGAGGCGAAACACCACCCAAAGCACAACGCTTTTCCAAACACGAGTCGATAGTCAGAATGTCATACACATCCGCTTCAATGACTTCTGAGAAGGCTTTTAACTCTTCGATAGACAGCTCTTCTAGCGCACAACCTTTAGCAATAGCACCAACGACCGCGACACCGACGATGTGGTGAGCTTCACGGAATGGGATGCCTTTCGCCACTAGGTAATCAGCTAACTCCGTCGAGTTTGCGTAACCTTGTTTCGCCGCTTCTAGTGTGCGCTCGCCATTCACTTTAATACCGTCAAAACACAGAGCTGCCATTTCCATGCAGTCGTTCCATGTATCTAAAGCGTCAAACAACCCTTCTTTATCTTCCTGCATGTCTTTGTTGTACGCCAATGGCAAGGCTTTAACTGTCATCATCATGCTCGATAATGCGCCATAGACACGCCCTGTCTTACCACGGATCAACTCAAGTGCATCTGGGTTTTTCTTCTGTGGCATTAATGACGAACCAGATGTCACCGTATCCGCTAACTCAATGAAGTTTGACTCGCCTGAATTGTAGAAGATCATATCTTCTGCAAGACGAGAAAGGTGCAGCATAGAAATCGACGCCACCGACATCAGTTCCATCACATGATCACGATCTGAAACCGAATCGAGTGAATTACGCGTAGCACGGTGGAAACCGAGATTATGTGCTAATTGTTCGCGATCAATCGGATAAGCCGTTCCCGCTAAAGCACCCGAGCCAAGTGGACAAGTGTCGAGACGCTGTAAGGCATCATTCAGACGAGAGTAGTCACGCTCGAACATTTCAACATAAGCCAAGCACCAGTGAGCAAAGGTTACAGGTTGAGCACGCTGAAGATGAGTATAGCCTGGCAATACGGTGCCTTGGTGCTGTTTAGCAACATGGACCATTTGTGCTTGTAGGCGATCTAAAGCAATCAATAATTGCTGACCTTGCTGACGACACCAAAGTTTCAAGTCTGTGGCGACTTGGTCATTCCGAGAACGCCCAGTGTGGAGTTTTTTACCTAAATCTCCCACTTTACTGATTAGCTGCTGTTCAACCCAAGAGTGGATATCTTCTGCATCAGAGCGAAGAATTTGGTGAGGGTCTTCCATCACTTCTAACTTCAGCTCATTTAAAGCAAGTTCCAGTTTTTGCTGTTCTTCTGCCGATAGCACATCAACAGAAAGCAGAGCTTTAGACCATGCGATTGAACCTACGATGTCTTGCTCAGCCAATCGGTAGTCAAAACGCAACGAATCATTGAACTCTTTAAATCTGGTGTCTGCCGCTTGGGTAAATCTTCCGCCCCATAATGCCATTGCGTCTCTCCTGATGACTATTGCTTACTCTAACGTTCTCGAATGAGTAGTAACCAATTTGATGGTCATTTGCTCACTTTTTCTTATGGGTCAACGTTACGGCAATTTCGACAAAAAATAAAGTATAAATTCAATATTTTTACATATATATTCAAGCCAAATTTAGGTACCCGCTTTTAGAAACCAAAAGACCCGCCTATAAATGGCGGGTCTTTATTCAATCCAAGATGGATGTTAAGGGATTATTTCTTCTGGCTGTTCAATGCACGAATACGGCTTGATAGCGAGTAAAGACGGATGAACCCACCTGCATGGCTTTGGTCGTAAACTTCATCTTCACCAAAAGTCGCGAACTCTTCTGAATACAAGCTGTTGTCAGAACGTTTTTGCGTGACTGTCGCTTGACCTTTGTAAAGCTTAACAACCACTTCACCGTTAACGTCTTGCGCTAGCTCTTCTGAAGCAGCAAGGATCGATTTACATAGTGGCGTAAACCAACGGCCATCGTATACAAGGTGAGACGCTTTTAGACCTAGCTCCTCACGGAACTCGAATGATGATTTGTCTAGCACAAGCTGCTCTACAGCGCGCAGCGCTTCCATCATGATGGTGCCTCCCGGTGTTTCATAGCAACCACGAGACTTCATTCCAACAAGACGGTTTTCCACGATATCGATACGGCCAACACCGTGCTTAGCGCCCTTCTCGTTTAGGTAAACCAGTGCGTTGTATGGTGTCATCGCTTCACCATCAACTTCGACCACTTCACCTTTTTCTACTTTCAGCGTGACGTATTCCGCTTCATTTGGCGCTTGCTCTGGGTCGACAGTCCACACCCAGCAGTCTTCGTTTGGTGCGTTCCACGTATCTTCTAAAACGCCGCCTTCCGTCGAAATGTGCCATGCGTTTGCATCACGTGAATAGATCTTAGTAAGAGACGCAGAGCAAGGAATGTTACGCTCAGCGAGGTAATCCAAACACTCTTCACGGCTCACTAGGTCCCACTCACGCCAAGGTGCAATCACTTGTAAGTCCGGTGCTAGTGCTGCGAATGCACCTTCGAAACGCACTTGGTCGTTACCTTTACCTGTACAGCCATGACACAGTGCATCCGCGCCCACTTTACGTGCCACTTCAACCTGCGCTTTAGCAATGATTGGACGCGCCATTGATGTACCTAGCAGGTACTTACCTTCGTAGTACGCGCCGGTTTTTAGCGTTGGGTAAATGTAGTCTGCGACCATTTCTTCTTTCAGGTCAGCGATGTAGCATTCAGAAGCACCGGAGGCTTTTGCTTTCGCTTCAATGCCTTCTAGCTCTTCGGCACCTTGACCAACATCGGCAACGAAAGCCACTACTTCACAGTCGTAGTTCTCTTTTAGCCACGGGATAATTACTGAAGTATCTAGACCGCCTGAGTATGCGACTACCACTTTATTTACGTTCACTTTGCTCATGTTTTTTCTCCAAACTTAACTGGCGCTGCGCTCGGCGGTCAGTGCCAACTACGACTTCCTAATATTAAATTCTTTTGCTGATGCTTATTGAGGCAAGAATTGAGTACCAATACTTTCACCAGCGAATAACTGTGCTAATTTTTCTGGGTAACGCCAGGTCGCGACTTCAATTGGACGGCCAAGATCATTGGCGGCCTCCAAAGCGGCTTTAACTTTGACGATCATGCCATCGGTGATCACATGTCCATCGATCAACGAGTTAGCTTGCTGCTCTGACAGGGTTTTGATCAAATGGCCTTTTCCATCTAGTACACCACTCACGTCTGATAACAGGACTAACTCCGCATCTAATGCGCCCGCAACCGCGACTGCTGCTTGATCAGCATTCACATTCATCATCTGGCCATCTTTGGTTAAACCAATTGAACTGATGATCGGCAGTGCACCTGTGTTTAGCACCGCTTGTAATAGTGCTGAGTCACCCGGTGATGCTTTGCCTACCGCGCCGAGTTCTGGGTCAAGTTCTTCAACAAGACACAAACCACCATCCGCAAGGCTAAGGCCCACAGCGTTAAGACCGTCCGCAATCGCTTGACCTTGAAGTAACTTATTCGCAGTGCCTGCAAGCGCGCCTGCAATCACAGGAATTTGCTCGTAAGGCGTTACGCGTAAACCGTTTTTCTTTACGGTTTCAAGCTGAAGCTTTGCCATCAACTCATCAACTAGGTAGCCACCGCCATGAACGATGGCGATTTGTCGCTGTGCCGATTTTTGGTAAGCCGCAATGGCACCAAAAAGTTGGCTTAAGGTTTGAGTGCATGATAGAGCTGCACCACCTAGCTTAATGACTAAAGGAGCTTGATTGGTTTGCGTCATCGCATTTCCCTCTTTCAACGACTACAGCAACGCTGTCAGTTCTGGGTAACCGTAATGAATATTGAGACATTGCATCGCTTGACTCGATGCACCTTTAAGTAGGTTGTCGATAGCTGAAATCACAATGATGTGTTCGCCTTGTACCTTCCAGCCGATATCACAGAAAGGGGTATTTTCGACATCCTGAATACGTGGAATACCGTCGCCTTTAAGACGCACCGCAGGCTTGCCTTGATAAGCTTGTTCAAACGCCTGTGCCACTTGTGCTTCTGTCACACCTTGCGCAAGCTTCATGGTGATAGTGGCAAGAATGCCGCGTTTAAAGTTGCCGAGGTGCGGAGTAAAAATCACATCGCAACCCAAGTGCTGAGCAATCTCTGGCTGGTGACGATGGTTAAATACACCATAGGGTTGCAAGCTCACTTCACAGAAGCTGTTAACCATGGAGGCTTTACGCCCTGCACCTGATACACCACTGGTTGCGTTGATCACTGGCCATTGGTTGGTATCAAGCAACGCATGTTCTAATAAAGGTTTGATTGCAAGCTGTGAAGCGGTTGGGTAGCAACCTGCTACTGCAATCAAAGGAGTGGTTTTTATTGATTCTTGGTTCCACTCTGCTAAGCCGTATGCTGCTTTATCTAGCCAGTTGTTATGTTGATGTGCGAAGCCATAAAAAGTGTCGTAAAAGCCTTCACTTTTCACACGGAATGCACCCGATAAATCGAATACCTGACAGCCTGCCTCCAAGAAAGTCGGGGCTAAATCATGGCTGACTTCGTGAGCCGTTGCCAAAAACACCACGTCCGATTCTTGAGCGATTTGCAGTGGATCCGTTAGTGGTAAAACTGGCATATCAATGATGCCCGCTAGCTTACCGTGCAGCTGCGCGATGCTCTTTCCCGCATCAACACTGTTGGCGGAAACGTATAAACCTGATAGCGTGAGTTGTGGGTGTTTATTAACCATTAACGCTAACTCTGCGCCGGTGTAACCGCTGGCTCCAATAATCGTGGTTTTTAGCATTGTGTAACATCCATATACTTAAAGGCTCAAATGACTATTCATATTTAATTTTTGCTTTATTTTGATTTTTTATTCATTAAATATGATTTAATATGTGTTTTACATTTTTGTGGTCTGTCTGTCAACAGGAGATTTGAAGAATCCATGCAATTACCAACTTTTCTAGAGGTCTATGAAGGACTCATCAGCACCTCTTCTATCAGCTCCACGGATCCGAGCTGGGATCAGGGCAATGCAAAAGTCATCGAAAAACTCGCATCTTGGTTTAAAGATCTGGGTTTTAGCGTTGAAGTGATCGAAGTCGAGCCAGGCAAGCACAATATGATCGCACGTATGGGAGAGGGAGAAGGTGGCCTTTTACTTGCTGGCCATAGTGATACCGTGCCATTCGATCAAGGGCGATGGAATTTTGATCCGCATAAACTGACGGAAAAAGACAACCGCTTCTACGGTTTAGGCACAGCAGACATGAAAGGCTTTTTCGCCTTTATTTATGAAGCAGTGAAGAAAGTCGATTGGAGCAAGCAGAGCAAACCACTTTACGTATTAGCCACTTGTGACGAAGAGACCACCATGTTGGGCGCGCGACATTTCACAGCAAACGCCCCATTTAAGCCGGATTACTGCATCATTGGTGAACCCACCAGCCTTGTGCCAATTCGAGGTCATAAAGGGCATGTGGCAAATGCCATTCGCGTAACAGGCAAGTCCGGTCATTCATCGGACCCAGCGCTTGGCGTTAACGCTATTGAGATCATGCATGAAGTCATGTTCGCCATGATGCAACTGCGTGACAAATTGAGTAAAGAATATCACCATCCGGGTTTTGCCATTCCAAGCCCTACCCTAAACCTTGGACACATTCACGGTGGTGACAGCGCTAACCGTATTTGTGGTTGCTGCGAACTGCATTACGACGTGCGTCCTCTTCCTGGCATTAGCCTTGATGGTTTAGAGAACATGTTGCGCGGAGCATTAAAAGAAGTCGAAGCGAAATGGCCAGGGAGACTGGAGATTATTCCATTGCATGAGCCTATTCCGGGTTACGAATGCCAACATGACCACCCATTTATTGGTGGTGTTGAAGAGATTTGCCAAACTAGTTCAGAAACCGTGAACTACTGTACTGAAGCACCATTTCTACAGCAGTTGTGTCCAACCTTGGTGCTCGGCCCTGGGTCAATCGACCAAGCCCATCAACCGGATGAGTTTCTATCCTTCGACTTTATCGACCCCACAATTGATGTGCTTTCAAAGGCGATGGTCAAGTACTGCTGTTAATACGCGTTTAAGCTCGAAAGTCTGTGCAGCTCGATTGAGCTGCATCTTTTTATCTTCACAATTTAGCGCTAGTCTTAACACTTATTTAACTTGTTATTTTGTAATTAATTTTCACTTCTTACTCTATGGCTGCCGTAAATTTGCTCTAAATCAGGAGACAGCGGAATAATTGCAAACTTAGTCTGCTTTATTTGACTATAACTGGTGCTTTTCGCTAGATTGGAGTCTTAACAAGGACAATGGATGTAGTTTTTTTACGAGGCAGGACGACAATGAACGAGAAATACGCCGCACTCAAAAGTAATGTGCGCATGTTAGGCCACTTATTGGGTAACACCATTCGCGATGCCCATGGCGAAGAAATCTTCGAGAAAGTGGAAACCATTCGTAAATTATCCAAATCAGCTCAAGCAGGGAATCAAGCAGACAGGGACAGCTTGATCGAAGAAATCAAACATCTACCTGATGAGCAGCTAACGCCCGTTACTCGCGCGTTTAACCAATTTCTAAACCTCACCAATATCGCTGAGCAATACCACACGATTTCACGCCATTGTGAAGAGCACATTTGCGAACCAGACGCGATTAACTCGCTGTTTTCTAAACTGGTACAAAACGATGTGAGCAAACTGGACACTGCCCAAGCGGTTCGTGATCTAAATATTGAATTGGTATTGACGGCTCACCCAACAGAAATTACGCGCCGCACGATGATCAACAAACTGGTCAAGATAAACGAGTGCTTATCAAAGTTGGAGCTAAGCGATCTTTCTTCTAAAGAGCGCAGAAAAACCGAACGCCGCCTAGAGCAACTGATTGCCCAAGGCTGGCATTCAGACGTGATTCGACAACAACGCCCAACTCCGTTGGATGAAGCAAAGTGGGGCTTTGCGGTCGTTGAAAACTCGCTATGGGAAGCAGTACCGGACTTCCTACGTGAGATGAATGACCGTCTAAAATCTTACCTTGGAGAAGGTTTACCCATTGATGCTCGCCCAGTGCACTTCTCCTCTTGGATGGGCGGTGACCGTGACGGTAACCCGTTTGTTACTCACAACGTTACGCGTGAAGTCTTACTATTGTCTCGTTGGAAAGCCGCCGATCTTTATCTCAATGACATCAACGAGTTGATCAGCGAGCTGTCTATGACAGTTTCAAACGATCAAGTCCGTGAACTTGCTGGCGAAGATCAGCACGAACCATACCGTGCGATCCTGAAGCAATTACGCACTCTGCTCAATGAAACCAAAGATATTCTCGATGCTAAGATCCACGGTCAAAAACTGGCCGTTAAAGCCCCACTGCAAAAAGTCGAGCAACTTTGGGAACCGCTGTATGCCTGCTACCAGTCACTAAACGAATGTGGCATGGGTGTAATAGCCAACGGCTCACTACTGGATACACTACGCCGCGTAAAAGCATTTGGTATCCATCTTGTACGTCTTGATATCCGCCAGGAGAGCACGCGTCACTCAGACGTCTTGTCTGAACTGACTCGCTACTTAGGTATTGGTGATTACGAACAATGGAGTGAGCAAGATAAGATTGCTTTTCTAACTAACGAGCTGGCATCTAAACGTCCGCTTCTCCCTCGTGATTGGGAACCGTCTGAACCCGTCAAAGAGGTTTTGGATACCTGTAAGATTGTTGCAGCACAACCGCGTGAAGCGTTTGGCGCTTACGTTATTTCAATGGCACGTACCGCCTCTGACGTACTAGCCGTTCATCTACTGCTACAAGAAGCTGGTTGCCCTTACCGCATGGATGTGTGTCCTCTGTTCGAAACGCTAGACGATTTGAACAACGCAGAATCGGTCATCAAGCAGCTTATGGGGATTGACCTTTACCGTGGTTTTATCCAAAACCACCAGATGGTCATGATTGGTTACTCTGACTCAGCGAAAGATGCAGGTGTTATGTCTGCAGGTTGGGCTCAGTATCATGCGATGGAATCGTTAGTTAAAGTAGCTGAAGAAGAAGGCGTTGAGCTAACTTTATTCCATGGTCGTGGGGGCACAGTCGGTCGCGGTGGCGCACCTGCGCATGCTGCGCTTTTGTCGCAACCACCAAAAAGCTTGAAAGGCGGTTTACGTGTAACAGAGCAAGGCGAGATGATCCGCTTTAAACTGGGACTCCCAGATGTCGCAGTAAACAGCTTTAACCTATACGCAAGTGCGATTCTGGAAGCCAACTTGTTACCGCCACCAGAGCCAAAACAAGAATGGCGCGACTTGATGGAAGTGCTATCAGAAGTAAGCTGTGAGTCTTACCGAAATGTGGTTCGTGGCGAGCCAGATTTCGTGCCTTACTTCCGCCAAGCAACACCAGAACTCGAACTCGGCAAGTTGCCACTTGGTTCTCGTCCTGCAAAACGCAACCCTAAGGGCGGAGTAGAAAGCTTACGTGCAATCCCGTGGATCTTCTCATGGAGTCAAAACCGTTTGGTACTTCCTGCATGGCTAGGCGCAGGTGAAGCGATTCAATACTCGATCGATAAAGGCCACCAAGCATTGCTCGAAGAGATGTGCCGCGAATGGCCGTTTTTCTCTACTCGTCTCGGCATGCTAGAGATGGTGTACTCGAAGTGTAATATTGATATCTCTCGCTACTACGATGAGCGATTGGTGGATGAGTCGCTCCGTCCACTCGGTGAAAAACTTCGTGCTCAGCTTCAAGAAGACATCAAAGCGGTACTGAATGTAGAGAACAATGAAAACTTGATGCAGCATGACCCTTGGGGACTCGAGTCGATTCGCTTACGCAATATCTACGTTGAGCCATTGAATATGCTACAAGCAGAGCTGCTATACCGCACGCGTCAAACCGAAGAAGCCTCTGCAAACTTGGAAGAAGCGTTGATGGTGACGATTGCTGGTATTGCTGCTGGTATGCGCAACACAGGCTAATCGTTTCATTTTTAATAAAAAGCTGGGCAAATGCTCAGCTTTTTTTTATCACAGGATAATCGCACCAAAACAAAGGCAGTTAAATATACCACTAGAGACCCAAAAAATACCAAAATAAAAGAATAAAAAACCACAAGTTAACACTATTGATTATTATGTTAGTTTTTTAGGGTAATTTTGTCCTACTATTCCACTTCATGCTTATTATTTATATACTACTTGCCTGCTGAGAGCTCATAAATCCAATCATACCTGCTCCAGCCTTGATGGGACTCCCCATCTCTCTAGGTGATAAACGGCTTTAAGGTGACAGGACCAACATTGTTGGTGCTACTTATACATTAAAAAACTCAAGTGCCAGTAAGAGCGCAGCTGAAAGTATAAGTAGCTTGTTTACAAGTTTATTGACCATTTGGATTGAAGACATGTCATTACCACACGTAATCTTAACTGTTCTTAGCACTCGCGACGCAACCGGTTACGATATCACTAAAGAATTCTCTGCTAGCATCGGTTACTTCTGGAAAGCAAGCCACCAACAGGTGTACCGTGAACTCAACAAAATGGCTGAGAAAGAACTGGTTACTTGCGTATTAGAACCCCAAGAAGGCAAACCAGACCGCAAGGTTTACTCCATTACAGACGCTGGTCGCAGCGCTTTAGGAGAGTGGTTTGATCAACCAACTGCACACCCAACAGTTCGTGATGAGTTTTCAGCGAAATTGATGGCATGTGCCGTTCAACCAGCGGCTCCATTCCGTGACCAACTCGCCGAGCTAGTTGAAGAGTCTCGCAAACTGGTTTCTCACTACAAAGAAATTGAAGCGGCTTACTACGCAACGCCGTCAACTTTAGATAAACAAGCTCGCCTAGAACGTCTAACGCTTCGCCGTAACCTACTGTTACGTGAAACTTGGATCACTTGGGCAGAAGAAGTTCTAACTGAACTTGAAGTGATTGGTTAAACTCCTTTTGCTTTGATAAAACGAAAAAGGCTTGCCATTTGGCAAGCCTTTTATCTTTTTGAAACTAGGTTTACGCACCGACTACTGCGCGAGGACGAACACCCAACGTATGGCATAACGCGTAAGTCATCTCTGCACGGTTTAGTGTGTAGAAGTGAAAATCCTTAACCCCTTCACGACTCAGTACACGCACCATATCAATAGCTTGGCTAGCTCCTACAAGCTGGCGAGTCACCGGATCATCATCCAAGCCATCGAATTGTTTACTCATCCATCCTGGTACTTTCACATTGTTCTGTGCCGCAAAGCGAGAAGCTTGCTTAAAGTTCGATACAGGCAAAATTCCTGGCACAATCTCTACGTCAATTCCTGCCGCTACACAACGGTCACGGAATCGCAGGTAAGACTCAACGTCAAAAAAGAACTGAGTAATAGCACGGTTTGCACCTGCATCTACCTTACGTTTTAGGTTCAATAAGTCAGACTGTGCGCTTTTAGCTTCAGGGTGAACCTCAGGGAATGCAGCAACGGAGATATCGAAATCGTGGCGTGATTTCAGCAGCTCAACCAAATCCGAGGCATACATATCAGGCGCACCGCCACCTGGAGGAATATCACCACGCAGAGCGACGATATTTTCAATACCATTGTTCCAATAATCATCGGCAATATTAATCAGCTCTTCACGAGTCGCATCAATACAAGTGAGATGGGGAGCGGCAACCAATCCGGTTGTTGCTTTAATTTCTTTAATGATGGAGTGTGTTCTGTCACGCTCGCCGGAGTTCGCACCGTAAGTCACAGAAACAAATTTAGGTTGAAGCGTTTTAAGACGGTGCACTGAATTCCAAAGTGTTTCTTCCATCTTAGCGCTGCTTGGCGGAAAAAACTCAAACGATACATTGATGTTATCTGATAACTCAGCAATATTCTGGTTCAAGGCGTCGATATGGCCTGCGTGCGTATATCCCATCTTACTCTCCCTGCGGCACTCCGCCACGAAAACAAATCCTTAGAATCGACGTTTAGACGTCTATATGTCTACAGAATGTATTGAATACGATTTAATGTCAACCTTGTAATTATGAATTTTTCTCAAGTTAATAATGAAGATAGTTCAAGTTTCTACTTGAGCATCATCTCGCCATTTTGCACGGGTTATGACTTCAGTATGGCACTGATAGGGGAATAAAAAACCCTGGATTAATTCCAGGGTTTTTAGGTCAATCGCAACTTTAAAATAAACCAGCCAATCGGTTGAGGTCGGATTGAATAGCGCCGGCTGTCACTTCTCTGCCTGCGCCTGGTCCTCGAATGACCAGAGGGTTATCTTTGTACCACTTGCTCTCTATGGCAAAAATGTTATCGCATGGCAATAAGTTGGCGAGCGCGTGCTCACGAGATAACGCTTCGACTCCCACCGTTGCTTTACCATTTTTTTCTAAACGCGCCACATAGCGAAGCACTTGATCGTTTCTCTGTGCTTTTGTCAGACGCTCTTGAAGTATTTCACTCAACAACGCTCCATTATCGAAGAAATCATCTAAGCTCAGTTCTCTTAATTCTTCTGGCACCAAAGACTCAACTTTAACGCTGTCTGGTTCTATATCTAGGCCCGACTCTCGAGCCAAGATGACTAACTTACGCATTACATCGGAGCCATCTAAATCAGAACGAGGGTCAGGTTCGGTTAACCCTTGCTGCCAAGCAAGATCGACTAAATCATTAAATGGCACAGAACCATCAAACTGTTGGAACAGCCATGATAACGTCCCCGAGAAAATACCCGATAGAGCGACGATTTCATCCCCACTTTCACGAAGATCTCGTACGGTATGGTTTATCGGTAACCCAGCACCAACCGTTGCGTTGTATAGCCAATGACGACCAATTTTAGCGAATGCATCTTGAACCTGATGATAGTACTGGCTATCTGCGGAACCGGCCACTTTGTTAGCGGAAATCAAATGAATGCCTTGCTGTGCGATTTCTACGTAGCGCTGAGCTAACTCTTTACTCGCGGTAACATCAAGCACGACGGCTTCATCATAGCTTTTAAGCGCTCCCAAACGTGCCAGCCAATCCCCATTGTTGGCTATGCTTTCATCATCAAATCGTTCAGCAACACTCGCCGCCTCAATACCTTGCTCATCGAACCAATAGGTTTGGCTATCCACAACCGCGACAAGATCAAAGCTCATACCATGACGTTTTTCGAGCTCACTTTTTTGCGTCGCAAATAAATTTAACCAACTAGAACCAATATTACCCTTGCCACATAAAGCCACTGCCACGCGTTTTTGCGCTTGGAACAACTGGCTATGAATCGTTTGAACCAACGCCTCGGTATCAGTACGGCGCAAAACAGCGACTAGGCTCAGCCCTGAGTCTGTTTCAGAGATAAATTCTACCGGAGAGTGCTTTAGCTTCTGATAAAAGCCAAAGCAATGATTGGCGTTTTTCGTAACGCCTGCACCTACCGCAGCTAAGAGCGAGTAACCTTCTTTTAGCTTAATTTCTGCCTCTACCGCAAGCTCTTGCAAGTGTTTCAATGCACCACCGGCGATTTCTGCGGTGTAAGCCAAGCGTAGCGTATGCTGATCGGATTGAGCTTCAAATGCCAATGGCTCTAATTGCGCGCGCTGTAACGCTTGTAATACATCACTCTGTGTTTTTTCGAAGTCGTGCCCATGCATGAAAGACAACTGCACCAATAAAACATCATCCAGTGAAGTAATAATTTTAGCGCCACGACCAGATGCCAATACACGCTCAATACGAGTAGAACCCGACTCTGGCAGATAGCTACACTTGAGATTAAGGTCCATGGTACTTTGCGCCACAGGCTGAAGCGTACGACTGTGTAGCACTGGGGCAGCTAAGCGAGCAAGTTCACTGGCTTCATCCAATCGAAGTAACGGTAATAAACAAGCGTCAGACACCAAACGTGGATCGGCACTATAGACACCAGCAACATCACTCCAAATCGTGACAGTACTGACTTCAGCAAGCGCGCCTATGACCGTTGCAGAATAGTCAGAGCCGTTACGACCAAGTAGAATGGTTTCTCCTGCCTCGTTCTGAGCCATAAAGCCAGTAATTACCACACGTTTATGGTTATGCTGCGCGAGGATCTCTTTAATTAAAGGGTATGAACGAGCGCGATCAACCTCTGGTTGAGTTCCCGCTTCTGCACGTAAAAACGCTCGTGCATCTTGTGCAACCGCAGGGATAGAACGTTGAGATAATAACGCGGCCAATAGGCGAGCAGACCATACTTCTCCGTGCCCCAGTACCGTGGCTTTTTGCGCATTAGTGAGTGGTGCAGTCAGCTCCGAGAGAGTACTGAACTCATCATGTAATAAAGCTAACAGCTCTTCTTTTGCTTCACTCTCCAACAAGCTTTCTATTAGCTCAGTTTGAAACTGTCTTAAGCTTTGAAGCGCCTCATGCGCAATTCGGCCATCTTTATTTAACCCTTCCAAAAACTCAATCAAGCGGTTAGTGGTTTTTCCTGCAGCAGAGACGACCACCAGATCATTTTCTGTCGAATACTCCTTGAGAATACCCACAACGCGTAAGTAGCATTCTGGGTTTGCTAAGCTACTGCCACCAAACTTATGCAGCTGACGTTGTACAGTCATTGTTATCGTCTCCTATTACTGGGTAGCTTTAGCGAACGCTTGTTCTAAATCTGTGATGAGGTCTTGTGCATCTTCCAAACCGACAGACAAACGCAATAGTTGATGAGAGACCCCAGCCTCCGCCAGCGCCTCCTCACCCATTGCACGGTGCGTCATGGATGCTGGGTGGCAAATCAAACTTTCTACACCACCTAATGACTCTGCTAATGAAAACAGTTGGAGCTCTTTCACAAACACCTTTAACTGCTCAAACGAACCAGCAAACTCAAAACTCAACATAGAGCCAAAGCCCGTTTGCTGCTTTTTAGCAATGTCGTGACCTGGATGTTCCGGCAGGCTTGGATGATAGATAGTTTTAACTAACGCTTGTTTCTGTAGGTAAGCTAGTACCTGCTGTGAGCTCTCTTCATGTACTCTCATACGAGCACCAAGCGTACGAATACCTCGCAGTGTCATGTAACTATCGAAAGGTGTGCCCGTTGCACCAATACAATTGCCCCACCATGCAAGCTCTTCTGCATGCGCTTCTGTGTTGGTGATGATTACCCCACCAATTACGTCCGAATGACCGTTGATGTACTTTGTTGTGGAGTGGATAACAAAATCCGCACCTAGCTCTAAAGGTTTTTGGTACACGGGTGTCAAAAAGGTATTGTCCACCGCAACTAACGCGCCGACTTGTTTCGCTTTTTCACAAGTAGCTGCAATATCCATTACGCGAACCAGAGGGTTTGACGGAGTTTCTAGCAAAATGAGTTTTGGTTTTTGTGCCAATGCAGCATCTAAAGCCTGTTCGTCTGATTGATCGACAAACTGAACCTTAAAATCGCCTTTGTTAGCTCGGGTATTAAAAAGACGATAGGTACCACCATAACAATCGTGAGGAGCAATAATGAGATCATCTGGGCCGAGAAAAGCGGAAACCCATAAATTTAATGCCGACGTACCGCAGTTAGTAACAACCGCTCCTTTTCCAGACTCGAGTTCAGATAGCGCACTTTCCAACAGTCCGCGGTTTGGATTACCAGATCGTGTGTAATCATACTTGGGCACTTCACCAAAAGCAGGAAAACCATAGTTAGTGGAAAGATAAATAGGTGGAACGACAGCATGATATTGGCTGTCTGATTCAATACCAGTGCGTACTGCAATGGTCGCAGGTTTGCGAGTGCTCATGGGTGTATCCTTTCACGGGTAATGACTTCTAAATAGGAATGCGCTATATCTAATGAGTAACATAAAGTGATCAACACGCTTCCTTTGCTGTTATGTTCACTTTACTCGTCAAAAAATGAGACGTCAACACTTCTAGACGTCTATATGTCTTTGCTTATGGCGGTAAATGCAGCTAAAATCAGCACCTAAATTATTTTTAACCGATTACATAAATGAAGGTGTGCAATGGCTGACTGGAATGGCGAATACATTAGCCCATATGCAGAGCACGGCAAAAAAAGCGAACAAGTAAAAAAAATTACCGTCTCTATCCCGCTAAAAGTTTTAAAGGTGCTAACTGATGAGCGTACTCGCCGTCAGATCAATAACTTACGCCATGCAACCAATAGTGAATTGCTATGCGAGGCATTTTTGCACGCGTACACAGGTCAGCCACTTCCGACAGATGAAGACCTTCGTAAAGACCGTCCTGATGATATTCCAACAGAAGTAAAAGCGCTGATGACGGAAATGGGCATCGAATTTGAGTCATTCGACGAAGAATAAAAAAGCCTGATAAGAGGTTTCAGGTAATAACTCTTGCCTCGAGCCAAATGAACGACATAAAAAATGGGACGCAATAGCGTCCCATTTTTGTGTATCACATCTGAAAGATATATTACTCTGCCATGTAGTTTTCAGGCATCTCGATACGAGCTACACCTGAATTAACCGCCGCCTGAGCAACCGCTTTTGCAACACGTGGTAGCAAACGTGAATCCATTGGTTTTGGAATAATATAGTCCGCACCAAACTCTAGCTTATCAACACCGGCAGCCTTCAATACGGCTTCAGGTACAGGCTCTTTTGCTAGCTCACGAATCGCCTCAACGGCTGCAAGTTTCATTTCATCATTGATTTCACTTGCACGCACATCAAGAGCACCGCGGAAAATGAATGGGAAACACAATACGTTGTTAACTTGGTTAGGATAATCACTACGGCCAGTACCCATGATCAAGTCATCACGAACTGCGTGAGCAAGTTCCGGCTTGATTTCAGGATCCGGGTTAGAACATGCGAATACGATTGGCTTATCTGCCATCAACTTCAACGCTTCCGCTGGCAATAGGTTTGGACCAGATACACCTAGGAACAGATCTGCACCTTCAATCACGTCTTCTAGTGTGCGCTTATCTGTATTGTTCGCAAATAGCTGCTTATATTCATTAAGATCATCACGACGAGTGTGAATCACACCTTTGCGATCTAGCATGTAGATTTTTTCGCGCATTGCGCCGCATTTGATCAGAAGCTCCATACACGCTACAGCGGCAGCGCCAGCGCCAAGACAAACAATTGTTGAATCTTCAAGTTTCTTACCTTGAAGTTCGATTGCATTCAGCATACCCGCTGCCGTTACAATAGCAGTACCATGTTGATCATCGTGGAATACTGGTACATCACAACGTTCAATCAGACGCTTTTCAATCTCAAAACAGTCTGGTGCTTTAATATCTTCAAGGTTGATACCGCCAAAAGTGTCTGCAATGCTCGCAACAGTATCAACAAATTCATCGATCGTGCGGTGCTTAACTTCAATATCAATAGAGTCAAGACCTGCAAAACGCTTAAACAGTAACGCTTTACCTTCCATCACTGGCTTAGATGCAAGTGGACCTAGGTTACCTAGACCTAGAATAGCGGTACCGTTAGAAATAACAGCAACCATGTTCCCTTTTGCAGTGTACTTGTACACGTTATCCGGGTTTTGTGCGATTTCACGCACTGGCTCTGCAACACCAGGGCTGTAAGCAAGGGCAAGATCACCCGCCGTTTCCGCAGGCTTTGTAAGTTCGACAGCAATCTTTCCTGGAGTTGGATAAGCATGGTAATCCAATGCTTTTTGGCGATGTTCTTCTTCTGGAGTGGCTGCTTGGTGGTTGTCTTCAGACATGGACGTTTCTCTTTTTTATTTTTAGGTAAGGGGGCATAAATTCTATCGGATAGAAATCAAACTTCATAGGCAAGATTGCGAGCAATATCCTTAAAAAGCCGATAATAAAAGAGATTAGACCAGATAACGGGGTTAAGCACCTGATTTTCGAGTCAGGTGCTCTTTCTTCTTACTATTATTGGAGTATGCAAACTCAGAAAGTATCGTTACTCTTCGTCCACGTATTGCGCTTGGAGATAATTCTCAATACCAGACATTTCAATCAAGCCAAGTTGCGTCTCTAGCCAATCAACATGTTCTTCTTCATCTTCAAGAATATCTTGGAAGAGATCTCGAGACACATAATCTCGAATGTCTTCAGCGTAGGCAATCGCATCTTTTAAATCTGGAATAGCCGCCATTTCAAGCTTTAAATCACACTCGAGCATTTCCTTGGTATCTTCACCAATCATCAACTTACCTAAATCTTGTAGGTTCGGTAGGCCTTCAAGGAACAAAATACGCTCAATTAGATGATCGGCATGTTTCATCTCATCGATAGATTCGTGATATTCCTTGTCTGCTAGGTGCTTTAAGCCCCAGTCTTTATACATTCGGGCGTGAAGAAAATACTGATTAATAGCGACGAGCTCGTTACCGAGCACTTTATTGAGATGTTGAATGATGATTGGATCGCCTTTCATGACAAAACCCTCCTCTTTGGCTTCATTTAAATGTAGAAGCAAATGAGAAGGTGTCAAAATGTAAGGCAAATAATTACTGCATACTTACAGCAATTAGCTGGCTTGTTTAAATTCCGTGTAACTAGTTTCCGCTAAAATTTCCTTGGCCTGTCTGATGCACTTACCACATTGGCTGCCCAATGCCGTGCACTTTTTGATTCCTTTAATATCTGTTACGCCTTCATCTATCGCCAACTTCCTAATTTTTTTGTCGGAGACACCATGGCAAAGACAAACGTACATACTCAAAAAACCTATAAAACTAATCTGTGACAAACAATATAAACAAGAATAGTTCTTGTTACCAGTCGCATTATGGTGTCCGCTCAGAATATTTGGTTATAACGATTTTACCGCTGCAGGAAAAGATCAAAGGGTTAAGAGGGGTGAGTAAAAGCGTTAAGAAACAAAGCCGGTAAAACTCTGTTTTTAAATCGAAAAAGTGACGTCTTTTATTTCAACACTTATAACTAAATGTAATCTAGAAATGAAAAAGGGAAGCCTAAGCTTCCCTTTTCGATGCGCTTTCTTCAAAAAGAAGAACAGTGCAAGATTTCGTTTAATTCGTTATGAATTAGTCGAAGATCTTAGCAACAACACCAGCACCTACTGTACGGCCACCTTCACGGATCGCGAAACGTAGACCTTCGTCCATTGCGATTGGTGCGATTAGCTCTACAGTCATCTGTACGTTGTCGCCTGGCATTACCATTTCTACGCCGTCTGGTAGCTGGATGTCACCAGTTACGTCAGTTGTACGGAAGTAGAATTGTGGACGGTAGCCTTTGAAGAATGGAGTGTGACGACCACCTTCATCTTTAGACAGTACGTATACTTCTGATTCGAACTTAGTGTGTGGAGTGATTGAACCAGGCTTAGCTAGTACTTGACCACGTTCAACTTCGTCACGCTTAGTACCACGTAGAAGTGCACCAACGTTCTCACCTGCACGGCCTTCGTCTAGAAGCTTACGGAACATCTCAACACCAGTACATGTAGTTGTAGTAGTGTCTTTGATACCTACGATAGCAACTTCGTCACCTACAGTTAGGATACCACGCTCGATACGGCCAGTTACTACTGTACCACGGCCTTGGATTGAGAATACGTCTTCGATAGGCATTAGGAATGGCTGATCTACCGCACGCTCTGGCTCAGGGATGTAAGTATCTAGAGCTTCTGCTAGTTCAACGATTTTCGCTTCCCACTGCTCTTCGCCGTTTAGTGCGCCTAGTGCAGAACCTTGGATAACTGGTAGGTCATCACCTGGGAAATCGTATTCAGATAGAAGTTCACGAACTTCCATTTCTACTAGTTCTAGTAGCTCTTCATCGTCAACCATGTCACATTTGTTCATGAATACGATGATGTATGGGATACCAACCTGACGGCCTAGTAGGATGTGCTCACGAGTTTGTGGCATTGGGCCATCTGTCGCAGCAACAACTAGGATACCACCGTCCATCTGTGCAGCACCAGTGATCATGTTTTTAACATAGTCAGCGTGTCCTGGACAGTCAACGTGTGCGTAGTGGCGTGATGGAGTGTCGTACTCAACGTGAGAAGTTGCGATTGTGATACCGCGCTCACGCTCTTCTGGAGCGTTATCGATAGATGCGAAGTCTTTAGCTACACCGCCGTAAACTTTAGCAAGAGTAGTACAGATAGCTGCAGTTAGAGTTGTTTTACCGTGGTCAACGTGGCCGATAGTACCAACGTTAACGTGCGGTTTCGTACGTTCAAATTTTTCTTTAGACACGATCGTGTTCCTTCCTAGTTATGATTCGTCGTGATCATTATTGATCGACGACGCGCCAGAAATTGTTATTTTATGCGCCAACGCCCGTTAGCGCAATATTTGGACGCCCTGATCTCGCAAAAAGTCGTAAACTTTTTGCAGTTCAATCGTCAATTAGTAACCACGCTCTGCAATAATTTTATCTGCGAAGTTTTTCGGCACTTCAGCGTACTCGTGAAACTCCATAGAGTAAGACGCACGGCCTTGAGTTGCAGAACGTAGATCAGTTGCGTAACCGAACATTTCGGATAGTGGTACTTGAGCACGGATGATCTTAAGACCAGCCACACCTTCGTCCATGCCTTCAATGATACCGCGACGACGGTTTAGGTCACCAACAACGTCACCCATCCAGTCTTCCGGAGTGGTTACTTCGACATTCATCATAGGTTCTAGAATCACAGGTTGTGCTTCTAGTGCACCTTTCTTGAATGCCATCGAGCCAGCGATCTTAAACGCCATCTCGCTTGAGTCTACATCGTGGTAAGAACCATCAAATAGTGTAGCTTTAATATCTAGTACAGGGTAACCCGCTAGAACACCACTATTCATTTGCTCTTCGATACCTTTCGATACCGAACTGATGTATTCCTTAGGAATCACACCGCCCACGATTTCGTCTACGAATACGAAACCTTCACCAGGCTCAGAAGGCTCAAGTTTGACCCAAACATGACCGTATTGACCACGACCACCTGATTGACGAACAAACTTACCTTCAACTTCCGCTTTACCACGAATGGTTTCACGGTAAGCAACCTGAGGTTTACCAACGTTACAATCAACGCTGAATTCACGCTTCATACGATCAACGATAATGTCTAGGTGAAGTTCACCCATACCTGAGATCAGAGTCTGACCTGATTCGTCGTCCGTTTCCACGCGGAATGATGGATCTTCCGCTGCTAGTTTACCTAGCGCGATAGCCATTTTCTCTTGGTCTGCCTTAGAACGAGGCTCTACAGCAATCTGAATAACTGGTTCAGGGAACTCCATGCGCTCTAGAATCACTTTGTGGTTCTGATCACACAGCGTGTCACCTGTGGTTACGTCTTTCAGACCGATAGCAGCTGCAATATCACCAGCGCGAACTTCTTTCACTTCTTCACGCTTATTCGCATGCATCTGAACGATACGACCGAAACGCTCTTTCTTCTCTTTTACTGAGTTGTAAACAGCGTCACCCGAGTTTACAACACCGGAGTAAACACGCATGAAAGTTAACGTGCCCACGAATGGGTCAGTCGCAATCTTAAACGCTAGCGCAGAGAAAGGTTCGTTGTCGTCAGCATGACGCTCAACTTCATTTTCTCTTTCGTCGACACCTTTAATTGCAGGTACGTCAACAGGCGATGGCAAGAACTCAACTACTGCATCCAGTACCGCTTGAACACCTTTGTTCTTAAACGCACTACCACAAGTAGCCAGTACGATTTCGTTATTTAGTGTGCGAGTACGTAGAGCTTGTTTGAGCTCAGCTTCAGTCAATTCACCTTCTTCAAGGTACTTGTCCATCAGCTCTTCGCTAGCTTCAGCAGCGGATTCAACCATGTGGTTGCGCCACTCTTCAGCAAGTTCAATCATGTCAGCTGGGATGTCTTCGTAAGTAAACGAAGTGCCTTGATCGGCATCATTCCAGTTGATCATTTTCATCTTGATAAGGTCGATGACACCTCTGAACTCATCTTCCGCACCAACGTTCAGCTGGATTGGAACAGGAGTCGCACCAAGACGATTCTTAATTTGGTTCACAACGCGTAGGAAGTCTGCGCCCGCACGGTCCATCTTGTTTACAAATACCAAACGTGGAACGTGGTATTTGTCTGCTTGACGCCATACAGTTTCAGACTGAGGTTCAACACCAGATGAGCCACAGAACACAACCACAGCACCATCAAGTACACGAAGAGAACGCTCTACTTCGATAGTAAAGTCAACGTGTCCAGGGGTATCAATGATGTTTACGCGATGCTCAGGGAACTGTGCTTCCATACCACGCCAGAATGTAGTAGTCGCAGCGGATGTGATAGTGATACCACGCTCCTGCTCCTGCTCCATCCAGTCCATGGTTGCTGCACCATCGTGAACTTCGCCGATTTTGTGAGAAAGGCCAGTGTAGAACAGAATACGCTCAGTTGTGGTTGTTTTTCCTGCATCTACGTGAGCACAGATACCGATATTACGGTAGAGCTCAATAGGAGTTTTACGAGCCACGATTGTATCCTCTTACTAAGGTGTACCTTAGAGTATAGAAAAGTGCTGCGAGAGAACCTCGCAGCACAGAAGGTATTACCAACGGTAATGAGCGAACGCTTTGTTTGCGTCAGCCATGCGGTGAACGTCTTCACGTTTCTTAACCGCAGTACCTTTGTTCTCAGACGCGTCTAGCATTTCAGCAGCTAGGCGTTGAGCCATAGATTTTTCACCACGCTTGCGCGCAGCTTCAACCAACCAACGCATAGCAAGTGCGTTACGGCGAACCGGACGTACTTCTACAGGTACTTGGTAAGTTGAACCACCAACACGGCGAGATTTAACCTCTACCGCTGGGCGAACGTTTTCAAGAGCTTCTTCAAAAATAGCTAAGTGGTCTTTACCAGACTTTTCAGCCATAGCATCTAGTGCAGTGTAAACGATTTTCTCTGCAGTAGATTTTTTACCGTCAACCATTAGGATGTTAACGAATTTTGCCAGCAATTCAGATTTGAATTTTGGATCTGGAAGGATCTTACGCTGACCAATGACGCGACGACGTGGCATGGATTTATCTCCGTTGTCTTCTTCAGGTTTTATCCAAAACTTTTCAGTTTTTTCAAAAAATTAAAAATAATTTAGTGTTTGGCCTTACTTAACGGAATCCATTAAGACTTAGGACGCTTCACACCGTACTTAGAACGACCTTGTTTACGGTCATTTACGCCAGCACAGTCTAGTGCGCCGCGAACAGTGTGGTAACGCACACCTGGAAGGTCTTTAACACGACCACCACGGATTAGAACAACTGAGTGCTCTTGAAGGTTGTGACCTTCACCGCCGATGTACGATGTAACTTCGAAGCCGTTTGTCAGACGTACACGACAAACTTTACGAAGTGCTGAGTTAGGTTTTTTAGGTGTAGTAGTGTAAACACGAGTACATACACCACGTTTTTGTGGGCACGCTTCTAGTGCAGGCACGTTGCTTTTAACAACTTGCTTTGCACGTGGCTTACGTACCAACTGGTTAATAGTTGCCATTAACTAGCTCCTGATTTACTTGAAAGTAAGCTTTGTGAAAAATCTATCCCCAACTGCCAATGCAGTTAGGGACGCAAAATTCTATGCAGCAGTGAGAGGTGTGTCAAGAAATATACGGATCTTTTTTGTTCAATTAGAACAATTCATCCGTAAAGCTTTGTCGACAGCAAATCTTGTTCAATCCCAAGTTAGGGATTTATCCTGTTTTGCTGTTAGTTCAACGAAGCCTGAGTAATTCACAATCGTCAGCGATGGACTGATACGATTTGCAATACCGCGAGCTTGCGCATCGCTCTCTAACACAAATACGCTGCGGTTTTTTAGATGGGAAAATGCTTTATGTTGCGAGTTAGCAGCGTACACTGCATCTTCTATAAGTAAGATGTCATCCTGTTCACTGCATAAGGGCATGGCGTCTTCTAGAGCAGAGACTGTTTTTATGATGTGTAACATACCTTCCTCAAAAAGACAGTAGCTTGCCAGCGTGTTGTAACTTATCTTTGAGCTGTTCTGAGCTTAACGCTTGGGCTTCAATGACTAAATCCGCTTGCGCCAAACCTCGCTGGGTTAACGACTCTGAACACACAAAGACTTGTTCGATGTCGTATAAATCGAAAAGCTTTAACATCGGCGCGTAATCTTTACTCAAAATATTGTTGGGGTTTTGTCCGAGTAGAAGCTGGTATACCCCGTCACCCACGAAAATGACGCTGATATCTTCACAGTAAGCCGACGCGGCTAACAGTGCATCCACACCTTCACGACCAGCTGCACTGCCATGTGGCGCACTACGAAATAGATAAGTTAACTGACTCAAAACTGTACCACTCTGTCTTGGGTTAACATCGCTTCAGCTAGGCTACCTAAGCCTGCTTGTTCAAAACCATCGGCTAGATTGTTCTGAACCAAACCATGTTGATTCGCTTCTTCTTCACTTACAATCCCGCGACGCAAAGCAGCCGCGACACAAGTTTCTAGGCGAACACCATGCTCTTTAGCCAAAGACTGCCACGCCTTATTGAGATCAAATTCATCGTTAGCTGGCACACTCAAAGCAGTACCATTAGTCACACCATCTTGATAAAAGAAGACGCTCACTAGCTGATGGCCTTGCTCTATCACCGCTTTGGCGAACTGATAAGCACTGCGCGCTGACTGGCTGCCATAAACGGGACCATTCACCACTAACGTGTAAGTCAGTTTGCTCACCTTTCATCATCCTCGGTTTTACGTTGACGAATGTACAAGTAAACGGTGTGTTTTGAAATATTAAGGCGATCCGCGACACGGTTGATGGCATCTTTAATATCGAAGATACCTTTGTCGTACAACTCCATCACGATCTGGCGATTTTTGGTGTTGTTAGACACGGATTTATCCGCATTGATCTCTTCGATGGTGCGTTCAACAGTTTGGTCCACCAGCTCTTCTACGTCACTAGCAAAGTTGACCGAGGAAGCCGCTTCTTTCGCTTCTTGCGTCGGCATGAAAGACTGAAGGACTTGCGAGAAAGGCGCATCCAAGTTGACGTTGATACACAACAAACCAATCACGCGATTTTCGCCATTACGAATAGCGACAGTAATCGACTTCATCAACACGCCACCTTTTGCACGGGTAAAGTACGAACGTGAGAAGTTGCGCTCCGAGCCTTCGATGTCTTTTAGCATCTTAAGCGCTAAATCAGTGATTGGTGAGCCGACTTGGCGCCCCGTGTTTTCACCGTTAGCGATTTTAATTGCAGAGGTATTTAAGTCTTCTAGAGAGTGAAGAACGATTTCACAAAATGGACCTATCAGGCTGGCGATACCATCCACGACCGCCTCATAAGATCTTAAAATGATTTTGTCGTGCTCGGTAAACGGCATCACGTTAACGGATTCCATTTCGAGCAACATCTCCGCGTTTATTGTTTCTGTAGTTGTCATAAGCCTTCGAGCGAAAAATCAACAAATTGGTGTAAGTTTATCAGAAAATTTGAAAAGCAACCTAGCAAACTCACCAACTAGTGACCTAGAACAAAAAAGGCCCGTTAAACGGACCTTTTTCAATAACTTATCGCAGCTTATTGTTATTGCTCTGCGTTGTCGTTCTCAACTTTTAGCAGCTCAACTTCAAATACTAGCGTTGAGTTAGCAGGAATGCTTGGTGTGTCTTGGTCACCGTATGCTAGCTCTGGCGGGATAACGAATTTGAATTTAGAACCCACAGGCATTAGCTGAACACCCTCTGTCCAACCTGGGATTACACGGTTAAGTGGGAACGTTGCAGGTTCACCACGATCGTATGAGCTGTCGAACTGAGTACCGTCGATCAGAGTACCTTTGTAGTGTACTTGAACCGTATCAGTGTCTTTTGGCTTCTCACCTTCAGCTGGTGTCATTACTTGGTATAGAAGACCTGTATCTGTCTTCACTACGCCTTCTTGCTTCTCAAACTCAGCTCGGAAATCATCGCCAGCTTTTTTCGCTTCAGCTGCTTTCTCAGCCGCTTGTGCTTGCATCTTTTCTGCAACACGCTTGTCTAGAGATTCTAGTGCTGCACGTGTTTCTTCTTCATTCAATTCAGCATTGCCTTTGAAGACGTCTTCGATACCTTTTAGTACCAAATCTTTGTTAAGATTAATGCCGATTTCGCTTGGCTTGTCGATGCTTGTGCTTAGGTAGTTAGCAAATGAAACACCGATTGCGTATGCCGCTTTGTCGTCGTCGGTTTTAAAGTGAACCGCTTTACCGGTTTCTGCTTGAACTTGTTCTGCTTGAGGTGCGGTTTCTGTTTTAGTTTCTTCTTTCTGACAACCTACCGCTAGCATAACTGTTGCAGCAAGTAGCGACACTTTTAAAACTGATTTCATTAAATTCTCCCAATAATGGCTCTGCCATTGGTTGTTGTGCACAAATCTTCTATGAGACTAGTGAAGACAATCGTTATACCAATATACTAGCTATATGTCTTAAGACACAAACCGGATTATTAGATGTGATGCAAAGAATTTTTCATTTATTCCTATATTTAATTGTCATCACCACGTTAAATGGTTGCTTTTTCGCCGAGCGTGAAGTGCAGCGTTGGCCGATAGAACCTCAAGGTGCGACGAGCTTCGCACTTAGCAGAGATGGACGGTTTGCTCTGCTCTATTCTCAACAACGTCATTTGATGTTGTGGGACCTAGAGCAAAATGAACAACTAGCCAACCTGGGTGAACTCGATGCCGATGCCAATGTGGTTTCCCATATCCGCATATCTGACAATGGTCGCTACGCAATTACAGCAAGCCAAATGAACTTCGCAGTTTGGGACCTAGGCTGGACGCAATCCGAAGGCCTTTGGTCTATCTCTGATGCGCTCATTCGCGACGTTGATATCACCAGTAATGGTGAACAAGTTCTGCTTGGGTTATCCAACGGTAAAGCAATTTATGTCAACTTAGTCACCGGGCGTCGCATGGAGTTCCTTGCACATCGTGAAAAAGTCAATTCCGTGGCCATTTCTCCTAATGGGCGCTTCGCCCTAACCGGAGGTAATGACTATAAAGCGTATCTGTGGGACACCGAAACCGGACAAGTACTACGAACCTTCGAACATGAACAACGAATTGTTCGCGTGGCCCTGCAAAGAGATGGAAAATTAGCAATGACATCTGATGGCGGAAACCAAGCGATTGTTTGGGATTTAAAAACTGGACAAGAAGTCACACAGTTGAGCAGTTGGTCACGCCAATTAATTTTCTCTACCGCACGATTTTCTGACGACGGGACTCAACTAGTCACAGGAAGCCCTTCTGGCCGTGTGTCAATATGGGATACTCAAACCGGAAAACGAATGAGTGGATTTGAAGTGGAGCCCAAAAAAGACACTCGCCCTCCCCGTGCGGTCGTGTATGATGCAGCCTTTGATTCAAAACAACGCGTAATTACTGCTACCTCAGCAGGTATTGCCCAAGCTTGGCAGTTAGAGAACGGATCATGACAGAAAAAATCATTCAGCAATTGGAAGCACGCATTAATGACTTAGAATGTCAGCTTGCGTTCCAAGAACAGACTATTGAAGATCTGAACGGCGCTTTATCGCAGCAACAACTGCAAATTACCAAGATGCTCGATCAGATGAAATATGTGGTAGGTAAAGTAAAAAATATGGACTCGTCGAATTTAGCCGATCCGTCAGAAGAAACCCCACCACCGCATTATTAAAATGCAGGCTCAAATAGCATAAAGCCCAGAACATGTTCTGGGCTTTGTTGTATTAATTACTTAAGAAGGTACTCAAGAGGAAGCTATTCGTCGGCGTAGATTTTAACGCTCAGCTCGCCTTGCGTATTAATGCCTGCTCGGTACATGCCAGAACTGTTCATCGCAAAGTGCATCTCACCTTTAGCATCAATGGCAATCAAACCGCCCTCTCCGCCCATCTGTTTGAGATCACCTTGGATAATGTGTTCACAAGCCGTATGAATATCTTCTTGTAAGTAACGCATACGTGCTGCAACGTCTTCCGCAACACGTTTACGAATAAAGAACTCACCGACACCCGTAGTGGAAACTGCCACAACGCCATTTTCGGCCACCGTACCACAACCAATCAGAGCCGAATCTCCGACTCGGTTGTATTTCTTATTCGTCACGCCACCCGTACTGGTGGCAGCGGCTAAGTTGCCTTGTTGGTCCAATGCCACCGCACCAACCGTACCGTGCTTACGGTCATCTGGGTAACGAGATTCCGACAAAGCAAATAGTCCTTTCTCACGCATAGACAGCAACTGCTCATATCGGCGATCAGTAAAGAAGTAATCTTGCTCGGTATACTCATGGCCTTGCTCAAAAGCAAACGTCTCTGCGCCCTCACCCACCAACAACACATGATTGCTGTTTCGCATCACGTCACGAGCGAGTTCAATTGGGTTTCTGATATGACGAACCCCAGCGACCGCGCCTGCTGCAAGGTTTCGCCCATCCATCACAGAAGCGTCCATTTCAACCATTTCGTTGTTGGTCAGCACTGAGCCTTTACCCGCATTAAAGTTAGGAGAGTCTTCCAATACTTTCACTGCCGCTACGACGGCATCTAAGGCTTCACCGCCCGTGTCTAGAATTTGATGTCCCGCTTTTACCGCAGCTTCTAAATCCGCCAAGATGGATTGTTGCAGCTCATCGCTCATCTGTTCACGCAAGATGGTGCCCGCACCACCATGAATGGCAATCGAGAAAGGTTTCGTCATCGCTTTGTCCAACTGTTATTCCTTGTATGGTTGGCACTACACCTTAGATAAACAAAAAGCGCAAGTTGAAAACTCAACTTGCGCTTTTCAAAGCTTTGCTAGATTAGATTATCTAGTGAAGGAGCTTATGATTAGTGAGAACCACAGCTACCGCCGCCACAGCAGCCGCCTTCTTCTTCGTGATCGTGGTCATGATCGTGACCACCACAACAGCCACCACCTTGATGGATGTGACCGTGTTCGATCTCTTCTGCTGTTGCTTCACGTGTAGACATAACTTCTACTTCGAAAGTTAGTGTTTGACCAGCTAACATATGGTTACCGTCAACAACCACTTCGTTGCCGTCAACTTCTGTTACTTCAACAGGGATTGGACCTTGGTCAGTGTCAGCTAGGAAGCGCATGCCCACTTCGATTTGCTCAACGCCTTGGAACACGTCCGCAGGAACGCGCTGTACTAGCGCATCGTTGTGCTCACCGTAAGCTTCTTCAGGAGCTACCGTTACTGAGAACTTGTCGCCAGCCACTTTACCTTCAAGTTCTTTTTCAAGACCTGTGATTAGGTTGTTGTGACCGTGAAGGTAATCTAGAGGTGCTTCTGCTGTTGATTGATCAACAACGACACCGTCTTCCATCATTACTTTGTATGCAAGGCTTGCAACAACGTTCTTTTCAATTTTCATACTAACTCCAGGGAGATTAATTGACTTAACCTGAATGGGGTTAAGTACTGAGATATCTGGGTGTATTATGGGGATCAATTATCGAAGTTCAATTACTCCGGCTTAAAAATTCCGATCATTTCCTGATCTGAGTGTTTATTTTTCTCTACAGATTGTGGTTTGCGCTGCTCTGTAAACTCACACTCGACACACTCAACTAATTCGATGTTATTTTCAATCCACCAGCGCAGGGTATCTTGCTGGCTGCAATTTGGGCAGCTAGCGCCGGCAATAAAACGTTTCTTGATTTTCACGCTATTTCCTTAACTTGAGTCTTGGCTCAAGTACTACTTCCAATGATTAGGTGACTGATGGTCGCTCTCCATTTCACGACCAAATATTTCTTCTAGCTCTTTGCGGGCCTCTTTCGCTCTTTGAGCTAATTTCTTATCTTCATTGTGTTGAGGCAATAAGTCCTTAAGCATAGCATTATCCAACTTGCGAAAATGTGCTTCTGCCCGCTTTGCTTGATAAGGATGCATACCCAGTTCTACGAGCGCTTGGCGACCGAGATCTAGCGCCCCTAAAAATGTTTCACGAGAGTAATTCTCTACACCATGACTCATTAACTGGTAAGCCTCGACACGGCTTCTTGCTCGGGCTAACAACTTAAGTTTCGGGAAGTGCACGCGACAAATGTCCACGATGGCCATCACCTCATCAGGTGAATCAGTACAAATAATCAATGCTTCCGCTTTATCAGCGCCAGCAGCCCTCAATAGGTCAATTTGTGTAGCATCGCCATAAAACACTTTGTAACCATACTTACGTAATAGGTGGATTTGGCTGGCATCACTTTCTAATACTGTCACTTTGATTTTATTGGCATACATTAAACGTCCGACGATCTGGCCGAAACGTCCAAAGCCTGCAATGATAACGCGTGGTCGGCGATCCACGACTTTCGTGGTCATGCCCTCTTCTTCTTGATTCAGGGTATGAGCAAACCACTTCTTTTGTCCCATCAGCAAAAGAGGAGTCGTCACCATGGATAGACTGACCACCACCAACAGAAACGCCACTTGCTCTTTGGACAAAATGCCCTCTTGGCTCGCCGCGGTAAATATGACAAAGGCAAACTCACCGCCTTGGCTCAAAATTGCAGCCATACGGCTTCTCGCTTTGGCTCCGACACGGGCAGCTCTCGCCAATGCATACAAAACCAAACCCTTAACCACGACCAAAGCCACCACCGCACCGAGAATCTCTAAAGGGTGTAATGCCAATAACCCCAAGTTTACCGCCATGCCCACCGCAATAAAGAATAACCCCAACAACAGACCTTTAAATGGCTCGATAGCGATTTCCAGCTCATGGCGATACTCACTCTCTGCAAGCAAAACGCCTGCTAAAAAAGTCCCCAATGCCATCGAAAGGCCGAGCTTTTGCATCACGACCGAAATGCCAAGCACGACTAAAAGTGCAGCAACGGTAAAGAGCTCACGAACGCCGCTCATCACGACAAAACGAAATAGCGGACGTAGTAAAAAGTGACCACCAATCAACAGTGCTACCACACTGCCTAAAATAGTGAAGACATCCAACCAACTTCCACCACTATGCCCGCCTGCTAGCAAGGGCAACATCGCCAGCATCGGGATCACTGCAATATCTTGAAAGAGCAGCACCGCAAAACCAGATTGCCCCGTTTCGGTACCATTAAGCCCTTGCTCTTCAATGACTTTAAGCGCAATCGCCGTCGAGGACAGCGCCAACCCCATCCCGATCACCAAACTCACTTGCATGCTTACGCCAAACATACTGACGACACTACCAATCACGGCGGTCGTGACCACAACCTGCGCACCGCCTAAACCTAAAATCGGCCCTCGCATCTGCCACAATTTTTTAGGGTTTAATTCCAGCCCTATCAAAAACAGTAACAACACAACCCCAAGCTCGGCAAAATGCAAAATGGCATCAACGTCGCTAATTAAGCCAAGCCCCCATGGGCCAATCAACACACCAGCGAGTAAATAACCTAAAACCGAGCCAAGCCCAAGGCGCTGAGCAATCGGCACCGCAATAACCGCAGCCGAAAGAAAGACCACACTGCTTTGAAGAAACTCACTGGTGATCGCCATACTGACCTCCTCGCTCTGCCGCTTGCCAGTTTTCAAGTGGGTTACTCAGCCATCCACGGTATAACTCGGCATGTTCGTAGCGTTCAATATCTGAAACATTTCTTGACCAATACAACACCAGTGGTTCAATCCAGTGCATTTGACATAGGGCTGCCGTCAGTTCAAACGGTTGCAAGATTTGCTCAAGTGGGTATTTGTTGTACCCCTTCGCGCTGAAGGCTTCTTCTTTACCACCTGTTGTAATGACACTGCGCCAGTATTTTCCTTCTAGCGCCGCACCTCCGCCAAACGCAAAGCCTTTACCTAACACTCGGTCTAGCCACTCTTTTAATAGGGCTGGACATGAATACATATAAAGTGGGTGGTGAAATACAATCACATCGTGAGCGAGCAACAACTCATGTTCGTAATTCACATCAATAAAGAAATCGGGGTAAACACCGTAAAGATCGTGCACAGTGACGTGATCAAGCGACTGAGCTTTTTTTATCATCACTTGATTGGCAATCGAGTTATGTGGCTCTGGATGAGCATAAATGACCAGAACTTTTGGGAGAATAGACGGTGCAACAGCCAAATGGTCGTCCTTGTGGTTATTTTTATCCGTTATCAAATTGTTATACTTTTTTGTACAGCATAATGCAATTAAAGCGAATCAATCGACTTTTCCGGCCAATACCCCTACTATTCACCGCTAGATATATACCCAAGTGGCTTTAAAAACGATTGAAACCACTTCGCTATGTAACCAAGCAACGCGCACTGCGCAAAGTGAATGAAAACTTTATGATTACCTTCTCTGATATTCAGTTACTGCGTGGCGGTAAACCTCTTTTAGACCAAGCTTCTGCGACTATTCACCCTGGCGATAAAGTCGGTCTTGTGGGCAAAAACGGCTGCGGTAAATCAACGCTGTTTGCCCTACTGAAAGATGAACTGTCAATTGATGCTGGCTCATTTAGCCAACCTCAACACTGGGAGTTGGCCTGGGTCGCACAGGAAACGCCTGCGCTAGAGCGCACTGCACTGGAATACGTCATTGATGGTGATCGCGAGTACCGCGCTCTCGAAAAGCAGTTAGCTGAAGCAGAAACACAAGACAACGGAACCCTAGTTGCCGAGATACACGGTAAAATTGAAACCATTGGTGGTTACAGCATTCGCGCTCGCGCTGCCGAACTGCTTGATGGTCTAGGCTTTAGTCAAGAGCAAATGAGTTGGAACCTGACTCAGTTCTCGGGTGGTTGGCGTATGCGCCTTAACTTGGCTCAAGCGCTATTATGTCGTTCTGATCTACTGCTACTCGACGAACCAACCAACCACTTGGATTTGGACGCGGTAATGTGGTTAGAGCGTTGGCTACAAAACTACCCTGGCACGCTGATTCTGATCTCGCACGACCGTGACTTCTTGGATCCGATCGTTGGTCGCATCATTCACATCGAGAATCAGCAGCTGAACGAATACACGGGTAACTACTCGTCATTCGAAAACCAACGCGCACAAAAGATGGTGTTACAACAAGCGATGTTTGAAAAGCAACAGAAGCAGATGTCTCACATGCAAAGCTACATCGACCGCTTCCGTTACAAAGCATCAAAAGCACGCCAGGCTCAAAGCCGTATTAAAGCTTTGGAGCGCATGGAGAAAGTGTTACCAGCTCAATTCGATAACCCATTTAGCTTCCAATTCCGTGAGCCAGCTGCGCTGCCAAACCCAATCATGATGATGGATGAAGTATCTGCAGGTTACGGTGACAACCTCATCTTAGAGAAGATCCGCTTGAACTTGGTTCCTGGCAGTCGTATTGGTCTACTCGGCCGTAATGGTGCGGGTAAATCGACATTAATCAAGCTGCTCTCTGGTGAACTTAACGCGCAAGGTGGTGACCTAACTTACTCACAAGGCGTGAAAATTGGTTACTTCGCTCAGCACCAGTTAGAAACGCTTCACCCTGAAGAAACGCCGCTGCAACACATGATGCAAATCGCACCCGATCAAACCGAACAGCAGCTACGTGATTACCTAGGTAGCTTTGGCTTCCAAGGTGACAAAGCACTAGAAAAAGTTGCGCCGTTTTCTGGTGGCGAAAAAGCCCGTTTGGTATTGGCTTTAATTGTGTGGCAAAAGCCAAACCTGTTGCTACTTGATGAACCGACCAACCACTTAGACTTGGACATGCGCCAAGCACTTACGATGGCACTGCAAACATTCGAAGGTGCGATGGTGATTGTTTCGCACGACCGCTATTTACTGCGCGCTACGACCGATGACTTGTATTTAGTGCATGATCGACAAGTTGCTCCGTTCGACGGTGATTTAAATGACTATTATAAATGGTTAACCGAACAACAAAGAGCGGAACGCAAAGAAGCGCAGGCTGCGCAGCCAAGCAAAGATACGGCCAACAGCGCAGCTGCGAAGAAAGAGCAAAAACGTCGCGATGCAGAGTTTCGAAAACAGACAGCGCCAATTCGCAAAACGCTGACACAACTAGAAAATAAAATGGATAAGTTAGGTGCTGCACTGGCCGAAGCTGAAGAACAATTGGCGGACAACTCACTGTATGCGGCCGAAAATAAAGCTAAACTTAACCAAGTGCTGGCACTTCAAGCTTCCAGTAAAGCTGAGCTCGAAGAAATTGAAATGGAATGGATGTCTGCTCAAGAAACGTTGGAGCAGATGGAGCTAGAGTTTAATCAATGAGTAATCAACACGCTGAATACACACTCACCCTAGAACACCTTTGGCAGTTTAGTCTGCAGTTTTATGGTGTGCGAGAAGTGAAAGAGGCGTGCTTATCATTGCAAAACAACTACCACGGTAACGTGAACCTACTCCTGCTGCTCAGATGGCTCGATGAGCAGCAACTCATTTTCCAAGAAAAAGACTGGCCCTTGGTGCAAGACTGTCTAGGTAGAAGCGAAACTTTACTTCACTCCTTTCGCGACCTTCGTCGCCACCTTAAGTCTCAAGTCAATGACGCTTTGTATCGTGAGACCTTGCAGTTTGAGCTGCAACTAGAAAAGCAGCAACAAGCGGATTTGGTGGACTGCATTAACTCACTTGCACTACTCAAAAATGATGGTGACCCACTGACGTTGAGATACTGTCGTCAACTCGGTGGGGAGCATTTGCAGCAAGCCTTTGCTATGCCGGTGCCAAACATTCAACCACCAAAACGCCCATAAATCTGTAGAATACCTATAATCTTTATAAAGGATTATATTAATAAGTTCTTCAACGGACACCGAAGGACCGCATAAGAGCAGTTAGGTATGACACAATTTTTCGCAGCCGCCGGGATCAAAAACCCGCATCTCCAAACGCTTTTGCCGCGTTTTATTCGCAAAAAAGCGTTGTTTACGCCGATTTGGCAAACCCTCGATACATCCGATGGCGACTTTCTCGATCTCGCGTGGAGCGAGGACCCAACCCAAGAGCCTGCACAAAAAAAGCCGATTTTTGTTTTATTTCATGGGTTAGAGGGGTGCTTCTATAGCCCTTATGCCAATGGGCTAATGAATGCATTTGCTCAATCTGGATGGCTGTCGGTGATGATGCATTTTCGTGGCTGCAGCGGTAAACCAAACAAAAAAGCACGAGCTTACCACTCGGGTGAAGTGACGGATGCTCGTTACTTCCTAGAGCACCTTGAACAACGTTTTCCTGATAATCCCAAAGTTGCAGTTGGTATTTCTCTTGGCGGTAACATGTTGGCGAATTATTTAGCCCAATATAAAGACCACCCTATTTTGAATGCAGCGACTATTATCTCAGCGCCTTTAGACCTAGCGGCGTGTGCGAACCGTATTGAACAAGGCTTTTCGAAAGTGTATCGCCGTTATCTGCTTTCTTCACTGAAACGTAACGCGTTACAAAAGCATCATCTATTGCACGGCGAGCTTGCGCTGTCCTACAACTCAATAAAACGTGTCACAAGATTGTATGAATTCGATGATTTGATCACGGCACCACTGCACGGTTTTAAAGACGCACAAGATTATTACGATCAATGTTCTGGCTTAAGTAAACTACAGCAAATCACGCTACCCACACTGATCATCCATGCCAAAGACGATCCGTTCATGACCGATGATGTGATACCGAAGTTTGTTTTGCCAGATAACATTGATTACCGTCTCTTTGAACACGGTGGCCATGTTGGCTTCCTAACAGGAACGGCGTTAAAACCTAAGTTTTGGTTGGAGGAAGCGCTGCCCGCGTATTACGAAAGTATCGCCGCAGATTACCTTTCTGCTGTATCCAAGCAACGAACGCAGTAAACTAGCCGCTCATCATAAAAGTTAGAGGTATTTATGATCATTCCATGGCAAGACATTGCGCCGGAAACATTGGAAAACTTAATTCGTGAATTCGTCTTACGCGAAGGAACGGATTACGGAACCGTCGAGGTTTCTTTGCAAGACAAAATTGATCAAGTTAAAGCTCAATTGGAAAAAGGTGAAGCGGTTATCGTGTTCTCTGAGCTACACGAAACCGTCGATATTCAACATAAAACAAAATTTTAGACCCTTCACATTTTACCGTATCCCACTCGATGACAAGGTATTGTTACGTGCTATAGTGGGATATCGACCGTGCAGTAGTAACTCTACTGCACATTACAGGTAAGTAATTTTCGACAAGGTTTGTCATGTCAGCTAAACACCCAATTATTGCGGTTACTGGTTCGTCCGGTGCCGGCACGACCACTACATCTGAAGCCTTCCGTAAAATGTTCAATATGATGAACGTTAAACCCGCATGGGTTGAAGGCGATAGCTTCCATCGCTTTACTCGCCCAGAAATGGACATCGAAATTCGCAAAGCCCGCGAGCAAGGTCGACACATTAGCTACTTTGGCCCACAAGCTAATGACTTCCCGGGATTAGAAGAGTTTTTCCGTAAGTTCGGGCATGATGGTACTGGCAGCGTGCGCCGTTATCTGCACACGTTTGACGAAGCGGTTCCCTACAATCAAATGCCAGGCACGTTTACACCGTGGCAAGACTTACCCGAAAACAGCGACGTGCTGTTTTATGAAGGGTTACATGGTGGCGTGGTCGATGGCGATGTTAATGTTGCTCAACATGTGGATTTCTTAATTGGTATGGTGCCGATTGTGAACTTAGAGTGGATCCAAAAATTCGTACGTGACACTCGCGATCGCGGCCATTCGCGTGAAGCGGTAATGGACTCAATCGTGCGATCCATGGACGATTACCTCAACTATATCACTCCGCAGTTTTCTCGTACTCACATCAACTTCCAGCGCGTACCGACCGTTGATACTTCCAACCCACTTAATGCAAAAGGCATCCCTAGTTTGGATGAGAGTTTTGTGGTGATTCGCCTACGCGGTATCAAGAATGTCGACTTCCCATATCTGCTGGCCATGATTGATGGCTCATTCATGTCACGCCACAACACGATTGTCGTACCCGGCGGTAAGATGAGCTTTGCAATGGAGCTCATAGTTCGGCCTATCCTACAACAGCTCATCGAAACAGGGAAAATTGGCTAAAAACCTGCCTGCGAAGATGTTTACTTTTCATACCGTGATCATGTGCACAGTTTTGCTTACAAAATCTCAATCATGGCACGATTAAAATCAAGAAATCGTTTTCGAAAAAGGATACTATTTCTTACCGAAACACAAGAGAGCTTGCAGCATATAAAAAGTGCTCTTATTCTAGTAGGCCTAATTCAGGCTTAGCTAAAATATGGATAGCGCAAGCGTACCCTGCAGAGGAAGTGAGATATTATGGTTCTAGGTAAACCTCAAACCGACCCAACATTAGAGTGGTTTCTTTCACACTGTCATATTCATAAGTACCCTTCAAAGAGCACGCTAATTCACGCGGGCGAAAAGGCAGAAACTTTGTACTACATCGTTAAAGGTTCTGTTGCGGTTCTTATCAAAGACGAAGAAGGTAAGGAGATGATCCTTTCTTACCTAAACCAAGGAGACTTTATTGGTGAACTTGGTCTATTCGAGGAAGACCAAGAGCGCACAGCTTGGGTTCGTGCTAAATCTCCTTGTGAAGTTGCTGAAATTTCTTTCAAGAAGTTCCGTCAGCTTATCCAAGTAAACCCAGACATCCTAATGCGTCTTTCTGCGCAGATGGCTCGTCGTCTTCAAGTAACTAGCCAAAAAGTGGGTGACCTGGCGTTCCTAGACGTAACTGGTCGTATCGCTCAGACGCTTCTGAACCTTGCAAAACAACCAGACGCAATGACTCACCCAGACGGCATGCAAATCAAGATCACTCGTCAAGAAATCGGTCAAATTGTTGGCTGTTCTCGTGAGACAGTAGGTCGTATCTTGAAGATGCTAGAAGAGCAGAACCTAATCTCTGCTCACGGTAAAACCATCGTGGTTTACGGTACTCGTTAATCTCGAACTAGAGTGACACGAACAAAATTATAAAAGCCACCAATGGCAACATTGGTGGCTTTTTATTTACTCATGACCAAATGAGATAGGGTGCAGCGAACACTAATGAGTAAGCTTAACAGGTTAACCCTAAAACTTAGCCATTCGTACTTTCAAAGATTTTGTCAGCTGAAGCGGCCACGAAACCTGGGTACAAATCACCATTTTCCATCGGATAGCGCTTAGCAAATTCATAAAACCCGCCAGGGATAATTTCAGTGCCTTCGCTAAAACGAACCGCTACTTTATCTGCCATGGTCGATGACTGCTCTAGCAACACCTCAGGAGTGCCCTTCACTTCACCACCATTTTCATTAATGGTAAACCCAGCGGTACGCAGATGATCGTTTACCTGCTTCACTTCTTCATATTCATTGAGCTGGTTAACGCTCACCGTGAAGTGGTTTGCTCCGTAACCATGCGCCGCAAGCCAAGATGCGTACTCACTTTCTTTAGCCAACGTTTGGTAATCAGCAAAGCTTAAATCCCACAAGCGTCCACCATGTAAGAATGCGCTATCTTTCAGCTTGTCAGCATCGATTTGTGCCACCAAATTTTTCACAATCTCTTGTAGCTCAGGCGAGCACTCTTCAACTTTTAGCTCACTAATAAATACTTTAGGTTGCTTCGGATCTGGGTGCTCATAGTGCTTAGCAACCAGCTTTTTGCTTTCGAAAATGTAATCACCACACGCCTTGTAACCAATAGCTACAAATGGCTTAGCTAGAGTTTCAATACCAAGAGGCGCGATATTGAAGGTACGTAAAGCTATATGATCATTAATCAGAGGCTCATCTTCTTGAAGCAGCTGATGCACTTTAGCAGCCGAAGGGCAAAGACGTTGAATGTAATCTTGCCATAGCGATTCAAATAACACATCGGGCGTCATAACGACTCCTTGTTACGAGATGTAGAGTTTAAAGGTAAGCGGAAGTTGGCTGCTCGTTCACAACAAAAGTTGTCCAGAATAATGAACGAGCAACCATCAACCTGTGACGGTAAATGCCAGTCAGTCAACACGCTTTTCCGAGTCTTTGCTCACTTTTCGTGTTCTGCCAACGATCACTACAACCCATACCTAAATGATGCGCCGGCAAGGTGAGCCGCAATGCATAGTTGCGACTCTATTATTAAAACTTATAGCGCTACACCTGGACTCAATGTTGCAGGCAAGACAGTCTCTTGACCTTCCATTGATGCCATTGGGTACGCACAGTAATCTGCTGCGTAGTAAGCGCTTGGGCGCAAGTTACCCGACGCCCCCGGACCACCAAATGGCGCATCACCGCTTGCCCCAGTAAGCTGGCGGTTACGGTTCACGATTCCTGCACGAATGTGGTCAACGAAGTATTCCCATTCTTGGTCGTCGGTTGAAACCAAACCAGCAGATAAGCCAAAGCGCGTATCGTTTGCTAGCGCCACGGCTTTGTCTAATCCTTCGTAGCGCACCACTTGCAGAAGTGGGCCGAAGTACTCTTCATCTGGTAACTCAGCAATGTTCGTTACATCAATGATGCCTGGAGAAACAAACGCCGCCTCTCCTGCTTTCGCTTCAATCAAGCTTTCACCGCCAAGAGACTGTAGATTAGCTTGTGCATCAAGAATAAACTTGGCTGCCGCGACCGAAATTTGCGGTCCCATAAATGGCGCAGGTTCTGCAAATGGTTGGTCTACGCGAATATTGCGTGTCGCTTCAACGAGTTTGGTGATAAGCGCATCGCCTTTTTCACCCAATGGCACATACAAACGACGAGCACACGTACAACGCTGCCCAGCACTGATAAACGCTGACTGGATGATGGTGTAAACCGTGGCATCCAAATCACCATATTTATCAGAGATCACCATCGGGTTATTACCACCCATTTCTAGTGCGAGCATCTTGCCCGGTTGACCCGCAAATTGACGGTGTAATACATGCCCCGTATTTGCGCTACCCGTAAACAGTACGCCATCGATGCCTTTTGCGTCAGCGAGCGCGATACCAGTTTCTTTCGCGCCTTGAACAAGGTTAATCACGCCTTTCGGCAGACCGGCTTCTTCCCATAGCTTCATTGCCAATTCACCCGTCCATGGCGTTTGCTCAGACGGTTTGAAGACTACCGTGTTACCAGCCAGTAGCGCAGGCACAATGTGACCATTTGGTAGGTGGCCTGGGAAGTTGTAAGGACCAAACACCGCCATCACGCCCAATGGGCGGTGGCGCAATACGATTTGGTTGCCTGCTGCTTCACGGCTCGCCTCACCAGTGCGGTCATGATAAGCGCGAATCGAAATGGCAATTTTACCTGCCATTGCCGCTGCTTCAGTGCGCGTTTCCCAAATTGGCTTACCAGTTTCTTTGGCAATGACTTCGGCGATTTTTTCGCTGTTCTCTTTTACTTTCTCCGCAAAAGCCAACACGATTGCCTCACGCTCTGAAAATGGGCGCTTTTTCCAGTCAATAAACGCTTCACGCGCTGCAGATACCGCCTGGTTCACCTGCTCTGCCGTTGCACCTTTGCCTTGCCAGATCACTTCTTGGTTGTACGGCGACAGAGACGTAAATGCTTCACCCTGACCTTGTACCCATTCACCTGCAATCCAATGTGTCATTGTTTCTATCCTTAAATTCTGTCGTCTGTTACTGCGGAAGAAGGCGAACGAAATCCCCTTCTTCAACCGAAAGTGCATCCGCAACGTCTGGTGCGATCATTACGCTCTGTGTCTCTGCGTCATACGCCGCCTTAGTGACTGTCGCACGGAAGTTCTCGAAAGATGAATTACACATCAAGAAGTCTTGTGTGCTGGAATGTTCAGAGATTTTGACTTGCGCGCGGAATGAATGACGTACCGACTCAATATTACGCAGATCACACTCAACCGTTGGGCCACCATCGAAGATGTCGACGTAGCCTCGGTTGGTAAAACCTTCACGCTCAAGCAGCTTCAGCGCTGGACGCGTGTTGTCATGTACTTGACCAATCACGGCTTGCGCTTCTGGGCTGAGCAGATTGATGTAAATAGGCAGTTTCGGCATCAAGTCGGCGATAAAGCCTTTCTTGCCGATACCTGTCAGGTAATCTGCAAGAGTGAAATCGATAGAGAAGAAATGCTCTTGAAGCCATTGCCAGAATGGTGAATTACCCTCGTCGTCTGAAACGCCACGCATCTCCGCAAAGATCGTTTCAGAGAAGCGCTCTGGGTGCTCTGCCATCATTAGGAAACGACACTTCGACATTAGACGACCATTCAGACCTTGGCGGAATTTCTCACGCAAGAACAAGGTACAAATTTCGCTGTTACCAGTGTAGTTATTACCAAAAGTAAGCAGTTTAACGACGTTGTTAACGCCAAGCTTTGGCGACGAGTGCACAACTTTACTAATGTGATATGAGTAAAATGGGACATCCCAGCCGATAGATGCTTCGATTCCGGTGGTACCCGCAACCTCACCCGTTTCAGAGTCAAAGCCAACCATCAGGTAGCCTTCATCGCCTGGTTCTGCCACATCTGGCTTACCAAAGCTGTACTCTGAATGTTTGATTCGATTGGTTAACAGTTCTTCGTTAACCGGTAGAGATGTAAATCCGTGACCAGACTCCACCGCACAAGTGTGCAGTGCGTCGTAATCCGACATCGCGATAGGGCGAACTACTAGCATCAATACTCCCTCCAGATGCAAGAAGATCCTAACTATATTGTAGGAACAATTCCCCCATCAGAGATCCTTGACGGGGGTGTCTGCGTTGACGTTTAAACTGATATCGCGCTTAAACTAAAGTCGCGATCGCTTTATCCAGTTTCGCCAAGCCTTCTTCAATTTCTTGTTGTGTGATAACGAGTGATGGTGTGAAACGTACGACATTGGCACCCGCAACCAATACCATGAGACCTTGTTTACCTGCAGCAACCAGCACGTCACGCGCACGGCCTTGCCATTCTTCATTTAGTGCAGCGCCAAGTAATAGGCCTTGACCGCGCACTTCTGAGAAGATGTTGTACTTCGCGTTGATCTTCTCTAGACCTTCACGGAACATTGCTTCGCGTTCTAGTACACCAGCCAAAACCTCTGGCTTAGTGACTTCATTTACAACCGCTTCTGCAACCGCACACGCTAGTGGGTTACCTCCATATGTAGAACCGTGAGTGCCCACTTTCATGTGCTCTGCCAATTTTGCTGTCGTTAGCATTGCACCGATTGGGAAACCGCCACCAAGTGATTTCGCAGTACTTAGAATATCTGGCGTGATACCTAAACCTTGGTAAGCGTAGAAGTTACCTGTTCGGCCATTACCAGTTTGCACTTCATCGAAGATCAGTAAGGCGTTGTGTTTGTCACACAGCTCGCGAACCGCTTGAGCGAACTCAGGCGTTGGTGGCACGATGCCGCCTTCACCTTGTAGTGGCTCCATCATGACCGCACAAGTACGATCAGACATGTGCGCTTGTAAAGCTTCGATATCGTTGTAAGGAAGGTGTGTCACGTCGCCTGGCTTAGGACCGAAACCGTCAGAGTATGCCGCTTGGCCACCAACCGTTACGGTAAAGAATGTACGACCGTGGAAACCTTGTTTGAATGCAATGATTTCAGATTTCTCAGTGCCATGAACGTCTGCTGCATAACGACGTGCCAGCTTCAAAGCGGCTTCGTTTGCTTCTGCGCCAGAGTTAGCAAAGAACACTCGCTCAGCAAAACTCACTTCTGTTAGCTTTTTCGCCAGACGAAGGGCTGGTTCGTTCGTCATAACGTTACTTAAGTGCCAAAGCTTGTTAGCTTGCTCTGTTAGTGCGTTTACCATTACTGGATGACAATGGCCAAGACAGCTCACTGCAATACCACCAGCAAAGTCGATGTATTCATTACCTTCCTGATCCCAAACACGTGAACCTTCACCTTTAACAGGGATCATTTCCATCGGGTTATAGCAAGGTACCATTACCTCATCGAATAAACCGCGCTCTACTTTAATTTCCGTTGTCATTGCACATTCCTTCTTGATACCGCATGCGTAGCAGATAAGCGAATTTAACCGGCTCTCTTTGCCAGCAAATAATGTTTTGCATTTAAGCTATTGCGGCATTGTATTTACATTTAATTAACCATTTCAATAGTGATTTATTCTTTTCGTTCTCGAAAGTAACTTCCATTAATCACTGCTTATGACTATTTATGCATCAAGAAAGTAAAATAGAGAAGTGATTTTTTATAAATGTTATGTAATACAGGGGATAGAAGGTTTAAAAAGACATGAATAGACAAAGAGACTCGAGAGAATCGCATAGTTTTGCAATCCGCTCACCTCAGCAAAAAGATGAATGATTTGTTAAGAAAAGTGATCGCGATCAGATCGCTTTGCGTGCTAAAAAGTTCGCAAGCAACTCGTGACCTTGCTCAGTTTTGATTGATTCTGGGTGGAATTGCACCGCATCAATTGGCAAGGTTTTATGTTGGTAACCCATTATTTCATCCATGCTTCCGTCAGGCAGTTCTGTCCATGCAGTCAGTTCAAACACGTCGGGTAAAGTACCGTTTTTCACCACAAGAGAGTGATAACGGGTTACCGTGAGTGGGTTATTCAGATTTTTAAACACACTGCGACCGTTGTGACGAATTGGTGAGGTCTTGCCGTGCATCACTTGTCGAGCACGTACCACTTCCCCTCCAAACACTTGTGCAATCGCCTGATGACCAAGACAAACTCCTAGGATCGGCAACTTACCAGCGAAGTGTTCTATCGCTTTCAGTGAAATACCTGCTTCGTTCGGCGTACATGGCCCTGGCGAGATCACCAAATGAGTTGGGTTGATCGCCTCAATGCCTTGGATATCGATTTCATCGTTACGCACCACCTTTACGTCTGCACCAAGCTCGCAGAAGTATTGGTAAAGGTTGTAGGTAAAAGAGTCGTAGTTATCGATGATCAACAACATAAAGGGTCGGTTGCTCCAATCCGTTTTGGCAATGCTTACGTAGTGAATCGCCACGTTCGTGACAATCAAGGGCGGTATTTTGCTATACCAAGCAAGAAAGGCAAGTTTTTGCTGAATAAAAAGGCCAGCATAGGCTGGCCTTTGGTCTTTACAGCTATTTAGGAACTGTTTGTCAGAAAGTAAATTCGCTTAGCGGCGACGACGGAATAAGCCGAGACCTAGCAGCGCAAATAGCGCGCCAAAACCAAACGAACCACCATCTGAATCCTTCGACCCTTCTGTTCCAGTTTCAGTTTGCGTCATTGAAACATCACGAACAGAGCTAAACTTCACGATATTACCTGTCGAGTCAGTCACTTTCTCTTCTAACTGATAATTACCTTGCTCTGGCGTTTGTTCAAACTCAATATTCACGCTACGCGCATCAATATCAGCTTGAACTAAAGTTTGGCTAGCCGAGTAAGCTTTCGTATCGCTGCTTGCCGCAGCCGCTTGTGTGGATGGCGTTAAGTTCACCGTAACAATATCACCTACAACCGCCGTTGGTGGTAAACGGACATCGACGGCTAAGTTGTCACCTGCTTTCGGTAAATCGATGTCATCATCTGGTAAATCAATCGCGATGATCACTGGATCGTGGTCAGAGGCAGAGAACGCATCTTTGTACTTCGGCATATCACCGGTGTACTTGCTGCTGTATTCGAACAAGTTACTCTCTAGTGAGTTGATGTGCCAATCTTCAATTGCTACCACTTTTTGCGCTAGGCTACTGCTTGCCAATGCGTGGTCCAAATTACCCAGCTCGCCCGAATAGGTGTAAGAAAACGTATCAGTGCCGTGCAGCAACGTGTTTAAGTTGTGCAGACCGTAACCTTTTTCAATTTTGGTCTTCTCTACTTGAAGTTCACCATCACCAATGGTTGTGTAAGCAGCAGTATAAATGTCACGGCCGTATTTCTCTTTCGAGTAATCAGTCAGTGTCAGAAGTGGGTCTTCCATGCCATAAGCATTGAGGTCGCCCATGAGCAATACATCGCCTTTCACCTCTTTCAACGCTTCACCCACTGCGTGCGCAGCAGAAACGCGGAAGTTGTTACAGTTGCCTTGCAGATCCGCTGGCTCAGAATCTTCTACACCAGCAATCCACTCTTCAATACACTCAGAGCCTTTCGACTTAAAGTGGTTTACGACAATAGACAAATCTTCACCCGTCTCTTTCACCGTAAAGGTCTGAAGTAGACTGTGGCGTTGGTACTTATCGTAAGCAGGGTTACTTTCTGTGCCCTCTTTACGAGTAATTGTGTTTTCTGCAATGTGCTGCTCTGGCGTGATGATCACTTTTGCAGCGTCTTTTGGCGTTACTGCGTTAGCACGATATAAAATCGCCACCATGATCGCATCACTGCCAAAGTATTCGTCTTGGTATTTGTCTTGCTCTTCGATTTCGACATACGTGTAATGATCTTCAGCGTCATCAATCTCAGCATTTAGGGCATCAACTAAGTTTTGGATAGCACTGCCATCACCAAAGCCGTTGTTTTCCACTTCCATCAAACCAATGATGTCAGCGTCCATCTTGTTCATCGCCGCAACGATTTTCGCTTGTTGGATCAGGAACTCATCTAGGTTAGTCGCACCACGGTTTTGTCCGGTTGGGTTTTCATGGCCACTGTCAGCCACGGAGTTGAAGTAGTTCAGTACGTTGAAGCTTGCAATACGCAAATCTGAGTCCGCAATCGCTGGGGCATCTTTACGAGCCACATCGAAGCCTTCACCTGAAGTCACAAAGTTGGTGTTATCGACTTCATTGGTCGCAATCAGGCGGTATTCGTTGTAGCTGTAAGCCACGACACTCTGAAGACCTTCTACTCGAGAACCAAGGCGAATGTGCTGCTCTGAAGAGCCATCTTGGTCTGCATCTTTAGCAAAATCTGGGTAGTATGGGATTTGGCCGTTTGGTGCTTTGCCATCTGATTCTAGGTATACGCGGTTTGCTGCGTTGTCTTTTGCTAGCTCAACGGCTGCATCGCTCTCTGCCGCGTGTAATTGAGTCGGCTTTAACAATGGCGCTTCATGAGAGAGCATCATATTGTTACGACGTGAATCGTAGTCGTAAGAGAAGTTGCGAGTTACAAACAAGTCACTTGCCGAGGTCAACTCAACTTGCATCCCTTCATGACGCTCTAGCGCATCACGTAGTGTCTCACCTTCTTTGATAACAAGATCGGTAACTCGAGAGGTTTCAGAGGTGCCTGTTTTCACATAGCTGTTAGCATCAGAAGCAAGCTGAGTATTGCTGTAATACTCTTGAACTTTACCTTTCACACAAACAACGTCACCAGCTTTCAGCGCCGTGTCTGCCGCGTCAGTATGAATGAACAAGCCTTCTGAGGTCTTGTCGTTGTTGTCGCTTTCTAATGCTTGTAGGTAGAAACCTTTGGTTAGGCCAGTGGTAACAGCAGTCACGACACCCGTTACGAAATGATCTTCGTCAGTAATGTATGGGTAACCATCAATGAATGGAGACGTATCGCCTTCACCTTGAATATCTTGGATGGTAGTGAAGTTAGGTTGCTGACCGTCGACTTCACAAGCGAATGGTGCTGGTGGCTCAGTCGCATTTAGCTCACCAAGGCCGTCAATGTTGTCTTTCTCAAATGCCGTCCACTGAGATGCATCATAAGTAGCAGAAGGGGTTAGTGCATCACTGTTACGAACTAATGTGGTGTCTTTACCAAAATCTACGTCACCCATCATACCGATGATGTCGTGCACTTCACCATCTTTAAGCAGTGCGATCGGGTCGTCACCGTTAAAGTTCGCAACGCTTTTATCTGTGATATCGGCGACAGCTTTGATGGCATCGCTCGCGTCACCATGCGCCAGTACATACACTTGGTTAGCTTGTATCGTCACTTGGCTAAGGTCGAATGTGCTGCCCCAAGTACCACCACCGTTTGATGATTTCGCCAACTCGTAGCCAGTGAGTGTCACCGCAGTATCACCCGTATTAGCGATCTCTACCGCTTTATTATAAGCGCCGCCTTCTACGTATTGGGAAATAATAATCTCTGCGTTCGCGTTTGCACTAAGTGCACTGGCGATGGTTAATGCGAGTATTGAGGGTTTGATTAACGTGTCCATTGTCATACCTGATATTTATGTAAATGCAAACTTAGCTCTGGTTAGAGCCTGCCATTTGCGTCTACTATCAGGTTTATTTATGAAATAAATAAGAATGAGTAATTAAAGCCGTGAAATGAATCACATGTGAATATAAGAAAATATGCCAGAGCATCCCATTCAAACATTTTTTGTAATAAATACAGAGCGCTATTGATAAACAAGTCAGAATTTAGATTGATTACTCAGTTTACTTTTTCACTTCATGTTAAGGAGTAGAAAATACATCACTTGTTGAGTTGCTTATTAATCCAACCGTTCCTGTTACAAATAAAAATATAATTAGTCACTAATTTAGAATGCTTTAATTTTCACTTGTATCACTGTTCAAGCCCAAGAATCTATTACTCGCTTCGTTCTCTCTTATATAGGCCCCTCATACTTCAAAGTTTTCATGATTTATTCAATAACTTTTCATTACTCACTAGCCAAAAACATACACAAAAGATATAACACCTGCGCGAGACAATAAGATCTCATTAGCTGTAAACCCAGGAACGACAAATGAAAAAAATTCAACGCAGTGTGCTAGCTCTCTCCCTACTTGGCTTGATAGCGGGGTGTCAGTTGACCGCCAGTGAGCCACTTCAACCTACGGCGAATCAAGACATCATCGAATCAGCCAAAAATGAACTGGATGGTATTGAAGAGCTAGAAGTCAGTGACGAGGGTGTTATTACCTTTACTCAGCGTCTAAGAACGCCAGGAACCTACTGGATTCCAGCGAGAATTAAAGAACTCAGCTACGATATATCATGCGTACAGCTTAGTTACTTCATTGATAGAGGCATGGTTGTGAAGTCTGCCTTTCTAGGGGCTCGAGGACGTGTTGAATATTACGACATGGAACGCTGTATGAAAGACACGCCATTTCAGTAATACAGGCATAAAAAAAGCTCCACCAAAGTGGAGCTTTTTCGTATTCGTTCTTAGCGACTATGGGCGAGCTACAAAACCTACTGCTTCGTATGCTTTCTTAAGCGTTTCAGCCGCTCGTGCCGAGGCTTTCTCAGCACCTTGCTGCATTACCTCGTCCATGTAAGCACGATCAGCGCGAATACGGTGATATTCTGCTTGAATTGGCTCAAGCATTGCTACAACTGCCTCACCAACATCTTTCTTAAATGGGCCATACATTTCTACGCCTTGGTACTTCGCTTCAATCTCTTCGAAGCTCATGCCTGTCGCCGCAGAGTACAGACCCATTAGGTTAGCAATGCCCGCCTTGTTCTCGATATCATGACGGATACTTGGTGGCGTTTCGGTATCGGTTTGCGCTTTGTTGATCTTCTTAAGGATCGACTTAGGCTCTTCCAGCAGCGTGATAACGTTCTTACGGTTGTCATCAGATTTAGACATCTTCTTCGTTGCGTCTTGAAGGCTCATTACACGCGCATTTACTGTCGGAATGTAAGGCTCTGGAACTTGGAAGATTGGCTGCTCTGGCGAGTAAATATTGTTGAAACGCGTTGCGATATCGCGCGCTAATTCTAGATGTTGCTTCTGGTCACTGCCTACAGGTACTTGGTGTGCACCGTAAAGCAAAATGTCAGCCGCCATCAACACCGGGTAGTCAAATAGACCGACGTTTACGTCATTCGCGTAACGTGCCGATTTGTCTTTAAACTGAGTCATACGGCTCAGCTCACCCATTTGAGTGTAGCAGTTAAGAAGCCAACCTAATTGAGCATGCTCTGGTACATGTGACTGAACAAATAGCGTGCTCTTCTTCGGGTCAACACCAACAGCCAGACAAATTGCCAGTGCGTCTAGAGTTGCTTCATGCAGCGCTTTAGGGTCCTGACGAACCGTAATCGCGTGAAGGTCTACCACACAATATTGGCAATCATAATCGTCTTGCATCTGCTGCCATTGACGTAGAGCACCCAAGTAGTTACCGATACTTAGTTCACCTGAAGGTTGAACACCACTCAATACAATGGGTTTGCTCATTAGAATGATTCCTTTGACTTCTTAATCTAATTAAATGAAAAAAACCGTGCAGTAATAGGTGCACGGTTTACTCAGTGTACTCATTAACGAGTATTTTGGAAGCTCTTTTGTAGCCGTTATGCAGAAACCGCTACAACGTCCAATAATTCTGCCAAACTGTCAGCGACGAAATCTGGATTTGATGCAGAAATAGGTTCACCGTGGTTGTAACCATATGTCAGACCAAATGAGGCGCAACCTGCGTTCTTCGCTGCAAGAATGTCGTTTTTCGAGTCGCCAACCATCAGCATTTCACTAGGTTGGATTTGGTGTTTTTCCATCAGCCAATTCAGTGCGACTGGGTTTGGTTTTTTCTCTGGGAATGCATCACCGCCAAGAACATCAACGAAGTATTTTGCGATGTCGTGCTTTTCCAAAACGTCAGGCACAAACTTTGAAGGTTTGTTGGTCACCAACGCCATAACAAAACCCGCTTTATGCAGCTCTGCTAGTGTCTCTTTTGCCGTTGGGTAAAGGTGACTTAGCTTGTGACCGCTTTGCTCGTAGTAATCATCAAACAATACACGCGCTTTAGCACGAAGCTCTTCACTCAGCTCCGGGTTGATGGTCAGGCTTTGGCTTAGTGAGCGACCAATAAGCACGTCTGCACCGTTACCCACGTAATCACGAACTTGTTCTTCTGAAACCGATGGAAAGCCAAGCGCCTGTACTGCTTGGTCTGCCGCGACAGCTAGATCTGGCACGCTATCAAGCAAAGTACCATCTAGATCGAAGGCGATGAATTTAATGTCTTGTTGAGTCATAACTTCCCTGAGGATTTTTATTTATAAATCGGTGAAAACGACAAAGGATGGCACCCCATCCTTTGTTTTTATCATTATGTCTGATTCTACAGTAACTGTTTGTTTCGTCGTTACTTTGCAGCAATACGCTGACGAACTGCCTCAAACAAACAGATGCCGGATGCTACAGATACGTTCAAGCTTGAAACGCTACCAGCCATTGGGATCTTAATCAAATCGTCGCAGGTTTCACGAGTCAGACGACGCATACCGTCACCTTCTGCCCCCATTACGATAGCAAGGGGTCCAGTCAGTTTGGCTTGGTAGATGTCGTGCGTTGCTTCACCCGCAGTACCAACAAACCAGATGCCTTTCTCTTGCAATGTACGCATAGTACGAGCCAAGTTAGTCACTCGGATCAATGGCACGACTTCAGCTGCACCACAAGCGACTTTACTTACCGTCGCATTCATTGGCGCAGAACGATCTTTCGGTACGATGATCGCCGCAGCACCTGCCGCATCTGCGTTACGTAAACACGCACCAAGATTGTGTGGATCGGTCACTCCGTCTAACACTAATAGCAGTGGTGATTCGTGCTGCGCCAGGATGTCATCTATATCGTTCTCATTCAGCTGCTTCGCTGGTTTCACACGAGCGATGATGCCTTGGTGATTTGCACCGCGCGCTTTGTCATCCAAGGTTTTACGTGTCATCTGCTGAATAGAAACACCACAAACCTGAAGATCATTTAGGATTGGCATTAGGCGATCATCTTGACGACCTTTTAAAACGTACGCCTCGACAAAACGCTCTGGTTCGCGCTCCAATACCGCCTTCACTGCGTGAATGCCGTAGATAAATTCGTTACTCATTGTTTAACCTGTTGTTCTGGTCGTATTGCCTGCGCCAACCAAGTTTGAACTAAGTTGGCGCTTCAACCTACTGCGCTTCTTTTTTAGTGCGCTTGGTTTTCTTCGGCTTACTGTGCGGCTTCTTTTTACGTGCTTTTTTCACTTTAGGCTTCTCGTTGCCTTCGGCGTCACCACGTTTTGGGCCATAACGCTTACTCGTTGCGCCCGTTTCTTCTGGGCGTTTAGTTGGCTCTATCGCAGGAACTGCACGAGCCGCGCCACCTTCTTTCGATGAAGAGCGAGTCGCAGCGCGTTTTTTATCTTTCGCTTTGCGTTTTGCTTCCGCTGCGCGTTTCTTCGCAGTCTTACCTTCGCCGCGTAGCTTACGACTTGTTTCGACCAATTCAAAGTCAATTTGCTTATCATCGAGGTTAACAGCCAGTACTTTTACTTTTACTGCATCACCTAAGCGGTAGATGTTACCGAAACTTTCACCAATAAGTCGTTGACCAATCGGGTCAAATTGATAGTAGTCGTTCGCAAGGGTAGAAATATGTACCAAACCATCGATGTGCAAATCCGTTAAACGTACAAAGAAGCCAAAGCTAGTGACATTAGCAATAACACCGTCTAGTTCGTCACCGACGTGGTCTTGCATATATTCACACTTCAGCCAATCCGCAACATCACGTGTTGCATCATCAGCACGGCGCTCTGTCATCGAACATTGTTCGCCGTAAAAATCCATGTCGTCAAACGAGTAATGATAGCCACCTGTTGGTGTCCAGCGATCTTGATTACGCCCTTCTTCTTTAGCAATCAGATACTTGATTGCACGGTGAAGTAACAAGTCAGGGTAACGACGAATTGGCGACGTAAAGTGCGCATAGCGTTTCAATGCCAACCCAAAGTGCCCCGCGTTATCTGCGTTGTATACCGCTTGCTTCATTGAGCGTAGCAGCATGGTCTGAATCAACTCTTGATCTTGACGCCCGGAGATTTGACGTGCGAGATCAGCATAGTCCGTTGGTGAAGGCTCTAAACCACCTTTTAGCTCAAGACCAAGTTCACTTAAGAAGTCACGGAAACCTTGCAGGCGTAATTCACCTGGAGATTCGTGGATACGATAAAGCGCGGGCTCTTTCGCTTTTTCTACCAGCGATGCCGAAGCAATGTTGGCTAAAATCATACATTCTTCGATGATCTTATGCGCGTCATTACGAATTACTGGCTCAATACTTTCGATTTTACGTTCCGCATTGAAAATAAATTTGGTTTCAACGGTTTCAAATTCGATTGCACCGCGTTGATCTCGTGCTTCTTTCAGCACTTTGTACATCTTGTGCAACTCTTCTAGATGAGAAACAAGCGGCTGGTAGCGCTCACGTAGTTCTTCATCCCCTTCTAGAATCGCGTTCACTTTGCTATATGTGAGACGAGCGTGCGAGTTCATCACCGCCTCGTAATGCTTGTAACCAGACAGCTTACCGGTATCAGAAATGGTCATTTCGCACACCATACACAAGCGATCTACTTGCGGGTTGAGCGAACATAGGCCGTTCGATAGTACTTCTGGCAACATCGGCACAACTTGCGACGGGAAATATACTGAGTTACCACGATTGATCGCTTCTTTGTCCAACGCAGAGTCAGGACGAACGTAGTAACTGACGTCAGCAATCGCTACCCATAAACGCCAACCACCTTCTTTGTTCTTTTCACAGTAAACGGCGTCATCAAAGTCTCGTGCGTCTTCGCCGTCAATGGTCACTAGTGGCAAATCACGTAGATCCACACGACCAACTTTCGCTTCTTCTGGTACTTCTTCGCCTAAGTTTTCGATTTGTTTATCGACGGCTTCTGGCCATTCGTGAGGGATTTGGTGTGTACGAATCGCAATTTGTGTTTCCATACCTGGTGCCATGTTTTCACCAAGGACTTCAACCACTTTACCCATCATGCCGCGTGAGCGTGAGCCACGATCAGTAATTTCAATTACGACTACGTTACCCATGCGTGCACCCGCTTTGTGCTCATTTGGGATCAGGATATCTTGGCTGATACGCGAGTCATCTGGGACAACATAGGAGTATCCATATTCAAGGAAGAAACGACCAACGATTTGATCATTGCGCTCCTCTAGCACACGCACCAAACGTCCTTCACGGCGGCCGCGCTTGCTGTTGTCTGTCGGTTGCACTAAGACAAAATCACCGTGGATGATGTTCTTCATCTGATGGTGCGGTAACAGAATATCATCATCCTTGCCGACGCTGCCTTCTGGACGTACCCAACCATGGCCATCACGATGACCAATCACGTAACCTTTCACCATTTCAAGTTTTTCAGGCAATGCATAGCACTGACGGCGGGTAAACACCAGTTGGCCATCTCGCTCCATCGCACGTAGCCGACGACGCAACCCTTCGTATTGCTCTTCGCCCTCAAGCTTTAGTGCCTCAAACAAGTCGTTACGATTCATTGGAACGCCCGCTTGCTCTAGAAACTCGATGATAAACTCTCGGCTTGGAATTGGATTTTCGTAATTTTTGGATTCACGATCTGCAAAAGGATCGTTTGGAATATTGTCTGACATAGGCACGCCTATCTAGCAAGGAAGGTATATGGCTAGTATATCTGAGTCTCTCGATAAGCTACAGAATTGCTTTGAAAAAAGAATGATCGAGATCGACTCTAGGCATGCAAATGAGTTAAGGACGAGCCAGCAAGATCAAAAGTTCAGAATTGTCACTGAGCAAGGATTCAATCGTGCAGTTATCCAACTCCGCCAGAAAGGCACTTTTTGCTTTCGCCAATTTATCTTTGAGGCGGCAAGCAGGGGTAATATGGCAAAAATCCACACCACAGTTGACTAAATCTAACGGCTCTAAATCGCGCACAACACCACCGACTGTGATTTCAGATGCTGGCTTCATCAGCCGGATACCACCGTTTTTTCCGCGCACGGTATGGACATAACCCAACTGTCCTAACCGATTGATAACTTTAACCATATGGTTGCGCGACACACCAAATAAATCCGTCACTTCGGTAATGCTGGTTAACTCATCTTCCGGCAACGAAGCCAAGAAAATTAAGGTTCTCAACGCATAATCAGTGAAACTAGTTAACTGCATATTCTCTCCCAAAGTGCGACTCAATAACCCGCTGGTGATGCTAAAACCCCAAACTTGAGCTATCGATAAAAGTGTAAATCTTTTCTTGATCGAAAGATACATTTGAGATACAACTTTAAACATGCATTATAAATACAACTTAAAGTAGGAAGCCCTTATGCTCAGCAATCAAACTATCGAGATCGTCAAAGCGACCGCACCACTCATCGCCGAAACAGGACCAAAACTGACCGCGCACTTTTACGAGCGTATGTTTACTCATAACCCTGAGTTGAAAGATATTTTTAACATGAGTAACCAGCGTAACGGCGATCAGCGTGAAGCATTATTCAACGCTATCTGTGCCTATGCTGCCAATATTGAAAATTTGCCAGCTCTGCTTGGCGCAGTAGAGAAAATTGCGCATAAGCACACGAGCTTTTTGATCACAGAAGATCAGTACCAAATCGTTGGTAAGCATTTACTTGCGACAATCGATGAGCTTTTTAATCCAGGTCAAGAGGTGTTGGATGCTTGGGCTGAGGCTTACGGCGTACTTGCGAATGTATTTATTCAGCGCGAAGAACAAATTTACCAACAAAATGAAGCTTTGGAAGGCGGCTGGCGCGATCTACGCGAATTTGAATTAGTCGATAAAAAGATTGAGAGCGAACACATTTGCAGCTTTGTATTCAAGCCAACCGATGGTCAAAAAGTGGCGCCGTATAAACCGGGACAATACCTTGGCATCTACATCAACAGTGACCAGTTAGAAAACCAAGAAATTCGCCAATATAGTCTGTCTTCTGCGGTCCAAGAGAACACTTACCGTATCTCAGTAAAACGTGAAGAAGGCGGAAAGGTGTCGAACTACCTGCACGATAGCCTGAACATTGGCGAAAAAGTGCAGCTTGCGGCCCCTGCCGGTGATTTCTTTATGGATGCCGAACCACAAACACCCGTTGTTCTAATTTCTGCTGGTGTGGGACTTACTCCAACGCTGTCAATGCTAGAAAGTCTCTCAGCACATCAAGCACCTGTAACTTGGGTTCATGCAACAGAAAATGGCCAACAGCATGCTTTCAAGCAACACGTAAACCAACTCGTTGCAGAAAAAGAAAATATGAACGCACTCATTTGGTATAACCAACCAACGGCAGAAGACAAACTAGGTGAAGACTTCCACTTCACGGGCTTTGTCAATCTGTATGAAATTGAAGCTGCATTAAAGCAAGATAACGTGCAGGTGTACTTCTGTGGCCCTGTAGGATTTATGCAGCACGTAGCGAAACAGCTATTAGAACTTGGCGTACCACAAGAGCAATTCCATTACGAATGCTTCGGTCCACACAAAGTGGTTTAAGCGCTACCAACTATCGGGAAAACAACAAAGCCCACGTGACGTGGGCTTTGTTGTATGAAGTTGTTTGCAATATTGAAGCGTTACCAAAAGGTGTCTCGCCGTTTAGCTCGAGCAATAACGTTTTGTGGCATGCGCTGTTCAAGGCCGTTTCTCAATACAGTTATGCGCTTATGCTGCCGCTTATCTGCTGTGACAGAGTTATATAACCAACGATACGCATCTTCGTAATCGAGTGGACTGCCATAATCACGTAAAAGCAACTCGGCCAGATGAATACGCGCGTTTAGGTTTCCCATTGACGCAGCTTCTCGCAAATATGGAATTGCACGTTCTTTATCTTGCTGTACTAAAGTGCCACGCGAATAGTATCGGCCAATCTGCTCTAGTGCAGCAGGTAACCCCTGATGCGCTGCATTTTCGATGTAATAAAGACCCAGTTCGACATCTTGCTCGACACACACCCCCCAAGCCAACATATCTCCGTACAGAAATTCATAAGCGGGTAAGTTAATTCGAGTCGCACGAGCTACGATATCCTCCACCAGCTGGCAGTTATCAGCGCGCACACGTTGTAAGTGCTTATTTTGCTCAATAAGCTTTATCAGCTCTGCTTCGGTATAGATCGGAACTGGTGTCCCCACATCAGCAACATTGGCTTTCACTGTGGTAGCAACCAAGGTCAACAACAGTGAAGCAGCCACTGTTCGTAACTTCATAAACGTACCCTTAAGGTATCTAAGAAACCAAAGATCGGTGAAGGATCTCCTCTGCTTGATAACCTTATCGGCAAAAAACAGCTAAGCTTTAGACAATTTTTGCCTCTGATTTAGGCTCAGCGGCAAAAGCTTGCCATATGAGAGTCACGCTGTTTTTGTTCAGATACAAAAAAGCCGACCAGAAGGTCGGCTTTTGCAATCTTTAACGGCTATCAATTAAGCTTCGAATGGGTGAACTTTGATGATAGTTTCGTTACGGTCAGGACCTGTAGAGATGATGTCTACTGGAACGCCAGTTAGCTCTTCAATACGCTTGATGTAGTTAAGAGCTGCTTGTGGTAGAGCATCTAGTGACTTAGCACCAAATGTGTTCTCAGACCAACCAGGCATTGTTTCGTAGATTGGCGTTGCTTTTTCGAATGCTTCAGCAGCCATCGGAGAAACTTCTAGCACAGAGCCATCTTCCATCTTGTAACCAGTACAGATTTTTAACTCTTCTAGACCATCTAGTACGTCTAGTTTAGTTAGACAGAAACCAGATACAGAGTTGATTTGGATTGCACGACGCATAGCAACAGCATCGAACCAACCTGTACGACGTAGACGACCAGTTGTCGCACCGAACTCGTGGCCAACTTCACCTAAGTGCTTACCAATTGGATCTTGCTTATCTAAACCGTCGTATAGTTCAGTCGGGAATGGACCAGCACCAACGCGAGTACAGTACGCTTTTGCGATACCCAAGATGTAACCGATGTGACGAGGACCAAAACCAGAACCTGCAGCAACACCACCAGCAGTCGTGTTAGAAGACGTTACGTACGGGTAAGTACCGTGGTCGATATCAAGTAGTGTACCTTGTGCACCTTCGAACATGATCTTGTCGCCGCGCTTACGTGCTGCGTCTAGTTCGTCAGTTACGTCGATAACCATTGACGTTAGTAGTTCAGCGTAGCCTTTAGCTTGCTCAAGTACTTCTTCGTAGCTTACTGGCTCCGCTTTGTAGAAGTTAACTAGTTGGAAGTTATGGAACTCCATGACTTCTTTTAGCTTCTCTGCGAAAGTCGCCATATCGAATAGGTCGCCAACGCGTAGACCGCGACGAGCAACTTTATCTTCGTATGCTGGACCGATACCACGACCAGTAGTACCGATAGCTTTTTTACCGCGAGCGATTTCGCGAGCTTGGTCCATTGCAACGTGGTAAGGAAGAATTAGCGGACATGCTTCAGAAATGAAAAGACGCTCGCGTACTGGAATACCGCGCTCTTCAAGAGGCTTCATTTCTTTAAGTAGAGCTTCAGGTGATAGTACAACACCGTTACCGATAACACATTTTACGTTATCGCGAAGGATACCTGATGGAATTAAGTGAAGAACGGTTTTTTCACCGTCAATTACGAGAGTGTGACCTGCGTTGTGACCGCCTTGGTAGCGTACCACGTATTTTGCATCTTCAGTTAAAAGGTCTACGATTTTACCTTTACCTTCGTCACCCCATTGGGTGCCTAGAACGACTACGTTATTTCCCATCTTTCCAAGTCTGATTGCTAGTTAAAAATGGATTCTAGCACCGAATCACGCTTCTTGCAGTCATTTTTTGTTCACAGAGTTGCTACCAGAATGTCATCTTGCCGCTTTGTTCATTTTGAAATCAGCATATCACTGATAGTATTTAGCTTTCTCTATTCGACTGGAAAGCGCTATGTCTGAATCCATATGGTTGGCGATTGGGCTCGTCTTGATCGTGGAAGGCATTGGGCCACTGATTGCTCCTAACGGTTGGCGGAATATGGTGGCTCAATTAAGTGAACAACCCAACAATCAGCTACGACGCATCGGTGGCTGCCTAGTAGTTGCTGGAGCCGTAATCGCTATCATGATGAGCTAGCACTTAGCATCATGACCCGTCCTGATATGGGTTGACACTTTTTAACTAAAACGCTCGATGTACTTCATCGGGCGTTTTGTATTTTAAAGCCGTATGAGGCCTCATTTGATTATAGATATCTACGGACTCTGCTACCATCGTCCTTGCTTCTTTCAGATCTTTCGGTTTCTTCAGCAAGAGCTCCATTTTGAGTATCCCATTTACACGCTCAGCTAAAGCATTCTGATAACAGTCATACCCGTCTGTCATTGAGCAAGTCACTCTATGTTTCTTATGGATATCTTGATATTCCTTCGAACAGTATTGTGAGCCTCTATCTGAGTGGTGTATTAGCTTTTCTTCACTCTGCCGTTGCCTGAGAGCTGAGATAAATGCCCGCTTAACTGATTGAGTTTTCATGTTGTCATCCACATAAAAACCAACAATCTTCCTTGAATAAGCGTCTGTAACCAAGCTGAGATAACTCTCTCCATTTTGAGTTGGCAAGTAAGTAATATCAGCAACCCACAGTTGTTCTGGCTTCGTTGGTGTCAGCCCATCTTTCACTTTGTTTGGGTGACAGAAAAATCGATGACGGCTGTCAGTCGTTCGGTGATAGGCTCGTCTTGCTCTCACTAACAGCCGATGCTTTCTGAGAAGTTCAAAGAGCTTATCGCGACCTATTTGAATGCCCTTTGTTGCTGCTAAGAACTTCAGTTTACGCGTGCCAATGCGTGGCTGCTTCAGCCTGACTTCATGGACAAAGCCAATGACAGCATGCTCATGATGTTCACAACGAGATTGAGTTTGGCATTGCTTATAATAAGCTTGGCGAGAGATTTGTACTAACTGACAAAACTTCGTAACGCTCAAACCTACTATGGTTTTCTCTTGGACAACGCTTCTTTGTGCTTTTTTGTCACTCTAACACCATAGTCACGTTCCATAACGTTCACGACAGCTTCAAAGAAGTCGGCTTTGAGTTGAGCATCTTCGAGCTGCTTCTCAAGCTCTTTAATACGTTGCTCTGGTGTAGGAGGTGAATTGAACTCGGCCATAGAGTCTCCTTTGGACATAAAGTTAGGTGTCCCTTTAGACCAATCTAGTCGACCATGCTTACGAAGCCAAACCAAAACCGTAGAGCAACCTTGGATGCCATACTTCTCTTGGGCTTGTTTGTAAGTGAGGCTTCCTTTTTCAACCTCATCAACTACAGTGAGTTTAAAAGCGAGGGAGTAATCGCGCTGAGTTCTTTTAGTTGTTGATTTCATAACACTCTCCAATTTTGGGTGTGGAAAGTGTCAACCTTATTTAGGACGGAACATCAGATACAAAAAAGGCTCCCTAAGGAGCCTTTTATTTCAATGAGACGCGGAGATTATTTCTCCATGCTGCCCTTCGACTGGTTCATGTATTGGAAGAACTCACTCTTCGGATCAAGCACCAGAATATCGCTCTTAGAGCTGAAGGACTTCTCATACGCACGTAGCGAGCGTAGGAAGCTAAAGAACTCAGGGTCTTTGTTGTACGCTTCAGCATAAATCTTCGCAGCCTCAGCATCCGCTTCACCTCGTGTCACACGCGCAGTTTTATCAGCTTCAGCTAGAATAGTTGCTACTTCTAGTTCTGCTTGAGCACGAATAACTTCCGCCTTTTCACGACCTTGAGAACGGTGCTTACGAGCAACGGACTCACGCTCCGCACGCATACGACGGTAGATAGACTCACTGATTTCATCAGGCAGGTTGATTTTCTTCATTCGGAAATCAACGACACGAACACCCAAGTCTTTCATTGCGCTTTCACGCGTGTCTTTCAATACTTCAGACATGATTAGGTCGCGTTCACCATCAATCTCAAGCGCCTCACGAGCCGCTTCAGTTGCGACAACATCGGCACTTGCGTCTTCTGGTAGCACATCATCGTTACGTGGACCAGATACGATCTGTTTGATTTCACGAGCACCGATTTCAGAACGAAGCACGTCCGTCACTTTACGCTCAAGTAGTGCCTCTGCCGTTAGCGAGTTACCACCGCCAGTCGCGAGGTAGTAGCGACCAAAATCTTCAATACGCCACTTCACGTAGGTATCAATGATAACGTCTTTTTTCTCAGACGTTACGAAACGGTCTGCACGGCCATCCATTGTTTGGATACGTGCATCAAGTTGTTTCACACGGTCAAACAAAGGCATCTTGAAATGCAGACCAGGCTCGTAAATTCGAGTGATGTCGTTGTTGTCTTTCAAGACACGACCAAATCGAACCACGATACCGCGCTCACCTTCAGGAATCACAAACAAAGACATCAACATTAATGCCAGTGCGATTACCAGTACAGGGATCATTAACTTACGCATTCTTAGTATCTCCCTTGACGTGAACCTGTTGAACGAGACTGCGAGTTCGAAGTGTCTTCTTGTGTACGATCAGACTCAAGTTGAATTTGATCATAGGTTGAAGATGACTTCGATTTACGTTTGGTATCTGCTTTGCCCTCTTGTCCCGCCAACTTATCGATTGGAAGGTAAAGAAGATTGCCGCTTGATTCCGAGTCAATCAACACTTTCGAAGTGCTTGAGTACACCTCTTCCATTGCGTCAATGTACAGACGATCACGCGTTACACCAGGCGCTGCTTGGTATTCTGGTAGTAGTTTTTCGAACTGTGCTACCTGACCAAGAGCCTCGTTAGTGACACGCTCATTGTAACCTTGTGCTTCTTTCTTCAAACGCTCTGCACGACCCGTTGCCTTAGGCAAGATTTCGTTCTTGTATGCTTCAGCTTCACGAATGAAACGCTCTTCGTCCTCACGTGCTGCGATTGCATCATCAAACGCATCTTTCACTTGCTCTGGTGGACGAGCAGACTGGAAGTTCACATCAACAAGTACCAGACCCATATCATAGCTATCAATGATTTGGTTCAGTGTTTCTTGCGTAGTTTGACGAATTTGCTGACGACCACTGGTTAGAATGCTATCCATCAATGAGTCACCAATTACTGCACGTAGTGCAGAATCCGTTGCTTGACGCAAGCTGTCGTCTGCATTGGTTACACGGTACAAGTATTTGTATGGGTCAGTCACTCGGTACTGAACATCCATCGCAACTGTTACAACGTTTTCATCTTTAGTCAGCATTAGACCAGATGCACGTAGTGAACGAATCGCTTGTACGTTTACCGCTTCGTACTCATCAATAAAGCGAGGACGCCAGTTAAGACCTGGGTCTACGATACGATCGTATTTACCTAAACGCAGTACAACACCACGCTCTGCTTCACCGATGGTGTAAAAACCAGCGAAAAACCAAACCGCAACAGCAATCAGAGCAATCACGCCAAAGCCAATTGCACTACCACCACCGCCGCCGATTGGAGAACCACCGCCGCCTTTTTTACCAAACTTGCCGCCCAGCTTTTGACTCAGTTTGTTGAACACTTCATCTAAATCTGGCGGACCTTGATCTCGGCCACCAGGACGCTGGCCACCACGATTATTATTACCCCAAGGGTCATTATCGCGGCCATTGTTGCCGTTGTTATTTCCAGGCTCATTCCACGCCATTAGAAAGCTCCATCATTTGATATGACGTTATACTGTAGCAGTCCTTTAAGTGACTATAAAGCCAGTCAAAACTGCCCCTTCTCTTTTTTCAAGTCTAGACCAATCTACTTGCTGCATTCGAATATCGATCAACAAGTTACCATCCTGGTCATATTCCTCACGTTGAATACACTTCATTTGGAAGAAGGTACTACGGAATCGTCCTTGATACTGTGGAGGAATTCGCAACTGATGCTCGACCATTTGTGACGCCAGACGTTCCGTCAGAGCCTCAAACAGGACATCAATGCCCAACCCATCCATTGCTGAAACCCAAACTGCGCGAGGTACGCCTTCCTCGTCTCGTTCTATACGTGGTTTCTGCGAATCTAGATTGTCGATTTTGTTCATGACAACCAGAGTCGGCACTTCATGCGCGTCGATCTCTTCTAGTACTTCATGAACAGCTTGAATATTCTCACGAAAACGCTCATCACTGGCATCAACAACATGTAACAAAATGTCAGCTTCTTGCGTTTCCTGCAAGGTTGCCTTGAAGGCCGCAACCAAGTCGTGTGGCAAATGTCGAATAAAACCAACCGTGTCTGCCAAGATGGCAGGACCAACATCTGCTAACTCTATCTTACGTAAAGTCGGGTCCAAAGTAGCAAATAATTGATCAGCCGCGTACACGCCAGCTTCTGTAATACGGTTGAAGAGTGTCGACTTACCCGCGTTGGTGTAACCCACAAGTGAAACCGTTGGGATTTCAGCTCGATTTCGGGCGCGGCGCCCTTGTTCACGCTGCTTCGCTACTTTGTCTAAGCGTCGCAGGATGGCTTTGATTCTGTCACGCAATAAGCGACGGTCGGTTTCCAGCTGGGTTTCACCCGGGCCACGTAAACCGATACCACCTTTCTGCCTTTCAAGGTGCGTCCAACCACGAATCAAACGAGTAGAGATATGACGAAGTTGAGCCAGCTCTACCTGTAGCTTACCTTCGTGTGTTCGAGCTCGTTGAGCAAAGATATCGAGAATAAGACCAGTGCGGTCGAGAACTCGACATTGGCACAGTGCTTCGAGGTTACGTTCTTGGGCAGGAGAGAGGGCGTGATTAAAAATCACAATTTCGGCACCCGTTGATTGTACCGCTGTAGCAATCTCTTGGGCCTTACCCTCTCCGACATAGTATTTCGGGTGTGGGGATTGACGACTACCAGTTACCACTTGTAGCGCCTCTACCCCAGCAGAAGAAACCAGCATTTCGAACTCAGCCAGATCTTCCCATTCACCTTCTTGCGTGAAGTTGATATGAACAAGTACGGCTCGCTCACCGGATTCATAACGGTCAAACAAGCAATCAACTCCTTATTTTAAAATACTCGATGAAGAATTAATCTTCTGATTTCTCTTGTGGACGCTCACCTTGTGGACGTTCACCGCTGTGATGGCTCACTGGACGAGCCGGCACAACTGTTGAGATCGCGTGCTTGTACACCATTTGGTTAACAGTATTCTTCAGCAGGATCACAAATTGATCGAATGATTCGATCTGACCTTGTAGTTTAATACCATTCACAAGGTAGATAGATACCGGGATACGCTCACGACGTAGCGCGTTTAGAAATGGGTCTTGTAGAGATTGCCCCTTAGCCATTTTTATTTTCCTTATTTAATTTGTAGTTGTAATTATTTAGCTAGTGGTGCAATGCAAAAGATACGGCTTTTGCATCTGAGCTAAACGAATCAAAAATGCACTCTAAGTAATTAGCAGCATAGTATAAAAACCGCCAACAACAGATCCTTTGAGAGTGCGTTCACGCAAAAACGATCACATTATACACAGCTATGTCAATCAGATGCTATTGCTTCCGACATCGTTTCTAATGCCTGTTCAATGTTCTCGCTATCCAACCAAGTTAAATCATCCCAGCTGCGTAACCAGGTGATTTGACGCTTGGCCAATTGACGAGTCGCGCATACGCCACGAAATACCGCTTCGTCACGTGTACACTCCCCATCTAAATACTCCCACATCTGTCGGTAACCGACGCATCGTATGGAAGGAAGATCGGGGTGAAGATCTTTTCGCGAATATAACGCTTTCATTTCTTCTTCAAAGCCCGCTTCCATCATCTTCTCGAAACGGAGTTCAATCCGACGGTGAAGTTCTGCCCTATCCTTGGGAGCTATTGCAAACTGCTTGACTCGGTATGGTAGGCTTTCACCTTTCGTTTGAGTCAATTCAGTCAAAGTTTTACCTGAAATGCGAAAAACTTCCAATGCCCGAGATAAACGTTGGGGATCATTGGGATGGATTCTCGCGGCTGACACAGGATCAACCTCTTTGAGTTCATCGTGCAACACTGACCAACCTTTAGTCAATGCCTCTTGTTCAATTTGCTGACGAATTTCAGGATTTGCAGCAGGAAGTGGTGATAAACCTTCAAGTAACGCCTTGTAATACAGCATTGTTCCACCCACAAGAAGTGGAATTTTTCCTTCTGCAACAATATCATCCATCGCTTTCAATGCATCTCGACGAAAGTCGGCGACAGAGTAAGATTCACTTGGATCCAAAATATCTATCAAGCGATGAGGCGCCAAACTTAACTCTTTTTCATCCGGTTTCGCCGTACCGATATCCATCCCTTTGTAGATCAAAGCAGAATCAACACTGATGATCTCAATCGGAAATTTTTGACGAAGACGAATCGCCAGCTCAGTTTTGCCTGATGCAGTTGGCCCCATTAAAAATAGCGCCAAAGGTAGTTTATCTGTCATGGTTTTAATTTGGCTATCGTGGCAGAGAAATCAACAGCGGATACGAATTTTGTATCTTCTAATGGCAATTGACCATGTCTTAGCTGTTCAAGTTCCGCAATAATTTGAATGGCTTCAGAAAAAGTATAGTGACTCTTCACTGTCGTGACCTGTAATGCGAGCCAATCTATCAACTCAGACAGCATCTGAGCCGCTGCTATACCTTCGTTCACACAAGATTGCGCGTAAGATAACAGATCTGGTACTAAATTTTGTAAGTTTTGTTGACGCAGCGGAGCTGGAACGCCCATCACCATTAAGGCGTGCTCGTTTCTCGCTTTCAATTGAATACCAAGCAATGCCAAATCTTGTTGATAATCTTGGGCCAGTCTCACTAATTCGGCCTCTAACTTAATAGATAGAGGAACAAGCAGAGGTTGTGCCTTGAGTGCACCATCGCTTGGAGAAAGCTGGCCTTTTACACGATAAAATTCTGCTCTAGGTAACGAGACTAACGCCGCCCCACTGTCACTGCTCATCAAAACAAATTGTTCATCGACCACCATCAGCGCTTTGCCTAATGCAGTAATCGATGGCATTGATGTGTGCGAAGTTATCGTTTGGGGCGCTATTGGAGTGACTGCCTGAGCCTCAAACTCTGGCGTTTTCAACAGCTCGTGATAAGCGCGTACTTCTTGTTTAGTTGGCGCTGGTTCTACGTGGCGCTCTTTACTGTGACTTGGCTTTGGTGCAGGTTTGGATTCCACCCAATCATTACGTTTGAATGACTCCACTACGCGCGCCTCTCGCACGGAGGTTTCACTAGGACCGCTATTACGAGGCTTCACTTCATAATCACTGCGTCCAGGATAAGCCGGTGTACTCTCTATCGCTTGATAAACCCGCTCTGGTACTGGTGAAGATGCTGGCTCTTGTACTTTTTCAGGCTCTGGCGAATGCTCAATCTCTTCGGACTCAGTCGGTTCCACGCGATGAAATGCCGATTCATTCACCTGTGGTTTATCAATCACGGCGCTTTGCGCAAGTGCATCCGTCAAAGCTTGATAGATGAAATCATGCACCAAACGAGCTTGGTGGAAACGCACTTCATGCTTAGCAGGGTGAACATTCACATCTACTTGGTGCGGATCTAGCTCAATAAAGAGCACATACGCAGCAAACTGATCTGGCTTTAAGCTCATTTCATAGCTTTGACGAATCGCGTGATTGATTAATTTGTCACGCATCATTCGGCCATTCACATAGCAATATTGTAAATCGCTTTGCTGCCTTGCTCCCTCTGGCGTGGTAATCCACCCATGTAGCTTTAACCCTTGATGCTCAAGCTCGATTCTGAGCATATGCCGCACAAACGCATTACCGCAGACAGCAGCAATACGCTTTTCGGTTTGAAGCTGATTTTTCGCCGCGCGATATTGACGGATGATCTTGCCGTTATGACGCACATTGATGGTGACATCAAAGCGACTTAACGCAATACGTTTCAATAACTCATCAATATGAGCAAATTCGGTTTTCTCCGTACGAAGAAACTTGCGACGCGCTGGAGTATTAAAAAATAAGTCCAACACCTCAACAGTCGTGCCAATCGGGTGCGCTGCTGGCTTAAGCTTCACCTGCATATCACGCCCTTCGGAGTAGGCACTCCAGGCTTCTTCTTGTGCCGCAGGACGCGACGTGAGCGTCAAACGCGAGACTGAGCTAATACTGGCTAACGCTTCACCGCGAAAACCTAGACTCATAATGGCTTCGAGATCATCTAAGGTATGTATCTTAGATGTCGCATGACGACTGAGCGCTAAGCCAAGTTCATCTTTCGTGATACCTTTTCCGTTATCACGAACACGAATCAGCTTTGCGCCTCCTTTCTCGATATCGATATCGATTCGAGTTGCGCCAGAATCAAGACTATTTTCAACCAGCTCTTTAATCACAGAAGCAGGTCTTTCGACCACTTCCCCTGCGGCGATTTGGTTTGCAAGTCTGGCTGGCAAAATTTTAATCGTCATAATGAGTTAGGAGCTCACCTACTTGTTTGGAATGATCAGGACTTGCCCAACCGCTAGCTGATCAGAGCGTAAGTTATTCGCTTTACGAATGCTCGATACGCTAACGCCGTATTTGGACGCTATTTTGCCAAGGAACTCACCCCGAGAAACCTTGTGCTTACGAATCGGTTTATCTTTTACCGCGACCGTTATCTTCAACTTTTGCCCTACCCACAAGGTATCTGACTTCAAGTTATTCTCTCGGCGGATATCTGAAACCTTCACTTTATAGTGATTCGCAATCTTACCTAAGAACTCACCAGACTTAACCTTGTGCGTAATGGTTTCTGTCTCAACAGTAATCGGTTTACTTGGCACTTTAATCGTACCAGCAGAAGGAATGTTGAGCTTCTGACCAATTGCCAAGCCTGTCGACTTCAAGTTGTTTGCCGACATCAGCGCTTTAGAGCTAAGCCCATATTTGTTCGCGATCACCGATAATGACTCGCCACGCTTTACAATATGTACCATTGGCTTCGCTGAAGGCGAGAACACCGTCCCCTCTGGTGGGTTATCTTTTAAGTACTTGACGACCGCCTTAGTGATAGCCTGAGCTAACTTATCTTGGTGCGCTCGTTGAAACAGTAAACGCTCTTCTGTTGGGTTAGAAATAAAGCCCGTTTCCACTAGCACAGACGGAATCTGTGGAGAGCGTAAAACCGCAAGGCTGGTGTTGATCGGTTTGGTGTTATGCAGGTGCGCAACACGTCCCATCTCACCTAGGATTTCTGTTGCCAGTTTATAGCCTTCTTTTTGTGAATGACTAAACTGCAAGTCCAACAAAGTTTGGTTCACGTTACGATCTTTTGTCTTCGTGAAGAACGCATTACCCGAGCCGCCCAATAACTCAGACTGTTTCTCATGGTTCTCGACCCAACGAGCAATTTCGGTATTTGCACGACGAGTATTTAGTACGAAGACCGATCCACCGCGAGGCTTCGGTGAAGTAAACGCATCTGCGTGAATGGAAATCAGCAAGTGCGCATCATTTTCACGAGCAATCGCGACACGACGGTTTAAGTTTACAAAATAATCTCCCGTACGAGTCATGCGCGTTTTAATACCAGGAGTCGCATCGAGCTGAGCAGCAATTTTTCTTGAGATACTCAATACCGCATCTTTCTCGTACTTACGACGTGAAGGGCCAATAGAGCCAGGGTCTTCCCCACCGTGACCAGGGTCGATAACAATTAACACTTCTTGAGCTCGTTGAACTGAACTCATGTCTTTGCTGGCCGCCGCTGGCTTACTCGGTTTAGAGGTCGATGCCTTCTTACCGTGCGGTAAATCAATCACCAAGCGGTGACCATACTGCCCACCTGGTGTTGGGCTTAATTTAAATAATTCCGCTTGAACGCTCTTTTTTAGTTCAAACACCAAACGATAAGTGCCCTTCTCTGGAGGCGAGCTTTTTCGTACCAGTTTTAAAACAGGGCTATCCGTAACAGTAACAGGCAGTTTGGCCTGCATCGTCGTGCTTTTTAAATCCACGACAAGGCGATCCGGCCCTGATAAAGAGAAATAGGAATAGTCAGCTTCCGAGCCTAAATCGATGACAACACGCGTTTCATCAGGTGAAGGCCAAACTCGAAAACTCTTAACGACGTTAGCAAATGCTAAATTGGGGATGAGAAGGAGAAAAGTGGCGACAAACGTCGCCACTACTCTAAAATTTGAAAAACTCAACATAGCTCCAATCGACTGAGTAACTGCACACCATAATCATTATTAGCTGTTAGTTCGGCTACACGTTGCTCACCTTGGTAGCGAATGTTTACATCAAGATCCGGTTGTGGCAGTAAGCCATGCCCTTTTTCAGGCCATTCAACCAAGCAAATCGCATCGTCTGTGAAATAGTCTCGAATCCCCATAAACTCAAGCTCTTCAGGATCCGCAAGACGATAAAGGTCGAAGTGATATACTTGCCACTGATCCAACTGGTACGGTTCGACTAGAGTATAAGTTGGACTTTTCACGTTACCTTGATGACCAAGAGCACGGACAAAACCACGACTAAAGGTTGTTTTACCTGCACCCAAATCACCATGCAGATAAATTGTGGTTTGCTGGGAACAAAGCTGAGCCAGAGCGGTGCCTAGTGCAACCGTTTCATGCTCATCTTTTAAATTGAATTGTTTCGTGCTCATTGATGCTTCTCTAACTAATGATCGTTGACTATATAAAAATCAAAAGAACAGGAATAGTAAACCGTGTTGGTTTTGAGAGACAAGCTTTCAAATGTCATATGTGCGAAAAAAGTATCCAATAAACGGTATCTTAATCATCTTAGTATCGACCTAGATTTAGAATATATGCAAATGACTTCAATAAGCAGTATTCACAACATCAAAAACGTACCTAACTGGGTAGCACCAAAGCCAGAGATCCGTTAAGATCCGCCCCCCCTTTATTCCGGTGGTTAACATGAACTACGAACAACTCGCACAACAAATCAAAGTTTGGGGAAAAGAACTCGGCTTCCAAAAAGTTGGGATCTGCGACGTTGATCTGAGTGAACATGAAGCAGCACTACAAAAATGGCTTGATGCAGGCTATCACGGCTCAATGGATTGGATGGCTCGTCACGGTATGATGCGTGCTAGACCCCATGAGCTACTCCCGGGAACCGTTCGTGTTATCAGCGTCCGGATGGACTATCTGCCACCAGAGGCTCAATTCGCTTCGAACCTCGCGAATAAAAGTCATGCCTATATTAGCCGCTACGCACTAGGGCGCGATTATCACAAGCTCGTCAGAAAGCAGCTAAATAAGCTCGGCAAACTTATTGAACAAGAGGTTGGTCAATATGGTTACCGACCTTTCGTTGATTCCGCACCAATATTAGAGCGACCTCTCGCCCAAAAAGCGGGCTTAGGTTGGACCGGGAAACATTCCCTGATTTTAGATCAAGACTGTGGATCGTGGTTCTTTTTAGGTGAACTACTTATCGACTTACCACTACCCGTAGATGAGCCAAGCGTTGATCAGTGCGGTAAATGCAAAGCATGCATTACATCATGCCCAACACAAGCTATCGTTGAAGACAAAGTTGTCGATGCCAGGCGTTGTATCTCTTATCTCACCATCGAGTTCGATGGCGTGATTCCTGAAGAGTTTCGAAAGCCAATGGGTAACCGCATTTATGGTTGTGACGACTGTCAATTGGTTTGCCCATGGAACCGCTACGCCGACATAACGGAGCAAGATGATTTCCACCGTCGTGACAGTTTCAAAAACCCTGACCTCGTCGACATGTTTAACTGGGATGAAGCGACTTTTCTAAAAAATATGGAAGGCTCCGCTATCCGTCGTATTGGTCATATACAGTGGCTACGTAACATCGCTGTCGCACTTGGTAATGCAGAATATAGTCAGCGAATCATAGATGCGCTGGAAAGTCGGCAAGGTGAAAATAAATTACTTGATGAGCACATTAAATGGGCTTTGACAGAGCAACTGAATCAACTCCCCACTGAGAGTAATTCATCTATAGAGACGAAAAAGCAACGCTTAATAAGGATAGTCGAGAAGGGACTGCCGAGAGACGCATAGAGCGTAGTCTATATGCAAGAGATTGAAAGTACTTTTGCATGTTCAATTCATGACCTTGTTCTCAATTTTGTAATGTGGAAAAAAATTTGAGATTCAAGAAAAACAAGCTAGCAGAAAAAAGTTAAACACAGCTCGGAGAAATGACTAGGATCAAAAAAATACCAGTTAATGATCGTATTTTAACGTACTCGATCCGACAAAAAACTTATTTTTTCTTTATATAACAAAGATTTAATTGATATTTCTTTGTTGTTTCAACTTCACTTTAGAGAAAAGATCTTTCTTCCCCATCATAAAAAGTCAAGCTAAAAACACTTTATCAACCAACTTATCCACAGAACGACGTATGTGGATAACTCTGTTAATTAAAGTAGATAAAACACGCGAAGCCTCATCATACTTGTACGTCAGCCGATTCATATCGTGTTTTAAACACAAACGAAATCGTCCGACATCATATGATGCGGATAAAAGTTTAGCTTTTGGGGATTCATGCTTCGCAGCATTATGAAAAGAGCGATGTGATTGGTTGCGAGAAGCAGGCGTTGAATCAAGCGGCGCATCCGTAGACGACTTAACAATTGTATACTAAATAAGTACTCAATCTATCGTCTTGTATTTGGTTGCGGGGGCCGGATTTGAACCGACGACCTTCGGGTTATGAGCCCGACGAGCTACCAAGCTGCTCCACCCCGCGTCCGAGTGCTTCATCTTCGTTGATGATGAAGGCTTTGCTTTCATTTATAAAAAGAAACTGGAGCGACACACGAGGTTCGAACTCGTGACCTCAACCTTGGCAAGGTTGCGCTCTACCAACTGAGCTAGTGTCGCCTTGTGTCACCGTTAAGCACGATAAAGGCTATATATTGGAGCGACACACGAGGTTCGAACTCGTGACCTCAACCTTGGCAAGGTTGCGCTCTACCAACTGAGCTAGTGTCGCATTTTGTCACCGTTGAGCACGATGAGGGCTATATATTGGAGCGACACACGAGGTTCGAACTCGTGACCTCAACCTTGGCAAGGTTGCGCTCTACCAACTGAGCTAGTGTCGCATTGGTTGCGGGGGCCGGATTTGAACCGACGACCTTCGGGTTATGAGCCCGACGAGCTACCAAGCTGCTCCACCCCGCGTCCGTATTGTGTCACCGTTAAGTACCGTGAGAACTATATAACTGGAGCGACACACGAGGTTCGAACTCGTGACCTCAACCTTGGCAAGGTTGCGCTCTACCAACTGAGCTAGTGTCGCATTGGTTGCGGGGGCCGGATTTGAACCGACGACCTTCGGGTTATGAGCCCGACGAGCTACCAAGCTGCTCCACCCCGCGTCCGTATTGTGTCACCGTTGAGTACCGTGAGAACTATAAAACTGGAGCGACACACGAGGTTCGAACTCGTGACCTCAACCTTGGCAAGGTTGCGCTCTACCAACTGAGCTAGTGTCGCATTGGTTGCGGGGGCCGGATTTGAACCGACGACCTTCGGGTTATGAGCCCGACGAGCTACCAAGCTGCTCCACCCCGCGTCCGTATTGTGTCACCGTTAAGTACCGTGAGAACTATAAAACTGGAGCGACACACGAGGTTCGAACTCGTGACCTCAACCTTGGCAAGGTTGCGCTCTACCAACTGAGCTAGTGTCGCATTGGTTGCGGGGGCCGGATTTGAACCGACGACCTTCGGGTTATGAGCCCGACGAGCTACCAAGCTGCTCCACCCCGCGTCCGTATTGTGTCACCGTTGAGTACCGTGAGAACTATGAAACTGGAGCGACACACGAGGTTCGAACTCGTGACCTCAACCTTGGCAAGGTTGCGCTCTACCAACTGAGCTAGTGTCGCATCAACAACGTTTCCGCTGTTTAGGGCTGCGAATTATAAGAGCATTTTTTTGTGATGCAAGTCCTTCCTTCAAAAAAACTTTATTTTTTTACTGAACGACGAAAAAGCAATCAAAAGCGATATAAATTACAACAATTTGGATCGCAACCTTAACAGTTAAATCTTGAAAATAGTACCTCGATAGTACTTAAGTTCTGCGATGGACTCACGAATGTCGTCCAAGGCCAAATGTGTTCCCTGTTTTGTGAACCCATTTAGCACCTCAGGTTGCCAGCGACGTGCTAGTTCTTTAAGAGTACTAACGTCAACATATCGGTAATGGAAGAACTCTTCCAACTCAGGCATATGCTTGTATAAAAAGCGACGATCCTGCCCAATGCTGTTACCACATATTGGCGACGCCCCTTTTGGCACCCATTTTTCTAAAAATTCAATGGTTTGTGCGACTGCGTCTTGTTCTGAGATTTGACTGTTTCGAACGCGCTCCACCAAACCGCTTGCCGTATGCGTATTAGTACACCAGTCGTCCATTTTCGCCAGTTCTTCTTCCGGCTGATGAATCGCTAACACTGGACCTTCAGCCAAAATATTTAGTTCGCTATCCGTGACAATAGAAGCAATTTCGATGATTTTGTGCGTTTCAGGATCAAGCCCTGTCATCTCTAAATCAACCCAAATTAGGTTTTGATCGCTAAAGGACATGGTTACGCCGCCTATTTGTTTATCGATAAAAGAGGTACTATACCTCAAAATACGAGAAACACGATACTCATACACGGAGCCAAGAGTACGGCTCAACCATTTGAGTAAATTCACATAAAGTACAGAATTGTGGCAAAGAAGAAAAAGTTAACCAAAGGTCAGGTGCGACGCGTACGTAGCAACCAACAAAAGCGTTTGAAGAAGCAAGAAGATTCCATCCAGTGGGATGAAAACATGCTAGGCGCCAGCAAGCAAGGTCTCGTGATCACTCGTTTTGGTCAGCACGCGGACATTGAAGACCTTGAAACAGGCGAAATTCAACGCTGTAACCTCCGCCGTGGTATTGAGTCTCTAGTATCTGGCGATCGTGTTTTATGGCGCGAAGGATTGGAGTCTATGGCGGGCATCTCTGGTGTTGTTGAAGCGGTAGAACCTCGCTCTTCAGTGCTCACTCGTCCAGATTATTACGATGGCCTAAAACCCGTTGCAGCCAATATTGATCAAATGGTCATTGTCTCTTCGGTATTACCAGAGCTATCGCTAAATATTATTGACCGCTATCTCGTTGCATCAGAAACACTGAATATTGCGCCATTGTTGGTCTTAAATAAGGTCGACCTTCTAGAAGCCGATGACCGTGCAATGTATGAAGAATGGCTCAAAGAATATGAACGTATTGGCTATAAAGTGCTTCTGGTCAGCAAGAAGTCTGGAGAAGGCATTGCTGAACTAGAAACCCTGCTGCGTGACCGAATTAATATCTTTGTTGGTCAATCAGGCGTAGGGAAATCCAGCTTAGTCAACGCGTTAATGCCGGAACTAGAGAGCGAAGTGGAAGAAGGCGAAGTCTCTGAGAACTCTGGCTTGGGCCAACACACCACGACGGCTGCACGTTTATACCACATTCCAACGGGTGGCGATTTGATCGACTCACCTGGAGTACGTGAATTTGGTCTTTGGCATTTGGAAGCAGAAGAAGTAACAAAAGCATTCGTTGAATTTCGACCATATTTAGGCGGTTGCAAGTTCCGAGATTGTAAACACAATGATGACCCAGGCTGCCTTCTACGTGAAGCTGTCGAGAACGGGGAAATTAACGAAACTCGCTTTGAAAATTATCATCGTATTTTGGAAAGCATGGTTGAAAACAAAGCAAATCGTCAGTATTCACGTAATAAAAAAGCCGATCTGTAATTGAGTTAAGGCTGTAACTGTGTAAAAAGTCTTCACCTAATACTGACAAGCAAATTAAATTTCAGTAACATCACGCGCCCTAAAGCGCGAATCTAACAGAAGTATCGGAATTAAAGATGGACAAGTTTAAAGTTGGACTGCAGTACTGGATCCCACAACACGGCCTCACTCGCCTAATGGGTAAACTGGCTTCAGCAAAAGCTGGCGGTCTAACAACAGCAGTTATTCGTTGGTTTATCAAACAATACAATGTGAATATGGATGAGGCAAAGCACTCAGATCCTAAGCATTTTAAAACGTTCAACGAGTTTTTCGTTCGTGAGCTAAAAGAAGGCGCACGCCCAATTTCTGAAGGCGAAAACGTCATCACTCATCCAGCCGACGCTTGTGTTAGCCAGTTTGGCCCTATTGAAGATGGTCAACTTATCCAAGCAAAAGGTCATCACTTCTCAGCACAAGAATTGCTGGGCGGTGACGCGAATTTAGCGGACGAATTTAAAGATGGTTCTTTTGCAACATTGTACCTATCTCCGAGCGATTACCACCGTGTACACATGCCATGTGACGGCACTCTGCGCCAAATGATTTACGTACCAGGTGACCTGTTCTCAGTAAACCCTCTGACAGCAGAAAACGTACCGAACCTATTTGCACGTAACGAGCGTGTGGTGTGTATCTTCGATACTGAGTTTGGTCCAATGGCACAGGTGCTTGTTGGTGCGACAATTGTTGGTAGCATTGAGCAAGTATGGGCTGGCACGATCACTCCGCCTCGTGGAAACACTGTCTACAAATGGAATTACCCAGCAGAGGGTGACAAGGCCGTGATCTTGAAAAAAGGCGAAGAGATGGGCCGCTTCAAACTGGGTTCTACTGTTATTAACCTGTTTGCCAAAGACGCGATTGAGTTTGACGCAAGCATGGAAAACGGTAAGCCAACCGTTATGGGCACACCTTACGCCTTGAAAAAATAAGTAAAACACCGTTAAAGAGCCCTTTATTAAGGGCTCTTTTTATTGATAAAAAGCAAAACTCCGTTCGAAATTTAGCCTCTATTTCTCAAACTCATACCTGCCTCTAAGACCCTCATTCCACAATCAATTATCCTGCGCTTAGAATGAATATTTAGAGGGGCAGCCAATGCCAAAGATGAGTGTAAACACGTTGGCGAAATTGCTGGTGTGCTTTTTAATTCCGCTCGGTGTTTTGATGATGCCGATCGATGCTATTCCTATTGACGATCTCACTTTAATTCAGCATCGCCTGTTGGCTATTTTTCTTCTTGCTGCTCTACTTTGGGTTCTCGAGCCGGTTCCCGTTTTTGCTACGTCCATTCTTATTATCGCTCTTGAACTGATCATGATATCGGATAAAGGTTTGCATCTATTTCGCAATCCACCAGCGGGGCATGATTTAGGAGAGTTAATTGCTTACACCGATATTTTCTCGGCCTTCTCTTCACCGATCATTATTCTTTTTATGGGTGGTTTTGCTCTCGCGATTGCGGCTTCCAAATACGAGCTCGACAACAACCTCGCCCGAGTTCTATTAAAACCATTCGGCACACAACCTAAGTTCATCATGCTGGGCTTGATGTTAATTACCGCCGTTTTTTCAATGTTTATGTCCAATACTGCCACGACCGTGATGATGCTAGCCCTGCTTGGCCCCATCGTCGCTTCAGCACCTAAAGGGGATTTAGGCATTAAAGCACTGGTGTTGTGTATTCCAATTGCCGCGAATACAGGCGGCATTGCGACTCCGATAGGCACGCCACCTAATGCGATAGCGCTTCAATATCTCACTGGGGAAAACGCGATAGACTTCCTATCGTGGATGACAATGGGTCTACCCTTTGTGTTGGTACAACTCACTGTAGCTTGGTTCTTGTTGCAAAAGCTGTTTCCGTCTAGCGAACCAGAAATGAAACTAAAGCTAGATGGTACATTCAAAAGGAGCTGGCGTGCGATCGTCGTCTACATCACTTTTGCACTAACCATTTTGCTTTGGATGACAACGAAAGTGCATGGCATGAATACATATGTTGTCGCGATTATCCCACTAGCAGTGTTCACGTTAACGGGCATTATGGGAAAAGAAGAGCTCAAGCTGATTAACTGGGATGTTTTATGGCTAGTTGCCGGTGGTATAGCAATTGGCATTGCCTTAGACAAAACGGGCTTAGCCGAAGCATTAGCGCACGCCATTGATTACAGCCTGCTATCACCATTTGCCGTTGTTTTAGCCCTATCGGTAGTGTGCTGGTTAATGGCGAACTTTATGTCTAATACCGCAACGGCAAACTTATTGATGCCTATTGCTGCCGCTATTGGTACATCCATGCCAAGCCTTATTGCGGTTGGTGGCCTACAAGGTTTACTGGTTGTCGTCGCCTTCTCCGCATCACTTGGCATGATCTTACCGGTTTCCACACCACCAAACTCTTTGGCTTATTCAACAGGCCTCATCGAGAGCAAAGACATGGCGAAAGTGGGGCTGATTCTTGGTTTGATTGGTCTACTTATCGTGTATGGCGCAGTTTTGGTACTGTTTTAATCGAAGAGCTCCATGAAAAAGCGTGTTGTCATGGAGCTGCTCTCCAGCTACTGCCCTTACAGAGCGGCTTTTACATCCCATAAATTTCGTGCATATTAAGACTCCTCTACTCTACAAGGACGTCGACACATCATGGGTTACGAATGGCTTGCTTTATGCGCCGCTTTTCTGTGGGCAGTTTCTAGCCTAATTTCGGTCATTCCTGCACAACACCTAGGCGCATTTTCTTACAGCCGCTGGCGTATGGGCTGCACAGCCGTGATCTTATCAACAATGGCCTGGATAACTGGCGGCTGGTTAACGGTTTCTTGGGAACATGTAACGCCAATGATGGCCTCAGGACTGATTGGTATTTTTATTGGCGATACCGCTCTATTCGCGTGTTTGAATCGTATGGGGCCAAGACAAGCCGGGTTACTCTTCTCTTGCCACGCCGTGTTCTCTGCCATCTTGGGCTACTTCTTATTTAGCGAAGTCATGACCACAATAGAACTACTGGGCGCATCATTGGTATTTAGCGGCGTGGTGATGGCGATATTCTTTGGCCGAAGAGGTCAAGTGAATAACGTCTTGGAAGACATTAAAGGTAACATCTGGGTGGGTATTGGACTTGGCTTAACCGCAGCAATGTGCCAAGCATTGGGCGGCATCATCGCCAAGCCAGTAATGCAAACCAGTATTGACCCAGTTGCGGCTTCTGCTATTCGAATGATCAGTGCCTTTTTCGCCCACAGCATGTTGTTAGTTCTAGGGGTCAAAGTCGCTCGCTCGACGCAACACATTACTTGGCGCATATTTGGTATTACTGCGCTTAATGGTTTCTTGGCGATGGCCGTCGGTATGACGCTAATCTTATACGCACTACAAGAAGGAAATGTAGGTATGGTTGCACTTCTATCTTCAACCACGCCAATAATGTTGCTACCACTGCTCTGGATTTACACTAAACGCCGACCAAACCGATTTGCATGGTTGGGCGCGGCCCTAGCTGTGATTGGTGCGGGCATATTGGTTCAGTAACCTTACAGACCAGCCCTTATTGCCAGATACAAAAAAGCCCGAGTTTAAACTCGGGCTTTTGTCATTCAGAGCCGCTAGTTAATTATTTAACTAGTACTTCACCCGTCATTTCTGCTGGGATTTCTAGACCAGCTAGAGAAAGCATGGTTGGTGCAAGGTCAGACAGTTTACCGCCTTCTTTGAATTCAACCGCTTTGTCACCTACATAGATTAGAGGTACTGGTAGGTTAGTGTGAGCAGTGTGGATGCCGCCAGTTTCAGGGTCGATCATCATTTCTGCGTTACCGTGGTCCGCAGTGATCAATAGTTGACCGCCAACTTCTTTGATTGCTTCAACCACTTTACCCACGCTTTCATCTAGAGCTTCGATTGCTTTCTCAGCCGCTTCATAAACGCCAGTGTGACCAACCATATCTGCATTCGGGTAGTTACAGATGATGGTATCGAACTTACCAGACTTGATAGCCGCAACCATCTTCTCTGTTAGTTCTGGAGAGCTCATTTCAGGCTGCATGTCGTACGTTGCAACTTTTGGAGAAGCAACCAACTGACGCTCTTCGCCTTCAAATTCGTTCTCAACACCACCGTTGAAGAAGAAAGTCACGTGTGCGTATTTCTCTGTTTCAGAGATACGTAGCTGAGTTTGACCTTGTTTAGATAGCCACTCACCGTAAGTGTTTTCTAGAGACGCAGGTGGGAATGCGATAGCTAGAGGGATATCAGCCGCGTATTGAGTCAGCATCACAAAGTTGATTGCTGGGAATACTGCACGCTCAAAGCCGTCAAATGCAGGAACGAATGCACGAGTGATTTGACGTGCACGGTCAGCACGGTAGTTCATGAAGATAACCGCATCACCATCTTGCATGATTGCGTCTTCTTGACCTTCTGCTTTGATAGCTGTTGCTTTAACGAATTCGTCGTTTTCTTCACGAGCGTAAGCCGCTTCTAGACCTGCAACTGCCGTTTCTGCTGTGAACTCAGCTTTAGCTTGAGTTAGAAGATCGTAAGCAACTTGGACGCGATCCCAGTTGTTGTCACGGTCCATTGCGTAGTAACGACCTACTAGAGAAGCAACGCGGCCTTTACCTAGTTTCGCAAATAGGTCTTGGAAACGTTGTAGTGAGTTTTCAGCACTACGTGGTGGTGTGTCACGGCCGTCTAGGAAGCAGTGTAGGTAGATTTTCTCTGCGCCACGAGCCGCTGCCATTTCAACTGCTGCGTAAATGTGGTCTTCGTGAGAGTGAACACCACCTGGAGACATCAGGCCCATGATGTGTACTGCTTTTTCAGCTTTCACAGCAGAGTCGATTGCTTCAACTAGCGCAGGCGTTTGTTCGAACTCACCATCCGCAATTGATTTAGTGATACGAGTCAGGTCTTGGTATACAACGCGGCCTGCACCAATGTTAGTGTGACCAACTTCAGAGTTACCCATTTGACCATCAGGAAGGCCAACATCCATGCCTGAAGCAGAGATTAATGTGTGTGGGTTATTCGCAATCAGAGCATCCATTACTGGTGTTTTCGCATTCGCAATTGCGTTACTTGCTGTGTCTTCACGGTAACCGTAACCGTCAAGGATAACTAGAGCCAGTGGCTTCTTAGCTGACATAGTGATGACCTCATCAAATTTAAGTAACTTTTGGCGTAGGGCCTCGCTGCCCTATCTAACCTTGAAACAAAACTAGCGTAATTTTACTACACTTTTTAACCAAAACTGTAGGTTAAGATCAAATAATGTTTGCGATTTATTGTTGCTATCTTACAAGTTAAGCGAACAACGAGTCAGTGCCGACAATCGTGTTCCACAAGCATAGTCATTCCTAATACGCTTTGTACACCCCAGTCTAAGTTCGGTTTTCTTACGCTTCTCATTCTTATTTTTGCACTTGAAACAGTGCTAATTTAAAGCAACATCAAACAAGATGGGTTAATACCTATTGTTCTCTTTTCTCAGTAAAACAGAAGTCACTTAAACCGATAAGTCCAATAGGCAAAAGCAATCAAGCTACCAGAGCGAAATGTACGGATAGTAAGGGCATAAAGGGTTTATAGAGATCTCAATTATTCGTTAGAAAATTTTAACCCTCTCGCCTAAGAGCCGTAACCTCGCTATACTCCTGCTTTATTTTTCCGCCAACAGCGTAAGAGCTCAAGACATGCAAGAGTACATTGAATTTTTCCAACAGAACATGATTCTATCTTTGGTTTGGGTAGGTCTTCTTGTCGCCTTTATCATGAACATCGTGAAGTCAGCGACAGCCGCATACAAAGAAATCAACGTAAACCAACTGACTCATCTTATGAACCGTGAAAACGGCGTTGTAGTGGATATCCGTACCAAGGACGAGTTCAAAAAAGGTCATATCACCGACTCACTTCACATTTTACCGTCAGACATCAAAGCGGGTAACTTGGGTAGCCTTGAAAACCACAAATCAGACCCAATCATTGTGGTATGCAAGACAGGACAGACCGCTCAAGAAAGCGCAAACCTATTAGTAAAAGCTGGCTTCGAAAAAGTGAGCCTACTAAAAAATGGTTTGATTGCGTGGAACGAAGCGAACCTGCCGTTAGTTCGCGGTAAAAAGTAGGAACGTGGCAAGAACGAAAGTTCGCGTTTAAACGCGCTTTTACCAAGCCTCGCGGACAAAAAACTGAGCAAATTGAAAGCAGTTGGAGCACTAAGTTGTGACGCTTTGCACGTAATACACGCTTCATCTAGTCAAGGTAGATTGGCTCAGTTAGTCTCAGGACATACCAGTTTTCTGAGCTTAGACGTTTCTAGGCTCAACAAATATTGATTTAAGGATTAAAAAATGGCTGAAGCAGCACCTCAAGACGCACAACAAAACTTCGCAATTCAACGCATCTTCCTAAAAGACGTTTCTTTTGAAGCGCCGAACTCTCCAGTAATTTTCCAGAAAGAGTGGAACCCAGACGTTAAACTAGACCTAGACACTCAAAGCCGTGAGCTTGGTGAAGGCGTTTACGAAGTTGTTCTACGTCTAACCGTTACTGTGAAGAACGAAGAAGAGACTGCGTTCCTATGTGAAGTTCAACAAGGTGGTATCTTCACTGCTGAACAAATGGAAGCTGGTCAACTTGCACATTGCCTAGGCGCATTCTGCCCGAACATCCTATTCCCATACGCTCGTGAAACTATCTCAAGCCTAGTCGTTAAAGGTACGTTCCCTCAACTGAACCTAGCGCCAGTAAACTTTGACGCGCTATTCATGAACTACCTACAACAGCAAGCTCAACAAGGCGAAGCTGAAGCGTAATTCACGTTTTATAAGTGACGAATAGCCACAGTGCTGACGTCACCGACTCAAATAAAATGCACAGAGCGTCTACCATCCGATGCAATGTGCATTTTTTATTTCTGACAAAAGTTCCTAGTTCCTAATCGCCAGAAGGCGTAAAATTTGACGATTAGGAACTAGATTCTACTAGTAGCAAGACAATTAGGCGGTAGCATGACACAAGCAAATACAAACAATGCTTACGGTAAAGACATCGCAATGACTGTGATTGGCGCAGGCTCATACGGCACCTCTTTGGCAATCTCACTCGCTCGTAACGGCGCGAACGTTGTCCTTTGGGGACACGAGCCAGAGCACATGGCTCGCCTAGAAGCAGACCGAGCTAACCATGCCTTCTTACCAGGTGTTGATTTCCCTGAAAGCTTGATCATTGAATCGGATTTAGAAAAAGCCGTTCAAGCAAGCCGAGATTTGTTGGTTGTGGTTCCAAGCCATGTCTTTGGCATCGTGCTAAACAGCTGTAAACCATTCTTGCGCGAAGACTCTCGCATCTGTTGGGCAACCAAAGGGCTTGAACCTGAAACGGGGCGCCTACTGAAAGACGTTGCGTATGACATTATCGGTGAAAACTACTCACTAGCAGTATTGTCTGGCCCAACGTTTGCGAAAGAGCTCGCAATGGGTATGCCGACTGCAATCTCTGTTGCGTCTCCAGATTCTGAATTTGTTGCGGATCTACAAGAAAAAATCCACTGTAGCAAAACCTTCCGCGTATATGCCAATAGTGACTTTATTGGTATGCAATTGGGCGGCGCTGTGAAAAACGTTATTGCGATTGGTGCGGGTATGTCTGATGGTATCGGTTTTGGCGCCAACGCCCGTACTGCATTAATTACTCGTGGCTTGGCTGAAATGAGTCGCCTTGGTGCTGCGCTGGGTGCACAGCCAGAAACCTTTATGGGCATGGCGGGTTTAGGCGATCTTGTCCTGACATGTACCGATAACCAATCACGTAACCGACGCTTTGGCTTGGCATTAGGCCAAGGTAAAGACGTTGATACGGCTCAAGAAGAAATTGGTCAAGTGGTTGAGGGTTACCGCAATACAAAAGAAGTATGGCTACTTTCTCAACGTATGGGTGTTGAGATGCCGATAGTTGATCAAATTTATCAAGTATTGTATCAAGGAAAAGATGCGCGCTTAGCGGCGCAAGATTTACTTGCTCGTGACAAAAAAGCCGAAGGAAAGTAGCAATCTACCGCCCTTTGCAGCTCATCTGAGAAAAATTGAAGTTGTCGGGTCACGGAAGAACCACTCTGGATATTGAGAATGAAACACTGCGAAAAACAAAAAGTCTGGAACAAAATTGTCTCAGAAGCCCGTGAAATGTCAGAACAAGAGCCTATGCTGGCGAGCTTCTATCATGCCACCATTATCAAGCATGAAAGTTTGTGTGCCGCTCTGAGTTATATTCTGGCTAATAAATTGAACACCGCTTCCATGCCAGCGATGGCTGTACGTGAAGTGGTTGAAGAAGCCTTTGCAGCTGATCCAACCATCACTGACGGCGCGGCTTGTGATATTTGTGCCACGGTCAATCGCGACCCTGCTGTTTCAATGTACTCAATGCCATTGCTGTACCTAAAAGGCTATCACGCACTGCAAGGCTACCGAGTAGCAAACTGGCTATGGAAGCAAGGTCGTCACGCTCTTGCGACTTACCTACAAAATCAGATTTCGGTAGCATGTCAGGTCGATATCCACCCTGCAGCGCGCATTGGTAGTGGCATCATGCTCGACCATGCAACAGGCATCGTGATTGGTGAAACTGCCGTGGTCGAAAACGACGTGTCTATACTGCAAGATGTCACCCTTGGTGGTACTGGTAAAGAATGCGGTGATCGTCACCCGAAAATTCGCGAGGGTGTGATGATCGGAGCTGGTGCAAAGATTCTTGGCAATATCGAAGTCGGTGAAGGCGCGAAAATCGGATCTTGCTCTGTGGTATTGCAAGCCGTGCCTCCTCACACAACGGTGGCTGGCGTGCCTGCAAAAATCGTCGGACGTCCAAAAACGGACAAACCCTCTCTCGATATGGATCAAGGCTTTAACGGCAAGTCGCAAAGCTTTATCCATGGAGATGGTATTTAATCGTCAACAAACCTTTTTGACAACAACGTGGTAGGTAACTCTCAAGTGCGAAAACAAAATCACCCTGTTCTACGCTCGGCTATTTTATTAACTTGTGCTTTATCTGCCACTTATCCCATTACCTCCTCTGCTGTGAGTCAGCAAGAGCTCAAAGGCGTATCCAGTGAGATAAGCCGTCAGCGCAAATCGCTCTCTTCCCAAGAAAAGCAGCTCAATGAGTTACAGAAATCACTAAAAGATCAAGAGCTTGGTATTTCTAAGCTTGAGCGTGAAATACGACAAACCAAGTCTAACCTCGCACAAGCAGACAAAAACATAGAAAACCTGGAAGAGAAAATTGCCTTGCAAGAAGCACAGCGTCAAGAGCAAGAAGAAGAACTCAAACAGCTGCTGCAAACGTATTACGTAACCGAGCGAGCGAAGGCCAATGGTCACTTGTTAAATCAAGGTGTGGAAGAAGACCGCATGAGCCAATACTTCCAGCATTTAGCTAAAGCACGTGCTGAAGTGATTGATGCGATCACCAAAATAACCCAAGAATTAGCGCACAACAAAAACCAGCTCGAGCTAGAAAAAGAGCAAATCGAGACTCTGCTCAAGCAGCAATCCGAAAAACGTACAGCGCTAGCGAGTACACAATCCAAGCGTAAGCAAACCCTGAATAAAATTCAGAGCAGTATCAAGAATGACAAACGCTACTTAGCCGAGCTGCAACGCAACGAAACCCGTTTGAAAGCAGAGATCGCCAAAGCAGCGAAGCGTAATGCGGTGCCAATGGACGGACTCGGCAAACAGCGCGGTAAGTTGCCTTGGCCACTCAAAGGCAGTGTGTTACACAACTTTGGTACGCGACAAACTGGGCAGGTAAACTGGAAGGGCATGGTGTTGTCTGCCAACTATGGTCAACAAGTGAAAGCCGTTTATCCTGGTACTGTCGTATTTGCTGAGTATCTGCGCGGATACGGTTTAGTGGTACTGCTCGACCACGGAAAAGGTGACATGACCCTCTATGGTTACAACCAAGCGTTAACTAAAAAAGAAGGCGATCGAGTCACCGCAGGCGAAGTGATTGCTCTCGCGGGTGATACGGGTGGTCAAGACAGGCCATCGCTGTACTTTGAAATTCGTCGTAATAGTGAAGCGCAGAATCCGAAATCTTGGTTAAAACGCTGATTATCTGACTCATCGACTTATAATAAAAAAGGAGCCACTCGGCTCCTTTTTTGCATTCATATTTTGGCAAATGCTATGCGTAGTAGGTTTCTACCGCATCAATAAAAGCATGCACATCATCTTTGCTTAACGCGTTGATTCCTGCCGCCGCCTCTCGCCCCCCACCTGTCGGGAACTGACCACACACGGCCACGGCACCTTGTTTATTGTTTAACGGGGCACGAAGTGAAACCGTATAAGTCCCATCTGCATTTTCAGTAAGTACCGCATGCGCAGAGTCAGGGGTTTGGTTTGCTAGCCAGTTGCCATAAACACCACTGATTCGGCGTGATGCCGCCGTGTTTGGTAACTCAAACAACTTCAGCTTACCACTCTCATGCATGGCAGGCACTGCGAGAGCCGCCTCCATGTCTTGTTGGTAAGCCGATTGCAATTGGTAGTATGGCGAGGCCGTATCTTCAATAGCTTCAAATGGCGACGTGTACTTCAGCAAAGCTCGGTACAGCTCCGCAGGGTGAAAGTGTAAATCTTCGACCTTCGATCCGTAGCCGTTGTAGTTAATTAAAGTACCCAGCTCTTTTAGCTGCTCTTTCTGTTGCTGCAACAAGCCCGCGTTATTCGCTAACTCATCGGCTTTAGCAATCATGTTATCGCCATAAGCCGCCGTAATCGCCCAGTCATGAAAACGCCCATCAAGCAACTTATCGACAATCAACGCCGTGCACATGTTGGCATCGAGATCGATGTGCGCATCCAAATTACCATGCTGAGGAATGTCGCCCGCTTTGTGATGATCGGCGTAAAAGACGTGCGCGCCTTGAGCCAAAGCTTGCTCTAGACCTGCCATGTTCTTTTCCATCGAAATGTCTAACACAGTCAGCTCATCACCCGCTTGCACGTCTACTTTTTCCACCAGCTTGATGTCGCGCTTTACACCGGTTATTAACTGGGCATCGACAGGATCAGCCAAACGCAATTGTAGAAGAGCAATGATGCCATCAGCATCACCATTAAAAATGTCGTAATTCATGGGGCGATAGTTCCTTTATCGAGAATCTTATCCCTGCAAGGGTTTTTAGCGTATGGGACTATTGTGCGTGGCATATTTGACAAGTCAACTCGAGCCACGACTCGAAAATGAGAGTGACTCTCGAAATATTAAGCAGTTTGACGTTTAACTGTGTAGATTGCTAACCGCATCTTCTAATAACAGTAGCTGCTCTAAGCCCTGCTCAGTTGCTAATGGCTTAACGACATTAAGCATCTGCAACATCCCTTGCTTCACCATTTGCTCGGTAATGTTGGTTTTTGAAGCCATCGCGGATTGATATGCCAACCAACTACACGCAATCAAGTGCAATGTACATACCAATGACTTCAACTGTTGTTGATCGACATTCAACAGCTTCATCGTTACGAACTCTTGCATAATAGCAATGAGGTTCGCTTGCAGCTTCTCTTGCACATCGATGTACTGTTCGTGTAGCTGTTCATCTCGTGACAAGATTTCTGGTAAGTTTGCGTAGAAAAAGCGGTATTTCCACATCAAGGTAAAAATAGAGTCTAGGTAGCTCTTCAGCATAGTCAGGCTCTCTTGCGAACCTTGAATAGGGGTAAATCTTTCTAAAAGTTCTGCTGAATAAAGCGCAAAGATCTCGCGAACGATTTCTTGCTTATTGCGGAAGTGGTAATACAGATTACCAGGGCTAATTTCGATGTGATCGGCAATGTGATTGGTGGTGATGTTTCGCTCACCATGTTGGTTGAACAACTCCAGTGCCGCGTAGACGATTTTGTCGCGCGTTTTCATTGTTATCGTGTTCCCTCTTCATTAACGAATCGAGTATAGCGACTTCACCAACCTAGGTCGATAGAGGCTCAAAATACGGTAACATAACAGACCAGTTAAGATGCCAGTTGAGTTGGCGACAAGGTCTAACCAAGAAGTTTGTCGCCCTACATACCCTTGCAACCACTCAATAACGGCGCTGAATAGCAAAATACTAATCGCCACCGCCCAACGTTGACGCCAACGCCACACGCAAAAGCAACCTAAAAACGCAAAGCCGCTATACGCCATAGCGTGCTGCATTTTGTCGAGGTACGCGATATTGCCCCAGTCTTGCAGTTCACCTGAACTCAGAGATAAAAAAGCGATCAATATGGCGTAGCTAAAGATGACGAAACGTGCAGCCGTCAGGTTCATTGGACGTCCTTATGCAATTGGAAATGGAAAGGCCGTCACTTGATCAATGTGGTCACAGCCTAGCGCCAGCATGATCAAACGATCGATACCCAACGCGACCCCTGCACAATCTGGCAACCCTGCTTCCAGTGCAGAGATCAGATGATAATCGATCGGCTGTGGTTTTAAACCCATTTCGATACGCTTTGCGTTATCTTGTTCAAAGCGCGCTAATTGCTCTTTCGGGTTATCCAGTTCATGAAATCCGTTCGCCAGCTCTATCCCCTTAAAGTACACTTCAAAACGATCCGCGACGCGATGATCTTGAGGATTGATTTTCGCAAGCGCCGCCTGTGATGCAGGGAAGTCGTACACAAAAGCCGGCACGTCCTGACCAATTTTGTTTTCTACTCCCACGCTAAATAGTAGTTGCAGCAGCGTATCGCGATCTTCTTCTGGCTCAGCAATGTCACTCAAACCCAGCTTGCTTGCCGCCGCTTTCAGCTCAGTCATCGAGCCTTCCAGTGGACACACACCCAACACATCAATGAAGGCTTGCTGATACGTCATGCGCTGCGCTGCGCCACACTTCAATACCAGCTGCAACAGGTCATCCATTTCATCCATCAATTTATGATGGTCAAAGCCAACGCGATACCACTCCAACATCGTGAATTCAGGGTTGTGGTAGCGACCATTCTCTTCATTACGAAATGCTTTGTTGATTTGATAAATACAACCGCTGCCCGCAGCCAAAAGGCGCTTCATATGGAACTCTGGGCTGGTCATAAAAAACAGCTTACTGCCATCAGCATAGCCTGGGCCAACAAACTCGGTTTGGAAAGTATGCAAATGAATGTCAGTCACGGTTGCGTGACTCATGGCTGGCGTATCGACTTCCATCACCTGTCGGTCAGCGAAGAATTGTCGAATCGACGCGATTAACGTCGCACGTTGACGAAGTTGGTCAATGGAAGCAGTAGGTTGCCAGTTGGTTTGCATAACAAGTTTCTCAAACTTTAATTCAGCGAGGAAAGCCTCATTCTACATGCTTTTTACTCTTCAAGAAGAGAGGAATATCCCTTCTTCTTTTTACTAATGTGCTCGCCAATTTGAGGCAAGCATTACTCGTGCCGCAGCACAAAAAACACTCAGTTAAAAACCTATTATCCATGCGGTTAATGTCACGCAACACAGGTTTAACATCCCTAATGTTAATGCTTGAGGGCCAAAACCTCGATGCCGTGATAGCAGTCACATAACCTATAAATTCTATGCCCTTAAGTGCATTACCGAAGCAAAAACCCAATTACATCAATTTTTCTGCCATGTGGCTCATCTACACTAACCCTACTACTTTTGGGGAGTTCTTTTTAAAGAGCGCCTCGTAATGACAATAACAAGCGGATTTCCGCAATCACACACTGGAGGATAACTGTGCAAATTATCACCACAGATATCGCAGTCATCGGCGCAGGCGGCGCTGGTCTTCGTACTGCTATTGCAGCGGCTGAAGCAAACCCAGACTTAGAAGTCGCTCTGATTTCTAAAGTTTATCCAATGCGCTCCCACACGGTCGCTGCAGAGGGTGGCTCAGCAGCAGTTATCAAGGATGAAGATAGCTTAGACAACCACTTCAACGACACTGTTGGCGGTGGTGACTGGCTATGTGAACAGGATGTTGTTGAATACTTTGTAGAGAACGCGACTCGCGAAATGATCCAAATGGAGCAATGGGGTTGCCCATGGAGTCGTAAAGAGAACGGTGAAGTCAACGTACGCCGCTTTGGTGGTATGAAGGTTGAACGTACTTGGTTCGCTGCAGACAAAACTGGCTTCCACATGCTTCATACGCTATTCCAGACATCAATGAAGTACAGCAACATCAAACGTTTTGATGAGTACTTTGTGGTGGATCTGCTTGTTGATGAAGGCGAAGTTCAAGGTCTGATTGCTATTCACATGTCTGAAGGCGAGCTTGTTACTATCAAAGCAAAATCGGTTGTTCTAGCAACAGGTGGCGCGGGCCGTGTTTACCACTGTAACACCAACGGCGGTATCGTAACGGGCGATGGTATGGCAATGGCTTACCGTCACGGCGTTCCTCTACGTGATATGGAATTCGTTCAATACCACCCAACCGGTCTTCCAGGCACAGGTATCCTGATGACGGAAGGTTGTCGTGGTGAAGGCGGTATCATCGTTAACAAGAATGGCTACCGTTACCTACAAGATTACGGCATGGGCCCTGAAACTCCAGTTGGCCAACCGAAGAACAAATACATGGAACTGGGTCCTCGTGACAAAGTTTCTCAAGCTTTCTGGCACGAACAACAGAAAGGCAACACCATCAAACACCCACTGGGTGACGTGGTGCACCTAGACCTTCGCCACCTTGGTGAAGAGTACCTACAAGAACGTCTACCGTTCATCTGTGAGCTAGCAAAAGCTTATGTAAACGTGGACCCTGCAAAAGAGCCAATTCCAATTCGTCCAACCGTTCACTACACCATGGGTGGTATTGAAACGGACGGCGGATGTGAAACTCGCATTAAAGGCCTATTCGCGGTGGGTGAATGTGCGTCTGTTGGTCTTCACGGTGCAAACCGTTTAGGGTCTAACTCACTGGCTGAGTTCGTGGTATTTGGCCGCGTAGCGGGTGAAAACGCAGTGAAACGCGCAGCAGAATTCAAAGGTTGGAACGACGCGGCAATTGACGCGCAAGTCAAAGCCGTTGAAGAGCGCATCGCGAAACTGATGAACCAAGAAGGCGACGAAAACTGGGCAGAAATACGCACAGAAATGGGCCACACCATGGAAGCGGGCTGTGGTATATACCGCCAAGAAGATTTGATGCAAGCGACTATCGACAAAATCACTGAGTTGAAAGAACGCTACAAGCGCATCAGCATCAAAGACAAAGGTAAAGTGTTCAACACAGACCTTCTATACGCAATCGAAGTGGGTTACGGCCTAGAAGTCGCAGAAGCGATGGTTCACTCTGCGATTCTACGTAAAGAGTCGCGCGGCGCGCACCAACGTCTAGACGACGGTTGTACAGAACGTGATGACGTGAATTTCCTAAAACACTCACTTGCTTTCTACAAGCCAGAGTCAGCACCAAGTATCGATTACAGCAATGTGACCATCACTAAGTCACAGCCAAAAGCTCGTCTATACGGTGAAGCAGCAGAAAAAGCAGCAGCTGAAGAGAAGAACGCAGAGGAGCAAGCATAATGTCAGCAAATCGCATTCAAAAAGTAGACATCCTGCGTTACGACCCAGAGAAAGATGCAGAACCATACAAGCAAACATTCGAAGTCCCATTCGATGAAACCATGTCTGTACTTGACGCACTTGGTTACATCAAAGACCACCTAGACAAAGATCTGTCTTACCGTTGGTCTTGCCGTATGGCGATCTGTGGTTCTTGCGGCATCATGGTGAACAACGTACCGAAACTTGCTTGTAAGAGCTTCCTACGTGACTACCCAGACGGTGTGACTATCGAGCCTCTAGCGAACTTCCCAATCGAGAAAGACTTGATTGTTGATATGACGCCATTCATCGAGCGCCTAGAAGCAATCAAACCATACATCATTGGTAACGATCGTAAACCAGAAGACGGTACGAACTTGCAAACGCCAGAACAGATGGCGAAATACAAGCAGTTCGCTGGCTGTATCAACTGTGGTCTGTGCTATGCCGCATGTCCTCAGTTTGGTCTTAACCCAGAGTTCATCGGTCCTGCTGCACTAACGCTAGCCCACCGCTACAACCTAGACAGCCGTGACAACGGTAAAGATGAGCGCATGAAGCTGATCAACGGTGAAAACGGCGCTTGGGGTTGTACGTTCGTAGGTTACTGTTCTGAAGTTTGTCCGAAGAGCGTAGATCCTGCAGCGGCAGTAAACCAAGGCAAAGTAGAGTCTTCTATGGACTTCGTAATTGCTATGTTGAAACCTGATGGTTCACCGAAAAAAGTGGAGGCATAAGGATGAGCAACCGTAAACCTTACGTTCGTGAAGTAAAACGCACTTGGTGGAAGAACCATCCTTTCTACCGCTTCTACATGCTACGTGAAGCAACTGTGCTTCCTCTAATCCTGTTCACTATCTTCCTGACTTTCGGTCTAGGTTCTCTAGTGAAAGGTCCTGAAGCTTGGCAAGGTTGGTTGGAGTTCATGGCAAACCCTATCGTGGTAGCGATCAACATCGTTGCACTACTAGGTAGCCTGTTCCACGCACAAACTTTCTTCAGCATGATGCCACAGGTTATGCCAATTCGTCTGAAAGGCAAACCAGTGGATAAGAAAATCATCGTTCTGACTCAGTGGGCAGCAGTTGCGTTCATCTCACTGATCGTTCTCATCGTGATGTAAGGAGCTTGAGTAATGAAACCAAATTATAGTGTTAATACAGCACCGAAACGTTCTGATGAGCCAATCTGGTGGGGTCTATTTGGTGCCGGTGGTACTTGGTTCGCAATGATCACGCCAATCACGGTACTCGTACTCGGCATCCTAGTTCCACTAGGTGTGATTGATGCAGAAGCAATGAGCTACGAGCGTGTCTCTGCATTCGCAACCAGCATCATCGGTGCGCTATTCATCATTGGCACGCTAGCATTGCCAATGTGGCATGCAATGCACCGTGTGCACCACGGCATGCATGACCTTAAATTCCACACTGGTGTGATTGGTAAAGTAGCATGTTACGCATTTGCAGGCTTAATCACTGCACTAGCAGTTATCTTTATCTTCATGATTTAAGAGACTGACCCAAAAGAAAAAGCTGGCTCAATGCCAGCTTTTTTATTGCTTTGGGTTACCCATGATCTTTTTGCTTTTTAAGCTTTTGACCACCCATGATCTTATTGCTGTGTGACCTTCTTTGTTTGGTCCATAAGACCCAGAGCACCAAAGCCAGTAATCACATCTAAGTTCGTTTTCAAGCCCGTTTCGTCACTTCCACCGATGTAGTTTTGTGGCATCTGAACTTGGAAGTTTTGCAAGTTGTTGTACAACGAGTTCGCTACGTCTCGATTCAATTCTGCCAAGTAAACTTCACGGTTTGCTCCTAACGCCGCATATTTACCTTTTAGGACTTCAGATTCTGCGCGACCTTTCGCTAATATCGCTTTCGCTTCAAACTCAGCAGAAAGTGCGTTCGCTTTTTGAATCGCTAAGTTAGCCTCTGCGATAGCTAGCTCTTTCTCCTTCTCGACCTCAGCAAGTCGTTTGGTTTTTTCCACTTCAACGATTTCACGCTCTGCAATCTGACGTGCAACTTCCACTTCTTTTTGCTGAGCAATAATTGCGAGTTCTTTACCACGCTGGGCGTCTTGCACCTCACGTGTTCGTTGAATCTCTTTGCGTAACTGCTCGGTCTCTGCCTGTGCTTTCGACGTTTCTTGTTCCTGAATCGCACGAATACGATCCGCCACTAAACGTTTTTTATCTGCCAATAGCTGATCTAATTGCTTTTCTGGCTGCGGGTCACCAATGGTCACCTGCGTCACTTGAATACCGTATTGTTGTAACGGATTGTCTTGACGAATTGGTTGCCCGGTTTTGTCTACGACAGGCACGGTTTTCCATACCAGTTGATTGGTGCGCTGTAATTGGTTCGGATTGGCTTGATTCGCCCCAACAGGCGCAAGATCCAACTCTTCCACTTCAACCTGACGTCGCTCTGTTAGATAAATCCCCTCTCGTAACTGATCGCCAAGTTTCGATTTGAACTGGTTCAAACCACCTTGGAAAAACTCTTCACCCGTGTATTGGGTTGCGGTAATCACCGTTACGTTACGTGCGTTCTTTACAAGCAGCGCATCGATCAAGTTACTGTTGTTGCGGAACTCTTTGTGCATCTTCTTCACCGCTTCAGGGTCATTACTGAGCTTAAAGCGGAATGTTACGGGGATCTGACCAATATAGGTGTCGGCAAATCGAACCTGAATCGCATCAAGGCGTTGATAAAAATCTTCGCCCTTGCTGTTACCGAATGACACGGTGATGACTTGGTCATACTTGGTGATTTTGGACAGAAATGGCATACGAAAATGAATGCCAGGTTCAGTAAACACATCCAACTCACCAGTAATATTATTCTGATGCACGTAGCTGTAACCCGCATCGGTCATCAGCACCGAGCTATTAATCGTTAAGCCTATTGCCAACAGCGGTACGCCAAATACGGCTGCTTTTAATCCTTTATGTAGTAACTGACGTCTTTCTTCCACCTTTAAACCCCTTCCTAAACCTCTGCTTTCCATTTTGTTCTCCTTTTTGGATTGTTACTGAGTTAAATCGATAAAAATCAGATTGCTATGCAACTCAGCGACAAGTACTAATGTATCAAAATGTTACATTAAGGAATAATCGACAGATTCATGGAATAAATAAGATTTTTACGAATAATGCAAAATCATCAAAAATTTGCGGAGGATATCGATGTTTTACGCAGAGGGATTAAAAGAGAAGAATCACAGGCCATAAAAAAGGCCGCCGAAGCGACCTTTCTAACAATAATATAAAGTGCTTACTTCACACGACCTACGTATTCAGCAGTACGAGTATCTACACGAATCACTTCACCAATTGAGATGAACAGAGGAACACGAACAACAGCGCCAGTTGATAGCGTCGCTGGTTTACCGCCAGTACCTTGAGTATCACCTTTCAGGCCTGGGTCTGTGTCTACAACTTCTAGCTCAACGAAGTTTGGTGGAGTAACAGTAATTGGGTTACCGTTCCAAAGAGTGATCATACAAGTGTTGTTTTCTACCAACCACTTAGCGTTTTCACCTACCGCTTTTGCATCCGCTGCGATCTGTTCAAACGTTTCACTGTTCATAAAGTGGTAGAATTCGCCGTCTGAATATAGATAATCTAGGTCGATATCCATTACGTCTGCCACTTCACAAGTGTCACCAGACTTGAATGTTTTCTCTAGCACTTTACCAGAAAGAAGTTTACGAATTTTAACACGGTTGAACGCTTGGCCTTTACCTGGTTTAACGTATTCGTTTTCCAGAATTACACAAGGCTCGTTATCAAGCATTAACTTAAGACCGCCTTTAAATTCATTGGTGCTAACTGTAGCCATTTTTTCCTCTTACATTCTTAGAGCTAAATTCAATGCCGCACATAATAACCCGAAAAGTCGAATCTGTTGAGCAAAACTGGCTCAAACAGTTGGCGAATGGGATCTCTGATCCTGCAAAATTGCTCGAAATACTGGAAATTGATCCTTCACCGTGGCAAGACGGGTTTGCCGCGCGCAAGCTGTTTGCACAGCGTGTACCGCAAAGTTTTGTCGATAGGATGGAGAAAGGCAACCCTAAAGACCCTCTTTTACGTCAGGTTTTACCACTGAGCGACGAATTTGAGGTGCATCCGGGTTACTCCAATGATCCATTGGAAGAGCAGGACAATGAAGTCCCTGGCCTGCTACACAAGTATCGCAACCGCGCCCTGATGATTGTCAAAGGTGGCTGCGCGGTAAATTGCCGTTACTGCTTTCGTCGTCACTTCCCTTATCAAGAGAACAAAAGCGGGAAACAAGCCTGGACCAAGTGCTTAGAGTACATGGCACAACAACCAGAGTTGAACGAAGTCATCTTCTCAGGTGGTGATCCATTAATGGCAAAAGACGATGAGATTCATTGGCTTTTAGAGCACATTGCTCACATTCCTCACATCAAACGTCTGCGTATTCATAGCCGTTTACCTGTGGTGATTCCTGCTCGAGTCACTGATGAACTATGCCAACTTCTGCAAGCATCAAGGTTACAAATCATCCTCGTCACTCACATCAACCATGCCAACGAAATCAATGACGAATTTGCTGAACAGATGTTCAAGCTCAAAAGATCGGGCGTTACGCTTCTAAACCAAGGCGTTCTGCTGAAAGGCGTGAATGATTCGGTAGAAGCTCAAGTGGCGTTAAGTGAGGCCTTATTTGACGCGGGTATCTTGCCTTATTACCTCCACGTTCTTGATAAGGTGCAAGGCGCAGCGCACTATTTTATTTCGGACGAAGAAGCGAAAGCTATTATGCGCGGACTCATCACGCGTGTATCGGGTTATCTGGTACCAAAACTCACACGAGAAATTGGTGGCAGGCCAAGTAAAACGCCGTTGGATTTGCATTTAGAATAAGCTCCAACGCTCAATTAAATTTGTCGTCTAGATTGATTATTTTTGTTCGCTTTGCACGGTAAGTCTATGCATACTCCGCACTTTTGGAGGTCAAGATGCATACAGCATTCGAACAAATTTTCGATCTTGGCCCATTCAGTTGGCCTGCCCTACTATGCTGCGCCATTAATGGGCTCATGATCGGTATAGAGCGCCAAACTCGTGGTAAACCGGTTGGCATTCGCACAGCAATATTAATTATTTCAGGCACCTACCTGTTTATGTCGATGGCAGTGTCGTTATCGCCAAATACACTTGATCAAGCACGAGTGCTTGGTCAGATCATTACTGGCGTCGGCTTCTTAGGCGCTGGCGTTATGATGACACTTGATGGAAAAATCCATGGCGTAACATCCGCGGCTGTAATATGGGTGCTAGCAGGTTTAGGTTTGATGATAGGTTTGGGTTATTTAACGCAGTCGGTGGTTATTACTCTCCTGACATTAACCGTGTTGTTAGGTGTGGATAAAGCAGAAAACCACATAAAAGCATTACGCCGCGGTGTTCATCAAAGAATTCAACAACGCAAAACTTCATCACGATTAATTAAATAGTTAACGCTCCGAGAAACTCACTTCATCTCATCAGTAATTAAAGAGCCCTCGACGAACATCGAGGGCTTTCTGTATATAAAGATTCTGACTTTCTCAGGGATTACTTAGCAAAGTTGATGAGTGGGAAACACTTGAAGAAACCGTTATCCGCACAGTTCAAAAGACCAATTTGCACGCCATCGATTTGATCGGTCATGTTGAAGAAACCAAACTGGAAATTAGACTTCTTAGAGATACTCGCTAAGCCCACATCCGCCATGGTGTAGCCTTCAGAATAGTTCACCGCGCTCCAGTTCAAGCCTTTTACGTTGTTCGTAATGTTAACAGCACCCAAGTTAACACCCGTCGTCTGACCTTGGTTCCAGTTAACTAAGCCTAAAGACGCGCCTTTCATTTCTTGATTTACTTTTGCTGCGCCAAAAAACAGACCGAAGTTCACACCTGTCGTACGATCCGTTTCTGACATACCAAGCAGTGAAAAGTCGACACCTTTAACCTCATTTACCTGTCCATGCAACACAGCTAAACGAACACCACCAACTGAAGAATTCGAAGGTGCGTTTGTGTTATCGATAGTAGAGAACATCACAGGTGTACTGTCGGCAAAAGCAGCAGGTGATGCGATAGCGGCTGCAACCGCCAATGACGTCATAAGCTTTTTCATTTTCATCTCCATGATGGGAAGCAACAATTTACAACATAGTGTAATGTTCAGATTTTGCTCTGTCCCCGTTCAAAAAGTGTTAGCAATAGGTCAGATTTAACCATCTGACTCAAAAGAAAAAATATTTCTCTTCGATTTTTTGCTTCTGAAATGGCGCTTTTTACGCTCAAAAATCTCATGATAAGCCACTCCAGAACGTCATGTTTCTCAGGTGACACGCATAAAAAAAGTCGAGGCATCTGCCTCGACTTTTAAAGGTTTGGTCGGTTATCTTTCCGCTATAAGGGCTCCCTTAGAGCGATGAGATAAGCTGGCTTACATCATGCCGCCCATACCGCCCATGCCACCCATGCCGCCCATGTCAGGCATCGCTGGCGCGTCTTTTTGCGGTAGGTCAGTAACCATCGCTTCAGTTGTGATCATCAGACCTGCAACCGATGCTGCGAATTGTAGTGCAGAACGAGTAACTTTAGTTGGATCTAGGATACCCATTTCTAGCATGTCGCCGTATTCGCCTGTTGCCGCGTTGTAGCCGTAGCTACCTTCACCCGCTTTCACGTTGTTCGCAACAACTGAGTCTTCCTCACCTGCGTTCTTCGTGATTTGACGGATTGGCGCTTCCATTGCACGTAGTGCAACGCGGATACCAACGTTTTGTTCTTCGTTGTCACCCGTTAGGTGAGCAATCTTAGATGCCGCGCGGATAAGTGCAACACCACCACCAGCAACAACACCTTCTTCAACCGCTGCGCGAGTTGCGGCTAGCGCATCTTCTACACGGTCTTTCTTCTCTTTCATTTCAACTTCAGTCGCTGCACCGACTTTGATTACTGCAACACCGCCAGCCAGTTTAGCTACGCGCTCTTGTAGTTTCTCTTTGTCGTAGTCTGAAGTTGCGTCTTCGATTTGTTGACGAATCTGAGCAACACGGCCTGAGATCATCTCTTCTTCACCGATACCATCGATGATAGTCGTGTTTTCCTTCGTGATAGAAACACGCTTCGCTTGACCTAGATCTTCTAGTGCAACTTTTTCTAGCTCTAGACCGATCTCTTCAGAAATCACAGTACCGCCAGTTAGGATAGCGATGTCTTGTAGCATTGCTTTACGGCGGTCACCGAAGCCAGGTGCTTTCACAGCTGCAACTTTTACGATGCCACGCATGTTGTTCACAACCAATGTTGCTAGCGCTTCGCCTTCTACATCTTCTGCAATGATAAGCAGTGGACGAGATGCTTTCGCGACAGCTTCTAGCGTTGGAAGAAGCTCACGAATGTTTGAGATCTTCTTGTCTACTAGAAGAATGAATGGGTTTTCTAGATCAACACTGCCTGATTCTTGGTTGTTGATGAAGTAAGGAGACAGGTAACCGCGGTCGAACTGCATACCTTCTACTACGTCTAACTCGTCTTGTAGCGCCTGACCTTCTTCAACCGTGATAACGCCATCACGACCCACACGCTCCATTGCTTCTGCAATGATATTACCTACGCTTGCGTCTGAGTTTGCAGAGATAGTACCAACCTGCGCGATCGCTTTTGTGTCGCTACATTCAACAGAAAGCTCTTTTAGTTGCTCAACTGCCGCGGCAACAGCTTTGTCGATACCACGCTTAAGATCCATTGGGTTCATGCCCGCTGCGACTGCTTTTAGACCTTCGTTAACGATAGATTGCGCTAGTACCGTTGCTGTTGTTGTACCGTCACCCGCTGCGTCGTTTGCTTTAGACGCAACTTCTTTAACCATTTGTGCGCCCATGTTCTGGAATTTATCTTCCAGCTCGATTTCACGCGCTACTGATACACCATCTTTAGTGATAGTTGGTGCACCAAAAGATTTGTCTAGAACGACATTACGTCCTTTAGGACCCAGTGTTACTTTTACTGCGTCAGCCAGAACGTTTACACCTTCCAGCATTTTAACTCGTGCGTCATTACCAAATTTAACGTCTTTAGCAGCCATCTTTGATTTCCTTTCTAAAATTCTTTGTGTGTAATTTCGTAATTGAATCTGAGCAAAAAATTACTCAATGATTGCTATTATTCAACGATCGCCATGATGTCGTTTTCAGACATGACAAGCACTTCTTTACCGTCGATTTTTTCAGTTTTTGTACCGTAACCTTCAGCGAAGATAACGGTATCACCGACTTTAACGTCTAGTGGCAGTACGGTGCCGTTTTCTAGGATGCGGCCTTTACCCACAGCTAGAACAACACCGCGAGTCGATTTTTCTGCAGCAGAACCAGTCAGAACGATGCCACCAGCAGACTTAGATTCAACTTCTTTACGTTCAACGATAACTCGGTCATGTAATGGACGAATGTTCATCGGTCGTCTCTCCTGAAAATTTCCATGTTTATTTGATAATTGTCCTTAGGGACTGTAGCCCCAGACACGTGATCCCTATATAAGGGGTCGAAGCAGCGATCCCAAGGGGGTGGCACAAAATTTTTGTGACTTAGTTAAAATAACGAACAACTAGGCAACGGTTTGCGTTAGAAATGCTCACTCGCTCGGCATCTCGCTTTCTTGTATCCTTGCAGTTTGCTCACCAGATAGTTGTCACACATGCAGGAAAATAACAAGCTGGAACCCCAAGCGACCGATAAGCATGGTTTGTTGACCGCACCCATTCCTGAAACGCTGCGGAAAATGACCGTACCCATGACCATGGGCATGATCGCAATTTTGATGTTTAACTTGGTGGACACGTTTTTTATCTCGTTGCTTGGCACTCAAGCGCTAGCAGCTATCAGCTATACCTTCCCTGTAACCTTTGCGGTTAACTGCATTACGATGGGGATTGGGATGGGACTATCGACCAATATTGGTCGCTTGCTTGGGCAAGGTCATGCACCACAAGCTGCTCGGTTCACCACCCACGGTTTGTTGTTAGCCGTGTTACTTGTGGCTATCGCGTCTTCTATTGGCTTTACCACCATTGCGCTATTGTTTCGTTTTCTTGGTGCGTCTGATGATCTCATCCCTCTTATTGAGCAATATATGCAGGTCTGGTATCTCACCATTCCTCTGCTAGTGATCCCAATGGCGGGCAACAGTGCTATCCGAGCTACTGGCGACACAAAAACACCAGCAAAAGTCATGATGTTGGCTGGTTTGATTAATGGCATGCTCGATCCATTGTTGATTTTCGGTTATGGCCCTTTTCCGGAACTTGGCATTCAAGGCGCAGCCATAGCAAGTGCCTTTAGCTGGTTAGGTGCTTTGTGTGGCTCATTCTATGTGCTAATTAAACGGGAAAAATTGCTTGCTCAACCCCAATGGGCTTTGCTGAAACAAGACTGGCAACAGACACTAAAAATTGGTACCCCTGCAGCGCTATCAAACGCGATGAATCCGTTGTCCGGTGCCATTCTGATGATGCTGTTATCCAACCACGGTACAGCGGCGGTTGCTGCTTACGGCGCAGCGCAGCGTATTGAGTCTATATTGATTTTAGTATTGATGTCGCTGACCTCTGCCCTCACACCGTTTATGGCACAAAATTTAGGAGCCAAACAACCGCAACGAGCCTTTTCCGGTTTATTTATTAGCATGCGTTTTGCAGTGGTATTCCAAGGGTTTATCTTCTTGATGATGGTGCCACTGAGCATTCCTCTGGCTGCGCTGTTTTCTCAGGAAGATGCGGTGAAAAACCTGCTTTGGCATTATTTACTGGTGGTGCCATTTAGTTATGGCTTCCAAGGCATCGTAATGATGTTAGTCAGTGGTTTGAATGCGATGCACAAGCCATTGCGTGCATTCCAGTGGAGCTTTATGCGGCTGTTCATTTTTACCTTGCCTTCGGCGTGGGTCGGGAGCCAAATCTACAGCATTGAAGGCTTGTTTATCGGTATCGCGGTTGGGAATACGTTGGGTGGGCTACTGGGCTACTTGTTTGCGCTGCGCGAGCGCAAATTAACGCTCATAGAGCAGAGCAGCGTGTCTTAACACTCGTCTATCACTAGTTTCTTTTTGTTGATTCTCAAATACAAAAAACCGCGGAAAGCCGCGGTTTTGTTTATCTATTTCAAGCTTACTTAGAACAGTTCTTCAGCAACTTTGTATAGATCGTTGCGTACTGGACGCTTCATGTTTTCGATTGCGTCGATGATATCGTGGTGAACAAGTTGCTCTTTCACGATACCTACACAACGACCACCATGACCTTCAATCAATAGGTGAACAGCGTAGTTACCCATACGAGATGCTAGTACGCGGTCAAATGCAGTTGGACGACCACCACGTTGGATGTGACCAAGTACTGTTGCACGAGTTTCACGACCTGTCGCGGCTTCGATGTCACGTGCTAGTTCATTAGCATCCATCATTAGCTCAGTAAGCGCGATGATCGCGTGTTTCTTACCTTTAGCGATACCATCTTGGATGTTGCTGATCAGCTTGTCTTTGTCTAGACCAGTTTCCGGAGTGATGATGTATTCACAACCGCCCGCAATTGCAGACATCAGAGTCAAATCACCACAGTGACGGCCCATGATTTCTACAATTGAAATGCGTTGGTGAGATGAAGAAGTATCACGTAGACGGTCGATTGCATCGATAACGGTGTTTAGTGCACTTAGGTAGCCCACAGTGTAATCCGTACCTGCGATATCGTTGTCGATTGTGCCCGGAAGACCGATACATGGGTAACCCATTTCAGTCAGTTTCTTCGCACCCATGTACGAACCATCACCACCGATTACCACTAGTGCATCGATACCATGTTTTTTCAGGTTCTCAATCGCTTTTTCACGAACTTCCACTTGTTTAAATTCAGGGAAACGTGCAGAACCTAGGAACGTACCACCTTTGTTGATCACATCTGAAACGCTAGAACGATCTAGCTTCTCGATGCGGCCTTCGTATAGGCCTAGGTAGCCGTCGTACACACCGAATACTTCCAATCCTTCGGATAGTGCTGTACGTACTACGCCGCGTATCGCAGCGTTCATACCAGGTGCGTCACCGCCACTTGTTAAAACACCGATCTTCTTAATCATGCTCACCCTCGATCTTTGGCAATCAATTATTTAATTTTCTTTTAGGCCCCTTGTTACCAAGCAACCTGCATAATCCAGAACTGTGCGTTATGTTACATTTCCTCTACAGGATTACCAATGAAAACGCACTTTTTTATGTAACTTTTCTACTTATGTAAGAGTATTACAGTTTCTCTATGAAACTTTGTTGATTCATATCAGGATCACGAATCTTAATAAGTATTGATGGAAAGATAGTCAATAAGTACCTGTTTGTCGTCGGGCACTGATGGATTTTTCAAGCCTACCAATCTTGCGCTTTCTGCTCTTTCTCTGGTCCGAAAACGACAGACAATGGATCTTGATGGATCAATACATCCGCATCAGGAAACAGAGCCAATAAATTATCTTCCACTTTATCAGCGATGTAATGCGCCTCAATTAATCGTAAGTTATCGTCTAGCTCTAAATGCAACTGTATAAAGCGCGTCGGTCCTGACATTCGCGTGCGTAACTGATGCACACCCAATACCCCTTTTACGCTCAAACAAGCTTGGTTAATTTGCTCAAGTTCTTCATCGGGCAACTTTCTATCAAGTAAGGTTTGAATCGCTTCGCTGACCATTTTGAAAGCGCTATAAAGAATGAAGACACCAATACCAATCGCAAACACAGCATCCGCTTGAGTCACTCCAAAATAACTGAGCCCCAGAGCCACCATGATCGCAGCATTCATATACAAGTCAGTCTGATAATGCAGAGAATCCGCCGCTATTGCTTGGCTCCCCGTCACGCGAACCACATGTTTTTGGAACATCACCAAGCCAAGTGTGACCACAATCGCAAACAGCGATACATACACACCTAACTCCGGTGCGTGTAAAGCATGCGGGCGGAAAAATCGGTCAATCCCGTTAAGAATCAAAAATACTGCCGAGCCCGAAATAAACATTGCTTGGGCTAGGGCCGCTAAGGACTCAGCTTTACCATGTCCAAACGTATGTTCGCGGTCTGCCGGTTGTAAGGCGTAACGAACCACCACAAGATTCACAACCGAAGCCGCGATATCTAACATGGAGTCAATCAATGACGCCAATAAGCTCACTGAGCCGGTTACCCACCACGTGATGACTTTTACTATCAGAAGAAGCGTCGCCACAATGGTTGCAGTCCAAGCGGCGGTCGTAACTAAACGTGCGTATTGCTGTTTCATAATCAAAGAGTTAACTAAAACCATACGTTGAGTATATTGAATGACCATGAAATAACCAGGTCAAAAAGAGGCAACCAATGGCTGCCTCTTTATATAACATCAATTCATGACTTAATTATTGCGCGACTTTTCCATGCGCTTGTGCATTCTGTCGCCACACTCTTGCATACGTTCATTTTGTAGCTCAACAAATTTCGCTTTCTGCTCAGGTGTTAATACGCTAAGCATTTGGTGCTTTCTTTCTAGCATTTGCACGCGACGTTCCGTTTGGCGCTCAACCATCTCTTTTGCTAATTCGCTAGCTTGAGCTTCATCAAAGTTATCCGCCAGCAAAAGCGATTGTACTTTTGCGTGATGCGCTTGACGCTCAGCCATACGTGCTTCTTTGCCATCAGCGAATTTTGCTTTCATTTCTGTTTTGTTTGCTTCACGCATTTCTTTTAGCTGATCTTTTTGTGCATCAGTCAGGTCTAGTTGACGCATGACACCTCGGTCCATACCCATGCCGCATTCGTCACGAGGGCCTTTATGATGGTTTTTACCACCGTAAGCGAATGCGCTTGCGGCGCCAAGAGTAAGAGGTAGAACAACAGCAGCTAACACAAGTTTTTTTGCAGACTTCATAATACGATTCCTTACACAGGTGAGTGGTTCTTCTGAGCTGTTCTCACAGCGCTTGAGTATAGAATACGACCCGCTAGGTAAAGCGACGTATAGGGAGCGTAAAGAATCGTAAAGAGTGATTTTTCTCCTCTTCGTTGCGCATCATTCCAATGTAATATTAGGCTATCGGTAACTTACTATAGGTGCCCCCATGGCAAACATTCTTTTAATCGATGACGATATCGAGCTAACCAGCTTATTAAAAGAAGTACTCAGTTTCGAAGGGTTTGACGTCAGCGAAGCAAATGACGGTGAAGCCGGCTTAGCCGCGATCAATGATAAGATTGATTTGATTTTGTTGGATGTCATGATGCCAAAACTCAATGGCATGGAAACGCTGAAACGCTTACGTGAAAATTGGGAAACTCCCGTCTTGATGCTGACCGCTAAAGGGGAAGAAATTGATCGCGTGATCGGCTTGGAACTGGGCGCGGACGACTATTTACCAAAACCTTTTAGTGACCGAGAGCTGTTAGCGCGTATCCGCGCGATTTTACGCCGCACTAGCAGCACACAAAAAAATACCAAAAACAGCGATTGCATTGAGTATCAAGAAATCCGCCTCTATCCCGGTAAGCAAGAAGCGTATTGTGAGCAACAGTTACTCGATCTCACAGCAACCGAGTTTGCGCTACTCACCCACTTCGTACAAAACCCAGGACAAGTGCTGACCAAAGAGACACTGAGCTTAGATGTGCTTGGTAAACGACTCGCTGCTTTTGATCGCGCTATCGATATGCATGTCTCGAACTTACGTAAAAAATTACCAGATCAAAGCAATGGCAAGCCGCGAATTAAAACCCTGCGTGGTCGTGGCTACATGCTGCTTGAGGAGGATTAATGCGCCTATCACGCATCAAACTGCCAAACATCAATAGCCTGTATGGACGCATCTTTGCCATTTTTTGGTTCACCATGTTATTAGTATTGATAGCCGTGCTATCACTGCCACATTTGGACCCACGCAAAGCTCGCGATATTCCAGAAGAACACTACAAACGTATGGTAGAAACGCGTGACTCAATCCAACAAAAATACAGCCAGCAAACTGATTTAGGCCGCATACTTTTTCGTATCGAGGGCAACCGCCACGGCAAGCACGACCCTCGCCCACGAGTGTTTTTTTCTGACTACAGCGGTAATGTTCTTACGACAGAAAAACGCAGCAATTTTCAATTGCGTGCCATGCAAAACTTTGTCACCAGTATCGAAGATTACAATAATCCAAAGCAGAAGCTGTATGGTCGATACATGATTGCGGGCCCAATTCCTATCACTTTGGCAGGTTCCGATATCTTGATGTACGTGGGCTTCAAATGGAATGAGCCACCACCTCTACTCCTGCGTCTGTTTGATCACCCATTCCAGCTCTTGCTTGCGGTCATGCTGGTTAGTACACCATTGCTGTTATGGCTTGCTTGGGCTTTGAGTCAGCCTGCACGTCGTCTTGAAGCCGCTGCTCAACGTGTGGCGAAAGGTGAATTTGTCACAGACCCAAATTTAGAAAAAGGCACGGCGGAGTTTCGTCAAGCAGGTAGCAGCTTCAACCAGATGGTCGAAGCGGTTAATCAGATGATTTCAGGACAACAACGTTTGCTATCCGATATCTCTCACGAGCTGCGCTCACCTTTAACTCGTCTGCGCATGGCAAGCGCATTAGCGACGCGTAAACAAGGCGAAAGCCCAGAACTGACTCGTATCGATACCGAAGCGCAGCGCTTGGAACAGATGATCAGCGAACTACTAGAGCTTTCTCGCATGCAGGCGAACAGTCATATGACTCGCGAAACACAGCCACTAGAAAGTTTATGGGAAGAAATCATTAAAGATGCGCAGTTTGAAGCAGAGCAAATGGGCAAACAGCTACACTATTCAGAATTACCTAAGCGCAATATTTCCGGTAACCCTAAACTGCTGATGAGTGCGGTGGAAAATATCGTTCGTAACGCCATTTACTACGGAAAAGACGAGGTACAAATCGACATCAAAGCCGATGACGATACGCTTCGTATCACGGTTGACGATAATGGAGAAGGTGTACCAGAAGAGGAACTGGCCGCGATTTTTCGCCCGTTCTATCGCGTTTCCACGGCACGCGATCGCCACTCTGGCGGCACAGGTCTCGGCCTAACCATTACCGAAAGTGCCATTCGCCAGCACAGTGGCACGATCGCAGCCAGCCGAAGTCCTTTAGGCGGATTGCGTATGAGTATCACCTTACCGATCAATTGTTAGTCTCAATTTGATGAACTAACAATAATTCGCACCATATTTCTAGAGTGAGTGATTCACAGCCCCACCCTCACTTTAGAAATTGGTGAGGCTTCTTAGAATACCCTTACAAAGATCAAAGTTGATAATAATTATCGTTAGCATTAAAGTAAATTTTCCAATTAAGGAGGATTTACTATGTCACATACATTTCCCGCTCTGCCTTACCCGTACGATTCACTAGAGCCGTACATCGACGCGAAAACCATGGAAGTGCATTACAGCAAACACCACAAGACGTACTTTGATAAGTTTGTAAATGCCGTTGAAGGGAGCGAGCTCGAAACTCAGTCATTAGACGAGATCTTTGACAATATCTCTAAGCTCAGTCCAGCAGTACGTAATAATGGTGGCGGCTATTACAACCACATCATTTATTGGAATTGCATGTCACCAAACGGTGGCGGAGAGCCTCAAGGCGCGCTTGCTCAAGCAATTAACGATAAATTTGGTAGCTTTGCGCAATTTAAAGAGGCGTTTGCCCAAGCTGCCATCAATACCTTTGGGTCTGGCTTTGCATGGCTGATCGTAAAAGATGGTGAGATTCACATTACGTCCACCAGTAATCAAGACAACCCTCTGATGGACGTAGTGGATGTGCGCGGTGAACCAATCCTCGCATTAGACGTGTGGGAGCACGCGTATTACATCAGCTACCAAAACCGTCGCCCAGAATATATTGATGCGTGGTGGAACGTCGTCAACTGGCGAGCAGTTGAAGAAAACTATGCTCACGCTCTCTTATAAAGAGCATCACTACTCACGGTATTAACATCCGCGCTAATGCCTGCTTTCATACCCAGGTCAATCTTGCTGAATCTCGCATATCTCGGTGACTTGGGTATATACTGCCCCTCTCTTTGACCAACTCTATTTCAATACCATGTTTGATATCGCTTTATACGAACCAGAAATCGCGCCGAACACCGGCAACATCATTCGACTATGCGCCAACTGCGGTGCAAACCTTCACTTAATTGAACCTCTGGGTTTCGATCTTGAAGAGAAAAAAGTCCGCCGTGCTGGTTTGGATTACCATGATTTAGCTCGCGTAACACGCCATAAAAACTATCAAGCGTTCTTAGAGTATTTAGAGAAAGAGAAGCAAGGTAACTATCGATTGTTTGCCTGCACCACCAAAACCACAGGTCACCACGTTGATGCACAATACCAAGCGGGTGATGTTTTGATGTTTGGTCCAGAAACTCGTGGCTTGCCTGCTGAAATCATCGATAGCTTGCCAATGGAGCAGCGTATTCGCATTCCAATGATGCCAGATGCGCGCAGCCTAAACCTTTCGAATGCCGTTGCGATCATTGCTTTTGAAGCATGGCGTCAAATGGGCTTTGAAGGCGCATTGTAAGCAGCACGAATTCCAAATACAGAAAAGGGCGCTTGGTGCGCCCTTTTGTTTTCTTTACTGTCTAACTCAATCAGTTGAGCTTGTTGCGATCATCATCGTCTTTACGCTCGTATTCCCCTTCGAAGGTCTTGCCATTATCTGACTGGGAATCAAAAGGGTCACGACGGAACGGGTCTTGCTCAAATGGCCCCTGGTTAGAGAAACCACCTTGGAAGCCACCACCATGCATGGTTTTCACCACCATTTTGCTCATCAAGTATTTAGCTATCGCGGCGCGTGGCGCAGGAAGCAACACCAACATACCAAGGGCATCGGTCATAAAGCCCGGGGTTAACAGTAGCACGCCAGCCACCGCTAGCATTACGCCTTCAAAAATTTGCTGGGCTGGAATTTCACCTTGTTCAAGACACCCCTGTACTGACATCAGTGTTTGTATACCTTGGCTACGAACCAACGACGCACCAACAAATGCAGTGATTAAGACTAGTGCAATGGTCGGCCATAAACCTAAAAAGCCGCCCACCTGAATAAATAAGCCGATTTCAATGATCGGAACAAAAATAAACGCTAATAATAAGATAGGAAACACACGCCCTCCTTTGTTTAATTCAGTGTAATGGTAAAAGCAGACTAAGCTCAAACGAATCGTTGTAAAAAAGCGTGTTCATACTGGTCTCCTTCTCTTTTAGACAAAGTAGCGGGAACGCGTTTCATTCAATTGCATACCGATTTTTTCGTGCTTTTAAAGTGCTAATTTCGAACTCTAAAAACTCATGTTTGTCGAGGAAAATCGAGTACCTATAAAGGGTTATTAATAACCCGTTCATACTTTGCAAATTATTGACTCATGAAAAACGAAAAAGGTGATCTAGTTACTATTTTTATGCGCTAGGTGCAGTATCATGTGCCACATAAGTCAGGACGGATTTTCCAGCCAAAAATTCTGATGAATGGATTCTAGATTGCAGAAATGGCTAATAAATAACTTTATTATCAGAATTATCATCTAAGGATCCTGCTATGGCTACCCTATCTGATGCTCCAAAAACAGCAAACCCAGCCACTCGTATTGAAGAAGATCTATTAGGTCAACGTCATGTCCCTGCAGATGCGTACTACGGTATTCATACGCTACGTGCGATCGAGAACTTCAACATCTCTAATATGACCATCTCTGACGTACCAGAATTTGTACGCGGCATGGTAATGACCAAAAAAGCAGCAGCGTTAGCAAACAAAGAACTTGGCGCTATTCCAAAAGACGTTGCAAACTACATCATCGAAGCGTGTGATTTGATCCTAGAAACTGGCAAGTGCATGGATCAGTTCCCATCAGACGTATTCCAAGGCGGTGCAGGCACTTCAGTTAACATGAACACGAACGAAGTGATCGCAAACGTTGCGCTTGAGTTGATGGGTAAAGAGAAAGGCCAATACGAATTTGTTAATCCAAATGACCATGTAAACAAGAGCCAATCAACCAACTGTGCGTACCCAACAGGTTTCCGTATTGCGGTATACAACAGCGTACACAAGCTAATGGAAGCAATTGAGTACCTAAAAGGCGCATTCGAACTTAAAGCCGTTGAGTTTAAAGATGTACTGAAAATGGGCCGTACTCAGCTTCAAGACGCAGTACCAATGACAGTCGGTCAAGAGTTCCATGCATGGGCGGTAACACTAAACGAAGAGATTCGTGCTCTAGATTACACATCTAAACTCCTCCTAGAAATCAACCTAGGCGCAACCGCAATCGGTACTGGTCTAAATACACCAACTGGCTACCAAGCGCTTGCAGTAAAACACCTAGCGGAAGTAACAGGCCTTGACGTTGTTGCAGCAGAAGACCTTATCGAAGCAACGTCTGACTGTGGTGCATACGTAATGACTCACGGCGCGCTAAAACGCCTAGCAGTGAAACTATCGAAGATCTGTAACGACCTTCGTCTACTTTCTTCTGGTCCTCGTGCGGGTCTAAATGAATTGAACCTACCTGAAATGCAAGCAGGCTCTTCAATCATGCCAGCTAAAGTAAACCCAGTTATCCCAGAAGTAGTAAACCAAGTTTGCTTCAAAGTTCTCGGTAACGACAACACGGTTTCTTTCGCAGCAGAAGGCGGTCAGCTACAGCTAAACGTAATGGAACCTGTGATCGCACAAAGTGTGTTTGAGTCTATCTCTCTACTACACAACGCGTGTGTGAACCTACGTGATAAATGTATCGACGGCATCACTGTGAACAAAGAAGTTTGCGAAAACTACGTTTACAACTCTATCGGTATCGTCACTTACCTAAACCCATACATCGGCCACCACGAAGGTGACATCGTAGGTAAGATTTGTGCAGAAACTGGTAAGAGTGTTCGTGAAGTCGTGCTAGAGCGCGGTCTGCTTACAGCAGAGGAGCTTGATGAAATCTTGTCAGTAGAAAACTTCATGCATCCTACTTACAAAGCAAAACGTTACGAGTAATAACGAATCCGAAGGGGGCCACTCAGGCCCCTTTTTTAGGCTCTCATACGGTTAACCACATTTTTTATATGCTTTTATTGCCGCTAAACCACTAGGTTCTCATTCTCTGAGCATTTACTCCTGTTCCTGAGTGTTCAAAAAATCAGAATCAAATAAAAAACTAAAGAGGTATCAATATGGTCATAGTCGAACTCTTCGTGGTTCTGCTCTTCATCTATTTGGGGGCAAGAATCGGTGGTATCGGCATTGGTTTTGCCGGTGGTGCTGGGGTCATTGCGTTGTCTTTGATCTTGGGCGTACCAACAAGCCAAGCTTACATTCCCGTTGACGTAATTTTGATCATCATGTCTGTAATCACCGCTATCGCAGCAATGCAAGTAGCTGGTGGTTTAGACTGGATGGTGCAAGTTGCTGAAAACTTTTTGCGCAAGCATCCTGAGCGCATCACCTTTTATGCGCCTATCGTAACTTACCTAATGACATTAATGGCGGGTACTGGCCACACGGCATTCTCTACTTTGCCAGTGATTGCAGAAGTAGCGAAAGGCCAAGGCGTGCGCCCTTCTCGTCCACTGTCTATCGCGGTCGTAGCATCGCAAATCGCTATCACCGCATCACCAATCTCAGCGGCTGTTGTAGCGTTCGCGGCAATGCTGCACCCATTTGGCGTTGACTACCTAACACTACTAGCAATCTGTATCCCAACGACGTTCATCGCGTGCATGATCGGTGCGTTCGTGGCGAACTTCATGGGCTGTGAGCTAAAAGACGATGCTGAATACCAAGAGCGTCTAGAAAAAGGCTTAATCAAGCTAAATACAGAAGCAAAACGCGAAATCCTACCAACAGCGAAGAAAGCAACCTTCATCTTCCTAGGCGCAATCGCATTTGTCGTGTGTTACGCAGCAGCAATTTCTGGCTCTGTTGGCCTTATCGAGAACCCTGCTCTAGGTCGTAACGAAGCTATCATGACGGTAATGCTAGCAGCTGCGGCAGCTATCGTAATGAGCTGTAAAATCGATGCTGGCAAAATCCCAGCCGCAGCAACATTCCGCTCTGGTATGACAGCATGTGTGTGTGTTCTTGGTGTGGCATGGCTAGGTTCTACGTTCGTTAACGCGCACGTTGACGGCATCAAAGAAGTTGCGGGTGCGCTACTAGCAGACTACCCATGGATGCTAGCACTTGTTCTATTCTTCGCTTCAATGCTGCTTTACTCTCAAGGTGCAACCACGGTTGCGCTAATGCCAGCAGCACTTGCTATCGGTGTGGCACCACTTACCGCAGTTGCATCTTTCGCAGCAGTAAGTGCGCTATTCGTGCTGCCAACTTACCCAACGCTACTTGCCGCGGTTGAGATGGACGACACGGGTTCAACTCGTATCGGTAAGTACGTATTCAACCACCCATTCTTTGTACCTGGTGTGGTAACCATCGCTTCTGCGGTAGCACTTGGCTTCGCATTCGGTGGTCTACTGATCTAGTAGAAACAGAGTCTTACTCGGGGAGCTTCGGCTCCCTTTTTTATTGCCTGTTGTCTTGATTTATGCTCAATAAATCTTCATTTTCATGAAACTTATTGACTCGCCTCCGGGTCTGATTGAGTTACACTAACGGCAATTATCTAAGATGAATTGACTCTTTTATGCGCGCATTACTTTCCGTTTTACTCTTAGGGCTCATTACCTTTTCCACTCCGTCTTTAGCTTTATTTGGCAAAGACCAGTTTAACAGTAGCCAGAACAACAGTTTTGGTAGCAGCAGCGACAGCTTTGTTCCGGTTGATCAGGCGTTTCCATTTAACTTCTACCAGCAAGGTGACAAATTGATGCTCGATTGGCAGGTACGTGACGGGTACTACCTATATCAAGAGCGCTTGTCTGTAGCTGGTGAGAAAGTATCGCTAGGCGAACTGCAAATGGAAGACGGCACACCGCATAAAGATGAATTCTTTGGTGACGTGCATATCTATACTCAACCTCTCTTCGTTAATGTACCAATGCATGATTGGCAAGACGGTGCGCGCGTGGTGGTGCAATACCAAGGTTGTGCGAAAGCAGGCTTCTGTTACCCGCCAGAAACTCGCGTGATTCCTATCAGCGCGTTTACTTCGTCGAACTCAGATTCAACAACGGCGACAACTGCATCAAAAGCAGAACAGGCACCAACAGCAACGCCACCAGCGGCGCAATCATCTACGTCTGGTGACACATCATCGGCGCCAGTAACACAGCAAGATAGCCTTGCAGCCAACCTTGCTGATAACTGGTGGACACCACTTCTGTTCTTGGCGCTTGGTGTGGGCTTGGCGTTTACACCTTGTGTGCTACCGATGTACCCAATTCTGACCAGCATAGTGCTTGGCAGTGGCAAACTAAGCCAACGCCGCGCGCTAGGCTTGTCATTCGTCTACGTGCAAGGCATGGCGCTGACTTACACCCTACTCGGCCTTGTGGTCGCGTCTGCTGGCATGCAGTTCCAAGCGGCAATGCAACACCCTTATGTGCTGATTGGTTTGAGCGTACTGTTCATCGCACTCGCTTTTTCTATGTTTGGTCTGTACTCATTACAGCTACCAAGCAGCGTGCAAACGTGGCTGAATAACTTAAGTAACAAGCAGCAAGGTGGTAGCAGTGCTGGCGTGTTTGCAATGGGGGCAATATCTGGCTTGGTTTGTTCTCCGTGTACTACCGCCCCACTCTCTGGTGCGCTGCTTTACGTAGCACAAAGTGGCGACTTACTCACCGGTGGGGTCGCCCTTTACGCACTAGCGATGGGCATGGGTATTCCGCTGATCCTTGTAGCGGTATTTGGCAACAAGTTGCTACCAAAAGCCGGCGGTTGGATGGACCGAGTGAAAACACTCTTCGGCTTTATTCTGCTTGCCGCACCTATCTTCTTACTAGAACGCATCATGCCAGAAATGTGGTCAACGATTCTGTGGTCAGCACTGGGTATTGCTGCTTTTGGTTGGCTATACCACATCAAAAACAGTCTAGAGTTTGGTGGCTGGAAACAAAGTGCCGTGGGCATAATCGCCGTCTTAGGTTTGCTAGCCTCAGCACAACCTACCTTAAATTACTGGTTTGGCAACAGCACAACACAAACTCAGCAAGCCACTGTTAGCTTTACTCGCATTGCTAACGTGGCGGAGCTTGAAGAACAACTGGCACTTGCGAAAGCGGCAGGTAAACCCGTCATGCTCGATTTCTACGCCGATTGGTGTGTAGCATGTAAAGAGTTTGAAAAGTACACCTTCCATGACCCAAGCGTCGAAGCCAAACTGCAAGACTTCGTTCTTCTGCAAGCGGACGTGACCAAAAACCAAGTGCAAGACATCGAACTACTGAAGCACATGAGTGTGCTTGGTTTACCAACAATTGAGTTTTGGGATGCCAGTGGTGAACACGTTTCAAACGCTCGTTTGACGGGCTTTATGCAAGCCGAGCCTTTCTTAGAGCATATCAAGCAGTTCTGATAACCAGATATTCAAACGCCAGTGATGTCCACTGGCTTTTTTTGTTGCTCAGATTTGAATAAGAACATTGCGTTTATATGCAATTTTCCTAATAAAAGTCGATTTGGTTCAGACTTTTAGCGAATAAATATTGTCCACTCTCTCAAAGCTGGACAATAATAAATTTAACGAAATAGTCAAAAGTGTTTAACGTCATGGATTCGACCTACACCATCATTATTGCAGATGATCACCCACTCTTCCGGAATGCCTTGTTTCAATCTATCCACATGGCTATTAGTGGTGCAAATTTGCTGGAAGCGGACTCACTCGACGCACTTCTGGCTTTGTTGGAGCGAGAGGAAGAACCAGATTTAGTGCTATTGGATCTCAAAATGCCAGGAGCAAATGGTATGTCTGGCTTGATTCATTTGCGAGCAGAGCATCCAGATTTACCTATCGTCGTCGTTTCAGCGAGTGAAGAGCCGGCGATCGTGACGCAAGTGAAAAGCCATGGTGCATTTGGTTTTATTCCCAAGTCCAGCGACATGCGCGAATTAGTGAACGCGCTCAATCAAGTGCTGAATGGCGACCCATACTTCCCTGAAGGGTTGATCACCAATAACGCGGCATGTAATGACTTAGCGGAAAAGATTGCTGCGCTAACACCGCAGCAATATAAAGTGTTGGGAATGTTGTCCGATGGCTTGCTGAACAAGCAAATCGCTTACGAATTGAATGTTTCAGAAGCCACCATAAAAGCGCACATGACAGCGATTTTCCGTAAGCTCGGTGTAAAGAACCGCACGCAAGCCGTGATTATGCTGACGGAAATGAGCGACTAGATTGACGTCTTATCGTCAGACTTACTTTTTTCGTTTGGCAATCGGATACCGACTTTAGTGACCTGCTGATCAACAACATCAGCGACGATCCAATGCAAACCTTGCCACTCGAAATGGTCTCCCAATACTGGCGTGCTACCTAATTGCTCTTCGACAAGGTTTCTCAAGCTTTTATCCAGCGGTTCATCCCCCAGATTCAAACCATACATCACGGCAATATCGGCAAGCTTCACTTCAATATCGAGGAAGAAGTCACCGAAGAATCGCGCTAGCGACGCTTTCTCTGGGGCTTCACTAAACAGTAAGCTCAGTGCATCTAAATCCTTTTCTTGTGCTAATACACACAAGGTATCATCTTCCTCAAGACGTGTACTGCCGGATGGGTGCAATAGCTCTTTACTGCGAAATACAGCGGCGATACGCGTTCCTTCCGGCATCGAAAGACTACGTAATGGCTCACCAATGCACCATTTATCTGCTTTAAGTCTATAGATAAACAGCTCCCACTCACTGGTCGGGTAAATCTCTACACCCGTACGCGAAATTGGCTCAGGCTTAGAAGGTAGCTCGACCTTTGCAAGAGACATCGCCTTAGTCAACGTGCCCCCTTGTACTATCAAAGACACCATTACTACAAAGAATGCCAAATTGAAGTACAGTTGAGCATCTGGCAACCCTGCCATCATTGGAAATACCGCGAGGATGATAGGTACAGCGCCACGCAATCCTACCCAAGAGACAAACCACTTTTCACGTGGCGTGAAACTCTTGAATGGCAGTAAACCAATCCAAACTGAGATTGGTCGGGCAAACAAAATCATCCCGAAAGCAAGCGCAAGACCTGGCAACGCAATAGAGAGTAAATTGGATGGTGTAACCAACAAGCCAAGCACCAAGAACATACCAATTTGAGCTAGCCACGTCATACCATCTAAAACATGAAGAATAGAATGGCGGCTGCGTGTTGGACGGTTACCTAATAAAAGACCAACAAGGTAAATCGACAAAATACCACTGCCACCCAAAGTGTTAGATAAAGCAAAAATAAGCAAGCCACCACTGACCGTTAAAATAGAATACAGCCCATCTGGTAATTGATTGCGATTGATAACTTTCCATAAGATCCAGCCACCAGCGAAGCCAAGTAACGCGCCGATACCAAACTGCTTAAGAAAACTGAACGCCAAAAAGCCCGCACTTAAATCTGCGCCAGGGTTCGCTAAAATAGCAATCAGAGTTACGGTCAGAAACACCGCCATTGGGTCATTGGTGCCGGATTCAATTTCCAGCGTTGAACCAACACGTTCGTTCAGGCTACGACCTTTGAGTAGAGAGAAGACCGCGGCAGCATCGGTGGAACCAACAATCGCACCAACCAATATACCTTGCAATAAATCTAAGTCGAATAACCACGTTGCCATCAGCCCGGTCAAAATGGTGGTGATCGCAACGCCAAATGTCGCCAAAGAGACCGAGGGCCATAACGCAACCCTAAAGCTGGCGACCCGCGTTCTCATCCCACCATCAAGCAAAATGATGGCTAATGCGAGGTTACTAACCAAATAAGCGATGGAAAAGTTATCGAATAAAATGCCGCCTAAGCCGTCTTCCCCCGCCAGCATTCCAACGGCTAAAAATACCAAAAGAATTGGGATTCCCAACTTAGAAGACACTGGGCTTAAAAGAACGCTAAGTGCGATTAACAACGCACCTATTAGAAAAAAACTGTTAATGGTGTCTGCGTCCATTCTCACCCTCCCTTAATGAAAAACGATAATAATTGTGATGAGCAAGGCTACTTCGTTAATGAGGTAATGCCCTAATCTGCCTCCCCTTTACACCGTCTCAAAATGCGAGGTTGTACGAGAATGACTCAGTTATATTACTTTATTGTGCGTTAAAACGGTGATTTGATGCGAAAACTTTATGTAAATAAATTACTTGTGATCTTTCTTATCTACGCCTTCTCTCTTTAAGAGCCACAAGATCACCACCAATATTTACACAGCATCTCCAAATTCAATGAAGAAAAGATTAATGGCCCGTCTTAATCATGCTTGTTTATCCAATCAACCTTTAGACCTTTGGCTAACTTAACAGTTTATTAACATAACATTTTACCCCTTTATTCGCTGCAAAAGCCCATAGCATGGAGGTTCTTCATTTTTAACACCCCGACTAAAGTTGAAAAGAGTTATTGCCAACACCTTGCTAATGTACATATTGAAACATTTCATTAACAACAATACCAATCGTAAGGAGACGGCAATGGCATTTGAAAGCGAAGAAAGAGCCAAAGCCTATTGGGACAAAAACGTGAAGCTCATGATCGGCCTAATGGTCATCTGGTTCGTCGTGTCTTTCGGCTGCGGCATCTTATTTGTCGACGTACTAAATCAATTTCAACTAGGCGGTTACAAACTCGGTTTCTGGTTTGCTCAACAAGGCTCCATCTATGCCTTCCTAGGAATTATTTTCTATTACGCATGGAAGATGCGCCAAATTGACCGTGAATTCGGCGTGGACGAATAAGGAGTCACTCAGATGGATTTGAAAACTATTACCTACCTGGTCGTTGGCGCCACGTTCATCCTGTACATCGGGATTGCTATTTGGGCTCGCGCCGGCTCAACCAAAGAGTTTTATGTTGCTGGTGGCGGTGTAAACCCGATTGCAAACGGTATGGCAACCGCAGCCGATTGGATGTCCGCAGCGTCGTTTATCTCAATGGCAGGCTTAATTGCCTTCATGGGCTATGGCGGCTCAGTATTTCTAATGGGTTGGACTGGTGGTTACGTTCTGCTTGCGCTGTTGCTAGCGCCTTACCTACGCAAATTTGGGAAGTTTACGGTGCCAGAGTTTGTTGGTGAACGCTTTTACTCCAATACCGCACGTATCGTAGCGGTTGTTTGTCTTATCATCGCATCAGTGACTTATGTTATCGGTCAGATGAAAGGCGTGGGTGTTGCGTTTGGTCGCTTCTTAGAAGTGGACTACTCCACTGGCCTATTAATTGGTATGTGTATCGTTTTCATGTACGCGGTTCTTGGCGGCATGAAAGGCATCACTTACACGCAGATTGCTCAATATTGCGTACTCATTCTTGCTTACACTATCCCTGCAATCTTTATCTCTCTGCAACTCACTGGTAACCCAATCCCACAAATTGGTCTGGGGAGTACCATGGCTGGTACCGATGTCTATCTACTCGATCGGCTTGACCAAGTGGTGACCGAACTCGGATTCAGTGAATACACGACCCAAGTACGTGGCGACACACTTAATATGTTTGTCTACACCATGTCACTGATGATTGGTACTGCCGGTCTACCACACGTAATTATCCGTTTCTTTACCGTGCCGAAGGTTCGCGACGCACGTACATCAGCAGGCTGGGCTCTGATCTTCATCGCCATCCTTTACACTACAGCACCAGCGGTATCAGCGATGGCTCGTCTCAACCTAATGAATACGGTAAATCCAGCTCCGGGTCAGCACCTAGCGTATGACGAGCGTCCTGCGTGGTTCAAAAACTGGGAAACAACTGGACTACTCGGTTTTGACGATAAAAATGGCGATGGCAATATCCAATACACTTCAGATGCGTCCACCAACGAACTGCGCGTTGATAACGACATCATGGTATTGGCTAACCCAGAGATCGCTAAACTACCAAACTGGGTGATCGCACTTGTGGCAGCAGGTGGTCTTGCAGCTGCACTATCTACCGCAGCAGGTTTACTACTCGCCATTTCTTCAGCTATTTCCCATGACTTAATCAAAGGGGTTATCAATCCGAACATATCCGAGAAAAAAGAGCTACTTGCTAGTCGAATATCAATGGCAGTAGCGATAGCAGCCGCAGGCTATCTCGGTTTAAATCCGCCTGGATTTGCCGCAGGTACGGTAGCACTCGCCTTTGGTCTTGCCGCTTCATCCATCTTCCCTGCATTGATGATGGGCATCTTCAGCAAGATCATCAACAAAGAAGGCGCAATCGCCGGTATGATTGCAGGTATCAGTATTACGCTGTTCTACGTATTCCAACACAAAGGCATCCTTTTCGTTGCTGATTGGAAATATCTAGAAAGCTGGGGAACAAACTGGTTCCTGGGTATTGAGCCAAACGCGTTTGGTGCTATTGGCGCACTATTTAACTTCATCGTCGCATTCGCTGTCTCCAAAGTAACAGCAGAAACGCCACAAGAAGTAAAAGACCTAGTCGAACACGTTCGCGTGCCAGTAGGTGCTGGTAGTGCAGTGGATCACTAAAAACTAATCAAAACCACAAAAGCCCCGTTTGGAACCAGCCGTCCGGGGCTTTTTTATTCTCACTTTTCAGTTACCATATTCGCAGTATGTCGTTGCAAGGAAGCCAAGATGTTCAAAAACAAGCACTTTATTCTCGCTCTACTGATTGCGCCAGTTCTCTCTTTGATCGCTTACTTCGGTACCGATATGGCCCTCAGCGAGAAGCCCCACGCGGCGCAAGAAGGGGAAACTTACAAACTCGCGAGTAAGTCTAATTGTCGTTACACCAGCGGTCTGTGTGATATGGAAAATGGCGATTTTAAAGTGAAATTTCGCTCGGAAAAACTCACTAAAAATAACTTAGAATTGTCACTCAACGCCGCTTACCCACTCGAAGGGGTTAAAGTTTCTATTGTGAGTGACAAAGAGAAAAACGCTCAACCGATTGATATGAAGCCCGCCGATCAAGCAGGCCAAAGCTGGTACATCACCTTACCAAAGCCTGCATCTGCAGAAAGCTGGTTAAGAGTCGTCATTCAATCAGGCGGCACACTGTATTATGGTGAAACGCAAACCGCATTTGTGAAGTACGAAACCTTATTTACTGAATAACGCTGACAAGCTAATTCACTGGTCTTCAAATGACAGTGACTTAGTTTCACTCAGCATAAATGAACTCCTACTCAGCCGACGCCTTTGCGTCGGCTTTTGTTTCCGTAAGTCTTTCTTCAACAACCTCTTACTGTAAAAAGGGTTGCCAACTCACAAGTTAATTGATAATAATTATCATTACATTTAATGAGAGGTGGTTATGGACAACAAACGGGACATCTTTAACGCATTTTTTAAAGCCCAAGATAGATTCCTTCTCGCCGCACCACATGGCTTTGAGCCAGACGTGATTCATGACTATATTCATTGGGGAATGGTGTTGTCTTCCTGTTATGAACACGATGCCGATGAAGAAAATCTATTGTTGTGTGAGCTGTTTTTACGTCAGGTTTATTTCCATTTACTAGACGCAATTCAAGACTCAACTCGCAGTCGTATCTTCCGTCGTGTCTGTCTCGATTCTATCCATACGCCATTATTCTGTCTCAAACGCTATTACTACCAGTTTGAACAAGGCGACGTGAAATTTCTCGCACTACAACAACAATTACGCCTGATTCAAATCTCACTTGATTAACCAAAAGGATCCCTACCATGAGCACCGAATTCCGCATAGAAACTGACAGTATGGGCGAAGTAACGGTCCCTGCAGATGCTCTCTACCAAGCCCAGACTCAACGCGCCGTCGATAACTTCTCATTCAGTCAACATAAAATGCCATCTGGTTTTATCAAAGCGTTAGCACACATCAAGCAGACTGCGGCACTCACCAACGCACAGCTAGGGCTGCTTGAGGGAGATATTGCCAACGCGATTGCTGACGCAGCTCAAGCAATTATCGAAGGCAATCATATTGAGCAATTCCCAATTGACGTATTTCAAACCGGATCAGGTACTAGCTCAAATATGAATGCGAATGAAGTAATTGCAACACTGGCCTCCCAGCATCTAGGCGGCACTGTCAGCCCTAATGATCACGTCAACATGGGACAAAGCAGCAACGATGTGGTACCAACGGCCATTCAAGTTAGCGCAGCATTAGCCATTGAAAAACAGCTCTTCCCGGCCCTGTCACACCTCAGCCAAACACTAGAGTCTAAACAGCAAGCATTGAAAGATGTTGTAAAAACCGGTCGCACCCACTTAATGGACGCGATGCCAATTACCTTTGCTCAAGAACTTGGCGGTTGGCAGTTCCAAATCGAGCACGCAAAACAAGCGATTGAACAAGCACTTCCTGCTGTAAAAGCCTTAGCCCAAGGTGGTACGGCGGTTGGAACGGGGATCAATGCCGATCCACGCTTTGCAGACTTATTCGCTAGCAACCTAACCCAGTCAACTCGTATTCAGTTCACGGCCAGTGATAACTTCTTTTTCAATTTAAGCAGTCAAGATGCGATCGTCGCTCTGTCGGGACAGCTCAAAACAGCAGCAGTTGCGATCATGAAGATCGCAAACGATCTTCGTTGGATGAATTCAGGCCCATTGGCTGGTTTAGGTGAGATAGAATTACAAGGCTTGCAACCGGGTTCTTCCATCATGCCTGGCAAAGTAAATCCTGTGATCCCAGAAGCCGCAGCTATGGCATCAGCGCAAGTCATTGGTAATGACACCACCATTACCGTCGCAGGCCAAGCGGGCAACTTCCAGCTTAACGTCATGCTGCCAGTTATTGCTCATAACGTATTGGAGAGTATCGAGTTACTCTCTAACAGCGCAACTGCTTTAGCTGACAAAGCCATTGCGACGTTTGAAGTTCGCCAAGATAACTTGGATGTAGCACTCGCCAAAAACCCAATTTTGGTCACGGCTCTCAACCCGGTCATTGGTTACCTAAAAGCGGCAGAAGTCGCGAAAAAAGCCTACAAACAGGGACGCGCGATTATTGATGTCGCGGAAGAAGAAACTGATTTGGATAGAGCCACACTAGAGCGATTGCTTAATCCAGCCAAACTGACCCAAGGCGGCGTCGCAGAATAAACGGCAAACTCAGCCTATAAACTAAGATTACAAATATCGAGACCTCCATTCGGAGGTCTCTTTTATAGCGATTTTTCAAACACTCCAATCCTAAGCGACTCGATTGAGCACCGAACGCAGCTTAAGCGGCTTAACTGGCTTAGCAATAAAGCTGAACCCATTTGCTTTGATGCCATCAAGCATATCTTCGGTACGATCTGCACTGATGATGACGCCTTCAAAGCTGTGGCCTAATCTCAGGCGGCATTGCTGTAGCACTTCTAAACCAGTACGACCATCATCAAGTCGGTAATCGGAGAAAATTACATCCGGAACCCAACCATCCTCAAGCGCTTGTAGACTTTCAACTAAATCAATCGCAACTCGTGTATCGCAGCCCCATCGGGAAAGTAAGTTTTCCATGCCGACTAGAATGTCAGGCTCATTATCGACACATAGGATTCTCAGATGACCAAGTTCAGATTGCTTACTCATTGCCACGTGAACTGGATGAGGCTGAACATGATCAGCTTTATCTAGGGTGATGGAAAAAACACTGCCTTTTCCAACCCAAGAGCGCATCGAAATTTCATGCCCAAGTACCTGAGCAATTCCTTTCGAAATCGCCAAACCAAGTCCGAGGCCTTGGTCGGAACGAACTTGAGTTCCGCGATTAAACTCTTCAAAAATCTCTTGCTGCTTCTCTTCTTCAATCCCCACTCCATTATCCCATACATCAATACGCACTCGCCCTTTCACGCGGCGAACACCGAGTGCGACTTTGCCATTCGGGTTATAACGAAACGCATTGGTCAGGAAGTTTTGCACCACACGGCGCAGCAGTTTGGGATCCGACTTAACCATGAGTGAGGACGGAATCATGGTGAACTCTATACCTTGCTGTTTGGCTAACGCACTAAACTCAGCATTCAAATTCGATAACACATCATTTAACGCAAAGCCATGCACGTTGACTTCCAACTTGCCCGATTCCAAACGCGAGATATCCAGCAAATCTCCAATTAAGTCTTCGGCAGCCTCTAAAGCACTTTCAATGTGTGCTGACAGCTTTTTGGCTTCGCTGTCTTTGGCGACTTCCGATAGTGAAGATGCAAATAGACGCGCCGCGTTGAGCGGTTGCATCAAGTCATGGCTTACTGCCGCCAAGAACCGTGATTTGGACTTCGATTCCAAATCCGAGCGCTGCGTCGCTTCCACCAGCTGCTTGTTAAGTTGTTCTAATTCTCGAGTCCGCAGACGTACTCTTTCTTCCAATGTCTCGTTGGCGTCTTTCAGTGCTTGCTCTGCATCACGGAATACGGTGATGTCGGTAAAGCTCATCACAAAGCCACCACCTGGCATTGGGTTACCTTGCACCTCTATCACGCGACCATCGGGACGAACCCGAGAAGAGGTGTGCCGAGTCCCTTGCTCAAGGTGATAAACACGGCGACGGACGTGGTCATCAGGGTCACCAGGGCCACACAACCCCTGCTCTGCATTGTGCCGAATCACATCCGCAATCGGTCGACCTACTTGAATCAGGCCTGGCGGAAATTCAAAAAGTTCTAAATAGCGTTGGTTCCACGCTACCAAGCGTAGTTGCTTATCGACGACCGCAATACCTTGTCCAATATGCTCAATCGCGCCTTGGAGTAAACCCCGACTAAAATCGTACAGTTCAGAGGCTTCATCGACGATAGTCGCCACCTCTTCAAGCTGCATGTTTCTTCCTTGCAGAGCGGAAGTAAGTACTAACTTAGCAGAAGATGCTCCAAATACCCCTGCTAGCACACGCTCCGTATGCCGAATCAGAGAAGATGGCGCTTGTTGATTCGGCATCAACTCTTCTCGTTGCTGGCTCCAGTAGGCTTGAAACGCCGCTTTAACTCGCGTTCGTCCTACAAATCTGGACGCTAGCATTTCCAGTTCTGCAACCGTAACGCGGCTCTGGTACAGACTCATATTTTCGCTTTCAGGCAACGGTGTACCAACGAATGATGCCGATTGTAAGCGCTCACTTAGGCTTGGTCGGGTAGCCATAGAAACCACAACAAAACACACTGCATTAGCGACCACGCTGAGGATCATCCCCCAATCTGAAATCGCGATATCAAAGCTAGCCAATACCTCTGGTGGCGTAATCAACCAGATCAGGAAGTTATTACTGGCGTCTCCGGCAAGCATGTCTGTTTGGCTCATTAACGTAATCAACCAGGTAGCAAAACCCACCGCGAGGCCAACATACACACCTTTCTTATTCCCTTGACGCCAATACATACCGCCAACCAGCGCAGGAGCGAATTGCGTGATAGCCGCGAACGAGAGAAAGCCGATAGCAGAAAGTGAATGAATGGTGTCCAACGCTTGATAGAAACACCACGCGCCAATCAACAAAACTAAAATCAAACCACGGCGGATCCGCAGTAATAATTCAGAAAAATGGTGGTGGTTACGCTGCGTCAGTCGCATGCGACGCAATAGCAATGGCATAACCAAGTCATTCGAGACCATGATCGCTAAGGCAATCGTCGATACGATAACCATGCCGCTTGCTGCTGAAGTACCGCCTAGAAACGCAAGCAAGGCGATTTCACTCGCCCCGACCGACATCGGCACACTGATGACATAAGTATCAGGCGAAGCGCCACTCAAGAGGCCTTGCCCTACCCACGCAATAGGTAAAACAAAAATCCCCATTAAGATCAGATAAATGGGGAACAACCAACGAGCCACATGCAAATCTTGAGCACGTTCATTTTCTACCACCATCGTATGGAATTGTCGCGGAAGGCAAACTATCGCCAGCATGGTCAGTACAGTATGAATCAATATAGTCGGGATATTTGGTGACTGATACGTCTGTGCGGCAACATCAATTAAGCTCAAATTCTCGGAGTTCATCGCCAACCAAACAATGAAGACACCAACCACTAAAAAAGCCAGCAGTTTGATAATGGATTCGAAGGCAATTGCCATCATCATCCCACGATGGTGTTCCGTGTTATCAATGTGGCGGGTACCGAATAGCATCGTAAAAATCGCCAATGCGACCACAACAAACCACGACACGCTATCGTTTTGATAACCAAAATCAGTAGCCAGCTCCGGAGCAATAATTTCAAGCCCCATAGTGATACCACGCAGCTGTAAAGCGATGTACGGCAAAATTCCCGCAACCGCTATGAGCGTAACAACCACGGCCAAACCTTGGGATTTACCGTAGCGTGCTCCGATAAAGTCAGCAATCGACGTGATGTGTTCCCGTTTAGCAATCAAAATAAGCCGAGCTAAAACGCGCCATCCGATGGTAAACACTAAAATGGGGGCAATATAGATGGGCAAGAAAGACCAAGGATTACTGCTGGCCTGCCCGACCGTGCCGTAGAAGGTCCATGATGTACAGTACACCGCAATGGAAAGACTATAAATCCAAGGCCGCCAGCGCGCTAGCCACCTTTTCTGAATGTCGCCGTACCACGCGATGATAAATAAAGCTCCCAAATACGCTAAAGAAACGGGAACCACCAGCCATCCTTGCATCCGATATCCTTTCTTGCCTTTCTTGCTACTTTTAAAGCAAGAGAATAAAAAAACCTCTCCATGAGGGAGAGGTTTCATTTAACACCGCTTTGATAACGGAGACAAAGCTTAGTTTTTAACCTTTGTTACATAAGTCTAATTCTGTGTTTCAAGTGGCTTGTCTGATACATCAACCACCTGATGTGGGTCTTGCGAATCAAGCTTGATGAACAGAGCCAATAACCCCATCGCGGCCATGCCCCAGAACACAAGCGGTCCCCAGTGCTCATAACCCCAGCCACTCAATACGGTCATTAACGCGATAAATGCGCCCAACGGAATCGCGTTATACAACGCTTGCAACGCTACGATCTTATTTTCTTCGGAGTTTTGGATATATTGGATCGCGGCAATGTGTGCGGTAGCGAAAGTCACACCATGCAATAGTTGAACAATCACCAAAGCAATAATTGATGTTGTCGACGCCGTAATACCCCAACGCATCATTACACCAACGGCAGCAGCAATAAACAGCGCGCGTATTGACCAACCTACGAATAAACGCTTACTCAGTGCAAACACTGCCACTTCTGCGGCCACCCCCAAGCTCCATAAGTAGCCAATGACATCTTCCGAGTGACCAGCAGCCTTCCAGTGAATCGCACTAAAGCCGTAGTAAGCCGCATGACTGCCCTGAATTAGTGACACCAACACTAAGAATTTTAGTATCGGCTTGTCGGTCAAAAGAGCGGTCAGCTTTGGACGTTCTGCGCTTTGCCCACCGTGCGTTACAGGCATTGGGTTAGTCGGTCGCATAGCAAACAGCAACGAGATAAACACGCCGAACATCGCAGTGTACAAGATCATATCGGAGCCAAATTCAGCCACCAGGTAGCCCACTGCCGTCGAGCCTGCGATAAAGGCGATCGAACCCCATAGCCGCGTGCGGCCATAATCGAGCATTTTCAGGCGAGCGTAGTAATTTGCCATCGCGTCCGACAACGGAATAATCGGTCCACAACAAAGATTGAACAACACTGTCGCTAGTGCCATTAACCAAAAGCTACCACCCGTAAAAAAGTGAAATCCAACAAAAAGGAGGGCAGCGAAACTCAACCAACGTAAAGCAGGCATAAGATGTTCGACTTTGTGTACTCGTGGGGTGATCACGATATTGGCAACACAACGTGTCGCAAGGCCTAACCCGACCAGCAAACCGATATCTGTCGAAGATACGCCCTGATCCTTAAACCAAAGTGACCAAAATGGCAGATACACGCCATACGCAAAGAAGAATCCGAGAAAGTACTGGGAAATCCAGCCATACGGAGAAGGTTTCAACATTACTAATATCCTAAAACGGGAACACCAACGTTCGAGCCGGGAATTATGGATCGCCATGCGTATTATAAAAAGGGAAGAATAAGAAACTTATCGTTTCCTCGATGGAATACTAACTTTGCGACATTTGGCATCTTCAAGCGAAAACATCGTAATTTAGACCAAAGTCGTCTGGCTTCCGGTAAGAAATTTGTCAGACTTAGAGAGTGTTCCTTCCATCATTATTGGGTGTTCTCATGCCTGACAAATTTAACATGCAATCTCCACCGTTCGATCGCTTAACTGAAGCACAACAAACGCGACTGCGATCGTCTCTGGACGTTGCCTACTATCGAGCTCGAGATGTTATTTTATCCTGCGGACAGAAGAACCCCCACTTACATATTCTGATCAAAGGCGCGGTAGAAGAGCGCTCCAACGATCAACAGGAAGTGTTCGCACATTATGCCAACGACGATATGTTCGATGTACGCTCGTTACTTGAAGACAAGGTACGTCATCACTACATCGCGCTTGAGGACACGCTCTCTTACCTACTGCCGAAAGAAGTTTTCCTTGCCCTTTACAACGAAAATGGCCAGTTTGCAGCCTATTTCGATAACAATTTATCGAAACGGCAAGAGCTCATCGAAGCGGCCCATCAACAGCAAAACTTAGCGGAGTTTATTCTCACTAAAGTTGACCGCAGCATTTATCACCCACCGATGATCCTTGAACCAAATACACCAATTAACGAGGTAACACGTTCCTTAAAAGAAAATGGGATTGACGCTGCATTGGTTCAACTCCATGGCGATGATCCACGATTGGAAAAATGGCCATCAGCCCACCCGTACGCAATAGTGACTCGTACTAATATGCTGCATTCTGTGATGATAGATGGTTGCGCGCTCGACACACCAGTGGGTGAGATCGCGAGCTTTCCTGTTTATCACGTTGATGATGGAGACTTTCTATTCAACGCCATGATCACAATGACCAGAAATAGAATGAAACGCCTCATGGTATGTGAAGGCAACAGAGCTGTCGGCATGCTGGATATGACCCAAATTCTCAGCGCATTCTCAACCCACTCTCACGTGTTAACGCTCAGTATTGCTCGAGCAAGCAGCGTGGAAGAGCTCGCTTTGGCCTCAAACCGCCAACGTCAATTGGTCGAGAGCTTATTGAAAAACGGCATCCGCACTCGCTTCATCATGGAGCTGATCTCAGCTGTAAACGAGCAAATTATCGAGAAAGCGTTCGAGTTAGTAATACCACCAGCCTTGCACGACCATTGTTGCTTGATCGTACTCGGCTCTGAAGGCCGAGGAGAGCAAATTCTCAAAACCGATCAAGACAATGGCCTGATTATTCAAGATGGTCTGGAATGGCCTCATTGCGAACAAGTGATGCAATCCTTCACACACACCCTACAACAGCTCGGTTATCCACTTTGCCCTGGCAAAGTGATGGTTAACAACCCGAAGTGGGTCAAAACACAGCAAGAATGGATAAGCACCCTAAACCACTGGATAGCTAAAGCCGAACCAGAACAAATCATGGACTTAGCCATTTTCAGTGACGCCCATGCTATTGCTGGGAATTGCGAGCTGCTGGCTCCAATTGCGGCGCATCTTCGTGACACAATGAAAGATCGCATGTTGATATTGTCTGATTTTACTCGCCCTGCCTTGCAGTTTTCGGTGCCCCTAACTCTATTTGGCAACGTAAAAAGTGCTAAAGACGGATTGGACATTAAACGCGGCGGTATTTTCCCAATTGTACACGGCATTCGCACCTTGTCTTTGGAGTATGCCATTGAAGAGAAGAACACGTTTGAACGCATTGAAGCTCTGAGAAATAAGCGCATCTTAGAACCCGAAACAGCAGATAATCTCAACGAAGCACTAAAATTGTTCTTTAAACTTCGCCTTAATCAGCAACTCAAAAAGCAAGAAGCGTTGAATAACATTGATATTAAACAACTGGATAGAACTGAGCGTGATTTGCTTCGCCACAGCTTACATGTGGTGAAGAAATTTAAGCAATTTTTAGGCTTCCATTATCAAATTCGTGATTAACCCTGATTTTCATAAATCACAGAGGCGTAAGCAATGAACTGGTTACAACGCAAATACTGGTACTACAAATTGAAAGGCTCGCCTTATCAGTCGCTGTTTTGCACGCCAGATAAAACAGAATACGTCTCTCTTGACTGCGAAACCACCAGCCTTGACCCAAATCGTGCCGAGCTGGTGACTATTGCAGCCACCAAGATCATCGACAACCGCATCATCACCAGTCAACCATTTGAAGTCCGCTTACGCGCGCCGCAATCGCTCGACTCAGGCTCGGTCAAGATCCATCGAATTCGCCACCAAGACTTAGTCGATGGCATCAGTGAAAAAGAGGCGCTGCTCGAGCTGCTCGACTTTATCGGCAACCGACCACTTGTGGGCTATCACATTCGTTACGATAAAAAGATCTTAGACCTTGCTTGTCTGCGGCAACTTGGCTTCCCACTTCCTAACCCACTTATCGAGGTCAGTCAGATTTATCACGATAAGTTGGAACGACATTTGCCGAATGCCTATTTCGACTTAAGTCTGGATGCCATTTGTAAACACCTCGAACTTCCTATCCAAGACAAACACGACGCCTTGCAAGACGCGATTTCTGCCGCTTTGGTCTTTGTCCGCTTAACGAAAGGCGATTTACCCAACCTAACCGCGCCGTATACATAAAAATCAGTTGACCTAGCTCCCAGAAATACTTTTGTTTCAGCGATTTCCCGGCGCTTCCATCACTCTCATCCTAAAGTCTAATTGTGGAAATACGCGCGGTGACTGACAGTTATAAGCACAACGTCGTCATTACCACGACCAAGTTATTTAGAACCAAAAAACAGCCCTACAAAAATATATTCAAAATCTTATCTAGATTGGTGTAAGGCCGAGAAATAAGGCACAAGGAGAGAAGCCATGAGCGAAGCCCACGTTTATCCGGTAAAAGAAAATATTAAAACTCATACACACGCGGATAATGATACTTACTTAGCCATGTATCAGCAGTCGGTAACCGATCCAGAGGGCTTCTGGAACGAACACGGCAAAATCGTTGATTGGATCAAACCTTTCACCAAAGTAAAAAGCACTTCTTTCGACACTGGCCATGTTGATATTCGCTGGTTTGAAGATGGCACACTGAACGTCTCGGCTAACTGTATTGACCGTCATCTTGCAGAACACGGGGACGACGTCGCCATCATTTGGGAAGGCGATGATCCAGCCGACGACAAAACACTCACTTTCAACGAACTGCACAAAGAAGTGTGTAAATTCTCCAACGCATTGAAAGAGCAAGGCGTACGCAAGGGAGACGTGGTGTGTCTATACATGCCAATGGTGCCAGAAGCCGCTGTGGCTATGCTCGCTTGTACCCGTATTGGTGCGGTTCACACCGTAGTATTTGGCGGTTTCTCACCAGAAGCACTATCCGGCCGTATCATCGACTCTGACGCTAAAGTCGTGATCACCGCAGACGAAGGCGTACGTGGCGGACGCGCTGTTCCACTGAAAAAGAACGTGGATGAAGCACTAACCAACCCAGACGTAAAAACCATCAATAAAGTCGTCGTGCTTAAACGTACAGGTGGTGATGTTGAATGGCATGAACACCGTGATGTTTGGTGGCACGAAGCAACAGCCAACGTTTCTGACGTTTGCCCACCAGAAGAGATGAAAGCCGAAGACCCGCTGTTCATCCTCTACACATCTGGCTCGACAGGTAAACCTAAAGGCGTACTACATACTACAGGCGGTTACCTCGTCTACGCGGCAATGACCTTTAAATATGTCTTCGATTATCAACCAGGTGAAACCTTCTGGTGTACCGCGGATGTGGGCTGGATTACAGGCCATACTTACCTAATTTATGGTCCACTAGCGAACGGGGCCAAAACCATTCTGTTTGAAGGTGTTCCAAACTACCCAAGCACGGCTCGGATGAGTGAAGTGGTTGATAAGCACCAAGTGAACATTCTCTACACTGCGCCAACCGCTATTCGTGCACTAATGGCAAAAGGTAACGAAGCGGTAGCAGGGACATCTCGTTCAAGCTTACGTGTGATGGGTTCAGTAGGTGAGCCTATCAACCCTGAAGCGTGGGAGTGGTACTACAAAACGATTGGTAACGAGAGCTCGCCTATCGTTGATACTTGGTGGCAAACAGAGACCGGCGGTATCTTAATTGCACCACTACCAGGTGCAACAGATTTAAAACCAGGCTCAGCAACTCGACCATTCTTCGGAGTCCAACCTGCACTGGTTGATAACATGGGCAACATCATTGAAGAAACCGCAGCAGAAGGTAACTTGGTGATCCTTGATTCATGGCCAGGTCAGATGCGCACTGTTTATGGCGACCACGAGCGCTTTGAACAGACCTACTTCTCAACCTTCAAGGGAATGTACTTTACTAGTGATGGAGCTCGTCGTGACGAAGACGGTTACTACTGGATCACGGGCCGTGTTGATGACGTACTAAACGTGTCGGGTCACCGCATGGGTACCGCTGAAATAGAATCGGCTCTTGTCGCACATCATAAAATTGCTGAGGCCGCTATTGTGGGCATTCCGCATGATATCAAAGGCCAAGCTATCTACGCTTACATTACCTTGAACGATGGTGAATTCCCGTCAGCAGAGCTACACAAAGAAGTAAAAGATTGGGTGCGTAAAGAGATTGGTCCAATTGCAACACCAGATGTACTGCACTGGACGGATTCCTTACCGAAGACTCGTTCTGGTAAGATCATGCGTCGAATCCTGCGTAAAATTGCAACGGGTGATACCAGCAACCTCGGAGACACATCAACGCTTGCCGATCCGAGCGTTGTAGATAAACTTATCGCAGAGAAAGCAGAATTGGCATAAATTCAACCAACTGTTTTAAAAGCACTTTAAAAACCGCCATCACTCATGGCGGTTTTTTGCTTTAGTGCACAAATTGGCCACACAAAAAATATGGCAATTATGTTGTTTTTGTTAACTTGGTTACAGAAACGAGAGTGGCTATTAGGAGATTAGACCAGTAAATTGCTGCTAATTGCTATGAATTAGCTATAATCTTGGTCGATTTTTTAAAATTTGCTCGGTTTTAACAAAAAAATCGTGCTGAACTATCGTATATTTGGGAATATAAACGTTCCACTCACGATAAGGGAAGATAGCAACACAATGTCTGCAAAGTCACGGATTCTTGTTCTAAACGGACCAAATCTTAATCTATTGGGTCTGCGCGAACCGACACACTATGGTCACAGTACCTTAGCTCAAGTTGTGGATACTCTTACAGAGCAAGCCCATAACGCTGGGGTAGAACTGGAACACCTACAATCAAATCGTGAGTACGAACTGATTGAAGCCATTCACGCTGCCTATGGCAAGATTGACTTCATCATCATCAATCCAGCGGCTTTCACTCATACTAGTGTGGCGCTGCGAGATGCATTACTTGGCGTCGCCATCCCATTTATTGAGGTGCACTTATCAAATGTGCACGCACGTGAACCATTCCGTCATCACTCTTATCTGTCAGATAAAGCAGAGGGTGTGATTTGCGGTTTAGGCGCACAAGGTTATGAATTTGCTCTGTCTGCAGCGATCAATAAGCTACAGGCAAAGTAACCCTAACACTCTGCAACCCTACGAGGGTTGTCTTAATCACAAGATAAAAGAGAAAGAAAAGATGGATATTCGTAAAATCAAGAAGCTAATTGAGTTAGTTGAAGAGTCTGGCATTGCTGAGCTAGAGATCTCTGAAGGTGAAGAGTCAGTGCGCATCAGCCGTCATGGCACTGCAGCCCCTCAAGCACCAATTCACTACGCAGCAGCTCCAGCGGCGGCACCTGCTCCAGTAGCAGCGGCACCAGTAGCGGAAGCGCCAGCAGCAGAAGCTCCAGCAGCAACACCTGCAGGTCACCAAGTTCTTTCTCCAATGGTTGGTACTTTCTACCGCTCTCCAAGCCCAGACTCTAAAGCATTCGTAGAAGTGGGTCAGAAAGTAAATGCTGGCGATACTCTATGTATTGTTGAAGCAATGAAAATGATGAACCAAATCGAAGCGGACAAATCTGGCGTTGTTACAGCAATCCTAGCTGAAGACGGCCAACCAGTTGAATTCGACCAACCTCTTGTTGTAATCGAATAAGCGGGGCTTGCCTTATGCTAGACAAAGTAGTCATCGCGAACCGAGGTGAAATTGCACTTCGTATTCTTCGCGCTTGTAAAGAATTAGGTATTAAGACCGTCGCTGTTCACTCAACAGCGGACCGCGATCTTAAGCACGTACTACTCGCAGACGAAACCGTATGTATCGGCCCTGCTCGTGGTATCGACAGCTACCTAAACATTCCACGCATCATTTCTGCAGCAGAAGTGACTGGTGCTGTGGCTATCCACCCAGGTTACGGCTTCCTGTCTGAGAACGCAGACTTCGCAGAGCAAGTTGAGCGCAGTGGTTTCATCTTCGTTGGTCCAAAGGCAGACACTATCCGCCTAATGGGCGATAAAGTATCTGCTATCAATGCAATGAAGAAAGCAGGCGTTCCTTGTGTACCGGGTTCTGACGGCCCTCTAGACAATGACGAAGAGAAAAACAAAGCATTTGCTAAGCGCATTGGTTACCCAGTAATCATCAAAGCATCTGGCGGCGGCGGCGGTCGTGGTATGCGTGTTGTTCGCGCAGAGAAAGACCTTATCCAAGCCATTGCAATGACACGTGCTGAAGCAAAAGCGGCGTTCAACAATGACATGGTTTACATGGAGAAATTCCTAGAAAACCCTCGTCACGTTGAAGTTCAGGTTATTGCTGACGGTCAAGGCGGCGCAATCCACCTTGGTGAGCGTGACTGTTCAATGCAACGTCGTCACCAAAAAGTAGTGGAAGAAGCTCCAGCACCTGGTATCACCGAAGAAATGCGTAAGTACATCGGTGAACGCTGTACTCGTGCATGTATCGAGATCGGTTACCGCGGCGCAGGTACGTTTGAATTCCTATACGAGAACGGTGAGTTCTACTTCATCGAAATGAACACTCGTATTCAGGTAGAGCACCCAGTAACAGAGATGGTTACTGGCATCGACCTAATCAAAGAACAGCTTCGTGTTGCAGCGGGTCAGCCTCTGTCATTCACTCAAGATGATATTAAGATCCGTGGCCATGCGATTGAGTGTCGTATCAACGCAGAAGACCCTGAGCGCTTCCTACCATCTCCGGGTAAGATCGAGCGTTTCCACGCTCCTGGCGGTATGGGTGTACGTTGGGAATCTCATATCTACACAGGCTACACAGTTCCACCTCATTACGATTCAATGATTGGTAAACTGATCACTTACGGTGAGAACCGTGATGTAGCGATTGCACGTATGAAAAACGCACTGGGTGAGATGATCATCGAAGGCATCAAAACTAACGTGCCACTGCAGTTCTCCATTATGAATGACGAAAACTTCCAACACGGTGGTGCAAACATCCACTACCTAGAGAAGAAGCTTGGCTTACAATAAGCCTAAGCAAACGTCTTAAAAAATGCCCACTCCCGTGGGCATTTTTGTTTTATATGTACGCGAACGGCTCAACATATAAATCGGCTTATTTGGGTATATACTCAAACAAATCGTAGAGTTCTGGTAAACTCTGCGCCACTTCATTCACTTTAAGAGCAAAAACCAATGCCTTGGATTCAAATCAAACTCAACGCGACCAATGAAAACGCTGAGCAAATCGGCGATATGCTAATGGAAGAGACTGGCGCGCTGTCTGTTACATTCTTAGACGCGCAGGATACACCTGTATTCGAACCTCTACCTGGCGAAACTCGCTTATGGGGCGATACTGATATTCTGGCACTGTATGATGCAGAAGCAGACACTAACTTCATCATCGACCAAATTAAAGCGAGCAATATGCTGGCTGACAATTTTGCTTACAAAGTAGAACAGCTTGAAGATAAAGACTGGGAACGCGAATGGATGGAAAACTTCCACCCAATGAAATTTGGTGAACGCCTATGGATTTGTCCAAGCTGGCGCGATATTCCAGATCCTGACGCTGTTAATGTTATGTTGGATCCAGGCCTTGCATTCGGTACGGGTACTCACCCTACAACAGCACTTTGTCTTGAGTGGCTAGAAAGCATGGACTTAAGCGGTAAGACCGTTATCGACTTCGGTTGTGGCTCAGGTATTCTTGCGATCGCAGCGATCAAACTGGGCGCTGAAAAAGTGATAGGGATCGACATTGATCCTCAAGCCCTGCTTGCTTCAAAAGACAATGCTGAGCGTAATGGCGTTGCAGACAAACTAGAAGTTTACTTACCGCAAAATCAACCTGAAGGTCTCGTCGCTGACGTCGTTGTGGCCAACATCCTTGCGGGACCTTTACGTGAACTTGCACCTATCATCAAAGGACTAGTTAAGCCAAATGGCGACCTCGCTATGTCCGGCGTATTAGACACTCAAGCTGAAGATGTTGCGAACTATTACCGTGACGAGCTTCACATTGACCCGATTGTTGAGCAAAGTGAATGGTGTCGCATCTCTGGTCGTAAGCAAGGCTAGACAAGGTTTTCAGAGCTAATTGTTTGAAATTCATACAATTTACAAAAACAATTTGTAAATGCTCAAATATTAGTCTTTTCACGCAGTGAAAAAATGCGTAAAATGCGCGCCCTTGCTGGTACAGAACTGTGATGACGTTTTGAAAATCGGAAACTATCAACTTAAGAACAATCTAATCGTAGCCCCTATGGCTGGTGTAACGGATAGACCGTTTCGCGAGTTGTGTCTTCGCTATGGTGCGGGAATGGCCGTCAGTGAAATGATGTCTGCTAACCCAAAACTATGGGGAACGTCAAAGTCGAAACAGCGCATGGTACACGAGGGCGAATCGGGCATTCGCTCTGTACAGATTGCGGGTTCCGATCCACAGCTTATGGCGGACGCAGCTCAATTCAGTGTTGAGAACGGTGCACAAATCATCGACATCAACATGGGCTGCCCGGCAAAAAAAGTGAATAAGAAGCTAGCGGGCTCTGCTCTGCTTCAATACCCAAACATTATCGAAGAGATTTTGAAAGCGGTCGTGAATGCAGTGGACGTTCCTGTAACGTTAAAGACTCGAACTGGCTGGGATACAGACAACAAGAACTGTGTCCAGATCGCTAAATTAGCCGAAAACTGCGGCATACAAGCTCTTGCTCTGCATGGCAGAACGAAAGCATGTATGTACAAAGGTGAGGCCGAATATGACAGCATTAAAGCGGTAAAAGAGGCGATTTCAATTCCGGTTATCGCGAACGGTGATATCGATAGCCCGGAGAAAGCCAAATTTGTACTGGAGTACACCGGTGCGGACGCTTTAATGATTGGACGCCCTGCCCAGGGTCGTCCTTGGATTTTCCAGGAAATCCATCACTATTTGGAAAACGGCACCACAATGGAGGAACTTCCAACTGAGGAAGTGAAAACCATTATGCTTGGTCATGTAAATGCTCTGCATGAGTTTTATGGGGAGTTCTTAGGTCCACGTATCGCGCGCAAGCACGTTGGGTGGTACCTGAAAGAGCATGAACAGGCAAGTGAGTTTCGCCGTACCTTCAACGCTATCGACGCAGCTCCGCTGCAAATTGAGGCGTTAGAAGGTTATTTTGATAACGTTGCATCATAATTAAGAGAAGAGCTAGACCGAATATGTTCGAACAAAATCTGACTTCAGAAGCATTAACAGTAACTACAGTAACGTCACAAGACCAGATTACTCAGAAGCCTTTACGTGACTCTGTTAAAGCGTCTCTTAAAAACTACCTTGCTCAACTAAACGGCCAGGAAGTAACAGAACTATACGAATTAGTTCTAGCTGAAGTTGAACAGCCACTACTAGATACTATCATGCAGTACACTCGCGGTAACCAAACTCGCGCAGCAACTATGATGGGTATCAACCGCGGTACTCTTCGCAAGAAACTTAAGAAATACGGCATGAACTAAGACCGTTTTTCAAAAAGTATTTGGAACAAGCCGTTACCTTTTTAGGTAACGGCTTTTCTTTATCTACTAAAACACTACGAATAACGCTCACTTTGTTCAGTATTACCAACTGGCTTTAAGATAACTACTGCTGAGCCAAACAATAGGAAAGCCACGAAAGCGACCCATTCATTGCCTACAGAATACGCGAAGCCCGCCAAGGCAGACCAAATCGCGACACCAAAGTGCATCATACTCATTCCAAAAGACATTAACACACCTCGATATTCATCAGATAAGCTTGCGATATGTGCTTGTAATGCCGGAGAACCAACCCCTCCAGCAAGAGACCAGAGCACTAGAGCTGGAAGATAAGCGGTCACCGTACTCATCTCATTTGAGAACACCCATGCACTGCAAGGTATGCACACCATTAAAGCCACTCGCATAACGGCTCGAGAGCTACCAAGCCAGCGAGAAGCTCTCGCCACGCACATATTTCCAACCACACTCACGATCCCTAGAGCTGCATAAATAGCGCCCACCCAACCGAGCGCCAAATCGCTGGTATCTCGAATATGAAGGCCTATCAGGTTAAATACACCAATACCTCCCCCTAGACCTAAACACATCGCTAAAATCGCCCTCAACGCGCCAGGAACATGAATTACACCTGTTATAGGTGGCAGAGCATCTGACATTTTGGACTCATCATGCTTGTTGTTCATGAACACTACGCTCATGGCACTGACAAGAAGAGCCGCAACGCCCAAAATAATAAAAGCGGCACGCCATGATAAAAGCTGGGTCAACAATGCTCCGATCGCCGGGCTAGTTATCATACCTAGCGTTAATCTCGCCTGAACCATCACAATTTGACGCATCGCTCTATTACCCTTCGCGTCTCCCGCTAACGCGAATGCAATTGGCAACATGCCTGCACTTGCAATACCAGTGATCACTCGAGTTGCAATAGCAAGTTCAAAATCATGAACTATGCCCGTCGTAATAGACGCAACCCCAAATACAAAGCAAGCAGGCACCATGATACGAATACGCCCAACTCGGTCTGATAAACGGCCCAAGTAAGGAGCGCAAATTGCTATGGCTAAACTATATGCCGTAATAAATAAGGTAACCTGACTCGGTTGAACACTTAAATCATTTCCGATGGGTTCAAGAATAGATCCAAGCATCAACTCATCAGCACCAACAAGAAAAGCAACGAGAAATAGGATCATGGACTGCATCATAGCTCCACCTCCTGTTCTGTTTTCGATTCAGCACAAGTGAGCAACGAAATATCTAAAACTCTATCAGGCCAAGATTGCAAAAATGCCTTCTCATGAGATACCACAATCACGCTACCGGAAAAGCGCTGGAGAGCCTCTTTAAGCGCATTTTTGCTGCTGCTATCCAAATGTGTTGTTGGTTCGTCCAACAGCAAAACATGGCATTTCTGAACCGATAAACAACACAGTTTCACCCGAGTTTGCTCACCACCGCTCAATGTATCTAAGTGGCGCTGCGTCTTATCCCCCGTGATCCCAAAGCGAGCTAATAGCTTGCGTGACTCTTTGCTTGAGATTGTTGGCGCACAAGAGCACAGCTCCTGTTCAGGTGTGTTCTGAGGATGGCGCCAAGACAAATCTTGAGAAAAATAACCAATCATTGCACCTTTTGCCAATACCACCTCACCAGAGAGTGGCTCGATCTCCCTCATCAGGGTTTTAAGTAAGGTCGACTTACCCACGCCGTTAAAACCAGCAACAACCAACTTTTCCCCGCGCGCTAACGTGATATCAAATACTGGAAGCAGAGGCTGCTGATAACCGATCATCAACGCTTTTGCCTCAACCACATTCGGTTGCTCAATGGGCTGGTAAGCAAAGTCAAACGTCGATACTTTCTCTACATGATTCAGTTGAATACGTTCGATTTTATCCAGTTTTTTCTTACGCCCTTTAGCAAGACTCGCGTTAACTCCAGCGCCATTTTTGGCAATAAATTGCTCTAACTTTCGAATTTCATTTTGCTGAGCCTTATATTGCTTTTCTATCAAAGCACCATCGTGATGCTTTTGCTGCATTGCTTTGACATAAGTGCCGCTGTATTTTCGAACCGTTTGATAATCAATATCACAAATACTGGTCGCTACTTGATTAAGGAAATCAACATCATGAGAAACCAGTAAAACTGTGCCAATGTAATCATTGAGAAACGTGACTAGCCATTCAATGTGCGGAGCATCAAGATAGTTTGTCGGCTCATCAAGAATTAACACATCGGGGTTGCGAAGTAACAACCTGCCTAAAAGGACTTTGTGTCTTTGACCGCCACTTAGCGAGACAAGCGGTGTATCTAAGCCAAATTGATAAATGCCAAGACCTACAGCAACTTGTTCAATTTTGGTATTAATTGCATAGAAGTTTTCATCTTCTAAATATGCCTGTAGCCGAGCGACTTGGCTTAAAAGAGATGTAGAGTGAGACTCGGTCATCGCATGATACAAAGTCCAAAGCTTTTGCTCTGCAGCGTATAAACTCTCAAAAGAGCCCTTTAAACACTCATGAACTGTCAGCACATTATCGATCTTAAAATGTTGTTCTAAATACCCCACCTCAAGGTTTGGTAACCAGTCAATGCAGCCCTTATCTGCAGATAATTCACCGAAAAGCAGTTTCAATAAGGTGCTTTTTCCAACACCATTCGCTCCGGTGATACCTACTTTCTCTCCCACGTTAATTCGAAATGTCGCGTTGTTATATAAACTCTTATCAGCGATCTGATAAGACAAATTTTTAACTTGTAAAATACTCATGCTTTTAACCAAATAAAAAGGGCCGATGATCAATACCGGCCCTTATTTCAATACTGGATAATGCTTTGTAGCTGCTTAACAGATACAAAAAGGCCGATGATGAAATATCACCGGCCATCTCTTCTCTTTTATCAGGTGTACAGACGCCTGCGTATAACTTCAGCGAAGCTACCCACACATAAAACACCTGATGAAGATTAATTTAAGACTCCGAGCAACACTTCATCGCGTTTTTTGCACGGAGTTCAGCCTTCTTACAAAGCTTTTAAACAAGAGATATAACATGATTTACTGTCGAAAAAACATTCGATGCGAAGCGTACACCTTTAGAATAAAAAGTACCAGATAATTATTAAAACTATCGTGACTTAGACGAAGATCCACTGAAAGAAGACCTTTCCTCAGTCAATGTGCTAGGTGAACGACTTACTCAGCAAACACAGCTATGAAAGCACCTATACCGCTCACGTTATACGTACGTAGTGGTGGCTTTGAAGGTTGGAGAGGGTTAGAGGGAAGAAGTAGCGAATATACTTTAAGACACTGGCTTAAATAGATCGACAAAACAAAATCCATGTTTGGAAAGTTTTAAATGCGCTGAGTTTATATTAATAAGCGCCTATGGCTAAATCAAAACATCTAAAGCAGAGAAATCTCCCCCGAAAATAACATAACCTAGTGAATAAATTTCCAGGTAATAATAAAGGAAGCTTTGGTAAGTTAAGCGCAGGGGCTCAAAACTAGCGCTCGAGACTGCAGAAACCACACAAAACTGCGTTCCACTTCCCTCATAACAGGGCTTAGAAAGCATCGCCAGAGGGAAGCCGGCCTCTCGATGCAAGGTTTCAATATGAAAGTGGGTTTAAGGTAAGTCGGCGAACCAAAACAAAAAAAGCCTCAGTCTTTCGACTGAGGCTTAATATAAGTGGCGGAGTGGACGGGACTCGAACCCGCGACCCCCGGCGTGACAGGCCGGTATTCTAACCAACTGAACTACCACTCCGCAGTGGTATCACTCGCTTTAATAAGCAAGCGTCCAAAATTTAAAGCCTGGCGATGTCCTACTCTCACATGGGGAAGCCCCACACTACCATCGGCGCTATTTCGTTTCACTTCTGAGTTCGGCATGGAAATCAGGTGGGTCCAAAACGCTATGGTCGCCAAGCAAATTCTTTAATCTGGAAAGCTGTTTTTTAATTCTCGTTCTTACACATTCAACGTTCTTTCATTGAGTCCATCAAAACCCCTTGGGTGTTGTATGGTTAAGCCTCACGGGCAATTAGTACAGGTTAGCTCAACGCCTCACAACGCTTACACACCCTGCCTATCAACGTCGTAGTCTACGACAACCCTTTAGGATACTTAAAGTATCAGGGAGAACTCATCTCAAGGCTCGCTTCCCACTTAGATGCTTTCAGCGGTTATCGATCCCGAACTTAGCTACCGGGCAATGCGTCTGGCGACACAACCCGAACACCAGAGGTTCGTCCACTCCGGTCCTCTCGTACTAGGAGCAGCCCCTTTCAATTCTCCAACGCCCACGGCAGATAGGGACCGAACTGTCTCACGACGTTCTAAACCCAGCTCGCGTACCACTTTAAATGGCGAACAGCCATACCCTTGGGACCGACTTCAGCCCCAGGATGTGATGAGCCGACATCGAGGTGCCAAACACCGCCGTCGATATGAACTCTTGGGCGGTATCAGCCTGTTATCCCCGGAGTACCTTTTATCCGTTGAGCGATGGCCCTTCCATTCAGAACCACCGGATCACTATGACCTGCTTTCGCACCTGCTCGAATTGTCATTCTCGCAGTCAAGCGGGCTTATGCCATTGCACTAACCTCACGATGTCCAACCGTGATTAGCCCACCTTCGTGCTCCTCCGTTACGCTTTGGGAGGAGACCGCCCCAGTCAAACTACCCACCAGGCACTGTCCGCAACCCCGATAAGGGGTCGACGTTAGAACATCAACACTACAAGGGTGGTATTTCAAGGACGGCTCCACGCAATCTAGCGACTGCGCTTCAAAGCCTCCCACCTATCCTACACATGTAGGGTCAATGTTCAGTGCCAAGCTGTAGTAAAGGTTCACGGGGTCTTTCCGTCTAGCCGCGGGTACACTGCATCTTCACAGCGATTTCAATTTCACTGAGTCTCGGGTGGAGACAGCGTGGCCATCATTACGCCATTCGTGCAGGTCGGAACTTACCCGACAAGGAATTTCGCTACCTTAGGACCGTTATAGTTACGGCCGCCGTTTACCGGGGCTTCGATCAAGAGCTTCGACCGAAGTCTAACCCCATCAATTAACCTTCCGGCACCGGGCAGGCGTCACACCGTATACGTCATCTTGCGATTTTGCACAGTGCTGTGTTTTTAATAAACAGTTGCAGCCACCTGGTATCTGCGACTCTCAATAGCTCCATCCGCGAGGGACTTCACCGTCGAGAGCGTACCTTCTCCCGAAGTTACGGTACCATTTTGCCTAGTTCCTTCACCCGAGTTCTCTCAAGCGCCTTGGTATTCTCTACCCGACCACCTGTGTCGGTTTGGGGTACGATTCCTTACAATCTGAGGCTTAGAGGCTTTTCCTGGAAGCATGGCATCAATGACTTCACATCCGTAGATGCTCGACGTCGTGTCTCAGCTTTAAGAAGAGCCGGATTTACCTAACTCTTCAGCCTACGCACTTGAACCTGGACAACCGTCGCCAGGCCCACCTAGCCTTCTCCGTCCCCCCATCGCAATTGTAAGAAGTACGGGAATATTAACCCGTTTCCCATCGACTACGCCTTTCGGCCTCGCCTTAGGGGTCGACTTACCCTGCCCCGATTAACGTTGGACAGGAACCCTTGGTCTTCCGGCGAGGAGGTTTTTCACCCCCTTTATCGTTACTCATGTCAGCATTCGCACTTCTGATACGTCCAGCATGCGTTACCACACACCTTCAACCGCTTACAGAACGCTCCCCTACCCAATGCACTAAAGTGCATTGCCGCAGCTTCGGTTTACTACTTAGCCCCGTTACATCTTCCGCGCAGGCCGACTCGACCAGTGAGCTATTACGCTTTCTTTAAATGATGGCTGCTTCTAAGCCAACATCCTGGCTGTCTGAGCCTTCCCACATCGTTTCCCACTTAGTAGTAATTTGGGACCTTAGCTGGCGGTCTGGGTTGTTTCCCTCTCCACGACGGACGTTAGCACCCGCCGTGTGTCTCCCGGATAGTACTTACTGGTATTCGGAGTTTGCAAAGGGTTGGTAAGTCGGGATGACCCCCTAGCCTTAACAGTGCTCTACCCCCAGTAGTATTCGTCCGAGGCGCTACCTAAATAGCTTTCGGGGAGAACCAGCTATCTCCAGGTTTGATTGGCCTTTCACCCCTAGCCACAAGTCATCCGCTAATTTTTCAACATTAGTCGGTTCGGTCCTCCAGTTGATGTTACTCAACCTTCAACCTGCCCATGGCTAGATCACCTGGTTTCGGGTCTATATCCAGAGACTGAACGCCCAGTTAAGACTCGGTTTCCCTACGGCTCCCCTAGATGGTTAACCTTGCCACTGAATATAAGTCGCTGACCCATTATACAAAAGGTACGCAGTCACAGGACAAAGCCTGCTCCTACTGCTTGTACGTACACGGTTTCAGGTTCTATTTCACTCCCCTCACAGGGGTTCTTTTCGCCTTTCCCTCACGGTACTGGTTCACTATCGGTCAGTCAGTAGTATTTAGCCTTGGAGGATGGTCCCCCCATATTCAGACAGGATATCACGTGTCCCGCCCTACTCGATTTCACTGAACACACGTCGTCAACTACGGGACTATCACCCTGTATCGTCGGCCTTTCCAGGCTGTTCGTCTAACGCGTGTAAAGCTTAAGGGCTAGTCCAATTTCGCTCGCCGCTACTTTCGGAATCTCGGTTGATTTCTTTTCCTCGGGGTACTTAGATGTTTCAGTTCCCCCGGTTCGCCCTGTTGAGCTATGTATTCACTCAACAGTAATACCTTATGGTATTGGGTTTCCCCATTCGGAAATCCCAGACTCAAATGGTTTTTACTACCTAATCTGGGCTTATCGCAAGTTAATACGTCCTTCATCGCCTCTGACTGCCAAGGCATCCACCGTGTACGCTTAGTCACTTAACCATACAACCCGAAGGAGTTTCGAGTTGATGTTCAAATCACCAAAGTTGTCTCTCATTATTTGAATGAGCGAGAGACATTCGATTTTGCCGGACTCATCTCTTTACCTTCATTTTTAGAAAAAATGAAAACAAAAAGCCAAGAACACTTGAATGTGTTTTTTGGTGTTTGTCTTAAAGACAAACATTGAGAACTTTACAAACAATCTTAAAAGATTGTTTTGTCAGCTTTCCAAATTGTTAAAGATCTAGATTTTCTGATGAAAACCATTTTTAAAGATTCTTTTTCAAGAACACTTAAAGATGGTGGAGCTATGCGGGATCGAACCGCAGACCTCCTGCGTGCAAGGCAGGCGCTCTCCCAGCTGAGCTATAGCCCCATCAAGGTGTCGATACTGTCGCCAATTCCTTGGGAAAGAAATTGGTGGGTCTGAGTGGACTCGAACCACCGACCTCTCGCTTATCAGGCGAACGCTCTAACCACCTGAGCTACAGACCCAGTATCGTCTCTTTACTTTATAAACCATATCAATCTGTGTGAACACTCATCGCAATAATCATCGTTTAAGGAGGTGATCCAGCGCCAGGTTCCCCTAGCGCTACCTTGTTACGACTTCACCCCAGTCATGAACCACAAAGTGGTAAGCGTCCCCCCGAAGGTTAAACTACCTACTTCTTTTGCAGCCCACTCCCATGGTGTGACGGGCGGTGTGTACAAGGCCCGGGAACGTATTCACCGTGGCATTCTGATCCACGATTACTAGCGATTCCGACTTCATGGAGTCGAGTTGCAGACTCCAATCCGGACTACGACGCACTTTTTGGGATTCGCTCACTTTCGCAAGTTGGCCGCCCTCTGTATGCGCCATTGTAGCACGTGTGTAGCCCTACTCGTAAGGGCCATGATGACTTGACGTCGTCCCCACCTTCCTCCGGTTTATCACCGGCAGTCTCCCTGGAGTTCCCGACATTACTCGCTGGCAAACAAGGATAAGGGTTGCGCTCGTTGCGGGACTTAACCCAACATTTCACAACACGAGCTGACGACAGCCATGCAGCACCTGTCTCAGAGTTCCCGAAGGCACCAATCCATCTCTGGAAAGTTCTCTGGATGTCAAGAGTAGGTAAGGTTCTTCGCGTTGCATCGAATTAAACCACATGCTCCACCGCTTGTGCGGGCCCCCGTCAATTCATTTGAGTTTTAATCTTGCGACCGTACTCCCCAGGCGGTCTACTTAACGCGTTAGCTCCGAAAGCCACGGCTCAAGGCCACAACCTCCAAGTAGACATCGTTTACGGCGTGGACTACCAGGGTATCTAATCCTGTTTGCTCCCCACGCTTTCGCATCTGAGTGTCAGTATCTGTCCAGGGGGCCGCCTTCGCCACCGGTATTCCTTCAGATCTCTACGCATTTCACCGCTACACCTGAAATTCTACCCCCCTCTACAGTACTCTAGTCTGCCAGTTTCAAATGCTATTCCGAGGTTGAGCCCCGGGCTTTCACATCTGACTTAACAAACCACCTGCATGCGCTTTACGCCCAGTAATTCCGATTAACGCTCGCACCCTCCGTATTACCGCGGCTGCTGGCACGGAGTTAGCCGGTGCTTCTTCTGTCGCTAACGTCAAACAACGCCGCTATTAACGACGCCGCCTTCCTCACGACTGAAAGTACTTTACAACCCGAAGGCCTTCTTCATACACGCGGCATGGCTGCATCAGGCTTGCGCCCATTGTGCAATATTCCCCACTGCTGCCTCCCGTAGGAGTCTGGACCGTGTCTCAGTTCCAGTGTGGCTGATCATCCTCTCAGACCAGCTAGGGATCGTCGCCTTGGTGAGCCCTTACCTCACCAACTAGCTAATCCCACCTAGGCATATCCTGACGCGAGAGGCCCGAAGGTCCCCCTCTTTGGCCCGTAGGCATCATGCGGTATTAGCCATCGTTTCCAATGGTTATCCCCCACATCAGGGCAATTTCCTAGGCATTACTCACCCGTCCGCCGCTCGACGCCGTTATCGTTCCCCGAAGGTTCAGATAACTCGTTTCCGCTCGACTTGCATGTGTTAGGCCTGCCGCCAGCGTTCAATCTGAGCCATGATCAAACTCTTCAATTTAAGATTTTGTTTGGCTCAATGAATACTGAACATTACATAAGTAATGTTTGAATTGACTGTGCTGAATCTTTCGATTCAATGGTCACTTCGTTTCATTGAAACCTAATTTGAAACCGAAGTTTCTAATTGGATTATCATCAACGAGTGCCCACACAGATTGATAGGTCTATATTGTTAAAGAGCTTGGCTTTCAGTGCCTTAGCACTTAAGCGAGGTGCGTATAATACGCTTTCCACTTTGAAAGTCAACATAAAATTCTAAACTTTTGTTTAAAACCTTATGTTGACTCGTCTGTATTCAGACAAGTCGGAAATAAAGCCTGGCGATGTTCTACTCTCACATGGGGAAGCCCCACACTACCATCGACGCTATTTCGTTTCACTTCTGAGTTCGGCATGGAAATCAGGTGGGTCCAAAACGCTATGGTCGCCAAGCAAATTCTTTAATCTGGAAAGCTGTTTTTTAATTCTCGTTCTTACACATTCAACGTTCTTTCATTGAGTCCATCAAAACCCCTTGGGTGTTGTATGGTTAAGCCTCACGGGCAATTAGTACAGGTTAGCTCAACGCCTCACAACGCTTACACACCCTGCCTATCAACGTCGTAGTCTACGACAACCCTTTAGGATACTTAAAGTATCAGGGAGAACTCATCTCAAGGCTCGCTTCCCGCTTAGATGCTTTCAGCGGTTATCGATCCCGAACTTAGCTACCGGGCAATGCGTCTGGCGACACAACCCGAACACCAGAGGTTCGTCCACTCCGGTCCTCTCGTACTAGGAGCAGCCCCTTTCAATTCTCCAACGCCCACGGCAGATAGGGACCGAACTGTCTCACGACGTTCTAAACCCAGCTCGCGTACCACTTTAAATGGCGAACAGCCATACCCTTGGGACCGACTTCAGCCCCAGGATGTGATGAGCCGACATCGAGGTGCCAAACACCGCCGTCGATATGAACTCTTGGGCGGTATCAGCCTGTTATCCCCGGAGTACCTTTTATCCGTTGAGCGATGGCCCTTCCATTCAGAACCACCGGATCACTATGACCTGCTTTCGCACCTGCTCGAATTGTCATTCTCGCAGTCAAGCGGGCTTATGCCATTGCACTAACCTCACGATGTCCAACCGTGATTAGCCCACCTTCGTGCTCCTCCGTTACGCTTTGGGAGGAGACCGCCCCAGTCAAACTACCCACCAGGCACTGTCCGCAACCCCGATAAGGGGTCGACGTTAGAACATCAACACTACAAGGGTGGTATTTCAAGGACGGCTCCACGCAATCTAGCGACTGCGCTTCAAAGCCTCCCACCTATCCTACACATGTAGGGTCAATGTTCAGTGCCAAGCTGTAGTAAAGGTTCACGGGGTCTTTCCGTCTAGCCGCGGGTACACTGCATCTTCACAGCGATTTCAATTTCACTGAGTCTCGGGTGGAGACAGCGTGGCCATCATTACGCCATTCGTGCAGGTCGGAACTTACCCGACAAGGAATTTCGCTACCTTAGGACCGTTATAGTTACGGCCGCCGTTTACCGGGGCTTCGATCAAGAGCTTCGACCGAAGTCTAACCCCATCAATTAACCTTCCGGCACCGGGCAGGCGTCACACCGTATACGTCATCTTGCGATTTTGCACAGTGCTGTGTTTTTAATAAACAGTTGCAGCCACCTGGTATCTGCGACTCTCAATAGCTCCATCCGCGAGGGACTTCACCGTCGAGAGCGTACCTTCTCCCGAAGTTACGGTACCATTTTGCCTAGTTCCTTCACCCGAGTTCTCTCAAGCGCCTTGGTATTCTCTACCCGACCACCTGTGTCGGTTTGGGGTACGATTCCTTACAATCTGAAGCTTAGAGGCTTTTCCTGGAAGCATGGCATCAATGACTTCACATCCGTAGATGCTCGACGTCGTGTCTCAGCTTTAAGAAGAGCCGGATTTACCTAACTCTTCAGCCTACGCACTTGAACCTGGACAACCGTCGCCAGGCCCACCTAGCCTTCTCCGTCCCCCCATCGCAATTGTAAGAAGTACGGGAATATTAACCCGTTTCCCATCGACTACGCCTTTCGGCCTCGCCTTAGGGGTCGACTTACCCTGCCCCGATTAACGTTGGACAGGAACCCTTGGTCTTCCGGCGAGGAGGTTTTTCACCCCCTTTATCGTTACTCATGTCAGCATTCGCACTTCTGATACGTCCAGCATGCGTTACCACACACCTTCAACCGCTTACAGAACGCTCCCCTACCCAATGCACTAAAGTGCATTGCCGCAGCTTCGGTTTACTACTTAGCCCCGTTACATCTTCCGCGCAGGCCGACTCGACCAGTGAGCTATTACGCTTTCTTTAAATGATGGCTGCTTCTAAGCCAACATCCTGGCTGTCTGAGCCTTCCCACATCGTTTCCCACTTAGTAGTAATTTGGGACCTTAGCTGGCGGTCTGGGTTGTTTCCCTCTCCACGACGGACGTTAGCACCCGCCGTGTGTCTCCCGGATAGTACTTACTGGTATTCGGAGTTTGCAAAGGGTTGGTAAGTCGGGATGACCCCCTAGCCTTAACAGTGCTCTACCCCCAGTAGTATTCGTCCGAGGCGCTACCTAAATAGCTTTCGGGGAGAACCAGCTATCTCCAGGTTTGATTGGCCTTTCACCCCTAGCCACAAGTCATCCGCTAATTTTTCAACATTAGTCGGTTCGGTCCTCCAGTTGATGTTACTCAACCTTCAACCTGCCCATGGCTAGATCACCTGGTTTCGGGTCTATATCCAGAGACTGAACGCCCAGTTAAGACTCGGTTTCCCTACGGCTCCCCTAGATGGTTAACCTTGCCACTGAATATAAGTCGCTGACCCATTATACAAAAGGTACGCAGTCACAGGACAAAGCCTGCTCCTACTGCTTGTACGTACACGGTTTCAGGTTCTATTTCACTCCCCTCACAGGGGTTCTTTTCGCCTTTCCCTCACGGTACTGGTTCACTATCGGTCAGTCAGTAGTATTTAGCCTTGGAGGATGGTCCCCCCATATTCAGACAGGATATCACGTGTCCCGCCCTACTCGATTTCACTGAACACACGTCGTCAACTACGGGACTATCACCCTGTATCGTCGGCCTTTCCAGGCTGTTCGTCTAACGCGTGTAAAGCTTAAGGGCTAGTCCAATTTCGCTCGCCGCTACTTTCGGAATCTCGGTTGATTTCTTTTCCTCGGGGTACTTAGATGTTTCAGTTCCCCCGGTTCGCCCTGTTGAGCTATGTATTCACTCAACAGTAATACCTTATGGTATTGGGTTTCCCCATTCGGAAATCCCAGACTCAAATGGTTTTTACTACCTAATCTGGGCTTATCGCAAGTTAATACGTCCTTCATCGCCTCTGACTGCCAAGGCATCCACCGTGTACGCTTAGTCACTTAACCATACAACCCGAAGGAGTTTCGAGTTGATGTTCAAATCACCAAAGTTGTCTCTCATTATTTGAATGAGCGAGAGACATATCGATTTTGCCGGACTCAATTTCGAATAATCACTGTAAAAGTGATATTCCCAAGAACACTTGAATGTGTTTTTTGGTGTTTATCTTTCGATAAACATTGAGAACTTTACAAACAACAATAAATTGTTGTTTTGTCAGCTTTCCAAATTGTTAAAGAGCTATGTTAGCTACAAGCTTGCGCTTGTGAACTATCAATCTGTGTGGACACTCATCGCAATAATCATCGTTTAAGGAGGTGATCCAGCGCCAGGTTCCCCTAGCGCTACCTTGTTACGACTTCACCCCAGTCATGAACCACAAAGTGGTAAGCGTCCCCCCGAAGGTTAAACTACCTACTTCTTTTGCAGCCCACTCCCATGGTGTGACGGGCGGTGTGTACAAGGCCCGGGAACGTATTCACCGTGGCATTCTGATCCACGATTACTAGCGATTCCGACTTCATGGAGTCGAGTTGCAGACTCCAATCCGGACTACGACGCACTTTTTGGGATTCGCTCACTTTCGCAAGTTGGCCGCCCTCTGTATGCGCCATTGTAGCACGTGTGTAGCCCTACTCGTAAGGGCCATGATGACTTGACGTCGTCCCCACCTTCCTCCGGTTTATCACCGGCAGTCTCCCTGGAGTTCCCGACATTACTCGCTGGCAAACAAGGATAAGGGTTGCGCTCGTTGCGGGACTTAACCCAACATTTCACAACACGAGCTGACGACAGCCATGCAGCACCTGTCTCAGAGTTCCCGAAGGCACCAATCCATCTCTGGAAAGTTCTCTGGATGTCAAGAGTAGGTAAGGTTCTTCGCGTTGCATCGAATTAAACCACATGCTCCACCGCTTGTGCGGGCCCCCGTCAATTCATTTGAGTTTTAATCTTGCGACCGTACTCCCCAGGCGGTCTACTTAACGCGTTAGCTCCGAAAGCCACGGCTCAAGGCCACAACCTCCAAGTAGACATCGTTTACGGCGTGGACTACCAGGGTATCTAATCCTGTTTGCTCCCCACGCTTTCGCATCTGAGTGTCAGTATCTGTCCAGGGGGCCGCCTTCGCCACCGGTATTCCTTCAGATCTCTACGCATTTCACCGCTACACCTGAAATTCTACCCCCCTCTACAGTACTCTAGTCTGCCAGTTTCAAATGCTATTCCGAGGTTGAGCCCCGGGCTTTCACATCTGACTTAACAAACCACCTGCATGCGCTTTACGCCCAGTAATTCCGATTAACGCTCGCACCCTCCGTATTACCGCGGCTGCTGGCACGGAGTTAGCCGGTGCTTCTTCTGTCGCTAACGTCAAATAATGCAGCTATTAACTACACTACCTTCCTCACGACTGAAAGTGCTTTACAACCCGAAGGCCTTCTTCACACACGCGGCATGGCTGCATCAGGCTTGCGCCCATTGTGCAATATTCCCCACTGCTGCCTCCCGTAGGAGTCTGGACCGTGTCTCAGTTCCAGTGTGGCTGATCATCCTCTCAGACCAGCTAGGGATCGTCGCCTTGGTGAGCCCTTACCTCACCAACTAGCTAATCCCACCTAGGCATATCCTGACGCGAGAGGCCCGAAGGTCCCCCTCTTTGGCCCGTAAGCATCATGCGGTATTAGCCATCGTTTCCAATGGTTATCCCCCACATCAGGGCAATTTCCTAGGCATTACTCACCCGTCCGCCGCTCGACGCCGTTATCGTTCCCCGAAGGTTCAGATAACTCGTTTCCGCTCGACTTGCATGTGTTAGGCCTGCCGCCAGCGTTCAATCTGAGCCATGATCAAACTCTTCAATTTAAGATTTTGTTCGGCTCAATGAATACTGAACATTACATAAAGTAATGTTTGAATTGACTGTGCTGAATCCGAAGATTCAATGGTCACTTCGTTTCATTGAAACCTAATTTGATACCGCTTTCCATTAAGAAAGAAATATCTAATTGGATTATCATCAACGAGTGCCCACACAGATTGATAGGTTCTTATTTTTAAAGAGCTTTTCTAACACTTTCAGCAACTTAGTTGCTCGTCGTTAGGGGTGCGTATCTTACTTCACACCGTGAGAGAGTCAAGCATTTTTTTCAAATTCTTTTTTCTCTCTTCCCGACTCGCTGTGTGACTTTCGTCTCACTCCGTGTCGGTGGATGCGCAGTATAGGGGGTTGAGAAATTAGCACAAGCGTTTTTTGCAAAAAAACTTTCAACCGCACAAATAACGAGCACTCTGCATAGATACTCAACGATCTTGTCTAATATTTCGGGTTGCAGAGGATCTTTTCATGATGAAACACCTGACTTCTGCATTAAAAGATCGCCTATTTCTTTGTGATTTTGATTGCTGATCTTATCTCTCTTGGTTCTTTTTTCTCTTTCTATCGATATAAAGACGAAAAAAAAGAGCAGAACGATGACGAACTGCTCTTTTGGTCTTTGCTTTTTATTTGGGGTACTTCAGGTGAAGTCTTGGAAAAGTGTTTCTTCTATATATAGAAGAAAAGATCAGAGCATCCTTGCCCTTCTCTTTACGACAGAATAGTTAGGGGTATATCTAAATGCCGTTATTGTTCGATGACGCATTGAGCTCGTAAGAGTGGAGCATGCTTGCATTCCCAATAGCGTCATCTTCGAGAGGAACTTAGTTCTTCAATACTTTTACGGTGTAGCTACCATCTTTTTGTTGGTATAGACCGTGGATGTCGGTTTCGAAACCTGGGTAATGCGCACCGATCTCACAAAGCATCTCTAGGAAGTCCAGCACAGGGCGAGACTCTTGAGTCACCATTTCACCAGGAAGTACTAGTGGCACACCTGGAGGGTAAGGAAGGATCATGTTCGCACTTACGCGACCAACCATTTCTTCCAGTTTGATTTCTTCTACGTTACCGCGAAGCTCTTCTTGCCATGCTGCGTGTGGTGTTACTTTCATTTCTGGAAGAACATCGAACGCTTTGTACATTAGCTCTGGTAGGTTGTATTTCTTAGTTAGGTCATGAATTGCTTGTGCTAGTTCTTGAACGCGCATGCCTTCATAAAAGCTTGGATCTTCGTTGTATAGCGAAGGTAGGAAGCTCTTGATGGTTAGGTTCAAGTCGTAGCCACGTTTAAATTCAGTTAGACCGCGTAGCAATTGCATTGCTTTTGATTTGTCGATACCGATTGAGAATAGGAACAACAAGTTGTATGGACCTGTTTTCTCTACCACGATGCCGCGCTCGTCTAGGAATTTAGCCACCAGCGAAGCAGGAATACCTGATTCTTCTAGTTCGCCTTCTTTATTCATCCCTGGAGTCAGTAGCGTTACTTTGATTGGGTCAAGATACATGTGGTTATCATCCATGTTCTTGAAGCCGTGCCATGTGTCGCTAGGGTCTAGTTTCCAACATTCTGTGGTATCGATGTTTTCTGGTTGCCATACATCGAAGAACCAGCTGTCGCTTTCTGCTTCTAGACGTTTGATCTCTTTACGGAAGCGGATTGCGCGATCGATAGAGTCTTGCATCAACTTCTTACCAGTGTTGCCGCGCATCATTGCCGCTGCAGTTTCAGTAGAAGCAACAATGCCGTACTGAGGTGAAGTTGAAGTGTGCATCATGAATGCTTCGTTGAAAGATTCTTTATCAAAGTCGCCTTTCACGTGAATCATTGAAGCTTGTGAGAACGCTGCCAACAGTTTGTGTGTTGATTGTGTTTCGTAGAACACTTTGCCTGGCATCGCTTCACCACTCATACCACATTTACCTTCGTAAATTGGGTTGAAGTTAGTGTAAGGCACCCAAGCACTGTCGAAGTGGATGTGTTTACAATCTAGCGACTCTTTGATGAATTGTGTGTTGTACAACAAGCCATCGTAAGTTGAGTTAGTCACTACTGCGTAAGTTGGTGCTGTTGCACCTGGTGTTTTCGCCACTTTCTCTGCGATTACATCGCGGCTGAATTCGCTTTGTGGGATGCCACCAAGGATGCCGTATGCGTTACGAGTTGGGCGGAAGTAGATTGGTGTCACGTCGCTCATCATCATTAGGTGAGTCAGAGACTTGTGACAGTTACGGTCAATCAGTACTGTGCTGCCTGCTGGCGCTGAGTACATACCAACGATTTTATTCGATGTAGACGTACCGTTAGTTACGATGTACGAACTGTCTGCATTGAATGTACGTGCGATGTATTCTTCAGCATCTTTATGTGGACCTGAGTGGTCTAGTAGAGAACCTAGTTCAGGCATTGAAATTGATACGTCCGCTTTGAATGTGTTTGGACCGTAAAAATCGTAGAAGATGCTACCAGCAGGGCTTTTCTGGAATGCAGTACCGCCCATGTGACCTGGAGTACAGAAGGTGTATTTACCTTCTTCTACGTATTTGAATAGCGCTTTAGTGAATGGAGGCATGATGGCATCTTTGTATGCCTCTGTCGCTTGGTTGATTTTGATAGCGATGTCGTCAGCCATACCTAAAGCGTACTCGAAGAAGCTCACGTTTAGACGTAGGTCTGTTAGTGAAATGTCTAGAGTAGACTGTTCGTTAGCAAATGCGTGAACAGGCAGTTTTTCGTTGATTTGGCTGATACGTTCACATAGCTCTAGTGAGTATTTATCCCAGTCGAACAGCACACCGCAAATGCGTGGGTTCATCTCAATCATTTTGATCAAGTCTTTATCATCTACTGGGTAAACCACTTCGTAGCCCGCTTTCTCAAGAGCAGCGTGAAGTTGACGAACTGGCTCTTCTTTAAAGAACACACCCATGTGGTTCAAGATAGCGAATATATTCATTTGGACATCTCCAAGGCGAATGAGGGCGCTCTTTGCCATTTACTGGCAATGAGTAAGGTGAGCGCCGCGTGAATTTGGGTTTATGGGCTGGCACCGTAGTGCCAGCGTTTTGGGGATTAGTTGCTTGCTTGGGCAGGCATGTCGTCAGCGTGCATTTTCACGTACTGAGCAAGACCTGCTTTTTTGCTGTAGAACATCAAGATAACTAGAGAAACGATGAAGGTTGCTGTTAGCGTACCGCCCTCTGCACCTGCTAGAGCGATGAAGCAGAACAGACAAGCCACACCAGAGAACAGCATTACGAAGCCGTTACGTGTTGTCATACCTTCGAAGCGAATCAAGTTAATGCTTGAGTAGAAGTAAGGCAGCATAGTTAGTAGAACTGCGTCAGTCGTTAGCTGGTTGAACAGGTCTGATGCGTGTGCTGTTTTAGAGCTGAAGAACATCAGTACAACCATTAGCGCAGTCATCTTGATTGACGCAAGGATTAGACCTTTCTTAGGCACACCGTTTTTATCAGTTTCACCGTAGATTTTAGGGAAGTTGCCGTCGTTTGCTGCGCGTTTACCCGCTTCACCTACTAGCATCATCCAAGAACCTAGCGAAGTGAAACATGCTAGTGCTGTAAATGCTGATACGAATGGCGCTGTCCAGCTACCGAATAGCTCAGTTGTTGCTAGTGCAAATGGCGCACCTGATGCCGCAACTTCTGACGCAGGGAACATGCCGCTGATCATTTGAGTTGATAGGATGTAAATCACACCTGCGATACCAGTACCCAACATAGTTGCTAGTGGTACGGTACGTTTAGGGTTTTCTACCATACCAGTAGATACCGCTGCTGATTCCACACCTACAAATGACCATAGACAGATAAGAACCGCAGTTACTACCGCGTGGCTGTCAGTGCCTGCTGATACGTTCCAGTTTTGGCTGTAAAGCGCAGTATCGAAGTGCGTCCAACCAAATGCGGCTGTACCAACAACTGGGATAAGGATAAGAACTAGACCAAGCGTACATAGACGGCTTACCCAGCTACCACCAAGTAGGTTGACGAAAGTGAAGATCCATACCGATGCAATCGTCGCAATACCTGCTGGGATAGGGTTATTAAGCACAGGGAAGAATACTGAAAGGTAAGAAACACCTGTAATGGCAATAGCCAGGTTACCAATCCAGTTCGCGTGGTAATAAAGAACGCCCGTTTGGAAACCAAATACCGGAGACACTTCGCCAGCATAAGCGATAGGACCACCTTCTTGTGGGTTTTTGGTTGCCAGACGAGCGTAAACGAACGCCAGACTCAGCGCACCGACCAAACAGATCAGCCAACTGAAGATTGAAACAGAGCCTACAGAGGCAAGACTAGAAGGTAATAGTGCAATACCACTACCCATCATGTTACCGGCTACGACACCCGTACAGGCAATAAGGCCGATTTTTTTCGCATTCGATGACATAACATCTCCAAATCTATTCTACTCGAGTCAACATGACTCAAACTGAATGGTTATTAGCGAGATGCTATGAGGAGGAATCTGCTCGACCTCGCTAAATTTCGAAGTGAAGACTACGCCCAAAAACTGGGAAAAAAATAAACTTGGTGTTATCAATAAAATGATTAGTTCATCAACATCAAGTTGAGATAAACATGATAAACACAAAAATATAAAACCATATTATTCATTTAGTTATAAGAAAAACATCAAACCTTCTACCGATAGATAAACTCTCATCAACTCGTTGGTCATCGCGATAAAAGTTATCAACCTCTATCAACTTCCCCATCCCGAAGGGTTAATTCCCTGAAGTGTTGATTCCATAAATCTCTCCCTGATCGCGCTTTTTGACCCACATCAATATTCATCTCGCCTGCAAGAAAGCATCAAAATCATTCTCGCCACATAACTCAGCCAGACACTTCATACAATCAATAGAGATAGAGATAGAGATAGAGATAGAGATAGAGATAGAGATAGAGATAGAGAAGCAAAGCGGGTATGTATTCCCGTTGCAAGCTTGCGTTGTTAGCTCCTTCGTAAGTCATTGCCCCACCGCCTCACCCTTTTCACTTTTCGACAGCGACAAAAAAGCCCCTCACCGAAATGAGGGGCTAGCATTAGACTGACGTTGAGTCCGAGAGAATTAAAGCATTCGAACGACAGAAGGGTGAACGGCGCGATACATGGCGTAATCAATCGCCTTCATGTTACTTGGGAAGACCAAGTTTTCGCACAGCAGGTACGTCTCAACCGACGTATCAATATAGAAAGCTTCACTGTAAGACTCACTGGCTAAATCCAGATCACCATCCAATTCGGCGTGCTTACCGCGAATCACATAGGAAAGCACTGAATCACGTAACCTCAATGCCTGTCCGAGATGCCGCTTGGCTAACGCCATGTCACCAATGATGGTTTCGTGCAGTGCTAAAGCTTCATAAATTCGCGGTTGAATTGGCCCCACCATCATTTTCACATTAGTCTCTAGTGCTTCACTGAGCTGCTGCATTCGCCCTTTCTTCAACTCCTGTGAGAAATCAAGTGCCTTTTGTACATGGTAAGCAATCAACAACTCAGCTTGAACGTAAGCATTATCCGGCTCGATTTCTAAAATGTTTTCCATCAAGTCGATACCTTGGCGGAATTGTTTAGTATCAGAGACATTAAGGTAATGGTTAGCCTGAACAAACAACTCCAACGCGTCGGGATTCATTGGCATTCCCGCCACCAGCATCGTAGATTTCAATTTGGCATCCGACACTTTCAGCACTTGCATCAAATCCAACGACGCTTGTTGAAGCACTGTCTTTAAATGACTACTGGTTAACGCGTATTGACGACTAAACAACACTTTTTCAGATGAGTTATTGCGATATTCCACCTCTAAAAAGCTGCCACCGTCATTCTCACGAACTCTCACCACAACCGATTTACCAGGTACAATGCCAGAAGTAAACGACGCCTTCTTTAGCATGACTCGGTAATCACTGACTTGAGCAATGTCGGACATCAACTTTTGGGCGAATCCGTCTGCCAAATCGTAGCTTAATCCTTCATTCGTAAAATTATCTTGAAACTTGAACTCAATCAGATGGGTATCGATGGCTTGGGTAATACGCACTTCCGATTGCTTGTAGGTAAACACGCCCATCACTACGACCAACATACTGATCCAGATGAAGTTCATAATTCCCAATCGCCAAGGACTGATTTTGTTTTTGCTCTGAGGGGCTTTTTTCTCTTTTGACATCTCGCAGACCGCGCGAGTTAGAGGACCGGCAGGAAAGGTAACGGCTGGTGCTATAGGTAGACAATCCTCTTCCGATTCTTCAACCGAAGGTGGGATCTCTTCATTTTGCCGACTTGTGACAAACTCTTCATGCGTCATAGCAACCACGTTCGCTACCAGCTTATAGCCACGCTTGGGCACCGTGATAACGTAGTTGGTATTTTCCTCTCGACCGTCACGTAGTAGCTTACGCAACTCAAAGATGGATTGAGTCACCACTTGATCGGTCACAATCGCTCCAGCCCAAACGTACTGAATCAATTCCTCGCGGTTGAACACCTCATTCGCATGCTCCGCTAAGAAGTGCAAAAGATTAATTAAGCGTGGCTCAACAGTAACTTCCCTATCTTGTCGATACAGCTTATTTTCATCAACGCTCAAAACCCAGTCATTGATTTGAAAATAGACTCCAACCATGTATGAAAACTCTCGTATCTACAGACAGCGTTACGCTAGGAATCAGACAATGGTCGATTCCTACAAGTAACTAAAGGCAAGATTATAGGTGGGAAAGCAGCGTGTACCTAGAAAAGCAAGTCGCCAAAAATGCAAACTTAAGTTAAGTGATGCAAGAATGAGACTACTCAAGTGCTGCGAGGATAGAGCAATGTGTGGCGTCATCGTCTGTATGACCACAACAAGCATCATTAATCTTCTTTAACGCTCGGCGAATTTTCGTCAGCTCGTTAATTTTCCCATCAATCAGCTCTAACTTAGCAGAAGTAATGGCTTTTACCTCTGCACAGCTGTGTTCTGTCGCTTCTAACTTAATTTCTAACAGGTCTTTAATTTCATCCAGACTCAAGCCAAGATCTTTACCTTTGAGGATAAAGTGCACCTGCTTTTGATTCTCTTCATCATACAAGCGGTAGCCTGATTCGCTTCGCCCTGCGGGTTTTATTAGCGCGTTTTTCTCGTAGAAACGCAATGTATCGGCAGTCACACCACAACGTTTTGCCAGTTCACCTATCTGAAACATAACTTTCCCTATTAACTATCTCGTTACTTTTAAAGCTAAAGAACGACTTTTTTGCAATTATTTTTGAGATGCCAAACGATTGCGCGAGCTTTTTTGTAATAAATTGGTTAGAATACGCGCCATCAAATGTGGAGACTATTTTCTAACCAGAAAACACCCTGCAAAGGTCTTTACCAAAACTGGCCAATATTTTACCCCAAGAGGTAAAAACAAGTTCATTTTTGGCAAACATCTTTAACTCCGTGAATTTGAGGAAAATGGAAGCATGAATAACGCTCGTCCTATTCGCCGTGCGCTTATCAGCGTATCAGACAAAACAGGTATTGTTGAGTTTGCGCAAGCTCTTGCTGAGCGCGGTGTCGATATCCTATCTACTGGTGGTACAGCTCGCCTACTTGCCGAACAAGGCATCGCCGTAACTGAAGTCTCTGACTACACTGGTTTCCCAGAAATGATGGACGGCCGCGTTAAAACGCTTCACCCAAAAGTTCACGGTGGTGTGCTTGGTCGTCGTGGCCAAGATGATGACGTGATGGAAAAGCACGGCATCAACCCTATCGATATGGTTGTCGTAAACCTATACCCATTCGCAGAAACCGTTGCCAAAGAAGGCTGTACACTAGCCGACGCTGTTGAAAACATCGATATCGGCGGCCCAACCATGGTTCGTTCTGCAGCGAAAAACCACAAAGACGTGACTATCGTTGTTAACGCAGGTGATTACGGCCGCGTAATTGCAGAGATGGACGCAAACGAGAAGTCTCTAACACTAGAAACTCGTTTCGACCTAGCTATCGCAGCATTCGAGCACACAGCATCTTACGACGGCATGATCGCAAACTACTTCGGCACTATGGTTCCATCTTACGGTGAGAACAAAGAAGGTGATGAAGAGAGCAAATTCCCTCGTACGTTCAACCAACAGTTCGAGAAGAAGCAAGACATGCGCTACGGTGAGAACAGCCACCAAGCAGCCGCATTCTACGTTGAAGCAAACCCACAAGAAGCATCCGTTTCTACTGCTCGCCAAATCCAAGGTAAAGCCCTTTCTTACAACAACATCGCAGACACGGACGCAGCGCTTGAGTGTGTGAAAGAGTTCAACGAGCCAGCATGTGTAATCGTAAAACACGCAAACCCATGCGGTGTTGCTCTAGGTAAAGACATCCTAGAAGCGTACAACCGTGCTTACCAAACTGACCCAACATCTGCATTCGGCGGCATCATTGCATTCAACCAAGAGCTAGATGCTGAAACAGCAACCGCTATTGTTGAGCGTCAATTCGTTGAGGTCATCATCGCTCCTTCCGTTTCTGCTGAAGCGATTGAAGTGGTTGCAGCGAAGAAGAACGTACGTCTACTAGAGTGTGGCGAGTGGTCAACGAAGACAACGGGCTTTGACGTGAAACGCGTCAACGGTGGTCTACTGGTTCAAGATCGCGACCAAGGCATGGTAAGCCTAGACGACCTTAAAGTGGTTTCTAAGCGTCAACCGACAGAAGAAGAGCTTAAAGATGCCCTATTCTGCTGGAAGGTAGCGAAATACGTGAAATCTAACGCGATCGTTTACGCGAAAGGCGACATGACTATCGGTGTGGGCGCAGGCCAAATGAGCCGCGTTTACTCAGCGAAAATTGCCGGCATCAAAGCTGCAGACGAAGGCTTAGAAGTTGCCGGTAGCGTAATGGCATCTGACGCTTTCTTCCCATTCCGCGACGGTATCGATGCCGCAGCAGAAGCCGGCATTAAGTGCGTAATTCAGCCAGGTGGCTCTATGCGTGACGACGAAGTTATCGCAGCAGCAGATGAGCACGGCATGGCGATGATCTTTACCGGTATGCGTCACTTCCGCCACTAATCCTCTCGTCTTCACTGGGACGATAACTGCGTTGACGGCGTTCACTTATCCTAATCACATAGCATACTATGCTCATAGGAATAAGTTCACTTGTCGCCTTGTCCTCGTCCCATTGAATTAGAGAGGCCATACTCAGGTCTTTGCGAAATATCTGAGTTTGAGCAAACGGTATTTATAAGATTAAGGATTTTCATATGCGAGTTTTAATCATTGGTTCAGGCGGTCGTGAACATGCGCTAGGCTGGAAAGCAGCGCAAAACCCAAATGTTGAGACTATTTTCATTGCTCCAGGCAACGCAGGTACAGCACTAGAGCCAAAACTAGAGAACGTAAACATCGATGTAGAAGACATCGCTGGCCTTGTTGCTTTCGCCAAAGAGAAGGCGATTGAACTGACTATCGTTGGCCCAGAAGCACCATTGGTTATTGGTGTGGTTGATGCGTTCCGCGAAGCTGGCTTACCAATCTTTGGCCCTACCCAAGCCGCAGCGCAACTTGAAGGCTCTAAAGCGTTTACTAAAGACTTCCTTGCTCGTCACCAAATTCCAACAGGTGCCTACGCGAACTTCACTGAAATCGAGCCAGCTCTTGCTTACGTACGTGAGCAAGGTGCACCGATCGTAGTAAAAGCTGACGGCCTTGCTGCTGGTAAAGGCGTTATCGTAGCGATGACGCTAGAAGAAGCTGAGGACGCAATCAAAGACATGCTAGCAGGCAACGCATTTGGTGATGCTGGTAGTCGTGTCGTTATCGAAGAGTTCCTAGATGGTGAAGAAGCAAGCTTCATCGTGATGGTGGATGGTGAGAACGTTCTGCCAATGGCCACCAGCCAAGACCACAAACGCGTAGGCGACAAAGATACGGGTCCTAACACCGGTGGCATGGGAGCATACTCTCCAGCTCCAGTGGTAACACAGGAAATCCACAACCGCATCATGGAAGAAGTGATTTACCCAACAGTACGTGGCATGGCCTCTGAAGGTAACCCTTACACTGGTTTCCTATACGCGGGTCTGATGATCGACAAAGACGGCACTCCGAAAGTAATCGAGTACAACTGCCGCTTCGGTGATCCTGAGACACAACCTATCATGATGCGCATGGAATCGGATCTTGTTGATCTGTGTCTAGCGGCAATCGACGAGAAACTGGATCAAGCGGAATCGAAGTGGGATCCACGAGCATCGATTGGTATCGTGCTAGCAGCCGGTGGTTATCCAGCAGCGTACAACAAAGGCGACGTTATTTCGGGTCTGCCACAAGTTGAAATTGAAGGCGAAAAAGTCTTCCATGCAGGTACAGATAACAAAGATGGCGACATCGTGACAAACGGTGGTCGCGTTCTTTGTGCAACCGCACTTGGCAACAGCGTATCAGAAGCGCAGCAGCGTGCTTACGAGCTTGCAAAACAGATCAGTTGGGATGGCATGTTCCATCGCAACGATATCGGCTACCGTGCAATTGCACGTGAGCAAGACAAATAAAAACAACATAAGTTGGCTAAAAAACAAAAGGCGCACTCAGCGCCTTTTTTTATTGTTCTGTGCCGTCCTAAATAAGGTTGACACTTTCCACCCCCAAAATTGGAGAGTGTTATGAAATCAACAACTAAAAGAACTCAGCGCGATTACTCCCTCGCTTTTAAACTCACTGTAGTTGATGAGGTTGAAAAAGGAAGCCTCACTTACAAACAAGCCCAAGAGAAGTATGGCATCCAAGGTTGCTCTACGGTTTTGGTTTGGCTTCGTAAGCATGGTCGACTAGATTGGTCTAAAGGGACACCTAACTTTATGTCCAAAGGAGACTCTATGGCCGAGTTCAATTCACCTCCTACACCAGAGCAACGTATTAAAGAGCTTGAGAAGCAGCTCGAAGATGCTCAACTCAAAGCCGACTTCTTTGAAGCTGTCGTGAACGTTATGGAACGTGACTATGGTGTTAGAGTGACAAAAAAGCACAAAGAAGCGTTGTCCAAGAGAAAACCATAGTAGGTTTGAGCGTTACGAAGTTTTGTCAGTTAGTACAAATCTCTCGCCAAGCTTATTATAAGCAATGTCAAACTCAATCTCGTTGTGAACATCATGAGCATGCTGTCATTGGCTTTGTCCGTGAAGTCAGGCTGAAGCAGCCACGCATTGGCACGCGTAAACTGAAGTTCTTAGCAGCAACAAAGGGCATTCAAATAGGTCGCGATAAGCTCTTTGAACTTCTCAGAAAGCATCGGCTGTTAGTGAGAGCAAGACGAGCCTATCACCGAACGACTGACAGCCGTCATCGATTTTTCTGTCACCCAAACAAAGTGAAAGATGGGCTGACACCAACGAAGCCAGAACAACTGTGGGTTGCTGATATTACTTACTTGCCAACTCAAAATGGAGAGAGTTATCTCAGCTTGGTTACAGACGCTTATTCAAGGAAGATTGTTGGTTTTTATGTGGATGACAACATGAAAACTCAATCAGTTAAGCGGGCATTTATCTCAGCTCTCAGGCAACGGCAGAGTGAAGAAAAGCTAATACACCACTCAGATAGAGGCTCACAATACTGTTCGAAGGAATATCAAGATATCCATAAGAAACATAGAGTGACTTGCTCAATGACTGACGGGTATGACTGTTATCAGAATGCTTTAGCTGAGCGTGTAAATGGGATACTCAAAATGGAGCTCTTGCTGAAGAAACCGAAAGATCTGAAAGAAGCAAGGACGATGGTAGCAGAGTCCGTAGATATCTATAATCAAATGAGGCCTCATACGGCTTTAAAATACAAAACGCCCGATGAAGTACATCGAGCGTTTTAGTTAAAAAGTGTCAACCCATATCAGGACGGGTCATTCTTGTTCGACAGAATTCGAAGCAATGTTTATTCAGAGATCAACTTTGGCCGAGAAACACAATCAAAGTCATCGTCATTGAGCATCAACAGTTCATCGACCATTGCTTTGTTTCGTGACTGCTTGCCGACAAAAGCCACATAACTGTCTACCGATGAGAGACGCTCGATAATAAATTTTGGCAGCGTCTGATTAAACTCGAGTGTCGAGAACACCTTACCTTTGCAGGTTTCAAACGATTGACCATTCCAATAACCTTGAATAAGGCTCTGATTGTTACGAGACTGCGCCTTAACCGATGCCACTACGTCATTCGCTTCTGCTTTGTAGCGCTCTAATTGGTCATGCTGGAGTGGTAAGACTTTAAGGTTAACACGATATTGTTGGTAAACCGCTTCGCCATCTTTATTGAAACGGATGTGGATTTGAAAAGGCACCAACTCTTGTTTGGTATCAACTTGCTCGCCTTTTCGAATCAACTCTCGCAACTCACCTTCATCCCAGCGATAATCACTCTTGAACCAACCATTGTCCCCCATAGTCACATAATCAGCCGCCGTACTCACACGAGTGAGTTTCTCTGTCATCCAGTACAAGCTGCTAGCATCTCCCGCAACTTTACCACCAGAAAAATGCGTGAATTGTTCTAAATTAGGAGTTTCAACCGATGAACAGCCAAAAAGGGTAAGGCTAGATAGGAGAAGTGAAGTGAGTAGATGTTTTTTCATGAAATTGCACCGAGGCAGGATACCTCGGTGCATTCTAACTTAGTTTACTGATTCTTTCAGCGCTTTACCTGCTACGAATGCTGGTACGTTAGCTGCTGCGATTTGAATCTCGTCACCAGTCTTAGGGTTACGACCAGTACGTGCAGCGCGGTGGTTTACTTTGAATGTACCAAAACCAATTAGTTGAACTTGGTCACCCTCTTTAAGTGCGCCAGTTACACCATCAAGAGTCGCTTCAAGAGCAGCTTTTGCTTGTGCTTTTGATAGGTCTGCTTTCTCTGCGATAAAGTCGATTAATTGGGTCTTGTTCATTAGGTTTCCCTTCTCATAGGTTATCGAATTCGTCTCACTCTAAAACATAAATGCCCCATCTGGCAAAGGTTTGTAAGCGATCTTTCGATTTTCTGACGTACTTTTAGCCATAATATGAGTAATAACTCACAATTTGTTACCACATACCCCCTGAAAACCCTTGCTTTCCAAGGTATTTGGACCAATTTATAAGTCACTTTTGCGGTTATAATAGCTGCAAATAACCACTATCAAACTACATTCAAGGGCAACTATGCTGCTGTTATCCATTTATATCTCTATTGCAATCGGCATTTCGTTTATCTGTTCGGTGCTGGAGGCGGTACTGCTGAGTATCAGTCCGAGCTACATTGCGCAGCTCAATCAACAGGGGCATCCCGCAGCTGGGCAATTGGCTAAGCTGAAATCAGATATCGACCGACCACTGGCATCTATTCTGACTTTAAACACCATCGCTCACACGATCGGCGCGGCCACTGCTGGTGCACAAGCTGCGGTTGTATTTGGTAGCGAAGCATTAGGTATCTTTTCGGCAGTGCTGACATTGGCGATCTTAGTGCTTTCAGAAATCGTACCGAAGACGATTGGCGCGACCTACTGGCGTCAGTTGGCACCCACTGCCGCGGTCGCATTGCGTTGGATGGTATGGGCGCTTACACCCTTTGTTTGGTTCTCAGAGCAAATCACCAAGCGTCTTGCTCGTAACCACGAAGCTCCAAAGATGCGTGATGAGCTGTCTGCAATGGCGATTCTGGCACGTGAAAGCGGTGAATTTGCCGAGGGTGAATCAAAAATCTTAAGCAACTTGCTTGGCATCCAAGATGTACCCGTAACGCAGGTTATGACGCCACGACCAGTAGTATTCCGTGTCGATGCCACAATGACCATCAATGAGTTCCTAGAAAAACACAAAGATACGCCTTTCTCACGCCCATTGGTTTACAGCGAGCAGAAAGATAACATCATTGGTTTTGTGCATCGCCTTGAGTTGTTCAAACTACAACAATCAGGTTGTGGACAGAAACAGTTGGGAGCAATCATGCGCCCAATTCAAGTGGTGCTAAACAATACCACTTTACCTAAAGTATTCGACCAGATGATGACTCATCGCTTACAGCTGGCACTTGTTGTTGATGAATACGGTACCGTGCTAGGTTTGGTAACGTTGGAAGATATTTTTGAACACCTCGTAGGCGAGGAGATCATCGACGAAGCAGATAAAAGCACTGACATGCAGGAGCTGGCTTACCAACGCTGGGAAAGCTGGAAAGAAATGCACGGCGTAATCGAAAGCCGCGATGACGATGAAGAAGACAATGAGTCGGAGAAGCAGGATAAAGAGCCAGAAGCTCAAGAGCCACCGAAACCCGACTCGAAAGAATCGTAATCAGCATTAGGTATAACAGCTTAAACGCACAAGTAAATTACCACCTTCTAAAGAAGGTGGCTTTGTGTGAGCCCCCTAAAAGGGGGCCTTTGTTTAGTCCAGCGCCAATTGCTGCTGCTCTACTCGCTCTTGCTTCTCTTGATGTCTTACATATCGGCGTATTATTTCTTCATTGATTCCAACACTATCGACAAAATAGCCTCTTTGCCAAAAGTGATTACCCCAAAGCCTGTTCTTCCTAAGGTGAGGAAACTTGCTAAATAGCTTTAAGGCTATTTTGCCTTTCAATACCCCCATCAACTTGGATATCGAAAGCTTTGGTGGGACCTTTACAACTAAATGTACGTGGTCAACTTGTACGTTTAGCTCTACGACTTCACATCCAAGTTGATTACAGTAAACATAAATACATCGATAAACTTCTTTACCTATATTGTTCTTCAAGATCCTAAATCGATACTTTGGCGTCCACACTATATGGTATTGACAACGCCAAAATACGTGGGAAGCTTGATTGTATCTACTCATGTTATTTGTCCTCTTTGACTTCTGGAAAAATCAAAGACGCATTTAGCATGAGTAGTTTTACAGGCAAAGCCGAAACGGATGATAACCACCTACTGAAGTAGGTGGTTTAGGGCTGAAAACAAAAAAGGCATCCAGTTAGGATGCCTTTTTCTATTTATTCAACGATTAAAGTGCAATACCGATGTTGCTCACACCTTCTTCACGTAGCTCTTCACGCAAATCTTTAATCAAGCTGATGTCACGTTCTACCGCTTCACGCAGCGGACGGAAGATAGCCCACTGGACGTCCCACTCTTCACATACGGCTTCGTTTTCTTTCTGGTTGTCGTTAGTGATTGGCTCTGCGCCTTGTGCTTGCTCTAGATCAGCAACGGTTTGTACCGACTGTTGACTCACTTTAAGCATTGAATCGAAAAGGTAGTCGCGGTCCAATAGACCATGCAGTAACGTAGACAAACCCTGACACGCGTCCATCGCTGGGTAAACGCCGTAAAAATCGAACTCATCCGCACTTGGGAACAACTCTTCTAACTTCTCCAATTGACGTTCGAAGTTAATTTTCGCGTTCTTAACTGTCAAAATTTCCCATACACTATCAAGAATCGCTCGGTAAGCACGCGGGTCAGCAAATTCTGTATTCTCACAAAACATCGCATAGTTTGGATACATGCGTTCACACAGACACGCCATAAAGGTAATTTGTTGCCAAGGTTCTAGTTTTTCTAAACGAACCTGAAGAGGATTCTTAAGCATAGTCACTCAATCATTGAAGAAAAAAACAGCGAAAGTGTACTTGATTCATCACAGGGAAAAAAGTTAATGCCGCATTCAAATCAGATTTTCCTGCTCTCAGAGCATCGCGACACCTACAAAACGTTACTGGCAGAGAAAAATCTGCCCGATCTTTGCCTCACCGACCAACCAGAAGCCGCTCAGATCGTACTAGCGGATCCACCCTTACTATCACAAAGCTTAGACGAGTTTTCACAGCTTGAATGGGTACAATCCACATTTGCTGGTGTCAACGCCTTAACATCCCCTAGCCTTCGTCAGGACTATACTCTAACTAACGTTCGAGGCATCTTTGGTCCACTGATTGCTGAATATGTTTTGGGTTACAGTATTGCCCATTACCGCCACTTTGCCCGATACCACCAGCAGCAACAAAACAAACAATGGCAGCCTCACCTATACACATCATTACAAAGTAAAACCATGGTAATTCTTGGTACCGGTAGCATTGGGGGCTATCTGGGCAACGCCGCTAAAGCAATGGGGATAAAAACTATCGGTATTAACCGCACAGGTATCCCTACTCCAGGCGGCGAATTTCATCAGACCTTTCATATCAATGAACTAAGTAAGGCATTTGAGCAAGCCGACATCGTTGTGAACACTCTACCAAGTACACCTGAGACGCGACAGTTACTTAATCGTCAAACGCTCAGCCAACTAAATCAGGCGTTATTGTTTAACGTAGGTCGTGGCGACGTACTGGATGAGGCAGGGTTGCTCTTCGCTCTGAAAAACCGTTGGGTAGAACACGCCTTCTTAGATGTGTTTGAGCAAGAGCCGTTGTCGGTAGAGAATCCGCTTTGGAAACTACCGCAAGTCACCATCACTCCACACATTGCTGCGCTGAGTTTTCCCGAGCAAGTCATCGAGATTTTTGCTGACAACTATCTACGCTGGCGCGATGGGTTTTCATTAAATTATCAAGTGGATTTCGAAAAGGGTTACTGAGAATGTCGTTAGACGAGCTATTGCAACAAGTGAGGGCCTGCCAGATCTGCGCGGATAATTTACCTTTGGGCGCAAACCCTGTCGTACAAGCCGCAAAAGGGGCACGCATCCTAATCATCGGTCAGGCCCCTGGCACACGTGTACACAAAACCTCGATACCTTGGAATGACCCAAGTGGTGATCGATTACGCCAATGGCTCGATATCGACAAAGACGTTTTCTACGACCCAAATAAAATTGCCATTGTCCCAATGGGATTCTGTTATCCAGGCAAAGGGAACTCTGGTGATTTACCGCCTCGTAAAGAATGTGCGCCCACTTGGCATAAAAAGATTCTTGAGCAACTGCCCAATATAGAGCTCACTCTACTAATTGGTCAGTACTCGCAGCAGTACTATCTCACCAACAAACCAAAGACGCTCACGCAAACTGTTCAGCAATGGCAAGATTGGGAACCGGACTTTATCCCGCTCCCTCACCCATCTCCACGCAATACATTGTGGTTAAAGAAGAACCCTTGGTTTGAATCTGACGTCGTGCCATACCTTAAAAAACGCGTTCACTCGATGCTTTAGGTTACCCATGATCTAATTGCTTGTTTATCTGTACAAGAAAATTAGAACATAAAAGCCGAAGTCATAAGTATTTGTTTATATTAAATTTTAATGTCTAATGTACAGCTAGAGTAGTAATTAGATCATAGTAGGCCAAATACTACTAGAGCTGTACAGCCTTGAGTCTCAGATAGAAAAACTGAATTTTAGGTAAAAAAATACCGGCACTGAATGCCGGCATTTGATTTCAAAAAGTCGAAGTTACTTGTGGTACGGCTTAGATAGCTCGTGTACCGCTTCCACAAATACACCCGCGTTTTCTGGCGGCACATCCAAATGGATACCGTGACCTAGGTTGAACACATGACCAGTACCTGCATTACCAAAACCTTCTAGAATACCCGCGACTTCTTCACGGATACGCTCTGGTGAAGCGTAAAGCATTGATGGGTCCATGTTACCTTGCAGCGCCACTTTATCACCGATACGTGCTTTCGCGTCTGCAATGTTGATTGTCCAGTCTAGACCAACCGCATCACAGCCCGTTGCTGCGATTTGCTCAAGCCACATGCCGCCATTCTTAGTAAACAGTGTGACTGGCACGCGACGACCGTCGTTTTCACGAATCAGACCATCTACAATCTTGTGCATGTATTGCAGTGAGAACAGATTGTAATCACGAGGCGTTAGTACGCCACCCCATGTGTCAAATACCATTACCGATTGCGCACCCGCTTTAATTTGCGCGTTTAAGTACTCGATAACGCTGTCTGCCAGCTTATCTAGAAGTAGGTGCAGAGTTTGTGGTTCCGCGTACATCATCTTCTTGATCTTGGTAAACGCTTTAGAGCTACCACCTTCGATCATATACGTCGCAAGAGTCCAAGGACTACCAGAAAAACCAATCAGCGGCACTTCACCCTTCAGGTCTTTACGGATCTGGCGTACTGCGTTCATTACGTATTGCAGTTCACCTTCAGGATCTGGCAAACCAATTTTTTCCACGTCGGCTTTGCATGTAATTGGGTTATCAAAAACAGGTCCTTCACCCGCAGCAAAACGTAAACCAAGCCCCATTGCATCTGGAATCGTTAAGATGTCCGAGAATAAGATCGCGGCATCAAGAGGAAAACGGCGTAATGGTTGAAGTGTCACTTCGGATGCTAATTCTGCATTTCGACACAAAGACATGAAATCACCCGCTTCTGCACGAGTCGCTTTGTATTCTGGTAGGTAACGACCTGCCTGGCGCATCATCCATACTGGCGTGTAATCTACCGGCTCTTTTAAAAGCGCACGCAGATAACGATCATTTTTTAATTCAGTCATTCCGTAATTCCAACTGTTAGGCTTTCTGTGAAAGGGGGTATTCTATCACCGATTTAAGTCCAATAGCTGTGTGCTTTGCAACCTGGATCAAGTTATTAACTTTTAAATCAATGCTTAATTTGCACCCAATCGGTATCAGTGTTAAAAATTTGTTCGCTAGCGAAAACTACAATTATAAACTGAGTACTTAGTACTCAGCATCTCATAACGACATCTTACTTACCCCCTCCCTCTCGGAGGGTTTTTTTTATCTATTTATCAGATAATTAGTGTCTATATCTTTCAGCGTCTGCTCGATAAGTGCTCTTGCAATCGTTCCTTTAGGCGCAACAGGCGGCATCTCGTCGATACCAAACCATTGTGCATCAGACAGCTCAGTGTAGTCTGGGCTTAACTCTCCGGATTCATAGTCAGCGAAAAACCCCATCATCATACTGGATGGGAAAGCCCAAGGCTGGCTGCCAAAGTAACGAATATTTTTAACGAGAATTCCCGTTTCTTCATGAATTTCTCGAGCCACGCACTCTTCTAATGTCTCACCGACTTCTAGAAAACCCGCAATAACCGTATACATACCATTTCGATGCCTTGGATGTTGGGCTAATAAGATCTGATTTTCTTTACGTACAGCAACGATAATACACGGAAATATTCTAGGATAATGAAGGGTGCGACATTCACCACACTGCATGGCTAACTGGTTATTATTAAGAAAGTTTCTTCCTCCGCACTGTGGACAAAAGCGCAAACTTTGCGTCATGTGCCCATATTGCACAGCTTTACTTAACAACATAAATAATGGCTCAGGAAAATGCAGGCAGTCACGCAGGGATACTAAAGGTAGATCATGCTCTAAATCGGCCAAGTTAAGCCACATGACGGGCGAACCAGAATACTCACCAATGGGTCTTGCACTCGTTACTGGCAGTGATAACTGCTCTGCAGACCCGAAGGGCACAGCACCATCCACCAGCCAAATTTCACTTCCTGCAACAACACACCAGTATGCATTTATCGCGCGGTTAACATCACCTTTTCTTAACATTACACCATCCCTTTGCTTGAAGTTCGTTCATTTTACTGGCAATCTAATTTCATACTAGAGTTTATCGTTAAGTAAATGTGCACTCTAAATTCTAGTAAGGACAAGAGTTTGTAATAACTTTACTAACTTTGCTTTGCAAAGGATACGTTCGCCGATGGGCGATCAGATCATGAGGGCATGGTCATGCTAAGAAAATTCAAACAAACACAAGACCAGTGGGGTGGCTCAAGTGATGTCATTGATCACTGGTTAGAGACACGACAATCCCTGATTGTTGAATATTGTAAGCTTGCAGCGCTGCAACCTTGTTCGAAAACCAATGTTATTGAACTCCCATCTCCTTCCGAACTGCAGGATTTCTGTCAGCACCTCGTTGATTACATCTCCGAAGGCCACTTTAAAATTTATGACATGGTTATGGACCGTTGGAAAGCAACCGGCTTTGTCGTGACTAATGAGATCAATCAAACCTATGGTCAAATTGTTCTAACGACTGAACCATTATTGAACTTTAACGATAAGTACTCAGAAGTGACTGAAGATGATGAATTAAATGATTTCGATTCTGATATGTGTCTCATTGGGGAAATTCTTGAGACTCGCTTTGAAGTCGAGGACTATCTGATACAGCAAATCGCAGAAAGCCTGTCTATGCCACCTGGAGCTTAGTATTTGCAAACATTCAGAAATAGAGTGAGAGAAAAGACTGACGATCATCGTCGGTCTTTTTTGTTTCTAGCTTTATCGAAAATCCCACCGGAAGAACAAAGTAGTATAAAAACTAAAAAGGCACCCGAAGGTGCCTTTTTCTTAAGCTTTTAACGATTACTCGTTATAAGACTTACTCTTCAGAAGAGAAACCAGCGTTTAGAAGTGCCGCTAGGTTATCCGTTGCTTGCTCAGCAGAAGGACCATCTTGCGCTTCAGAACGTTTAGCTTGACGCTCTTGGTGGTATGCGAAACCAGTACCAGCTGGGATCAGACGACCAACAATTACGTTCTCTTTCAGACCACGTAGGTCATCACGCTTACCAGAAACCGCAGCTTCCGTTAGTACGCGAGTTGTCTCCTGGAACGATGCCGCAGAGATGAACGACTCAGTCGCTAGAGATGCTTTAGTAATACCTAGTAGTTCACGTTCGAAACGTGCAGGCTCTTTGCCTTCAGCTTCTAGGTTACGGTTAGCAATCTTAACTTGTGAGTATTCAATCTGCTCACCAGGTAGGAACTCAGAGTCACCAGAGTGAGTAATAGTACACTTACGTAGCATCTGACGAACGATAGTTTCAATGTGCTTATCGTTAATCTTAACGCCTTGTAGACGGTAAACTTCCTGTACTTCGTTAGCAATGTACTGCGTTACCGCGTGTACGCCACGTAGACGTAGGATGTCATGTGGAGACTCTGGACCATCTGCGATCACGTCACCACGTTCAACTTTTTCACCTTCGAATACGTTCAACTGACGATGCTTAGGAATCATCTCTTCGTAAGCTTCACCGCTTTCACGTGTGATCACTAGGCGACGTTTACCTTTCGTCTCTTTACCAAAGCTCACAGTACCTGTGTGCTCAGCAAGGATTGCAGGCTCTTTCGGCTTACGTGCTTCAAATAGGTCAGCAACTCGTGGAAGACCACCGGTGATATCTTTGTTACCGCCAGACTTCTGAGGAATACGTGCTAGTGTTGCACCAACACCTACTGCTGCGCCATCTTCGATGTTCACAATCGCTTTACCAGGTAGGAAGTAGTGAGCTGGCATATCAGTACCAGGGATCATTACATCGTTACCTTGCTCGTCAACAAGTTTGATAGCTGGACGCATATCTTTACCTGCTGAAGGACGAGCTGCTGGGTCAGTTACTTCGCTTGAAGATAGACCAGTTAAGTCATCCGTTTGACGAGATACTGTTACGCCGTCGATCATATCTACGAACTGGATGCGACCTGCTACCTCAGTAATGATAGGTAGTGTGTGCGCTTCCCAGTTTGCAACTGTTTCGCCAGCTTGAACTGTATCACCATCGCCTTTGCTTAGTAGCGTACCGTAAGGCAGTTTGTGCTTCTCTTTAGTACGACCAAACTCATCAACGATAGTTAACTCTGTCGCACGAGAAGTGATAACGATCTTACCGTCATCAGCCAATACAGATTTAGCGTTGTGTAGCTTGATAGAACCGTTGTTCTTAACTTGAACACTGTTCTCTGCCGCTGCTGTCGATGCCGCACCACCGATGTGGAACGTACGCATCGTTAGCTGTGTACCTGGCTCACCGATAGACTGAGCAGCAATAACACCCACTGCTTCACCTTGGTTCACTAGGTGACCACGTGCTAGGTCACGACCGTAACATTGTGCACAACAACCGAAGTCAGAATCACACGTTACTACAGAGCGCACTTTCATGCTGTCTACTGAGTTCTCTTCCATGATTTGACACCACTTCTCATCGATCAGGGTGTTACGTGGAATAAGAACGTCTTCAGTGCCAGGTTTTAGTACGTCTTCAGCAACAACACGACCAAGAGCAAGCTCAGAAAGTGCAACTTTAACATCACCACCCTCGATGTGAGGCATCATGTCGACACCTTCGTGAGTGCCACAGTCATGTTCAGTTACAACAACGTCTTGAGCAACGTCTACTAGACGACGAGTTAGGTAACCCGAGTTCGCTGTTTTCAGTGCCGTATCCGCAAGACCCTTACGAGCACCGTGCGTTGAGATAAAGTACTGAAGTACGTTTAGACCTTCTTTAAAGTTCGCTGTGATCGGCGTTTCGATGATTGAACCATCTGGACGCGCCATCAGACCACGCATACCCGCAAGCTGACGAATCTGTGCTGCAGAACCACGAGCGCCCGAGTCCGCCATCATATAGATGCTGTTGAATGACTCTTGCTGTTCCTCTTCACCGTCACGGTTAACTACCGTTTCAGATGAAAGGTTTTCCATCATTGCTTTCGCAACACGGTCGTTGGTCGATGCCCAGATATCGATAACTTTGTTGTAGCGTTCGCCCGCAGTAACAAGACCTGATTGGTACTGTTCCTGGATTTCACGTACTTCTTCTTCCGCTTCTGCGATTTCAGTGTACTTAGCTGCTGGTACAACCATATCGTCGATACCAACAGATACACCAGAAAGTGCCGCGTATGCGAAACCTGTGTACATGATTTGGTCAGCGAAGATTACTGTGTCTTTCAGACCTAGTTTACGGTACGCCTCGTTAAGTAGGTTAGAGATTTGCTTCTTACCTAGCTTTTGGTTAACGATGCTGTACGGTAGACCAGCTGGCACGATTTGCCATAGCATTGCACGACCAACAGTGGTGTCTACCATCTTGGTTTCTGTAGTGCTGTTGCCGTCTTCGTCTACAACAGTTTCTGTAATTCGTACTTTAACGCGTGCGTGAAGCTCAGCTTGTTTAGTGCGGTATGCTTTCTCAGCCTCTTCTGGGCCAGAAAGGTACATGCCTTCACCTTTCACGTTGATCTTTTCACGAGTCATGTAGTACAGACCCAATACAACGTCCTGAGAAGGTACGATGATCGGATCACCTGACGCTGGCGACAGAATGTTGTTTGTCGACATCATCAGAGTACGAGCTTCAAGTTGTGCCTCTAGAGTTAGAGGTACGTGAACCGCCATTTGGTCACCATCGAAGTCCGCGTTGTACGCCGCACAAACAAGTGGGTGTAGCTGAATCGCTTTACCTTCGATCAGTACTGGTTCGAACGCCTGGATACCTAGACGGTGAAGTGTCGGTGCACGGTTCAATAGTACTGGGTGTTCACGGATTACTTCGTCTAGGATATCCCAAACGACCGCTTCTTCACGCTCTACCATTTTCTTAGCAGCTTTGATTGTAGTCGCAAGACCACGAGTCTCTAGCTTGCTGTAGATGAATGGTTTGAATAGCTCAAGTGCCATCTTCTTAGGAAGACCACACTGGTGTAGACGCAGGTATGGACCTACTGTGATTACAGAACGGCCAGAGTAGTCTACACGTTTACCTAGAAGGTTCTGACGGAAACGACCTTGTTTACCCTTGATCATATCAGCAAGAGATTTCAGAGGACGCTTGTTAGAACCTGTGATCGCACGACCACGACGACCGTTATCTAGTAGCGCATCAACAGACTCTTGCAGCATACGTTTTTCGTTACGTACGATGATGTCCGGAGCCGCTAGCTCTAGAAGACGCTTCAAACGGTTGTTACGGTTGATCACACGACGGTATAGATCGTTAAGATCAGAAGTCGCAAAGCGGCCGCCATCTAGAGGTACTAGAGGACGTAGATCTGGCGGAAGTACTGGAAGTACAGTTAGGATCATCCACTCAGGGTTGTTACCCGATGCGATGAACGCTTCTACCAGCTTAAGACGCTTAGTTACTTTCTTACGCTTAGTTTCAGAGTTTGTTGTCTCTAACTCTTCACGCATTTGTTCTGCTTCAGCGTGCATATCCATAGAACCTAGTAGGTCCTTGATAGCTTCCGCACCCATCTTAGCAGTGAACTCGTCGCCCCACTCTTCTAGACGATCTAGATACTCTTCTTCAGTAAGCATCTGACCTTTTTCTAGATCAGTCATACCAGGCTCTGTTACTACGTACATTTCGAAGTACAGAACGCGTTCGATATCACGTAGAGGGATATCCATTAGTAGACCGATACGAGACGGTAGCGATTTTAGGAACCAGATGTGAGCTACTGGTGAAGCCAGTTCAATGTGGCCCATACGGTCACGACGAACTTTAGTTTGTGTAACTTCTACACCACACTTCTCACAGATAACACCACGGTGCTTCAGGCGCTTGTACTTACCACAAAGACATTCGTAGTCTTTAACTGGACCAAAGATACGCGCACAGAACAGACCATCGCGTTCAGGTTTGAACGTACGATAGTTGATCGTTTCAGGTTTTTTAACTTCACCGAAAGACCATGAACGGATCATGTCTGGTGAAGATAGACCGATTTTGATTGCATCAAATTCTTCGGTCTTATGCTGTGCTTTTAGAAAGTTTAATAAGTCTTTCACAATCAGCTCCTGTAAGGAGTTAAAAGGAGCTCACTCGCTAAAGTGAGCACCTTCTTCCAAATAATCGCTTTGATTCTCTCGACTTTCATCAAGAGAGAAAAGGATTACTCTTCGTCTTCTAGCTCGATGTTGATACCTAGCGAGCGGATCTCTTTCAACAGTACGTTGAACGATTCTGGCATGCCAGGTTCCATGCTGTGGTTACCGTCTACGATGTTCTTGTACATCTTAGTACGGCCGTTAACGTCATCCGACTTAACCGTTAGCATTTCTTGTAGCGTGTAAGCAGCACCGTATGCTTCTAGTGCCCATACTTCCATCTCACCGAAACGCTGACCACCGAACTGAGCTTTACCACCTAGTGGTTGCTGAGTTACTAGGCTGTACGAACCAGTTGAACGAGCGTGCATCTTGTCATCAACAAGGTGGTTCAGTTTCAGCATGTACATGTAACCAACAGTTACAGGACGCTCAAACGCATCACCTGTGCGACCATCAAACAGTGTTAACTGACCTGATGTTGGTAGATCTGCTAGCTCAAGAAGTGCTTTGATTGACTCTTCTGGAGCGCCATCAAATACAGGAGTCGCGATTGGTAGACCGCCACGCAAGTTCTTGATCAGAGTACGTACTTCATCATCAGATAGAGAAGCAATGTCTACTTTCTGGCGAGTGTCGCCTAGATCGTAAACTTTTTGTAGGAACTCGCGGAATTTCGCTAGTTCTTGCTGCTCTTTAACCATCTGGTTGATCTTGTCACCGATACCTTTCGCTGCCAGACCTAAGTGTACTTCTAGGATCTGACCGATGTTCATACGCGAAGGTACACCCAGTGGGTTAAGTACGATGTCTACAGGCTGACCTTTCTCATCGTATGGCATGTCTTCAACAGGGTTGATCTTAGAGATTACACCCTTGTTACCGTGACGACCCGCCATCTTATCACCAGGCTGAATGCGACGTTTAACCGCTAGGTAAACCTTAACGATCTTCAGTACACCAGGTGCTAAATCATCACCTTGAGTGATCTTACGACGCTTAGTTTCGAACTTCTTATCAAAGTCGGCTTTTAGCTCATCCCACTGCTCAGCAAGTTGCTCAAGCTGAGTTTGTAGTGCGTCATCTTCTAGCGTTAGTTCTAGCCACTTCTTACGATCAGTTGTGTCTAGTTTCGCTTCAGAGTAACCGCCTTCAATCAATACAGCTTTAACACGGTTTAGAAGGCCGCCCTCAAGAATCTGGAATTCTTCAGTTAGGTCTTTCTTCGCTTCTTTAAGCTGCATCTGTTCGATTTCAAGCGCACGCTTGTCTTTCTCTACGCCATCGCGAGTAAAGACTTGAACGTCGATGATCGTACCTGATACAGAGTTAGGTACACGTAGTGAAGTATCTTTAACGTCAGATGCTTTTTCACCGAAGATTGCACGTAGTAGCTTCTCTTCAGGCGTTAGCTGAGTTTCACCTTTAGGTGTAACTTTACCAACTAGGATGTCGCCACCCTTAACTTCAGCACCGATGTAAACGATACCCGACTCGTCTAGTTTAGACAGAGCAGACTCACCTACGTTTGGAATATCCGCTGTGATCTCTTCAGAACCAAGCTTAGTATCACGCGCCACACAAGTCAGTTCTTGGATGTGGATAGTCGTGAAACGGTCTTCTTGAACTACGCGCTCAGATACTAAGATCGAGTCTTCGAAGTTGTAACCGTTCCAAGGCATGAACGCGATACGCATGTTTTGACCAAGCGCTAGTTCACCAAGGTCTGTTGAAGGACCATCAGCAAGAACGTCACCGCGTGATACAGGCTCACCTGGCATCACACATGGGCGCTGGTTAATACATGTGTTCTGGTTAGAACGTGTGTATTTAGTCAGGTTGTAGATGTCGATACCAGCTTCACCTGGTACTAGCTCTTCTTCGTTAACTTTAACAACGATACGAGAAGCATCTACTGACTGGATTACACCACCACGTTTAGCAACTGCAGTTACACCTGAGTCAACTGCTACGTTACGTTCAATACCAGTACCAACAAGCGGTTTGTCAGCTTTCAGTGTTGGAACTGCCTGACGTTGCATGTTCGCACCCATCAATGCACGGTTCGCATCATCGTGTTCTAGGAACGGGATAAGCGATGCAGCGATAGATACAACCTGGTTTGTCGCAACGTCCATGTACTGAGCGTGCTCACGAGGGTGTAGACCAGATTCACCTTTCTGACGAGCTGTGATCAGCTCATCTGCAAAAGTACCATCTTCGTTTAGCTTAGCGTTCGCCTGTGCGATAACGAATTGGCCTTCTTCGATTGCAGATAGGTAATCTACTTCGTCTGTTACTACGCCATCTACAACGCGACGGTATGGTGTCTCTAGGAAACCGTACTCGTTACAACGCGCAAACGCAGATAGAGAGTTGATCAGACCGATGTTTGGACCTTCAGGCGTTTCGATAGGACATAGACGACCGTAGTGAGTTACGTGTACGTCACGTACTTCGAAGCCAGCACGTTCACGAGTTAGACCGCCAGGACCCAATGCAGAAATACGACGCTTGTGCGTTACTTCTGATAGCGGGTTGTTTTGGTCCATGAACTGTGAAAGCTGTGAAGAGCCAAAGAATTCTTTAACTGCCGCAGAAATTGGCTTCGCGTTGATCAAGTCTTGAGGCATGATTGCGTCAAGATCGCCTAGGCTTAGACGCTCTTTAACTGCACGCTCAACACGTACTAGACCTACACGGAACTGGTTCTCAGCCATTTCGCCTACAGAACGGATACGACGGTTGCCTAGGTGGTCGATATCGTCCACTTCGCCCTTACCGTTACGGATCGCGATCAGCTTCTTCATCACTTCGATGATATCAGTTTCATCAAGTGTGCCTTGCTCTTGAGCATCTTCACGGCCGATAGAGCTGTTGAACTTCATACGACCAACAGTCGATAGATCGTAACGCTCTTCAGAGAAGAATAGGCTTTCGAATAGAGCTTCTGCAGCTTCTTTTGTTGGCGGCTCACCAGGGCGCATCATGCGGTAGATTTCTACCAATGCAGAAATACGATCAACCGTGCTGTCGATACGTAGTGTTTCTGACATGAATGGACCGTGGTCTAGATCGTTCGTGAATAGAACTTCTAGCGCTTTGTGGCCAGCCTGAGATAGGTTCGCTAGTGCTTCCAGGCTGATTTCCTGGTTAGCGTTAACAATGATCTCGCCTGTTGCTTCATTGATGTAATCTTTTGATGCAACTTTACCTACGATGTACTCAACTGGTACTTCGATGTGATCAACACCATCTTTTTCTAGTTGGCGGATATGACGAGCTGTTACGCGACGACCTTGCTCAACGTAAACTTTACCATTTGCTTCGATGTCGAATGACGCAGTTTCACCACGTAGACGATCAGGAACCAACTCCATCAATAGAGTTTGGTCTTTCACTTCGAAGTTCACTTTCTCGAAGAAGATATCTAGGATTTCTTCTGTCGACTTACCTAGTGCACGAAGGATGATCGATGCTGGTAGCTTACGACGGCGGTCGATACGAACGTACAAGTTATCCTTAGGATCAAACTCGAAATCAAGCCATGAACCACGGTAAGGAATAACACGTGCGTTGTATAAAACTTTACCTGAAGAGTGGGTCTTACCCTTATCGCTGTCGAAGAACACGCCTGGGCTTCGGTGCAGCTGGGATACGATAACCCTCTCGGTACCGTTGATTACGAAGGTACCATTGTCTGTCATGAGTGGAATTTCACCCATGTAGACTTCTTGTTCTTTAATGTCTTTTACAGTACCTGCTGGCGCGTCTTTATCAAAGATAACTAGGCGTAGTTTTACACGTAGTGGCTTTGAGTAAGTTACACCGCGGATTTGACATTCTTTAACGTCAAAAACTGGCTCACCAAGACGGTAGCTAACGTATTGCAGCTCAGAATTGCCGTTGTAGCTCTGAATCGGGAATACAGAACGGAAAGCGGCTTCAAGACCGTATTGACCTTCAGGATCCTGTTCGATAAATTTGTCGAACGAATCGAGCTGGATCGATAGCAGGTATGGAATGTCCAAAACTTGTGGACGAGTACCAAAGTCCTTACGGATGCGCTTTTTCTCGGTATAAGAGTAAACCATGGGGTTCCTCAGCTCGCTGATAAGTGACCCAAACTGTCCGCCCGCTCCTAGTTACTTAAGGGGGTAAGGGACAGTGACTAATATAGCTGTTTACTGTAGTGACATTTCATTTCGTAAGAATGAAATGTTTTTTGCATGGATATCAGGCGCTTAAACAGCGGGAAAATTCGCCTATACCCTACAGCGCAAAAAGGCCGGTGGTTAAAAAACCACCAGCCAATTAGCCGTTAGGCTAAGAAACTATGCAATAATTACTTAACAGCAACAGTTGCACCAGCTTCTTCTAGCTGAGCTTTAAGAGCTTCAGCTTCTGCTTTCTCAACACCTTCTTTAAGAGGTGCTGGAGCGCCGTCTACTAGAGCTTTAGCTTCTTTAAGACCTAGGCCAGTTGCGCCACGTACTGCTTTGATTACAGCAACTTTGTTACCGCCAGCAGCTTCTAGGATTACGTCGAATTCAGTTTGCTCAGCAGCAGCTTCGCCTGCAGCAGCGCCGCCAGCTACAACAGCAGCAGCAGCAGAAACACCGAATTTCTCTTCCATTGCTTCGATTAGTTCAACAACTTGCATTACAGACATTTCTGCAACTGCGTCTAGGATTTGCTCGTTAGTAATAGACATAACAATTCTCTTTTAAGTCAACAATAAGTTTATTAAGCAACCAGTAAAAAGCAAGGCTTATGCCGCTGCTTCTTGTTTTTGATCGCGGATAGCTGCGATAGTACGCGCCAGCTTGCCAGCCGAAGCTTCTTTCATGCACATCATTAGGCGTGCAATTGCTTCGTCGTAAGTTGGTAGTGTTGCTAGTACTTCAGCGTCAGTTAAAGCGCCTTCAAATGCAGCAGCTTTGATCTCGAAATCTTTGTTCTCTTTAGCGAAGTCTTTGAAAAGACGCGCTGCAGCACCTGGGTGCTCATTAGAGAATGCGATTAGAGTAGGACCAGTGAAAGTGTCAGTTAGACACTCGTACTCAGTACCTTCAACCGCACGACGAGCAAGAGTGTTACGAACAACTCTCATGTAAACGCCAGCTTCACGAGCTTGTTTACGTAGAGAAGTCATCGCGCCAACTTGAACGCCACGAGAATCAGCTACAACTGCAGAAAGTGCACCACTGGCAGCTTCGTTGACTTCAGCAACAATTGCTTTTTTGTCTTGAAGGTTTAAAGCCATCTTGGATTTACTCCTGGTTGTCGTTACACCACTCACTATCATCACGACAGTGAGAGCTATTGAGGTGCTTCCCCAGAAGAAAGTTAACTATATTACATAGAGCTTTCTGTCAGTTCGGGCACCATCTACGTAGGATAATTAAGTTTGCTTTTGCACAAACACCTACGGTCTTGGACGGAGACTGGGTCTTAATTCATTTCGAACTAGGAGACAGTTCAAAGAACCAAAGTTCAGCCCCAACCACAAATATTAGGCGCAAAATTATACACTAATTTTGCGCCTAAGCAAATAAATTATGCTTGAGTGTTCAGGCTAGCCTGATCAACAGCAACACCAGCACCCATAGTAGTAGAGATGCTTACTTTCTTCAGGAAAGTACCTTTCGCTGAAGATGGCTTAGCTTTCTTCAGAGCAACTAGAAGTGCTTCTAGGTTCTCTTTGATCTGCTCAGCAGAGAAGTTTGCTTTACCGATAGTAGTGTGGATGATGCCGTTTTTGTCGTTACGGTAACGAACCTGACCAGCTTTAGCGTTTTTAACTGCTTCAGCAACGTTAGGAGTTACAGTACCAACTTTAGGGTTTGGCATAAGACCGCGAGGACCTAGGATAGTACCTAGTTGACCTACAACGCGCATTGCATCTGGAGAAGCAACAACTACGTCAAAGTTCATTTCGCCTTTCTTAACTTGCTCAGCAAGATCTTCCATACCTACGATGTCTGCGCCAGCTTCTTTAGCTGCTTCAGCGTTAGCACCTTGAGTGAACACTGCAACGCGGATTTCGCGGCCAGTACCGTGAGGTAGTACAGTTGCACCACGTACGTTCTGGTCAGATTTACGAGCATCAATGCCTAGGTTAACAGCAACGTCTACAGACTCAACGAATTTAGCAGTCGCTAGTTCTTGAAGAAGAGCAACAGCTTCGTTGATTTCGTATTCTTTAGTTACGTCAACTTTTTCGCGGATTACGCGCATGCGCTTAGTTAGTTTTGCCATCTTATTAACCCTCTACCACTAGGCCCATTGAACGAGCAGTACCAGCGATAGAACGCTTCATCGCTTCGATGTCAGCACCAGTCATATCAGCAGCTTTAGTTTCTGCGATTTCTTGGATTTGAGCGTCCGTTACAGTACCAACTTTTTCAGTGTTTGGACGACCTGAACCAGACTTAACGCCAGCAGCTTTCTTAAGAAGAACAGCAGCAGGTGGAGTCTTAGTTACGAACGTGAAAGAACGGTCGCTGTATACTGTGATAACTACTGGAGTTGGTAGACCTTTCTCAATAGATTCTGTTTTTGCGTTGAACGCTTTACAGAATTCCATGATGTTCACACCGTGTTGACCTAGTGCAGGACCTACTGGTGGACTAGGGTTAGCCATACCAGCAGCAACTTGTAGCTTGATGTAAGCTTCAACTTTCTTAGCCATGATAATTCCTAAGTTTGGGTACAAACGCTAATCGCGGATCAGCTCCCCGTTTGTGTAAGAAACTTTTTACTTCACTTGAAGTAAAAAGGCGCGAAATTATAGTCATAATCCGCGCCTTATACAACCCTAAAAAGGTGATTTTTTATACTCTTTAACGAAGAGTCTTAGTCCAGCTTTTCAACCTGACCAAATTCAAGCTCAACTGGTGTCGCACGACCAAAGATCGATACAGACACTTTCAGGCGGCTCTTCTCGTAATCCACTTCTTCAACAGTACCGTTGAAATCAGCAAATGGACCTTCGTTAACACGTACCACTTCACCCGCTTCGTACATTGTACGCGGACGAGGCGCTTCACTCGCTTTCTCAAGACGATTAAGAATCGCGTCAGCCTCTTTATCCGTGATAGGTGCCGGACGGTCTGAGGTACCACCAATGAAGCCCATGACACGCGGCACACTGCGTACTAGGTGCCATGATTCATCGTTCATAATCATCTGAACAAGGACGTAACCTGGGAAGAACTTACGCTCAGATTTGCGACGCTGACCCGCGCGCATTTCCACTACTTCTTCAGTAGGAACCAGTACTTCACCGAATAGCTCTTCCATGCCGTGCATTTTGATATGCTCGCGCAGAGATTGAGCTACACGACCTTCAAATCCAGAGAAGGCTTGAACCACATACCAGCGTTTTTTTGGAGCTTCACTCATGAATAAAAACCCTCTATACCCCAGTTGCTAGAGCTACTAGACGAACCATAATTCCGTCAATACCCCATAGCACTAGAGCCATTACAATACTTACAGCTAAAACGATCAGTGTTGTTTGCATGGTTTCTTGGCGAGTAGGCCAAACAACTTTACGTACTTCCATACGAGATTCTTTTGCAAAACTGATCGCTGCTTTACCTTTAGTCGTTGTTGCTGCAACGCCTAAGGCAGCTGCAATAAGAACAACAACGCCTGCAGCACGAACCACTACAGACATTTCACCATACAGGTAATTACCCACAACAGCGGCAGCTGCCAATACGAAAGCGGCTACCCACTTAAACGTATCTGCTGCGTTTGAGCTATCAGGAGTTTCAGCATTATTTGCTTTCATAAAACCAACCTGTTACAAGTCTTAATATAGACGACAACAACCCCGCTGTTGCAGGGCAAACTCCATATCGCTGAAAAAATCAGCGTACTCTTCTTAAGATTAAGCCTCTTTGCTTAATCTTGCTCTGCGCCCAACCCACTTCTGAACAAGAAAACAGCAAAAATAATGTTGAGTGCAGAAAAAGGGCATCAAATGATGCCCTTTTTGCTACTGGTTCGTCAAATCTAATTCAAGATTTTCCGAAAGCATCGCTAATTCGCTATGAATTAGTCGAAGATCTTAGCAACAACACCAGCACCTACTGTACGGCCACCTTCACGGATCGCGAAACGTAGACCTTCGTCCATTGCGATTGGTGCGATTAGCTCTACAGTCATCTGTACGTTGTCGCCTGGCATTACCATTTCTACGCCGTCTGGTAGCTGGATGTCACCAGTTACGTCAGTTGTACGGAAGTAGAACTGTGGACGGTAGCCTTTGAAGAATGGAGTGTGACGACCACCTTCATCTTTAGACAGTACGTATACTTCTGATTCGAACTTAGTGTGTGGAGTGATTGAACCAGGCTTAGCTAGTACTTGACCACGTTCAACTTCGTCACGCTTAGTACCACGTAGAAGTGCACCAACGTTCTCACCTGCACGGCCTTCGTCTAGAAGCTTACGGAACATCTCAACACCAGTACATGTAGTTGTAGTAGTGTCTTTGATACCTACGATAGCAACTTCGTCACCTACAGTTAGGATACCACGCTCGATACGGCCAGTTACTACTGTACCACGACCTTGGATTGAGAATACGTCTTCGATAGGCATTAGGAATGGCTGATCTACCGCACGCTCTGGCTCAGGGATGTAAGTATCTAGAGCTTCTGCTAGTTCAACGATTTTCGCTTCCCACTGCTCTTCGCCGTTTAGTGCGCCTAGTGCAGAACCTTGGATAACTGGTAGGTCATCACCTGGGAAATCGTATTCAGATAGAAGTTCACGAACTTCCATTTCTACTAGTTCTAGTAGCTCTTCATCGTCAACCATGTCACATTTGTTCATGAATACGATGATGTATGGGATACCAACCTGACGGCCTAGTAGGATGTGCTCACGAGTTTGTGGCATTGGGCCATCTGTCGCAGCAACAACTAGGATACCACCGTCCATCTGTGCAGCACCAGTGATCATGTTTTTAACATAGTCAGCGTGTCCTGGACAGTCAACGTGTGCGTAGTGGCGTGATGGAGTGTCGTACTCAACGTGAGAAGTTGCGATTGTGATACCGCGCTCACGCTCTTCTGGAGCGTTATCGATAGATGCGAAGTCTTTAGCTACACCGCCGTAAACTTTAGCAAGAGTAGTACAGATAGCTGCAGTTAGAGTTGTTTTACCGTGGTCAACGTGGCCGATAGTACCAACGTTAACGTGCGGTTTCGTACGTTCAAATTTTTCTTTAGACATGAGTGGTCCCTCTAGGTACGGATTTAGGTGGCCCAAATTGACCACGCAACCAAAAAAAGATAATTGGTAAATCTAATATCAAAAGGAAATAAACTTGAGAGCTGGTGCTGATAGGCAGACTCGAACTGCCGACCTCATCCTTACCAAGGATGCGCTCTACCACCTGAGCTATATCAGCACTCAAATTAGAGTGGAGCGGGCAGCGGGAATCGAACCCGCATCATCAGCTTGGAAGGCTGAGGTAATAGCCATTATACGATGCCCGCAACACGTAACTCTGAGAGCTATTTCCTAAAGAATATGGTGGAGGGGGACGGATTCGAACCATCGAAGGCAGTGCCGGCAGATTTACAGTCTGCTCCCTTTGGCCACTCGGGAACCCCTCCAAATTTTCAAGCCATTCAGACTACTAAAGGAAAGAATGGTGCCGACTACCGGAATCGAACTGGTGACCTACTGATTACAAGTCAGTTGCTCTACCTACTGAGCTAAGTCGGCATAAGTGGTGCGCATTCTATTGAATGATTTTCTAGGTTGCAATAGTAATTTGAAAAAAAATCATAAATTTCGATTTTTTAGATTCGTTTGCTGCAAATTCGTACAAACTTAGCTTTTTTAAAGCAAACTTCGACCTTTGTCGTTTGCTTTGAAGTTCGCTTGATGTATGTTCTTGCTTCTATTAAACCAAGGATAAAAGAGACCCATGAGTCCATTTTTGTCATTTGACCGTGCAAATTGGGCCGAGTTAAGAAACTCTGTACCGATGACACTTTCTGAAGACGACTTGACTGCGCTTCAGGGCATTAATGAAAACCTAACCATGGAGGAAGCGGTAGAGATCTACCTTCCTTTGTCTCGTCTTTTGAATCTGTATGTCCAAGCTCGTCAAAGCCGCAATTCCGTATTACAACAATTCTTAAATACAGAGGAACATGCTCCCCCTTTCGTAATTGGTATCGCTGGCAGTGTTGCTGTAGGCAAAAGTACGACTGCTCGTATTCTAACGGCATTGCTTTCTCGTTGGGAGAATCATCCCAAAGTCTCCTTGGTTACAACAGATGGCTTCCTATATCCGAAAAAAGTACTAGAAGAACGCGGTATCATGCATCGTAAAGGCTTCCCTGAATCCTATGATATCAAGCGTTTAGTCGAGTTCATGTCTGACGTAAAGGCAGGAAAGCCCGATCTTGAAGTACCCATTTACTCTCACATCACGTATGACATTACTGATGAACTAAGAAAAGTGGATAGACCGGATGTTCTTATTATTGAAGGTTTAAACGTTCTGCAAAGTGGAATGGACTATCCACATGACCCGCATCGTGTCTTTGTATCTGACTTTTTAGATTTTTCAATTTATGTCGACGCAGAAACAGAGACCATTGAACATTGGTACGTAGAACGCTTTTTAAAGTTTCGCCAAGGGGCCTTTACGAAACCAGGCTCTTATTTTAGCCACTACACACAACTCTCTGTCGATGACGCAAAGAAAAAAGCAAAGCAAATTTGGCATGATATTAATGGGCTCAATTTAGAATTGAATATTCTTCCAACTCGTGAGAGAGCCCACTTGATTCTACACAAAGGCGTTAACCACTTGGTTGATAAAGTCTCGTTGCGAAAGTAATCGAAGCTTAGTCACTTTTACGCAACGAGATTTCACCACCAATATAAGTCTCTAGTCCTTGGGAGGTTTCGATTAATATTCCACCTTGATGATCGATGCCTCGAACGACGCCATGTACCTCTCTAGGCCCAATAAGCAGTTTGACCTGACGATTAAGGAAATTGTCTAACCGATTCCAACGTCCGATAAAGCCAGTAAGTCCTTTCATTTCATATTCGACAAGTGCGGAATTCCAATGCTTAATAAGAGTCATTGCTAGAACATTTCTATCGATCTTGAGACTCTGATTTACTTGGTTCAACGTGGTCCATGGCTGGTCAATCTCAGGCTGGTCGTCAGGCATTCCAATATTCAGGCCCATCCCAATCACTAGATGAGCAGCCCCACCGGCCTGACCCGACATTTCAACCAAGATTCCGGCCAGTTTTTTATCTTGATAATACAAGTCATTCGGCCACTTGAGTTTAACACCTTGCATGCCTACTTCTTCCAGAGCTTCCACTGCGGCAATCCCAATAACCAAGCTCAAGCCCATTGCCGCAGCCATTCCCGCATCCAGTCGCCAATACATAGAGAGATATAAGTTAGAGCCAAACGGTGAGACCCATTGTCTACCGCGGCGACCACGACCTTGCGCTTGATATTCAGCAATACAAACACGGCCCTTTTCCGAATCCGCGACTCTGTCGAGCAAATACTGGTTCGTTGAGTCAATCACAGGGACAAGTTCAACAAGTGACTCCGAGCTAGTGGTAAGGAGTGTCTCGTCTAACAACTGCAATGGTGAAGCTAATTGGTAACCGCGCCCTTGCACTCGATAAATATCAATACCCCATTCACTAAGACCTTTAATGTGCTTAGCGATTGCCGCTCTGGAAACATTAAGATCGTCGCCCAACGCTTCTCCTGAATGAAACTCTCCATCACTTAATAACTTTAAAATATGAAGTTTCGTAGAGTGATCTTTTCTCATCTAGATGCCTCGATCTGAGTCAAATTGGTCTCCCCGGTACGATTGAGAAAGCGTACTTCATGCTCAAGTATGATTTGGTATTTGTCCCATACTGTCTGCTTCACTAAAGAAGCAAGCGCGACAATGTCATCAGCACTACAATTATCTATGTTGGTCAAAACCAAAGCTTGCATAGGGTTGACCTGCGCACCATGTACAGACTTCCCCTTTAATCCACACTGATCAATAAGCCAACCAGCAGCAATTTTCATTCCTCCAGAAGCTGGGTAGGCTACTATGTTAGGGTATTTTTTTGTGAGTCGATCATAGTGATCTTGCGTGATCACTGGGTTTTTAAAGAAACTACCTGCGTTACCTATCTTGGTTGGATCTGGCAGTTTTGCCTTTCGCACTTGGCATACTCGTTCGAAGATAGAAGCAGGGCTGAGTTGTTCTTCTGGGATACTTTGTAAAGGACCGTACTGGTTAATCGGCTGCCATTGCTTCGCCAACTTAAGCCCTAATGCGGTGATAAAGCACTTTCCGTGCAACGCATGTTTAAATATGGAATCCCTATAGGCAAACTCACAGTCTTGGGCGTGCATTCTTTTGTTTTCAAACGTAGTTAGATCAAGAACATCTACATAATCACAGATGTCTTTTAGCTCTAGGCCATACGCACCAATGTTCTGAATAGGAGCCGAGCCAGCACAACCTGGAATCAAAGCTAAGTTCTCGATCCCACCGATCCCCTGATTCACACACCAGGAAACTAATTCAGGCCAATCTTCACCACCGGCAATATGTAATAGGTAGTGCTCATCCGTTTCCGTGACTTCTTTACCCATGATTCGATTAACAATCACTAATCCCTCAAAATGTTCTGTAAAAAGAACATTACTTCCTTTACCTAAAAAAAGTTTCGGTAAATGGGTGAATCTTGGGTTTTGAAATAGCTCAATAACATCTTCGAGCGACTCAACGATAGCTAAATAGGAACACGATTGTTCAATTCCAAAAGTATGGTAAGCCTTTAGGCTCGCATTTGTTTTAATTTGCATAGTAGGTTTGCAACACCAGATAAGATTCTCTTAAACTGTCGACATTCTACATTAGTTATCTTTTAACCGCAGTGACAATACCAGACTCATTAATCATAGAAGTGTTAAATCCCATCAAGCTCCCCCTCATTAAGAAACTATACAAAGCGTATTACCCTGCGAGTCGAGCCAAAAAAGATGAATTGATCATTACAGCAAGCCATAAAGGTGAAATCATTGCGTTACTACGTTTAAAAAGTGTAGATAAAGTTCGTCTATTGACAGGAATGTTGGTCATTCCGAAAGTTAGGGGAACAGGGATTGGAAAAGAACTACTAACTCATTGTAAAAACAATGTTTTCACTGATGGCGATTATTGCTTCGCGTTTACACATCTCGAATCCTATTATTCCAAGCATGGATTCACAACAATTGATTGCTCTGAGCTACCACACCCGCTAAAAATGGCATTTCAACGTTATGTAGATAGCGGTAAAGATCTCATTCCAATGCAATTCATCTCTTCAACGACATCAAAACGCGTGCTTTTGTAGCCAGGTAAATCATATCTTTGATAAAATGGCAGGTTCGCAATATTGCACTAAACTAAGGTACTCATACCGATATGATAGTAAGTAGGAATCCATTCGAACAGTTGCCAAGTCTCGCTGTCAATCCGGAAGACTTTGATGTTCTGTATTCAGCAGAATCATTCAGAACCCGTCTTTTAGATGCTATCAGCAAAGCAACGTCGCGAATTTACCTAGTCGCTCTATATCTGGAAGATGATGAAGCTGGACGTGAAATTCTCACTGCGCTTTATGAAGCGAAACAGCGCAATCCTGGGTTGGACATCAATATCTGTGTCGACTGGCATCGAGCGCAGCGTGGCCTGATTGGTGCGGAGACATCTGAGGGTAATTCAGCGCTTTACAAAGCATATGCCAGTAAGTACCAACACCCAATCCCTGTCTATGGCATACCAGTGCGTGGCAGAGAAGTTTTTGGGGTACTGCATTTAAAAGGCTTCATTGTCGATGATACTGTTATCTACAGTGGGGCGAGCTTAAATAACGTTTATCTCCATTATCATGAACGTTATCGATTTGATCGTTACCATGTGATTCGACATGAATCTTTAGCGAATTCAATGGTGCAATTCATTCAGGAAGAAATGATTGCTCACCCTGCCGTTAATGATCTTGCAGGAAAAGATAAGCCAGAAACCAAAGAAATAAAGTCGGCGATTCGCCAACTGAGGGCTTCTCTTGCTCAAGCCAACTATAAGTTTGAAGACCAAGCTGCAACAGAAGAAAGCGTAAAAGTCACTCCGTTAGTTGGGCTAGGCAAACGCCGTAATCTGCTCAATCAACAGATTGTAAAGTTATTGGCAGCAGCCCAAGACGAAATTTTCATTTGTACGCCTTACTTTAACTTCCCTAAAGCACTTCATCGTGAAGTGAAACGAGCCATGAAGCGTGGTGTGAAAGTAACTATTGTTGTGGGTGATAAAACCGCCAACGACTTTTACATTGCACCGGAGGAAGACTTTAAAACCATTGGCGGACTTCCATATCTTTACGAAGTGAATTTGCGTCGCTTTGCGAAAGCCAATGAAGCGAATATCGCCGCACGTAAATTGTCAATTCACCTATGGAAGCATGACAATAACAGCTTCCACCTTAAGGGTATTTGGGTTGATAAACGCTATATGCTACTTACTGGGAATAACCTAAATCCACGTGCTTGGTCACTCGACCTAGAAAATGGGCTACTCATACAAGACAATTATGCGAAGCTCACTGAGAAGTTTGAAGACGAAGTTTCGCGTATTCTTGAGCATACTCACCTTATCTGTACTTATAAGCAATTAGAGAAAGTAGAAGACTATCCTATAGGGGTACAGCGACTGGTCAGAAAAATTACCCGCCTAAAGGCAGATGGTGTTTTAAAGCGTATTCTTTAGACATCATTTCTCGCTCTAAAGTACGTCGAGATTTTTATACTAAGCCAACCGCTTTAGCAGTTGGCTTTTTCATATAATCCATTTGGAATACTTAACTATTTTCTAGTACCGCTAGTGAGCACATAACCACTTAGATCTAGAGCGACTCTCTTAATGGGTTTGAGCTTTGACGTTTGTGAGTATTCCGCATAGCTTACAGCCTCGAGCTAAGCTACCCCTCTCTGTTTTGGCGCTTCTTACCCCTTGGCGATATATTTTTTCTGAGACTCATCAAATGTTCAGCGTCGAAAATCATCACCTCGCTAATGAAGAGCTCCTTCAATCTTTCACCTTCCAATTCTTTTCAAGTCGTTTGATTTTTGAGCCAGGAGAGATTGGGGGTATATATGACGCTTTTCTGGATTATGCGCACAGTTCGTTTTTTCTTTCTCATCAAGATTCAAGCCGTTGAACGCCTTTGAATACCATAGATTACTTAGGCTTGTTTGTAGGTCATATTGCCTTTCCACAGCATCAACGGCCTATATTATTAGAGCCTAGTGTGTAATTACGCAGAGTTCGCTTAGTAGGGATTATGTGAAATAGTCTAGTTAGGTGTATAAACACTCTTCAGGGAAACGTCGCAGTAGAAACGAAAAAAGCCTCAGTCTTTCGACTGAGGCT